>OZ252297.1:872500-4729970 GCA_965250275.1 Paracoccaceae bacterium | reverse complement strand
TTCAAATGGTGTTGCTGAACCTCAAACGACATGGTTGCGGTGCCCGGCCCAACCTTGTCGAGTGTCAGCCCAAGCCACTTGGACGCTGCGTCGTTGGCCCACATCACTTCTGCGCTGCGCTCTGCACGTTGCTGCGGCGTCATGCCCGTTCCTCCCGTGATCCGCAAACTGCACAAAACCGACCGAGCGGTCAATAGTGTTGATTTCTGCCGCCGCGCACGGCATGTTGCCCGCGACACTGAGGGGGATCCTGTCATGCTACAACCTGCCAGCTATGCAATGTCCGAATGGGTCGCGCCCGGAGCCGATGCACGGCCTATTTTCGGGCCGGTCTCCGGTTCCCAGATTGCCGTCGCTGGCGGGGCCAAATTGGACGTGCAGGGGATGCTTGACTGGGCGCGCGGCACCGGCGGGCCAGCGCTGCGCGAGATGACCTTTCATCAGCGCGCCAAGATGATCAAGGCTGTAGCTGTCTATCTGAATGAGAGAAAGGAAGAGCTCTACGCGCTCAACCCACTGACGGGTGCGACACGCCGGGATGGTGCGATCGACATCGATGGCGGCATTGGCACAATGATGGTGATCGCGTCGAAGGGGCGTCGCGAAATGCCCGACGGTCATGTTTATGTCGACGGCGACGCAGAGGGCCTCTCGCGCAGCGGCGCGTTTATCGGACAACATATCGCCGTGCCCATGCAAGGGGTCGCCGTGCATATTAATGCGTTCAACTTCCCGGTATGGGGCATGTTGGAGAAACTGGCACCGACGCTCCTGGCCGGTGTGCCGGCAATCGTAAAACCCGCGACCCAGACAAGTTACCTGACCGAAGCGTGTTTTCGGATGATCATCGACTCCGGATTATTGCCGGACGGATCCGTGCAGTTGGTGGTCGGGGGGGTCGGCGATATACTGAACCGGCTGGGCCCGCAGGACGCCGTGGCCTTCACAGGGTCGGCGGACACTGCACATGGACTGCGCAACACACCTGCCCTGGTGCGCAACTCAGTCAGGTTTCATGCCGAGCAGGATAGCCTGAATGCGACGATCCTGGGACCGGATGTCGTCGCGGGCAGCGCTGCGTTCGACCAGTTCATCAAAGAAGCCACGACCGAAATCACCACCAAGGCCGGGCAAAAGTGCACGGCAATCCGGCGCATCATTGTGCCCGAGCACGTGCTCCCGGATGTGTCCGAGGCGTTGATGGCGCGCCTGGAGGGCACGGTGGTGGGGGATCCCGCTGACGAAACGACAAGGATGGGGGCGTTGGCATCCACGGCACAAAAGAACGATGTGCTGGAAAAACTGGCGGCACTATCCGCTGAGACGATCTCTTTGACCGGAGACCCCGAAAACCTGGTGAAAAGCGATGTCAGCGCCGGAGGAGCGTATCTGAGACCGACTCTGCTGCGCTGCGATGATCCCGATTCCTCTGATGCCGTACACAGTTTGGAAGCTTTTGGGCCGGTCTCCACGGTGATGCCTTATCGTGATCTTGCCCACGCGTCTGTGTTGGCCAACCGGGGAGGCGGTTCGCTGGTGGCGTCTCTGGTCACGGACGACCCTGATGT
Organism: Paracoccaceae bacterium; assembly: GCA_965250275.1. Taxonomy (GTDB): domain Bacteria; phylum Pseudomonadota; class Alphaproteobacteria; order Rhodobacterales; family Rhodobacteraceae. Next base: position 4,728,402 of record OZ252297.1, on the reverse strand, counting down.
GGCGCGCGACGTCGCGCTGGGCAGCGCGGCCTGGCATGGGCGCCTTTACATCACCGGAGCGGACAATGCCCGCGAAAGCACCGGGCATGGCGCCCCTCTGCCGCACATGGTCCACGGCGGACCGGGGCGCGCGGGAGGCGGCGAGGAGCTTGGCGGGATACGGGGTGTCCTGCATTACATGCAACGCACCGCCATCCAAGGTAGCCCGGACGTGATCACTGCCATCACGGGACAGTGGGCACCCGGTGCATCGACATCGCAGGGACCCCAGCATCCGTTTCAAAGGACCTTTGAAGAGATTGCGATCGGGGAGACGTTGCACACTGCAGCGCGAACAGTCACGCTCGAGGACATCGAACACTTTGCGACCTTCACGGGCGATACTTTTTACGCCCACATGGACGAAGAAGCGGCCAAGGCAAATCCGTTCTTTCCGGGACGTGTGGCCCATGGCTACCTTTTGCTCAGCTTTGCGGCGGGTCTGTTTGTGCAACCTGATCCCGGCCCTGTGCTCGCCAACACGGGTTTGAACAGCTTGAGTTTTCAAAAGCCCGTCAGCCCGGGTGACAGCATTGCCGTGCAATTGACCTGCAAACGGAAAACGCGGCGGACCGACAGCTACGGTGAGGTGGCCTGGAGTGTCATTCTTACCAATCAGGATGACGAGCAGGTGGCTGAATATGAGCTTTTGACGATGGTGTCCTATACGCGCTAAACCCGCGCGGATGGATCCGCTTGCGCCGCTCATTTCCGCTTTGCATGCCGAAGGTCGCCTGCGGGTGTGGTCTTTGGTGATCACGGTGTTCGGTGATCTGGTCCAGCATCGCGGTGGTCAGATCACCACGCAGCGGTTGGGTCAACTGCTGGGGCGCGTTGGTGTTGAATCCGGGACGGTTCGAACAGCACTTTCGCGACTGACGCGGGATGGATGGTTGGAGCGCGAGCGACAAGGGCGCAGCAGTCTTTGTCGTCTGAGCGCGCAGGGGATTGACCGGTTTGCACCCGCGACCAGCCGGATCTATGCCGCACCCAGAGCCGCGCCGGTTTCGGAATGGTCCATGCTCCTGAGACTGGAAGCCGGTCGCGAGATCTCGGTTGCCGTTTCACCGGCAGATCAGGCGGTTTCGAGCGCAGATTGCGTAGTGCAGGGGCGTTTGTCTCACATCTCCGAGGCTTACCGTGCCTCGCTTCTGACTGATGAGCATCGGCAGGCATTGGAGGCTCTTTCGGCTGATCTGAATGCCCTCTCAGGACTCACGCTGGCGGGATTGGACGCAGCAGCGGCGCGGATGTTGCTGATCCATCGCTGGCGACGGATCGTTTTGCGCTTTCCTGAGCTCGTTCCGGAACTCTTGCCCGCTGACGCGCCACTGGTGCATGCGCGCCAATCCGTGGCGGGGTGCTATCGCAGGTTGTTGGGGTCGGGGGAGAGCTGGCTTGATACCCCGCTGGACGGAGAGGCACCGATGCCCAAGGCGGACGCTACATTGGCACAAAGGTTCGTATCCTCAACAGAGACTTGATTTGAAACCGGAATGGCGCAACTCTGGGCCATGACGTTTCAGTCCGCTACTCCCTTTCCCGCCCAATCAAACTCCATTCAGGTCGCTTTTGACCGCAAAGAGTTGTCAGTAATCCTGTCTTTGTACGGTCGGATGGTCGCGGCGGGAGAATGGCGAGACTACGGCATCTCCTGCCTGCGGGATATGGCCGTGTTTTCGGTGTTTCGCAGGACCGCTGAAAATCCACTCTATCGGATTGAAAAGCACCCCAGGCTGCGTCAGCGACAGGGCCAGTACTCTGTCGTTGGGATGGATGGGCAAATCCTGAAACGCGGGCACGACCTCAAGACCGTGTTGCGGGTTCTCGAACGCAAGCTGATCCGCGCCGTGGACTGACCCTATAGACGTCGATGAGATGTGACCGGCCCGGTGTCGCTCGCCGCGATCCTTGCCAGGGCCGCGTCCATGGGTTCTTCGACCACGCGCATATGATGGGCGTTGGCGTGCAGGATCGTTGTCGGCGAAGCGACAAATGCGACGTGGCCGCGCCAAAAGAGAAGATCCCCCACCTCGGGAGCAGCTCCCGATGCGAGCTCCGCTCCGAGTTGGGTCCGCTGCTGATCGCTGTCTCCCGGGCAGGCAATGCCACATGCCAAACAGGCGGCCTGCACCAGACCCGAACAATCAAGACCAAAGGCCGAGTTGCCGCCCCAAAGGTAAGGTGTTCCGAGGAACAAACGTGCGACCGAAACCGGGTCGGACGCAACCTCCCCGATGCGGTCCAGATGCGCGGTCGGAAGATAACGTACACCGTCGCGCAGTGCGATGCCGGTCCACTCTCCGATCTCTTCGGTGACCGCAACCGCTGCGCCAAAGGACAGGTTCAACACGGGTTCAAAAGTCTTCAGCTCGGGCGTCGCCTTGGCGTAGGTGCGCGGAACAGATACGCGGTGCGTCGCCTCTGGGTGGTCAGCCGCCAGATCGGTTTCAACAACGTACCCGACATACCCGTCACGTTGCAGGGCCCCAAACGCAAAGCCATCGGCGCTTTCCAGAACCAGCATGCGGTCCCCGAGCAGAGCCTCGCGCTCCCGGGTGCCGTTCGGTGTATCGAGCAGCGCCGCTACCGGCTCTGCAACCTGCATCAAAGTGCCATCCGTGAAGCGATCCGCCACAACCTGCCCCCGCAGAGCGCTGTGGGCGACCTTGCCATTGCTCAGAAGCGCGCGGCGATCCGTCATAACGAGAGAAGCTCGGGAAGCGCCTCGAAGACAGCGCGTGCGCCCTGACCCGCGCCGCCCACTGGCCGGGCCGGGGCGGCTTTGGGTTGCCACCCATAGATGTCAAAATGCGTGTAACGTGCGCCTTCGACGAAGCGACGCAAAAACAAGGCGGCCGTGATGGAGCCGGCAAAACCGCCCTTGGGCGCGTTGTCCAGATCGGCGATACCCGGCTCGATCATCGCCTCATATGGAGCATGGAACGGCAGACGCCAGACCGGATCAGCGGTTGCCTTTCCCGCTCGAGACAGTGCGGCGGCGACCTCTTCGTCGTCGGTGTAGAATGGCGCGAGATCCGGTCCCACCGCCACACGCGCCGCGCCAGTGAGGGTTGCCATCGAGAGGATCAAGTCGGGGTCTGACTCGGACGCGTAAGACAGCGCATCAGCCAGCACCAGCCGCCCTTCGGCATCTGTGTTGTTCACTTCGACGGTCAGCCCGTTGCGGGCCGTCAGGATGTCGCCGGGGCGATAGGCGTCACCCGCCACGGCGTTTTCGACTGCTGGGATCAGAACGCGCAGTTGCAGCGGCAGTTTCAGAACCATGATCATGTTTGCCAGACCCAGCACCGTTGCCGCCCCACCCATGTCTTTTTTCATAAGGCCCATGGACGCGCCGGGTTTGAGGTTCAGGCCCCCGGTATCGAAACACACCCCTTTGCCCACCAATGTCACTTTCGGTCCGGACTGACCCCAGGACATATCGATCAGGCGGGGCGCCCGCGCCGCCGCGCGTCCGACCGTGTGGATCATGGGGAAGTTCTGATCGAGCAAATCGTCACCGGTGATGACAGCAATCTCGGCGCCTTGTCCGGCGGCGAGTGTTCGTGCGGCTTCTTCCAGCGCATCCGGACCCATGTCCGACGCTGGCGTGTTGATCAGGTCGCGGGTCAGTGCCTCGCTCGCCGCAAAAGCCTCGACCTTTTCAGCATCGACGCCATCGGGCGCGATCAACAAGGCAGGCGCCTGTGTCGCGGATTTGTAGCGATCGAACTTGTAACCCGCGAGCAGCCACCCAAGCGCTTCGGTTTCGGCCTCGTCGAGAGGAGTGGCAATCCTGTACGTCCCGGCTGGCAGGGCCGCGGCTGCGGCGGCCAGCGCAAACCGGCTGCGCGACCGTTGGGCCGCCGATCCGATCCCGGCGGCTGCCATACGAACAGAGCCATCTGCTGCGGGCACCAAAAGCGTTTCGCCGATGCCAGCCTTGAAACTGTTGGCAATCGCCCAGGCGGCGACGCTTTCCTCTTGTGCGCCCAGCCAGTCGGACAGGCTGTCTGAATCGATCACGTGCAGTTCGATGGCATCGGGATCGTTGGGGGCAAAGCAAAGGGACATCGTGGTCGGGCCTAATCTGGGAAATGCGCGTGCAAGGTAACGCAGTGACGACCAACCGCAAGGCGCTCAGACAGAAAGATCCTGCATGTCCCAAACCGCCATTAGTGACCGCTCGCCAATCCGCATCAGCCGTGCGAGCGTTGCGGCAACGGCAACGACATCGCCCGCATCAATCGTGCGCGTGACATCTCCGGCAACCGCCGCAAGCGAGTCCATCCCCAACTGATCCGCGATGGCGACAATGGACCGGGCGCTCTTGCGCAGGTTTTCAGTTTCGTTCCGTTGCCATGCCCGATTGCAGCTGGACAAGCGCGCGGCCAGCTCTTCGACGGCGCGACACACCACATCCTCGGCACCCGCTTCACCCAGTTGCTTGTAAAGACCATTCACCCGTTCGGGTTCCAGCCGCACCGAGTCGTTCGGTATCAGTGCAATCACTGCGTCCACCACATCCACCCCTTATCTCAAGGCCCCCACGGCCAAGGTCAGGATCTCGTCAACAGGTTCCTAAATGGTTTCGGCAAACTGATCGTCTCGTTCGAATTTTGCGACAAAGCAGGGCATCTCCGGCGCGCAGTGTCCGCCATTCCGAATCACGATTTGAGTCATTCCAGCCAAATTCAACGCTTGATCTGTGTGTGGTGAGGCCTTCACAGCCTCGGGTTGTGAAGGGGTGCTATCGACGCCACACGCCTAAAGCGAGCAGCTAACATCCCGCTAACCCAATAGATGAAACTATCCATCGCTGCTCAACAATGGGGAACAATGACCCAGTTCGTTGCAACTATTTGGTGAAAAAAACCGGGAAATTGCGGCTTGCCCCAAAACAGCCTCATTTTCCATTGGTGCAAAACGGTGATCGCGATAGAAAAGGCGCAGTACTTCCTATTTTTCCATTCCGCCTGTGGAGGGCACCTGTAATGAATTTCCAAGGTTTGAAAGCCGCTGCTCTGGCCGCCGCAGTCGTTGCGCTGGCTCCGATAGCAGACGCAGCCGTTCTGAACTTCAGCATTTTTGATACCGAAGAAGGCAGCGAGAATCCTCCTTTGGAGTACGGTCTGCGCTATGATCATGGATTGCCAGGTGCCGAAAGCTTGGCCTTCTCGTTTGCCGATGACATGGTGAACCCTGCTATTCTGGCCGTCGAGAACGGGCTTGGAAGCGGCGCTGGTCCGATTGCTGCGAGCATTTCTGGTAATGTTCGGGCGAACTCGGGTAATGTGAGCACCAACACAAACATAAACGACGATCTAGGCCTCTGGAAGCTCACGTATATCTTCACAGGCATTTCGTTTACGGATCAGGCAAACGGTTACTTTACTGCGACCGGGGGAAGCGGAATCCTTACAGAAGTCGGAGGACCCGGCGTGATCAATCTTGGCTATGGCCTAGATAATGGTGGCCAAGCCTTCTACTTCGGCGTCCAAGGTTCAACTGGCTTGACCCGGTTCGGCAACAACCCGGGCAAACTGGCTGGCGCAGGTTGGGTGCACCCCAAACAGGGTTACAGTGGCGCAAATGACTTTTTGTTTGAGGCGTCGAGAACCTCGAGCAGCAGTATCCCGCCCATCCCACTCCCGGCGGCAGCTTGGATGCTGATCGCGGCACTGGGGTCGCTGGTAGGGTTCCGCAAGTTTCGCTCCTGACGCGCATATGCTGAAACACCAAAAAAGGGCGGTCTGAGAAATCAGACCGCCCTCTTCATGTTGTGGGCGCTGTCAGGATCAGCCCTTCTTCAGCACCCGCGTCCCCAGCGTTTCTGCGATCTGAACGGCGTTCAGGGCCGCACCCTTGCGGAGGTTGTCGCTGACGCACCACAGGTTCAGGCCGTTCTCAATCGTGCTGTCCTGCCGGATGCGGCTGATAAACGTGGCATAGTCCCCCACGCATTCGATCGGGGTGACGTATCCACCGTCCTCGCGTTTGTCGATCACCATGATACCCGGCGCCTCGCGGAGGATATCGCGCGCCTCGTCCTCGTCCAGAAACTCTTCGAACTCGATGTTCACAGCTTCGGAGTGACCGACAAAGACCGGCACGCGCACACATGTTGCCGTGACCTTGATGGACGGATCGACGATCTTCTTGGTTTCGGCGACCATCTTCCACTCTTCTTTGGTCGAGCCATCTTCCATGAAGACGTCGATCTGCGGGATGAGGTTAAACGCGATCTGTTTCTGGAACTTCTTCGCGGGCTTGTCATCCGTGGGATTGTAGACCGCCTTGGTCTGGTCCCAGAGCTCGTCCATCCCCTCTTTGCCAGCGCCGCTGACGGATTGGTATGTGCTGACAACAACACGTTTGATCCGTGCGCGATCATGCAGCGGTTTCAGCGCCACCACCATTTGCGCGGTCGAGCAGTTGGGATTCGCGATGATGTTCTTCTTCGAATAGTCCATGACCGCGTCCGGGTTCACCTCCGGTACAACCAGCGGAACCTCAGGGTCGTAGCGATAGAGCGACGAGTTGTCGATCACGACACATCCGGCCTTGGCCGCGCGCGGCGCGTAAATCTTGGTCGCCTCCGAACCGACGGCAAAAAGCGCAATGTCCCACCCGGCAAAGTCAAAGGCATCCAGGTCCTGCGTCTTGAGTGTCGTCTCGCCAAAGCTGACTTCTGTGCCCAATGATTTGCGGCTGGCCAGAACGGCCAGTTCCTCAACGGGAAACTGGCGCTCGGCCAGTATGTTCAGCATTTCGCGGCCCACATTTCCAGTGGCGCCGACGACGACGACGCGGTAGCCCATAACTTTCTCCAGCTTGGTGCACGGCCTATTGACCGGCTGCGGTGTCTTATCGGCAAATCTTCGGGTGGGAAAGGGGCCTATCAGTCCAGACTGTCGCGACTGAACGCATAAAGCAGCGTTCCTAGCAAAAGTGCCAGCCCAAAGAACCCGAAAATCGCGGTATAGGGGGCGGTCACGGAGGAGTCGGACAATCCCGCGTGCAGGCGCCCGGATGCAAATTGCATAATGCCAACCCCGCCGATCCCAAAGAGGTTCATCAAGGTGACACCCCGCCCAACCAGATGTGGCGGGAAAAAACTGCGTCCATGGGCGATGACAACCGGAAAGGAGGCGCCAAAGACTCCCAAAAGCGCCATAAGACCGATGGCGGCGACAACCCAGAGATCGGTCCAGAATGTGAGCACGCCCAAAATGAGAGATGCCACCAGATTTCCGGTGAAGACCACCCATTTTCTGGTCTTCAGAATGCGATCCAGAGGCCCGTAGGCGAAGGTCCCGAGGATCATCGCCAGCCCCATAACCAGCGTCGCCTGCCCAATCTGCACGTTGCTCAACCCATAGACATCCGAAAGATATGGCCCGATCCAGAGGCCGCGAATTGCGCCTGAGGGGGCGTAGTTCACAAACATCAGTGGCAGAATGGCCCAGAGCACCGGCATACGGAGTAGTTCAAGGACTGACCCCTTGATCTCTCCCTCGAGCGGCGGTGGGTCCTTCACCGCAGCCCAAATGCCGAGGGCCACGGCAACCGACAGCCCTGCAAGTCCCCAGAGGGCAGGGCGCCAGCCGATCATCTCTACCATCAGGGCCATGGGATAAGAGGCCACCAGGTTACCTATGGAACCGACCCCGAGCATGACGGCTGCGAGTGTGGCGAATTGGGCCGCAGGGAATTGCCGGGCAAAGATATAGTAGGAAGCCATCAAGACCGGAGAACACCCGATTCCGATCAACAGCATCGCGACACCAAGGTGATCAGGGCTGCCCGCCATTGCGAACAAAGCCGCACCGCCGCCGCCGCCCAAGAAAAGCAAGACCGAAGCGGTCCGGCGCGGGCCGATCCGGTCCAGCGCCCATCCCACAGGCAGTTGCATCGCGGCAAAGGCAAGAAACCAAAAGCCCGAGGCTGCTGCCAGGTCTTCGGCCCGTGCGCCCAGATCGGCTTCCAGCGCCGTGGTCAAGACCGCGAGGAAGGCGCGAAAGAACTGGCTCAGCACATAGGCCAAGCATAGCATTACCAATCCAGCGCGCATGACCGCTTGCCTCCCTGTCGTGCACAGCAGGTGCCATGTGCCCCCGCCCGATGCAACCAGTGCTGCGCGGTGAGAAGGACTGCGGATTGATGGTTAGGACTTGATCCAGCGACGTGCGACGGCGCGGGCGTTCTGGACAAGAATGCGAACGTCGATCTCAACCGCCAGGAAACGCGCGCCCGCCTCCAGATAGTCCTCGGTCAGATCGGTCAGGGCCATGATGCCTGCGGCTTTGCCTGACGCGTCGATGCGGCGCAGAGCGTCCATGATGGTCGCATGCACCTCAGGCGCCGTGCTGTTCCCGGAGAACCCCATGTCCGTCGAGAGATCTGCAGGACCGATGAAGACGCCATCAATCCCCTCAACCGCAAGGATGTCATCCAATGCGGCAATGCCTGCGCGGCTTTCGACCTGCACCAGCAAGGAGATTTGCGCGTCCGCGGTGGAAACGTAGTCAGTGATGTTGCCAAACCGCGTGGCGCGCGCGGCCGCAGCGCCCACCCCGCGCGTGCCATCGGGCGGGTAAGTGACGGCCCGGACAAGCTCACGCGCCTGTTCTGCATTGTCGACCATGGGCACCAGAACAGTTTGAGCTCCGGCATCCAGAACCTGTTTGATCAGCCAGGTCTCGCCAATGGGCACGCGCACGATGACATCAGAGGCGCTGCCCTCCAGCGCAATGAGTTGGTCGCGGATTGACCGGATATCGTTGGGTGAGTGTTCGCCATCAATCACCAGCCAGTCAAAACCCGCAGTGCCCATGATCTCTGCTGCGCCAACGTCGGCAAAGCTTAGCCAGCAGCCAAAGGTTGTTTTTCCGTCGCTCATGGCTTGTTTAAAGGCGTTGTGTGGCGCGGGCATCTTTGGGTTCCTTATGCAAAGCTGATCTGAACAGATCCGAATGGTCCAAACTCGGCTGTGATTTCGCAGCCCGGATGGGCTTCGATCGGGCGAATAAATGACCCGGACAGTACGATATCCCCAGCGCCGATGCTTTGGCCATAGACTGCCATCCGACGGGCCAGCCAAACGACCGACTCGACCGGATCGTTCAAAACGCCGGCGCCAAGACCGGTTTCCTCCACCGTGCCGTCGCGGGACACGATTGCGCCCACCCAGCGCAGATCGAAGGCGTCCACGGCATGTTGGTCCGCGCCAAGAACGACTCCGGCATTTGCAGCATTGTCCGAGATCGTGTCGACGATCACGCGCGGCTTTCCGGTGTCACGGTCGGCGCGAAGAATGCGCGTGTCGAGGATTTCCAGCGACGGAGCGACACAGTCCGTCGCCGCCAAGACATCGGCGCGTGAAACCTCTGCCCCGGCAAGCGGGGCTTTCATGACGAATGCGATTTCCGCTTCGACACGGGGCTGGATGAAGCGGCCTTGTGGAACGGTGGCGCCATCGCCGAACCGCATGTCATCCAACAGAACGCCGCTGTCGGGCGTGTCGATCTTCAGGGCGTCTTGCATCGCACGGCTTGTCAGGCCGATCTTCCAGCCAATGCGGCGGCGACCTGCGGCCATCTTCCGGTCAATGAGCGCGGACTGCACGGCATAGGCATCGTCCATCGTCATGCCGGGATAGGCGACCGAAAGCAGACCAATCTGTTCATTCAGGTGCTCGGCGGCAAAGAGCGCGTCCGCGGCTTCCTGAACCTGATCTGGCGTCATGCTTCATCCTCAACCGTGTTGCGCAGGACGCCAATTCCCTCCGCTTCGACTTCGACGACATCGCCGGGCCGCAGGTATTGCGGTGGATCGAGCCGCGCACCCGCCCCCGTGGGCGTGCCGGACACGACGATATCGCCGGGCGCCAGAGTGGTGAAGGTGGAGATATAGGAAATCTGCCGCGCCACCGGGAAAATCATGCGTCCGGTCCGGTCGTCCTGACGCACTTCGCCGTTTACACGGGTGGTCAATCGCACGTCTTCGATCTGAGCCGGGTGGGTGAACGGCACCAGCCAAGGCCCCATTGCGCCCGATCTGTCAAAGTTCTTGCCCTGTGTCACGTTGAACTTGGCATGGCGCACCCAGTCCCGCAGCGTGCCTTCGTTGGCCAGGCTCAGAGCTGCGACATGGTTCAGAGCTGTATCTTCGGGGATGTGGCGTCCCCCTGTGCCGATGATGACAGCGATTTCCCCTTCGTAGTCGAGCTGATTGGACGCATTGGGCCGGATCAGCGGCAGGTCATGGCCGGTAAAGCTGCGCGGGAAGCGGATGAAGAGAGACGGATTGGGGGGCGCCTCGACTCCGTCTTTGTACTCGGCGTTGCGATCCGGGAAGTTGACGCCAACGCAGATGATCTTTTCGGGATCGGGAATGGGGATCTGATAGGAGAACTCTCCGACCGCATGGGTTGGTGCATGGGTCTGCGCGGCCTTTGCCAGTTCGTGCAGTGCGCCAGCGGCAATTACATCACGCAACGTCGCCCATTGCGGAAAGTGAGGAGACAGCGCGGTAAATCCCGCGTCGGTGATCACACCAAAGAGCGTGCGCCCATCGGCGGTGACAGTACCGATTTTCATGAGCGCCTCGCAATTTCGGTGATGGCATCGAAGGCGGTGTGAAAATCGGCCTCAGTGCAGTCGAATTGACCCGCAGTGAAGCGGATCACTTTCACGCCGTCGACAAAGGTCTGAGTGAGATAGATACGCCCGTCATCGTTGATGGCATCAACCAGGTCCTGAGTGGCATCGTTGTCTGCGTTCGTCACTTTGAAAGTCCAAAGAGACAGAATCGGGTCTGTGACAATCTGAAAGTCGGGTTCAGCCCGCAACCGTTCGCACAGGGCCTGCGACCAGCTGACATGGTTCCGGATGCGTGTGCGCAGGCCCTCCATTCCGTAGGTGCGCATCAGGAACCAGAGCTTGAGCGCACGAAAGCGCCGACCCAGTGGGATTGACCATTCGGAGTAGTCCGTGACCTCCACCTCGCCGTGGGTTTTGAGGTACTCCGGACGGATGGCAAGGGTCTGACGCAACAGGTCAGGATCACGCAGGAAATGCGCGGCACAGTCGAATTGCGCGCCCAGCCATTTGTGGGGATTGAAGACGATGCTGTCGAAACGATCTGCACCTTCCCAGAGCGAGCGGAACTCCGGGCAGATCATTGCCGTCCCCGCCCAGGCGGCGTCCAGGTGTGTGTAGAGGTTCTCGCGTTCGGCCACGTCGGCCACGGCCGTCATGTCATCGCAAGCGCCCATGCCGGTTGCACCTGTGGCCGCGATGATCCCCGCCGGCAGGTGCCCCGCCGCGCGATCAGCGGTGATCGCAGCTTGCAGTGCCTGGACATCCATCGCCCGCATCGGACCGTGCGTCGGGACCTTGATCAGGTTGTCTTGGCCGATGCCGGCCACCCAGATGGCGCGATCGATCGAACTGTGCACCTGATCCGAGCAATAGATGCGCAGGCGCTTTTGCCCGGCAAGGCCTTGCTGGTTCCCGGCCCAGTTCAACGCTCGTTCCCGCATCGTAAGAACGGCGGCCAGCGTTGCTGACGAAGCGCTGTCCTGAATGACGCCTTTGTAGTTGTCAGGCAATCCCAGTCCCTGGATGAGCCAATCCATCATCCGGGTTTCCATTTCGGTGGCCGAAGGAGACGTCTGCCAAAGCATGCATTGCGGTGCGACTATGGAGGCAAGGAATTCCGCCAATACGCTCGCAGGTGCTGCATTGGAATTGAAATAGGCGAAGAAGCGTGGATGCTGCCAATGGGTGATGCCAGGCATCACGATGTTCTGAAAATCGGCCCATATGTCTTCGAGTGGCTGACCTTCTTCGGGTGGGCTGTCAGGCAATTGCGCCAGGGTTTCACCGGGCCTGACTTTTGGGCGCACAGGCCGGTCGCGCAGAGTCTTGTGGTACTCCGCGCCCCAAGTCGCTGCTTTGTGGCTCCAGTCTTCGAATTCATCCCAATTCATATCTGCGTTCCGGTTTTTTGCGATGGCGCACTTACGGCGCAATAATCGGTTGTGCCTTCAGCGCGCTTTCCTTCGGTTCGACCCCTGCGAAGACCGATCCATGTTCGAACCAGCTGCGCGGGGCGGGTGCTCCCCAAAGCGTTTGGCGCTGCGGGTCGGTCAGGCTCCACCGGATTGGCTCGAGATCGGGATCGCAGGTTTGGTAATCCGAGCAATAGATTTCGATCCGGTGCCCGTCCGGGTCCAGCACATAAAGGAAGAAGGCGTTAGAGATGCCGTGCCGTCCGGGTCCCCGTTCGATGTTGGCGACGTAGCCGGTGGTGCTCATCAAATCCAGCAGGTCGATGATGTTCAGCGGCGTAGGAACCCAGAACGCCGTATGATGCAATCTGGGTCCCAAACCATTGGTGAAGGCAACATCGTGTACCCCGCCCTTGCGATGCATCCAGGCGGCCCAGACTTTGCCGCTTTCGTCGTCCTCGGTGTATTCGGTCACCCGAAACCCAATCTCGTTGTAAAACGCGACCGAAGCATCGACATCTGCAGAGAACATATTGAAGTGGTCGATGCGCAGCGGCTTTACACCGCGATAGAGCTTGTACTGCTGGTGGATCGTGGGAAGACGCTCCATCTTGACGTAGAACTCCAGCGGAATGCCATCCGGGTCCTGCGTGCGCAGCACGCGATCCATATGGGGCCGTTCGACCCATTCGGTCGGAAGGCCCCGGGACCGGAAATACGTCTCGGCCTTATCAAGATCGGGCTCATCGAACAGCTTGAAGGCAAGACAGTGAACATCTGCCGTGTCGGATTGGATCAGGCTGATACAATGGTGCCCGCGTTCTTCCATCGCGCGCAAGGTGACGCGGCTATCGTCTTCGAATGTCACCTGAAGGCCAAGCGTATCAGCATAGAATGCCTTGGACGCCGCCAGATCGGTCACGCTGTAATCGACGTGGCTGAGCCGCACGATGTTGAAGGGCGGGTAAAGATCAGGAGATGGTACAGGCATGCTAGACCCTTTCAGTTTCCGGTAACAGCATTGTCGCGCTCCTGTTCGTTCAGGCGCCCAACCGCGGGATCTTGTGGTGTCCGGTGGCAAATCCGATGTGCTTTTGTTCCATATAGAATTCGAACGACCAGTCGCCGCCGTCGCGTCCGATACCCGAAGCTTTAACGCCGCCAAACGGTGTCGGCAGATGGCGCACATTTTCGGAATTCACCCAAATCATGCCCGCTTCCAGTTGTTCGGTGAAACGCATGGCGCGTGTCAGATCATTGGTCCAAACGTAACTAGTCAGCCCATAAGGAATGTCGTTGGCGATGCGCAGTGCTTCGTCTTCGGTCTCAAACCGGATCGCGGTCAGGACCGGTCCAAAAATCTCTTCCTGTGCAACACGCATGTCGTTTGTCGCACCTTCGAAGAGCGTGGGTTGCACATAGTGGCCGGGTTGGTCGAGCGCAGCCCCGCCCGCTGTGATCTGCGCGCTGTCCTGGAGCGCTACATCGAAATAGCTGGTGACCTTGTCGAAATGCACCTTGTGGATCAGAGGACCAACTTCTGTCTGCGGGTCGAGCGGATGTCCAACCCGGATGTTCTTCACACGCGTGCGCAGCTTCTCCAGAAACGTATCTGCTACAGAGGATTGCACCAGCAGGCGCGAAGACGATGTGCAGCGTTCCCCATTCAGCGAATAGATCATGAAAATCGCCGCATCGAGCGCGCGATCCAGGTCTGCGTCCTCGAACACAATCACGGGGTTCTTTCCCCCCAATTCGAAATGAACCCGCTTCAACGTCGGTGCGCCTTGGGCCATGATCATCGAGCCGGTGTTGGATTCACCCACAAAGGCTATTGCCTTTACATCCGGGTGCTCGGTCAGCGCTTTACCGGCGTCCTCGCCAAAGCCATTGACCAGGTTCCACACGCCGGGTGGCAGCCCGGCGTCTTCGGCGATTTCAACCAGCAGACTGGCCGTCAAAGGCGAAAACTCGGCCGGTTTGTGCACGACCGTGCATCCCGCAGCCAAAGCCGGAGCAATTTTCCAGGTCGAGAGCATAAAGGGCGTGTTCCAGGGCGTGATGACACCAACCGGGCCAATGGGCACACGTGTTGTGACGTTCATCAACGTGGGTGATGGCAACATTTGTCCGTCGCGGGCGCCCGGCGCGCGGTCGGCGAAAAACCGAAAATTCTCGGCGCCACGCAACGCAGCCTTGGACATGAAACGAATGGCCTGGCCCGTGTCCCAGCATTCGCACATCGCGATCTCGTCAGCGCGTTCAACGATGGCATCAGCAATACGATGCAGGATCTTCTTGCGCTCGGTGCCCGGCATGTCACGCCACGCCGGGAAGGCATCCTTTGCGGCTTTGGCCGCGGAATCCACGTCAGTCGCGCCACTGCGCGCCACCGCGCAGATATGGGTTTCATCAACGGGTGAGGCATTGTCGAACGTGGCGCCGGACGCGGCGGGCACAACCTTACCCCCAATGCGGTTCAATACACCGTTTGCGGCAAATCGTTCGAGATGCGGGCGAAGCTTGTCGAGATTGTCAGTCAGTTCGGACATCTCAGCCCTCCTTCTTCAGATGATCGCGGATCGTACCGGTTTTTGGCGACAGATCGGCATCAATGTTACGCATCTCGGCGGACAGCGCGATGGAATGCTCAGTCATGGCTGGTCGCAGAAAATCTTCGGCGGTCGCAAAAATTGCCTGCGTTGCCATCTTTCGCGTCTCCAGGTCCCGGCCTTCGCGGAGGCGAATGGAGATATCGATGTACCCGTGATCTGGATTGCCGTCCGCAATGCTGACATGGTCGACACGCAATGCGCGGACCCGTACGCCCGCCAAGGGAAACACACCCGTTTCAATTGCCGTTTTGCGCAGCGCGTCGCAAAGGGCCGCGATATCGACCCTGGTGTCCATGTTGGCCGAATAATCGATCAAAATGTGTGGCAAGCACTTCTCCCGAATTTGATTAACATGTTTACTAAAAATCACAACGAGTCAAGCCGAATTTGAGTGTGCCATTGCTTTCGGCCTGTTGAGCGGCAAAACTGCGCCATGACCAAGCACTTACCATCGACGTCGCGTTCGCTCCCAATTGCACTGCTCAGGGCGCGGGAACGCGTTATGGGACCCATACGTGCGATGCTGGTTGGTGCCGGGATCACCGAACAGCAATGGCGGGTGCTGCGTGTTTTGGACGAACGCGGTCCTACAGAGCCGACCCGCATTGCAGAAGATGCTTGCCTGTTGCTGCCCAGTCTGACCCGTATCCTTCAAAAGCTTGAGGAGAAAGGATTGATCCGAAGGGAGCCCGACTCCGAAGACCGGCGCAAACAGATCGTCCGGATCTCGGACAAGGGGCAGGAACTGATCCTTGCGAACCTCGACACCAGCATCGCGCTGATGGAAGAGGTGCGCGACCAGATGGGGGCGGAACGGTTCAATACGTTGCTGGATCTTCTGAATGAACTGGATGCGCTGGATACCGGCGCCCAAGGTTCCGCATCCGAAACCTGACATTCGGCACAAGGTGGCTGCCCATAATTTCGGCGATAGTCGGTTCACGGCAGACCTGCGCTCAAGCATGCTTTCGTTTTATCGTGACAGAGAAGGGTTTTTTGCAAAGCTGCTCACAATGGGTAAGGTGAGCCGATGACGACAAAAAACACCTACTTTGACGAGATGCACGGGTTCGGTGATGCGCCTCGCAGTCCATACTCGGAATACTGCAACTGGTTCTCGGGCGAAGATGCTTCTCACCTAAGACGCAAGTCCGCACAAGCCGAGGCTTTGTTCCGGCTCACCGGCATCACTTTCAATGTCTATGGAGTCGAGGAGGCCACCGAACGGCTGATCCCGTTTGATCTTGTACCCCGGATCATCACCGCCAAGGAATGGTCGTGGCTGTCAAAAGGGATCGACCAAAGGGTCCGCGCGATCAATTCTTTCCTGCACGACATCTACCACAGGCAGGAAATCCTGCGCTCGGGCCGGGTTCCGGCCGAGATGATTTCGAAAAACGCGGCTTTCCTCCCACAGATGATTGGCGTCGCACCGCCCGGCAACATTTACACGCACATCGTGGGCACTGACCTTGTGCGCACAGGAGAGAACGAATTCTACGTGTTGGAGGACAACGCCCGCACCCCGTCCGGCGTGTCCTATATGCTCGAAAATCGCGAAACGATGCTGCACATGTTTCCCGAGCTGTTCAGCCAGGTTCAGGTTCGTGGCGTCAGCCACTATCCGCGCAGTCTGCGCCGATCCTTGGCGGCCTGCCGGCCCAATGTCTGCGAAGGCACCCCGACGGTCGCCGTGCTGACACCGGGGATCCACAACTCTGCCTATTACGAACATGCCTTCCTCGCCGATCAGATGGGCGTGGAACTTGTCGAGGGCCACGATCTGCGGGTTGTTGAGGGTCGGGTCGCAATGCGGACGACCCAGGGCTACCAGCCCATTGATGTGCTTTATCGAAGGGTGGATGACGATTTCCTGGATCCGATGACATTTGACCCGAACAGCATGTTGGGTGTGCCTGGCATCATGGACGTTTACCGCGCCGGTGGGATCACGATCGCCAACGCCCCCGGCACGGGGATTGCAGATGACAAGGCCATCTATTCCTACATGCCTGACATTGTGGAGTTCTATACCGGCGAAAAGGCAATCCTCAAAAATGTCCCGACGTGGCGCTGCTCAGAAGCGGATGCGCTCAAATATGTCTTGGACAACTTGAGCGAACTGGTTGTGAAAGAGGTCCATGGTTCGGGCGGATACGGGATGCTGGTTGGACCCGCTGCCAGCAAGAAGGAAATCGCGGCATTCCGCACCAAGCTTATGGCGCGCCCGGGCAACTACATCGCACAACCCACGCTTTCACTCTCCACGGTGCCGGTTCTGACCCGGTCTGGTTTGGCGCCGCGGCATGTTGATCTGCGCCCATTTGCGTTGGCTTCCCCAACGGGGGTCGAGATCATACCCGGCGGTTTGACCCGTGTTGCGCTCAAGAAAGGGTCCCTTGTCGTCAACTCCAGCCAGGGTGGCGGGACCAAAGACACCTGGGTCCTGGAGGACTGACGCGATGCTTGGCAAAACGGCAGGCGGTGTCTTTTGGATGTTGCGTTACATGGAGCGGACCGAGAACACGGCCCGAATGATTGATGCGGGCTTGCGGATTTCGCTCACGCGATCCAACGCGGCAGAAAGCGAATGGACCTCGATCCTGACGGCCGCAGGATTGCTGCAGGGGTATCGAGAACGACATGACGAAATCGATGGTCAGCGCGTGATCAACTACCTGCTGCGGGACAAGGCCAATCCTGGCAGCGTCATGTCAGCGGTCGACGCCGCCCGGACCAATGCAAGACTGGTGCGCACTGCTCTGACGCGAGAAGTATGGGAGGCCGTCAACGAGTGCTGGATGGTCCTGAGCGACATTCTCGCGCGACCCGTGAAAGAACAGGATCTGCCGGAGATCCTTCAGACCGTCCGGCAGCGGAGCGCCTTTGTGCGCGGGGCGCTGCATGGCTCGATGGTGCGCAATGATATCTATGATTTTGCCCGTATGGGGACGTTCTTTGAGCGTGCCGACAACGCAGCGCGTGTTTTGGATGTGAAGTACTACATCCTTCTGCCCTCGATCATGCATGTTGGCAGTGTGACCGACAATGTGCAGTGGGAAACGATCCTGCGCGCTACGTCGTCGACACGGGCCTATCAGACTTTGCATGAAGGCGAATATGACCCGCGCAAAATTGCGCGCTTCCTGATCCTCGACAAACGGTTGCCGCGATCATTGGCGTTCTGTTACGGGAAAATCAGCGACAACCTTGGATACCTTGCCGAAGACTACGGTGAGCGCACAGAAAGCCACCGGATGGTGGATCAGATTTGCCACCGATTTCAGACCACCACGATTGATCAGATTTTCGAGTACGGGTTGCACGAGTTTGTCACCGAATTTCTGGCTGACAGTCAGGCGCTCGGCCGTCAGATAGAGTTGGACTACAGATTCTACGAATGATTCCATGCAGTTGAAGATCTCTCATACCACCTCGTACCACTACGATCAGCCAGTTCCCTACGCGCTGCAGCAGTTGAGGCTCAGACCCAAGTCGCGCTGGGAGCAGAACGTCGTGTCCTGGGACATCACCGTTGAAGGCGGTACACGCCAGGTCTCGTTTGAAGACGAGCACGCCAACACCGTTGATCTGATCAGTTTTGAACCGGGCGCCCGCGATATCGTCGTGCATTGCAGTGGAGAAGTGCATGTTACCGACACGCATGGCGTCATAGGCCAGCACACCGGGTTCACACCGCTTTGGTTGTTTGAGAAGAGCACCAGTCTTACCCGGATCGGGCCTGGTATCAGGGCGCTCGCTGCAAGTGTTACGCGGCAAGGCGACGACCTTGCCGACCTCCACGAGCTTTCTGCGCACATCCTGAGCGAAGTACCATATTCAACGAACCAGACAGAGGCCACTTTGTCCGCCGAACAGGTCCTGTCGGCGGGACATGGCGTTTGCCAGGACCATGCCCACATCTTCATTGCGGCAGCGCGCCATCTGGGATTTCCGGCCCGTTATGTGAGCGGCTATCTCATGATGCCTGATCGTGTCGAACAGGATGCGAGCCACGCCTGGGCAGAGGCCTATGTCGATGGACTGGGCTGGGTCGGCTTTGATGTGTCGAATGGCATTTCGCCGGACACACACTATGTCCGGGTCGCAACAGGCCTGGATTATCTGGGCGCAGCCCCTGTATCTGGTATGCGATATGGTCAGGGCACGGAAAATATGCTGGTCAAACTGCAAGTCGAACAGCAATAGTGTCGCCCAAAGCATGTGGGACCGCCAACAGTTGTACGGACGGCGGCCTGAGAGGGACAAAACAACAACCATGACCTATTGCGTCGGCATGCGTCTGGATCGCGGGCTGGTGTTCATGTCGGACACCAGAACAAATGCCGGGCTCGATAACATCGCCACGGCCAAGAAGATGCACACCTGGGAAGTGCCCAATGAGCGGGTCATCACACTGATGACTGCCGGGAACCTGGCGACGACGCAGGCGGTTGTCGGCCTGATCGATGAACGCACAAAAGCGCCCGAGGATCGCGCTCCATCGATCCTGGAGGCACCATCGATGTTTCAGATCGCGCGGCAGGTTGGACAGACCCTAAAGGAGGTCATTGCAGATAACATGTCCGGCGGGCTGGAGGCCGAAGCCGCGTCCTTCGGTGCGACGATGATCATCGGGGGACAGATCAAAGGCAGCCCGCCGCGCCTGTTTCTGATCTATCCGGAGGGCAACTTCATCGAAGCTGCTGCCGACAACCCCTTTTTTCAGATCGGCGAAACAAAGTACGGCAAACCCATTCTCGTCCGGACCTATGATCCGCACATGAGTTTCGAACAAGCGATCAAGCTTTTGCTGGTGAGTTTCGACAGTACGATCAAATCCAATCTCTCGGTTGGTCTGCCCATAGATTACGTCACATACTCCGCCGACACGCTATCCCTGGGCCAGCAAGGGCGGGTACGTGGCAGTGATCCCTACTTTCAGGCCGTGTCGAATGGCTGGGGAGAGGCGCTCAAAGCGGCTTTTGGACATCTGCCGGATTTTTCTTTTGACGAGACAGACTGATCATTTCGTCCGGATCTGCCAAGCGTTCATCATTTCCCGAAGCGTCTGAACGGATGGGCAAAGCTGTCCGCACCCCCGACAAAGCTTGTGGCGCAGGGCGGTTTTGCCTAGGGATCTGGTGATACAGCGTTGCGACACGATTCAGAGTCGAAAGCGAGTGCCAGATGAACGTTTCCGGTTGGCCAACCACCCCTGAGAAAACCAACTATGATGTTGTCATCATTGGCGGCGCCATCATGGGGTCATCTACGGCCTGGTTCCTGACTGACAATCCGGATTTCGACGGTTCGGTCCTCGTCATCGAAAAGGACCCGACCTACGAAAACTGCTCTACGTCGCACACCAACTCCTGCATGCGCCAGCAATTCAGCAATGAACTGAACGTCCGCATTTCGCAGTTCGCCGCTGATTTTGTGAAGAACCTGCGCAGCTACATGGGGGACGACCCCCGCGTTCCGGAACTTTCGATTCAAAGTTACGGGTATCTCTATCTTGCGGACAACGAGGCCTTTGCCGACGTGTTGCGCGCCAACCACGTGGTTCAACAGGCAGCAGGCGCCGGCACCCGGCTGATGACGGCAGAAGACATCAAACAAGCCTACCCCTTCTACGCAGTCGATGACGTTGTCTTGGGCAGCATCAACACGGTGGATGAAGGGTATTGGGATGGAAACACAGTGTTCGATTGGTTTCGACGCTCCGCGCGGGACCGCGGCGTAGAGTACATCGCCAATGAGGTGGTGGAGATCACGCGAGACGCGAGGGGCTCGCGGGTTGAGAGCATTACACTGGCGTCGGGCCAGACGATTTCATGCGGTCAGGTTGTCAACGCATCCGGGCCACGTGCTGCGCGCACTTCACGGATGGCGGGCATCGAATTGCCGGTTGAGCCCCGAAAGCGCTTCACCTGGATTTTTTCGGCAGAACAACCACTGGATCGGGAGCTGCCGCTCACAATTGATCCAACAGGGGTGCACTTTCGACAGGACGGTCCGAAGACCTATCTGGCTGGCGGGCATTCCGACGTCGATCCCGCCGTCGATTTCATGGATTTCTCGATGGACCACAGCCTGTGGGAGAACCACATATGGCCCGTGATTGCAGCCCGAATTCCACAATTCGAAGCCATTCGTGTGATCAATGAATGGGCCGGTCACTACGCCTATAACACGTTTGACCACAACGCGATTGTTGGCCCGCATCCCGAGCTGGAGAATTTCCTGTTTCTCAACGGCTTTTCCGGGCACGGTTTGCAGCAGTCCCCTGCCATGGGGCGCGGTACAGCGGAGTGGCTGACATACGGAGAGTTCCGGGCGCTCGATCTCAGCCCGTTCCGCTATGATCGACTGGTACGGGATGAGCCGATTGTCGAAAGGGCCGTGATTTGAGGCGACCTCGAAACCTGTGACGAGAAGGGGAGTGGCGATATGAACAGATTGGTACTTACCGGTGCGGCAGGGCGGCTGGGGTCGTACTTGCGTGAGCCTCTGAGCAAGATCACAGCCGAGTTGGTGTCTTCCGACATCGAGCCGGACCTCGACAACCTCTACCCCGGCGAGCGCTATGTTCCTGCGGATTTGTCAGAGCTGGACGCAGTCGAGCGGGCCCTGGAGGGCGCGGAAATGGTTGTGCATTTCGGCGGTATCAGCGACGAGGCGCCGTTCGACGAGATCCTGCAGGCCAACATCATCGGATGCTACAATGTCTGGGAGGCGGCTTATCGACAGGGCGTGAAACGGATCGTTTATGCCAGTTCGGTGCACGCGGTTGGGATGCACCCGACCCGCGATGTGATCGGGCTCGATGCGGCGCACCGCCCGGATGGTTACTATGGGTTGTCGAAGTGTTTTGCCGAGGATCTTGCGCGGATGTACTGGGAGAAGCGTGGGCTTGAAGCGGTTTGTCTGCGGATCTTTTCCTGTGCGCCAGTCAAGAACGCCCGATCGTTGGGGACCTGGTTGAGCTATGATGACATGATCCAGTTGGTGCAGCGGTCCATAGACACGCCGACCACCGGCTATTGCACGGTCTATGGGATCTCGAACAACGACCGCGCGCCCGTCGACAACAGCGGGGCGCATTTTCTGGGCTATCGTCCAAAGGACAACGCAGAGCAATACGCCAAGGACATCCTTGCGAGTGCCGGTCCCTTTGATCCGACAGATGTTGGGCAGATGACCCTGGGTGGGCCATTCTCCTCGGTCGATATGGGTCAAAGCGGGCAGGCGCTGTTGGGGATCAAGAAGGAAAAGAAGTAGACCTGCCCTTGGCGCTGGGTCTGTCTACTACTCCCTGTCCACATGGCTGCGCCCAGTGCTGTCGTAAAACCAGTCGTCTGGGTATGGGTACCACCAGTCCTGAATGACAGGTTTATGGTCCATGACAACCATCTTGGACCGCCGAAAGGTATCCAGTCCCATGCGGCTGAGTTCTCGTCCCAGTCCGGACAGTTTCCAACCGCCAAAGGGCAAAGCGTCATTGTCGATCAGCGGGTTGTTCACCCAGACCATGCCGGACTCCAGCCGCTCCGCCGCCTCGTGCGCTTCGTCCAGCCGGGTCGTAAAGATTGATGCGCCCAGCCCGAAAGGGCTGTCATTTGCCCTTTCGATCGCCTCATCGAAATCGGCGACACGGCAGATCGCGGCAACAGGCCCGAAACACTCCTGCTTCATGATCTGCATGTCCGGCGTGACCCCGGTCAGAATGGTCGGCTCATAGAACCATCCGACCGGGCAATCAGGGGGCACCCTGCCGCCCAATGCAACACCCGCACCGTGCTCGACGGCATCTGAGACCAGATCAGCCACTTTGTTTCGCGCCGCCTCGCTGACCAGTGGTCCTATTTCGGAGCGGCTAAGGCCATTGCCAATGCGAAGCGTTTTGGCCTGCGCCACAAAGGCGCGCACGAAATCGTCGTGGATTGCGTCAGCAACGAAGAAGCGTTCGGCTGACGTGCAGACCTGACCGGACAGATGAAATGCCGCCGTCACGGCGCCGGACGCCGCAACATCCAGAGGGGCGGACTCGGTCACGATCAATGCATCGCTGCCGCCCGCTTCAATCACCGCAGGTTTCATCTGGGCCGCGGCGGCGACAGCCACTGCCTTGGCCGCAGCCACTGACCCGGTGAACGCGACGGCATGTGTCTTGTCGGACTCGATGAGCGCCTGTGCCACACTGGCATCCCCGGGCAAACACGCGAGCAAACCCTCGGGCAACGCCGCAAACACATCCATAAACTCCAGCGTCGAGAGCGTCGTTGCGGGTGCAGGTTTGATGACGCAACCGTTGCCTGCAGCCAGCGATGCCGCAACCGTCCAGCACATCAGCAGGATCGGAAAGTTGAATGGCATGATGTGCACACTGACACCCAGCGGGTCGTACCGGGCATACTGAAACGATCCGGCTTGCGTGGTGCCGGCTACTTTTCCCGCCTCGTCACGGGCCATTTCCGCGAAATAGCGAAACACACCCGAGCAATTTGCGATCTCGCCGATGGCTTCCGGATACGGCTTGCCCATCTCGCGGGTCATCAGTTCGGCACAGCGGCGCATGTCCTTGGCTTCGATGGCGCTGGCGATCCTATGCAGCGCTACCGCCCGCGACTTTGCGTCCAGAGCGGCCCAGCTTTGCTGCGACCGGTTCACGGCTTTCAGAGTATCGGACATTTCGGTCGGACTGGTGTTTGCGATCGCACCAACCTGCGCAAGTGTCGCCGGATCAATCACCGGCTGAGGAGCCCCTTCCGCCTTGTGGTACTCGGGGTGCAGGTAGAAACTGGGCGACGCAGGAGAAAAGCTCATCGGATCATGTAGACCTTGCGCACGGTTTCATGGACACGGCAGGTGCCTTTCCATCCCTTGGGAAAGAAGGCCGCGGTGTCTGGCTCGATTTCTATGACCTCTCCTGTCTCGTGGGTGTATGTGCATCGCCCTTCAAGGAAGTGACACAGTTCGTCGGCCGTGACATGGCAGTCCCAATAGCCGGGTGTGCATATCCAGATACCGGACTCGGGGCTGCCGTCCGGGCCTTTGAAAATCAGCTTGCCCGATGTTCGGCTTTCCCCCTCGATCATTGTCGGAATGGCGCCCCATTCAACAACGTCCTGAACCTGAGCTGGTCCTCGGAGCACCGGTGTGGCTGTGATGGGGTCTTCGGTCTTCTGTGCCATGTCGGCGCCCTTTCTCATCGCAGCATGTAAATGCTGCGCATGGTTTCGTGCACGGTCACGATCCCGCACCAGCCTTCACGAAAATGGACAACAGTGCCGGGTGTCACTTCGATGATTTCTCCATCATCCCGGCGATAGGTCGCGTGTCCGGATACGAAATGACACAGCTCGTCACGCGGAAGTTCCAGACGCCAGCTGCCGGGGGTGCAATCCCAGATGCCAGCTTCGGGAAGACCGTCGCGAGCCCCTTTCCAAAGAAGCCGCCCGCAGTTTTGCGATTTGCCATCAATCGGTTCGAAGTGTCCGCCCCAGTCGACAAACCCGTCCGAACTGACCGAGGCGTTGTGCATATGTGGTGCCGAGGATGTTTCGGTTTGCCCCACGGGTCAGTCTCCGGCCAGTTGATCAAGCAGTCGTGCCGCCTTGGTAGGGCCGTGCTGTGCCTGTGAATGTTCTGAGGTTGCCTTCAACCGGTCCCGCATCTTGGCGTCCGTCAGAAGGGTCTGGATATTTGTCGACAGATCATCGTCCGACCAGTTGTAACGGTCCATCTTGATCCCGTGTCCTGTTTCCTGAACCCGCGTGGCGTTGTCATGCCCGTCCCAGACATAGGGCATGATGATCGCGGGTTTGCCGAAGTAGAGGCACTCGGTGAAGCTGTTGTTGCCGCCATGATGAATCACGGCGTCGACCTGCGGTATGACCGAAGGCTGCGGGTACCAGCCCGCGATATGAACGTTATCTGGGATGTTGTCATAGGCCTCTGCGTAGTCTCCGACATTGACCAATGCGCGCAGTTCCATCTTGGACACGGCCGCAATGATGCGCTTCATCAATTCAGTATCGCCTGCCCCCAGCGATCCGAAGCTGACATAGATCAACGGCTTGTCATTATGCGCTTTGAACGTTGGCACGGCGTAGGGTTCGTCTTCGCGCACGCAGCCTTCGAGGTATTGAAATCGGGTCGGGTCCAACGGCGTTGCACGGTTGAACTTCACTGGCTCGGGGTAGAGCAACATGTTCATATGTGGCGATGCTTCAAAGAACTCGCCAATGGGGTATGGGTCCTCTCCGCAACTGGCGAGGAAGGCGTTGAAGTCGTCGTGGATTGGTTTGATCACCTCCTGAAACTTGGCCCGGTACGTCGCATGGCAGGCTTTGTCGCTTTCGGCGCAACCCGAAAGATGGGGGGGGATATCCGGGTCGTCGATTTCGTTTTCAGAACATGAAATGATCCGGACCCAGGCTTTGCCATTCTCCGCGGCGTACCGTTTGATGGCGGGAAATAGGATCACGTTGTCGACACAGATCACGTCCGGCGAAACACTGCTCAAGATGCCGGGCAGGTCATTCTCCGCCCATTTCGCACTGTCGACGATCGCTTCCCAGCACTCCTTGACATAATTGTCGATCTGATCGATCGGGCTTTTGGAGAAGTTTGGAATATGCCCGTTGATGAAATCCTCCCAGAATTTGGCCATTTCTTCTGGCGGCATCGGTTCGGACAGATTCACCGGATGACATTCGAAACCGTATCCCTGGTACACCTCGACAAACCCAGGGTCCGACAAAAACACGGCCTTGTGCCCCAGCCTTTCAACCGCCTGCGCAATGCCAACTGAGTTCAAGGCCGGGCCAAAGGCCGCCTCGGGAAAAAATGCAATTGTTTTGCTCATCGTGTCCTCCGTTGAGTTCTAATCTGTCAGAATGCGACCATCTTCCGCTTGCCAGTGGCACCAGACAGTCTCGCCAATCTGGAAACCGGACTGCCCCGCTTGGCGCGCCGAGAGACGTGCAATGATCGGCACGGCTCGCGCTCTGGTCTCGATCATCAGGGTCTCGGCTTGTCCCTGATAGGCAATGTCGGTGATTTTACCCTCTACGGCATTATCGCTGGATGGGTCATTTGCGGTCTCGACTCGAATGCGCTCCGGGCGAATGGAAAGCGCGCAAGGCTGACCCGTCGGCAAAGTTGTTTCCGTAGACAGTGTCCCCAGCCCCTCTATCTCTATGCCGTCGGTTCCGGCGTGGCCCTCGAGCAAGGTTGTGACCCCGATGAACTGGGCCACAAAGCGGGAGCGCGGATGCTCGTAGAGATCCCGCGGCGTGTCGATTTGTGCGATCTGCCCATCCTTCATCAGCGCAATCCGGTCTGCCATCACAAGTGCTTCTTCCTGATCATGGGTGACCACGACAAATGTGATGCCCAGTTCATGCTGTAGCCGTTTCAGCTCCAGTTGCATTTGCTCGCGCAGTTTTTTGTCGAGCGCGCCGAGCGGTTCATCCAACAGCAGCACGCGCGGACGTTTGACCAGAGCACGAGCCAGAGCAACGCGTTGTTTCTGTCCGCCCGAAAGTTGTGAGGGTTTGCGGGAAGAAAGCTCGGTCAGATGGGTCTGTTCCAGGATCTCACCCACGCGCAAATTGATGTCCCGGCGATCCAGCCGCTCCATTTCCAGACCGTAGGCGATGTTTTTCGCAACCGTCATATGGGGAAACAGCGCATAGGACTGGAACATCAGATTGATGGGCCGGTGATTGGGGCCCAGATCCGACATGTCCTGACCATCCAACAGAATTTGCCCGCCGTCAGCTTCGCCAAATCCGGCGATGAGACGCAACAGAGTGGTCTTGCCGCAGCCCGACGGTCCCAGCAGGGCAAAGAACTCTCCCTCGATCAGATCGACGGACACATCTCGCAGGGCGGTGACCGGGCCAAAGCTCTTGGTCACCGATTTCAGAGATATGACCGAAGGCACGGTCATGATCCGATCACATCGCGATTCAGGCGTTGTGAGAGGAATACAAGTGTAAAACTCACCAGCATGATGATGGTCGCCATGGCATTGATTTCGGGTGTCACGCCAAAACGGATCATGGAGTAAATGCGCATCGGCAGCGTGGTGGAGCTTGAGCCCGCGCCTGCTGTGAAGAAGGCGATGATGAATTCGTCGAATGACAGCGTGAAGGCCAAAAGCGCCCCCGCCAGAACGCCCGGGAAGATGACCGGCAATGTCACGCGCCAGAACGTCACGAGACGGCTCGCGCCCAAATCAATGGACGCTTCCACTATGGAGGTGTCGAAGTTCTTGAGCCGCGTTCGGACGATTGCACAGACAAAAGCAATGTTGAAAACGACATGTGACAGGATGATGGAGTAAAGGCCGAGCGTGAGCTCCAGCAGCGTAAAAAAAGACAAGAGCGCGATTGCCAGCACAATGTCGGGAATGATCATGGGGGCAAAAAGCAGGGCATCGACGGCATTCGACTGCGCCTGCTCCTCCACACCGAGTGCAAGCAAGGTGCCCAGTGTTGTGGCGATCAACGTGGAACTGAATGCGACGATCAGCGTGTTGATCGCAGCATCGCGAATGTCAGGACTGTTGGCGAGTTCAACATACCACTCAAAAGAAAATCCGGTCCAGACCGTGGGCAAACCCGCGCGATTAAAGCTGAGGGCCATCAACACCAGGATGGGCCCATACAAAAAAGCGTAGGTCAGGATCAGATGGGCGTTGAGCCAACGCCCCGCATGAAACCGCTTAGCCATTCCGATCGCCCTTCGCCGCCTGGGCCCGGTTCACCAAGGCGGCCTGAACGAACAGCAAGACCATCATGATAAAAATCAGGATCAGTGACAGCGCGGCGCCAAAGGGCCAGTCCCGGGCCGACAGGAATTGGTCATAGATCAGATTTCCAACCATGAGGATCCGCCCGCCCCCCAGAAGGTCAGGGGTGATAAAATTCCCGATCGAAAGGACGAACACGAATACTGCACCTGCTGCGACACCCGGAAGCGTCAGTGGCAATGTGACCCGCAGAAACGTGCGCCAGGCGGGCGCGCCAAGGTCACTGGATGCTTCGCGCAGTTCGGGGTTCATGCGCTGCAAGGATGCGTAGATCGCCAGAATGACAAACGGCAGGTAGTTGTACACCAAGCCGGTCACGACGGCGAAATCGTTGTAGAGCAGGTCCAACGGTTCTTCGACCAGGTTCGCGCTGATCAGCCCCTTGTTGATCAGCCCCTCGCGATTCAGCAAGACGATCCAGGCGTAGGTCCGGATCAGGTAGTTGCTCCAGAACGGCAGCATTACGAGGAACAAATAGGTGGTTTGGCGATGTTTCGGTGCCAGCGAAATCGCATAAGCCGCGGGATAGGCCAGCAGGACAGCGATCAGAGTTGCGGTCAGGGCAATCCGGGCAGAACCCAGAAACACAGACAGATAGATCGGATCAGCCGCGCGCGCAAAATTGCCAAGCGTGAAGGTGTAATCGATCCCGCCATAGATGCCGCGCTCAAAGAAGCTGAAGAAAAACACAATCAGGCATGGGACGACCATGAAGACGGCCAGCCATCCCAACCCGGGCAAGACCAGAAAGAACGATCTGTCCGGGCGCTTCATTCTGTGAGGATTCCCATGCGCATACGATCAGGTGTCATCAGGCCAACACCGATTGGCCTGATGAGCCCATAGTCAGTTGGAGGCGGTGATCTCCGTCACGGCCTTTGTATAGTCCTTCTGGGCGTTGCCCAGATCGCGCAATTGTTCCTGTTGCAGGATATCAGCAGGGGCCATCCCAAGGTTTGGAAAGGCTTCGATCAAAGCGGGATCTAATGCGTCCATCGCGGCCTTGTTGGGTACTTTGTACAGGATGTTCTCGGCAACCCATTTGCCGTTGTCCGCGCTCAGGATGTAGTCGATGAAGCGATGAGCCGCCTCTTTGTTCTCGGATGCTGCCGGGATCACCATTGTGTCTACCCAGAGATCCGTGCCTTCGTTCGGAATCACGTATTTGATGTCTGCGTTTTCGGCGATGCCGTAGTTGCACCATCCGTCCCATGCGTGCACGAGGCTTGCCTCTCCGGACACAAGTTTGGCGTAGAAGGTGGTGTCGTCATAAGCGAGCAGGTCCTTCTTGGTTTCGATCAGCTGTGATTTCACTTCCTCGATCTTTGCCGGGTCCGTTTCATTAACCGAGTACCCCTTGGCCAGCAAACCAGCCGCCATCAACCAGCGATCGGTGGCAAGCATGGTCACTTTGCCTTTCAGATCATCGCCTGGATTCAGCAGGTCGTTCCAGCTGTCTGGCGACCCTTCCACGAGATCGGACCGGTAACACAGACCTGTCGTGCCCCACGCATAAGGGGCGGAGAACGTGTTGCCGGGGTCATAGGCCAGCGTCATGGCCTCTGGATAGAGGTTGGCCATATTCGGCACTTGCGCAGCATCGATAGGGGCCGAAAGTTCAAGCTTGTTCAAAACCTCTGCAAAGGGGGAAGAGACAAAGACGACGTCGTATCCTTTGCCTTTGCCGGCCACCAGTTTGCCCATGATCTCTTCGTTGGTGCCGTGTAGGGCAACTTCGACCTTGATGCCGGTTTCGGCTTCGAACTTCTCGGGCAGATCGGCCGGCATATAGCCGTCCCAGTTGGATATGACGATCTTGTCCTGAGCAAGACTCACACCAGCAGTCAGTGACAACAAGGCCACCGTGGCCGAAAGAGTTCTCAGTGGTGTGGGCATGCTGGCTTTCCTCCGTTGTTGGGCATCGGACCTCACGGGGTCCATGCATGCGGACCCGTCAATTGCGGGTCCGCGATTTTGGAAGGTTGTACCATTTTTAGAAATAATGCAATCCAACTGGCGCCAAACATCGCGAGCTGACCGACTGCGAGATGTTGCCCGGCAGGCGCGCACTGAGCAGCTCCGGGTTAAGGGTATGAAACGGTAATGAAAACCGGCTGCTGAATTTAGAGGCGCGTCAGGCGGCGGTGCGCAAGAATACGAACCTTGCGGAAATCGAGCCGGTTCCGGTCTGATGCCCTGATGTGGTCTGCCAAACGCGCGGCGGCCTCGTCATTTGCATTGCGGCGCAATGAGTCGAGGATGCCCAGATGCTCCTGCAGCGATGCGGTCAACCGGTCAGAAGCGATGTATTTCTGATATTCTGAAAGACGCCGTAGCCGGGACTGCTGACGGATCGACTGTGCGATGAACCGGTTCCCGCAGGCATCGGCCAGCGCGTTGTGAAACCCTGCGTCGATGTCCAGCAGGCGTTGGATCGGAACTTGGGACGGGCCTGTCGCAATCGCGTCCTCATGGGTCCGGCGCAAAAGAGCAAGTTGCTTTGCAGGCAGCGAAAAACCCGGTTCAAGGATCGCAGCGGGTTCCAGCAATAGCCGAAATCTGTAGCTTTCCTGATACGCGGATTCGTCGTTCAAGGCCGGGCCAAAGATCCAGTTGTGACCCGAGCTCTTTTCAACCAGACCGTCTTCCTGCATGCGCGCAAGGACCTTGTTGATCGCACTGCGTCCCACGCCATACCGCCGGACCAGGTCCGCGACGGAAACCTGATCGCCCAGCAGGTTGGCAAACCGCTCGCTGACAATCTGTGCGTAAATCCGCTCGGTTTCCGGTTGGGGAAGATTGGCTTCTTCAAACGCTTCCGATCCGGGTTCGGCCGTCAGAAAGAACCCCCGACTTGGCTTGAGCTGGACAATGCCAAAAGACTCAAGCTGCTTTAACGCGTTGCGCACCGGCGACCGGGATACACCCAGCGCATCGGCCAGCCATTGTTCGCGGATATGGAATCCCGGCTTGACCCCTTCGCGACGCAGGCAATCCAGTACTTTCTTGGACAATTCCGAATGGCTCATACTGAGGTTCATTTCGTACTCGGTGGTGGATTGTCAATTCTTTCCATATCCGCGCGTCCCCACCGCCCCGCCAATTGTTGACCCTGTGGCGGGTGCACGATAGGGGCAATGCGATCAAGAATCCGAAGGAGTGCCCGAATGTCCAACCCATCGCTTCTCATCTTGCCGGGTGACGGCATCGGCCCTGAGGTCATGACCGAAGTGCGCCGCATCATCGACTGGTACGGGGACAAGCGCGGGCTGGCCTTTGATGTCAGCGAGGATCTGGTGGGTGGAGCGGCGTATGACGCCCACGGGACCCCGCTGCATGACGACACGATGGCACGCGCCCAAGAAGCCGATGCGGTTCTGCTGGGCGCCGTTGGCGGCCCAAAATACGACGTGCTGGATTTCAGCGTGAAGCCCGAGCGCGGCTTGCTGCGCCTGCGCAAGGAGATGGACCTGTTTGCAAACTTGCGGCCCGCGCAATGCTTTGATGCGCTGGCGGATTTTTCGTCCCTGAAACGTGATGTGGTCGCCGGTCTGGATATCATGATTGTGCGCGAGCTGACCTCGGGCATCTACTTTGGCGAGCCGCGCGGCATTGTGCAGGAAGGCAACGAGCGGGTCGGGATCAACACGCAGCGTTATACGGAGAGCGAGATTGATCGCGTGGCGCGCTCTGCCTTTGAACTGGCCCGCCGCCGCGGGAACAAGGTGTGTTCGATGGAGAAGGCCAACGTGATGGAGAGCGGTATTCTCTGGCGCGAGGTGGTCTCCAAGGTGCACGCCGATGATTACCCCGATGTGGAACTGAGCCACATGTATGCAGACGCGGGTGCGATGCAGCTCTGCCGCTGGCCCAAGCAGTTCGATGTGATCGTGACGGACAATCTGTTCGGAGACCTTCTGTCAGACGCGGCCGCGATGCTGACCGGATCGCTGGGCATGCTGCCCTCTGCTTCGCTGGGCGCCCCGATGGAGAATGGTCGGCCCAAGGCGCTCTACGAGCCGGTGCATGGCTCCGCTCCCGACATCGCGGGGCAGGGCAAGGCCAATCCGATTGCCTGTATCCTCAGCTTTGCAATGGCGTTGCGCTACTCCTTTGATCAGGGGGCAGAGGCGGACCGTCTGGAAGCCGCCGTCGAAAAAGTCCTGGCCGATGGTGGCCGCACCGCGGACCTCCTGGGCGAAGAAGGGGTCACCCCCATGTCGACCACCGAGATGGGGACCGCGATCCTTTCGGCCCTGGACGACAGCCTCTGACGGGTTTGGCCGGGCGGCGTCCTGCGCTCCCGGCGCCCGAATGCAGCTTGCAAAGCGGGGTCACCTCCGCTATCCCGCGCGCCACGGTCGGAGTGTAGCTCAGCCTGGTAGAGCACTGTCTTCGGGAGGCAGGGGTCGTGAGTTCGAATCTCGCCACTCCGACCAATAAAAAGTATATATATCGCGGCCTTACCGCATTCCAGCGCCTACGTTGAATGACGCTCGGTGTGCCAGTTTGGACGGAACATCAAGTAAGAGCTGCAGAACATACCCAATTTACAGCCCGACTACCGACTGCATCAGCGCCCAAAAACAGCTTGCCGAAATGATCCGTTCGGGCGACACGCGGACGCACAAGGCGGACGAGATTTAAAAAACGCCGACCTTTGATACGCAAGGTCGGCTGATTCAGGTCACCCGCAGCAGCGAACGCCCAGACAACGACAAGCAGGTTGGTCTGGCCTGTAACGTCGACGGCAATCTTTGATCCCCAACTGTGAAGCAGATCTATTCGTGGAGTCTTGTCTGTGTTCGGCCCGGTCATGAAAAAGCTCCCGGTTTCCCACGGCCAAGGAGATGACCATTCTCTACTAAGACATTCTGTTTTGGGAACGTTAGGATGTTCGCCAATGTTCGGAATTCGTGGCATTTTCCGGCACATACATTTAGATTCCAGACTTAGCTCGGTGGCCATTTGGAAAATGAGAGATTTTAAGAACCTGCTGTTATCAAAGAAAAAGAATTTCAAAAAAGGTGTTGACATGCATGTTTCAGAAGAAAAATCACCCTACATCTTGTAGCGACCAACTTGGTACGTAGCGAGCGTACTTACGAGAGGCACCGACTGTAGGGTCAGACGCAACCAACCCCGCGTCTACAGTAGCTTTGATAATCTTGGAAGCGCTAGCTTTTCCTCGGTCATCCAAACCGAAGCGGGCGCACAAAGACTCGTTGGTCATATGTTCCCGCATGACCCACTTTAGCACGCAATGCTGATAGCATGCGCGCACTTTGTCATCGGACGTCATCTTTTGAAAATCGCGCGGACCGTAAACGACGATAGTTGTCGAAGCGAAGGACTGTAAGAACTCGGGCGCAGGCAATTGGAAGCTTTCAGCAGTAGCAACAACACGATCAATCCCACTACTGCGTTCCTCGCAGATATTGAGCTGCCTCATAAGTTTGGCCAGCAGTTCGTTTCGGGACATATGGCCATCGATGAAACGTTCTACGGGAACGATGGGTTTGCCGGGGTTGGAGACCTCAACACGATTGGGGTAGATTTCAACTAATGGGCCTGCACCGGTTGCAAAGAAGTCTTGATGTATCAGCGCATTTGCGATGATTTCGCGCATCGCTCTTTCGGGAAACAGCGGAACTGTACGGCGTAGGGCATCTTCGACAACCTCGTTTTGAGGCATGTATTGCATGCACTGACGAACCAAGCCTTGAAATCCGCATGCGTATCCGCGTTGGCCAGTGATGTCGACACGTGTGTCTAGCTTGTCCAAGCCATTGTAAACAATCAACCGAGGCGCTTTTCTTTCCAGCTCAGGAAAGGCCCCTAAGTCTTTTGCCAGAGCTACTGCACCACTATTCGTTAGAGAGAATTTGTCGCCATCCTCAATGATCAAGCGAAGGCTCGTTAGGCGGCTTGTTGCTTCAATGACACTGTCAGACTGAGGAAGGTTCAACATGTCGAACATCGTGGCTACGTCCAAGAGTTGGCAAACTTCTTCGCCGCTTAGGCCGTTACGGATAATGTCGTTGTCCCAGCTTCGGTCTTCCTGAAAGATTTCTCGAAGCCGGTCTTCAGTCATGGGTACAAGCTCTTCCCCACACCGCATGTAGTAGGCGCCTTTGTATTCGTAAGCCGACCCATTCGGTCGACTCGGCGCGCGAATTACCAATAATCGATTACCCTCTACGACGTGCTCAGAAGCTTCGACGTTTAACCCAACGCTCGAGCGAACGTCGGATTTCAACTCGTTCAAGTCTTTGAAAGCCTGTGAGCCCACAACCTGTCGAGGTTTGGCGTTTGTCATACCAAGGACTAGGTAGCCTCCTCCTTCGTTCGCCAACGCAACGACATACTTGAAGAGCTTTGTCCTGTCGAAATTGAATTTAGCTTCCTTAAACTCCAAGTGTTCGTTCTCGGAGTCAGATGTTTGCCATTCCGAAATCTGCTGCTGAGTTACCATCGACGCCTTGGAATTTGTGATTTTATGCCAAGATACAGCCTGTGTAAGATACTAACAACCGATCGGCGACCTTGAAGCTCTCTGTGACAACGCGTTGTTGGGAGTTTCAGCCTACCTCACTGGCGCGAAAAGACGTCATGTTCTCAAGGTGTTCATAAATGTCACAACCGGCACTTTGCCGGCGATAGCGACCCTCAATTGAAGTAATGGTGGTTCGGGCGCCCCCGGAAGTCAGGCCACCCCATCCCCACCACGGCTGGACAGCCACACCCAGAAGCTCAAAACAATCGCGGTGCCGGACACCAGCGTCATGACCGTCCCCGGCACGAAGTTCACGTAGCCCGGAACGTCCACGAACAGCAGATACCCCAGGTCGGCGAGGCCTCCCACCATCCCGGTCACCCAGATGGCGGTGAGGTTCTGCCGCCAGATCAGGACAGCTCCGATCAGGGTCACACCGCCGAACCACGCAAGGTTCCATCCGTGCTGATTGAGCACGCCACCGACGGCCTCATGGTATTGCGCCTCAAGCGCGGACGGGTCGACCGCGTCGGCGATGGCCGAAAACCCGCCTGCCGCATCACTGGACAACACGATGACACCGGCGAGGATGTGCACCAGTCCCCAAATGACCCAGAGGACAGCGGCCACCTTGAGCGCGGTTTTCTGTGCGTTGGTCATTTGCAGCTCCTTGTGCTTGCCGATGCGGGGCGGGGGCATTAAGTTGACTATGTCTACTAACTGGAAAGGTGGACTAAGTCAACCTATGGCGCAAGATGCAAGACCCTGACCTCGCCCTGCTCATCGACCGGTTCATGCGCCGCATTCACGGTGGATTGCAGGCGCGCGCGCCGAGCTTCGACAGGAAATCCGTTGGGCCGGGTGGTGGGGTCGTGCTGATGACCCTCGCAGAAACCGGATGTATCGGGCTCAACGAACTCACAAAGCGCGTGGCACGTGACAAATCTCAGATGACGCGCACCATCCGGTCGCTGGAAACCAAAGGACTCGTCGAGCGAAGGGCTTCGCCGGACGATGCCCGCGTCACCCTGGTGGTGCTAACCTCAGAGGGGGAGGAGATCGTTGGTGAACTGATGCAAACGGTTGCTGAAGTCATCGGCGCAATGCTGGAGCCCATCTCCAGCACAGAGGTGCAGACGCTGAAACGCCTGCTGGTGCGCGTATTGTCGTAACCGTTCGAACCTGGGACCGACAGACCTTGCGTGTGCTGCGCGAAAAAGGGCCTGCCCCCTTGATCGTTCACTCTCGGTCGAAGGTAATTCCCATCCAATTCGAAATCCCTTCGCTTGATCCTTGACCGGGTCACGCAAAGCGGCTTACGTGCGGGAGATGGTTCTCAAAGACGTTGAGTCGGCGAGATGAAATGGGAACACGGTGCGGTGCCGATTGTAGGCTCCAAGTCCGTGACTGCCCCCGCAACTGTAGGCGGCGAGCGACCCCGAAGACACCACTGGACCAACCGAAACGGGACGGTCTGGGAAGGTTCGGGAAAGCGGCGACCCGCGAGTCAGGAGACCTGCCATCGTGATGTTAATTGACCCAGGCGGGGTGTCCTGGAGGGAGATGCATATGTACGAAGCGGTGACCGCTGACGCACAAAACACCTCTGCCATTCCCCCGCTGCAGCGGAGATGGCGATGCGTGCTGGCAGGACTAAAAAGCTCACAGGCGATTTAAACAGTCCCGGGAACTCGGATTGCTGTTTGCACGGCCTTATGACGATCGTCACAGCTGTGATCACGCCATGAGACGTCAGCACAGCGCAGCAGGAACAGACCGCTCCCGCGGCTACTGCCTGACAGAAATGAGCGTTGTCTCCCTTGTCGCGGGCGCTCTCGGCGTGTCGCTGGTTCTGTGGCTGCTCATTATGGCGGTGCTGTGATGACCACAGCTCTTGCGATACGCAACCTGGCGCTGGGCTATCCCGGGCTCACCCTGTTTCGCGGACTCTCGATGGATGTGGAACGCGGTTCCGTCCTTGCCGTCCTTGGAGCGAACGGTGCGGGAAAGAGTACGTTCGTCAAACTGTTGCTCGGCTTGATCGATCCGCTTGCGGGAAAAATGACCTGGCCCGAAGGTCGTCCGCGAGAGATCGGATACCTGGCACAATTGAAA
Source organism: Paracoccaceae bacterium (assembly GCA_965250275.1). Lineage (GTDB taxonomy): Bacteria > Pseudomonadota > Alphaproteobacteria > Rhodobacterales > Rhodobacteraceae. The sequence continues at coordinate 4,692,292 of OZ252297.1, read as the reverse complement.
GAGTTCGACCGGCGCTTTCCCATTCGTGTGCGCGATCTCGCGGCAATGGGGGCGTGGCACGGGTTCGGCATGCGTGGACGGCTGGATTGGCGGAATCGTGAGAGGGTTTCTGCAGCTCTGGAGTCCGCCGGGATTCTCGATCTTGCCGACCAGTCGATCAACACGCTTTCAGGTGGGCAGTTGCAGCGCGCACTGTTTGCGCGCGTCATTATGCAGGACGCGCCGCTGATCTTGTTGGATGAACCCTTTGCTGAAGTCGATCAGAGCACCGAGGCATATCTCCTGTCGCTGATTGGCCGCTGGCGCGAAGAGGGCCGTACCGTGGTTCTTGTGGTCCATGATCTGTCATCGGTTCTGGACCGATGCAGCCATGCATTGCTGCTGGGTGGCGGAACCGCGACTTACGGACCCGTGGACACCGTGGTCACGCCTGAACGGCTTGTTGCCCAGAACTACCTCTCGAAAAGCCAGGCATCCTGGATGCTGCGCCAGGCAGGCGGCACGCATGTTTGAGTTTTTTGCCGAGATGTGGAGCTTTGTGTTTATGCGCCGCGCGTTTGTCGTGACCGCGGTCCTTTCTGCTTCTGTAGCGCCGGTTGGCGCGTTTCTCGTCTTGCGGCGGTTGTCACTTGCAGGTGAAGCCATGGCGCATGCCATTACCCCGGGCGTGGTCATCGGATTTGTCACGGCTGGTCTGTCGGTGATCTCGTTGCTGATCGGTGGTCTTATTGCGGGTGTAGGGGTTGCGATCCTGACGGCGTTCCTGGCGCGCAAGACGATCTTGCGCAGCGACGCGAGTCTTGCCTCGCTTTATCTCATTGCGTTGGCTGTCGGGATTTTCATCCTGTCCGCAGCCGGGTCCGCCGTGCCTCTTAAGAGCTTTTTGTTCGGATCCATCCTTGGGATCGATGACGCCTCGATGATCCTTGTTGGTGCCGTTGCCATGATCACGCTGGTGTCGTTTGCATTTCTTTTGCGTCCCCTTGTGGTGAGCACCTGCGATCCGGTGTTTTTCGAAGCCCAGACCAAGCGACCCTGGCTTATTGAACAGGCCTTCATGTTGCTGCTCGTTCTCAACTTGCTGGCAGCGTTCAAAACGCTCGGAACGCTGATGGCCGTGGGGCTCATGATCTTGCCTGCGACATCAGCCCGGTACTGGTCCAGCACCATCACTGTGCAACTCGGTCTGGGCTTCGTTTTTGCGCTGGCCAGCTGTTGGGCCGGTCTTACCATGTCGTACCTCTTTCCGGAAACACCATCGGGTCCGGCCATTGTGCTGACCGCTGGCGTTTTCTTCGCAATCTCTGCTGTCCTGGGCCCACTCGGATTCGGTGGGCGACTGCGAAAGCCGTCCCGTCAAACATCTTCATCCCTCACGCAATCCTCAACAGAAGAGAGACCACAATGATCTTTGCCAGACACATCACTTCTGGGTTGGCTTCGGCCTTTCTTGCACTGACAACGCTGCCAGCCGTGGCGGAAGACCTGAAAATTGTCGCCAGTTTCTCCATCCTGGGGGATATGGTCGAACAGGTTGTCGGCGATCATGCGACGGTGACGACCATCGTTGGTCCTGACGCAGATGCGCATGTCTATCAACCCTCCGTTGCCGATGCGCGGGCCGTCGCGGAAGCAGATGTGATCTTCGTCAATGGGCTGGGCTTTGAAACCTGGTCTGACACCCTGATCGCCGAGTCCGGCACCGAAGGCACCGTGTTTGTAGCCACTCAAGGCGTCACACCAGTCTTGGTAGATGGCGAGACTGACCCACATGCGTGGAATGCACTCACGAACGGGGTGATCTATGTTCAAAACATCTCTGCGGCGATGTCCGAGGCATTGCCGGATCATGCCGATGAGTTTGCGGCCAACGCTCAGGCCTATATCGCTCAACTCGAAGCTCTGGACGCCGAAACAAAGGCGCAACTGGCTGCCCTTCCCGATGACCGTCGTACGGTTGTGACCGCGCATGACGCGTTTGGCTATCTCGCAGACGCATATGGGTTGACCTTCTTGGCGCCTGTGGGAATCGACACTGAAGCTGAACCGTCCGCGCAGCAGCTGGCCGAGCTGATTACACAGCTGCGCAAGGAAAAGGTCGCTGGCCTCTTTGTCGAAAACATCACCAGCCCGGCACTCGTACAGCAAATCTCTGACGAGGTCGGCATCGAAATTGGTGGCCGCCTGTACTCCGACGCCCTTTCCGAACGGGGCGGGCCGGCAACAAGCTATCTTGCGATGTTCCAGCACAATCTGGGCACGCTTTTGACCGCGCTCCAACCCGACGGCTCAAGCTGAACGAATGCCTCAAACGGGGCGTCGAAAGGCCCGGCGTCCCGTTCCCCCGCAACTTCCTCGAAAGCCCCAACCCATGCTTCTCGAACGAACCATCGCGCAGCTCGACATTGGTTTTGTCCCGCAGGATCAAGCCTTGGAGATGGGGCATTTGGGGTACCTGCAATGGTTGGGATCCTTGCGCGGTGGTGCAGGCTATGCGCGCGAGGCCATGCGCGCATATGAACTGGCCCGGCCATTCATTCGGACCTCTCCGGCGGTGGCGGTCTTTTGTGATTTGCTCCTTGCTTCCACCGCCATGCCTTTGGCGCCTTTGGAGTTGAGGCTGCCTGCGAGGACGCGACGTGGTGGCGCCAGAGCGCGTCGGGAAGAATTCTGATCCATGAAGCGCTTTCCGCCCGAACGCATTGTGTGTCTGACCGAAGAGACGGTCGAAACCCTCTACCTGCTCGGCGAAGAGGACCGGATTGTGGGCGTCTCGGGATATGCCGTCCGCCCCAAACGCGTACGCAAGGAAAAGCCCAGAGTGTCCGCCTTCACTTCCGCGGACATCCCCAAGATCCTCTCTCTGAGCCCCGATCTTGTGCTCACGTTTTCGGATTTGCAGGCGGACATTGCAGCGGAGCTTATCCGGGCAGGTGTAACCGTTGTAGCCTATAACCAGCGCGACATATCGGGGATCCTCGCCATGATCCGCCACCTTGGGTCGACGGTCGGCAAAGGTCGACGCGCAGCGCGGCTGGCCGCCCACTACCAGGAGCGTCTTTCCAAGGTCGCCGCAAAGGCGGCGGACCGACCAACACAACGCGTTTACTTCGAGGAATGGGACGCGCCGATGATCTCGGGCATCACGTGGGTCTCTGAGCTCGTTGAGATCGCGGGCGGCCAGGACATTTTTCCGCAACTTGCCGCAGAAGCAGCCGCATCAGATCGTATCGTGACCTCTGATCAGGTGATTGAGGCGGCGCCAGATGTGATCCTGGCTTCGTGGTGCGGAAAGAAAGTACGGCCCGAAAAGATTGCGGCGCGGTCGGGGTGGGATGCAATCCCTGCAGTGCGTGCTGGCCGCATTTTCGAGATCAAATCGCCTCTCATACTGCAACCGGGACCAGCGGCGCTCACCGCAGGGCTGGATGCAATCCTTGATGCGCTTACTCTGACCGACGAGGTGGTTGCATGACGCTGACCAGCCCCTGTACAGGTGTCTGCAAACTCGACGACGCCACCGGGTGGTGTCTGGGATGTGGTCGCGATGGCGAGGAGATCGCCGGGTGGCGCAGTCAATCTGAACCATGGCGCAACCTGGTCTGGGATCAGATTCCGGGCCGCCTGGGAGCACTGGGCGTAGCCTGTCGCCGTCTGGACTGGACAACCTGTCAAATCCGCGACTTTGTGCAGCAGACCTTGCAAGAGGCGCGGGGCACCTGGGTCATGGGTGTCGTTGGAGCGGTTGCCGAATACTTAGTGCCACCTGGTGCGTCCGCAGAGGTCGCGCAACATGGCCACGACGTTGTCGCGCGCACTCAAAACGGCGCGATCCGGATGACGCTCAACGACAATGTGCGCGCAGTGACCTTCGATCCGTCGGGGTCAATTGCGCCACCGCGTATCGTATTGGCCGTCAAGCGTGAAAGCGGTCGATTGCCCGTTTCAGATGGTCTTTCCGCGCTTGGAGAGGACAAGCGCGCATTGATCGCAGACTCAGACACCCAGCTCTATGATCTTGGCCTGCGCCGCAAAGAGGCTCGGTTTTGCGTGCGGGTGACCTACGGCCCCGTCCGGCTCGCTTTGGAACGTGCGGCGGGCAGGAACTTCGCCGGCGCGCTGGCAACCATTGGGCCCGTGTTGGCCGCGCAAAGCCCGACGCGGGTGGTCGAAACTGCGCTGGGTCGCATTGAGGTGCAGGGTCCAATCCCTGCTCCGGATGCGCGGTCGCCAGACGGGCCGCACACGCACCTGTTGCCGGACCACCTTGCAGCCGGGCGCGCGCTTCCAGTTGGGATGGATTTGCCGCGTGCTTACTTGCCGGGCGCCATCTTTTATCCGTCCTGATCGCGTTGGCTGATCGGACGGCTAATCTGCTGTGCGCAGATACTCGTTCGTGTACCAAACTGACACATCCGGCATCGCCTCGAGGGGTTGTCCGGTCTCATCCAGCATTATGCCGGCATCGAACAGGAACCGGGTGATGTTGGTGAACATTGCCTCGTCGATCAGACCGACAGGTTCACCGGTGTCCTTCAGGAACCCGCCATCCACCAACGCGTTCATAGATGCGCGGACCAGTTCGGGATTTGTCAGCATCCCGGCCGTTTCCGCGATCAGTATCTCGGCGGCCTCTTCTGGGTAATCCGCCGCAAATGCGTATCCGCGTTGCGTCGCCTGCACGAAGGCTGCAGTGGCTTCCGGGTTTTCGCCCATCCATGTACTGTTACCGCCCAGAAAAGTGGTGTGCTGATCGGGAACGCCATAATCTGCGTACCGGAACGCGCGCTGCGGGCGGTCCAGCAGGACCGAGTTCACCCCTTCCCAGGTGCTGACCTCCAATGTGAAATCGACACTGCCATTGGCCAGCGCTTCATAGGCTGACGTGCCGAGGGTGACCGTATCGAATACACCGTCGCCGCCGTCGTTGCGAATGATCGTCGAGATCAGGGCGTTTTCCCAGGCGCTGCCGAAACCGGCATAGGTCATGCCATCCAGATCGGCCGGGCGCTGGATATCGTCGCGGTCCCCATTGAAGACAAGCCGCCCGGTTTCGTGCTGCACAACGGCCAGGACCACTGTCATATCCGCTCCGGTCGCGCGTTGCGTGTGAAAGCCCACCGCGCTGAGGATCCCGAACTCGGCCACACCTGCGGCCACCAGGGTCCCGGAGGAGGTGTCGGTGTAAGGCAGGATCTCTACGTCCAGCCCGGCGTCTTCAAACCAGCCCATGGATTGGGCCACGTATAGGCCGACATGGTTGGTATTCGGCGTCCAATCGAGTGCGACGCTGAGGCGGTCCTGTGCCGCGGCGGGCAAAGCAAGCATGAGGGCGGCGGCGGTCAACACGTGTTTCATCGGCGTTCTCCGGATTGGTGAAGTAAGAGGTCAAGAAGTTGCGCCTCGATGGCATGGGCCTCTGCGCAAGCGGGGCGCCCCAATCGCGGGCGCGGAATGGGCACAGCGACCTCCGCGATCACGTGGGCCGGGCGGCGGGACAGGACATAAATTCGGTCGGAAAGGGCGACCGCCTCACGGACGTCGTGCGTCACCAGCAGAGTGGTCCAGCGTGACTTTCGCCAGCGCGTCTCGAACCAGGTCTGAATCTGGGTGCGCGTGAGTGCGTCAAGCGCACCAAATGGTTCATCGAGCAGCTGAACCGGACGTTCCAGAACAATTGTACGCAAGAGGGCTGCGCGCTGACGCATGCCGCCAGACAATTGCGCGGGGTAATGGCTGGTGAACCCATACAGCCCAAAGCCTGCGAGCAGCGGATGAACCCGTGCACGGGCCTCTTTCCTCTGCATCCCCTGGATTTCAAGCCCAAGTGTTATGTTATTGATGACCCGGCGCCACGGCATCAGGGCATCGCGTTGTGGCATGAAGGCAAACTTTGAGTTTTGCGATCCTATGGTTTGACCGCCGCAGGTGATAGCGCCCTCGTCATGTCCAAGCGCCCCCGTCAGCAATCGGAACAGCGTGGACTTTCCCGACCCCGATGGGCCCAGGATAGATACGAACTCTCCCTCTGCCACCTGCAGAGAAATGCGGTCCAGCACATGCGTGTCGCGCAGTGTGGTGCTGACGGTTCGGATGTCGAGAAGGGTCACTGGTGCCCCTCCACATCACGCCAGCGCAGGACGATTTTTTGCAAGAGTGCGGTGACCGAGAAGAACATCAGCGTCAGAAGCGAACTGATCACTACTGCCGCCAACACCAGATCCGGGCGAAAGCTGTTCTTCGCGTTCAGGATCACGATGCCCAGCCCGGCCCGTGCCCCCACGTATTCGGCAAAAATCGCCGCAACGACCGCGTAGGTGATCGATATCCGCAGCCCTGCAAAGAAGTACGGCATGGCCGAAGGAAGGCGCACGCTGCGGAAGATTTGAACCCTGTTCGCGCCCATGGCGCGCATCAGTTCCTCGATCTCCGGGTCGGTCGCGGCATAGCCGTCGACCAGCGCCACCAACATCGGAAAGAAGGTGACGAGCGCCACCAAAAGCACCTTGGGGGTCAGATCGAAGCCGAACCACAGGACCACCAAGGGCGCAATGGCGACCAGCGGCAGCGTTTGGCTGACGACAAAGATCGGAAACAAGACCCGGCGGACGCGCGGCATGAAGTCGAGCACCACCGACAAGCCGAAGGCGACGCTGAGAGACAGGGCAAACCCTGCAAACGTGGCCTGGAGCGTGGGAATCGTGTTGGCCCAGAGCAGGTCGCGGTTCAGCACGATCTGCTCCAGCACCCGCGATGGGGCCGGCAGCATCAGCGGGGAGATCCCCGACAGCCGGACGTAGACTTCCCAGATCACAAAGGCGCTGGCGACGCTCAGAACGGCAGGAACGCCACCAGCCCAACCTCTGCCCGGGCGGCGAGGAACGGGGCGCTGCATCGGTTCAGCGCTGTGTTGGGCTGTTGGCTGAGACCGTCAGATCAATCGTCACATGGCCTTGAGGCGGGCCAAACTGGCAAAATGCCTGCTGTAGCGTGGCAAAAACCGGCCCCGCATCGCCTGCAAGGCGTGTGCAGAAATTCTTTGATCTGGCAAAGGTCCCGCTTTGCTTCAGGAAGTCGATACAGCCCATGATCTCGGCCATATGATCTCCCGCGCCCATCACATAGAGCGAAAACTGGGCATCCGCGATTTGGCCGGATGTGGATGCTGTGGCAATGGCTGCCAACGCGCTTTCCTGCCGATCGGCCAAGGACTCGGAGGGGTTTGCCAGTGCATTCGTCTGGCAGATCGGATCATCGGGTTCGCCCGGACATCCCCGTGACAGAGTGGCACGCAGCACGACATGCGTACCGGTTGACGCCGCCTCGGCATAGAGGTCGCGCAACGCCGGGAACAATATCTCGGGCGGGCCAACCAAAAGGGTAGAGATATCATCCGTCTCGATCCGAAGCCTGTCCCGCCACGGATCCAGAGCCTCCAGGGACGACAATATGACGTCCACAAAGCCATCGGTCATTGGATAAAGGGATACTTGTGCGCCCGCAAACATGCGAAGTCCTCCTTGCTACGCTGGCATTATCCAGATCAGCTTCAAGGGTCCGTGGGCCTGCGCCCCCATCTCAGCCGCGGCGTCGCGCGGCTCCCCTGTGGTATCTGATAGATGGCACTCAGACTGGCCTCGCGCAAGGCCAAGCGGGGGAGGGATTGTCGCACCTCCGGATTGTTGGCTCAGCGCGCACAGCGTCTTTGAATGCCAAGCGATCAAGAGCATCTTTCGTCATGTTCAGAACGCTTGTGGCGGGGTCTGTCTCGCGGCACCCCAAGATGCTATCGTCCGCTGACGAATGCTACGGAATACGGTATCTTTCAGGTGGCTATGAAAGCATTGATTTACGGGCTGGTCGTTTTTGGAGCGATCTTTTTTGTCGGGTGGATCACAGGCATGGGGGGGCCGTTTGTGCCCAACCTGGTCTTCAGCTTTCTGATGGGCGCGCTCGCCGCTGTGTGCTTCTGGTTGGTCACGAAATTCGGAAAGAAATCTTGAAGCAGGTGGGGATGTTATTGGCGGCGGCGCTCCTCGGTCCTGCGGGCTTTGTTTCGGCGGGGGGATGCGAGCGCGTCGATGTACTCGACACAATCAATGTCACCGGTGCGGCTCCAGCTGGATCGAAATGCGACCGTTTCGTCGGCCTTGCAGCGCGCGAAGGCGTGTCATGCTATTGGGAATTCGAGTATCGCGATGAACAGGCCATTGCATTCTCAGATGGGTTGTGGGCGGAAATCACCCGCTGCCGCGAAGGCGATCAGTCCGGTCCCGACGCCCGTGTAAATCACCCCGATAGCTATGACTTGCGTGAGCTTGTCGTCGGAACGGATGTCTATCACGTCACCATCAAGGACAAGGGCAGCGAGCGGCGGACCCTGGTTTTCGTCAGGCTGGAACGGGATAGCGACTGAACCAAGACTCACCGCTGGCATTGGTGCCAGAGCGGAACGCAAATTCGGGCGTCGTCCACCTGGCAATACCATTTGGACCGGTCGCAAGTTCGAAGGAAGCCCGGAAGGGAGAAGGCCGTGAAACGAAACTACTGATCTGACTCGATAAATGTGGCAAACGCCTCGGCGTAGTCAGGGTGCCAGCGGCTGAGAGCGGGCCGGTTCTCGATCAAGTCTCCAACTGCCCACGCGATGCGTTTCTCGTCCAGAGTGCGCGAAACGTCATTGTCGGGGCAGAGGATGTAGAAGTCGCCCCTGTTCATGCTCTCCAGGAAAAAGTCTGCGGTCTGATCGGCCGTCCAGGCAGCGGGTGGTTTTTCGTCAAGGCCAATCATGGCGGTATGGACGAACCCCGGAACCAAAAGATGTGCCGTCAGTTGGCATCCTTCCGTGTTGCGCAGTTCGTGAGACAAAGCCTCGGTGAATGCTTTGAGCGCGGCCTTGGAGACGTTGTAGCCGGGATTTCCGGGAGGCGTCGTGATGCCTTGTTTCGACCCGGTGTTCACAATGGCGCCGGGGCGACCCCGCTCGATCATGCCGGGCGCGAACACTTGCGCGCCGTTGACGGCCCCCCACAGGTTCACACCGAGCATGGCTTGCCAAGCGTCAAGTGGGCCCAGACAGGATGAACGCCTGCCGATGCCAGCGTTGTTCATCAGGATATCTGTGCCGCCAAATCGCTCTGTAATCGATCGTTCGAGCGCCTCGACCTCTGCGCGATCAGAGACATCGGTCGCCTCGGCCATGACATCGGCGGCGCCAGCGCTCCGCAGTGCGTCCGCAGCAGCGCCGAGCCGATCTTCGGCACGATCCACGATGACCACACGCATGCCCATGCCCGCGAACTTCGTTGCCGCCGCAAGGCCAATGCCGGATGCGCCGCCGGTCACGACGGCGACGGAGTCAGACGTAAATGCAGGGTGGGTCATGGTAAAAATCCTTTGGGTCAGGAAGGTCGGCTTCGCAAGAATGGTGGTAAGTTCCAGCTTCACACAAGGCGCAACAAAAAAACAACGTCTCCCAGTCCGATCGGATCACCGCCTTGTTTCGATGCCGCCGGCTGTCAGCTTGTCTCTGGCCTGATTGACAGCGCAGATCAGGTTACGGAACGGCGGCGATCACCATAAACGCCCCAAATATGACAAGGTGAACTCCACCCTGCAGTACCGTTGTGCGCCCGGTGGCCAATGTCAGCGTGCTCATGAAGAGCGTTAAGACCAGTAAGACGATGTGTTCTGGCCGCAGGCCCAGCGCAAGCGGAATGTTGATGGTGAGTGAGACCACTGCGACGACGGGGATCGTCAGCCCGATGGTTGCGAGCGCAGACCCAAGGGACAGGTTCAGACTGGTCTGAAGCCGATTGGCTCGGGCCGCCCGGAGTGCTGACAGTCCTTCCGGCAAAAGCACCACCGACGCGATGACAACGCCGACAAAGGCGGGGGGCAAACCCGCAGAGTCGACGGCACGCTCGATAATGGGTGAGAGCGTTTTGGCCAGTAGGACCACGCCGGTCAGCGACATTACCAAAAACACGAGGCTCAGAAGTGTCGCTTTCACGGTGGGCCGGGCGTGCTGAACGTCGGGTGCGGCCACATCAAGAAAGAAGTCGCGATGCCTGACAGTTTGCACAAAAAGGAACAGGAGGTAGAGGCTGAGCGACACCACGGCAACGAAAATCAGTTGCGGATCAGCATAGATCGGTCCGGGGACCGCCAACGTGTAATTCGGCAGGATCAGGACCAACGTCGCCAGCGTGCCAATCACGCCCAGGCCCGCACCGGTGCCCTGAATCTTGAAACCCTGTTCATAGTGACGTGCCCCACCAACCAGCAAACACAATCCGATGATCCCATTCATTGCGATCATGATGGCAGCAAACACCGTATCGCGGGCGACCGTGGCGCCACCGTCCGGCGCGGTGAGCATAATGGACACGATCAGGGCGACTTCGATGACGGTGACGGAGCCAGCCAGCACAATCGACCCAAACGGCTCTCCGACGCGGCGCGCAATGATCTCCGCATGGTGCACGGCGGAAAAGATGCTGCCCCCGAGCAAAACGATAGACAGCAGCGTTGTTCCGAGGCCGGCGATCTCGATTGTGTGCGTATACTTGAGCGCAAGAAACAGGAGTCCTGCGGCCGGAAAGGCCCAGGACCAATAGGATTTCCAGCCGGCTTTGTGCGTGCTGCTGCTGATTTTTGGCCCTCCACGCGCTGTCATACTCGTTCCGTCAATCCTGACGGGTTTTTCGGATGCAGGGAAGTGGTTCGTAGTGGCGCGCAGCCCGCTTAGTCTCGCGTCGGCAGGTCACGATGCCCGCGTATGCGGTTCACGGAACGCAAGGTGTCTTGATGTTGTCGTGCACTCCGCGTCTCAAGAATCTGGGTTTGCTTGGACAGCAAAGCGTCCCGGAACGCGTCGTTTTTGTCCAGCGCCAGGCCCCTCGCGATGTACTCAAGGGCAACGGCATCCTGACCCACCTTTGCGGCAACCCAAGCGAGATTCAGCAGGCTACGGACATCCCGCGGGCTGACCGCGTTGGCGCGTTGATAGGCGGATTCGGCCTCTTCCAGATGATCAGTATAAAACATGCAGTCCCCGGCGATGTTCCATAGGTTTGGAGAGAGCGCGTTCCTTTCGATCCCGGCCTTGGCCATCATCAACCCGGCGTCGTAGGCCTCCAGTCGATAGGTCAGAAAACCTGCGGCCTCTTCGATCAGCGCCCAGTTATGAGGTTGCAGCCGAAGCGCCTCTTCGTACTTCCAGCGAGCCGCCTCAAGGTGCCCGTTGCCCGTGAGTTCCTGAGCGGCGCGCAGCGGGTCGGTCAGTTTGTCCCAGTGCGCTTTCCCTGCCAGATCTTGAAACCTTTGCTGCGTGGCCTGCGCCAGCTCGCGCCCCACCAGGCGCAGGAGGAGTTGGCCGTTGTCTCCCTCGGGGCGCACGACTTCGATATCTTCCCATTCAGCACAAACCCGGTCTACGGCCTCAAAGTTCAGGCCAATTGCAGCTGACCCCCCGAAATGCTGGAACTCGAAAATGTCCTGCTCTGGCATGGTTGCGTCATAGCCATAATCCGCGATGGCCAGAAACCCGCCCGGCGCCAGCCTGTCGGTGACTTCTCGAATTGTTTCGAGTGCCCCATACGAGTGCAGATAAGGTGCGGCCTGCTTGTTGGGTCTAACTGGGTTGTCCGGAACAGTTTCACCTTGCGCCAGATCAGCGCGCTGTACCTGCCGGTAACGGGCATCCAGAACCAAAGCGGGGTACAGATCGACAAGACTGTCCAGATCATCATCATGACCGCGCGCGACCCGTTCGGCCAGCGCATGCGTGTCGCAGGTGACGTAGCGCAGGGGATCAATGTCGGCGTCGAGCGCGGTTTGAACCTCCATCTCCCAGAGGTCTGGGCCCAACCGGGCCAGCAACGTGAAGGGCAAACTGTCCAGAATGTAGTTGGCAAACACCGCGTGAATGCGCGGGGTGTCAGCCAGAGCTTCGTCCAGCCCGGGCAAGCTGACGACGCGCCCGTCGACCCGACCCGAGTGGTCCCTGAAAACCCCTGTTTCGTCCCAGTTTTCCACCATGCCCGCGGATCCGTCCGTCGCGATGTAGCGCAAGCGCGCATAGATGTCCGGCGCACGGTCCTGGATCTGATCCAGGAACTGCTTGGCAAAAATTCCAGAACCAGCGCCCAGTTCAAGCACCGTGATCTCTTCGTTATCGCCGGATTGAGCATCAAGACTGGCCAGAAGGCATTCGACCCCGTTCGCTGCCAGATGCCCGTCATTGGTTACCACATAGGGCACATCCCCGCCTATGAAGGCATCCGATGCGCGCAAGTTCCAAAAGCGGCGCGACAGCTGGAAATCGAGGCACTCATAAACCGGGCGATAATCCTCCAACACCTGGCCCGTGCGTTGGCGCGCGGTCAGCGCTCGGCGCAAATCACCAGACATGCGATCGGGCGATGGCCCGCCAGCGATTCCTGATCCGTCATCGTGCATGCTTAGGTCCTATCCAGTTCGGCGATTTTGCGGTACAATTTCGAGGCATTGAGAAATTCGGTATGAAAGTTTTGGTATGTATAAGGTCAAGCATATTGGCACGACCGTAAAAAACTACACGGTCAAAGGCGACACCCTTGATGAAATCTGGAAGAGCATTGAAGCCAAGGGGCCGAAAGCCCATGGCAAGAACGTTGCAGGGCTGACCACCTGTCCGGTTACAGTCAATCCATCATCGGTGAAGATCGACCACGCTTTCACACCGAACAAGAAGGGCGGTTTCGACGCCGAACTTTGGCACAAGTCAATCACGCTTGAATACAAATGCACGATCCAGATGCCAAAGCTGGCCAGCGACAAGAACCTGAGCAAGGCCGCCAAAGCCGAATGGAACCGGTTCATGGCCAAGCTTGAAAAGCATGAGCAGGGTCACGTGGACGTCACCAACAAAGAAGCCAAGGTGATGGGCGCAGAGATTGACGCGCTGAAGTTCAAGGGCTCTGGGCCGGATAAGAAATCAGCATTCAAAGCGGCCGTGAAAACGTTCACCAAAGAGTTCACCACGAAGTACTCCGAGGCAAAGGTCGATGCTCGGCTGGAAAAGGCCCACAAAAAGTTTCACAGCTCCAAAGGCCATGGACCGGCGCTAGACAGAACCATCATGTAGGCCGTTCGACCGGTACTTGTTCGCAGTGCTCGTCGGCGCTCAGGCGCCGTCACGCGAGGCTTCGACATCTTCTGCTGCGAGGCGTTCAGCGCGCTTGGAAAGTTTTGCCGCGAGGTTCAAACCGACGCCAGGCCGCGACCACGGGCAGGCTGCAATGCAGATGGCACACCCGTGAGTCTGATTGAAAAACGGAATGCACTTGTCGAAATCGACGTACCATTTTTCGACGCCGCGCACGGTTTTCTTCTCTGAGAACAAAGCCTCGGGAGGGCACGCATCCTCGCACACCCGGCAACTGTGACAAAAGTCGTCGATCCCGAATGACCGGGCTGGTGTCGGTGCGAAGGGTGCATCCGTTAGCACCGCAGACAGGCGGAAGGATGCTCCTAACTCAGGGTTGATGATCGATCCGTGTTTTCCCAATTCACCAAAGCCGCAGGCCAAGGCCGGAGGGATCATGGTTACTGTGCCGGTGAGCGGGCCCGTCACGGCCTCCGCGTCCCAGCCATGCTCGTGCAACCACCCGGTGATCTTCTTGGCCGCAGCCCCCGCGCGCGTGTATTGCCGAACCACTTCCAACCCCGCCACCGGGTCAGGCGCAGCGCTGATCTCGTCATAATCGTGCTGTACGCCGATCATTATGATCCGGGATTGCGGTACAACGTGTCCTTCATAAGCCCAATCGGGGTCCATTTCGGCCACCCCAACCATCTCGCAATCGCCAGCCTCCACGAAACGATCCAGTAGTCCTGTCCAGGTCTCTGGTGCGATTTGTGCTGCCGTGTCCGCGACGTCTGGCAAAGGCGCCTCATTGATCTCCAGACGCCTTGCGCGCGCCTGGGCAAAACCATCCACTTCGTTCGAGCGCAGGTAGAAGTACTTCTGCATCTCTCCGTGCGGAATCGTGTCAGCATCCGGCGCCCAGTACACCATACCCGGTCTGCGAAACTCGAGTTCACCAAGTCCGTTGATCGTGTTCCCGGTGATGTCGGGCACACGTTCCATCTGCGCCGGGTCCGGGATGAAGGGGCGGTGAGGGTTAGGTTTGGGCATGGTGCCAGCCTAACACGATTCGCGATCAGGTCAGGTGGCTCAGGAGTGCGACAGCCGCGCCACCGATCAGCGCACCGGCCAGCGCCGATAACAGGATCCGGCGCCGGTCGGATTTGGGCTTGTTGTCGTTTGGGCGCGATTGCGCGATCAGCGCTGCTTCGACCAATCCGGGAAGGCGCGGGCCGAAGCGCGCAAGCACGCGGGCGGTACTGGTCAGATCCTTGATCACAGCGCGCGGGCCGATCGATTTTTGAATGTAGTCCGTGACAACAGGGCTGGCGACTTCCCAGATATTCATCGTCGGATTCAGAGACCGTGCAACACCCTCGACAACCACCATGGTGCGCTGCAGCAGGATCAGTTCCGTACGGGTCTCCATGCCGAAACGCTCGGTCACCTCAAAGAGATAACTGAGCAGGCGCCCCATAGAGATGCGGGACGCATCCATACCGAAGATCGGCTCCCCTACCGCTCTCAAGGCGCGTGCAAACTCATCCACATCCCGGTCTGCCGGCACGTAGCCAGCCTCAAAATGAACCTCGGCGACGCGTTTGTAATCCTTGCGGATAAAACCAAACAGGATCTCGGCGTAGACCCGTCGGGTGTACTCGTCGATATGACCCATGATCCCGAAATCATAAGCAACGATGTCTCCGTTCGGGGCGACCTTCAGGTTGCCCTGATGCAGATCGGCGTGGAAGTACCCGTCACGCAATGCATGCAACAGGAACAGTCGGAGGACCCGTTCGCTCAGCACCCTGCGGTCGTGACCGGCCGCGTCAATGGCGGCGTTGTCTCCCAGAGGGACTCCATCCGCCCAACCCAGGGTCATCACGCGGCGCGCAGAATAAGCCCAGACCAGCGGGGGCAGCTGAAACCCCTCATCGTTCTGCGTGTTGGCGGCGAACTCGCTGGCGGCTGAGCTTTCCAGCCTGAGGTCCAATTCGCCGCGCACCACGCCGTCGAAATGCTCGATCACCTCCAGCGGGCGCAGCCGGCGTGCACCGGGGGCGAATATTTCAACGATTCGCGCGGCCAGATAGAATGCGTCTACGTCTTTTCTGAAGGCCCGCTCGATGCCGGGGCGCAGCACTTTAACGGCCACGTCCTGACCGTTCTCGGCCAGCTTGGCCTTGTGCACCTGCGCGATCGAGGCTGCGGCGATGGCTTCGCTGAACTCAGAGAAAATCTGGTCCACTGGCTCGCCAAGTTCGCGTTCAATTTCTTTGCGCGCCTCAGATGTCGGGAAAGGCGGCAGTTTGTCTTGCAGCACACGCAGCTGGGCTGCGAGCTCGTCCCCGACCACGTCGGGGCGGGTGGACAAAACCTGACCGAATTTGATGTAGGCGGGACCAAGCGCAGTCAAAGCGCGCGTTGCAGGCGGCATGCTGGGATCGCCGGAGTATCCCAGCCACTTAAAAGGCACACCAAGCGCCCGTGCGACAAACCGCAGGGCAGGCGGCGCATCGAAAGCGTCCAGCACAACCTGCATTGCGCCAGTGCGTTCGAGGGTCGCACCCGTCCGGATCAGGCGCCAGATGTTGTGAGGTCCACGCATCAGATCACGGGTGCCGCGAGAGGCAAAAGGTCAGAAAGGTTAGGCAGGGTGGTCTTCAAATCTTCCATCCCGAATGCAGCGCGGCCACACCCATCGACAGGTTGCGGTACTTGGCGTTCTCGAATCCAGCGGCACGGATCATGTTCAGAAAGGTCTCCTGATCCGGGAACCGACGGATAGATTCCACCAGATATTGGTAACTGTCCCGGTCACCTGCGATCGCCTGTCCCATGCGTGGGATTACATTGAAGCTGTAAAGGTCGTAGGCCTTCTGCATGGCGGCGCTGGGCAGTTGGCTGAACTCCAGCACCATAAGGCGCCCACCGGGTTTCAGAACTCGGAACGCTTCGGAAAGTGCGTCCTGCGGACGGGTGACGTTCCGGATCCCAAAGCTGATCGTGTAGACATCAAAGCTGCGATCTGGAAACGGCAGGGCCATCGCATCACCCACAACCCAGTCCAAGCTGTCTGCAAGCCGCTCCGCTTCGGCGCGCTGCCGTCCTTCGATCAACATCGGTTCTGTGAGGTCCAGAACCGTGGCATGGCCCTGTCCTGCACGTCTGAGAAACCGAAAAGCGATATCCCCGGTGCCTCCGGCCACGTCCAGCAACTTTTGGCCCGGACGCGGCGCCAGCCAGTCCATCATCGCATCTTTCCAGATGCGGTGGATGCCCATGCTCATGACGTCATTCATCAGGTCGTATCGGGACGCCACAGAGGTAAAGACCCCCTGTACCCGTCCGGCTTTGTCGCCTTCGGGCACCGTCTCAAACCCGAAATGGGTCGATTTTTCATCTGGCTCAGTCATCGCGGTCTTGCCGTTCATCCATTTCGCCCCTGTTATAGGCCGCTGAACGGTGCGCACAATGCGACCCATATCACAAACCACCGGGCTGGATGCTGCAGGCGGTCAAAATCCGTATCGCCATTTAACGCCGCGTGGAGGATGGGATGGAGTTGGCATGAAAAAACTCGCGAAAGCGGCGGCTTTTGTGATCCTGGCTTGGACCGCTTTATTGGTGGCTGCTCCTTTCATTCGGAACAATCCGGAAGCAGCCGGCGTGTTCGGAGACCTGCTCATGCTCGTTCTCGGGGTCTTGAGCGTGGGATCGGTTCTGGTCTTCATGCTCGTGTTTATGGGAACAGGCGATCGCAAGGCGGCGCTGGCGGACGACGGCGTAAGGACGGGTCGTGTGCTTCTTGGCGCCCGCATCTTATTTGTTTCGTTTGGGGTGGGAGGGTGCGGCCTGATAATTGGTTTAGCTCTTGAAGACCAAAGCAGCTTGTTGTCATGGAGCCCTGGCAAATGGCTGTTCCTCGGATTCCCCTTTCTCCTTTTTGTTTGCATGGTGCTCTTTGCAGTTGCCGCGAAGGTGAGATGGACTGATGTTTGGATTGAAGGGACCACGGATTTACTGGTGTTGCGACGACATCGGTGGTCTGATCTGATCAGCCTTCACAACGAGTCAGAAGAGGTCCTGCTTAAGTTTCGATCGGCGGGGAAGCTGTCTGTTTGGAAACTCTACCAAGGCGTTGACGAAATTCTTGCTGTAGCTGAGAGGCACCTGCCCGATGCCGGAACTCCCCGAAGTTGAAACCGTCCGCCGTGGGCTTGCCCCGGTGATGGAAGGCCAGGTGATCGCGCGTGCCGAGGTAAACCGTCCTGACCTGCGCTGGCCGTTTCCGGCGCGCATGTCGGAACGTTTGACGGGTCGGAAGGTGCTTCAACTACGCCGGCGCGCCAAGTACATCCTTGTCGATCTCTGCGGCGGTGAAGCTCTGCTGGTCCATCTGGGAATGTCGGGGCGGATGACTGTGTCGGGTGACCCCCTGGGCCGATTCGTCCACGACCATCCAGCCAAAGACAAGCATGACCATGTGGTCCTCTCGATGGACAATGGCGCGCGGGTTACCTTTAACGATCCGCGCCGATTTGGCGCCATGGATCTGATCCCAAGCACAGAGGCAGGCACCCACAAGCTTTTGGCCGCCCTGGGGCCAGAGCCTTTGGGCAATGATTTCAACGAAACACATCTGATCGCGGCTTTTCGCGGCCGGAACACGCCGGTGAAATCCGCCCTTCTGGATCAACGTATCGTCGCAGGTTTAGGGAATATCTATGTTTGCGAGGCGCTCTTTCGGGCAGGAATTTCTCCGCTGCGCAAAGCTGGTCGCATCGCGCCGAAGCGAGTCGCCTTGCTGGTCCCGATCATTCGGCAAGTGCTCGAGGAAGCGATCCAGGCGGGGGGGTCTTCGTTGCGTGACTTCCGACAGGCAGATGGGGAACTGGGCTACTTTCAGCACAGCTTTGACACCTACGGACGCGAGGGGGAGCCTTGCTCAAATCCAGCTTGCGACGGCTCGGTCGGGCGCGTTGTGCAGTCGGGACGGTCCTCTTTCTATTGCCCAACCTGCCAAAGATAACTTGAAAGCGACCGCCCGCATGTTAAGGACTCAACTTTGAACGGAACAATCGAAAGCATCACTCATGGCCTTTGAGACGATCATCGTCGAAGTTGAAGACCACGTTGCCCTGATAAAACTGAACCGGCCCGATGCCCTGAACGCGCTGAACAATGCGCTGTTGGGCGAATTGTGCACGGCTCTGGAAGAAGCGGACGCGAACGACAAGGCGCGCTGCATCATCATCACCGGATCGGAAAAAGCATTCGCGGCCGGGGCCGATATCAAAGAGATGTCGGAACTGTCCTACGTCGATGTCAATACGATGAACCTGTTTGCTGAGGCATGCGACAGGATCGCGAAGATCCGAAAGCCGATCATCGCCGCCGTCAGCGGTTATGCACTGGGCGGCGGCTGTGAGCTGGCGATGGCCTGCGATTTCATCATCGCATCTGAAACCGCCAAATTCGGCCAGCCAGAGATCAATCTGGGCGTTGTTGCGGGCATGGGGGGGACGCAACGGCTCACGCGTTATGCCGGCAAATCCAAATCGATGGACATGAACCTGACAGGTCGCTTCATGACGGCGGATGAAGCTGAGCGCGCAGGTCTGGTGAGCCGCGTTGTGCCGGCCAAAAAGCTGATGGAAGAGGCCACAGGTGCCGCACAAAAGATTGCGGAAAAATCGATGCTGGCGGTTGTGACCGTGAAAGAGGCGGTTAACCGAAGCTATGAAACGACGCTCAGCGAAGGGGTGCTCTTCGAGCGGCGCGTTTTTCATGCGATGTTTGCCACCGAGGACCAGAAGGAAGGCATGGCGGCTTTTCTTGAAAAGCGCGAACCTCAGTTCCGGGACAAGTGACGTCCAAGATTCGGCTTGTCATTGATGTCAAACATGGCTACGGAGCGCGCCATACATGCGCGTGCGGCCCGCTCCGGCCCGACTCACCCCGGTTGATGAAAGTCCGGTTTGGGATGCTGTACGCCAATCTGACAGAATTCTGAACCCGAAGGGGACCCCAATATGGCCAACTCGCCACAGTCCAAGAAACGCGCCCGCCAGAACGAAACCCGTTTTGCCATCAACAAAGCCCGCCGGTCGCGCATCCGTACGTATCTGCGCAAGGTCGAAGAGGCGATTGCCTCGGGCGACAAAGATGCCGCCACGGCCGCACTGCGTGCTGCACAGCCCGAACTGATGCGCGGTGTGTCCAAGGGTGTGTTTCATAAAAACACCGCGTCACGGAAAATGTCGCGGCTGTCTTCGCGAGTAAAAGCACTGGGCTGAGCGTTCACGCATCAACAAAGTTCAACAAGGGGGCGTCACTCGGTGTGGCGCCCCTATTGTTTTTGCTGACTTTCTGCGAGGGCGAGAGATTCTTTGCGGTGAAAGCCAGAGTCAAGATCAGAGTTTCGTTGCCGGTTCGCGCCCGAAATTGGTATCCCTGTTCCAGCGATTCACTCGCTTGGGGGGACAGGCTGTCTCTGGCATATCTGGCAATACTCAGGTGTCTCAGAGGCGAATATCGGAAGGGACAGCTGCCGCTGCTTCGATCGATTTGCCGGGTTGCTTGGTGAAACACCTGCACACGGCCCTGTCATAACATATGCGCGTAATGGGTGCGTCGGGCGGTCTTATTTGAACCCGCCTGATAAAGGCCTGTTGTGTCTGGCGTCAGAAACCTGGCGCGCATGTCTGCTGCTATTTGTCGGCAGATACCCTCTGGGTGGCAGGGTAGTCGCGAGCCGGATTGGGACCGGAACCGAAGACAAAATGGCCGCAGAGCCAATAGTGATGGGATGTGTGAGGCGTCAATGACAGAGGAAAAATGGGGTCAACTCAGACAAAGACTGCGCAAGACAGTTGGACAGAACAATTTCGCTCAATGGATTGAACCACTGGAATTCGAGGCGCTCACCGATGGCGTGGCTGTGTTCAAGGTTCCGACAAACTTCATGGGCAACTATGTCGGCCAGAATTTTTCCGATCTTATCCTTTATGAATTCAACAACGCTGGCGAGTCCTGCCAGCGTTTGAGCTTTCAGGTGGCCGCAAACAGCGGCACCCGCCCCAGCCGCCCCAAGGCTGGACGCGCAGAGGCGGCTCCGGCCCCCGCCGCCGCCGTGCCCGTCGAAGGAGCAGCCTCTCTGCAGGCGGCACCGTTGGATCCGCGTTTTACATTTGAGACTTTCGTGGTGGGCAAACCCAACGAGCTGGCTCACGCCGCCGCACGCCGGGTCAGCGAGGGGGGACCTGTGACGTTCAACCCGCTGGTTCTCTATGGCGGTGTCGGTCTGGGTAAGACCCACTTGATGCATGCCATTGCTTGGGAACTGTCAGAGCGTCGTCCTGACCTCAACGTGCTCTACCTTTCCGCCGAGCAATTCATGTACCGCTTTGTGCAGGCCTTGCGCGAACGCAAGATGATGGACTTCAAAGTCATGTTCCGTTCGGTGGATGTGCTGATGGTTGATGACGTCCAGTTTATCGCGGGCAAGGACAGCACTCAGGAAGAGTTTTTCCACACTTTCAACGCACTTGTGGATCAGAACAAGCAGATCATCATTTCCGCCGACCGGGCCCCGGGAGAGATCAAGGATCTGGAGGACCGGGTCAAATCGCGGCTGCAGTGTGGCCTTGTCGTGGATCTGCACCCCACAGATTACGAACTGCGTCTGGGCATTTTGCAGACTAAGGTGCAGATGTATCGTTCGACGTACCCGGACTTGGTGCTGGCTGATGGCGTTCTGGAGTTTCTGGCGCAGCGCATTTCAACCAATGTCCGCGTCCTAGAAGGGGCTCTGACGCGCTTGTTTGCCTTCGCGTCGCTGGTCGGTCGCGAGATTGATATGGAGCTGACCCAAGATTGCCTGGCCGATGTGTTGCGGGCCTCCGAGCGCAAGATCACGGTCGAAGAGATTCAGCGGAAAGTGTCTGACTACTACAACATCCGCCTGAGTGACATGATCGGGCCAAAGCGTCTGCGATCCTACGCACGACCGCGGCAAGTGGCGATGTATCTTGCCAAGCAACTGACCAGCCGGTCCTTGCCGGAGATTGGCCGCCGTTTTGGTGGACGCGACCACACGACCGTCATGCACGGGGTCAAGCGCATCGAAGAGCTCAAGGTCATCGACGGGCAGATCGCTGAAGATGTGGAGATGCTGCGTCGCGCGCTCGAAGCCTGACGTGTCACGCTGACGCATCAATCCTGGTTCCCCGCGCTTGCACCGCTTCCCGCTGCCTGTTTGACTGACAGGCAACGCGGAGGTGCATGAATGACCGTATTGATTGCCGGGGCTGGAATTGCAGGACTGTCTCTGGGTCTGACGCTGCATCAGATCGGCGTGCCGTTCCGCATTTTCGAATCCACCCGTGAGATCCGCCCATTGGGCGTGGGGATCAATCTGCAGCCCAATGCAGTTCGAGAGCTCTACGATCTGGGTCTGGAAGAGCGGTTGGACGAGGTCGGCGTCCAGACCCGGCAATACGGGTTTTATTCGAAGCTGGGCCACACGATCTGGGAAGAGCCGCGCGGGCGCTTCGCGGGGTACAATTGGCCGCAGTATTCAGTGCATCGCGGCAAGCTTCAGATGCTGCTCTACGAAACATTGATCGAGCGCGCCGGCCCGGAGAGCATATTGACCGGCGCGCGAGCCGTAGGCTTCGAATCCGGCTCTGACTCGGCACGTTTGCTGTTCGAGGACGGTACGCGGGAAGAGGGCACAGTTGTTGTCGCCGCTGACGGGATTCATTCCGCCATTCGGGCCCAGATGTATCCAGACGAAGGCGCCCCAATCTGGGGGGGCGCGATCCTATGGCGCGCAACGACCCAAGCGCGCCCGTTCTTTGGTGGGGCCGTAATGGCGCTGGCTGGACACGAGACCCAGCGGGTCGTGGCCTATCCGATCACCGCGCCCGACGCGACGACCGGTCTGGCCACGATCAACTGGATCGCTGAACTGCGCATTGATCCATCGCTGGGCTGGAACAAGGAAGACTGGAACCGGGCGGCGGACATTGCGGATTTCCTGCCGGCGTTCGAGGACTGGCGCTTTGAGTGGCTGGATGTCCCGGCGCTGATCAAGGGCGCGGAACAGGTTTTCGAATACCCGATGGTCGATCGCGATCCGCTGCCGCGCTGGACCGAGGGACGGGTCACGCTCATGGGCGACGCGGCCCATCCGACGTATCCGGTTGGGTCGAACGGGGCCAGTCAGGCCATTGTCGACGCACGCGCCATTGGCGCACAGATGGTTGCGCATGGCGTCACCCCCTCGGCCCTGACGGCCTACGAAGCACAAATGCGGCCTCTGACCGAAGGGGTGATCAAAGCCAATCGGGGCAGTGGTCCGGACGCCATTCTTCAACAGGTCGAAGTCCTTTGCGGTGGCGCGTTCGACAGCATCGAGGACGTTATCTCGCGCGAGGAGTTGGCGGCACATGCGGCGCGCTACAAGTCGCTCGCAGGGTTTTCCATCGATGAGTTGAATGCAAAGCCGGCTTGGATCAGGCCAGGAGACCGGGTGTCGGCACTCGCATAAAGGGAACCAATCATGCTGAACAGGAATGGCCCGCTGAAAGGCGTGCGCGTTGTGGAGATGGCCGGACTCGGTCCGGCGCCCTTTGCCTGCATGATGCTGGCCGACATGGGGGCCGAGGTCATTCGCATCGCTCGTCCGGGTTTGAAACCGCTCTTTGGCCTGGATCAGAAATTCAATCTTTATGACCGCAGTCGTCGCACGCTGACACTGAACCTGCGCGAGGCTGACGAGGCCGCGCAGGCAGCAGATTTGATCGCCAAGTCCGAAATCTTGATCGAGGGGTTTCGGCCCGGCGTGATGGAGCGGCTGGGACTGGGGCCGGAGGCGATGCTGGCCCGCAATCCCGCGCTGATCTATGGGCGGATGACCGGTTGGGGGCAGGATGGGCCGCTGCGGGATCGCGCCGGCCATGACCTGACCTATATGGCGATCACCGGAACACTGTGGGCCATCGGTCCGGACGGCATGCCTCCGCCTCCGCCTCAGAACATCGTTGCTGATCTTGCGGGCGGCGGCATGATGATGGTGGCCGGCGTTCTGGCTGCACTGACCCACGCGCGGGCGCACGGAAAAGGGCAGGTCGTGGACGCCTGCATGTCGGATGGCGCCGCGCTCATGATGGTGATGCAGCACGGACTGAAGGCCGGCGGCATCGGGCACGATGGCGCGCGCGGTGCGGACCTGCTGAACGGCGGGTCTGCCTGGTACCAATGCTACGAGACACGCGATGGCGGATATGTTGCACTGGGCGCGATTGAGCCTCAGTTCTTTGCAAAGCTGCTCGAGGTGACCGGGCAGGACGGAAATCCGGTGTTTGCAGACCAATACGCGCCCGAGGCGCAAGCGGGAATGCAGGCGGCCTTGCGCGAGTTGTTCCTGACACGCGACCGGGACGACTGGGCGCAGCTGCTGGAACATGTCGACGCGTGTTTTGCACCGGTGCTGACCATGACCGAAGCGCCTTCCCATCCCCACAATGCCGCGCGGGGGACGTTCGTCGAGTCTGACGGCGTGCTGCAGCCGGGACCCTGTCCGAGGTTTTCGGGTACACCGAGCGATCCTCCCACACACGGGGATGCCGGTACCATAAGCTTTGAAGAGGCTAGTGCAGCTTGGGCCACGCCGGGCGCTGTTCGGGGTGAAGAGACCAGTTGCGCGTAGGCCAGCGAAATTCCCTCCTTTGTCTGCTGGAGGCTCGGAATTGCCCCCTTGCCAGTGCGCCCTGATCAGACAAGACTGATCCGGAACTGCCCGCAGAGTCACAGTAACCGTCAGGGGGACGTCAAATGTTTCAATCCACTCTTCGATTTGCAATGGCCAGTGCGCTCGCACTGACCGCAAGTCTGGCCAGCGCCAAAACCGACATCACGGTGGCCATGCAGCTCGAGCCGCCACATCTGGATCCAACCAGTGCCGCCGCCGGGGCGATCGATTCTGTGCTCTACTCCAACGTTTTCGAGGGTCTGACGCGGTTCATGGCGGACGGATCGGTTGTACCGGGTCTCGCCAAGAGCTGGGAGATCAGCGACGACGGTCTGGTTTACACATTTACGCTACAGGATGGCGTCACCTTCCACGATGGCACCACGATGGATGCTGACGACGTGAAATTCAGCCTCGACCGTGCGCGCGCGGAAGACAGCGTGAATGCTCAAAAAGCTCTGTTCAGCGGGATCACTGATGTGACGGTCGTGGATCCGCAAACGGTTCAGGTCACGTTGGCGGAACCCAACGGAATGCTGCTGTTCAACCTTGCCTGGGGCGATGCGGTAATCGTTGCTCCAGAGAGCATTGACGATATCAAACAGACCCCCATCGGAACCGGGGCATTCAAGTTTGTGGACTGGGCTCAGGGCGACAAGATTGATCTGGTGCGTAACGACGACTACTGGGGCACCCCCGCCATTCTGGAGAATGTGACCTTCAAGTTCATCTCCGATCCGACTGCGGCCTTTGCAGCGATGATGGCAGAGGATATCGACGCGTTTTCCGGGTTTCCGGCTCCGGAGAACCTGCCCCAATTCGAGGCCGACCCACGGTTTCAGGTGCTGGTTGGGTCCACCGAAGGTGAAACGATCCTGAGCACCAACAACCTGCAGCCACCATTTGATGATCCCAAGGTCCGTCAGGCGTTGGCCCATGCGATCGACCGTCAGGCCATCATCGACGGTGCGATGTTTGGTTATGGTACGCCAATCGGGACGCATTTTGCGCCGCACAACCCGGCCTATGTCGACCTGACGGGTCAGTCTGCCTACGATCCGGACAAAGCGAGGGCACTTCTGGCGGAAGCCGGCTATCCGGATGGGTTTGAGACGACACTGCATCTGCCGCCACCCTCTTATGCACGGCGCGGGGGCGAGATCATCGCAGCGCAACTCGCTGATGTCGGGATCAAGGCAGAGATAACGAATGTCGAGTGGGCGCAATGGCTTGAAACAGTGTTCCGGGGCAAGGACTTCGGCTTGACCATTGTGAGCCACACGGAGCCGATGGATATCGGGATCTATGCGCGCCCGGATTACTACTTCCAATACGACAATCCGGCGTTTCAGGAGCTGATGACCACCCTGAATGCCACTACAGACCCGGATGAGCGGACCAAGTTGCTGCAGCAGGCGCAACAGATGATCGCCGATGACTATGTGAACGGTTACCTGTTCCAGCTTGCCGCGCTGAGCGTGGCCAAGGCCGGTATCCAGGGACTCTGGGCCAATGCGCCGACCCAGGCCACTGATCTGACCGGTGTGAGCTGGTCTGAGTAAACCAACGCGGATTTTCTGGTCCCAAACCCTGGTTTGGGACCATTCATTTCAAAATCGCGGCATGACGCTACGGCAGCTGAGGCGCACTCGCATTGAGCGCTCGTCGCTAAGCTCTACGCTCCTTCGCAAAGAAAAAGTCTTTGGGAGGAGACAGACATGTCAGCCGCACATTCCACAGTTTACTACTTTGGTGACAGCCTCACCGATGCCGGGGTCCTGACCAGCGCGTATCAGCAAGCGTTTTTTGAGGCTACAGGTAGTCCGTTTGCGCCGCCCTTGCCGAATTTCGGGGCGCAAAATGCTGTGTCCGACGCGTTCACTCATGTGGAATATGCGCGGCAGGTGGAAGGGTTTGAGGCCGTAAACTTTGCCGTGGCTGGCGCGCGCGCACTCGGATCCCAGCAACCGTTCCTTTCGACGCTCGGGTCTACATTCGACTCCAACCTCACGGCGCAAGTGGAACGCTTCAAAGCGGATACAGCTGCGGGAGTCCCTGCTGGTGCTGCGGCGTTCCTGCTGATCGGATCCAATGATTTCAGTGCCATTCTCGCGGCAAACACCCCAGGTGGCGTGCCCGACATACCGGGCTTGATCGCCGGAGCTGTCGAAGGGATCGGTCAGCTCCTTGATGCGTTGGAAGGGGCGGCGCGCGAGTTGGCGGACTCCGGGGTCGAAACGGTCTATTTTGGCACGCTTCCCAAGATTGACTTTTTCCCTGCCTTCGATGGCAGCGACGCCGATCTGGCCACAATCGCAGGGTTGGTGACCGAGGTTTACAATACGTTGCTGGAGGCCAGGGCCGACGCTCTGAGGGCAGATGGCATCGAAGTGCGCATGGTGGACGTGGCCGCCCTCTCCGAGGCTATCACCGAAGATGCTACCAGCATTGGCATTCTGGCGCCGCGCAGCGAATTCCTGAACGACGGCGTGACGGGGTTCGATGTGGACCAGGTCGGCTATTGGGATGGCATCCATCCTTCGGAGGCCGTGCACAAAGCCTGGGGCGCGTATTCTGCCTTTGTGATGCAGGGCGGCGAGACGGAAACCCTGTCGGACTATAGTGATCTCACAATTCAGGGCCGCGCCGATGATCTGATCCTCGCTCTTGGCGGCAATGACAAGGTGTTTGCCGGCGGCGGTGACGATATCGTTCTTGGCGGTACCGGCAACGACCGGATCAGTCTGGGTTGGGGAGATGATCTGGCCTCGGGCGGCATGGGTGATGACCGGATCAGCGGCGGTTGGGGTGATGACATCATCGCTGGACAGGACGGGGACGACAACTTGTTCGGCGGTGCTGGCCGGGACGTGCTGATTGGCGGCACCGGCAGCGACAAGATGAAGGGTGGTTGGGGCAACGATACGTTCGTCTTTGCTGAAAACACCTTGATTGGAGGCTCCGGTACGGATGCGGATCAGATCAACGGCGGTTGGGGCTTTGACACATTGTACCTTGTTCTGTCCGATCTGACATTTGACGCGTTCTCCAGCGGGTCTTTGTCACTAGGTGATCTTGGGATCTCGGCGAAGAGCATCGAACGCGTGGAGGCAATCAATGGCCGCGATGCCATCGAGCCGACACTTGGAGCAATGGACTGGTATCAGGACGCAGATCTGTGGGGCTTGGTCTGAGCCTGCGCTGGCGCGCTAGACCAAAACTTCCATTGCGTCTTGCACGCCGACACCGAACACGCGTTTGTAACGGGCAATCTCGCTTGCGGGCCCCATCGCCTTTTCGGGATTGTCCGACAATTTGACCGTCGGGCGCCCATTCGCGCTGACGGCTTTGCAGACCAGCGAAAAGGGAGCAAGCGAGTCCCCTGGCACCAGCCCCCGAAAATCGTTCGTCAGCAGAGTGCCCCAGCCGAACGACACGTTGGTGCGCCCTGCAAATTGCTGATGCAACTCTGCGATCTTTTCGACATCGAGCCCGTCAGAAAAAATGATCCGTTTCTCGGACGGGTCTTCGCCGCGGTCACGCCACCAGTCCAAAGCGATTTCGGCTGCCTTGGCCGGATCACCGCTGTCAACGCGCACACCTGTCCAACCCGCAAGCCAGTCAGGAGCGTTCTCCAGGAATCCGTGGGTGCCGTAGGTGTCGGGCAAGATGATGCGCAAATTGCCATCATGCTCTTCATGCCAGTCAGACAACACCTCATAGGGTGCTTGCGCGAGATCCGCATCGGACTCGGCCAGAGCCGAATAGACCATCGGAAGCTCATGGGCGTTTGTGCCAATGGCTTCGACCTCGCGCCGCATGGCGATCAGACAGTTGGACGTCCCGGTAAACTTCTGGCCCAGGCCCTCCATCATCGCCTGCACGCACCAGTCCTGCCAAAGGAACGAGTGCCTGCGGCGGGTCCCGAAATCCGCGATGCTCAAGTCCGGGATGTCACGAAGACGTTCGATTTTCTCCCACACTCGGGTCATGGCGCGGGCATAGAGCACCTGCAGTTCGAACCGGCCCATCCCGTCAAGCACGGCCCTGCCGCGCAGCTCCATCAACACAGCCAGTGCCGGGATCTCCCACAGCATGACTTCGGGCCAGGCACCTTCAAAGGTCAGCTCATACTGGTCTTTGTTCCGTTCAAGATGGTAGGGCGGGAGGCGCAGTCCCTCGAACCATTCCATGAAATCGGGCCGGAACATCTGGCGTTTGCCATAGAAGGTATTGCCGCGCAGCCAAGTGCTTTCCCCCCGGCTGAGGCTGAGGGAGCGAATGTGATCCAGTTGCTCGCGCAGTTCCCCTTCGTCGATGACATCGGCGAGTGGGATCCGGGTGGTTCTGTTGATCAGCGAGAAGGTGACTTGCGTGTCACGCTTGTTGCGGAACACAGATTGGCACATCAACAGCTTGTAAAAGTCGGTATCGATCAATGACCGGACGATCGGATCGATCTTCCATTTGTGATTGTAGACCCGTGTTGCGATGTCGACCATGTTCACATCTCCAGATCAACGCCGCTTGCCCGCATGGCCTCGATCGCCGCTGCCAGAGAGCCATCCAGATCAATCGCGCGACAAGCGTCCATCCAGACCTTGACCGAGTATTCAAGCTTTGCGGCGTCGACTGCAGAGTAATGTACGCAATAATCGGTGGCGAGGCCCGCGAGCGTCAGCTGCTCGATGCCGCGTGTCCGCAGATAGCCGTCCAGACCGGTCGGTGTAATGCGATCATTTTCAAAGAAGGCAGAGTAGCTGTCGATGTTGCGGTGGTATCCCTTGCGAATGATGAGATCGCCATCGGTGCGCAGATCAGGATGGAACGCGGCCCCGGGCGACCCCTGCACACAGTGATCCGGCCACAAAACCTGTTGTCCATACGGCATCTCGATCAGGTCATAGGGCGCAGCGCCGGGATGGGACGACGCGAATGATGAATGGCCCGATGGGTGCCAGTCCTGGGTCAGAATCACGGCATCATGGTCTGGCATCATCGCGTTGATCAACGGAACCACGGCGTCTCCGTCCGGAACTGCCAACGCACCGCCCGGGCAAAAGTCGTTCTGCACATCAATCACGATCAGCGCATTGGTCATCGTCGCCTCCTTCGATGTCGCTTATCGCTACGGCGCGTGACGCGCCGCGTCAATGCAGGGTCTTGCGGCAAACCCGCGCCGGGTCTAGATGCGCCTGCATGTATGTTGTCGCCGCCCTTTATCACTTTGTTCGGTTCGAGGAGCCCTCGGCTTTGAAGCCGCCTTTGGCCAAACTGTGTTGCGAGAACGGGGTCAAAGGAACGCTGTTGCTGGCAAGCGAAGGTGTCAACGGCACGATTGCCGGGTCTCGGACCGGGATCGACGCGGTGCTGGCCCATTTGCGGGCCCTGCCGGGGTGCGCAGATCTGGAGTGGAAGGAATCACAAGCTGAGGACCCACCATTCGGAAAGATGAAGGTTCGGCTGAAAAAAGAGATCGTGACGATGGGTCAGCCGGATGTCGACCCAAAGGCGCAGGTTGGGCATTACGTGGAGCCCAAAGACTGGAACGACTTGATCCTTTCTGAAGATGTCGCCGTGATTGACACCCGCAACGACTACGAAGTGGAAATCGGGACGTTCGAAGGGGCCATTGACCCGCAAACGGAGTCCTTTGGCCAGTTTCCCGCGTGGTGGGAGGCCAATAAACACCGGTTCCACAACAAGCGGATCGCGATGTTCTGCACTGGCGGCATTCGCTGCGAGAAATCGACAAACTACTTGCTGGGCCAGGGTGTCGAGGATGTCTATCACCTGAAGGGCGGGATATTGAAGTATCTCGAAGAAGTACCTGAAGAAGACAGCACCTGGCAGGGCTCGTGTTTTGTCTTTGACGGGCGGGTCAGTGTAGAGCACGGACTGTCGACCGGGCCGCATCTGCTTTGCCATGGGTGCCGGCGCCCGATCCTGCCGGACGACACCAAACGACCGGGTTATGAAGCCGGCGTGTCCTGTCACCGCTGCGTCGACGAAACTTCGGACACTGACAAGGCCCGGTTTCGCGAGCGACAGAAGCAGATCAACCTGGCCCGTCAACGCGGCGAGGAACATCTGGGTCAACCGGGGTAGCGCGGTCCCTGTTGCCAACTGCCGTAAGCAAGATCATGATTGGCCAGCCGGCTTAGGCAGTTCTTCAGGAGCATCGGTTTGGTGGACACACGTTACAAAGTGGTGTTTGGCGCGTGTCTGACGCAGTTCACGGTGATCGGGCTGCTGTTCTCGTACGGCCTCTTTTTCAATCCGTTGCAGGAGGAGTTCGGCTGGTCCCGAACCTTCCTGTCCAGTGCCGCCTCATTGTCCTTTTTCATCATGGGGATACTGGCCATTCTGAGCGGCCGCATGAACGACAGGTTCGGGCCGCGGATCGTGATGGGCATTTGCGGCATCGCCTATGGCATCGGATTTATGTTGCTGTCACAGGTCACGGCCCAATGGCAGATGTTCGCAATCTTCGGCGTGTTCATCGCGCTGGGCCTGGGCGCTCATGATGTGGTAACTCTGTCGACCATCGCGCGCTGGTTTGAGAAGCGTCGCGGTATCATGTCTGGCGTTGTAAAGACTGGGACTGCCATCGGGCAGGTGTCCGTACCACCGTTGGCGGCATATCTGTTGCTGGCCTTTGGTTGGCGTCAGGCCCTCTTTATGTTGGGTGTGGGCGCGGTGGTTTTGCTGGTCATTGCCGCATTGTCGATGAAGCGCCCACCTGAAATCCAATCAGCTGCAGGCAACGGCGTCCCCGAAGGCATCAGTTTTTCACAGGCAAAGGGCACACGTGTCTTTTGGTCGCTTTGTGCCATTCAATTCATGTTCTTTCCCTCCATGATGACCGTGCCCACCCATCTGCCCGTGCACGGAACTGACCTCGGCATGAGCACGACAAAAGCCGCGACACTGCTTTCGGTTTTGGGGGCGAGCAGCATTGCCGGGCGTCTGGCCGTCGGAATGCTGGTGGATCGAATTGGCGCAAAACGGGCATTCCTGATGTGCTTTGCGGTGCTGCTGGGAAGCCTACTCGGGTTTGTCGGCGTCTTGTCTCACGGTCTCTTGTACGTTGTAGTGGCGTTTTATGGGTTCAGCCATGGCGGGTTGTTCACCGTCGTTTCCCCGTTGGTGGCCGAGTACTATGGGATGCGTGCGCACGGCTCTATTTTCGGGACAATTCTGTTCTTTGGCACGATCGGAGGAGCGATTGGTCCGATCCTGGCTGGTTGGATCTTTGACACTTCCGGTGCGTATCAGAACGCATTTCTGTTGCTGGCCTCTCTGGCGGCGATCGGCCTTGCATTGGTGATTTCGTTGCCGGGCAAATCGCAGGTTGTTCCGGCGGCCCAATAGGGTGTCAAGCTTTACCAGACCGAGAGAACCCGACTTGCGACCACTGATGGACAGGCCGAAATGGGCTAAGCCATAGCGGCTTCGGGTTCGCGGCGCCGCGCGCGCATCAGGAGCATCACCATGATGGCGATGTTCAGGCCGTTCCATGCGATTCCGTTCAGGAAGGCCCACTGGTAGCTGCCAGTGACATCGTAGATCCAGCCCGACATCCATCCGCCGAGCGCCATGCCCATGATCGTCATCATCATCACAAATCCGACCCGTGCACCGGCCTCCTTTGCCGGCATGTACTCGCGGACAACCAGTGCATAGCTGGGCACAATGCCGCCTTGTGCCAGTCCGAAAATCGTACTGACCACATAGAGCGACACCATTCCGTCGTAGGGCAAATACAGAAAGAGGGCGATGCATTGCAGGACCGATCCGATCAGCAATGTCATCACGCCCCCGAGCCGGTCAGCGACCAGACCGGAGATCACGCGGCTGACGACACCTCCCAATAGCATCAAAGACAGCATTTCCGCACCAACTGCCGGGCCATATCCCAGACCAACGCAATAGGCGACGATGTGCACCTGTGGCATTGCCATCGCCACGCAACATCCGATCCCGGCGATGCCCAGGAGGTATTGCAATGTCCGCGGCGAAAACCCGACACTCCGGGCCCGCAGCGCGGAGGCAGCTTCTGCCATCCCGTGCGCGGCTTCAGGGACCTTGCGCCGCAAGAGCAGGGAAAGTGGTACAAGAACCGCGACGGTGACAATAGCCAGCGTGACATAGACCGTCCGCCAACCGCTTTCAGCGAGCATTCCGGCTAGCAGGGTGGGCCAGATTGCGCCTGACAGGTAGTTGCCGCTCGCCGCCAGCGCCACGGCGATGCCACGGCGCTTGAGAAACCAGTGAGAGATGTCTGCGATCAGGGGCCCGAAGCCCACAGCTGTCCCAAGTCCCAACAGCAGGTGGGTGAGCGACAAGGTCCACATTGATGGCGCGAGCGTGGAGAGAAGGAAGCCGGCAGCGATGCCCAACGCCGCCCCATTCAGCGCCAGCGTGACGCCGAACCGGTCAACGACGCGCCCGATCAGCAGGTTTCCGAGCGCGAACCCGATCATGGTGAGCACATAGGGCAAAGATGCCAGCGCCCGGTCGGCGCCAAACTCCACCTCAACAGCGGGCATGATCACAATCACTGCCCACATCCCGACATTGGCCACCATTCCGATGCACATCGTGATCAGAAGGCGCACCCAGGAGTAGGTGCTGTCATGGATCTGCGGTGTTGCCATGTGGCGACGTTAGACGGCGTTTTCGGCGGTGTATAGCGCCAGTGCGACCTGAGAATAGGTCCGGGTTGGCAAGGCTGCCAAAGGTAGCCGGAACGCATTGCCGATTGTGGTGAATGTCGGCGTCCTCACATCCTGCCCACAGCAGCCCCCGTTGGCAAAGAGACCTATTCGCGTGGTCAGCACCGTTGATCTTGCGGGGCAAAGCTGTTCTTGTTTTTTAGAGAATTTCGACGCCACGCGCTTGCGCCGGATTTGCAAGCCTGGCCAGATTGTTAGGGCTGTATCATGGACGTCATTTTAGACCAGCTTCGCACCTATCCGATCCTGTCGCTCTTTTTGTGCATCGGCATCGGGTACGGAGTCGGCAAGATCCGCTTTGGCAAGTTCGAGTTGGGCGGAATCGCGGGCACGCTTCTGGTGGCTGTAGTTGTCGGTCAGGCTGGCGGTATTGCGTTGAGCAAAGACGTTCAAAATGTGTTCTTCTCCCTGTTCATTTTCATGGTGGGGTACAATGGTGGCCCGCAGTTCTTCGCAGCGTTGAATCGCAGTGCACTGACCAAGCTTCTGGCGGCGGTGTCGATGACGTTGTTTGGTCTTGCTTTCGTTCTATTGCTCTCGATCTGGGCCGGATTGGACAAAGGACTGGCTGCTGGTTTGGCGGCGGGGGGGCTGACTCAGTCGGCGATTATCGGAACCGCCGGCAATGCAGTGGATTTGTTGGGGCTGGCCCCCGAAGCGGCTGAACAGATGAAGACCAATATCGCAGTTGGATACTCTGTCACTTACATCTTTGGCTCGATCGGGCCGATCCTGATGGTTGGGCTGCTGCCAATTCTGTATGGCTGGAACTTGCGCGAGGAAGCAACAAAGCTGGCGCAAAAGCTCGGCGGCGGCGCCCGTCAGCTGGAGTCCGGTGAGTTTATTCCCATGAACCGGTTTGCGGCGCGCGCGTTTGTTGTGGCGCCTGAAGCGGATTGTGCGGGCAAGTCGGTACAGGCGCTGGAAAGCTCCTTTGATGACGACGTTTTGGTCGAAGGGATATTGCGTGGCGACGAAGCCATTGCCGTTGACCGGGATACCGTTATCAACGCGAACGACACCATCATGATCTCGGGGCTGGTGAGTGCGATTGCCCAGCTTGAGCCTTCGATTGGACGAGAGATCGGAGAGTACCCCACCGCGCTTCAGGTTGTGGAAGAGCGCCGGACTGTCGTGCTGACGAACCGCGAAATTGTCGGCAAAACAATTGCCCAATTGCGCGCGCATCTGAGCACAGAGGACCGTCGCGGGATCCATATCAGCAAGATCGATCGGATGGGTCACGACGTGACCGTACTGCCAGAGACCGAGCTGATGTTGGGCGACGAAGTAAGTGTTGTCGGGCACAAGGATGATCTGGACCGCGCCGTCGAATTGGCCGGTTATGTCCCACCCGCTGCCAGCGCTACCAACTATGTCGCGCTCGGATTTGGCATCGTCTTTGGCTATCTGATCGGAGAAATCAGCTTTGTCATCGCCGGCACAAAGGTCGCCCTGGGATCGGGGCTGGGATGCCTGGTGACCGGCTTGTTGATCGGGTACTGGCGCACCCGTCACCCCAAGATCGGCGGCATCAACAGCGGTGCGGCGAACTTCCTGCAAAGCTTCGGCCTGGCGGTGTTTGTGGGGGTCGTCGGCCTTAATGCGGGGAAACCTGCGCTTGAAGCCATTCAGGAATATGGCATCACGCTTTTGCTTCTGGGGGTGCTGGTAACGATGATGCCAATGATCGTGCAGTTTCCCATCAACTACTATCTGCTTCGGATCCGGAATCCGGTCGAGGCCTGCGCCGTTCTGGCGGGGAGCCGGTCTGCCAATCCGGCTTATGCGACGCTACTTGAGAAAACCGGGAACAGCACGGGCACTCCGTCTTTCACGATGACCTATGCTGTGGCCAATATTTTCCTGACCTTGTGGGGCCCGATCGTCGTCGCATTCGTCTGAACGGTCGGGCCAAACCTTTGGACTATCCGTGTAAGGCCTCGCCTTTGGAGGCGCGATAGGCCTGGACATACCCTTCCGCGACCACCCGGACTGCCCGACCGATCTGCCGGTAGGCGCTGTCATCGAGATTGGCGAAAGACACCCGCGCAGACCAGTCCGGAGCGTCAAAGCCTGACCCGTTCAACAGAACGACACCGTGCATTTGCGCGAGCTTAAAGGAGATATCCAGCGGGTGAACATTCTCCTTGATCCAGGCCACAACGTCGTCGCCCACATACTGACGCAGCCAGAATTCGAAATCGATGATCCCGTAGTACCTGTCATAGAGAGGGTCGTCTGGCACATCGACGCCCAGCCCCTCGGTCAGCTCCGTAAAGCGGTGCTTCAGGATGCTGTGGCAAAAGGCCTGGTAACTTTTCTCGTCGTCCATCAGTTCGATCAGGCCGAACAGTGTCATCATGACCTGCTGCGGTACGGAAAGGCCGGCGGTGTGGTTCAGGGCAACGTCCCGGCTGTCCGCGACAATGCGATCGATGAACTTCATCTTTTGTGGGGCCGGGGAAATGGTGGCGTACCGCTTTTCCACAAGCTTCCGCTGGTCTTCCGGGGCATCGGCGATCATGCGATCAAAGATGTTGCTCTCAGCCACAGCAATTACGCCCAGCCGCCATCCGGTGCATCCAAAGTATTTGGAATAGGAATAGACCCCAATCGTGTTCTCCGGCAGGTGCCCCATGATCGACTGAAAGTCCGGCACGAAGGTACCGTAAACATCATCGGTCAGAATGATGAGATCAGGCCGCTTGGTTTTGACGAATGTGACAAGCTTGGAGATTGTCTCGTTGCTCATTGCAACCGACGACGGGTTGCCCGGATTGACCAGAAACAACGCCTTGATCGTCGGGTCTGCCAGTCTTTCAATCTCGTCATCCGTCCATTGAAACGCGTGTTCTTCTTTGGCGCTCAGATGCACCGTCTTCAGATCGTAATCCTCCAGCTCGGGCATCTCGAGATATGGCGTAAAGATCGGCGTTCCGAGGGCGATGGTGTCGCCTGCGTTCAGCAAGCGCTGGTTCTTGAGCGCTTTGAAGATGTAGCACATCGCGGCGGTGCCGCCCTCGACGGGGTAGAGGTCGAACTTCACGTCAGGGCGATGGCCTGCGCACATGGCCCACATCAGGTACTCATGCGTGATGACTTCATTATGCGCCATGCACCGATCGGGCATGGGATAGTGATCCCCGATGATACCATCGGTCAGTTCAAGCACAAACGCATCGGGATCGAACGCAAATGTCTCGATTGCATAGTCAACTGCCGTGAGAAGTGTCTCGGCGGCGGATTGGTTTTCGGATTGCTTCTTCAGCCACCGTTTCATGCGCTGGTGCGCGCCCGGGCCTGCGGGCATCCCTGCGAGCCCGACTTCGGGTTCATGTCGCGTGCGCTCGGCTTCGGTCAGGGCAAACTGGCCCAGCAGAAAGAACGCCGCACGGGCTTTGGTGGCAATCCAGTTGGGGTTTCCACGACCGGCATTGAGATAAGGCGCTGTGGATCGCGCGGATTCATCAAGCGCAAGTTTGATCAATTCGTCTTTGATTTCGAACGGGCTGAGGGCTTCGTACTTGTGGAGATCAATCAACGTCATGGGAAAACCTTCCGATTGCCGGGAAAAGTGACGGTCACTCAAATTGCTAACGCACTTGGTGGATCACAGCAAAACCGAAATTGGGTCGCAGGCGCGTCTCAGCCCTCATCCTAGATACCGCTTTGCGCGCGCCGAGAAGGTGATTAGCCGCTGTAGCTCCGGACCAGCGCGCTTGCGATCAGACTCCAGCCATCGGCAATAACAAAAAACGCAAGCTTGAAGGGAAGCGAGACGATCGCCGGCGGGACCATCATCATGCCCATCGACATCAGGACAGCCGCGACGACCAGATCAATGATGAGGAACGGCAGGAAGATCAGGAACCCGATCTGGAAAGCCCGGGCGATTTCCGACAGCAGAAAGCTTGGCATCAATACCGACAGAGGTGTCTCTGGTCCCAGGCTGAGTTTGGCCGCATCCGGGCGCAGGTCTGCCATGGCATCAAAGGTATCACCATCCACACGCGCGGCCATGAAGGAGCGAAACGGGATCAGGGACTGTTCCACACCGGCTTCGGTGCTGATCTCTTCATTCAAGAGCGGTCGAATCCCGGTTTGCCATGCCTCGGTGAACACGGGTTCCATCACGAAGTAGGTCAGAAACAGCGCCAGGCTGATGATCAGCATGTTGGGTGGGGACTGCTGCAGCCCGATGGCCTGCCTGAGAATTGCGAGAACGGTCACCAGAAACGGAAAGCACGTGATCATGATCAGAAGGCCCGGCGCAAGGCTCAGAACGGTGATCAGGAGGATCAATTGCAGCGTACGTGCCGAAAGCGAAGACTGATCCCCCAGCGACAGCGTGATCTCTTGTGCCGAAACCGGAGAGCCCAGGCTGGCAAGCGCCAGGGCGCACACCCCGGTCAGCAGGACATACAAAACCGATCTCACCCGAGTTTTGACCTCAGGTCCGCGATCTCTGTGAGCCGAACGGCGAGGCGGCCCGCCTGCTCTCCGTCGAGTTCCTCCAGTTCCCCGCGCGCCACCAGGCGATCACCGACATAGACTTCGACTGGATCGTCTACGCCGCGATCCAGTGGGAGGACGGCGTTTTCTCCCAATGTCATCAGGTCCCGGACCAGCGGCCTCGCCTTACCGACAGAGACAACGATCTCGATGGGAACGGCGTAAAAGGGGTTGGTTTCCTCGCTCAGGGTCTTGTCCGAAGGATCAGCCATAAGACACTTCCTTTTCGACTTCGTAGGCAAAGGATTTGATCGCGCCGCGGGCCTCTTCCAGAACCCGGACCATGTCGACTTCGCGCTCGGCGTCTGAGAACTTCAGGAAGGCCTGCCCGGTTTGAAGCGACGCACTCTCTTTCAGTTCAACTGGCATTGAGAGTTGCTTTGACAGGACGGATTTCAGTGCTTCTGAGGCCCCTTCCGGCACCACAAGGCAAACCGGCTGCTCCGCCTCGTTGTGCATTACATCCAGAACTTCCTGCACGATGAGCGGTGCTATGGTTTCTTGCATCACCTGAGGGAGGACCTGCGCCACCAACAGATCAAGAACAGGCGTGACGGATTTCCAAAGGTGGCTCTGCGCTTCCTGGTAGGTGAACGACAAGTCCTGCAGTTGGTCTCCCAATGCCGCAAGGACCTGCGTCTGGTTGGTCTTCTGTGCCTCAACGGCGTCTTCCCAACCCGCTGTGTATCCCTGTTCGAAGGCCGCAAGGCGCCGATCCTCAAGCGCAACTTCGCTCAGCAAAGTCATCGGACTGTCAGGGGTCGGCGCGGGCGTAAAATCCTGCAACAAATGAGAAATCGGCATCACGCATTCTCTCCTTTTTCTTGCATCCAGCTACGTAGGATTTCCACGGTTTCCTCTTGTCGGTCCCCAATCAGGTTGCGCAGCCGTTCCACCGAGGCGGATGATGGATCAAGCTGGGCGACCTCTGTGGCGCTGGAACCTGCATCTTGCGTCTCAAAGCGGTCACCGACATTGGCGATCTCACCTGTCAATGCGGGCTGAAACTCGGCATCGTCCCGTGGGTCTGGCGCCGGGGCCGCCAGCGTGGGCACGGGCGGGGGCGACAGCAACAAGGGCTTGAGAACAAAGACCGCGAGACCCAGAACGACTGCTGCCAGAACCGCCATCTGGACCAATGACATCACGTCGATGGGGAAACGGTCAAAAAAAGACAGAGCGGCCGGAGTCCCCGAGGCCTCCACGGGTTGTATTTCCATCGCGCGCAGGGTGATTTCGTCACCCCGGCTTTCGTCATACCCCACCGCAGCAGCCACAAGCGCGCGTAGGTCTTCCAATTCGTTATCGGGGCGGTCCGAATAGGTGAGGCTGCCATCCGCGCCGCTTGTAACCAGCTTGTTCACCAGAACGGCCACGCTGATGCGTTTGATGTCTCCGGGAACGCGCTGAATCTCAAGCTCGGTTTGCGAGACCTCGTAGTTGATTCTCTCCCGCGTTTCACTTGCCTGACTGGTACTGGCAGGGCTTTCTGCAGCATCGCCGTCAGGCAGGTTGGAGGCGACTGTCACGGCGCCGTTTTGACCTTGTGAGTTATCGCTGCGTTCCTCTATGTCCGAACTGATGGCCACCCGGCTCTCGGGGTCGAACCGGGTTTCGCGAATGAGTTCGCTCTGACTGACCGTGGAGACACTGACTTCGACGACGGCATTTCCGGGGCCCACGCGGGCTTCAATCAGGCGTCTGACCCGGTCGCGCAGCACATCTGCACGATCCAACTCGGCATTGTTCGAAGCCGGCGTTTCCTGTGCACCCAGGATCGCGCCATCTGAATCGAGAACTGAGACGTTGTCTGGCGTCAGGCCCGCAACCGCCGAGGCAACGAGGTAACGGAGCGCGTTGGCTTGCGCCGAGGTGATCGGAGCGCTTGCCGGCGTCACGGTGACTGAAGCCGTTGGGTCGGTTCCGCGCTGAAAAGGGTTGGAACTGGCGTTGGAGATATGCACCCGCGCCATCGAGATATGCGGGGAGGCGACGATTGTTCGGGCCAGTTCCCCTTCTTTGGCACGCCAATATGCGGCGTCGAACATCTGTGACGTGGTGCCAAAGCCGTTCAGGGAATCAAGAAGCTCGTATCCGCGCCCCCCATTGGTCGGAAGGCCCTCAGCC
The DNA here is from genome assembly GCA_965250275.1 of Paracoccaceae bacterium. Lineage (GTDB taxonomy): Bacteria > Pseudomonadota > Alphaproteobacteria > Rhodobacterales > Rhodobacteraceae. The sequence continues at coordinate 4,653,021 of OZ252297.1, read as the reverse complement.
GCTAGGGTCATTCGAAGCGAATCGCGGGCCGCGGCGTCGACATAAATGGAATCCCGGCGCACCTCATAGGCCGCACCTTGTTGTTCGAGGGCACGCACCACTTCACCGGCAGCGGCGGGTTCCAGCCCGGCATACAGCAGCTGAAGGTTTGGGGCCGCTGCCATCCGCGGCAGGGCAAGGACCCCGAAAAATACCCCCAGAGTGGCCAGCACTAGGCCAAGCCTCTTTGCGGAATTGAGGTTGCCCCAGACGGTTTTGATCTGCTGCACGTCTTCCTCCAAATCACCGGTCATTCTGCTCGGCTCCCCGGTAATGAATGATCTGGCTTAACAATCGGTTAGTGGCTGTGTGGCTATTTCTGTGTTTGTCCATAAAGGGAATCGTCATGTCAGATACAACGGCCGAAGCCGTTCCGAATGCTGCCAGAAAACGCAGTCTGGCCCTGATGCTTGGGCTGGTGATGATGTTGGTCGGGGCAGGGGCGGGGTACTACGCAATTGCATCGGGCGTGTTGCCGATGCCGGCGTCTTTGCTGCCGGGGGACCGTGGCGTGGATTCACCGGTTGCCTCCGACGCAGCCTATGTCGAATTGGAACCGATCACGGTGTCCTTGCTGCGTGAGGAGAACGTGCAGCATCTGCGCTTTCGGGCCGAGCTCGAAGTGGTCCCGCGGGCCCAGGCTGACGTCGTGCACATGGTCCCGCGCATCATGGACGTCCTCAACAGCTATCTCGGCGCACTGGACCTTGATGACTTCAGGGATCCGGTCGCGTTGGCCCGGATGCGAGGTCAGATTTTGCGTCGCGTTCAGATCGTCGCGGGAAAGGACCGCATCCGCGACGTGCTGATTATGGAACTGGTATTGAATTAGGAGCGTCGTGTGGAAATGGTGGCTGACATCCTGCTGGTCGCAGGGGCGATGGGGGCCGGGATCTACTGCTTTGTGCTGGCCCGCCGTCTGAAGAATTTCAATGACTTGGAAAAGGGCGTCGGCGGCGCAGTGGCTGTGCTTTCGGCGCAGGTCGACGAGTTGAACGCGACATTGGCTACGGCGCAGAAAATCTCTTTGGGCTCAAGCGATGCCCTGGATGATCTGACCGTTCGGGCTGAGGCAGTCGCCGGCCGGCTGGAGTTAATGATGGCTTCACTGCACGACCTGCCCAGCGACGCGCCGACCGATGAGGGCGATGCCGTTTCGGTTCCTTCCGGTGATCCGGACATCCCAATGTTCATGCGACACCCGCGCCCTGACATGGAGTTGGAAAAGTGAAGCGACGTCCGAAAAAGAGCGCCAGCGCGAAAGGCCACGGCGGTGCGCTCCTGCTGATCTCATCGTTGATGATCGGTTCTGCGCTGCTTCGGGTCGGGGTCGAGGCAGGACCGGCATTGGCGCAGGAGCTCGCACGCGAAGCGCCACAGACAAAAGATATGCCGACTGGGTACCCGCTTGGGGAGCCGGACGAGTTGGATGGCATGTTGCGCGCCTTCATGGAACGCGACGCCTCTCTGCGTGCACGCGAAAAGGAAATCGAGGATCGCCTTGTGGCGTTGGCCCTTGCCGAGGCCGCCATCGAGCGCCAGATGACGGCGCTCGAAGAAACCGAAACGCAGCTGCGCGCGACACTTGCAGGCGCCGAAGGTGCTTCGGAAGCCGATCTTGAGCGCCTGACCACAGTCTATGAAAACATGAAACCGAAAGATGCGGCGATCCTATTTGAGGAGATGGAAGCCGAGTTTGCCGCAGGGTTTCTGGCCCGGATGCGGCCTGAGGCTGCAGCCGGCGTTATGGCCGGTCTCAGCCCGCAGGCCGCGTATTCCATCAGCGTGGTCCTGGCGGGCCGGAATTTCTGGGTTCCAACGGAATAACTCCAGTTCTGATCAGCGTTTCTTAACGGCTGATCGGCCAGTGTCGGGCGTGCGACAACCAAAGCCGGGAGAGCTTGAATGATTGGCATTGTTGGCATCGTGATGGTCTTCGTGATGGTTTTCGGTGGCTATCTGGCCGCCGGGGGCAAAATGGGGATCATCTTCAAGTCTTTGCCATTCGAGATGACCATGATCGGTGGGGCCGCAATCGGCGCATTTCTCATCAGTAACGACATGCCGGCGATCAAGCACACCCTGCGTGATATGGGCAAAGTCTTCAAAGGGCCCAAATGGAAACCCGACGACTACAAGGATCTTTTGTGCCTTCTGTTTGCTCTTCTCAGAGTCGCCAATCAAAGCCCGGTCGACATTGAGCAACACATCGAAGCGCCGGAGACATCGGACATCTTTGGAAAATACCCGAAGATTCAGAGTGACCGGGAAGCGGTGGAGTTGATCTGTGACACCCTGCGTTCGGCCATCATGAACTACGATGATCCGCACCAGGTTGAGGAAGTTCTTGAAAAGAGAATGGATGCGAATTTCCACCAGGCCATGCATTCCAGCCATGCTCTGCAGACAGTGGCAGACGGATTGCCCGCACTGGGGATCGTGGCAGCCGTCCTCGGCGTGATCAAAACGATGGCCTCAATCGACCAACCTCCCGAGATTCTCGGCAAACTGATCGGTGGAGCTTTGGTCGGCACGTTTCTGGGGGTTTTTCTGGCTTACGGGTTTGTCGGTCCCTTTGCCGCAAAACTGAAAATGGTCGTCGAAGAAGACAATCACTTTTACTTTCTCATCCGCGAGGTGCTTGTCGCCAATCTGCACAATCATCCAGCTCCGATCTGCATCGAGGTGGGGCGCCAAAACACGCCTGCGCAGGTGCGACCAGGGTTTTCGGAGCTCGAAAGTGCGCTCAACGCGGTCAAACTGGACGCGGCATGAGGGGGCTGGTCTGCGCCGCACTCGCGCTTTGTCTGCTTGCCACTGCGGCGGCGTCCCAATCGATCACCGTCCGGTCGGGCGAACACGGCGACTTCACACGTCTGGTGTTTCGTGTTCCGCCGGAAACCGGGTGGAACCTCGCGCAGCGCGGACGTAGCGTTTCGCTTTCGATCGATTTGCCAGCAGGTGTGATTGACCCAAGCGATTTGTTTCGGCGCATTGGGCGCGACCGATTGCAGGGCATTCGTCAAGCCGGCCCGGGCGCTCCCGTTCTTCTTACGCTTGCATGCGCTTGCAGCGCCGCCGCCCGTCTGGAACAAAGTGGGCTGCTCGTTATCGACATCCGTCCGAACCTTGGTGCCGCAGGACGACGGACCGGGTTACCTTGGCTACCATCAGACCGGCAATACCGATTTGACTTGGCCAGCGATGACCACGATTCCCGATGGATGCCGACACCGGCTGCTGTTGCCGATCCGCGTCCGCCGATTCACCCGCGCGATATCCTGCCGGAGGTTCAGCCAGACGCGGGACTGCAACTGGTCGAAGCCCGATTGCTGGATCAGATCACGCGTGCGGCGTCACAGGGGCTTGTGAAACCGACAGAGTCTGCGCTGCGCCGGCGGCCTGAGGCAGACCGACCAGATGGAACCGACACAGCAGAGGTTGCTGGCAAGGTAACCGCGACCGAGGATGCGTCGATCGGTGTTGCCGCCATGACATCGGCGGATCGTGACACTGTTCTATCAGGGCAGTTGAAATTCAATGGGCCGGCGGGTGTTGTGTGTCTCGACTCGACGATGCTGGACATTGAAAACTGGGGAGACGAGCGTCCCTTTGCGGAGCAGATCAGCATAGCGCGCAGCGGCCTGACGGGTGAGTTTGATGTGGTCACAGAGGAAAGCGCCCTGCAGCTCGCGCGCACTTACCTTTTCTTTGGGTTTGGCGCAGAGGCCCGCAAGGCCATGGCGATGGCACCATCAGGGACCCGGCAGGTTGAAATCCTTGGTGCTCTGGCTGATGTTCTGGACGAAAACCCTTCAAGTTCAACACCTTTCCGCGGGCAAACAGGATGCGATTCGGATGTCGCGTTCTGGTCATTGATGTCTGCGGACCACGGTGATGCAGCCCAGGAGCTCCGCGGGGGTAATCTGGACGCGGCCAAGCGCGCCTTCGTAAAATTGCCTACCCATTTGCGCGGGTTGTTGGGCCCGGAGTTCAGTCGGAGGCTCATGCGCCTTGGTGATGCGGCTGGCGCCGAAGAAGTCTTGCTGTCGCTGAAGCGCACAGAGTTGCGACAAGACGACGCCATGTCACTGGCACAGGCCGAACTGGACGCGCAGAATGGCAATGTTGCGGACGCGATATCCGAACTTGAGGACCTGGCACAATCACCCTCTGATCACGCCCACGAAGCGATGATCCAACTGGTCGAAACGGCGTGGCAAAATCGGGGCTCTGTCCCGCCGGAAACTGTCGAGCTTCTGGCGACCTACGCGACAGAACGGCGCGGAACTCCAGATTGGGCGCGATTGCAATCGGCCCGGGCGCTGGCGCTGGCACAACAAGGCAGTTTCGCGCCTGCCTTTGCGTTGAGTGAGCGACTTGGGGAAGAGGCTGTACCCACTGACTTAAACGCCCGGTTGGCCAGTGTTCTGACCCGGCGGGGCGATGATCTGAGTTTCCTGCGGCATGCGCTGGCGGACCCCCGGAGTTTCGCAGCGACGATGTCCGAAGGCGACCGGGTGCCAATGGTGCAAAGACTGTTGGCTCTGGGATTTCCCGAGGCGGCAGCGGACGCGATGCGCGCCACCGAAATGCAATTTGTTCCCGACCGCAGCCTTCTGAACGCTGAAATCGCACTGGTTTCTGGGCGTCCGCAACAGGCGATGGCCGAGCTTTCGGGTGTCGATGGTGCTGCTGCGAAGCGGTTGCGCAGCCATGCGCTTCTGGACATCGGGCAACTTGGCGATGCGGCAGAGTCACTAAGGGAGTTGGGAGATGTTGATGCGGCGGCACGAGCCATTTGGCACGCAGGTGATACTGCTTTGACCGAGACCACGGACGGTACGGTTTACGCAGAGGTCGGCAAGCTGTCCCGGTTGCTTGCGGCGCCGGTGCCTCCCAGTGCGGCGCAAGCAACATTGGGTGGCGCGCGGGCGCAGTTGGCCGACAGTGAAGCCACGCGGCGCTTGGTTGATGAGCTGTTTCAGGCGCTGGAGCTGGTTACGCCACCTTAACCGGCAACGTGCAGATCTACACCGGAGAGGATCACAGCGGTCGCATCGGCCGCGCAATCACAGACGGACAAAGGAAACGGCAGAATGCCCGCCCAGACACTCGCATTTGCTGCGCGCTTTCGAGGCTTCGCGTCAGTTGCCATGGACCGCATATGGGTGCGCGTGTTGATTTGCGGGATTGTGTTGTTGCAACCGGTTTCGGCGCCAAGTGCCACAGGTTCGACACCGACCGCTGGCCCGGCGCGCCATTGCGTGATGGCGGCGCGCCGGGCTGCGAACACCACCGGCGTACCCTTGGATGTTCTGGACGCGATTTCGCTCGTGGAAACCGGGCGGGGTACGGGGACGTCTCTTGAGCCTTGGCCGTGGACAGTAAACATGGAAGGTGCGGGCCATTGGTTTCCATCAGAACAAACTGCGCGCGCCTTTGTCTTTGAGAACTTTCGCCGCGGAGCGCGCAGCTTCGACGTTGGCTGCTTTCAGATCAACTACAAATGGCACGGCGCGCAGTTCGCGTCGATTGAGCAGATGTTTGACCCCTTAGAGAACGCGCTCTACGCCGCACGGTTCCTGAGACAGCTGCATGCCGAACTCGGCTCCTGGACCCTCGCTGCAGGGGCCTACCATTCCCGAACTCCGGAACTAGCACGCAGCTATGCGGTCCGGTTCGATACAGTGCGTGCCGCGTTGGGCCGTCCACAGGAACGGGACGGAAACCGCAACGTGCGCCACGGCAACGGTTTCGCCGCGGCACTTCCTTTGCTTGCAGGCGAAGCTGCGCGCCTGGGCTCACTTGTCCCGCGCCCTCAGCACTCCATCACCGCCCGTCGGGCCCTGATCGCCGTCCCATAGGAGCCATTAGACATGCCTGCACTTGATCTGCGTGCGTTGTTCAGTCCGACGGTTCTGCTGGCCGTTGCCCTGATGGCGATCATCGTGATGATGATCCTGCCGATGCCCGCATGGGTTCTGGACATTGGTCTGGCGGCGTCTTTTGCCTTGGCGATCCTCATTTTCACTGTGACGCTTTTTATTGAACGCCCCCTGGATTTTTCGGCGTTTCCGACGGTGCTTCTGGCATCACTCATGCTCCGGCTGTCGCTGAACATCTCTTCCACCAAGCTGATCATCGGCGAAGGGCACACCGGTACGGGCGCGGCCGGTGGGGTGATCGAAGGCTTTGCCATGTTCGTGATGGGGGGCAGCGTTTTTTTGGGTCTTGTGGTGTTCGGGGTGCTTTTGATCGTGAACTTCATGGTCATCACCAAAGGTGCTGCGCGTATGGCCGAAGTGGGCGCGCGCTTTGCGCTTGATGGGATGCCAGGCAAACAGCTTGCCATCGACAGCGACATGTCCGCAGGCGCGATCGATCATGCGCAGGCCAAGGAGCGCAGGGAGCGCGAGCAGCAAGAGACGACTTTCTTCGGTTCGCTCGACGGGGCGTCCAAATTCGTGAAGGGCGATGCGGTGGCGGGGCTGCTGATCACTCTGCTCAATCTGGTGATGGGTCTGGCGATGGGGGTCTTTGTGCATCAGATGCCCGTTGCATCCGCCTTTGAGACCTACGCGATTCTGACAGTCGGTGACGGCTTGGTGTCGCAGATACCAGCGGTGATCATTTCCATCGCATCCGCTCTGCTCCTGGCGCGCGGGGGCAATCAGGGTGCGACGGACCTCGCCCTGTTTCGGCAACTCGGCGGGCATCCTGCGGCACTGGGTACTGTGGCGATCTTGCTGGGACTGTTTGCACTTGTGCCTGGGTTGCCATTTCTCCCGTTTCTGCTCGGCGGCATCGCTCTGGGCGTTGCGGCGTTTGTTCTGAACCGGCGCGCACAAGCGGATGCGGAAAGAATTGAGGGGGAAGACGATCCGACGACCGCGCCATTGCATCAGGCTCTGGGGGATGTGCTGGACCTGGATGATCTGCATCTGGAGTTTGCGCCCGATCTTGTCAGCATGGTGCTCGATCAGGGCACCGGCCTTGATGCCCGGATTTCCAACATGCGAACCCACGTCGCGAAAGTGTTTGGGCTGATCCTGCCGGACATCCGGTTGACAGATGAACCAGCCCTGCCGACGGGAACTTATGTGATCCGGGTTCAGGGGGTTGAGCAGGTGCGTGGGGTGCTGCACCCTGATCTGGTGCTGGCGCTACAATCCGATGCCGCAGATGCGTTGCCGGGCGGGCAGGATGTCACCGAACCCGTCTACGGGGCCCCTGCACGATGGATCGCGCCCGAAAGCCAGGAAGAGGCCGCACTGTCAGGCGCAACAATAGTTACGCCGCCGGAGATTTTGGCAACGCATCTGCTTGAAGTCATCAAACACAATTTTCCGCGTCTGTTGACGCTGAAAGCGCTGCGACGCCTGCTCAATGAGCTGACATGTCTCTCTGATCCCCGACGATCCGAGGCGAACCGCAAGTTGCTCGACGAGCTGATCCCGGACAAAGTGCCCATCGATACACTGCACGCGGTTCTGCGCCTACTGCTCGAGGAACAGGTATCAATCCGAAATCTGCCGCTGATCCTCGAAGCCACGGCCGAAGCGCGGCTGACCAATTCACAACCAGAAGCCATTTGCGAGCATGTGCGCCAGCGGCTTGGGTTCCAGCTGGTGGCTGGTTTGAAGTGTGATGACGGGAGCGTTCCGCTTGTGCAGCTCGCACCGGAATGGGAGGAGACATTTGCCGCCTATCAGATCGAAGGTGCAGGCGGGTCCGTCGACGTCGCGCTTCCGCCGGATCAGTTCAACAAGCTGGCCACAGCGCTGTCCGAGAAACTGGAAAGCCTGGATCAGACCGGACTGTCTGTTGGGTTGGTGACCACACGCCTGCGCCGCCGCTTTCTAAGGACCATCCTGCGCACCCGGGGGCTGTCCACTCCGGTCCTCTCGTTCGAAGAGATCGGGCTGGAGGCACGCCCCTCGCTCGTTGGCATGGTGGCAGCGTGATCGCGCTACCCGCGGAGATGCTATCGATGTCCGAAGGGTTGCTGTGGCAGACCGGCCTGGTGTTCTTGCGGGTGGCGGCGCTGGTCTCTGTGCTGCCCGCTTTCGGGGAACAGACCGTTCCCATGCGTGTCAAACTGGTGATTGCCTTTGCATTTGCGGCCATCGTGGTGCCCGCGGCACCCCCGGTACCAGCGCCCCAGGACACGTTGCAGCTGGCACGACTGATTGTGGTCGAAACGATTGTCGGACTGGCAATGGGGATCGCCATTCGTCTCTTCATCCTTGCATTGCAAGTCACGGGCGCAATCGCGGCGCATGCGACCTCCTTGTCCCAGATCATGGGAGGCGCGGTTCCGGATCCCAGCCCTGCGATGGGGCATGTTTTGGTGGTTGCCGGCCTTGCACTTGCCGTCATGCTGAACCTGCACGTACATGCCGCTGCATTGCTCATCGCGTCCTATGAGGTGTTTCCGTTTGGGTTTTTCCCGACAGGCCAGGCGCTGTCGGAATGGGGTGTACATCGGGTTGCCTCAACCTTTGGATTGGCATTCGCGCTGGCAGCCCCGTTCGTCATTGCCTCGACGATTTACAACCTCGCGCTGGGGGCGATCAACCGCGCGATGCCCCAACTGATGGTGGCGTTTGTCGGAGCGCCGGTGATCACCTTTGGTGGTTTGCTGCTTTTGTGCCTCAGCGCGCCGGTTCTGATGGAGGTCTGGGGAGACACGCTCCTGTCGTTCTTCTCCGATCCCTGGTCCACGCCATGAGCCAATCTGAGCAGGACGAGGCGGACAAAACTCACGAGCCGACCCCCAAAAAGCTGGAAAAAGCGCGGGAAAAGGGTGAGATCGCCCGGGCAGCGGACGTCTCGGTGGCGGCCAGCTACGGCGGACTATTGATGACAGTATGGATCGCGGGGGCGACTATCACAGTTTCTCTTGGCGCTGTATTGATGGGATTGATCGAACGCTCTGAGCCCTTGTCAGAGCTCCTGGTCGCGGGTCCTGGCTTGCCGCTGGTTGGTCAGTTGCTGACATCTCTGAGCGGTGGGCTCTTGGCCTTGTTTCTGCCGCCGGGACTGGCGGTCCTGCTCGTCATTCTGGCGCAACGCGCCTTTTTGGTGACCCCATCCAAGCTGCAACCGAAATTTTCGCGCGTTTCGCTCTTGTCAAATGCGCGCAACAAGTTTGGCCGCTCAGGTCTGTTCGAGTTTGCCAAGAGTTTTGCCAAGCTGTGTCTCTATTCGATTGGCATGACGCTCTTTATCTGGAACCGCCTGCCCGAGATCGTTTTGTCCGCCCGCACCACACCGGAAATGGCGGCAGCGTTGATGGGGCGGATGTGCCTGGAATTTCTCGTCGTAGTCTTTCTCATTTCCGCAGCGATCGGCGGTGTCGACGCGATCTGGCAACATGCCGAACATCGAAGAAAAAACCGGATGTCCCGAAAGGAGCTGTTAGATGAAACAAAGGACGCAGAAGGCGACCCCTATATGAAACAGGAACGCCGCATGCGCGGGCAGGAAATTGCAACGCAACGGATGTTGTCCGATGTGCCTTCGTCAGATGTTGTCATTGTGAACCCGACCCACTTTTCCGTCGCCCTGAAGTGGAGCCGTCTGCCAGGCGCTGCACCGGTTTGCGTCGCCAAAGGTGTCGATGAAATGGCCCTGACGATCAGGCGGTGTGCCCAGGAAGCAGGCGTGCCGATTCACAGCGATCCTCCGACCGCGCGCACGCTGCATGCTACGGTCGAGATCGGGGCCCAAATCGATCCGGATCAATACATGGCCGTTGCGGCGGCGATCCGCTTTGCTGAGAAAATGCGCGAGCGGGCAAAGGGGGCTGTGCATTGAAAGACTACGAGGCCGAAACCCTCCGAAAGATCGCCGATCTGCGCTATCAGCGGGAGCTTCACAAGGTTAAGGCACTGTTGGCGGAAGAAGCCCGTCTGAGACAGGATTTTGCCCGGATTTCTCAAAGCGCTAGGGTGGCGGCCGATCTGTCCATGCGGGCAGTCGGCGCCGATCACACTTGGGAGCTATGGTTGGCCCAAAAACAGGAAAACACCAACACCCGGCTGGCGCAGGTTTTGGCTCAAAAGATGCAAGTGATGGACGATGTCAGGGCGGCCTTTGGACAGCAGACGGTGCTGGCGGATCTTTCGCAAAGAATCAGACGCGATCGATTGCGTCAGCAGGCCAACGCGAAGCTTGAGGGCATCTGCGCGACACCCGTTTCAGATATCCTGCCGCACAATGTCGACAATCAGGACGTTTGATACGTCTTTGCCCAGTTGCGCCTGGGCGACCTCGCGCAGCGCGCGCCGCAAACCCTCCAGATTGCTGGCCTGCGTAAAGCTGCCGTCAAAGCCACCCATATTGGCGTGATCGAACATCACCTGAAGAAACAGATCACGCAGCTTCGGTTCGAGGCTGAAGACTCTTTCGGACAAGCCCGGAATGGTCTCCAGACTCAGGGAAATGACCATCAACGCCTCGACGCGACTTCGCCCCACGATCGGGACAACGAACTGATTGTTCAGCTTTACGAACTCGGGCTGACGTGAGTTGATCTCGTGAGTCTCACGGGGCGCCGTGTCTGCTTCTTCAGGGCCATCTTCCGGGGCAGGGTACGTGACCCAACCCACAGCGCCGCCGAGAGCCAGACCAGCGGTCAGAGAGACCGCGACAACCAGAGCTGTTTTCATGCCACGGCCCTCTGTCAAAATGGAACAATGATGTCGAGAATTTGCTGCCCATATCGCGGTTGCTGGACATCGGTCAGTTGCCCGCGGCCGCCATAGGACACGCGTGCCGAAGCAATCTTGTCATACGTAATTTCGTTTTGGCGCGAGATGTCTTCGGGACGCACATAGCCCGAAACCAGCAGTTCGCGGATTTCGAAATTCACCCTGAGTTCCTGCGAGCCTTCGATGCTCAGAACGCCGTTTGGCAGGACTTCGACGATTGTGGCCGCAACGCGCAGTGTCAGCTTTTCCTTGCGCTTGACCGACCCTTTGCCTGACGATCGGCTATTAGAGTCGACCGAGATCGCATCCGCCAGAGTGGCGCCGGGTGGCAAAGAGCCTTCTACGCGCTGTGGCAACCCCAGCAATTGCGGGATCTGGAGGTCCTCCGACCCTGACCGCGATCGCGCGGTGTCGTTCGATATCTCAGCTTTTTCGTCAATCTCGATCACCACGGTCAGGATATCTCCGCGCCGGATTGCGCGGCGATCTCCCAACAGCGACTGTCGCGTGCCGCTCCAGAGCGACGCCTGATCGACCAGCCTTTGCGGTTCTGCCGTTGCCGGCAATCCCGGCCACAGCATGGCCACATGTTCGTCGTTCTGCGCCGCCGATGTCAGTGCGGGCGGTTGTCCCAGATGACCCAGACGGCCACACCCAGCCGTCGATAGTGCTAGGGCCAGTCCGACCACCAATGAAAACCTTAAAGATACCATCATTCTACCTCGACGCTTCCGTCCAAACGCACCAGGCCCCAGACGCTGGTGCGTGAGGCCAGGTTCATGACCCGTAACCGATCCCCTGCCGCACCACGTCCCATCGCACGGCCTTCGGTTACGATCCGCAGTCCGCCCTGGTGAAAGATCAACGCAATGACATCGTTTCGGTTCACAAGCGCAGGGGGGCCGACATCTCCGGGACGCACGGGTCGTCCGGCATAGAGGGCCACCCGCGCTTCCATCCCGATGATATCGGCGGCATTGCGTATGGCGCCGGGATTTGCGGATGGGTGGATCGTCAGATCCGCGGCAGCGATGACTTCTTGAGCGCGGATGGTGCGCACCGGAACCACGGTGTCAGCCACCGCTGGGAAAGCGGTCGCACTGAATAGCATCAGGAACAGTCCGAAATACATCAGCGCACCTGTGTGGTCGCGGCCATCATCTGGTCGGCGGCTGAAATGACTTTGGCGTTCATTTCGTAACCGCGCTGCGCCTCGATCAGTTCTGTCACCTCACGCACTGCGTCGACTGAACTGTCCTCTATGTACCCTTGCCGGATGGTCCCCAGACCATCCTCACCTGGCGCTGCCACCAGCGCCGGTCCCGAGGCTTCGGTTTCGGCAAAGAGGTTCCCACCCAAAGCCTCCAGGCCCTTGGCGTTCGAGAAACTCGCGAGCGTCAGCTCACCCAGCAGCTGCCCCTCTGGATTGTCCTGGAAGTATCCGTAGACCTCGCCGTCCGGGCTGATCGAAATGCTTCGGGCATCGGTGGGGATCACGATTTCCGGGGCAATCGGGTATCCTTCGGAGGTCACCACCACGCCTTCAGCCGAGCGTTTGAGACCGCCGTCGCGGGTGTAGGCTGCTTCCCCCGAAGGGGTTGTGACCTCAAGGTAGCCTGCGCCTTCGATGGCCAGATCCAGGTCGTTGCCCGTTGCCGACAAAGAGCCTTGGGCGAGATGAACGGTCACCGCGGCGGGCCGCACACCCAGGCCCAACTGAACGCCCGTTGGCAGAACCGTTCCGTCCGCCGCACTCACGGTCCCGGCGCGGGTCGCTTGCTGATAGTGAAGGTCTGCAAATTCCGCCCGCCGGGCGTTGTAGCCAGTGGTGTTCATATTGGCCAGATTGTTGGAAATGGTTTCAACACGCATCTGCTGTGCGCTCATGCCGGTGGCCGCGATTGTCAGGGCGCGCATGGTCGTCTCCTTGGGTTAGGGATTGGCGTTATCGGATCAGTGCTTTGATGGCCTGCCGGACCCGGTCGTCTTCGGCTTTCAGAAAACTCTGCCCGAGCTCGTAGGACCTCTGAACCTCCACCATGCGGGCGAGTTGGCCAATTGCGTTGACATTTGAGCCTTCGACAAAGCCTTGCAGCATCCTGGCATCGGGTGCCGGAATGATGTCGCCCTCGACCCTGAACAGGACACCATCCTCGCGCACCAGATCGTTTTGATCAGCCGCCAGAAACAAGCCCAACTGCGCAAGTGGTGCGCCACCAGCACTCATTGTGCCATCCGGTGCGATCGCGATGTCATGGGCGTCCGGCGGGACAAAAAGTGCCGCACTGCCGCTGTCGAGCACCCTGTATCCTGCATTGGTCACCAACTCGCCCTCGGCGTTGGGTGAGAATTGCCCGGCTCGGGTCAATCGATTCCCGCGCGGCGTTTCAACAAGGAAGAAGCCGTCCCCTTCTATGGCGAGATCGAATGCCCCATTGGTTTTGGTCATCGCGCCGGGCTCCATCGAGGTATTTCTGATCCTGGCTTCGGACATGGAGAGCGAGGGCCCTTCTTCGGATACCTTGATAAACTCTGAAAAAATCAAACCCTCCTGCCGATAGCCTGCAGTGGCTGCGTTGGCGATGTTGTTCGCCACCAGTTGCATTTCCCGCATCAGTCCGGATTGCCTGGAGAGTGTTGCGTATCCTGTGGTTTCCATCAAAACTCCGCTGTGATGAGAGGAACAATCTGAGTGTCGAAAAAAGCCACGATGGACTGGGTCATGAAGCCCATCGATATCCAGAACGCGATGACGATCGCGGCGAGTTTGGGAACAAAAGTCAGGGTCATTTCCTGAATGGAGGTCAAAGCCTGAAAGAGCCCGATGACCAGCCCGGTGATCAGTGCGACAGACAGGATCGGAACCGAGACCACGACCGACACCCATAGACCCTGGCGCATGACATCAAAGAAAGTACCCTCAGCCAGCATTTCAGACCGGCATCCGAAGAATTTCCTGATACGCCTCAACGACTTTGTTGCGAACGGTCACGGCGGTCTCCACCGCAAGCTCGGACTGCGCCAGCGCCTGAACCAACGTATGCGGATCAGCATTACCCGTCATGGCAGCTTTCGCCGTTTCTTCGGCGTTATGAAGCGTGCTGGCGAAGTCAGCGAACATCGTCTTGGCATTGGTTTGTGGCGTCGCATCGGGAGATGGTGCGGTGGCTGGTCGGGATGCCGCATAACTGCGAGCTGCAGAGATCAAAGTGCTGTCCATTCTGGCGCTCCTTGGTTTGAGTTACTTGCGAAGAATTTCCATCAGGCTTGACGACATTTGACGTGCCTGATCGAACATTTTGAGATTGGCTTCGTAGCTGCGCTGTGCCTCGCGGGCATCGGCGATCTCGATCATCAGGTTCACGTTGGACCCTTCGACATGACCGCTTGAGTCAGCCAGCGGGTGGGTCGGATCGAAACTGCGCTCAAGCTTGGACTGATCCAGCCTGACGTCCCCAAGCTCAACCGCAGCGACCTCTGAGCGGTCCCTGAGAGTGGCCTGAAACGGCACGATCTTGCGGCGATACCCAGGTGTGTCGACGTTCGAAATGTTTTCGGAGATATGCCTCAACCGGGCCGCTTGCGCCTTCAGGGCGCTGGCCGAAACGGACAGTGATTTGGAAAACTCACTCATAACGCGCTCCGATCCTTCAGCGCGCCAGAGTGGCACGCAGCATGCCCATCGACGCTTTGTATATTGTGACGGCGCGATCATGCTGCCGCTTCACATCGACGGCTTTCAGCATCTCGCGCTCGATCGAGACGGAGTTGTTGTTGGGCTCGCCCCAGTTCGCAGCGGTCCGGGTATTCGATGGGGCATGAGAAGTCGCGCCCGCGAGGTGCCCTGCGCGGGTGGAGCGAAGCTGTGCGGTGCCGACCTGCCCACGGTAGCTCTCTGCAAAAGGGCGTATGTCCTGTCCCCGGTAGCCAGGCGTATCCGCGTGCGCGAGGTTCTGGGCAATCACAGCCTGCCTTTGCCCGGCGTGAACGGCCATTGCATGGGCCATTTCAAAGACTGTGAGATTTGTGAACATCGGGGTTTCTCCCTCGAAAGGTTTCAACCAAGGCTTAACCCCGATTCCTTTAGAAACGGTTTCATCCGGATCAAAAGGGGAACAGGACAACGTGGTAGAAATTTCTCAGTTGCAAAAGGCCCTTACGCAGATCGACCGATCAGGCACACGGGAAATGTGTCCGCAGTTTATGGCGGTACGATCCATATCAAAGGTCTTTCCAACCGGGCCGGAATCGGCGATCTCATATCGGTGCCCCGACGCTCCGGCCCGGCGTTATCGGGTGAGGTTTTGAGGATCGATTCACAAACGGTGCAGGCGCTTCCGCATGGCACATTTGACGGTGTGCGCACAGGGGACCGCGTGACCTTGCATCCCTGCCCACCTTTTGCACCGGACGTGTCCTGGATCGGCCGGGTGCTGGATCCGTTTGGGGCTCCGTTGGATGGAAGGCCGGCACCGATGGGCGGCCTGCCGCGCATCATAACCCCGATGCCGCCACCAGCACAGGACCGGCGCGCGCTTGGGGCGCGTCTGACAACCGGTTTGGCTGTCTTCAACACGATGCTGCCAATTGTGTGCGGGCAGCGCATCGGTTTGTTCGCAGGCTCCGGTGTTGGCAAATCGCAGCTTTTGGCCCAATTGGCCTGCGGGCTTGACGCTGATGTCGTTGTGATTGCGCTGATTGGGGAGCGGGGCAGAGAGGTCAAAGAGTTTGTGCAACAGACCTTGGGACAGGAGGGGCTGAAGCGTGCGGTTGTGATCGCTGCGACGTCGGATCAATCGCCGCTCAGTCGCCGCCGCTGTGCATGGTCGGCGATGACTGTGGCGGAGTATTTTCGGGACTGCGGCCGCTCCGTGCTGTTTCTTGCGGATTCGATCACCCGTTTCGCTGAGGCGCACAGGGAGATTGCCATTGTGGCGGGCGAGGCACCGGCGTTGCGCGGCTTCCCGCCATCGGTGTCTGCAAACATCATGAGCCTTTGTGAGCGTGCCGGGCCCGGACCTGATGGCAGTGGCGACATCACTGCCGTCTTCAGTGTCCTGGTGGCAGGCTCGGACATGGATGAACCCGTTGCCGATATTTTGCGTGGTGCACTTGATGGCCATGTCGTTTTGAGCCGAGAGATTGCGGAACGCGGGCGGTTCCCGGCCGTGGACCTGCTTCGGTCTGTGTCGCGTAGTCTTCCGGGCGCGGCCACTCCCGAACAGAACGACGCGATTGCGGAAGTGCGGGTGCTCTTGGGGCGATACGAACAGTCCGAAGCGATGATCCGGGCGGGTTTGTACGTCGAAGGGACGGATCCAGTGTTGGACCGTGCTGTTCGGGTCTGGCCAGAGCTCGACGCGTTTCTGGCCCGCGCTTCCGAAGAGGGGATAGAAGATTGTTTTTCGCGCCTGGCGCTGCTGCTGCGGCGCAGCAGGTCCCCGATGGACCGAGCATCAACTGATCCGATGGCCTAGTTATGCCATCTGCTACGACCGTAGCAGGGTCAACGCCGCTGCCGCACTGCTGGTCGTGCTGGAGAACGCCTTTATCTGAGATCGCGCCTGAAAGAGGTCGACCAGCTTAGACAAGTTGTCCGGGTCGGAAAACTGGGTGACACGCGAGTCTCCTGTTACCCCCTGCGTGCGCGTCTTCAACACGTCGGCCTGTCGGTCGATATCAAGGCGGCCAAACCCCGAGGGCAACCCAAATGCTGTTTCAAAGAGCTCACGCAGGGGCGGCTGCCCAAGGATCTTGAACCACTTTGTGTCGTCGCTGATGTCTGTGCTTGCGAGCTCCGCAAGCTCTCGGTTCGCATAAAGGGCCACACGCATCGCGCTGTCTTGCTGTCCCACAGATACCTCGAAGGTCCGGACGTTGTACGAAGCGACAATCTCGAGCATGTCATCGGTGCTGTTCGTTTT
This sequence comes from Paracoccaceae bacterium, assembly GCA_965250275.1. Taxonomy (GTDB): domain Bacteria; phylum Pseudomonadota; class Alphaproteobacteria; order Rhodobacterales; family Rhodobacteraceae. The sequence continues at coordinate 4,636,340 of OZ252297.1, read as the reverse complement.
TGAGAATTCGCCCGGTCCAAAACCAAAGGCCGCGCTGAACTGGCGATACCGGTCGTCGGTCAACTTGTTTGCCAGCGCGTCGTCATTGCGGCTTCCGTCTTCAAGGATCTTTTGAACGAAGTATCGATTGTTCAGGTCCGCCTCCAATCCAAAGGCGCTCAGCGCAACCGTCAGAAGGCGCCGATCCTCAACCAACTCCTGCGCAGAGGTCACATTGCCGATGTTTTCAGCAAAGTAGGCGCCATCTCTTTGAATGCGTGCCGAAGCCGTGTGGGTCTCAAACTGCTGATCATAAGTGCGCTGGAGAAAGCGCCAACCCGCAAGGCCATTGGACGGGATCACCGGGACATAGCTCATTGGGGACGGGCTGCCATGAGCCTGTCCTCGCGTGGCAACAGGGCCCGCAAAGCCTTTAGGCATCGGTAGGGTTGTTCTTCCAACAGCGCTTGAGTGGCATTGGCAAGAGTGTTGCGGCTGTCGGGGTCAGTGAACACCTGGCTGAGTTCCTCGATATGCCGCAGCAGAGGCCTGCGCGCTGCTTCCGGATCACTGTCGCCGGAAAGAATGAGCTGAATTGCATAGCAGACGCGTTTCACAGGCGTAGTTGCCTCGTCAGGATGAATCGCATCCTTCAGGCGCAGAATGTTGGCCTCCGGGGTGACAATAGACAGCCGGCTGCGACGATCTCCGTTTTCGATGACGGCTCCGTTGACGAGCACGCGCTCCCGGGGTGCGAGTTTCAGGACAAGTCCCGCCATATCAGCTCGCCCCCATGCGCAGACCACGCATGATCGCGGTGTTCACCTCGATCAGCGGCGTGACATCCGCTTGGCGGGAGAGAACGCGACTGGTGTGGTGATTTGTGAATTCAAACAGATAAAAAAGGTTCGCGCGCAAGGCCTGCGGCAGCGGATTTTCGGTGTTTGCGACTTCGACGGCAAAGATGTTCCAAAGCCGCCGGTTGTCCAGCAATGCCTCGGCGAGTGTGCCAAATCCGGCAACCCCCAGTGCCTCGGCAGACTGCATACGGCGTGTGATACGGGCCATTGCCGCGTACTCCGTGCCTCTGGGTGTGCGCGTCGGCGAGGACGCGGCTGCGTAGCCGGATTTGGCAATTGAATGTGTGGACACCTGAAGACCTCAATGTACAGATTAGGTTTGAGAGGAAATGGGGCGCCCGTAGGCGCCCCAAACCACCGAGCTGTTACCGGAACAGCGACAGGATCGATTGTGGCGCCTGGTTTGCAATGGACAGCGCCTGAATGCCCAGCTGCTGCTGCGTCTGCAGCGCCTGCAAACGGGCCGATGCCGCTTCCATGTCGGCGTCGACAAGTGCTCCGATCCCCGACTTCATGGCGTCCATGACTTTGCCCACAAAGACATTCTGATCGGCGATGCTTTTCGCAGAGGCACCAAGCGCGGCGGCCCCGTCTGCCGCGGTTTGAATCAACAGCTCAATGTCATCAAGGGATGCCTCGGCCGCCGCCGCGCTGGAAACATCAACAGTCGTCAAGTCAAGTGCCGCTTCGAAATCCACAGACGCGACGGTGACGTTTGCGGCTGTGACAGCACCGGCTGCATCACGATCCAGCGAGGACAGAACTGTGATGTCACCCCCAGCCGTATTCAACAGATTGGCACCATTGAACTGGGACGCGGAAATGATCGATGTGATCTGTGTTTTCAGTTCATCCACATCAGCCGTGATCTTGGCATTGTCGACATTTTCGCCGGTTGCAGCGACGACTTTTTTCTTGATGTCGTTCAGGATGTCGGTGATCCGTTCCGCACCTGCAGACGCAACAGCAACCGTCGACTCCCCAAGGGACAGCGAGTCCGAAACCGCCTTGAACCCTGCGACATCGGATTCCATGACCTTGGAAATGCTCCAGAGAGCAGCATTGTCCTTGGCGCTTGCAACATCCTTGCCCGTGGAGATTGCGGATTGTGTTTTCGCAAGGTCGGTGTTGATCGACTTGAGCGTTTGCAACGCGACCATTGCGCTATTGTTTGTCAGAATACTCGACATGATTTCATTCCTTTGGTCGTTGAGCACTTCGGGCGCGGGTTTCCCGCGCCACTGGCAGACAGAACATCTTTCTGAGGTCTGCGATCGCCGGTTTCTGGCCTCGCGCCACCCCATGTCGGGATGCCTGCCGATCCTGCCCGCAGAGGTGCTAATGGAATGCTAAGTCAAAAGCGGTCGATCGGGTGGAATTGCTTAAAATGCCTCAGGCGCGCTTTTCAAGAACGCGCCGCACATTGACAGCAACATCGGACTTCTCGCCGGTGTTGCCATAAGTCTGAAGCCCTTGCCGGACGCGGCGCAGTTCCGCCATCCGATCCGCAACGGCCCGAATTCCTTCCATGGCGCTCTGAAGCAGCATTTGGTTCCGGGCCAGTTTGTCTTGCAGCGGCGACAGGTCATCGCCTGCGGCGCTGTCTTCGTCGGAGAGTGCTGCGATCAGATGTTCCTTCTTGGGAAGCAGGTCGCTCAACTGTTCGAAGTCGCCGTTCAGCAATGCGGCGCGCTCTGCGTCCAAAAGAACATCGAGTTGGTCGACAAGGCCGCTTTGGCGGTCAAAGTCCATCATGGGTTTCCTTCAGGGCGTGATACAGGTTTTCGGCCAGACCAATGCCGCCCGCGCGCACAATCTGCCGGGCCTGGGCGTTCACCAGAAAGGATGTGAACTGGTCTTCTCCGGCCCCTCCGCCAAAGGCCGCACTGCTGGAACTCAGGCCGGCAGATTTCAGCATTTCGGCAAGAAAGGTCGCCTCCAGCTCCTGTGCTAACCCGAAAACAGGGTCGGCCTCTCTTTTTTCAAGTGGCGCCGGCGCAATGCCGGATGGCGTAAGTGCATTGATCATCTGAATGCCTCGAATTGAGCGTATTTCCCAAGCCTGCACCTCAAGCGGTTAAAAAGGTGGTAACTGCTTATGCAGATGCTGGGCACATGGTGACACACGCTCTCTCGGATCTGCTTCCACAAACCCGTTCCGCATCGCGCGATGCGCCTCGCGAAGGTACGCGAAGCGCGCAAAGCGACACTGGAACGGCATTTCAGTCGGCCTTCGAGGCGGCGATCAAAACCGAAGATGAGGCTGAGCAGCCCGACATCTTGATTGAACCGGCCGCGGACGCTGAGGTGTACGATCGCGGGCTTTCTGGGGACCCACAGGAAGCAAACAGGAGCGAAGCTGCGGCGCGATCTGATCCACTGAGTGGCACGTTGGAAACGCCACTTTGGTCCGCGCCAGACGCACCCGGGCACTCAGCACCGAGTCTTGAGAACGCGCATTCCCACCACATGAACGGAGTTCCGTCACGCGCGAACGAGCCTGACGGTCCACTCGTCACACCACAGCTTCCAGGCTCAAGCGGTTTGCCTGCACGAACTGGCAGCGAAACCCTGCCAGTTGGCGACGCTCCTCTCGCGGGACATGCAAGTGTGACGGAGGCGTTGAGGCGCGCGCCGGATCGATCAGGATCGGAGGCGGGCGAACTCAAACCTCTCAAAGCGAACGTGCGCAATCCCGTGCAGGTGGATCCAAGCGCCAAGGGTCCGGTTCAGCAGTCGCTGCCATTAGCTGGCAACGAGGCGGTTAATGCCGCGCAACCCACTGCTCTTGTTGAGCCGCAACTCGGAAGCAGTGCCGATTCCCAAGCAAATACTCGCACGTCGCGCAGATTCGAACACTCGGCAGAGCATGGTGAAATCAGCACCAAACCGGTTGCACCTGCAGGCACGCCTGCCGCCGGCTCGACCCAGATGGTTTCTCCAGTGCAACAAAAGCTTCAGAGCCAGTTGTCAGAGGGCGAGTTGGCAGATTTCGGGTGGGATGCAATGGAAACTGCGGAACGGGGCACTCGAGCAGAGGTTGTGGCCGGTCTTCATTCGGGCCTGGGTAGTGGCGCAGTAGCCTCTGGCCTCACAAGCGCAAGCGGCGGCGCTGGGAGTTCTACGACGGCGCAGATGATTGGACAGCAGATTGCCAGCGGATTGACCCGGGCAAGCGATGGGCGCATCGAAATTGGGCTAAACCCCAAAGAGCTGGGACGCGTTCGTGTCAGCGTGACCGGACAAGAAGGCGGTTGGGTTGTGGCAATTCAGGCCGAACGTGCCGAGTCGGCCGACCTGATGCGGCGTCATGTAGGCGTGCTGGCCCAGGAGTTTCGCGACTTGGGCTTTGGCTCCCTGGAGTTCAGCTTTGGAGAACGTAGCGATGACGCGTCTGGATCAGAGAAGGTGTCCGAGCGTGAGTCCGAGGACACGATCCAGCAGCCCGACATCAAAGAGCTGCAGGAGCCGCGCGTCATACAAACCACCGGACTTGATGTGAGAGTGTAAGAGATGGATATTCAAAGCCTTTCTAACCTTGCCGCCCGAACCCCGACCGCAGCCGCTGCGGAGCGCTCCAGCGCGGCTTTGACCGCGGACTTTGACACCTTCCTGCAAATGCTGACCGCTCAGGCGCGGTATCAGGACCCTCTGGAGCCAATCGATTCGACCGAATACGCGGCGCAACTCGCCCAGTTTTCCATGGTGGAGCAACAGGTGAAGACGAACGAGTCGCTGATGGCGCTCGCCTATCAGATGGGGCAATCGGGCTTTGTCGACATGTCCGGTTGGGTCGGGATGGAAGCCCGCGCGGTTGCGCCCGTCGCTTTCGAGGGCCAAAGCGTGACAATCACACCGTGGCCGGATGGCTCTGCGGACGAGGCATTCCTGGTGGTCATGGACGCCAATGGAGACGAGGTGTCGCGCCTGCCAATACCGGTGTCCAACGCAACGATTGAGTGGAGAGGGGAGACCGCTGATGGCGCCCTGCTGCCTGTGGGCCAATACAGCTTTGCGGTCGAAAGCCGTCGCGATGGTGACGTTCTGAACCTGTCAGCGGCAGAGGTGTACAGTCGCGTTGCGGAAGCGCAGTGCATCAATGGTCAGACCGTTTTGATTTTGGCTGGCGGTCACGCGGTACTATCGGATGCCGTGACGGGCATTCGCGAACCTCAGCTCTAGCCAAACGGCTAAAACCGATCTGCCAGTGCGAGACCCAGATACACCGGTCCCATCAACAGCCGCCTTGCACGCCCAAGCGGGAAGCGCGGTGGGGGAACCTGCATCACTCTGGGGATTGGCACAACCGCGTTGCCGCCAATCAGTGATGATGCAAGCAGGTAGCCGGAATAGCTGCCCATCGCGACGCCGTTTCCGTGATAAGCAAAGCTGGCATGCATGCCCGGCGATCCGGGCACTGGCCCGACATAGGGCAACCGATGCGAGGTCAGACAGACAAACCCGGACCAGCTGTTTGTCGCCGGTACATGTTTCCAGGCTGGGAACATACGTTCGAAATCCTGGCGCGTTCTGCGGCGTGAGCGGGCCTCTGACATGGGGTCCGAGAGCAGTCCACCTCGCATCCCAAAGAGAAAGCGGCGGTCCGGCATTAGTCGTAAATAGTGCAGAAGATTGCGCGAATCGTAGGACATCTGATCGCTCGTCCAGCCCTGCGCATTGAGCTCTTCATCTGACATGGGGCGTGTGACCATGATCGTGGATTGACTGGGCAGATAGCGCCCCGCCATCCAGTCCGGGAGATCCTCGCTGGAGTACCCGTTTGTGGCGATGATCACTTCATTGCATTGCACCGTGCCGTCAGGCGTTTGGACAGAGTGCCCTTGAGCGTTTGGCGAGATTCCAATGACCGGGCTTTTCTGAAATTGCCGCGCGCCGGCTTGGGCTGCGCCCCGCGCCAAGCCCAACAAGTACTTCCGTGGGTTCAATCCGAAGCCAATCGGATAGCTGAGCGCACCATGGAAATCCCCGGCGAAGCCATGTGACGGCAGATCGGACTTGGATATGACCTCTGGTTCTATATCGAACGCTTTGGCGAGCCGCTCCGCTTCAGCCTTGAGATGTTCCATTTCCTTGGGCCGATGGGCCAGTTGCGTTTCGCCGTTGGAGTGTCTGTCGATGTCAATGTTCAGGCGCTGCACAAGCCCGTCGACCAGATCGATGGCAGCACGCTCTGCCAACTGAAAATCACGGGCGGCCTCCCCACCGAACTCGGTTCGCAGGTCTTCAAAGCTGCGCTTCGATCCGCCAAGGCAACAAAACCCACCATTGCGTCCTGATGCGCCGAAACCGGGTGTGCTGGCCTCTAAGACAACGACATCAATTCCCGCTTCGGCCAGATGCAACGCCGCAGACATCCCGGTAAAACCGCCGCCAACGACAACCACGTCCGCCGAATGCGCGCCCTGCAGCGTCGGCCAGTCCGGAGCGGCAATGGTCTCGTCCCACCAGCAGCCTGTGCGTGGTCCGGGACCATAAGCGTAGTCGCCAAAAATCCGTCTCATGCCGCGGCCCGCTCCGCGGCTTGCAGGTCGCGTTGCTGTTTGACCATGTTGCGTTTTGAAACAAGCGAGGCGCAGACAACCCCCAGAGTGACGACCGCAATCATTAGCGTTGAGAGTGCATTGATTTCCGGACTTACGCCCAGCCGCACGGCCGAAAAAATTTTTATGGGAAGTGTGGTGGAGGCAGGTCCTGCGGTAAAGGACGCGATCACAAGATCGTCTAAAGACAGGGTGAATGCCAGCAACCAGCCAGAGATCACAGCCGGTGCAATGATGGGCAACGTAACCAGTCGGAACGCTTCGGTTGCTGAGCAACCCAGATCAAGCGCGGCTTCTTCCAGCGATTGATCGAACGTGACGAGCCGCGAAGACACCACAACCGACACGTAACACATCGAGAATGTTGTGTGCGCAAGGACAATGGTCAGCACCCCGCGGTCCAGTCCGATTCCAATAAAGAGCAACAACAGGGAAAGCCCCGTGATCACCTCGGGCATAACAAGCGGCGCGTAAATCATACCGGAGAAGAGCGTGCGTCCCATGAAACGACCGCCGCGGACCAACACGTAGGCGGCCATCGTCCCAAAGACCGTCGCAAGCGTTGAAGACAACACAGCGACTTTCAACGTCACCCAGGCTGCGCCCAGAAACGCCTCGTTGCGCAACAACTCACCATACCACTTGGTCGAGAACCCGGCCCATACGGTCACCAGCTTGCTCTCGTTGAAGCTGTAGATGATGAGGATCAGCATGGGTATGTAGAGGAACGCAAAGCCCAAGGTCAGCGAAACAGTGTTAAACCAGCTGAGGCGCGTCATTGATCCGCCTCCGCTGCTTTTTGCTGGTTTCTCTGGAACAGCACGATCGGGATGATCAGGATCAGCAACAATACAACGGCCACAGCCGATGCAACGGGCCAGTCACGGTTCGAGAAGAACTCTTCCCAAAGCACTTTACCAATCATCAGCGTGCCCGAGCCGCCCAGCAGCGATGGGATCACGAACTCCCCAAGGGCAGGGATAAACACGAGGAAGCAGCCGGCAATGATCCCGTTTTTGGACAGCGGTATCGTCACCAGCCAAAAGGCACTCGCTCGGGAGCATCCCAGGTCTTCGGCCGCTTCGATCAGAGAGCCGTCAAGCCGATCAAGTGCGGCAAAGATCGGAAGGATCATGAACGGAAGATAAGTGTAGACGATCCCAATGTAGACGGCGGTGTTTGTATTCAGAATGGTCAGCGGTGCACTGATCAAACCTGTCCAAAGCAGGAACTGGTTCAGCAGTCCTTCCTGGCTGAGGATGCCCATCCAGGCATAGACCCGGATCAGGAAGCTGGTCCAAAAAGGAAGGATGACCAGCATCATCAGCGTGGGGCGCCACTCTTCGGGTGCGCGGGCCATACCGTACGCGATCGGGTACCCCACCAGAAGCGTCAAAAGGGTCGAAATCGCAGCGATCCTCAAGCTGCTCAGGTATGCTTTCCAGTAAAGATCATCGGTCGTCAGGAAGATGAAATTCTCAAAGTCCAGTTGCGACACGAATGCGCCGATGCCTTCGCTCCATGAAAACTGCGGCACATAGGGCGGGCGGGCGAGCGCAACGTCCGAAAGTGAGATTTTCAGGACAATGGCAAAGGGCACCAGAAACAGGGCCAGCAGCCATGCATAAGGAATGGCGATCAGGATAAACCGCCGCATCAATTGGCCAGCAGGACGCCAGCTGTGGCTGTCCACGACAACCAAACCGAGTCCTCCCAGGAAAAACTGCGCCGCGCGATCCGGCGGGTGTTGGCCGTCTGCGACTTGATCACAACGCCGTTGGGAAGTTCCACGTGATAGGTCGATAGGTTACCCAGATAGGCAATGTCCTGAACCTTGCCCTGCACCACGTTGTCAGCGTTCTCCGGGCGGTCAGTTGAAATGGTGACCTTCTCTGGTCGAATGGCCAGATGGCAGGTCTGGCCTTTCGTAAACATCTGCGAAGACGCGGCGGTGATTGGCGGCTGCCCCTCGGACCAGTCAATGGTGTATCGGTCATCGCCTGCGGGGGCTGCCCGACCTTGAATGATGTTCACGTCCCCGATGAAATCAGCCACATAAACGGAGTTTGGTGTCTCGTAGATGCGGTCTGGCGTGGCCACCTGCATCAGACGACCTTCATCCATCACAGCGACGCGGCTGGCCACGGTCATGGCTTCTTCTTGGTCGTGGGTGACAATCACGAAGGTTGTGCCGGTTTTCTCTTGGATGTCCATCAGTTCGAATTGCGTGTCCTGGCGCAGCTTTTTGTCGAGCGCCCCCAAGGGTTCATCCAGCAAAAGAAGTTTCGGAGCTTTGGCCAGAGACCGCGCGAGGGCCACACGTTGCCGCTGTCCGCCCGAGATTTGATGCGGTTTGCGCTGCGCGAACTTCGTCAGCCGGGTCAGTGTCAGCATTTCATCGACACGGGCCTCGATCTCCGCTTTGGGCATGGCAGAGCGGCGCAGGCCAAAGGCGATGTTTTCCCAGACGCTCAAATGCGGGAACAGCGCGTATGACTGAAACATCATGTTCACGGCGCGTTTGTTTGGAGGAACAGGTGCAATGTCCTGCCCGGCCAGCTCAATGAGGCCCTCGGTCGGGCTCTCGAAACCTGCCAGCATGCGCATCATCGTTGTTTTGCCGCATCCCGACGGCCCCAGAAGGGCAAAGAATTCTTTTGAGTAGATGTCGAGACTAAGATCGTCGATGGCGACGAAATCCCCGAAACGCTTGGTCACGTTCTGAAAGCGGATCAGCGGCTTTTCATTGGGATCATCCCAAGGTGCAAATACGGTTGCAGTCAAATCGGCCTCACTATCGCTTGCATCTATCGGCAAGGCGGATCTGCGGATCGAAAGTGACCCGCAGATCCTGTTTTGTCAGGTGCCTGATTTGATCTTGGTCCACAGACGCGTCACCACGCGTTGCACCTTGGGCGCATACGGGGAGGTGGTGTAGAGGTTTTCAAGCGTCGCCTCATCAGGGTAGATCGCCAGATCACCGATCACATCTTCTTCCAGAAACTCCTGAGAAGCTGCATTGCCGTTGGCGAAATACACGTAGTTCGATGCTGCCGCCATGTTCTGCGGGTCCATGATGAAGTTCAGGAACACGTGCGCACCTTCGGGGTTCGGAGCGTCGACGGGGATGGCCATCTGGTCAAACCACATCAGGGAACCCTCGGCAAAGGCATTGTAGGCGATGTCCACGCCATTATCCGCTTCGATCGCCCGGTCACGCGCCTGCAGCACGTCTCCCGACCATCCGATCGCCACACAGATATCGCCGTTGGCGAGCGCGTTGATGTATTCACTGGAATGGAACTTCTGGATGTAAGGGCGCACGGCGGTCAGAACCGGCTCTACCTTCGTAATCACGTCCGGGTCCTGCGAATCCGGATTCTCTCCGAGGTATTGCAGAACCATCGGGATGATCTCAGAAGGTGCGTCCAGGAAATGCACGCCGCACTCTGCCAGTTTCTCCATGTTCTCCGGCTTGAGGACCAGGTCCATGCTGCTCATCGGTGCATCGGGCCCGAGAATTTCGGCGACCTTGCCGGTATTCACGCCCATTCCTGTCGATCCCCACATGTAGTTGATCGAATAGGCGTTGTCGGGGTCATACTGGGCTGTTCGTGCTTCGATGACATCCCACATGTTATCGATGTTCGGCAGCTTGGATTTGTCGAGCGGTTGGAAGGCTCCAGCTGTCACCTGTCTCTGCAGAAAAGTCCCGGAAGGTACGACAACATCGTAGCCCGATCCGCCGGCCAGCATTTTTGTTTCCAGCAACTCGTTGCTGTCGAAGACGTCATAGATCAGGTCAATGCCCGTTTCCTGTTCGAATTTCTCCAACAGGCTCTCGTCGATATAGTCAGACCAGTTGTACACGCGGACCTGATCCGCAAATGCGCTGGATGCAGTCAGCGCTACAACTGCCGTCAGCGTCAGTGATTTGAATGTCATTCTGTGCTCCCTGAGTGATGCCCGCTTTTTTGCAGGCTTCGGTGATTTGATCAAGTTTTGCGTCAGCGGGCAAGACACGGTATGTTTCCACGCAGCAAATCATTCCGCAAGGCGCACGCGCGCAGAAGGAGACCGAGTCGTTGAACGTAATGAAAACGCAGACAGCCAAAGACGCGCAAACGGACACAAAACAACCCGTGCATGAAGCGGTGTATCTGACCTTGCGCGAGCAGATACTTTTTGGCGACATGGCGCCCGGTCAAGCTGTAACGATCCAAGGTTTGTCACAGAACGTCGGTGCCGGCATGACGCCCGTGCGCGAGGCAATCAGACGGCTGATTTCTGACGGTGCACTGGTGTTTCAGGGCAATCGTCGCGTCAGCGTTCCAAAGCTGAGCCTGGAAGATGTCGATCAGTTGATTTTCATAAGAAAATCAATAGAGCCAGAGCTGACACGCCGTGCTGTCGAGCATATTTCGGACAAGGAGATTGCCGTTCTCGTGGAGCTGGATTCGCAGCTTGATGCTGCGATTTCCGCCGGCGACGTGTCCGGTTACCTGCGATCGAACTACGAGTTTCACGCTTACCTCTATGAACAGGGGCGGTCTCCGATTCTGACTGAACTGACTGACCGTTTGTGGCTTCGGTTCGGGCCGTCCCTCCGGGTGGTCTGCGGCCGCTTCGGCACCCAAAATCTGCCGGACCGGCATAAAGAATTGCTGACAGCATTGCGCGCAAAATCCGCCGGGGAAGCGGCCGCAGCGATGGCACAAGACGTGGAGCAGGGTATGCTTCAGGTGCGCGAACTGCTGCAGGAATCGGAAGAGGGTCAGTGATTCGATTGACCTTTCATAATTTGATCATATTCTGGTCGAAACGAATTGATGTGCTAGGCGGGAGTTCGACATGACAGCCATAACAAACCATATGCCCACAGCCGAGTTGCAGGCACTGGATGCCGCGCATCACATGCATCCCTTTACGGCCGGAGGAGAGCTCGCCGAAAAGGGTGCGCGCGTGATCGCGCGTGCAAAGGGCGTGTTTCTGACCGACACCGAGGGGCATGAACTGCTGGATGCGATGGCAGGCCTATGGTGTGTCAACATCGGATACGGCAGGAATGAGCTGGCGGAAGCCGCCGCGCGCCAGATGCGCGAACTGCCATATTACAACACGTTCTTTCAGACGACGCATGCACCCGTGATCGCGCTTGCGGAACGGCTGGCGCAGCTGGCGCCGGGTGACCTGAACCATGTTTTCTTTGCGAGCTCCGGCTCGGAGGCCAACGACACGAACATCCGCCTAGTGCGCACCTATTGGGCTGAGCGCGGCAAACCGGAGAAGTCCATCATCATCAGTCGGCACAACGCCTACCACGGGTCTTCGGTCGGTAGTGCCAGCCTTGGCGGCATGTCCGCGATGCATGCGCAGGGCGGCATTCCGATCCAGGACGTGCATCATATCAACCAACCGCATTGGTGGGCCGAAGGCGGTGAAATGTCACCCGAAGAGTTTGGCCTGGCCCGCGCGCAGGAACTTGAGACAGCGATCCTCGAACTGGGCGAAGACCGCGTTGCGGCGTTCATTGCGGAACCGGTGCAGGGCGCCGGCGGTGTCATTGTGCCGCCAGAGACCTATTGGCCTGAAATCCAGCGCATCTGTGACAAGTACGAGATTCTGCTGATCGCCGATGAAGTCATCTGTGGATTCGGTCGGACCGGAAACTGGTTTGGCTCCCAGACCATGAACATCCGGCCGGACATCATGACCATCGCGAAGGGCCTGAGTTCCGGCTATCAACCAATTGGCGGTTCCGTGGTCAGCGACGAGGTCGCGAGCGTAATCGATCAGACCGAGTTCAATCACGGTTACACATATTCCGGCCATCCGGTTGCGTGCGCGGTCGCTCTCGAAAATCTGCGTATCCTCGCCGAAGAAAACATCGTGGGCCATGTCCATGACGTGACTGCGCCGCATCTGAAATCTCAGTGGGAAGCTTTGACAGACCACGAGCTTGTCGGGGAAGCCAAGATCGTCGGCATGATGGGTTCCATCGCTCTGACGCCGCACAAGGAAAGCCGCGCGCGGTTTGCAAGTGATGCCGGAACGGTGGGTCTGATTTGCCGTGAACGGTGCTTCGCCAACAATCTCATCATGCGCCATGTGGGCGACAGGATGATCATCTCCCCCCCCTTGGTGATCTCCACGGACGAAATCGACATTCTGATTGAACGTGCGCGCAAAGCTCTGGATGAGGCTTATGTCGAAATCAAAAAACAGGGCTTGCTGAAGGCCGCGTCCTGATCCGATTCGGTTAGTGCTGAACCTGCCGCACGCAGGTTCTTTCAGTTGTCTCAGTCTCTGCGGCGCCGCGTTGTTGAAGCGTGGCGCCGCGTCTCGTTCGGGCCCCGCCTATGGCTTCAGCAGACCTGATTTTGGACAGGGTCTATGCCATTCCAGTCGCTATGAGTGAAACAATCCGCTCCATTTTGCGTTCGAAATGGGTGCAGAGATGACGCAATTGGCTATCAAACAGGCGGCTTTGTCGTTTTGCACGAGAATTGTGCGATTCTGTTGCATGTACGATGGGAGGTGTGGTTATCTCGCTCCAAAGGGCAGAACAACTGCCGGAGACCAATAGGGGGGCCATTTGGCCAACAGCGCATCAAACGGCGCGTTCGTGGAATTCGAACGCGTGCAGAAGAGTTACGACGGCGAAGCGCTTGTCGTTAAAGATCTCAACCTCGTAATGCCAAAAGGCGAATTTCTCACAATGCTTGGGCCGTCAGGCTCGGGAAAGACTACGTGTCTTATGATGCTGGCGGGGTTTGAAACCGCAACGCATGGCGACATTCGGCTTGATGGCGTTTCGATCAACAACATTCCGCCGCACAAGCGCGGCATCGGAATGGTGTTTCAGAATTACGCGCTGTTCCCGCATATGACCGTTGCGGAAAACCTGTCTTTCCCCCTGGAAGTCCGCAAAATGGGCAAATCCGAGCGGGAGACCAAGGTCAAGCGCGCCCTCGATATGGTGCAGATGGGGGCGTTCGGCGGACGCCGCCCGGCGCAGCTGTCCGGTGGACAGCAACAGCGTATCGCCCTGGCCCGCGCCCTTGTGTTTGAGGCGGAACTGGTGCTGATGGATGAACCACTCGGCGCCCTGGACAAACAGTTGCGCGAGCATATGCAATTCGAAATCAAACGGATCGCCGACAATCTGGGCATCACAGTGGTCTACGTGACCCACGATCAGACCGAAGCGTTGACGATGTCTGACCGCGTTGCCGTTTTTGACGATGGCCGCATTCAACAACTGGCACCACCCGATCAGCTTTACGAAGCCCCGGAGAACAGTTTCGTTGCGCAGTTCATCGGTGAGAACAACACGCTTGAGGGCGTGGTCAAAGAAATCAAGGGCGGGACGGCACTGGTCGAACTCGACGACGGGGAACTGATTGATTGCAAGCCGGTCAACGTCAGCCAGCCCGGAGAGCGCACCCGCGTGTCGATCCGGCCCGAACGTGTTGAATACAATAAGGAACGGTTGAGCGCCGACGCACATACGCTGAAAGCTGAAGTGCTCGAGTTCATATACATGGGCGACATTTTCCGCACGCGACTGCGTGTGGCTGGAAACGAGGATTTCGTGATCAAGACCCGGAACGCACCCGATCAGGTGCGTTTGCAGCCGGGTCAACATATCGAAATCGGTTGGTTGCCCGACGATTGCCGTGCGTTGGACGCATAGGTGAAGTGATGTCGCCCGATCGGGCGATGAACACGGGGACGGATCGTAAGCCCGTTCTGCCGACCCCCTTCTGAACAAACGGGCAAGAAACTGGGAGACTGTCTATGAAACTCACAAAGACACTTTTGACCACGACGGCGCTGACATTCGTAGCCGGTATGGTCAGCGCCGATAGCCATATGGCGGACGAAATGACAATCGTGAGCTGGGGTGGGGCCTATTCTGCCTCGCAACAGGGCGCGTATCATGACCCGTATATGGAAAAGACAGGCGTTAAGATCATCAACGATGAATCGAGCGCTGAAGCGGTCGCCAAACTGCGCGCCATGAATGAAGCCGGAAACGTCACCTGGGACGTTGTGGATGTTGTTGCGGCGGACGCCATTCGCCTGTGTGACGAAGGCCTGGCACTCGAAATCGACGCTGACGAGCAATTGGCACCCGCACCGGACGGCACATCAGCTTCCGACGACTTCGGCGATCTGCTTGTTTCGGACTGCTTCATCCCGCAAATCGTGTATTCGACGACGTTCGGCTACCGGACCGATCTGGTTGGCGACACACCGCCCACAACCGTCTGTGCGGTGTTCGATACCGAAACCTATCCGGGCAAGCGCTCGCTCGAAAAGCGCCCAATCAACAACATGGAATGGGCCCTTTATTGCGACGGTGTCGCCAAAGACGAAATCTATGATGTGCTGGAGACCGAAGAAGGTCAGCAGCGCGCTCTTGATAAGCTGGGCACGATCAAAGACGACGTGATCTGGTGGTCGGCTGGTGCGGACACGCCCCAGTTGCTCGCAGATGGCGAGATCGTCATGGGATCGACCTATAACGGGCGTCTCTTCTCGGTGATTGAAGAGCAAAACCAACCCGTTGGGATGCTGTGGGACATGCAGGTCTTCGACCTGGACGGTTGGATCATTCCGACAGGCCTGTCGCCCGAGCGTGAGGCGCGTGCATTGGACTATGTGTTCTTTGCAACCGACACGCAGCGTCTTGCAGATCAGGCCAAGTACATCAGCTATGGCCCGGCACGCTCGTCGTCGGCACCGCTGGTCGGCCAGCACGCTGAGCTGGGGATCGATATGGCACCGCATATGCCGACCGACCCCAACAACGCGGCAAACACCCTGCTCTATAACTACGAGTTCTGGGCGGACTACCGTGATGACATCGACGCCAAATTCCAGGCGTGGCTGGCGCAGTAAGCCAGTCTGAACATCAAGAGGTGGGGCGGCGTCGCCGCCCCGCTTCCACCAGACAAGGATCGCGGACATGACCGACATCGCTGACGCAAGCTCTGCCCCGCAGGAACCCGCGAAGAAAGCGCTGCCAGAGAAGGCCGGACCGGTTTTGGCCGCAGACGGTACGCCGCTGAAGCGATCACTGGCCCGGGCGCTGCGCATGCAAAAACTGCGCGCTTTGATGCTGATTGCGCCCTTGCTGATCTTTGTGTTGATCACGTTCATCGCGCCGATTGCGGACATGCTGTTTCGGTCGGTGGAGAACCAGATTGTCAAAGAAACCATTCCGGAAACGGTTCTGGAACTGGCGGGTTGGGACCCCGAGGGCGGTGAAGCACCGTCCGAGGCCGTCTTCAACGCGCTCTACATCGACATGGTCCTGGCCGAAGAGCAAAAGTTGCACACGCGTCTCGGAACGCGTCTGAACTATGAACTGACAGGGATTTCGTCGCTTTTCCGAAAGAGCGGTCGTGGTGTCGGTCGGTTCGACACCGATGTCTACACTGACCAGTTTATCGCGCTTGATCCCGAGTTGGAGAAACCTGCCCGCTGGGTGGCGCTGATGGACAATGATCCGGATCGCAATGCCTTGCCTCTGACAACCCGCACTTGGGACCGCTGGGTGGAGTATCTCCAGTCCGAAGGCGATCAGGCCTCCGAAGAGGACATCGAGGATTTTCTTTACACGGCTCTCTATCTGGACCTGATGTCCGGACCGGAAACAGCCGGCACCGATTCCGTCATTGCCGCCGGCGTCGCCGCTGTCCCAAATTTCGAGACCGTCAGTCTGCGTGATTCATTTGCAGATATTGACGAGGATTGGCTGAGCACGGACGTCTGGCGCACCATTCAGACCTATTCGCCGCCCTATACATCCGGCTACTTCCTGAATGCAGTGGACATGCAAAAGGGCGTGGATGGCCCCGAGATGCGCCCCGAGAACCAGCAGATTTACATGATGCTGTTCCAACGAACGCTCTTTATGTCACTGGTCATTACCATCAGCTGCATTCTACTGGGGTATCCGATTGCGTGGATTCTGGCGAACCTGCCGATGCGCACCGCGAACCTGTTGATGATCCTGGTGCTTTTGCCATTTTGGACTTCGCTTCTGGTCCGCACATCTGCCTGGAAGGTTATGTTGCAGCAACAGGGCGTGATCAACGATGTGCTGGTCTGGCTTGGACTTGTGGCCGATGCGAACCGGCTCATCATGATCAACAATCAGTTCGGCACCATCGTCGCGATGACCCATATCCTGCTGCCGTTTATGATCCTTCCGATGTATTCGGTCATGCAGACCATTCCCCCCAGTTACTTGCGCGCCGCGAAATCACTGGGAGCAACGAACTGGACAGCGTTCTGGCGGGTCTACTTCCCACAATCCGTTCCGGGGATTGGTGCAGGAAGCATCTTGGTCTTCATCCTGTCTATCGGCTACTACATCACACCGGAGATTGTCGGTGGTACAACCGGTACATTTATTTCGAACCGGATCGCCTATCACATCTCCAGCTCTCTGAACTGGGGCCTTGCGGCCGCTCTCGGCGCCATCCTGCTCGCCGTCGTGCTGCTGCTCTACTATGCCTATGACAAGATTGTCGGCATCGACAACGTCAAGTTGGGGGGCTGAGGAGATGGCTGCACTTACGCCGATATCGCGCAAGCCGGTTTCGTTTTATGTCCCTGTTGTTGCCGCAGCCGGTGCCTTTGCAGGCTTGCTGGTCGGAACGGCCCAGGGCAGCAGCGCCCTTGGCGTTCTGGCCGGCGCCGTTCTGTTGGCGGCCATTGCCTTTGTCATTACCCAGGTGATCACGAACGAACGGGCCTGCCGCTGGGGCCTGATCGTCGTGATGGCGGTTGCAGGTTTTGTGGTTGGTGGACTGCCCGCTGCCATCATCGGCGGCCTCTTTGGCTGGTTCTTCGGCTGGTTCACCTACTGGCTCTACGAAGGGAGATACCGCGCGCGGCTTGCACCGTATCTGACGCCAGGTCAGGTTCTGTGGCATTTCACGTTCCGGGTCATCTGTGGGGCGATTTTCATCTTCCTGATCACGCCCATTCTCGTTGTGATGCCACTCAGCTTCAATGCGCAGGACTTTTTTACATTCACACCCGAGATGTTGCGATTTGATCCGGCAGGTTACTCGCTCAAACACTACGAAGACTTCCTGACCAATTCGGACTGGCAAAACGCGCTTTGGAATTCGATCAGGATTGCGCCGGTTGCCACGCTTCTGTCTGTGAGCTTTGGCACATTGGCAGCGATTGGTTTGTCCCAGCCCCACGTCCCCTTTCGTCGTGCGATCATGGCGACCCTGATTTCTCCGATGATCGTCCCGCTGATTATCTCGGCGGCGGGGATGTACTTCTTTTACTCCCGCATCGGTCTGCAAGGGACCTATTTCGGAGTGGTTCTGGCGCACGCTGCGCTGGGCATTCCCTTCGTGATCATCACCGTGACGGCGACACTGGTGGGCTTTGACCGGTCATTGACACGGGCGGCGGCAAACATGGGGGCCAATCCGGTCACCACCTTCTTCCGCGTGCAGATGCCCCTGATCCTACCAGGCGTGATTTCGGGGGGGTTGTTCGCCTTCATCACGTCGTTCGACGAAGTGGTGGTTGTTCTGTTCGTCGGGTCGGCGGGTCAGAAAACCCTTCCGTGGCAAATGTTCACGGGTCTCAGAGAGCAGATCAGTCCAACCATTCTTGCCGTTGCGACAATTCTGGTGGTGATTTCGATCGCCCTGCTGACCGTTGTCGAACTCCTGCGTCGCCGGTCAGAACGTCTGCGCGGCATGAGCCCTGGCTGAGGCTGCGCTTCGCTGGACACTGGCACGCCCAACGGACGGCACACTTGCGCGCCGTCTTTTGGGGGAGGATCGATTGATATGAGCTGCGTCGCGCCTCAACGAAGCTTCTGAAGCAACGACAGGGAAGCGTAACCATCGGGGACAAGGCCGTTTGCGGTCTGAAATCCGCGAACGGCGTTGATGGTTTTGGGACCAATTCGGCCGTCAATGCCCTGAGTGCTGAAGCCTTTGGAGGTCAGAAGCGTCTGCATTTCCTTGCGTTCTTTCAACGTCAACGCCCGATCCCCACGAGGCCACTCAGAGGTCAGCGGTGCGGCTCCGCCGATGCGGTCACTCAAATGCCCGACACCGATCACATAGGCGTCCGCAGTGTTGTACCGCTCGATCACGCTGAAGTTCTTGAAGATCATAAAGGCGGCACCCTGACTGCCTGCAGGTAGCAGTATCGAGGCGCTGCCGTGGTTTGGGACCGCTTGCCCTGTGTGGGTCCTCACACCCAACGCCGCCCAGTCGGTGGGGGATTTTGATACCTCACGATTGGCCAGCCGATAGTCGAACCCTTGAGGGATCTGTACTTCTACGCCCCAGGGCTGCCCCTTCACCCAACCGAACCGGGCCAGATAAGCTGCCGTGGAAGCCAATGCATCCGTTGGGTCATCGGACCAGATATCGCGACGCCCATCGCCGGTGAAATCTACGGCATAGTCAAGATAAGAGCTGGGTATGAATTGCGTGTGCCCCATAGCGCCAGCCCAACTGCCCGTCATGTTACGCGGACTGGTGTCACCGCTTTGCAGGATCTGCAACGCGGCGACCAACTGCCCTTCGAAGAAGGGTCCGCGGCGCCCGTCGAACGCCAGCGTTGCCAAGGACCGGATCACATCGTTCGAGCCCCGGAAACTGCCGTAGGCGCTTTCAAGACCCCAGATTGCAGCGACCACTTCCTTCTCCACGCCATATCTGGCTTCGATGGCTTCCAGTGTGGCCTGATGTTTGCTGAGCGCAGCCTTTCCATTTGCCACGCGTGTGTCCGACACCGCGCTGTCCAAATAATCCCAGATGGTCTTGGTGAACTCGGACTGATTGCGGTCCCTGCGGATCACGTCACTGTCGTAGCTCACCCCCCGAAAGGCTGCGGACAAGACATCCGGATCGATCCCCTGGGCCACCGCCCGCCTCTGAAAGGCCGACACCCAATTCTCAAAGCGCTGATTGGATGAAGAAATCTGCAAGACCTCCGGTTTGAACGACGAGGGCCGCATGGCAGGACGTAATGGCGAAACCTCCGCAAAGGACGCCAGCCGGACCTCTGTCTGCGGCAGGTTTGGCCTTTCTGATGGTCTCAGTGAAGATGCAACGGCGCCCGCCGCAGCATTTGTCGCCGCCATAGCCGAAAGGATAGCGGCCAGTACCGATACGCGCATCTTGATTGTCCTGTTTTCTGCTCTCCGCCAGCATACCCTGAACCGGCATTCTGAAAAAGCCGTCAATCGCCGGAGGCGCGGCGTTTCGCCAATGCTTCAATTTCGGCCTTGAGATTGGCCTTGGCTTGCCGCAGCAGCGGAACACGCGTTGGGCGAAAGCTCTCTTCCGTCACCTCCAGATCGTTCATCCTGTCCAGCCTGAACGTGCGGAAGTCTTCCCGCAAAAGACACCAACCGATCATGACCGTGGATTTGTCCATGTAGGCCAGCCCCAGCGGGTTCACGCGCCGATGCGTCCTTTTGCCGGCATAGTCGGAGTAGCCGAACGCCACGGTGCGCTCGTCCCATGTGGCGCGCCGCAACACACCCACGTCGATCGCAGGTGCGGCAGGTCGCTGAAATCGGCGCGCGGTCAGAACCGCGTGCTTCAAGCGGTGCGATTGCCGCTCGGGCAGGCGTGCCTGCAATTTGTTCAATGCGCTATCCGCGGCTTCGGCCAGAGCGGGGTCTCCGATTTCCTGAACCTCGCGCAACCCCAGTACAAGGGCTTCCAACTCTTCATCCGCAAAGCCCAACGGGGGAAGAACCGCATCTTCGATCAGCGTGAATCCAAACCCGGCGGCCCCATCGATCAGAGCGCCCAACCCGCGCAATGCGTCGATGTCGCGATGGACAGTGCGTGTAGATACACCCACCTCGGACGCCAGCCGCTCCGCTGTGACGGGCGGTGGCGCAGAGCGCAGAGCCTGCATCAGTTGAAACAATCGAGCAGTACGTGACATGGGCTTTGATACCATAAACCTGACGACAGGAACTGTCATCAGTGGGTGCTAGGTAGCCGTCATCCCAATCTCAGGAGATCACAATGCTTACCCTTCTGACTTACCCAGCCGGTTTCGGGCAATTCAGCCTCAGCCCCTTCTGTGTCAAAGCAGCCTATCTCTTGGCTGCGTCCGGCATGCCCTGGCAGCGCGAAGACATCAGCGACCCACGCCGGATGCCTATGCAAAAGTTGCCGGTTCTCCGCACGCCTGAACGGCTGGTGGCCGACAGCACTAACATTCAGTCATACCTGTCCCATCGCGGCGCGATGTTCGACCCCAAACTGAGCGAGATCGAGCGCGCAAGGGCGATGTTGCTCATCCGAATGGCGGAGGAGCACCTATACTTCCACCTCGTCCTCGACCGATGGGGCAACGAAGCCGCCTGGCCTGCGATCCGCGAAACCTACTTCAAGGAGGTGCCCGCTCTTCTCCGGCGCCCCGTGGCAAATGGATTGCGCAAATCGGTTTTGCGCGGTCTGAAAACACAAGGGCTGGGCCGGTTCACGGCTCAACAACGACTTGATCGGGCCGATCAGGATTTCAGGGTCATCTCCACGCATCTGTGGAATGGTCCTTTTCTGTTGGGGGATGCACCGACGAGTGCTGATTTCAGTGTTGCGGCCATACTGGCGGCCATCCGATCCACGCCGGTTCCCACTCCCATGCAGCGGCGGGTGGACGCGGATGTGCAATTCACCGACTATCTGGAAAGGATGACCGCAGCTGTGCCATTGCCATGAACCCTCCTTTTGCCTCTGACGCCGTGGCTTTGGCCTTTGCCGACCTGCCCGACGATGCGCGACCCGGCTTGCTCAAACTGCGGGACCTGATCTTTGAGGTGGCCGCCGAGCATAAACGGGTCGGGCGGTTAGAAGAGTCGTTGCGTTGGGGGCAACCCGCATACCTGACGCCGGTGACGCGATCCGGAACCACTGTCCGCCTTGGCGTGCCCAAGGCGGCGCGGTTTGCATTGTTCGTGCATTGCCAGACCAGTTTGATCGCGGATCATCAGGAGATGTTTCCTGATGTTGATCGATGTGAAGGAAATCGGGCGGTTCTCTTTGACCGACCTGACGAAATTGATTCCGATCGGCACGGCTGGTTGATTGCGAGGGCGCTGACATATCACCTCTGACGGCGACGGCGTTCGACCTTTCGTTTGAGCTTTGCGGACTTGCGCTTGCCGGACGCAGATTTGCGCCGTGGGCCGCGCCCGGCTGGTGAAGGTCCTTTCGGCAGTGCCTTGTCCTCGATGGAGAGAAGTTCCAATTCCAGCCCGCCTGTGACCGGTGTCGCTTCTGCCAGGCGGACGGTCACGCGCTGTCCGATCGAAATGGTGAGCCCGGTGTCCGACCCCATCAGGGTTCCCTCGTCACGGTCAAAGTGAAAGTACTCCCGCCCCAGCGACCGGATCGGGATCAGACCATCTGCACCGGTTTCATCCAGTTTAACGAAGGCCCCGAACCGCGCGATTCCACTGATCCGTCCCTGAAACTCGTTGCCAACGCGTTCGCTCAGATAGGCCGCCAAATAGCGATCGGTTGTATCGCGCTCTGCTATCATCGATCGGCGTTCGGTTTCAGAGATGTGAGTCGCGGTCTCTTCCATCCGGTCGATCTCTTCGGGCCGCAGCCCGTCTTTGCCCCAGCCATGCGCCGTTACGAGCGCGCGATGAACGACGAGGTCCGCATAACGACGGATCGGTGATGTGAAATGCGCATACTGCGCCAAGGCCAGCCCGAAGTGTCCATAGTTCTCGGGACTATAATAGGCTTGGGTCATCGACCGGAGCGTCGACAAATTGATCAGTTCGGCATCATCCGATCCCGCCGCGGCGTTCAACAGCTGATTGAGATGTTGTGTTTTCAGAACCTGTCCTTTGGCCAGAGTATACCCAGCAGCTTGTGCGGTTTCACGCAGCGCATCGAGTTTCTCTGGAGCGGGTTCTTCGTGCACACGGAACAAAATCGGCGATCGCTTTGCGATCAGTGTCTCCGCCGCCGCGACGTTTGCCAGAACCATGAACTCTTCGATCAGCCTGTGGGCGTCCAACCGGTCCCGGAAATTGACAGAGGCAACCGTGCCATCTTCGTCAAGAACGATGCGTCGTTCCGGCAAATCGAGGTCCAAAGGCTGTCGCTGGCTGCGCGCGGTGACCAGCGCCTCGTATGCCGCATAGAGCTGCTTCAGAACGGGCTCCAGCAACGGCTCGGTCCGGTCGTTGGGACGGCCGTCGATCGCGTCCTGGACTTCCTGGTAATGCAACGACGCGGCAGATCGCATGAGCCCGCGAACAAATGTGTGGCCTATCTTGTTGCCTTTGGCGTCCAGTTGCATCCGCACCGCCACGCATGGGCGGGGTACACCCTCGTGCAACGAACACAGGTCTCCGGACAAACGATCTGGCAGCATGGGTACGACACGATCCGGAAAGTAGCTCGAGTTGCCTCGTTTGCGTGCCTCCCGGTCAAGAGCCGTGCCGGACCGCACATAGGCGGCGACATCGGCGATTGCGACCCAGACCACGTGCCCGCCGGCATTTTTGGGGTCTTCATCGGGATGCGCATAGCAGGCATCGTCATGATCGCGTGCATCTGAAGGATCGATCGTAATGAGGGGCAAGTCTCTCAGATCATCGCGCCCCTTCGGGCCGATTGGCTTGGCGTCGTCGGCTTCGGCGATCACAGCATCCGGAAAGCTGTCGGGGATGCCATGCTGATGGATCGCAATCAGCGAAACGGCGCGCGGGGCGCTCGGATCTCCCAACCGTTCTACGACGCGCGCTTTTGGAAGCCCCAGCCGGCCTTTCGGACCGGCCTGCTCGGCCTCAACCAACTCACCGTCGCGTGCGCCGTGACGGGCGGCCTCAGCCACTTGCCACTCGGTTCCCGCGGCTTTGTCGATGGGCAGGATACGACCGCCTTCTGCCGTCTTTCGGAAGACGCCAAGGATGCGACGGGGGTTTGTGCCAATCCGCCGTATCAGCCGGGCTTCGTAGTTGTGGTCCTCCTCTTTGACCAAGGTCAGCCGCGCGAGGATCCGATCACCTTCGCCCAGGGCCGGGTCGGATGCGCGCGCGACAATCAATACAACTGGCTCGACACCGTCACCGTGCCACTCCAGCGGGCGCGCAAAAAGATCGCCATCTTCGTTTGGCGCCTTCACCTGCAGGATACTGACCGGTGGCAGACGATCCGGGTCGCGGTAGCTGCGTTTGCGCTTTTCCAGATGACCTTCAGCCTCCAATTCTTTGAGCACTTGTTTCAGGTCGATCCGGCTGGCGCCCTTGATGCCGAAAGCCTTGGCGATATCGCGTTTTGAGGTCTGAGTGGGGTTGGCCGAGATCCAGTCGAGGATTTCTGCCTTGGTCGGGATGCGCGTCATGGGCTTCACGTAACACGCGGGCATAGGCACGTCATTCCGAAACTGCTTTCCGATAAACGTTGGATCAAGGGCGCGATGCCCGATGTAGATCCTCAATCGTGTCCACATCCCGAAGGCAGTCGGTGAGGGCGATGCGGCAGCCCGGCAACGAAGCAATGCTGTCTGCCAAGGCATGCTCTGTTGACCAGCGGACATTGCGCAAGGCACTGCGCGGCATCTTCCGACGGCCAGCCCATCCGATCAGCCAATAGCCACCGTCGTGCGCTGGTCCAAACACGGTGTCATAAGATCCCAGAGCGTGAAACGCGCGCGCGATGTGCCGGCGTCCGATCCCGGGGATATCCGCGCCAATGACGCAGACCGGTCCTGAAACCTTCTCGATTTGGCGCTTCATTCTGACCCCCAGCGCACCATGGGCCTGCGGATTGCGCGCGACGCCCGGGGGCCAGACACGGCTGAGCATTCCGGCACGGTCCGGCGAAACCGCGAGCACCATGGTCCAGCGCGGATCACGCAATCGCCTGATTAGGGACCTGCATTGATGCCGAAACCACCAAGCCGCCGGTACCATTCCGATGTCCCGGCCAAGCCGTGATTTGACCTGCCCCGGCCTCGGTTCCTTGATCATCAGAACCAGCGTTTGAGGTCTCACAATGCACGCGCCATCATGCGGTGGGGTACGCCAAGGTCATCGTAAACCGAGCCCTCGGCCACAAACCCAAGGGCCTGGTAAAAGCCCATTGCGCTGACCTGCGCGCTAAGCTTGGCGATCTTGATCGCCGGTGCGTCTCGGGCGATTTCAAGTGCGTTCTGGATCAGAGCCGCACCCAATCCAGCGCCGCGCGCCGACGGGATCAGACAAACGCGTCCGATCTTGGCCGTTTGATCCTCAAAGACGATCCGCGCAGCGCCAATTGGTTGGCCATTCGCCATCGCCAGAATATGAGTTGCGGTTTCGTCCAGCTCGTCGCGATCCTCCGGAAACCCCTGTTCATCGATGAACACCGAGTGGCGTATCCGGTAGCATGGCTCGGGGTCGTCACATACGGCGATGGTTACGTCTTTCATGCGAAATAGTCTTTCAGAATGCGTTCATAGATCGACTTCAGCCTTTGAATGTCGGCAACCGCAACACACTCGTCGACCTGATGCATGGTCTTTCCGACCAATCCGAATTCCACCACTGGGCAATGGCTTTTGATGAACCGCGCGTCTGACGTGCCGCCGGTGGTGGAGAGTTCGGGCTGCACCCCGGTCTCCGCCTCGACAGCGCGCGCGACAAGTCCAGACAGAGCGCCGGGCGGGGTGATGAAGCTTTCGCCCGAAATCTTTACCTTCATCGCGACGTCGACATCGAATGCGCGCGCGACGTCCTCGGCTTCGGCCTCCAACCAGGCTTTGAGCGACGCACCACTGTGGCTGTCGTTGAATCGGATGTTCACGGCGCTGGTGCAGCGCGCCGGGATTACATTTGTCGCG
The DNA here is from genome assembly GCA_965250275.1 of Paracoccaceae bacterium. Classification (GTDB taxonomy): domain Bacteria; phylum Pseudomonadota; class Alphaproteobacteria; order Rhodobacterales; family Rhodobacteraceae. Next base: position 4,611,070 of record OZ252297.1, on the reverse strand, counting down.
GGGTTTCCCGTGTCGACACTGACCACGGCCAGCGTGGAGGGGTCGAAGTGCTCGGTCCCGGTGTCCAGCGTGTGGCTTGCCAGCCGATCCATCAGTCGCATCATCGCGGGCAATGGGTTTTTGGCCCGATGGGGGTAAGCCGAGTGACCCTGGATTCCGGTGATCGTGAACCAAGCCGACATGGAGCCACGCCGCCCGATTTTGATCATGTCGCCCAACTGCTCAGGGCAGGTGGGTTCGCCAACCAGACAAACCGAGAGCGCCTCTCCGGCACGATCCATGTGGTCGAGCAAGGCCGTGGTACCGTCAGTCGCGTCCCCTTCCTCATCGCCAGTGATGGCCAGAACGACGGCACCATCTGGTGGCGTGTTCGACACGAGGTCGATCGCGGCAGCCGCAAACGCGGCGACACCTGACTTCATGTCTGTGGCGCCGCGCCCGTAGAGCACGCCTTGCTCGATCCGTGCATCAAACGGTGGAAAGCGCCACGCCTGGTCGTCGCCGACAGGCACCACGTCGGTGTGGCCGTTGAATCCGAAGGTGCGCGGGTGCCCTTTCTCGCCCCAGCGAGCAAAGAGATTGCGCACCGCACCGCGATCCGCCCACGTGCACTCGAACCCGGCGGAAGACAGCAACGCGTGCAGATGCTGCAACGCGCCTCCTTCTTCCGGCGTGACGGATGGGCAGCGCACAAGGGCTGCGGTGAGTTCGACAGGATCGGTTGCGGTCATCGCGCGTCCTCAGGTCTGCGGTTCGTCAAAAGAAGGCCAAATTGTGGCCAAAAGGACGCGTTTGCGCCCGGTTTGCCTCCGGAGCGGGTTAACAGGCTGCGAAGGCGCATGCTAGCTTTCAACGATAAAAATGACCCGAGGCAGGGCATCCAGCAGTTTGGCCGAAACGCCAAGACCATAGCCACAGCGCGGAAGCGGTGTGCGACCGGAGTCGATCAGGGTTCTCCTGACACGCCGGGTGATTTGCCTTGTGTTCGCTCAGGTGAGGCAGATCATGGTGACCGCGTCGGAGCTTTCGATCAACGAGTCGGCCAGTGCCATTCAAATGGCGGAGGCGATCTTTGGCGAAGGCGTGTCAGTCGAGGGCGCATCCTTCAGCGGGGACAACAGGTCCTCGGGCATCTACTCCGGCGGAGATACGACCTCTCCGGGCGTGGTTCCGGGCGATTCAGGAGTGATTTTGTCCACCGGCCGCGTTCGGGATTTCACCAATTCGAGCGGGGACGCCAATCAGGACACCAACACGTCGACAAACACATTCGGCGTGAACAACAACCCGGACTTTAACGCCGCAGCTGGTGCGCGCGCATTCGACGCAGCCTTTCTGGACGTCGATTTCATCCCGGATTCGAACTTCATGACGATGCAGTTCGTCTTTTCTTCCGAAGAGTATCCTGAATTTCAAAACTCGGTGTATCAGGACTTTGTCGGCGTCTGGGTAAACGGCACACAAGTCGATCTGGTGGTTGGTGACGGTGACAGCGACCCCGGCAACGTCAACAGCACCAACAACGAAAACCTCTACATCGACAACGCGGACAGCGACTACAACACCGAAATGGATGGCTTCACGGTCACCATGACCCTCACGATGCCCGTCAATGCCGGGCAAGTGAACTCCATCCGCATCGGCATCGCAGACGTCGCAGACAGCAATTTCGATTCCAATCTCCTGATCGCCGGGGACAGCGTTCAGACCGACCTGATCGCCTTCTCCGACACCGGCACAATGTATCCCAACGAGACGATCAACATTGATGTTCTGTCCAACGATGTGTCCGATGCGGGTGGTATTCTGACAATCACCCACATCAACGGGAAACCTGTTGTGGCGGGTTCGCTGATCACGTTGCCCAGCGGGCAAACCGTCGCTCTGAACACTGACGGGTCGTTTGACGTCACCGGGGACGGTGATGTTGAGGATTTCAGCTTCACCTATACCATCGATGACGGCGTCACGACGGATGTCGGGTTCGTCAATGTCAGTGCCATTCCGTGTTTCGTCGCGGGTACGCTGATCCAGACACCTGAGGGCGAGCGGCCAGTTGAAAATCTGAGGCCCGGTGACCTCGTGAACACACGGGACGATGGTCCTTGCCCAATCCGATGGGTGGGCACCCGCACGGTCGCTGCTCAGGGAGACATGGCTCCGATCCGGCTGAGAGCAGGGACGTTCGGGGCACATCGCGACCTGCTGGTTTCTCCGCAACATCGCGTCCTGATCCGGGACAGCCTAGCAGAACTGCTGTTCGGCGAAGGTGAGGTGCTGGTGGCGGCCAAGGATCTTCTGAACAGCCGCTCGGTCACCCAGGTGGAGGGTGGCGACGTTCAATATGTGCATCTGATGTTCGACCGCCATCAGGTGATCGTTTCGGATGGTCTGGAGACCGAGAGTTTCCTGCCCGGTCCACAAACCACCGAACTCTTCGAGCAGCCGGTTCTGGAGGAAATCTGCCGAATCTTTCCAGAGCTCGATCCAAATACAGGAGCAGGGTATGGCGGTGCGGCGCGGCGCACGCTGAGGCAGTACGAAGCGCAGGTGCTCTGCGGTGCGATGGCGGCCTAATCGATGGCTTGGATCGCGCTTGGCAGCCAACAGGACTTCGTCTTTGCACCAGAAGGATTGGGTGCGGAGACGGGACATCCTCCACTTGTCGGAACCAGTTCGGATGCGCTGCTGGCAACGGGATCAATTGTCGTTGAAACCCGTGTTTCGCCGTCACGACGTCCACGCCCGCTGGTCCGCTATGACCGCGACGGAGACTGGCCCTTTCATCTCTCGCTGAACTCGATTCCGGGGGGCGGTCTGACTCTGGTCCTCGACCATTCAGGAGAGGTCACACACTGTTCCGTCAATCATTCTGAGTCCGGACGTATGGACACCCTGCGGATCACATATACATGGGACGCTCCGGGCAATTGGGCACGCCTTGCCGTCGAACGCACGGACAGTGATCAAGTTGTACTTGCGGATGTCACGGCACCTCGGCCACTGCGTATCGACGACATCCGCGCGATGGTCGAGCGTCCGGATCAACGATATCTCGCGCCGGACATTCAGTATCTGGCCGTTTCGACCCAAATCGAACCTGTTGGCCCGATGCCTTCTCTTGCGGCGGCAACGCCAATCGCGACCGCCGCGGGATATGTGCCTATGGTAACCCTGAAGCGGGGCGACGCCGTCCGGACCGCCGCAGGTACAATCTCTCCCGTCCTGGGCATTGTCTCCCGAACAGTTCCGGCCCGGGGATCATTTCGCCCAGTCAGACTGCGCGCACCGTACTTTGGTCTGCAGCGAGACCTGTTTGTCGCGCCCTCTCAAAGACTGATGATCACCGGGAGCGAAGTGGAGTACATGTTTGGCAAAGAGGCGGTGCTGGTTCGGGCAGGCCACCTTGTTGGGGGCATGGCCGCCGCTTATCAGGACGCGGGTCTGCTTGTGACCTACAAACAAGCGTTGTTGCCCACATGCGACCCGCTCGACGCAGCAGGCGCATCTGCCGAAAGCTTGTTCATTGGGCGTCTGCGGCGCAAACCGGCGCTTTTATCGGCAAGCCTTCTGTCAGGCTATGATCGTTCGACCTTGCCGGACCATGGCCAGACTGCACATCCTGTGCTGCGGGCCTTTGACGCCGTGGTTCTGGCTGAACAGCGCGCCGCGTAACGCACTCGCCTTGTCCGGCGATAAAAATCTGTCTAAGGCTGGAAAAAAAGCGGGACAGATGCGCGGATTCGTTCTCTTTCTTTTGCTAAGCATTGGACTTTGGCAGACTGCTGCGACAGCGCAAACGCTGACGGTTGCCACTGTCACACGCCCACCTTTCTCCATGGTTGAGGACGGGGTGGACACCGGCTTCTCGATGGAGCTTCTGGAAGCCCTGTCTGCGGCGCTGGAATGGGATTATGAAATCGTCAGGGAAGACATCTTTGGCGACATGCTCAGCAGCGTCATTGAAGAGCGCGCCGATCTGGCCATCGCCAACATTTCGATCACTTCGGCCCGCGAAACGACTATGGATTTCAGCCATCCGATCTTTGAATCGGGCCTTCAGATTCTGGTGCCGGCGGACAGCATGGTGCTGCCCTCGATCTGGCGTGCGGTGATATCCTCTGACCTTTTGGCAGCCATTGGGATCGCGTTTGTCGTGTTGCTCGGCGGGGGGATGGTGATGTGGTGGTTCGAACGCCGTGCTCAACCTTACTTTGATCGACCCATGCGGCATGCCTGGTTTCCGTCTTTCTGGTGGGCTCTGAACCTGGTCGTGAACGGTGGTTTCGAAGAGCGGGTGCCGCGCACGATTTTCGGACGCCTCTTTGGTGTGTTGCTGGTCGTATCTTCTCTCTTTGTCGTCTCGGTCTTCGTGGCGAAGATCACATCCGTCATGACCGTCAATGCGATTGAAGGGTCAATCAATACGGTGAACGACTTGTACGGTCAGCGCGTCGCGACGATAGATGGATCAACGGCATCCGGTTTCCTGGATCGGCGCGACATAGATTTTGCGGCCTACGAGGATCTTCAAACGATGTTGTGGGACTTCGAAGAAGGCAAAATCGACGCTATCGTATTTGATGCGCCGATCCTATCTTACTACGCCACCCATCAGGGGAGCGACACCGCCAGCCTCGCGGGTTCGGTCTTTCTCCGTGAGAACTACGGAATTGTTTTTCCGACAGGCAGCCCGCTGGTCGAGGACGTGAACCAGGCACTGCTCGCACTGCGCGAGGACGGCACCTATGACGCGATCTACCGCAAGTGGTTTGGCGCGCCGCGTTAGTGCTTAGAGGTGGCTTTGTCAGAGCGGAATTGCGCAAGCGCTCAGTGCGGAACCCACAAGGTTCAGTTGAAGAAGGGCGTCATCTGGGCCACGATAACCGCGTTTTCGGCCAGCGCGCGGTTCATCAGCGCGCGCTCGTCTTCTTCGATTTCGTGCCCCTCAGCTTCCCGATCTGCCAGAGTGCCGTACCCGGTGACATCAAGCGGTGCGGTATCGGCCTGTTTGAGAATGGCGACCGTTTCGCGCACTGCCTCAGCTTCGTCCACGCCAGTTGCAAAACACATCAGGGCCGCGCCGATTGCTCCATCGGGCAGTCCGTCACCATCCTTGCGCCCGATCTGGACAACCAGGGTGTAGACCTTCTGTTTTGATGCGGCGTTGGCCATGCTTTGCGATGCGCGCGCAGCCCGGCAATGTCAAGCCACTCCCAGCCAGGGGATTGGTGTGGCTTCATTCGCCAGCTCATCATCCGACCATGACCGGTAGGGGTTCCAATCCGGCAAGGTTTCGAACAAGTGGCGGATCCCTTCGACCACGGGACGCAGCTGGACCCGAGGCAACATCACCAAACTCGGCCCATGAGTACGCCAGAGCGACGCGATATCGTCCCCTTGCGCGCCGGTTCGGATGGCTCGGAGACACATCAGGGCAAGGCAAGGCAGGAATCTGGGATGACCGGGTTCCTGGGACACCGTTTCGATGACTGAATGGCCCGCTGGGTCCGTCTGGACCTGAAATTGGCCGTTTTGTCCCGGTTCCGCGAGGGCCGCGAGTTGCCGACCGACATCATCGTTTCGCGCCGTTCTCAGAACGGTGTCCAACAAGGCGTCGCAAATCGTATCTGCGTCTTCGGTTGCAAGATCGATTGGGCCGGGTGGATGTTTCAGATTGAGGAGCCGGACATTCATGCAGAGCGCAAACCCCTGCATCAGAGCGGAGCGGACCGGGGCGTCCGCAGCGCGATAGTGTGATGCAAAGGCGCTCCAATGCCATCCCATATCGTCGGTGCTGCTGCCGCCCTGAATGCGGTCCATCAGCAAGATGGCCGTGGCCGCTTCAAAGGCGATTTCGTCGTCTTGCGGCATGGAGGCAACCAGCAGCAAACAGGGGAACAAATCGGGCAAAATGTCGGGTGGAATGCGGCCATCCCCGTCCACGAGTCGCGCCAGTTCAAGTTGCAGTTTTCCGGCGCTGTGCGTGGCGCCCGGCACGGCAACAGCAATACGGGCATAACCCGCACCTGAGGCGCGCCGGGCGACCGCCTTCAGATCGTGAATGATCTGAAAGTGTTTAAAATTGAACTCTTTAACATTCGACATGCAGTCTATCTGCACGCCAATTGTGGCTCCATCCGGACGCACTCATGGCATCGGATGCGTGGTTTGGAAACAGACTGTCGTGAACTGCGATCAGTCGCGCAGAAGCTCGTTGATTCCCGTCTTGGACCGGGTCCGCTCATCGACTCGTTTCACGATGACCGCGCAGTAAAGGTTGATGTCGTTCTTGGACGGCATGGAGCCCGCGACGACCACTGAGTAAGGCGGCACTTCGCCATACATCACCTCGCCGGTTTCCCGGTCGACGATCTTTGTGGATTGGCCAATGAAGACTCCCATACCCAGGACAGAGCCTTCACGTATGATACACCCTTCAACCACTTCGGAGCGTGCACCAATGAAGCAGTTGTCTTCGATGATGGTTGGGCCTGCCTGCATCGGTTCCAGCACACCGCCGATTCCAACGCCGCCCGACAGATGCACATTCTTACCGATCTGTGCGCAGCTTCCAACGGTTGCCCAGGTGTCCACCATCGTGCCCTCGTCGACATAAGCGCCGAGATTCACGAAGGATGGCATCAGCACCACGCCCGGCGCGATAAAGGCGCTCTTGCGCACGACGCAGTTGGGAACCGCACGAAAACCGGAAGCCCTCCATTGATTGTCGCCCCATCCGGCGAACTTGCTGTCGACCTTGTCCCACCAGCCACCGCCTTGTGGGCCACCGGCCTGCTGCTCCATGTCTTTGATCCGAAAACCAAGCAAAACCGCCTTCTTGGCCCATTGATTGACATGCCAATGCCCATCGTCCTGACGCTCAGCCACGCGAAGCGTACCGCCGTCCAACGCATCCAGCGTTTCCTCGATCGCCTCTCGGGTCGCCCCACCGGTTGTGGGGGAAATTGTGTCGCGGACGTCCCACGCGGCTTCAATCGCTGTCTCGAGTTCTGCGTTGGACATGACGGGCTCTCCTGTTCGATGCGTTGACTTGGTTGCCCTATAATCCGGGCCGGGTCCGGGCACAATCGGTGTAGGTGTGGGCCTTTCAGGGAAACGGGTCCGGTGCCGGGTTGGCGCCGCAGATCAGCACGGCAACGCGCTCTCCCGCCTCCGGGATGTAACGTCCGTCCAAAAGTGCTGCGAGTGCGGCTGCGCCCGCAGGTTCGACCAACTGTCGGTGCGCTTGCCACAGGAGTTTTTGGGCGCGGACAATCGCGTCATCCGAGACCACCAGAGACTCCGCCAGGAAGGCGCCTGAAAGGTCAAAACAGAGCTGACCGATACGACGCGCGCCCAGGGCATTGGCCGCCACACCTGAAACCTCCACGTCAACGGGCGTTCCGGCATTCAATGCAGCATGCAAGGCACAAGAAGTTTCCGGCTCAACCGCGACCACCTTGCGGCGGCTCTGCAGCCAAGCCAGCGCCCCGCCGATCAGTCCGCCGCCGCCAACTGCGATCAATAGAGTGTCCGCGTCGAGGCCCTGTGCCTCCCATTCGCGGAATGTGGTGCCCTGACCCGCAATGGTGAGTGTCGCATCATAGGCATGGATCTGCATCGCACCGCTTTTGGCTTCAAAGTCCTTCGCGGCTTGCAGCGCGTTCACATACTCGCCGGGCACAACGGTGAGCTCAGCGCCCGTGCGCTCAATCAACGCGATCTTCGACGGGCCCGCCATCTCGGGGACAAAAACATGCGCCGGGTGGCCCAGAGCATGGGCTGCGTATGCGACTGCCGCGCCATGGTTGCCCCCGCTTGCCGCCACAACACCCGCACCGGGTACATCGCTAGCCAGCAAAGTATTGAACGCTCCGCGCGCCTTGAAACTACCGGTATGCTGCATTTGCTCGAATTTCAGTTCGACCGGCCGCTCAGGCCCCAGCATCGAAGAGGTCGCAACCGGGGTGCAGATGATATGTCCCTCGATACGGGCAGCTGCCGCCTGAATTTCGTTTTGCCAGTCCATCTTTGGGCCCTGTCTCTGGTATTGCGAAGGCCAACCCTATAGGGCTGAAAAAAACACGCAAGCAGGGACCGCCACGCATGAACGACAATCGTCACAGCCGACTGCGCGACGCCCGGTCAGATCGTACTTCGGCGCATGAAGTGCCGGACACGCCGCAAACCCGGTCGTCATCCTACACGTTGGCTTTTGCGGATGAGGATTTCCTCTGTCGGGATGAATTGCGGCCTGTGCGATTGCAACTGGAGCTGCTGAAACCGGAAATGATTCTGGACGAACGAGGCATCAATAGCACCGTCGTCTTATTCGGTGGGGCCCGCATTCTGTCGCCCGATCAAAAATCCCAGGCACGCACGTCTACGTTGGCCGAGCTTTCGGAATTCTACGAAGAGGCGCGGGAGTTCGCGTGCCTCATGACTCAAAAGTCAATTGAGCAGGGTGGCCGCGAGAATGTCATTGTGACGGGCGGTGGTCCCGGAGTGATGGAGGCGGGCAATCGGGGGGCGGAAGAAGCCGGTGGATCGTCGATCGGGTTGAGCATCGTTTTGCCGCACGAACAGGCACCCAACTCCTATGTGACGCCAGAGCTCAGTTTTAACTTCCACTACTTCGCGATCCGCAAAATGCACTTTCTGATGCGTGCGCGTGCCATATGCGTCTTTCCCGGTGGCTTTGGCACAATGGATGAAATGTTTGAGGCGCTGACGCTGATCCAAACTGGCCGGATGCAGCGGATCCCCTTCTTGCTGTTTGGCCGAGCATTCTGGGAAGAGGTCATCAATTGGCGGGCGCTCGCGGAGGCCGGCACAATCTCAGAAGAAGATCTGGATCTTTTCCGGTTTGTGGAGTCTGCAGCGGAAGCCGTCGACCTGATCGAACGTTGGGAGCCCGCTCCGCCACGCAGCGAAATTCCCGGGCGCGAGTAGCGCTGCCGCTTTAGTTCAGGTTGACGGGCAGGACGCCCAGTTCTGTTCCGTGCGCAAGGCTGGTGACAACCTGCGTACCATCGACATCCTTGATTGCGTAGCCGTATCCGGCGAGCCGAAACTGCCATTCGCGCTTGCTCAATGCCATGTCGCGTTCACGCATAATCAACTCCAGAACCGGAGCATCGAGCATCACGTCCTTAAACTCGGTATGTAACATATCTAAACCCATTCCCGTATCAGGTAACGGGGCGGACACTGTTCGGCCAAGCGGGCGAAAGTGTTTCGGGAACGGGGAATCTTTGTGGCGCTGAACAGGGCGATCACCACAATTCGTCAGCGGGTGTTCAGCAGATTTGCCCTGTTTCCGCGCGTTCGAGTTCGATCAAACGTGTCAGGTCGCGCTCTGACATGGCGCCGATAACCAGTGTGCGCCCCAGCACAAAGCTGGGTGTGCCCGGCACCCCCAGGCTGCGTCCCAGACCCAAGGCAGCGTCGAGTTCGGCTTCCACAACAAGGCCGTTGGCGTCTGACCAAAGCTGGTCAGGGTCCAATCCGTGACGCGCGGCCATTGAAGCAAGGGCGACAGGACCGGGTGGTAGGACGCGGGTCATCAGGTCATGGTGCACGGGATCATATGCGCCCTGCCGCTTTGCTGCCAACGCCACCTTGGCCCCCCAGACCGATCTGGGTCCCAACAAAGGGAGTTCGTGCCAGACCGGGAGCAATGGGGCACCGTTTTTGATCATTGCCGCCAGTCGCGCTTCGAACGCCGCGCAGTTGGGGCAGTTGTAATCCGTGAAAACAGCGATTGGGAGCAAATCAGCCGAGGGCTTGGGCGCATCACGAAACAAGGCGCGGCAAGGATCTGTGGAAAGCAGTGGTATCGAACGACTCTCGTCCGGATTGAACCCGACCAAGAAGGCGGGGCCTGCTGAGACCGCACCACTTGCAAGCGTTCTGAATCCCGCGAAGCCGGGCAGTGGCCGGAAGTCGAAGGCCTCTGCGCGCCGGCGCAGGATCGGGGGGATTGCAATGGCCACGGCAAACACCGCTCCCAGAACCAGGAGGTCGCGCCGACGGGTCATAGAGTTTAAAGCCCGGCCTCGGCCTCGATCTGGCGCCGGGATTTGCGGGCTCGCTCGGTCGCAGATTTCAACTGGCCGCACGCGGCCATGATATCTTCACCGCGTGGCGTCCTGATCGGCGAGGCATATCCCGCCTTGTAAATGATGTCGGCAAAGGCTCGGATCCGCGTGTTCGATGACCGCTCGTAGGGCGCACCCGGCCACTCGTTAAACGGGATCAGGTTAATCTTGGCAGGAATGCCATCGATGAGTTTGATCAGGCGGCGGGCGTCTTCGTCGCTGTCGTTAACTCCCTTTAGCATTACATACTCGAACGTAATCCGTTCGGAATTCGACACCTTGGGATAGCTGCGCAGTGCCTCCAGCAGTTCGGTAATGTTCCACCGTTTGTTGATCGGAACCAGCGTATTGCGTGTTTCGTCTGTCGTGGCATGGAACGATACGGCCAGCTGGCAGCCAATTTCTTCCGCTGTGCGGGCGATCTCGGGGACAACACCAGACGTGGACAGCGTTATGCGCCGCCGGCTCAACTGAATCCCTTCCGGATCCATTGCTATCTTCATCGCATCCCGGACGTTCTCGAAGTTGTAGAGCGGTTCTCCCATTCCCATCAAAACGATGTTGCTGAGCAGCCGGGTCTCGTCCTTGGGTGCGCCGATCTCTGGCCACTCGTCGAGGTCGTCGCGCACGACCATGACCTGGCCGATGATTTCGCCGGCGGTCAGGTTTCGGACCAGTTTTTGGGTCCCGGTGTGGCAGAACGAACAAGTCAGCGTGCAGCCGACCTGTGACGAGATACACAGCGTGCCGCGCCCCTCTTCGGGGATGTAAACGATCTCGACTTCGTGCCCGCCTGCGATGCGCACAAGATACTTGCGGGTCCCATCCGAACTGACTTGTTTCGAGACAACTTCCGGGATCTCGACCACAAACGTCTCGGCCAGTTCCGCGCGGTACACTTTGGACAGGTTGGTCATCTCCGCAAAGTCGCGGACGCCCCACTGATAGATCCACTGCCAGATTTGCCCAACCCGCATTTTGGCCTGCTTTTCGGGGGTGCCATGTTCGATCAGAACCTTGCGCAGCGCCGCTCTGGTGAGGCCGACAAGGTTGATTGGCCCGTCCGGAGTTTTCCGGGGCAGGGTCAAGACATCCTGTGTGATCGGGGCGGTTGCGGACATGGCAATACTCAATGGCTGGGCGGATGCGCCTCTATATAGGACCGGGCGCAAAAGACAAAAGGTTTCGGCGAACCGCCGTTTGCCCGACCGGGGCAACGCACGCTGGGCGTCGGTCTTGGCACGACATTCACGAGGTTGCCTGGACCGGCCGATCGACCGGTTGTCACGCAATCAGTTGATCAGCGCCATCAGCTGCGCGACTCTCTCACGCCCCAGCACCACGCGGCAGCCGCTGATGGCGATTCCGGTCCCGGACCCGCCTCCATAGGTCGCACCCACGTAGTTGCATTGTGCGTCGCGATAGTCCGCCCAGCGGGTCTGTGACTCCTGCAGCGCTTTCACGGCAACGTCGCGCTCCGTGACTTCGTCCAGCTCTTTCGCGCTCTCCATGGCGAAGCTCAAAGCGGCTTCGATCGCCCCATCGACTTGCTTCTCAGCAGCTTCAACGCAGGCACCAATTTCGACCTGGCTGCCGTTGTCAGTTCCGCATTCAAGTGCGGGATCACTCATGGCTGCGGTCGTCCAAAGCCCGAGGGACAGGCACAAAAGGAATCTCATCTCAAGGCTCTCCATATTGATTTGCTGTAGGATCAGACGGACGGGTCAACCACCACAGGATCAGGATCGCGAGGACGACCTGCACAACGCCCGCAACGATCAGACCGGTCAGTCCCAGGACCGCCGCCGGCCCGCGCAGGGTTTCCGGATCGCTGACCACCTGTTCCAACCCCCCAAAGGCAAAGACACCGAGCATCAGCCCGAAGATGGTCACGAATGACACCAGCATGGGGAGCAGCAAGTACCAGCCTGAGCGCCCGGTGTCATGCATCCGGCGCCAACCCGCGGCTAGCAGGGGCAATGCAGTGGCCAGTTGGGCGATCACGGAAAAAACCTGTGTCGGGTCTTCGGGGTCTTCGCCAGGTCCAAACACAATGCGGTCAACGACCGAAAACAAGGCCACCAACAGGATGACAAACAGGAAGAACCACCAATACTCGGGGCGCTTGGCGCGCCCTGAGAAGGTCACATATTTCGTCAAACAGGTGACGACGGAATCAGTAAAGCTCACATCTGCCTCGCGCTGTGTACTTCGCGAAGCAGTCTAGTACATGAGCCTCAATTCGCAATTTGTGATTGCTGGGCTTACTCCGCCGCCGCGCGCGGTTGCCAAAGGAACTTTTCGAACGCGGCATCAGTCGGTGTGTCGAACATCGAGTTGGTAAAGTTCGACATGACCTTCTGAGCGATGATCAGCACCACATCCAGAACCGCCCGATCGTCGAACCCGGCGGCCCGGAAGTCTGCCATGGCCTGTTCGCCCGGGCGCCCATGTGTTTCCCGAACGGCCAGTGTGAAATTGCGCAAAGCTTCAAGCTTTGGATCCGCGAGTGGCGTTTCGTCGCGCAGCGCGTCAATGATATCGTCTGCAATCTTCTCACGCTTGGCGATCCCGGTATGGGCTGGGACGCAATAATGGCAACGGTTTGCGACATTGACGGTCATCCAGACCACTGTGCGCTCTTCTGGGGACAGAGCAGATTCGACTGCCAGCCGATGTAGCGTCTGATAGCCTTCCAGCATCTGGGGGCTCTCTGCCATCACACCATGAAGGGAGGGAAGACGACCAAAGGCGCGCATGGAGTTTTCCAGCAATGGTTTGGATGCCTCGGGCGCGGTTTCCATCGTATGAACTTTTGTCGTCATTGCTGAACCTCGTTTGCGATTGGGAATTGGTCCTCAGCAAATAGCGAACACGCAGCCAACACGAAACGGACCGGAATGCCGACGTGGCTGTGCGCCGATGCAGAGCACCTAACCTGAATGTGATTTTGTGAGATGAAATTCGCTACTGCGCGCAGCGCGTTTCGGCATCCTCGATCGCGGCGGTAAAGCCCAACAAGGAGAAGGTGTCCTTGGTCTGAGTTCCACGCGTCGAGCGCGCCGTCAGGGTCGCCTCGGCGCCCCGCTTCATGGCCGTGATGATTTTGGAATCATCCGCAGCAGTTGCTGGCCACGCCCACTCGCCCTCGGTGAAAAGTTCAAACTCGGTGCCGCTGATATTGAGGTTCACACTGGATCCTGCGGCAAAGGGATATCCGCCGGTAAACGTGACTTGCCCGTTCACATCCGCGCCTGGCCGATAGAACACGAACAACAGGATATCACCCCGCTGGACGGCCACGACGCGACCATCGCGGGTGTTGACCGTCTCTTTGGGTGCGGAGACGCCCCAGCACTCCTTCGGATCTGATTCGACAAACACGCTCCAATCGGTCTTTGCCGCGACCCGGTTGGTGCTTTGTTCCTGCGCTTGCAACGTTCCGGCCAAACCTGCCAGACACAAACCCAATGCGGCGCGGGCGAGTTTCGATCCCATTTTCCAGCCTCCAGACTGATCTTGACCTCAATTTCCGGGATGGCTGCGGCGCTTGTCGGCCGTCTGTTCCGCGCATCCTCCGACTTGTCGATAGGCGCACACTACCGTAACTAGCACCAGCGACGGAAGCCCGTTTGGCAGGTTTTCGCCAAGAAGTGAGACACAATTTGACCCATCCCGTCCCATTGTCCGAGATCTGGCGCGGCCAGCTTCTGGAGAGCCTGCATCTGGGCCACGCGGTGGTCTGCGATGACACCGGTCAGATTGTGCAGGCCTGGGGTGATCCCCAAGCTGTGATCTATCCGCGCAGCTCTTCAAAAATGATCCAGGCGTTGCCTTTGATCACGTCTGGCGCTGCGGATGCCGCGAATCTCACACCAGAGCATCTGGCCTTGGCCTGTGCCTCCCACAACGGAGCCGAAATCCATACTGCACGTGTACGAGACTGGCTGGCAGACCTTGCGCTGGACGACGATGCATTGCGATGCGGGCCCCAGATGCCCGATGACCCAGCGGAACAGACCCACCTGATCAAGACTGACAAATCGCCGTGCCAGTATCACAACAATTGCTCGGGCAAGCACGCAGGCTTTCTGACCTTAACCAAGCATTTGGGTGCGGGACCGGAGTACATCGACATAGAGCACCCGGTGCAACAGGCGTGTCTGGCTGATTTCGAAAAAGTCACTGGAGAGACCAGTCCTACATTCGGAATCGACGGATGCTCTGCACCGAACTTTGCGTGTACTGTGCATGGGCTTGCACGCGCCATGGCATGGTTTGCAAGCGCAGGGTCGCGCGCAGATACCTTGAGTGATGCCGCGCAACGCCTGACGCAGGCAATGATGGCGCATCCGGAATTGGTCGCGGGCGAAGGGCGGGCCTGCACGGAGCTGATGCGCGCCATGAAAGGCAAAGCTGCCATCAAAACCGGGGCAGAGGGTGTCTTCGTGGGGATCCTGCCCGAGCAACGCCTTGGCATTGCGCTGAAGATTTCAGATGGCGCAACACGTGCGAGTGAATGCGCGATCGCCGCGTTGCTGGTCAAACTGGGTGTGCTCGACGCTGAGCATCCGGCCACCCGGCGCGTTCTGAACGCGCCAATCTTGAATCGCCGAGACATCGAAGCAGGCAGTATTCAGGCAGCAGCCGGCTTTCCCTGATCGTCAGGGCGCGACGAAACGATCCTTGGTGTAACCCTGCAAATATAGAAGTGCTGTCAGGTCGCCGTGGTTGATCCTGACGTCGCACTGGGCCGCAACTGATGGCTTGGCGTGCAGGGCGACGCCCGTGCCGGCGCGCTGCAACATCCCCAGATCATTGGCGCCGTCCCCGACCGCGATCACGTCAGCCTCAGAAATGCCGAGCCTCTTTGTAATCTCTTCCAGTGCCTGAACCTTTGCATCCCGGCCAAGGATGGGGCGCGCGACCTCGCCTGTGAGTTTGCCATCTGCCGCGAGCAAGGTGTTGGCTCGGTTTTCATTAAATCCAAGTGCCTGTGCAACCGACTGCGTGAAGGCGGTGAAGCCGCCGGAGACAAGCGCCGCGTGCCCGCCTGCAGCTTTCATGGTGGCAACCAGCGTTTGACCACCGGGCATATAAGTGATGCGATTATCAAGGACGTCGCCAATCACCGAGGTCTCCAGCCCATCGAGAAGACCGACGCGTTCGATGAGAGCGCCCTCGAAGTCCAACTCACCATTCATCGCGCGCGCGGTTATGTCCTTCACAAGCGCGCCAACCCCGGCTTCGTCCGCCAGTTCGTCTATGCACTCCTGCTGGATCATCGTGCTGTCCATATCAGCGAGCAAAAGCGTCTTGGCGCGTCCCGCCGCGGGTTGAACGATCAGATCCACCCCCATGGCCTGAAGATCATCCCAGACCTGCCACTGGTTTTCAGGCTGAACCTCGACCGGAAACTCGGCAGCCTCGTCCAGGGACAACCATCCGGCCTCGCCACCGCCCCAGGCATTGCGCAGCGAGTCGACCAGAGCCGGGTCAAGACCGGGTTGAGATGGTGCCGTTAACAGGGTCACGACAAACATGGATATGTCCTTGGGTTCGAGATGCAGTGCGGCGGTCTAATCACACAAGGTGTTGGTGCACCAGACCTCGTCTACAACTGACCATGTTCGGACATAAAGATGGCGATGAACCGGGTGCCGGGAAACTCCGCTAAAATGATTGTCACCATCGCCGTGAGTGGAACAGCCAGAATGGCCCCGGTCAGACCCCAAAGGCTGGTCCATACGGCCAACGCAAGTAAGACCATCAACGGACTGAGATTGACGGAACGGCCCAAAATCTTGGGTTCCAGGAAGTAGGCAACGGAACTCTGCACGACCAGCAGCAAAACGAGCACCAATGCTGCGTGGCTGAGTGAACCGAATTGAACAAGGCTCATGGTGACGGGGAAGACCACGCCGAAAATCGAACCAATGTAAGGAATGTAGTTCAGCAACCCGATTAGGATGGCCCAGAACAACGCAAACTCAATGCCGGTGGCCCAAAGGATTGCCAAGGATACCGCTGCGAGCAGGGCGTTCACAAGTGTCTTTGCTGCCAGGTAACTGCCAATCCGGACGTTGATCTGCCGGACGATCTCCAGCGTCTGTTCGGTGCGTTCGCTTTCGCCAAGGGCCAGACGGGTTTTGCCGGGCAGCCGGTCGAGATCTGCGAGGATAAAGACCGCGTAGAGACCCGCGGCGATGATTAATGTACCCGCGTTGCTCAGTGTTGAAACGATTTGCGGCATAAGGGCTGTCGCGTCGAAGAGATCGAGTATCTCGTTTCCAAGCTTTCTGAGGTTGGGCTCGTCATCCAGTCCAAGCACGTTCATCAGGCGTTTCTGCAGGATATCAAGGTTGTGTTCGTATCCAGGGATCGCCGCTGAGATCGCTGCTGCGTTGGAGGTCACAAACGCCGACAGCATCAGCACAACCGCGAGAATGCCGATCAAGACCATCAGGCGTCGCCAGCGTCTGCCGAGCCGTCGAAAGACCGGCAGCCTGCCCAGCGCTTCAGCGCTTGTTGTCAGGATATAGACCGCGATCACTGCCAGCAGCACAGGCATGATCACACCGCGCCCAATGTAGAGTAGCCACCCGAGCATCAGTGTCATCGCCAGCGCATAGGTTATCGTGGCCAGCCTAAATTGTGCGCCTGCCTCCATCGGGTCTCCTATTGAGTGCGCCATTGATGGCCTCAACAAACACGTTCGGCGTGTTTGCTTCAACCATTCCGGTTGGCTCCGAAGTTTCCTGTAGTGAACACAGAAGTCGGATTTTCGGGGCGATGCGACGCTTTTGCCGCCTTTTGTGAGTTGCGCAGCGATCGCGGCCCGCATATCCCCGTCCGTGGGACACCCCTCCCCAACGAGGGGCGCTTATCTGGAAGGGTAGCATTGATGGCGACTGAATACCCCGGCGCGCGGCCGGCGAATCCGCGTTTTTCCTCTGGCCCTTGTGCCAAACCCCCAACATTCACCTTCGATTCTCTGTCTGACGCGGCGCTGGGCCGGTCGCACAGGGCTGCGATTGGCAAAGACAAGCTGCGCGCCGCAATCGATGAAACGCGTGCTTTGTTAGGTGTGCCGGAAGACTACAGGATTGGCATTGTGCCGGCCTCTGATACCGGCGCCTTTGAGATGGCAATGTGGAATCTGCTTGGCGCGCGCCCGGTCGAAATGCTGGCGTGGGAGAGCTTCGGCGCAGGCTGGGTCACCGACGCGGTCAAACAGCTTGGCCTGGAGGCTGACGTCAAAACCGCGGACTACGGAGAGATTGTCGATCTGGCCTCTGTCGATTGGGACAAAGACGTTTGTTTTACCTGGAACGGAACGACGTCCGGCGTTCGGGTGCCAGACGGGAGTGTCATCCCGCACGACCGCACGGGTCTGACCCTGTGCGACGCGACATCCGCTGCGTTTGCGGTGGACCTTCCGTGGGACATGCTCGATGTGACCACATTCAGCTGGCAAAAAGTTCTGGGTGGGGAAGCGGCACATGGCATGCTGATCTTGTCCCCTGCCGCTGTGGAGCGGCTGGAAACCTACACTCCGCAATGGCCTTTGCCGAAGATTTTCCGCCTCACCAAGGGTGGCAAACTGATCGAAGGCGTGTTCAAGGGCGAAACGATCAATACACCCTCGATGCTGGCGGTTGAGGACTACCTGCAGTGCCTGGCTTGGGCGCGTTCGGTCGGTGGTCTTCAGGGTTTGATTGCACGGGCGGATGCCAATTCTGCAGCCATCGCCGCTTTTGTGGACGCTCATGACTGGATCGATTTTCTCGCCTCCGATCCGGCAACCCGGTCCAACACCAGCGTCTGTCTGAAATTCAGCGATGCGCGCATCGCTGACGGTGCCGCCTTTGCCAAGGCCGTTGCGAAGCGGCTGGCAGATGAAAACATCGCGCTGGATATCGGAGCCTATCGGGACGCGCCTCCTGGCCTGCGTATCTGGTGCGGAGGAACTGTGGAAACCGCGGATGTCGTCGCGATGCTGCCCTGGCTCGAATGGGCCTTCGAGGCAGAAATCTCGGTGCAACCCGAAGCGGTCTGATCCTCCCACCACCAACCACACAAAGTCATCCTGCGCGGGCTCATCCCGGCGCGACTCCGTTCAAAGGACCACAACATGGCCCCCAAAGTACTCATTTCCGACAAACTCTCCGACGCTGCCGTTCAGATTTTCCGCGATCGCGGTATCGACGTCGATTTCGAACCCGATCTGGGCAAGGACAAAGACAAACTGGCCGAAGTGATTGGCCAGTATGACGGTCTCGCCATTCGGTCAGCGACCAAGGTTACAGAGAAGATCCTGGCGGCGGCCCCGAATCTCAAAGTTGTCGGGCGCGCCGGGATCGGCACGGACAACATCGACAAGGACACGGCTTCCAAGAAGGGGGTGATCGTGATGAACACGCCCTTTGGCAACATGATCACGACCGCAGAACATGCCATCGCCATGATGTTTGCGGTGGCCCGGCAAATTCCCGAAGCCAGCCAAAGCACACACGACGGTAAATGGGAAAAGTCGAGGTTCATGGGCGTCGAATTGACCGGTAAAACACTGGGGGTGATCGGCGCCGGGAACATTGGCGGGATCGTATGCGACCGCGCGCGGGCGCTGAAGATGAAGGTCATCGCCTATGATCCGTTTCTCGGGGTCGAAAAGGCTGAGAAGATGGGCGTCGAGAAGGTTGAACTCGACGACCTTTTGGCGCGGGCCGATTTCATCACGCTTCACGTCCCTCTGACCGAGCAAACAAAGAACATCCTGAGCCGCGAGGCGTTGGAAAAGACCAAGAAGGGTGTGCGGATCATCAATTGCGCGCGTGGCGGTCTGGTGGACGAAGCGGCCTTGGCGGATCTGCTGAAATCGGGCCACGTGGCCGGCGCAGCGTTCGATGTCTTCAGCGTGGAGCCGGCGGAAGACAACCCACTCTTTCACCTGCCGAACGTCGTGTGCACGCCGCATCTGGGTGCTGCCACAACCGAGGCGCAGGAAAACGT
The DNA here is from genome assembly GCA_965250275.1 of Paracoccaceae bacterium. GTDB lineage: Bacteria > Pseudomonadota > Alphaproteobacteria > Rhodobacterales > Rhodobacteraceae. The sequence continues at coordinate 4,591,955 of OZ252297.1, read as the reverse complement.
GGCGCTGCAGGTTGCCGAACAGATGTCTGATTATCTGTTGACCGGTGCGGTGACGAACGCGCTGAACATGCCATCGGTGACCGCGGAAGAAGCCAAAGTCATGGGGCCGTGGGTCAAGCTGGCTGGCCATCTCGGTGGCTTTATCGGCCAGATGACGGATGAACCGATCAAGGCCATCAACATTTTGTACGACGGAACTGTCGCCGAAATGAACCTCGAAGCGCTCAACTGCGCGGCGATTGCCGGGATCATGAAGCGTGTCAACCCGGACGTGAATATGGTGTCGGCCCCCGTGATTGCCGCCGAGCGCGGCATCCAGATTTCTACCACCAACCAGGCCAAGTCGGGTGCTTTTGACGGCTACATCAAGCTGACCGTGGTGACCGACAAACGGGAGAGGTCCATTGGCGGGACTGTGTTCTCCGACGGCAAACCGCGTTTCATTCAGATCAAAGGCATCAATATCGACGCCGCGATCGGGGCGCATATGCTCTACACCACCAACGAAGATGTGCCCGGCATCATCGGGACGCTAGGGCAGACCCTTGGCGCAAACGATGTGAACATCGCGAACTTTACCCTGGGTCGCGCAGAAGCCGGAGGCGAAGCCATCGCATTGCTATACGTCGATGCGCCGGTGCCCACGCCTGTGCTGGAGAAACTCGAAGCCACGGGGATGTTCCGGCAGGTCAAACCCCTGCAATTCGACGTGGACTGACACCTGCAACGTCTCCCTCGCAGGAATCGTTGCTTTGTTAGGTTTCTCGTGACAGGCTATCTCCCATCAGTGCCCTGACCTTTGGTTGGGTCGGGCATTTTGCGCCGCACTGCGGCCGGAGGGAGGATTTGCCATGAATATCAAGGGAGTTGTGCTGGGTCTGATTGCAGGCCTGTCATTGGCGCTTTCGGGCGCGGCAAAGGCAGACTGGGCGCCGTCGGGTCCCGTGACACTTCAGATCGGCTTTGGCGCCGGCGGGTCAACGGACGTGATCGGGCGGGTTGTCGCCAAGGTTATGAAGGATCAGACCGGGTGGAACGTCATCGCCGAGAACAAACCAGGCGGCGGCGGCGTTGCCATGTTCACCGGCATTGCCAACCGGCCGGCCGATGGATCGGTCATCGGGTTGGGTGTGAACATGCCGATCCTGGTGAACCTTGTGAACCGCGCTGATCAGCTGAATTTTGATCTCGACAGTTTCGACTACCTCGGCACGGCGGCCCGCGCCCAACTTGCGATGATTGCCCGTGCGGATGCGCCCTTTGACGATATTGCGGGCCTGGTCGAGTACGCCAAGTCCAATGATGCACCGCTGGCGTTCGACGCCAAACCGCAGGAACTGGCGATGCGCAAAGTGATGGATCAGGCGGGGGTTGAGTTCCAGTTTCTGTCCACCAAAGGCGGCGCCGAAAACGTCAAGCTGATCCTCGGCGGGCAAGCGATCGCTGGCTTTGAAGCGGGCGAGCACTTGTCGTTTCTGGAAAGCGGCGATTTGAAAATGATCGCCAGCATGAATGACAGCCGCCACAATTATGCCCCCGAGGTTCCAACCTTGCCCGAGCAGGGTTATCCCATCTATGTCGACCCCGTCTTTTTCTTTGCCACAACGGCGGGAACACCCGAAGATGCACGGGCCGCACTGACCGAAGCCTTGTCCAATGCTCTGGCCAGCGAGGAAGTGGCGACGGTCGTTGGAAACGCGCTGAAATCTCCCATCGAGAACATGGGTCCGGACGGCACACGCGCGATGCTGGACAACGGGTTGGCCAATGTCGGCCAGCTCTTTGCGAACTGAGACCGCAATGCAAGCCAGCTTGGCAGATCGCCTGACCGGGTTTTTCTTTCTGGTGTTTGGCGTTCTGCTGATCTGGATTGTCATCCCCTGGCAGATTGAACCGGTCGACTACGGTTGGCTGCGCCCAAGAACATTGCCCTATGGGCTGGCAGTGATATTGGCGCTGTGCGGTCTTTGGCTGATCTTGCGCCCCGATACGTCAGGGGCAGCCGCAACAACACCATGGGCGCGTGCAGCTCTGTTTGGCGGCATTCTGTGCGTAGGTTTGTTTCTGATCTCTGGGTTTGGCTTTGAATGGGTTGCCCCCTGGATGGCTTTGGCAATCATGTGGTGCTCGGGCGAACGTCGCCCGTTCTGGCTGCTGACGGGGGTTGTCGTGGTGCCGCTGGTAATCTGGTTGCTTGTGGTCGGCCTGCTTGGGCGACCTCTACCATGAGCGCCGATGCCTGAACTCGACATCATACTGGCGGGCTTTGGGGATGCGATACATCCCGTCAACGTCCTTTTCGTGCTGGCTGGGGTTGTTGTCGGGCAGTTTGTCGGCGCTGTGCCGGGCATCGGACCCGTGATGGCGATGGCAATCGCGATCCCTTTCACCTTTGGCCTGGACCCATTGGCGGGCATCGGGTTTCTGGTTGGTGTGAACAAGGGCGGTCTGGTCGGCGGAGCGATCCCTGCGGTATTGCTCAACACACCCGGAACGCCGGACGCGGCGGCAACCGCTTTGGATGGATACCCACTGGCCAAGCAGGGCAAGCCACTGAAGGCCACCAAGATGGCGCTCTACTCTTCGGTCACAGGCGACACGTTCAGCGATATCGTCCTGATCACGGTGTCTGCGCCGATTGCCGTGCTGGCACTGCGGATGGGCCCGGTTGAGGTTCTTGGGCTGATGATGCTCGCATTCGCTGTGATTGCAGGCTTGATGGGGCGGTCCATCACAAAGGGTGTGATCGCTGCCACCCTCGGGCTGTTGGCCGCCATGGTGGGAACCGACCCCGAGCACGCCACCCCACGCCTCTTCTTTGGCCAATTCGAGTTGTATGATGGGTTGCCGTTGCCAGCTGTTGCGATCGGTATGCTGGCGATTGCAGAGCTGTTGAACAGGCTGGCTCAAGCCAGGGGTGAGGTTCGGGCCGCCATTGTTGTGCCCGACGCTCAGGATCGGGCGGACCAGCGCGTGTCTTGGGCGGAATACTGGTCTTGTCGCTTCACCATGGCGCGCGGCGCAGTCATCGGCACCGTATTGGGGGCATTGCCCGGTATCGGGTCGACGGCCGCGGCATTCATGTCATACGCCTCGACCAAGCAGGCTTCCCGCGATCCAGCCAGTTTCGGCAAGGGCAATCTCCATGGGATCGCCGCCTCGGAATCTGCAAATTCATCCGTCATGGGCGCGAACATGATCCCGCTCCTGACCTTGGGCATCCCGGGGTCCGTCAGTGCTGCGCTCATCATCAGCGCGTTCATGATCCATGGAGTACAACCCGGTCCCTTCCTTTTCGAGCAGCAGGGTCGCCTGATCTATGGGCTGTTTGGGGCGATGATCATCGCAAATGCGCTGAACTTCCTGGTGGGTCAGGTCGGATTGCGGCTATGGGCGCGTGTCGTCACGGCGCCGGAATCCTTCATCTTCTCAACCGCGCTGCTGCTTTGTTTTGTCGGTGTCTCGTTGGCTTCGGGTGGCGTGTTCGGGGTGGGTGTCATGCTTGCTTTTGCGGTGCTGGGGTTCGTGATGAACGCCTTTGGGTTTTCAGTCGTCATCTTCATTATCGCGTTCTTTCTTGGGCCCCGTTTTGAAATCTCCTTGTCCCAGACGCTGGCTTTGCTCAATGGCGATCCGCTCAAACTGCTGAGTTACCCCTTTGGGGTTGCGCTGATGCTACTTGCTATTGTGGTCACCATTCTGCTCGCACGACGCCAAGCGAAAGCAGAGGCTGACCTCGCCGGTTGAATTGGGGTTTTCGCCGGACGAGTGCTGAGGCATCAAGGCGCTAATCGGACAGGACGGAGTTTCGCATGTCAGATCCCCTATATGTTGTCGGCGATGTTCACGGGCAGATTGGCGCGCTGGAAGCTGCGCTGGCATTCATTGAAACGGACGGAGGTCCGGATGCCGAGATTGTCTTTCTGGGCGACTACCTTGATCGTGGCAGCGACAGTCGCGGGGTCGTGGACCGCTTGATGCAGGGGCAAGCGGCCGGAAAGAACTGGATCACGCTGAAGGGCAACCATGATCGGTATCTGACAAGGTTTCTTGCAGATCCCCACGAGCCAGACCCCGCCTCAGCGCTCAAACTTCACTGGTTCAACGAACGCATTGGCGGCCGAATGACAATGAAATCCTACGGTGTCGACGCTGATGAGGCGCGATCGCTGGACGACATTCATGCCGATGCGCTGCAAGCAGTTCCAAAATCTCACCGGGACTGGATCGAAGGTCTTTTGCTGTGCCACGAGCGCCCCGACATGTTTCTTGCGCATGCCGGAATCGAACCCGGTGTGCCACTCGATCGCCAGACCGAGGACACGCTTTTGTGGATACGCGAACCCTTTCTGTCCTGGCCTGATCCCCATCCCAAACTGATTGTGCACGGGCATACAGTACAGGAGTTTCCGCGGCATTTCGGCAACCGTATCAATCTGGACGGCGGTGCCGGCTATGGCCGTCCGATCTATCCGGCGGTGTTCGAGGGAACCGATTGCTGGCTGTTGTCAGCGGACGGGCGGCAGCCCTTGCGGCCATAGTCTGACTTTGTGGTGCGTCGGCTGGGTCAGGATGACCAGTCCAGTACCACTTTTCCGCTTCGCCCGGATTTCATGGCGTTGAAACCATCTGCAAAAGCAGATGCTTCGAACCGGTGGGTGATCACGCCTGAGATGTCCAATCCGTTCTGGAGCATCGCAATCATCTTGTACCACGTCTCAAAGATCTCTCGCCCATACACACCTTTGATCGTGATCGCCTTGAACACGATCCTGCTCCAGTCGACGGGGCTCTGCCCGGGCGGAATTCCCAGAAGCGCGATGCGGCCGCCCATCACTAGCGACTCGACCATCTGATCAAGTGCGGATTGATTGCCGCTCATTTCAAGGCCAACATCGAAGCCTTCGCGCATTTTGAGGCGATCCACCACTTCTCTCAGGTCTTCGTTGGCGACGTTGACAGGCACCACATCCGCGACCTTTTCCGCAAGTGCGAGGCGATCGGCGTTCACATCCGTGATGACCACATGCCGGGCACCCACATGCCGCGCGACTGCGGCTGCCATGATGCCGATGGGTCCTGCACCCGTGATCAGGACGTCTTCGCCGACCAGGTCGAAGGACAGCGCGGTGTGCACCGCGTTGCCCAGCGGATCGAGGATGGCGCCGATGTCGTCCTCAATTTCGTCCGGCAACGGGACGACGTTGAAGGCGGGTAGGCGCAGATACTCGGCAAAGGCGCCCTGCTCGTTTACGCCGATACCCCGCGTGGCAGGGTCGAGATGAAACTTGCCAGCACGGCTCTGACGCGATGTCTTGCCGATCAGGTGGCCCTCGCCGCTACACCGCTGACCGATGTCCAGACCTTGGACATTCCTGCCGATCTCAACAATCGTTCCAGCGAATTCATGGCCTGTGATCAGTGGGACCGGAACCGTCTTTTGTGCCCATTCATCCCAATCCCAAATATGGATGTCGGTGCCGCAGATGCCTGTTTTGGCCACGCGAATGAGCACGTCATCAGGGCCGATCTGGGGCACTGGCGCGGTCTGCATCCAAAGGCCCGGCTTGGGTTCCGCTTTGACAAGGCAGGTCATTTCATTGGTCATGTCAGCACTCCCAAGGCTTTTCCTGCGGCCTCAAATGCGTTCAGCGCGTGATCGAGGTCGTCTTGTGTCAGTGCGGCATTCATCTGGGTCCGTATCCGCGCCTGACCGTGCGGGACAACAGGATAGAAGAACCCGGACACGTAGACAGCTTCTTCAAACAGACGCGACGCCATGTCCTGCGCCAGTTTGGCATCACCCAACATCACGGGCACGATGGGGTGCTCTCCCGGCAGAAGCTCGAACCCGAGTTTTTCCAACCCTGCGCGCCAATAGGCGGTGTTGTCGAACAGTTGCTTGCGCAGACCATCGCCTTCTTCAACAAGCCGAATTGCTTCAAGCCCGGCGGCGACAATCGAAGGCGGCAACGAATTCGAAAACAGATAGGGGCGGGCACGCTGGCGCAACAGGTCGATGACGGGTTGCGGTCCGGCAATGTAGCCGCCAATGGCGCCACCCAAAGCCTTGCCCAACGTCCCGGTCAACAGGTCTGCGCGAACGCCGAAATGTGCAGGGGTGCCTGCCCCCTTCGGGCCCATGAATCCGGTTGCATGGCAATCGTCCACCATAACCATGGCCTGATACTTGTCCGCCAGCCTCCGGATCGCGGTAAGATTGGCCAAATAGCCATCCATACTGAACACGCCATCGGTGGCAATCATGATGTGACGCGCCCCATCGGCGCGCGCGGATTTGAGTTGGGTCTCCAGGCTCTGCATGTCCGAGTTTGCGTAGCGATAACGCTTGGCCTTGCACAAACGTATCCCATCGATGATGGAGGCGTGGTTCAGCGCATCCGAGATGACGGCGTCTTCGGCGCCCAAGAGCGGCTCGAACAGGCCGCCATTTGCATCAAAGCAGGCCGCAAAGAGAATTGAGTCGTCGTGGCCAAGGAAGCCGGCCATACGTTGCTCAAGTGCGCGATGGATGTCCTGCGTGCCACAGATGAACCGGACGCTGGCCATGCCGAAGCCTTTGGGTTCCATAGCTGCGCGCGCCGCGGAGATCAGATCAGGGTGATCAGCCAGACCGAGGTAGTTATTGGCGCACAGGTTTATGACGTCCTGCCCGTTTACCGCGATGTGACCGCCTTGCGGCGAGGTGATCATCCGCTCGCGTTTGAGCAGTCCGTCCGCTTCGATTTGGGCAAGCGTTTCATTCACCTGATTCAGAAAGGCCTGGGTCATGCGAGGGCTCCTTTGCGAGCCAATCTATCATATGGGATATGATTCCGAAATACCGGAAATCCAATGTGGCGGAAAAAATCCGTGATACTGGATACACGGTAGTGCCGCGTGCGCGGGCATTGCCCTGGCACCGCGCCATTTGATCGGAGGGAAGACTTTCCGTTTGAGGGTGCTACCCCAGCCGCCAAACGAACCCGCTGTTGCCAAAACTTGGGTAGCGCTGCTGCACCAGAGGATCGTGGCCAGGAATGACGCGAGAGTTGCTGCCTCCAAGTTTTACGATCTGTTCGAAACCGCGCAGCATTTCCTGATGATGGGCGACAATTGGAAAGAGTTTCTTCTTTTCGAAATTTTCGTAGTAGTGCGCTGCATCCGACGCCAGGCATAGAGGCCCGGACTGTGTCATCACGCGCACTGCCTGAAGCCCCGCCGAATGCCCGCCGATCCGGTGTACCGTAACGCCCGGGGCAACCTGTGCATCGCCACTGTGAAAGACGACGCGCCCGGAATAGATGTGACGGATCATCTCGCAGACATGGTCGACCGTGTAGGGCGCCTGCATCTCCGGGTCACACATGCAGGGTCCCGTCGCAAAGGCGAGCTCGGTTTCCTGCACGTGGAAGGTCGCGCGGGGGTAGCGATCCAACCCGCCGGCATGGTCATAGTGCAAATGCGTAATGATCACGGTCTCAACGGAGTCCGCATCAAGATCAAGGGCGCCAAGAGACACCGCCGGATCGCGCAGGATCGGTCGTTTCCGGCGAACAGCTTCCTGCGCATCATATCCGGTGTCTACGACGATCTGGCGCTGCCCATTGTCCAGAACCCAGACAAAGTAGTCCATGCCATGCGGGGCTGAAGGATGATCGTCGTCCACAAAGCTGTCAGACCGCGTGCGTTGGTTCCGATCCGCGTACTTCAGCGCATAAACAGTCCAGATATCGGACATGAGGTCTCCATCTTAGAAATAATGCATGCATTAAAAAACACATAAGTGTATTTGACAATGAATGCTTTGTTTCGCATACCAAGTGCCAGCTTTGTATCAGGGATTCCATGGCCTCAACACACGCCTCCGCAGCTTCGGCGCCTCGCCAACCGCGTGTCGGTGATGCCTACACCCGACTCAAAGCCGAAATTCTTGCCAACAAACTGCCTCCAGGATTTCAGGCGCCGGAACCCGAAATTGCAGAACGCCTCGGGATGAGCCGCACGCCGGTCCGCGAAGCACTAATCCGTCTGCAGGCTGATGGACTTGTGGAGCTGGTGCCGCGACGGGGTGCGCGTGTGCTGCCTGTGCAAGCGTCCGATATGGAAGAGATCTACGACATCCTGACAGTGCTGGAACCGCACGCGGCTTCAGAGTTGGCACGGCGCGGGCCAAGTGCCGCCGATCTCGCGCCTTTGGAACAGGCCACGTCGGATATGGAAGCGGCGTTGGTGCGGGACGATCTGGACAGTTGGGCGGAAAGCGACGACCGATTTCACCGAACGCTGCTGGAACTGCACGGCAATCAGCGGCTTTCAGCCATTGCAGCGTCCTTGAGCGATCAGGCGCATCGGGCCCGGATGATCACGTTGCGGATGCGAGAGAAGCCGGTCAAGTCGACTGCGGATCACCGGGATATTTTGGACTGCTTGCGGCAGGGCGATTCAGAGCGCGTGCATCGGGTGTTCTCCCAGCACAGGCGGCGCGCGGCGGATGAGTTGCTGGGTATTTTGCGCAGCTTCGGCCTGCCGCCACTCTGAAGGAAGTGACATGAGTCGACAGGCAAAGATTTCGGTGATTGCAGGGGACGGGATCGGTCAGGATGTCACCGAGGCAGCGCTCGCCGTGACCGAAGCTGCGCTGAAACGTGTCGACCTGCCCATGCCGGAGCTTGACTCAATCCCGGCCGGGGCGGGTTACTTTAAAGAGACCGGGCGGGACATCGCCCCGGATGGCGAGGAGCGGGCCGGTGCCGCAGACGCGATCTTTCTCGGCGCAATCGGATTGCCGGCGATCCGGCATACCGACGGAACCGAGATCTCTCCGCATCTGCGTTTGCGGGATCTCTTTGAACTCTACGCCGGGGTGCGCCCGGTGCGCGCGTATCCGAACGCGCCACAGCGGTTGGCCGACCCGCGCGCATCGCACATCGATCTGACGATTTTGAGGGAATCGACAGAAGGGTTGTTCTATTCGGCGGCGGTCCACGGGCGCAGTCAAGTGATCGGGGATGCTGAGGTACGAGACACGTTGCGCATCACTCGATCCATCACGGAACGGCTTCACCGTTTTGGATTTCGGCTGGCGGAAAAGCGGATTGCGCGCGGGCGGACAGGGCGGGTGACCTGTGTCGACAAGGCGAACGTCTTCACGTCTATGGCATTTTTCCGAAAGATCTTTGATGAAGTGCGCAGTGAGTTTCCCGATGTTCCTTATGGATACAATTACGTCGATGCGCAGGCTCTGGACCTCGTGCGCCAACCCTGGGCCTTCGACGTTCTGATCACAGAAAACATGTTTGGCGATATCCTCTCTGATCTCGCAGGTGGTCTGGTGGGCGGTATGGGTATGGCGGCATGTGGCGAGTACGGGGATGATCACGCCCTCTTTCAGCCCGCACATGGCAGCGCCCCCGACATCATGGGGCAGGACAAGGCCAATCCGTTGGCGGCCATTTTATCCGCTGCGATGATGCTGGACTACCTCGGTGAACGTCTGGGTGACACCGCCTACGAGACCGCCGGACAGCTGATTGAATCCGCAGTGGAAACAGGATTTGCAGCAAACCGCATTCGCCCAATGGAGTTTGGCGGGGATATGGGAACCAGGGCAGTTGTCGGCGAAGTCCTCGACCTGGTGAAGGAAACGCCATGACGCTACGCATTGGTGCCATCGCGGACGATTACACCGGAGCCACGGATCTCGCCGTCACCCTGGTCAAGCAAGGGATGCGGGTGTTGCAGCTCTTTGGTGTGCCGGATGCCTCAGCGGATCTTGGTGCCGCCGACGCCGTTGTCATCGCTTTGAAATCCCGGACGATCAATGCGGCCGATGCAGTCGATCAGTCTCTGGCGGCGCTGAGCTGGCTTCAGCAAAGAGGCGCAGAACAGATCTTTTTCAAATATTGCTCGACCTTCGATTCAACGGCAGACGGCAACATCGGGCCCGTAGCGGATGCCCTGACAGATGCGTTGGGCGCCAAGCTCGCCATTGTCTGCCCGGCTTTTCCCGTGAATGGGCGCGTGGTGGAGCAGGGGAAACTTTATGTGAACGGGCAATTGCTGTCGGAAAGCCCCATGAAGGATCATCCGCTGACCCCGATGCGCGACAGCGATCTGGTGAGTTTGATGTCCGCACAATCCGACCATGCGGTCGGCCTGATTCCGCTGGAGGTGGTCCGGCAGGGCGCCGAGGCCGTCTGCAAGGTATCCACAGCGCTCGTTGAGTCCGGTCACAGGTATGCCGTTGTGGATGCAGTTGAAGACGAAGACTTGGTGACCATCGGCACAGCCGCCAAAGGACATGCCCTCGTGACGGGTGGGTCCGGAGTGGCACTTGGGCTGCCACCCAATTTTGGAATTGAAGGTGGCGTCCCTCAGGGTATGCCTCGTGTGAGCGGGCGTGCTGTCGTCTTGTCGGGCAGCTGTTCCGTGGCAACGCGCGCGCAAATCTCGGAGGTTGCCCACCGATGGCCGCATCGAAAACTGGACGTGGATCGCTTGTTCGACGCGCCAGACGAAGCGGGTGAGGCCGTGCGCTGGGCGTTGTCTCAGGACTCCGATGCCCCCTGCCTGATCTATGCCTCGTCGGACCCGGAAGAAGTGGCCGCCGCGCAGCAACGGCACGGAGTCGAAGCCGCCGGTGAAATCGTAGAGCAGACCTTTGCGCGGATCGCATTCCAACTTGCCAGTCATGGATTCGCACGGTTCGTGGTGGCCGGGGGCGAGACCTCGGGCGCTGTGGTCGCGGGCCTTGGTCTGCGCGCGCTCCGGGTCCGGGATGAGATTGCGCCCGGTGTGCCCTGGACGGAAACGCTGGGTCCGCTTCCGATCGCCTTGGCGCTGAAGTCCGGAAACTTCGGTGGCGCTGATTTCTTCTCCCGCGCGTTCGAGGTCTTAAGATGACGATCACCCGGCAGCGCGAAGAGATTGCGCGACTGGCGCGGTCGCTCTTTGACCGGGGGCTGACATTTGGATCCACTGGTAACATCAGTGTACGTCTGGAAGATGGGTGGTTGATGACGCCCACGGGCAGCTCGTTCGGAGATCTCGACCCGGCCCGGATCAGCCATCTGGATAGCGCCGGCAATCTTCAGGATGGCGATGCCCCGACCAAAGAGGCGTTCCTGCACAGAGCCATGTATGACCAAAGGGCCAAGGCAGGCGCGGTTGTACACCTGCACGCCAGTCACTCCACCGCGGTCAGTTGCATGGCCGGTTTGAACCCGGCAAGTGTGCTGCCTCCGCTGACCGCCTACTTCGTTATGCGGATCGGGACATTGCCTCTGATCCCTTACTACCCCCCGGGCGATCTGGATTTGGCAGGCGCCGTGCGGGAAATGGCGTCGGCCCACCATGCCGTTCTGCTGGCCAATCATGGGCCCGTCGTTGCAGGCAAGTCGCTGGAGGACGCGGTCTATGCCACCGAAGAGCTGGAAGAAACGGCCAAACTCTTCTTGATGTTAAAGGGCCACGATATCGCTCCGCTCACCTCGGCGCAGGTCGAAGAGCTGCAAAGGCGCTTCCCGGTGGAGACGTGAGCTATGCCTGAACGTGCACTTGCGGTGGTGGTTGTCGGGCTTGGGTATTTCAGCCAGTTCCACCTTGCCGCATGGCAATCACAACCCGGTGTCCGGCTGGCAGGAGTTTGCGATAGCGACCCCGATCGGGTTGCGGAAATTGCCGGTGCGCTGGGCGTACCAGGAGACACCGATCTGACAGCTTTGCTGGCGCGCGTCCCGGCTCAGATTGTCGACATCGTGGCGCCGCCGCCGGCCCATGACACGTTGGTGCGCGCGGCGCTGGCCGAGGGCAGGGTGATCGTTTGCCAGAAACCCTTCACAACGTCGATTGCGTCAGCCGAAAGCCTGATCGACGCTGCCGATCAGGCCGCAACACGGATCGTGATACACGAGAATTTCCGCTTTCAGCCGTGGTACCGGCAGGTCCGTGATCTGCTGAAGGAAGGCAAAGTCGGTGCCGTATACCAGGCGCGGTTCGATCTGCGACCCGGCGATGGGCGCGGTCCTGATGCCTATCTTGATCGGCAACCGGCCTTTCAGGTCATGCCGAGGCTTTTGATCCATGAAACAGCGGTCCATTTCTTCGACTTGTTCCGTTGGTTGTTGGGAGACGTAGAGTCTGTTTTTGCGTCGTTGAGGCAGTTGAATCCGGTGATCACCGGCGAAGACGCAGGCGTCGTTGTGATGAAGCACGTGAATGGCGCGCAATCCGTGTTTGACGGCAACCGATTGTCGGATCATGTCGCGGACAACCCACGCCGCACGATGGGCGAGTTTCTTCTTGAGGGCGAGGGGGGGGCGGTCCGTGTGGATGGGCAGGGACACGTGACCTTCCGTGCCTTTGGCTCACCAGAGTGGCAGCTCATTCCGTTGCACTACGAAATGGACGCGGACAGCTTTGGCGGCGGATGTGTCGCGGCTTTGATCGCACATGTGGCACGGGCCTGTCGCGGGGAGGAGCCGTTCGAGAACCTCGCGCGGGATTATCTGCCGGTCATGCGAATGGTTGATCTGGCGTATCGCTCTGATGCCGAGGGGCGGCAGCTGAAATTCTCACAACAAACGGTGTAAACAATGTTTGCGGTCTGTGTGACCTTCAAAATCCGTCCCGGGTCATTTGATGTCTTTCGCACGCTGGTGGAGGCCCAGGCGCGAACGTCTCTGAAGGAAGAGGATGGGTGTCATCGCTTCGATGTGTGTGGCGGTCCGGACAGCGAAATCTTCTTGTATGAGCTCTACACAGACGCAAAGGCATTCGACCTGCATTTGGCGTCGGCGCATTTTCTGAGTTTTGACGCCGAAGTTGCGCCGATGGTGGCCGAAAAGACCGTGCGTACGTTCGATTGGGTCGTGCAGGCCTGACCGGTTGCAGGCTGGTCAGGTTTGGGATTCACGTTTGATGTTTTTCTCCATCAAACGCGCGAACAGAGCTGGGGAGAGTCGGTTCACAAGGTACGACATCCGTGCGACGCGCCCGACCGGGATGGCTTCTGCGCGGCGGTCATAGCCTTTCAGGATAACCGCAGCTGCTTCCTCCGGCGTCATGTAGTCAATTCCGTCGGTTGCCGATCCCGGGCGTGCAATGCCATCCGGCTGGGCCTGAGGATTGCCGAGATTGGTTCCGACAAAGCTGGGTGCTGCAATCAGGCAGTCCACACCATGTTCTCGTTCTTCCGAGCGGAGCGATTTAAAGAACCCCTCCAGTGCATGCTTGCTGGCGGCGTAGGCAGTGCGACGGTGCAGCGGCGCAAATCCGGCAACTGAAGAGATCGCAAGATGGGTGCCTTTGGACGCACGCACTGCATCCTGGAGAGCTTTCGCCATCTCGACGGCCGCAAAATAGTTGATCTCGAAGACCCGTCTGTGAGTTTCGAGTGGTGTTTCATCCAACCGTCCGATCTGTGTGATACCAGCGTTGTAAATCACCAGATCGACGGATGGGCGTGAGGCGCAAACCTGCGCGCATACATCTTGCAGCGCCGCGCTGTCGGTCAGGTCGCAAGGGAAAAATCGGCTGGTTCCCTCTGCCCTTTCGGCCTTTGCTTCGGATCCCGGCAAATCGATGAGTACGGTGAACCATCCACGCTCCTGCAAGGCTGCGTCCAAGGCCCGGCCCAATCCACCCGTGCCGCCCGTGATGACAGCTGTTTTCACAGTCCCGCTCCCTTTTGCCATTCTCTGAAAACCTCGGCACTGCTGAGCTTCGGCACGTAGCCGAACGATGTTTTCAGCGCGTGATTGTCCAGAACGGGACGGTATTGCAAAAATCGGACCTGTTCCGGGCCGTAGCGAGACAGTCCCAACGGTCGCGCCACAGACAGAACAGATTTGAGCACCCAGGCAGGCAGGCGCAACACAGGTTTCCGCAACGCCTGGGCAAGGTCATCGATCTGCATGGCGCCGTCCGAGGCGACATTGAAGATGCCGGTCGGTCCATCTGTCGCCGCACGCATCAGGATCTGAGCAAGATCCTCCGTCCCGATGAACACAAACGGGCTGTCGCTGCCAGCGATGGCCAGCAGCCGGGGTTTGTGGAAAAGCGCCGTGATCTGGTTTTCCATGCCCACGCCCAACACCGTTCCGACGCGTAGCACGACCTGTTCCAGATGCGGGTGGCTCTCTCGTGTTTGAGCGAGCATTTCTTCAACCTGGCGTTTGTGATCGGCATAGGCGAACTCCGCGTTGCCACGCAGGTCATCCGTCTCAATCAGCCAGTCAGGGTTGTCCGCATGATATCCATATGCGGCCCCGGAAGATGTCACGACCAACCGCGTCACATCATGAGCCAGGCAGGCGTCGATGACATTTCGGCTGCCGACGACATCGACTTTATGGGCGACCTCTCGGGCAATCGGGTTCACGATTGATGCCAGATGCACTACCACATCTGGTCGGACTTCGCCAATCACGCTCTGGACATCAGGCCCGCCGACGTCCATCTCGACAAACCGGGCGCAACCGGACAGCTGCGCCGGACGCCGCAGGTCGGTTGCAATAACCTCGTGATCGGACCCCGCGAGCGCTGTCAGGAACGCAGATCCCACGGCACCGGAGGCACCCGTTACCAGAATGCGGGTCATCGTGCCGCCACCGTTCGGGACATGATTTGGGCCAAAGCGATGCCGGATATCGCGTGCCAGATCCCCCAGAATGCGGCGACCACGGCCATGCCGCCCAGACCGCCAAAGAAGCCGAAAATCAGCACGAGCCCGAGGCCGGAGTTTTGAATCCCCGTCTCAATGGTGATCGAGCGACGGTCATATGCTGAAACCCCGGCAAGCGTGGCCAGCGTGTAGCCCCCTGAAAGCGCCAGCGCGTTGTGCACCAACACCAGCAGCGCGACATAGTGCACGTACCCAAGAAAGAAGTCCCAGTTTGCCGCCAGCGCGAGAACGATAAACGCCACGAAGATCGCCATAGACAGATACTGCAGTGGTGTGCGCAGGCGTGCCGCCAGTTCTGGCCGTCGGGTGTTCAGGAGCACACCCAAAATGAGGGGCAAGACCAGCATCATCGAAACCGTAAAGGCGATTTGAAGGGGATCGATATGGGTTGCCTGAAGGATCGCGCGGCTCGGGGCATAGAGGCTGCCCCAGAAGGCGATGTTGATCGGTGTCAGCAGGATCGCGCCAATCGTTGCAAAGGCGGTCATCGACACAGACAGGGCGGCGTTTCCGCCGGCACGGTGGGTGATGAAGTTGGAAATGTTGCCGCCGGGACAGGCTGCCACCAGTGTCAGGCCCAGGGCGATTGAAGCCTGCGGCTTTGTGCTGATGACCAGCAACCATGTGAGCGCGGGCAGCAAGAGAAACTGCGACACCAGACCTGTGACCAGTGGCCTTGGCGCGCGCGCCAGCCGTGCAAAGTCCGCGGGTCTAAGGTCCAACGCAATGGAAAACATTACGATGGCCAGGATCGCGTTCAGCAGCGTCAGGCTTGCCGGACTGAAGTTCAGCAATACGGTGTCGATTTCATTCATTTCGCCAGCGCCTTGATCGAATCTGTCACCGCTTTGCGATAAGTTGCCTTGTCGACGTAGTAAGCCATCCGCGGCAGTTTCAGATAGTCCATGCCCCCCGTGGCGCGTTCAAACCCGTTTGCTTTCTTGGCCTTGATCTCGGTGGCAGCATGGGACCGCGATTTGAGACCCTTCAAATAGCGCGCGACCATTTCCGCCTGCTCGTGCCGCCCCTGCCAACCCAAACCGGATGCCTCGATCATACCAAGCACAAAGAGATCGTCGCGCTCCGGATGCATGCAGTTCAGGTAAAGGTGAGGCGCGTCTGCCTGCCAGTTCAGCAAGGCGTCGTCGATGAACGGATAGTGCAGGACATAACCCGTGGCCGCCAGGATCATGTCATAGTCAGATTGGCTGCCGTCTTTGAAATGGACTGTCTTGCCGTCAAGCCGCTCGATATCGGGCCGGATCCGCAGATCTCCATGACCTGCGTGAAACAGGATCAACGAATTCACGATCGGGTGGCTTTCGTAAAGTTGGTAGTCGGGCTTCGGAAAACCGTATTTCTGGGGATCTCCAACAAACCATTTCAAAATCATGCTGTCGATCTTGCGCTTGACCGGCATGGGGAGTTTGATCAGTTGCCCCATGGTGTCTGCAGGCTTTCCAAACACGTACTTGGGCACGAAGTAGTACCCGCGGCGCATGGAAATGTCGCAACTCTCGCCATGGTGAATCGCATCGACGGCGATGTCACAGCCCGAATTCCCTGCGCCAACAATCAACACGCTTTTGTCCGCGAACTGACGCGGATCGCGATATTGGCTGGCATGGATCAGCTCACCGTCGAAGGTGCCCTGGAATTCTGGAATATTGGGTTCGGACAGCGTGCCGTTTGCAATCATCACGCCAGCAAAAACCGCGGTCTGTTCAAGCCCATCTGCAGTTCGCCATGTCACGTGCCAGCCTTCGCCATCAGCCCCGACGGGTTCAGTACGGATCACTTCGGTGCTGAATGCGTAATTCGCGTAGAGGTCAAAGTGCCGGGCGAAATCTCGAAAATACTCGCGCAGTTCCCGGTGCGAGGGATACTCAGCCACCTCTGGCTTCATCGGGAAATCGGCGAACTCGGTCATGGTCTTGGACGAGATCAGATGTGCGGTCTCATACATCGTCGACTTCGGACCATCGATATCCCACAGCCCGCCGACATCGCTGTGCAGCTCGAACCCCTGGAACGGGATGCCCTGCTCGCGGAGAACTTTGGCCATGGCCAGCCCCATCGGACCGGCCCCGATAAGCGCAAACTTCTCGTGCGTGCCATCCAGTGGCACGGTCTGGTCGGACTCTGTCACGCGTCGTTTCCTTTTTTGTCCAAAGATGTGTTTTTGGCTCTTCTTAAATTGAACAATCGTTAAAAATAAGGCAAGCTGTTTTTATGACGATTGAAAAACCTGAACAAAGACAACGACAAAGGGCCCCCAGCAAGCGGTCTCTGGCGACGCGTGCCCGGATCCTGGATGCTGCGGAACAGCTCTTTGCGGAGCGTGGATTCGAAGGCGCATCTATTCGGGACATCGCGGCACTGGCAGGTGTGCAGGGGGCGCTGGTGAACCATCATGGCGGTGCCAAGGAAGACCTGTTTTTCACAGTTGTCGCCCGACGCGCGGAGGAGTTGTCTGCTCTGCGCCTGCAGGCGCTTGAGGCGGCGCGTGGAGCCGGCCCGCTCACCCTGCGTCGGGTCATCGCCGCCTTTGTCGATCCATACTTGCACCAAACCTTTCATGCCGGACCACAATGGCTGGCATATGGCCGGCTGGTGGCGCATGTCTCTGCGGATGAACGGTGGCGGGACATTGCGGCCAGATGTTTTGACCCGACGGCTGCGGTGTTCGTTCAAGAGCTCGCGCGCCTTCTGCCACAGACCGACCCGCGTGCAATCGGGGCCGGTTTCGTTTTCATGGTGTCGTCGATGTTGTCGTTGCGCGCGTCCGGTTGGCGGATTGATGCACTGGCCGGGCAGGACGGTGAGGGTGGGTCTTCCGAGTTGCTTTTGGACTATTGCGAAGCCGGGTTTCGCGCCATCAGCGGTGCCTAGGCATCCCGAACGATCAGAAAGGCCTGCGCCGGTGCGTCCGCGGACAACCTGTGCGGAACATCTGCAGAGTATCGCGCCGTTTCGCCGGCACCAACATCCTGCTGTGCCGACCCGGACAGCACCGTGATCGTGCCCGATATAACGGAAACCTGCTCTCTTGCTCCGCGTTTGTGCGGCTGGCTGTCCAGCACACCATTCGCAGCAAAGCGAAGTTCGTAGACTTCATGTTCCCCGGCTTCTTCCGGCGGGGAGAGAATTCGAATGGTGACGCCCTCGCCGACATTCTCAATCCTTGGTACCTGGGCCTCGGTGAGCAGTTCAATCTGGTCATTGCCGGCCTCGTCATCCAGCAAACCTGCGAAGTCCACCTGCAGTGCACGCGTCAGATTCCACAGTGTTGCGATCGTTGGGCTGCTCTCGCCTCGTTCGATCTGGCTGACCATGGAGCGTGAAACGCCAGACAGATTGGCGACAGCTTCCAAAGACAGCCCTTTCGCACGCCTTGCTTCGCGCAGGCGGCTCGGCAACCGGGTCAGGATATCGTCCGCGCTCTCCGTCATAACGGAATGGTGCCGGACTCAGGCACGAAAAGTCAACGCAAGGACGTCCGGTTCCTGTTGGCATCCAAATGCGGCCAGGGGCATACTCGCCCAAACTTGAATCGAGGGGATGACAACATGACTGATGTCGTAATTCTGGACGGTGCGCGCACCGCAATTGGGACCTTTGGCGGGGCGTTGGCGAGCACGGCGCCGATCGATCTCGCTACGGTGGCAACGGAAGCGGCTCTGGAAAAGTCGGGCGTTGAAGGCGGACAGATCGGACACGTGGTGTTCGGCCACGTCATCAACACCGAACCACGGGACATGTATCTCAGCCGTGTTGCAGCGATGCAGGCGGGAATACCAGACTCCACGCCGGCGATGAACGTCAACCGGTTGTGCGGTTCTGGCGCACAGGCCGTGGTTTCTGCAGTGCAATCGCTAATGCTGGGTGACGCTGATTTCGCGCTGGCAGGTGGGGCGGAATCAATGTCGCGCAGCCCATTTGTGGTCCCTTCCGCACGGTGGGGCGCCAAGATGGGAGATGTGGCGTCGCTGGACATGATGCTGGGCGCGTTGAACTGTCCGTTCGGAACAGGGCACATGGGGGTGACCGCTGAGAACGTGGCCACCGAACATCAGATCACCCGAGAAGATCAGGACGCCTTTGCACTGACCAGTCAAACGCGAGCGGCGGCCGCACTCGAAGCCGGGTACTTCGATTCACAGATTGCGCCGGTCGACGTGATGGTCCGGCGTGAAAAGGTTCCGTTCAAAGTGGATGAGCACCCCAAAGCCACAACCGCCGACGCATTGGCCGGGCTGCGGCCGGTGTTTCAGAAAGACGGCAGTGTCACGGCAGGAAATGCAAGTGGGATCAACGACGGCGCCGCGGCAATGGTTCTGGCAAGCGCCGACGCTGCAGAACGCGCAGGCCTGAAACCGAAAGCCCGCGTGCTGGGCTATGCGCATGCCGGTGTGCGGCCCGAGGTCATGGGGGTCGGACCCATCCCTGCGGTGCAGGCCCTGATGGCGCGCACCGGTTTGTCGGTGGAGGAGTTTGATGTTGTGGAAAGCAACGAGGCCTTTGCCGCTCAAGCCTTGGCCGTAAACAAGGAGCTTGGTCTGGATGCCGCCAAGGTGAACCCCAATGGGGGCGCAATTGCGCTGGGACACCCGGTTGGCGCGACCGGAGCGATCATTACGCTCAAGGCCCTTTACGAGTTGGAACGCACTGGTGGCAGCAAAGGTCTGGTCACCATGTGCATCGGCGGCGGCCAAGGCATCGCATTGGCCATCGAGCGACTCTAAGCGAAACCATCATTTGCCCCTTGCGCGGCTTCAGCCGCGCGGGGCCATGGTAGGCTCGTTTTCTCTCAGCGAGTTGTCAGTGCATTCGATGACAATTTCGGGAACCGGATCAACAGCCGGGTCCACGATGCCGCATTGACGCAATGCGCCGCGCAGGTCCGGGTCCCGGCCGAGATAGTGCCAAACCACCCTGAGGCAGTTGATGTCCATGCGCCCTTGGGTCTCTGCCACCATACTCAGGCCAGACAGGTAGGTGGGTGTGGACTGATCGGAGCAGAACAGCATGGTCGCCCAGATGCTGCGGCCGCTGCCCTCTTCGCGCTCGACAATGGTAAGGCGTTGAAATGTCTCAACAACGATGCCGGAGTACTTCACCGTTGAGGGGCTGATAAAGATCGAGTCGTCCAGGTAACGATCGATCGTTTTGGTCAGCCAGATGTCGTTTTCGCGGTATAGCCTCACCAATGAGCGCACCAGGTTCCCGTTGGCCGGGTTAGGCGCAACGTACACGTGATAGTACCCCGCGTGCCGCTCCAGATTGACCTGATCAACCTTTTCGCTCTGCATCAGGTTTCGCATCACGTCTTCGAATATCGTGGGCTTCACACCGAATTTAGGAGGCCGCAGCCGAATGATGGCCTTGAACGTATCGTGGGGCAGCAGGATTTCGTGATCGTCGACGCCGAAAAAGTCGCAAATCCTGCGCAAGGTCGCCAGTGACGGCCAGGCGTGGCCATTAAGGTATTTGTTGAACTGTTGCCGATTGAATCCCGCCTGCCGGCAAATCTCGGAAGTGGATTTGCCGTAGCTGCACAGCAGACGAAGGTTTTCCTGGAAGTGATCTGAACGCATGAAGTTTTATGCTTTTTTATGCCGAAAGGAGTCAATTGGCATAATTTTCTAGACCACATACAGATATCCAACCCGGAACCGAGGCTCTACCGTCGAAAAAAATGATCAAATTTTCAAATCGGGAGCCTCTCATGTCACATCCGAAGTACAAACTGGCGCTCAACTCCTACGCCAACGCGGCCAGTGCGATGGCCATTGCATCCTGCGTTCTGGCAACTGCCGCGACGGGGGTGTCCGCGGACACCATGCGCATGGCCGTTCCGTCCGATCCCGGATACCTGGACCCGGCTTATTGGGGATCGACCGTGGATCAGTTTCTGATCGACAATCTTTATCCCCGTCTGGGCAAATATGTGCCCGGCGATGAGTGGAAAGTCGAACTGGACGCCGCGAAATCGGTCGACCTGTCTGATCCGATGAAGATTTCGTTCGAACTGAAACCCGGGATCATGTGGACCGGCGGGTATGGAGAGCTGACGGCCCAAGACGTCGAGTTTTCGTTCGAGCGGCATCTGGACCCCGAGATGGAATCCTCGGCCTACACCGAGTTTTCATCGATCAAGGACGTCGAGGTGACCGGCAAGTACACCGGCATCATCCATCTGAACGAGCCTTCGGCAACGCTCTGGCCGGCGTCACTGGTTTACACCAGCGGGGCGATCATTTCGAAAGCCGCAGCCGAAGAAGCCGGTGGCTGGTTCGAGGCGATCCCGGTCGCCACAACCGGTGCCTACATGCTCAAGGAGTTCGAGCCGGGCAACAAGCTGGTGCTGGAACGCAATCCTGACTGGACCGGAGAGACCGGGGACTATGATGAAATCGTCTTGATCCCGATTTCCGATGAGAACGCAGCTGAACTAGCATTTGCCGCGGGCGAGATCGACTACACGAGGACGTCGGCGGGCAACTACGACAACCTTGCCGCCAACCCGCCCGCCGAGGGTGTGGTCACGCTGGGCATGACGCTGGATCCATTGTTCCTGGGCATTTCGCAAACGCATGAAAGCCTGTCGGATATTCGGGTGCGTCAGGCCATCCAGCTTGCACTGGACATTCCAACCATTCTGGCTGCCACGACGGGTGGGCACGGTCGGCAAGCCACCGGGATGGTCGCCGATGGAGGGCTTGGGTTCCGGGACGGTCCCCTTTTGACGCGGGATGTCGAGAAAGCACGTGCGCTCCTGGCCGAAGCGGGGGCCGAGGGGCTGGTCATCCGGATCGACTACACAAACAGCACGGATCGCGACACGGCCGCCCAGATCATGCAGGCCAATCTCGCCGAGGTTGGCATCACACTTGAGCTGAACGGACAGGATGAAGGCACATTCTGGAGCGTTGACGCGATACGCGCCGCAGACCTGCAGTTGCACCTGAAAGCGTGGACCGGAAATCCGGAAGCGTTCTACATGTTGCAATACTTTGTCGAAGATCAGATCGGGCTCTGGAACTGGGAAGGTTTTGCCAGCGACGAGTATGTCGATCTGCTGGAGCAGGCGCGGATTGAACAGGACGCGGCCAAACGCGGCGAGATCTACAAGGAAATGCAAGGCTTGTTGGAAGCGTCGGGCAGTTTTGTATTCGTCACGCAGGAACCGGTCGCTCTGCTGCACCGCGAGGGGATGATCCCAGGCATCCTGCCTGATGGCCGCCCGGTTTTCCACGCGTTCCGCAAGGCGAACTGACGTCCAAAACCCCTGCACCCTCTTCGTGCTGTCCGGGTTTCGCTCATAACGCGTCCGGGCAGGCCCCGGCCTCTTACCGCGAAGTCTCCAACCGATGCTTGTTTACATCCTGAAACGCACTGGCCTTGGCGTCCTCGTCCTCCTGCTGGCGATCTCAAGCCTTTATGTGCTGATCCAGGCCGCACCCGGCGATCCGGCCAGCGCGATGCTGGGTCCCCGCGCGACACCTGCGCTGAAGGAGGCGATCACCGAAAGGCTGGGCTTGGACAAACCAATGCCGGTGCAGGTTTTCAACTATGTGACCAGTGTGCTCAGTGGTGATCTGGGAACGGACCTCAAGAGCAAGCAGCCGGTCCTGACGACGCTGGCCATTCATCTGCCCCGCACGCTCGAACTTTTGCTGGCTTCCGTCCTCTTTGCAGTGCTTCTGGGGATCCCGCTGGGATGCATCGCCGCAGTGCATCGCAACAGCCTCTTTGACCGCCTGATCGGCGTTCTGTCTGTCAGCGTCATCGCAGTTCCGGCCGTGATCATCGCGATTTTCGGGATGCTGATCTTTGCGGCCGGACTGGGTTGGGTGCCGGCGATTGGCGCCGGCGAGGACAAGGGCATTCTGGGGCTTTTGCACCACCTGATCCTGCCGGCCATCGCAGTGGGGATTGGATGGGTCGGTTACCTTGCTCGCTTGGTCCGGGCCTCCATGATCGAAGTTTTGTCGACCAACTACATTCGTAATGCGCGCGCCTTCGGGCTGCCAAAGCGGCGGATCATCTACCGCTATGCCCTTCGGATCGCGATCGCACCGACGATCACGGTCATTGGCATTGGGGTCGGTGTGATGATGGGGAGCGCAGTCTTTGTCGAGATCGTGTTCGCGCGCCCGGGGATCGGCAAACTGATGTACGAGGCCGTGCTGCTGCGCAACTACCCGGTATCCCTGGGCGCGGTGCTTGCGGCGTCGGCGATCCTGATCGTGGCGACTACTCTGTCAGACATTTTGAACGCGATCATCGATCCCCGCTATCTGGAGTCGGGTGAATGAGCGTTGCCGCCGAAAACCCGGCTATGCGCCTGAACGGAGTCCTGTCTGGGCTCCAGCGGTTGATGCGCGACCCTATGGGAGCAGTAGGTGTCGTACTGGTGACGCTGTTGGTCTTGTCGGCGGTGTTTGCTGGCGTCCTGGCGCCATTCGATCCGGCAGCGATCAATGTCCCCGCCAAGCTTCAGCCACCATCAATCGAACACTGGTTGGGCACGGATCAATTGGGTCGTGATGTCTTGTCCCGGGCGCTCTATGGCGGACGGGTTGCGCTGACGGTCGCGCTGGTTTCCACGGCGCTGTCCGTCGGTGCGGGCGTGGTGCTCGGCATGATAGCCGGGTTCGGGCCACGCTGGCTCGACAACCTAATTGTCCTGATCTTCGACACGGTCCGCGCCTATCCGGTGATTATTCTGGCTCTGGCAGTCGGGCCAATCTTCGGCGCCGGACTGAAAACTGTCATCGGTATCCTCGTGGTCACGTCAATCCCGTATTACGGGCGCATTGTGCGCACGTCGGTCATCGCCGCGTCCAAAGCGGACTATGTCGAGGCGCTGATGGCCATGGGGATGAGCCGCGTGCGGATTGTCGCACGCCATGTTCTGCCCAATATCATCGGTCCGATCCTGATCCTCGCCTCCATGGACATCCCCGTATTCATTGCCGCGGAGGCAGGTCTGAGTTTTCTGGGTGTGGGAGTGAAACCACCGCAGTCCAGTTGGGGTCTGATCCTTGATGACGGGTACAAGTTCATCCGTCAGACCTATTGGCTCGTGATTGCGGGCTCCGTCCCTCTGATCGCGGCGACCCTCGGGTTCACGTTCCTGGGCGAAGCGTTGCGCGACACCTTCGATCCGAAACTGCGCAGAGGGGCCTGAGGATGACTGACGTGCTTCTCGATGTGGACAGCGTCGCGGTTCGGTTCGGGCCGGTTACGGCGGTCGAACATGCCGGATTTTCGCTGCGGCGGGGGAATGTGCTGGGCATTGTTGGAGAAAGTGGTTCAGGCAAATCCACATTGATCTGGGCGCTGACACGTCTCTTGCCGGATGCCGCAACCATCTTCAGCGGGACAGCGCAGTTTGATGGTGATGACTTGCTGCGTATGTCCCCAGATGCCCTGCAGGCCCTGCGTGGCGCGCGGGTTTCCTACATCTCGCAGGATCCGATGAGCGCTCTGACACCTGCTCTCACCATCGGGCAGCAGATGGTGGACATCCTTTACCGGGAACCGTGGAGCGATAAGGAGAAGTGGTCGCGCGCCCAGGACGCACTGGAATGGGTCAGCCTTCCGGACCCGGCGGCCCGGATGAAGATGTATCCGTACGAGTTGTCCGGCGGACAGCGTCAGCGGGTCTCGATCGCCATGGCGCTGATGCTTGAGCCAGACCTGGTTATCGCGGATGAGCCCACCACGGCGCTGGACGCCACCCTAGAGATGGAAATCCTAGATCTTCTGCGCCGCCTGCAGCGCCAGACGGAGTGCGCGGTCATCTTTGTGACGCATCACCTGGGCGTGGTGTCGAGTCTGTGTGACGATGTTCTGGTCATGCACGACGGTGAAATCGTTGAAGCAGGCCCGGTGAAAGAGGTCTTTTCTCGACCACAACACGATTACACACGCAAGCTGTTACGCTGTGATCCGGCACGCATAGAAGAGGCCACCCGGCGCCTTCCAACGATGACCGATGATCTGACTGCACCGATCGAGATCGTTTCCGGGCCGGCGGACAGGGTGAAACTGAACACCGAACCAGTGCTCGAAGTGTCCAATCTGGTAGTGACGTTTCGCAAACCTGGTCTGCTTCCAAACTGGCTGGGAGGGCAGGGGCAGGAGGTGCGCGCCGTCCAGGATGTGAGCCTTTCGGTGCATCAGGGTCAGACACTTGCCCTTGTGGGCGAAAGCGGGTCTGGAAAGACCACGATCGCGCGCTCCATTTTGGGACTGGTGAGCGCCAACGAGGGCCGCATTCGAGTCGATCAGCAAGTGGTGGATCGGAACGACGCAAAGGCTCTGAAGAGCGTGCGCGCCTGCACCTCGATGATGGTTCAGGATCCGGTCGGGTCGCTCAGTCCGCGCGTGACCATCGGAGAACAGATCCTGGAACCATTGGTGGTTCAGGGCGAAAAGGCCTTCGACCGATCTGCCAGAGTTGCGGAGCTGCTCAGCAGTGTCGGATTGCCCGTCGCCTATGCGCAACGCTACCCCCACGAGCTTTCGGGCGGTCAGGCGCGTCGCGTTGGCGTGGCGCGCGCGTTGGCGCTTCGCCCAAAACTGATCATCGCCGATGAGCCCACTGCCGGTCTGGATGTCTCGGTGCAGGGCGAGGTTCTGAATCTGCTGAACGAAATTCAGGAACGCACGGGGGTGTCCATCCTGATCATCACCCACAACATGAGCGTGGTGCGGCACTGCGCCGATCGCGTGGTGGTTTTGCTCAAAGGACACATCATCGAAACCGGGGCATGTGCGGACGTGTTCGCCGCACCGGCCCAGGATTACACGCGCGCGCTGATCGCGGCCTCACAACACAAATTGCCAGACGACATCGGAGCACAAGAATGATGCTGCGTTTTGGCCCTAGCTGTCCGCCCGATCTTACCGTTGCGAAGAGTGTGACTGAGCGCGGTTTGCCGATGGGCGTCCTATTTGCAGTGCGGCCCTGCGACGACCCACGCGTGTTTTGTGTCGCAGCGGCAATGGAGCAGGCCAATCCGCTTTTCAACTGCGCCACCTGGCGCCCAACTCTCTAACCTAAATGGACGACCAATGACCAAAGCCGACCTGGATCTGTGTTATGCACCTGCAACCGATGTATTGGCCAAATTCCGGGAGCGGTCTCTGTCGCCGGTGGAATATCTGGAGAACCTGATCGACCGGGCGGAAGAGACGGAGCCCAAAATCAATGCCTTTACCGCGACGCATTTCGACAAAGCAATGGATCATGCCAGACGGGCCGAAGCCCGCTATGCAGAGCAGGCCGAGGATCTTGGCTTGCTGGAAGGTTTGCCGATTGCGATCAAGGATGAAGTGGACCTGATCGGCGAGGTCGTCACCCAAGGATCGCTCTACTACAGGGATGAGGTGGCGACTGAAACCCATTTTGCAGTGCAGCGGTTGTTTGATGCAGGCGGCTACTACCACGCTCAAACGACCACGCCCGAGTTTTGCAGTGCGGGGGTCACGGATTCCCGGTTGCATGGCACAACCCGAACGCCCTGGGGTTTGGACTACACTTGCGGCGGGTCTTCGGGCGGGTCCGGGGCGTCACTGGCAGCCGGCACCGCTCCGCTGGCCACTGGATCGGACATTGGTGGATCGATCCGCATTCCGGCTGCGGCCTGTGGCGTTGTCGGCTACAAACCTCCCTATGGTCGGAACCCGGACAACACGGCGTTCGCCTACGATATGTATGCTGTGGTTGGCCCGATGGCCCGCACGGTGAAGGATACTGCGTTGATGCAGAACATTCTCTGTGGCCCGCACCCGCTGGACAACGCGTCGATCCGTCCACGCTATGAACTTCCGACCAGCTATAGCGATCTGAAAGGCAAAAAGATCGCGTGGTCGATGGACCTGGGACATTTCGAAGTCGACGAGCATGTGCGCAAGAACACCCTCAGGACACTCGATGTGCTTCGGGATCTGGGCGCCGAGTTGGTCGAGGTCAATCCGGGCTGGTCAGAGCGTGCAGACAAAGCGGTCATGACATATCTGGATCATCTCTTTGGCGGGTACATGGCGTCCGTGGTGGCAACCGATCCGTCCCTGGCCTCGAACTGGGCGCGCTACTGTGTTGAGGCCAATCGTACGACGACGAGCGAAGAGTTCTACGGTGCCTATGAAATGCAGGCCGAAATGGCGCGCGCCTTTGGTGCGATCCTGGAGGATTGCTACGCGTTCGTTTGCCCGACTTTGAGCCACCACGAGATTCCGGCCGATCAATACCCATGGGATGATCTGTTCATCAACGGAAAGAAGGTCGATCCGATGTATGGATGGTGCATGTGCCATCCGTTCAATATGCTCGGGCGTTGCCCCGTGTTGTCCATCCCCTCTGGGGTCGGGGGGAATGGATTGCCGACAAGCATACAGATTGTTTCGCGCCATCTTGACGACGCGCGGGTCTTTCATGTCGGGTACGCATTGGAGGCTGCGGCGCCGGAGTTGATGATCACAAACACCCGTCCACCTCTTTGACAGCTGAAGCATGCGGATGGAACGCCACGCAAGGACCCAAAGATGACCCGCACCATTGATCTTGTCATACTGAATGGCAGACTTCTGACCTTCGACGGGGATCGCGCCTCTGCCGAGGCTTTGGCCATCAGCCAGGGGCGCATCGTGGCTGTCGGTGATACATCTGATGTACGCACACTGGCCGGTTCTGACACGCCCGTGATCGACGCCGCTGGCGGCACGGTGATGCCGGGTTTCATCGACAGCCATGTCCATCTCTTCGGCGGTGCGGCGGAACTGGACAGGCTCAATCTGCTCGAAATTCAGGGCTTTGACGGGTTGCGCGATGCGGTGCGGGCCTATGCTGAAACCCGACCGGACGATCCTTTGGTCATGTGCGCTTCGGCCAGCTACGAAATCCTCGGGCCCGGGCGCATGACCACCCGGCATGATCTGGATGAGATACTGCCGGATCGACCTCTCTTTCTGTTGGCAGCGGATGCACACACGGGTTGGGCGAACACGATTGCGCTCGAAAGAGCGGGCATCCTGCATGGCGCAGACACCCCCGATGATGCAGAGATCATAATGGGGGACGACGGAAAGGCGCTCGGCCAGTTGAACGAACCTGGCGCCTTCGGCCCGGTGAACGAGTTGTCGGCACTGGGCGGACGAGACTTTCTGGGCTTTGTCACCGGAGCCGATCCGATCCCTCCGGCCATCGCGAAAGAGCGGGCCATCGACAAAGACGTCATCCTTCGCGGATTGAACCATTGCGCCAAGTCGGGGATCACCGGTCTGCACAATATGGATGGCAATTTTTATCAGTTGGAGTTGCTGAGCGAACTTGAGGCCGAGGGCCGGTTGCCGGTTCGCACGCAAATCCCGATGCATCTAAAAAACTTCGACCCGCTGGACCGCCTGATCGAAGCGGACGAAATGCGCCGCAGGTTCCACTCTGACAAGGTTTGGTCAGGCAATGTGAAAATGTTCATGGATGGCGTTCTGGACAGCTACACCGCATTGATGCTGGAACCCTATCCCGACAAACCGGGGTGTTTTGGGGAAGCGGTGTTTGAAGCCGAACACTTCAACGAGGCCTGCATTCGTGCAGATGCCATGGGTTTGCAGATTGCGGTGCATGCGATCGGTGACGCGGCGGTGCGGCGGACTTTGGACGGGTACCAGGCCGCGCAAACTGCCAACGGAAAACGGGACTCGCGCCACCGGATCGAGCATATCGAAACGATTGACCCAAAGGATTTGCCGCGCATCTCCGAACTGGGTGCCGTGGCCTCGCTGCAGCCGCTGCATTCGCCCGAAGGCGGGTTGTTTGAGCCTCATCCGGACGGCGCGGTGCTGCATTCCCGTCAGATTCCCTATGCCTTTGCCTGGAAAAAACTCCGCGACTCCGGCGCCAAGGTGTGCTTCTCGACCGACTGGCCGGTGGTGCCAGTGGAACCGATGCGCACCGTGGCGGGTGCGGTGCATGGCGTGGATCTGTCACCCCCGTGGGAGGACAACAAACAAGGTCTGCTGGAAACGCTGGCGTCGTACACGCGCGACAATGCGTGGCTGGAGTTCAACGAACACCAGAAGGGTGCTTTGAAAGAGGGTTACATGGCCGACGTTGTGGTGATGGACCGCGACCTGCAAACGACAGCGGGCGAAGACCTCGCAAAAGCGCAGCCTTTGGTGACAATCTGCGATGGGCAGGTAACTTACACGTCCTGAAACCGCGGACGTCTTTGAAAAAGGAACCGACA
Organism: Paracoccaceae bacterium; assembly: GCA_965250275.1. Taxonomy (GTDB): domain Bacteria; phylum Pseudomonadota; class Alphaproteobacteria; order Rhodobacterales; family Rhodobacteraceae. The sequence continues at coordinate 4,563,005 of OZ252297.1, read as the reverse complement.
TGACCATGGGACCGACATCGGACAAGTTTACCCTACAGCGACGCAATGCAGGCGGCGGCACACCGACCCTCGCGCACTGGGGGTTTCGCAACGAAACCGATCCGCTGACGGACGTGCTGCTGGGCTCGCCCGCGCATCTTTACCATCGCGCGACGTCCAGCCTGTCGCGCAAGCATCTGCGTGAAGCGCCTTGCAACATTCAGGTTGCGCAGGCGCAGCACGCAGAGCTGGTCGATGCGTACCGCCATTTCGGTGTGAAGGTGCATTGGCTCGAGCCAGAGCCGGAACTGACCATGCAGGTCTACTCGCGCGACAGCAGCGTTATGACGCCATACGGCGCATTCATCACGGCGATGTCTCAGTGGTGGCGACGGGGCGAAAACTATGCAGCGATCCGCGCATATGAGGCACTGGGTATCCCGATCTACGACATGGTCACTGCCGGTACGTTCGAAGGCGGCGACTTCAACGTGATCGAAGAGGGTTGCGTTCTGATCGGGTGTGGCGAAGCACGGACAAATGAGCCCGGTGCGCGACAGGTGGCCAGCTGGTTCGAGGCCGAAGGCTGGGAAGTCCGTCTTGCCTTCATTGACGAGTTCTTTGTCCATATCGACCTGATGGTCGTACCTGTTGCCGAGAAGCTGACGGCTGTCTGCCTCGATTGCACCGAACCCGGCATCGTCGAATGGCTCAAGGCGAAGGGGCACGAGATCATTGACGTACCCTTCCCGGATACAATGGCGCTGGGCTGCAACATGATGTCCTTGGGCAACGACAAGGTGATCGCACCCGTGTCGTCGACAGTTCTGATCGGCAAACTGCGCGCTCTGGGCTTTGAAGTGGCTGCGGTGGAGACTGCTGAGATCTCCAAGACAGGTGGCGGAATTCACTGCATGGCACAGGCGCTCCGCCGGGCGGCCTGAAGGTCAAGTGCGACGCCCATGCCATGCGATTGGGTAATGGGCGTGCGTTGTTAAGGGCGTCGTATTCTGACAGACCCCAATGACGCTATGATCGAATTCGCCGTCACGGCGGTTTCGGGCGCATCAGGTTGAGATTTGGCTCGCTACAGTTCGCAATAACGTCCATTCAGTCCGGCAAAATACGCGAAGGTTCAAACGGGAGGTCGGCACGCTCGCGCTCGTTCATGCAGCGGATCGCGGGATGTGAAAGCGGGTCGCGCCGCCAGCGATCGTCACTGCCTTCTTCATTGGGCGGGGCCAATCGCGCGATTGCACTCAGGAGTCGGTGGTACAGCATGGCTTTATAATAGACTCTTGCCGCGTCATGTTTTTATCCACATCTTCTGTAGCATGATATAGTTTTGCTATATGGATGCCTTGTCAAACGTGAATCTGATGGCCTTGCGGGCGGTCGAAGCCGTGGCGCGTCTGGGCACACTTCGCGCCGCTGCAGATGAACTTGGGGTTACGCCCGGTGCCGTCAGTCAGCAGATCATCAAGGCCGAAGCGCAACTCGACCGGCGTCTTTTCGAGCGCAAACCGAAGGGGTTGGTCCCGACAAACATTGGAAGCGAAGTGGCCGGGCACCTGACTGAGGGCTTCAAAGCACTGGCGCGCGGTGTTTCGGTCACCCAGCAAAGCCCGGAAGATACCATTACGATTTCGGTCGCCCCGGTGTTCGCCGGGAAATGGCTCGTCTGGCGGCTGGGACGTTTTGCAGAAGCGCATCCGGATATTCGGGTCAGGATAGATGCCTCTGTCACCTTGGTCGAACCAAGGCGAGGTGAAATCGACGCCTGCATTCGGGTGGGTTGGGGAGACTGGTCCGGCGTCGCTTTGGAGGAGCTTTTCCCACACCGTGTCTTTCCGGTGTGCGCGCCGGCTGTTGCAGACCAATTGCGAGATCTATCTGACATCACGAAGGTCCCGGTTATTCGCGAACCAAATCCCATGTTTGGCTGGGACGTCTGGCTCTCGCCGAACGGTTTATCGGAAGGCCAGTTGAGCGGTGGTCCGGAATTCTCGGATGCGTCTTTGTGCCTGGACGCGGCGGTCGCGGGGCAGGGTATCTTCCTGGCGTGGGAAACTCTGGCCCATGATGCTCTGGCGATGGGGCGCCTCGTCGCTCCGTTCCCAGGCCGATTTCCGACAGGCATCTCTTATTGGTTCGTTGAGCCCGAAGGGAGGCGCAGACCGCCGCAAGTTGAAGCATTCCGGGCTTGGCTTGTCGAGGAGTTAGCCGGGGGTCGCGCCCTCTGACCGCTCTGGCCAGCCGAGCAACGCGGTCGGCGCTCTCTGCATAACGATTCAACAAACAACACCTTCACCTCTGGATCCAAATCGACAGCGCACGTGTGCGCCGCACCGCACCATCAGTATCAATTGCATTTACGTCCCAAAGCTGCATCACTTTGAACAAGGTAGCGTAAGCGCCCTCGGCACCAATTGTTGGAGAACGTCCAATCTTCGAAAGGCTCTCGCATCGCATTTGGCGCCTGATCGATTGGTACCTGTCCATCGGGTTGGAGGGGCTGCCGGATGGCGAAAAGTCAAAGCGTGCGGCGTTCGGCGTCATGATGCTGATCGCGCTTGCCGCCGCGTTGTCCTACGCCGCATTTTACGCGCTTTATGACTTTGAAGGCCTTCGGGTTGCATGGACCGCTGCTTTAATTTGCGCGTTGGTTATCCTGCTGCCGCTGGTGGCGATCCGCAGTACGCGGTTGGCGCTCTACCTTGGGATGGCGGTTGGCATCTGGGTCTTCACGACGCTGACCTATCATCTGGGGGCGAGCACCGGATTATTCCTGTACCTCAACGTTGCCTTGATGGCGGCCTTCTTCGTCAACGGTAAGGAACATCTGGCTGACTCGATCTTCTTTGCGGTCGCGTGCACCACCGCGATGGTCATATCGATGATCTACTTTCAGGAGCCGTCCGGAACGGCGAGAGTGGATCCGGTGTTTCAGTCGATTGTGCTGTTGAGCGTGATCGTATCGTTGCCAATAATGATCAGCCTTGGAATCTTCACCCTGTCTTTCCGTGTTGCGCGCGCAGAGGAGGCACTTGCCGCCGAGCACGCGCGGTCCGAGGCGTTGCTGGACAACCTGCTGCCTTCTGAGATCGCTGCCCGATTGAAATCTGAGCCGGGCACAGTGATCGCCGACGATTTGGATGAAGTCACGATCCTGTTTGCCGACATCGTCGACTTCACGCCCCGCGCGTCTTCGATGCCGCCCGAAGAGGTTATCAACTTCCTGAACCGTGTTTTTACCGAGTTTGACAAGCTGACTGATCGTTTTGGTCTCGAAAAGATCAAGACCATTGGAGATGCCTACATGGTCGCTGCTGGCATGCCGGTGGCACGTCCGGATCACGCACAAGCCATCGCGGATATGGCGCTCGAAATGCTGCAAGTTACCAGACGTCTGACACGAGAGACCGGACAGCAAGTCGAAGTCCGGATCGGTCTGCATTCAGGTGCCGCAATCGCAGGCGTCATTGGATCCCAGAAGGTCTTCTACGATGTCTGGGGCGACACCGTTAACACCGCCAGCCGCATGGAAAGTCAGGGGGAGGAAGGCCGGATCCAACTGACCCGCGAGACCAAGGATCGGCTGGGTCCAGACTATCAGTTTGAACTGAGAGGTGACGTCGAGATCAAGGGCAAAGGGATTGTTCAGACGTATTGGCTGATGGGGAAAGGCTAGTGGCTGCACCTTTCATCCTGACGTGATGGTACCGGGGTCTACGAAGCTCCTCACAGTCTCCCGGAAAGCGATCTCCCAACAAAAAACGGCCTCGAAAGCAGGTGCCTCGGGCCGTTCGGTTTGGTTGGTTGCGGGAGTAGGATTTGAACCTACGACCTTCAGGTTATGAGCCTGACGAGCTACCGGGCTGCTCCATCCCGCGCCAACGAACTGCGGTCTATTCCGAGTCTGCGTGGACTGCAAGTGGTCTGCGAAGAAAAAGTGTCGAAGATATCTCAGGACGGGCAGGGGTTGTGGTTCGCGCGGTTTTGGACGCAAGCTTTGCGATCACCCAAGTGCCCACGCGTTTCATGTTCACATCGAGTCGGCGCACGCGTATGACAACACCTAACCCTTCCAAAGGGGCACACACACAGGAGCCGCCACGTGTCATCCTTTCCATTCGAACAGCCTCTGCGCATCACCGTTCGCGACAGGCTGGACGAGTTTGAGGTGCAGACGCATCCCAAAGACGAGCTGCGGGATGCGGCGGTCGCCCTTGTGATTGCAGATGACGCGAAATCAGGTGAAGCCAGCATCCTGATGACGCTGCGGCCCCCGAAACTGAACCGGCACGGCGGGCAATATGCTTTACCAGGTGGGCGGCTTGATCCCGGCGAGACAGACGTTGTCGCAGCGATCCGGGAACTGGACGAAGAGTTGGGTCTGACCTTAGGCGATGGAGACATTCTGGGCCGGCTTGATCATTTCCCGACACGGTCTGGCTTCCGAATTGCTCCCATCGTCATGTGGTGCGACGACATCAGCGCAATGCGCCCTGATCCATCTGAAGTCGCTCAGGTGTTTCATTTGCCCCTGTCTGAGCTGAACAGCCCTGATATCCCGCGACTGAAAGCCAGCGACAACAGCCCGCATCCGGTTCTTTCGGCCTTCTTTCCGACCCTTGGGCATCACATGTATGCGCCAACCGCTGCGATCTTGTACCAGTTTCGTGAAGTGGCTCTGCGCGGTGCACCGACGCGCGCGGCCCATTACGACCAACCGTCCTTCGCCTGGAAGTAACGCCGGGCGTCGCGCAAAGTCTTGCCGCCAACTGAACTCTTTCTCTTTTCAGTAGTCTTTTCCGGCTGCATATGTTAGCGCTACCATAAATTGGCTAACGGCGAGTCGCCGCGCCATTTCTGACCTGTCCGATGGGAGGCACGAAATGACTGTCAAAGTTGCGATAAACGGGTTTGGGCGCATTGGACGCGGCGTTTTGCGTGCCCTGATCGAAAGCAAGGCCACCGACATCGAGATTGTTGCAATCAACGATCTGGCGCCGCCGGAAACGGCACTGCACCTACTGAAGTATGACAGCGTTCATGGCCGACTGAAGGCCGAGGTGGCCTTGGTGGGTGATTGCATGAAAGTCGGAGGCCATGAGATCCGTCTGACGGCGTTGCGCAATCCCGAGGAGTTGCCCTGGCAGGATGTAGACATTGCGTATGAATGCACAGGGCTTTTCACCTCTCATGAGGCAGCGTCCCGCCATCTGAGCAATGGCTCCAAACGGGTTTTGATTTCTGCGCCGGGCAAAGATGCAGACCGTACGGTCGTCTTTGGCGTAAATCATATGGATCTCACGCCCAACGACGTGATCGTGTCGAACGCGTCCTGTACGACCAATTGCCTCGCGCCGGTGGCGATGATCCTGGATCGGGCATTTGGCATCAAGACCGGCTACATGACGACGATCCACTCCTTTACGGGCGATCAGCCCAGTCACGATTCAAGCCACCGCGATCTTTATCGTGCGCGCGCTGCTTCGATCTCCATGGTTCCGACGTCAACCGGTGCCGCGCGAGCAATCTCGTTGGTTCTGCCGCATCTCAAAGGTCGGCTGGAAGGGTCTGCCATCCGTGTACCGACGCCGAACGTATCTCTTGTCGATCTCGCTTTCGTGCCGCAGAAACCGGTGACTCGGGAACAGATCAATGCGGTAATGAAAGAGGCCGCTGCGGGCGAACTGGCTGGTATCCTGTCTTATGAAACCGACCCCATGGTTTCGGTGGATTTCAACCACGACCCCCATTCGTCCTGTTTTGCTGCCGCGCAGACCACCGTCACCGACGACGGCCTCGTGCGGGTCGTAAGCTGGTACGACAATGAGTGGGGGTTTTCGAACCGCATGCTGGACACTGGACGACGCATTGGTGCCCTGATGAACGGGTCCGAAGATTTTAAACTGGCCAGCTAGCCAATGGTTGCGCGCGTTATCCCGGTTGATGCATTCGACCTTGTTGTATTTGGGGTCACCGGTGATCTGGCGCGCCGCAAGATTCTGCCCGGGTTGTTCCACCGTTTTCTGGTCGAACAAATGCCTGAAGGCGCGCGCGTGATCGGAGCGGCTCGCTCGGACATGAATGTCGACGCGTTCCGGGACCTTGTCCGTAACACGCTGACAGAGTTTGCCCCTGACAGTGCCGCAGATGCGCAGGCGCTGGAGCGGTTTCTCGCGGCCGTCAGCTACGTCCGAGTTGATGCGACAGGAGATTCGGGCTGGTCAGAGTTGCAACAGGCGCTGCGACCTGATGTCATCCGTGCCTTTTATCTGTCAGTTTCTCCCTCCTTGTTCGGACCAATTGCTGAGCGGCTTGGCGCTCACGGGATATCGACGCCAGAGGCCCGGATCGTCGTGGAAAAGCCGTTCGGTCACGATCTGCAATCAGCCCGTGCGCTGAACGCTGAACTGCGGCGAGGTTTTGAGGAACATCAGATCTACCGCATTGACCACTACCTCGGCAAAGAGACGGTGCAGAACCTGATGGCGCTGCGCTTTGCAAATGCACTGTGGGAACCGCTCTGGAACTCGACGCATGTCGATCATGTGCAGATCACAGTTGCAGAAAGCCTCGGGGTGGAGGGTCGCGGCGCTTACTACGACCGGTCCGGCGCCATGCGGGACATGGTCCAGAACCATTTGATGCAATTGTTGTGCCTGACCGCGATGGAGCCGCCGTCGAAGCTGACACCAAACGCCGTGCGGGATGAAAAAGTTAAGGTGATCGAAGCGCTTGAGCCTGTGCCACCACAGGACATTGTGCGTGGACAGTACCGCGCGGCCTCGGGCGGCGACGGGTATCTCGACCACGCAGGGAACCTGAACAGCCGGACCGAAAGCTTCATAGCGCTCAAGATTGGTGTCGCCAACTGGCGCTGGGCCGGCACGCCTTTCTACCTGCGCACAGGGAAGAAACTGCGCGCCAGATGCAGCGAAATTGCGGTGGTGTTTCGGGATCCGCCGCACATGATCTTTCCCAAGATGGAAGGCCGGCGCGGGAACACCCTTATCATTCGGTTGCAGCCGGATGAGGGGATCACGTTGCGCACAACGATCAAGGAGCCTGGCCCCGGTGGCATGCGTTTGGCGGAAGTCACTCTGGACATGACCTTTGCCGAGGCGCTTGGCGAGCAGTTGCAGGTGCAGGACGCCTATGAACGTCTGATTATGGATGTGATCCGCGGTGACCAGACTCTCTTCATGCGTGGGGACGAAGTCGAAGCCGCATGGCAGTGGGCTGACCCTATGATTTCCGGTTGGGAGGAAGACCAACTGCGACCGGCGCCCTATGATGCCGGAAGCTCCGGGCCCGAAGATGCGCTAATGCTGTTGCATCGGGACGGTCGGCGCTGGCGCGAGATCGACTGAGAGACGGGTCTATATGGACCCCCATGGGATAGACGAAAATGACCTTGAATCCGGTACTGGAACGCGTCACGGAGAACATCGTGTCCCGCAGTGCGGCGACCCGCAGGGACTATCTTGACCGCATGGAGGCCGCCCGGTCCGGCGGCGCGGTGCGCGCGCACCTGTCATGCAGTGGTCAGGCACATGCCTATGCCGCATCGGGAGAAGACAAATCCCGTCTTGCCAGCGGTGAAGCCGGCAACCTCGGGATCGTTACAACATACAACGACATGCTGTCGGCGCATCAACCCTTCGAGCGCTACCCCGATCTGATCCGCGAGGCAGTGCGCGAGACCGGCGGAACCGCTCAGGTTGCGGGCGGAGTCCCTGCGATGTGTGATGGTGTCACGCAAGGTGAGCCGGGCATGGAGTTGAGCCTGTTTTCGCGCGATGTCATTGCTTTGGCTGCTTCAGTTGCGCTGAGTCACAATACGTTCGACGCGGCGGTGTTTTTGGGGGTCTGTGACAAGATCGTCCCCGGGCTGGTCATTGCGGCGCAGGCGTTTGGGCATCTGCCGGCCGTGTTTCTGCCCGCGGGTCCTATGGAAAGCGGATTGCCAAATGACGAAAAGGCGCTGGTGCGCCAGAAGTTTGCGTCGGGAGAGGTCGGCCGCGACGCGCTGATGGCGGCCGAGATGGCGGCGTATCACGGACCGGGGACCTGCACCTTTTACGGGACAGCCAATACCAACCAGATGCTGATGGAGTTCATGGGGCTTCATCTGCCGGGGTCCAGCTTCGTGACCCCCAATACGCCATTGCGGACGGCTTTGACGCGGGCCGGGGCACAGCGGGCCTTGGCGCTGAGCGCGCTCGGCAATGCGTATACTCCGGTACGCGCTATTCTGGATGAAAAGGCGTTTGTGAATGGAATCGTCGGGCTGAATGCCACTGGGGGATCGACAAACCTTCTGATTCATCTTGTGGCTATGGCGCGAGCTGGCGGCATTGTGCTCGACTGGCAGGATTTCGCGGAACTGTCTGAGATCACGCCCCTGATGGCACGGGTCTATCCGAACGGGTTGGCGGACGTGAACCATTTTCATGCGGCAGGTGGCCTTGGCTATATGATCGGCGAATTGCTGGCGAATGGACTGCTCCATCCAGATACCCACACCGTCGCAGGGCCCGGCTTGCACCACTACACACAGGAGCCCAAGCTTCAGGACGGCGCGCTGGTTTGGAACGAGGGAAGCGGTAAGAGCCTGAACACCAGGATCCTGCGCCCTGTGGAGGATCCATTCCAGTCCCATGGCGGGCTGTCGCGTCTGACCGGCTCATGCGGGACTGCCGTGATGAAGGTGTCCGCGGTTGCCCCCGAACATCTGGTGGTCGAGGCACCGGTGCGCGTGTTCGAAACGCAGGAAGACGTCAAAGCGGCGTTCAAAGCCGGTGAGTTGGTCGGGGATGTCGTGGTGGTCGTGCGGTTTCAGGGACCCAAAGCCAATGGCATGCCGGAGTTGCACAGCCTGACCCCTCTGCTCTCGGTTTTGCAGGGCCGTGGGCAGAAGGTGGCACTTGTGACCGACGGGCGTATGTCCGGGGCCTCGGGCAAGGTTCCTGCGGCCATTCATGTCTGTCCGGAAGCGCTCGACGGGGGTGTGCTTGCGCGTTTGCAGGACGGAGACGTCCTGCGAGTCGATGCGGTGGAAGGCCGACTCGATGTTCTGACCGAGGGGATTGCCGACCGTACGCCGGTGACCGGCGATCTTCGGGCGAACCAGTTCGGGATGGGACGTGAACTCTTTGCCGCGTTTCGCCAGAATGTTGGCGCCGCAAACACCGGCGCAACGATTTTCGGAGCGTAGCCTATGTCTGTGACCCCAAGTGAGGCCAGCCTCCGAACACGGGAGATTTGCGGCCTTGCGCCGATTGTGCCTGTTCTGGTGATCGAGGATCCGCGGCATGCGCGGCCCTTGGCCGAAGCTCTGGTCGCAGGTGGTCTGCCCGCGCTGGAGGTGACATTGCGCACACCCGCCGCGTTGGATGCGATCCGCGAAATGGCCGCCGTTCCGGGCGGCCGGGTTGGGGCAGGCACACTTGTCACGCCTGCTGAGGTCCGTGCCGCCAAGGCCGCCGGCGCTGAGTTCGGTGTCTCGCCCGGAGCAACGGATTCGTTGCTGGCTGCGTGCGAAGAAGAGGGTCTGCCGCTGTTGCCCGGCGCGGCCACGGCGAGCGAAGCAATGGCTTTGCTGGAGCGAGGCTACGACATGCTTAAGTTCTTCCCGGCGGTGGCTTCGGGTGGTGTAGCCGCTCTGAAATCAATCGGGGGTCCGCTGCCTCAGATCTCCTTTTGCCCGACCGGCGGTATTGGCCCGGACAACGCAAAGGAGTTTCTGGAACTCGGCAACGTTGTGTGCGCGGGTGGCAGCTGGGTCGCGCCCGGTGAATTGTTGTCGGCAGGCAAATGGAGCGGCATCGAAGCCTTGGCCCGATCTGCTGCTGCGCTGGGCACAGACTGATCAGGCTTCCCAGGTTGTGTGACCTGAGCAGAGCGTGAGCGCTGCGCGTGCTTGATCCAGTTCTTCAACCGGTGTCGACTCCAGATCGCGATCCATGATGACGATGTCGGCCAGCATACCTGCTGATAGCTGTCCCAGCCGGGTCTCATCGTGACCGGCATAGGCGCCGCCAGCCGTATAACCATGGAGGGCCTGCGCAAGCGTCGACGCATGGGCCGGGTGGCCTTCCTGCCATGGTTTCCGCGTAATCGCGGCTTTGACTCCCCGCATTGGGTTCACGTCCGATACCGGCCAGTCCGAAGCAAACGCAATCGGCACGCCGGCGTCCCGCAGATAGGTCAAGGGAAAGGCCCAAGGCCACCGCGCGGGTCCCACCCGCGATACCCATGGCTCCAGCGGAAAATCCATCGCGCCCGGCGGATGTGGTGGCTGCATGGAGGCGACCACTCCGAGCTCCGCAAAGCGTGGCAGATCATCGGGATGCAGGACCTCGACATGTTCGATCCGATGGCGGGAATCGCGGCGCCCATTGGCATTCCGCGCAGCCTCATACCCATCCAGAACGCGCCGCACCGCACCATCCCCAATCGCATGGACAGAGATTTGCAACCCACGGCGATCAGCATCCACACAGGCGGCGGCAAAGCGTTCGGCATTATGCAGGGGATCGCCGCGCCACCCTGGCTGGTCAGCGTAGTCCTCCACCATCACAGCAGTCCCGCTGTCGATCACGCCGTCCATGAACATCTTGACGCGGCCGGATCGCAGTCGCTCGCTGCGATATTGCTCATGCATCGTGGTGGCATCCTCAAGGGATGACAATGGCTTGGCAGGGGTCAAATGGAATGGGACTTCTGTGCGGCAGATCAGTTGATCCCGGTTCTCCAGCGTGCGCAGCAAATCGAGTTGGTAGAAATTGCCGTCCATATTGTGCAGCGACGTGAAACCGTGGCTGGCGCAAAACTTCAGTCCGTCACGCACCACGTCCAGATCAGCATCCCTTTGCGCCTGCGTGAGATCGCTGCCCGGCTCCACGCCGGCAAGTCCAAGGTTCTCGCGGCCTCCGGACGATCGCAGAGCCATAACGGGCTCCATCGCGGCATGCTCCCGAAGCTCACCCGATGCTGTGCCATCCTGCGCCATGACCACTTCGTTCCCGGGCGGCACGGCAAGACCTTGCATTATCCCGGCGCGTTCAAGTGCGATCGAATTTGCCCAGCCTGTGTGGTGATCACCGGCAATCAATACAATAGGTCGGTCTGCCAGGGCCTGATCCAGCATCTGCCGCGTTGTTTGAACGCCATCACCAAACAGGTTGTAGTCCGCGGCCTTGCAAATCAGCAGCGCCTCGTCGGGGTTCGCCGCAGCATACCCCTGCAGCGCATCTCTCAAGGCGTCCAATCCGCTGATGCCATCCAGTTGCAGCAGCCGCATTCCAAAGGCACCCGAGAAGAGATGCAGATGTGCTTCGACCATCCCTGGTATCACTGTGCCGCCTTGCGCATCTATCACCCTTGATTGTGGACCCTTCAGAGCTTCGATTTCGCTGCGAGACCCGACTGCTAGGATTCTTTCGCCGGCCACCGCGACAGCCTCCGCCCGCGGATTGGTGGGGTTCATCGTCAGGACCTGCCCATTGGTGATGATCAGATCAGCGGCACTCATACTGCGGCCCGCTCGGCCTTGAGCGGAGAGCTTTCCGCAAAGGTCTCGTCAAACAGCAGGGCAACCATATTGCCCACATCTCGTCTGATCTCTGCCTCATGTGTTTCCATCGGCATGTTGTCATCCTTGATGAAACTGAAATAGAGCGCCGTCCAGCGGTCGAAAAACAGGCTGCCCAAGAACTCCGGGTCAGGGGTTTCGCCGTTGCGAAGCACCATGTCGTAGTCCCCCATGACCGCAAAAACCAGCCTTGCCAGCTCTGCGTCCGAATGGCGGAACTTCTTCTCGAAATCTGAGTTTGGCCTACGAATATTGGCCGCTTCGGCATAGCGCCAGACCCGCTTACCAGCGATGCGCAAGGTGTTGACCGAAAATTCGCTGAAAAGATCGCCGAGGACGTCCGCGAACGGTCGGTTCGTCTTGCGCGGCATTTTCAGATGTGCTGTGCGCTCGTGTTCCGTGCCTTCGAAGATCAGGGCGCTCAGGATGTTCTCTTTCGATCCGAAGTAATTGAAGACAGTGGGAGGGGATACACCAGCCTCCTGAGCGATTTCGGCCATCGTCGTTGAATCAAAACCGTCTTTGGCGAACCTTCGTCCGGCGCCGCGCAGTATCTCCTCGCGACGGCGCGCTTTTTTGCGTCCACGCAGTCCGGACGGGGGCGATTCAGATTTTGACAACTGCTTTGGCTCGCGGCTCAAGACGTAGGCACTTTCATAAAAAGTTTTATCACACTAAAAAATTTTATTGACTAAAAAGTATCTGTCAATACCAATAAACCCCGTGACAACGAAGGCAGGCCCGCCGCCCCTATGATTGAGATACAGAACGCAACCAAAGTTTTTGGAACGGGTGATGCGGCGTTCACCGCGCTTAACAACGTGTCAGTGAACATTGCTGAGAATGAGTTCTTCACGCTGCTTGGCCCGTCTGGCTGCGGCAAGACCACGCTTTTGCGGATCATCGCCGGGTTCGAGCCGCCGACGATGGGCGCCATCAGCTTGGGGGGTAACGATATTTCGCGCCTGCCCCCCAACAAGCGCCCGGTGAACACAGTTTTTCAGAACTACGCGCTGTTTCCGCATATGAGCGTGTCGAACAACATCGCATTTGGGCTGGAGATGCTGGGCAAGCCAAAGGGCGAAATCAAATCCACCGTGGACGAAATGCTGCGACTGGTTCGTATGGAAGAGCTGAAGTCGCGGCGCACTTCAGAGATATCCGGTGGACAGCAACAGCGAGTCGCGCTGGCCCGGGCGCTGGCGCCGCATCCCGAGGTCCTGTTGCTGGATGAGCCGCTCAGCGCGCTCGACCTGAAGCTGCGCAAAGAGATGCAGATCGAACTCAAACGTTTGCAGCATGAAACCGGGATCACCTTCATTTTTGTGACGCACGATCAGGAAGAAGCCCTGACCATGTCTGATCGTGTTGCCGTAATGAGCAACGGAGAGATTCTGCAGGTGGGATCGCCGCGCGAGATTTATGAGCGCCCGGCCGAGCGCTTTGTGGCCGGTTTCATCGGAGAATCGAACTTCCTGGACGGTGAGTTGAAAGGACAGTCGCTGACGCTGAAAGCGGGCGGTCGTTTCGATGTGCAGGTGCCTGAAGGCGTGCGTGATGGCATGGTCAGCGTTCTGATCCGGCCAGAGCATGCAGCGCCCAGAAATGGAGCGGCAGAAGGGAACGATCTGGCGGCGACAGTGGACAGCGTTGTTTATTCGGGGGAGTCCACTACCGCCCATTTGCGCCTGTCCACGGGTGAAGCCTTCAAAGCCCGAATGCCAAACCAGCCCGGCGTGGGTGACGGTCTGCAAGAGGGTGCGTCCGTGGCTTTGGCCATCAATCCCGGGGCCGTCACGGTGCTGAGGGACTGAGGAAATGACTGACGCGACCACGCATCACCGCCCAAACGCCGGAGCTCTGGAGCGCGAAGCAGTCAGTCAGGACAACCGGAATCGTTGGCTTATGTCGGCGCCTGCGGTCGCGATCATTGCTCTATTCGCCGCCGGCCCGCTTCTTGTGATGGTCGTCTATTCGTTTCTGGCTCCAGGCCCGTATGGCAACGTTGTATGGGAGTTTTCTCTGGAAGGCTGGAAATCGGTTCTCGTGCAACGGGATATCTTCGATGACAGCCTAATGTGGGCAGACGCCCACTTGTCGATCTTTTGGCGCTCGCTGTCGCTGTCGTTGATCACGACGCTGCTCACACTGATCTTCGGGGTGCCAACGGCTTGGTTTATTGCAACCCAACCGCCGGGCAAACGTGAGTTCTGGTTGTTTTTGATCACGGTCCCATTCTGGACCAATCTGCTGGTGCGCACGATCGCCATTCAGGAGCTGATCCGCAGCGAAGGCGTGATCAACTTGCTGCTGCTGAAGATTGGGATCATCGACGCACCGCTGCAGATGATGTTCACCGATTTCGCCATCGGGTTCGGGATGACCTATGTCTATCTGCCGCTCATGGTTCTGCCGGTCTACGCCGCTGTAGACAAACTGGATTTCAGACTGGTTGAGGCGGCTTACGACCTGTACGCCACGCGGTGGACCGCGTTTTGGCGGATCATCCTGCCGCTTATCAAACCCGGCATCATCGCGGGTTCGATTCTCGTCTTCATTCCGTCTCTTGGCGCTTATGTGACCCCACGCGTTCTTGGTGGCGGCAAGAACCTTATGTTTGGCAACCTGATCGAGTTGCAATTTGGCGCAGGGCGCAATTGGCCGTTGGGTGCTGCGCTGTCCCTGATGCTGATGGCCGCCGTGATGGTCTCGTTGATCTGGTACGTGCGCGTCACCTCAAGGGAGCGTGCAGATGTCTGATATGACCTCCACAAGCGCACCCGTCGCTCGGACCCGCAAAAGTCCCCGCGGCTTTTCGGTAAGAACGCTGCCGGGCTTTGCGGTGATTGCGCTTTTCAGTCTTTTTGCGCTCTACGCTCCAATAATCATTCTAGTGGTTTACTCCTTTAATGCAGGCACTTCGCTTGCGATCTGGGAGGGCTTCTCGTTGCGCTGGTATCAGCAGGCGGCCAGCAATGAACAGGTGATTGATGCCGCCCTGCGCTCGCTCTACCTCGCTGCGATCGCGGCGTCGATTGCAACGGTTGCCGCCACGCTTGCGGCACTGGCGACGACCCGCACGAAACGCCGGTTCCCGGGCCGCACGATGATCTATGCCCTGATCAATCAGCCGCTGATGGTGCCCGAGATCGTGACCGCTGTGGCTCTGTTGATCGTTTTCGCATGGGTCAAGGTGGCGACAGGGCATACCAGCATGATCTATCTGATTGCGGGCCACACAGCGTTTTGCATTCCCTTTGCGTATCTTCCGATCCGGGCGCGGCTTGAGACCATGGATATGACGTTGGAGACGGCTGCCCGCGATCTCTATGCCGCACCGATGCAGGTCTTCCTGCGGGTGACCTTGCCACTGATGTGGCCGGGGATAGTCGCGGGTCTGATGTTGGCCTTCGTCATTTCGCTCGATGACGTGGTCATCACCGAGTTCGTCAAGTCTGCCGGGCAGGAAACTCTGCCGACTTACATGTTGGGGCAACTGCGCCGCGTTGTGACACCGGAGGTCAATGCGATCTCGACCGTTATTCTTGCCGCAGGCGCGATCCTGGTCTCGCTGTTTTTCTGGATCAGCAGAGGACGGCGATGAATGAGCTTCAGCCGGCCGAGCAGAAGCCGGAAGGAATGAACTTGGACAATAAGGAGAGACTCATATGAAACGACTAATTGCTGCTTCATCGGTGTTGGCATTGATGTCCACCGGTGCCATCGCGCAGGAGCTGAACATCTACAACTGGGGGAACTACACAAACCCCAAGCTGATCGAAAAATTCGAAGAAGAAACCGGCATCAAGGTCACCCTCACCGACTACGACAGCAACGACACAGCGTTGGCCAAAGTCAAAGCGGGCGGGCATGGCTTTGACATCGTGGTGCCCTCGCACACATATGTTCCGATCTGGATCGAAGAAGGGCTTCTGATGGAAAGCCGGCCGGACCAGATGGAGAACTTCAAGAATGTGGATCCGGTCTGGGTCGATGTGGCCTGGGATCCCGGTCGCCAGTACACGGTGCCATGGCAGTGGGGCACCACCGGTGTTGTGGTCAACACGAAGTACTATGACGGCGACATCAACACGTCAGCGATGTTCCTCGATCCCCCGGACTCCCTGAAAGGCAAGATCAACGTCGTCCCCGAAATGGGCGACGTCATGTCTCTGGCGATCATGTATCATGGCGGCGAACCCTGCAGCGCTGACCTCGATTTGCTCAAGCAGGTTCGCGACACGCTGGTCGAAGCCAAGAAAAGCTGGCTTGGTATGGACTATGGCAACCTTGAGAAGTTCGCCAAGGAAGACCTTTGGGCGGGTGTGAACTGGAATGGGTCCACGTTCCGGATGCGTCTGCAGAACGAGAACATCGCTTACGGCTATCCCAAGGAAGGCTACCCGGTCTGGATGGACTCGGTTGCGGTTCTCAAAGATGCCAACAATCCGGAAGAGGCAAAGGCGTTCCAGAACTTCGTGATGGATCCGGAAAACGCAGCCCTCATTTCCGAATTCGCGCGGTACGCCAACGGGATCAAAGGCTCCGAGGCTTACATGCCCGAGGACATGACCACGGCGCCTGAGATCGTCATTCCTGCAGAACTGAAGGACAAGGGCGTGTTCACAGAAACCTGTGCACCTGAGACGCAGGCCCTGTACACGCGGATCTGGACCGATCTGCAAAAGTAAGATCAGGAGGGGCATCCATCGGTGCCCCTTCCTCTTTCGGTCATCATGACACGCAGTTTCAAAAACACCGAAAATGCCCTGCCGATCATGCAGGGCAGTCCGGTTCCTGCGGAATGGCGGGTCCCGCCCCATGACTGGGACAACCCGCCGTGGAACCGCTGGGCCTTCAGGCACATGCGAGAAGTTGTCCCGACCGTTGACGTGCCGCGGGGCGCCGACACGTGGTCGTTGCCGGGAACCGGGCAAAGTGTTGATTCCATCGCCTTTGAAACAATTTCCGGCCGTGCGACGACTTGGGGCCAGATGCTGGACGACACCTACACCGACAGCACCCTGATCTGGCATGACGGTCAGATCCTTGTCGAAAGCTACCACAACGCGGCCAATCCGCGCCAACCGCATATCGCGTTCTCGGTCTCAAAGAGCGTTGTCGCGGCCGTGGCCGGAACGTTGATTTCTGACGGTCTTCTGGACCCTGACGCACCGGTGACGGATGTCATCCCGGAACTCACAGACACGGCCTGGCGCGGCGCGACCTTGCAACAGGTTCTGGACATGACAACCGGGGTTGTGTTCGGCGAAACCTATGGCGATCCGGAGTCTCATGTGTTTCTGCTGGATGTCGCGGCGGGACTCAAACCTCTGTACCCGTTCATGGACCCCGAGACCGTGCCACGCTCCACCTGGGATCTGATCATGTCGCTGACCGAAACCGATGCGGCACATGGCGCCCGGTTCGAGTATCGGTCCATCGAAACTGACCTCCTTGGATTTTTGATGGAGCGGGCGAGCGGGCGCAGGCTGGCTGACCTTGTCTCAGAACGGCTCTGGGCCCCAATGGGCGCCGAACATGATGGTTTTTTTACCGTCGATCCGGCAGGGTTTCCTCTGGCGGATGGCGGATTCAACGCGTGTTTGCGCGACTTTGCCCGGTTCGGACGGCTGATGCTCGAGGACGGGCGGCGAGACGGCGTACAAGTCATTCCCAAGGTCTGGATCGATGACATTCGATCGGGGGACCACGGTACGTTCAATGAGTATGGTCGTGAGTTTCTGCCGAATGGTCGCTACCGCAATCAGTTCTGGATCGAAGATGCAGACCATCCGGCGCATCTGAGCCTCGGGATATTCGGGCAGCACATTTACGTCGATCCCGATCGCGGCCTCGTTGCGGTGAAGCTTTCGAGTTGGCCAGACACTCTGAGCGAAGAGGGATACCTGCTGGATTGGCGAGCCGGCGTAGAGGCGGTGGTCGCGGCATTTGGAGGAAGGAAATGAGTGAAGAGCTGATTTACATGACCGCGACCGAGGCAATGTCGCGCTTTGCGGACAAGTCTTTGTCGCCAGTGGAGCTGCTGTCCGCCCAGATCGCCAGGGCCGAGGCCACAAAGGACAGCATCAATCCCTTTGCCTATACCTACTTCGATGAGGCAATGGAGGCTGCGCGCGCTTCCGAGGCGCGATGGTCCAAAGGCGAACCCATCGGATGTCTCGATGGGCTTGCGGTCGCAATCAAGGATGAAAGCTACATCAAAGGCCAGCCGACGTCTTATGGATCGCTGATCACAAAGGACAATGTCGCCGAGTTCACGTCACCCAACAACGAACGCATTCTGGCCGAAGGTGCGATTGTCCACGCGCGCACCACCACGCCCGAGTACTCCTGCGCGGGGGTCACGTGGACGCGGCTGTGGGGGGTGACGCGCAACCCGTGGAATCCAGAGTTTACACCAGGAGGCTCTTCCGGTGGTGCGGGCGCGTCACTGGCCTCCGGCACGGCATCTATGGCAACCGGGTCCGACATTGGCGGGTCCATCCGGATCCCGGCGTCGTGTTGCGGTGTGGTGGGGTACAAACCGCCCTACGGTCGCAATCCCGATGACATACCCTTCAATCTGGATTTCTATTGCCACACGGGACCGCTGGCGCGGAGTGTCGCAGACACCATCCTGCTTCAGAATGTTATGTGTGGACCGCACCCGCATGACATCGCTTCGCTCTATCCGAAGCTGACGCTGCCCACCGAGTATCCGGACCTGAGGGGCTGGCGGATTGCATTATCGATGGACTTGGGAAGTTTCTCGGTCGATCCCGAGGTGCGCAAGAACACGCTGGCGGCTGCTGATATCTTCAGGGAACTCGGCGCCACTGTCGAAGAAGTCGATTTGGGTTGGGGAGACGAAGTGCAAGCCGCCTGCCTGACCTACCTGACACATCTGTTCGGGGGGTCACTGTCGGTTTTGCTGGAGGACCACGCAGACGACATGACCACCTATTGCCGCAAACTGGCAGAAGACGCAGTCGACTCCTCTGCCGCAGAGTTTGTAGGGTCGCTGGAGGTTGCGGGCGAGACCTACATGAAATTTGGCCCCCTGATGGAACAATACAATGTCCTGATCTGCCCAACCACAGGCATCCCAGCCGTTCCAGCAGAGTTCGACCCGGCGACGCAGGATGTCACGATCGAGGGAAAGGTGGTGCGCCCGGAACTGGGGTGGGCCCTTACCACACCGTTCAACATGCTCAGCCGTTGCCCGGTGATCTCGGTTCCCACGGGCCACGCCTCAAACGGCGTCCCGACCGGAATGCAGATTGTGGCGCCAGCTTATCGAGATGAGATCGCGTTTCAGGCTGCGATGGCCTTCGAAAGCGCCTCTGGCGGCTGGTACCGGGATGAAGGATCGCGCCCGTCCTGAACCTCTTTGGTGCATTTGATCTGAACGGCCCCGTCAGGGATAGGCGAAACCTATCGCCGTGCTAAGCTCGGGCGCAGTTTGTGGGGACCAGAAGGGCGCGGAGATGAAGATATTCCTGGAGTTCGTGAGAAACACCGCCATAGGCGGGATAGTTTTCCTGATGCCGCTCGGCGTTTTGATCTTTGTTTTGAAACAGCTTTTTGGTGCTTTGAACGGGTTCAGCGACGGCCTGGGAGCAACACTTTTCCCGAACTCTGAGTGGCCCTTTCTGACGGTTCTGATTTCGACGATCATTCTGATCGGGGCGGCGTTTATCGCGGGACTGCTGGCGCGGACAGAATTTGGCGGCTCCTTTTCCTCTGCCTTCGACAAGTTTGGCGTGTCAAACATTCCCGGCTATGCGCTGGTACGCGACACTATTGCGGGTCTGTCGGGCCAGCCAATCGAACTGGCTGAGGATGAGCAAATTCGAGTGGTCCGGGTTCAACAAGGGGGCTGGACACGATTTGGCGTGATCGCCGGTGATTTTTCGGACACCGAAAAGATTGTTTATCTGCCTGGCGCGCCAAGCGCGTTCAAAGGCAGTGTCGCCGTCGTCCCGAACGACCAGATCAGTGAAGCTGCAATCTCGGGGATGCAGTTGGTCCAGTCTTTGGGTCAGTTGGGACGTGGCCTAAATGAGTTGAAGCAGGAACAGGCGACGCACAAGTGATGGTCAACTGGTCTCTCGCTGTGCCATCATCCATGACGCCAATTCTGACGTCTCTTCACGCGTGAAGCGCAGGCCGAGTTTGGACCGTCGCCACAACACGTCCTCTGCTGTGCGGGCGAACTCACGGGTCATCAGCCAACGGACTTCGGCCTCGGTGAGTGAGGCACCGAACGCCTTGCCCAGGTCAGCCTCTGTTTTGGCATCACCCAGCATTTGGCTGGCTTCAGTGCCATAGGCGCGCACAAGACGCGCGGCCCATCGATCTGTCAGAAACGGGTGGCGTTTCTTCAAGTCCGCCACCAAATGCTCAACCCCAACAACCGGAAAATCCCCGCCGGGCAGCGCAACACCCGCCGTCCATTTGTCTGGCACCGCCTCAAAGAATGGCGCGATCTCCTGCAAAGCGCTTTCGGCAAGCCGGCGGTACGTGGTGATCTTTCCACCAAACACATTCAGCATCGGTGCACCGCCGCTTTTGTCGACGCTCAGGACGTAGTCGCGCGTCGCCGCCGTGGCCGATGTCGCACCGTCATCGTAGAGAGGCCGAACCCCAGAATAAGTCCAGACCACGTCCGACACATGCAGGGGCGTTTCGAAGTATTCCGATGCAAATCGCAGCAGGTAGTCCCGTTCTTCATCCGTGCAGACGGGAGAGGTGTCGGGATCAGTGTGATCCGCGTCTGTGGTGCCAATCAGGGTAAAGTCGGTTTCATAGGGGATCGCAAAAATGATCCGTCCATCTTCGCCCTGAAAGAAGTAGCATTTGTCGTGGTCATAGAGCTTGCGGGTCACGATGTGGCTGCCCCGGACAAGCCTGACTGACTCGCCGGTGTTGCGGCGCGCCTTGCTGCGAATGATTTCTGATACCCATGGCCCGCCGGCGTTCACCAGCATGCGCGCGGTGCGCGTCGTCTGTTCCCCGCTTTCGGTGTCTTCCAGCGTCACGGTCCAGATCTCGTTTTCGCTTTTTGCGGAGACAACTTTTGTACGGGTCAGGACTTTTGCCCCCCGCGCCTCGGCATCGCGGGCATTCAAGACCACCAGGCGTGAATCCTCGACCCAGCAATCGGAGTACTCGAAAGCGTGCCGGAACCTGTCCTTGAGCGGTGCGCCCTCCGGGCCAGAGGACAGGTCAACAGTCCGCGTCGGAGGAAGGATTTTTCGGCCACCGATATGGTCATAGAGGAACAGGCCCAAGCGGATCAGCCATGCTGGACGCCTGCCTTTCATCCAAGGCAGGATCGTCGACAACAACCGCGACGTGGGCGTGTCAGCCTCGAACCGCATATCTGCATGATACGGAAGGACAAAACGCATTGGCCAACTGATATGCGGCATGGCACGCAATAGCGTTTCGCGCTCGATCAGTGACTCGCGAACCAGCCGAAACTCAAAGAACTCCAGATACCTCAGGCCGCCGTGGAACAGCTTTGTCGAGGATGATGACGTGGCTGAAGCCAAGTCTGACATTTCGACGACAGTCACGGACAAGCCGCGTCCGGCCGCATCGCGCGCGATCCCGCATCCGTTGATGCCCCCACCAATGACAAGAAGGTCGCTGTCGGCTGTTTGCACGGTTCTTCCTCCGTAAAGCTGCTAACAACCACTATGCGCGTATTGTGTCAATTTTTTTTTCGTTTATGTTCGGTAATGTGCGTTTTTGGGGATCCGCGTACGTTCGCTATCAGGGCAAGCCGCAGGAGCACTGGATACTTCATGTCCCAGACCTTCCGACATCCCGAGATCCTGGAAACGGCGCGACGCGAGGGCAGGGTGTCGGTTGAGGAACTGGCGCATCACTTCGGGGTGACGCTCCAGACCATTCGCCGGGACCTGTCAGAACTTGCAGAAGCCGGCGAACTTGAACGCGTACACGGTGGCGCGGTTCTGCCGTCGCGCGTCTCGAACATCGCCTATGCCGAGCGCCGGAATCTGGGGGCCGCCGCCAAGGCTGCACTTGCGAAGGCCTGCGCGGCGTTTATCCCCGACAGATCAGCCGTCTTTCTGGGCATTGGGACCAGTACCGAAGCTGTGGCGCGCGCATTGATGCACCATCGCGACCTGCTCGTTGTGACAAACAACCTCAACGTCGCGAACACGATGCTCCAGAATCCGACATGTGAAACGATCGTCGCCGGAGGCACCTTGCGCCGCTCAGACGGTGGATTGGTTGGACCTTTGACCATGCGGGTGATTGAGCAGTTCAAGTTCGACTATGCCGTGATTGGATGCTCGGCTTTGGACAGTGGCGGCGATCTTCTGGATTTTGACATTCAGGAAGTCGGTGTAAACCAGACCATTCTCGACCGCGCGCGCACCAGTTGCCTTGTGGCCGACGCGAGCAAGTTCGAAAGGACCGCCCCGGTTCGCATCGCCTCATTGCGCGACATCGGGACCTTTTTCACTGACAGGCCTGTTCCGCCGCCCGTCGACACGCTGTGCGGCGGCTGGAAGACACAGATTCATTTGACGTCGGCGACAACGGGCGCCGATCAAGCCTCTGAAAGGTGAGGCTTTGTCCAACAGAGCTCCCAAAGACTTGGCGCGCGCGCCATGGTCCGGGAGAGCGATCTGATGAACGACTGGACGAATTTGTTGGGCTGAATGGGCCGAATGCCGTAGATTGGTGGCGTTACGTAAGCCCGAAACGGTGACGATGTGACGTGCCGGGTTGTCTTGTGGTCCTGACCAATTGGCGGACCAGATGTTTTTTCAAACATACTCTATTTCCGGAGGTCCCGTTTTGAACCTTTTGTCTCATTGCCAGTCTTTTCCAATAGCAAGCTTTGAAGCCGGTGAAGTGCTCATCAGAGAGGGTGATGACGCGCGCAAGCTGTTCGTATTGAGGTCTGGCTCGGTCACCGTGACCAAAGCTGGCGTGCGTATTGCTGAGGTCGATCAACCCGGTGCGCTGTTTGGTGAGATGTCTGCGCTTTTGGATGTCCCCTACACTGCAGAGGTCACAGCCAATGTTGCCTCCCAAGCCCACGTGATCGACGACGCGCAGTCCTTTCTGACGTCGGAACCTGCCCTTGCCCTTCAGGTCGCTCAACTTCTGGCAAAACGACTCTATGACGCAAACCGGTTTGTCGCTGGACAACACGCCGCCGGGCCTTCCACGCAAGACAGTGATGCGCTGCTGGGCCTCATCTTTCAGCAGGCAGATCCGGCCTGACTCACCCGTTGACCGGGGTGACCGTCACATCAGTGTCAATCCCAAGCGTTGCAAGGACCTCAGACGTGCCCACGTTCGTCAGCGTGTAGATCGCGAGTTCGTTGCCATCATCGTCGGTAACCGGGCCGCGCGCGGTGTCTTCGGCAAACGCAGTGACACCTGCCTGACCCGTCAGCACAACCTGATCTGACGAATCGCCATAGATCGTTGCTGTCTCGCCCAATCCAGCAGCGCCGCCCAACAGGGCCTCAAGATCAACATCGCCGGTGTCAGACAATCCGAAGATGTCGCTCTCTGTCAGGGTCACGAGATTTGCCTGACCGTTTTCGAAATCCAACGCTTCGACACCGCTGATGTTCAGCGCAAGCAGTTCAGTTGTCGATATGTTGTCTCCGGTCAACAAAGTCAGAACATCGCGCCCCGCACCCCCATCCAGGGACTGCGCACTGCTGCCGGATACCGAAAGCAGATCATCGCCCGCGCCACCGCTCAGGTTGTCGTTTCCGCCAAATCCCAGCAACAGGTCGTCCCCGCCCAGACCGGAAATCGTATCGGACAGATCGCTGCCGAGCAGCAGATCATTTCCTTCGGACCCTTCGCGGTCCTGAGCCGTGTCATTGCGGGCAATGGTCGCCTGGGTGACGATCAGGATTTGGTCCTCGGTGCTGTCAGGATCCCCGTTCAGGTCAAACCGCGCGCTGATTGTGAATTGATTGACGGCCCCCAGAAGGCCGGACAGCCCGTCAATATTCGCCAGTGGTAGTTCAAAGTTTATCCCTGTCGAGATATCTTCAAATACATTGATATCCGCAATCTCCCCAACGGTTTCCCCGTCACGTGTGAGGATCAGCGAGAAGTCCACGAGTTGGGCGTTGAAGAGCGGCGATGCGTCGAAGGCGGCAGTCACATCATCGGTCGAGGTTAGAATCTGCGTGGTCGAGTCAAAGTCGGGGTCTAGCAGTTGCAAGTTACCGATATCGATGCTCGGCCCAATTCCAAAGGCCGTCACGTCGACCCCGAAATCGACACGCAGGTCTTCTGCAATCGGTGCCCACTGCGAAGCCGGTTGCTCCACGCCAAAAACAATCGGGTCACCATCAGTGATGAAGTACATCAGGTTGGCGTCGCTTGGGTCCTGCGCCGCAAAGTAGTCCTGAGCCGACTGCAGCGCTTCGGTCCAGTCGGTCCAACCCGCCTGGAACGGTAACTCCGACAGGTACTCGGATAGGTCGTCCAACTCGCTCACGTCATCAGGAGAAGCGATGGTAAAGCTTCTGGGCGCGCTCTCGCTTGGCGGGCTTGCCACATCCGTGCTGTAGGCAATGATGTGCACGTTAAGCTCGGTGGCAGAATTGCCGAAATCCACTGCCAGCCGCTCAGCTGCACCTTCGACCGCTTGCAGCATTGTTGCCCAGCCTTGCGCTGTGACACTGCCGGAACTGTCCAGTGCGAACACCACGTTCACAGCATTGGATTCAACGGGGATCACTTCGATGGCCACGTATCCCGCGGGGTTGCCGTTCTCGGCGTCAACGTTGAATGTCAACGCAGCAGGCAATGCGTCCGGGAAATCGGCCGGGTCCTGACGGACAACGACCGAAACACTGGCCGTAGTTTCCGTGGTTCCATCGGATATTGTGTAGCTGAAACTGTCGACGCCAAAGAACCCTTCGTCGGGAGTGTAGCTGACAGTTCCGTCCGGATTAACCTCGGTGGTACCATTGCTGCCATCGCCCGCCGACACGACCGACAAAGCATCTCGATCCAGATCGACATCGTTGGCCAGAACGTCGATGACAATGGTCTCGGATTCTTCGGTTGAGGCCACATCTCCCCGTGCCTCAGGCGCGTCGTTGACCGGAGCGACCTGCAGGGTGACGGTTGCGGTGTCGGTGCCGCCCGCTCCGTCGCTGACGGTGTAGGTGAAGCTGTCGGTGCCGTTGAAGTTGGCGTCCGGCGTGTAGGTAAAGCTGCCGTTGGCGGCGACGGTGACCGACCCGTTTGCAGGCTGGGTGTTTGCGATGACGGTGAGAGCGTCGCCGTCGATGTCGCTGTCATTGCCCAGAAGGGTGCCGGAGATGGCACCGTCCTCGCTGCCCGACGCGCTGTCATCGTTGGCGACGGGCGCATCGTTGACCGGGGCGACCTGCAGGGTGACGGTTGCGGTGTCGGTGCCGCCCTCGCCGTCGCTGACGGTGTAGGTGAAGCTGTCGGTGCCGTTGAAGTTGGCGTCCGGGGTGTAGGTGAAGCTGCCATTGGCGGCGACGGTGACCGACCCGTTTGCAGGCTGGGTGTTTGCGATGACGGTGAGAGCGTCGCCGTCGATGTCGCTGTCATTGCCCAGAAGGGTGCCGGAGATGGCGCCGTCCTCGCTGCCCGACGCGGTGTCGTCGTTGGCGACGGGCGCGTCGTTGACCGGGGCGACCTGCAGGGTGACGGTTGCGGTGTCGGTGCCGCCCTCGCCGTCGCTGACGGTGTAGGTGAAGCTGTCGGTGCCGTTGAAGTTGGCGTCCGGCGTGTAGGTGAAGCTGCCGTTGGCGGCGACGGTGACCGACCCGTTTGCGGGCTGGGTGTTTGCGATGACGGAGAGGGTGTCGCCGTCGATGTCGCTGTCATTGCCCAGAAGGGTGCCGGAGATGGCGCCGTCCTCGCTGCCCGACGCGGTGTCGTCGTTGGCGACGGGCGCGTCGTTGAACGGAGCGACCTGCAGGGTGACGGTTGCGGTGTCGGTGCCGCCCTCGCCGTCGCTGACGGTGTAGGTGAAGCTGTCGGTGCCGTTGAAGTTGGCGTCCGGCGTGTAGGTGAAGCTGCCGTTGGCGGCGACGGTGACCGATCCGTTTGCGGGCTGGGTGTTTGCGATGACGGAGAGGGTGTCACCGTCGATGTCGCTGTCATTGCCCAGAAGGGTGCCGGAGAGGACGCCGTCCTCGCTGCCCGACGCGGTGTCGTCGTTGGCGACGGGCGCGTCGTTGACACCTTCGATTGTCACTGCAACCGTTGTCGCTTCGGTCAGACCCGTGCTGTCTGTGAACATCAGATCGTAAAGCTGTTGTGGCGCGTCGCCGGCCTGCAGCGCTGCAAAACTCAGCGCGTCGATGCTGAATGTCCAGTTGACCTCGTAGGTGCCGGGCGTGGCGGCCGCCAGAACGGGGCCGGCTGAAAATGTGCCGAGACTGCCGGTGGCCGCCTGCGGCGCGATAACGGCGCTGAAACTGTCCCCGACATCCGGGTCGAAGATGACGATTGTTCCGGTCACGGTTTGAGCACCGGTGCCGTCGGGCCCGACATTTCCGCTCAAAGAGGACGCCGAGATGTCGATCTGTGGAACGTCGTTCACCGGATCAACCTGAATGGTGACCGTCCCAGAATCCTGCGCACCGCTGCTATCACGCACCCGATAGACAAAGCTGTCGGTGCCCTCAAAGTTGGCGTCGGGCGTATAGATGAAGCTGCCGCCTTCGGTCAGTTCAACCCGGCCATTTGCAGCAGGGGTGCCAACGCTGAAAAACAGCCGGTCCCCATCCGCGTCGGTTGCCTCGATGCGCCCGACAATCTGCGTGTCCTCGGACAGACCCAGCTCCCGGTCTGTTGTCACAGGGGCGTCGTTGACAGGGACAACCTCAACCGTGACAGTGGCCGAGTCAGACGTGCCGTCCGGCCCGGTGACGATGTAGGTGAACGAGTCGGTTCCGTTGAAATTGGGATCGGGCACATAGGTGAAGACACCATTCGGCTCTATCGACGCCGAACCATTTTCCGGCCCTGTTCCAATGGCATAGTTCAGGCGGGCGGGGTCTCCGCCCTGTACGCTCGCCTGACCCGAAATCTGGCTGTCGTCCGCCGGGTCCTCGTTGCCCACAATGACAACGTTGTTGGCCTGTGGCGGTGAATCGATCCCGCGAATGTTGTCTATATTGGACTCGTCGAACGATCCGGCACCGCCATCTTCTCCACCTTCCCCGGGCGAAGAGCCAGAGCCGCCGTTCTCACCAGGCGGTGTTGTGCCACCGGGCGCTTCGCCGCCGGGGCCCAGTTCGATGTCGGAGCCGGGGGACTGTTCCAGATCAGGTGTGGTGTCATCGGTTACGGGCGGGCTGCCGGAGCCGCCGGACTGACCGCTGCCGAAATCCACATAAGTTTCCCCACGCGAAACCCGGTCGTTGGCAGAAGTGAAGGCCGCGATTGCTTCGTCGAGGAGTATGGAATCGTCCGCTAGATCGAGCGCGGTTCGTTCGACTTCGCGGGTCTCACCTTCGATCGGTGAGACGATCCACTGCGTCTCGGTCGTGGTGAGGATGGCAATCAATTCGCCGTCGAGATCACGCAGGACTGCAGAACCAACGCTGCCGTCAGGATCGCGGTTCAGAGCGACAATCACCGATGTGATGCCGTCATTGACCTCCATGTTCACTTGCACGGTGGTGCCGCGGATACCCATGGTGGCAGAAGGCGTGTTCACATCCATATCGCCGGTTTTGGCGACTTGGCCCGCAATGAACACGAACCCTCCGGTCAAGAGATTGAAGGACCCGGCGTTGTTCTGCCCACCCTGATCATAGATCAGCGTATCGATC
This sequence comes from Paracoccaceae bacterium, assembly GCA_965250275.1. GTDB lineage: Bacteria > Pseudomonadota > Alphaproteobacteria > Rhodobacterales > Rhodobacteraceae. The sequence goes on along the minus strand of OZ252297.1, from coordinate 4,535,570 downwards.
ACCATCTGGGATGCAGGCGACAAAGAGAAAATGGTGCCGTCCGCAAACGTGACCGACAAGGTGCCATTGGAGGACGTGCTCAGGATGTCGTCCTGAAAGATCTTGGATCCAACGGACAGCGGTTCAATTGTCCCGTCAATTCTCTGGACCGTGGCCTGGCCTTCGATCAGTTCTACCTGACCGATCGCGTTCACACCTTCGGTGCTGTCGGACTGGGCAGACAGGGCGTAGCGGTCAGAGCCCGCCAGACGTGCCGCAATGTCGCCGCGCAGAACCGCGCCATTTGCAGCGACCAGATCTGGCGGAACCGGTTGCGTGAAGTAATCGCTGATATGCAATACGACAGAGCCGTCTTGCGTGACGATCAGGTCCTGACCCGAGCGCGAAAACTCCGCTTCAAAAAGTTGGACGTTGTCAGGTGCGTTCAGCGCACCCCCACCGGGTTCGGCGTTCAAAACCGAATTCGGTGCAACGCTTTCCCCATAAGCGTTCTGCGAATTGGACACGGTATATTCCCATCAAATGTCGAAATCAAAAATACGGCAAAAAAATGTCACAAAATGTACATTAGTAAGTGTAGCACACTATCGAGATACGCCCAACATTCGGTGGAGAAGGCAGACTTTCTGGTAAAATAGCATTAAGAATGCATACAATTTCAGAGGATTAGAGGCATTGTTGATCGATATTGATTCGATGGTCGACAACGTGCGGTTACACTGATGCGAAGAAACTCAACCCACTTTCGAATCGGGAGGCGAAATCTTGCCCAGTCAGCTCTTCACGGATCCTGGCCGTGATGGGGCGCATCTGGCGTCAAATTGGTTGGAGCCGGGTTGCTGGATTGCTGGTTCTGGCGACCATCATACTCATTCGGATCATCGATCCGATTTTTGTAGAGCGGTTGCGGTTGCAAGCCTTCGATGTCTACCAGCGGCTGAACCCGCGCACTCCTCCGGCGCTGCCGGTCGCGATACTCGATGTCGATGACCGGAGCTTGACCGAAATTGGCCAGTGGCCTTGGCCCCGTACGGAAATTGGGGCCATGACCGAAAAGGCGATGCAGGCTGGGGCTGTGGCTTTGGCCTTCGATATCATTTTCTCCGAGCCGGACCGGCTCTCACCTGGGCGAATTGCCATCGACAACCCGGACCTGCCCGAGCAAATTCGCGCCGATCTCTCAGCACTGCCGTCAAATGATGCCCGACTGGCAGAGTCGTTTGCGCGCTCGCGGGTGGTGCTGGGGCAGACCAGTGTTCGCAACGCCGCGGCGGGAGGAGGCAATGCAACCCAGCCGCTCGATGTTCCGCATGCGGTGATTGGTCCTGACCCTCGACCTTTCATGTTGCGGTTCCCTCATTTGCTTCGAAACCTCGACGAGTTGGAGAATGCTGCGGCAGGACGCGGCGTTTTCACCGTCATTCCTGATCCCGATGGTGTCTACCGTCGTGTTCCCATCGTGATGTACGTGCAGGACAAGTATCGTCTGGGCCTGTCAATTGAGTTGTTGCGCATCGCGACCGGAGGAGAGGCGTTCGCAATTCGAACCAATGCCGCTGGCGTGGATGGTGTCGTGGTCGCCCGGCAACTGATTCAAACCCAGCAGGACGGCACGGTGTGGAACAACTTTTCGCCCAGTGATCCGAACCGGTTTGTCTCCGCCACCGATCTGCTGAACGACCGCGTGCCGCCGGGGCGTCTGGCGGGTCATTTGGTGCTGGTGGGAACGTCCGCCATCGGATTGGAGGACTTTCGCCCGACCCCGTTGGGTGTGCCGATGGCGGGCGTGGAGATTCACGCGCAGGTTCTGGAGAACATTCTCAACAATTCCCTGCTGACGCGGCCCAATTTCGCAATCGGAATGGAATTGGTCTGGATCGCGGTGATGTCGTTATTGGTCATCGCTTTGGCGCCAATTCTTCCGGCACGGTTTTTGATTGTCGCAACGCTGGCTCTGGTATCCGGCTATCTGCTGTTCACCTATTATTTGTTTGTTCGAAACGGGCAATTGATCGATCCAACAATGCCGGTGATTGCGACGGTGGTTTCGGCAATGCTGATGTCCAGTGTGAACTACATTCGCGAGGAGGTGCAGCGCCGCCAGATCCGCAACGCATTTGGGCAATATGTCTCTCCGGATCTGGTCGCAGAACTGGCTGATAACCCAGACCGGCTGAAACTGGGCGGGGAGCGTCGTGAGCTGACGCTGCTTTTCACGGATGTGCGTGGCTTCACAACGATTTCAGAAGGGTTTGCCGATGATCCTGCAGGTCTGACGCAGTTGATGAACCGCTTCCTGACCGTGATGTCGGATGCTGTCATGGATCATGGGGGCACCATCGACAAATACATGGGTGATGCTGTCATGGCGTTTTGGAACGCGCCAGTTGACGAAGCGGACCATGCCCGGCTGGCCTGCACAGCCGCGCTGGACATGCTGGCGCGAATTGAAGGGCTGAACGCGGACATGGCCAAGAAAGGCGGCAAAGGTGCAGGGATCGCGGTGCCCGCCATCGATATCGGAATTGGATTGAACACCGGCGAGTGTGTGGTCGGGAACATGGGCAGCGACAAGCGGTTCGACTACAGCGCGCTTGGGGATGCCGTGAATCTGGCTTCCAGGTTGGAAGGCCAAACCAAAGCCTATGCCGTCAAGATCGTGATTGGCAGCCAAACAGAAAGCCTGGTGCGCAATGACTTTGCCCTGATGGAACTCGACCTGATCCGGGTGAAAGGGAAGTCGATCCCGGAACAGATTTTTGCAGTTCTAGGACCGAAATCCCTGACTGAGAAAAACGGCTTTGAGCCGCTCACAACGGCCAATGCAAAGATGCATGCCGAATACCGAGCCAGCAACTGGGGTCCAGCAGAGCACGCCCTTCAGGAGCTGCGCGACGCAGCTCGGGAGCTGGACGTCGATCTGGATGGTTTTTGTGAGGTCTATGCTACGCGCATCGCAACCTATCGGGCGGACCCACCACCCGACGGGTGGGACGGGGTGCATGATGCGGTCGATAAATGATCTATCGTTCGCGCAATGCTTCCGCTTGTGCGCGCCGAAGCGGTTTTAACAGATAATCCAAAACCGTCTTGCGACCGGTCTGAATGTCCAGTGTCGCCACCATGCCGGCCGAGATTGGCAAAGGGTTCGCTTCGGCTCCCAGATGGTTCGAGTCCGTGCGCACAATGATCTTAAAAAAGGCGTTGCCATCTGGGTCTGTGATTGTGTCCGCGCCAACCCGATCCACAATCCCGTCAAGTGAGCCATAAACCAGATAGTCGTAGGCGGTGATTTTGACAGCAACCTGATCTCCGGGTTTGATGAAGGCCACGTCGCTCGGCAGAATATCCGCTTCGACCAATAGTCCATCGTCCAAAGGTACGATTTCGGCCAGCGGGGCACCCGGCTGCACCACCTCCCCGTCGGTTGTGACAAAGAGCCGGTTTACGGCGCCACGCACCGGGGCCCGCAGCACAGTGCGCGCCACCCGGTCATCCGCCGCCCGCAGGGCCTCGCGCACAACAGCCAGTTCGACTTGCACACGCGCCAGTCTTTGCCTTGCGGTCAGGACATAGGCAGAGTGGGCTGCCTCGATCTCGCTCTCTGCCTGATCGATGGCCGCCTGGAGCGTGGCTTTGCTGGCCTCGCCCACGGCAAGATCGCCTTCCAGTTCAGCCAGCCGCGAATCCAGTCTCAAGAGTTCAATTCTTGGAACCGCGCGGGATGCGACAAGCGCTTCGGTCAGCGTGCGTTCTTCGGACAAGGGGGCAATCATTCTGCCGCGTTTGAGTTGCAACGCTTCCAGTTCGGCGAGTTCGCTGCGCCGTTGCTGCAGCTTGTTGTTCAGGACGTCAACCTCGCTGAGAAGTTGGTTGCGACGGGAGTGAAAGACCTCTGCTTCGGCACGAGTGGATAAAGGATGCGCCGCCGCGAACGCGTCTTCGAAGCCAAGCGTTTCGGAGCGTGCGGCTTCGGCAAGCAGTCTGGTCCGTTCAGCCAGTAGCGCGGTCTCCTGCTTGCGCAGTTCGCCCTGCTTCGACGTGAAACTTGTGTCGTCGATTTGCATCAGGACCTGCCCGGCATCAACCAGATCACCTTCGCGTACCTGAATGCCGCGGACGATCCCGCCCTCCAGACTTTGCACGACCTTGATCTGGGACGAAGGAATGACGCGCCCCGCGCCGCGGGTCACTTCCTCGATTTCGAAAAACGCCGCCCAAAGCAAAAAGCCGCCCACGATGACTGATATGAGCAGCAAGGGCCGCCATCTGGCCCGATCCACACCCGTGTCCTCGGCTGCGCGAATGTTGTTGACGTATTCCTCTTCCGGCGTGCTGGTGAACATCGCTCAGCCCTCCCCCACGCGAGCGGGCGTGGGCTTTGAAAGCTGTTGCAGCACCAACTCACGGCTGCCATCCAGAACTTTGCGCCCGCCCTCCAGGATCACATAACGATCAGCCACCGCAGCCACGCTTTGCCGATGGGTGGACAGGATCAAGGTTGTCCCGGAGGCATTGAGCTCTGTGAGACGCTCGCAGACCTGACGTTCCATCTCCTGATCCATCGCATTGGTGGGTTCATCCAGAAAGAGAAGCGGTGGGCGCTTCAAAAGCAAGCGGGCCAGCGACAAGGCTTGAGCCTGTCCCCCCGACAGACGGCTGCCGTTCTCACTGATCTTCATATCCAGTCCATCGCTGCTGCTGGCGACAAAGTCGGCAAGGCCTGAGAAGTAGAGCGCCCGTTCGATGTCGTCTTGCGACGCGTTGGGGTGCCCCATCACAAGGTTTTCCCGAAGGGACCCGGTGAACAGATCGGGCCGTTGGGGCAGGTAGCCCAATCCGGCGCGCAGTTCTGCGCGGTCATACTGGTTCAGCCCAAACCCATCGATCTGGATTGTGCCGCTTTGCGGCTCCAACAACCCTGCCAGCAAGCGGCCAAGTGTGGTCTTGCCCGAGCCGACACGTCCCAGCAAGGCCACCACCTCACCCGCCGAAATGGTTAGTGACAGATCGTCGATCGCCGGTTTTTCGGCGCCGGGGTAAGTGAAGCTCAGTTTTTCAACTTTCAGATGCCCTTCCCGGATTGCGAGGTTGGATCTGACGTGCGCCGCGCGCTCGCTCGGCTTGGCCATCAGGTTGTTCAGGGCATGCATGGACCGGATGACGTATTGGGCCCGGAACGTCGCCTGCGCGATTGTTGAAAGCGGTGCCAACGCCCGGCCAGACAGAATGCTGGCGGCGATCAGGGCACCAATGGTGATTTCTTTGTCAAAGATCAGGAACACGCCCCAGACGATGATTGCGACGCCAACCATCTGCTGGACCCATATGGTTCCGTTGATGGACAGATTGGACCAGAACTGAGCACGCCCTGTTGTGCGCGCTGTGGCGGCAATCGTGTTTTCCCACTCGCGTTGCATGGCGGGTTCTGCGTTCAGCGTTTTGACTGTCTCAATCCCATGCAGCGATTCCATCAGAACGACCTGGCGCCGGGTGGCCAGATCAACGGCGGTCTCAGCAACATTTGCGATGGCACCACGCGCGATCAGGGCCAGTATCAGGACCACCGGAACGGCCAGTAATGGCACCAAGGCCAGTTGCCCGACAATGGCGTACAGCACACCCAGAAACACACCGATGAAGATCAGGTCAAAGAACGAAACAAATGTGCTGGACGTAAAAAACTCCCGCACGTTCTCGTACTCTCGCAACCGGCCCGCCAAGCCTGCGGCTCCCCCTTCGCGGTCGAGCAGGCCCAGATCGAGAGCATGCCGATAGAGCGCGGATCCCACCCGCAGATCCACACGCCGGCTGATCGTATGAAGGGTTGCAGCTCGTATTGTGCGCAGGACGAGATCAAAAAAGATCGCCAATCCCACGCCTATGGCCAATGTCCATAGCGTGACGAATGAGAGATTGGGAACGACCTTGTCGTAAACGTTCATGATGAACAACGGCAGCGCCAGACCCATGACGTTCAAAAGCAGAGATGCGAGCAGGACCTGCATCCATGCAGACCAATTGGCGCGGACCGGCGTCCAGAACCAGTTTCCCGGCTTGCCCGCGCGCCGCGCTTCAGAAGGCCTTTGCTCTTCATCCTCGACCGTCACCAGCATCAGGTTCGGGCGCACCCGCCGCTGTAGCTGTCGCAACGGGCCGGAATAGCTGGCGTTCTGCCGTGCGGTGTCGATCCATTCAGCCGTTCCGCTGGCCCGATCAATCGCGGTCAGCACCAAAGGTTGGCCTTCGGTGTCGAACAGAACACATGGCAGCACGATGGGGTCGAGACTGCGCAGAGTCTTCTTGTACAGGCGAGACTTGAGGCCGATGGCACCCAAAGCCCGGTCGAGCAGGGCCGCACCCGCCGGGTCCGAGTCAGCCGGCAGTCGTGCCAATACGGCCGCCTCGGAAAACGGTCGGTCGAAGTGATGTGCGAACCACCGCACCACGTGCAAGGGATCAACGGGGGTGGTCCCAGGTACGGGTGTGACCGTCCCAAGCTCAGGACCGGGGGGCTGTGTCATCGATTGACCAGTGGCTGTCCTTTTCGGATCACGGCCAGCGGTTTTTGTCCTGTCTGAGGCGAGACGATCTGACTAAGTACCGTTTGGCTGGCATTGACGCCGAAATAGGTCGCAAGTTTGCTTTGCGCCGCCAAGGCGCGATAGCCGGCAAATGCAAGGATGGCGCGGGTGTTGACTTGCTCGAACTGCGCATTCACCAGCCCGTTTTCGGCGATCAGCAGGTCCAGAAGGCTGCGTGTGGCTGCCTGGAACTCTTGGGCATAGCTGTCCACCAATTGCGAATTGGACTCAATCCTGGACGCCAGGAAGCCCGAGCGCACGCTGTTGTTGAAGTACGAACTCCATGCGATCCGCGCCAGCTCTTCGACATCGCGCATCACGGACATGCGCTGATACATTGCCTCGTTGGTGCGCTCGGAAAGGGACAGCCGCTGATCGCGCCGGCCGCCGCCATAGAGCGTCCAAGACAGCTCAAGCCCGATAAAGGCCCTGTCTTCCTCGCCGCTGGCGCCATCAAGGTTGCGCCCATAAGAGCCGCCCGCATTCAGCGACAATTGCGGTCTGAACTCGGAATCGGCGATCTCGCGTTCAAATTTGCTGATCTCGATATTGGTGCTCGCGACTTTCAGCCGGTAGCTGTTTTTCAGGCTTTCCTGAACAACCAGCTCCACCGAGTTGGGTGGGGCAGGTGCGCTCGGCATTCCCAGTGTACCCTTAGGGTCTTCACCGACAAGCGCTCTGTATCTGGCTTTGGCCGCGTCCAGTGATCGGCGGATTTCGGCAATTGTAGCCTGAGCGGCGAAAATCGAGGACTCGACCTGCAGCAGATCGCTGAACGGAATACGTCCTCCTTCCACGAGATTGTCCGCAAGGTCCATGATCTCGCGAAGCCGGGTCAGGTTCTGTTGCGCCACTCCGAGCAAGAGCTGCTGACGCGCCACGTTGATGTACTGTTCCGCCACCATAAGCGCCATGGTCTCGGACGCGTCCAGCAGTTCAAACGAGCTTCGGTCGACGCGCGCGGCACTGGCGTAAACCTGATTGGCGCGACGATAGCCGTCAAACAACGGCAGCCGCGCCACGACACCGATTTCGGTGGTGGTTTTTGCCCGGGCGTTGTCGGCCGCGGAGAGGCCGGCAGGGTCATTTACATATTCTTCGCCGACATCACCAAACAGCGTAACAGTCGGCTCGAATTCCCCTTTTTGTTGAAGAAGTTCGTAGGCAAACGCCTTGAAGTTGGCGTCCGCCGCCTTCAGTTCGGGGTTCGATGTGAGTGTGCTTTGCACAACGCTTCGGAGATCATGTGCCGACAGCAAACCTGCTCCCGACGCCCAGATCAACAGCGCAATGGCCACAATCCTTTGACAAAACATAAAAAAATCCGTTTCATTGCAATGGCTTATAGTATTTGAACCGCCGGGCACCCCAATGCCCCTTTATGCGGCTTACCCAAACCGTTTCTTCGGACCGCGAGAAAATTGGTCGCTGATAGAAACGGGAACACAACCGAAACTATAGAAACTGTAAGTGAACAAACCGTCCGCTGACAAGGTTTCTGTCAGGGCCTAATGCCGCGGATGCCTGTCAGATACGCTCTTTCTGATGTGCAGTACGACTTAGGCGCCCAACTTTTCCAGCAATCGCGCATAGGCGACCTGACCGCGTTCAAAGTTCGCCAGACGGAAGAATTCATTGGGTGCGTGCAGGTTTTCATCTCCAATGCTGAACCCAAACATGACGGGATGAATTCCCAACTCCTTAAGGAAGATCGTCATCACCGGAATCGAACCACCAACGCGTGTCACAAACGGTTCTTTGCCATAAACCTCACGCAGGACCTCGCCAGCAATGTGACTGGCATTGTGGCCTGTGGGCACGAGGAAAGGGTCGGCACTGCCCTGCAGCCTTTCGACCGTCGCTGTAACGCCGGGCGGGCAGTGGGCGTCGACATGTTTGGCGATCAAATCGTAGATGCGGTCCGGTTGCTGCGCGGCGACGAGCCTGCAGGTGATCTTGGCGTTCGCAAGCGACGGCAAGACCGTCTTGGAGCCCTGGCCCTGATACCCGCCCGTCAAGCCGTTGATCTCCAGTGTTGGACGGGCCCACAACCTTTCGCGGGTACTGTACCCTGCCTCGCCAAAGACCTCTTCCACGCCAAGTTCGGCTCGATATGCGTCTTCGTCGAATGGCACCTTTGCGATCATCTCCCGATCCTCGTCGGTCAGATCGATCACGTCGTCGTAAAACCCCTCAACGGTGATGCGGCCGTTCAGATCCTTTAGGGAACTCACGATGTGACTGAGCGCTTGCAACGGATTGGCGATGCCACCACCGTGCAAGCCCGAGTGCTGATCGCTCTTTGGTCCCTGGACAAAAATCTCTAACCCAACCAGACCCTTGAGACCGGTCACCAGATTGGGTTCATCCGTGCTCCATTGCAGCCCATCCGCGGAGAAGATCATGTCGCAGGACAACCGGTCGAGATTTGCTGCAACAAATGCAGGCAGATCGGGCGAGCCGATTTCTTCCTGTCCTTCGAACAGGCACTTCACGTTCACAGGCAGCACACCAGTGGTTTGCAACAACGACTCGAGCGCCAGAATCGGAATGAGCATGCCGCCTTTGTCATCTGACGCGCCGCGCCCGAAGACGCAGCCATCCCGGACCGCTGGATCGAAAGGCGGGCTATCCCAGAGCTCAAAAGGTTCAGCGGGCTGAACATCAAAATGGCCGTAGATCAGGATCGTTGGACGATCCGGCCCGGCTCTGAGCCAGTCGGCATAGGCCACCGGGTGCCCGGCGGTGGGAAGAACCGCAGCATTCTCCAAACCAGCGCTTGCCATCCGTTCAGCAACCCAGGCCGCTGCCCGATCGACGTCCTGCCGGTAGCTTTCGGAGGCAGAAACCGAAGGTATGCGCACAAAATCCAACAATTCGGAGACGAAGCGCGGTTGATGTGTATCGAGGTAGGTTTTCCAGGTCACGAACATCCCTCCAGAATGTGCGGCCACCTTACATTGGATCAGCGCTTTCGCCAGCCAGCCAATGATGCTTTGGTGAATGCGGGTGCAGCCAGAGGGAGTTCGGATGCCGACTGTATCTTATGAGAAAGACGACCGGATTGGCCGGATCACGTTGAACCGGCCAGAAGTCATGAATGCCATCAACGACGCGCTTCCAATCGAATTGGCTGCAGCTGTTGCAGAAGCGGATGCTGATCCGCAGGTGCATGTGATGGTGTTGTCAGGCGCTGGCCCGGCGTTCTGTGCCGGATACGATTTGACTTTTTACGCCGAAGGCAACGGGGCTGGTGATGTCACGCAGGAGATGCCCTGGGATCCGATCAAGGATTACCGGTTCATGTGGACCAACACGCAGCATTTCATGTCGATCTGGCGGGCCGCGAAGCCGGTTATCTGCAAGGTCCATGGGTATGCCGTTGCCGGAGGATCGGACATCGCGCTTTGCGCGGACCTGACCGTCATGGCCGATGATGCGTTGATCGGATACATGCCCAGCCGGGTCTGGGGCTGTCCGACAACGGCCATGTGGGTGTATCGGCTGGGCGCTGAGAAGGCCAAGCGGATGCTGTTCACCGGAGACAAGATCACCGGCAGAGAAGCGGCGGACATAGGGTTGGTTCTCGAGGCCGTACACTCCGATGCGCTGGATCATCGTGTCGAGGCATTGGCGTCGCGGATGGCATCGGTTCCCGTCAACCAACTGGCCATGCAGAAGCTGGTGGTCAATCAGGCCATTGAACAAACCGGCCTGATGCAGACCCAGAGGCTTGCAACCATTTTTGACGGGATCACGCGGCACTCGCCCGAAGGGCTCAACTTCAAAGCGCGCGCCGAGGAGGTTGGCTGGAAGCAGGCCGTGACCGAACGCGACACTGGCACGTGGGACTGGACAACCAACGAGGAGTTGCCGCTTCGCAACCGGTGAAGCGTTTTGTTGAACTCGGTGCCTAAGAGACCGCGGTCCGCCGCAGCAGGAACCGCTGAATCTTCCCGCTGGGGGTCTTGGGCAATTCCGCTGTGAATTCGAGCAGGCGCGGGTAGGCGTGCGCAGACAGCCGTTTCTTGACATAGGCCTGCAGTTCATCGGTGAGTTCCGGCGTTCCTTCGACGCCTTCTGCAAGCACCACCACCGCTTTGACCACTTCGGTCCGCTCCTTGTCCGGCACACCGATCACGGCCGCTTCGGTTACCGCAGGATGTTCGATCAGCGCGCTTTCCACGTCGAAGGGTCCAATACGATAACCCGACGACGTGATCACGTCATCGCTGCGTCCGACAAAGGTCACGCACCCGTTTTCGTCCCGTTCGACCGTGTCGCCGGTGCGATAGTACCCATCGGCGATCGCCTTAGTTTCCTGGTTCAGATACCCCTTGAACCAAAGCAGCGGCGAGTTCGCGATATCTATCGCCAGTTGCCCGGGTGTGTTTGCGCGCTGAACGTTGCCCTCATCATCCAGCACCTGCACCCGGAATCCGGGCATCTCAAATCCGGCAGAGCCGGGACGTGCCGGATGATCAAGACCGTGGTGGTTGTTGACCACCATCCCGGTCTCGGTCTGACCATAGTGATCTTTGATCGGGACTTGCACGTGGGTTTCGAACCAGCGGATGACCTCTGGGTTCAGCGGTTCCCCTGCACTGCTGACGCATCTCAAGTGACCCTTCATGCGGGACGCTTCGTCAGGGCCGGCTGCCATCATCAGGCGGTAGGCAGTTGGTGCACCTGCGAAATTGCTGATGCCAAGTCGTTCGACCACGTCATAGGTGCCGTCGACGGTGAAAGGGCTTTCCACCAGCGTTGTGGTTTTTCCAAGCATTAGCGGCCCCAGCACAGCATAGTAGAGACCGTATGCCCAGCCGGGATCCGCGATGTTCCAGTACACATCGTCGGGCCGCAGATCGATGCCATCAATCATGTAGCCCCGAAAGGCGGCGAGCGCGTTCAGCGGCACCGGGACCCCTTTCGCCGGGCCGGTTGTGCCCGATGTTGCCATCATCAACATCAGATCGTCGCCGCGTCGCATTATGGGTGCAAATTCTGTGGATTGCTGCGCCAACGATCTGTGAAAGTCGATGTCCGTTTCAGGAACAGTTTCCGCAGAGCTTGCGATCACCGCGATGGTTGGACAGTTCTCAACCGTGTCCAGTTTGCTTCGGTTTGCGGTGTCGGTCACAACCAGTTTGGCCTGGCTCATCTGCAAGCGATCCTGAATGGCCTTTGGCCCAAACGCCGTGAACAGCGGCTGATACACCGCTCCAGCCCGCAAAGTGCCCATGATCACCGTCAAAAGGTCAGGTGTCCGGGGCAGAAGCCCCGCAACCACATCACCGGGCTTGACCCCTTGAGCCGAAATCAGATTGGCGAACCGGGCGGAGGCATTCCGCAACTCCTCAAAGCTGAGCGTCTCGTGGCGCCCGTCCTGCGCGATCCAGTCGAGCGCTTTCGCACCGTCCGCCGCATATCGATCACAACACTCGACACACGCATTCAACCCCGTCTCAAGATCACCAGATAATGCGGCCATAGCCTCGTCCAATCGGAACGCGCCGATCGCAGATTCATAAGAGGGTCTGGTACTGGGGTCGGTTTGGCGTGTCATCATTCTGGCCCATAGAAAGGTCTTTCAACGCGTGTCTTAGCATCCAGCTCAGCGTTTCGCACTTTCTATCGCGTCTTCGATGTGCCCTGACTCATGCCTTGCAGGCGAGACGAGGATCGTCGGGGATGGGCAGTGCTCCAAAAAACCGCGCCAAGGTCGACCTAGAAAAACACGAACTGATCACTGCCCAGCATGGCTTCGGAGAAGTTTTGCAGTTCAACCTGTGTCGCGTCCCAGCTAAGCAAAAGAGATGTGCCAGACGTGGCGACATTGATGGCGCCGAACTCAGGCACCGACGCCCCACCAATCAGCAGGAAATCCGACCCGGCGGTAAAATCCTCGACCACGTAGCTGCCGGAAAAGATGAAGAACGCATCCTCGCCTGCGCCACCGATATAGAGGTCCCCTTCGCCGTTCTGACCGGCCAGCAAGAGATCATTGCCGTTTCCGCCCCGAAGGGTGTCTTGTCCGGCCCCGCCGTCCACGGTATCCGCTCCGTCCCCACCATTCAGGCTGTCCGCGCCATCCAGACCCAACAGGTAGTTCGCGCCTGTGTCACCGGCGAAACTGTCGCCCTGCAGACTGCCGAGCAGATGTTCAATTTGAGAGAGCGTGTCGGTCTGACCTCCGCCCGTTGCCTGTCCGCTTGTCAGGTCAACCGTAATGCCGATGGTCTGATCTACATAGCTCGCCAGGTCCTCCAACCCGCCACCGCCGTTCAGGTCGTCATCGCCGAGCCCGCCTTCGAGCAAGTCATCTCCGGCGCCGCCGCTCAGCGTGTCGTTACCGGCGAAGCCCAGCAATTCGTCGTTCCCAGCCCCGGTGTGGATGACATCCCCGAGGCCCCCACCAGCCAAGGCGAGGTCACGGACGAAACTGCCAGGGTTGCTGACGTCGATGTTCGAAGAGGTCAAAACGTTCAGCTCGTCACCGGGAAATCCGAGGCTGCCGGAATCGAAATAGGATGGCGTGGCCCCCGCAATAACGGAGTCGAGGTCGACCCCGATCACAGAGAGGATGCTGTTGGCATAGGAATTGCTGTTCTGGGACAGCAGGTTGTATTCGTAGTTCGGAGAAAAGGCTTCCATCTGCTCGTGCGTTTGCAGAAGGATGCTCCACGCAGCTGTGGCCGCGTCGCCAGACAGCAACTCGACCGCCGCATAACGGGTCGCGTCCCCGAAAAAGGGTGTGTTCGACGCCGCGGTATGGTCGCGTAGGTGATAAACCCAGTCGCCGCCGGTGATGCCCAGAAAGTCGGGTGACTGGACCTCGATTTCGATCGCCCCGTCATCTGTGCTGAGGACAACCTGAAGGTGGCCCGCGCCTCCAAACAACTCTGTTCCGCTGATCAGGTTGCCTGCCAGTTGCAATGATACTGCCATGTCGCTTTCCAATGTCTTAGATAAAATCAGTGCAGACAGCATACGCCAGAATCAGGCTGCGCCGAAGCGGAATGGCTCGAAGGCCGGTCCCAAACCGAGGCCGACATTGGGGTGGGTTCGTGTGCCGATATGGCTGAACCGTCAGTATCGCGCTTTGATTTCCGTGCGTGCCACCCGCCGCGCTTTTTGTTGCTCACGCAGGAACACAAAGAGGCCTGCGCCCATAATCAAAGCCATGCCAATCCAGACTTCCAGATCAGGCAGGTCGGACCAGATCAGCCAGCCCCAGAAAACAGCCAGCGGCAGACCGACATATTCATACGGTGCCACTGTGGCGGCGTCGGCGGCCTTGTAGGCCGCACTCAGGCAGTAACCGACGATCGCCGAGTTGAGACCCAAGCCGATCAGCAGCGCCCAGTCGCTCGAGTCGGGCCAGACCCAGGCCCGAAGCAGGAACTGGACCGCCCCGTTGCTCGCACCCTCGGCGTAGCGACCATCACCGGCCACTGCAAAAAAGACCAGAGAGACGAACAGGAACGTGGCCTGAATGTAGACCGCCATTGCAGATGCCTTGGTGGTCGCGCCGAGTTTGCGGGTCATGACCTGCAACGCAGCATAGGTCAGAGCAGCCAGCACCGGCAGCAACAGAACGATGCGAGAGACCTCCAGCGTGTCACTGCTTTCCCAGGGGCGCTGCATGAGGACAACACCGGCGAATCCGACCAGCACTGCACCGATCCTCAAGGGGCCAACCTTCTCGCCCAGAATCGGAATCGAGAGCAGCGTGATGAAAAGGGGCGCCACAAAAAACAATGCCACCGCGTCAGCCAGCGGCAACACCGCGAGAGCCACGAAAAAGCTCATGTTGGAGATCACCACCATCAATCCACGTAACAGGTGCAGACCCGGCTGATTTGTTTTCAGAATCGACCATCCGCCTTCCCATTGCACCAAAAGCAGACTGAAAAGCAGGCCGATGCCAGATCGTGTGAACACGATCTGATGCAGCGGATAGTCTCCCGAGAGCATCTTGATCAGCATGTCATTGATGGAGATCGAAAACATACCTGCCAGAATGAAGGCGATGCCGACCGTCGCCTTGTTTTGACCCGTATGCTCCATCGATCCTCCGCAGGCTCCCCCAGACGCGCCTATCACAGTCCGGCCTGTGGGCAATGCCTGTTTCCGACACCCCGGCTTGCCGCTTGGCCCGGGCCTTGCGCTGAGGTAGACAGGTCCGGTGACGCCAGAAAAAAAGGAGCCGACCGATGCAAATGAGCGATCAGCGAGAGATCAAGGCGGATCCTGCAACGGTCTATGCCGCTTTGTTGAATCCAGAGGTTCTGAAAGCCAGCGTGCCTGGTGCTCAGGAAGTGACGGGCACCGCGGAGGACGGGTTCGAAGCGGTCGTGGTCCAGAAAGTCGGTCCGGTCAAGGCGACCTTCAAAGGCACGGTTACGATGTCTGACCTTGTGCCGGATCAGAAGCTGGTGATCTCGGGCGAGGGCAAGGGCGGTGCCGCGGGCTTCGCCAAGGGCGGTGCAGAGGTCACGCTGGAACCCACCGAAGACGGCGGCACTCGCCTGGCCTACGATGTCGAGGCCAAGGTCGGTGGCAAGCTTGCGCAACTGGGCAGTCGGATTATTGATGGGTTCGCAAAAAGAATGGCCGACCAGTTCTTCACCAATTTGCAAGCTGCGATTGAGGGCCCACCCGCTGAGGACGATGCAGAAGCCGGTGCCGCCGGCGACGATGAAGCCAAGACCAAGAAAGGATGGCTGGGCAAGATCACCGGGCGTGGGTGAGATCACAAAGCTTGGGTGATTGCTTCGCTCAACACGGGCAGCCTTCAAAGAAAAACTCAATTCAGAGCCTGCAGGCGTTCGGGGAGGGACATGGCAGGGATCGTTGAAATCGACAGTCTGGAAAAGACCTATGCCGGCGGCTTTCAGGCCCTGAAAGGTGTGAGCCTTGATATCCGGCAGGGCGAAATCCTCGCGTTGCTCGGGCCAAATGGTGCAGGCAAGACCACACTGATTTCCACAGTTTGCGGCATCACAACACCCAGCTCGGGCACGGTTCGGGTTGGCGGCCATGATATCGTCACCGATTTTCGCGCTGCGCGTAGCTTGATTGGGCTGGTCCCACAGGAAATCACGCTTGAGCCGTTTGAAAAGGTTGGCAACAGTGTCGCCTTCTCACGCGGACTGTTCGGCAAACCCCGCGATGATGCCCATGTCGAAAACATTCTTCGGCAGTTGTCACTCTGGGACAAGCGGAACAACCAGATCAAGGAACTGTCAGGCGGCATGAAACGCCGCGTGCTGATCGCAAAGGCTTTGGCGCACGAGCCGCAGGTTCTGTTCCTTGACGAGCCGACCGCCGGTGTCGATGTCGAGCTGCGCAAGGACATGTGGGACATCGTGGCCAATCTCAAGGCATCCGGTGTCACGATCATTCTGACCACGCACTACATCGAGGAAGCCGAGGCGATTGCGGACCGTGTGGGGGTGATCACCAAGGGCGAACTGTTGCTTGTTGAAGAAAAGACCGCCCTGATGAACCGGATGGGTCAGAAACAGATCGAGGTGCAACTGACCGAACCACTCGACGAGATTCCTGAGGCACTGGAGAGCCACGGTCTGGTGTTTGGCGAAGATCGCTGCACGTTGGTCTACACCTATGACACCAAAGGTCAGCGGACTGGCATCACCACGCTATTGAATGATGTTGCAGCGGCCGGGCTTGTGCTGTGCGACGTGAAGACCCGGCAAAGCAGTCTGGAGGACATCTTCGTCGGCCTCGTCAAGGAGAATGCCGCGTGAACTGGATGGCGATATGGGCGATCTACAAGTTTGAGATGTCGCGCTTCTTCCGAACCCTGATGCAGAGTTTTTTGTCGCCGGTTCTGTCGACATCGCTTTACTTCGTGGTGTTTGGCGCGGCCATCGGGAGCAGGATTCAAGAGATTGAAGGTGTCAGTTATGGTGCCTTCATCGTACCGGGTCTGATCATGCTGTCTGTCATGACCCAGGCGATATCGAACGCCGCTTTCGGCATCTACTTCCCAAAGTTTATTGGCACGATCTACGAACTGCTTTCCGCGCCGATCAACTTTCTTGAAATCGTGCTTGGATATGTCGGGGCGGCCACCACCAAGGCGTTGTTTATCGGGGTCGTGATCCTGGTCACGGCGTCCTTTTTCGTCGATCTGAACATCGTCAGCCCCCTGGCGATGATCGCCTTTTTGGTACTGACCTGCGTAAGCTTTGCGCTCTTGGGCTTCATCATCGGTATTTGGGCCCGTAGTTTTGAGCAGCTGCAACTCGTTCCGTTGCTGATCGTGACTCCCTTGGTGTTTCTGGGCGGATCGTTCTATTCGATCTCGATGTTGCCGCCAGTGTGGCAGACCATCACGCTCTTCAATCCGGTCGTATACCTGATTTCCGGGTTTCGCTGGTCGTTCTTTGGATTTGCTGACGTGCATATCGGGTTCAGCCTGCTGGCCATTGCGGGCTTTACCGCACTGTGCCTTGGGGTGATCTGGTGGATATTCAAAACTGGTTGGCGGTTGCGCGATTGACCCCAATGGACGTTGCATTTTTGCCTGATCTTGCGGCAATTTCGGACACTTCGCGGATTAACGCCCTGCGCCTGCCTTGTTTGTGCGGGGGCGGCAATCTACATCAGCCTCCATGAACTTCAGACTGCCCTTCATCACATCCTCTCCTTCCGTTGCCGTTGTGCGCTTGTCAGGGGCCATTGGCATGGCAGGCCGCGCGTCGCTCAGCGATGCGGCTCTGGCACCCATCCTTGAAAAGGCTTTTCGCAAGGGAAAGCCAAAGGCTGTTGCACTGGAAATCAACTCGCCCGGCGGTTCACCGGTCCAGTCGGCTCTGATCGGCAGTCGCATTCGCCGCCTCTCCGAAGAAACCAAAGTTCCGGTGATCGCGTTTGTGGAGGATGTGGCGGCATCGGGCGGATATTGGTTGGCGGCTGCCGCAGACGAGATTTATGCGGATGACAATTCTGTTGTCGGGTCCATCGGCGTGATTTCTGCCGGTTTTGGCGCACACGTGTTCCTTGCGCGTCAGGGCGTTGAGCGACGAGTTTACACAGCGGGCAAATCCAAATCCATGCTCGACCCTTTTCGGCCCGAAAACGAAGAGGATGTCGCGCGGCTGAAGGTCTTGCTGGAGGATATCCACGAGAACTTCATCGCACATGTCAAAGCCCGGCGCGGTGAGAAGTTAAGCACCAGCCGTGACCTCTTTACCGGTGAGATCTGGATTGGGCGCAAGGCCGCAGAGCTTGGGTTGATCGACGGCATCGCCCACCTAAAACCCAAGATTCAGGAACAGTTTGGTGAAAAGGTGAAGTTCCGCCGCTATGGTTTGCGTCGGCCCTTCTGGACGCGGTTCGGGGCAACACTTGCGCAGGGCGCACTAAGCTCAATTGAGGAGCGGGCGGCCTTCGCGCGTTTTGGCATGTGATATGATCCTGAAAATCGTATCCCTGTTTCTGGTCGTCATGGCCGTTTTGGCTATGTTCGGCAAACTGCGGATACCCGGGGCACGGCGACTGAGCTCGGCGAAATGCCCGGCGTGCGGCCGGTATCGGATCGGGCGTGGACCTTGTGGCTGCGGCCACGGAGACCGCGGGTGATCCCCTGGCTCCTGTCGGCGCTGGGTCTGTTGATCCTGCTCCTGGCGGGCGACGCGCTTGTCAAAGGGGCGGTAAACCTGTCTCTGCGCCTTGGTGTGCCCGCCCTGATCGTCAGCCTGACCATCGTTGCGTTCGGAACGTCGGCGCCGGAGCTGCTGATTGCGATCAAAGCCGTCCAGGACAATGCGCCGGGCATCGCGCTGGGCAATGTTGTAGGCTCAAACACTGCCAACATTTTGCTGGTTCTCGGTATTCCCGCTTTCCTTGCAACGCTTCACACAAGCGAATGCAATTCGCGAAAGACCTACATTTTTATGATCGCAGCGTCGTTGCTTTTCATTGCTTTGGCGTTTGCGGGTAGTTTCACGATTTGGTCCGGCCTCATCCTTCTCGGGGCACTGGCATTGGTTCTGGGAGATGCTTTTCGGGAGGCTTTGGCGCATCAGGCTGCGGGCGAGCCTGATCCGGCCAGCGAACTCGAAGAAGCCGATCCAGACATGCCGTATTGGCGGGTGGGTGTTTATCTTGTGCTGGGTCTGATCGGCCTGCCACTGGGCGCGAACCTGCTGGTCGAAAACGCAACGATCATTGCCCAGACTTACGGTGTCAGCGACACGGTCATCGGTTTGACGCTCGTCGCCATCGGCACGTCTCTTCCGGAGCTTGCCACAACCGTCATGGCGGCACTGCGCCGTCAGGCGGACGTAGCATTGGGCAATGTCATCGGCTCGAACATGTTCAACTTGCTGGCCATTGTCGGGATAACGACCTTCTTCGCACCGATCCCAGTGGACCCTGAATTCCTTGAATTTGACCTCTGGGTGATGCTGGGCGCCTCTTTGCTGTTGATCCCTTTTGTGTTCCTGCATCGCGATATCACGCGTCCGTGGGGGATCTTCTTGACGGTTTTGTATGTGATCTATCTGGCAGCTGTACTGATCTGAACCGCGCATAGGGAGTGACATGCACATGACACGCAGTCTGGTCACAGGAGCAGGCAAACGCTTGGGACGTGCCATGGCGCTCTATCTGGCGGGTCGCGGTTACGACGTCGCCGTGCACTATGCGAGCTCAGAGCGCGCAGCACAGTCCGTCGTGGATGAAATCACAGCGATGGGTCAGCGTGCCGTTGCACTGCCGGCCGATCTGACGGACGAGGCGCAGACACAGGCACTGTTCCCGGCGGCGGTCGCGGCGCTGGGCGGGCCTATCACGTGTTTGGTAAACAATGCTTCGATTTTCGAATATGACACGGTCCAGACTGCCACCAGAGGCACCTGGGACAGACATATGGAAAGCAATTTGCGCGCGCCGTTTGTTCTGACGCAGGCGATGGCCAATCAGGGTCTGGTGGCCAAGACGGACGCACAGGGCGAACCCATTTCCAGCGCTATGATCCTAAACATGATCGACATGAGGGTGCGCAAACTGACACCGGAGTTTTCGACCTATACCATTGCGAAGATGGGATTGTGGGCGCTGACCCGCACGGCAGCACAGGCTCTGACCCCGGCCATAAGGGTCAACGCGATCGGGCCGGGTCCGACGCTCCAGGGCAGCCGTCAATCGGAAGAGCATTTTGCCGCCCAGCGCGCGGCGACAATCTCCGGGCGTGGTGCCAACCCGACCGATATCACTGCCGCGTTGGGGTACTTTCTCGACGCCCCTGCGGTGACGGGACAGCTGCTCTGTGTGGACGGTGGTCAGCACCTCGCGTGGGAGACTCCTGACGTGCTTGGGGTAGAATGAACGGGCGGGACAGCCCGGAGTTTTGCACCGCAGCCGCTGCCGTTACGTAAGTGTCACAAAAATGTCTTTATTTTCATTGGCTTGCCAACAGCCCAATAAAAAGCGCTTTCTGAACAACGGGTTACAGTATTGCCTAAAAATTAGGCAATCCAGCGAAGCTATAACAAAGCAAGGGAATTTTCCGCCTGCCCCAAAGATATCTCCGAGGTTATCCACAGAAACCGTGGATTTGTTTTCTCTTGATACAATGCACATAAGATTGCAGGCGCGCTCAGAGAATCATATTTCTGTCACATGACCGCGGACCCTTCCAGCCACGACCAGGAACCAACGACTGGATATGCCTGTATCCAGGGCTACCTGAAGACGTTGGACAGTTCTCCGGGCGTGTATCGGATGCTCGATGCGCAGGCGCGTGTCCTCTATGTCGGCAAGGCGCGAAACCTGCGAGCCCGCGTGTCGAACTACGCGCGTCCGACCGGGCAATCCGGCCGGATCGACCGCATGATCCGGGAGACGGCGTCGATGATGTTCCTGACGACCCGGACGGAAACAGAGGCACTGCTTCTTGAGCAGAACCTCATCAAGCAACTGAAGCCCAAGTACAACGTACTGCTGCGCGACGACAAAAGCTTTCCCAACATTCTTGTAGCAAAAGACCACGGCTTCCCGCAGATTAAGAAGCATCGCGGGGCTAAGAAGGAGAAGGGCGCCTATTTCGGACCCTTCGCGAGCGCCGGCGCTGTGAACCGCACGCTCAATCAGCTGCAGAAAGCGTTCCTTTTGCGGAACTGTTCTGACTCAATGTTCGATAGTCGGACGCGGCCTTGTCTGCTCTACCAGATCAAACGCTGCTCCGCGCCGTGTGTCGGTTACATCGATCAAGAGGATTACGCCGAAAGTGTGCGCGATGCCGAGCGGTTCCTGTCCGGGCGATCCACTCGCGTGCAAGAGGATTTGGCAGCACAAATGCAGTCCGCGTCAGATGCAATGGAATTTGAACGTGCCGCCGCATTACGCGACCGGATCCGTGCGCTCACCCAGGTTCAGACGGCGCAGGGCATTAATCCGCGCAGCGTAACCGAAGCAGATGTCGTGGCCCTGCATATGGAACATGGTCAGGCCTGTGTGCAGGTCTTCTTCATTCGCGCGAACCAGAACTGGGGCAACCGCGATTTCTATCCCCGCGTATTGCCCGGTGTCGCAGCGGCGGAGGTGATGGAGGCCTTCCTTGGCCAGTTCTATGACAACAAGGAGCCACCACGTCAGGTGATCCTGTCGGACGCGATTGAGAATGATGACCTGATGGCCGAAGCTCTGTCCGGAAAGGCGGGGCGTAAGGTCGAGTTGGTTGTGCCTCGGCGCGGCGAAAAGTCAGAGCTTGTTTCGGGCGCACTGCGCAATGCCCGAGAGGCATTGGGCCGCAAAATGTCCGAGACCGCAACGCAGGCGAAACTGCTACGCGGGGTGGCGGAAGCCTTTGATCTCGACGGGCCACCTGACCGGATCGAGGTCTACGACAACTCGCACATCCAAGGCAGCAATGCCGTTGGTGCCATGATTGTCGCGGGCCCCGAGGGCTTTGTGAAAAACAGCTATCGAAAGTTCAACATTCGTGGCGAAGAGCTGACGCCGGGCGATGATTTTGGCATGATGAAAGAGGTGCTCTCCCGGCGCTTTGCGCGCCTTCAGAAAGAAGATCCCGACCGCGAGAAGGGCCACTGGCCGGATCTGCTGCTGATCGACGGTGGCGCCGGTCAAGTCAGTGCCGTCGCGGACATCATGAAAGATTATGGAGTGGAGGATATCCCGATGATCGGGGTCGCCAAGGGCATCGACCGGGATGCTGGCAAAGAAGAATTCTATCGCCCCGGTGCGAGACCATTTGCATTGCGCCACAACGATCCTGTGCTCTATTTCATCCAGCGTCTGCGGGACGAGGCACACCGGTTTGCCATTGGAACGCACCGCGCCAAGCGCGCCAAATCCATTGGGGCAACGCCGCTTGACGAGGTGCCGGGTGTCGGCGCAACGCGCAAGCGCGCGCTATTGGCCCATTTCGGATCGGCCAAAGCTGTCAGCCGCGCAAACCTCGCCGATCTCAAGGCCGTGGACGGCATATCGGGGCATCTGGCCGAGACAATTTATGACTTTTTCCATGATCGGGGTTAACGGTTAGCGCCGACGCTGAAACCGCATGGCGCATGGTCTTTCCAACCCTCGCCCGAACAGCTATCCCTTGGCCATGCAGTGGAACATACCGAACATTTTGACCGTCCTGCGCCTGCTGGCAGCCCCAGGTCTCGCGGTGATGTTTCTGTATTTCAATCGCCCCTATGCCGATTGGTTTGCGTTGTTGCTTTTCGTCAGCGCGGCCGTAACCGATTGGTTTGACGGCTATCTTGCGCGGACCTGGAAACAGGAAACCCGGCTTGGCGCAATGCTTGATCCGATTGCGGACAAGGCCATGGTGATCATCGCCTTGATGGTGATTGTGGGCTATTCCTCGATGTCTCCGTGGCTGGTCCTTCCGGCGACCTTCATTCTCTTTC
Source organism: Paracoccaceae bacterium (assembly GCA_965250275.1). GTDB lineage: Bacteria > Pseudomonadota > Alphaproteobacteria > Rhodobacterales > Rhodobacteraceae. Next base: position 4,513,072 of record OZ252297.1, on the reverse strand, counting down.
GCGAGGTCTTTGTGTCGGGATTGCGCGAGTACCTCGGCGAACTTGCCGGCGCCTTGCAGGTCACACCTCTGGCCAAGTGGAAAACCACTGCACAGATGATTGCCATCGCGGTGCTGTTTGCGCAGGGGATCTTCGAGCACTATCTGGGAATGGCGGTCTGGGGCATGGATGAGCGCTTGGTCAGCCAGATCCTGTCCGGTGAAGTCGAAGACCTGGGTGGGATCCGAACTTTGCTGACGGCGATGGATATCTCGGGCTGGGTGGGCTTGTTGTTGCTCTGGGTTGCGGCCTTTCTGACGCTGGTGACCGGGTACGACTACTTTCGAAAGGCGATGCCTTATCTCAAAGAGGTGCAATGATGAACGTGCTTTACTTCGCTTGGGTTCGCGAGCGCATCGGCCTGCCGAAAGAAACTGTCGAGACTTCGGCCTCTACAGTCTCAGAACTGGTTGAAGAACTCAGCGCACGTGAAGAACGTTATGCGGTTGCATTTTCTGACCGCAGTGCGCTGCGCGTTGCGCTGGATCAGCAACTCAGCGACTTCGATGCGTCTCTCGACGGGGTCAGGGAGGTCGCATTTTTTCCTCCGATGACGGGCGGCTGATGCGCATTGTTGTGCAGGAAGCGCCGTTTGATCTGGGCGCAGAGTCGAATGCGTTTGCCAATTCTGTCGCGGGCGCCGGTGCGGTGGTGACATTCACCGGGATCGTCCGTGACTCCGTGCAAGGTGGCATGGAGGTGATGGAGATCGAGCATTATCCGGGGATGACGGAAAAAGCGCTGACCGAGATTGCAGAACAGGCCATGGCACGGTGGTCACTGGATGATGCGTTGGTCATTCACCGTTTCGGGCAGCTGAAACCTGAGGATCACATCATGATGGTCGCCACTGCTGCACGGCATCGCAAAAGCGCCTTTGAGGCGGCAGAGTTCCTGATGGACTATCTTAAGTCCCGGGCGCCGTTCTGGAAAAAGGAAATCGGACCGGGTCAGGTCGATTGGGTCGCCGCCAAGGACGAGGATGAAGCAGCGCTTGATCGCTGGTAGTCCGGGGCGCTGCATGCACCGCCACATCTCGCAACCAAATCTGACTGCATCGCGCTGCGAATATAGCTGGCTGGTTTAGCCCGCCATGCGGTCCAGTTGCGCGCGCAGTTCCTCGGCCTCCTGACGTGCGTCGCGCAGCCCTTCCATGGCGGCCCGCAACTCTGCCTCGGTTTGCGTCAGTTGATTGGTCAGTTCCGCTTCGCGTTGCTGCAGATATGTGATCGCCTGATCGCGGGTCTCTTCGGCCTCGTGCAGTTCCTGGCTCATCCGGTCCAACTCGCCGACATCGCTGGCGCTGACGCGGGTGAACCGATGAACCAGCCAATTCGTGAACCAGCCGAGAGCGAAGGCAACGAACAGGATCACCGCAGTGGTTATGATGAACTCAGTTCTGTTCATTCTCGCTCTCCTCGGCTTCGGTTTCCGCCTCAGCCGCAGTTTCCTCTTCAGGCTCAGCAGTATCGGACACGCTTTCCAGCGTCGTTTCAATTTCTTCTTCGGTTTCTTCAGGACGGATCAGGCGGAATTCGATCCGGCGGTTGGCTTCACGACCCTCTTCGGTGTCATTGTCCGCGATCGGAGAGGTCTCTCCATATCCTTTGGCAGAAAACGTTGATGTCAGCACACGCCGCGCGCGCAACTCGTTCAAAATGGACTGAGCGCGCGCCTGGCTCAAATCCATATTCATCTCTTCCCGACCCTGGCTGTCTGTATGACCCTGGATTTCCAGCCGCATATCGCCACAACCGGTCAGAATTTCTGCAATCAGGTTCAACGTGTCCAGCGACGTCGCGGACACCGTAGCTGAACCCGGTTCGAATGTGATTTTGTTGTCGTCCTGAATGGCTGCAATTGCCGCCTCGCAAACCTCCGGATCTGGTTTTGTCTCTTCGGGTGGTGGAGGTTCGCGGTAGGTGATGTCCAATTCGAAGGTCTGGGACTCTCCCAACCGGTCGGCAAACAGCTTGGAGATATCCATTTTGGCGTCGCGACGCTCGGTGATGCCACGGACGGTCAGTTGATCCGGTGTGACAACGACCGCACCGTTCTCCAGAAGCGACAAGGCTTCCAGCCCGGCCAAAACACGGATGGTCCAATCGGTCGGCAGATCAGGAACAACCCGCGCCGCGGTATAGACCATGCCGGACCCGAAAGCGGCCTTGGCAAAACTGTCGGCAAGTTGCCGGGTGTTTGCATCTGGCACGCGGCCCCGCAACTGAACCAACCCCTCAGGGCTTAGCGTCGCCACGAACTCTGAGGGTCCGGCTTTGGGGTCGTCCGTTGGGGCTGGCATGACCGAATGCAGCGCAAAGACCTCCGGCAAGCTTGCTTCAAGCTCGCCGACAACCCGGTCGAACAACCCCTGATCTGTATTCTCAGCAGCCACCAGCGTGATGTCGGCATCCGCAAAGGTGATGCTGCCGCCGCCGATTTGCGCCAGCGCATCAAGACCGCGCGTTACTGCAATAGTCCAGTTTTGCGATGGAACCCCCATGCCAATTGTGCAGGTCGCCTCGCCCTCGAGCCCGGCGCGCCGCGCAGCGGCCAGAATGCGCGTGCGCGAGACCTCAGTATCCGCAGAACAGGCGTCAAACCGCCCCCCGGACTCTTCGAGGATGTAGCGCAGCGTGAACGGTGTGATGACGGGGCGCGGTGCGGCTATGTTCAACGTCATCCGCAGGCCAGGAGGCGCGGTGCGGGTCAGTTCGTCCTCCAGCGTCTCCTTTTCTTCGGCGCTGTTCGAAATGGCGGTTATGCTGACCTGATTGGCATCCACCGACACTTTGGAGCGCGGCAGGCTGTTCAGCGCGCCCACGGCGTAACTGAGAGCATCCTCCCAGCCCTCTGGCGCCGCGTAGTTTGCAGTTTCAAGCAAATCGGTGACTTCACCGGCGCCCGCTATGTTTTGGATCTGCTCCAAAAGGGCCTCGCGATCCGTGGTCTGCGGGACAAGTCCGATGATCGAGATGCCGCTGTCGTTCCGCAGGATCTCGGTCGAGAAGCGTGGTGCTGCCAAATCTGCAGAGGGCGCGACATTCATTTCATCGATGATGCGTGCGGCATCGACGACACCACCCACTGTGCTGATGGCCTGAAAGCGGACGGCTTCCGATTCGGAGACGCCGCTCAGGATCACCTGCAGTCCGTTGGCTTGGACTTCCGCCCAGCCGTGGGCCTCTTCGTCCAGAGCACGCCTCACACCGATTTCGGTGTTTTCCTCAACTGCGGTGACCGCGAAACCCGCAGCCACATAACTGAGCACAGCGGCGGCAACGAACGGAAGAACGCCGATCAAGATGGTGGACAGCCGCATTACTTGTCTTCGATTGGTCCCATTGCCCCGCTGTCTTACGCGGTGGGACGCCGGGGTTCAATCAGACCAGTAGGGCCGCCATGAAGAAGATGAGCGGAATCAGGCCGGTGTCCCGATTTGACCGAAAAAGCATGATAAGCCGGGGCGTGCTGTCCGGATCGTACATCCGCATTTGCCACTGCATGTGCCATCCCATCAGCCAAGGCCCGGTCAGCGCAAACAGAAGTGAAAGGATGTTACCGCTGCCCAGCAACGCTGCGATCACCGCCAGCGCCATGAAACTGACGGTCGCAACCAGGAAGTAGCGCAGCCACATTGGCGTCAGCGCACCGAACAGACGTGCAGTGGATTTCACACCGATGAGGGCGTCATCCTCGGCATCCTGCTGTGCGTAGATCGTGTCGTAGAATAGCGTCCACGCGATGCCCGACAGGTAGAGCGCAACGGCGGGCCACGCCAGGGATCCAGTATGTGCAGCCCAGGCCAGCAAAGCGCCCCAGTTGAAGGCGAGTCCGAGAAAGACCTGCGGCCACCAGGTGAATCGCTTGGCAAAGGGGTAGATCGCGACCAGCACGAGGGACCCGACACCCAGCGCAATGGCCGTCGTGTTGAATGTCAGCAGGATGCCGAAGGCCAGCAGCGCCTGAAGGCACATCCACACTAAGGCTTGTCGCACGCTGACCTGACCGGACGGGATGGGCCTCGAGCGGGTGCGCTCCACCGAGCCATCGATGTGGCGGTCGGTGATGTCGTTCCAGGTGCACCCAGCACCACGCATCAGCCAGGCGCCGATGGCGCAGCCTGCGCCAATCCAGAAATCTTCGGGCCGTGGCGAGCGATCATACAAAACAGCAAGAAGCAGCCCCCACCAGCACGGAATCAGCAACAGCCATGTTCCGATTGGCCGATCCGCTCTGCTCAGGCGCAAATAGGGTCGGGTGGCGGCCGGGGCATATCGGTCGACCCAGTTGCCTTTGACGGCGTCTGAGACCGGTTCGTCTGGTCTTGGCGCTGGCCCTTGCATATGTAAGCTCCCATGAGCGCGAAGATCAGGCTGTATGTAGATCACCCTTTGGGTGCGGGGCAATCGGTTCCTTTGGATCGAGATCAGGCGCACTACCTGTTTGGCGTCATGCGCATGGGTGTCGGGGCTTCGGTCGCGCTGTTCAATGGTGCGGATGGTGAGTGGGAGGCTTCTGTTGCCGAAGCCGGAAAGCGTGGTGGGTCCCTGCAATGCAAGGCGCAGACCCTCCCTTTGCAGATGCCGCCCGATCTTTGGCTTCTGTTTGCGCCGATCAAAAAGGCGCGCACCGATTTCATTGTTGAAAAGGCTGCAGAGATGGGCGCGCGGAAAATCCAACCCGTCCAGACCGCATATACAAACTCCGACCGCGTCCGGCAGGACCGGCTTCAGGCGCATGCGGTTGAAGCGGCCGAGCAATGCGGCGGCACCTTTGTCCCCGAGGTCATGCCACTCGAAAAGCTTGACCGTGCTCTCGATGATTGGCCCGCTGAACGGAATCTGATGTTCTGCGATGAAACTCTTGTGGGTGCGCAGGCTGAGCTGCCTGACCTGCCCGGAGGCGCATGGGCGATTCTGATCGGGCCCGAGGGTGGATTTTCGCCAGCTGAGCGGGAACGTTTACACGCACTCCCCAATGCATGTCCGGTCAGCCTTGGCCCCCGCATCCTGCGCGCCGATACCGCGGCGGTGGCGGCCATGACGCTTTGGCAGCAGGCTTTGGGAGACTGGGCATGAGTTTTGTCAGGCCGGAAGTTCGTGCGTTCTTTTATCGCTGGCGCGATGCGCTTGTCGGCGAGATGGTCCTGCTCATTGGTCTGTATTGGGTTTTGGTGGCGGGTGGCCTTCTTCACTACCTGGGATACGTGCTGATCTTTCTGGGCGGCATTCAGACCGTGATTGGTGTGCAGCGCGCACGTTTTCGTAGTGGGAGTGGGGGCCCTGGTGTTGTGCAGGTTGACGAAGGACAGGTGTCGTACTTTGGTCCCCTAACGGGTGGCAGCGTGGCACTGGATGATCTGGCCAGCGTTGCGATCGATGCCAGCGGAAAACCCGCGCATTGGGTTCTGGATCAGCCGGGTCAACCATCTCTCTACATTCCGGTCAATGCCGAGGGTGCTGAGGCGCTGTTTGATGCCTTTGCGACGCTGCCGGGCATCCGTACCGAGCGCATGCTTTCGGAAATGCGTCAGGTGCGAGGTCAATCAGTCGTGATCTGGGAGAAAGCTCCAACCACATCAGACTTGCGCCCGTTGCATTGACAGCCCCTGCATTTGACGACACTTCTGGCGGCTGAGCAACGTCTGCAGCATCGGAGCGCACGCATGTCCATTCCCCAGTCCGGCGGCGGGCCGATCGAACGGTATGAACAACTGGCCGAATACATGGCCGAGGGGTGTAAGCCCCCTGAAGACTGGCGGATCGGCACCGAGCATGAGAAGTTTGGGTACTGCAAAGACACCCTGAAGCCACTGCCATACGCCGGTGAGCGGTCGATCGAAGCCGTACTCTCGGGCTTGCGCGACAGTCATGGCTGGGACCCGGTCGAAGAAGGCGGACATCTGATTGGTCTGACCAAGGGTATGGCCAATGTCAGTCTTGAGCCGGGAGGCGCACTGGAACTTTCAGGCGCCCCGCTGGAAACCATCCATGAAACCTGTGACGAGGTGAACGAGCATCTGCGCGAGGTCAAGGATGTGGCCGACCGGATTGGCGTTGGCTTCATCGGGCTGGGTGCCGCACCGATCTGGACCCATGATGAAATGCCCTTGATGCCCAAGGGACGCTACAAGCTCATGAACAACTATATGGGCAAGGTCGGCACCATGGGCCGGGTGATGATGCGCCGAACCTGCACGGTGCAGGTCAATCTCGATTTTGGGTCCGAAGCGGATATGGTCCAGAAGATGCGTGTGGCCATCGCTCTGCAGCCCGTCGCGACTGCGCTGTTCGCCAACTCGCCATTCTTCGAAGGCAAACCCAATGGTCACAAATCGTGGCGCTCCCGTGTCTGGCGCGATCTGGATGAGGACCGCACCGGCATGGTGCCGTTCGTTTTTGAGGAAGGTTTCGGGTTTGAACGCTGGGTCGAGTACGCGCTCGATGTGCCAATGTACTTCGTCCACAGGGATGGGAAATACATTGATGCACTCGGTATGTCGTTTCGCGATTTTCTGAAGGGCGAGCTTCCGGCTTTGCCGGGCGAAAAACCAACAATCGGAGACTGGGCGGACCATTTGACCACTCTGTTTCCCGAAGCGCGGGTGAAAAAATACATCGAGATGCGGGGCGCCGATGGCGGGCCTTGGCGGCGGCTCTGCGCCTTGCCAGCCTTTTGGGTGGGCCTGATGTATGACCAAGGCACGCTGGATGCTGCTTGGGATCTGGTCAAAGGTTGGAGTGCGGAAACGCGCGAAGCTCTGCGCATTGCAGCCAGCGTCGACGGGTTGCAGGCGCGTGTCGACGGCATCGACATGCATTCACTCGCCAGCGAGGTTGTAGCTCTGTCCGAGGCGGGGCTGACAGCACGCGCGCGTGCCGGCGTTGGCGGGATGGTGCCGGACGAGACCCATTTTCTGAACGCGCTGAAAGACAGCCTGGAGTCCGGCAAGGTGGCCGCAGACGAACTGCTTGATCGCTATCACAATGATTGGGGCGGCGATCTGGAGAAGATCTATCCCGAGTACAGCTACTAAAACTCTTCACTGCGCAGCAGATGCGCGTCCGGCGATCAATTCTTCTGCCCGATCCGTGGCTCTCTGCCTGCCCGGATGCGTTTGATGTTTTCACTGTGCCGCAAGAACACCAGAACAGTCAGCACCATACCCAGAATCATGGTCGCACCGTAGCCTAACGCCACAGCCCAGACGGTCGATAGCGCGGCTGCCGCCAAGGCCCCCATAGATGAGGTGCGGCTGAGTGCGACGGCGACAAGCCATGTGGCGCAGCATGCCAGACCCACCGGCCATGCCAGGGACAGCCAGATCCCGAGCAGGGTGGCCACGCCTTTGCCCCCGCGAAACCCAAGCCAAACCGGGAAGCAATGTCCCAGGAATGCCGCCAGACCCGCAATTTGTGCGGCATCCTCACCCGCGAAACTGCGCGCCAGCAGCACCGCTGCCGCGCCTTTCGCGCCGTCCAGCAATAGGGTCAGTGCGGCTGCCGCTTTGTTGCCTGTGCGCAGTACATTGGTTGCGCCAATGTTTCCCGAGCCGATCTCGCGCAAGTTCCCAAGACCCATGACCCGCGCCAGCAACATGCCAAATGGGATCGATCCCAGAGCGTATCCGATGATGGCCCAGAGCAACAGAATTGTTGGCGCAGAATCGAATGGCGGCATCAGGACCTTTTGTAAACTTCGCGTCCGGCGACGTAGCTGGCCAGAACGCGGCCTTGCATACGGGCACCATCAAACGGGGTGTTCTTGGACTTGGAGTGTAGGGCGAAGCGATCCAGCACGAAAGGCGCGTCAGGATCAAAAAGAACAAGATCGGCCGGTGAACCCGTGCCAAGGCTGCCCGCCTTCAGACCCAACCGCTTGGCTGGGTTCAGGGACAATGCCCGAAACAGCGTTGGCAGGGTCAGTTGATCCGAGTGATAGAGACGCAGCGCGGCGGGCAATAGCGTTTCAAGGGCGACGGCGCCGGAGGCGGCCTCTTCAAAGGGCAGCCGTTTGCTTTCCTCATCCTGGGGTGTGTGCATCGAGCTGACTGTATCGATCAGCCCGGACCGCACCGCGTCGATCACAGCCTGCCGATCATCCTCTGACCGGAGCGGCGGCTTGACTTTGAAGAAGGTCCGGTAGTCCGCCACGTCCAGTTCGTTGAGCGTCAAGTGGTGGATCGATGTACCGGCGGTAACGTCCAGCCCGTTGGCCTTGGCGCGCTCCAGTGCAGGCAGAGCACGCGCCGTGGTGATCTGATCGGTGTGGTACCGGGCACCGGTCATTTCCAACAGCGCGATGTCACGGTCCAGCCCCATGCGTTCTGCCATCGGCGAGACTGCGGGCAGCCCGCGCAGCGATGCAAATTTGCCCGACGTTGCGGCGGCCCCCTGGCTGAGGCCGGGTTCCTGCACATGGGCGATGACCATCGCGCCACAGGACCGGGCATAGGCCAATGCGCGCGAGAACACCTTGGTGTTGCTGATCACACGGTCGCAATCGGTGAAGGCCACCGCGCCCGCATCCATCAGAAACCCGATTTCGGTCATCTCCCGTCCTGCGCGCCCCTTGGTCAGGGCAGCCATGGGCAAGACGTTGACCGGCGCGTCGGCCTGCGCGCGCCGCGTCACGAACTCGAGCACCTCGGGCGTATCGATATCGGGGGTCGTGTCAGGGCGCGTGACGATGGTTGTGATGCCACCAGCCGCGGCCGCCTGGCCGGCAGACCGAAAGCTCTCCTTGTGCCGCTCGCCCGGTTCGCACACCTTTACCCCGATATCGACGATGCCGGGCGCCAGGCACCTGCCGCGGCAATCAATGACATTCGGATGATCCGGCACCGCGACCTCGGGGCCGTGGGCTTTGATGATACCGTCTTCGACAATCAGCGCGCCAGGGTGGTCTGTACCGTGTTCCGGATCAATCAGACGTGCATTGGTAAAAAGGAGGTTAGCCATCTTCGTCCTGATCCCTGAGCGCGCAATGGAATTAACCGGGTTTGGTCCAGGATGAAAGAGCCCGTGTGGGCAAGCCGTTGGTGCGCTTTTTTGAGCACTGCCTGTCGTGGATCAAGCCCGCGTCAGGTCACCGCGCGCTTTCGATCGCTGCCACGGTGGCGGCGGGATCGGACTGGTATTTGATTAGATGCTTGTCACCCGATTGGGTCACGACCTGAACAAAACTGCCCAGCGAACGGACCAGGGCAATTTCCGACAGCGGCACAGCGCGCCCCGCGGGGCCAATAAGGGTGTCCCCGGTGATCTGCCAGACGGCCTCCAGCTCGTCGCTCATCAGATACCAGCCGCGCAAAGAAATCGCCGCCAGACCTGCAACAGCCCCGACCCAGACATTGGGATCTCCCATCAGCCAGAGCACTGCCATCGCCCCCGCCATGCAGATGGCTGCTAGCCTGATGTGGCTGCGAATGTAGGTGTCACGATCAGGCGCAAAGGTCACAGGATCACCCAAAGGAGGCCCGCGATGATCAGCGTCATGACAACGGCAAACCAAGTAAATCCGATGCGCCGTGCTTGCGAGCGCGCTTCGCGCGGCGAGGTTCGTGCTCCGGAATAAGGCTTTGCGCTGTCCGTGCTCAGCGGTGTCGCAGACCAGTCCGTCGGCGGCTCTCCGAGCAGGGCGACCAAACGCACGCCATCTCCGAGGGACATGGTGGTTGCATGCCCGCCAAATGCCTTGCTGCGCACCACCATGACCCAACCGGTCAATGAATCGAGTAGCTCGCGATCCGTGGCTACATCTGCTTCAGGGACACCCAGTCCTTCGGTCAGGTAACCGCTCAGCCCGACCTCATCGAGATCTCGCAGTTCGATAACATCGACTTGTGCATCAACCAATGACGCAACCCCAAGCAGTTGCGCCGCAGCTCCGGGTTCGCGCAGGAACCGGGCCTGCTCGGGCGGCAGCTCCAGCGCAAAGACTCGCACCACGCCGGTCTCATTCGGGCGTACATGCAGACCAGTGTCGTTGGTTTCAGCCATTTACGCCTCCCATAGCCTCTTGTGACGCCCTCTGCAGCGTCAGCCCCGTGGCTTTGACGTCGGGCAAAAACTTCATGACGATGGTCTGGCGGTTGCGCAGCGTCACACGCAAAGCCCAGGTCATCCAAGGTTTGACCAGCACGATATCGATCAGCGCGACCTCCGCGTTTTCGGCACTGTCGCGCTGATTGAAAAAGAGCAGCCTTTGATCCGTCAGCACCCACTTGTCGGTCTTGCGCCGATGCCACTCGTCAAAGTCGCTGAAGATGAACACATAAAACGCCATGGACACAGGAATAGAGGCGATCCAGAGCAGGGGTCTTGAGGAGTACCCAAACCCGATAGTTCCCAGCACCAAAGTTGTCAGGGCGGCCACGAGGACAAGTTTGTGAAGGAACACACGGAACGTGGGCCGCCATTCGGCGACCAGCGTTTCAGACTCCGCCAGAGCCGGATCCGATTGGCTCATGCCGTCCCCAACGGATCGGCATGCAGGTTGCGCGCCAGCAGTTCCATCGCGGCCATTCGCACGGCGACGCCCATCTCCACCTGATCCTGAATGACAGACCGGTTGATATCGTCGGCCAGTGTTCCGTCGATCTCGACGCCCCGGTTCATGGGTCCCGGATGCATCACAATGGCATCCGGCTTGGCGAGGCTGAGCTTTTCGGCGTCCAAACCATAGCGATGGTAGTATTCGCGCTCCGACGGTATGAACCCACCGTCCATACGTTCCCGCTGTAGCCGCAGCATCATCACCACATCGACGTCCTGAAGGCCTGCCCGCATATCTTCGTAGACCTCCACCCCAAATTCCGAGATCTGCGAAGGCATCAGGGTGGGTGGTCCAATTAAACGAATGCGATTCTCCATTTTTCCCAACAGAAGGATATTCGAGCGTGCAACGCGCGAATGCGCGATATCGCCACAAATTGCGATGTTCAGGCGATGCAGGCGTTTCTTCGCGCGGCGAATGGTCAGGGCATCGAGCAAAGCCTGTGTCGGGTGCTCATGCCGACCGTCACCCGCGTTCAGAACGGCGCAATTGACCTTTTGCGCGAGAAGATCGACCGCGCCCGACTGTGGATGGCGGACCACCAGCAGATCAGGGTGCATCGCGTTCAGCGTCATCGCCGTATCGATCAGTGTTTCGCCCTTTTTGACGGAACTTGTCTGCATCGCCATGTTCATCACATCCGCGCCAAGGCGTTTGCCGGCGATCTCAAAGCTGGCCTGCGTGCGCGTAGAGTTTTCAAAGAACATGTTGATCTGGGTCAGGCCGGCCAGAACATCCGAGCGCTTACTGTCCTGACGGTTGAGGTCCACATAGGTGTCCGACAGATCAAGCAACACGCTGATATCGTCGGGCCGCAGCTGTTCGATCCCCAGAAGGTGGCGATGGGCAAAGGACATTGGCAGCTCCGGCGCGTGACGAGACGCTTATAGGAAGACCCGACGGGTGGGGCAACCGGTCCGGCCAACCGGTTTCACGTCATCTCAACCGGCGCTAGGGTGACGGCATGGATTCGGATCTGGGATTTTACGAGGCGAAGGCGCTGCTGGAATGGCAGTTGGAGCTGGGCGCCACCGAGGCCATTGGCGATGAGCCGGTCAACCGATACGAAACCCCTGCTGTAGCTCCGCCTTCCAAACCAGAACCCGTGGTGGCCTCGCAACCCGCCGAGATTGATGCGCATGCCGTGGCGCTTGCATCCGCTGCATCTGCAAGCACGCTCGAGGAACTGGCTACAGCAATGGCGGCCTTCGATCACTGTGAGCTAAAAAAGGGCGCGCGCAATTTCGTCTTCTCCGATGGCATGCCGGGTGCACCGGTGATGATCATCGGCGAGGCGCCGGGCCGCGATGAAGATCGGGAGGGGCGCCCGTTCGTGGGGCGCGCCGGGCAACTGTTGGACCGGATGTTGGACGCCATCGAGATGGGACGTGACCGATCAGTCTACATCACCAATGTTTTGCCATGGCGACCGCCGCAAAACCGCGACCCGCATCCGGATGAGATTGCCATGATGGCTCCGTTTCTGGAGCGGCATATCGCGCTGGCCGACCCTCAGGCTCTGGTTTTGATGGGCAACACCAGTTGCCAGGCCGTTTTGGGAATGCGGGGCATCAGCAAACTGCGCGGGCGCTGGACCGAGGCACATGGACGCGCCACGTTGCCGATGTTTCACCCGTCCTATCTGTTGCGTACCCCCAGCGCCAAACGCGAGGCTTGGGCAGACCTGTTGTCCTTGCAGGCACGTCTGAGAGAGAAGATATGAAAATACTGGCCTTTTCCGATCTGCACATGGCCCGCAACCGCGCCGCCGATCTGGTCGCCGCAAGTACGCAGGCCGATCTCGTCATAGGCGCGGGGGACTTCTGTAACATGCGGCAGGGGTTGGATGAGGCGATGGAAATGCTGTCCGACCTTGCTGCACCCATGGTTGCGGTTCCGGGCAATGCGGAGAGCGTGGATGAACTGCGCGACGCGATTTCTGAAAATGTCACGGTTTTGCATGGCGAGCCCGCTGAGATTGGCGGGCTAACCCTTTACGGTCTTGGGTACGGCATTCCGCGCACGCCATTTGGGGACTGGTCTTGCGATTTCAGTGAAACACAGGCGACGGCCTTGCTCGAAGACTGCGACCACGCTGACATTATGATCCTGCATTCCCCGCCGAAAGGACATGTTGACCAGACATCGCAAGGGTTGTCCGTGGGTTCTACGGCGCTTCTTTTTGCGATCGAACGGATCCAGCCAACGCTGGCGCTCTGCGGCCACATCCACGACAGCTGGGGGCAACGATCACGCATCGGAACGACAGAAGTCGTCAATCTGGGGCCAACTGTAAACTGGTTCGAGATCGGGGTCTGAAGGCTTTGAATCGGCTCTTTCATGGCGCCCCGGAGGCAAGTCTTGCAACAAACAACAGGGTTTACGTAGATGTCGCGTATTGATGACTCGATCGATTTCATACCGATCCGCATTGCGGTTCTGACCGTTTCGGACACGCGTTCGATGGACGAAGATCGTTCCGGTCAAGTGTTGGTGGACCGTATCAGCGCAGCCGGACATGCGCTGGCAGACCGCAAGATTGTGCATGATGAGCGCGAAGAGATTGCAAACCAATTGAGAAACTGGATCGCGGATCCGGACGTGGATGTCGTGATTTCCACGGGTGGAACGGGATTGACAGGCCGGGACGTGACTGTCGAAGCGCATCGCGACGTCTATGAAAAAGAGATCGACGCCTTTGGCACCGTGTTCACGATCCTGTCGATGGAGAAAATCGGGACAAGCGCGGTTCAATCCCGCGCCACAGGAGGAGTCGCGGGCGGAACCTACCTCTTTGCGCTTCCGGGAAGTCCAGGCGCCTGCAAGGACGCGTGGGACGGTATTCTGGCCAAACAGCTCGATTATCGGCACCGACCCTGCAACTTTGTAGAGATCTTGCCACGATTGGAAGAAAATCAGCGACGGAAGTAACGAAGCCGAGCGTTAACACCCTTGTGGCTTGGTATTTTCACATGCCTCGCTAGATTATTGGAATGGATCTAACGTGGTCCATGAGGGAAAGGCGCAATGCGGTTTTTGCGGCAAAGTCTGGTGGGAGTGTTTCTGGCGTCTGTGACGCTGGCACTGCTGATCTATGCCGCGCAGTTGGTAATGGGCGCAGTTCAGACACGGATGAACAGCGACAGTGGGCCGCCACCGCCGCGTGAGCGGGTCTTTGCGGTGAATGTTGTGACGGCTGAGTTACAGTCCATTGAACCAATTTTGGAAGCCTTTGGAGAGGTGCAGAGTCGGCGCACATTGGAACTGCGCGCCGCGACAGGCGGTCAGGTGGTTATGCTGTCACCCGAGTTTGAAGAGGGCGGGGTCGTCGCTGCTGGGGACGTGCTGTTACGCATTGATCCCGCGGATGCCCAGGCGGCGCTGGACCGTGTTCAGAGCGACATGCTGGATTCTCGCGCCGAAGAACGGGACGCCGAGCGCGCGCTCACGTTGGCGCGGGCGGAACTCGATGCTGCGGAGGATCAGGCCGAGCTGCGTGAAAAGGCATTCAATCGGCAAAAGGATCTGGCTGCGCGCGGTGTCGGGACTGCGACTGCGGTCGAAACTGCGGAGCTCGCTGCCGCCTCGGCCCGGCAATCAGTACTGGCGCGGCGCATCGCCGAGGCACAGGCCGAAGCAAGGGTTGATCAGGCGGGCACGCGTCTTGCGCGGGCCGAGATTACACTCTCCGAAGCGCAGCGAAAGTTTGACGACACCGAGCTGGTCGCCGGGTTTGACGGCGCGCTGAGCGAGGTCAGTCTGGTTGAGGGCCGCCTGGTTCAGGCCAATGAGAAATTGGCGATGCTTGTCGACCCGAATGCGCTTGAGGTCGTGTTTCGTGTCTCCACCGCGCAATATGCCAGGCTTCTGGATGCGGTGGGCCGTCTGATCCCAGCCCCGGTAACAGCCCGCCTGGATGTCTCCGGCGCGGACCTGATTGCCACCGGGATCATCACACGCGATGGCGCGGCGGCCAGTCAGGGGCAATCCGGCAGGTTGTTGTTCGCGCGACTGGATGATGCGCCGGGGTTCAAGCCCGGAGATTTCGTCACCGTCCAAGTGCGTGAGCCTGAAATCAGCGGCGTTGCCTTGCTCCCCGCATCTGCGCTGGACGCCAGAGGCACAGTTCTGGTGCTTGACCCCGAGGATCGCCTGGAAGAACTGCAGGTTGAGCTCGTCCGTCGCCAGGGTGATGACATTCTGGTGCGCGGAGAAGGCCTGGAAGGTCGCGAGGTTGTCGCCGGACGCACGCCCCTTTTGGGTGGCGGGATTCGTGTCCGACCTTTGCGGGACACACCCGTTGAGGCCGAAGAGCAAGCAATGCTTGAGCTGAGTGAAGAGCGCCGCGCCCGGCTGGTCGCCTTTGTGTCTTCGAGCACCCGCATGCCCGAAGCCGCGAAGGCTCGCGTTCTGGGTCAGTTGGAAAGCAACCGTGTGCCCGCGCAACTGGTTGAGCGCATCGAATCCCGAATGGGCGGGTAGTCCGGCATGGCGCGAGATATCCCCCGCGCAGCCGGAGGTCTTCTAAGCTACTTCACTCGCCATCGGACGGCTGCAAACCTGTTGCTGGTTGTCCTTCTGGTGCTGGGCGCGGCTTCTATTCCCAACATGCGGGCGCAATTCTTCCCGGATGTGATCGTTGACAATGTTTCGGTGAACGTCACATGGGACGGGGCAGGCCCCGAAGATGTCGACGGCGCAATCGTGCAGGTTCTGGAACCGTCTCTTCTGGCGGTAGACGGTGTCGAAAGCAGTGAATCCTCATCTCGAGAAGGGCGTGCGAGCATCACACTGGACTTCGAGCCCGGTTGGGATATGTCGCGCGCCGCCGACGATGTGCAGGCGGCTGTCGATGCCATAACCGCATTGCCCGAAGATGCCGACGAACCAACGGTTCGCCGCGGCGCCTGGCGGGATCGCGTCACCGATGTCGTTGTGACGGGACCGATTGGGGCGGACCAGCTGGCCCTCTTTGCCGACGAGTTTGTCACCCGGCTGTTCACAATTGGTGTGACGCGCACCACCATTCGGGGCGTTGCGGCCCCGGAAACGCTGGTCGAAGTGCCCTCGGCAAACCTGGTGTCGTACGACGTTACGATGGCGCAGATTGCCGAAGCGATTGCGGCTGAGGTTGATGCCGATCCGGCCGGTGATGTCACAGGAGCAAATGCACGGGTCCGCACGGGCACCGAAAAGCGCTCGCCCGAGGCGATTGCGGGGATTGTACTGCGCTCCAACCCGGATGGATCAAAACTGACCATCGGCGACATCGCAACGATCCGGGTCGAAGGTGTCGACCGGAACCGAAGCTATTTCGTCAAAGAAAACCCGGCGATGTCGATCCGCATTGACCGTTCGGACCGCGGAGATGCCATCGCGATCCAGAGACAGGTGGAAGAGATCGCGGAGCAAATGCAGGCCAGCCTGCCAGCGGGCGTCGAAGTTGGCCTGATCCGGACCCGCGCCGAGGCAATCACTGCGCGGCTCAACATTCTCGTCGACAATGGCCTCGTCGGACTTGGGCTGGTTGTTTGTCTGTTGTTCCTGTTCCTGAACGCCCGGATCGCTTTTTGGGTTGCCGCTGGCATCCCGGCGGCAATGTTCGCCGCGATTGCCCTGATGTATGCAGGCGGACTGACGATCAACATGGTCAGCCTCTTTGGGCTGATCATCACGCTGGGAATCGTCGTCGACGATGCAATCGTGGTCGGCGAACACGCTGATTTCCGACACCGGCGATTGGGGGAACACCCGGTTGTCGCGGCGGAAAACGCTGCGCGCCGGATGGCAATGCCGGTGTTCGCCGCGACTCTGACAACGATTATCGCCTTCTTCGGACTGACGGCGATCGGTGGGCGGTTTGGTGATCTGATCCGCGATATCCCCTTCACCGTCATTGCGGTTCTGGCCGCCTCTTTGGTGGAGTGTTTCCTGATCCTGCCAAATCACATGAGCCATGCCATCGCACATTCTGCGAAAGAACATTGGTATGACAAGCCAAGCCGTGTGGTGAATACCGGTTTCCGGTGGGTGCGCGATCAGGTCTTTCGCCCACTCATCGGCTGGGTGATCTGGGCGCGGTACGCGGTGCTGGCTTCGGTGATCGTGATCCTTGCGGGACAGTTGGCAGTGTTTATCCGGGGCGATGTGCAATGGCGCTTTTTCAATGCGCCCGAACGCGGTTCAGTCACGGGCAATTTCGCGATGGCCGAAGGCGCTACGCGCAACGACACGCTGGACATGATGCGCGAAATGCAGCGCGCAACCGAAGCGCTGGGCGAAACCTATGAAGAGCGATACGGCACCAATCCGCTGGACTACGTGATGGCGGAGATAGGCGGCAACGCCGGTCGCGGTCTCAGCGGGGTCGAATCCAAAGACACCGATCTATTGGGCGGCATATCTATTGAACTGATCGACGCCGATCTGCGTCCATATTCCAGTTTTGCTTTTGTCGCTGATTTGCAGGATGCCGTTCAGCGGCACCCGCTTGTCGAAACCGTCAGTTTCCGGGGTTGGCGATCCGGCCCAGGCGGCGATGCGTTGGACGTGCAGTTCTATGGCGCCGAGGTGCAGACGCTGAAGGACGCGAGCGAGCAGTTGCAAACCGCCTTACTTCAGTTTCCGGAAGTCTCGGCTGTAGAGGACAATCTGGCTTATGACAAAGAAGAGCTGATCCTGGATCTGACCGCTCAGGGTCAGGCGCTTGGTTTCACCATCGACACCCTGGGGCGTGCACTGCGCAACCGGCTGAACGGGATCGAGGCCGCGACCTACCCCGATGGTCCGCGCAGCGCCGAGATTCGCGTAGAACTGCCTGAGGGCGAGCTGACCGCAGACTTCCTTGAACGCACCTACATGCGGACGCCAGAAGGCAACTATGTCCCGTTGGCTGATATCGTCAGCGTTGAGCAGCGAACCGGGTTTTCGACAGTGCGACGAGAGAATGGCATTCGCCTGATCTCCGTAACGGGTGACATCTCCGAGGACGATCCGGCGCGCGCAGAGGCCATCATTCAGATGCTCAAGACCGAAATTCTGCCCACTATTGCCAGTGAACGGCAGGTGGAATGGCGTCTCTCCGGGCTCAGTGAACAGGAAGACGACTTTCTGAAAGACGCGCGCACGGGTCTGATATTGTGTTTGACCGGCATCTATCTTGTCCTTGCGTGGGTCTTTGCCAGTTGGACGCGGCCACTGGTGGTGATGGCCATCATACCATTCGGGCTCGTTGGTACGATTTACGGTCACCACGTCTGGGGCGTGCCGCTGAGTATGTTCACGGTTGTTGGATTGCTGGGGATGACGGGCATCATCATCAACGATTCCATCGTGCTGGTGACCACCATTGACGAATATGCCCAGGACCGCGGGCTTGTGCCGTCCATTATCGACGGAGCCGCGGACCGGTTGAGGCCGGTCATGCTCACAACCCTCACCACCGTTCTTGGGCTTGCACCGCTTTTGTTTGAGACGTCGCAGCAAGCGCAATTCCTGAAACCAACGGTCATCACGCTGGTCTATGGCCTTGGCTTTGGGATGATCCTTGTGTTGATCGTGGTGCCCTCGCTGGTCGCAATTCAAAGGGATTTTGCTCAGCCGATCTTCTCTCTGCGCCGCGCGATGGGACATCGGACCAGCGCGCTGCGCTGGATGCTGACGGGGACGATGGCGGTGATGCTTGGGTTGCTGGCGGTGACCATGGTCTGGCCGGCACTTACCGGAACACTGCCTGCGGTCCTGCTCGAAATTTTACCCGCTCTCGCGGACCTTGCTCCAATGCGGGCGGGATTGGCGCTGTTCTTCTGCGCAGCACTCGCCGTGCTGGTCGTGGTTTACCTCGTCTCTGCGCTGGTTGTGCTGCGTCGCGGATCAAGCCGGGCCCGAACCGCCCGTCCAAGTTCCATCAGTTCAGGAACCTGATCGCTCATTTGAAGGGTGTGGGCCTTAACGTCATCGCAAGAAAACCACGCCGCCCCGCTGACATCGTCTGCCGGGACTGGAGTACCGACGGGGTCGGTGCACAAAACAGCAGCCAACAAGTAATGCGTTTTGGTCCGCCCGTTCGGGCCAGGGATCACAACGTCAATGTTGGTGAGATACGCAACCGGCGATGCGATGACCCCGGTTTCTTCCTGCAATTCGCGCGCGGCTGCATCGAGAGCGGTCTCGCCCCATTCAACGTGGCCGCCGGGAAATCCCCACAACCCTGCATCCGGATCCTTTGTGCGTTTGACCAGCAGGACACGATTGTCTTCGACCACCACTGCGATGGCGCCAAGAACGGGGCGGGGGTCAGCCGGGGGCACAGCCCTGAATGTCCACTGAATGATTGCTGCCCAGCACCGTGATGCGGATCTGCGAGCGATCCAGCGCGTAGCTGCCCTTGTTCACATGCACCAGATCGCTGACCGCAACGAGCGTGTTGCCACGGCGCTGGGTTTCCGCCTCGGACACCCAGACTTCCGGCACGCCGGGTTCAATCACGGCGAACTCGCGCCCGCCGGCCGATGGCATCATGATCTTCGCCTCGAGCCGCATGCCACCACCGATCGGGGACAAGCGGCAGGTCGCAGAGCTTACACCCGCTTCGCTCTCCGAGTATGGGCGCTGCGCCAAAGCGGCAGCAATCGTGGGGTTGCGATCGGCTGTTTTGTCGAGCTGATGGTCAATGCTGAGCGTGCCCGGAATGCAGACGTCCTTGCAGATGCCAAAATGCATCTGGCCTTGCAAATGAACGGGCTCACCAGCTCGGACCGGTGCAATCTCGACTGGCAAAACCAGTTGATCCGTGTACCCAACCGACGTCATGCCGTTTTGATCGAACACCTTGGGTGACGGCCAGTTGATGGACACCGCCCCGAGATTTCGCGATCCGCGCCAGTTGAACTCGGGAGGAATGCCGGCATCGCCCGGCGCACGCCAGTAGGTTTTCCACCCGTCGGACAATGTCAGCCGCAATGCTGCGATGTACGTGCCGTGCGCCGTCGGTCCGCCATCCAAAACGTCCATACGGACGATCTGTTCCAGACCGGACTGCGCCTGAACCGGCGCCACGACGCTGAGACTCAGCGCCGCCGAAAGCAGCAAACGTTTAATCATGCGCTCTATTTGGCGCTCTGACCCGGAAACAACAAGTCACGTTCAAGTTAGGCGAATGCAATGTCGCAGCAATCACATGCCACGTATGAACTCGCCCTTGCACCCGTCTCAAGCGGTCTCCATGTTTAGGGCATCCAGCCTGCGCCGGAGCACCGAAGACGAATGAACCTCACTGGTAAACTCCTGATTGCGATGCCCGGTATGGGAGATCCGAGATTTGAGCACTCGGTCATCTTCGTATGTTCGCATGGGGCAGAAGGGGCGATGGGTCTCATCGTCAACAAGCCCGCGCTCGATGTGAGCCTGGGCGACTTGCTCAAGCAGCTTGCCATTCCTGCCGGAGACAAATGCGGCAAACATCCCATTCATTTCGGAGGGCCCGTGGAAGGGTCCCGGGGGTTCGTATTGCATTCCTGCGACTACCACTCTTCGATCCGCACACTGGAGGTCTCCGAGGCGTTTGGCATGACGGCGACTCTTGATGTTCTTGAAGACATTGCCGGAGGGGAGGGGCCTTCCAAGGCTCTGATACTTCTGGGATATGCGGGCTGGGGCCCCGGCCAGTTGGAGGATGAAATCTCGCGGAATGGGTGGCTGACAGCTGATGCCGACACGTCGCTTGTTTTTGAGGCGCGGGACACGCAGAAGTGGGAAGCAGCGTTGAAAACGCTGGGGGTCGATCCATTGGGCTTGTCGTCCAGCGCCGGGCACGCGTGAGCCAGTTCGGGATATTGCCACAACACGGCAGCGCTCGACCGACTCTCGATCAATTTTGCCTTAGGATTTACGGCCTCGGTGCCGCCGCCCGCCGCAACCTGTCGTTGATTGCCACACCCAATCCGATGTCTGGGATCGGGGCCACGGCAATCGGTTGTTTCAACGCATCCAACCTGTGCAGCATATCAAACAGCGCCGCTGCTGCCTCGGTCAGATCGCCGCTCTCGGACAGGGTGTGCGGGCTACGGTATGGGCCAAAACCCAGATAGACCTCGCCTGTTTCAGGATTTGTAGCGTTCAGGCGCAAACTGGATCGCGGTGCATAATGAGAGCTGAGTTGACCAGGCGCGGTGATGCCATCCGCCGCGTGGCTATGGGCGAGTGGGAACCCCAGGCATGCAGCAATGGCTTCGGCTGACAGGCCACCCGGGCGCAAAAGCGTCGGGGTTTTGGACAGGCCAACAATGGTCGATTCCAGGCCCACATTGCATGGGCCGTCATCGAGCACCCCGCTTATGCGCCCTGACAAACCTGACATCACATGTGCGGCAGTGGTCGGGCTGATTCGTCCTGACGGGTTGGCGGACGGTGCCGCAATCGGTCGGCCAACCTCTTGCAAAAGCGCGCGTGCCGTTGGTTGAGCGGGCACGCGGATGGCAAGGGTCGGCAGCCCAGCCGTCACGAGCGACGCAATTCCGTGGTTTGGCGCCAGCGGCAAAACCAATGTCAGCGGTCCGGGCCAGAACGCGTCGGCAAGCCTTTGTGCTGTCTCGTTCCAGTCGATGTATTGGCGGGCGCTCTCGACACTGGGTACATGCACAATGAGAGGGTTGAATTCGGGCCGGTTCTTAGCGGCGAAAATGCCGGCCACCGCGGCGCCCGATGTCGCGTCTCCACCCAGCCCGTAGACCGTTTCAGTTGGAAAGGCGACCAACTGTCCCGCGCGCAGCAATGCGGCTGCCTGGGAGATACCCGCAGGGTCCGGTCCGAATGTAAGAGTGGTTAATGCGGCCATATGCGTGACGCGGCGTTTCAGTTGCGTGCACTTGCACGCTGGTTTCGTATAGGAAAGAGCACCGATCCATAGCGGTGGTGCGCGCAGTTGCCAAGCCTGCCACGACAACCATCGCATATCATGAGGTTCAAAATGTCTTTTCGCGCCCCCGTTCCGGAATTCGAGTTTCTCTATAAACATGTGATCGGATTCGAACAGGTTGCCGCCACCGAACGCTTCGGAAGTGCGGATCCTGATCTGGTCAGCGCCGTTTTGCTGGAAGCCGGAAAGATGTGCGAAGAGGTTTTGGCGCCACTTCAGCGCAATGGCGACCTGCATCCGGCGCGGCTGGAGAATGGGGTTGTGCGCACGTCTCCCGGATTTGCGGAGGGCTTCAAGGCCATCGCGGATGGCGGATGGGTCGCGATCTCGGGTGATCCTGAGTATGGCGGCATGGGGCTGCCTATGACCGTGACCACCGCGGTGAACGAGATGATGAGTTCCGCCTGCGTGTCGCTGCAACTGGCACCGCTGATGAGCCAGGGGCAGATCGAAGCGCTGGAGCATCACGCCAGTGACGCGTTGAAGGATCTGTACCTGCCCAAGCTCATGAGCGGGGAATGGACGGGCACGATGAACCTCACCGAGCCTCAGGCAGGATCTGACGTCGGGGCGCTGCGCAGCAAAGCCGAACCGAACGGAGACGGCACTTACGCCATATCGGGCCAGAAAATCTATATCAGCTGGGCGACCACGACGTCGCGGACAATGTCTGCCATCTGGTTTTGGCGCGCTTGCCGGGCGGTCCGGAGGGGACCAAAGGCGTGTCGCTTTTTCTTGTCCCAAAGCGGCTTCCGGATGCAGAGGGCAACGCCGGTGTGGCGAACACGCTGAAAGTTGTATCGCTCGAGCACAAGATGGGGCTGCATGGCTCGCCGACTGCAGTCATGCAGTATGAGGGTGCGACGGGCTGGCTCGTTGGGGAACCGAATGGCGGCATGGCCGCGATGTTTACAATGATGAACAACGCCCGCCTTGGCGTCGGTGGCCAGGGCATCGGAATTGCGGAAGGCGCGTTTCAGCACGCCATGACCTATGCGCTCGAGCGAAAGCAAGGGCGGTCGATCCACGGTTACACGATCGCGGCGCATGCCGATGTGCGGCGCATGCTCATGACGATGAAGTCGGAGATCTTTGCTGCTCGCGCCATCGCTCTGTCCTGTGCGGTGGCCATTGACATGGACACCGCCACGCAGGATCCCGAATGGGCCGCGCGGGCCGCTTTCCTGACCCCAATTGCCAAAGCGTTCGGCACGGATGTTGGTAACGAGACCGCCTTTACCGGTGTTCAGGTTCATGGCGGCATGGGCTTTATCGAGGAAACCGGCGCGGCGCAGTACGCGCGCGATGTTCGGGTGACCACGATCTATGAGGGTACAAATGGCATCCAGGCCATGGATCTCGTTGCCCGGAAAATGATGGATGGCGGCGAAACGGCGGCGCGGATCATCGATGAGGTCGAAGCGCAAGCCGAGGCTGCACGCGAGGTGTTCCCGGACCTTGCAGAAAGCGTTTGGGAGGCGACCGAAACTTTGCGCGAAGCCACGGAGTGGCTGACGGGGCAAGAAGATTTGACAGACCGTTTTGCCGGGGCGGTCCCTTACCTGCGGGCCTTTGCCCGTGTGCTGGGCGGTCATTTCCATCTGACGGCGGCGCTGAAAGAGCCGGGCAGTCCGAGAGAGACCCTGGCGCGGTTCTACATCTCGCGTCTTCTACCGGAGCATGCCAGCCTCTTGCAACATGCACAAAGCGGGTCCGAAGGTCTTTATGCGATGAACCTTGACGATCTGGCGGCCTGAGCATCGTGGACGGCGGAACGCCCGATGTCCTGAGGTATCCTTGGGATACGCCCCCCGAACGAGGGGAGGCGATCGAAGTGGCCGAAGGCGTGCTGTGGCTTCGATTGCCACTGCCTATGAAGCTGGATCACGTCAACGTCTACGCACTGGATGACGGGGATGGCTGGACGCTGATCGATACCGGATTTGCCACTGGTCTGACCGAAGAGATCTGGACGTCGCTGCTGTCCGGGCCGCTGGCTGGCAAACCGGTCAACAGGGTGGTGGTCACTCATCACCATCCCGACCACGTCGGAATGGCGGGCTGGTTCCAGACCGCACATGACGCTGAGCTGGTCACAACACGTACATCCTGGCTGATGGCTCGGATGCTGTGGCTGGACGAGCAGACGCAGCTGCCTGAGGAAACTCTGGCGTTTTACCGCAGCGCGGGCATGGACCCGACGGTACTGGAAAAGCGCAGTGTCGAGCGGCCGTTTAACTACTGCGATATCGTTCGCCCGATGCCGCTGGGCTATACCCGCATCAAAGAAGGCGACACCCTGCGAATAGGGGGACGGACGTGGGACGTGCACATTGGAAACGGTCACGCACCCGAACACGCGACCTTCTGGAGCCGGGACGATCCTCTGGTTCTGTCCGGTGACCAGATCATTTCATCGATCAGCCCGAACCTGGGAGTCTACGTGACCGAACCGATGGCTGATCCGGTTGGTGACTGGTTGGAATCTTGCGAGCGGTTTGCTCCGATGGCGCGGGCTGATCAACTGGTGCTCGGAGGCCACAAACTGCCGTTTACTGGTTTGCCGGTCCGCATGCGGCAATTGATCGACAATCATCATGGCGCGCTGAAACGGCTTCTGGAGTATCTGACCGAACCGAAACCGGCCTCTGCCTGTTTCGCCCCACTGTTCAAACGCACGATTGGTGAGGGTGAATATGGCCTTGCACTGGTTGAAGCCGTGGCGCATGCCAGCCATCTATATCAGGTCGGTGCCGTGACCCGGACCCGGCGGGAGGACGGTGCATGGCTGTACCAGCGCAAGGAACAGGGTGATGGACGACACGATTAAGACCGCTGCAGAAGTGGGAGAAGCCAACGCGATTCCGCGGGTGCACGAGGTGCATTGCAACCCTGACACGGAATCGCGACTCGATGGACTGCCCGAGGGCCTGCAGGAAGCTGCGCCCAACAAGAGTCCGGCGCGGTGGGCCTATGAGCGCCTGATCCTCTACATTCGCAACTTCGAAGAGCAACTCGACGCTGAACACGAAGTGGCCATCGGGTTTACCGGCGGAGACGCGGGCGTTTTGCGCATTGAAGGTATGGGGTACTTTGACCCTGACATCCTGACCTTCTACGGAAGCGATATGGTTGGCGCAAAAACCCAATTAATTCAGCATGTTAGCCAGTTGAGTGTCATGCTGCGGGCTTTACCGAAACAGTCCGGGGCTGAGAAACCCAACCGGATCGGGTTCCGGCTGGCCGCCGATCTGGCCGAAGCCTGACCGACATCATGTCGCGGGCGTTGCGCCGGAATGACGGCGTGACAGTGGCCTGCTTATCCGCTATCCAGCGATGCAATCTGAGTGTACGGGAACTGCAAATGTCAGAGCACAAACACGGCGAAATGGATGTCGAACATCATCACGAAACCTTCGGCAAATTCATGGGCTGGACCAAATGGACAGTCATCGTTTTGCTGGTGCTGCTTGTCCTGATGGCGATTTTTATCACCTGACCGGGACGCGGGACGGTGTTGCGTCTGGTTGTTTTGCTTGCGTTCCTGTCGACGCTTGCATCCTGCGCTGCTCAGCAGAGCTTTTCTGATGATGCAAGCATTGCGGCAGTATCCTATCGCCAGCCCGGGCCGCCAAGTCTGACGCTCTACACGATTGTGAACAATCGCAGCGGATCGGGCGGGCATACCGCGCTGCTTATCAATGCATCTGAACGCGTTATGTTTGATCCCGCAGGGTCGTTCTATCTGGACATTGTGCCGGAGCGTAACGACCTGCTCTATGGTATCACGCCTCGCGTCGAGCAGGCATACCGCAGTGCGCACGCGCGCAGTTCGTACCATGTCTTGAGACAAACCATCGACGTGACCCCAGAGCAGGCTCAGCTTGCCTATGAACTCGCAAAACAGGCGGGACCGGTGGCGCAGGTTTTTTGCGCAAGCGCCACCTCAGCGCTGTTGCGGCAGATCCCCGGATTCCAGAGCATCGATAACACGCTCTATCCAAACGCTTTGGCCGAGAACTTCGGGCGCTTGCCCGGCGTGCGTACGGATCGGTACTACGAACAGGACAGCCCCGACCTTCAGAAAGCACTGGCTGAAGGAAACGCCGCTTTGCTAGCTGAACAAGGATAGCATCAGGTAAAGCGTACCGGCACCGGACAGCAGTGCCGCCAGAACGTTCTTGAACCACAAACCAACCACAAGTGTCACAACCGCTGCAGTCAGGCGTGGCGGGTCAAGTTCCCCGCCCGTCGCGTCGGGCCAGACCACAAGCGGGGCCACCAGCGCCGGCAGGATTGCAACCGCTGAATACCGCAGATGCCGCAGCATCCACTCGGGCATCGGGCGGTCTCCCACAAAACCCAGAAACAAAAAACGCAACGCATAGCTGCCAATCGCAGTGGCGACGATAATCGTCCAGATTTGCAGGTTGTCCGGTTCGGTCATTGCGGGCCTACCCTTCGGGCGATAAATACCTCGGCCCGCGCGCCGGCCAGCATTCCGGCCAAACTTCCGACCAGCAGGCCAAGGTTGTAGGGTAGTCCGGCCGAAGCCAATGCAAATGCGATGGCCGCCAGTGCCGCGATCACATGCGGCAGGGTCCGCATCGCAGGTGCGATGATCGACAGGAACGCAATCGGCAGGATGAAGTCCAAGGGCAGCTCAGAAGGGATACGTTCGCCCAACATCGCCCCCAGCAGTGACCCGCCGCACCATGTCGGCACCACGGGCGCGTTTGTGCCTGCGAAATAGGCCATGCGTTGTGAGAGCGTCAGTTTCGGTTCCTGCTCGAACTTTACGACGGACAGCGCGTAGGACTGATCAACTGTGAAAAAGGCCGCAATGGCGCGTTGCCACAATGGCGCGGATCCCAGATAGGGTGTCAGAGCCGCGGAGTACATTGCCAGCCGCAAGTTTACCGCCAGTGCCGACGCGATGATAATGAAGGTGGGCGCGTTCTCTTGCAGCAGCTGGAGCGCCGTGAATTGGGCGCCACCAGCAAAGACCGTGATCGTGAACGTCATCGTTTCGAAGATGCTCAGGCCGGCCTCGGTCGCGAGCACGCCAAAGAGCATCCCAAACGGTGTGGCGACCAGAATGATCGGAGCGGCGTCGAGACAGCCACGCCAGAAATGCGATTTCGCGGTGGTGGGTCGCATGGCTTCCCCCTAGAGTGTCCCCGCTCGCACTAGCGATCATCGGGGAGGGTTGCAATTGGCCAAAGCAGAGGACTCGACGGATTTCATCATTGCGCCAGATCCGTCCGTACCACGTCTCACCCGAATGGTAAGCGGAACAGATCAGACCGGTGCAGTTTCCGAGATTTCCGTGGTCGAAGAACGCCCATTAACGATTTTCCTGAACAGCCAGGAAATCGTAACGGCTATGACCATCGGGGACTATCCCGACTATCTCGCACTGGGGTTTTTGCGCAATCAGGGAATGCTTCTGGCAGATGATGTTGTCACCGGCGTTGAGTATGACGAAGAGCTCGAAACCGTGATCGTTCGCACGGCCCGTGAGACAAGTTACGAGGACAAGCTGAAGAAAAAGACGCGCACCAGCGGGTGCGCTGTCGGGACCGTGTTTGGCGATATGATGGAAGGGCTGGAGGACGTGCAATTGCCAGCCACTCCCATCCGAACCTCTTGGCTTTACGGGTTGGCCGCGCGGATCAACCGCACACCTTCGCTTTATCTGGAGGCCGGTGCGATCCATGGAACTGTGTTGTGTCAACAGGATCGACCGCTCGTCTACATGGAAGATGTTGGACGGCACAACGCCGTGGACAAGATTGCAGGCTGGATGCTGCATCACAACGTGCCCGCCGACGACAAGCTGCTCTATACCACCGGGCGTTTGACATCCGAGATGGTGATAAAGACGGCCATGATGGGAATTCCCGCCCTTGCGTCGCGATCTGGGTTCACAGCCTGGGGCGTCGAAATCGCCAGAGAGGTCGGATTGACCCTTATTGGGCGTATGCGCGGACAAAGGTTTGTGTGCCTCAGCGGTGAGGATCGGTTGATCCGCGACGCGGACCCCGCCAGCGTCGCATCCGAATCCGCAAAGCATCGTCGCAAAGGGGCTGACGCGTGAACCAACCATTGGGCGTGATCCTCGCCGGTGGGCTTGCCCGTCGGATGGGCGGCGGAGACAAAGGATTGCTTCCACTGTCTGGCAAGCCGCTGCTTGCCCATGTGATCGAACGGCTTGAGCCACAGGTTGCGGGACTTGCACTCAACGCCAACGGAGATCCGGCGCGGTTTGCGGATTATGGCCTCCCGGTTCTGGCGGACAGCATTTCCGGGTTTGTTGGCCCTTTGGCAGGAGTTCTGGCCGGTCTTGACTGGGCCGCTGATCAGGGCGCTGAGGCGATCGTGACTGCGGCGGCTGACACGCCCTTCTTCCCGTGCGATCTTGTGCCCCGGCTGTTGCTGGAGGCCGAAGGCATGACCAACCCATTGGTGCTGGCTGCCACGCCAGACCCCTCGGGCCGGCAAGTGCGGCATCCGACATTTGGTCTTTGGCCTGTAGCGCTGCGAGAGGATCTTCGGGTGGCCCTTCAAGACGGTTTGCGCAAGGTTGTCATCTGGACGGACAAATACGATGGGCGCGAGGCCGTCTTTGACTTCGACAGGGTCGACCCGTTCTTCAATGTAAACACCCCTGACGATCTTGCGACAGCGGAGGAAGTTTTGGAGCAAACGACATGAGGCTCTATGGCGTTGTGGGCTGGAAAAACGCGGGCAAGACCGGGTTGATGGAACGGCTGGTGACAGAGATCACGGGGCGCGGATTCTCTGTCTCGACTGTCAAACACGCCCATCACACATTCGATGTCGATCATGAAGGTAAGGACAGCCATCGTCACCGGCAGGCGGGCGCGACCGAAGTGCTGTTGTCGTCGCGGAACCGGTTTGCGCTGATGCACGAACTCAGAGGCGAAGACGAACCAAGGTTGGAGGATTTGCTGGTGCGTCTGGCTCCGGTCGATCTGGTGTTGGTCGAGGGATACAAGCGCGACAACCACCCAAAGGTCGAGGCGCATCGTGCGGAAACGGGCAATCCGCTGATTGCCCCTGACGATCCGTCAATCCGCGCGGTTGCGAGCGACGTCCCTCTGGCGCTGGACAGACCGGTTTTCGGCCTGAACGATACCAAAGGCGTTGCGGACTTCATCCTGCAAGAGGTTGGTTTGTGACGGCGTTCCAGACATTCGCAGTTGTGGATTGGTCCGGCGGCAATGACCGCGGCGCCGCGGCGACCGCGGATGCGATCTGGGTCTGCGCCATCCGCGACGGGGTGCAAGAAGCGCCGGTCTACCTTCGTAATCGAACGGTTGCCGAAAAATGGCTGAACGCGTTGATCGAAACCGAACTC
Organism: Paracoccaceae bacterium; assembly: GCA_965250275.1. Classification (GTDB taxonomy): domain Bacteria; phylum Pseudomonadota; class Alphaproteobacteria; order Rhodobacterales; family Rhodobacteraceae. Next base: position 4,484,174 of record OZ252297.1, on the reverse strand, counting down.
GCCGCCGGGCGGCGGACCTTGCTAGGCTTTGATTTTCCCTTTGGATACCCGAAGGGCTTCGCGCAAGCCCTCACAGGGTCAAGCGATCCCTTCGCGCTCTGGTCCTGGTTCGAGGCCCGCATCGAAGACGACCCGAGCGCCAACAACCGGTTTGATATCGCCGGTGAAATCAACCGGTACTTTGGCGGGCAAGGTCCGTTTTGGGCAAATGGGCTGAAGCGCGACATCGACGGTCTGCCAAGAACCAAATCCGGATACCAGAACCCCTTTGCCGCGCGTCGGGACGCCGAAGAGCACGCCTCAGGCGCGTTCACATGCTGGCAAATGGCGGGCGCCGGTGCCGTGGGCGGACAGGTGTTTATGGGGCTCCCCGTGCTGTCTCGCATACGTCAGAGGTTCGCAGAGCAAGTTGCCGTTTGGCCCTTCGAAACACTGGATCGCCCAGTCGCTTTGGTTGAACTCTGGCCATCGCTGATTGCGCCAACGGTTGCGTCGGAAACCGGCCCCGAAGAGATCAAAGATGCCGCACAGGTCCGTGTGCTGGCCCGTGCCCTGGCGGAACTGGCGCCTGCCAGATTAGGGGAGATGTTGGATATTTCTGCTCCCGAGGAGGGCTGGATCTTTGGCATCGGTTTTGAGAACGAGTTGGCCGAAGCGGCTCTTGCGCTGTCACCTCCAAAGCTGCGCAACGACTGTTTTGCGCTGCCGGCGGGCGTGGACTGGACGCCGGTCGACGAGGCCCTCAATCTGTTGAAATCGCGGCTGCAACCGGTGACACAGGTCGAGACTGCACCACTCTCGCAGGCGTCACGCCGCATTCTTGCGCGGGATGTCATAGCGCGATGCGCCAACCCGCCGCATCCGAACACCGCCGTCGATGGGTATGGCTTCTCTGGCGGATTGCCGGAAGGAGAGCACATTCTCCCACTTGTCGAAGGGCGCGCGGCGGCTGGGGAGCGCTATCAAGGCCGCGTTTTGCCGGGTCATGCCATTCGGGTTCTGACTGGGGCGGCATTGCCCGAAGACGTGGACACCGTCGTCCTTGAAGAAGACGTCACGGTCGGAACAGGTCGGATTGCTCTGCGCGGTCCTCTGAAACAAGGTGCGAACACGCGTGCGGCCGGTGAGGACTTCGGACGCGGTGATACGATCCTGTCAGCTGGCCGGTGCATCACTTCTGCCGATCTGGCGCTGATGTCCGCAGCTGGCATTGCACAGGTCGCGGTGCGCGCGTCACTCAGGGTTGCGGTTTTGTCGACCGGTGACGAGTTGGTCGAGCCTGGGCAGCTGGCCCCGGATGGTAAGATTCACGATGCGAACCGTCCAATGCTGCTCGACATCATTGAACGATTTGGGTTCACGCCGGTCGATTTGGGCCGCGTCGCAGATGACAGGGCGGCGCTGCGCACGCGCTTGGATGCCGCTGCAGAACAGGCGGATGTCATCCTGACCAGCGGCGGCGCATCGGCCGGAGACGAGGACCATGTTTCAGCGCTCTTGCAAGAGGCAGGCGCAATGCAGCAATGGCGCATTGCGGTCAAACCCGGTCGTCCACTTGCACTGGGGCTGTGGCAGGGGGTGCCGGTCTTTGGTCTGCCGGGCAATCCGGTGGCTGCGATGGTTTGCACGCTGGTGTTCGCCGGGCCCGCGCTCCGGTTGCTCGCCGGCGCAGGCTGGCAGGAGCCCCAAGGCTTCATGGTCCCTGCAGCCTTTGAAAAGCGTAAGAAACCCGGGCGGCGGGAGTACCTGCGCGGCCGTATGCGTGATGGGCGCGCCGAGGTTTTCATGTCCGAAGGCTCAGGTCGGATCAGTGGCCTGAGTTGGGCCGAGGGGCTCGTCGAGCTTGAAGACGGCGCCCGGCATGTTCAGCCCGGCGATCCGGTTCGATTCCTGCCCTATTCGGAGTTCGGTCTGTAGCGCTGGCCTGCTCGCTATTATTTTTCCTCGCTGACAACCCGCGCCAACTGACCGTCCCACTCACCGTCGGGTATCTTGGGGACGTCCGGATCCGCGATGTAAGACGGTGTCATGATCTGCGTGCCGTTCTCGTTGAAAACGTCAACGATGTTTTCGTGCAGATCCGACATGATCTTGGGCAAGTTGGACCCGCGTGAGGTAAAGGCATTGATCTCGTAGTTGATGGCGTAGTCCGCCAATTGCGTCCACAGCACGAACGGTGCGGGGTTTTTCTTCAGGCTGGGTGTGCGATGCGCCGCCTCGATCAACATCGCGGTGACTTTCTTCGGAGGCTCCTCGTACCCGATCCCTACCGTTGTGTGGACCAGCAGTCCTCGCCCGTCGATCTTGCGGGAGTAGTTGATCACTTCTGAATTGAGAAGCTGTGCGTTCGGGATGCTTATCATTTCGTTTTTGACCGACTTCACGACGGTCTCCATCAGTTTGATTTCGACCACGTCGCCGATCTTGTCGCCGATCTGAATACGGTCGCCGACATTTGTGCTGCGCCGATAGATGACAAAGAGACCGGCCATCATGTTGGAGACCACCGTGTTTGATCCCAGAGACACCATGATCCCGGCGAGAATGGTCAGACCCTGGAACGCACGGGACTCCGATCCCGGAATGTAGGGATAGGCGAACACCAGCGCGATCAGGATGATCACGATGCGGGTCAGAAAGAAAGTGGGCCCGATCCAGTGCTTCTCGAAGTCGCTGAGTTCGAAGACACCTTGTTCCACATTGTCAAAGAATATCCTGACGCCCTCGATCAGATACCTGGCGATGACCGCAATGATCACAAGCATCACGAGGTTTGGCAGATAACCGATCATTGCCTGCAAAGCGCCAACCAGCGGGTCGCTGACATAGCGCAGGAGGACTTCCGCAATCGGGCGTGTTTCTGCGAAGGACAGTAACACGAAGGACAAATAGTAATAGAACAGAACCAGATAGATCGCCCACAGCAGGATCTGCATAGCAAAGGTGATCAGGCTGACCAGCGCACGACGCTGCAGGATCGACTTGGTGGCCGCTTCAACCTGGGCAAATCGCTTCTCTGCCTGCCGGGATACAAAGTCTGAAAGACGTCTGCGCCGCGTGAAAAACACGAAGGTCACAGCCAGAAACCCGACCGACCACGCCACTGCGGAAATCGCGCTGCCAACCCTGGCAGACTGTGACCGGCTGGCGCGGTATCGACGAATGGCGGTGCGGATCGCTTCGGCCTGAAGGCTGGCCAGAACCTCGATTTCCATCTGTTCGTACTCGGCGTCCGCCACTGTTGCGACGGTGACCGTCTGACCATCAACGAGAATGTCCTTGCCGAACTCGCCGTCCTGAATCGTAATGTTGATGACCTGACTTTCGGACTGTTCCGCCGCATCAATAATGCGCGACCGGATGCGCTCGGCGCGCCTGTCCGCTGGAAGCGCACTGGATCCGCGAACTACAAACAGGTTCTCGCCATCGACGACGACCGTCGACAAAAAGGCCGGATCACTGCGCGCGTCGGTCTGCGAGTCTGTGCTGCCGGACTGGGCCAGCGCAAAGGTTGCAGTGGCGAGTGTGATGACCAGACCAAGGAGTAAGCCCCTCATTGCGCGGTCCCCCCCGCCTGAAACAAATGAACGTCGCGTTGCGGGAAGGGGATAGAAATGCCCTGCGCATCAAAGCTCTCCTTGGCCTGACCCGTCAGGTCCCAATAGACGGTCCAGTAATCATCACTCTTGACCCAGGGGCGGCAGAAAATGTTGACCGAACTGTCCCCCAGTTCTCCCACGAAGATCTCCGGAGCCGGGTCCTCCAGGCACATCTTGTGTTTCTTTACCAGCTCCCTAAGAACCTCGATCGCCTGCGCGGCGTTGTCGGAGTAAGCAATTCCAAAGACCAGATCGACGCGCCGTTCCTCGGATGCGCTGACATTCGTGATCACGTCGCCCCAGATCTTGCTGTTAGGCACCACGATGATCTGGTTGTCGAATGTCCGGATCTTTGTCGAAACGACGGACATTTCGTCGACCGTTCCCGATGAGCCGCTGACCTGGATGTAGTCCCCTGTGTCAAAGGGTTTCAGGATCATGATCATCAGGCCGCTGGCGAGATTCCCGAGCGTTTCCTGAAGGGCAAAACCCAAGATGAAAGACAGACCACCGAATACTGCAAAGAGTGGCGTCACGTTCACGCCAAACAAACCCAGCACGATCAAGACACCCAGTGCCAGAACCGCCCAGTAGACCGTCGTCAGGATGAAAGTCTTCAGGAGTCTGGAAAGGGTGGGCACACGTTCCAGACCGCGTTGCGCCAGACCACGTACAAAACGCGCGATGAACATCAGGATCCAAATCGAAACAAGGACAGAAATCGCGGCAAACAGGATGCCCAGACCGCCGTTCACATCGATCAGCCAATCAAACCCCGCGCTCAGAAGCGTGCGAAGGTCCGTGGTTCTCAACGCTCCCGTCGCAACAGCAGTCCCATAATCCTGATAGGGTTTCAGGTCATCTGTACCGGCCCCTTTCGAAGCCCAGTCGGAGACGACCTTGGAATAGTTTTCGAGGTAGGCCTTCGCGAGAAGCTGTTCTTTTGAAAGTGAATCGCGCAGCGCCGTTTGTCTAGCACCCTCAGCCTTATTCAGATCGATGTTCAGTCGTGTGGTGCGTTCCAACTGCGACCTGACATGGCCCTGCCATCCTTTGACGACTTCGGCCATCTCCTCCAGCGTCAGCGGAACAAGGAGTACGTCCAGATCGTCCGAGGAAACGCTGGTTGAGAGGGCCTCTGCCACCAAACCTGTCGGGGCTTCGGGAGTGGACTCGGCGGGGGTGTCTTGTGCGGAACCCGGCGTGATTGCCAGAAACATGCAGCAGACAATCGCCAGAAACGCCAAATGCGAAACGGACACTCCGTGCCAAAGACTTCGCATATCCCCCCCTTCGAACTCTTTGAGTTCTTATTGTTTGCAGTACTTTACCATGCGGCATAATTGGATTTCGGGCAATCCGGACGGAATTTGCCCGCACGAACGCACCGTCTGAGCAGGGACAGACGCAGATTGGCGCGTGTGGGCTGCCAGCCTGGAGGCACGGGTCTCACACGAGATCCGTTGCGGTTTCCAAGCGAATGAGGGAACTGCCGTCAGGGACGAGCGTTTAGTCGAATGTTCCGGCCACACGGCCCAACAGCATGAAGGCGCGTGCGGTGCGCGTTTCGCTCAGTGCTGAGATATCAGCATCACTGGCGGTCTGCTCAAACTCGGCAAAGGTGTGATCGAACTTGCGCAGGAAGTGGTGCGCCGCATCTCGGAATATCGGGTCTTGCTTCATTCGGCCGGATGCCAAAGCCAACGAAGAACGGTCGCGCACGCCGCCAAGCGAGGCCACCGCACGGCCGCGCACGCCCTGCGCGAACTGCCGCCAGACCTCCGGTCGTGCCATATCCGGCCGCAGGTCGTCCATGTAGATACCGTCCTGGCTCAGCAGCGTGAGCACATCCTGTGAGGCCTGAATCAGCTGCGCGGCCTTTCGGTCTTTGAGCGCCAGACGCAGGGCCGCAAACCCGTCTTCATCGTCAGCGGTCTCGGGGAAGTTGAGCGCGCGAATGAAATCGGCCGTGGCCAGCGGTGCGGCGAGCGCCTCTGCCGGTGTCCCAAGCGCCAATGAGGTTTGTTCGTCGCTTTCAGGCGGAGCTTGAGTGGGTTGCACGGGCCGGATCGTCGCCGGGTCCCTGCGGCTGGTTGAAAAGGTCGCCAGCGCCGTTTCGGCCTTGCGGGCGCTTGCGGCGATTTCATCCAGTTTGCGTGTCACGGACTGCTCGGGGCCGACCGTGCTTCGCTGGGACTGTGCCACATAGGTCTGCCGAATCGCGTCGATGGCGGCCTGCAGCCGTTGACTCTCTTCACGCATCACGCGGCTGGACCGCGCGGCCGTCGCGGCAACCCAGATCATGGCAACCGGCATGAAAATGACCAGCATCGTGATCAGGAATCCCACCCCGTCAAATCCCGACTGCGTGTCTGTCGGCAGCACGAAGAAAAATATCAGCGCGCCCAGAAGCCATACCCCGCTGAGCGCCAGCGCAAAAATCTCGATCCCCGTGATCGAGGCCCTTTGCGGACGGTCATAAATCCCCAGCGGGGTGGGCGCGCTGGCGGTGTTCTCTGGGTCGGGGGCCGGGCCGGTCATGGGCTGCGCTTCGCTCAGGAATAGTCGATCTTGAGAACCTCGTAGGACTTTTCTCCTCCGGGCGTTCGCACCTCTACACTGTCACCCTCGTCCTTGCCAATCAATGCGCGCGCGATGGGCGATTTGATGTTCAGAAGGCCGTTTTCGACGTTGGCTTCGTGTTCACCCACGATCTGCCATGTCTTTTCTTCGTCGGTGTCTTCGTCGACCAAGGTCACTTTGGCACCAAACTTTATCGCTCCCGAAAGCGTTTTGGGATCGATCACATCCGCAAGGCTCAGAATGCCTTCGAGCTCCTTGATCCGACCCTCGATAAACGACTGTTTTTCGCGCGCCGAGTGATACTCGGCGTTTTCTGACAAATCGCCGTGTTCGCGCGCCTCTGCAATGGCCTTGATGATGGCCGGTCGCTCGACAGTCTTGAGGGTCTTCAGTTCAACTTCCAGCGCGCCATGGCCCGCAGGCGTCATAGGGATCTTGTCCATTGCTCGTTTGGTCCACGCAAAAATGAGTGGACCCGACACGGGATGCGCCGGGGCCACAGGTTTTAGTTGGACCGTACCTGATCGAAAGCCGCACCCAATTGCAAGAGGCAGCGTTCAATAACGGCAAGTGGATGCCTAGTCGTATTGAACCACTTCGTATTCGATTCCGTCCTGATCGTGAAAATAGAAGCGCCGGCCCGGCTCGTAATCCCCGTGGTTGCCAGCTGTGAAACCTTTGGCGATCACGTCCCGTTCCATCTTTTCTATGTCGTCGGTCACAACGGCCAGATGGTTCAGACCTCCTATCGTGGCGTAGTTGTCATCTTTGGCCTTTTCAGGTGCGCCCGGGCTGTAGAGGGCAACATACTGACTGGCGTTCCCGACATGGACGGTGCGCCCGTTGTTGATCGCAGCACCTGACCACCGGACATGCCAATCAAACAGGTCGCACATCCAGGCCGCAGTGGCATCGGGATCGGAGACGGTAATGTTGGTGTGTTCGAACTGAGCTGGCATGTTGCAACCTTTCGCTGACTGACAAAGTGTTTGCTGATTCTAATTTCTAAACCTAACTTTAGGTCAAGAGTTTTCGGGAGATTTGTTTTGAGTGCAGCAAAAGGCCTGTCAATCGGGGCGTTGGCGGCGCGAACAGGACTGGCGGTGTCGGCAATCCGCTACTATGAGGCGCAGGGGTTGATTTCTCCGTGGCGAAATTCCGGTGGGCAGCGCCGGTTTCAAAGGGCTGACATTCGGCGTCTGAGTTTCGTGATGATTGCCCAGCAGTTCGGATTCACGTTGCCTCAGATTCGGGCGCTGCTTGATCAATTGCCCGGAGGACGAACGCCGACCCCGGAGGATTGGGCCAGTCTGAGCACCAAATTCAGGGCCCATCTGGACCAACGCATTGAAACGCTGCAGCGCCTGCGGGACAATCTGGATGGGTGCATCGGGTGCGGGTGTCTCAGCCTTCCGAAATGTGCGCTTTACAACCCCGGCGATGCCGCGCGCCACAAGGGGGCAGGCCCTCGGTACCTTTTGGGAGATCGGCCAGAGGCCTAGCGGCATCAGCCGGAACAATCGGCTTGTCCGCAGATCGATTTTTCTTATCTGCAAGGACAACGGAAATTGCGACGTCATGTAGCGATTGACCGGCGGGTGCGGGTACCTGTAGTCAACCGCGAAGTGTTTTTGCGCCTGAGGGTGCCTGGGGAACCGTTAGCGAAGGAGCGCCGGAATGGCCGAGATTGAACGCGAAGCGATGGAATACGATGTTGTGATCGTTGGCGCGGGTCCAGCGGGGCTGTCTGCGGCCATCCGGCTGAAACAACTGGATGCCGATCTCAACGTAGTGGTTCTGGAAAAAGGGTCCGAAGTCGGCGCTCATATTCTTTCCGGGGCCGTTCTGGACCCTTGCGGACTGGATGCGCTGATCCCCGATTGGCAGGACAAAGGCGCCCCCATCACCGTGCCGGTCAAAGAAGACAATTTCTACATGCTCGGAGAAGCGGGCAAGCTGCGGATTCCGAACTTCCCTATGCCTCCGCTCATGAACAACCACGGCAACTACATCGTGTCGATGGGCAATGTCTGCCGCTGGATGGCCGGGCAGGCAGAGGAACTGGGCGTCGAAGTGTTTCCGGGGATGGCGTGCTCAGAACTGGTCTACGGCGACGACGGCGAAGTGAAAGGCGTTGTGGCCGGTGAGTTCGGCAAAAATGCCGACGGATCACAGGGTCCATCCTATGAGCCCGGCATGGAGTTGCATGGAAAGTACGTCTTTTTGTCCGAAGGGGTACGTGGGTCGCTCTCCAAAGAGGTGATTGCGAAGTACAACCTGTCGGACGGCAAACAGCCCCAGAAGTTCGGCCTTGGGATGAAGGAAATCTGGGAGATTGACCCCGATAAACATAAGGAAGGTACGGTCACCCACACGATGGGTTGGCCGCTGGGCAGCAACGCCGGCGGCGGATCGTTCATCTACCATCTGGATAACAACCAGGTGTACGTGGGGTTTGTGGTGCACCTGAACTACCGGAACCCGCACCTGTTTCCATACATGGAATTTCAGCGGTTCAAGCACCACCCGATGGTCGCCGATCTGCTGAAAGGCGGCAAACGGGTGGCCTATGGCGCGCGGGCGATCAGCGAAGGTGGCTACCAGTCGATGCCGAAGATGGTCGCACCGGGTGTGGCGCTTCTTGGATGTTCTGTGGGCATGGTCAACGTGCCCCGGATCAAAGGCAACCACAACGCAATGCTCTCTGGCAAAGCTGCGGCAGAAGCTGCCTTTGAGGCCATTGGCAAGGGGCGTTCCGGGGACGAACTGTCGGACTACGAGACCGAAGTGCGCAGTGGCGCCATTGGGAAGGACCTCAAGAAAGTCAGAAACGTCAAACCACTCTGGTCAAAGTTTGGCCTGACTGCTTCGCTGGGTCTGGGCGGTCTTGACATGTGGACCAACACGCTCGGCTTCTCCTTGATGGGAACGCTTGGACACGGCAAATCCGATGCCGAGGCGACCGAAGACGCATCGGCCCACAAGCCGATCGAGTATCCGAAACCCGACGGTACCTTGTCGTTCGACCGGCTGACCAATGTCAGTTTCTCAATGACGAACCACGAAGAAAGCCAACCGGCGCATCTGCAGCTCAAAGACCCGAACATTCCGGTTTCGGTCAACTTGCCCAGATACGCCGGACCGTCGGCCCGATACTGCCCTGCCGGCGTCTACGAATTCGTCGAGGAGGAAGGCAAGGACACGAGGTTCGTGATCAACTTCCAAAACTGCGTGCATTGCAAAACCTGCGACATCAAGGATCCGATGCAGAACATCAACTGGACCACGCCGCAGGGGGGCGATGGCCCGAATTATCCCAATATGTAGACATTTTGGCACGCAATGGCGGCTCTTTGCCGAGTCGGCCATTGCTTCGCGCAGGCCCAACCCCTAGCTTGACCGGGTAGAGCAGCAACCGAGGCAGTGGCGTTGGCAAGCACCCGGATTCGCAAGGCAGCAGTCCTTGCGGCGATTCTCAGTTTTTCAGTGGTCGGAAGCGCGTATGCGGAGTCACGATCAGGTTCTTATCTGGCGGGCCGGCAGGCAATCTATGCCAGCGAGTTTGACAAAGCGGTCAAGTATTACACCCGCGCATTGCTTCACGACCCGGCCAACCCGGAACTGATGGAACAGCTTGCGCTGTCCAAGCTGGCGATGGGCCAGGTTGGTGAGGCGCTCACCGTGGCCACACAAATGGAAGAACTTGGCCTGCGAAGCCAGGTGGCCCACATGGTTGTGGTCGGCAACTTGATTGACCAGGAACAATACGACGAGTTGCTCTCCCGCGATGACCGAAGCCAGGGGATTGGCCCCCTTGTCGATGGTCTGATCCGTGCCTGGGCGCAGATGGGGGCCGGATCCGCCGCCGGTGCCCTGGAGCAGTTCGATATCGTGGCCGAGGAAAACGGCCTGCGCGGTTTCGCGATGTATCACAAGGCGATGTCGCTGGCGCTCGTGGGCGACTTTGAAGGCGCCGAGGCAATTTTTTCGGACGCCAGTTCCGGAGCGGCCATGCTGACGCGCCGGGGCGCCATGGCGCGCGCAGAAATCCTATCTCAACTGGACCGCAACGAAGACGCCCTTGCGCTGTTGAATGACGCGTTCGGCAGCAGCCTTGATCCGGGTTTGCGGCAGCTTGCCGCTCAGCTGGACTCCGGAGAGCAGTTGCCGTTCAGCCATATCACCTCGGTCAAGGATGGTATGGCCGAAGTCTTCTTTTCGGTCGGGGCAGCCCTCAACGGCGAAGCCTCGGACGATTACGCCCTGATCTATGCGCGCATGGCGGCATTCCTGCGCCCGGACCATATCGACGCCCTGCTGCTCAGCGCACAGCTGTTGGACGATCTGGGGCAATACGACCTTGCCGTTGCCACGTATAAAAGAGTTACCCAGGACAGCCCGGACAGCCACGCCGCCGAGCTTGGCCGTGCGGATGCGCTGCGGCGGGCCGGTAAGCCTGATGCGGCCATCGAAGTGCTGGAGCAGCTGACACAGGACCATCCCTCCCTTCCCGGGGTGCACACCGCGCTGGGCGATCTCCTGCGTCAGCAGGAAGATTACTCGGGAGCGATCGCCGCCTATGACAGGGCGCTTGAATTGACCGAGGACGGCGCCCGATCCGAATGGTTCGTGCACTACGCCCGTGGGATCAGCCACGAACGTCTGGATCAGTGGGAGTCTGCGGAAAGCGATTTCCGCCGCGCGTTGGAGCTGAACCCCGATCAACCGCAGGTTCTGAACTACCTGGGCTACTCGCTGGTTGAAAAACAGATCAAGCTGGACGAAGCGCTCGATATGATCCAGCGCGCCGTGGCCGCACGGCCCGACAGCGGCTACATCGTCGACAGTCTGGGCTGGGTTCTCTATCGGCTGGGCCGATACGAAGAAGCGGTCGAGCACATGGAAAAGGCTGTGGAATTGATGCCCGTTGATCCGGTGGTCACTGACCATCTGGGGGATGTGTACTGGGCCGTTGGACGTCAGCGGGAGGCCGAGTTCCAGTGGAAGCGGGCGCTGTCCTTCATCGATCCCGAGGACACCGATGGCGAGGCTGATCCCGACCGTATCCGGCGGAAGTTGGAAGTGGGTTTGGATCAGGTGCTTGTCGAAGAAGGGGCACCGCCGCTGAAAGTGGCCAATGACGAGGGATGACATCCCCGGTTGAGGTGTTCGCACCGGCCAAAATTAACCTGACGCTTCACGTCACGGGGCAGCTCCCGGACGGCTACCATCTGCTCGACAGCCTTGTGGTGTTCGCAAGTATTGGCGATCGGATTGCTGTTCGGCCTGCAGAGGGTTTGAGCCTCACAATAGACGGCCCGTTTGCCAAAGGTTTAAGCGCAGACTCTGACAATCTCGTCCTGCGGGCCGCGCGGATGCTGTCTTCTGATCGCGGGGCAGCCATCACACTCACCAAACACTTGCCGTTGGCCTCAGGCATTGGGGGTGGTTCCGCTGATGCAGCGGCAACGCTCCGGGCGCTGGCAGAGCTGTGGGGCTTGCCATTGCCTGATGATGATCTGGTGTCCAGCCTCGGGGCAGATGTACCGGTTTGTCTCGATCACACACCGTGCCGTATGAGCGGCGTGGGGGATCAACTCGCGCCAGTCCCGACTCTGCCTGACATGGACATTCTTCTGGTCAATCCGGGCGTTCCAATGCCAACACCGGATGTATTCCGCGCGCTCACGACAAAAACCAACCCACCCATGGCGCCAGAGCTGCCTGACTGGCCGTCATTGGTGACCTTTGCCGATTGGTTGGGGGGGCAGCGCAACGATTTGCAACCGCCTGCCATCAAGCTGCAACCGGTCATTGCTGATGTGTTGGAGGCGTTGCGGTCATCGCCCGGATGCCTCTACGCAGGAATGTCCGGTTCAGGCGCCACCTGCTTCGGTCTTTTCCCTCCGAACCAGCTGTCCTCTGGGTCTGCGATCGACTTGAAAGCCCAGTCGGGCCGCCCGGACTGGTGGACCGCCCGCAGTCAGATCCTTTGACCGCGTTGCAGATTGGGCAAGTTTTTCGGAAGGGTACGCAGGGGATCCGGCCCGCGGCCCGGAACCTAGTTTAGCCGCGCAACCACGTAGTCCGCCAAATCGTGCAAAATGTCGCGAATGGGGTGATCCGGCACCTCAGCCAAAGCGGTTTTGGCACTGTTCGCCCAACCGATCGCTTCGCGTGCAGTTTCTTGCAGAGTTTCGTATCGCTCCATTATCGCCAGCGCCTCTTCGAGGTCGGCCGGCGACTGATCCCCCTTTTCAATCGTGCGCACCCAAAACGCATGTTCTTGTGGGGTTGCCTGGGCCACCGCTTTCACCACGGGCAGTGTGAGCTTGCCTTCCCGGAAATCGTCCCCGATGTCTTTGCCCGTGGCCGCGCTGTCGCCCTGATAGTCCAGAAGGTCGTCCGCGATCTGAAATGCCACGCCAAGCGCATCACCGTATGCAAAGAGCGCCCGCACCTGCTGTTCAGGCACCCCGGAGATCACGCCTCCGACTTCCGTCGCCGCAGAGAAGAGCGCGGCCGTCTTGCCCCGCACAACCTGCAGGTAGATCGCCTCTGTCGTGGCGAGGTTCTGAGCGGCGGTGAGTTGCAGCACCTCGCCTTCGGCGATGGTTGCGGCGGCGTTGGACAGAATGTCGAGCACCCGCAGGTTTCCGGTTTCGACCATGAGCTGGAAGCTGCGGGCAAAGAGATAGTCACCGACCAGAACACTGGACTTGTTGTCCCAGAGCAGGTTCGCGGTCGGACGACCACGGCGCTGGCCACTTTCGTCCACGACATCGTCGTGCAACAGGGTGGCGGTGTGGATGAATTCGACTGTGGCGGCCAGGTTGATGTGGTGTGGCCCGTCATAGCCACACATCTTGGCCGCCGCCAATGTCAGCATCGGACGCAGACGTTTGCCGCCGGCTTCGACCAGATGCGTCGTCACTTCCGGAATGCGTGGCGCATGCTCAGAGGCCATCCGCGAGCGGATCAGTGCATTCACTGCAGCCATCTCGTCTTGCAGGACGGCCGCGAGCTGATCATGCGGTTTGGCGATTGTGCTGCTATCCATCACGCTTTCGTACAATGTCTCGACAACGGTCAAGGCGGGTCCTTAGATGCATCCTCATGAGAGAGCTATTACGCAGCACCGATCCGACCATAATGGCCTTTGCCTCAGCACTTCTACAGGGCGAGGATATAGACTGCTTTCAGATGGACGTAAACATGAGCATCCTCGAAGGGGGTATAGGAATCTTCCCCCGGCGTTTGATGGTGCGAGAGGCCGACTATGACGCTGCGTTGCGGGTGATGCTGGACAATGAAATCGACCTCGGACAATGACGGCCTTTGCCGAGGCTGAATTGACGTCGAATGCGTTCCAGGGGGGGCGCCTGACGCTCTGGCAACCGGTGCGAGGATACCGGGCCGGGATCGATCCTGTGCTGCTGGCGGCAGCCGTTCCTGCCAAGTCTGGCCAATCTGTTCTGGACCTTGGGTGTGGTGTCGGAACAGCGGCTTTATGCCTTGCGGCCCGGGTCCCCGAGCTGGCGCTGACCGGGCTCGAACTTCAGCCGGGGTATGCCGAGCTGGCCGAGCGAAATGCGCGGGATAACAAGATTTCCATGACGGTTGTGCCAGGAGACGCCCGCGCAGCTGGCAAGTTGCTGAAGGGTCAGCTATTTGACCATGTGATCACGAACCCCCCGTTTCACGAACATGGTGCGCGGACGGGGGCGTCGGATCCTGGGCGGGAAATCGCGCTGGCTTCCGGTGGAATACTGGGTGACTGGATCGATGCCGCGGCGCGGCGACTTACCCCCAAAGGTCAGTTGCACGTCATCCATCAGGCAGAGCACTTGCCTGCGCTATTGTCGGCGTGTTCCGGGCGTGTCGGGTCGATCGAAGTTCTGCCGCTGTCTGCGCGCGCTGGTCGCGCGCCTCGCCTGATTCTGCTCAGGGCGCGCAAAACGGGACGCGCCCCGTTTAGATTGCTTGCTCCAAAAACGCTCCATTTTGGTGCGGCGCATGAGGCGGATCGCGACGATTACACTTCAGAAATCTCTGCAATATTGCGTAACGCGGAGGCGTTGCGCTGGCCTGACTAGCGGAATCGCGATTCCCACTCGAAGTTTAGCTTTCGTTATCCACATGCTGCGCGTGCAGCGTGACAGCGGCCCCCGAATCTGATCCACTTGACATAGTGTCAAATTCGAGGAGGACCGCCATGAGCCTGAACGCGCATTTGTTGGAACTGAAAAGAAAACACCAGCACCTGAGCCTCCAGGTCGAAGAAGCGCAAAAGGCCCCCGGCATTGATGGTCTGCATATCGCGGACCTCAAAAAGCAGAAACTGAAACTTAAGGAAGAGATTGAGCGCCTATCCAGCTAGCGCGGACTGAGGCTGCCGCGCGCGTCCATTGCCGCGACGCTCGCGTTCAATCGTGCACACCCCGCTCGGGAACACTTGCGGGGTGGCGATTAACGTTTTTGAATAATCGACTGTTAGGTCAAGGTTAACCGCTCTGCACTGCGGAGGGCTGTGTCTGCCTTAAATCGGGGCAACATCTTCTACCGGAATAATGGTGAGCGCTTCGGTCACGGCGGCTGTTTTTGCGATTTCCGCCAGCATCCAGTCCCGCAGCGCTGCGATCTGGGGGCGGGTTTCGGACCCTTTCGCGCACAAAAACCTAAAATGCGCCTTTGTTTTCAACGCGATCTTGAATGGTGCCACCAAACGGCCTTCGGCAAGGTCTTTGACCACAAGCGCGCGGCGCCCCAGCGTGATGCCTGCACTTGCCAGAGCAGCATCGACGGCATGATCCGCCTGCGAGAAATGTGGCCCGTGATCCGGTGTGTAATCGATCCCGAGCGCCCGGAACCATGTGTTCCAATCGCACCGGGGACGCAGAAAATCGATCGAATCATCGAAAATCAAAGGTGCGGATTTCAGGCTTTCGGGCGTTGGATACCGGCGGGCCAGTTCGGGCGTCATCACCGGCGTCACCCATTCGAAAGCCAGAGGCTGCGAATAGAGATCCGGGTCAGGCCCGTATCCAAACCGTATGGCAACATCGACCTCGTCGCGGTCAAAATCCATCAGCCTGAGGCCTGCAAAGAAACGCAAATCCACCTCGGGATGCGCTTGAGCGAACTCATAAAAACGAGGTGCCATCCATTTTGCGGTAAAGGCAGGCCCTGCCGTGACGGTCAACGTGCGTGTGTCCTGCAACCGCCGCGTGGCACGCCAGGCGTCTGAAAGGGTTTGAAAGCCTTCCTGCGCACCAGGTGCGAGCATGCGGCCCGCTTCGGTCAACTCCACCGCACGGTTCAGCCGACGAAACAAGGTTTGGCCGAGATGCTCTTCAAGAGATTTGATCTGAAAGGACAACGCGGCCGGCGTGACGTTCAACTCGTCTGCGGCTTTTGCAAAGGACATATGCCTAGCAGCGGCGTCAAAGGCGCGTAACGCAGTCAGCGGTGGTAGACGATCACTCATGTTCAGTTAAGTACAGCTTAAGTGAGGGGTTTGAAAGTCTCGTTTGTCGGGCACGAAGAAAATGCTCATATTCGGATCAGAACAAAGACACAGCCACTCCACAGGAGCGAACCAATGCTTGAACATCACGCCACTAGCCCCGACATCCGCCGCGCCATGCAAAAAGCCCATACCGAGCGCGCCCACGCGTTTCAGAGCGCCTGGTCCTGGTTGTTTTCCGGAAAGACTTCCCGCTGATTGATGCGCACGATCTTACGGGATGAAGGAAGGGCCGGTCCATTGGACCGGCCCTGTTTCATTTCAGCGATGAACGCTCAGATCAGACAAAGAATTGTGCACCGTTGGCCGAAATCGTCGACCCGTTGATAAACCCTGCATCGTCCGAAACCAGAAACGCGACGCAGCGCGCGATCTCTTCAGGTTCCCCAAGGCGTCCTGCTGGGATCTGGGCGATGATGCTTTCGCGGACCTTTTCGGGCACGGCCATGACCATGTCAGTTCCAATGTATCCCGGGCACACAGCGTTGGCGGTGATCCCCGCGCGCGCGCCTTCCTGCGCCAATGATTTCACGATGCCCAGGTCGCCAGCTTTTGTCGCGGCATAGTTTACCTGGGCGAACTGGCCCTTCTGGCCGTTGATCGACGAGATGACGACAATACGTCCGAACTTGCGCTCGCGCATTCCGGGCCAGATTGGGTGAATTGTGTTGAAGACCCCAGTGAGGTTGGTGTCGATCACGTCGTGCCACTGCTCTGGCGTCATCCGGTGAAACGGAACATCGCGCGTGATACCCGCATTGGCAACAATGATGTCGATGGGTCCCAGCTCAGCTTCGACCTTTTCAATGCCGGCTTTGCTTTCATCGTAGCTGGCAACATTCCATTTGTAGGTCTTGATGCCGGTTTCATCTGAGAATTTTGCCGCGGCTTCATCGTTGCCGGCATAGGTCGCGGCGACTTTGTATCCGGCGGCGTCCAGGGCGGTCGAAATGGCGGCGCCGATACCGCGGCTGCCTCCGGTGACTAGAGCTACACGTGACATGGTATTGGCTCCTCCAATATGTCTTTGGGTCTAAGATCGGGTGATGGGCGGACCCGCAGGCCCGCCTTATGAAAGGTCAGTCGCGTTCGACGCAGAGTGCGACACCCATGCCGCCACCGATGCACAGGGTCGCAAGACCCTTCTTCGCATCGCGCCGCTTCATTTCGAACAACAACGTGTTCAGGACACGCGCGCCCGACGCGCCGATGGGGTGGCCGATGGCGATGGCGCCGCCATTGACATTCACAATTGCAGGATCCCAGCCCATGTCCTTGTTGACCGCGCACGCTTGAGCCGCAAAGGCTTCGTTGGCTTCCACGAGATCAAGGTCTTCGACTTTCCACCCTGCCTTTTCGAGCGCTTTGCGGCTGGCATAAATCGGCCCAACGCCCATGATGGACGGGTCGAGGCCAGCGGTCGCATAAGAGGCGATGCGTCCGAGCGGTTCAATTCCCCGCTTTTCGGCGTTCTCGGCGGACATCAGGAGTGTTGCCGCAGCCCCGTCGTTCAGTCCTGACGCGTTGGCGGCCGTGACAGAGCCTTCTTTGGTGAAGGCGGGGCGCAGTTTGGCCATCGCCTCGATCGTTGCGCCGTGGCGTATGTATTCGTCGCTGTCCATCACGATATCGCCCTTGCGGGTCTTGATGGTGAAGGGAACGATTTCGTCGGCGAACTTGCCAGCGTTCTGTGCCGCTTCGGCTTTGTTTTGCGAGGACACTGCGAACTCGTCCTGCGCGTCGCGGCTGATCTGCCACTTCTCGGCGACATTCTCAGCCGTTTGTCCCATGTGATAGCCATTGAAAGCGTCCCACAGGCCGTCGCGGATCATTGTGTCGATATACTTCATATCGCCCATCTTGTGCCCTGCGCGCAGGTTTGCCGCATGCGGGCTGAGGGTCATGTTTTCCTGACCGCCGGCGGCGACAATCTCTGCGTCGCCCAACTGGATGTGCTGGGCACCAAGTGCCACTGCGCGCAGTCCCGAGCCGCAGACCTGATTGATGCCCCACGCCGCGCTTTCCTGCGGCAGACCCGCATTGATATGCGCCTGACGTGCCGGGTTCTGACCCTGCGCTGCGGTCAGCACCTGACCCATGATCGTTTCGCTGACTTCGCCTTTTTCGACGCCGGCGCGTTCCACAACGGCTTCCAGAACGGCGGTGCCGAGGTCATGGGCAGGTGTGTTGGCGAACGAACCGCCAAAGCTGCCGACGCCGGTGCGTGCAGCAGATGCAATTACTACGTTGGTCATGTGATTCGGGTCCTCTACCAATGACTGGCTGGGACATTCGGGACCACGCGCCGGCTAGGACGAATGAGAAACGCCGGTATCCCTGCCGTTTCGCGCTTGGGACATAGCGGAAATGCGGCGGCGCAGCAACAGACAGGGTGTCTCAGGCCGCGGCCGCGCATCATGCAGATGCGCGGGACCTCGCTGCCGCGACCCAGGGCGGGCGCACCGTGGGCGCACCAAACAAATGGCCCTGCAGACAGTCGACGCCGAGCGACACGAGGAACGCGGCGTCTTCCCGGGTTTCGACGGCTTCGGCAACCGTCAGCATATCGAAAGTCTGTCCGACACCCACCAGCGCCCGGACAAGCGCCTGATTGTCGTGGTTGTCGTGGACGCCCTGAATGAACTGCCCATCGATTTTCACGGCATCGAAGAAGAAATCGCGGAACTGACGGAAGGTGGTCTGTCCTGCACCAAAATCGTCAAGCGCAAAGCTGATCCCACGACTTTGAAGCTGATCCATGAAATCGATCACAATCTCCGGAATCGCCATCGCAGATGTTTCATTGATTTCGAGAATCAGTCGCTCGCCAAGCGTGTCGCTCTTTTTCAGATGCCGGTTGAGGATCCGCATCCAACGCTGATAGCCGATAGAGCGCGCGGACATATTGATCGACAGGCGGAGTTCAGGGTGCCGGAATAACGTGCGCAATCCCATTTCCAATGCTGCGCAATCGATCTCACGGGCCAGTTCGGTGTTTTCGACCTGCGGCATGAACTGGTGCGCCGGAACGACCCGCCCGGTGGTATCTAGTATTCTGATCAGTGCCTCGTGAAAGGCCACCCCGTGAGGCGCGCGGGCCTGCATCACCGGCTGGTAGGCCAACATCATCTGGCCATGCTTCACGGCAGAGCGCACGACGCTCAGAATGGATCGGTCGCGTTCGGTCACGGCGACGTCCAGCGGGTTTTGCGCATCAGGCGGCAGGTCGGCGCGGTGTTGCCATCGACCCTTGCGTTTCATGATGTTTGCCCTTTCGCCGTACACTCCGGGCAGAAGCATCCGGGCAAAGGATGAAGGGGCGATTAACACCCACGCGTCAGCGAAAGTGTCCCCGTACAGGTATCAGAAGCCGGGCGTACCTTGGTCCTGTGGATTCATCTTGAGGTGCTTGGACTTGATCGTGGCCGAGGTGTCACGGCTGCCATCGTGGCTGTAACCTGGCGGGCCAAACGCATAGCCCAGCCTGTGTTTCAAAGTGAGGCCTGGTTGAAGCACATCGCGAATCAGACTGGCCCATTCGTGAAAGGCCACGCGGAGGGGATTGAAGGTGCCGAGGTTCTGGACAAGGCCGTAGTCAGGCTTTTCCCGTTCCAGTTCGGGAACAAAGGTCCCGAACAGCTTGTCCCAGACAATAAACACGCCAGCGTAATTCGCGTCGAGATAACGTGCGTTGCGCCCGTGATGAACCCGATGGTGGCTGGGGGTGTTCATCACGGCCTCAAACCATCGCGGCATTCGGCCGATGGCCTCGGTATGGATCCAGAATTGGTAAATCAGGTTAAGCCCGCCCACGAAGAGAACCATAGCGGGGTGGAAGCCCAGCAATACCAGCGGAGCCCTAACGAGCATCATGAAGGTAAATGTGCCTGTCCAGGTCTGTCGTAACGCTGTGGTCAGGTTGTAGTGCTGGGAGGAATGGTGATTAACGTGGCTGGCCCAGACCCAGCGAATTCGATGCCCGAAGCGGTGAACCCAGTAGTACCGCAGGTCATCAAGCACAAAACACAGCAACACCACCCACACGGATGTGCCGAGGTCCAGCGGCGTGATGCGCCAGAGCAGCATGAAGAATCCCCAGGCAATGAACCCCAGCAGAATGCCCGATGCGACGCTGCCTGCGCCCATGATCAGCGAGGTCACCGCATCGCGCGTCTCGTACCGACCGCCACGCTGTTTGATCACGATCCAGAACAGTTCGATCAGGATCGCGGCGATGAAAAATGGGACGGCCAGTTGGACGACATCCGGGTAGGTCAATGTGTCGGTCACGGGTGCATCATTCTCGATTTCCAAAGGGGCTTTTCTTCGGCAGTCAGAGCCAGCCGAACCTGAGGGGCCGCGAAGTCAGGAAAGCGGACGCGCAGGTGGGTGTCTTTGTCGTCGATCCTGACATCCTGCAACCTGCGGGCAACCGTGTCGACGCCCATTGTCCAGACAAGCCCTTCCCCGGCTGAGGTGTCGATCAGTGCGGCGTACCCGGCCTGTGCGACGTGAACATCAGTGACCGTGTCTTCGGGATAGTGACGCAACCACGCGTCCCGGGCGCGATCAGGCGTCAGAACGGGCCGGTTTGATTTACCCAGTAAATGCAAGAGCGCGGCAATGGCCGCGATTCCGACCACGACGAGCAGCAGCAGGATGTTGAGCGGCATCACCCTTTCCTCCTGACGCAGGAATGCGGCAGGAGGGCGGGCTTTGTCAAAAAGCGCGTTACGTCAACTGCCGCCTGCCCCCGAGATCAGGGCTGCAATGATTGCGCGGGCGCTGTCCGAGTTCCAGTCCGCATCCCCTTGCAGGCGGGCGATTTCCATCCCGTCGCGATCCAGAATGACCGTGATCGGAAGGCCCAGAACCGCCATCTCGCGTGCGACGGCCTGCTTTGGATCCTGATGGCGCGGCAGATTGCTGATTTCGGTTTCCTCAAAGAACTTCTTGATGCCTGTCGGAGAATTGCGCCCCGTCGCCAATGTCAGAACCTCGAACTCTGCGCCGCCAAACTCCTCCTGCAAGGCCGACAACATGGGCATTTCTTTGCGGCAGGGGGCGCACCACGTCGCCCAGAAGTTCAAAAGCACATATTTGCCTTGGTAGTCGGAAAGCGTTCCGGTTCCGGCGTCATCCGCAAGGACAAACTCAGACTGCGAGCTTGGCTTTGGCGTGGAGTGAAAGTTCAGCTTCTTCATGTCTCCGCTGCGCAGCGCTTCGAGTGCTGAAACGTCAGCAAGCGCTGTGTTTGCACCCAATGCAAGGGCCAGATAAAGCAGGGCAGAACAGAGATGGCGCATTATTCCTCCGGGGTACAAACATGGCAGATCAATCCTCAAACCAGATGTGGGGTGGCCGGTTCGCGGCTGGTCCAGATGCGATCATGGAGGCGATAAATGCCTCGATCGGTTTCGATCAGCGCATGGCGGCACAGGATATTGCCGGGTCGAGGGCCCACGCCGCCATGTTGGCCGCAACGGGCGTCCTAAGCGATAGCGATGCAGAGGCGATCCGGGAAGGCCTGCTCACGGTGTTGTCAGAGATTGAAGCAGGAACCTTTCAGTTTTCCACCGCGCTGGAGGACATCCACATGAATGTCGAAGCGCGCCTGACAGAAATCATCGGCCCAACCGCCGGGCG
Source organism: Paracoccaceae bacterium (assembly GCA_965250275.1). Classification (GTDB taxonomy): domain Bacteria; phylum Pseudomonadota; class Alphaproteobacteria; order Rhodobacterales; family Rhodobacteraceae. The sequence goes on along the minus strand of OZ252297.1, from coordinate 4,462,820 downwards.
CTTGCACACGGCACGCAGCCGAAACGATCAGGTTGCAACTGATTTCAAACTCTGGGTGCGTGACCAACTGGATGCCGCAGAGGCAGGACTTGCCGCACTGTGTCGTGCACTTCTTGGACAGGCGGAAGCGGGTGCCGATTGGGTAATGCCGGGCTTCACCCATCTGCAGACCGCACAGCCCGTGACATGGGGCCATCACATGATGGCCTATGTCGAGATGTTTGGCCGCGATCTTTCCCGGGTGCGCGATGCCCGTGCCCGGATGAACGAAAGCCCGTTGGGGGCTGCTGCGTTGGCGGGCACATCTTTTCCCATCGACCGGGACATGACGGCCAGGGCGCTCGGGTTTGATCGGCCTGCTGCCAACTCGCTGGACGCCGTCAGCGACCGGGACTTCGCGCTGGAATTCTTGAGCGTTGCCAGCATCTCTGCCATGCATCTCAGTCGATTGGCAGAGGAACTGGTGATCTGGTCCTCGGCGCAGTTTCGGTTCGTCAGCCTCAGTGACCGCTTTTCCACCGGTTCGTCGATCATGCCTCAGAAGAAAAACCCTGATGCCGCTGAACTCATCCGGGCCAAGGTCGGGCGGATCATGGGTGCCAACCTGGGTCTGATGATGGTCATGAAAGGGCTGCCGCTGACATATTCCAAAGACATGCAGGAAGACAAAGAGCAGGTCTTTGATGCTGCGGACAACTGGATGCTGGCGCTGGCTGCAATGGAAGGAATGGCACGCGATATGAGCGCGAACCGAGAAAGCCTGGCTGCTGCGGCAGGCTCCGGCTTTTCAACGGCGACCGATCTGGCCGATTGGCTGGTCAGGGCGTTGGGGCTGCCGTTCCGGGACGCGCATCACATCACAGGTACTCTGGTCGCATTGGCCGAAAGCAAGGGATGCGACCTGCCCGATCTGACCCTGGCGGACATGCAATCGGTGCATGCGGATATCACAGAGGATGTGTTTGGTGTCCTTGGCGTCGAAAATTCGGTAAACTCGCGCACGTCTTATGGCGGGACAGCTCCGGCGCAGGTGCGCGCCCAGATCGCCCGCTGGAAAGAGAGGCTGTCGTGAGAACCTGCATCGTGACCCTATTGTGCTGCACCATTCTCGCCGCTTGCGGTGCGGACGGAGATCCGATCCAACCGACAATGGACCTGGGCGTGGGAGTGGGTTCCAGCGGCGTTCACACCTATGGCGGGCTTGGCCTGAGCAGCGGTGCCGTCTCTGTTTTTTTGGGCTTCTAGCGACCAAACAATCTCTGGCGGTGCGCAATCCGCGTGCTAACTCTGCGACAACAGGGTTCTGGGAGCAGGTTATGTCATTGCTGCGTATGATTTATCTGGCGCTGGCCGTTTGGGGCACAATCCACCCGATGTGGTACTTCATCACGTGGTTCAACGAAAATGGTTTCGATCTGGGTGGAATGGCGCAGGCCTGGAACGTGAATGCTGCTTCCAGCGGACTGGTGTGGGATCTGACCATCGCGGCAACTACACTGACCATCTGGATCATCGCCGAGGTGGTGTCGCGCCGGGACTGGTTGGGACTGGTCGCGATCCCGGCCACGTTCTGCATTGGTGTCAGTTGTGGCTTGCCGCTCTACCTGTTCCTGCGGTCCCGGCCACAAATCGTGGCGCGCGGATAGCCTGTGGGCCGGACAAAACCGTTTGAACTGGCAGCACAATATGGTCTAAGCGCCCGCCATGGATCACTTTCTGTACCGAAACGGCGTGTTGCATGCCGAAGATGTGCCGGTGCCCGAAATCGCGGCTTCGGTCGGCACGCCGTTTTATCTCTATTCCACCGCGACGCTGCTCCGCCATTTCAGGCTCTTTGACGAGGCTCTGGACGGGACGGAACACCTCGTGTGTTACGCGATGAAAGCGGCCAGCAATCAGGCGATCCTCAAAACCCTGGCGCAGGCCGGTGCCGGAATGGACGTGGTGTCCGAGGGTGAATACCTCCGGGCAAAAGCGGCGGGCGTTCCCGGAGACCGCATCGTCTTCTCCGGCGTTGGGAAGACTGAACGCGAGATTCGGGTCGCTCTTGAGGGCGGCGTGCGCCAGTTCAACGTTGAATCCGAACCCGAAATGGACGTGCTGAACCGCGTTGCCCTCGAGTTGGGCGAAACCGCGCCAATCACCATCCGCGTCAATCCGGATGTGGACGCCCGCACCCATGCCAAGATCGCAACCGGAAAGTCCGAGAACAAGTTTGGCATCCCCATCGCCCGGGCGCGTTCGATCTATGCGCAGGCCGCCAAACTTCCGGGTCTCGAGGTTGTCGGCATTGATGTTCATATCGGCAGCCAACTGACCGATCTGGCGCCATTCGAACTGGCGTACACCAAAGTTGCGGAGCTGACCCAGCAATTGCGGGACGATGGACACACCATCAAGCGCCTCGATCTGGGCGGTGGTTTGGGTATTCCCTACGCACGCTCTAATGAGGCTCCGCCGCTCCCAACGGACTACGGGGCTCTGATCAAGCGCACCGTTGGGCATCTGGATTGCGAGATCGAGATTGAACCCGGTCGCCTGATTGCCGGAAATGCAGGCATCATGGTCACAAAAGTTGTCTACCTGAAATCTGGTGAGGGTCGCGATTTCCTGATTCTGGATGGTGCGATGAACGATCTGATCCGACCAGCCATGTACGAGGCGTATCACGACATCGAACCCGTCCTCGAACCGGAGGCCGGTGTCGAGCAAACCCCTTATGATATTGTCGGTCCGGTCTGTGAAACGGGCGACACATTTGCCCGGCAACGCGCCATGCCGCCCGTCGCCGCAGGGGACCTGATCGCCTTCCGAAGTGCAGGCGCATATGGCGCAGTAATGTCAAGTGAGTACAATACGCGCCCATTGATCCCGGAAGTGCTTGTGCATGGGGATCAATTCGCGGTTATCCGCCCACGCCCGACCTTTGACGAAATGATAAATCGCGATACCATCCCTGCGTGGCTCTGACGTGATTGGCGTCCGAGTACACTGGAGACACTGATGGCCATTACCTCCGGAACTGGTGCGGACATGGTGTTGCGGCAACTGCGGTGGCCGCTGCTGATGACCCGTGTCGGATTGCTGGCAGAACAGGTTCTGCGGGCGTTCTGGCCATTTTTTTCTGTTGTCATGCTTGTTTTGGCCGCGCTGATGCTGGGCCTTCACGATACGCTGCCCGTGGAAATGGTCTGGGGCACCGCTGTCATCAGCGTCCTGGCGGTTCTGGGCACGTTTGGTTTTGGCATTCGGCGGTTCAATGCCCCGAGTCGGGCTGAAGCACTGGCCCGATTGGACGCGTCGCTGCCCGGTCGGCCGATTCAGGCCTTGCTGGACGATCAGGTCATCGGAATGGAGGATGCCGCCTCTATTGCAGTTTGGCGCGCGCATCAGCGAAGGATGGCCCAGAAGGCGTCCGAAGCACGGGCAGCGCGACCGGATTTACGCATCGCATCACAGGACCCCTACGCGCTCAGATATGCGGCAATGCTGCTGTTCGCCGTGGCGATTTTGTTCGGCTCCGTCTGGCGGGTTGGCTCCATGGCAGACATGGCCCCGGGCGGGGCCGCGCTGGCCAGTGGTCCGGCCTGGGAAGGATGGGTCGAACCGCCGCGTTACACTGCCAAGCCGACCATTTATCTTAATGATATCGATCCGGGAAAAATGCAGGTCCCGGCTGGCAGCCGTATCACGCTGCGCTTTTACGGTGAGGTCGGTGCACTGACCCTGGCCGAAACCGTGTCCGGGCGGATTGGCGAAATCCCCTCGGTCGCAGATGCGGCGCAGGAGTTTGTCGTCTCTCAAAACGGGGAAATCCGGATCGACGGTCCCGGCGGGCGGAGCTGGACGGTCGAAGTCATCGAGGACACTGCGCCGCAGATTGCGGCAGCCGGAGTGGTCGAGGCCGAAGCGACGGGCGAAATGACGCTTTCGTTCACCGCCAGCGACGACTACGGCGTAACGTCCGGCAGTGCGCTGATCGCACTGGACCCGGAACGGATTGATCGGCGTCTTGGGCTTGCCGTCGCGCCAGAGCCTCGTGACGAAATCGAGATCGAATTGCCGATGCCGATCACGGGTGACCGGCGGATGTTCACCGAGACACTGATCGAGGATTTCTCCAAACATCCTTGGGCAAACTTGCCGGTTGTCATCACTTTGTCTGCGCAGGACGCAGCCGAACAGACGACCGAAAGCGAGGTCATAGAAGCAAGGCTCGCCGCGCGGAGGTTTTTTGACCCGCTGGCCGCCGCGATCATTGAGCAACGGCGCGACCTGCTGTGGTCTCGGGACAACGGGACGCGTGTGGCCCAGGTGTTGCGCGCCATCTCCCACCGGCCGGACGAGATGTTCCGCTCAGAGACCGCCTATCTGCGGTTGCGCGTCATTCTGCGCAGGCTTGAAGCGATGAAGCCCTATGGGCTGACTGTGGAGCAGCAGGAGGAACTGGCAGAAGCCCTCTGGGACCTTGCAGTTCTTCTGGAAGAAGGTGACCTGAGTGATGCGCTCGAGCGTTTGCGGCGCGCTCAGGAGCGCCTGTCAGAAGCAATGCGAAACGGCGCCAGCGATCAGGAGATCGCGGAACTGATGCAGGAGCTGCGTGAGGCGACGGACGATTACATGCGCCAGCTCTCACGCCAGGCAGAACAGAACCCAGGCGGAGACCAAGAGCGTCAATTGTCTGAAAACACCCTGCAGATGAACCAGGACGATCTGCAGCGGATGATGGACCGCATTCAAGAACTTATGGAACAGGGCCGAATGGCCGAGGCCGAGCAGGCCCTGCGCGAGTTGCAGGAGCTGATGGAAAACATGCGTGTCACTCAGGGCCAGGGCCAAAACGGCCAGTCCGAGGGGCAACGCGCCATGGAGGGTCTCGCAGATACGCTGCGCGAACAACAAGGCTTGAGCGATCAGGCCTTCCGCGACCTGCAGGAGCAGTTTAATCCGGGTGCGCAAACCGGCGAAAGCCAGGGCAACGAAGGGCGCAGTGGTGGTCAGGGGCGCGGGCAAAGTCACCAAGGCCAAAACGGTCAGGGTCAGGGCAACGGCGAGCAACAAGGCCGCCGGCAGGGGCCAGAGCAAGGCGAGGGCGAAGGCTCGCTTGCCGATCGCCAGCAAGCCCTGCGCGAAGAATTGCGGCGTCAGCAAGGCCAGCTTCCGGGCGCAAATTCTCCCGAAGGCCAGGCTGCGCGCGACGCGCTTGATCGTGCTGGACGGGCCATGGACGGCGCCGAAGACGCCTTGCGCGATGAAGACTTCGCTGGCGCGATCGACAGGCAGTCTGAGGCGATGGAAGCCTTGCGCGAAGGCATGCGGGCCTTGGGCGAGCAACTTGCCCAGAACCAGCAGAATCAACCCGGACAAGGCACGACAGAAGCGGACCGGCGCGCCGAGAACCGAGACCCGTTGGGGCGGAATCCCGGCTCAAACGGTTCGATAGGGACAGACGAGGGCCTGCTGCAAGGCGAAGATGTCTATCGACGTGCGCGGGAGTTGCTTGACGAAATCCGGCGCCGCTCGGGCGAAGGAGAACGCCCGGATGTCGAGCTCGATTATCTCAGGCGTCTGCTTGAACGGTTCTGATGCGAAATGTCACTCTGGCGGCAACAGCCCGCTGACTTGGCTGTCGAGCCAGACGCGAAGCTGATCGACCCCTCCTACAAAGGCATTCAACGCAGGATCCGCGGCCGGTACGGACTGTGAAATGTTCTGAGCATTGGTGTAGATCAGGACCAATATCAAAACGACAACCAGTGACAGAACAAAACCGCGTGTAAATCCTCCGCGCCGCGCAGGGGGTGCGGTGTCTTCTTCTGTGGCCGTTGGGGCTGCGTCGCCATCCCCGGCAGCGCGCAAGGTCGAATTGATTTCCTCGATGTCCGGCAGAAGGCCACGACGGGAGTCCGCACCGGTGGCGGGATCGACCTCTTTAGCGACCGCGGGGTCCTCGCCACGCATGCGGGCCATCCGCGCCTGCGCCTCGCGGGCTCTGTGAGCGGCGTCCTCGCTCAGATCATCAAGACCAAGGTCGGGCTGGCTTTCCAGCCCACCGCTTGTCTCCGCTGCGCGCAGTCCCGCTTCGTGTTCGGCCTCCTGCCGCAGGATTTCGGATACCGCCGGATCAAGCCCGCCTTGCGCAGGGATGTCTTCGCCTTGAGGAGGTTCGGGGTCGGATGCCGTTTCGGCTTCGGCTGGCATGTTCGGCGGCGTGTCCCAGATGTCTTCCGGATCAGGATCTTCGAACTCGTCGTCTTGCAGCTCTACTTTTGCGTCTTCGGTCAGTTCCGGCTCGGCAAACTGTTCTTCAACTGGAACTTCTGCTTCGGGTTCGAGATCGGCGAGTTGATCCGCATGCGCCTGAAACCATGTGGTGCCGCAATTGGAGCATTGGACATCCCGACCCTCTTGCGGGATGACCTCATCGGGAACTTCGTACTGTGCCCCGCAATTCGGACATGTCAGTCGCATCCTGCCCCTCCATCGTTCTGAAACGTCTGCTCGTTTGTGTTTTTTGCAACCATATGTTGTCGCATCCACCCGGGAAAGAGTCTTGTCAAAGAAACGATTCGGAGCGTGACACATCGGGTACGCCGCTGGGCCATTGAAACTGGCGTATCACTGGGGCAAAACAACGCGCAATGGACGGGGGCGGACGTGATCGAACTGGAAAATGTAGCGTATAGCTATGGTGGTGGAGAGCTCTTGTCCGATCTGTCGGTTGTTCTTCCGCAAGGGTCGTTTCATTTCCTGACCGGTCCGTCTGGCACGGGCAAAACTACCTTTCTGAAACTGTGCTACGGCGCGCTGAAACCCACTGCAGGCCAACTGCGGGTGTTCGAAACCGATCTGCGCAAACTGGACAGGGACGAAATGGCGCTGATGCGGCGACGCATCGGGGTGGTTCATCAGGATTGCCGATTTCTGGACCACCTCCCGCTGGCGGACAACGTCGCGCTTCCTTTGACGGTTGCCGGTCGGGATATGGCGAAAGAAAGCGAAAACCTGTCAGAGCTGCTGGGCTGGGTCGGGCTGTCGGGGCGCGCTGACGCTTTGCCGCCGGAACTGTCGGGTGGCGAGCGTCAACGTGCGGCGCTCGCGCGCGCCGTCATCACATCGCCGGACGTGGTTCTGGCGGACGAACCAACGGGCAATGTCGATTGGGACATGTCTCAGAGGCTTTTGCAGCTGCTCGTGGAACTGAACAGAATGGGCAAAACGGTGCTGATCGCCAGCCACGATCTCAGCCTGATCCGCGCGGCAAAAAGCCAGGTACAAGCCCGGGTTCTCCGGATTTCAAACCGGAAGCTGCATCTCGCGGGGGCGGACCTGTGAAGATCGGAATGATGACGGCGCTCTTTTCCGGGGATGGGCGTTCCGCGCGTGTGGTGCCCCCAAGCGGTTTTACCGCGCAACTGACGCTTTTTGTCTCTGGTGCAATGGCCTTTCTGGCTGTCTTTGCGCTGGCGCTGTCGTTGGCCGCAGATCGGCTTGCCGATCGCTGGAGCGAAGAACTGGCCCGCAGCGCGACACTGCGCATCAGCGCACCCGCCGAGCAGCGCGCGGCCCAGACCCAAGCTGCCTTGACGGTGCTTAGCCAAACGCCGGGTGTCGCAGAGGCCCGCGCCCTGAGCACGGAAGAGCAAACAGCGCTCCTGACCCCGTGGTTCGGTCCGGATCTGCCGCTGGAAACCCTGCCCATCCCGCAACTGGTCGAAATCATCGAGGACGAAGATGGGTTCGATCCCGCAGGACTGCGGTTGCGGCTGGCGGCGGAGGTTCCGGGCGCAGTGCTGGATGATCATGCACGCTGGCGGAAACCGTTGGTCGAAGCCGCTCAGAGCCTGAGGCGATTGGGATGGGTTTCGATCCTGTTGATCGCCGGGTCGGTCGCCGCGATGATCACGTTGGCAGCCAACGCAGCGCTGGCAGCCAATGCGCAGGTGATCGAGGTCCTCCGGCTTGTCGGCGCCCAGGATCGCTTCATCGCGCAAGCTTTCATTCGGAGATTTTCCCTGCGGGCCCTGGTCGGGGCAGGGGTCGGAACCGCATTGGGGCTGATCGGCGTTACGCTCTTGCCTGCAGCGTCCAGCGAGGGTGGATTTTTGACAGGTCTCGGCTTTGTCGGTACCGGTTGGCTGTGGCCGCTGCTCATTCCTGTTCTGGGGGCAGGGGTCGCGTTTTTGGCAACCGCAATGGCGGCGCGCCGCGCGTTAAGGGGCCTCAGTTAATGATGCACGCTTTGCAATGGCTCCGGTCGCTGGTTTTCGTTGGTCTGATCTACGTCTTAATGCTGGTCATCGGTTTGCTCTTTGCGCCCGTGGCACTGATCAGCAAGCCCGGAGCGCGGATCTGCTGCAAGACCTACTCGCGTATCGTTTTCTGGCTGGCGCGCTGGATGGTGGGCATTCGTTGCGAGGTGCGCGGCACCCCACCCGAGGGCGAAGTGCTGATCGCGGCGAAGCATCAATCCTTTTTGGACATCATGATGTTGTTCACGGCGCTGCCCACCGCGAAATTCATCATGAAAAAGGAAATTCTCTACACCCCCATCATCGGGCAGTACGCAAAACGTCTGGATTGTGTGCCGGTTGATCGGGGTAAGCGCGGCGCGGCCATCGACAAAATGGTCGCTGATGTTGAGGCGGGGAATCAGGACGCGGGCCAGTTGGTGATCTATCCACAGGGCACACGCGTCAAACCCGGGGCAAGGTTGCCCTACAAAGTCGGAACAGCGGTTTTGTATGAGCAATTGGAGCAGCCTTGTGTGCCGGCTGCGACAAATGTCGGAGTGCTTTGGCCGCGCAAGGGCATCATGCGCAAGCCCGGTTTGGCCATCGTTGAGTTCCTGGAGCCCATTGCGCCCGGCATGGAACGCAATGCGTTCATGGACCTTCTGGAAGAAACTGTCGAAGCAAAGTCTGACGCGCTGATGCGCGAGATAGGATTTCAGCCTGATGGAGTTCATTGAGGACATCAGCGCGCTTGAGGCGCTCTATGGTGAACCCGGGGCCCCGGCATTGCGAAAGGTCGCGGGACACTTGACCCCGCTCTATCGGAAATGGATCATGGCCTCGCGGTTTTGCGTGTTGTCGACGGTTGGACCGGACGGGACCGACGCCAGTCCGCGCGGGGATGACGGGCCCACAGTGCTGGAACTTGATCCCGGCACGCTGGCGATGCCTGACTGGCGCGGGAACAACCGGTTGGACTCTCTGCGAAACATTGTCTCAGACGGCCGGGTGTCCCTGACGTTCATGATCGCGGGCTCGAATACGGTAGTGCGACTGAACGGCAAGGCACGGCTGACACAGGATCGCGATCTTCGGGCGCGGTTTGAGAAGAACGAGCGCCAGCCAGCGACTGTCATCTTAATCCAAATCGGTGAGATCTATACGCAGTGCGCCCGGGCGCTGATGCGTGCCGATCTGTGGCGGGGCCTTGAGAAGCGCATGGATTTGCCAACGGCCGGAGAAATTCTGGCAGAGATGACCGCAGGGGAAGAGGGCGGACAACCCTACGACGATGCCTGGGGCGCACGCGCAGCTAAAACCATGTGGTAGCAGTTCAATCCGCTGGGGCAGTTACTGGTCCCGGTGGTTGGTATGGTGGGGCGTCTGAGCTGCTATAGCGCGCAAAAGCGAGGCTGGCGACCAGCGCAACCACTAGGGCAATTGTCAACCCGATGGGGACCCAACGCCACCAACTGACCCCCCGCCCCAAAAAGAGCGCGACGACAGCTATGGCGGCGGCCAAGGTTTGCCACATGGCGAACTGTGCCAGTTTGTTCAGACCGCGGGTGAACCCGTCTCCGGTCGGTTCAGTGAGTGCAAAGGCCATGACCGAGCCGAGATAGGCGAGCAGCCAAATCGTGAAAATCACCCAGAAGAGCCGGTTCTTAGCCATGGCAACAACGCAGGATGGCCGGGCTTTGGGACACGGACGCGCGAACTCTGGTTTCCGTGCTCGATGTTGCGATGGCAAAACAACGGCGGTTCAGGACCGCCGTTGTCGATAAGTGCTCAGGCCGCAGTCGCACGCGACAACCCGTGATCGCCTGAAACGATGTCAGCCGCTTTTTCACCGATCATAATCGATGCGGCATTGGTGTTTCCGCTGATAATGTCGGGCATAACACTGGCGTCCGCCACACGCAGATTGGCAACGCCCTTCACTTTCAGATCGTGATCGACCACATCGCCGATCCGGCACGTTGAGCACAAGTGGTAGACCGTGGTGGAATAGTGAAGCGCCATGTTTTCGAGCAGTGCGTCACTTGGCGGCTCACCTGGCACATAACCATGCTTCTTGGCCAACTCCGGCGGCACGTTCAACGGGCCGGGTTTGATCTCGCCTGTCCAGTTGTCGACGATATCGAGACACTTTCGCATCACAGCGACCATGACCTTCAGATCGTGCGGATCGGAGTAATAGTTCATCCGAATTTCCGGTGCGGCCACCGGGTCGGAACTGGCAAGCACGATCTCTCCTGTGCTGTGGGGCAGAACCGGGTTGGCCAGCAGGATCATGTTTTCCTGATCTGGTGCCAGCGTACTGTCAGCGTCTTCGAAGAAGGTTGAGAGATCAATCCGCAGCCGGTCACCCAACAAGCCGGCGTCATATCCGCAAGGCACATAGCCGATCTGGGCATCGTGGCTATGGGCGTCCCCAAGCCCAGTCGAGAAGAACGCCACGGCGTCGTAGAGCGAAGATGACACAAGGCTTTCACCTGTTTCAGCCCATTGCCCCAGACGGCGTTCTGCCTCTGCCTTTAGACCCGCCAGTTCTGGGGGCAAGGAATCGTCATCTGCGGGGTCCGCAGGCAGCGGACCGGCAGGCGCGCGCAGGGCATCCGGGCCTGCTGATACCCCGACCTCGGCCACCTGAACACCGATGCCCGGCGCCTTAAAGAACAAGGCACAATGCAAGTGATCTTTGAGATGTTTTCCAACGCCGGGCAGCTCATGCAGGCATTCGACGCCCACTGACTCGAGTTCGCGACGTGGCCCAATACCGGACAGCATCAGGATCTGCGGTGATCCGACGGCGCCGGCGCTCAGGATAACATCGCGGGATGCAGAGATGTGATGCAGCGATCCGTCATCACTCCGATACTCGATCCCGGTTGCGACCGGAGCTTCCGCATCATCAGACAAAAGCACTCGCGTAACCTGCGCACGGGTGATGATGTCGAGGTTTGGGCGGCCTTCCGTCGCGCCCTGCAGGAAGGCCCGATAGGTACTGGAGCGCATGCCGTTTCGCGTCGTCGTCTGAAAAAGAGACGTCACGCCCGATGGTCCGCCGCGATCGCGTCCATTGTAATCTCCGCGCGCCATGCCTGTGGCTTCGGCGGAGGCGACGAAATCGCGCGATGCTGGAATGACCGGAGAGCGCACTGAAACGCCCAACGGGCCGCCTGTGCCATGCGCGTCTCCGTCCACCGAAATCTCATTACTGGGTGTCAGGTCTTCGCTTTTGATGAAGTAGGGTAGTACGTCCTCATAACTCCAGCCCGCGGCACCATTCGCGGCCCAGGCATCAAAATCACCAGGGTGTCCGCGCACATAGGCCATGTAGTTCAGACCCGAAGACCCACCGAGCATCTTGCCCCTTGGCACGGGCATCAGATTGTCTCGCAGCCCAAGGCCCGCATTGCCGGGGTCTGCGGTGAACATCCAATCGGTTTCCGGGTCCAGTTGCAGGCTCGCGACCGCTGCGGGCATCAGCTCATGATCGGGGGGCCTGTCACCCGCCTCGACAAGGGCAACGCGGCATTTCGGGTCTTCGCTCAATCGTGTGGCAATCACGGCGCCAGCCGATCCGCCGCCCACGACGACGAAATCATAAGCATCTGACATTATTTGATTTCCTCCCAGAAAATATCGCCCCGGGCAGACCCGGGATCATTATTTGAACATGGGTGCCCGCGCGGTGGAAATCAAACCTACCGGAGTTGCGTGACGCAGGGTCAGGCGTGGATCGGGCCGTCTCCACAAGCCAGCGCCGCTTCGCGCACCGCTTCGGAATAAGTTGGATGTGCGTGGCATGTCATGGCGAGGTCCTCGGCGGCTGCACCGAACTCCATGGCGACGCAGATCTCGTGGATCAGATCCCCTGCGGCCGGGCCGATGATATGAGCGCCAAGAATGCGGTCAGTCTCCTTGTCGGCCAGAATTTTCACAAACCCGTCTCCGGCAAAGTTCGCCTTGGCACGGCCGTTCCCCATGAATGAGAACTTGCCAACTTTGTAGCTGCGTCCCTGTTCCTTCAGCGTTTGTTCGGTTTCGCCAACGTTCGCAACTTCGGGATGGGTGTAAATGACGCCGGGGATCACGCCGTAGTTCACATGTCCCAGCTTGCCCGCCACCTGTTCGGCTGCGGCCATACCTTCGTCTTCGGCTTTGTGCGCCAGCATGGGCCCGTCAATGCAATCCCCGATCGCGTAGATGCCAGGCACATTGGTCTGCCAGTGTGCGTCCACTTCGATCTGCCCGCGCGGCGAGATCTTCACGCCGAGATCCTCAAGCCCAAGGCCCTCGGTGTAAGGCTTGCGTCCCGTGGCGACCAGAACGGTATCTGCGTCAAGAATATGTTCGCTGTCGTCCTTGCGAAGTTTGTATGTGACTTTAGCTTTGGACCGGGAGACTTCGGTTTTCTGGACCGCGGCACCCATGATGAATTTCATGCCCTGCTTTTTCAGAATACGCTGGAAGGTCTTTTGAACCTCCGCATCCATTCCCGGTGTGATGGCATCAAGGAACTCGATGACCGTGACTTCCGCGCCCAGGCGGCTGTAGACGCTGCCCAGTTCCAGACCAATGACGCCGGCGCCGATCACCACCATCTTCTTGGGGACTTTGCCCAGTTCCAGCGCGCCAGTGGAAGTCACCACAGTTTTCTCATCGACTTCGACACCGGGAAGAGAGGCAGGTTCCGATCCACTCGCCACAATGATGTTCTTGGCCGTGTGGACCTCGTCGCCGACCTTGACCTTGCCGGCTTCGGGGATCGAGCCCCATCCTTTGAGCCAGTCGATCTTGTTCTTCTTGAACAGAAATTCGATGCCCTTGGTGTTTTGCCCGATGGTGTCTTCTTTGTAGGTCAGCATCTGCTTCCAATCGACCGAGGGCGCCTTGCCCTTCAAACCCATGGTGGCGAAGTTGTGCTCTGCTTCGTGCAACATGTGCGAGGCATGCAGCAGCGCCTTGGACGGGATGCAGCCCACGTTCAGGCAGGTTCCCCCCAAGGTCTCACGCCCTTCGACGCAGGCTGTCTTCAGACCGAGTTGTGCGCATCTTATGGCGCAGACATAGCCACCGGGGCCGGAGCCGATGATAATGACGTCGTAGTTGGCCATGGGGGTCTCCTCGTCAGAGTGAAGCAGTGCCGGTGGCGCGGAGTGGCGCCAATGCAAAAGTGTAACAGGTCAAATCAAAGAAGCGAGCAGGATCAAAACCGTCGCGGTGAAGCCGACGAACCATATCACGCTTCGCCACGGGTTCAGGCCCATCACATAGGCAGGGACATAGAAAATGCGGGCGATCAGGTAGACCCAGGCGCAAATGGCTGTGAACAATGTGGCCTGACCGCTGAGCGTGACCACTACTACGGCAATCGTGAACAGGATCAGCCCCTCGAAATGGTTGTTCATTGCCCGTTGAACCCGGCCCGTTCGGCCCTTGAGGACGACCGGCGTATCGCGCGGGCTCAAGGCCGTTCGGGTTCCGACTTGCCGGTTCGCAGTCACCGAATAGAGGGTGAATTGCAGAACCTGCAACAGGGCGGCAAGGGCGAGGGCGGTGAGTTCGGGGGTCATCTCGTCTCGTCTTCGGGGCGTTCAAAGGGGCGTTGAGGTTCAGAGGTCCATCAGCAACCGGCGGGGATCTTCCAGCGCCTCTTTCACGCGCACCAGGAAGGTCACGGCGCCTTTGCCGTCCACGATCCGGTGGTCGTAAGAAAGCGCGACATACATCATGGGTCGGATCTTGATTTCTCCGCCGATCACCATCGGGCGATCCTGGATCTTGTGCATCCCCAGGATTCCCGATTGCGGCGGGTTGAGGATGGGCGAACTCATCAGCGAGCCATAGACCCCGCCATTCGAAATGGTGAACGTCCCGCCCTGCATCTCCGCCATACTGAGCTTGCCATCGCGGGCGCGCTTGCCCTTTTCTGCAATCGATTTCTCGATCTCGGCAAAGCTCATCTGGTCCGCATCGCGGATCACCGGCACCACGAGGCCCTGCGGGGTTCCGGCCGCGACGCCCATATGCACGAAGTTCTTGTACACGATGTCGGTACCGTCGATCTCTGCGTTGACTTCCGGCACTTCGCGCAGCGCGTGGCAGCACGCCTTCGTGAAGAAGGACATGAAGCCCAGTCGCACACCGTGTTTCTTCTCAAACTGGTCTTTGTACTGGCTGCGCAAGGACATGACCTCGGTCATGTCGACTTCATTGTACGTGGTCAGAATGGCAGCAGTGTTTTGTGCGTCTTTGAGCCTTCTGGCGATGGTCTGGCGCAGCCGGGTCATCTTAACCCGCTCCTCGCGCGCCGCGTCATCCGCGGGTACGGGGGCCCGTGGTGCAGCTGGCGCAGGGGCCGTGGCCGGGGCTGCCGCAGTGGCAGGGGCGGTGAGTGCTTTTTGCACATCTTCCTTCATGATGCGGCCATCGCGCCCGGTCCCGGTCACGGCATCCGGGCTCAGCCCAGCTGCGGCCATCGCTTTCTGCGCAGAGGGCGCATTTTCGACGTCCTTCCCACCTGCTGCCGGTGCAGCCGCAGGTGCTGGAGCTGCTGCGGCGGCAGGCTCTGATGCGGCACCGGCGCCCGAGCCGGAAATCACCGCCAGTTTTGCCGATGCATCGACGGTGGCACCTTCCGGAGCCACGATTTCCGCCAGCACACCCGCGACTGGGGCAGGGACCTCGACACTGACCTTGTCAGTCTCCAGCTCGCAGAGCATTTCGTCCTGCGCGACCGCATCGCCGACTGCTTTGAACCATGTGCTGACGGTCGCCTCGGTGACAGACTCGCCGAGTGTGGGAACCATCACATCCGTACTGCCGCCCGATGCAACTGGCGCTGCTGGCGCGGCGGAGGGTTCGGGCGCGCTTTTCTCGGCCGCACTGGGCGCGTCCCCTTGCGGCGCTCCGGCCCCTTCAGAGATCGTGGCCAGCAGGGCGTCAACCCCGACAGTTTCGCCCTCTGCGGCGACGATCTCGCCCATGGTGCCGGCCGTGGGGCTGGGCACTTCGACGGTGACTTTGTCAGTCTCCAGCTCACACAGCATCTCATCCACTGCGACGGCGTCGCCCGGTTTCTTGAACCAGGTTGCCACGGTGGCCTCGGTCACGGACTCTCCCAGTGTGGGGACGCGGACTTCGATTGTCATCGCTCAGTTTCCTTTGATCGTCAGCGCTTCGTTCACGAGCGCCTGTTGTTGTGCTTTGTGTTGGCTCGCCAGACCGGTGGCCGGAGAAGCGGAGGTTGCGCGCCCGACATAGACCGGGCGGCGGTGTTTGGCTTCAATACGTCCCAATACCCATTCGATGCTGGGTTCGATGAATTGCCATGCGCCCTGGTTCTTGGGTTCTTCCTGGCACCAGATTACTTCAGCGCCCTTGAACCGTTCGAGCTCCTTGACCAGCGAAATCGCGGGGAAAGGGTAAAACTGCTCGACCCGAAGCAGGTAGATGTCGTCGATACCGCGCGCATCACGTTCCTCCAGCAAGTCGAAATAGACCTTGCCCGAACACATCACCACGCGTTTGATCTTGTCGTCCTTCACAAGCTTGGTGTCGGAGTTCCCCTGTTGCGCGTCATCCCAAAGGACCCGGTGGAACGAAGACCCATCTGTAAAGTCGCTGGTTTGGGACACAGCAAGTTTGTGTCGCAGGAGCGATTTCGGCGTCATCAAGATGAGCGGTTTTCGGAATGATCGGTGAATCTGTCTACGCAGAATATGAAAGTAGTTTGCCGGGGTCGTGCAGTTGGCGATGATCCAGTTGTCCTGACCGCACATCTGCAGGAACCGTTCCAATCGTGCGGAGGAGTGCTCGGGCCCCTGGCCCTCAAATCCGTGGGGCAGGAGGCAAACGAGGCCCGACATCCGCAACCACTTGCTCTCGCCGGAAGAGATGAACTGGTCGAACATGATCTGAGCGCCATTGGCGAAATCGCCGAACTGCGCCTCCCAGAGGGTCAGGGCATTCGGTTCTGCTAGCGAGAAGCCGTACTCGAATCCCAGCACCGCGTATTCCGAAAGCATGGAGTCGATCACTTCGTAGCGGCTCTGACCTTCGCGAATGTGGTTGAGCGGATAATAGCGCTCTTCGGTGTCCTGATTGACGATCCCGGAGTGTCGCTGGCTGAATGTGCCGCGCGTGCTGTCCTGCCCGGCCAGCCGAACCGGGTACCCTTCGGTCAGCAGGGAACCGAAGGCAAGGACTTCGCCGGTGGCCCAATCGAATCCTTTGCCGGTGTCGAACATCTCTTTTTTGGTTTCCAGCAAACGGCCAACCGTTCGGTGAATCGGGAAGCCATCCGGCACCCGGGTCAGAGCCTGTCCGATCTGGTCAAACGTTTCTTGCGAAATCGAGGTCTGTCCGCGGACATACTCTTCCTTGTTGCGGTCCAGGTGGGACCAACGTCCATCCAGCCAGTCTGCTTTGTTCGGGCGGTAATCCTTTCCGGCCTCGAACTCGTCATTCAGATAGGCCTGAAACGCTGTCTTCATGTCCTCGATTTCGCCCTCGGGGATCAGGCCATCCCTGACAAGACGTTCGGTGTAGAGGCTGAGCGTCGTTTTGTGGGTCTTGATCTTCTTGTACATGATCGGGTTGGTGAACATCGGCTCATCGCCTTCGTTGTGTCCAAACCGGCGATAGCAGAACATGTCGATCACGACGTCTTTGTGGAATTTCTGGCGGAACTCGGTGGCCACCTTGGCCGCATGAACCACCGCTTCGGGATCGTCTCCGTTAACGTGAAAGATTGGCGCCTCGACCATCAGCGCGATGTCGGTCGGGTAGGGGGACGACCGCGAGAAGTGCGGCGCGGTGGTGAACCCGATCTGGTTGTTGACCACGATATGCATGGTGCCGCCGGTCTTGTGGCCCCGCAAACCGGATAGCCCGAAACATTCGGCGACCACGCCTTGGCCCGCAAACGCGGCATCGCCGTGCAGCAGGATTGGCAGAACGGCAGTGCGGTCTTGATCGTTAAGCTGATCCTGCTTGGCCCGTGCTTTGCCCAGAACAACCGGGTTTACGGCTTCGAGGTGAGAAGGGTTCGCGGTCAGTGAAAGGTGCACAGTGTTGCCGTCAAACTCCCGGTCCGATGAAGCACCGAGATGGTACTTCACATCGCCGGAGCCATCCACGTCCTCGGGTTTGAAACTGCCCCCCTGGAACTCGTTGAAGATCGCCCGGTAGGGTTTGGCCATCACATTGGCCAAAACGGACAGCCGGCCCCGGTGCGGCATACCGATCACGATATCCCTGACCCCCAGCGCGCCGCCGCGTTTGATGATCTGCTCCATGGCAGGGATCAGGCTTTCGCCGCCATCCAGGCCAAAGCGTTTGGTTCCCATGTACTTCACGTGCAGGAATTTCTCGAAACCTTCGGCTTCGACCATCTTGTTCAAAATGGCCTTCCGCCCTTCACGGGTGAAGCTGACTTCTTTGCCGAAACCCTCGATCCGCTCTTTCAGCCAGGCCGCTTCTTCAGGGTTCGAAATGTGCATGTATTGCAGAGCAAAGGTGCCGCAATACGTGCGTTTCACGATTTCAATGATCTGGCGAATGCTCGCGACCTGCAAGCCCAGAACGTTGTCTATGAAGACGGGACGGTCCATGTCGGCGTCAGAGAACCCATAGGTCTTTGGGTCCAACTCCGGGTGCGGGGTTTGATCGCGCATGCCCAGAGGGTCGAGATCGGCCACCAGATGACCCCGGATACGATAGGCTCGGATGAGCATCAATGCCCGGATCGAGTCCAGAACAGCGCGTTTGATCGCATCGTCAGACACCTTGACGCCTGTCTCGTCCGCCTTGGCCTTGATCTTGGTGCCGGCGGCTTTCATTTCGACCGCGGCCTCAGCCCACTCGCCCGTCAGTGCACTGGTCAGATCATCGGTGGGCATCGGGGGCCAGTCTGTGCGCGCCCATGAGGGGCCCTGTGCTTCGGCTTTCACGTCAAGTTCCGCGTCGCCCATCTGACGGAAAAACTCTGCCCATGCCCCGTCCACGGCGTTAGGGTCTGACGCATATTGCGCATAGAGCTGCTCAAGATACTCAGCGTTGTGCCCCTGCATGAAGCTGGAAGCGTGGAACTGGTCGTTGGGACTTTGTTCGGTCATGGGGCTACCTCATGTGGGTTGGGACCGTAGTCGTTGGTTCCCGGCTGGCTGGGCCGTGTGAGCCACCAAAGCACCAGCAAGGGAGAGAGCAGTAGGATGATGAGCGTTGGGATCAGGATCAGAAGCGTGACCCGCGTGAATAGAATGTCGTAGGACCCGCCGGACGCAAAACTGTCTGCCAGGCCCAGCCCGAAGAACAGGATCAGGCCCGCACCGATCGTCAGCAAGATGGGCAGCAGCGCGAACAGTCCGCTGCGCCCTGTGTCGTGCATCCGGCGCCATGCTACTGCAAGATGCGGGACAAACAGAACGACACTGACGGCCATCTGGATGGGATCGCTGGTCTGCGCGGAAATCGTGGTGCCCGTGTCCGATTGTGTGACCGAGGAACTGCCGAACAAGGCGAAATCAATCACGGCAGCCACAACCGACGCCAGAAACGCGAATAGGAAGAACCACCAATACTCGGGTCGCGCGGCGCGTCCCGAGAAGGTGAAGTACTTTGCAAAACAGGTGCGGATGGCGTCGGAGAAAGTCATGCAACACTCCAGTCCGGAGTTTTCCTAGTCGGTTGGTCCGGAGGCAGGTTGCTGTTGAAGGAGCAAAAGAGGCGCCGGACATTGCCACGCAAACACAAGACGGCAACGCCGTGCTTGATTGCGTCAAAGTCTATGGCTCTTCCGGCGTCTCGTGCCATCTTCTTACTTTCCAATCGCCTCCAACACAGCTTCGCCGAGCTGCGCCGGGCTTTCGGCAACGACAATGCCGGCGGCTTTCATGGCCTCGATTTTGTCTTCGGCGCCGCCTTTGCCTCCGGCAACAATGGCACCGGCATGGCCCATGCGGCGGCCCGGCGGGGCGGTGCGACCTGCGATAAAACCGGCAGTCGGCTTCCAGCGCCCTTTCTTCTTCTCATCGGCGAGGAATTGGGCGGCGTCTTCTTCGGCGCTGCCGCCGATTTCACCGATCATGATGATGCTTTCGGTTTCATCGTCACCCAGGAACCACTCCAGCACGTCGATATGCTCGGTGCCTTTGATCGGGTCGCCGCCGATGCCGACGCAGGTGGACTGGCCCAGACCCACATCGGTGGTCTGCTTGACGGCCTCGTAGGTCAGGGTGCCCGAGCGCGACACCACACCGACCGAGCCGCGCTTGTGGATGTGGCCAGGCATGATGCCGATCTTGCAGGCATCCGGCGTGATGACACCGGGGCAGTTCGGGCCGATCAGGCGCGAGCTCGAGCCTTCCAGCGCGCGCTTCACCTTCATCATGTCCAGCACCGGGATGCCTTCGGTGATGCAGACGATCACATCCATCTCGGCGTCAATGGCCTCCAGGATCGAATCTGCTGCGAAGGGAGGTGGCACGTAGATTACCGAGGCGTTGGCATCCGTCACGGCCTTGGCTTCGTGCACCGAGTTGAAGACGGGCAGGTCCAGATGGGTCATGCCGCCTTTGCCGGGGGTGACCCCGCCAACCATCTTGGTGCCATAGGCGATGGCCTGTTCAGAGTGAAATGTGCCCTGGCTTCCGGTGAAACCCTGACAGATGACCTTGGTGTTTTCGTCGATGAGGACTGCCATTTTGGGCGTCTCCTAAATTCTAAGTTAGCGATTTTCGCTAATGGGCGTCAGAAAGTGCAAGTTGGTTATGCAGCCACGGACTGAGCTATTGAGAGTTTGTGAGGATCAAAGAGACCTGCCTTCGCTTGTACTGAACCGCAAGGATCCTCCCTTTGTAGTCAAAGAGGTATTGCCTTTTAGCGTCTGCGGGCAATTGCTTTGAAACGCCTGGTGCAGTGGAGACTTTTTTAGCAACTGCAGCGGCAACATCTTGGCCCCGTCCGTTAGGACGGAAGTTGATGTTGCAGGTCACTAAGCCTTTGTATTCACGCAATCCACCACCAAGATTCGCCTCTTTCGAACTCTTGAACGTCGATAGGACATTGCCCAGTTCGGGCGGCGAATAGTGTTTAACTTTGAACTCTGGGTTTGCCTCAATCGCCGCCATGCTTTTTTGAGTCTGAAGCGGGTTTTTCAGGCAGACTTGATTGAACAAGTTGTACGCATCGGAAACTGAGGTTTCCGCCTCTGCTTTGCCGTTAAGGGCAACTGCCAGTGAAAGGCACAATGCGCTGAAGGTGATCTTGTTGATGCGGATCATAACCTTTACCCCTTAACGGCCTTCACGATCTTCTCGGCACCGTCTTTCAGGTTGTCCGCCGCGATCACGTCCAGGCCGGAGGTGTTGATGATCTCTTTGCCCTGTTCAACGTTGGTTCCCTCGAGCCGCACGACCAGCGGCACCTTCAGGCCAACCTCTTTCACTGCGGCAACAACGCCCTCGGCGATGACGTCACACCGCATGATGCCACCGAAGATGTTCACCAGAATGCCTTTGACCTGCGGGTCCGAGGTGATGATCTTGAACGCCTCGGTCACTTTCTCTTTCGTGGCGCCGCCGCCCACGTCGAGGAAGTTGGCAGGTTCGGCCCCGTAAAGCTTGATGATGTCCATCGTGGCCATTGCGAGGCCCGCGCCGTTCACCATACAGCCGATTTCCCCATCCAGTGCGATGTAGTTCAGGTCGTATTTCGAGGCTTCCAGTTCCTTGGGGTCTTCCTCGGTGGTGTCGCGCAGCTCGGCGATGTCGGCGTGCCGGTAGACCGCGTTGCCGTCAAAGCTGACCTTGGCGTCCAGCACCTTGAGGTCCCCCCCATCGGTCACGATCAGCGGGTTGATCTCCAGCATCTCCATGTCCTTCTCGACGAAGGCTTTGTAGAGCGTGCCCATCAGCGCGACGCATTGTTTGACCTGCTTGCCTTCGAGACCCAGCGAGAATGCGATGCGGCGCCCGTGGAAAGCCTGATAGCCCGTCGCGGGATCGACGCTGAACGACAAAATCTTCTCAGGTGTTTCGGCTGCAACCTCTTCGATATCCATGCCGCCCTCGGTCGAGCAGACGAAACTGACGCGACTTGTTTGCCGGTCGACGAGCAGTGCGAGATAGAGTTCGGTTTCAATGCCCGACCCGTCCTCGATGTAAATCCGGTTGACCTGCTTGCCGGCGGGTCCGGTCTGATGCGTGACCAAGGTGCGCCCCAGCATTTTCTTGGCTTCTTCGGAGGCCTCTTCGACCGACTTGGTCAGGCGCACACCACCTTTCTCGCCGGCGTCGGCTTCCTTGAAGCTGCCTTTGCCCCGTCCGCCTGCGTGGATTTGGGCTTTGACGACCCAGATTGGCCCGTCCAGCGCGCCCGCCGCGGTTTTGGCATCTTCGGCTTTTAGCACGACGCGGCCATCTGAAACCGGAGCGCCGTAACTGCGCAAAAGCGCCTTGGCCTGATATTCGTGGATGTTCATGGAAAACTGTCCCGTTCTGCTAAATTGCGCTGCGGCGTGCGCCGACGACGCCGACAAGGGTTAAAGGATTTTTTGACCGAGGATAGACCTTCGGGCGGAAAAACCGACATATGTGATCACAGCCTGAAAATGTGTGATCACAAAGTAAGAGCATTGGCCACTTCATCGGCCAAAGACCATGCGCAAAGTGAGTCGCGCATCAGGTCTTCTGCGCAGCCCTCTCGCTGGTCATAGGCGCCGATAATCTTTCTTACGTGCCCCATAAGTGCTTTTGCATTCTTTGGTTTGCGAGCACGGTTCGGCCCAGTTAAAGAACGCAGGCGGATTTCCCCAAAGGAGTGGTTTTTGCATGGATCAGCCAAAATGGGGCATCGTAACAACAGCCAAGGAACCGACTCCGATGCTGTTGGCTTTCGTTGCACACTACTTGCACATCGGCGCGTCTGAGATTCATCTTTTCCTCGACGCGCGCGACCCGGTGTTCGAAGAACTGATCCGGCAAAAACCACAGGTCTCGGTCACGATCTGTGACGAGGCCTATTGGGGCGAGCACCACAACGGTCGCAGACCAGGCGATCACCGCGAACGTCAGACCGCGAACGCCGCGCTCGCCTACAAGACAACAGCCTGCACCTGGTTGTTGCACGCGGATGTCGACGAATTCCTGATCCGGCATGATGAAATCATGGCATTTCTGGCATCGCGCCCCGAAGACATACTGGCTGTGTCAATTGTTGCGGCGGAGCGCGTTTACCTGCGCAGGGCCGGGCAGAAATCTGTGCTGAGCGGTCTCTACCGCAAGCCATTTGACCCCGAAGACGTCGATGGGGTCAAAGCTGTGTATGGAGAGGCCGCCAGGTTTTTGGTCCGAGGCCTCTCAGGCCATTCATTTAACAAGTCTTTCTACCGTGTTGGTGCGGGTCTGACGCTGGGACTGCATCAGCCGCGGCCGCGTGAAGTCTGGCGCAAAAGCCCTAAGCTGCAAATCTTCCCGCGCATTGGGCTTTTGCATTTTGACAGCTACACCGAAGCGCATTGGGTTGCCAAAATGCTGGCCAGGATCAAGGGCGGAAAGGTCGGGAAGGGCCGTAACCCTGGTCGCACGGCGCTGATCGAGCAAATCTACGAAGCGCGGGACGATCCGGCCAGGCTATCGACGCTTTATGATGCAACCCGCAGTCTGACGCTGCGCCAAGCGGCACGCCTTGCAGTCGGGCAGAAGCTGTTGCCTTATCGATTTTCGATCAAACGAGCGCTTGCGGCAGAGTGGCCAGGTTTGGATGTTGATCTGTCGCACGCTTCGATTGACCGAGACCTGGCCCGCATGCGGGCCGATGGGGTCATTGACTGAGCCTGTGTTCGTAGTGGATTTGTCGCGGATCCCTCGCTAGGTTCAAGCCAAAGCCCGAAAAGGAGGCTTAGGCATGAGCAGTCAGACATGGGCGGTTGTTGCAACCGTCCACGAACCGCCGCAGTTGCTCGCTGCATTTGTGGCGCATTACTTCGCGGTCGGAGCGTCAGAAGTTCATCTGTACTTCGATCGGCCGAACCCAGAAGCCGAAGCGCTTGTTCGGCACTTTCCCCATTGTCACGTTGTTCACACTGACGCTGCATACTTCAGATCGAATTTCGGATCTAAGCGCCCCGCCAACATCTATCGCCGACAGCGGTTCAACGCCAATCATGCCTATCGCGCGTGTCGCGCAGATTGGTTGCTGCACGTCGATGCCGACGAATTTATTGACCCAAAGGGTCTGACAGATGAGCTGGCGTCACTGCCCGATGAGGTCGATAGCTTGCAGGTGCCAAACGCAGAACGCGTCTTTCTGGCCAATAGCCCGCCCAGCGGCATCTTTGAAGGTGTTTTGCGGATGCTGTTCGCCGGTCCGCGTCATAAAGTCGCCGCTAGCCTTGGTGAAGATATGGCACGATTTACCAATCGTGGGTTCTGTGGGCATATCTGGGGCAAGAGCCTGACCCGAACAGGTCGCAAATTGCGCCTCGGCGTGCACGCTCCACAACGGCGCTCCAATGCGGTGGTTCGCCGTTCTGAACGTGCAATGCTATGTCACTTCGACGGTATGACGCCTCTCCATTGGGTGCGCAAACTGGAGCGCTATGCGGCTTCGGGGCACTACGCGAATGCTAAGGCAGATCCGACCGGACGCCACCGGGTGAACCAATTGAATTTCGTTTTGGAGAACGGGTCCCAACCGGCCGTCTTGCGTGGGCTGCATGACAGGTTGCGGTCCTTGTCTGACGAAGACGCCAAACGCCTGCGTGGGCAGGGATTGATAAGGGAAATTTCGATCGACCCTGCTTCGGCCGTACGCGCCGCCTATGGTCCCGAACGGGTTGATCTCTCTGTCAGCGCATTTGATGCCGCTTTGGGGTAGCGGCCCGACTTTTCATCAAATCTGCCGGGCCGCCTTAACTTTCTTGGCTTATCAGGCCAGGGTACTGTCGATGGCTTTGCAGGCCTCGACCAGGCCTTTCACCGCATTGACCGAATTGTCGAACATCGCCTGTTCGTCTTTGGTCATTTTGATGTTGGCAATCCGCTCAATACCGCCAGCACCGATCACGGTGGGCACGCCGACATACATTCCTTTCAGCCCGAACTCCCCATCACAATAGGCCGCACAAGGCAGCAGCCGCTTTTGGTCTTTCAGATAGGCTTCGGCCATTTCGATGGCGCTTGTTGCGGGGGCGTAGAACGCGGATCCTGTCTTCAGAAGGCCCACAATCTCTGCGCCGCCATCGCGCGTGCGTTGCACGATTCCATCCAGGGTCTCTTGCGTGGTCCAGCCCATCTCGACCAGATCAGGCAAAGGGATGCCGGCAACCGTCGAGTATCTGGACAGCGGGACCATCGTGTCGCCGTGGCCACCCAGAACAAAGGCTGTGACGTCTTTCATCGAGACATTAAATTCCAGGCTCAGGAAGTGGCGGAAACGCGCGCTGTCCAGAACACCGGCCATGCCGCAAACCATGTTATGCGGCAGCCCGGAAAACTCGCGAAGCGCCCAAACCATCGCGTCCAGCGGGTTGGTGATACAAATGACAAACGCGTTCGGTGCATGGTCGCGGATACCTTCGCCCACGGATTTCATGACCTTCAGGTTGATCCCCAACAGATCGTCACGGCTCATGCCGGGCTTGCGCGGCACACCGGCGGTCACGATGCAGACGTCGGCTCCGGCGATATCTGCGTAGGACTGGGTGCCTGACAGCGCAGCATCGAACCCCTCGGCGGGACCGGATTCAGCGATATCGAGCGCCTTGCCTTCTGGAATGCCCTCAGCGATGTCGAAAAGAACAACGTCACCAAGTTCTTTCAGGGCGGCAAGATGAGCGAGCGTGCCGCCGATCTGTCCTGCGCCAATCAGCGCGATTTTGGGTCTGGCCATTGGATGCATCTCCGGTCCGGTTGAATTTTGGCGGTTGCCTAGTGCGTCTGGGCGCGCCGCGCAAGGGCGATGGCCTGCGACACAGACTGCCCAAGATCGCACAAAGCGCGCCGCAGTCTCAAAAACTCATTTGCCCAAAGCGGGTTATGGAAGGCCGGTCCCCGTGACGCTTGCGGTGAATTTCGTTGTTCGATGAACCCTGGCCAGATGTGAAGTGCGCCATTCGGTGGCATCGACTTCGTTCGCAATCATTCCATAGCGGCGATTCTGACCACATTTATGTAGCTGGATCGTATGAAATTGGAGAGGTATAGCGGTTTGAGAAATGTCTGTATCGGGCCCGTCGTCGTACTGCCTGGCGAACTATTCCTGAGTCTTGGTTTGATCGGATGCGCTGTGTTTTTCTCTGGGGGAGGTTTGATCAGTGACCGTGGCATTTCAGCCCAGAGTTTTCCGTGGCCTTCGGCGGGCCGTTTTTCGGAGGGTTTTCCTTCTGGGGTGTCCTGAACAATGATCCGGGCGGCGACGAAAGAGGATTTCGAAGGCGTTTGCGCCTTGTTCCGGGAGTTGGTTGGTAAGAGCGGTGTTGCGGATGGGGCGTCGGGCCTTGCGCGGTTCGAGGAATTGATCCACCACCACGGCACGGTTGTTCTGGTGGCCGAAGAGGCGGGTCGACTGGTGTCGACTGCCACGCTGCACATTCTGCCAAACCTGACCTTCAATGGGCGATCCTACGCATTGATCGAAAACGTGGTCACCTTGCAAAGCCATTGGGGGAAGGGATTTGGGCGCGCCGTGATGCAGGAAGCGGCGGAGCGCGCCTGGGCTACGGGCGCGTACAAGATCATGCTCTTGACCGGCAAGGAACTGGGCGCCCGCGCTTTCTATGAACGGCTTGGGTACACGTCAGATGACAAGCATGGCATGACACTGCGGCGTGCACCGAAACGCCAGCCAGAGACCGGCTAGGCGTCTTGCTCTTCCGTTGGCAGAGCTTCTGCCAGTTTTTCGAAGGCCTGTCCCGACGCCACCAAACACGTCAGACCGCGGGACGTGGTCACCGTGATCGTCCAGGTTCCGGTGGTTTCCGAGGCAAAAACTTCAACCACGGCGCTGTTCCTGCCCAAGCCCATGCTCTGTCGGGTTTCCCCATATTTGGTGGCGAGGCGCTCGACCACGACATCGCGCGGGGCGCAACTGGCGCTCTGTGCAAGACTTGGCGCGGGAGTCGCGGCCACAGACCCGGCTGCGACAAGTCCCTTGATCAGCGATAATTTCATTGCTTTCAAACCTTTCCTTTGGCTACGGAACAACGTATCGACAGGCTCCATTGGGGCTTGCAAAGCCCCCTTTGCCTTGATTGGCGAAGGGCGATTGTCCTTGATCCAATGCCCGCCGGAAGATCCCGATTGGACTGCATCAAACGGTGTCAGACAGGTGCTGCGGTTTGGTTAACGCAGCGTCCGACGCATCCAATCGCTCTGGATTGCTGCGCTGCGGCGTTTTGCCCTTGAATAAACAGTCCAAAAATGCGCAGTTCGCGCAACTTTCTGACCCAGGAGAACTCAGCATGGACCTGCGCAATCGCCCTTACCGATCGGTCTTGTACATCCCCGGATCCAAAGCACGAGCGTTGGAAAAGGCAAAGACGCTGCCGGTGGATGCGATCATCTTCGATCTCGAAGATGCGGTCACGGCTGAAGAAAAGGAAAGCGCACGCGAAACACTCACAGAAGCATTGGCAGAAGGTGGTTATGGAAACCGAATGCGGATCGTGCGCATCAATGGTCTGGACACAGAATGGGGTGAAGCTGATGCAAAAGCGGTGCGTGGTATGGACGCTGATGCGGTGTTGCTCCCAAAAGTCAGCGCCACCGCCGACCTGGACGCTCTTGCAGCGATCACGGGCGATTTGCCGATTTGGGCGATGATGGAAACGCCCCGAGGGATGCTCAACGCGCCGCAGATCGCTGCGCATCCACACCTGCAAGGCTTTGTCATGGGCACCAACGATCTGGCCAAGGAATTGCAGACCCGACATCGTGCTGACCGTGAACCGTTGATGATGTCGCTTGGCCTGTGCCTTCTGGCGGCCAAGGCAAAAGGCATCATCATCGTGGATGGCGTCTACAACGCCTTCAAAGATGAAGAAGGTCTGGCTGTCGAGTGTGCGCAAGGACGCGACATGGGGTTTGACGGGAAAACCCTGATCCACCCTGCGCAAGTCGACATTGCCAACGCGGCCTTCGCTCCGACCGAAGAGGATATCGACCTGGCGCGCCGGCAGATCGCAGCCTTTGAGGAGATCGAGGCGTCTGGTCAGGGTGTTGCGGTCGTGGATGGCAAGATTGTCGAGAACTTGCACGTTGCCACGGCCCGCGAAATTCTGGCAAAAGCAGACTCAATTGCGTCCCTGATGCAGGAGTAGCAGAAGTGGGTTGGGTTCTGTTGATACTGGGCATTGCCTTGTGGTGGGGTGCTCATTTTTTCAAACGCGTGGCACCTGATGCGCGCGCGCGCCTTGGCGACCCGGGCAAAGGTCTGATCGCGGTTTTGCTGGTTGTTGCTATCGTGCTGATGGTGCTTGGGTATCGTGCGACGCCGTTCGTCAACGTCTGGTATCCTCCTAACTTCCTGATCCACGTGAACAATCTGCTGATGTTGCTGGCGATCTTCATGTTCAGCCCGGCGCCGCGTCGCGGCAAGATCCTGACAGGCATGCGGCATCCCATGTTGGGAGGGGTTAAGGTCTGGGCCTTCGCGCATTTGCTGGTGAATGGCGACCTCGCTTCGATCGTGTTGTTTGGTAGTTTGTTGGCCTGGGCCGTCGTCGAAGTCATCGTGATCAACAAAGCGGAACCCGAGTGGACGCCGGGCGAACCACAGAGCTTGGCCAAGGATGCCATGTTCCTGGCGGGGTCGGCGGTGTTGCTTGTCATTATTGGCTACATCCATGCGTGGCTTGGAGTCTGGCCCTTTGGCTAAGACCGATGCGGGCCACAGCAAGAGCAGTGTGACGGTGTTGTCGTTTGCCGGCGGCTTCGCAACGTCTCTTTTAGAACGCGTGCCTGCAACAACAGCCGAGCATCAGACAGGCGTTCACTTGCAGGCAGCCAGATTTTGGGAGTGAAATCTATGGCCAAAACCAATCCCGGTCGGTTTTTCGAAGACTACAGTGTCGGCCAAGTCTTGACGCATGCGGTGCCGCGCACGGTCAAGATGGGCGAGCGCGCGCTTTACCACGCGCTCTACCCTGCACGGCATGCGCTTTACTCATCTGACCAATTCGCCCAAACCTGTGGTCTGCCCTTTAGCCCGTTGGACGACATGGTCGCCTTCCATGTCGTGTTTGGGAAAACCGTCCCGGATGTGTCGCTCAACGCGGTGGCCAATCTCGGCTACGCACAAGGGCGTTGGCTGCTGCCGGTGTGGCCCGGCGACACCTTGCGATCGACGTCCGAAGTGATCGGGCTGAAGCAGAACTCCAGTGGAAAAACCGGTGTGGTCTATGTGCGCACCACCGGACGGAACCAGCATGACGAGGTCGTGCTGGAGTATGTGCGCTGGGTGATGGTGCGCAAGCGGGATGCAAGTACTCCCGCTCCTGAAACGGTCGTCCCGGAATTGCCACCGGTGGTGGCGAAGGACCGGTTGGTTGTCCCGAAGGGGCTCAATTTCTCGAACTACGATTTCGATCTTGCGGGCGAGCCCCACAGACTGTCCGATTACAGCGTTGGAGAGAAGATCGACCACGTCGACGGCGTCACCATCGAGGATGCCGAACACATGATGGCAACGCGGTTGTGGCAAAACACCGCCAAAGTCCATTTCGATGCTACACAGCGTCCTGACGGGCGGCGGCTGGTCTATGGCGGGCACGTGATCTCGATGGCCCGGGCGCTCTCGTTCAACGGCTTGGCGAATGCCCAGATGGTGGTCGCGCTCAATGCCGGCGCTCATGCAAACCCGTGTTTCGCCGGCGACACGGTCCGTGCCTGGTCCGAGGTTCTCGACAAGGCCGAGACAGACGCCCCGGGGGTTGGCGCTGTTCGGTTGCGGCTCGTCGCGGCAAAGGGTGGTGCGCCATTCAAGATCAAAGGCGAAGATGGCAAATATCTGCCGGATGTCTTGCTGGATCTGGACTACTGGGCGCTGATCCCGGCCTAGCCAGTTCGCACCTGCTAAAGCGAATGTGATAGTCGAGGTCAAAGTGCCTTGATAGGCTGCCGGTATGACCTCTGCTTCTGCTGGCGCCGTGGCGCTTTTTCTCATGTCTTCAGTTTCGGCGGCCGCGTGCGATCTGGCGCTGGCGCTGGCCGTCGATGTATCCGGTTCTGTCGATGCTGAAGAGTACCGGCTTCAGATGGACGGACTGGCTGCTGGCCTGCGTGATCCACTGGTGTCCGAGGCACTTGTGCGCGGGCAGGCGAAGCTGTCACTGGTTCAGTGGACCGGTGCGTCCCGTCAGATCGTAACGATTCCCTGGACGCCGGTTGGCAGCTTTGTGGCCTTGGAAGCCTTTTCAGCAGCAGTCGCGCAGGATCAAAGGGTTTGGCGAAACTACTCAACCGCGATTGGTGAGGCGCTGCAGTTCACAATGAAGACCTTCGCTGAGGTGCCGGAGTGCGAGCGCCACCTGATCGATGTTTCCGGGGATGGGCCTTCGAACGAAGGTCTCGAACCGACCGAAGTGCATCCGGAGCTCAAGGCGGCGAACATCACCGTGAATGCAATTGCAATTGAGGAGAGCGAGCCGGATTTGACAGCGTATTTCTTCGAAAACTTGATCGTGGGCGAGGGGGCGTTCGTCGAAACTGCCGGGGGGTTTGAGGATTACCCGGAGAAGATCCGCCGTAAGCTGTTGCGCGAGGTCTCAAAACAGACAGCAGGATTGAGACCGGCAAAACCATCGGTTGATGGCGTTTCTGAGAGCGAAGCAGTCTTTGTGACGCAACCTTGAACGAAGCGGGAGCGTGCCGCTGGACCCTTGCAACGCTCAAAGATTCGTCACTTCTGGCGCAGAATGTTGCAAACCGCGACGAAGGTTTGTTCCGAATCTGCAGCGTTGCTAGCGTTCCGGTGCAACATCCAGACCACTCCATGGGAACGTTCGATGACCGCTGCCGACGCAAACACAAATCTTGACCGGATTCTCTCTTTATCAAACCCAAGCGCCGTTCACCTCTACGTCGATGAGCTGACGCGACAGCGCGCGCTGACCCCTCTGGTCTTAAAGTTGAACGATGATGTGCTGTGTGGCGATGCCGAGCGCCGCACGCGCGCACTCGGCGCGCTGATGCGGATCGGGTTCGTAAATGATTGAGCGCCTTTGCGGGAAATAGTGTGATCACACTGCTGCAACGCGTGATCACAAAGGCTGAAATTTTGAAAAACTGCCAAAAAAACTGGCCGCAGGCGGGGCCCGGGTCGTGACAGCGGACCGATTTCCATGAATAACAAGGTCGAGCCGCCTGAAAAGGAGTCCACATGGCCGATGTGAACCGGGGCAACCGCCCGCTGTCGCCACATCTGACAATCTATCGTCCGCAATTGACGTCGATCACGTCAATCCTGACCCGCATCACCGGCAATGCGCTGCTCTTGGGCGCCTTGCTGGTTGTCTGGTGGTTTCTCGCCGCCGCGACATCACCCGAGCACTTCGCGGTCGCCGACGCTGTTATGACCTCGGTGCTGGGGGACTTGGTCATGTTCTTTTCGTTGTGGGGGCTGTGGTACCACACCCTTGCCGGCATACGGCACCTGATATGGGACAATGCGGTCGGGCTTGATTTGGATACCGCCTACAAGCTTGGCTACGCCGTGATCGGGGGCTCTGTCCTTTTGACCTTGCTGACCGTCGTTTTGATCTGAGGAGCCGGGAATGCGTTACCTGACAGACCGCAAGCGTGTCGTTGGCTTTGGAAGTGCCAAGACCGGAACCGCCCATTTCTGGGCCATGAAAGTCAGCTCGGTGGCCCTGTTGCCGCTGATTCCCCTGTTTGTGTTCACCTT
The DNA here is from genome assembly GCA_965250275.1 of Paracoccaceae bacterium. Lineage (GTDB taxonomy): Bacteria > Pseudomonadota > Alphaproteobacteria > Rhodobacterales > Rhodobacteraceae. Next base: position 4,431,672 of record OZ252297.1, on the reverse strand, counting down.
TGGCCCCATGCTGGGCAAACCGCACGCGGAGGTGGTGGCCTATTTCAGCAGGCCCTTTCCGGCTATTGTGGCCGCACTGACTATTGTTGTGAGCTTCATGCACTTCAAAGACGGTGTGCAAGTTATGATCGAAGACTATGTTCATGGGTTGCCACAGAAAGTGCTGATCATCTGCATGATCTGTCTGTCTTATGCTGCGGCGGCGGTCGGCCTGTTCGCAATTGCGCGCCTTGCGCTCTAAATATCAATCGGAGACCTGAAATATGGCTGCATATGATTACGAGACGCATGAATATGACGTCGTGGTCGTGGGGGCCGGCGGCGCGGGACTGCGCGCAACGCTGGGTATGGCAGAGCAAGGGCTGAGAACAGCCTGTGTTTCGAAAGTTTTTCCGACGCGGTCACACACGGTTGCTGCTCAGGGCGGCATTGCCGCTTCGCTGGGGAACATGGGACCCGACAATTGGCAGTGGCACATGTATGACACCGTCAAGGGTTCGGACTGGCTCGGCGACACCGACGCGATGGAGTACCTCGCGCGCGAAGCGCCCAAGGCTGTCTACGAGCTGGAGCATTACGGCGTGCCGTTCTCCCGAACTGAAGAGGGCAAGATCTATCAACGCCCTTTCGGCGGCCACACCACGGAGTTTGGCGAAGGCCCGCCCGTTCAGCGCACCTGCGCCGCTGCGGACCGGACCGGTCACGCCATCCTGCACACGCTCTATGGGCAATCGCTGAAGAACAATGCGGAGTTCTACATCGAGTACTTCGCAGTCGACCTGATCATGAGCGAAGACGGCGAATGCCAGGGGGTTTTGTGCTGGAAACTCGATGACGGGACCATGCATCTCTTTGCGTCGAAGATGGTGGTGCTGGCCACTGGCGGTTACGGACGCGCCTATTTCAGCGCGACTTCAGCTCACACATGCACCGGCGATGGCGGTGGCATGACGGCGCGTGCCGGGTTGCCTTTGCAGGATATGGAATTCGTTCAGTTTCATCCGACCGGAATCTATGGTGCCGGGTGCCTGATCACAGAGGGTGCGCGCGGCGAAGGGGGGTACCTCACCAATTCCGAAGGCGAACGGTTCATGGAGCGCTATGCGCCGACCTATAAGGATCTGGCGTCTCGGGACGTGGTGTCCCGCTGCATGACGATGGAGATCCGGGAGGGCAGAGGCGTGGGGCCGAACAAGGACCACATCCACCTGCACCTGAACCACTTGCCAAAAGAGACATTAGATCTGCGTTTGCCAGGGATTTCAGAGAGCGCGCGCATCTTTGCCGGCGTTGATCTGACCAAGGAGCCGATCCCGGTTCTGCCGACCGTGCACTATAACATGGGCGGTATTCCTACGAACTATTGGGGAGAAGTGCTGGCGCCGACCAAAGAGAACTCCGACAACGTTGCACCGGGCCTGATGGCCGTCGGCGAGGCCGGGTGCGCAAGTGTTCATGGCGCAAATCGGCTCGGCTCGAACTCGCTGATCGACCTGGTGGTGTTTGGCCGCGCGGCAGCGATCCGTGCTGGCGAAGTCGTTGATCCCAAAACGCCGGTTGCCACCCCGAACAAACGCTCTGTGGAAGCGGCCTTTAGTCGTTTTGACGGCCTGCGCTACGCCAAGGGGCATGTGCCCACAGCTGAGCTGCGGCTTGAAATGCAAAAGACCATGCAAGCAGACGCCGCGGTTTTCCGCACCGACAAAACCCTGTCCGAAGGACAGAGCCGGATGGAGGACGTGGCCGAGAAACTCTCGGATCTGCGGGTGACCGATACCTCGATGGTCTGGAACTCAGATCTGATGGAAACGCTGGAGCTGACCAATCTGATGCCCAATGCGGTGGCCACCATCACTGCCGCAGCCGCCCGCAAAGAGAGCCGCGGAGCGCACGCACATGAGGACTATCCGGATCGGGACGACGAAAACTGGCGCAAACACAGCCTGGTCTGGTTCAAGGGCAATCAGGCGTCGTTGGGGTATCGTGGCGTTCACGTGCAGCCCCTGACCAGCCACAACGATGGTGGGATCGACCTGAAGAAAATTGCGCCCAAGGCGCGAGTCTACTGACGAAAGAACCAGTTTTGCCCGTTGGGATGAAGGGTCGCTTCAGAACGGATTTGGCCCAAGCCCTTGGTGTCACGCCAGGTGTGGTGGTTCGGCTGTTTGGCATGCGTCGGGCTGGCAATCACGCCATCGCGGATTGGCTGCTTCGGAATGCGCCAGATGAGGGATCGGTGTTTCTGAACAACTGCTCACCAAAGACCGCGCCCTGGAGCGGGTTTCGGTCACTCGCGGTAAATGGCCGACGCCGCAAGGCGAACAAGGCGGCACATGCCTTGTCTACTCTGAAAACGCATGTTTCGGATGGTGCACTGGTCGTGATCTCGTACGAGGATCATGCGCCGTTTGCGCTGGCAGAGGAGCGAGATGTCGTGGAGATCCTGGTCTACCGCAGCATTCGCAACTGGGTTGCATCTTTGCTGGTCAAGATCAGAGCCAACCCCGAGATTTCAACGTCGCGGCGTGCCAGCACCATTTTGCGTGCGTTTGATACCTATGCCGATGTGCTTCGTTGTGTTGAGGGCAATGACGACGGGCTGATTGCGATTTCTTATGACAGTTGGGTAAGCGACCCGCAGTATCGCATGTCCCGCATGGGCCGTTTGGGATTGAATCAGCGAGACAACGGTCTTGGCGGTGTGCAGCCTTACGGAGGCGGGTCTTCGTTTCAAAAGGACGCAACCGACGCAGCTGAATTGAAACCGAACGTGCGATGGACGGAACTGGCATCCGACCCAGAGTACCTGGATTTGATGCGGATTGCCGCAAGAGACAGCGCATTGATGCAGGCGGTCGCGGGTTTCTTTCCGGAAGATGCGTCGTGGATGACCAGCTTTGTCGAGTGAAGTGCGATGGCGAGGGCAGCGGCCCGGTCAAAATGACCGGTCCAATGAGCGTAGAATGCTGTTTTTCCGCAGGAATTGCGCATTTTCGATCAATGCCCATTGCCCGGAGAAACTGACGCATTTACATTACAATCGATGATCTTAGGGTGCATCCCATCACGTTAACGTCGATCTCTTTTCCAGATGCTGTGATGCACGCAGTCGAACAGGAGCAGGCATGGTCCAGCTGACCCTTCCCAAAAACTCCCGCATGATCACGGGCAAAACTTGGCCAAAACCCGAGGGCGCCACGAACCTGCGCAAGTTCCAGATTTACCGCTGGAATCCGGATGACGGACAAAATCCGCGGGTGGATACCTATTGGGTCGATATGGATACCTGCGGCCCGATGGTTCTGGACGCCCTTATCAAGATCAAGAACGAGATTGATCCAACGCTGACCTTCCGTCGCTCCTGTCGCGAGGGAATTTGCGGCTCTTGTGCGATGAACATCGATGGGATCAACACACTCGCGTGCATCTACGGAATGGACGAGATTCAGGGTGATGTGAAAATCTATCCCCTCCCGCACATGCCAATCGTCAAAGACCTGATCCCTGATTTGACTCATTTCTACGCACAGCATGAATCGATCATGCCGTGGCTTGAAACCAAGACCAATCGGCCCGCAAAGGAATGGCGCCAATCGATCGAGGATCGCAGCAAGCTGGATGGTCTTTATGAATGTGTGATGTGCGCGTGCTGCTCAACATCGTGCCCTTCGTATTGGTGGAACGGGGATCGCTACCTTGGGCCCGCAGCGCTGTTGCACGCCTACCGCTGGATCATCGATTCCCGCGACGAGGCCACAGGTGAGCGGCTGGACGACCTTGAAGACCCGTTTAAGCTCTACCGCTGCCATACGATCATGAACTGCGCCAAGACATGCCCCAAAGGTCTGAACCCGGCCAAGGCGATTGCGGAGATCAAGAAGGTCATGGTCGAACGCACAGTCTGACGCCGAGCCAATCATCGCCCATTGGACCATCGCGTCTTCGCCTGTCTCGGGAACGGTTCAGTGCCGCGATTGCATGATCGGTGTCTTGAATCGCGCGAAGAGTCGCGGTTGTGTGGTGGTAAAGGTCTGGAGTTCAAATGACGGACGCCCCAAAAGATGCTGCGGATCGTCGCGCCGTTGCGCCGGTGATTTGTTATCCAAACGAAACACTGCCCAAGCCCGATCTGGATTTGTACCGCCGCGCGCGTGATCAGGCCACCAAGATCGGGGAAGTGCTTGTTCCTCCGCGAGAAGCACGCTGTTTCGAAGTCCCGGCTGGGCATTTTTTCCGCATTTCTTCAGTGGAAGGGCCACAGGTTGGAGATCTCAACCTGTGGCATGCTCGCGATCTGAGCGAACGGTTCTTTTCCGGAAAGAGCCGGGCACTGCATGGAACACATCTGACCACCGGGGAGCGGTTATGGTCGAGCTTTCCAAGCCTGCGCCCGATGGCCACGATCACGACGGACACGCTGGACTGGTACGGGATCGATGAATTCGGCGGGTCCGTGCATGACGTGATCGGGACACGATGCGATCCCTACACCGGTAACCTTTTGAAAGACACGCAGTACCATCATTGCTGCCATTCCAATCTCACACGGGCGCTTGCCGCGGAACTGGGCCTTCCGCTCACTAAGGCAGAGGCGCATGTGCACGACGTCCTGAACGTTTTCATGTGCACCGGCTTCACCCGTGACACCGGCCAATACTTCATGAAAGCAAGCCCGGTCCGGCCTGGCGACTATCTGGAATTCTTTGCCGAGATTGATCTGCTGGGTGCGCTCAGTGCATGCCCCGGCGGGGATTGCTCAACCGAGCACACAAGCGATGCAGCACCGTGTCATCCGCTGCTGGTCGAGGTCTATCAGCCCACGCCAGAGAGCCTTGAAGGGTGGTCATCTCCGGCAATGAATGGGTACGATCGATCTCATGGGCTTTAGGCGCCGCTGAACGCAGCGGTCAGCGCGACCTCCACCATGTCGCCAAAGCTGCGCTCGCGGTCTTCCGATGGAAGTGCCTCGCCGGTTCCAAGGTGATCGCTGACGGTTAAGACCGCCAGTGCCCGCCGACCATGGCGCGCTGCCAGTGTATAGAGCTCTGCCGCTTCCATTTCGACGCCCAGGATTCCGTGCCGCACCATCTGCTCATTCAAATCCGGCCGTTCGTCGTAAAAAACATCCGAGGAGTAAATGCCTCCGACATGAACGGTTGTGTTCCGCGCTTCGGCTGCGGCCACAGCGGCCCTCAGCAGCGTCCAGTCCGCTGTCGGGGCGAAGTTAAACTCTTTGAAGATGCCCGATGACGGAGTGGAAATCGAACTGGCTGTGGACGCAATGATCACGTCGCGAAGCCCGACATGGTCCTGCATGCCGCCGCATGACCCAATTCGGATCAAAGTTTGCGCGCCAAAGTCGCGGATCAACTCATTGGCGTAGATCGAGAGCGACGGCATTCCCATACCACTGCCGTGGATGGTGACGGAATTGCCTTTCCAGGTTCCCGTAAAACCGAGCATACCGCGCACCTCGTTCACGAGGCGCGCGTTTTCCAGGAAATTTTCAGCCGCCCATTTGGCACGATACGGATCGCCCGGCATCAAGACCGTTTCGGCAATCTCGCCCGGTCGGGCGCCAATATGTATCGTCATACAGGCTCGCTCTCAGATGTTCAGATTTCCATGTCTTCGATGGACGTGCCTTTTGCAATGGCGTCGTTGAACCATCCAGGTTTGCGCCCTTTGCCCGTCCATGTCTTGGTCGGGTCGGAGATATCGCGGTACTTCGGTTTCGATACGGTACCTGAAGCTTTCCGGCCACGTTTACCACCGGGTGTAATATCACTCAGCGAGAAACCGAATTCTGCAGCCGCTTTCTCGGCGGCTTTGATCGCCAGATCGCGCTCTTTTTGCTCTGCTGCTTTGATTGCCTTTTCAACATCGTCTCTTAGTTTCAAGAGATCTTTTCTGTTCAGGCCTTTTAGACTGATCGCCATGATTTTCTTTCTAGTTTTTCCCGTCCATCTTTACGACACCACATGTGAGTGAGTGAGTGGCGTCAGAGGAAGGGGTGTGTGAGGTGGACTTAAACTGCGTCAGATTTTGTAAGATGAAAAGCGAAAAAGTGCATCTGATACTAACCAGATCAGCAAAGACTTGCCAAATGTACCAACCAGAACGCATCTCGCAACCCAATAGGCCGAAATGCGTCCAATTGCTTCAATTCAGACGGTCACAAATTCGGCATTTGAAACCTGACTAATGCGCCGAGTTATTCGGCCGCAACAACCTGTGGATCCGCCAGGGTCACGATGTCTTTCATAATCGTATTCAGCTCGAAATCCTTTGGCGTATAGACTTTCGCCACACCCATGGCCAACAACCGTTTCGCGTCGTCATCGGGGATGATCCCACCGACGACCACAGGCACATTTCCGACGCCCACCTCCCGCATCCGATCTATGAGATCTTCGACCAGTGGAATGTGACTTCCCGACAGAATGGACAGCCCAACAACATGCACTTTTCGCTCCAGAGCGGAGGCGACGATCTCTTCCGGGGTAAGGCGGATGCCTTCGTAGTGGATGTCCATACCGCAGTCACGGGCACGGAACGCAATCTGTTCCGCCCCGTTGGAGTGCCCGTCGAGGCCTGGTTTCCCAACAAGGAAACTCAACCGGCGTCCCAGTTTGTCGCTGACAGCGTCGACCGCGTGGCGCAGATCGTCCAGACCTTCCGTGCGGTTTGAGACGGATGCCGAAACGCCCGTTGGGCCGCGATATGTCCCGAAGGCGCGGCGCATTTCCTCGGCCCACTCGCCCGTGGTGACGCCTGCCTTGGCCGCAACAATGGAGGGGCCCATCACATTGTCCCCGTTCCGAGCGGCGGCCCGCAAACCTTCGAGCGCGGACTGAACGGCGCTATCGTCACGGGCCTTCCGCCAATCATTGAGCCGCTCGATCTGTTCCTGCTCAACCGCCGGATCGACAACCATGATCCCACCATCCTCAGTTTGCAGCGGCGATGGCTCTGTGGTCGAATATTTGTTTACACCGACGACAACGGTTTCACCTTCTTCGATCCGGTTTAGCCGGTCAGCGTTGGCGTCGACGAGCCGGGATTTCATGTACTCAATCGCACCGATTGCCCCGCCCATGCTTTCCAAATTGGCCAGCTCGGCGCGTGCGCCCTCTTTGAGCTGTTCAACCTTGCGATCGACGGCGGGGTTGCCATCGAACAGGTCCTCGTATTCAAGCAAATCCGTTTCGTAGGCCAGGATCTGTTGCATGCGCATGGACCACTGCTGATCCCATGGGCGCGGCAAACCCAATGCTTCGTTCCAGGCCGGTAGCTGCACAGCGCGAGCGCGTGCATTTTTCGAAAGGGTGACCGCAAGCATCTCGATCAGGATGCGATACACATTGTTCTCGGGCTGTTGTTCCGTCAGGCCAAGCGAATTCACCTGCACCCCATACCGAAACCGGCGGTACTTGGGGTCAGTGACGCCGTACCGGGTCTGACAGATTTCGTCCCACAGATCGACAAAGGCGCGCATTTTGCACATCTCGGTCACAAATCGGATCCCGGCATTCACAAAGAACGAAATCCGCCCAACCAATTTCGGAAAGTCGTCGGCGGGAACCTGATCTTTCAGGCCATCAAGAACCGCCTGTGCCGTCGCAAGTGCAAAGGCCAGTTCCTGTTCCGGGGTCGCGCCTGCTTCTTGCAGGTGGTAGGAACACACGTTCATCGGGTTCCACTTCGGGACGTTGGTGTAGCAGTAAGCAGCCACGTCCGTGATCAATTTTAGAGACGGCTTTGGCGGGCAGATATAGGTGCCGCGCGAAAGGTACTCCTTGATGATGTCATTCTGCACCGTGCCCTGCAGCTTGCTAACGTCTGCACCTTGTTCTTCGGCCACCGCTATGTAGAGCGCCAACAGCCACGGCGCCGTGGCGTTGATCGTCATCGACGTGTTCATCTGCTCGAGCGGAATCTGGTCGAAAAGGGTGCGCATGTCCCCCAGATGCGAAACGGGCACGCCGACCTTTCCGACTTCGCCACTACTGAGCACGTGGTCGCTGTCATAGCCAGTCTGCGTGGGCAAATCGAAAGCAACGGACAGACCGGTCTGACCCTTTGCAAGGTTGCCACGATACAAGGCATTTGAAGCTTTGGCCGTCGAATGGCCCGCATATGTGCGAATCAACCAGGGTCTGTCTTTCGGCGTTTCGGTCATGGAGGCCTCGCTCATCGGCTAGCAATAATGTTGCGATCTGTTGCTCTAAACAGCAATTTTCTGCCGAAGTCAATTCGCTGCGTTGCGGCAATTCGCGGTGATCATCGCTCTGGCTCTAACGCTGTGGGGCAGGGCCAACACTTGAGAACTTCCCGCACCCCCCGAGCATCCAGTGTTTACCTGATTGCGCTTTGCTGCAAGGGTTTCGGAATGAATGCGACCGTCGAACTACCTCTATGGCTATTTGTTCTCATTTGCCTTTTTGCGGTGGTCACATTTGCCCTTCATTTTCTGTTTCCGTCCGTCCGCTGGTTCTTTCGCCGCAGGCTTGAAAAGGCGGTTTCACGGTTGAACACCCGTCTTGAGCGTCCGATCCAACCTTTCAAACTGGCGCGGCGGTACGACATGATTCAGCGTTTGATTTATGACCCCGAGGTCAGTCATGCCGTGGCCGCACACGCGCGGGAATTCGGGGTTCCGGAGAACGTGGCCTTCGAACAGGCCAGACGCTACGCGCGCGAGATTGTCCCGTCGTTTTCCGCAATGGCCTATTTCGGCTTTGCCATTCGAGCCGCGCGAACCTTGGCGACCACCCTTTACCGGGTCCGGCAGGGGTACTTCGATGAACCGGCCCTAGCGGCCGTTGACCGCGAGGCCACGATTGTGTTCGTGATGAACCACCGCTCGAACATGGACTATGTTCTGGTGACCTACCTTGCCGCAGAGCGCTCTGCGCTGTCCTATGCAGTGGGCGAGTGGGCGCGGGTCTGGCCTCTCAGCCGGTTGATCAGGGCAATGGGCGCGTACTTTATCCGCCGGAAGTCCCGGGATGAGCTCTACCGCAGAGTGCTGGCGCGGTATGTTCATCTTGCCACCGAGGCCGGCGTGACACAGGCCGTGTTTCCCGAGGGTGGCCTTAGCCTGACGGGCGCGCTGATGACTCCGAAGCTGGGGATCCTGAAGTACATCATTGACGGCTTCAGCCCTGACAGCCGCGATGTGGTTTTCGTTCCGGTCGCCTTAAACTACGACCGTGTTCTGGAGGATTACATTCTGATCGAAGCGGCGGGAAAGTCGCAACGCAAGTTTCACGCCGGACTGGGCGTCGTTACGCGATCGACCCTTCATCAAGTCTGGTTGCGTCTGACGGGTCGTTATCATCGATTTGGATATGCAGCGGTCAGCTTTGGGGCGCCTTTGTCGTTCCGGGAATTCTCGCGCGGGCGGCAGGGCGACATAACTAAGGCACTGGGCCGGGAGTTGATGCGAAATGTCGGGGCAATTGTTCCGGTCCTGCCGGTACCGCTGGTGTCCTGGCTGATCGAACAGCGCGGTGCGATGACCCGTGCAGAACTTGAGATGGCATTCTCGCATGTCACCAAGTCTTTCCCCGAGGCACACGTCCATTTGCCGCGCGAAAACCGCGACTACGCCGTCGAAGTCGGATTGCGCAACCTGTTGGAGCGCGGCGTATTGGTGCAGGATGGCGAACGCTATGCAGCCAATCCCGAAAAGCTGTCGGTCATGACGTTCTACGCCAATTCCATCCGCCATCTGCTCGAAAAGCCCGGCGCAGCGATTTCTGCAACTGCGAAGGATTTTTCTGCGACTGCGGGGTCATAAAGTTTCAAAATCGTTCCGTTGTGGGTTGCATTATTACAATTTGGCCCATATCCCCGATTTTGACGCCGCGACTCTGCACTGCGGCACATTCTAGAGACAGGACGGAGACCCCTATGGCTTTGGACACAGACGGCGGAACAATTGCGTATGACGCCCCCGAGAAGGATCTGTACGAAATGGGCGAAATGCCTCCCATGGGGCATGTGCCAAAACAGATGTACGCGTGGGCTATTCGCCGCGAGCGCCATGGCGAACCCGACCAGGCCATGCAGGTCGAAGTCGTTGACGTGCCTGCGCTGGACAGCAACGAGGTGCTGGTCCTCGTGATGGCCGCAGGCGTGAACTACAATGGTGTCTGGGCGGCGCTGGGACAGCCGATCAGCCCGTTTGACGGCCACGGACAGCCCTACCATATCGCCGGCTCTGATGCGGCTGGTATCGTCTGGGCGGTCGGCGACAAGGTCAAGCGATGGAAAGTGGGGGACGAAGTTGTCATCCATTGCAACCAGGACGACGGGGACGACGAAGAATGCAATGGTGGGGACCCAATGTACTCCCCCAGCCAGAGAATCTGGGGCTACGAGACCCCTGACGGCTCTTTCAGCCAGTTCACCCGTGTTCAGGCCCAGCAACTTATGCCGCGGCCCAAGCATCTGACATGGGAAGAGTCCGCTTGCTACACGCTGACGCTGGCGACCGCATACAGGATGCTGTTTGGGCACGAGCCACACGATCTGAAACCCGGTCAGAATGTTCTGGTCTGGGGGGCGTCCGGTGGTCTGGGCTCTTACGCGATCCAATTGATCAACACCGCCGGAGCCAACGCGATTGGTGTGATCTCTGACGAAGACAAACGTCAGTTCGTCATGGATTTGGGGGCCAAGGGTGTCATCAATCGTAAAGACTTCAATTGTTGGGGTCAGTTGCCCACGGTCAACACGCCGGAATACGCCGAGTGGTTCAAAGAAGCCCGCAAATTCGGCAAGGCGATCTGGGACATTACCGGTAAGGGCAACAATGTCGATATGGTGTTCGAGCACCCCGGTGAGAGCACATTCCCTGTCTCGACCTTCGTGGTGAAAAAGGGCGGGATGGTTGTGATTTGCGCCGGCACGACCGGGTTCAACTGCACCTTTGACGTTCGGTACATGTGGATGCACCAGAAGCGTTTGCAGGGCAGCCACTTTGCGCATCTCAAACAGGCCGCCAGCGCAAACAAACTGATGCTGGAACGGCGGCTTGATCCTTGTATGTCCGAGGTCTTTACCTGGTCTGATCTCCCGCAGGCGCACATGAAGATGATGCGCAACGAACACAAGCCCGGAAATATGGCGGTGCTGGTGCAATCGCCCAAGGTTGGGTTGCGGACGCTCGAGGACGCGTTGGACGCCCGCACTTAACCCAGACGCAATCCTCGGAATGCTATGACACCCGCGAATCGATCACTCGATCTCGCGGGTGCAACACATCTGAGACTAGGCAAAGCAACAGTTTCATAGGTTTGCGAATTGGCGCTTCGCCGTTTTAGGGGAGTTGAAAGCGGTGAATTCTCAAAGAAACCGCACTCGTGCTATGGTTGAGTTAACCGGCTGTTAATCACTTAGGAGTGACCTTGGCATGCGAAATGAATGGATATTGGACGTCCTCGCCGACCTGAAGGCCTTTGCCGTTGCCAACGACATGGTCGCACTGGCTGAACATCTTGACGACACGACGTTGATCGCGGCGGCAGACATTGCGTCCCAGGGAAACAAGGCAAGCGCGTCTGCTCATGTCAACGACCACCACGCTCAATACGATCCTCGAGGGGCTCGAAGCCAGCACATCGCTTGAGGGGCTGCAAACGGCTGCGGAATCGCTGCGCACACATTTTGCGACGGACCACGTGGTGTATCATTGGGTTGATGCAGCAGGCGAACAATACGGTTGCGGAACCTACTCCGACGACTGGGTACAGCACTATCTGACCGAAGGGTATCTGCGGATCGACCCGGTCATCCAGGGCTGTTTTCAAAGGTTTCATCCTGTCGACTGGAAACGCCTTGACTGGTCTAGCAAGGCGGCGCGTGCCTTTCGGGTCGAAGCGATCCGGTTTGGGGTCGGAAACCAAGGGTTTTCGGTGCCAGTGCGTGGACCAGTGGGACAATTCGCTCTGTTTACCGTCAGCCACAATTGCGACGACACGACTTGGTTTGCATTCACCGAAAGATATGCGCGCGATTTGATTCTGATTGCGCATTACTTCAATCGCAAAGCGTTGGAGTTTGAACCGGGCCGGTTGCCCGAGCCTAGTCAGCCGCTGTCGCCGCGCGAGATCGACGCCATGACGATGCTCGCCATGGGCTACAGCCGCGCGCAAGTGGCCGAGGCGTTGTCGATTTCAGAGCACACGCTGCGGGTCTATATTGAAAGCGCGCGCTTCAAGCTTGGAGGAATGAACACAACCCACGCCGTTGCACGCGCCGTGAGCCGTGGTCTCATTGTTGTATAGTCCGCCAAAGGAGCGAACGCTCCACTGATCCGATGTTAACCAACCGGCTGATACCCGTTCTGCCTGCAAGGGAACAAGGGAACAGCTATGCTGCGTTACATCTATGGGCGGGACCTCCACACTCACTCGCGTCTGGCCAAATCCATGTTTCGGGATCGCGCCGACCAATTCAAGACGCGGCTTGGCTGGTCCGTTCAAGTCGACGCGCAGGGACTAGAGCGCGACACTTATGACGCGCTCAATCCGCTTTATGTGATCTGGCAGCGGCCCGACGGGTTGCACGGCGGATCGATGCGATTTCTTCCGACGACGGGGCCTGTCATGGTCAATGATGTCTTTGGACACCTCACTGACGCAGCCCCGATCTGCAGTCCTTTGGTCTGGGAATGCACCCGTTTCTGCCTGGCACGAGGGTCAGGGCCTAACGTGGCTGCTGCCCTGATGCTGGGAGGTGGGCAGATCATGTCCGGCTTTGGAATTCGCCAATTTGTGGGAGTCTTCGACGCCCGGATGGTCCGGATTTACCGCGCCATAGGATCCTCGCCGGAAGTGTTGGGCAGCGACGGCGAAGGGCGGGACAAGCTCAGTGTGGGGCTATGGGAGTTCTCTGATGACGCGAAGGCGATGGTCGCCGAACGTGCCGGGATTTCTGCGGCGTTGTCGCAGCTTTGGTTTGAACGGACCTTCGGTTCTTCGCGCAAATCGGAACCCGCGCTGACCGCTTGAGCGCAAAATCGACGTCGCGCTCTGGCCCCTTCCGGAGCGCGGTTGTAGGGTCGCCCCATGACCCAGATGCCCGTCACATTTTCCGACGATCAGGCGAGCGCGTATGACAGTGTCGCAGAGATGCTGCGTGGGTCCGGCATTGATCTGGACGATGGGCTTCTGACGCCACCGCAAGGCAAGGGCGCAGGCGTCGTGGCGTTGATAGGCAAGGCAGGCTCGGGCAAGACTCTGTTGCTGACAGAACTCTGCAAGGCGATGCAGTCCGCAGGACTTGATCTGGTTTCAGGAGATTACGAAGGCCGGAAGCGACGTGACAAGCGAACCCTGGCGATCCTGGCCCCTACCAACAAAGCCGCCAGTGTCCTGCGTCTGCGAGGAGTGCCGGCGACCACAATTCACCGGATCATCTATACGCCTGTATATGACCCGGAGTACGAAAAAATCGCGGATTGGCTCGCCGGCAACGGAGAGCGGCCCGTGATCGAAGGTCTGACCGATCAGGCGCTTGACCGAGCTGCAGCGTTTTACTCAAACAACAGGTCCATACCTGGCGCGCTCGCGGCGGCAGGCCTGCGCGGTTCAGATTTCATCACCGGCTGGAAACGGCGCGAGGAACCTCTGGATGTGGGGTTTGTGGACGAGGCGTCTATGCTTGACGACCGCCAGTTTGAAGACCTCAAGGAGATTTTCCCCAATCTTGTGCTGTTCGGAGACCCCGCCCAATTGGCGCCCGTGAATCAGTCGGGACAGATGGTCTTCGATGCCTTGCCCTCATCGCGAAAACTCGAGCTGCATCGCATTCATCGGCAGGAAGCCAGCAATCCGATTCTGGATCTGGCCCATGCCCTCGCCGATCCTGAGGTGACATTCGAAGATTTTGAACGGATGGTCGAAGCGGCCGCGCGATCTGATCCGCGCGTGGTTCTGGGGCAGCGCGTCGAAGTGGATTTGATGGCCCGCAGCCCGGTGCTGGTCTGGCGCAACGCCACGCGCATCCGGCTGATCAATGCATTCCGGAACGTCCACGGCGCGCCGGAGGACTCGCTGCTTGAAGGTGAACCACTGATTTGCGACGGGCTGGAGTTGCCGCTGAAGCACCGAAAGAAACGCCTGGATCTGGAGGCGCGCGGACTGATCAAGGGCGCTCAGGTCGTGTATCTGGGCCCGGGGCGCAAGCCCGGCTTTTCCCGACTGCATGTCATGGGGGCCGAAGACCCGCAGGTGAGTGCTGCCAGCATCGTGAAAATCGAAAAACCGGACGAAGAGGAACCCTTCATTCCATTCGCGGCTCGTATGGGGGCGACATTCCTGCACGGTGCCGCGGTGACGATCCACAAGGCGCAAGGCAGCCAGTGGGACACAGTGCAGGTCTTTGCCCCCGACCTGTTCGTCGCCGCGCGTACAGGCCGGATGGAGGCGGGCCAACCGCTCTGGAAACGTCTGGCGTATGTCGCGATCACCCGGGCGCAGGAACGCCTGATCTGGGTGGTTCGGAACCGTCTTTCGAAACCGACCCATGCATTGCGGGTGGACGACCTGCGGGTCGCCCCGGTTGCTTCCCTCACATTGGAGCCTGAAGAGATATGAAATCGATCATTATCACGGGTGCGAGTTCCGGTATTGGCCGCGCCACTGCGGAGTTGTTTTTGCAAAGCGGTTGGCGTGTTGGCTTGATCGCGCGCCGACAGGACGCTCTGAATGAGATTGCTGGGTCTCATCAGACCGCAATGGTCCTACCCGCCGATGTCACGGATCTTGATGCGCTTGAGGCTGCGTTTGCGCGTTTCATGAAAACGAATGGGCGCCTGGACGTGCTGTTCAACAACGCCGGCGTGTTCACACCGGGTGGAACGATTGACGAAATTGCTGTCGAGGATTGGCTGACGGCAGTGAATGTGAACCTCACGGGCATGTTCCTTGCGGCACGGTGTGCCTTTGCGGCGATGCGCGCGCAGTCTCCACAAGGAGGGCGGATCATCAACAACGGGTCGATTGCAGCCTATGTGCCGCGTCCCGGATCGGTCAGCTACAGTGCGACCAAGCATGGTGTGACCGGGCTGACTCGTAGCCTGTCTCTGGATGGCCGGCCTTTCAACATCGCTTGCGGGCAAATCGATATCGGAAATGCGGAAACGCCGATGGTGGCCGACCTGAACGCCAAGGCGCTGCAAGCGAACCCGCAGGCAGAACTGCAGCCTACGATGTCGGTGGAACATGCGGCGGACTCGGTCCTTCACATGGCGAATCTGCCCCTGGAGGCCAATGTCCAGTTCATGACAGTGATGGCGACAAAGATGCCCTACATCGGGCGCGGCTGACCGCTTACTGGTTTCGCAAAAGCCGGAACGCGGCAGACGCACCCCAACCGGCGGCTACGGCGATCGCGAGGGACATCAGCCCATACAAAAGCGGCTGTTGCCGGGACAGTGCAAACAGCCAGCGTTCCAGTCCTACTTTGCGGACGTCGATGGCGGTCTCGTAGCCGGAAATGACATTGCCGTCCCGGGTGAGGAAAATGCGCGTTGCATACGCGCCTTCCGTCAAGTTGGCGGGCATTTCGATGGCAGTGCGGAACAGGGTTTGCTGATCGAGCGCGACGCCGCCTTCGAGGTGCTGATACAGGCCTTCGCTTTCGCGAATGCGGATCACCGCATCGGTGAAACTGGCGGTATCTGAAATGTTCGATGGGGCGCCAACAGAGCGGATAGCGCGGTCAATGGTGATCTTGTGCCGCAAGTCTTCAGTATCAGTCAGCACGTCGTTCAGCGGGGCGCTTGTGGAGACCGCGTAAAAGCTCGGAGCCGCGTCCACTTCAACCGCATCGGTGTTAACCCAGATGCCAAACCGATTGGCCTTGCGCCGGACAACCACAGGTTCTGACGGGCCGGCCACGGTTATAACAACCTGCAACGGAGGGCCATCGGGGATGGGCTCCTCTCTTTTGACGGCACCAAAGATCAGGATCTCCGATCCGTCAAAGCTGGTTGTAATCGAGACCTGATCCTGCGACAGCCCAAGAACCACTTCTTCCGCCACCGCAGCGAAGGGCAAGAGCGCCCAGATTATGATCCAGCGCAACACTTAGTGCGCCCCTCCCGGGGCGCCCAGCGTGTAGAGTTCAGCAGGTTGCAGCAGCAGATCCAAGGCGAGCTTTCCGCACACGCCCAGCACCATGAGAGCCAGAAGGATGCGCAGCTGCTCAGCTTTGAGCCGCAGCCCGATCTGTGTGCCAACCTGCGCACCGATCACGCCGCCAATCAGCAGCAGAACCGCCAGAACCACGTCGACGGTGAAGTTGGTCGTGGCATGCAGCAGGGTGGTGAAGGCGGTGACAAAAATGATCTGAAACAGCGAGGTTCCGACAACCACCTTGGTTGGCATGCCCAGGATGTAGATCATGGCCGGCACCATGATGAAGCCGCCGCCGACGCCCATGATGGCCGCCAGAATACCAACAACAACACCAACGATCAGCGGCGGGATGGCGGAAATGTAGAGGCCTGATGTGCGGAACCTCATCTTGAAGGGCAAGGCGTGAACCCAGCCACGCTGCCGACGCGGCTTGGGCGGCGCGCTGTCGGCGTTGCGCATTTTCCGGATGGCGTTCAGGCTTTCGACAAACATCAAGCTGCCGACCACCCCAAGAAAAAGCACGTAGCAAAGCCGTACCAGCAAATCGACCTGACCAAGGCTCTTGAGATAATTGAAGACAACCACACCAAGAGCGGCCCCGATAAGGCCACCCACAAGCAGGACGGTCCCCATTTTCAGGTCCACCGTCTTTCGCCTGAAATGCGCCAGAACCCCCGAGAACGAAGAGGCCACGATCTGATTGGCTTCGGTTGCCACCGCGACGGCCGGGGGAATGCCGATAAAGAACAGCAGCGGCGTCATCAGGAAACCGCCGCCGACGCCGAACATGCCGGACAAAATGCCGACCATGCCGCCGAGACCCAACAAAAGTAACGCGTTGACCGATACCTCGGCAATGGGCAGGTAAATTTGCATGCCCCTCTTTGAACCCAGGAAACACCAAAATCAACCGGTCATGCCGCCGCGCAGCAATCAGGACCTAATGTGTCGCAGATCTGGCCTTATCCGGGCGTCAGCGTTCTTTCACATAAGGCTCTCCACCGGCCCGCGGCGGGATGGCCTTGCCGACAAAACCGGCCAGGATGACCACGGTCAGAATGTATGGCAAAGCATCCATCACCTGAACCGGGACCACGAAGCCACCGAGGTCGATGTTCTGATACCGTAGCGCTATGGCTTGCAGGAATCCGAACAGCAGACAGGCGTACATGGCGTGCCAGGGGCGCCACTTCGCAAAAATCAGCGCGGCGAGGGCGATGAAGCCTCGACCCGCGGTCATGTCCTTCACGAAGCCGGCCTGCAAAGCAGTTGCAAGATACGCCCCGGCAATGCCGCACAACACGCCACAGATTGCTACGGCCGCATAGCGCAGGCCGATCACAGACACCCCCGCCGTGTCCACAGCGGCAGGGTTTTCGCCCACCGCCCGGAGCCGCAGACCAAAGCGTGTCCGATAAAGCACCCACCACGTCAGCGGTACGGCCAGGAATGCGATGTAGACGAGGATCGAATGCCCGGAAAGTAGCCCCGAATAAATCTGCTGGACCGGATTGGCCGCCTCCAGCAGTTCCGAGACCGAACGACCGGAGAGTTCGGCATCTTTCGACCCGATTGCAAACGGCAGATCCACGGTGCCAAACCGCTCCGCGCCAACGAGCGAAGGCGTCCGACCGCCTTGCTGAAACCAATCCTGCGCAATCAGGACTGTCATGCCAGCTGCCAGAAAGTTGATGGCCACGCCGGAAATGAGCTGGTTGCCACGAAAGGTGATCGACGCCAGTCCGTGAAGGCCTGCAAGCACAAGGGAAGACCCGACGCCGGCGGCAAGTCCCAACCAGACTGACCCTGTCAGCGCGGCAACCGCCGCGGAAAAAAACGCCGAAATGAGCATCTTGCCTTCAAGACCGATGTCAAAGATGCCCGCGCGCTCAGAATACAGCCCTGCCAAACAGGCCAGTAGCAAGGGTGTGGCCAGGCGGATCGTGCTGTCGAGCACTTGGATGAGGGTCAGGAAATCCATTTCGCTGCGATCACTCCGCCGGTTTGGTGGGCTTGCGTTCAGGCAGCGGGGCGCCTTCACCCATGTCCCTGCGCTTGCGGCTGACGGCCAGGAACATCTTTTCAAGCGGCATGCGCACCATATTGTCCAGCGCGCCAGTGAAGAGGATCACCAAGGCCTGAATGACAACGATCAATTCTCTCGGGATTGAGGTCCACAGCGCCAACTCCGCGCCGCCCTGATACAGGAACCCGAACAGAATGGCTGCCAGGAACACCCCGAACGGATGACTGCGCCCCATCAATGCGACGGCGATACCGATGAAGCCTGCGCCTTCTGTTGAGTTGAGAACCAGCCGTTCGGCCTCACCCATGACGTTGTTGATTGCCATCAGTCCTGCAAGGGCGCCAGAGATCAGCATCGCTACGATCGTGATCTTGACCGGCGAGATACCGGCATAGAGCGCGCCGGTTTCCGAATGCCCATAAGCCCGGATTTCATAGCCAAGCCGCGTGCGCCAGATCAAAAGCCAGACGATCACACAGGCTGCCATGGCAACCAGCAAGCTTACATTGGCCGGGGCCGCCTTGGAAAAGGCGATCCCAAGAGGGGCCAACAGCTCGTGCAGCGTTGGCAGGTGAACCGCTTCGGGGAACCGTTCCGTCGCCGGGTCCATTGACCCTTCTGGGCGCATGACATTGACGAGCATGTAATTCAGGAGCGCGGCCGCAATGAAGTTGAACATGATCGTCGTGATTACGATGTGGCTGCCACGCTTGGCTTGCAGATAGGCCGGGATGGCCGCCCACGCGGCGCCGAACACGCCTGCCGCCAGTGCTGCAAAGACCAGGGCCAGCGTCCAATGCGGCCAGGGTATCCACAGGCAAACCATGGCCACGCCAAGCCCGCCCAGCATGGCCTGCCCTTCGCCACCGATGTTGAAGAGCTTTGCATGGAATGCGACCGCGACGGCCAGTCCGGTGAACATGAAATTTGTGGCGTAATAGAGCGTGTATCCCCACCCATAGGTGGACCCAATTGCACCCGACACCATCAGTTTGACCGCAGCGATCGGGTCCTCGCCAATGGCAAGAATAACAAGGGCGGACAGCGCGGCGGCCAGAAGCAATGAAATCAGTGGGATGAGGACCACGTCGGCCCATTTGGGCATTTTGTCCATGTCAGGCGGCCTCCCCGGCGACACCCGCCATCAGCAAACCAAGCTCGGTCTCATCCGTCTCGGCTGGCAACCGTTCACCCATGATCTGGCCATCGAACATGACCGCGATCCGGTCGGCCAGACCAAAGATTTCTTCCAGTTCGACCGAAACCAGCAAGATGGCTTTGCCTTTGTCACGTAGGTCCACAATCTGTTTGTGGATGAACTCAATGGCTCCGATATCCACGCCGCGCGTCGGTTGACCCACCAGGAGCAGATCCGGGTTGCGCTCGATTTCGCGGGCAACAACGATCTTTTGCTGATTGCCACCACTGAAGTTCTTAGCTGTCAGCCAGCCGTTGGCCGGGCGGACGTCGAACTTCTCGATCTTTGCATCTGTGTCTGCGCGCAGCGCGGCATTGTCCATCAACAGGCCCGAGCCATAGGTCGGATCGCGATGATAGCCAAATGCGACGTTCTCCCAGGCATGGAACTCCATGATCAGGCCTTCGCGCTGCCGGTCTTCCGGTACATGTGCGATGTGGGCGGCGCGTCTGGCCTTTCCGTCCGATCCCGTCCCGCTCAGCGGAAGTGGTGCGCCATTTAGCCGAACGGTGCCGGTCCCGGAGCGCATGCCGCCCAAGAGTTCCAATAGCTCGGACTGACCATTTCCAGCGACGCCTGCAAGCCCCACGATTTCCCCGGCATGAACTGTCAGATCAATGCCCTTCACGCGCTCGACGCCCTTGTCGTCCAGAACACGCAGGTTTTCGATTTCCAACACCGTCTTGCCGGGAGTGGCGGGTGCTTTGTCCACACGCAGCAGCACCTTGCGCCCGACCATCAGTTCGGCCAACTGTTCCGGGCTGGTTTCACCGGTTGGCACGGTTGCGGTCATTTCGCCGCGCCGCATCACACTGACAGTGTCCGTGGCGTCCATAATTTCGCGCAGCTTGTGCGTGATCAGGATGATCGTCTTACCTTCTTCGCGCAGCCGATGCAGAATGCGAAATAGCTGATCCGCTTCGGCGGGTGTCAGCACGCCGGTCGGCTCGTCCAGAATCAGGATTTCGGCACGGCGATAGAGCGCTTTGAGTATCTCGACGCGCTGCTGCATTCCCACGCCGATTTCTTCGATCAGGGCGTCCGGGTCCACCTCCAGACCGTATTCCTTAGACAGATCAGTCAGACTGCGCCGAGCTTTCGCCAGAGACGGCCGCAGCAAGCCCCCATCCTCGGCGCCAAGAATGATGTTTTCCAGCACCGTAAAATTTTCAACCAGCTTGAAGTGTTGAAAGACCATCCCGATACCGGCCGCAATTGCGGCCTGGCTATCAGGAATGTCGGTCTTTTGCCCGTTGATGAAAATCTCGCCCTTATCCGCTTTGTAAAAGCCGTAGAGGATGCTCATCAACGTGGACTTGCCAGCGCCGTTTTCGCCGATGATGCCGTGAATTGTGCCGGGCATGACGCGGATCGAAATGTCTTTGTTGGCTTGCACCGGGCCGAAGGCCTTTGAGATGCCGCTCAGTTCGATCGCAGGGGATACGCTCATGCCGCGTTGCCTGTGCCTGCGAAACCGACAACTTGTGAAAGCTTGTTGTCCGCATTGATCTGAAAAAAGTACTGCCCGCGCATGAACTCAGTTTCGCCGTTCTGGAAGCTTACAAAACAACGACAGAAATTGTTATGACTATCAGGTTCTTCGATCACCGTGACGCTGGCATCAGGCATTCCTGATCTGAACTGCCCCAGCATTTCGCTTACGGCGTCCACACCTGTGAAAGGAGTGGGAACGTGCGGATCGGCATAAACACCATCTTCGGCAAAGCAGTCCGCCACCGCCGCCTTGCGCGCCTCAGCGTCTGTTTCCGACCACGCTGAAAAGAAGCGGTTCAGAAGGCCAAGGTCATCCATCGATGTCTCCGTCAATTCGACATGCCGGACGCAGAACAGGTCCGGCATGTCGCCTGAGTCATGGTCTCAGAAGCTGAGCGCCGGGCAGCTGTCGTCGGACATGTAGTCGTGTACGACCAACTCGCCGCTAGCAATCTTCATCGACGCTTCGTCGACAGAGGCCTTCATCTCGTCCGAAACAAGCGGCGCGTTGTTTTCGTCCAGCGCATAGCCAACGCCGCCGTTCGCCAGGCCCATCACGTTGAACCCGGTTTCAAGGCCAGGACCGTCGGAGAAAGCCTGATGCACCGCATTGTCGACGCGTTTCATCATGGATGTCAGGACTTTGCCCGGATGCAGGTAGTTTTGGTTGCTGTCGACACCGATCGACAGAATGCCTTCGTCCGCAGCGGTTTGCAGCACACCCACACCGGTGCCGCCAGCAGCTGCGTATACCACATCCGCGCCTTGTGAGATCTGGGCTTTGGTCAGTTCAGACCCCTTCACCGGGTCGTTCCAGGCCGCCGGCGTCGTACCGGTCATGTTGGCGATCACCGTTGCGTCCGGGTTCGCAGCCTTGACCCCTTGCGCGTAGCCACAGGCAAACTTGCGGATCAATGGGATATCCATCCCGCCGATAAATCCGACGGTCCCCGACTCCGAAGCTTGGGCCGCCATCATTCCGACGAGGTAAGAGCCTTCATGCTCGTTAAACACGACCGAACGCACGTTCGGAGCATCGACCACCATGTCGATGATCACGAAAGACGTGTCAGGATAATCAGCGGCCACCTGTCCCAGAGCATCCGCAAAGGCAAAGCCCGCCATGACAATCGGATTTGCCCCGGCTTCGGCAAACCGGCGCAGCGCTTGCTCGCGTTGCGCTTCGGACTGAAGCTCAATCTCACGGAAGCTGTTGCCGGTTTCGTCAGCCCAGCGCTGTGCGCCGTTGAAAGCGGCTTCGTTGAAGGATTTGTCGAATTTGCCGCCCAGATCGAAAATCAGGGCGGGTTCGGCCAGAGCGGCGCCGGCGGTCAACGCAAGGCCCGCGGTTGCACTCATTAGCTTTTGAATGACGGTCATTCGAAGTAACTCCCACTTGGTTATCATTGGGGTGGTCTTTCTGTGCAGACGTCACCCTTTCAAGCTGGTGTGACCCAGCCTCTATCGGTCAAGTAAGGCCGCAGGTGGGCCGGGTGGTCAACCGCTTTTTGTTTAGCTGTGTGTGCCTGACAGTGGGTAATTTACGGAAATGTCCGACCCATAAGCACTGCATCCACCGGCGGGCCATCTGGCCTCGCGTAGTAGCCAAGCCGCAGACCGATGACGTCGTAGCCACATGCCACGTAGAGCCGCGTTGCCGGCAAGTTGTCAGCTGCCACTTCAAGGAAACCGCGCACTGCACCACGATCTTGGGCCCGCTCGTGCCATGCCTCCATCAAGCCGCGCGCGAGACCCTGTCTTTGGTGATCGGGGTGCGTGGCCAAAGTCAGCAACTCTGCCTCGTCCAGCACAACGCGCACCAATGCGAAGGCACGTTCGTCACCAACTGCGAAGCAGGTCTCGTCAAACAAAAGAGCAGAGAACTCATCCGGCGACCAGTTGCGGGATCGCGGGTCCGCCGCAGCCCGGATGCGAGCCATATCTTCGGGCGCAATCAATCCAGCAGAACCGGCGGTTTGTCACGCGCGGGCGCGGCGTCTGCCGGTCGAACATAGAGGGGGGCCGGTCGTGGCGGGTCCGTGTCTCCACGTCGCCAGCGGGACAGAGCGATCCTTGCAATCGACAGCGCGGGATCATCGGGGAGATCAGGATATGTGCGGATGTTGACGTCGTTGGGGAACTGAAAAAGCTGGGCGATCATCTCAGCGCGGCACCCAACGATGCTATCCACGGGATATGGGATAGGGGCATCTTCCCCGGTCATCGACAGATGAGCGGGCGAACGCGCTGGTTCACCATTTTTAAAACTCTGAACGTAAACGGATTCTTTGGGGCCCGGCACGCTGATCAGTTGCGTCGAAACATCCGGTTCCGACGCAACCGCCCGCATCACTTCGAAAGCTGAAACACCTATGGCGGGCACGCTCAGCCCGAGTGCAAGCCCACGGGCGGCTGCGACGCTGATGCGAATACCAGTGAAATTCCCTGGCCCAACCCCAACCGCAATCAGGTCCAGATCGGTCCAATCCAAGTTCTGTTCGGCAAGCATTTGAGCCATCATGGGCATCAGATGCTCGGCCTGGCCGCGTGCCATGGGGTCGGTGCGACTGGCGCGCACATCATCTCCGGCGAGTATGGCAGCGGAACAGTAGGGACGTGAGGTATCAAACGACAGAATCGTTGGGGCGTCGTCTGATCCCTCGATCAGCGATGCTTTGTGTGTTGCGGCCGATTGCGTCATCAGACTGGACTACGCGCCGTGTGGTCTGGCTTCAAGTGTGTGAGTCCGACAACATCTCACGGCCCGACCCAGATTCACGAGGCAGGATGTCGTCGATATGGAGCCACCCCACCTGTTTCCCGCTATGGCAGTGCAGCTCCGGCGGAAATGCTTCGATGTCGTCCAGCAACCCAACCGGAACATAGAGTTGGCCGGGCAAGTAATCGAACTCTGCCGCCAAGGGTGATCCGCAGGCATCACAGTTCCAGCGGCGGACGTCGACAGAATGGGACCGTGCTCCGCCAAGCGCCTCTGACGCAGTAAGCGCATTCGTGTCGAATGCGGCAAATGCGGCGACTGGCGCGCCGGTCCAGCGGCGACAATCTGTGCAATGGCAGTACGCCACGGTTTCGGGCGCGCCCGAAAACGTCAGGATGGATTTTCCGCAGTAACAGCGCGCGGTGACAGGACCCGAACCGGACGTCGCCTCAGACGGCAACCGGGCGCACCTCGGTGACTTCAGGGATGTAGTGCCGCAGCAGGTTCTCGATCCCCATCTTCAGTGTGAGGGTCGAAGACGGGCAACCCGCGCAGGCCCCCTGCATGTGCAGATAGACCACACCGCGATCGAAGCCGTGAAATGTGATGTCTCCGCCGTCCTGAGCAACAGCAGGCCGTACGCGACTGTCCAGAAGCTCTTTGATCTGGCCGACAACTTCGGCGTCCTCGCCGTCGTGGTCAGCATGGCCGGAAGCCGCCTGATGGCCATCTGCCATGACGGGTTGTCCGGACTGGAAATGCTCCATCACAGCGCCCAGAATTCCGGGTTTCAGGTGATCCCACTCCACCGAGTCCGACTTGGTCACAGTGACGAAGTCGTTTCCGAAAAACACGCCTTCGACGCCATCCACCGCAAAGATCCGTTGCGCCAACGGTGACTTCTCAGCCGTATCGCGCGATGGGAAATCCGCAGTTCCAACCTCCAGAACCGCCTGTCCCGGCAGAAACTTCAGCGTGGCAGGGTTTGGAGTTGATTCGGTTTGGATGAACATGGCGCGCTCCTGAGAAGATCACTCAGATATGCGATCGCCGCAGAGCCAAGTCAAGGATTGGAACTGTTCTAAATTGGCGAAGCCAATGGGATCAGGTGATAGCTTCCAGTTTTTCTTCGCTCAAGTCTCCGGGCACGATGGTGACCGGGATGGGTAGATTGCCCGAACTTCGCGCCATCTGCGAGACCAAGGGGCCGGGCCCCTTGTTGTCCGTCCCTGCGCCAAGCACGAGCACGCCTATCTCGGGGTCTTCGCTGATTTCGGCCATTATTTCGGGCACCGCTTCACCTTCGCGGATGGCCAGCTCCGGGTCGATCCCCCGGCGGTCGCGCATCCATTTTGCAAAGACTTCAAAATGCGCGTGAATACGTTCGCGCGCTTCTTCGCGCATCACTTCTCCGACTCCAATCCAGTGATTGAACTCGTCGGGAGGGATGATGGACAATATTTTTACGCCGCCTCCGGTATGAGCCGCGCGCATCGCCGCAAAACGCATCGCATTCAGGCATTCGCGGCTGTCATCCAGCACCACGAGAAACTTGCGCATGTTTGCCGTCCTTCTGTCGTGTGGATCATGGCTTAACCATGTAGGCCGTGCAATACCGGGCATCATTAACGCGCGGCACAGTCAGTGAGTGTTCTGAGTCAGGCTTCGGAGGCGGCCCAATCCCAATACAGTTCGCGGGCGCGGCGGGTGACCGGACCCACTTGATACTGAGTGTCATCAAAGGCGGTAACCGGCGTCACCTTCGACATGTTGCCTGACATAAACACCTCGTCCGCATCGTGGAAATCGTCAAAGCTCAGAACCTTTTCATGAACCGCCAGCCCGTCCGCGCGCAGATTGCTGATATGTCTGGCGCGGGTGATACCCGCCAGAAAGGTGCCATTGGGGACCGGGGTGAAGACTTCACCATCTTTGACCATAAAGATATTGGCGGTGGCGGTTTCGGCCACGTTGCCCATGGCGTCTGCCACAAGCGCGTTGCCAAAGCCTTTTTGCCGCGCTTCGGCCAACATGCGCGCGTTATTGGGGTAAAGGCAGCCAGCCTTGGCATTGACCACCGAACTTTCCAGAACCGGCCTGCGGAATCGCGTCTGCGTCAGGGTTGCGGCCGCTGTTGGGGGCGCCATCGGGATTTCTTCCAGGCAAATCGCAAAACCGGTTTCTTCACTTTGCGGGATGATCGCGGTTGGGTCTCCGTGGATGCCCCAATACATCGGCCGGATATAGACCGAAGTGCCCTCCGGGTACCGGGCGAGGCCCTCGCGGACCAGTTCGACCATTGTTTCGGTGTCTACCGTGGGCGTCAGCATCAACGCCTCAGCCGAACGATTAACACGTGCGCAGTGCGCCTCCAGATCGGGTGAGAGCCCCTCAAAAAAGCGCGCGCCATCAAACACCGTCGTACCCAGCCACGAGCCGTGATCCGCAGCTTTCATGATATCGACATCTTGATCGTGCCACGTGCCATTGAAGTATGTTCGAATGTTGGTGCCGACCGCCATTTCAAAACCTCCCGTGCGACAGGCCGAACCTAGGGTCGCGCGGCCCAAGGGTCCAGAACCGATTTGTCCAGTTTCTATGGACCGGGATTTCGGATCGCTCGCAATCCACAGCAAGGTGCGCTAGCCTCAGATCAACTTGAGCGCAGCGGCAGGCAAGCGATGGCACTCCCTCCGAAAAACCGGATATTCTTTATCGGGCCCAACAAATGCGGCACGAGCTCCTTTCACCATTTGTGCGAACAGTCCGGGCTTTCATCAGCCCATTGGAAGTTCTCAGATGGACGGTTCATGGCGCATGTCCTGCTGAACAACCTGTCGCTGGGCCGCAGGCCGTTCGAAGGCTATGAAGACACGGTTGCCTTCTCTGATGTGAGCTATGCCGATACGCAGCTCTATGTCGAAGGTTGCAGGTTCTTCCGACAATTGCATGCGGCGTATCCCGATGCGTTCTTTGTTCTCAACACGCGGAATGTGGACGCTTGGTTGAAATCGCGTGGTGCACACCATTCCCTTGATGGGTCGCTGATGAAACGCGTTCTGTCCGCAGGCAATTTATCAGTCGAAGACACAACCGCTGGCTGGCGTCGCATGTTTGAGGACCACCACGCCGAGGTGCGCGCTCACTTTGCGGAAAGCGACCGATTTCTGGAATTCAACATCGAAACGGACGACCCACAGGTGTTTGTCGAGTTCTTGCAGCCAACCTATGAGCTTGATCTGACGCATTGGGGACAGCGCAACAAAACACGCGGTGCAGTGAGCGCGTGAAGGCGACCTGCCGAAGCTTTTTTTAAAGACTGCTCCATGAGCGTCGAGCGAAACGTTCCGCCACGCTCTGTTTGCAGAAACCCTTCTGACCGGTTAGAGCAGCCGGAAAGACGTTCAAGAGTCAGTCAGTAAAGGATCGCAGTCCCATGTCCATCCGTGCATTTGCCGCCAGCCTTGGTCTTGTGGGCCTTTTGGCTGCCTGTGCCAACAGCGGCGCCAACTACTCTCCTGTCGTCGATGGGCCGAAGGGGCCGAACTACCAAAGTGATCTGGCCGCGTGCCAGAGCCTTGCCGCATCGCAGCCCCAAGCGGATGGCGGCACCGCGGCCTCGGCAGTGGCTGGTGCCGGGATGGCAGCGCTCTGGGCGGCCGTCTTCGACAACTCGAATGTGGGCGAAGCTGCTGCGGTGGGTGCGGCGGGCGGCGTTCTCTCGGATCAGGTCGGCAAAACCAATAACCGTCAGCAGATCGTCAAGAACTGCATGCGGGGGCGCGGGCACAACGTCGTCGGCTGATTGGCTCGAACGACCGGTGCAACAGGGTCAGCCCACCGGCCCAACCATTCCAATGATATCGTAAGTACGTCGCAGTATTGGCGCAGTGATTTCGCGCGCCCTTTCGGCCCCGCGCGACAAGATCCGGTCAATTTCGGCCGGATCGTCCATCAGCCGCGCCATCTCGGACGAGATTGGCGACAACTTAGCCACGGCCAGATCCGCGAGTGACGGCTTGAACGTTCCGAACTGCTGGCCAGCGTGATCGGCGATCACTTGCTCGGGCGAGGTGTCGGCCAGCGCGGCGTAGATATTGATCAGATTGCGGGCTTCGGGGCGTCCTTCCAACCCTTCCAACGTGTCCGGCAGCGGGTCCGGATCTGTGCGGGCTTTGCGGATCTTCTGCGCAATTGCGTCGGCGTCGTCGGTCATGTTGATCCGGCTCATATCCGAAGGGTCGGATTTCGACATTTTCTTGCTGCCATCGCGCAGCGACATAACCCGCGTTGCAGCCCCTTCGATCACAGGTTCGGTCAACGGGAAGAAATCAACACCATAGTCGTGATTGAATTTCGCGGCGATGTCCCGGGTCAGTTCCAGATGCTGTTTCTGGTCCTCGCCCACCGGCACATGTGTGGCATGATAGATCAGGATGTCCGCCGCCATCAGGGCGGGGTATCCAAACAGGCCCAAAGAGGCATTCTCGGCGTTCTTGCCAGCCTTGTCCTTGAACTGCGTCATGCGCTTCATCCACCCCATGCGGGCGACGCAGTTGAACACCCAGCCCAATTGCGCATGTTCGGGGACCTGCGATTGATTGATCAGAATGGACTGCTCGGGATCAATGCCCGACGCAATGAAACCTGCGCAGAGTTCCCGCGTATTGCGCGACAGGTCCGCAGGGGACTGCCAGGTTGTGATCGCGTGAAGGTCAACCATGCAATACACCGTCTGGAAGTCTCCGGTGTTTTGCATGTCCACGAACCGTTTCATGGCGCCCAGGTAGTTCCCCAGCGTCAGACCGCCCGACGGCTGAATGCCGGAAAACACGCGCGGCGCAAAGGCGGGTTGGGACATCGGACACTCCTGACTGGAAAAACCTGCCCGGCTCGCTTACCCATGCACCCAAGCGGCGTCAAGAAGCGCAACAGGAGGCAAGAGCTCTGGTGAACGACAATCCGAATGTCAGCCCTGTCAATCCATTGCCTCCCGTTGTGGCGGCCCTCTTTCTGCTCATTGTTGGTCTTGAAGCCGTCTTTGTGCTTGGGTCGCGAGGCCTGATTGGTGGCGCCGATGCGGTCGGGTGGCGTTTGGCCTCCATCCAGCGTTACGGGTTTTCAGCCGAGCTACTGGGCTGGATGTGGGAGACCGGGCGCTGGCCACCCGAACAGCTGATGCGGTTTGTCACGTACCCGTTTGTGCATGCCAGTTTCACGCAAGCTCTGTTTGTGGGCGTGATCCTACTGGCCATGGGCAAGATGGTGGCCGAGGTGTTTGGTCAGGCTGCCCTGTTGTTGATCTTCGTTTTGTCCGGAATCGGCGGTGCGGTCGCCTTCACCGTTTTAGTGCCGGGCGCGACCTGGCTTATCGGGGGCTTTCCGCCCGTATATGGGTTGATCGGCGCATTCACATACCTGTTGTGGCGGTCGCTGGCCAATGTGGGTGGCAACCAGGCCCGCGCCTTCACGCTGATTGCGTTTCTGATGGGGATCCAACTGGTGTTCGGAGTGCTGTTCGGGACGGACAACAGCTGGGTCGCCGATCTGGCAGGCTTTGGCACCGGCTTCGGGTTGTCATTCTTTGTGTCGCCCGGTGGGTGGGCGCGCCTGCGAAACTCAATGCAAAGAGACTGAGCAAGCGCGACGCTCCCGGATTTCATGCCAGATATGTCTCACCCCCCAAGCGGGATGATGATGTTGAAGCCAAGAGCATCGGACTTCACGCCGGCCTCATCGATCTGCGCGAGTGCTGCGCCAAGGATCACTCCATTGTCGAACTCATACTCGGCTGCAATCGACGCCAGATCGGTTGTTCCGACAGTATCGACATCGCGCCGCGCGAGGGTTGCCGACAGCGACCACGGCCCAATTCCGTAGACAGCGTTGAGCGTGACATATGTCGCATCGTTGCCACTGCCTTCATAGCCGTCGAACGAAGCAACCTCGCCAAACACTCCCAGCCCGTTGCCAAAGACATGGCTGACGCTGGCGACAATCCCCGTGTCATCGCTGACATCGCCGGTGCTGCCGCTGAGGTGCCTGACGCCCAACTGAACATCGGTACTGTCGCCAAAGGTTTGGGTCCATGTAAGGGTCGCGTTGTTAAGCTCCCCAGTGTTTCCGGCCCCGCCAAACTCGGCGACGTTTCGCCCCCGGTCGAAGCCAATCGAACGGCTCAGTGCCGTGTCATCGTCATAGAAGAGCGCAAACGACAGAACACCGCCTGTGTCGCCCAGAGAGACATCTGCAGCCACGCCAATTTTTTCCAGCAGTTCGTAGTCTTCGGCCAAAAATGCACCGTAAAAACCAGCTGTTGCATCCCAGGCGACGCCGAATGTGGGGGAAAACTTGCCGACGGTGAACACTGCGGGCCCCGCTGCGTAGCGCAATCCCAATTCTTCAAGATAGACGCCCAGGTCATCGAACTCGCGATCATCTGCAGCATCGACCACCGGCTCGGCCACAACGCCCGCAAAGAGGCTGATCCCGTTGGCGAATGCCAGCTCGCCAGATAAGTTCAGGATCGGGTAAATGTCGCGGAACTCCGCTGTCGGGTCATCGGAGGAGTAGACTTCGTCAATGCCGATTTCCAGTTCGCCTTCCCAAGAGAATTCCACCTGCTGAGCAGCCAGCGGGGTTCCGAAGAGAACAACAGGTGCGGCCAGTAACAACAGCGATCGCGGAAGAGTTTTCATGCCAGGTGTCCCTATCTGAGCGTTTCCGCTGGCTAGGGTGCTGGCGCATCTCACATTACCTGACTATTTTTGTCTGGTTAGTCAATATAGATGAGTATGCTTATCGGCTGCATTGAACGACCCGCCTCGGGTGGCAGCTGTCGAGCGGAGCAAAAGTCGGCGCGTCTGGCGTGGTTAGCTGCGCCGCATCGCACGCCGGAAATCTGAGAGGCGAAAGGCCCCGAGCAGATGTCCTGCTCCGAAGTACACAAACATGCCAAGCAGGATCAGAATCGCGAGCGCGAGATATCGCAAACCGGCCGTCTCCAGCCATGTTTGCAAGGCTTGCGCCCCCACCCAAAGGGCCATTCCCATCACGACCGCCGCAACGACAATCCGCCCGAGCCTTTGCCGAAAGCGGTCGTCAAATTGGGCCACTTCACCCATCCGCCGGGCGCCGCGCGCGAGCAGAACGACCATGACCCAACCAGCAATCACCGTTCCGATGGCGGCGCCGATAAATCCGATCAACATCGCCAGAATGATAGCCACTGCGGCATTAACGCACATCGCCACCAGAGCGTACCGAAACGGTGTGCGGGTGTCCTCTCGGGCGAAGTAGAGTGGTTGTAGCACCTTTTGCAGGACGAAGGCTGGCAAACCCGCCCCATACACCGCGACGGCCAGCGCCGTGGAAGCCGAGTCCGCGGCTGTGAAGGCACCACGCTCAAAGAGAACCGAGATCAATGGGACCGGAATGACGATCAGCGCGACGGCAGAGGGGATGGTCAGGGCCATGGAGACCTCTGCCGCCCGGCTGAGTGCTCCGCGGGCGCCCGCATTATCACTTGAGGCGAGACGGCGGGACAGGTCCGGCAGAAGGACGATGCCAATGGCGATGCCGACCACGCCCAGGGGCAGTTGATAGAGACGGTCGGCATAGCTGAGCCAGGCGATTGCACCATCGAAGAAGCTGGCGACCTGCCGCCCGACCAGCAGGTTGATCTGAACCACTCCGCCCGCCAGCATCGCCGGTCCTGCGATGATCGCCAGGCGTTTGAGCTCCGGGGTCAGGCGAGGCCAGGTCGGTCGCAAGGCAAAGCCAGCCTGCTTTGCGGCCCACCAGACCAATGCCATCTGGGCGGCGCCGGCAACCAGAACGCCCCAAACCAGCAGCGTTCCGTGATGCAGTCCGGTCAGGTCTGCGCCTAAAACCGCATCGATCACGACTATATCTTCAAGGACGCCAGTTTCGGCCAGCATCAATGTGGCGATGAGGATGACATTCAGCAGGACCGGTGCGGCGGCGGCGGCTGCAAATCTGCCGGTGGCATTGAGCACCCCGGACAGCAGGGCCGCCAGAGAGATGAAAAAGATATAGGCAAATGCGATGCGTCCGAAATCCACCGCCAGACCAAAGCGTACATCCCCGGCAAAACCGGCTGCCATCGCCAGAACCAGCCATGGCATGCACAGTTGCGCCAGGAGCGTCACGACAATCAGGACGCTCGCCAATCCGGCAAAAGCATCCCGTGCAAACGCCTCTGGCGCTTCGCCGGTTTCGAGCTTTTTTGAAAACAGCGGCACGAAGGCGGTGTTGAATGCCCCTTCGGCAAAGAAGCGGCGGAACATGTTCGGCAAGCTGAAGGCAACCAGAAAGGCTTCGGCCACCGGACCGGTGCCGAGATAACTGGCCATAAAGATGTCACGCACAAAGCCCAGCACACGGCTGGCCAGTGTCCAGACGCCCACGGTAAAGAAGCCGGCCATCAGACGGATGGGTTTCATGGCGTGGCCTGTGTGACAGGGATCAAGTCTGACACTGCCTTGTTTGGACTGCTCTCACCTCAGCCTTAGCGGGTTCGCGCGCGTGGCGAAAGCCGCATGACTCGCAAAAGTCACGCAAGGTGTCTTCTTGGGCAAACCGCGTAGCTTACACCCTTCAACCCATTCGCGAATGAGGCGCCAGCGAAGGCGCCGCGGGCAAAGTTAATCGTCTGCGCGTTTTGCGCCAGCTTCGATTGCGTCACGCAGTTTGTTTTCCAGCGATTTCTGCTTGGACGCGGCATAGTACTTCAGCCCGAACATGTCTTTGACGTAGAATGTATCAACGACCTGTTCGCCATAGGTCGCAATGACGGCATTCGCGATGTACACGTTTGAGTCCGCCAGCGTGCGCGCCAGATCGTAGAGCAGACCCGGACGATCACGGGTATCCACCTCGATGATGGTGTAGATGTCCGACCCTTCGTTGTCGAAGGTGATATGTGTGGGGACTGTGAAGGCGCGTTCGCGTTTCTTGATCTTGTCGCGCGATTTCAGCGCCTCACGAGCGACGACCTGCCCTTTCAGCGTCTTGTGAATCATCTGTGTCAGCCGGGGCAATCGCGCCGCCTCATAGGGTGCCCCGTCGCGATCCTGAATCCAGAAGGCCCCGGTAACAAATCCGTCCTTGGTCGTGTAGCTGCGCGCGTCGACAACGTTGGCCCCCACAAGCGCGAGCGCGCCCGTCAGTCTCGCAAAGATGCCCGGGTGATCGGCCATCACGATGCAGGCGCGGGTCGCATCGCGATCTTCGTCAGGATGCAGGTCGATCAGGATCTCGGCTGGATCGCCCGAAGCCTCCAGATCACGCAGCAGCCGCGCAAAGACAACATGTGCGGTGACATGCAGACCCTGCCAGTAGGGATCGTAATGCCGAGCCGTTTCGGTTTTCAGATCGCCTTTTGTCCAGTCCGGTAGCTGCGCGCGTAGTAGCTTTTTCGCTTCGGCCCCCCGGTTTTCGCGATTGAGGTCTTCCATCCCGGTTTCAAGCGCACGTTTGGTCTGCCGGTACAAAGCCCGGATCAGGGCAGCCTTCCAGTTGTTCCAGGTCTGTGGACCCACGCCGCGGATATCGCAAACCGTTAGCACACAA
Source organism: Paracoccaceae bacterium (assembly GCA_965250275.1). Classification (GTDB taxonomy): domain Bacteria; phylum Pseudomonadota; class Alphaproteobacteria; order Rhodobacterales; family Rhodobacteraceae. Next base: position 4,398,487 of record OZ252297.1, on the reverse strand, counting down.
AGCAGATCCAGACGTTTCACGGTCTGCACAGCTTTGCAGAAGTCGCGGACGGTGCGGGGGTCTGCAATGTCGCGCTTCTGCGCCATATCCGACATCAGCAGATGGTAGCGCACCAGCCACTCGACAGTTTCGCTTTCGGTTTTGCTCAGGCCCAGCCGCGGCGCAACCTTGCGTGCGATTTGCGCGCCCAGAATCGAGTGGTCTTCGGCGCGGCCCTTGGCGATGTCATGCAGCAGCAGCGCGACATAAAGCACCTTGCGATTGACGCCGGTTTTCAGGATGCCAGACGCAACCGGCAGGTCCTCGACCAGTTCTTCCCGTTCGATCATCGCCAGTTGGGCGATACACTGAATGATATGCTCGTCGACGGTGTAGCTGTGATACATGTTGAACTGCATCATCGCCACGATGGGCTCGAATTCGGGCAGAAACGCCGCCAACACGCCCAGCTCGTTCATCCGGCGCAGCGCGCGTTCAGGATTGCCATGCTTCAACAACAGATCGAGGAAGATGCGCCGCGCCTCGGGATCGTTGCGCATGTCGTCGTCGATCAGGTGCAGGTTGGCAGTGACCAGTCGCATGGCTTCAGGATGGATCAGCATCCCGGTGCGGAGGCCTTCTTCGAACAGGCGCAACATGTTCAGTTTGTCTGCAAGAAACGCGTCAGCATCTTCCAGACCCAACCGGTTGTGGATCATCGCATAGCCTGCTTTGACCTGCGGCTTGCGTCTGAAAATCCGGGTCAGCAACGGTTCGCTTTTGACATGCGTCGCCTCGAGCTCGGTCAGGAAGATCCGGGTCAGGTCACCGACGGCGGTGGCATGCCGAAAATAGTCTTGCATGAAAATTTCGACGCCGCGCCGGGCCACGCTGTCCTTGTAGCCCATCCGGCGGGCCACATCGACCTGCATATCAAAGCTAAGCTGCTCGGTGGCGCGCCCAGTGATCAGGTGCAAATGCGCGCGAACAGCCCATAGAAAGTCTTCGGCCTGCACGAAGCGCGCAAATTCTTCCGGCCTGAAGACGCCCAGTGGTACCAGTTCGGCAGCATCGTCGACACCGTGGATGTATTTGGCGATCCAGAACAGCGATTGAAGGTCGCGCAGGCCACCCTTGCCCTCTTTCACATTGGGTTCGACCATGTAACGCGCACCGTAGCGCTGATGTCGTTTCTCCCGCTCTTCAAGTTTCGCCTCGATGAAGTCGCGCCCGGTTCCGGTGAAGAGGTCTTTGTGGAGCTGTTCATCCAGTTCCGCTGCGAGCGGTGCGTGGCCCGCCAGAAACCTATGTTCGAGCAGCGCCGTACGAATCGTGAAATCCTCGGTGCCCAGGCGGACACAATCCTTGATGGTTCGGCTGGCATGGCCGACTTTCAGTTTGATGTCCCAGAGTATGTAGAGCATCGACTCGATGACGCTCTCAGCCCAGGCCGTGATCTTGTAAGGCGTCAGAAACAACAGATCGACGTCCGAATACGGTGCCATTTCGCCCCGCCCATAACCGCCCACCGCAATCAGCGCGAGACGTTCACCCGACGTCGGGTTGGGCAGCGGATGCAGATACGTGCGCGCTGCATAGAGCGCTGACATCACCAGCCCATCGGTCAGATAGGTATAAGACCTTGTCAGAGGCCGCGCCGCAAAAGGCTGATCCATGAAAGCATCGGCGATGGCCTGCCTGCCGGCGTCCTTGGCCTGCCTCAAAATCCGTACGCATTCCTGTCTTAGGGCGCTGCCATCACTCTCGTGCGCGGCGGCATCGATCTGCCGACGCACCGCGTTGCCATCAAAGAGGTCGGAGCGCTCACAGATCAGCGGCCCGGAAGGAGTCGGGCTGGCCGGGTCTGTCAGCGACAGCTCAGAGGCCAGCACCCGAGAAGCTTGTTGGGGCCGGGTCAATCACCACCACCTGTCTGTTCTGAATTGTCGCGATCGCCAGCCCACGCTGATTAGTACCGTTTGGCAAGAGCCGGAAAATGCCGCCCACACCTTGGAAACCAGCACTTTGAGTCAGGGCAGCACCTGTCAACGCGTTCGAGTTTCCGGACGCAACCAGTGCGCCGATCGCTGCAATGCCATCATATCCCAGACCGGCGATCGGATGAGGGCTATCCCCATAGGCAGCTTGATAACGCGATCGAAAGAGTTGTGCTTTGGCGGGATCGGGCAACGCAAACCACCCTCCTTGCACTCCGGGGAGCTCAAGCGTTTGTGGCGGGATGTCCCAGCGTGTGAGGCCAATGTACTGCGTTGTCTCGGCGGTCAGGCCCGCTTCTGGCAGCAACTGTGTAAAGAGCGGCAGCGCGCCAGCGGTGGTCGCGGTCAGGAAGATGGAGTTTGCGCCCCCGTTCGTCACAGCGTCCCGCACCTGCGGCACCGTTGCGATCACGCTTTGCTGGGACAGATCATAGGGAACCGACCCAACCAGATTGGCGGGCGAGCCGGCAATGGCGCGCTGAATCGCGGATTTCCCCAACTCTCCGGACAAGTCCGTGCCGTGGACCACGACCATATTGCCCTTGCCCTGACGCGCCGCATAGGAGGTCAGGCGTTGTGCGGCCGTGTCAAATGTCTGTCCCAGAACAAACACATTGCCACCCGCGATCGTCGTGTTGTTGGAAAAGGCCAGAACGTTGATATTGCGGTTTGCAACTGCCACGCCTACGGCGTTTGCCGCTTCGGCGTAGAGCGGTCCAAGTATGATCTGCGCGCCCGCGTCCGCCGCTTCGACCGCCTTGGCAGCCGCAAGTTGCGCATTGCCTGCAGTGTCATAGACCTGCAGGTCGATCTGGGCGCCTTGCAGATCGGTGATCGCCAGTCTGGCCGCGTTTTCAAGGTTTTGTGCCAACAGAGCGTCTCCGGCCTGTCCCGAACCACGCGGAACCAGCAGCGCGACGGTCACCGGTGCCCCGGCATCGATACTGGGCCCGCCTGTATTGGCCCCTGGTACGGTGTCACAGGCCGCCAGCGCGACAAGGGCCAGAACACCAAGCAGGCGCATTGCTGTCTTGCGGGCTGCAGGGAAAACGGCAAACATAAGCGGGTTACTCCTGTATTCGGCGGCGGATGCACTCCGCGTCAGCCGGATCATAAACGTCAGAATGGGCGGGTCCAGCTTTGAATCACCAGATGGTCCGGTTGCCGCCGGGGCTGTACCTCGTGGCCACTCCGATCGGAACGGCGCGCGATATCACGCTTCGCACACTCGATATCCTGGCATCGGCCGACGTGATCGCCGCGGAAGACACCCGTAGCCTGCGCCGCCTCATGGAGATCCACGGTGTCCCTCTGAACGACCGCCGGATCGTGTCCTATCACGATCATAGCAGCGGTACGGCCCGCGCACATCTGATGCAGGCACTGGAAGATGGACGGTCCGTTGCGTATGCCTCAGAAGCCGGAACCCCGCTGGTTGCGGATCCGGGCTACGACCTCAGCCGCGAGGCCGGCGCTGCAGGTTACAACGTGATCGCCGCGCCTGGACCGTCGGCGCTGCTCGCCGCACTTGTGGTTGCGGGGCTTCCGACTGACACGTTCCTGTTCACCGGGTTCTTGCCCTCGGGCCATACCCAAAGGGTCGCGCGTTTGACCGAGCTGCGCGATGTTCCCGGGACACTCGTCTTTTACGAGTCGCCCAAAAGGCTGGCGGCAAGCCTGAGAGATATGGCGCAGGTTCTGGGCCCCCAGCGGCCCGCCGCCCTGTGCCGGGAACTGACAAAGAAGTTCGAAGAGGTGATGCGCGGGCCCTTGGACGCGCTGGCGGAAACGGCTGAAGAGCGCCGGATGAAAGGTGAAATGGTGATTGTCGTTGATCGTGGGCGTTCAGAGAAAATTAACGATGCCGATCTAGAAAGCGATTTGCGTAGCGCCCTGCAGACGTTGTCAGTGAAAGAGGCGGCGGACATGATCGCGCGCGCCCATGATGTGCCGCGCCGTCGGGTGTATCAGATGGCGATCAAGATCGACAAAGAGGACTGACTGATCCCGCGACAACCACACCTGCAAGGTCAAAATGCCCGCAGCGCTTCTGCTGTGCGAGAGGATCGTGGACGCCGCAACCACCTGTCCGGCCTGGCGGCGGAGGACGCAATCGCAAGAGACTATCAGCGACGCGGGTATGGGTTGGTGGCGCAGCGATGGCGTGGACCGGGGGGCGAAATTGACCTGATCCTGCGCAAGGGCGAAGAAGTGGTTTTTGTGGAGGTCAAGCAAAGTCGCAGTCTGGATCAGGCATCGCACCCGATCACGCCCCGCCAGATGGCCCGCACCTGCCTCTCTGCGGAGGCTTTTCTGTCTGGCGAACCTGCGGGCACCCTGACGCCCGCGCGCTTTGACGCGGCGTTCGCTGACGGGACCGGCCGTTTTTGCATCATCGAGAATGCATTCGGTTCTGTTTGAATTCCGGCGCTGAGCGCTTCGGTGATTGATCCTGCCGCGCCGCTGCGTCATGTAGTCAGCGGAAACGAAGGACAGCGCGATGAAAATTGCCTTTCAGATGGACCCTATCGGGGACGTAGACATTAACGCCGACAGCAGCTTCCGTCTGGCCGAAGAGGCACAGGCGCGCGGCCATGAGCTGTTCTACTACGCGCCGGATCATCTGGCCTATCAGGAAGGGCGCATCACCGCGCGCGGCCATGATATGACGGTCCAGAGGGTGCCGGACACGCCGGCAATTCTAGGGGAACGACGCGAGATCGATCTGTCAGATGTAGATGTAGTTTGGCTGCGTCAGGACCCTCCATTTGATATGCACTACATCACATCGACCCACCTGCTCGACCGGCTCGCGTCGCAGACGCTGGTGGTGAACAACCCGTTCTGGGTGCGGAACTATCCCGAGAAACTGTTGGTGCTGGACTTTCCCGAGCTGACCCCTCCCACAACCATCGCACGCGATCTCGACACGATCCGTGAGTTCAAGGCCGAGCATCAGGACATTATCCTCAAGCCGCTTTACGGCAATGGTGGTGCGGGTGTGTTCCGCCTGGATGTGGATGATCGCAATCTCAGTTCGCTGCATGAACTTTTCACCGGGTTTTCCCGCGAGCCGCTGATCGTACAGAAGTTCCTGCCTGCGGTTGCCAAAGGCGACAAACGGGTCATTCTGGTGGATGGTGAGCCGGTTGGCGCGATCAACCGGGTTCCTGCCAAAGGGGAAACACGTTCCAATATGCATGTGGGCGGCAGGCCCGAAAAGGTGGAGATGAACGCCCGCGATCTCGAAATTTGCGCAGCGATTGGACCTTTGCTGAAAGAGAAGGGCCAGGTCTTCGTCGGGATTGATGTGATTGGAGACTACCTGACGGAAATCAACGTCACGTCTCCCACCGGCATTCAGGAACTGGAGCGATTTGACGGTGTGAACGTGGCCGCCCGCATTTGGGACGCGATTGAAGCCCGTCTCGCCTGAGCCAAAGGTCAGGCCGCCACACGAGCGGTGATCCGAAAGCTGAGCGCTTCGGCCACGTGTGGGCGGCGCACATCGTCCGAGGCTTCCAGATCGGCAATGGTACGGGCAACACGCAGAACGCGGTGATATCCGCGGGCCGACAGGCCGAACCGCTCCGCTGCGCGATTCAAAAGCGCGCGACCTTCGGCATCGGGCGTGGCAATGGACTGTAAAACATCCCCTTCGGCATCAGAGTTTTGGCGCATATCCTGTTGGTCCGCGTAGCGTTGGTGTTGCAGCGCACGCGCCGCCTGCACACGCGCCGCGACTGTGGCGGAACAGTCCCCGCTGGCAGGCAGGTCCAGATCGGTGAATGAGACCGGCGGAACTTCCAGGCGCAGGTCAAACCGGTCCATCAATGGGCCGGAGATACGACCCAGATAGTCGTCGCCGCAGGCCGGAACACGTGCGCAGGCCCGCGCCGGATCGCTGAGGTATCCGCATTTGCAGGGGTTGGCGGCGGCAACCAGCATAAACCGGCAGGGGTATTTCACATGGGCATTAGCCCGGGCCACGATGACCTCGCCGGTTTCAATCGGTTGGCGCAGCGTTTCCAGCACGGTGCGCGAAAACTCGGGCAACTCATCCATGAACAGAACCCCGTTATGGGCCAGTGAGATTTCGCCGGGTTTGGCCCCGCGCCCGCCGCCGACAATGGCAGCCATCGATGCAGTGTGGTGCGGCTCGCGAAAGGGCCGCTCCCGGCTGATGCCGCCCTGATCCAGAACACCGCACAAAGATTGGATCATAGACGTCTCAAGCGCTTCCGCCGCGGTGAGCGGGGGCAGGATACCCGGAATGCGGGCCGCCAGCATGGATTTGCCGGAGCCTGGAGATCCGATCATGATGAGGTGATGGCGGCCGGCTGCCGCGATCTCTAAAGCGCGCTTTGCGCGTTCCTGCCCTTTGACATCGCGCAGATCTCGGCTGGCTGGCGCAGCGGCAACTTCCCCGGGCTCTGCGGGCGGCAGAGGAGTCTGCCCAGTGTAGTGCCGAACCACATCTCCCAGCGACGCCGCACCAATCACCTGGGTGGCCCCGACCCAGGCGGCTTCGGCGCCCGAGCCCTCGGGGCAGAGCAAGGCCCGGTCGCTTTCGGCGGCGGCCATCGCGGCTGGCAGCGCGCCCAGAACGGGTACCAGAGAGCCGTCCAGTGACAACTCCCCCAGCGCGACGACGCGCTCGGCTTCGTCCGCCGGGATGATGTCCAGGGCTGCCAGCAGCGCCAGCGCAATGGGCAGATCGAAATGACTGCCCTCTTTGGGCAGATCAGCCGGAGAGAGATTGATGGTGATACGCCGGGACGGAAGCGCGATGGCCATCGCGTTCAGCGCGCTGCGTACCCGATCGCGCGCTTCGGAAACGGCTTTGTCAGGCAGGCCCACCACGGAAAACGCCGGCAGGCCAGGTGTCACGGCGCATTGCACTTCGACAAGGCGGGCTTCGACGCCCTGAAACGCGACGGTGTAGGCGCGTGCGATCATTCCCGGTCAACCATGTTAAGACAGTGTTGTCGCTAAACCAGCACGGTTTAAGAATGGTTAACCGGAGAGGCTCAATCGGGAATGGGCCAGGGGGTCCGTGGCAGATCGACCGGGTAGGGGAACGGATCGTAGCTGACCTTTTGCCCGTCCGCGCGCCACGCACGCACGGCCGGCTCCGACAGCAACTCGATACAATAGGCACGGTTCATGGCGCTGACGGGAAGATCATATCCGATGATCCGCGCGGCCACAGGCGTGTAGAAAACATCTGCCAGCGAATAACCGCCGAAGAGCCAGCCTTCTGCGGACCCCGAAACGGCGCGCGCATGGGCCCACAGCGTTTCGATCCGATTGATATCGGCCATCACCGCGGCACTTGGGGCAAAGCCTTCGTAGCAATGGGACAATTGCATCGGGCAGTCGCCGCGCAGGGCCGAAAACCCCGATGCCATCTCGGCGCAGAGCCAGCGGGCCGTTGCGCGGGCGGCAGGGTCCTCGGGCCACAGGCCTGCGTTGGGGTGTCGTTCGGCAAGCGTTTCGGCAATGGCAAGCGACTCACCGACAATGTCGCCTTCAGGTGTCCGCAGCGCGGGGACAAGTCGCGCAGGTGCAATCGGCGCCATCTCTTCTGCCATGGTCCCGGAATACAGCCCCACCATATGGGTCCTGACCGGCAGGCCAAATCGTTCCAGCATCAGCCAGCCGCGCAGGGACCAACTCGAAAATGTCTTGTCGCCAATATAGAGATCGTAGGTCATGGGCATCAGGTTACGATGCGGCGGCAGACCTGTACCAACTCCGATTTGTGAGATGGGATATCACGGCAGGTGATTGATACGACCGGCGACCCAGCCGTCAGATGTCTGGCTGAGTTCCGTCACCGAAAGCGTTTCAATCTTGTGGCTGAATGCCTCAACTGAACTGAGATTAAGCGCCCGCTGCACCTGCGTGAGGATGACGCCGAAATGCGCAACGACGATGATGTGCCGCCCTGCGTGTTCAGCCATCACCTCGTCCAGTGACTTGTTGACCCGCGCGCACACGGCGTTCCAGCTTTCACCACCCGGCGGGCTGATATCGCCAGGTGTTTCCCAATAGGCCCGAATGCGTGTGGCGTCCTCGGCCTCGACATCCATGAAGCGGCGCATCTCCCAATCTCCGAAGTGGATTTCGCGAAGGTCGGGGCGATCCGGAAGGCGCATGCGTTGATCCTGAATGGCATCGGCAGTGGTTTTGGCACGGATCAGGTCTGACGACACAACCACGGCGTTATCGGGCAGATAGGCAGTCAGACGAGCGATCGCGGCGGTATCGGACAAATCCGCGGGCAAATCGGTCCAGCCGACCATTGCCTTGGCATGGGTCGGGCCGTGCCGGACGAGATGCAGCTGTGTCATGGCAGGGCCCCCTTCAGGGCACGTGGAAGACCGGCGGTCACCTGAACCACCGTGTCAGCCGCCTGTGCGAGGCGGATGTTCAGCCGCCCCTGCGCCTCCCGAAATCGGCGCGCCAGCGCATTGTCCGGTACCACCCCGTGACCCACCTCATTCGAGACCGCAACAAGCCGGGCCGGACAGGACCCGATGGCGTCAACCAAGCGTCTTTCTTCGGCTTCGAGATCGCTGTCTGCCAATAGGTGATTGCTGATCCATAGCGTCGTGCAATCCAGCAGGCAGACATCTGCCGATTTCAGCTGCGCAAGCTTTGACGTCACATCCAAAGGCGCTTCGAGGGTTGTCCATCTGGCATCCCGGCGCGCGGCGTGACGTTCGATTTTGGTCCTCATTTCAGCATCATAGGCCTGTGCTGTCGCGATATAGGTGAGGGAGGTCCCGATCTTCGTCGCCAGCCCTTCAGCATAGACGGACTTGCCCGATGCAGCGCCGCCAATGACCAGTGTGAACGCTTTTGCCACGCTTTTTTGCTTTCTCAAGTGATCCGGTTTCCGGAGCACTGCGTAGTTTTCATAGACGAACAAATCAAGGCGCGGGACGTCGCGCCGTCGCCACGGGGGGGCACATGGCACTGGACTCGACCCACCAAATGTCTATCTCGCGCCGCGCAATGAAGGCCGAGTTACTGGACGCGGAAACAGAACTTCGTTTGGCCTATGCATGGCGGGATGAACGCGACGAAGCCGCCCTTCACCGACTGATTACCGCCTATATGCGGCTGGCGATCTCGATGGCAGCGAAGTTCAAGCGCTACGGCGCACCGATGAACGACCTGATCCAAGAGGCGGGTTTGGGTTTGATGAAAGCCGCGGACAAGTTCGATCCTGATCGCGGTGTGCGGTTCTCAACTTACGCGGTCTGGTGGATTAAGGCGTCGATCCAGGACTATGTGATGCGCAACTGGTCCGTGGTTCGGACGGGGTCCACGTCGTCGCAGAAATCGCTCTTTTTCAATATGCGCCGGGTTCAGGCCCGCTTGGAGAGAGAAGCGGCCGCCGAAGGCCAGACGCTGGACCGGCACCAGCTTCACCAGCTGATCTCGACCGAGATTGGCGTACCTCTGCATGATGTGGAGATGATGGAAGGCCGTCTGTCTGGGTCGGACTACTCCCTCAATGCGACCCAATCCGTTGAAGACGAGGGTCGCGAATGGATCGACACGCTGGAAGATGACAGCGCACAAGCCGAAGAAGTGGTTTCAGAAAACCACGACATCGCGCAGCTGCGCGAGTGGCTGATCCGCGCTATGAATGCCTTGAACGAACGCGAACGTTTCATTGTGCGCGAGCGCAAGCTGCGCGAAGACCCACGGACCCTGGAAAGCCTGGGGACCGAGCTTGGTCTGTCCAAGGAACGCGTGCGTCAGCTGGAAGCTGCGGCGTTCCAGAAGATGCGAAAGAACCTTGAAGGTCAGTCACGCGAAGTGCATCAGTTCCTTTTATGATCTGGCGCGCCCTTTTTGTCTTATCTTTGCTGGCCGTCCCATCGTGGGCGGCCTCTTTGCCTGATCAGGTAAAAAAGCAGATGCAGCAGGCTCAGGTCGTGATCCTGGGCGAGGTGCATGACAACCCTGATCACCATCGGCGGCAGGCCGAAGCGGTCGCCGCTATCACGCCGCGCGCGGTGGTCTGGGAAATGCTCACGGATGTGCAGGCTGCCCGGTTTGACGCGGCATTGATGGACGATCCTGAGAAGCTGGCCGCACAACTGGAATGGACGGCATCGGGCTGGCCCGACTTCGCGTTCTACCATGACATCTTCAAAGCGGCCCCTTCGGCGCGCGTCTATGGGGCGGCGGTTCCGCGCGAGGCGGCAATGGCAGCCATGCGCGGTGGGGTTTCGGTGGCATTCGGTTTGCAGGATGCTACGCGCTTTGGCCTCTCCGTTGGCTTGCCAGAGGATCAGCAGAGCGCACGCGAAGCTTTTCAGTTGGCGGCGCATTGTGACGCGTTACCCGAAGAGATGCTGCCGCAGATGGTCGACATACAGCGGCTGCGTGACGCGGAACTCGCTCGGGCCGTACTGACCGCCATCGAGGAAACCGGGGGTCCGGTCGCGGTGATCACGGGCAACGGGCACGCCCGCCGCGACTGGGGGCTACCGGTGTATGTCACCCGCGTCGCGCCTGGCTTGTCCATGTTTGTGCTGGGTCAGTCAGAGGCGGGCCGGATCGATGGGCAGTTCGATGTCGTGCTTGACAGCCCTGCGGTGGAGCGGCCTGACCCATGTCTGGCCTTCCGCGACGACGGCTAGGCTGCGGTTTGGGGGCTGGTGAAGGCCCGCGTGCGGGCTTATTGTCTGGTCTAAACATCCGCCAAGGACACGCCCCATGCTGACTTCAAAGCGCATATTGCTGATCATCGGCGGTGGCATTGCAGCCTACAAATCGCTGGAGCTGATCCGGCGATTACAGGACGTAGGCGCGACGGTGACGCCGGTTCTCACCCGCGCGGCAGAGGAGTTCGTGACCCCCTTGTCGGCTTCTGCACTCGCGGGTGAAAAGGTCTATCGCGACTTGTTCGACCTGACAGATGAAGCGGAGATGGGGCATATCCAGCTGTCGCGCAGTGCGGACCTCGTGGTTGTGGCGCCTGCAACAGCGGACCTGATGGCAAAGATGGCAAGCGGACTGGCCAATGATTTGGCGTCCACGCTGCTGATGGCGACGGACAAACGCGTTCTGATTGCGCCGGCAATGAACGTACGCATGTGGGAGCATCCCGCAACCCAACGCAACCGGGACCAGTTGGCCGCCGACGGAGTGCTCAGCGTCGGCCCGACCGAAGGCAGCATGGCCTGCGGTGAATTCGGTCCCGGGCGCATGTCCGAACCGTCCGAGATTGTCGCAGCCGTACAGGCGGCGCTTTCGGCGGGGCCCCTCGCGGGCAAGCGTGTGCTGGTTACGTCTGGCCCAACCCACGAACCCATAGATCCGGTGCGTTACATCGCAAACAGGTCGTCAGGGGCCCAGGGAACCTCCGTAGCGCGAGCACTTGCGGCCTTGGGGGCCGAGGTCGTTTTTGTCACCGGTCCGGCTGACGTACCGCCGCCGGAGGGCGTATCGGTGGTCCGCGTGGAAACCGCCCGGCAAATGGCCGATGCGGTGCAGGCCGCGCTCCCGGCTGATGCCGGTGTGTTTGCGGCCGCCGTTGCCGATTGGCGCGTTGCAACCAGCTCGGACAAAAAGCTCAAAAAGAGCAAGGACGGCCTGCCAACGCTGAGCTTTGCGGAAAACCCCGACATTCTGGCGACCGTCTCACAGATGACCAAAGGCCGCCCGCAGCTGGTGGTTGGTTTTGCAGCTGAAACCGACAACGTGCTGGAGCACGCCACGGCAAAGCGCGCGCGAAAGGGATGTGACTGGATCTTGGCCAACGATGTCAGCCCGTCCACCGGGATCATGGGTGGCAGCGAAAACGCGGTGAGCCTGATCACCGAAAACGGCGCAGAAGACTGGCCGCGCATGCCAAAACAGGATGTGGCCGCGCGTCTAGCACATCGCATTGCCGATGCACTGTCCGAGTAGAACGACTCTGCCGCAAATGGCGCCTGCGGTCAGAGGATCAGGAGAACGAGTATGGTGACGATACGGATCACGCGCGAGGACTGGGCCGATCCAGCGCTGCCTCTTCCCAGCTATGAAACCGCCGGCGCTGCGGGGGCGGATGTGCGGGCCAACCTGTCGGATTCCGGTCGCGTCGTTTTGGAGCCGGGAGCGCGGGCGCTTGTTCCCACTGGTTTGCGGGTCGAAATCCCATCCGGTTATGAGATCCAGGTGCGTCCCCGATCCGGTCTGGCGCTAAAACATGGTATCACGCTCCCGAACGCGCCGGGGACGATTGACAGCGACTACAGGGGGCCGCTGGCGGTGATCGTCATGAATGCCGGGCAGGATCGATTTGAGATCAATCATGGTGATCGCATTGCTCAACTGGTCGTCGCACCGGTTCTGCAGGCGCGGTTTGAGCTTGCAGGGGCTCTGAGTGCGACCGATCGCGGCGGTGCCGGTTTCGGGTCAACGGGGCGCAGCTGATGTTTCTGGTCCTGTGCCTTGCAGCGTTGCTTTGGGGGTTGGGGATGATGCTGCGCACCCCGGTCCGCGCGCGGCTCTACATGATTGGCCTGCTCTTTGTCGCCGTGCTGGGCCTGCAGATCATCCTTCCAGAGGGCCATCCTCTGCGTGAGGCCACCGGCGGCTCGGCGGCTTTGTGGCTGATAATCGCAGGGTTTGTTGCCTTGGTGCTGGTCTACAGGCGCGGTTTGAACGCGCTGCGCGGTCGTGCTCAAAAGGCCGAAGCAGCGCAGCCCAAACCCAGCGCAGGCACATTTACCGAGACAGAGTTGAATCGCTATGCCCGGCATATCGTTCTCCGCGAACTGGGAGGTCCCGGTCAAAAGCGGATGAAAGACAGCGCGGTTCTGGTGATCGGTGCGGGTGGGCTGGGCTCGCCCGCCCTGCAGTATCTTGCCGCTGCCGGGGTCGGGACGATTGGTGTGATCGACGACGACGTTGTCGACAACGCCAATCTGCAGCGCCAGGTGATTCACACAGATGCCCGCATCGGGATGCCCAAGGTGTTTTCCGCCCAGGCGGCGATGGAGGCGCAAAACCCTTATGTGACGGTGCGCCCGTACAATCGCCGTTTGACCGAGGACGTTGCCACAGATTTGTTCGCGGACTACGATCTGATCCTCGATGGCACAGACAATTTCGATACCCGCTATCTGGCCAACCGGATTGCCGTAGAGTTGCGGAAGCCGCTCATTTCGGGCGCGCTTTCCCAATGGGAGGGCCAGATCAGTGTATTTGATCCCGCGACGGACGGTCCGTGCTACCAATGTGTCTTCCCCGAAGCGCCGCCACCCGGTCTGGCCCCATCCTGCGCCGAAGCGGGCGTCGTCGGACCATTGCCGGGTGTTGTCGGAGCGATGATGGCGGTCGAGGCCGTCAAGGTGATCTCTGGTGCGGGTCAGCCTCTGCGCGGCCAGATGTTGATCTATGACGCACTCTATGGCGAGACCCGGACCATCGGGCTGAGCCGGCGCGCCGACTGTCCGATTTGTGGCTCGGAAACCACGGCTGCGGCTGCAGAATAGGGCCTCTGCCAACACTCAAGACAGATCTGGTGCTAACTGGTCGGCGGCACGCGCTGCGCGGGACTTCAAAACGCGCAATTCGTCGTGACGTGCTCTGGACCCTGCCAATCCGCGCCCCTAGCTTGAGCGCAAAGGAGTTACCCACATGACGAACCCAATTCTCGCGGACTGGAACACGCCGTTTCAGATCGCGCCGTTCGACCGCATTTCGGATTCAGACTTTGCCCCTGCGCTGGATGTTGCACTGAAAGAGCATCAGCAAGAGATCGACGCCATCGCGGGTCAGGAAGACGCACCCACCTTTGCCAACACGGTGGAGGCTCTGGAAGCCGCTGGGGCGTCGCTCGACAAGGTGCTCAGTGCGTTCTTCACGGTGTCCGGTGCAGACAGCAACCCGGCGCGCGAGGCCTTGCAACGGGAGTTCTCTCCCAAACTGGCCGCGCATTTCTCTGAAATCACTGCGAACAAGGCACTTTACGCCCGTGTGGCAGATCTTTGGAAACAGCGCGATGATCTGCCTTTGAACGATGAGCAGGCACGGGTTCTGATGCTGACACATCGCGGCTTCGTCCGCGCCGGGGCGGCCTTGGAGGGCGCGGACGAGACGCGCATGAAAGAGATCAAGGCCCGACTGGCATCACTGGGTACCAGCTTCACCCAGAATCTTCTGGCTGACGAGCGAGAGTGGTTCCTTCCCCTCACCGAAGCAGACTTGGAGGGGTTACCGGATTTCGTGGTCGATGCGGCGCGTGCAGCAGGCGCCGAGAAAGATCAACCCGGGCCGGTCATTACGCTATCCCGGTCCTTGATCGTGCCATTTCTGCAGTTCTCTCCGCGGCGCGATTTGCGCGAGATCGCCTATGCAGCGTGGGGGGCACGGGGGGCCAACGGGGGCGAAACCGACAACCGCTCGATCGCGGCCGAAACCCTCGCGTTGCGTGAAGAACGAGCGAGGCTTTTGGGCTTTCCCAATTTTGCGGCATTTAAGCTGGACACCGAAATGGCGAAGACCCCCGAAAATGTGCGCGAGCTTCTGATGGCTGTGTGGGATCCGGCGCGCGCGCGCGCCATGCACGATGCCCAGGTGCTGACCGAGATGATGCAGGCAGATGGGATCAACGGCCCGTTGGAGCCATGGGATTGGCGCTACTATGCGGAAAAGCGGCGCAAGATAGAGCACGATCTGGATGAAACGGAACTCAAGCCTTACTTGCAGCTGGACAGGATGATTGAGGCCGCTTTTGCCTGCGCCAATCGTCTCTTTGGGCTCGAATTCGCGCCGGCTGATATGCCGCTCTATCATCCCGATTGCCGCGCATGGGAAGTGACCCGGCAAGGCAAACATGTGGCGCTGTTCATTGGCGATTACTTCGCGCGCGGCTCCAAGCGATCCGGAGCGTGGTGCTCGGCAATGCGGTCGCAGGCCAAATTCCCGGACATTCAGGCACCCATCGTGATCAACGTTTGTAACTTCACCAAGAGCGATCCGGCGCTGCTGTCTTATGATGATGCGCGAACACTTTTCCACGAGTTTGGGCACGCCTTGCATCAGATGCTCTCGGACGTGACGTATGAGAGCGTATCCGGAACCTCTGTGGCGCGCGATTTCGTCGAATTGCCCAGCCAGCTTTACGAGCACTGGCTGGAGGTCCCTGAGGTGCTGGGGGAGTTTGCAGTTCACGTCGAAACCGGAGAGCCAATGCCGCAGGACATGCTTGAGAAGGTTCTGAAAGCTGCAAAGTTCGATATGGGTTTCCAGACGGTCGAGTACGTGGCATCGGCGCTCGTCGATCTCGATTTTCACGATGGCAATGCGCCTGCAGATCCAATGGTGAAACAGACCGAGGTATTGGCTAATCTGGGCATGCCGCATGCCATTGGCATGCGCCACGCGACGCCGCATTTCGCGCATGTGTTTGCCGGAGATGGTTACTCGTCGGGTTACTACAGCTACATGTGGTCAGAGGTCATGGATGCCGATGCCTTTGCTGCCTTTGAGGAAGTGGGTGATGCCTTTGACGCCGAGCGGGCGCAGGCACTGGAGGCGCATATTCTGTCGGCCGGTGGGTCGCAGGATGCAGCGGAACTCTACACGAAGTTCCGCGGGCGATTGCCGGGGATCGATGCGTTGCTGAAAGGGCGGGGTCTGCAGGCGGCCTGACGGAATAGACCTACCATCGGTGGGCGGCCGCGCATCAGTATCCCGCCGAGCGGTCCACCAAATGCAAAAACGGCTCGCCATTTTCGCCGCGCCGCACGTTTTCTGCGATCACTTGCGCGGCAGTTTCGGGGCGAGTTTCCGAGGCGATGTGCGGTGTGATGGTCACGCGCGGGTGCGCCCAGTAAGGATGGTCGGGCGGCAAGGGCTCAGTGCGAAAGACATCCAGGGTCGCGTGGGCAATTTGCCCCGCGCCCAGCGCCGCGAACAGGGCGTCATCGTCAATCAGGGTGCCACGACCCGGGTTCAGCAGAAACGCACCATTCGGCAACTGTGCCAGCGCGTCGCCGTCAATCAGATTGGCGGTTGCGGGGGTGTCGGGCAGGAGGAGGACGACAATTTCTGCTGATGACAGGACTTTCTGAAGCCCGTCCGCCCCGTGATGCGTTTTGACACCTTCGATGGATTTCGGGCTACGGCTCCAGCCGGCCACCGAAAATCCAAGCCCCTGCAAGGCTTGCGCGCAGGCAACGCCAAGAACGCCAAGGCCCAAAATCCCGATCGTCCGGTTCTGCGCCAGCGGCGGTACGCGTTTGTCCCAAGTGCCGTCTTGCCGCGCCAAAAAGTAGTCGATTCCCAAATGGTACCTCAGACAGTGCCCGGTGACCCATTCCAGCATGCCCTGTGTTAAACCCTGATCGACCATGCGGGCCAACGGGACGGTCAGGGTCTCGTTGTGCACCACGTCCTCAACACCCGCCCAGAGGTTGAGAACGGCTTTCAGCCGCGTGAAAGGTGAGAAATCCTGCACCGGGCTGTTGGGGGCATAAACGATGTAGTCGACGGAGGCTGGAGGCAGATCGGTGGCCAATGCATAGCCGAGCCCGGTCGCATCCAATGCCCGGCGCAGCGGTTCTTCGTAGCTGCTCCAGCCTTCGGGCCGGGCGGCAAAAAGCACTTGGGTGGTCATTTTGCCCCTATCGTGGTCGATGGATGTGAGCGCTTTGAACGATGCCAAATGCCGCCATCAGAACCAGCATTGCGGACCCGCCATAGCTGACCATTGGCAGGGGGACGCCAACCACGGGTGCCAGCCCCATAACCATCGACATGTTCACCGCGAAGAACAGAAAGAATGTGATCGCAATTCCAAACGTGACCAGCGAAGAAAAACGGTCGCGCGTGGAGATTGCCGTGACCACGCAGAAGACAACGATCAGACCATAGAGCACCAGCAGCGAGATGCCTCCAACAAACCCGAACTCTTCGGCCAGCGTAGTGAAGATGAAGTCGGTGTGCTTCTCTGGCAAGAAGTTCAGCCGCGATTGGGTGCCTTGCATGAAGCCACGGCCAGTCCAGCCGCCGGAGCCCAGCGCGATCTTGGACTGGGTGATGTGATAGCCCGCCCCCAGCGGGTCCGAGGCAGGGTCGAGAAACGTGTCAATGCGACGGTACTGATAGTCCTGAAGCAATTGCCAGTCGGTGCCGCGGCCTTTGAACACCGCTGTCACCAGTCCAACGGCCGCCCCGATGACGGCCACGAAATAGGCCCAATGCACCCCGGCAAGAAACATCAGCCCTCCGCCCGCCGCCAGCAGCAGGATTGACGTGCCCAGATCCGGCTGACGCAGCACGAGGTACGTTGGAAACAGGATCATCATCACCGGGATCAAAACCCAGAAAGGTCGCGACGTGCGCTTTGCGGGGAGCCAGTCGTAGTAGGCGGCCAGCAGCATGATCATCGTGATCTTCATCAGCTCCGAAGGCTGCAGCCGCATGAAACCCAAATCGATCCAGCGCTGCGCGCCCATGCCGACGACGCCAAAGAACTCCACAGCGATCAACAGAACAATCGAAAGCAGATAGGCCACAACAGCCATGTTGCGCCAGAACCAGATTGGAACCATCGCGACGAACATCATCACCGCCATGCCCAGTGCAAAGCGCTTCATCTGCGGCTCTGCCCACGGCGAGAACGAACCTCCCGCTACCGAATAGAGCATCAGGAATCCGATACAGGCCACCGAGATCAGCAAAAGGGTCAACGGCCAATTGAGAAAGAGTACTTTGCGAATGCCCGAGGGCACCGACTTCACCGAGTATTCAAGATAGCTCATGCCCGGTCGCTTTCGTCAGCGGGCCTGTCGGGTGTTTGACGCCGCAGTTCTTCCTGCTGTGCTTCGATGCGATCGCGATCCTTGGCCGGATAAGCCTCAAGCGGGGGCGTCCCGCCATAGAGCGCCTGAAGCGTGATATCGCGGGCAATCGGGGCCGCGGCGCGCGACCCGCCGCCGCCGTGTTCGACCACCACGGACACAGCGATCTTGGGCGCGTCATAGGGCGCAAAACTTACAAAGAGCGCATGATCGCGGCGTTCCCACGGCAGGTCTTCGTTGCGGATCACACCTGCCGCACGTTCAGCAGCAGTGATGTTGCGCACTTGGCTGGTGCCCGTTTTTCCGGCCAGACGGTACCCATCTTCGATGATCCGGCTGCCATAGGCCGTGCCGCGCCGGTCATTGCTGACCGAATACATTGCGCTTCGCATCTTGCGCAGATTGTTTTCGTTCATGCCCATGGGTTCACCGGCGCCGTCTGGCTGATCCACGCCATCAACGGATTTCACCAGTCGCGGCGAGACGCTGCGCCCGGTGGCCAGGCGAGCGGTCATGACTGCAAGCTGCAGCGGTGAAGCCAGCATGAAGCCCTGACCGATCGAGGCGTTGGCGGTATCTCCCACCAGCCAGCTTTGCCCGTGAACCCGTTCTTTCCACGCGCGGTCCGGAGTCAGTCCACGCGCCACGGCGGACATAGGCAGGTCGTGGCGCACGCCCAGACCAAACCGTTGGGCCATCGCACTGATCTTGTCGATCCCGACCTTCAGAGCAAGATCGTAGTAGTAAACGTCGCAACTGCGTTTCAGCGACGTGTTCAGATCGACATGGCCATGTCCCCCGCGCTTCCAGCAATGGAACCGTCTCCCGGCAACCTGAAGAAATCCCGGACACCAGACCGTATCATCGGGGCCGATCAAGCCTTCCTCCAGCGCCGCCATGGCGGTGATCATCTTAAAGGTTGATCCGGGGGGGTAGGTGCCCTGAACGGATTTGTTGGCCAGCGGACGATACTTGTTGTCGGTGAGCGCGCGGTAATCGGCCACAGAAATGCCGCGTACGAACAAGTTGGGGTCGTAGGTCGGAGATGAGGCGATGGCCAACAGATCGCCCGTATCCGTATCCATCACCACAGCGCTGGCGCTTTCCTCGCCCAGGCGCGCCTGAACGTATTCCTGCAGACCGGAATCCAGCGTGAGCTGTAGGTCTGCGCCGGGCTGTCCTTCACGCCGGTCCAACTCGCGCATGACGCGTCCGGCTGCATTGACCTCAACCCGCTTCGCGCCGGCCTTGCCACGCAGAAGGCTCTCCTGTTTCGCCTCTAAACCGACTTTGCCGATCTGAAAGCGCGGGATACGCAGCACCGGCTCAGGGTCTTCGATCTGGCTCAGATCGTAGTCACTCACCGGGCCGACATAGCCGACCACATGGGCAAACCCTCCGCCACTCGGATAAACACGCGTCAGTCCAACCTCGGGGGTGATGCCGGGCAGAGCAGGGGTGTTGACGGCGACCTTACTGATCGCCTCCCAACTGGTCCGATCAGCAAGGGTCACGGGGAGGAAAGGCGGGCTGCGCTCCATCTCAGCCATGGCGCGTTCGAGTTCTTCAGGGTCCAGTTCGACAAGTTGCGACAGTCGGCTGACGACCTTGTCCACGTCGCCCGCGTCCTCGCGGACCATTATGATGCGGTAGCTGGGCACATTGCGGGCAATGACCTTGCCATTGCGATCGTAAAGCTCACCGCGTGTCGGCGGGATCAGCCGGATGTTGACGCGGTTTTCTTCCGCAAGGAGGCGAAACTGATCGGCCTGATCCACCTGCAGGTGCTGCATGCGCAGTCCAAGCGCGCCGACGAACCCAAGTTGAAGGCCCCCCAGGATCAGGGCCCGGCGTGTGGTCTGCCGGTGGGTCAGTTCCAGTTCTTTGGGATTTCGCCTCATGCCCGCGTTCCCAGTGCATCTGCGTCGCTCGGCGCCAGTTTGCGAACCCCCAGCACGCTCTGCGTGACGAGAACGACGACGGGATAAACCGCCAAGGTCATGATCATCTGAAGCAATGTCAGACCCAGCGGCGCGACGTCCACGCCCAACAGGATTAGGATCATCCGATTGAGAATCGTGATCGCCACCACCACAATACAAACGGCGGCCCACTCTCCGGCGAAACTGGCATCACTCAGCCGACCGAACCGCGTTTTCAGATACTCGCACCCAAGCACCACCAGTGCAGCCATCAAGCCGGGCGGTCGCTGATACATCAGATCGGCCATCAGCATCACAGCAGCCAGGCTCACGATCGGCACATAGTCGGGGCGCCGCAACGACCACGCAAAGGCCGATGCGATCAGAACATCCGGTGGGGCCCAGCGCGGTGGGGCGGTGTTCAGCGGAAGCAAATGGAAAAAGATGATCACCGTACCGAGCGCGATAAATCCCAGCCGCATCATCCAAGTGCGGGAATTCGAAAGTTCACCCATCACCTGCCTCCGCTTCGCTGGCGTTGAGCGCTTGGGGCGGGGCAGGCGGTCCGACAATATCGCCGGGATCAGTCAGGGGCTCAAAGCCATGGTGGCGCAGGACGCGCAGGAACTCCAACCGCTCATAGTCCGCGGCAAGCCGGACCCGCAGGCGCCCGGACCGATCTGCGGCGACCTGCCCGATCAGCAACCCGGCAGGAAAGACGCCCCCATCGCCGGAACTCACGACGCGATCGCCAGGGCGCACCAGCTCAGGTTTTTCCAGAAAATCAACCACCGGGGTTGCGGAGTTGTCACCCGTGATAAGTGCGGTCTGACCCGATGGCTGAATCATAGCCGGTACCGCGCTGCTGGCATCCGTGAGCTGTATGACCCGAGATGTGTTTTGACCAACACCCGAGATACGCCCAACCAGTCCAATGCCGTCCATCGCGGCCCAGCCGTCCATAATCCCGTCGCGGGCGCCCACATTCAGCAGCACCGATTGCCGAAAGGGAGAACCGCTGTCTGCCATGACCACACCAGTGACATAGGTCAGCCGTGGGTCCAGCCTGACGTTGTTGAGATCAAGCAGGCGCGCGTTCTCCTGCTCAAGCTGCAGAGCTGCCTCTTTCCAGGCCTGCATTTGGCGCAACTCGCTGCGGAGTTCGCGGTTTTGATCCGCAAGCCGTTGGTAACTCTGAAAATCCCGGATCAGGTTGATTGCCCCGGTTACCGGTTTCATGGCCCAGTCCATGCTGGGCAGCACGGCATCGGTCACCTGTGCGCGAAACCTCTCGACCCGCGGGCTGTCGATCCGCCAAACCAGAAAAATACCGATGAGACACAGAATCACGACGCCCAGAACCAGACGGCTCAGCGGGCCTGCATAGTCCTCGTTCTGTGATCGGTCTCTTGCCAAAATGTCCCCTTCTTGCGCCGCAGCGCGCGAGTGAACGTGCGTCGAAAATTGCGCAGGTTAGCTGTCATAGTCAATTGCGTGGCGCAATTGCTTTTCATATTCCAGCGCTTTGCCCGTTCCCAACGCCACACAGTTCAGGCTTTCATCAGCAATCGATACGGCAAGCCCGGTCTGCTCGCGCAGTGCCAGATCGAGGTCACCCAACAGGGCGCCCCCTCCGGTCAGCATCACGCCCCGATCCACGATGTCGGCCGCCAAATCCGGTGGTGTTGTCTCCAGCGCGGTCATCACCGCCTCGCAGATTTGCTGCACGGGCTCTGCCAGCGCCTCGGCCACTTGTGCCGCACTGATTTCAATTTCCTTGGGAACACCATTGAGCAAATCGCGCCCCCGGATCTGCATGGACGTTCCGCGCCCGTCATCTGGCATGCGCGCGGTGCCGATCGAGGTCTTGATGCGTTCGGCAGTGGATTCACCCACCAGCAAGTTCTGCTGACGCCGCAGGTAAGAGATGATCGCTTCGTCCATACGGTCGCCACCCACCCGGACCGAGCGGGCGTAGACGATGTCGCCCAGTGACAGAACGGCGACCTCGGTGGTGCCGCCCCCGATATCGACGACCATGTTCCCGGTTGGATCCGTGATCGGCATGCCTGCCCCGATGGCGGCCGCGATGGGTTCGGCGATCAGGCCCGCGCGCCGTGCGCCTGCCGACAAGACAGATTGCCGAATGGCGCGTTTCTCAACTGGGGTTGCACCATGTGGCACGCAGACGATCACCTTGGGTTTGGAAAAGGTCGAGCGCTTGTGCACCTTGCGAATGAAGTGCTTGATCATTTCCTCGGCAGTATCAAAGTCCGCGATCACGCCTTCACGCATCGGGCGGATGGCTTCGATGCTGCCGGGTGTGCGTCCCAGCATAAGCTTTGCGTCTTCGCCAACGGCGAGAACTTTCTTCACACCGTCTTTGACATGATACGCAACCACCGAAGGTTCGCTGAGGATCACTCCTCGGCCCTTGACATAAACCAAGGTGTTTGCGGTGCCGAGGTCGATCGCCATGTCCGCCGTGAACAGACCACCGAGATTATCAAACAGCGACATGAATGTGCGATCCTGTAGAAACTGCCAAAGCCCCGGCGACTCTGTTGGTCGGGGGCCAACATCTTATAGGCAGCGTGCGGGGCTTGCGAAAGGGAAGAATGCGGCGTTGTCAGCACCTTTCTGCCACTTACATATCTGACGTCGCGCCAAGCCATGTGCCGGGCGCATCCATTTGCAAGGCGGCGGGTCTGGGTTGGTTTCCTTTCCTGTGAGAACCATGCAAGGTGCGCGCGCTACGGCCTCAGGCGCCGGACCTCATTTCTAAATACCGGACAAGATAGATGACAGAAGAAACCGAATACGAACCGCCAAAGGTGTGGACATGGGATACCGAAAGCGGTGGCCGTTTTGCCAGCATCAACCGGCCCATTGCCGGGCCGACCCATGACAAGGCACTACCGGTGGGCAAACATCCGCATCAGCTCTACTCGCTGGCGACACCGAACGGCGTAAAGGTCACGGTGCTCTTCGAAGAGCTTCTGGCTGCGGGACACTCGGATGCGGAGTATGATGCGTGGCTGGTGAACATCGGCGAAGGTGAGCAATTCGGCAGCGGGTTTGTGGATGTGAATCCGAACTCAAAGATCCCGGCGTTGATGGACCACTCGACACCGACGCCGACGCGGATTTTCGAATCCGGCGCGATGCTGCTCTATCTGGCCGAAAAATTCGGCGCCTTTCTGACCAAAGCTCCGGCAAAGCGGGCCGAGATGCTGTCATGGCTCTTCTGGCAAATGGGCAGTGCCCCCTATCTGGGCGGTGGTTTTGGCCATTTCTACGCCTATGCCCCGTCAAAGATGGAGTACCCGATCAACCGCTTCGCGATGGAGACCAAGCGCCAGCTTGATGTGCTGGATCGCCGGTTGGCCGAGACCGAGTTCATGGTGGACGGTGACTACACGATTGCTGATATGGCCATCTGGCCCTGGTACGGCCAATTGGTGCTGGGACGGCTTTACTCAGCCGCCGAATTCCTGGATGTCGAAAGCTATGAGAATGTCATGCGTTGGGCCAAGATGATCGACGCCCGTCCCGCGGTTCTCCGCGGCCGTATGGTCAACCGCGCATTTGGCGAACCGTCCCTGCAACTGCATGAGCGGCACGACGCCGGCGACTTCGACACGCAGACCCAAGACAAGATCGCGCCTGAAGAGGCCGAGCAAGAGAGCTGATCTTCTCGGCTTTCCGCGGATGTGATCGTCTCAAAGGACTATTTAGCATTCGGCGGCAACAACCAAGTTGCCGCCGGCAAGATCTGCGTCAGGAGACATCCTTGTAGCTGATTTCTCTCTGGTCCGAACCGGGGCCGGATTTTTCCCGTCGAATGATCAGGCGGTTCAACGCGTGCACATAGGCGCGCACTGATGCGACCACCGTGTCGGTGTCGGCGGATTGCCCGGTCACGATCCGCCCGTTTTCCTCCATCCGGACAGAGACCGTGGCCTGCGCATCGGTGCCTTCGGTCACGGCATGCACCTGATAAAGCTGCAGCCGCGCATCGTGGGGGAACAAGGCGCGCACGGCATTGAAGCTGGCATCAACAGGACCATCTCCGGTCTGCGATGTACTGGCTTCGACGCCATCCACTTCCATCACCAGATCGGCCTGTTGCGGCCCATCTGTCCCACAAACAACACGCAGCGACTTGATCTTCAGATGGTCCGCCGAGGAATCTTCGGTGGTCTGCATCAGCGCCAGCAGGTCGTCTTCATAGACTTCCTTCTTGCGGTCGGCGAGTTCCTTGAACCGGACAAACACATCCTTCAACTGGTTGTCGCCCACTTCAAAGCCCAACTGATTGAGCTTGTCCCGCAAAGCCGCACGGCCCGAATGCTTGCCCATGACAAGGTTCGATTCACTAAGGCCCACATCTTCGGGCCGCATGATCTCGAAGGTTTCGGCATTTTTGAGCATGCCGTCCTGATGGATCCCGCTTTCGTGAGCGAACGCATTCTTGCCAACGATGGCCTTGTTGAACTGCACTTCAAATCCGCTGACAGCAGCAACCCGACGCGAGATGTTCATGATCTTGGTCGTGTCGATTTCGGTGCGCCAGGGCATGATGTCGTTGCGCACTTTCAGAGCCATCACCACTTCTTCCAGGGCGGTGTTTCCGGCCCGCTCGCCCAGCCCGTTGATGGTGCACTCGATCTGACGTGCCCCGCCCTCGACAGCGGCCAGACTATTGGCCGTGGCCATCCCCAGATCGTTGTGACAGTGCGTGGCAAAGATCACGTCTTCGGCCCCGGGCACCTCGGCGATCAGCCGCCGGATCAGGTCGGCGCTCTCCATCGGCGCGGTGTAGCCCACGGTATCGGGGATGTTGATCGTCGTGGCACCGGCCTTGATCGCTGTCTCAACCACACGCGCCAAGTAATCCCACTCCGTGCGCGTGGCATCCATCGGGGACCACTGCACATTGTCACAAAGGTTCCTGGCATGGGTGACGGTTTCGTGGATGCGCTCGTCCATTTCGTCCATCGTCAGATTTGGAATGGCGCGGTGCAGGGGTGACGTCCCAATGAACGTATGAATGCGCGGGCGTTCGGCGTGTTTCACCGCTTCCCAGCACCGGTCGATGTCAGCGAAGTTTGCGCGCGCGAGGCCGCAAATGACGCTGTTCTTCGCGTTCTTCGCAATCTCGGACACCGCCCGGAAGTCACCTTCCGATGCTATGGGAAATCCGGCTTCGATGATGTCGACGCCCATCTCGTCCAGCAGACTGGCGATCTCGAGCTTCTCGTCATGAGACATGGTGGCGCCTGGGCTCTGTTCTCCGTCACGCAAAGTGGTGTCGAAGATCCAAACGCGATCTTTGTCGGTATCGGTCATCTTATGTGTCTTTCTGTTCTGTCCTAATGCCAATGGCGCGCGGGCTGCCTCCTCTGAGCGGGCGCGCCGACTGGCACGCTCAGAGGCGGAGTAGGATCAGTAGGCCGCGCAGAGCCGCCGCCGTAGCGGTAGGGTTTGTGATATGCGCGAACGAAGTCATGGGCGCAGGGTATACCAGTGCGTGCAGATATTGAAAGGGTCGAATTTGCGACCGTTGTCACGAATGCAAGATCGACGGGGACAGGTATCTCACCCGTCAGATTGATTGCGCGCGACTTGCCGCTATGTGTCGGGCATGGAACGCGTATTGGTCTTGGGTGCGTCTGGCGGCATCGGGTCTGCGATCTCTGCGGCATTGCAAGACCGCGGCGTCGCAGTCAGCGAGTTGTCCCGGTCCCGCGACGGTTTGGACGTCACGGACGAGGCTTCTGTTGAGGCTGCGCTCAGCGGACTTTCCCCGATCTATGACGGGATCATCGTAGCGACAGGCGCGCTAGAGATTGCAGGTGCGTCCCCTGAAAAGTCGATCCGCGCCGTCACCGCGCAGTCTATGCTGGACCAATTTGCGCTGAATGCCGTTGGTCCGGCGCTGGTTTTGAAATACGCGCTCAGGCTGTTGCCAAAGGATCGGAGATCTGTCCTGGCTGTACTCTCAGCACGTGTCGGGTCGATTGGCGACAATGCGATTGGCGGCTGGGTGAGTTACAGAGCGGCGAAGGCTGCGGTTAACCAGGTGGTGCGCACCGCGGCCATCGAACTGGCCCGCTCGCACCCCAAGGCGATCTGCGTGTCGTTGCATCCCGGCACGGTTCGCTCGCCGCTGACCCAAAAGTACTTGGCGCGATATCCGTCTGTTACTCCAGAGGTCGCTGCAGGGCATCTGCTGGATGTCATCGAGGGTTTGTTGCCTTCAGACAGCGGTGGTTTTTTCGATTGGGCCGGCAAGCCAGTGCCGTGGTGACGACACAGATTGTCCGGTGCGCCACGCGTTCTCAGCCGTATCGTGGCTGCGGATCGGTGGTCTGAAACACAAAATCGTCGGATGCCATGTGACGCCGTTCGTTTTGAACAGGCGGCGGATTGTGCGCTTCGGGGCGCGGTGGCACCGGGCGCAGGAAATCGCGCGCATTCGGATCAGCGACCCGCATCGTCCGGCCAAAGGCTGCACCGACTTCGGCCGTGACCGTGCTCGGCGCATCAACCCGGCCTTGGCCCATCAGAAAAAAGATCGCGGCGCGCGTGCCTTTCAACTCAGGCGGGACTGTCCGAGTCATTTCGGAGGCAATGGCTGCAATGGTGGCGTGCATGGGAGCGGCCCTGACATTGTTTCTGATATGGTAACAGAAACAGGGGAATCTGGGCAATTTTGTGTCCTAATGCGGCAGAGAGTGTGGCGTCTCGGACACCCGTTTATCGCGAGGTCCCTGCAAATTGTTCCATCCCGCGCATCACGTGGCTATCCGTCGTCGTTGAGCACGCCGTTTTCCCACGATCCCGAGGTTTCTTCGCCCGTCGCATACCGCATGGTTCCGACGCCCTGACGTTTCCCCTCGCTGAACATCCCTTCGTAGACGTCCCCGTTGGCATAGGTCGCCACGCCTTGTCCGCTGATCTCACCGGCGACCCAGTCGCCTGTGTAGCTGAAGCCGTCAGCCATGACGATCTCGCCCTGACCCTGCCGCTGACCGTTCGCGAATGTACCGGTGTAGACCGATCCGTCCGGATAGGTCGCGACACCCTGGCCATGACGTTGGCCGTCTTGCCATTCCCCTTCGTAACGGTATCCGTCTGCGTAGGTCATAACGCCTGTGCCGTGGTTGCGTGCGTTGCGGAATTCGCCTTCATAGACAATTCCGTTGGCATAGGTCGCTTTACCGCTGCCATCGATGACACCAGCCACCCAATCCCCTTCGTAGGTCGATCCGTCCGGATAGGTGATCTTCCCCTTTCCGTCCGCCAGATCAGCGCCGAACTGGCCCACATAGATCGAGCCATCGGGATAGGTGACCTTGCCGTCGCCTTCGATCTGTCCGGCCTGCCACATGCCGATATAGACATAGCCGTCCGTGCCGGTGAATGTGCCGATCCCTTCGCGTCGGTCATCGACAAAGGCGCCGTCGTATATGTCGCCGTTTGCATAGGTCACGCGCCCCTGACCCTGCCGACGACCGTCGACCAGATCGCCCTCGTACACATCGCCGTTTGGCTGTGTCAGGGTGCCGGTGCCGTTGATCTGTCCGGCTTTCCATAATCCGACATAGATCAGACCGTCGGGTAGCGTCAGGGTGCCTTCTCCCTCACGTTTGCCGGCCACGATATCCCCGTCATAGACCGCGCCGTCGGGATAGGTGATGACGCCGCGCCCCTGTTTCAGGCCGCCTTCCCACTGCCCCTTGTATTCGTAACCACCGGGGCTTTGCATGACGCCCTGACCGTGATGCTGTGCATCGACAAAGCCGCCTTCGTAACGAACCCCGTTGGCATAGATGGCGACGCCCTGACCATTGATGACTCCGTCGGACCAGTCGCCCTCATATGTGCCGCCATCGGCGAAGACGATCTTGCCCTTGCCCTCTGGCTTTCCGTTTGCGAATTCGCCTTCGTAGATGGACCCGTTGGGAAAGCGGGCCACGCCGTTGCCGCGAATCTCGCCCTCAACCCAGTCACCGGTGTATTCATATCCGTTCGGGAGCCGGTAGGTTCCGGTGCCATGCTGCAATCCGCCGCGAAAGGTTCCCTCGTAGACCCCCCCGTCATCGTATTGCTTTGTCAGGACCTGCCCGTCTTGTGCCAGTGCACCACTCGCCAGCAAGATGGCGGCGGTCAGGGTCCATGCGGATTTGCGGTAGCTCATGGTTTGTGCCTCGCACCTCGTATTGGCCACAACTGCTCGGGTGTGGCCTCTTGAAATTAAGCGTTTGGTAGTGTCGGGGCAACGCCTTTTGCCGGGTCCTCTTTTCCTCGGCCCATGATCTGATACATGGCAGAGTGGCAATTTGTAGACCGAGGGCGATATGGCCGACCGTTTCCGCGTGACATTGGCACAGCTGAACCCCGTTGTGGGCGATCTTGCCGGCAACGCCGCCAAGGCGCGAGAGGCCTGGGAAAAAGGGCGGGCGGCTGACGCGGATCTCGTGGCTCTGCCCGAGATGTTCATCACGGGCTACAACGCACAGGATCTGGTCCGCAAACCAGCATTTCATACTGCAGCTATTGAAACAGTTCGGGAACTGGCAGGCGATTGCGCAGAAGGGCCTGCCCTGGCCATAGGCGGACCTTGGGTGGAAGGTGCGGAGCTGTTTAACGCGTACTTCATTCTGAAAGGCGGGAAGATCGCCAGTACGATGCTGAAGCATCATTTGCCGAACGAGACGGTTTTTGACGAAGTGCGCATCTTTGATGCAGGTCCCGTCGGTGGACCATACTCTGTCGGCAACACCCGGATTGGATCACCAATCTGCGAAGACGCTTGGCACGAAGATGTTGCCGAGACGATGGCCGAAACCGGGGCCGAGTTTCTGTTGGTGCCGAATGGCTCGCCCTATCACCGCGGTCGATTTGAAACACGGATCAACCACATGGTGGCGCGTGTGATCGAAACCGGATTGCCGCTGATTTATCTGAACATGGTCGGCGGGCAGGATGATCAGGTCTTTGACGGCGCCAGCTTCGTCCTAAACCCCGGCGGCCATCTTGCGGTCCAGCTGCCGAGCTTTGAAAGCGTGGTCACCCATGTCGATCTGGAACGAACCCCAGAGGGATGGATTGCTGCGCAGGGTGACCGGTATCTGCATCCCGACGACTGGGAGCAGGACTACCGGGCCATGGTTCTGTCTTTGCAGGACTACATGGCTAAATCAGGCTTTCAGAAGGTTCTGCTGGGGCTTTCCGGAGGGGTTGATTCAGCCCTTGTGGCTTCCATCGCAGTGGATGCACTGGGCGCACAGAACGTGCGCTGTGTGATGCTGCCTTCGGAGTTTACCTCTCAAGAGTCGCTGGATGATGCGCAGGCCGTCGCGGAGCTTTTGGGGTGCCGCTATGACTACGTGCCAATCACGCAAGGTCGCGCTGCGATTGAGAGCACCTTGTTTGACCTCTTTGCGGGTCTGAATGAAGGTCTCGCTGAGGAAAACATTCAGTCGCGCTTACGCGGTCTGCTTTTGATGGCCATGTCGAACAAGTTCGGCGAAATGTTGCTGACGACTGGCAACAAGTCCGAGGTCGCGGTGGGTTATGCGACGATATACGGCGATATGGCCGGAGGGTACAATCCAATCAAGGACCTCTACAAAACCCGCGTGTTCGAAACCTGCCGTTGGCGGAATGCCAACCACAGGGATTGGATGAAGGGGCCTGAAGGGCCCGTCATGCCGGTTTCAGTGATCGACAAACCCCCCAGCGCGGAACTGCGCGCGGACCAGAAAGACAGCGACAGCCTGCCGGACTACCCGGAACTCGATGCGTTGCTGGACATCCTTGTGGATCAGGATGGGTCTGTGGTGGATTGTGTGGCCGCCGGGTTTGACCGCGAAACCGCGAAGAAGGTTGAGCATCTGATCTATGTCAGCGAGTACAAGCGGTTCCAGTCCGCGCCGGGAACTCGGCTCACCGAACGGGCGTTCTGGCTCGACCGCCGCTATCCGATCGTGAATCGTTGGCGTGATCCGAGCTGACCCGATCGGTCTGCTCCCAAAGAACTCAAAGACGACCCCGCCAAAGGAAGGCCGTTCGAGTTTGTCACTCCCACCAGCGGTCAATTTCAGCGATCTGCGCATCCGTCCAGCCGAAGTGATGCGCCAGTTCGTGAACCAGCACGTGGCTGACCAGTTCCTGTAGAGAGATGTCGCCGCGCGCGCGCCATTCGGCAAGGATAGGTTGACGGAACAGCCAGATCACATCTGGTGCGAGTGCCTGGTCCGCAAATGATTTTTCGGGCAGCGGGATGCCCTCGTAAAGGCCCGTCAGATCCATGGGATTGGAGATGTCTAGCTCTGCCAGAACAGTGACCGGGGGCAAATCGCGGACAAAGACAGACAGTTCTTGCGCCGTTTGCCGGTAGGGCTCGGGCAAAGCCGAGATCGCTTCTGCGATCAGCGTGTGAAAAGCGTCTAGGTCTGTTGGAACATCGGTCATCGGATGGCACATAAGTCACGAGCGCAGGCTTTCCCAGTGCTCACGCCGAAGGGGCCGTGACAGAGTACGCTGCGACGCTATTCTGGCGGCATGCCAGGTCCCGTTCCGACACCGGTGGAGTCCGATCTGAAACTCCCCAAGGCGGTCGATGTCGTCGTGATCGGCGGCGGCATCATTGGCACGTCCACCGCTTTGGAACTGGCAGAGCGCGGGGTCTCAGTTCTGTTGTGCGAAAAGGGGCAGATCGCCGCCGAGCAATCGTCGCGCAACTGGGGATGGGTTCGCATCTCGTGCCGCGACCCGCGCGAAATCCCCTTGATGATCGAGGCGA
The DNA here is from genome assembly GCA_965250275.1 of Paracoccaceae bacterium. Taxonomy (GTDB): domain Bacteria; phylum Pseudomonadota; class Alphaproteobacteria; order Rhodobacterales; family Rhodobacteraceae. The sequence goes on along the minus strand of OZ252297.1, from coordinate 4,367,949 downwards.
TCCGGTCGTGGGAGGGCTTGGACGCCCGCACGGGGCGCAACACCGGATACACCAAGTCAGGGATTCTGTTTTCGGCGTCCAGCGATCGTCAGTATCGCGAGTACGAGAACTGGTCCGAGCACCTGCAGCCCCACCAGATAGAGTGCCGGATGCTTTCGGGCAACGAAATGGACGCGTTACTTCCGGATCATCGGATGCAACTCAAGGGCGCGCTATGGACCCCAATGGACGGGCGCGCCGAACCGCAATGGGCGGCCCCGGCAATTGCAGAGGCAGCGCGCGCGCGCGGCGCACACATCATGACCCAGGTCGCGGTCCGTTCGTTGGACATCTCAGCCGGGCGCGTCTCGGGCGTGGTCACTGAACGCGGACGGGTTGCTTGCCAATCCGTTGTTCTGGCCGGAGGCGCATGGTCGCGCCTGTTCGCCGGGAATGCTGGGATAGACCTGCCGCAGCTGAAAGTCATGAACACCGTCATGCGCACAACACCGGTCGAGGGGCCAGAGGCATCGATCTGGACCGATGGGTTTGCCTGTCGCAAACGGGCTGACGGAGGTTACACGGTCGCGTCGGGGCATGAGAACACCGTGGACATTGTTCCCGACAGTTTCCGGCTCGGATATAGGTTTCTGCCGGCCTATGCGGCGCAATGGCGTTCACTGCGCTTTCGGCTCTCTTCACGCTGGAAAGAGGAAAGCGGCCAGCAAAGGCATTGGTCCCCGGACGCAATCACGGCCTTCGAGCGCTGCCGCATTCTTGATCCGAAACCCTCAGAAAGGGTTCTGCGGCGCAGTTGGAACGCGGTGCAACGGGCGCTCCCCATCTTTGAGAAGGCCGATGTTGTGCAGAGTTGGGCGGGCATGATCGATGTCACGCCCGATGCTGTTCCTGTGATCTCTGCGGTCGATGACCTGCCCGGTATGCACATTGCAACCGGGTTTTCAGGACACGGTTTTGGCATCGGTCCGGGTGCGGGCAAGTTGATGGCGGAAATTGTGACAGGTGCGGAGCCCTGCGTGGATCCGCAGGATTTTCGCCTGTCGCGCTTCACGGACGGCAGCAAGATCACCCTGATGGCAGGGTTTTGAAGCGGCGCACACCGCGCAGGATGCGCGATGTGCCTTGGGCCTTAGCCCATCAACTGATAGCTGACCGGAACGAAACGGAAGCCGTCGCCGCGTGCTTCAACGAACCCGGCGGCGGGGAAGGGCATGTGATACCCGATCATTGGCACCCGATCTGCGGCGAGCATTCCCAGCACTTTGCGGCGGGATGCGGTCGCGGCCTCTTTGTCCATGTCGAACCGCACTTCCCAATCGGGGTTTGCGAAACTCCAGACATAATGATTGGCCAGGTCTGCGGTCAGAACCAACTGCTGCCCGCCATTCTCGAGCATGTAACACATGTGCCCGGGAGTATGCCCGAAGCTGGCCATCGCTGTGACTCCGGACGCGACCGAAGCGCCATCGTCGATAAATTCCATTGTCTCGGCCATCGGCGTGACAAGGTTCGCGACCATGTCGCCGACACGGTTGCCGGCCTCCATTTTTGACCAGAAATCGTACTCGTTTGATCCCGTGACATATCTCGCATTCGCGAAGGTGGGCGCACCGTCGGTCATCAGGCCGCCAATGTGATCGGGATGCATATGGGTAATGACAACCACGTCGATCGCATCTGCGCTGACACCAGCCTGTTCCAGCGCCGCGGCCATGCCGCCCTGTCCCAGACCGGTATCAAACAGTACCAGTTCCGAGCCGGTATCGATCAGGGTGGGTGTGAAGAAAAACTGTGAGTTCTCTGCTGAGATAAAGTTCTCGGCAGAGACTTGTGCAAACTCCTCATCGGAGACGTTGCCCCCGAAAATGCCCTTGGCTTCGTCGCGGGGGAACGTGCCATCCAGCAACGTGGTGACGGACATGTCACCCAGTTTGAAGGTCCGGGCGAGGGGCATGGGTGCCTTGCCACCATGGCCACCGGCCAAAACAGGGGTCGCAAGTGCTGCGGCCAGAGGCAGCGCTGCTGCGCCTCCGAGGGCCGCCCGGCGCGTCAAGGTCGGGGCATGGGTCATCGTACGTCTCCTTTATGTCCGATAGCGTCGGACATAGTGCCACAAAACGGCGCGACAATTGCCGCGCCGTTCACCTCTGTGTGTCCGTCTGGTGTGGCGTTTCAGTTTTTTGACCGATCCGTCATGTGCGCGCCCAAAAGCACAGCTTTCAGGTCACCATCTGCCCGCGCCGTGAGCACGAGCAGGTAGGGCGCAAAGAACAGCATTCCCAAGACCGAAGCCGAAACACCAAGAGCATAGCCCGCTGACGAGAAGTTGTGCCGCCAAACGATCCAGAGGCCCGACAACAGAAGGTAGCACATAAAGTCGAGGTTAAATTGTCCGCGCCAGCCGAATGCTGCGAGGTCACCCAGAAACACCGCGATGAGGTTCCACCCCTGCGCTGAAACGGCCGCGATCGTATAGGCGACCATGGCCAGCAACATCACGGCGACGAAGCCTTGGAAGAATCGCATCAGACGACCCTCGTATCTAAGGTGTCCCGTGCCGGTGTCCACAACGGGCCAACGCCCAGCAGCAGCACAAGAATGTTGAAGAACACGTTTGACGCGGCGCCGGCCGCCACTGACCCTGCGCTGTCGAGCGCGAACCATGCGAGCAAACCGGCAAGAACACTGCGCCGGACTGCTTCCGGGGCAAGATCGTAAGCGCGCCCGGAGAGACCCCAGATCAAAACACCCCACCCCAGCAAGAATCCACCAGTCAGCGCAGAAAGGAAATGCACATCCGCATGATCATACGTGGTTGCCCCGTCGAGCGGCCATTGCAGGATGTCGAGCGTCAGCCGCGCAGGTTCCGAGGTCGCTGGAATCGTCCCCAAGAAAAAGATTGGTCCAAAGCTGCCGACAACAACTGCGGTTACCTTGAGCCAGAACTTGTGAAAACGGTGTGACATTGGCGCCTCTCTGATTGGATCGCTTCTTCGTAGAGACCTGTATGTCATCCCCGCAATTACCTTGGAGGTAACTGACAGGCTGCGCCCAACGTCCTAATCTGTCCGGATGACCGCATTCTCAAACTCGCTCAAATCATGGCGTCAGGCGCGGCGGCTGAGTCAGCTCGACCTGGCTGTCGAAGCCGGCGTGTCCTCTCGTCACATCTCCTTTCTCGAAACGGGGCGATCCCGGCCCAGCCCTGGCATGATCATGCGACTCGGGGACGCGCTGCACCTGCCGCTGGATGCGCGCAACCAGCTGCTCAACCATGCGGGCTTCGCAGCGCGCTATCCCGGGCGCAGCTGGGACGATGCCGAAATGGCGCCAATCCGTAGTGCGGTTGATCACATGCTGGACCATCATGCGCCTTACCCCGGCCTGGCGCTGGACCGGGTGTGGACGGTCTTGCGCATGAATGAAGCGGCCCGCGCGATCTTCGGGATGCTGGGGGTTGCGGAAGGTGACAGCCTGCTGGACCTGATGACGTCGCCAGAGTTGCCACCGATGATCGAAAACTGGCCTGCGGTGGCGGCCCACGCCGCCCGCCGACTGCGAACGGAAAGCGTGGCCCAAGGGGGCGTGGCGGCCTTGGATGCAGCCGCCGATCATTTGGCCCGGACGCCTGATCCAACCCCGAACAGCCTGGGTCCTGTGGTGCCCACGGTCTTGCAAACGGGTGATCTGCGTCTGGCGATGTTTGCCACCATTGCGCAATTCGGCACGCCTGAGGACGTGACATTGGATGATCTGAAAATCGAGCTCTACTTTCCGGCGGACGACACCTCGGCGCAGTTGCTCCGGCAGTTGGGTGGAGGCTCACCACCACATTGAACGGTCTGTTGATCAGGGGTCAGGACATACCTATCTCAGCGGACATGGCGCAGAACAAAACCCAGATGACAGATGCTGATGTTGGCGCGTTTCTTGATGCCGTTGAACCGCCGCGCAGAGTTGCCGATGCCAAGGCGCTCGACCGGCTGTTCCGACGTGTGACCGGGTTCATGCCGCGCATGTGGGGCGAGAGCATCGTGGGATATGGCCGCTATGACTACACGTACAAAAGCGGGCGCTCGGGATCGTTTCTGGCCACAGGCTTTGCGCCCCGAAAATCCGCGCTCTCGATCTACATCATGCCGGGATACGCGAATTTCGATTCAATACTGGCCCGGCTGGGCAAACACAAAACCGGCCGGTCCTGCCTCTATGTGAACAAGCTGGCCGATATCGACACCGAGGTGCTGGCGCAACTGATCCGTGCGGGGCTGACGGATTTGAACGGCCATTGGCCCGTCAAACCGACCTGACGGCCAACTGGACAAACCTCCCAAGTCATGAGACATGGCGCGGCAACAGGAGAGCGCCATGACCACCACCCGCTTTGCGCCGTCGCCGACCGGCTATATTCACGTCGGAAACCTGCGCACCGCCTTGATGAACTATCTGATCGCCCGCAAGGCCGGGGGAACGTTCATACTGCGTATCGATGACACGGATCCGGAGCGCTCGAAGGAAACCTATGTCGATGCGATCAAAGAGGATCTCAGTTGGCTGGGTTTGCACTGGGACCGGGAAGAGCGTCAGTCCAAGCGGTTGGACCGCTATGCAGAAGCTGCGGAAGCCTTGCGGGCCCAGGGCCGGTTTTATGAGGCTTTCGAAACGCCCGTGGAACTGGACCTCAAACGCAAGAAGCAGCTGAACATGGGCAAACCGCCGGTTTATGACCGCGCCGCTTTGAACCTGTCGGAGGCGGAAAAGGACAGCCTGCGCGCGGAACGTGGCGATGGTGTTTGGCGGTTCAAACTCGATCACGCCCGGATCGAATGGCAGGACGGTATCCTCGGCGATGTATCGATTGACGCGGCCAGCGTAAGTGATCCCGTGCTGATCCGCGGTGACGGACAAGTTCTCTACACACTGGCCTCGGTTGTGGATGACACCGAAATGGGCGTGACCAATGTGGTGCGCGGCTCGGACCACGTCACCAACACCGCGACACAGATTCAGATCATCGAGGCGCTGGGCGCGACACCGCCAGCCTTCGCACACCACTCATTGCTCACCGGCCCGCAGGGCGAAGCGCTTTCGAAACGTCTGGGCACGTTGTCTCTGCGCGATCTGCGGGCAGCCGGCGTGCAGCCGATGGCACTGCTCTCGCTGATGGCACGGTTGGGATCATCCGACCCCGTGGAGTTGCGCACCGACATGGCCGCGCTGATTGAGGGCTTTGACGTTGAACGCTTTGGGGCGGCGCCGACCAAATTCGACGACGCGGACCTCTACCCGCTGACGGGCCGATACCTGCAGGGATTGGATGTCGCAGCGGTACAGGACCATCTGGATGCGCTGGGAGTTCCTGCGGATCTGGCGGCGGCCTTCTGGGAGGTTGCGCGCGAGAACATTACGACGCTGAACGATCTGGAAGCTTGGTGGCAGCTTTGCCGCGACGGAGCTGAGCCCCTGATCGACGATGAGGATGCCGCGTTTGTCGCAGAGGCTATGGCCCTCTTGCCAGAGGGGCCTTTCGATAGTGAAACATGGGGCCAGTGGACTTCTGAGGTGAAGGCCGCAACCGGTCGCAAGGGGCGGGGGCTTTTCATGCCTTTGCGCAAGGCACTGACGGGCCAAAACCACGGTCCGGATATGGCGACGCTGATGCCATTGATGCAGGTTGTGCGGGCGCGTGGGTAGCCACGGTGATATCCGCTTGGCCTGCTCTTCACGCGGGCGCGGATTGAGCTGCGCAGCCTTCTCCGGTTCGGAGCTTGGCGATGGCTGAGGCTCCGGCACGGTTTGTTACGGGGAACCTCTTTCGCCATGTGAGCGTGATGTCTTTGACGGCATCGGTGGGCCTGATGGCTCTCTTCGCTGTCGATTTCATCGACATGGTGTTCATTTCGATGCTGGGCAAGGAAGAACTGGCTGCAGCGATCGGATATGCCGGCGCCATCCTGTTTTTCACGACATCCTTCGGCATTGGCATCGCGATCGCGGCGGGCGCGCTGGTGTCGCGCGCGCTGGGAGCCGGTGAACGCGAACAGGCGCAAGAGCGCGCCACGCATGCATTGATCTACGGTGTGGTTTTCGGCTCGGTCTTTGCCGCGCTGGTTTGGCTCAATGTTCCGCTGTTTGTTCATCTGCTGGGGGCAACCGGCGAAACCGCCGATCTGGCCGTGGGGTATCTTCGGATCATCGTGCCGTCGCTTCCATTGCTATTGATCGCCATGGCCGGGGGGGCAATCCTGCGGGCGCATGGCGATGCACGCCGGGCCATGATGGCAACGATCTATGGCGGCGTCGCAAATGCGGTGCTGGATCCGATCCTGATCTTCGGTCTGAACCTGGAACTGACGGGCGCTGCACTGGCTTCGGTAGCCGCGCGCGCGGTGATCGCGGTGATGTCCATCCTACCGGTTGTGCGCTTCTACGGGGGGTTTTCCCGCCCGAATATCAAAGGGCTGTCGCGGGATCTCGGACCGATTCTGACGATTGCGATCCCTGCCATTCTGACACAGCTCGCCACGCCTGTTGGTCAGGCATATGTCACGCGTGCCATGGCGGAGTTTGGTGAGGCGGCGGTTGCAGGCATGGCGATCATCAGCCGCCTGACGCCGCTGGCCTTCGGCGTGATTTTTGCGGTGTCAGGCGCCGTCGGGCCAATCATTGGCCAGAACTTCGGCGCTCAAAAACCCGAGCGGGTCCAGTCCGCGTATCGCGCAGCGGTCCTGTTTGTCGGTCTGGTGGTTCTCTTTATGTCCAGTGTTCTCTTTGTCCTGCGTGGTCCGATCATCGCCCTCTTCGAAGCTGACGGAATCACCGTCACCCTCATTTTGCTTTTCTGTGGGCCCCTGGCGCTCGCCTTCTTTTTCAACGGCCTCATTTTTGTGAGCAACGCGGCCTTCAACAATCTCGGGCATCCGTTTTTCTCCACCTGGGTGAATTGGGGCCGCCACACGTTGGGGACGATCCCACTTGTGATGCTAGGAGCCTATTTGTTGGGCGCGCCGGGCGTACTGATCGGGCAAGCCGTCGGGGGCGCGATCTTTGCGCTCGTCGCGTGGGTTCTTGCGCAGCAGGTCATGGCACGCAGCGCTGCGGCTGGCGAAGATGGCGCGCTACAGCCCCAGGCGCGGCTACTTCAACTCTTCTACCGTAACCGATAGGGCGGCAATCCGTTCGTCTACCATCTGCCTTTCCGACGGGGATAGCACCTGATGCCGCGGATAGCGCGGCGCGGCGCGGTCGTTCAATATGGGGGAGTCCCATCCATCGGTCGTGGCAAAGAACCGATCCACGCCTTCTGTGCCGAAGACACGGTGGTATCCTTGGACAACGACATCCAGATAGCTCATCAGGATTGGAAACTGGTCGCAGGGTTCCGTATGGCGGTCTTCGGGCACGGCATAGATCGCGATGTCCAGAGGGCGGCGCACGCGATGCGCCACGGCGTGGGTCGCCGGTAACCTGTCATAGGCCCATTCACGCTCGTCAAGCGCCCCCCAGTCGCCGCGCGGCACATGCGCGATCATCCCGTCAATGCAGCTTTGAGCGTCTGGTATGGCGGTCAGGAAAGCCACCGGTCGCAGATCTGTGTGGCGCCAAGCCCGCCGCCAGCCGCGAATCTGTGCGGGCTGCGGATCCGGAAAATCGTGGGTGGCGGTGTTTACGAGACTGCCATAGCCAAAGAAATAGGGGTCTGCCATCACCAGCCATTGGGGTTCGAAGAGTATTGATGTATGTCAAACCGACTTTTGCGCCCGTGTGCAACACTGACCGAACGATCCGGAACGAAAGGCCAGTCCTTGCGTATCACGAAAAGAACCAACATCGCTGTTCGGCTGCTCATGTATTGTGCGGCCAACGAAACCCGTTTGGTGACCAAATCCGAGATCGCGGAGTGCTGCAATATCTCTGAAAACCACCTTGCCCAGGTCATCAATCAGCTGGGACAGCTTGGATACCTGCGAACACTCAGGGGACGGAACGGCGGTATGACGCTTGCGCGAGCGGCGACCGAGATCCGCATCGGCGACGTGTTCCGGGACATCGAAGGGGGCCTGCCGATCGCCGAGTGTTTTGCGGATGCAGACAACACTTGTCCATTGGTCAAGGCGTGCAGATTGCGGCTGGCACTGGCTGATGCCGCGCAGGCTTTCTATGCCCATCTCGATGATATCACGCTGGACGCCCTGGTCTGCGACAACGTGGATTTGCTGAAAATACTGAATCCAGTGGCCTGCCCGCACTGATCATTCGCGGGCACGCAGTATCTGCGCGGGTCTGGCGGCCAGTGGACGCCAGGCAAATGCGAGGCTGGCAAGCAGGGTTGCAAGCACACCGCCCAAGATGATGCCAAGCGCCGACGGCCAGATCACGCTGTAATCTGTGCTGAGTACAAATCGGCTGACAGCCCACCCTCCGCCGATGCCTGCAGCCAGAGCCACGATTCCCGCAGCCGCCCCCAAGAGGGCAGCGCGCAAGGCGAAACTGCTCAGAATGCGTCTGCGCGACGCACCAAGTGTCTTGAGCACCGCAGCTTCGTAAGTGCGGGCGCCCTCCCCAGCCGCAGCCGCGCCGATCAGGACGAGGAACCCCGTCACAAGTGTCGCCGCGGCGCCATAGGATGTGGCCGCGGCCAGCCCCGCCAGAACCTCGGACACGCGGTCAATCGCATCGCGCACGCGGATCGCTGTGATGTTCGGATAGGCACTTGCCAGATCGCGCAGGATGGCGGCTTCGGCCTCGGGTTCGGCATAGACCGTTGCGATGAAACTGTGCGGTGCCCCGGCCAAAGCGCCCGGGTTCATCGACAGAATGAAACCGATCCCAGCGGTGGAAAAGTCAACCTCGCGAAAACTGGCGATCTCGGCGGTGATATCCCGCCCCAATATGTTGACGGTCAGTGTATCGCCGAGTTGCAGTCCCATTTCCTCAGCTTCTTCAGCAGCAAAGCTGATCAGTGGAGGACCATCGTAGTCTTGGTCCCACCAGCGACCTTCGGTGATGTTGGTTCCATCCGGCATGGCAGCGGAGTAAGTCACACCCCGGTCGCCCTGCAGGACCCAATGCGCGCCGGCGACCTCTTCGGCGGGGCGATCGTTGATCCGGGTGATGATGCCGCGCAGCATTGGCGCGCTGTCGACGCGCCGGACGGCGGGGTCATTGTCCAATCGGCTGGAGAACCCCGGCATCTGATCGCGCTGAATGTCGACAAAGAAGTAAGACGGTGCGACGTCTGGAAGATTGCCGGAAATCGCAGTGCGCAGGTTACCATCAATCTGCCCAACCGCTGCCAGCACAGACAGCCCCAATCCCAAGGACAACACGACAGCGCCCGCGCCTTCGCGTGGCCCCCCAATCGCCGAAAGCGCCCAGCGCATCGCTGGTCGTCCGCGTGTGGCCGGTGCCCCCCAGCGGGCGATCCATCTGATCGCAATCGCCGACGCGGCCAGCAGCGCCAGGGCAGCCGTCAAGCCACCTGTGGTCCAAAGAGTGAGCATCAGCGCCCCACTGAACCACGCGGCGATGGCGATTAGCAGAACCAGCCCGATCGCAATGGCCAGCAAATAGCGGGCGGGTGGCAAGACCCGCGCGCCCGAAAGTGCGTCGCGGAACAACGATGCCGCGCGCACTTCCTCGGTGCGTGCCAGCGGCCAGAGCGTGAACATGAATGCGGTGAGCAGCCCATAGATCGCGGCTTCGAACAGGGGCCTGGGGTAGATGGTGAAGGCTGCCGGGACCGGCAGACGCGCTTCGATCAGGGGAGCCAGCAGAACAGGCGCCACCGCGCCAAGACAGAGCCCTATGGCAATGCCCAGCAGCGACAGGACACCGATCTGGATGAAATAGGTCAAAAAGATCGTACGCCGGTCGGCCCCAAGTGTGCGCAAAGTGGCGATCACGCCGGTCTTTTCGCTCAGATAGGCCCGCACAGCTGCAGACACGCCGACGCCGCCCACGGCCAGCCCCGACAGGCCGACCAGCACCAGAAACGCACCCAGCCGGGCCACGAATTCCGCAACGCCGGGCGCGCCATTGCGCGCGTCGGTCCATCGCATCCCGGTTTCGGAGAACGCAGCGCGGGCCGTGTCCGAGATGTCTGCGAGGTTCACATCATCGGGCAGGTTCAGACGGTACTTTGTGGAAAACAATGTCCCCGGAGCAAGCAATCCTGAGTTTTCGAGCGCGGTTGTGCGCACCAGGGTCCGGGGACCCAGCCCGAACCCATCCGCCGCGCCGTCAGGTTCGTTCTCGATTGCCGCCATCAGAACAAAGGTCTGTGTGCCAAGTTGGAACTGATCCCCTGGTGTCAGGCCCATCCGGTCGATCAAGACCTGTTCCATAGCGGCACCGGGGATGTCGCCCTGACCAGCCAGAGCGCTGTCCAGTGGCAGATCAGGGCTGAGCGTCAGCGTGCCGATGAGCGGATAGGTCGAGTCAATCGCCTTGACCTGCGTGAGGCCCCGTTCAACGTCTCCGTCACGGTCCACCACCGCCATGGACCGGAAGTCCACGATCTCCGAAACGGAAACCGCGCGCGCGTCCATCCATGCCCGCTCCTCGTCATTGGCAAACCGATAGGTGAACTCCATCTGGGCATCGCCGCCAAGCAGGGCAGCGCCTTCGCGCTGCAGCCCGGCTTCGATACTGGCGCGCACCGTGCCGACGGCGGCAATCGCGGCAACGCCCATCGCAAGGCAGGCCAGAAAAATCCGGAAACCGCGCCATCCGCCGCGCAATTCGCGGCGCGCAAGACGTGCAGCCTGACGCAGGCTCATTCCGCCGCCTTCGTGGCGCTGTCAGTTGCGATTTTCCCGTCGCGCAGTCGGATCACACGATCACAGCGCACGGCCAGTTCGGGCGCATGCGTCACCAGAACGAGAGTGGCGCCATGGCGGTCTCGCAAACCAAACAACAGGTCCATGATCGCGGCACCGTTGGTTTCGTCCAGATTGCCGGTGGGTTCGTCGGCCAAAAGGATGTCGGGGCGCGGTGCAGAGGCACGTGCCAGCGCGACACGCTGTTGCTCGCCGCCCGAAAGTTGGGCCGGGTAGTGCCCGGTCCGATGGCCCAGCCCTACGGTTTCTAGTTCTTCTTGGGCACGGGCAAATGCGTCGCGGACGCCAGCGAGTTCCAAAGGCGTCGCCACGTTTTCCAAGGCCGTCATCGTCGGGATCAGGTGAAAGGATTGAAACACGACGCCCATGTGATCCCGCCGAAAACGGGCGAGCGCATCCTCGTCCATGGCTGTGAGATCGTGCCCCAGGGCTTTGATGGTGCCGCCCGTGGCCTGCTCCAGCCCGCCCATAAGCATCAGCAGCGACGATTTTCCCGACCCGGATGGACCTACAAGGCCAAGGGTTTCGCCCTGTGCAACGTCCAGCGATACTCCATGCAGGATATCAACGCGACCAGCATTGCCATTCAGCGACAATGAGGCATTTTGGAGGGAGAGTACCGGGTCTGACATAGATAAAGGGCCTGTTATCTGCATCTGATTGGATATGGAGCGAACATCGGAATGCGCAAGATCATCTTTGGACTTGTCTGCATCTTCTGGGGCGGGAGTGCCACAGCGGAACCGGTCACCGTCGCCGCGCTGGGCGACAGCCTGACCCAAGGGTACGGGCTGCCGCAGGCGGACGGGTTTGTTCCTCAGCTTCAAGGGTGGCTTGAAGAGCATGGCGCAGATGCGGTTGTGCTGAACGCAGGCGTGTCAGGCGATACCACCGCGGGCGGTGCCGCACGGGTCGAGTGGACGCTCACGCCCGACGTGGACGCGATGATCGTGGCCCTTGGAGGCAATGATCTTTTGCGGGGACTGGATCCGGCGGTCAGCCGTGCCAACCTTGAGACGATCCTGCAGGCGGCCAGCGAAGCGGATGTTTCGGTTCTGCTTGTGGGTATGCAGGCACCGGGCAACTACGGACCGGACTACAAAACAACATTCGACGCCATTTACCCCGAACTCAGCGCGAATTACGGAACCATGTTGTTCCCAAGTTTTTTCGAGGGGATCGGCGCTGACCCGGCTGAGGTGGGCGATCTGATGCAACCGGATGGCATTCATCCCAACGCAGAAGGTGTGTCCCGGATTGTGGCCGCCATGGGCCCTGCGGTCCTGGATCTGATCTCGACAACGCAGGCCGACTAGACCGATGCCGGGGCGGGTTTTTCTCACAACTCCCGTGGCGGACATCGCGAATGCATTGTCCATCCCGTTCTCCGAACCGATCGATGATGGTCCAAGACACAACATAGCCCCGGGGCAAAATGTGCTGGCCTACACCTCATCCGGGTTGATGCATATGCGTTGGGGGCTGATCCCGACGGGCCGCGTGAACGCGCGCGGCCGTCCAGTGATGGAAACGATCATAAATGCCCGCTCCGAGACTGTGTTCGACAAATCTGCCTTTGTCGACGTCGGACGTGCGGTGTTGCCGGTTAACGGCTGGTATGAATGGACCGGAAAGGCGCGCCGAAAGACGGCTTGGCGGATCACACCGGCGGACGCGGGACTGCTGTTTTTCGCCGCAATCACGGACACTTGGAATGCGCCGGGCGGGGCGGAGATACATCAACTCGCCACAGTAACGTGCCCGCCCAACGCTGATGTGGAGCCCATTCATCATCGCATGGCGGTCATCCTCGCGCCCGATAATCTGGAGCACTGGTTGCATGGCTCAGAGACCGAGGTCGCCGAATTGATGCGCCCTTGGCCCGAAGGTCAGTTGACGATTGCCCAAGCGGACGATGTGGATTGGTCGGCGCCCTGACGGGGCCAGCGCCAAGATCAGAGAACGGTCACCACGGTGCCAATCGGAACACGTGTGTAGAGATCCACCACATGTTCGTTGTACATGCGGATACACCCGTTGGACGATGACGTGCCAATGGTCTCAGGCTGCGTCGTCCCGTGGATGCGGAAATAGGTGTCAACGCCATTCTGGAAAAGGTAGAGCGCCCGCGCACCCAAGGGATTTCCCGGTCCACCCGGCTGAACATAATCGTTGTCAACAAACTTGGCGTAGGTCCTGGGATCCCTCTCGATCATTTCGTCGGTCGGGCGCCAGGTGGGCCATTCTTTCTTAACATCAATTGTGGCCGTGCCGGTGAACTCCAGTCCTGCGCGTCCCACCCCTACACCGTAGCGAATGGCTTTGCGCTCTTCGGTCACGAGGTAGAGGTAGTATGACCTCGGCACGATCAGCAACTGACCGGGCAGAAACCCCTTTTTGATCCGCACATATTGCGGCCTTGGATCAAACTCTTCGGTTTTCTTCGCCCAGGCTGATCCGGGAAGCATCGCTGTGGCAGCGGCGGTGCTGATAACGAATTGGCGACGGTGCATCATTTCAGTACTCACGTATCAAATTGTTGCCATCGGCCCTATTTTGCTGGGCAACAGACGCTTTGGTCAAGAACGCAAAGGGGTGCGCCACAACAGTGAAGCCAGGGTTGCGGCGGCAAAAGCACAGGTGGCAATCCAGCCAAAGTACCACATTTGTCCCGCGAAAGTGTCCTCTGCAAAGGATGCGGCAAAGCGGGTCTTGCCCAGAGTTGCGGTTCCATAGGCTGCCGCTGTGAGCAGCGATGCGGCGATCAAACGTGTCGCATAAGAGACGCCGAGATAGACCGCCAGCCCAGCCAGTGCCAGCCCCAGTGCAGTCCCGATCCATAGAACCGTTGCGGCCCACCATGGGTGCGCGCCAAGCAGGAGTGTCAGCTCCGCGCTCCATGCGGTCAGAGCGGCGGCAAGCACCACGATGATCGGCCAGACCTGTTTCATGGGGACAGATTACTCGGTGAAAACAGTTCGCGGGAGGCCCCTGACGCAGATGTGAGGGATGTCTCGCGGATCTACTTGCTTACAAATGCCGTGCCAGGTTTTGATTTCTTGGGCATCCGGCCACCTGCGTGCTGGATCACGTGGGTCAGTTCGTGGGCCAGAAGTTCCTGGTTTTTGGCATCCGCGGGCTTCTTGACGTAAATGTTCTCGCCCACCGTGAAGGCTTTGGACTTCAGCCTCTTGTTCAAATCCAACAAGTTGCCGCCTGCATGAACGCGCACTTTGGCAAGTTTGGCGCCGAAATGCTCTTCCAGACCGGCTTTGACCTCTTTGGGCAGTTTGAAGACCTTGTCGCCTTGCGGATCCTGATCCAATTTTTTGATTTTTGCCTTCTTCCCTTTTAGAGATTGGGCTTTTTGAATGACATCTTCTTTTTTCATATCAGTGCTCCGCAGGGTTGCACGCAGGACTTCGCCGGATCAGCACAGAACCGCAGCGAGGCCAAACAATGGTCTGATGATAGAGCAATCAAATTCGCAAACATAGCTGTAGATCCGACCTGTCCGGGCCGATCGCTAAGTCGCGGCGGTGAGGTGCAAACCAGCGTGGCGCCCACCCAAACACAAAACGGGCGGCCACGGTATCACCGGGCCGCCCGTAAGTTCATTCAACCTGAATTAGGCCAGTTGAAGGTTCGATGCGCTTTCGCGGCCGTCACGGCCGGTTTCGATGTCGAAAGTCACTTTTTGGTTGTCGGCAAGGCCAGTCAGGCCTGCACGTTCAACAGCACTGATGTGGACGAATACGTCTTTTGTGCCGCCATCGGGTGCGATGAAGCCGAAGCCTTTAGTTGCGTTGAACCATTTCACGGTGCCAGTGGCCATTTCCGTGTCTCCTTGCGTTGTTTGTTGCCCGCTTGAGTGCGGCAACCCGGCGTAGTTCGGTCTGGATCGAGTGACTGAACGCCGTTTAACGGGAGACAGTGGGTCGAAATAGAAAGACGTAAGCACCGCTCATGTGGTGCTGATTGGCGAGCATTGCAAGTGGTTTGTGACTGGTTGGCGCCATTTCGCGCGACTACTGCGGACACAAATCGAGATACCGGTAAGGGGTTTTTCTCTCATGCCCGATAAAACAAGTACCGGCCCGGCGCGATGCCGTCCGGCCCGGCCAGTGCTTCGAACCCGACCAGTGGCTGGCCAGACACGATCAGGCCCCCCGGCTGCATCACCCGGGCAATCAGAGGACTGAGGCGCGCGGCCTCTTCCACATCTTTTTCCTTAATCCCAAACCCGAAATCATAGTGCGCCAACACGATGGATGCGTCCTGCTGGGCCAGTTTTTCCAGCATTGGCTCCGCTTCGCCCATCAGGAAATCCGCTTCGGGCGGCGTACAGGACGGGTGGCACTGCAGCACCCTGTCGATCACCCAGATCCTCCGGTCGGGCAGGATTTCTCGGAGGTGATCGTAGGTGCGTCCGTTTCCCAGTCCCAGATCAAGGACATCGCCTTGCCGCCCTTCGATTCCTTGGGTTGCCCAGTTCAACCCATCACGTTGTGCAGCCAGTCGGCGCAGCATGGAATCCAGACGACTCATATCGGGTCCTTCTCGGCAAATGCCGGGCCATCCAGGAGGCGGCCAAGCAGAGTTTCGGTGAACTGCCAGATTGCAGCGTCGTGAACAAGGTGATGCGTAAGGATGCCATAGGGTTCGCTTGCGTCCGCGCGGCCCTCGCGTCGGTCTTGAAGGTGATCCGTCACACGCGCAATCAACATGTCGGGCGCGACCAGCGAACGGCTGCCTTTCCAGTCAATAGGGTCAAGATGCGTGTTGACCTGCAAGAGGCCGGGCGCCGCATCACGTGCGATGCGCGGGCCATAGGTGGACAGGGACCGATAACCCAGCGCGGGCAATCCGGCTGCAAGCTCTGGTGTGACCCGATTCCACGGAGGGACAAATGCCGGGACCAGACGATCACCAAAAAGGCCGCGAAGCTGTCTGAGACCTTCTGCAGCAGCTTCTTGCAAAGTCGGCAGCGGGCGATGCGCGCCGAACTCCGCCTTCTTTTCGTCCGGTGGCGCATGATTGCGATGGGCCCAGCCGTGCACCATCGGGACGAGGTGCGGAGCAGCCCCTACAGCGTCTGTCAGTGATCTTTCTGCCCTGGCGGGAATCACCGCGATATGCACGGGAAGCTGAAGGCGCGCGGACAAGGCCGCAAGACGGCTCAGCTCAGGCGTGGCGGCAACCGCGTCATCGTCCCGCCACCAGAGTGGCAACGCACGGTCCTCGGAGCGCCAGATGGCCAGTTCTGCGTCCAGGGGTTGCCAGTTGAGCGTCATGTGCGGGCCTCTGCCAATTGAACGGCGACGCGAACACTCTCTGCGGCGCCGTCAAAGCTAGAGGCCTGCACGACGCGCGAGGTGTCCTTGGTCACCTGCGCCACGGAGGACAGCAACGCGTCAGGCGTCAGGTCAATGCTGGGCAAGACCGTCATTGCGGGCAGACGGGCAAGGCTGCGTGCCCGCAGGGTCTGTTCTACTTCATTGCCATCGTCAAATGGGACCAGGACAGCGGGAACACCGCTTTGCAACACGTCCAACGTCGTGTTGTAGCCACACATGCTGACCGACGCCGATGCATGGTACAGCATTTGGCGGTAGTCCGGGCGCGGGGCTTCGATCACCACGTTCTCGGGCATCGGTCGCGCGCGCAGTGCATCGCGTCGTTGTGTGCCGCCTCCCACCAGCAAGCGCCAGTTCAGATCCGGGCGGCGCTGGGCTGCCGAGATTGCGGCCTCAAAAATTGGCGTACCGACTTCCCCACCGCCCGCCGCCACCAGGATTTCGCCGCTGCCAACGGCGTCTGGGTGCGGGCCTGAAGGTGCTGGCGCCACATATCCGGTGTAGCGGAGCATCGGCGCGAGCGTTTTGCTCACTGGCCAGCTTTGATCGAGCGTCACCTGCGCCGGGTCGGAATGAACCAACACCGCATCGAAGTATCGGTCGAGCAAGGCCTCCACGTCGGCAACCTTCTTTGGCTTGGATGGTGGCGCGAGAATGTCGCGGATCGAACACAGGATTGCGGGCCTTGCAGGCAGGTCATGTGTGGCCTCCAAAACCGCTTCAAATTCTGCGCTCAGGCTTCGGCGTCCAAACGGAAACAGTTCCGTGATGAGAATGTCGGGCTGCGTTTCCGCAAGCAATGTCAGGAGATGTTCTCGCCGGGCATTCAGATAGGCATCGCCGGCTGTGTCGTTCGCATCTGTCAACAGGTGTGTGAAATTCGTGCCATCCGATCGCAACGGCCGGATCTGGCAAACCCGGACACCCGTGCTGTCGAGTTGCGGGGCTGGCATACCCCCGCTGGCCACAGTGACGTCGTGCCCTTGGGTTGCAAACGCCCGCCCCAAAGTGAGTGCGCGGCTCAGATGACCTGTGCCCAAGAGATGCGTCACGACGATCAGGACCCTCATGGGGTTGCCCTGACGAGGCGAACCGGTTCCCCGATCACGGAGAGATCTTTCGCGTCGACCCGCAGTGGATAGAGTCGGTTGCGCTTGACCTGAAAGGGCGCCGGTCCTTCGAAATCCCAACCGTGGGCCAGCGCCAGCAACACACGCATAACCCCGATGTGACACACCGCAACGGTGTCATGTTCCAGAGTTTTGACCCACGGCAGCAATCGGTCCCTGAGATCCGCAACGCTTTCGCCGTTTGGCGGACAAAACGACCATCCCCACTCTTCGATGTGGCGATACCCGCTGCTGGGTTGGGCCAGCAAATCGGCGCCGTGTTTGCCTTCCCAATCCCCCCAGTTCATCTCGATCAGTGCACCGGCCCGAGACGGGGGGCGTTTCGCGACCAATTCAGCCGTTTCGCTGGCCCGCACCAGCGGGCTGCTGACAAGGTTGGCTCGCGCCCATTCAATCGGCAGGGCCAGGTCTGCCAGGTCTGCGCGCGCGGCATCATCCAACGGAATGTCGCTGCGCCCCTGAATGCGCCCCGCGCGGTTCCAGGCAGTGTGGCCGTGACGGAGCAAAGCCAGCCGAATCATGTGCCTTGCTCCAAAAGGGGGCTTACATGCGCCCAGAATGTCCGGGTGGCTGCGGGCCGCAAATGACGCAACTCTACATGGGCACGGGCGGCTGCGCCCTCGGCCTTGCGCCGAACCGGGTCGCTCAGGAGAAGGTCGGCACGTTCGGCGAGCGCCCGCGGCCCGCCTTCGGGGTCGGGGTATTGTCCTGGCGCCAGGACATCACGGACGCCGTCGCGATCCTGCGCGACCACTGCCAGGCCCGATGCCTGTGCTTCAAGATACACCATCCCATAGGCTTCGTTCACGCCGGGCCAGATGAAAAGGGCTGCATTTTGGTAGCGTTCAGTCAGGGCTTCGCGGTCCAGCTCTCCCAGAAACCGGACCCGATCCGAAAAGGGGGCGAACAGGGCAGAAACCTCGGTGCGCGCCGGCCCATCGCCTGCGATATCCAACTTCCAGTCAGGTGTCGAAAGAAAGGGAAGTGCCCCCGCAATAATCTCATATGAACGCAGCTTGTCCCCCGATCGCATCATGCCAACTGCCAACATTGACGAACCCTCATCCTGGGCGCGGGCGGCGGTGGGCAGGGCGTCTATGGGAAGGAACGGGGGGAAGTTGACGAGTTTTTGTCCGTGCTTCTGGTCCCGCTCTAATGTGATGAGGTCGAGTGCTGTGGGATAAAACACAATGTCAGCAGCATCGGTCGCGGCTTCGGCCGCGGCAGCGAACCCTGCCCATGGCCCGGCCAGACGGCTGCGCGCGCGTGTCGATTCAATTTGAACATAAGGGATGTTCAGCGCTTCGCAGACCTGTGGTCCAAGCAAATCAGGCGCCTTGTAGTAGTTGTGATAGGTCACCCAAAGGCGCGTGCCGGCGCGCTTTGCCTGCGATACAAGTGCGGGCAGGGCAGCCGACGCTTTGGACCGCAACTGCGCTTGCCGTGCGGCATCTCCATCGCGATCGTAGATGCGAAGCTCGGACACAAGTTCGACCGTCCAATCCGTGCCCGTCGAGATCGCTTGGATCAGGTTTCGTGCCATTTCCCGGTCGCCGGAAGGCGTTGGGTGTGTTGGGGGCTTCATCGGCGCATAGAAGGCGATGTGGCCCATCCTACGCCCCGGTTGTCAGACGGTTCAGGCGTTCTGAGAGGCGTGCGATGCCTGGTGCCATCAAAAAGCTGCCAGTCAGTCGATCCAGCGCGGCCTGGGCCATCGCGCCCGTACGAACCGGGTCAGACGCCAGTTCTGTCATCGCATCCGCGAGGGCGTCGGGCGTGTCCTCAACCAACAATCCGTGAATTCCGCTTTCGATGAACTCGGGGATCGCAGAGACCGCGGTCGACAGGATCGGCAAGCGCTGCGAGGCGGCTTCCATGAGAACATTGGGCAGACCGTCCCGGTCTCCGTCGCTCGCAATGCGGCTGGGAAGAACAAACAGGTCAGCGTCCCGCATGGCACCTATCACCTCGGGCTGATCGCAGGCGCCCTTCCAGATGAGACGCGCCTCGATACCAAGGGACTTTGCCTGAGCCTGAAGTTGCTCCTTCAGATCGCCGCCTCCGATATGGGTCCATGACCAATCCAGCTTGGCAGGCAGCAGGGCCAGCGCGGAGATCAGGCGGTCGAAACCTTTCTTTTCGACCAGACGTCCGACGGAGAGCATGTGAAAAGGGGCGTTGGGCGCGCGTGCGGGTCGGTCGGGCGGAGCAGGGAACCGCGACAGATCAAGCCCATGATAGACCAGATCGATGCGGTCCGGATCGTCCGACAACGCCCGCAGGTGCTGGGCGCCATAAGCGGTGCAGGTCGCGCCGAAGGCTGCTCCATGGCTTGCGGCTGTCAGCTTTTCCCGCAACTCCCAGTCCGGCGAGGTCCAGATGTCCTTGGCATGGGCCGAGAAAGACCAGGGCAGACCGCGCATGATCGCGGCGTAACGCGCAACGGACGAAGGTGTGTGCAGGAAATGTGCGTAGAGACCGCGCACATCCGCAGGCATTTCGTGGGCCAAAACGCAGGCCTGACCGAACCGTCGCACACGGTTGGGACTGGTGTCGCGCCGCAGATCGCGGCGCCATATCTCATAGGCCGCGTCGTAGCCGGGGAGCGATTTTGCGGCGTCGCGGGCGGTCCAAACACGCTCAGGTTCCTGATAGAGGTACTCGGGCAGATAGCGCACGCGCGCTTGCAGCCGATCATGCAGCGGGTGGCGCTTTGTGTCGGTCGGGTGTCGCAGGGACCAAATGTCGAACCGGTGACCGGCTTCTTCCAGCGCCACAAGTTCCTGCGCTATGAAGGTTTCGGACAGGCGCGGCCAGCCCTTGACCAGCACCGCCAACGGCGTGGAATCCGAGCTCATTCTGCCGCGCAGTCCGACCGTGCGCCGAGCAGGCTTGTGACACGACGCGTAACGTAATCCAGTCCGTCGAGCATACCCGCAGGCATGTTTTGGGAGGGCAGGTTTTGTTCTGGAAGACTCCGGATCGCTTTGATCATGGAGTGCGTGTCCAGTCCGTCCCGCTTTTCGTCGAGCATGCGGACAAGCCCAAGTTCCTCAGCACGGCTGGCGCGGATGTGCTGTTCCAGTCGCGGCACTGTTCGCGGGACAATGACGGCACGTTTGTCAAAGGACAGGACTTCGCAAAACGTGTTGTAGCCGCCCATGCAAATGACACCTTCGGCACCCGCGAACAGCGTTTCAATCTGTGATTCAAACCCGACCGCTGTTACGCGTCCGTTGAGTGCTGCAACACGATCTTCGAAGTCCTGTCGCGTCTCACCCGATAGGAACGGACCGTAGACAAGCATGGCCCGTGGCGAGAGCGTGGGGTCCTGTTCATAGGCCGACAACACCAGGTTGACCATGGCCTGGCCGTCCCCGCCACCACCGGGGGTGATCAAAACATAAGGGTCTTCGTCCGGCGTCGGTGGCACATGCAGATCGCGCCGCAGATAGCCGGTATAGTGCATCCTGGACCGAACGGCAGGGCTGAGGTTCAATCCGGCCGTCGGATCATAAATGCAGCGCTGGCCGTAGATCCAAATCTCGTCGTAATAGCGCTCCATGGCTTCGATAGAGCCTTTTCGGTCCCATTCCACCGCGAGTGTTTCGGGATCATCCAGTACGTCGCGCAGGCCCAGAACGATCCGTGTGTGCCCCTGGCTGCGGAGCAAATCGAGCGTGGGTAACAATTCGCCGCGAAAACCGTTGGGTTCTTTGTCCACGATCAGAATGTCTGGGTCGTACTGGTCTGCGGTTGAGGTGATGAGGCCGGCGCGCATTTCCGTGGTCTCATCAATATCCATGCCCATTGTCTGCGACACGTATGAACCGTCGCTGCGCTTGATCACACCCGGAAGCCGCAGGTGATCTACACTGGGCGGGAAGGCAAACCGTCCAACCACAGGGGAACCTGTAAGAATGAGAGCCGATGCGTCGGGCACAGCGCGGGTGATCGCGTTTGCGAGGGCGCGCGACCGACGCAGATGACCCAATCCGAACGTGTCATGGCTGTAGAGCATGATCCGTGGCGGTCGGGCCTCTGCGCTGGAAGGTTTTGGTGTCGTCGTCCGATCCATCGATCTGCCTATAGTCTCAGATCCGCGCCGGATTTCCCGAAGATCCCCTTGACGTCATACAACACCGCTCCCGGTTTTCCCAAGCCGCGGATTGCCTCGCTGCCCATTTCTATGAACTGGGTGTGCCCCACGGCCACAATGATTGCGTCGTAGTCTCCGGCATTTGGCGTGGAAACAGGGTCGATCCCGTATTCTGCCCGTACCGCGCCGGGATCCACCCAAGGATCAAATACATCAGAAGCAATGGAGTACGCCGACAACTCGGCAGCAATGTCCGCAACGCGGGTGTTTCGAACATCAGCACAATTCTCTTTGAACGCAAAACCCATGATCAGGACCTTGGCCTGGCTCAGATCGGCTTTGCGCTCCAACAGGGCCTTGATCAGCTCCTGTGTCACGTGGCGGCCCATCGTGTCGTTGATCCGACGCCCAGCAAGGATCACTTCGGGATGGTAGCCCAGCTGTTCGGCGCGGTAGGTCAGATAGTAGGGATCGACACCGATACAGTGCCCGCCGACCAGCCCCGGTTTGAAGGGCAGAAAGTTCCATTTGGTGCCCGCAGCCTCCAGCACTTCGAGCGTGTCGAGCTTCAGTCGCGAAAAGATAAGCGCGAACTCGTTGACCAACGCAATGTTGAGATCGCGCTGCGTGTTCTCGATCACCTTGGCGGCCTCGGCTGTCATGATTGAAGACGCACGGTGCAACCCCGCCTTGACGACGGGGGCATACAGGCTCTCCACCCGGTCCAGTGTTTCAGTGTCCTGTGCCGAGATAATCTTGACCACGCTTTCCAGGGAATGCTCCGCATCACCGGGGTTCACCCGTTCCGGTGAGTACGCCAGCTTGATCTGCTCTCCGACGCGCAACCCGCTGCTGGCCGCCAGTTCGGGACCGCAGATCTCTTCGGTCACGCCCGGGTAGACAGTGCTCTCGACGATGACCAGTGCGCCGGGTGTCAGGTGTGCGCCGATCAAGGCGCAGGCCTGTCGCAACGGGGTCAGATCCGGTTTGCGGGCATCGGTGACCGGGGTCGGTACTGCCAGCACAAAGGCCGTGCATCCAGCAAGGTCAGCCACCTCGTCAGTAAAGCGCATCTGGGTTTCCCGAAGCGATTGCTCCGCGACTTCACCGTTGCGGTCCCTGCCTTGAAGCAGTGCAGCAATCAGGTCCGGGTCCGTGTCGTAACCAATTGTATCAAAACCGGCACGGGAGAATGCCAAGGCCAGTGGCAGCCCAACATAACCCAGCCCCAAAACGGCGATGCGTTCGGTCCGGTTCTCCTGTGACATGGCCGCCCCTTATACTGACGCTCTGGGTTCCACGCGGAACCGCTGCCCCTCTGCCTCAATCGCAACTGAGTTTCCAGTGCGTTTTTTCCTTCGTTCGCCGCCAACGATTTTGTTTGGTGTCGCAAATTCAATGGGATTGCACCGGGAAGACCTCTTGATTAGCGTTGTCACGTGAGATTTCGAACGACCCGCCCGCTAATGGCCCAGTCCCTCTTCAGCCTTCTGGCAGGCGTGCTTCTGACGCTATGCCTCGTTGTCGCCGCCGAAGCTCAAAGCATCACCAGCATCGCGACCGGGGGTGTTGACAGCCAGCAAACCGAAGACACGGGTCTGGCAGACGCCATCAAACAAGCTGCAGAAAGTGGCGTGAGCGTCGTTGTGGTGGACGCCAAAGGCAATCTTCTGGCGACCGGACCTGAAGACTCTGCCGCACAATCCGATAGCAGTTCGATGGAAGGTGCCTCCAGCCTGATGAAGGCGCAGTCAGAGGTGCAGGCCTTCCGCGCGCGGTTGAGCGAAAGGCTGGACGCGCTGCCAAACTCCATCAGCGAAGTCGCTTTCATTCTGCGCGCGACCAGTCCTGACGGACGGATCATGACCTACGTCGAAGTGGTGTTCTGGACATTGCTGCTGTTTCTGGGCGCGCGGTTCCTGACCACGGAGATTTACGGCAAACGCCTGGTCCGAGGCTTCGTCGTCGCGCGCGTTCGCGAAAACCCGCAAGGCTATCGCGAAAAAATGCCGTTCCTTGTGTTTCGCTTCATCGCGGGCATTGGCGGCACGATATTCTCGATGATCGTGGCATATGTGGCGGGCACCTTGATCTTCGGGTCGCGCGAAGGCGCCGACGATTTGTCGATCCAGTTTACGATCGCTGCCATCTACACCGGTTACTTCATCATCCGCACAATTTCGGACCTGTGGCGGATGATCCTGTCGCCCTACATGAGCCAGCACCGGATCCCGATCTTTTCTGATCGTGATGCGAAACGGCTCTACACCTGGGCATGGATACTCGCAACCTATGATGTGTCGGCTTACATGGTATCGAGCTGGGTCCAGGATTTCGGTCTGAACTACAATCTCTATGCCATCGTCTATGGTGGCTTGGGCTTGATCGGGGCGATCGGCAACATTCTCATGGTCCTGTTCAATGCGCGCCCAATATCGAATGCGATCCGCAGCGGGCGCGACCCCGAAGAGGTGGCCTGGTTGACGCGTGTGGTCTCTTACGCCTGGGCCCCAATCCTGATCGCCTATATGGTGTTTGGTTGGCTCGAACAGGCCTTTGACCTCGTTCTGGAACAACCGATTTCGATCCCGCTGATTGCCGGCGCGTACATGGTTCTGCTGTCGATCGTCGCGGTCTACGGCGTCATCAATTTCCTGATCGAGGCTTACTTCGAACGGGCCAGAAACATCGCCCGCATCAACAGTGATCTCGCAAATGCTGATGCCGAAGAACGCTTCGGTGAAGACGCGTTTGAAATCGAGCACAGCGGGCGTCCCGAACGAGCCCCGCATGCTATGGCGACCTATGAACAGTTGGCGCGCCGTGTCTCGGGCATTCTGGCCTTCGTCGCCGGATGCTATGCGCTGATCCGGATTTGGGACCCCGAAAACACCCTTCTGTCTGACTCGCTGTTCGACAGGCTGGTCGATGTCGTTTCAATCGTGTTCATCGGGTACGTGATCTATCACCTGTTCCGGATTTGGATCGACAGCAAGATCGAGGAGGAATCCGGCGACGCCGAAGAGGGTGAACTTGGGGATGAAGGCGGTGTGACCGGGGCGAGCCGGTTGGCCACGCTGTTGCCCCTGTTTCGCGGAGCGATCCTGGCTGTGGTTGTGGTTTCCATCGGACTGATTGCCCTGCTTGAACTGGGTGTTAACGTCAGCCCGCTGTTTGCCGGAGCCGGTGTTATCGGTCTTGCCGTGGGATTTGGTGCACAGACACTGGTGCGGGATATCTTCTCGGGCGCGTTTTTCCTGATCGATGATGCGTTCCGCAAAGGCGAGTACATCGACATTGGAAGCGTCAAAGGCACGGTCGAGAAAATCTCGGTCCGATCGTTCCAGCTGCGCCATCATCTGGGCGCGCTGAACACCATCCCTTTTGGTGAAATTCAGGTTCTGACCAACTATTCCCGTGACTGGGTCATCATGAAACTGCCCCTGCGCGTGACGTATGACACCGATGTCGAAAAGGTGCGCAAGCTGATCAAGAATCTCGGGATAGAATTGCTCGACGATCCGGTGATCGGGTCTAACTTCATCCAGCCCCTGAAATCCCAAGGGGTCATAGAGATGCAGGACAGCGCGATGATCATCCGGGTCAAATTCATGACGAAACCGGGGGACCAGTGGCTTGTCCGCAAGCGTGTCTACGAAGACATCCGGCGTTTGTTCGCCCGCGAAGGCATCAAGTTTGCGCATCGTGAAGTGACGGTCCGGCTGGCCGACGAAAAGGCCGAAGACCTGACGCCCAAGCAGAGAGAGGCCGTCACTGGCGCGGTGCAGGCCGCGATCGACGACGACTTCATGGATGACGTCAACGAAAGTGGTGACGACCGGTAGCCTGTCCCGGAAGCGAACAGTCCGTTCACCTCCCGCACCGGCAAGAGCACGCCGACCACTCTGCTCAAATCGCAGTGTACGGATTGGTTGCTTGGCTATGCCTGGCCACGCAGATAGGGTGCGCAAAACCTCAGGCCTCAGGAACAAAAAACATGATCAGGACTCTCCTTTCTGCCGCCGTGCTGGTGATTGCGGCGGCCACATCTCAGGCGCAGACGCTGGATCGCATCAAAGAGACCAACACCTTTAATCTGGGCTTTCGCACTGATGCGCCGCCGCTTTCCTACCGCGATGCGGAAGGGCGCCCTGCCGGATTTTCGCTGCTGGTTTGCAGCCAGATTGCACAGGCCGTTGCGAACTATCTTCAACTTGAAGAACTGAACGCGGAGTTCATCGAAGTCACCGCCGAGGATCGGTTCGACAAAGTTGCCAGTGGCGAAATCGATCTGCTGTGCGGCGCCGCCACGATTACATTGTCGCGTCGCGATATCGTGGATTTCTCCGTGCCGACATATGTGGACGGATCGGCAGTCATGTTGCCTGTTGGAACCGAATCCAACCTAACCGCACTGGCGGACAAAAAGGTCGGCGTCCGGGGAGGCACAACGACCGAAGAAGCGTTGGAAAACACGCTCGAAGCGACGGGACTGACTCCCGAGGTCGTCGTCTTCGACAGCCACGTCACGGGTATGGCCGCGATGGAGGCTGGCGAGCTTGAAGCGTACTTTGCTGATCAGTCGATCCTGATGTTCCTCAAAGCCAACAGCGAGAAAGGTGATGACTTCAATGTCATGGACCGGCTTCTGACCATCGAAAAGCATGGTCTTGCGCTGACCCGTGGGGATGCCGATTTCCGGTTGTTGATCGATGGCATCGTGTCCGGGCTCTATGCCAATGGCACGATGGCGCAAATCTTTGAGGAGACCCTGCCGGGCGCAAAGCCGGGTCAGGCGATGCAGGCCCTGTATCTGATTGCACCAACACTGCCCTGATAGGAGCCGCTCAGGACGCGGACTATCCGCGCCCCGGACTGCGGGGTGTCAGCTTTCGTAGGGATCAAGGCTGTCGCGCAATCCGTCACCCAGGAAGTTGAACGCAAGCACAACGACGATGATTGGCAGCATCGGGATCGCGGTCCAGGGGTAGATTTCGATGCTGGCCAAGTTCTGGGCGTCGTTCAGCATAACGCCCCAGCTAACCGCCGGCGCCCGCAGGCCGAGTCCCAGAAAGGACAGGGCCGTTTCGCCGAGAATCATTGCCGGGATCGACAGGGTGGCGGAGGCGATCAGGTGGGACATGAAGTTCGGCAACAGGTGCTTGCGGATCACTCTCCCCGATGTTGCGCCCATCATTTCAGCGGCGCGCACGTACTCTTCCTCTCTCAGGCTCAGGAACTTGGCCCGGACGGCCCGTGCGAGACCCGGCCAGTCCAGTATCCCAAGAATGACAGATATGATGAAAAAGACCGCCACCGGTCCCCAGTTGGACGGGACCGCAGCTGATAGAGCAAGCCAGAGCGGAAGTTCGGGTAACGATCGCAAGATCTCGATCACCCGGTTTATGACCCAGTCGACAAACCCACCGAAGTAGCCCGCCACACTGCCAAAGAATATGCCCAGCAGGAATGAGACGGTGATCCCGATCAGCCCGACTGTCAAAGACAATTGCGCCCCGTAGAATATCCGCGAAAACACATCGCGCCCCAAACGGTCCGACCCCCAAACAAAGACTGTTGCACCTTCGGGCGCGCAGAAAAGGTGTGTATGCGAAGGGATCAGGCCCGCGATCTTGTATTCGCTGCCTTCACAAAAGAACTTCAGCCGCGCGGGGTTCTCCAGATCTTGGACAAACACCCATTGGAAATTCTCCAGATCGGCTTCGGCGGTGATCGGATACACATAGGGTCCGATCAGCCGGCCTTCGTGAAACAGGCGGATCGCTTGCGGCGGCGCGTAGAGGTGATCCGAGTAGCGTTCATTCGGGGTATAGGGCGCGATGAACCCGGCAAAGGGCAGCATCAGGTAAGAAAACAGCAAAAAGATGCCGGAGATGAGACCCAGACGGTGTTGCCGGAATTTGCGCCAGATCAGAAGCCAGTTCGGCGCATCCAAATCCTTGCGTTCCAGCTGCTGCTGGCTGGCCTGCGGGTCATAGGCCGCATCATCGACATAACGGTCTTCAGTCTGATTGCTCATGCCTCGCGCCCCTCATACCGGATGCGCGGGTCCAGCAGGACCAGCAACACGTCAGAGATCATTGTGCCGATCAAGGTCAGCAAAGCCACGAACATCAAAACGAAGCCGGCCAGAAATTGGTCCTGTGTTTTGAGTGCGGTCAACAGGGTCGGCCCAATGGTCTGCAATCCCAACACCACCGACACCAGAACAGAGCCCGACACCATTGAAGGCAGCAGGTTACCGATATCTGCCACGAATGGGTTGAAGGCCACGCGCAACGGGTACTTGGTCAGCATCCGCTGCGGGCTCATTCCCTTGGCGATGGCTGTCTCCACATAGGGTTTGCCCAATTCGTCCAGCATGTTTGCGCGCAATCGCTGCATCATTGCTGCCGCGCCGGAGGTGCCGATCACAAAGGTTGGGACGATCAGGTGTATGAGGATGGATTGGATCTTCTCCAAACTCATGGGTTGCCCTTCGTAGATGGGGTCCATCAGCCCCCCGATGGGCAGGTTGAAATACTTGTTTCCGTAGTAAAAGAGGATCAGGGCCAGCAGGAAGTTGGGCGTCGCAAGTCCCAGATACCCAACAAACGCCGCTGAATAGTCTACCCACGTCTTCGATTTGGCCGCCGCCAGAACGCCCAACGGCAATGCAACCAGATAGACGAAAAGGACCGCGGCGACGTTCACGAGAACTGTCAGCCACAAGGTGTCGCCCACGATTTCTGCAACCGGCTGGTCGAATTCGAATGACCAGCCAAAATTGCCCTGGATCATGCCGGACCAGCCCTGAGGACCGGGCATGAAGCCCATCCAGATCAGGTACTGCTGCGACAACGGGCGGTCGAGCGCGTATTCCTGTCGCAGAAACTCAGCCTTGGCTACGCCTGCGGATTGCCCGGTTGCGCGCAGCTCGCTGATCTGATTGCTCAGGTAGTCACCCGGTGGAAGATTGATGATCATAAAGATGAGCGCTGACACCACGAGCAGTGTCAAAAGCATCGTTATGAACCGATAGACTGCGTAGCGCAGGATCTGCATCAGCTCTGGCCATCCTCAAGGAAAAACTCGTCCATGCGATGCACGCCGAAATGGGCGCCGGGGTCCCAGGCCCACATGCCACTTTCGGGGACATTCCGCATCCTGTTGGACACCACGACCGGTTGCGGGGCTTCGGCCAGCAGACCAATCCCGTAAATCTGGTCAGCGTGGATCGCCAGCATTTCGCGCCAGATCTCGCTTTTCTCTTCTTCGGTCTTGGCCTTCTCCCATGCAAAACTGAGGTCCATCAGCCGGACCGCATCGGGTTCATCGGGTGCTTCGCCGGACTTGCCACCGGTCTGGTAGTACTGCCCCCATTTGGGCCAGGCCAAAAACTCCTGATGCCGCGGTGCCAGGTACTCCGGAGAGGTATAGGCTTGCGGCAATCCGTTGTCCCACCCGAACCAAACCGAAGACATGGTTGCCCCCGAATAGACCCGGTTGCGCAGAATGTCGCGATCCAGCGGTCGCATCACAAGTTTCACGCCGATATCGCGCCAATTGTCGGTGATGATCTGCAGGGCGTTTTCGACCTCCTGACGCTCCCCGGCAGTCTCGATGATGAACTCCATCGGGCGGCCGTCCGGCAGCAGGCGGATACCGTTTGGGGCCCGCTCCGTCAGGCCCACCTCATCCAGAAGCGCGTTGGCCTGATCGACATCGTACGCGGACCAGGCGGCGCGGTTGGCCGGGTCATAAAATGGGCTGCCCGGCAGAACTGTCATGGAGCCAGGCTTGGCCAGTTGGAAGTAAAGCGCCTTGTTGATCGTGTCCCGGTCAATTCCCATCGAGAGGGCGCGCCGCACACGTACGTCGCGGAGCAGTTCACGCCAGACCGGATCCCCGTAGTTCAGGTTTGGATAAATCGCGATCTGGGAGGCCGTGCCCGTGGACCACAGATGGGTGCGATAGTCGCCACCGTCCTTTTCCCCTTTGCGAAGGATCGAGACGTCACGAAAGTCTAGTCCACGGCCCTGCAAATGCACCTCGCCCGCATTTGACTTAGCGGCGATCAGGCCACCGGCCACGATCTCCATTTCGACGATGTCCACGTACGGCAGTTGCACGCCGTTGCTGTCGACCCTGTGGTAATAGGGATTGCGCACAAACAAGTAGCGGATCTTCTTGCCCGGACTTGCGTTGATCCAAGGCTGCAGGGTTGGCAGTTCAGGATTGTCGAACTTGTACATGTTGTCGACTTTGTTGTGCAGCGCGGCCCAGTTGCGCAGCCGCGCTTTGCGCTTGGCGGCGTCCAGTTCATCCGGGTCGGCATAGTCGACGTGATAGTTCCTCAGAAAATGCGCGGGCCGGTAAATGAAGGGAGGACGCGCCTGCGCAAGCGTGGCCAGAAAGCTGGGATTGGGTGAGTCCCACGCATAAACAACCGTTTGCGCATCAGGAAAAGTCACGGTGGGCAGTTTCCCGTCGACGCGCAAAAACTCAGCGGGACCGGACGGGCTGAGCGCCTCGTGATTGGCGACATCGTTCCACCAGTACTTGAAGTCGTCAGAGGTGAACGGAGCGCCGTCCGACCAGCGATGGTTCTTGCGCAAGCGCATCGTGAAGACCTTGTTGTCTTCGATCTCTATGGCTTCGAGGATGTCGGGAACGAGTTCATAATTTTCGTCATAGCCGACCAGACGCGCGTACCCATAGACAACCATCTGCCGGATATCCTTGGATCGGGAAACCATGGTGCGCAATGTCCCGCCCGGAGAGCCAAACTCCCTTCCCTTAGCTTCGAGATCGACGATCAAGGGCGGGTCTGGCAAGCGTTCCGAGACAGGTGGCAGATCGCCGGCATCCACTTCGGCCTGCCAGAATCCGCTTTCCTGCAGAACAATCTCTTCGGCCACTGCAGGCAGCGCAAAGATCACCGTTATCAATGCGGCAATGCAATTCCGGGTGTAAAGACGGGTCGTGTCAAACATGGCAACGTACCTTGTGTCCGGGTTCGAGCATGGTCAGCGCCGGGACAACGGTTTCGGAGAACCGGAATTCCTCCGGCCAGCTGTCCGGGGTTCCAGCCCCCTGCGCGACGAGTTTCAAGTTTATCGGTCTGTTAATGTCTGGCGTTGGTTGCGCCGCAATCAAGGCTTTGGTGTAGGGATGCCGGGGATTGTGAAACAATGTGTCGGGCGGGGCCTGCTCGACAACAAGACCCTGCCGCATCACGGCAACCTCGTCCGCGATCCGCGCTACCACAGCTAAGTCATGGGAAATAAAGAGATAAGAGAGTCCCATGCGGTCCCGGATATCTTCCAGAAGTGTCAGGATTTGTTCCTGCACGGACACATCCAGTGCCGACGTTGGTTCGTCACAGACGAGAAGCGTGGGATCCAGCATCAGCGCTCGTGCAATCGACAACCTTTGCCGTTGACCTCCGGAAAACGCATGCGGGTACCGCTGCAACATGTCCGCGTTCAAACCGACCTGTTTCAGCATCGCTTCGGCGCGATCGCGCTGCTCGGAACGCGTGCCGATGTCGTGGATTTCCAGCGGTTCGGTGAGCGTAGAGAGTATCCGCATCCGCGGGCTGAGAGAGGAGTAGGGGTCCTGAAAGACCATCTGCGCTTTCTTCTGGAACGCAGTCCGTGCCGCTCTGTTCATGTTGTGAACAGCGATAGGCGCGGCGCCGGGTTCGGCGCGAAACAGAACCTCCCCTCCTGGATCGGGCGGCTCCGCACCCAGCGCGATGCGTGCGGCCGTTGTCTTGCCCGATCCGGATTCCCCAACCACTGCTAGGGTCTTACCGCGCGGCAAAGACAAATCGATGCCACGGCAGGCGTGGATCAGGATCTCGGGCCGAAAAGCCTTTGACGCCTTCAGACGATAGGTCTTGGACACGTCACGCAACTGAAGGATCAGATCGTCCTGCGGTGGCGGCTTAACCAGTTGGGTGACTGCGGGGATCGAGGGCGCCGCAGCAAACAGATCCTGGGTGTAAGGGTGGGCCGGAGCGGATAGCACCGGTGCCGCGGGCCCCGCTTCCATTATGCGGCCCTTGTGCATGACAACGACCTGCTCGGCCATGTTGGCGACAACGCCCAGATCGTGGGTGACAAGGATCACAGCCATCCCGGTTTCGCGCTGTAGCTCTTTGATCAACCCCAGAACCTGCGCCTGCGTCGTGACATCCAGCGCCGTGGTCGGTTCGTCCGCGATCAGAAGATCCGGTTTCGACACCATTGCCATCGCGATCATCGCCCGTTGCCGCATGCCCCCCGACAGCTCAAAGGGATAAGATTTATAGGCGCGTTCCGGGTCGGGAAAGCCAACCCGGTCAAAAGTTGCCAGAACTTGCGCCTTGGCCTCTTTCTCGCTGGCGCCCTTGTGCAGCCAGAGAACTTCGCTCACCTGATTGCCAATCCGGTGCAGGGGCGAGAGAGAGCGCATGGGCTCCTGAAAAATCATCGAGATGTCGTCACCGCGCACTTTGCGCAGCTGTCGCTCACCCATCTCGGTCAGCGTAAGCGCACCATTACGACCGTTTAGAACGACCTGGCCGCTGCGAATCTGGGCGGTGCGCGGCAAGATCCGCAAGATCGCACGACATGTTATGGTCTTTCCCGACCCGGACTCTCCAACGAGTGCCAGCGTTTGCCCGGGCATCACGTCAAAGTTCACGTTCTGCACGACCGGCTCGGCGCGGCCAAAGCCGATGCTCAGGTCAGTCACTGACAGCAAGGGGGTCAATTGGTGAAATCCATTTGATCAGCGTCGCGCAGTCTTCCGGTGCGGCGTTCCTCCCCAAGCCCCGGATCACTTTCACTTGCCGGTTGCCCCATAGTCAAACACGAATCGCGCCTAAAGGTGCGAAATGCGTGATATTTTATCCAACACGCGCCTACACTTCCGATTGTTTCTTTGGCATCAGGGGGGATGGAACCGCAACGCCGGTTCCCCAGAAACAGGGACAGAGTGTCATGAGCCGACTGGATGTGTTTATTGACCGTATGGTTTCGCAGCGCGCCTGCCTCGATTTTGCCATCGCTGAAACCGAAGAGCTGAGCGGGCCGGTGTTTGAATTGGGGCTGGGGAATGGTCGGACCTATCACCATTTGAAAGAGCGAGTCCTGAGACGGGATATCTATGTGTTCGAGCGTGCAGTCGCCTCACATCCGGACAGCACCCCATCCGAAGACATGCTGCTGCTTGGGGAAGTGACCGAAACCCTGCCTGCCGCACTGGAGCGTTTCGGTCCGGTTGCCAGCCTCGTTCACGCGGATCTGGGTGGTCACAATCTTCAGAAGAACGACGCGTTTGCGCGTCTTGTTTCGCCGTTGATTGAACCCGTTCTGGCGCCAGGCGGTCTGATGGTGTCCAGCGACCGGATGTATTTTGAAGCGCTCGAAGAACTCGATTTGCCTCCAGGCGCAGTGCCGGGGCGCTGCTTCATCTACAGGAAGTAGACATCGGCTCGCATTGATGTTTGCATTGTGCTTAGCTCTTAAGCAACGCTGCGCGTTTTTCTACCGATTGACGTTCTTAACTCGCCAGCCCGATGCAACCGCGGTCTGATGTGCATTGAAAGTGTGCCGGACAGCGTCAGCGTCTGTCCGGCACAGCTCAACAGGAGGTGAAGATGTCGAAACTAACAGGATTTGCTACAGCCGGAATGCTGGCGCTCGGAGCCGGCACGGCGGCGGCCGAAAACGAGAAGGTGATCTTTGGCACAAACTGGCTCGCCCAGGCCGAGCATGGCGGGTTTTACCAGTCCGTTGCCGACGGGACTTACGCAGCCTGTGGTTTGGACGTGGAGATTGTGTCTGGCGGGCCCCAGGTCAACAATCGGGCGTTGTTGCTGGCCGGGCGGATCGACTTTCATATGGGCGGCGACATGTTGCAGGCGTTCAACGCTGTGAAAGAAAACATCCCCGTTGTTGCCGTGGCCGCGATTTTCCAAAAGCACCCGCAGGTCATTATCTCTCACCCCGGTGAAGCGGACAGCTGGGATGAACTGAAGGACCTGACGCTTCTGATCGGGGACAACGGATTTTCCAGCTATTACCAGTGGATGATCGCGGAACATGGATTTACGGCGGATCAGCGGGAGCCCTACACCTTCAACCCGGCGCCGTTCATCGCGGACAAGGGAAAGGGCATGCAGGGCTATCTGAGTTCAGAACCCTATGCCATCGAGAAGGAAGCCGGGTTCAAGCCCAACGTTTTCCTGATCGCGGATGCGGGATACTCCAGCTACGCAACCACCATTGAAACCATGGCCGAGACCATTGCCAACGAGCCGGACAAGGTGAAGTGCTTTGTCGATGGCTCGCTGATCGGCTGGTACAATTATCTCTATGGTGACAGTGCCGATGCGGATGCGGCGATCATTGCGGCGAACCCTGACATGACTCCGGACAAGATCGAGTTTGCCAAGAACATGATGCGCGATCAGGGCATTGTGGACAGCGGTACCGCCCTTGAGATGGGTATCGGTTCGATGACCGATGAAGTCATTGGGGACTTTTACCAAAAGATGGTGTCGGCTGGCGTTCTGGAAGACGGGCTGGACTGGAAGTCTGCCTACACACTCGACTTCACCAACCAAAAAGCCGGCATGGACTTGCGTCCGTCGAACTAGGGCCATCCGGGCCGGACCCTGGGTCCGGCCCCGTGTTGCGGGGGATACATGACAGCGGCAGCGCCAGCACCGGCAGACAGGCCGGAGCTCTTGCGGGTTGAGCAGGTGAACAAGACCTTTGGCGGCGAAGTTGAGGCGCTCAGAGGCATGTCACTGCAAGTTCGCCAAGGTGATTTCATCTCTTTGCTGGGCCCGTCGGGGTGCGGCAAGTCTACCGCACTGCGGCTGATCGCGGATCTCATTCATCCAACGTCGGGGCGCATTGAGTGGTCAGGGGGGCAACGCACCGGCGATCTGGGCGTGGTGTTCCAGGAGGCGACACTGATGCCCTGGGCAACCGTGGCGCAGAACGTCTGGCTTCCCTTTCGCCTGCGTGGCAAGACCTATGGGCAAGTCAAAGACGAGGTGCTTGAGGCATTGAGGCTTGTGGGTCTAGAGAAGTTCCAGAATTCTTACCCAAGGGAATTGTCCGGCGGCATGAAAATGCGCGTGTCCATCGCGAGGGCGATGGTGACCCGACCGCGTTTGATCCTCATGGACGAACCCTTTGCGGCACTTGACGAAATCACCCGGTTCAAACTGAACGATGATCTGCTGGAACTGAAGCACAAGATCGGTTGCACAGTCATCTTCGTGACGCATTCGGTCTTCGAAAGCGTCTTCTTGTCGGATCGGATCGTTGTGATGGCCGCCCGTCCCGGTCGGGTCATTCAGGAACTGGCCGTCGACGCACCCTATCCGCGCGACGACACATTCCGAACGTCTCAGGAATATGCGGCGTACACACGGCTTGCGACCGATGCGTTGCACGAAGCGATGGAGGATGCGGCGTGATTGTTGCCTATCGCGTTCCGCGGACATCGTGCCCCTTGATAGACGGACTAACCCGATGAGTATTGCCGATACGCCCCCCGATCAGGCCCCCGTCATCGATGCCGACGAGGCTGCGCGGCGCCGACTGGCGCGGTTCGAACGCACCGGTCGTTGGGTTTTCCCGCTGGTGGCTCTGGTTGCTGGGCTGTGGCTCTGGGACCGGATCGTCTATTGGAACGAAATCCCGCACTACATTCTGCCGGGACCGGGGCTGGTGGCCCAGACGCTGGTGGCGGACTGGGCTTTGCTGTTCGAAGCATTGCTGGTGACCTTGCAGATCACGCTGATGGCGCTTGCCGTGGCGGTTTTGGGGGGTGTCGGGCTGGCCGTGTTGTTCAATCAGTCCCGGCTGGTAGAGATGTCGTTCTACCCCTACGCCGTCATTTTGCAGGTGACGCCAATTGTGGCGATTGCGCCGCTGATCTTCATCTATGTGGACAACCGCTTGGCGGGCCTGCTGCTGTGCGCATGGCTGGTGGCCTTCTTTCCGGTCTTGTCGAACACAACGCTGGGTTTGAACTCTGCTGATCACAACCTGCGCGACCTCTTTCGCATCTATGGTGCCACCCGTTGGCAGAGATTGCGTTATCTGCAATTGCCCTCCGCGCTGCCTTACTTTCTCGGCGGACTGCGCATTGCCGGTGGGCTCAGTCTGATCGGTGCGGTCGTTGCGGAGTATGTTGCCGGCACTGGCGGCTTGAAGTCCGGGCTGGCCTTCCGGATTCTCGAAGCCGGATACAGGCTGAACATTCCACGGATGTTCGCGGCGCTGATCCTCATTGCGCTGACCGGTGTCGTGATCTTCGCAGGTCTCAGTTTTCTCAGTCACATGTTGTTGCGCAAATGGCATGAGAGCGCTCTGAAACGGGAGACGTAATGGATTTCCGAACTCTCCCCGATGGACCGCTCACGTTGCAGAACGTGACTATACCCGCCTGCCTGAGCGGGGAGGACGGGGATTTGATCCGGACGGACCTTCATGTCGCAGCCGGCCAGATCAGCGATCAACCCGGGATGCGGGTCGACATGGGGGGCGCAATGGTCTTCCCCGCCTTCATAGATATGCATGTTCATCTGGACAAAGGACATATCTGGGACCGCGCGCCGAACCCGGACGGAACGTTTATGGGCGCGTTAACCACTGTCAGCGACGACAGGCGAGCCAACTGGTCCGCCGACGACGTGCGGCGGCGCATGGAGTTCTCATTGCGCTGTGCCTACGCGCATGGGACACGCGCCATCCGTACGCACCTCGACAGCGTGCCGCCGCAGGATGATATCAGTTGGCCGGTCTTCCGGGACCTGCGCGAGGAATGGGCCGGTCGCATCGACTTGCAGGCGTCCTGCTTGGTGGGATGTGACGGGTTCAGCATCGACGGACCGTTCCGCCATACCGCCGATCTTGTGGCCGAGAGTGGTGGTATTCTTGGCATGGTGACTTATCCGATGGAGGATCTGGACTCGCGCCTCAAAGGCTTCTTTGCGATGGCGACCGAGTTGAGGCTGGACGCCGACTTCCATGTCGACGAGACGCTCGATCCGGGTGTCTCGACCTTGCGTCAGATCGCCGAGGTGGCGCGCGCGGTGGACTTCCCAAATCGCATAGTAGTCGGACATTGCTGTTCACTGTCGACACAGTCGGAAGCGGAAATGTTCGAAACGCTCGATCTGGTTCACGAAGCCGGCTTGCATGTGGTCAGCCTGCCGCTGTGCAACCTTTATCTTCAGGATCGAACGCCACACCGAACACCACGCCGGCGTGGGATCACGCGTGTGCACGAGATCAAGGCCCATGGCATTCCGCTCAGCTTCGCCTCGGACAATACACGGGATCCGTTTTACGCTTACGGGGATATGGACATGCTAGAGGTCATGCGAGAGGCAACCCGGATCGGACACCTGGATCACTCCGATCTGGACTGGACGCACGCGTTTCTGACCCACCCCGCAGCCGCCTGTGGTTTCCGCGCACCCTCGCTGGAACCGGGCGCCCCAGCGGATCTGGTCATTTGCAAGGCGCGCAGCTGGACCGAATTGCACGCCCGGCCGCAGGCGGACCGCATCGTGATGCGCAATGGCCGTGCCATTGACCGAACCCTGCCGGACTATGCGGAACTCGATGATTTGATGAGGCCCCAATGACATCCAATATCGCCGCGGCCAAGGCCGCTCTTGCGCATCTGGAACTTGACAGCAATCCGGCGGCCATCAAGGCCAAGAGCCGGGACTTCTTCTGGTATTCGCCCGTTCTCAAGGACCGGCTGGATCATGTCGAAGCGGATTTTGTGGTCAGCCCGCGCAGCGAGGCCGAGGTGATCGAGGTGCTGCGCATTTGCTACGCGCACGATGTTCCGGTCACCACGCGCGGGGCAGGCACTGGCAACTACGGTCAGGCCATGCCTCTTGCCGGCGGGTGCGTGATGCATCTGCGGCACCTTACGGCGGTAAAGGAGGTTCATCCCGGGCGCGTGATCTGCGAGCCGGGGGTTTTGCTGAAAGACCTCGATGCCTATTGCAAAGAGCATTCCGGTCAGGAAATCCGCATGTTTTCCTCCACCTGGTCCACCGCCACGATCGGTGGCTTCATTGCCGGAGGGTCCGGTGGTGTGGGGTCCTGTACTTGGGGGTCACTGCGGGATCTGGGAAACATCATCCGGCTGCGCGTCGTCACAATGGAAAAAGAGCCACGTGTCTTAGAGTTCCGGGGTGAAGAACTGGCCCGCGTCAGCCACGCCTATGGGACAAACGGGATCATCACCGAGATCGAGATGCCGCTGGCACCAGCATATGACTGGGTCGAGATGTTCGTGGCCTGCGATGGGTTTCCTGAAGCGGCCCAATTTGCCGAAGAGTTGGCCAACGAGGACGGCATTCTGATCAAGCTGGCAACTGTCTTCGAGGCCCCTTTGGCCCATGACTATTTCCAGCGCGTCAGGCCACATATCACGCCCGAAACGCAGCTGCTTGGCCTGATGGTGGCGCCGCACGCGATGGACGCCTTTGGCGTGTTTCTGGAGCGCAGGCCATATGCGCGTCTGATCTACCGATCCGACGCCAGCGACTGGGACCGCGGACCGGGTCCGGTGTTTGAGTATGGCTGGAACCACACCACCCTGCGGGCGCTCAAAGTGGATCCTTCCATCACTTATCTGCAGGTGCGCTATGGTTTCCCGGATCACCTTGCATTGATCGAAAGAATGCGGGCGGAGTTCAGCCCCGAGGTTTTGCAGCATCTCGAAGTGATGCGGGAAAATGGCAAGGTGATGTTCGCAGGCCTGTCTTTGGTGAAGTTCACGACCGAAGAGCGGCTCGACGAAATCATCCGAATTCACGAAGAGGCTGGCGCGCTGATTTTCAATCCACACCGCTACACGCTGGAAGAGGGTGGGCGGCAAGTGGTTGATGATCGCCAGCTTGCGTTCAAACGCGAGGCAGACCCCAAGGGGCTGCTCAACCCCGGCAAGATGATTGCGTGGGACGACCCGGATTGGAGTTATGAAGGTATGTACGCCTACCCCGGTCTCAGGCCGGCGCCGTGACGACACGCCGGGTCAACCTGCGTTCTTGGCGCTTGAGGCCGTGGTTGGGGCAACCTTGTCTTACAGGGCGGCGCATCGCATGAAACGCGTTCTGGTCCTCTTTGCGCATCCTTGCGCCGAGAGCTTTTCCGCGGCGTTGCATGGCGAGGTGGTGGCGCGGCTGACGTCTGCGGGCTGGGACGTCGATGACTGTGATCTGAACGCCGAAGGCTTCCATCCCGTGCTGACCGAAGCGGAAAGGCGTGGCTACCACGACGTGGGCGTAAACGAAGGTCCTGTGGCGGACTATGTCGCGCGCCTGCGCGCAGCAGAAGCGCTCGTGATGGTCTTTCCGGTCTGGAATTTCGGGTACCCCGCCATCCTCAAGGGGTTTCTGGATCGCGTGTTTTTGCCAGGCGTTTCCTTCCGGCTTGAGGAGGGGAAGGTCGTGCCCAACCTGACCAATATCCGCAAGCTCGCGGCGGTCACCACCTATGGTGGGACCCGGGTGCGGGCATGGATGGCCGGGGATCCGCCACGCCGGTCAGTGCGTCGTGCGGTATGGCATGTATGCCGACCTGAGAAGATGCGGTATCTTGCGCTTTATGACATGAATCGCGCAGCGGAAGCGACGCGGACAGCATTTCTGCGAAAGGTTGGCCAGGAGATGGAGGCATTCTGAATGCGGGCTTTGGTGGTCTACAGCCATCCCAAAGAAGGCAGCTTCAACGCTGCCGTGCGTGACGTCATCATGCAGCGGCTCGAAGACGCAGGTGCAGAGATTCGATTGCTCGATCTCTACAAGAACGGCTTCAATCCTCTTCTGAGCGCGGACGATCTGGACCGCTATGAGGATCCGACCTGCAACGCCGATCATGTGGCCGAGGACGTCGCGGCCCTGATGTGGTGTGATACGCTGATCTTTGTCTACCCGACGTGGTGGTATGGCTTACCCGCGATGCTCAAGGGATGGCTGGATCGCGTGCTGGTGCCTGGCGTCGCCTTTCAGATGCCTGACGAGAACGGCAACATCCAGCCTGCTCTCACGGCGATCAAGCGGCTCGGCGTCTTTACCACCTGCGGTGCCAGCCGATGGTTGACCTTGTTCGTGGGGGCTCCGGGCAAGCGCACCTTGACCCGCGGCTTGCGCGTGATTTGTGCACCGCGGTGCCGAACGGTCTTTGCCGCGCATTACCTGATGGACAGTTCCACTCCCGAAAGCCGCGCCGCTCATCTTGATCGTGTGAGCAGCAAGATGCGGCGCCTGATCGGTGCTCAACGGACTTCCGAATTGGTGCGCGCATGATTCCCGTGCTGAACTGGGAAGACTATGACAAGGCGCCCAAGGATTTCGCGCATGCGCTGGGCAAGGCGTGCCGAGAAACGGGATTTTTCTTGCTCTCGGGCCATGGTGTGGATCCGGACCTGATCACGCGGGTCTTTTCGGCATCGGACCAGTTCTTTGCATTGCCGGAGGCGGAAAAGGCAGCGCTCGACATGCGCAACAATCCTCACAACC
The DNA here is from genome assembly GCA_965250275.1 of Paracoccaceae bacterium. Classification (GTDB taxonomy): domain Bacteria; phylum Pseudomonadota; class Alphaproteobacteria; order Rhodobacterales; family Rhodobacteraceae. The sequence goes on along the minus strand of OZ252297.1, from coordinate 4,327,960 downwards.
GGGGTTGGGTGGCCTTTGGTGCAGAGCGGTTGGACGACAAGAGCGGACAGCCTGACCAGAAAGAGGCCTTCAATATCGGGCTTGATCTGGCGGCGGACGACCCGCGCGTTCTGGCAAACGAACCTTTTCGGGGGGTCAACATCTGGCCGGACCTTCCGGGATTCTCCGAGACCCTGCTGGAGTACTACGATGCGGTGCTGCAGGTCGGGCTCAACCTGCACCGCGCCGTTGCGCAGGATTTGGGGCTGGACCCGCAATATTTTGCACCGCATTTCGAGGTGCCCATGGCCTTTCTCCGCCTGCTGCACTACCCGGCGGGGCAGCATGGCATTGGGGCCGGCGCCCATACCGACTATGGGTCGATCACGTTGCTTTTGACCGATGGTGAACCGGGTTTGCAGGTCCGGCCCCGTGGCGGCGACTGGATGGATGTGCCCGATATCAAAGGGGCTTTCGTGGTCAATATCGGCGATGCCCTGATGCGATGGAGCAATGATATCTATGTCTCCACACCCCACCGCGTTCTGCCACCCAAACACGAGAGACGCTCGATTGCGTTTTTCATGGAGCCCAGCCCGGAAACGCTAATTGCCGCATTGCCAGGGACCGGTGCGCCGAATTATCCGCCGATCAGAATGGGCGACTACCTGCGCGCCCGACTTGATGCAACGCATGACAGGACAGAGACATGACCCGCCGCCTTGATTGGGCCGAATACCGTTTTGCCGAATTCCGGAGCTGCGACCCGATGCAGACGATCGCGATCCTGCCAACGGCTGCGATCGAACAACACGGACCGCACCTGCCGGTGGGAACGGACACGATGATTGCCGAAGGCATGCTTGCGGAGCTGCGCCGGACCGTCCCTGAAGATCTGGACCTGCGCATTCTCCCGACTCAGGCGGTGGGCAAATCCAACGAGCATCTCGATATGCCGGGGACGCTGACGCTGACCGCCCAGACCGCGCTAAGCGCGTGGACGGAAATCGGCCTGTCGGTGGCACGTGCCGGTGTCAGGAAACTGGTCATTGTGAACTCGCATGGCGGCAATCTGGACCTCGTTTCCATCCTCAGCCGCGAGCTGCGTGTGCAGGCGAAAATGCTGGCAATCAAATGCCAGTGGGGGGGCTTTGGCTACCCCGATGGGATGTATTCTGATCAGGAAAACCGCTTCGGGATCCATGGTGGCGATGTGGAAACCTCGCTCATGCTGGCGTTTCAGCCCCATACTGTCGACATGGCAGCGGCACAGGACTTTCGCTCCACCGCCGAGACGACGGCGATCAGCCCCATCGGTCCGGTCAGCTATGGCTGGATTTCTTCGGATCTGAATCCTGCCGGAACAGTTGGGGAAGCCCATCTGGCCAGCGCGGAGAAAGGGCGGGAAACCTGCGCGCATCAGGTCAAAGGCTTCATAGATTTGCTCTATAAAGTAAAGGAAATGCCGCTGCCGCCAACCTGACCGAGCGGCGCGTCATCCCTCTGTCGTACACGCCTGAAAGAACACATTGAATCCCTGCCGGAGCTCAAGATGACCACCGTGATGAAGAATGTGCCCTACGACCAGTTGACTGTGGGCATGGAAGCTTCCGAAACCCGGCTCTGCCGCGCAGATGATCTTTATGTGTTTGCCAACAACTCGGGCAACTTCAATCCTATGCATTTGCCCAAAGAAGATGGCGATGGCGACGGATCGGACGAGGCGGTTGCGCCGGGCATGTGGGTGGCTTCTCTGATCTCGGCGGTTTTGGGGTGCAGGCTGCCGGGCCCCGGCGCGCTCTATCGCAGCCAGACACTGCGTTTTCAGAACCGCGCGCACGCCGGAGATCTGCTGACGGCGCGTGTGCGATTGGTCGCGAAGGAGTCCGACGGTGTGGTTCGCTTTGACACCTGGGTCGAAGGACCAGACGGTCAGCGGATTGTTGAGGGAGAGGCGGAAGTCGTCGCGCCGAATGTGCAACTGAGCTTTGACACCGAGGACGTGCCGGGACTTACCGTTCAAAGCCACAACCACTTCGACAGGCTGCTGGCGCTTGCAGAACCTTTAGAAGCGCTGCCGACTGCGGTGGTAGCGCCAGAGCGCCCCGACGCCCTGGGCGGGGCCATTCTGGCTGCCGAGCATACGCTCATCGATCCCATCCTGATCGGGCATCCCGACAGGATCGCCGAAGCTGCCGAAGCCGAAGGCGTTGATCTGTCCCCGTATCGGCTCGTTGAGGCCCGAGATCATCAGCTCGCGGCACAAGAGGCTGTTCGGATGGTGCTGGACAAAGAAGCCGCTGCAGTGATGAAGGGCCATTTACACACCGACATCCTGCTGGGCGAGATCGTCAAACGCGACGGAGGGCTCCGGCGGGGCGGGCGGAGGCTCAGCCACGTGTTTGTCATGGACGTACCCGGACTTGACCACCTTCTGATGGTGACCGATGCGGCGATAAACATTTCGCCCGATCTCGAAACCAAGGCCGATATCGTACAGAACGCAATTGAACTGGCAGTGACGCTGGGAATCGAGACGCCAAAGGTTGGGGTTTTGTCTGCTGTGGAGGTTGTGAACCCGGCCATTCCGTCAACGCTGGATGCGGCGATTTTGTCCAAAATGGCAGATCGAGGTCAGATCACCGGGGGGTTGGTCGACGGGCCGCTGGCGATGGACAACGCGGTCGATCTGGCGGCGGCCACGACCAAAGGCATTCATTCGCTGGTCGCGGGTCGGGCGGACATCCTGGTGGCACCGAATATGGAAGCCGGCAACATGCTGGCCAAACAGCTGACCTATCTGGCCGGTGCCGCATCCGGCGGCGTGGTGATGGGCGCAAAATGCCCGGTGATCCTGACCAGCCGTGCGGACAACGAAAGGGCCCGTCTCGTCTCTTGCGCCATTGCGGTCTTGAATGCCCAGGGGGCGAAGAAATGATCCTGACGCTGAATGCGGGCAGCTCTTCGATCAAGTTCTCACTCTATTCAGCGGAGTCGGAACCCCAGGAACGACTTGTGGGGCAGGTGGAGAACATCGGTCCGAACGCTCGATTGAAGATCAGGGGGCAGGAGGATGTTGGGCTGGGCGAGACCGATCACGCCAAAGCGGTTTCGGCAATTCTGTCGGCCATAGACCCGCAATTGGAGGAGCAAGAGATCGTGGGGGTCGGCCATCGCATTGTGCACGGCGGCCCCACGTTTGGCGCGCCCGTTCAGTTGACCGATGAGGTGCTGGACGAGTTGAAGGGCTTGGTGCCGCTCGCTCCGCTGCATCAACCGCACAATCTGGCTGCCGTCGAGGCGGCGCGATCTGCATTCCCCGGCACGGCGCAGGTAGGATGTTTTGACACCGCGTTCCATCGCGGCCATCCATTCGTCAACGACACTTTCGCCCTTCCACGCCGGTTCTACGCCGAAGGCGTTCGGCGCTACGGATTTCACGGGCTGAGCTACGATTACATATCCGGCGTGTTGGCCTCCGATTATCCGGAGCTCGCGAAGGGCAGGGTGGTTGTTGCTCATCTGGGCAACGGTGCATCCATGTGTGCCGTCCGGGGCGGGCAGAGTGTCGGGTCGACCATGGGGTTCTCGGCGCTTGATGGCTTGCCCATGGGCACGCGTTGCGGTCAGCTGGACCCCGGCGTTCTGCTTTACCTGATGGATCAGGGCATGAGCAGTGCGGACATCACCCATATGCTCTATCGCGAAAGCGGGTTGAAGGGACTGTCCGGCATGACTCACGACATGCGAACGCTGCTCGCCAGCCCCAATGCCGAGGCGCGCGAAGCCATCGACTATTACGTCTTTCGGATCCGCCGCGAACTCGGCGCGATGGCCGCGGTATTGGGCGGGCTGGACGCCTTGGTCTTTTGCGGTGGGATCGGCGAAAACGCCGCAGAGATCCGTGCGCGTGTGATCGACGGGATGGGTTTTCTCGGCCTGACGCTGGATCGGCAAGCCAATGCAGAAGGCGGGCCGCTTCTGACGGGCGGGGCCGTTCCGGCGCTGGTCATCCGAACGGACGAAGAGCGCGTGATCGCAAGGGCGGTGGCGCGGGTTCTGACTTAACCGCGTCGATTCAGGTCGAGGGCGCTTGCGCCATACCTGCTGCGCGTCCCAGGACCACTGCGCTGAGCAATCCGTTGCCCGACAGATACCCGCTGTCACCTGCACCAGAGACGCCACACGCTGCGCCGCCCGCCGCAAACAGGTTGTCAAAATAGGAGCCATCGGTTTTGCGAACCCGTCCCGTGCCGTCGGTTTGCAGGCCGCCTTGTGTGTGGAACAACGCGCCGGTCACCTTGACCGCGCAATAAGGGGCAGAGAGCCCGGCGGTCGGAAAGACTCTGCCAAACTGGTCGGGGGAGGCAGTTGGCCGTTCCGTTAAAGCTTCTGTCAGAGCTGGAACGGGAAGATCGCAGACCGCGGCGAGATCCGCGATGGTGTCTGCCTTGCGCACAGCGCCCTGCGCCTCTGCGGATTTGAAATCCGCAAACTGGCGCGCAACGCCCGCAATTCGGTCGTCAAAAATGGCCCATGCCACCCCACCGGGTTGGGCAAGCACATGGCGTGCCGCCTCGGAGTACCCCAGCGTTTCGTTCCAGAAGCGTTGACCGTTCAGGTTCACCTGAACGCCGCCTTCCGTGACCACAGCCCAGGTGATCAGGATGCCGTGCGGATGCGCCACGTTGCCATGCCCCTGATAGGCACCAAGATGGTGTGATGCGGCTCCCAACGCATCGCCCCAGATCACGGCCTCTCCGCGATTGCCGTCATGTCCGAACCAAAGGGCGTCTGCGATCTCCGGCATATGGGCTTGGACCATTCCACGATTGCCACCAAACCCATTGCAGGCCAAAATCAGCCGGTCACACCCGATGGTTTCAGGGCTAGTTGGGCCGATAACCCGAACGCCCCTGACGGTGCCGTCATGAAAAAACAGGTCCGCTGCGCGCCGGTCACAAATGATATCCAGACCTTGCGCCTCAACGGTTGTCCGCAACCGGTCGATCAGTTCCTGTCCTGACCGGCTGGGCAGGCCATGCATTCGCCTGCGGGAGTGACCGGGGTAGTCGAAATCGGTCACAACCGAGAAGGGCAGATCAAAACGCTCGGTCAGCCAGTCAATCGCGGGCCCGGCCCCGTTCGCCAACGCTGTGACCAAAGCATCATCGTTTTGCCCCGCTGCCTTGGCCTGTATGTCCGCCGCAAAGCGCTTGGCGGAGTCATCGATGCCTGCCGCGGCCTGAACGCGTGTGCCAGCCGCCGGGATCAGTCCGGCCGACAAAGCCGTTGACCCTGAAGGCACCGCGTCGGCCTCGATCAGCAGGACCTCTTGTCCGGCCTCGTGGGCGGCAAGGGCAGCGACCATCCCGCAGGCGCCGGCGCCTATGATCAGCGTCTGTACCTGATGTTGAAACGCTGGCGGCGGTCCGTTCAGAACGCTCGGCTTATCCGGCGTCATAACGTTTTCCCTGCGCCAACAGGTCGCTCGTACCCAGACGCTGGTTCAGCGCGTCAAAATCAAACATGCGATCATAGAACGGCGCATTCGTGCCATGCGATTGCAGGCTCCGAAAGTACTGTTCGGCGCAGCACGCCAACGCGCGCACAATCCCGCCAGGAAAGATTACGATCGAGAACCCCATGGCCTGGAGATCGGCGGCGGTGCGCAGAGGTGTGGCCCCACCTTCGACCATGTTGGCCAAGAGCGGTGCCTTTGCGCCAAGCTGATCGGCCACTTGGGACAGTTGCTCTTCGCTCTGCGGCGCCTCCACGAACAGCACGTCTGCACCGGCTTCGACATACTGCTCCGCACGCTCGACCGCGGCGTCAAAGCCCTCGACAGCAACAGCATCCGTGCGGGCGACGATCAGCGTGCCCTTATCACGGCGCGCATCGGCCATGGCTGCGATTTTTCCGCCCATCTCTTCGGCGCCAATCAAAGTCTTTTCGGACAGATGCCCGCAGCGTTTGGGGTAAGTCTGATCCTCGACTTGCAAGGCATTGGCCCCGGCGCGCTCATAGAGCCGCATGGTGCGCTGCGCGTTCAGCGCATTTCCGAATCCAGTGTCGGCATCAATGATCACGGGCAAATCGGTGCGATCACGGATCAGCGCCATCGTTTCAGCCATCTCTGTGACCGAGGTCAATCCGATGTCGGGACGACCCAGCCGCGTGTAGGCGACCGCCGCACCAGAAAGGTAAAGCGCTTCGAAACCGGCCTGCTCTGCAAGTGCTGCGGTAAGGCCATCATAAACCCCCGGAGCAGTGAGGATTTGCGGTTGTGACAAGCGGTGCGCCAGGCTCATGACAACATCTCCAGCACCTCGGCGCAGGTTTTGACCTGGGTCACCGTTCCCAAGGAAATCAGCGTGGCATCATGCACGTCGTCTTTGAACGCCGCACAGCCGTCGCTGAGCAATATGGTGTGAATGTTGCGCAAGTGGGCGTCGCGCACTGTACTGGCAACGCCGCCATTCGTGACGATCCCGCCAATGATCAGCGTGTCGATGTCCAACGCGCGCAGGATGTATTCCAGCCGGGTTTGATAGAAGGCGGAATAGGCCACTTTCTCGATGGTATAGTCGGCCGGAGACAGGGCCTCGACCAGATCGTGTCCAAACTGTCCCGGCGCAAAGTCCCCTGTCGTGAGGAAGGGCCGCAGGGTTTTGAGATGGGGTGCAATTAGAGGCGCACCGCCCGGTCCGGGGACAAGCGTGAACTGGGCCGAGACATAGGTGCCCCCCTGCGCCCGCAGCGCGTCGGCCACCGGTTTCACCCTTGCTGGAAGCGCCGTGATGGCGTCGGCACCTTGACCCGCGCGGCCATAGGCGCCCTCGGGATGCAGGAAATCGTTCTGCAGGTCGATTGTCAGGAGGGCCGTGCGTTTGGGGTCAAACGTGCTCATGAAGTTCTCCCCGCTGCGGTGATCACCGTGTTCCCATAGGCATCAACCGTCCCGATCAATCCGGGCTCGATCAGGACTGTCGTGTCAGGTTGAACCAGAATGGCCGGACCGGCGATGCGCGCGCCGACTGGCAGCGCCAATCGATCATAGAGTGCGGTATCGTGCCAAGCGTCACCGAAATGGACAGGGCGCGATCCTCTTCGAGCGTCGTCGGATGAGTTGGATGTGGTCGGTGCAAGCGTGCTGAGATCGAATTTCGGGCGTTTGCCGATGACAGCGCTGCGCAGGTTCATCACCCGGCGCACGCCACCCTTCAGAAGGCGTCCGTAGGTCTCCTTGTACGCCTGGTCAAAAGCGCCTTCGATTTCGCCAACGCTGGGTGGCGTGACATGCTCTCCCTCGACCTTGACCGGAATCGGCACGGCGACGGTATGGGTCTGCCCGACATAAGCCATATCAAGCTCGAACACGGTATCGCGGGCGTCAAAGCGGCCACCCGAGGCCTCCAAAAGAGCGTTGCCTTGGGTCACGTGGCTTTGCATCACATCGCCCAAGGCCACAGTATCCATGTTGGCAGTCAACGTGTTGATTGTTTGTACAAAGTCCTGTCGCATATCGGCGATGACACATCCCATAGCGCTGGTCACGCCGGGATATCGCGGCACGATGGCCCGGCCAATCCCCACCTCGGCCAGCATCGCACCGGCGTGCAGCGCGCCGCCGCCGCCAAATGGCATGAAGGCAAAGCGTTTGGGATCAAAACCCCGTTCGATGCTAACCAGCCGGATAGCGCCGGCCATGCGTGAATTGGCGACCCGCAGAATAGCCTCCGCGGCTGCGAAAGTGTCCAGCCCAAGAGGCATTCCGACATGCTGATCAATTGCCTTTGCGGCCGCTTCCACATCCAGTCGTGTCAACTCGCCACCGATCGGGCTGGCCGGGTCGATACGCCCCAGCACCACGTTGGCATCCGTCACCGTCGGACGGTCGTTGCCCAAACCGTAGGCCACTGGCCCCGGATCGGAACCCGCGCTTTCCGGTCCGATGTTGAGCAGGCCCCCCTTGTCCACCCAGGCAATGGAGCCGCCGCCCGCACCAATCGTTGTGATTTCGATCATCGGGGCCCGCACGACCATGCCGAAATCGATAGAAGTCTGCGGGCTCAGCACCGTGTGACCACCGGAAATCAGGGACACGTCGAAGCTTGTCCCGCCCATGTCGCCGGTGATTACATCCGGAAAGCCTGCTGTCTCCGCGATGTAACCCGCCGCGATAACCCCGGCAGCCGGACCACTCAGGGCCGTGCGGATTGGCAGGCGACAAGCGGTGTCTGTGCCCATGACACCACCGTTGGACTGCACAATCAGGAACTCCCCGGCGAACCCGTCGCCGCGTAACGCAGCGTCGAGGCGGGCGGTGTAACCGGACACTTCGGGTTGCAGATATGCATTCAGAGCAGCGGTCGAGAACCGCTCAAATTCCCGGATTTCGGGCAGGATTTCGGCAGAGCAGGAGACATGGGCGTTTGGCCACATGTCCCGCACGACTTTCAACGCGGCAGTTTCATTGGCCGGGTTTGCGTAGGCGTTTGCAAACAACACCGCAACGGCCATGCATCCCTGATCAATCAACGCCTGCGCCGCTTGCCGCACGGTGTCCAGGTCAACCGGTGTGCGAATGGTACCGTCAGCCAGCGTTCGTTCGGGCACCTCAAGCCGCAAATTGCGGGGCACCACAGGTTCAAAATCGCCGCGCAGTCCCCATGTCCTCGGACGGTCGCGTCTGCGCATTTCCAGAACATCGCGCAGCCCTTGGGTGGTGATGATGCCAACCTGCGCCCCTTTGCGCTCCAAAAGCGCATTAGTGCCTGCGGTCGTTCCATGCACCACAGTCGCGACCCCGGACAGATCCGAAACCTGCCGCGCGATGCCATCCAGAAAACCACCTGACTGGTCCGGACGCGTCGTTGGAACCTTAGCAACGCGGGCTGTTCCTGCGTCTTCGTCCAGAACGAACACATCCGTGAACGTCCCTCCAACGTCGACGCCGATCATCGTGCTCATGGCTGGACCTCCTGCCATGCCGGGCCATAGGTCTCGGTGGCATTTTCGGGGGTGAGGTACCCCATCGCCACATCCCGCGCGATTTTGTGCAGATCACGCTGGCTGGCGGGACCGTACCCGCCGCCGCCGGGCGTTTCCAACCGCACGGCCTGCCCCTTGGTCAGCTGAATGCCAAGCATTTTCGATGCGAGCGGCGGTTCGTGCCAGCCGTCGGACTGTTCGAAGGAAAACCGATTCATTGCTGCGACGTCCCCGCCCGCAGCACCCTGAGGCGGAAAACGACCGCGTTCCCCGAACAGGAAACCTTCGGCTTGTTCTTCGAGCAACTCGATCTCATACACCGCACCAAGTCCGCCGCGGTGGGCGCCGGCTCCACCACTGTCCGGTCGCAACGCCCATTCACGGAACATCACGGGGTAGGCCGCCTCAAGGATTTCCATCGGAGGTATGGTTGCCGTCGAAATCGGTGCATTGCCGTGGTTCAGACCATCGGACTCCGTCGATCCGCCATGGCCGCCGCCGTAGAAGCTGAACATCACCCATCTTTGCCCGTTGGCCCGTTTGCCTGCGATCGACAGCGCATTGATCGTGCCGTAGGCATTCGCCACCACGCGCTCTGGGGCGGCCTGCCCAAAAGCTGAAAAAATGACATCTATCATGCGCAGGATGGTCTCGGTGTATCCGCCCACCGGCGCCGGAAACTCCGCGGACAGCAACGAGCCCTCGGGAACCCGCACATCGATGGGGCGCATGACGCCGGCATTGGCAGGCAGATCCGGAAAAATGTGCTTGATCGCCACATAAGCCGTGGCCACGGCCGTTGGCAGGGCGATGTTCACCGGGCCATCGGTCACGGGTGCCGTTCCGGAAAAATCCAGCACTATACGGTCGTTTTTGATTTCAAGTGCAACCTTTATCGGGATCGCTGCATCGGCGATGCCGTCGTTGTCCAGGTAATCCATCGCTTCCCAGCGCCCGTCCGGCAACTCGCTCAACTCTGCCCGCATCAGGGCTTCGGCGCGGTGGCCAAGGGCTTGCAGCGCCGCGCTGACTGTGTCGTCCCCATATTCGTCCAGCAACTCGTCCAGCCGCTTCACCCCCAGATCCAACGCCCCCAGCTGACCGTTCAGATCGCCCATGGCGGATTGAGGCAGGCGGGTGTTGCGCAGAAGGATGTCGACGATGTCCTGTTGGAGCTCTCCGGCGCGGGCCAGCTTCACAGGCGGCAGAATGAACGCCTCCTGAAAGGCCTCGGTCGCGGACGGATTGTAATTGCCGGGAACAGCACCGCCTACATCGTGCCAGTGCCCGACGGAGGCCAGATAGCAGAAGAGTTCTCCGTTGCGAAAATAGGGGCGGACAAGGCGCATGTCGCTCAGGTGGGTGCCACCCATGTGCGCGTCATTGAAAACATATATGTCGCCGTCTTCCAGATCGCCGCGTTCCGCGGCTTTGTCGATCACGGCCTTCACCGCAAAGGACATCACCCCCACAAAGATCGGCAAACCCGATTTGCCCTGAACCAGCGTGTCGCCGGACACCGCGTCATAAAGGCCATGCGACGCATCATGCGCTTCGGCGATGATCGGATTGAAGGCCGCGCGAAACAGCGTGGCGTCCATTTCATCGGCAATTTGCTCCATCCGCCCGGCAAGCACTGCGAGGGTGATCGGATCGATGTCGGTGCTCATGACCGGACCTCCGCAATGTCATTCCAAACGTCTTGCCTCACGATTTTACCGTCCTCCAGTTCGAACCGGTCGATGAATCGGATCCCGTTGAAAGCTGTGCCATCCGGCCATTCCCCGTTGAGCGTTCCGCGGGCGTAGACGATGGTGCGCTCCGATTGAAACGCCTCAATGGCGTCATAGGTCTTCGCGACGAACCGATAGCGCGGCTTCGCCCAGTCGATCAGTTCGGCCAACGTGTGCATCGGGCCTGTTCCCGGGAAGACCATCTCGAAACCGGAGCCAAGTTGTTGCTGCGCAAGTTCTAGGTCTCGCGCTTCCATGGCCTGCAGATACATCATCACGACGGATTTCGGATCTGGCCGGGCCGGGGCTGGTGCGCGATGCTCACCGCCGCGCGCATAGTCGGTTGCGGGCAGTTCATGCAGCATCACAATCACGGCTTCTGGATCCGCAGGTACCACGAAGCGCACCGCATCGGTCAGCGCCTTGCATAGCCGCTGCTTTTCCTCCGGCGCGTAGCCTTGCAGGATCTTCGCTTCGACAATCGGCATTACAATCCTCCCGCCAATCTGTATGTTTTGTAGAACAGATTTTGACTGGAGCAAAGAACAGTTTTCTGCCAATCTAAAGAGAACTTTGAAACTCGGGGCCGAGATTTGGCGGAACGAACACAGGTACCATTGCCCGAAGGCGGTAAAGCCCGCCGCGTCTATTTGTTGCTGCGCGACGAAATCGCGGGGGGCGCGCTGGCCGACGGGACCTTGCTGCCGGGCGAATCCAAAATGGCGCAGCACCATGGCGTGTCTCGCGTAACGATCCGCCGCGCATTGGAGGCTCTGGCCCAGGACGGATTGATCGAAAAACGCATCGGGGCAGGGTCCGTGGTCACCGCAGCCGATCGCGGGGCAGCCCAGATGGTGGCCGACTTCGCCAGTCTGATGCCACAGCTTGTACAGATGGATCAGGACACCACGGCGCGCCTGCTCTCTTTTTCATACGGAGCGGCGCCATTGCCGGTGGCGGAAGCCTTGGGCCTGTCGGCAGGTGCACGGGTTCAACAAGCGACACGGATCCGGCTGGCGGAAGGACGCGCGTTCTCTCACCTCACAACCTACGTTCCGGAAGACATCGCGCAGGGGTATGACGAAGCTGATCTCGCCACATCGCCCCTCTTCCGCTTGCTGGAACGGAGCGGGGTAAAGATCGCCAGCGCAGATCAATCCGTAACCGCGACTCTTGCGGCACCGGATGTGGCTGAGGCGCTGGGTGTATCGGTTGGCAGCGCCCTCTTGTGGCTCAAAAGGGTGGTGCGCGACGCAGAGGGTTGTGGGGTTGAATACCTTTCTGCGCTCTATCGCCCAGATCTGTTCAGGCTGGACATGACCCTCGCGCGCGTTGGCGCGGGCGCAACGCGCCATTGGGCCCCGGTGATCAGTGCGGGAGAAAACCCATGATGCCTCAAACCATGTTCGAGAAGGTTTGGGGTGCACACGAGATATTGCGCCGCGAGGATGGTGCATCATTGCTTTGGGTGGACCGGCATTTTGTTCACGAAGGCTCCCACCATGCCTTTGCCAAACTGGCCGAACGCGGACTGCCGGTCGCTGAGCCCGATCTGACCTTCGGTGTCGTCGATCACTATGCCCCAACGCGGCGCGGCGCCATTGCCGCGCCCATCGCGCGGATGATCGAAACGTTGGAACAGAACACGTCGGCGCAAGGCATCCGGCTGTTTGGACTGGATGATCCGCGTCAAGGCATCGTGCATGTCATCGGACCCGAGCAGGGGCTGACATTGCCGGGTCTTGTCATGAACTGCGGGGACAGTCACACGTCCACGCATGGTGCTTTCGGAGCGCTGGCTTTCGGCGTAGGGGCGACCGAAGTGGCGCATGTTCTGGCCACCCAGACCATCTGGCAAACCCGCCCGAAACGAATGCGGATCACAATCGACGGTGTGCTGGGGCCGGGTGTGTCAGCCAAGGACATGGCGTTGAACTGGATTGCGCAACTGGGAGCGGATGGCGCCCAGGGGCATGCAATCGAATATGCGGGCAGCGCGGTCAGAGCATTGTCAATGGAGGGGCGCATGACGCTGTGCAACCTTTCCATCGAAGGAGGCGCGCGATGTGGGATGGTGGCGCCGGACGAGCGGACGTTCGAGTATTTGCGCGGACGTCCCTTCGCGCCACAGGGCCCCGACTGGGATCAAGCGGTCGACGTTTGGTCAGGCCTTGTCAGTGCACCCGATGCAGAGTTCGACCGGGAAGTCGTGCTGAATGCTGATCAGATCGCCCCCACGGTCACATGGGGAACCAGTCCAGAAGAGGCGCTGCCGGTCACGGCGATGATCCCCGACCCGGACCGCGCTCCGGCAGATAAGGCCGAGCACATCCGCGCATCGCTGGACTACATGGGCTTGCGCGCCGGCCAATCTCTGGAAGGAACGCCTGTAGACCAGATCTTCATTGGATCTTGCACCAATGGGCGCATCGAAGACTTACGAGCTGCCGCAGCCGTCTTGTCGGGACGGCGCGCCAAGGTGCCGGGGTTGGTATCGCCGGGGTCCACAAACGTGAAGGTCCAGGCCGAGCAGGAGGGGCTGGATCGCATCTTCCAGGAGGCTGGGCTCGAATGGGTGGCATCGGGTTGCTCTATGTGTGTGGGCATGAACGGCGATCAGGTGGCCGCCGGAAAGCGCTGTGCCTCGACCACAAACCGCAACTTCAAGGGCCGACAGGGCCGGGGCGCGCGCACCCATTTGATGTCGCCGGCCATGGTTGCCGCCGCGGCCGTGACGGGCGCGATTTCGGATGTCAGGCCCTTGCTGAAAGGACGGAGCTGATGGCGGGTTGGCGACAGCATAAGGGCCACGCAATTGCGTTGCCTTTCGAAAACATCGACACCGATCAGCTGATCCCGGCAAGGTTCATGTCGACCCCTCGGGCCGAGGGGTATGGCCGATACCTTTTGCATGATTTGCGGGATGGTCAGGAGGACTTTCCACTGAACCGGCACCCGACTGCATCGGTTTTGATCACGCGACGCAACTTCGGCAGCGGATCGTCGCGCGAGGCGGCAGTTTATGCACTTGTAGACTATGGGATCCGGACCGTGATCGCGCCAAGCTTTGGGGACATCTTTGCCGGGAATGCGGTCAACAATGGGCTGTTGCCCGCCCGCGTGTCGGAGGACACCGTGGAGGCCCTGCTGGCCACGCTGGGTGAGGAGAAGGCATCTTTGCACGTGGACCTTGAGAACGGGACCATCTCCATGGACCGGCATTCGGTCCCCTTTGATCTTAGCCACGTTCAGCGTCGAAAACTGATGAACGGGTGGGACGACATCGACCTGACGTCGGACCATCAATCGCAGATCAGGGATTTTGCACAGTCGCGGCGAGCGGGATGGCCCTGGTCGTGGCCCGCAGGGTGAGCGTCAGTTTTGCCGTTCCGCCCGCCTTGCGAGCTTGGCCGCCAGGTTGAGCCCGACGCCGGGGCGTGACCATGGGCACACGGCGATGCAGATGGCGCAGCCGGATGTTTCCGCAAAATACGGGATGCACTTGTCAAAATCCACGTACCATTTGGTTTCGCCACGGACCGTCTGTTTGTCCGGGCCAATGGCAAAGGGCGGACAGGCGTCTTCACAGACCCGGCAGTTTTGGCAGAAATCGTCGACCCCGAACGCGCGTTTGGGGGTGGGCGCCATCGGTGCATCTGTCAGGACTGCGCCCAGCCGAAAGGCGGATCCGAACTCCGGGTTGATCAGGGACCCGTGTTTGCCCAACTCGCCGAACCCGCATTCGAGCGCAGGCGGGATCATCAGGATCTTGCCAACCATGGGACCAGTCACCGGTTCGGCGTCCCAACCTTGGATGCGCAGCCATGCGGCAACCTTCTTCGCGGCGGCAGCAGCACGCCCATACTGTCGGGTGACATCTGCGCCAGCGACCTGATCCGGCGCGGATTTCAGTTTGTCGTAGTTGTGCTGCACGCCCAACATGACCACGGTTTTGTGGGCGGTTTCGTGATGGTCAAACACCCACTCTGGCCGCATCAAGGTGGCACCAACCCGTTCGCAGTCTCCCGCGGTCACAAACTGATCCAATGCCTGCGTCCAGTCTTCGGCGCTGCGGATCACGCGGTCGGGAGCGATCGCGGGCAGTGGTGCCTCTAGGATCGCCTGGCGCTTTTCGCGTTCGGCCATGAGGACCGGATCAGGGGGTTCGTGCCGGTAGAACCATCTCTGGACTTCGCCAAAGGCGATATCGTCAGGGTCCGGGGCCCAGTACACCATCGTCGGGCGCCTGACCTCATCCTCACCCAGCCCGTTGATTTCGTTCCCGGTGATCTCTGGCCGCAGCGCCATCATCTCCGGGTCGGGCTCAAAAGGGCGATGCGGATTGCGCTTGGTCATGGAATGCTCCGAGCGGCGACATGCTCAGGCAGGCTAACAAGCTGCTGTCTGAAATCAAAGACTTTGCTCCTTTGCCCGGCGCGCCAGCCAGTTGCCATGCAATTGCGATCGGTTATCCTTGGGGCTCAAACTTCTTTCTGACGATGCGAGGACACCATGAAACGACTGATTGCCATCGGAGCGATTTTGCTCGGCCTCTTGGCGGGACCAATCGCTGCAAAGGAAACCATGCGCATTTCCCTGCAGCTGCCATTGACCAGCCATCTGGGTGAGAACCTCGTGCTCTTCAAGGAGGAAGTCGAACGCAGGACAGCTGGAGAGGTCGAAGTCGAAATCTATGACAGTGCAACCCTTTACAAAGACAAGGAAGTGCCTGCGGCGGTCGGGTCCGGATCAATCGAGGCTGGCGTTGCGTCGCTGACTCGTTACGTCGGGGACGCTCCCGCCGTCGACGTCTTTTACATGCCCTTCCTGTTCAACACTGAAGAAAAGGTAAGGGCTGCGGTGGCCGAAGGATCGCCGATCCGCACGGCGCTGGAAGCAGAGATCGCAGCCACGGGAGGACAGGTTCTCTACTGGCAGGCTTATGGCGGCGCCATCATGCTCTCCAACGACGAACCGATCCGCACTCCGGCCGATCTGGAAGGCAAAAAGGTCAGAGTCTTCGGCAAAACACTCGGCGATTTTGTCACGGCGGCGGGCGGGGCACCGACCTTGATTTCGGGGTCGGAGCAGTATCTCGCCTATCAGCGCGGGACCGTGGATGTGGGCATGACCGGCGTCAGCGGTGTGAAGTCTCGAAAGCTATGGGAGGTGATGGACACGATCACCAAAACCAATCACGCGGATATTGAGTTCGTCGTGGTCGTCAACACCGACTGGTGGAACGCGTTGTCCGAAGGCAATCGCGCCCATATCACCGCAGCCGCTGCAGTCGCACAGGAAGATGTGCGCAATCGGATGTCTCAGATCGAGGCCGATGCCTACGCGGCGGCGATCGAAAACGGCATGACGGTTGTAGAGTTGAGCGACGCAGATCTCGCAGCGTGGCAGGCGGTCGCGCAACCCGTCTATGACGGGTACATCGCCTCCGCCGGGGAAGTCGGAAAAACCGTTCTTGATGCGGCGAAGTCTGACTGACTCTGTGTCCGGGGTGCGGCGCGCTTGCCCAGTGCATTGAATGTGATCACTAAGATATCGCGCCATGCGGGCGCCGTCGCGGCGGGCCTGCTGGCGCTGACTGGCGCGATGCTGACTTACGAGGTCGCGGCGCGCTATTTCTTTGTGAAGCCCACCATCTGGGCCGCTGAACTCAGCCAGCTTTGCCTGATCTGGGGCTGTTTGCTGGCCATGGCATATGTGCTGCGGATCAGGCGCCACATTGTGGTCGACGCGGTGACAGAGTTGTTGCCGCGCCGTGCCCGTCAGGTCTGTGCCGCGATATCGCTGGCGCTCTTGATTGCCTTCAGCCTGATTGTGATGTTTTGGGGCTGGGATATCTTCTATGACAGCTATCAGCGCGGTCGCACCACTGGCTCGCTTCTGAACCTTCCTGTGTGGATATCGGAGCTGTCGGTTCCGATTGGGTTCGGCCTTCTGGCCGCTCAGGGCGTTGTGGAACTGATGGAACTGCGGGGGTCTGGCAAGTCAGTTGAAGGCGGCGCGCCGAGATGACGGTTCTGCTCATTCTGGCCATGTTGTTCCTGCTGTTGCTGATGGGCGTTCCAGTGGCCTTTGCGCTGGGCGGTGTCGGATTGGGTATGCTTCTGGCCGGAGGCTTCTCGCCCCTGATGGCACCCCAAGCCATTCTGTCGACGTTGGACGGGTTTATCCTGTTGGCGGTGCCGTTGTTCTTGCTGATGTCAAATGTTCTGCTCAAAGGGGGCGTGGGACGCGATCTCTTTGCTGCTGCACAGGCGTGGGTCGGGCACTGGCCCGGCGGTTTGGCGGTGGCGACAATACTGAGCTGCGCCTTCTTTGCGGCCATTTCTGGCTCGTCGGTGGCTACGGCGGCCACCATAGGGACCGTGGCCATCCCGGAAATGATCTCACGCGGGTATGACCGGCGGTTTGTCTACGGCTTGCTGGCCGCGGGCGGCACGCTGGGCATCCTGATCCCACCATCGATCCCCATGATCGTCTACGGGTTTGTGACCGAGCAATCCGTCATTGCCCTGTTCCTCGCGGGCGTGGGGCCCGGCATCGTTCTTGTCGTGCTGTTTGTTTTGTTCGCCATGATCCACGCGCGCATCTCCGGCACTCACCAACCGTCGGAGAAAGCAGATTGGGGCCAGCGCATGTGGGCCTCCTGGCGCGCGTTGCCGGCGGTGGCGCTGGCTGCTCTGGTGATCGGCGGCATTTACAGCGGAGCATTCACCCCGACGGAGGCTGCCGCTGTCGGGTTCGCGGCGGCGTTGCTGATCACCACTTTCTGGTTGCGAACCCTGACATGGCGCGATTTCTGTGCGGCCGTTATGGAGTCTACGATCACAACGACGGCAATCCTACTGATTGTCGCCGGCGCAAAGGTCTTTGGCAAAGCCATCGCGCTTTATCGCATACCGCAGGACATATCCGCCTTCATTGCCAATACGATCGACGGACCTTTGGCCTTCATACTGGTGGTGTCCGCCGTGCTTGTCTTGATGGGACTGGTCTTCGAGGCCCTGTCGATGATCCTTATCATGACGCCGGTGCTGCTGCCGGCCGCGATGGGGTTGGGGTTCGATCCGATCTGGTTTGGCATCTACATGGTCATCATGGTTGAGATCGCGCTGATCACCCCGCCTGTGGGGCTGAATCTTTATGTGATCTTATCGGTGGCGAAGGCGGCGCTGTCGGATGTGGCGCGGGGCGTCTTACCCTTTCTCGCCCTAATGTTGCTGACCGTGGTGATCCTCTACCTGATCCCCGATCTCGCTCTTTATCTGCCGTTCAAGTGGTGAACGGATCCGGGCTTTCGGATCGTGCCGTTTCGTGGCCTGATGGGCCGGTGAAAAGACAGGAGCCCGACCATGCCCTTTAACCAACCGCTCGGTGGCAACGATATGCCGCGGTTCGCAGGATTGCCGACGATGATGCGGCTACCGCATCAGGACACGGCGGCAGGGCTTGATGCTTGCTTTGTCGGCATACCGATGGATATCGGTACGTCCCATCGATCTGGTACCCGGTTCGGGCCGCGCCAGATCCGGGCCGAATCCGCGATGATCCGGCCGTACAACATGTGGACCCGTGCATCGCCCTTCGACAGTTTGCAGGTGGCCGATATCGGGGACGTGGCCATTGACACCTTCGATCTGAAGGAGAGCGTGCGCCTGATCGAAAGCGCCTATGACGACATTCTGTCCCATGACGCGATCCCTCTGGCTTTGGGTGGCGATCATACGCTGACCTATCCGATCCTGAGGGCGATGGCGAAAAAACATGGTCCGGTGGGGCTCGTGCACGTCGATGCACATGCCGACATCAACGATCTAATGTTTGGCGAAAAGATAGCGCATGGCACGCCGTTTCGCCGGGCGACCGAAGATGGTGTGCTGGATTGCGACCGGGTGGTGCAGATCGGGTTGCGCACCACCGGTTATGCGGCAGATGATTTCGACTGGTCCCGACAGCAGGGCTTTCGGGTCGTTCAGGCCGAAGAGTTTTGGTACAAATCGCTCGCCCCACTGATGGGGGAGGTGCGATCTCAGATGGGCGACGGACCGGTCTATCTGAGCTTTGACATCGATGCGTTTGACCCTTCGGTCGCGCCGGGGACAGGCACGGCGGAACCCGGAGGATTGTTATCGATGCAGGGATTGGAAATTGTCCGAGGCTGCGCGGGGCTCAATCTAGTGGGCTGCGATCTGGTGGAAGTGTCACCGCCCTACGACCAGAGCGGTGCCACTGCGGTTCTGGCGGCCAATCTGTTGTTCGAGATGTTGTGCGCCCTGCCGGGCGTCACCGCGCGGGCCTAGCCGCCTTTCAGCCGTTGCATCAGGTAGACTTCGCTGTCCGGTCGGACGGGCTCGGTCAGGCTGTTGGCGATGACCCTCCCGTCCACAGCAACCGAAACGCCGGCATCGATGGTTCCCTGCAAACCGGGATGGGCTTTCACAAGTTCGCGCAGAACCTCACCAACGGTGGAGGCCTCGACCTCCACCTTGTCATTTCCATCTGCAAACGCGCGTAGGCCCGACCATAGGTTGACCTCAACCACGCTGAGCCTCCAGCGCCTCCAGGATACGCGGCGGAGACATCGGCAATTGACGCAGTCGGACGCCGGCAGCGGCTGAGACAGCATTGGCGATGGCTGCAAGTGGCGGGCAGATTGACGTTTCCCCGACACCCCGCACCCCGTACGGATGTCCGGGGTTGGGAACCTCGACAATCACGGTGTCGATCATCGGCAGGTCCGATGCGACCGGAATGCGATAGTCCAGGAACCCGGCATTCTGTAGTCGCCCATCATCCCCGTAAATGTACTCCTCGTTCAGCGCCCAGCCGATGCCCTGGGCGGCGCCGCCCTGGAACTGACCTTCCACATATGTCGGGTGGATGGCTTTGCCGGCGTCCTGCACCACGGTGTAACGCGTCACACGGGTCGAACCGGTTTCCGCATCCACTTCGGCGTCCACGATATGCGTGGCAAAACTCACGCCCGCGCCTTCAGGTGTGGCTTCGAAATGGCCCACGATGGGACCGCCGGTTGCGCCCATATCTGCTGTGATTTCGGCAAGCTTCAGGGGTTCGAACTCCCCGGCGTTGGGACCTGAGGGCTTGGCGCATCCATCCTCCCAATAGACGGCGTCCTCGGGAATGCCCCACTTGGCCGCGGCGCGCGCACAAAGCTTTTCGACGGCGTCTCGCGCGGCCTTGATGGTGGCCAGACCACTGGCATAGGTCACCCGACTTCCGTGGCTGACCTCGTTGTATCCCAGTGTTGCGGTGTCCGCGATGGTGCAGCGAATGTGCTCGTAAGGAATACCAAGCTCTTCGGCTGCCATGAGCGCCATGGACGCGCGGGATCCCCCGATATCCGGAGTTCCGACGGCGATCTGCGCCGTGCCATCCTCGCTCAGCGCCAAAGAAACCGCCGTTTCGCCACCGTGGTTAAACCAGAACCCGCAAGAGATGCCGCGCCCCTGACCTTCTTTCAACGGTGTCGAGTAGTGCGGATGCGCCTTGGCTTCCTCAAGCGTTTCGACCAGCCCGATCCGTTCGAAGGCCGGACCATAGCTGGCCTTGGTGCCTTCGCGCGATGCGTTCTTCAGACGGGTGTCAATTGGGTCGAGACCCAATTGGTTGCAAAGCTCGTCAATGACGGATTCCACCGCAAAGGCCGCCATGGGTGAGCCCGGTGCACGATAGGCCGCCTGTTTTGGCCGGTTGGCAATCACGTCATAGCCGACCTGATGAACATTCTTCAGGGCATAGGGCGCAAAGGCGCACATGGCCGTGAACTCCATCGGCGCTCCTGGAAAGGCGCCGCCCTGCAGGCGGAAGACCCCTTGGGCAGCCGTGATCGTGCCGTCCTTCTTCATGCCGATCTTGATATCCATCGACGTGGAAGAGGTTGGCCCGGTTGCACGGAACACTTCGGAGCGGGTCATCACCAGTTTCACCGGGCGATTGGCTTTGCGCGCCAGCGCCAGGGCAACCGGTTCGATAAACACTGTGGTTTTCCCGCCGAAACCGCCCCCGATCTCAGAAGCGGTTACGCGCAGCTGACTTGTTTCCATACCCAAAAGGGTGGCACAGATCTTCTGCACGTTCCAATGGCCCTGCGTGCAGCACCACAACTCGCCCTTGCCGTCGCCGCCCAATTGGGCGAGGCAGGCATGCGGTTCAATGTAGCCCTGGTGGGTGGCTTCTGTGACAAAGCTGTCTTCGATCACCAGATCGGCATCGGCAAATCCGGCCTCCACATCGCCATGACCACTTTCGTGATAGCGCACCACGTTGGGATGCAACCCATCGGGCACCGATCCGTCAGCCGCGCCCTCGCGAATGACCGGAGCGTCGTCAGCCATGGCCTTGTCCACGTCGGTGACATGAGGCAGCACTTCGTATTCGACATCGATCAGCTTGATTGCATCCCGCGCTGTCAAAGCGGACGTGGCCGCAACAGCGGCCAGGGCGTGGCCGTCGTAGAGCACCTTTTCGCCGGCCATGACATTTTCTAGCACGTTCCAGTTTTCACCGTCCAGACCCGTTGCGAAGTCGGCGCGGGTGACCACAGCTTTGACGCCCTTCAGTGCCTCGGCCTTGGAGGTGTCGATGCGAACGATCTTCGCATGTGCATGGGGCGAGCGCAGAATGGCGGCAAAGAGCATGCCGGGCGCCGTGGCATCCGCGCCAAAGCGTGCGCGACCGGTGACCTTGTCCAGCCCGTCCGGCCGGTCGGGCCGTGTCCCGATCTGATTGAAAACGGTCTTTTGTGCGTCCAGTGCCATTATGATGCCTCCCGCATTTCAGCCGCCGTATCCATGACGGCGCGAATAATCTTGTCATACCCCGTGCAACGGCAAAGGTTGCCCGCTAGCCAATACCTGACTTCGGTCTCAGTCGGGTCCGGGTTCTTCTCCAACAGGTTCTTTGCCGCAACCAGAATACCGGGCGTGCAGATGCCGCATTGCAGGGCCGCGTATTCGATGAACCGTTTCTGCAGAGGGTGGAGTTCTTCGCCGTCGGCAATGCCCTCCACGGTGCCAATCTCTGCCCCATCGGCTTCGGCCCCCAGTACGAGGCAGGAGCACACCAAACGGCCATTCATCGTCACCGAGCAGGCCCCGCAGTCTCCTGTGCCACAGCCTTCCTTGGCGCCGGTCAGGCCCAGAGTGTCCCGCAGAACATCCAAAAGCGTTTCGCGCGGATCACACAGAAAATCGACTTCGTCACCATTGATGGTGGTACTGACCTGAATCTTGCTCATGAGTTTGCCTTTGCGCGGGAATAGGCGATGGTGGCAACGCGTTTTGCCAGCACGCCAGCTACATGGGTGCGAAACTTGATGGTTCCGCGTTTGTCCGTGATGGGTTTGCAGGCGGCCTCTGCAGCGGCGGCGAGGTTCGACAGCGCCGCGTCGTCCAGCGTGGTGCCAACGATTGCGTCGGCGGCTTCCTGAACAAGCAGGACCGTGGGGGCGACTGCGCCCAACGCGACGCGTGCTTCCGTGACGGTGTCCCCGTCCAGACGCAGGTTAACGGCGCATCCGACCACCGCGATGTCCATCTCGGTGCGCGGGATGAAACGAAGGTAGGCATCTCCGCCGTGCTTGCCGCGCGCGGGGATCTGAACCGCCGAAATGATCTCACCTTTGGCCAACGAGGTGCGACCCGGAGCGGTCGGGACATCCTCGGCTGCAATTGTGCGCGATCCGCCCGGGCCGGTTGCCGTTACGGTCACCCCGGCAGCAACCATGGCAGGCACGCTGTCAGCCGCCGGAGAGGCATTGCACAGATTTCCAGTCAGCGTTGCGCGGCCCTGAATCTGTGTTGATCCGATCAGGTCCATGGCCTCAACAACCCCGGGCCATTCACCAGCCAGTGTGGGATGTTCCGTCATCTGCGCGCCGGATACTGACACGCCGATATGCCACGACCCATCGGGGTTCTGTCTAATATCCCGAACACCCTCGATGTGTTTGAGATCAATCAGAGTATCTGGCGTCACGAGATCGGACCGAAGCTGAACGAGAACGTCTGTTCCTCCGGCAAGAACCCGTGTGGTGCCTTCGGCTTGCGCGGCGAGCGCGACGGCATCATCAAAGCTGGATGGAGTGTGGAATTGCATGGTGTCTCCTCACGCTGACTGAATGATCTTTCCAGATCAGACGAGCAGCCGCAACACCCCACGTGAGCCGCATCGGCACCAAGTTCGCAGAAATCTCTTTGTGCGGCGCGTGACTCTATCGGCCGACGGCGTAGGCCTGCATGAGGCGGGGGGTCGCCGCAGACCGCAACAACCCGTCCGGGCTTCGGCTCGCAGCGGTTAGACGGCCGATCGTCCAGGGCTCTGCAACATTCACCAGATGACCGCGGGCGCGCAGGGCATTCAGAGTGTCTGTGCCCAGCGCTGGCTCCGCCATCATCTGACCGGGCAGGGCGGTCCGAGGGAAAAACGAGGACGAGAAGTGCTGCGAATGGAACAAGGGAGCGTCGATAGCCTCCTGGAGATTTTGCCCGTGATGCAAATGGCGCAAGAAGAAGATCAGTTGCCATTGGTCTTGCTGATCGCCGCCGGGGGTGCCGAAGGACAGCAAAGAGCCGTCCTCATGCTGCGCAAAACCCGGCGAGAGGGTCGTCCGTGGTCGTCGCCCTGGTGCCAGAGATTGCGGCAGTCCTTCTTCGAGCCAGAACATCTGGGCGCGCGAATTCAGCGCGAACCCTAGCCCCGGAACCACGGGTGAGGATTGCAGCCACCCGCCAGACGGGGTGGCAGACACCATGTTGCCCCACCGGTCGGCGATATCCAGATGCACAGTGTCACCACGCCGCCGGGCGAGATGGGCCATGGTCGGTTCGGCTGCATCTCGGTCCTCAGGGCTTGCGCTGAGTGTGGCGGCGCGCCGGATGACACTTTGGGCCAGCGTCTCGTAGCCTGGCAGCTCGCTCGGCATCTGATCAAGGGAGGCCATATCTGTGATCTGATCGCGCCGGAGGGCATTGTGGGCGTCCGAAAGAAGGGTTTCGATTGGCACCTCAAAAGCGTCTGGATCCCCATAGAAAGCTTCCCGGTCCGCAAAGGCCAGCTTCATGGCTTCGAGCACGAGGTGGACAAAATCCGGGCCATTCGGATCGAGCGCGTCCAGATCAAAGCCTTTGAGCAAGGCGAGCGTCTGAAGCATAACAGGTCCCTGACCCCAGGGACCGGTTTTTGAAACGTGCCATCCGCCATAGTCATAGCCCAAGGGCGGCTCATAGCTGGCCCGCCACCGGGCCATGTCGTCACCGCTCAGCACGCCTTTGTAGCACCCGCCCGCAGCGTCGGAGACTTCGGCGCTGCGGAGGAACGAATCAACCGCGTCGGCGACAAATCCCTGCGACCATGCCCGGCGGGCGGCGTCGATCTGCGCGTCGCGACCTTGCGCGGTTTCGGCCTCGCTCAGAATGCGGCTGTAGGTGTCAGCCAGAACCGGATTGGCGAACAGAGCACCCGGTGCCGGAGCAGCGCCGCCCGGAAGCCACGTGGCGGCGGAACTCGGCCACTCGCTCTGAAAGAACGTGGCCAGTCCTGCGATCGTGTCGCTGACGCGGGGCAGAACGGGGTGCCCGTGCCGCGCATAGTGAATGGCCGGTTCCATCACCGCGCGCAGCGAAAGCGTGCCGTGATCGCGCAACATCAGCATCCAGCCATCAAAGGCACCGGGGATCACGGTGGCCAGCAATCCTGCGCCGGGGATCAGGGACAATCCTTCGCTGCGATAATGCGCAATCGTGGCACCCTGAGGGGCTGTCCCCTGGGCGCACAGAACCTGTGTTTGCCCAGTGCGGGCCGAATGGATAATGGCCGGGAACTCACCTCCGGGGCCATTCAGATGCGGCTCCACGATCTGCAGGACCAGTCCGGTCGCCACCGCTGCGTCAAAGGCGTTTCCGCCCTGTTCGAGGATACCGAAGCCCACTGCGCTTGCGATCCAATGGGTCGAGGTGACCATGCCAAAAGTGCCGCACAATTCCGGCCGAGTCGTGAAGGTCATTCAGCGCAACCGGTTCAACAGATCGAGCGTGGCCTGTCCGGTCACAGGCAGTCCCTCGGCGGTCTGGTATGCGCGAATGGCCGCCTCGGATTTGGAGCCGATGACCCCGTCGGCGCCACCGGTGTCATATCCTTTGCGGGTCAGACGCTGTTGCAACTCTTTGCGATCGTTCAGTGTCATGCCCTGCGCGTCTGGGGGGAAGGTGCCACGAATGGGGGGCTTGCCCACGATGCGATCCGAAAGGTGCCCAACGCCGATGACGTAGCTTTCAGAGTTGTTGTAGCGCGTGATCACGGTGAAGTTGGGAAAGGTCATGAAGGCCGGGCCAGACCGCCCCGAAGGTATGATGATCGAAGCGGGCCCGTAGTCCGGCACGATCCCGCCCTGCATGTCGCGCACCCCCTGCGCCGCCCAGGCAGAGGGCGAGCGTGTGCTGC
This sequence comes from Paracoccaceae bacterium, assembly GCA_965250275.1. Classification (GTDB taxonomy): domain Bacteria; phylum Pseudomonadota; class Alphaproteobacteria; order Rhodobacterales; family Rhodobacteraceae. Next base: position 4,302,776 of record OZ252297.1, on the reverse strand, counting down.
CTCGGCCAAACGGTCCTGAAAAGCCTTCGGGCAGACGCACCTCGACCCCCCAGGGTTGACCTTTGCGCCATCCGAATTTGCTCAAATAGGCGGCGGCCGATGCCAGCGCGTCGCTTGGATCCTCCGACCATATGTCGCGCCGTCCATCGCCGGTGAAGTCAACTGCATAGGCCTGATAGGATGTCGGAATGAACTGCGTATGCCCCATGGCTCCGGCCCAACTGCCCACCATCTGGTTCGCTGTGGTGTCGCCGTTTTGCAGAATGCGCAGGGCGGCTGTCAGTTGCTGCTCAAAGAACTCGCCCCGACGTCCGTCATAGGCCAGCGTCGACAGGGCCGAGATCACCGGGACGTTGCCGCGACGCTGCCCGTACCGGCTCTCCAGCCCCCAGATGGCGGTCACAACCTCGCTCTCCACCCCATAGCGCGCTTCGATCTGGCTGAGGACCGCATTCTGGCGGCGCAGCTCAGCCTGACCGGTACTGACCCGATCATCGGACGCTGCAATGGCAAGGTAATCTTCAAGCGATCGTTTAAACTCGGTCTGATTGCGGTCGCGCTGAATGACATCGGGCAGGTAACCGACATTTCGAAATGCGCTGTCGAGCGTGGACTGGGAGATGCCACGCGCCGCCGCGCGCGATTTGTAGCTTGCCACCCAGGCATCAAACCCTGCGTTCGGAACGGGCCGAAAGGTGGTGGCGGGTGCGGGGCCCGTCGTGCCGCCGGCGCATGCCGCAAGCGTCGACGCCAAAAGGCCAAGGGTGATAATGCGCCGTGTCGGATTCATCATGAGATCTGCCCTGTCTGTCCGCCTCTTTGTTGCGGTCTAGATAACGCAGCGCGGCGGCGGCTCCAAGCACGGGCTCAGCCAATCATCGGTTTCAGGCAAAAAGCGACTGATACCTGTCCCGCAGAACGTTCTTCTGCACTTTGCCCATTGTGTTGCGCGGCAGTTCCGGCACGACAATCAGGCGTCGAGGTCGTTTGAATCCGGCGAGCGTTTCGGACAGGGCCTCTTTGATGGCAGTCTCATCCGGTTCTACACCAGGCACTGCAACCAAAAGTGCTAATGGCGTTTCCCCGAAATCGGGGTGAGGGACCCCGACAACCGCGCTTTCCAGAACTCCGGGCATGTTATCCAGAAGCAGTTCGATTTCCTTGGGATAAATATTGTAGCCGCCGGAGATGATCAGGTCTTTGCCGCGCCCCACGATCTGGACGTAGCCGTCTGGATCAATACAGCCGAGATCGCCGGTGATGAAAAATCCGTCGCCCCGCAATTCGGCTGCGGTCTTTTCAGGCATCCGCCAATAGCCCTTGAACACATTGGGACCGCGCACAGTGATCATTCCGATCTCACCTTGCGGCAGAGCTTCGCCGCTCTCGGGATCCTCAACCCTTACCTCCACGTCTGGCAGCGGAAATCCGATTGTGCCGGCGCGCCTCTCCCCATCATAAGGATTGGAGGTGTTCATGTTGGTTTCCGTCATCCCATAGCGTTCCAGTATCCGATGGCCTGTGCGGTCTTCGAAACGGGAGTGGGTCTCGGCCAAGAGTGGCGCACTTCCGGATATGAAGAGGCGCATTCCATCGGTCAGGTCACGACCGAACCTCGGCTCATCCAAAAGCCGGGTATAGAAGGTCGGCACACCCATCATCGCCGTGGCATGCGGCAGCCACTCGATAACCGCATCTAGATCGAACTTCGGCAGAAAGATCATCGTGCCACCAGACTGCAGCATGACATTGGTCGCCACAAAAAGCCCGTGCGTATGAAAGATGGGCAACGCGTGCAGCAACACATCCTCAGATGTGAAGCGCCAGACATCGGTCAGGGCGCGCGCGTTGGACAGCAGGTTTTCCTGGGTCAGCATGGCGCCTTTCGAGCGCCCGGTTGTTCCGGAAGTATAGAGAAACGCGGCAAGGTCGTCGGCGCTCCGGTCGACCGTTTCGAAACTGTGGGGCTGTTCGGCGGACAGTTCGGACAGGCTGCCGCTGCCGTCACTGTTGAGGGTCTCCAACCGCGCCCCCGCGTCTTTGGCAATCGGGGTCAACGCGTCCGCATTTGCACTGTCACAGACAAAGAGGCGCGCCTCGCTGTCGCCCACAAAATAGGCCACTTCCGCGGGTGTGTAAGCCGTGTTCAGCGGCAGAAAAACCAATCCTGCCTGAACGCACGCGGCGTATAGGGCCAGTGCGTCCGGAGATTTCGAGACCTGGGCCGCCACCCGGTCGCCCGGTTCCAACCCGATTTCCGCAATCGCACCAGCCAGCTGGGCAGCAGTTCTCAAAAAAGTCCCGTGGCTGATGCGGGTCCCGTCGGGCTTGATCAGGAACGCGGTGGGCTTTTCAGCGTGACAGCCAAACAATGAATCATAGAGCGGATTGGGCATGGCGCGGTCCTGCGTCGTCTCTTGAAGTGCTTCTGCGACGTTTGACGCACCGGGTAAAGGCTCTGTGTTGCAGAGCACCCACGACAGCGTGACTTGCAATGTGGGATGGCTCTGTTCTGATCACGACGTGAAATTGATGGAGCGAGCGGCGATGCACAGATTGATCGTGGCGGCCATGGCCGTGTTGGCGTTGTCAGGAAGCGTCCTGGCCCAGGACATGAAGCCGCGCGACGGATGGCGCGTCCTGCCGACGGATCAGAGCTATGCAGCGTTGGTGAAGTCGGTGGTCGCCGCAACAAAAGCCAACGGCATGGGTGTTGTCACCCAAGCTGGTCCGACCAAGACGGCCGCCGCCCGTGGCATCACGATTCCCGGCAACCGCGTGATTGGCGTCTTCAACAACGACTTCGCTGTTAAGGTGCTAAACCTCTCGACGGCGGCCATGATCGAAGCGCCGATCCGCTTTTATGTCACCGAAAATGACGATGGCACAGCGACGCTGTCTTACAAGCAACCCAGCTTTGTGTTTGCGCCTTACATGTCGGAAGGGGGCGCGCAGCTCGCCGAGTTGGCTGCTGCGCTGGACGACCGCTTTGTCGCCATTGCTGAAATGGCGGTCCAGAAGTAACAGTGCCGTGAGAGGACTTGCCTGTTGCGATTGAGACCGCACTCTCCGCCATCGAAAGACTTTGGAGATGTGATCATGCCTGACCAACCGCAGCGTGCGGCTGATGTTTTGGCCCGAAGACTCTACGAGGCAGGCTGTCGCCACGCCTTTGGGATGCCGGGCGGTGAAGTGCTGACGCTGGTGGACGCTTTGGAAGCCGCAGGCATCCGGTTCATACTCTGTAAACACGAAAATGCTGCCGGCTTCATGGCCGAGGGGGTGCACCATCGCGATGGTGCACCCGCAATCCTCGTGGCGACGGTCGGACCCGGCGCCATGAATGGTGTCAATGTGGTCGCAAACGCCGAACAGGACCGCGTGCCATTGATCGTGCTGACAGGTTGCGTCGATGCGGACGAGGCGCTGACCTACACCCATCAGGTTCTGGATCATCAGGCTGTGCTCGCGCCGATCACGAAAGCCAGCTTTCGAATGACGCCTACGGGGGCCGATGTCATGGCCGACAAGGCCGTGGCGATCGCCACCGAACCCCGATGCGGGCCTGTGCATATCGACGTTCCGATTTCGGTAGCCGATGCCGAGGTGCGCGTGTCGCGTCCGCGCCGCCGGAGTCCGGCCAGTCCGGTCGCCCCCGTCGGCGCGGATCTGGCGCGGGCGCGGGACTGGCTGTCCGAAGCCCAACGGCCCCTGGCGATTGTCGGACTGGATGTGTTGCGCGACCGGTCTGAGAGTGTCCTGCGGGCTTTCCTAGAGCACTTCGGCGTGCCCTTTGTGACCACCTACAAAGCCAAAGGCGTTCTGGACGAAGATCATCCTTTGTGCCTCGGAGCTGCGGGATTGTCGCCACTGGCAGACCAGCACCTCTTGCCGTTGGTCCGACAAGCGGATCTGGTTCTGGCCATCGGGTATGACCCGATCGAAATGCGGACCGGCTGGCGTGATCCCTGGGATACGGATGTCCAGCGGGTGATCGATATCTCTGCGGTGCCGAACACCCACTATATGCACCAGGCGGGTCTGAATTTTGTTGCCGACACCGGTGCCGCTCTTGAGGCATTGGCGCAACGCAACGCTGCGGGCGAAACGTGGCCCGGTAGGGAACTACAAAAGGTGCGCTCGGCCCTGTCAGAAGCCTTTCCGACAACGGATGTCTGGGGCCCTGCCGCCGTGATTGATGAAGCCCGCACTGTGCTTCCGGACACAACGCTTGCCACCGCGGACAGCGGCGCACATCGCATTTTGCTGTCACAGATGTGGCGCTGCACCGAGCCGCGCGGACTGGTACAATCATCGGCGTTGTGCACGATGGGTTGTGCGGTGCCGATGGCGATAGGCTTGAAACTGGCCAGTCCCGAACGGCCCGTGATCAGCTTTTCCGGAGATGCCGGGTTTCTGATGGTCGCGGGAGAGCTGACGACTGCTGCTGAACTTGGAATTGCACCGATTTTCTTGGTCTTTGTGGACGCCTCGCTCGCGCTGATCGAGTTGAAGCAGCGCCAGCGGCAGATGGTAAACCTTGGTGTCGATTTTCAACGCCATGACTTTGCCGCGATGGGCCGCGCCTTTGGTGGCCACGGCGTGTCTGTCAGGAACCGCACGGAGTTGCGCGAAGCTTTGACTGCTGCGCTCGAGGCTGACCGATTCACCGTGATCGCGGCGGAAATCGACCGGGGAGGCTATGATGGCAGGCTCTGAGGGGCCGCTGGCCGGCGTGAAGGTGCTCGATCTCAGCCGCATCCTGGCCGGGCCGACATGCACCCAGCTTCTGGGTGACCTCGGAGCAACCGTTCTGAAGATCGAAAACCCCGCGACATGTGGAGATGACACGCGCCATTGGGGACCTCCTTTCGTTTTGGACAAACAGGGTGCCCGGACCGACCTGAGCGCCTATTTCATGTCCGCCAACCGCAACAAGCACTCCGTGGCAGTCGACATCGCAACCCCCGACGGACAGGAGGTGATCCGCAGGCTTGCAGCCCACGCGGATATCTTGATCGAGAACTTCAAACCGGGAGGGTTGGCGAAGTACGGGCTGGATTACGCAACGCTTTCGACGGCGCTTCCGGGTTTGGTGTACTGCTCGATTTCAGGGTTCGGTCAGACCGGCCCGAACCGGGACAATCCGGGCTATGACCTGATGGCCCAGGGATATGGCGGGATCATGTCGCTGACCGGCGCACCCGAAGGGCCACCGATGAAAGTTGGTGTGGGTGTGGCGGACGTTATGTGCGGGATGTACGCGGCAGTTGGCATCCTCTCGGCGCTGCGCCACCGCGACCAGACAGGCGAAGGGCAACAGGTCGAACTGGCGCTGGTGGACTCCCAGATCGCATGGCTCATCAACGAAGGGGTCAACTATCTGACATCTGGTGAGGTGCCGGAACGACGCGGGAACGGCCATCCCAACATCGTGCCCTATGACGTCTATGCCACATCGGATGGTCATGTGATTTTGGCAGTTGGGAATGACACACAGTTCCAGAGGTTCTGCGCGTTTCTCGGTATGCCGGAGCTGGCGGAGGACCCACGATTTGCCACCAATCCCGCAAGATTGGAGCATCGCGATGCGCTGAACGCTGTTTTGCGTCCAGACTTGTTGCGCCGGACCAGCCAAGATGTGATCGAAGGGTTGCAGAAGGTGCGGGTTCCGGTCGGACCGGTGCAGGATCTTCAGACGGTGTTTGCTTCGGATCAGGTGGCGGCGCGTGAGATGCAGATTTCCATGCAGGCAGAGCCGGGGGATGTCGACCTGATCGGGAATCCGCTGAAGTTCTCTCGCACGCCTGTCAGTTATCGTCACGCGCCGCCGCGATTTGGAGCGGACACAGAGCGTGTGCTGAAGCGGGACGACCCGTTCGAATTGTGACAAACACCTGATACGGATGCACTTTTTCGCGACAAATTGCCGATCAAACAGGCGCTGATCGGCAATAAAACTCGCATTTCCGCACACAGGCTTTCACCAATGCGCGAGCGGTGCTGATAGTGCGAACAGGTTTTGCAAGTCTCTGCTATGCCGAATGAACCACATTTTCGCCACGTGCCAGAACTGGAACTAGGAATGATGCAAGACGTGTTTGGTCAGACGACCAGCCTGACCCACGCCAATAGCATGGATGACTGGAATGCGACCCTTTTGGGTTTTCTCGCTCATTCCGCCGTAACCCCCCGGCATCTTGGTCTGGTTCTGGAGGCGGAGCCGGATTTCGCGATGGGACATGCCGTCAAAGGCATCTTCTATCTGCTGCTGGGTCGCAGGGAACTCTATCAGACGGCCTATGATGCCCTGGAGGCCGCAAAGTCTGCGGTACAACGCAACCGTCCGTCCACACGCGAACTGCGGTATGTTGATGCGCTTGAGGCTTATGCGCGCGGGCGTCCCAGCGCATCAATCGCCGTGTTGGAGCAGATATTGGAAGCGAATCCGGAAGACACGCTGGCGATGAAGTTGAGCCACGCAATCCGGTTTGTCCTTGGCGATGCAAAGGGAATGCGTGCGTCCGTAGAACGGGTTCTGCCTGCGCACGCGCCCGATCATCCCGGACGCGGTTACCTGCTGGGCTGCCATGCTTTTGCCCTCGAAGAGACCGGTGAGTACGAGCGTGCAGAAGTTGCGGGCCGTCAAGCATTGTGGACCGCGCCGGACGACGCCTGGGGGCTGCACGCGGTGGCGCACGTTCACGACATGACCGGACGCGCGCATCAGGGGCTGGAATGGCTGACCGGACGCGAAGCGGCGTGGGCGCATTGCAACAATTTCCGCTATCACGTGTGGTGGCACAAAGCCCTGATGCACCTTGATCTGGGTCAGATCGACACCGTTCTCGACCTCTACGATCAGGAGATCCGCAAGGATCGCACGGATGACTACCGGGACATTTCCAACGCAACCTCACTGCTGATGCGGCTCGAATTGGATGGCGTGGACATTGGTGACCGGTGGGAGGAACTGGCCGAGCTCAGTGCCAGCCGCACCGAAGATGGATGCCTGATCTTTGCCGACCTGCACTATCTGCTTGCCCTGAGCGGGGACAGCCGCGATGCCTCGATCGCCCAGTTGCTGGGCCGGCTGCATCGCGATGCCGCGGCCCAGTCCTGCGAGATCGGGGCCCGTATGGCGGCGCCCGGCCTGCCGACGGCCCTCGGCGTTCGGGCCTTTGGTGATGGCCAGTTTGGGACGGCTTTCCAGCATCTGAGCGAGGCCCGCTCGACCATGCAGCTGGCGGGTGGCAGCCATGCGCAACGTGACGTGTTCGAACGGCTGACCATTGATGCGGGCATTCGGGCCGGGTATCTCGACCAGGCTGAACACATCCTGAACGAGCGGCAGGCGCAGCGCGCCGGGGCGGAAGATGGCTACGCCGCGGCGCGTCGTGATCTGATCGCGCTCGGCCGGGGTGAAGCAGATGCACAAAGCGTTCCGGCGCAATAGCCACGCGAAAGACTGAAATGACCATGGCGACAGTTTCGCCCAGCACTGATTTTTCCATCACCGCCACCGCTTCGGCGGCCCCCGCGGCGGTGCGGGATCCGCGTCTCGATTTCTACCGCGGCATCGCGATGTTCATCATTCTGGTGGCCCACATCCCCGGCAATGCATGGACAGGATGGATCCCGGCACGGTTCGGGTTTTCCGACGCCACAGAGATTTTTGTTTTCTGCTCGGGCATGGCCTCGGCCATTGCCTTTGGGGGCGCCTTTGCGCGCAAAGGGTGGTGGATGGGCACCGCCCGCGTCGCGTTTCGCGTCTGGCAGGTCTACTGGGCGCACATCTGCCTGTTTTTCTTTGTCGCGATGACCATGGCCGCGCTCGACACCTATGGCAGCTTTGACAAGAACTATGTTGCATCGCTGAATCTGCAGCGGTTCTTCTCCGACCCGATGCCGCAGATTGTCGGGATCTTTACGCTGACCTATGTCCCGAACTATTTCGACATCTTGCCGATGTATCTGGTCGTGCTGGCGATGATGCCGGCGATCATGTACCTGTCGCGGTTCGGTTTCGGCGCCGTCGCAGCCGCCAGCATTGCGATCTGGGCCGCAGCAAATGCCGATCTGATCTGGCTTCCGGCGGAACCCTGGTCAGATCGCGAATGGTTCTTTGACCCGTTTGGTTGGCAACTGCTCTTTTTCACCGGGTTTGCGTTCATGATCGGGTGGCTGCCCGCCCCGCCAGTTGCGCGATGGCTCGTCATTCTGTGCATCGCCTTCGTCGTGCTCTCGGCGCCCATCGGGTCCTGGAAGGTGTTCAACTGGATCAATGATGCCAATGGCGCGCTGGGCGATTCACTGCGGTCTGTCTGGCGCGGCATCCGGACCCTGCAGGAAACCACGGGCTTCAATCTGCGAGGGAAAACAGACTTCGGCATCTTGCGATACCTTCACTTTCTGGCCCTGGCCTACCTTGCCTGGGTGATTGTGGGCGAGGGCGGGCGGCATCTTTACGCAACCGGAACCGGCGCCGGTGGGCGGGTCTGGTCGGTTTTACTCACCCTGATCACGAAGGTGGGCCAGCAATCGCTCGCGGTCTTTGTCTTCTCGATGGCTCTGGCGCGTCTCTTGGGGTTTGTGCTGGATCAGATCGGGCGCACGACTGCAACCACAGCACTGGTCAACCTGACTGGTTTTGCACTGATCATTCTCGTGGCGTACACGGCGGCTTGGTTCAAGTCGCATCCTTGGCGGAGTAAGAAACCTTGACGCTCTCGCGACGTGCAGTTCTGGCGGGCGGCACCGCCATGGTGCTGGTTGGTAATGGCGCTCCCCTTGCGGCGGATCAGCCGTTTGACCGCGCACAGGTTGTTGCACTGGCAGAGGCACGCTCAAAGACTGCGTATGAACCGCGGGACACGGTGCCTCAGGATTGGCTGGATCTGACCTATGACCAGTACCGTGATATTCGGTTCAATGTTGATGCAGGGCTGTGGTACGGCACCGAACGGTCTTACAACGTCGATTTCTTTGCGCCCGGCCTGTACTTCCCGCGTGCGACCCGGGTTTACAGCGTTGAGCAGGGCATGGCGAAGCCGGTGCCTTTTGACCTCGGCTGGTTCAATAAGGGCCCATTGGTTCCGGCACTGACACTGCAGGACGACGCGTTGGGATATTCCGGGCTGCGCTTGCGCACCGATCTTGGGCACCCGGACGGCAAAACAGAGTTCTGCGTGTTCCAGGGAGCAAGCTATTTTCGTGCGATCGGCATCGGGCTGACCTACGGTTTGTCGGCGCGCGGGCTGGCGTTGAAAACTGCGGATCCGATGGGCGAAGAGTTTCCCGACTTCACGCATTTCTGGCTCGAAGCACCCGGACCCGAACAGCGCCACATGGTCGTGCACGCGCTGCTGGACAGCCCCAGTGTGACTGGTGCCTACCGCTTCGTTATCGAGCCGGGCACAGATTGTGTGATGGACGTCGAGGCCACGCTGTTCCCCCGTGTCGATCTGGACAATGTGGGTCTGGGGCCTTTGACCAGCATGTTCCTCTATGACGAAACTGATCGGACGCGGTTTGATGATTTCAGGCCAGCTGTGCACGATTCAGACGGGTTGATGATGCTGAACGGCGCCGGGGAAGTGCTTTGGCGACCTCTCGCGAACCCGGTCAAACTGCAGGTGTCGAGCTTTGTCGACCAAAACCCGCGTGGCTTTGGCCTGATGCAACGCGCGCGCAACCTAGCCGATTTTGCAGATTTGGAGGCTCACTATCAGAACCGGCCGGGTCTGTGGGTGGAGCCGCGCGGCGACTGGGGCAAAGGGACCGTGACGTTGGTGGAGATCCCTGCAGACCAGGAGATCTACGACAACATCGTTGCCTATTGGCGTCCCGCAGAACCCATTGCGGCCGGGTCGCGCGTCGATCTGTCGTATCGATTGACCTGGGGCGCTGAGGCGCCGCTGGAAACCGGATTGCCCAAGGTTCTCAACACACGCATGGGAACCCGCCCCGAGATCGGGGACCGGGTCGTGACCGTGGACTTCGAGCCGCACCCGCTCTTTGACGACGGGCCAGAGGTGATGAAGATCCACGTCAGTTCGCCCCACGCAGAGACGTCACCCGGCATTCTGCAGTATAATCCGGAAACCGGCGGCCTGCGACTGGCCTTCGCCTTTGAGCCCGGTGAGCGGACCCATGTCGAACTGCGCGCACAATTGCGACGCGATGGCAGCAATGCCAGCGAAGTGTGGCTGTACCGATGGACCAGATGAGATCCGACCTGCATCTGATGCCACCGGAAGCGCCTTTGAGGATGCCGGTTCAGGACCTGAGCAACGCGTATCGCGATAGCCGGGCGCCGGGAACTGCACCGCAGATGCCGGTTCTGATCTGGCGCATACTTGCGTTCTTGCCCGCGATCGCGGCGACCGGCGCACTGCTTTGGATCATGCTGGGCTGGTTCAGTGATCAGGGGCTGACAGGCGTCGAGATCACCCTTCTGGCGCTGATCTGTTTCAATTTCTTCTGGATCAGCTTCACGGTCAGCACCGTTGTGCTGGGGCTGTGGTCCCTGACCCGACAGCCGGCTCTGCCGCGGCCTGACGGGGACACTGAACGATTGAATGTCGCCTTGTTGATGCCGGTCTACAACGAGGTGCCTTGGTATGTGCTGGGCAGTGCGCAGTCGATGCTCGAAGAGCTGCGGGCCCGCGGCGGCGTGCACCGCTATGCCATGTTCATCCTGAGCGATACGCAAGACGATCGAATAGCAGCCCAGGAAGAAGCTGCGGTGCTGACCCTTCAATCCGAGTTGTCATCCGGGTTGGAGCTCTACTATCGCCGACGCCCGATGAACACGGACCGGAAGGTGGGCAACATCGCGGACTGGATTCAACGATGGGGTGGTGGCTGGCAGGCAATGCTGGTGCTGGATGCCGACAGCCTGATGACCGGACGCGCCATCGCCCGGCTGAGCGACGCATTGGCGCGTGACCCTCGGGCGGGCCTGATCCAGAGCTTCCCACAGCTCATCGGCGCTCAGTCCGTATTTGCGCGCATGCAGCAGTTTGCCAATGGCGTCTACGGGGCAGCATTGGCGGAAGGTCTCGCGCGCTGGTGTGGTCAGGAAGGCAACTACTGGGGTCACAACGCGATCATTCGCACCGAGGCGTTCGCGGCCTGTGCGGGACTGCCTCAGGTCCGTTCGCTGTCCGGGCGCAGATCGCTGATCATGAGCCACGACTTTGTCGAGGCCGGTCTATTGCGGCGCGCGGGTTGGGCCGTGCGGTTTCTTCCGAGAATACGGGGCAGCTATGAAGAGACCCCGCAAACTCTGATTGATCATATTCAGCGCGACCGGCGTTGGTGCCAGGGCAATCTGCAACACCTGAACCTGCTCTGGTCACGCGGGTTTGCGCCCGTGTCGCGGTTTCATCTGTTTCACGGCGCGATGGGATACCTGATGTCACCGATCTGGTTCGGGTTGCTGCTGATCTGGGCCCTTCTGGGTCAGGGCGAAGATGGCAATCTGTTGACCTATTTCAGCCCGGACAACCCGCTGATGCCGACGTGGCCGGAAATGACCGAGGCCCGTCACGTTCTGATCATTGTCCTGATGTACGCGATGCTGCTGGCGCCGAAAATTTTGGGGGTTGTCGCACTTCCCTTGTCCGGCACGCGTTTCCGCGAGTTCGGAGGGGGCGCAAGGTTCTCTCTGTCTTTTGTGTCCGAGGTGTGTTTGTCGATCCTCTACGCGCCGATCCAGATGGTGCAACAGATGATTGCGGTGTTCCGCTCGCTTCTCGGGCTCCAAAAGGGTTGGTCACCGCAAAGCCGGACAGGCGGGCGGTACGGGCTGCGCACGCTTCTTCTGTGTCATGCACTGGAAACGGTCAGTGGCATGGCGCTGATGAGTGGCATACTAGCGGGGCTGATATCCCCTTGGCTGCTTCCCATAGCGATCAGCCTCGCATTGGCTGTGCCCCTGTCTGCGATAAGTGGGATGAGCATATCCCGTGTATTCCCCGGATGGATGGGCACGCGGGAAGAGTACCATGCTCCCCCCGTCACGCTTGCCGCCAGTCACTATCGGAGCCGCTTGCGCGAAGCATTGGATGGGGTTCAGTCAGCCTCCCCAGCGGAGTGATCAGGGGCTGTCTGGGCCTCGAACCAATCAAGAGCCATGCCGCCCCAATCGCTGGGCACTGTGTGGCCTCCCGCAAATACTGCCAGCTCCAGAGCGCTGCCATCGGTGCAATCGGTCCAGACACGCCGCCAGTATGGTCCGCTGTCAGTGATCACCCCGGGACGTTGGTCCGCGCAGGCATTGGCATCGCGCCACAAACGCAGCCCTTCGAAAATGTCGCCTTGCTGAAACCTTCCGCCCCCCAGGCTACGGCCTTCCAGGGGAACGGTTTTGTCCATCCACCCATGCGTGTGCAGAAGTTTCACTGGACCTTCGCAGGTATCAGGGCGGGGTTGCCAGAACCCACCTGCAACAGGCGCGTAGGCTGCGAACCGATCCGGTGTGCTGCAGGCGAGGTAGTTGACCATGAACCCACCGGCTGAAAATCCGCTCAGCAATATCCTGTTGCTGTTCAGGCCAAACCGGGTCGCTGCGTCATTGACCACGTCTTGTAGGAACTGCGTCTCATTGCGGCCTTCCCATCCGGGATAGAAGTTCCAGCTTCGCCCCTGTCCATTGCCAAAGCTTCGGGATCCTGTCGGCGCAAGAACAGCATACCCACGGCTCAGCAAGCTGTCGACGAGGGTTTCGTTGCGCATGACATTCGCGCCGCGGCTACCTGCACCATGCAGAAACATGACCGCCGGGGCGCCTTCGGCCTCTTCTGGCAACGCCAGATGGTACTGCCCTGATGGAAGGCTGCAGTGCCCTGCGTCAGGTCCGCAAGCCGCTGCGGCAGGCAGAGACCATAGGCTGGCCAGAACAGCAGACAGAAAGCGCTTCATCCGCTGACACCTGCATAGGGCGTGACAGGCAAGGCTTGTGCCAGCCAACCCGGTCCCGCGGAGGAGCCCAGCATTCCCTCGGGCACGTCGATGATATTTGTGAACCCCGCCTCGGTTAATCTGCCGCTCATCCGCGCCGATCGCACGCCGCGGGCACAGATCAACGCTATGGGTCGGGTGGTGTCGCCATCCGCCAGATGCTTGAGTTCGTTTTCAAAGTCCGCGCGCCGCATATCGAGCGGCACCGCGCCTTCTCCGATGCCGGTGAGCGTCCATTCATCGGGCCGACGGATGTCGATCAGCAAAACCTCACCTGATGCAGCTTGCGCATGCGCCTTGTGCACATCCAAGCTTCCGCCGGCATAGTCGGGCCGCCGCAGGCGCCACCGAGAATACCCCAGAACAGCCACGCCGGCGATGATCCCGTAGCCGAGCAGGCGCCGGCGGGACAGCAAGGATCGTGGTGTCGTTAGGTCAGTCATGTCTCAGCGTTTTGGTGTTCCAGCGACTTCTAGCATGCCAATTCATCCCTCGTCTTGCGCCGGAAGGTTTGTTGAGATCAAGTTCCTGTCATTTGAGATTTCGGGCCCCAGCCTTGGGGGCAAAGTTTTGAGTTTCCGTCGCTTGGATGTCCCCGTATCATCGGTTGTGATGCGCCGTGCGCTGACCGGCCCGTGCAGTAAGGACTTCTATGATCAAACGCATACTCGCTGAACCACTCGTGGCATTTCTCGGGCTGGGAGGGCTTTTGTTTCTGATCTTTGCGATGACCGGAAACGCCCCGGAGCCGCGCGAGGATCAGATCGTGATTTCTCCCGAGATCGAAGAACAGCTGGCGACCCAATTCGAGCAAACCTGGCGTCGACCACCAACCGCACAAGAAGCGGAAGGTCTCATGAACAGCTGGATCCGGCAGGAGGTTCTGGTGCGGGAAGCTCTGGACTTTGGATTGGATAACGGAGACACCATCATCCGCCAGCGACTGCAGCAGAAGATGGAGTTTTTGCTGAGTGCTCTTGCCGAGGCCCTGGAGCCGACCGACGACGAGTTGCAGGCCTATCTGGACGAGAACCCACAGGCATTTTCCGAGCCGGCCCGTACTGCATTTGACCAGGTGTATCTGGGCGACTCGCCGTCAGAGACCGCCGCTCAGGATGCGATTGAAGCTCTGCAGAACGGTGCGGCGCCCGCGAGCCTTGGTGAACGCACCTTGTTGCCGTCGCGATTTGAACTTTCTGTCCCCACGGCCATCGACTCTGCTCTTGGTCCGGGGATGGCTGCGCGTATTCTGACGCTGCCAGAAGGCGAATGGAGCGGGCCCGTTCAATCTGGGTATGGCTGGCACGTTTTGCGGGTCACCGACAGAGTCGATGAAAGACCGGCGAACCTTGAGGAAATCCGCGACAAGGTCGCGACGGCTTGGCGCGCGGAGAAGGCCCGCGAGTTGATGGATCAGCAATATACAAACCTGCTGGCACGGTATGAGGTAGTCCTTCCGGAGACCGGTGAATGAAGGCGCTCCTGACAGCGCTGGCGTTTGTGGTGGTTCTGCCATGCCTTGTGAGCGCGCATGCGCTGCAGCCTGGGTATCTGGAGCTTCGGGCGCTGGGCGGTGATGCATGGAGTGTGTTCTGGCGCAAACCTGACGTCCAAGGCCGCCCGATGCAGATTGACGTCCTGATGTCCGAGAACTGCGTGTCGGAAACCAACCCCGAACCAAGGTTCGACGGGCAAGGCTGGTCAAGCCGTTGGATCGCCCGGTGCAGCGATGGGCTGGCGGGCTCCTTGATCACGATCGAAGGTTTGGAAAAGACACAGACAGATGTGCTGGTGCGTTTCGAACTGACGGACGGGATTGGGCAGGCGCAGCGTCTGGTGCCGTCTTCACCGTCTTTCGTGGTCCCCGCGGCCCCCTCGGCTTGGTCGGTTTTCGTAAGCTACACGGGCCTCGGGTTCGAGCACATCCTTTTTGGTGCCGATCACTTGTTGTTTGTGCTGGCACTGTTGTTGCTGATCCGGAACACGCGTGTGCTGATCGGGGCAATCACAGCCTTCACTGTCGCGCATTCGCTGACCCTGGCCGCCGCAGCGCTGGGATGGATGAACGTCCCGGGTCCACCCGTTGAGGCTGTCATCGCACTGTCTATCATGTTCGTGGCGTCCGAAGTGCTCAACCGCGATCCCGACCATCCGAGGCTGTCTGAGCGCGCGCCGTGGCTTGTTTCGTTCGGGTTTGGCCTTATCCATGGGTTAGGCTTCGGCAGCGCACTCAGCGAGATCGGATTGCCGCAGAGCGAAATTGTTCTGGCGCTGTTCGCATTCAACATCGGGGTGGAGCTTGGTCAGCTGGCCTTCATTTTTGCCGCACTGGGGTTGTGGCGCATTGTGGGCCCGTTCCTGAAATCCGCACAGATCCGCGGCGCGCAGGTCACCCTGGTCTATCTGATCGGGGGTGTAGCAGCCTATTGGTTGATCGACCGGGTTGCCGGGTTCTGGACGTGATGAGACTTGCGCGATGTAGCAATCTCTTGCCTGCGGCTGCCTCTTGCCTAACTCTGAGCGTGTAAAGTTGAACTTGCCCGTTGGCTGGTTACCAAGCGGAGATCAGGTCCAGACGGCCCATGGCGCGGATCCGTCTTGCCAATGGCGTTCCAGTATCTGCCGGTCGCGTAGCGTATCCATAGGATGCCAGAACGCACCGTGCTGGTACGCCATCAGTTGCCCGTCCGCCGCCAGCTTCTCCAGGACCGCGCGCTCGAGCGAATGGGCCTCGCCTTCCGGATCGATGCCAGTGACGTAGTCGAACACGTCCGGTCGGAATATGAAAAAACCGCCGTTGATCCAGCCGCTTTCTGTTTGGGGTTTCTCGAGAAACCGCCGAACCAGCCCGTCCTGCATATCGAGAGAGCCGAACCGCGCTGGTGGCCGGACAGCGGTGACCGTCGCGATCTTGTCGTGGCCATCATGGAGCGCACGCAAAGCGCCGATGTCCACGTTCGCGACACCATCGCCGTAGGTCAGCATGAAAGGATTGTCGCCGATCACCGGCGCTAGCCGTGCGAGGCGCCCCGCAGTGTTGGTCTCCAGACCGGTGTCGATCACACTGACGCTCCAGTCGATCTGACCACGGTTCAGCAAATGGGCTTCACCGGTTCCCAGATCGAAGGTGTAGTCGTTGTTGTGCAGGTAGAAGTTGGCGAAGTACTCTTTGATCATTTCACCTTTGTATCCGGCGGCCACGATGAACTCGGTGACGCCGTAATGAGCGTAGATCTGCATGATATGCCATAGAATGGGGCGCCCACCGATTTCGACCATCGGCTTGGGACGCACCGACGTCTCTTCTGCCAGACGTGTGCCTTTGCCGCCTGCGAGAATTACTGCTTTCATCGTGGGACGCCTTTCAATTGATGTCTGGATCAGGCTGCGAGCGGGTCCGCGCGCGCGGCTCTGGGTATGGCCATAAGGATCCCGGTGCCGAGCGCCAGCGCGCGTCCGAACAGGAGAACGGGCGACAGCACGGCGATCAGGGGGTCAGTTTTCAGCGTCAGCCGCACGAATGACACCGTCGTGATTGCGAAGGCCAATATGCAGAGCCAGAAGAGTGTTGTTCCGATCAACGGACTTAGCACGAGCATCAGGACCGCCAGAAAGGCCAGTGCGATCTGCAGTTTCAGGCTTTGAGGCGTGTAGCTGTCTTTGACGGCCTTTTCCGGAAACCTCCGGTACACGATCACGCGCCAGTAGCCGCGGGAGATCTTCTTTCTGTAGTATTGGTAAAGCGTCGGGGGATGCCGGTGATACAGCTTGGCCTCTGGACGAAACACCGCTTTGTGCCCTGCCTCGACCAGCCGCCAGGAAAGGTCAGTGTCCTCGTTGTCTGCCACGGGAAACCGCGTGTCGAACCCGTCAAGGCCGAGGAAAACATCTCGGCGAAAGGCGGCGGAGTAGCTGAACACAACATCCACCTGTGCTGCTTGTTCCAGCATGCGGTAGCGCTCTTCGAATTCAGCCTGTGCAAAGCGCGCACCGAGGCTTTTCTGGCGGGTCAGGTAAGCACCTTTGACGGCGGACACGTCCGGATCGTCGAAGCCGTTGAGCATCTCCTCGAGCCATCTGGGTGTCAGTTCACAATCAGAATCCGTGAAAATGATCACTTCGCCCTTTGCTTCCCTTGCACCTTCGTTGCGCGCGCGGGCCGGTCCGCCGTTCTGGGGCAAGCGGATCACACGAAGCTCTATGCCTCTTTCCTTGGCCTGGGGCACAAAGCTCTCTGCGACATCCGGCGTGTTGTCTGGCGAGGCATCGTCCACAACAACGATTTCATAGAGCTGTGGTTTGCAGGTCTGATCGAGCAGGCTTAGCAACCCGGTGGGCAAAGTGGCCGTCGCCTTGTAGGCCGGGATCACGACTGTCACCGACTCAATCATTGAGCTATCGCCTCTTCGTAGACTTCGATGGTTCGTGCCACCATAGAGTCTACCGAGTAACGCGCCATCATTGTCTCGTGTCCTGCCAAACCAATCTGATGCCGCAGGGTCGGGTCTCCGATCAGGCTTTCCAAACTCTGCACGAGTGCGTCCACATCTCCCGCTTCGATCAAGATTCCGTTGCGCCCGCTCTCGATCAGTTCGCCGTGCCCACCGACGCGGGACGAAATCACTGGCGTTTTCATCGCCATCGATTCCAGCATCACGTAACTGAGGCTCTCCAGATACGACGGCAGCACCGTGATATCAAAACTTGCGATGGCTTTAGGGATCTCGGAACTGGGGATATTTGTGACGAGGAACTGATCACCCATGCCCGTGTCCGTGATTTTCTGGCGCAGTTCCGCCCCGTAGTCTTCGAATCCGGGCGGCGGCTCACCGATGATCGCGAACCGGGTGTTGGGGTTGGTTTTGAGAAGCCTGGCCGCCGCATCGGCCAACTCGAGATGCCCTTTGTTCGGATGCACACGCCCGACGGTTCCGACCAGCGTGATGTCGTCGCGCCCAAACCACGTCTGTTTGTAGGGCGCCGGCGTTTTGTCGGGATCAAATCGGTTGGTGTCCACACCATTTGGAATGACCGCAACGTGCCCTTCGGGTGCACGGATTTGATCCCCGATGTGGTGGGAATCCACGATCACCCGCTTCAGGTTGCGCATCAGCAGGCGATCGACCGTTGGATAGATGTATCCCCGCCAAGAGGTGTCCTGCCAGTTGGTCCAGCCAAAAAAGGACGCCACCGCAGGGATGGATTTGCGGCGCGCAGCCAGGACCGCGATGGCGTCGGAGCGATGATCCATCGCGTGTATGACATCGGGTTGAAAGGCCTCCAGCCGCCCCTTCAGTGCGCGCAGATCGGCCAGCGAAAAGGTCGACGGCACATCCACCAGATGGAACGGGATGTCGCGGGACCGAAGTGTCCGCAGCCATTGCGTTTCTCCGGCGTCTTCGCGGATGGCGCAGAGCAATTCCACCGCACAGCCGGCGCGCTGCAGGCCGCTCAGAAGCGTCAGGATGTATGATTCGGCACCGGTAATATCGGATATGCCACGACAGTTTCGGATCATCGAAACGCGTGGCCTGCTGGAAGAGGTCGTCACAGAGGCAACAAGAAACTGTTTGAATTCATAGTACAATTGGTTAAGATCGCTGGAATTGTTATCACTTTTTGAAAAAACACAAGAGATTCCACGATACGCGCGCTAAAGAGGTGTGCATCTGCTTGACGTAACGTCCGGTTTTGTGGGAACGCTGGCAAAAAGATGGCCAGATTATGGAGACGACATTGTTAGGGCCCGTGTGCTGGGTTCATGTTTGAGTTTAGGAATAGCTGCCATGTCTCAGGTATATAAACGCCATTTGGCGTACCGTATTTTTCAAAGCTGGGAAGTTTTAGTCTTTCTGATCGCGTTCTGCGCGGGGATCCTTGCTGTGGATCGCCTCGGATTGTGGGACACCGAGTCTCTGCCCTTTGGCGCACAACTCGCGTTGCTGGCCGTGCTGTCATTTTTCTGGACGGTCCTGCTGCATGCGCTCGATCTCTACTCGTCGCGCCGGATGGTTAATCGCATGAACGAGGCGCTGGCCATTCTGTCCGCGGTGATCATTGCTGCGGGCGCGTTGTCCGTTGTGGGTGCCTTGTTGAGCTTCCCGACCAACAGTGGCCCATTTCAACAATGGTTCCTGAGCACCTCGCTGGTTCTGCTTTTTGGCGGACGTATAGCGTGCCGGGCGTTTTTGCACGCGGCGCGCGCGCATGGTCGCAATCAGCGCCATGTCGCCATTGTCGGTGCCGGGCAGGAGGCTCAGAACCTGGCCCATAAACTGCAGGCGCGCCCGCATACCGGGTTTCAGCTGATCGGGCTGTTCGACGATGCACCGGTCCTCGCAACGCTGGACGACGATTTGCCGGCAGGTGGCACGCTCAGTCAGTTGAAACATCAGCTCGTGCGCGCGCCCGTGGACGAGGTTCTGATCGCACTGCCGATGGCAAGTCACTACGAAGAAATCATGGACATGCTCGCATATTGTGAGCGGGTCGGTGTCTCTGTTCGGGTGATCAACGAATTCGTCAATCACGCCTGCCGCGACGTGTCGCTGGAGTTCATCGATGACACGGCCTGCCTTCAGTTTTCGTCGGAAAACAACTGGGGCTGGCAGGGCAAAGCGAAGACACTCATGGATTGGGTGCTGGCCACGGCGGCATTGGTTGCACTGGCGCCGCTACTGATCACGGTTGCGATCCTGATCAAACTGGACTCGCCCGGGCCGGTCTTTTTCACGCAGGTGCGTGCCGGGAAGAACAAGCGCCGGTTCAAGCTTTTCAAGTTCCGGACCATGGTCAAGGAAGCCGAAGCGCTGCAGGAAGCGCTCGAAGCACATAACGAGGCTGGCGGTCCGGTCTTCAAAATCCGGAACGACCCGCGTGTGACGAAGCTGGGGGCATTTCTGCGCCGTTACAGCATCGATGAGCTGCCGCAACTGATCAACGTGGTTCTCGGTGACATGAGCCTTGTTGGCCCGCGCCCGTTGCCCTTGCGGGACGTTGAGCGGTTTGACCAGGACTGGTACAGCCGTCGCTTCTCTGTGCGTCCGGGTCTGACATGTTCGTGGGTAATGGCGGGACGCAGCGAGCTTGAGTTTGATGACTGGGTCCAACTGGACCTGGACTACATCGACAACTGGTCACTTGGCAGAGATCTCAGCATCTGCTTGAATACGATCCCACGCGTGCTGCGGGGATCTGGCGCCTATTGATCGACAGAAGCTGCGGTGATGGGAACGCAGCAACGCCTGATCTGGATCACCAGAAAGAAGACAGAGGTGTGAGCATCCCATGACTACCAAGAGCATACTGGTTTCCGGCGGCGCGGGCTTTCTGGGGTCGCATCTCTGCGAACGCTTGCTGGGCGAAGGCCATCACGTTTTGTGCGTGGACAACTTCTTCACTGGCACGCGGGACAACATCACGCACCTGCTGGACAACCCTCAGTTTGAGTTGGTGCGCCACGATGTGACCTTCCCGATGTACGTGGAGGTCGACCAGATTTACAATCTGGCCTGCCCGGCGTCCCCGGTGCACTACCAGTTCGACCCGGTCCAGACGACCAAGACCAGCGTGATGGGTGCCATCAATATGCTGGGCCTTGCCAAGCGGATTAAGGCGCCGATCCTTCAGGCCTCAACCAGTGAGGTCTATGGCGACCCCGAGGTGCACCCGCAGTCAGAAAGCTATTGGGGGAACGTCTCCCCGATCGGCACCCGCGCCTGCTATGATGAGGGCAAACGCTGTGCAGAAACGTTGTTTTTTGACTATCACCGTCAGAACAACGTCGCGATCAAAGTGGTCCGGATCTTCAACACGTACGGTCCTCGCATGCAGGCGGACGACGGTCGCGTCGTCTCGAGCTTTGTGGTTCAGGCCCTGCAAGGGCAGCCGATTTCGATCTTTGGCGATGGTCAGCAAACCCGGTCCTTCTGTTTCGTGTCAGACCTGATCGAGGTGATGCATCGGATGATGAACTCGGACCCGGAGTTCACCGGACCGGTGAACATTGGCAATCCCAGCGAGTTCACCATTCTGGAACTTGCAGAGCTGGTGCTGAAAATGACGGGTTCCAAATCCAAGCTCGAATTCCACCCGCTGCCACAGGATGATCCAAAGCAGAGGCGCCCGGATATCTCCTTGGCCAAGGAGAAACTGGGATGGTCCCCAAAGGTCGATCTGGAGACGGGGCTGGCGGAAACCATCCGGTACTTCAGCGATACGCTGGAATTGGGAAAATGAAGCTTTGCTCTTCCCTGATACCAGGGTTCAGACAGGACTCATGACCACCAGTGCCAATGTATCAGCCCCAACCGGCATGGCGCGTTTGGGGTTGGGCGGGTCCCATATCGCATCATTGTCGACACGGCCCGGGCGCGCTGAAATCGAGGCGCTGCTGGATGACGCCTACGCCGGCGGCATTCGTTTCTTCGACACGGCGGACATTTACGGGCAAGGGGACAGCGAACGTCGCCTGTCCCAGTTCGCGGAAATGGACGATGTTCTCATTTGCACCAAGGCGGGTCTTGCTCTGGGGATCTCCCAAAGCCTGATCCGGGTGCTGAAACCTGTGCTGCGCCCCGTGCTGCTAAGGGTAAAGCGTGGAGGAGCCGCCGCGGCATCCATGCGGCAGAGTGCCCAGAACACAAACTTTGCCCCTGAGCATCTGCGGAGACAGTTGGCTGGATCACTGCAGCGACTACGCCGCAAGCAAGTCGATATGTTCCTGTTGCACAGCCCGCTGCAGAGTGATCTCGAAAACGGGCAACTGCTCGACCTTTTGGCAGCAATCAAAGCCGAGGGCTTGGCGCGGCGTGTGGGCGTATCTTGTCCCGATCATGCGGTCGCTGCGAGCCTGGTCAAGTCCGGTCAGGTGGATGCGCTGCAGGTGCCGCTGGACGCGAGCCAACTGGATGCTGTGGACCCGATTCTCGATCAAGCGGCCGCGAATGGGGTCTGGATCATCGCGCGCGAAGTTTTACCGCCAAAGATCCGGGAAACGCTGGGCGTTGACGGTGGCTTGGCGCCGCTCGCACGGGACCCCCGGATCACGGTTGTGCTGACCGGAACCACGTCTCGCGCGCATCTACAGCAAAACATGGCGGCCTTTCGGACCGCGCTCGAAGTGGCGGGCTGAACCAGTGCACATCAAGGCCGGGACACTGACAGAAGGCGCCGAGTTGTCGGGCGATGTCTGTGTCGTTGGGGCCGGCCCGGCCGGACTGGTTCTGGCAGAGCGTCTGGCGAAGACGGGGCAAAGCGTCATCCTGCTGGAGGCGGGCGGCCTGAAAGGTCCGGGCAAGAGTCTCTCGCTTTACCGAGGACAGACGGTCGATCCTGGTTTCCACCTGCCCCCCGATCAGGATCGCACGCGCGGGCTTGGCGGCACCTCCGCGATGTGGGGCGGGCGTTGCATGCCCTTCGATCCAATCGATTTCGAGGCGCGCGCCCATGTTCCGAACAGCGGTTGGCCGGTTTCATACCAGGATTTGAAACCGTGGTACGAACAGGCCCAGGGCTATGTCGATTGCGGACCTTTCGTCTATGACAGCGATGCTTCGGGTCTCGCAGGCTCGCTGGTAGATGGACTTCAGGGTGAAGCGCTGCAGACACGGTCGCTCGAACGCTGGTCCCCCCCGACCCATTTTGGCAAGTCTCTTGGTCCTGAGCTGGTCGAAAACTCAAGCGTTTCTGTCGTGACAGAGGCCGTCGTCACCGGTTTCGAGCGCGGCCCCGATGAAGCGATCCAAAGCGTTCATTGCCAGTCAGCGAAATCCAAGCGCCGTTTTCGGGTGCGGGCAAAACAGTTTGTCCTGGCCTGTGGCGGATTGGAAACCACGCGGTTGTTGCTGGCGAGCGCCAGCCCGGATCGCCCCGCGCTCGGGGATCAGTCCGGTTGGTTGGGTCGGGGCTATATGTGCCATCTGCGTGGCGTGATCGCGCGCATTGTGCTGGAACCGGGTGGGAAGCTGATCTTCGGCTACGAGACAGACCCGGGCGGTGTTTATGTCCGTCGGCGCTTTACGATATCGCCCGAAGTGCAGCGAGCAGAGCGCCTGATGAACATCTACGCGCTCTTGGATCGCCCGCTTATGGGTGATGCCTCTCATGGCAGTGCGTCGCTGTCCCTTATCTATCTGCTGAAACGGATTCTGGGTGGCGCAAGCGACGAGGCGGAAACCGGTTCCGGGCGCTTTGCACTCTACCGCAAACACCTGAGGAATCTTGTGTTTGGTGCGCCGGAGGTTCTCAGCGTGCTGCCGAAATTCGGACGTGATCGGTTTCTCAGCGGACGCCGGATGCCGTCGCTCCTGCTGTCTTCGGACGACACCCACTTCTACCTGCAGTTTCATGCCGAACAGTCGCCTGTTCGCGATAGCACTGTAACGCTCTGCGATGAACGCGATGCCACCGGGATGCCTATGCTGCGTATTGCCCCGCATATCCCCGATGGCGACGTGGCCGCCGTAAGGCGGGCACATGAAGTCATCGATCGGGAGTTACAGGCCAGCGGTGTCGGACGGCTAGAGTTCTTGGAAGAGGATGTCGAGGCGTCGATCCGGGCCTGCAAATGCACGTTGGGACATCACATCGGCACCACGCGGATGGCCTCGGATCCGGATGCAGGGGTGGTGGACGCGGATGCAAAGGTGCATGGCGTCAAGAACCTCTACATCGCCAGCGCGTCGATTTTTCCCACAAGCAGCCAAGCGCATCCCACGCTGACCATTCTGGCGTTTGCGCTGCGCTTGGCGGACCACCTGAAAGATCGCACATGAGGCCTGTGCTCAGAAGCCACTCCAGGTGGTTTTCTTAACGTAAACGAATTCACATCGGCCCCAAAATACTGTCTATACGGGGGCAAGAGCAGTTCAAGGAGGCAAGATGGCAACGCCGATGCATCAGCGGATTTTGCGGCTGATCGGGTTGTTCAGTGTCGTGCTGTTTCTGGCGGCTTGCGACGACATCAACCTAGCAGGGAGCCAGACGCCAGCCACTGTCTACGCCTCAGACTCGCCTCAGATGATCCGGGCGCGGCAAGCCGTTGGGACCCAAGGGGCCTATGTGCTGCAGCCGGGCGATGTGGTCAGGGTGTTTGTCTTCGAAAGCCCTGAACTTTCTCAATCCGCCGTGGTCGGGCCCGATGGCAAAATCCGCTATCCGCTTGTCGGAGAAGTGCGTGCCAGCGGACGCACGCTGCGCCAGCTGGAATCGTCGCTGACGGCGGGGCTCAGCCGGAACTTCGTTTCGCCGCAGGTCTCGGTCACCTTGACCGATCTGCAGAGCTACCAGTTCTTCGTAAACGGCGAGGTGCTAAGCCCGGGCCAGTTCCGCACCGACGGGCCGATCAGTGTCGTTCAAGCGATCGCGCTGGCCGGGGGGCTGACAGCCTTTGCCTCACGGGACGACATCATCATCTACAACCCGACGCGCGATGGCGGCCAACGCATCGTCTTCAACTATGATCTGTTCCTGAAGACCCGGAACCAACCGGATTTGTTCCTGTTGCCGGGCGATACGATCATTGTGCGCTGACCGGGCAGGTCGATACCGGCTGCCCGCCTGCATCGCTGGTGCTGTTCTGGCGGCTTTCACATTTTGCATTTCCGCCATGGCTCAGGAATTGCGCCCTTATGGGGCACCGGCCTATTGGCTCAACGCGACGCCTGACGACCGTTTGCCGATCCGGGAGCGGCAGTTGGTGTTTTTGGAAGGCATCACCGGTCCGCGCGTCCCGTCGCCCAAACGCCAGGGACTGACGCCCCGCCTCAGCTTTGCATTGGAATCGCGCGACAAGTCGTCCGGTGTGGGCGGAACGGACACGATCGCCTCCCTCACTCCGGGCTTCGGGTACTACAAGGTCTGGCCCCGGATGGTGGTCAGTGGTGATCTGACATGGGAGAGCGCACAGCATTTCGATCAGGAGCAATTCTCGGACGTCTTTGCAAATGTGTCAGCGGATGCCCAGCTTTCCTACTCACTCGACGAGCGCAACCGGCTTGCGGGTTTCATCGGATATGCCCGGCTTCGCGACACGGGTGACGCGATAATCTCCGGTTTTCTGCCTCCCAACACCATCGTGTCGGTGCGCAATACGACCCTGACCTGGTCGCACACACTGGATCAGCGCAGGTATTTTGATTTCGGAGTGTCGAACGTGCACTCGACCACCGACCGGCCCGGTTTACCCGATATCACAACCAACTCGTTCTCGGTGCTGTATGCATCTGCTCTCAATGGGCGCGATCTTCTGGAAGGGGTTTTGTTTTATGACAACATCGCTTTCGAGGGCAGCGGAACGGACGATGTGGTCACTGCCTTTGCACGCTACACACGCGATTTTGGCGAACGTTTGTCGGTGCGGGGAGAGCTGGGGATTATCACCACATCAGCTGACGGCGGACGTGAATACCCAAAGATCGGGGCAGCACTTGTGCAAACCGGGCGCAACGCACGCTATGCGCTGGAAGCAGGACGCGAGATCATTGCGGTGCCGGGGATCGACGGACCCCTGCTCAGCGATCTGATCCGTGGCACGGCTCATGTACGGTTCGCACCAGCTTGGCAGGTGCAGGCCGTCGTCGAACAGCAATACCTGACCGGCCTCGGTCCGACGCAGCTGGATTCCACAGTTTCCTCTTTTGACGTTGGGTTGAGTTACGCAACAAACCGAAACACCTGGCTCTGGGCACGGGCCAAGGCCAGCCGGGAATCCAGCGCAGGCCAGACCCAGACCGATCGCCGTTTCTACTTCGGCGTCTCGCACAGTTTCAACTGAGGCGATGCCCACATCGGAACGCGCGCAATTGAACTTCGTTCAGGCCCCACGGGCCTCAATGGTGTCAAAGAGATCCTTGTACCATTCCCAGGTTTCGCGGAGCCCGTCTTCCAGCCCGTAGGACGGACGCCAGCCCAACTCGGCACGGGCTCTGTCGGACGCAAGGTATTGAT
Source organism: Paracoccaceae bacterium (assembly GCA_965250275.1). Lineage (GTDB taxonomy): Bacteria > Pseudomonadota > Alphaproteobacteria > Rhodobacterales > Rhodobacteraceae. Next base: position 4,276,862 of record OZ252297.1, on the reverse strand, counting down.
GCGGGATCTCTCCTGCCGGAATGCCGGTGCCCTGCACGTCGGCTTTCAGATGCGCTGCGTCCAGCGATTCCAGGGTTGTTTGCACCATCTCCAGCACTGATTTCGGCAACTCGTAGCTGAAATTGAAGGCTTGCCCGTGGTGGCGCGGATCATCCAGGTTTTCGCCGAGGCAGAGATAGGCTTCGGCCACGTCCTTGACATAAAGATAGTCGCGGGTTGGGCTGCCGTCGCTGCGGATCACGGGGGCGCGGTCTTCGTAGACGGCCGCCATCGTTTCAGGCACGATCCGGTTCCAGTTCAGATCGCCACCGCCAAAAATGTTGCCGCAACGCGAGATCCCGATCGGAAGCCCGTAGGAGTGGTAGTAGGTCTGGGCGATCAGGTCGGAACAGGATTTCGACGCATCATAGGGGTGTAGCCCAACCAAGGGTGCGTCTTCGCGATAGGGCAGATCGTCCTGCGCGCCATACGCCTTGTCGGATGATGCAAAGACGACCCGCTTAATCGTCGGCGTCAGGCGCGCGGCCTCCAGCAGGTTCCATGTCCCGCGAATGTTGGCATCGAAGGTCGACAGCGGCGCGCGGTTTGCGATCCCAACGATCGTTTGCGCGGCGAGGTGAAACAACGTGTCGATCTCGTATTCGTTCAGAATGCGAAGGCATTTCTCGTAGTCGCAGATATCACCGTGGGCAACGTCGATCTGCTGGTGCAAACCCATCCGGTAGAGGTTCGAGTTGGGGATGCGGTCGCGCACCATGGCAACCACACGTGCCCCACGCTGTGCCAATGCTGCGCAGAGCCAAGATCCAACCATCCCCGTCGCGCCGGTCACCAGGACCCGTTTGCCTTTCCAGTATTGTGCGGCCATTTGCCTGTCTTTCCACTTTCTGACGCTTCAGGTTGTTCGGTGCTAGGCAGCCACGCGATCCGCCGTCCGCCGTTTGGTCAGGGCCATCCAGCTAAACGCCCACGACGATGTTTTGTATTTGCTGTTGTTCAGGAACAGTCCCAAAAGCACACCCCCGGCATCCTGCAACTGCGCCAATGCTTGGCGCGCGTCCGCAACGCGTGTCCGGTCGGCCTCAATGATCAGGGCCGTTGTGGTCAGGGCTTTGGACAGTTGCAACAGCTCCGGGAAACCAGAGAGGTCAGGCAAGTCGACGATCACGTAGCTGAATTGGTGTCCGTGTTCTTCGAGGACTGCATCAAACGCCTCCATTGCGCGCCAAGGCGGTCCGGAAATCTCAACAATCGGCGCGTCTTGCGCGTCGATGTTTTCTTTCACCTTTTGCGCTGCTGTCTCGTCGAGCAAAATGCGAACCGTCAGAACGTCGGCCCCGCGTTGTCGAAGAGCAGTGGACGTGCCGTCCACGATTTTTGGCTGAGCAGGGTTGGGCAGCGGGCTGAACAGGCCAACCACAGTGGTATCGTCGCGGTCAAACTCTGAATCGATCCAAGTGGCAAAGCGCCTGTACTCCAGATCGTTTTGCTGGCTGCGTCGTGCCAGCAAACCAGGGCGGGAAATGACAGCGCGGGTTTTTGACCCCAGAGCGATCTCGGCCTCACGTCCCGTGGACATGGTGCGGCGCGCAAACTCCAGAAGGTACGCGAGGCCCACTCCCAGCATCAGGCCGAGAGCCAGACCCATCGCCAGCAACAAACTGCGACGCGGGCTGGAAGCTATGTCAATTGGGACAGCGGGTTCGACCGGCACAACCTGTGCCAGGCTCGCCTCGGAGAGTTGGTCGGTGATCGCAATCTCTTCGAGTTCCTGCACCGCAAAGCGATAAGCGGTCTCTTTTGTCTGAACGTTGCGCTCCAGTTCGCTGTACTCAATCTCGAGCGCGTCGAGGCGGCGTAGCTCGTCTTCGGCAACGGCCACCTGCCGGGAAACAAACTCATTGCGCACCTGCAAGGCTTGCCGCTCTGCCTGTTGCAGCGCCAGCGTTTGCTGAAGCTGCTGATACAACGAGTTTACGCCCGTGATTTCCGAGCCGGTTACCGCCAGCGATGCGTTCTGAAGCTGATCCTGCACGCTGCGGATTTCGCTGCGAACCCGCGCTTCGGCGGCGCTGCCGGGCACAAAGCGGCCGACCTCAGTCTGAAGTTCGGACAAGCGTTGGCGCAGCTGGTCGACAACAGGATTGGGGCGGGTGGTGACGGACACGGCGCCGTCGCTTGGCAGACTGTTGATGCGGGCGACGATCGCTTCGACCTTCTCGTCCGCCTCCAGAACATCGCGTTGTGCGGTCGCCAGCTCGTCCTGAGTGCGCCCCATCCGGTCGAGCAACAGCGTCTTCTGCCGGTCGATGGAATAAATGTCGTTGTCTTCTGAGAAAGCATGCAATGCTTCCTCGGCAGCGCGCAGATCGGTCCGCAGCCGGGTCGCTTCCTTTTCAGCGATGTCTGCGGTGCCCGGGGGGCTGCGCAAGGCAACGACATGCGCCACATAGATGTCCATGATGTTGTTCACGACTTCGGCGGCAAAATGCGGATCGGGTGCTTCGAAGCCGATCACAAACATCTCGGCCTTGTCGATTGCTTCTATGATCAGGCCATCAGCGATCTTGTCGCGCGCCGCTTCGACCGGAGGACCTGCATCGGTGACGGTGAGGGGTTTGCGCAATCCGATGACCTCGAGCACACCTGCAGTGGGTTCCCATCCATAGAGCGTCAGGATGAGGCGGTCCTTCATCTGGCCCGGAATGGCGCGCAACCAGTCCCAGCGCCACGTCATCTCCTCCATCACCCGCTCTGGGCCCAGTTCCAGTGCGAGCCGCTCGGCCAACAACGGGCTGCGCGCGATCTGCACCTGGGTCTGAACCTGATCCTGTGGGGAAATCAATGTGGACGCGTCACTGATGCTGGTGTTGGTGGCGCGCTCAACCTGACTGCTGTTCAGGATCAGCACCCGCGCGGACGACACGAAGACCTTGGAAGATAGAAAGGCCACCGATCCGGCAACGAACAGGGATACGCAGATCACGATCAGCACCGCGCCCCAATGGCGTGCGACGGTCATGAAATGCTCTTTAAAGCCGAAGTTCACGCGCTAACTGCCTTCCACATCGACACTAACTATCACAAAATCCAAAGGCACAAGGTGCAAAATCTCAGCGAAATAATGCCTGCCTACCAACATTCCGCGAGGTCAGCCAGATTTTTTGACTGGCAATTCATATTGTTGCCCGAAATCCGCAAGATGGTCGGTTTTCCGCTCAATTGGGCCCCAATTTGATCACAATTCGCACCTAGCGTCGCGTCCGTGGTAGGCCCTTGAACTGCTCGCCTGCCGTGTTTGTTGATCTGTCGTATTGTTCCGGGTGGGTTGTATCCGGGTTCTAGAATTCTTCGGCTCGCCAAGCCTCCATTCTTGCAGACCATCGCACTCGGAGACGCGGAAGGCCGTTCGGGGAGACCAGAATGACTACATTTGCATATGGGTCCACGCCTTATCTGGGCGTCTTCAACGTGGATGACCCGTTGGCCAATGCGGCGAACTACGCAACCCAGACCGGAAACAACCCGGCGATCATGCATGTGCATGCCGACTGGACGTTGCCGCTTGATCAGGGTGGCCGCCAATTGCTGACCTTCGACGAACCGGTTGAGACAGTGGACAACATCGAGGGCTCCATTGTCAGAATGGCGCAGACCCTCGCGCAGCAAGGCACCATCCTTTCGGTCTCGTGGGACCCGATGTCGATCGACTACAGGGATCCGGAGTTTTACAACGGCTCGGTGGAACCGGCGATCGGTCTGGATGAAATTCTGAGCGGAAACTACGACGGCTACATCACCGAGGTCGCTCAGCAAGTCCGCGACATGGACGTTCCGATTATGATGAGCTTGTTCGGTGAAGCGAACGCTGCGGCTCTGTTCGGATACGGACCTGATGGCAATCAGTATCGCAACACCGTCGATGATCAGACAGGCCAATACGGGGATCCTGCTGTCCTCGATGGTCCGGAACGTGTTCGTGACGCCTTTCGCCATGTCATCGATTTGTTCGAGGCCGCAGGAGCCACCAATGTGACATGGTACCAGTACATGGGAACGGCATTCGGGACCGCGCCGGATTCGATCTCGCTGGCCGACATCTATCCCGGCGACGACTACATTGATGTGGTTGGCACCAGCGCTTACATGGACGACGCAACAGGGCTGGATGCAGCGCTTCGACCGGGCTACGACGCCTGGGCTGCGATCACGAACAACCCATTCTACATTCCTGAACTGGCCAATTTCTCGACCGCTCCCGGCGAACTGGATGCGATGCTGCAGGGGTTGTCGGGATATGACCGCCTTGTTGCGGCAACACTTGTGGATTTTCAATCGGCTTACGATATCTACGGCGTCCCGCGCCTGGGCGACGGAGCCAATGACTGGAACGTTCTGACGAACCCAAGTGGTCTATCTTATGACGTGATGGTGGACGCCACCGGTGGCCCGATGGAACTGGCCAACTGGTGGCAGAGCACGGGACGGGTCATCGACCCAACCGTGTTTCAGGGCACCGACGGCAACGACATCATCGAAGGTCGCGAACAGAATGATCGCATGATTGGCGGCGCTGGCGATGACATCTATTTCATCGACTCCGCTGATGACGTGGTCGTGGAAACGGCCGGAAACGGGTATGATCAGCTGGTCTCCATCGTCAGCGTCTCCATGCACGCGGAAGTCGAAGCTGTTCATCTGATCGGCGAAGGGCCGATGGATGTCATCGGCAACGAGTTGGACAATTACATCATCGGCAACGATTCCGCGAATGTTGTCACGGCTGGTCTTGGCGCCGATATCATCTCGGCGGCAGGTGGGCATGACGAAATCATCGGCGGTGAAGGCAACGACAGTATTCTGGCCGGTTGGGGACTGGACACCGTTAACGGTGGCGCCGGTGATGACCTGATCGAGGGTATGGATGGCAACGATGAACTTCGTGGCGGTGCCGGGGTGGACGTGCTCGATGGCGGGCGCGGGGATGACACGCTCTATCTGGATGGAGGCGGTGACTATGCCATCGGCGGGGAAGGTGCGGACCTGTTTGTGTTCGGCGCAACCGGTGACATCGCGGTCATCGAAGACTTCGATGTGACAGTCGATCGGATCGACGTTGCAGATCAGGACATTGGCACAATGTCCGAGTTTGCCGCCATCGCCGTGGACGTCGACGAAGGCGTGTTTCTGATGGCCGGCAGCAACTACCTATACCTTGAGGGCGTTGTCCTGAGCGACATCACCTCGGACAACCTGATCTTCTCCTGAAGATCAGGTCATCTTAAACAGAACAGGACCGATCAGGCCGCAGCTTCTGTTTTGAGTTTGTTCTCGCACCAAGCATAGGTGCGGCGAATACCTTCATCGATACCAACACGCGGTTCCCAGCCCAGAATGTCACGTGCTTTCGACCAGTCGGCAGCCCGATCCATGTCGCCTTCGGGCTTGGTGGTGTCGAAGGTGATTTCGATGTCGCGGCCAGAGGCCGCAATTGCCTGTTCCGCGATTTCGCGGATCGATGTGCTGAAGTCCGGCCCGATCTGTATCGCGCCCTGTCCCATGCCGCGCTCCACAAGCCGCACCAGTCCCTCGACCGCATCGTCGACATAGACGAAGGCCCGGCGCTGGGCGCCTGAGCCCCAGACCACAAAGGGTTCGGCCGGGTGCATGATTGCTTTTCGGATCAGCGCAGGAATGACCTGACTTTTGGCGGGGTCCAGCTCGCAGCGCGGACCATACACATTGTGGAACCGCAATATGCCGGTCTGCATCTTGCTGCTGTCCCCGCCGGCCAGCTCACACAGGTACTCGCCCATCAGCTTTGACCAGCCATAGGCGGATTCAGGTTTGGCAGGGTAAACCTCGTCCTCCTTGAACGGAGGCGGGTTCAAAACGGCCTGGGCAGCTTCGGGATAGGAACAAGCGGACCCGACAAAGACATACTTTTGGACATCAGCTTCAAGTGCGGCATGGATCATATGGTTGTCGATCAACATGTTCCGGTTGAAGAGATAGAACTGGTTTCCAAAAACAAAATTGATCCCGGCGACCACGTCAGCCAGATGAATCACAATCTCCTGGCCTGCGCAGGCGGTTTCACAGGCGGACTTTTCTGCCAGATCGACTTCGAGGAAACGAGTCTCCAAATCGATGATCGGTGCGCCGTCTACAAAGAGGTTGGCCATCTTGCCGCGCCAAAGGTTGTCTGCGACGGTCACATCCGCGCCCATTCCAACCAACCGTTCCACCAGGTGCGACCCGATCTGTCCGGCGCCACCCGTCACAAGCACTTTCTTACCTGTCCAATCCATAAAATGACCTTTCAAACTCTGAGCAGAAATATCTGTCTTACCGTTACAATGCGCAGAGTTTTACCTTGCCCGCAGTATTCCGCAATAGTGCTGCGAGTTCTGCCACTCAGACTGTCATACAGGAGCGACAGGTTGCCCGCTCTTTGACCTGCCGCCCCGCAAACCACTGCCGGGTCGTTTCCCAATCATCGCATTTGCGCGATTTTCGCTGATAGCCGATGAATTCTGCGATAGGGTCCGTTTGTGTGTTTAAAGGTATGGTTTTGAGGAGTTCGTGATGCGGATCCATCCAATGCGTGCGGCGCTGTTGACGCTGCTGCTGGCGACTGGTCCTGTGGTGGTTTCGGCACAGGCGCAATTGCCGCTCGACCTTGAGCTCCGCCCCGGAGCCACCGTCGGGTGCGCGCCGGATGTGGGCCCGCCGGCGCCCCGCAGCGTAGCGCCTGCCAATGCGATCAAAGTGCTCCCACCCGCTCAGGGCCTGTATCAGGGGGCCTTTCAGCTCCCTGTTATCCCTGGCGACGTGCAGCGATTTGCCCAGTCGGTCGGGCATTTCCCGCCCATCGTGTTCAGCTTTCACGATATGTTTGGCGAGGACAATGCGAGCCGCACACCGGACCGTACGCTGAACAGTCGCATGGAGGGCGACAACAGTGTCCCGCCGCTGACCCTTGCGTCATATCTTGATGAACGTGGGGCGGTTCTGGCGCTGGCATGGGCCATGTATTGCTGTGACATCAACTCAACCCGGTTTTGGCTGCGACTGAAGAAACCTCACAAACATTTCAACAGATTGCTGGCCGGAGAGTACGATCCGTTTCTCCGCCGGAGCGCGCAGCAGATCAAAGCCTACGGGCGTCCGCTGATGCTGACGCTGGTGCCCGAGTTTAATTGGCAGGGCCAAATGCTGTTCGGTGCAGATGGCCGGCGCTGGATGGAGAGCGTGGACAACATTTGCAATCAATACGGGGACCCGAGCTGGCCTGATGGGCCCGAGCGAATCCGAGACGCCTTTATGCATCTGATCGACCTGTTTCGTGAGGAAGGTGTGACCAACGTGACGTGGTTCATGTATGGCGCGACAAACTACATGGCCAGTGTCGAGGGGCAAAGCCTGTGGTTGCATCCAAAGTACTATTACCCAGGCGACGCTTACATTGATTGGGTCGGTTCAAGTGCCTACTATGGTGCGCCGGGCGCGCCGCAGGAAGACGGGGAAATACTGCCGTTCAACCAGGCGGTTGTACCGGGCTATCAGGCCTGGCGCAGTGTGACGAACAAGCCCATTTTCCTGCCGGAGTTCGGTGTCGTCGCTCCGAAAGGGTTTGATCGAAGCGCCGCCTGGTCGGAATTGCTAAGCCAGCAACTGCCGAACCTGCCCGGGGTCAAGGCGATCACGATTGCCGACAGTTTGCTGGCCGAACTCGTTTTCGGAGTGCCAATGCTGAGCGACAGCCCCAGTGAAACCGCGGCGTTGCGGCAAAGCGCCCAGACACGTAGTGCTTCGCGGCCCGCAAAACTGCGGCTGAGTCGCTAGAAAAGAATCTCTTTTAATCGGACACTTACATGACGACCAAGGACCTCCCGCGCTTCAGCATCATTATGCCGAGCTTCAACACCGACGAATTTCTGGTTGAGACCATCGACAGTATTCTGGAGCAGGATTACCCGGACATCGAATACATCATCACTGATGGTCAGAGCACGGACAACACTCTGGACATCCTCAGATCCTACGGGGACCGGATCAAATGGGTGTCTGAGCCAGATGACGGTCAAAGCGATGCCATCAACAAAGGCTTCGCGATGGCGACTGGGGATCTGCACTACTGGGCAAACGCAGATGATCCGCTGGAACCGGGCGCATTGCGGCATGTCGCGGGATTGATCACCGATTTTGACACCCCGCAATGGGTGGTCGGTGCCGCCACTATGATCAACGAAAAGGGCAGGGCCCTAAGCGATCGCGTGGTGCAAGAGGTTACCGACGATACGTTCTTGCTATGGGGTTACAAATGGATCCCCACCCAGTCCGTGTTCTGGAACCGCAAAATGTGGGAAGCTGCCGGGCCTTTCGACGACCACTTGCATTACGTTATGGATCTGGGCTTGTGGGAACGGATGCACCGCGCAGCCCCGGCCATCGTCACACAGAAGGTTCTGGCCAGATACCGGTTCCACAGCTCTGCCAAGTCGCTGGTTGGAATTGAGAAATCGCGGGCCGAACGCAAGCAACATCTGGCGGTTCTGATCGCCGCCGACATTGAAAAGGCCAAAGAGGGTGGTGCCGAAGCGATGGAGGCGCTCACCCGCCGATACGCCGTCCTGATCGACGAGTTGGCAGATCAGGCGGCGCTGGTCGAACGTATGTCCAAAAGCCGGTACATGGGCCCTCTGCTCAAGGCGTACAGCCGTCGGGTCGGGTTCTTCCCCACGTTCGAAGCCTAGGTCGCGCCAATCGGGATCGGAGAATCCCCATGTTGCCGCGCCCAATCAATGGTGCGCCGCAAGCCGGTGTCGAGAGAAGTGTGCGGTTCCCATCCCAACACCGCTTTGGCACGGGAGATGTCAGCGGCGTACTCTTGCATGTCGTTGGGCCGGTCTGGGATTGCACCGAGAAGCGGCTGTCCCCGTGATTCCGACAAATCGTAGATCAGGTGTACCACCTCTGAAATCTGCATCTGTTCACCGGTTCCGATGTTCAGAATCTGTCCGTGCGCGGCGGGGATTGTCGCAGCCCGGATCAGAGCGTCACAGAGATCATCGACATAGGTGAACTCTCGGTTCTGACGCCCGCTGGTCATCGGAAAATCCTCGCCTTTCAGGGCGGCGGCGATGGCGGAGGGGATCAGTTTTGGCGGAGCCTGGCCGGGACCATAGGCCAGAAAGACGCGACATGTGACGGCCGGAAACCCAAAGCTGTCATGCATCATCTTCAGCCAGAGCGTCGTCGCGAGTTTGGAAGCGGAGTAAGGCGACAATGGGCTGGGTGGTAGGTCTTCGGAAAATGGGGCGGGCTGGCGTCCGTACTCTTCGCCGGTCCCGGCGTGTACAAAGGCCCGGATACCTTGTGCCGCTTCGGCCAATGCCATGGTGGCGGTCAGGTTTTCAGACATCGCCTGAGAAGATCGCGCAAGATCCCTCACCGGGTCGGTGTAGCCTGCAAGGTGGATCACAATGTCCGGAGACGCGGCCGTCACTGCATCACGCAAACTGTTGGTGTCAGCGAGATCACCTATGACGGTTCGGACATCGTCCGGTTCAGCTGGCGCCGCACGGCGGGTCAGGAGAGTGACCTCAGCGCCTTCACTCCGCAACATGTTGACGAGATGCCGTCCGACAAACCCGGTCCCGCCTGTGACGAGCACGGAGGCGTTGCGGACACGATCGGGGTCCTGGTCAGACAACATCCCGCAGCGCGTTCCGGCTGATTTCGTCCAGATAATCCTGATAAGTGCGAGCAATGCCGTCCCGCAACGAAATCCGCGCTGTCCAACCCAGCGCGGTCAGTCGGCTTACATCGACCAGTTTGCGTGGCGTTCCGTCGGGTTTTGAGCGATCGAATGTGAACGACCCCTGCCACCCCACAGTATCGGCGACCAGTTGTGCCAAATCCGCGATCGAGATGTCGTCGCCGACGCCTACGTTCAGTGCAACATCACCCGAGTAGTTTTGCATCAGGAACACCAGAGCGTCCGCGAGGTCGTCGACATGGAGAAACTCGCGCCGAGGTGTGCCTGTGCCCCAGATTTCCACTTCCGTCGCACCGTCCACTTTGGCTTGATGAATCTTGTTCAGAAAGGCGGGCAGAACATGCGACCCTTTGGGATCGTAGTTGTCGCCGGGTCCGTAGAGATTGGTCGGCATGGCCGAGATGTAGTCGCGCCCATACTGCTTGCGGTAGGCCTGACACATTTTCAGGCCCGCAATCTTGGCAATCGCGTACCATTCGTTGGTCGGCTCCAAAGGACCGGTCAACAGGGCATCTTCGGGCATGGGTTGTGGTGCCAAGCGGGGGTAAATGCAGGTCGAACCCAGAAACAGCAGCTTTTGCACGTCGGCCTGATGCGCCGCGTGGATCACGTTGGTCTGGATCATCAGGTTTTCGGCCAGAAACTCAGCCGGCCGGGTGTCGTTTGCCAGAATGCCCCCAACCTTGGCTGCGGCCAAAAACACTGCATCCGGCTTCGTATCCTGCAAAAAGGCCAAAACTCCTGACTGGTCGCGCAGGTCGACCACGTCGCGCCCGGCTTGAAGCACGTCACAATCTTCATCTGCGAGGCGACGCACAATCGCGCTGCCCACCATGCCGCGATGGCCGGCAACCCAGACCCGCTTACCCTTCAGATCAAATCCCATGCTTTCGCCCAAAACAAACGTCCCCCGGTAAAACTTGTATCAAATGTGTCTCCGGTTTCGCTGAACCCGTCCGATCTGTCCAGTACTGGTTTTTGGAGGCCTCGCGAACGTTACGCATTGAATATGGTCTAGGCCGCCTTCCATTTGATCGAACACCCGACAGAAGACACCTGGTCTTCAGGTCCGCGTCCGGTTTCGGCAACCGCGCGCATTGCCAGATAGAGATCCCGGCGCAAATCGGGGGGACCGGCCTGCGCACGGGAGGCATCGAGCCGCCCCCGGTACTGCAGTCCCAGGTCGCGATCAAAACCAAAGAAGTCAGGCGTGCAGGACGCGCCGTACGCCCGCGCAACCGACTGGGATTCGTCGTGCAAATACGGAAACGGAAACTGATGCCGTTCCGCCATCGTCACCATGTTTGGAAAACTGTCGTCAGGGTAAGACACCGCATCGTTGCTGCAGATCGCAGCGACTCCGACGCCAAGAGCCTGAAGATCGCGCGCGTCCCGGATGCTTCGATCCAGCACCGCCAGAACGTAGGGGCAGTGATTGCAGATGAACATGATCAATGTGCCGTTTTCGCCGCGCAGGTCGCTCAGGCCATAGGTTTGCCCATCGGTGGCAGGCAATTCAAAGTCCGGAGCGGGCCAATTGAACTCACAGACGGGCGGTGTCGCAGCCATGACGTACTCCTCAGTTGCAACCTTTTGCCCAATCTAGCAGAGCGCGCCACAAGTGGCAGGGTGAAAACGCGTCAGATGGTTGGGCGTTGGCCGGCACCGTACCACCCGCCGCAGGCCGCTTCATATGCTAGTCCGGCGCGACAGACGTCGGCATCCCGAAACGTCCGGCCAACAATCTGAAGTCCCGTCGGAACACCGTCGTGGCTGCGCCCGGACGGAACGGACAACACCGGGTGCCGGCTCAGCATATTAAATGGCAGGGTCATCACCCATCCTAGCATCGGCTCTACGTCGCGACCGTTGATCTGCAGCCTCTCCGACGCTGGGTCGAAATCCGCTGAAACCGCGGGCAGCGCCGTTGTCGGACACAGGAAGAGGTCAAACCCGTGCATGGCTTTTGCGAATTCGGCTCCCATCTCGGCGGCTTTTGTCTGGCTTTTGAACGAAGCCTTTGCAGAAACGGTCACGCCTTCCTGCGCGAAAGAGCGGGCATAGTCCGTCATCAGTTCGGGCGCCTCAGCCAGCTCTTTGGCGAGGGAACTGCCAAACCCATGCCGTAGATGTGTGAGACCGGCCTTGATCACATCCCAGCTCCAAGGCAACTCGACATGTTCGACCTGCGCCCCAAGACCCTCGAACATCTCGACTGCGCCGCGGGTTGTCTCTGCGATCTCGGGGTCCACTTCAAAAAAGCCAAGGTCCATGGACCAGGCAATCCGCCACCCTTTCAGCGAGACGGGCTCCGCAGGGATGCGCAATTTTGGGCGCAAGGCTGTGGTATCCATCGGATGGGGGCCGCATATCACATTTTGCAGCAGTATTGCATCGGCAACCGACCGCGCCATCGGTCCTGTGTGGCAATACGGATCAAGGTTGAACGGAGGGTCTACCGGGTTGCGCCCAAGCGTCGGTTTGAACCCGACCACGCCGCAGGCCGAGGCTGGAATTCGAATGGACCCACCGATATCGCTGCCGGTGGCCAATGTGGTTGACCCCGCGGCCAATGATGCGCCAGCACCGCCAGACGATCCGCCAGGTGTGAACTCTGTATTCCAGGGGTTTCTGGTCACGCCCCAACGTCTGGAATGGGTGACACTGGCGCAGGAAAACTCGGGCGTCGCGCTCCGGGCATGGCAGATTGCACCCGCCCGGAGGACACGGTCATTGATTGGAGAGGTCTTGGCCTGCGGCGCGTCATCCGCGGTCAGCGACCCGCCCGACGTGGGTTTGCCCCGAATGTGTCCCGCGTCCTTGATCGCAACCGGCAGACCCTCCAGCGGGCGCAGGCGACCCCCTTTCACAAACCGCGCCTCAGATCGCTTTGCCGCGGCCATGGCCTCGTCGAAGTAGCGGTAGGTGAAAGCATTAATCTTCGGCTCCACCGCCTCGGCCCGGTCAATCACCGCTTGCATCAACTCGACAGGCGACAGCGCCCTTGATCGGAAAAGCCGAGCGGCCTCGGTGGCCGAAAGAAAAAGGAGATCTGTCATGTCTCAGTGACCTTGCACCGCAAGGATACTGTCATGGAGGACGTCAACAATCTCTTTCAGATCAGCATCGTCGCAGACATAGGGTGGGGCAATGGCCAGAACCGGGCCGATGATCCGGAAAAAAACGCCGCGCCGTTCAGCTTCCAGTCCGATCAGCTTGGCCAAATCGATGGGGTCAGTCGCGGTTTGACCAATCTCAACCGCCGCGAGCAAGCCGACGCGGCGCACGTCAGCTACACCTTCGAGCACCGCGATCCGTTCGAGGTGCCGGCCCAGTTCCGCGCCCATTCGGTCCACATGCTTGGGCAGGTGCATTTCTTCGTAAATCGCGAGCGTTTCCAGAGCGATGGCCGCCCCCACCGGATGTCCGCCATAGGTGAACCCGTGCCCCAAGGTTCCATGCGTGTGAGCGGCCTTGGCGATCACGCTGCGCACGTTGTCACTCAAACCGACGGCAGACATGGGAAAACATGATGCGGTCAATTGCTTGGCCATGGTCATCATATCAGGCGTGATGTTGTAGGTCTGGCAACCGAACCACTCACCGGTTCGACCGAACCCGGTGATGATTTCGTCCGCGATCAAAAGGATGTCGTGGCGCGCCAGAACGTGTTGGACCTCCGCCCAGTACCCGTCTGGTGGCAGGATAACCCCGCCTGCGCCCATCGCGGGTTCACCGATGAAGGCACCAATCGTTTCCGGCCCTTCGCGTTTGATCAACGCCTCCAATTCGCCGGCAAGGCGCTTGGAAAACGCGATTTCGGTTTCGCCGGGATTGGCGTCTGTCAGGTAGTGTGGCCGGCCCACCCGCAAAACGGAGGTGCGCGGCAGATGGAATCCTTCATGGCAGTAATCCATGGATGTCAGTGCGGCACTGGCAATTCCAGAGCCATGATAGGCGCCGTGGCGCGCAATCACGCGGGTCTTCTCAGGCTTTCCGCGGGCGCTCTGATAGTATCCCATCAGCTTGATGGCCGTATCCACAGCTTCCGAGCCAGAGTTACCAAAAAACACGTGCCGGATTGGCGCGGGCAGTACATCGGTCAGCTTGGCGGCCAGACGCTCGGTCACCGCGCAAGTGCGCCCCATGAAGCTGTGGTAGTAGGACAGGGTCTGCATTTGACTGGTCGCGGCCTGCATCAGACGCGGCGGGTTGAATCCTAAAGAGCTGCACCAAAGCGCCGCAACGGCGTCGATATAGGTGTTGCCATCCGTGTCGGTCACCCGACACCCATCTCCGCTCACAATGCTTTTGGGTGGCTGCTGGTCCGCGGCGATTGGATCGGTGAAAGGGTATAGGTTCGACATTTCGCGTCTCCGTGGACTTCGGGGCAGGGCGCCAGGCGCAATGAACCCGATAGACCTGCGAAAGATGTTGAGAGGGTCACGCCGCAATTCCCTTGTAAGGGCAAGGAAAACTCTGTCAAAAGAAGAAATCTCAGCCTTTGATGTCGGATTGGGAATGTGAAGGGCTTGCCAAACCTGAATGCAATGCGTGTGTTTGAGGCCGCCGCCCGCCTTGGTAGTTTCACGCATGCCGCCAGTGAACTCGGCGTGACCCAGTCGGCCGTCAGCAAACAGGTCGCGGGGCTTGAGGCGCAAATGGGGCAGCCGCTCTTTGTCCGAGGTCACCGTCAAATCACGCTCACGCCATATGGTGCGCAAGTGGCTGGCGCGATCCGGGACAGCCTTCAGGCGTTGCGGGATCGGATGAATGCGCTGGAAAGCGGGCATCCCACGCAGCTCCGTTTGGTGTGTGATGCCGATTTCGCCTTGCTCTGGTTGTTCCCGCGCTTGCCCAGCTTCGAGGCGCTCCACCCCGAGGTGCGCGTTGCCGTGACCTCCGAAGTGGGTCTGAACAGGCCCCCGGAGCATGGCTATGATTGTGCGGTGATCTGGGGGCGCGGAAACTGGACTCAATGCCGTTTCCAGCCCTTGTTGCGCAACGTCGTCTTTCCGGTTGCAGCACCTGGGTACTTTGCGCGGGACGGGCGTCGGGCAGAGTTGTCTGCACTGCGGAGCGCCGAGCTGATCCACGACCAGTCTACCTTTTGGTGGTCCGCGCTCTTCGCGGCCTCTGGTATTGAAGGTTTTGATCCAAATGCGGGCCGCCTCTACAATCAGACCGTCCTGTGCCTTGAAGCTGCTGCACGGGGTGACGGCATCACGGTTGGGGACGAAGTCAGTTCCGCCGGAATGATCCGCGAGGGGCGGTTGGAACGCGTGCTGCGGGACAGCTTGCCCTCGCCCGACGCCTACTACATCGCTACACCACTGGGTGCGGCCAATCCGAATGTTGCTTTGGAATTTTCCGAGTGGCTGCAGCAGGAAGCCGCCACCCATCGCACATGGTGCGCCGCGCATCTCGCCTAGTATCGACGCCGTAATGCGACAAGGCCCGTCGGAAACAGGCTATTCGAACACAGCACTGGACAGTAATGTACAGTAAATCGAAAGTTTGCGGTGCCCGACCGGGCGCAAGGGAGAGACAGATGAATTCGCACTATCGCGTGGTGGTCATTGGTGGCGGTGTTGTCGGGGCATCCGTTCTATATCATTTGGCAAAATTTGGCTGGACCGACGTGTGTTTGCTGGAGCGTTCGGTGCTGACCGCCGGGTCGTCCTGGCATGCTGCCGGAGGGTTTCACGCTTTGAATGCTGACCCAAACATGGCGGCGCTGCAGGCCTACACCATCGACCTTCTGTCCGAAATTCAGGACGAATCGGGCCAGGACATCGGTCTGCACATGACCGGAGGCCTGACGATGGCGGGCACGCCGGACCGCTGGGAATGGCTTCAGTCTGCCTATCGCGTGTTCCAGTCCATCGGCATCGAGGACTGTCGTCTCGTCACGCCCGAGGAAGCGGGCGAACTGAACCCGATTATGTCCACGGACGGATTTCTGGGCGGAATGTGGGCCGACCGCGAGGGGTATCTGGATACAACCGGCACCGTACACGCCTATGCCGGGGCGGCCCGCAAACGGGGCGCGCGGGTCCATGAACACACCAAGGTGGAAGCCTTGCATCAGACCGCCGATGGTTGGCAGGTCGTCACCGACAAGGGCACAATCACCTGTGAACACGTGGTAAATGCCGCTGGTCTCTGGGCCAAACAGGTCGGTCGGATGGCGGGGATCGAACTGCCGGTCAGCCCGCTCAAGCATCATTACCTGATCTCCGACACCATCCCCACGCTGGAGCAAATTGATTTCGAGGTGCCGATGACGGTTGATCTCGAGGGTTTTACGTACCTGCGTCAGGATCAGAAGGGGGTTCTGCTCGGAATTTACGAAATCAACACTGAGCACTGGGCAATGGACGGTGCGCCCTGGGACTATGGGATGGAGCTCTTCCAGGAGCAGACCGACCGGATCGAAAACGAGCTCACGCTGGGGTTCGAACGTTATCCCTGCCTGCAGGAGGTGGGGGTCAAGACCTGGGTCAATGGAGCCTTTACGTTCTCCCCGGACGGCAACCCCCTCGTTGGACCTGTGCCGGGCAAACGCGGCTACTGGTCTGCTTGCGCGGTCATGGCCGGGTTCCTGCAGGGTGGCGGTGTCGGCAAGACCTTGGCCGAATGGATGATCCATGGCGAGCCGGAGGCAGATGCATGGCCCATGGACGTCGCACGCTACGGCGATTTTGCCCAGAACAAACGCTACATCCGCGAAACGACGGGTCAGTTTTATTCCCGCCGCTTCGTTATGACCTATCCTAACGAGCAACTGCCAGCGGGCCGCCCGCTCAAGATGGCGCCGGCCCACGACGCGATGACCGATGCCGGATGCGTTTGGGGCGCCAGCTGGGACCTGGAAGTGCCGCTCTACTTCGCACCCAAGGGTTTTGCTGAAACGCCAACGCTGAAACGGTCAAACGCCCATGACATCGTGGCCGAAGAGTGCCGGGTCATTCGCGAAGGGGTCGGCTTGTTGGACATCACCGGGTTTTCCCGCTTCGAGGTGACAGGGCCCAATGCTGAGGCATGGTTGGATCAGATCATGGCGTCAAAGCTGCCGGCTGCGGGTCGTGCGAAACTTGCGCCGATGCTGGGGGAAACCGGTCGCCTCAAAGGTGATCTGACGGTCCTGAACTGGGGAGACGGCACATGGTGGATCATGGGCAGCTATTACCTGCGCCAATGGCACATGCGCTGGTTCAACGACCACGCCATGGAAGGCGCCACTGTGCGCGATCTGGGCGAGGAAGTCTGTGGGTTTGCCGTGGTTGGCCCGAAATCCAGGGCCGTGGTTGAGAGATTGGCCGAGCAGGACATCGCGCAACTCGGTTTCATGGGCTGCGGTGCCTTTGACATTGGCCTGGTGCGGGCCAAGGTCGCCCGCATGTCGGTCACAGGTGAACTCGGGTACGAGATCAACTGCCGCTACGGCGATCACGTCGCGTTGCGCCGAATGCTGCTGGATGCTGGGGCGGACGAAGGCATTCGGGAGTGCGGTTTCAACGCCATGCTGTCCACGCGTCTGGAGAAGTCCTTTGGTATCTGGAGTGCGGAGTTCACGCAGGGCTATACTCCGGGCATGACGGGCATGGACCGTTGGATCGCGTGGGACAAGGGAGAGTTTGTCGGACGCGAAGCTGCCATCGCAGAGCGGGATGGCAACGGTCCTGCACAAGTGCAGGTCACGCTGGAAATCGATGCGCTGGACGCAGATGCGAGCGGCTTCGAACCGGTCTGGTCCGAAGGCGAGAAAGTGGGTTTTGTGACGTCCGGGGGCTACGGTCACTACATCAAGAAATCGCTCGCGATGGCTCTGGTGAACACCGATTGTGCGGAGGTCGGCAAAGAGCTGTCGGTGCACGTCGTCGGCGTCGAACGCCCCGCCAAAGTGATCGCGGCGTCGCCATATGATCCAGAGGGTCAGGCGATGCGGGCATGACCCAGACAGAGACTCCTCGCCGGTCACGACGGAAGCGCGGCAAGGGCGCCGTTCAGCACGAAAAACGCGTGACGAACTATCACGACCTGCGTAATCCGTTCCCCAACGTGCCTGCCTTTTCGGATGACCGCATCGAGGCCATGCATCTCGCCGCCCTGCGCGTTCTTGAAGAGCTCGGAATCAAGGTGTTGCTGCCCGAAGCGCGCAGACTTTTCCGCGAGGCCGGGGCGCGGGTCGACGAGACAACCGAAATGGTATGGATCGGACGCGAAGTGGTAGAGGCGGCCGTCGCCTCCGCCCC
Organism: Paracoccaceae bacterium; assembly: GCA_965250275.1. Taxonomy (GTDB): domain Bacteria; phylum Pseudomonadota; class Alphaproteobacteria; order Rhodobacterales; family Rhodobacteraceae. The sequence goes on along the minus strand of OZ252297.1, from coordinate 4,258,820 downwards.
CCGATCCTTCCGTCTGAAGGCCGGGGCAGAGCACCGCGATCTGACGTTGGAACTCGGACGGCTTGTGATTCAACCGGGGGCAGGCGCGCCCCACGCGACGGATCTGGTGCGCGGGCGCAGGCCGGGCGATCTGGCAAGTTTCACCGATTTGCTGAAACTGACTCAGCACTTTGACGTTCTGCACATGTTGCCTCCCCTGATCGAGCCGCAGGACGTTCCGATGCACCTGAGGCACTACGCGACAACCGAAGTGTTTCTGACACAGTCCGACAAGGTCCCGTTCCTGTTCTCCCGGGGCACGCCCCAGGTCATGGATGGGTTCGAGATGATCCGGGATTTTCGGGGTTTGGACGATGCGTCGTTTCAGGCCGACTCCTGGTGCTATACCATCATCAACACCAACTCGCCGCGCCAGATCGACATTCCGATGGCGCAAGGCATCATTGACTTTGCCCGGCACGGGCAGATGGCGATCATCACGCCATTTACGCTGATGGGGGCGATGGCGCCGATCACGGTGGCGGGCGCGCTGACACTGAGCCACGCCGAAGCCTTGGCCGCCATCACGCTTTCTCAACTGGCCGGGCCGGGCGCACCGGTTTGCTATGGAACATTCACCTCGAACGTGGACATGAAATCCGGAGCGCCGGCCTTTGGGACACCGGAGCAAGTCAAAGCCTCCCTGGGGGCCGGGCAACTCGCCCGCAAGCTGGGATTGCCCTGGCGATGTGCGGCCGGATCGGCGGCCAACATCAACGATGCCCAAGCGGCTCATGAAACGGAAATGAGCGCTTGGGGGTCGGTCCTGTCCGGTGCCACGGTCATGATCCATGGAGCGGGATGGCTCGAGGGCGGGCTGACCGTCTCTTATGAAAAGCTGATCACTGACATGGAGATGTTGCAGGTTTTTGCCGAGCTCTGTGTGCCGGCACCCGCCGAAGACAGCGATCTGGCGCTCGAAGCCCTGAGTGATGTCCAGCCGGGCGGGCACTTCTTTGGCACTCAGCATACGATGGATCGCTATCAGACCGCGTTTTACGAACCGCTTGTGCATGACTGGTCCAACTTCGGGACCTGGACTGAGCGGGGCGCGCTGGATGCCAACCAGCGTGCAACAGAGATCTGGCAGCGCATACTGGCCGAGTTTCAGCCGCCTCCAACCGATCCAACCCGGGTGGGGGATTTGCAGGATTTCATAACGCGCCGCACCGCCGAGGGTGGCGCGCCACCGGAAAGCTGAGCGATGGTTGTCCTGCACCGCAACGACCCGGCGCGCGCGCCGCTGACCGGCAACGTCAAGGTGACGCGCGAGGACTGGCTTGCGCAGGCCATGGATGTTCTGGTTCAGCACGGCGTTGAGCAGGTCAAAATCCTGATGCTTGCCGACCGTATGGGCGTGTCACGGTCCTCGTTCTATTGGTATTTCAAATCGCGGCAGGACCTGTTGCAGGCGCTGCTGAAGCACTGGGAAGAGACCAACACCAACGCCTTGGTGGGGCAGGCCGAAGCGCCGGCCGATACTATCACTGGCGCGGTGTGCAATATCTTCCGTTGCACGGCCAATGCAGCGCTCTTCAACACGGCACTGGATTTTGCAGTGCGCGATTGGGCGCGCAGGGACGCACGGGTGCAGGCCGCACTGACCCGCTCGGACACCAGACGCCTCGAAGCATTGACTGCAATGTTCGAGCGGTACGGATACGGCGCCCACGAGGCTCTGACCCGCGCTCGGGTGCTCTATTACATGCAAATCGGCTATGACCTTGCGCAAAGCCCCGAGACCCCGCGGCAACGCCTGTCAATGGTGCCCGAGTACCTGCGCGTGTTCACGGGACAAGAGCCCCGCCCTCAAGAGATTTCAGAATTCAAGGCATATGCATTGGCCTATTGGCCAGACCAGACGGAGGACCTCAGACCATGAGCCAGACCCCAGACGCGATCATCATCGGTACCGGAGTGATCGGGGCCGCAATCGCCTTTGAAATGAGCAAGGCCGGGTGGAAGACCCTGTCTCTGGACCGAAACGCTCAGGTTGGGCATGGGTCTACAGCTGGCAGCTGCGCGATCATCAGAATGCACTACTCGACCTTCGACGGTACTGCGTTCGCATGGGAGGGATATCACTACTGGCGTGACTGGGAGGCGTATCTGGGACTGCCCCCTGGAGCGGAATTGGCCCAGTACCGGCAGACCGGGTGTCTAACCATGAAGACCGAAGCAAACGGTTTTCTCGAAAAACATATGAAGTATTCCGCTGAGCTGGAATGCCCCTTTGAGGAATGGAGCGCCGAAGACGTCAAGGCGCATCTGCCGATCTACTCTCTGGACAGCTTTTCACCCGCCAAACGCATGAACGACCCTGAATTCGGGCATTCGAATGGGCACAAAATGCGTGGTGGCGTGTTCTGGCCGCTGGCCGGGTATGTCACCGATCCAGCGCTTTCGGCTCAGAACCTGATGCAGGCGGCCCAGAACAATGGCGCTGCAGTGCAAACAGGTGCAGAGGTGGTCGAGATTCTGCAGTCGTCGGGCAAAGTGTCCGGTGTACGACTGGCTGACGGAACGGAAATTCACGCTCCGGTGGTTGTGAATGTGGCCGGGCCGGGCTCCGCCATCGTGAACGGAATGGCGGGCGTTCTGGACGATATGACCATCGCCACACGCCCGCTGCGCCAGGAAGTGGCCCACGTGCCCGCACCCGAAGGGTTCAACTTTGAAACCAATGGTATGATCGTCTCGGACAGCGACATCGCGTGTTATGTCCGGCCTGAACACGGCAATCACATCTTGATTGGATCGGAGGATCCGGAATGTGATCCGCACCAGTGGTGTGAGGATGACGTCCACTACAACCGCGAGTTCACCGATCAATGGACCACGCAGGCGATGCGGTACGGGCAACGTGTTCCGTCTCTGGGGATTCCATCCAAGATGCGCGGCGTCGTTGATCTCTATGACGCGTCCACGGACTGGATTCCGATCTATGACAAATCCAGCCTGCCGGGATTCTACATGGCGTGCGGGACCAGCGGCAATCAATACAAGAACGCGATGATTGCCGGAAAGATGATGACTGCGCTGATCGACTACTGCGAAGAGGGCGCAGATCACGATACGCAGCCGCTGACCTACCGGCTGCCCTATCTTGGGCGTGACATTGATGTCGGCTTCTATTCGCGCAAGCGAAAGATCAACGAAGAAAGCAGCTTTTCCGTACTTGGTTAAATGCTCTGATCACTCACGGCGATGCGCTCGCCTCGCTCCAATTCGCGCAATGCGGCGTCTGCTGTTTCACGCATTCTGACGGCGGCTTCGTTGCGGACGGGCCCATAGCCGCGCACCGCGTCAGGCGCCGCAATGATGGCGGCGCAGGTCTCTGCGGTGTCGTCATCGAACCGATCGGCAACCGTTTGCAGCGCTGCTTCGTACCAAGCCAACAGGTCGCGGTGCAGGCGCGCCTCGTGATGGTACCCAAACGGATTAAACGGCGTTCCGCGCAGGGATTTTAGGCCCGTCAAAGCCAAAAAAACCGGCTTCATCCATGGCCCGAAGGAGCGTTTGCGTGGTCGGCCACGTGCGTCGGTGCCGCGATTGAAAACCGGCGGAGCGAGATGATATCGCAATTTGTAGTTGCCTTCGAACTGCTCTGACACCTGCGCAGCAAAGCCCGCATCACAATGCAAACGCGCAACCTCGAATTCGTCCTTGTACGCCATCAGCTTGAACAGGTTCTTGGCGGCGTTGCGGTGCAGGTCTTCATTCACCTCCGGCAGGGCGGCCCGAAACGCGGCCAGCCGTTCACGGTAACGATCGGCATAGGCGGCGTTCTGATATGCCGTCAGAAAGTCGGCGCGACGCGCGATCATAGCGTCGAGTGTCTCCGGTGCCTTGTGCGGTTCGCGATAGAGATCTGCCAGCCGGTCTGGATCATGCGCCAGAATGCGTCCCAGCGCGAAGGCGTGGCGGTTTCTTTCGACCGCCACGCCATTGAGGAGGATTGCCTGCGAAAGTGCCATCTCACTGACCGGGATCAGCCCCTGCTGCCACGCCGCGCCCAACATGACCACGTTGGAGAACACGCTGTCCCCGAGCAGAGTTTCGGCTGCCGCATTGGCGTCCAGTGCGCTCAGGTTTTCTGCGCCTATTGTATCGGCGATGGACGCTTCGCGCGCGTCGACCCGCAGCGTCGCGTCCCGGTGCAAAACCAGATCTCCGGTTGGCATTTCCGCACGGTTGAGCACCATGCGTGTGCCGCGACGATAGTGCGCGCTGGCTTTCTGTGCTGACGAGACAACAACATCGCACCCAATCACGGCGTCTGCGGCGCAGGGGTCGATCCGGACCTGGTTCAACGCATCAGGATGATCACTCAAGCGAATGTAGCTGAGCACAGTGCCAAACTTCTGGGCGAAACCGGTGAAATCCAGCACTGAGGCTCCGAGACCTTCGAGATGGGCAGCCATTGTCACCAGTTGGCCCACGGTGACAACGCCAGTGCCTCCGACGCCGGTGACCAAAAGGTCGAACGGCGTGTCTGTTCGGGGCCGTTTCGGCTCGGGCAGGGCAGATGCAAGCGCAGCAAAGTCCAGATCGGCGGCTTGTTTTTTGCGTCGAGCGCCGCCCTCGACGGTGACGAAGCTCGGGCAAAACCCGTTCAGACAACTGAAGTCCTTGTTGCAAGAGTTTTGATTGATCTGACGTTTGCGTCCCAGCGGGGTGTCCTTGGGTTCCACACTCAGGCAGTTGCTTTCCACCGAGCAATCGCCGCACCCTTCGCAGACAAGGTCGTTGATGATCACGTGCCGCGCCAGATCGGGCATCGTTCCGCGTTTTCGGCGGCGGCGTTTTTCGGTGGCGCAGGTTTGCTCGTAGATCAGCACCGAGACACCGGGCACCTCACGCAGTTCACGCTGAACCTGATCCAGCACGCTGCGGTCATCAAAGCTTGTGCCCGACGGGAAATCCGAAGGCGCAAACTTCCCGATATCATCCGAAACAACAGCGATCCGGTCGACCCCTTCGGCACGACAGGTCTGGGCAATTCCGCTTACGCTGACGGGTCCGTCGACCGGCTGCCCGCCGGTCATCGCAACGGCATCGTTGTAAAGGATCTTGTATGTGATGTTGGTTCCGGCCGCGACGGCTTGCCGGATGGCCAGCGAGCCGGAGTGGTACCAGGTTCCTTCGCCCAGGTTCTGAAACAAGTGCTTTTCGCCGTTGAATTTGGACGCCGCGACGTGCGGAACCCCTTCTCCTCCCATCTGGGCATAGCCGGCGGTTGCGCGATCCATCCAGGAGGCCATGACATGGCATCCAATGCCGGAGGCTGCACGCGACCCTTCTGGCACTTTGGTCGAGGTGTTGTGCGGGCAGCCGGAGCAGAAATAGGGTGTGCGTGTCGCGCCGGGGACATTCAGGGCCGGCGGCGGCGCCTCTGTCAGGGCGCGGGCTTTGGCGGGCAGGTTCTCGTCGGGAAAGAAACGGTCCAGCCGTTTGGCAACGATGGGCAACAACAAGCGAGGGCTCAGTTCTCCGGTCCAAGGGATCAATGGCTCCCCTTCGGAGGTGTATTTTCCGACCATGCGATCCGGTTTGTCGCCGGGCCAGTCATAGAAGTACTCCTTGAACTGGCTTTCGATGATCCCGCGCTTCTCTTCGACCACCAGCACTTCCTGTTTGCCTTTGACAAAGGCGAGCGCATCGCGGCGCGCCAGGGGCCAGACCATTCCGACCTTGTAGACATCGATGCCCAATGCGCGGCACCGGTTCGCGTCGAGACCCAGCAGGCGCAGGGCTTCCATCAGGTCAAGATGCGCCTTGCCTGTGGTGACAAATCCAAATCGCGCGTTGCTGGTCCCGAAAATGGCGCGGTCCAATGGGTTGGCTTCGACGAACGCACGTACAGCGTCCAGTTTTGCCCCGATACGGGTTTCAATCTCGACAGTGGGCAGATCCGCCATACGAACGTGCAATCCGCCGGGCGGCGCGGTGAAATCCGGTTGGTGGAACACCCGGTCGGGGTGCAAGGAGATCGACCGCGCGGATTCTACAGTTTCGGATATCGCCTTGAAGCCAACCCATGTGCCGGAAAACCGGGAGAGCGCCAGACCGAATTCGCCATACTCCAGATACTCATCGACGGATGCGGGATTCAGGGTCGGCATAAACCACGACATGAACGCCACGTCTGACTGATGCGGCATCGACGACGACACGCATCCATGATCGTCACCGGCAACAACCAGCACGCCTCCGCGCGGAGAAGACCCGTAGGCATTGCCATGCTTCAGCGCGTCGCCAGACCGGTCCACGCCCGGTCCTTTGCCATACCACATTGAGAAGACGCCCTGGACTTCGCAGTCGGGATCGAGGCTGGCCTGCTGGGCACCGAGCACCGCCGTGGCGCCGAGGTCCTCATTCACCGCAGGCATGAAAGTGATCCCGGCCGTCTCGACCCGATCCCGCGCGCGCCAAAGCTCAAGGTCCAGCCCGCCCAACGGGGAACCGCGATAGCCCGATATGAAACCTGCGGTATTCAACCCCGCAGCTCGGTCGCGGCGCGCTTGATCCAGCATGATCCTGGCCAGCGCCTGCGTTCCGGTCAGAAAAACCCGACCGTCCGTCTGGTCGTACCGGTCCATCAGTTGGTAAGTGCGAAGATTTGGCTTGGGATGGCTCATTAAGGGCTCCGGACAATGCGGGGTGGTGCCTGCATGATACGGTTTGCCGCATGCGGAATCTTGCCAGATTTCATAGGTTTTGGGCGCTGGGCGACTAGATATTCCACAACGGGGCAAAGAGGCGAAAGGACTGGTCAGAATGATGGAACTTGATGAACGTGACCGTCGGATCCTTCTGCATCTGCAGCGGGACAGCCAGATATCCAATGCGGATCTGGCAGAGCTGGTTGGAATGTCGCCATCGGCCTTGTGGCGCCGGGTGCGCGCGCTGGAGTCGGGCGGCGTGATCGAACGATACGGTGCGGTCGTAAATGCCGCTCAGGTCGGTTTGGCCTTTCAGGCAATCGTTCATGTTCAGTTGACACGGCACGATCCCGATCAACTCGAGGCCTTCATCAGAGCCGTGGAAGGGCGCCGCGAAGTGCAGGAGTGCTATGCCACGACGGGGCAATCAGATTATCACCTGCGTGTCCTGTGCCGCGATATCGAGGCCTATAATCAGTTTCTGGATGGGTTCCTTTTTCGCCTGCCTGTGGTGTCGAGCGCCCAGACGAATGTCGTCCTGCGCACGATCAAGAGGGCAGGCCCGCTGGAACCTTAGGGCGCCGGGTTATGTGATTGGCTGATACACATACCAGGCCCAGACCATCACGATATAGGTCAGTTGGTGCATGGCCTGATCGACGCCCGCGGCGCGCCAAAAGGCTGCCTGCGTGGGATTGAGCGAGTGGATGTCGGAGTAGCGGGCCTTCGCCCAATCGATGTGAAAGTGCACCACCCATTCCGCAAGTGCGATCAGAAGGATAAAGAGCCAGCCTGCGCCAATCAGGGCGAACGCGATCATTGAGCCGACGGCGTGCACGGCAGCATGTTGGGCGCGACCGAAATGCAGGTACTCGCTGCGGCCCGAGAGCATCCGCTGCGTTTGCAGGAAGTAGTCGGCCAGCATGTGCTTGATCTCCAGCAGAACAAACAGGACCAGAACCGTTTCGATCAAACTCACGTTAGAGTGTCTCCAACCCACCTCGTAACACGACCTTAGGGTGTTCTCGCGCAGCCTGCAAATGGACGTTGGAAGAGACGGGATCGCACGGCGCACCGTCAAACCATTTGCGTATAGTCGGCACGGATTGGTACGGTTCTCCAATACAAGGTTGCACTGTTCCCGACACAAATGATTTGAATGACCAAAACGCACTGACCGGACGACACACATCGAACCTTCGCTATTCAGATACATCTGGAGACATTCCAAGCGTGACCAACTGGTCTTGCTTGTGGTCACAACCTGTCTGTTCCCGCTGCTCTACCTGACGCTGGAGTTGCCAAAACGCATCATCAACGACGCGATTGGTGCTCCGTCACCCGTCATCGACATCGTCGGTTTTTCTGTGGATCAAGTCACTTTCTTGGGGATCCTGTGCCTGGGCTTTCTGCTCGCGGTACTTGCGCATGGCCTGCTGAAAATGCGCATCAACACCATGAAGGGTGTCTTGTCCGAGCGCATGTTGCGGCGCTTCAGATACACCTTGATTGCCCGCATGCTGCGCTTTCCGCAGCCATACTTTGAGCGTGTCAGCCAGGGCGAACTTGTCAGCATGGTCACCGCTGAAAGCGAACCCATGGGTGGCTTAATGGGGGATATGATCAGTCAGCCGGTGCTCCAAGCCGGGCAGATGATCACCATTCTGACCTTTCTCTTTTTGCAAAGTTTCTGGTTCGGGCTGGCGGCTGTGGCGTTGATTCCGCTGCAGGCGTGGCTGATCCCGCGCCTTCAGAGACAAATCAACTTGCTGAACAAGAAGCGTATCGTGCAGGTGCGGGCGCTGGCCACGGAAATCGGAGAAAGTGCGGCGGGTGCCGGGGCGTTGCGCACGAACGGTGGGTGGCGCTACCGGATGTCGGCGATGACCGACCGGCTGGGCCGTTTGTTCGACATCCGCTTCGAGATCTACCAGAAAAAATTCTTCATGAAGTTCATCAACAACTTCATTGGGCAACTCACACCATTCTTCTTTTTCTCGATCGGCGGCTATCTTGTGCTGCAGGGTTCGGTCTCGCTGGGTGCGCTTGTGGCCGCCTTGGCGGCCTACAAGGACCTCTCAAGCCCGTGGAAGGAGCTTTTGGCCTATTACAATCAGACACAGGATATGGCGCTGCGCTGGGATGTGATCACCGAGCGGTTCGCGCCTGCCGGAATGCTGGACGAAAGCCTCTTCGAGGGGGAACCGGATGAATTGCCCCATCTCGACGGAGACATCGTTCTGGATCACGTCACCGTTCGGGATGCCGACGGCAATCCGGTTCTGGAAGATCTGACAGCGACGATGCCCGCAGGCAAAATCATCGGCATTGCTGCCCCAAGTGAGGAAGACCGTCGCGGCCTTGCCGAGCTTTTGACGCGCGAGGTTTTGCCCGCAAGCGGCAGCGTGCACATCGCGGACAAAGATCTGCGGACTATGCACCAGCGCGTCATTGCCGCCCGGATCGGTCACGCGACTTCCCAACCGGTGATGTTCCAGGGCAGCTTTGGCGACAACGTTATGATGCCACTTCGATACCGGCCTCAGACTGAAACCAAAAATCCGCGCGTCCTGGAAGAAGCCAAACGAGCGGGCAACAGCGCCGATCCTTATGATGCGGACTGGGTGCAGCCCGACCTGGCAGGCCTGTCCACCCAAGATGAGCTGCAGCGATGGTGGTTGCAATTGATCCAGGGACTGGGTTCGGGCACGGCTCTGTTCCGGCGTGGATTGGACCAGGTTTTCGAAGCCGAGGCCCATCCCAAACTCGCGGAAAAACTGGTCGAGCTGCGTCCAAAAGTCATCGAAGCGCTGCGGGCGGCGGACTTGCGGCGGTTTGCCTATATTTTCCGCCCAAACCTCTACAACCACGCGTTGCCGGTGGCTGAAAACCTGCTCTTTGCCACACCATCTCGTCCCATCACAGAAGAGGCACTGACCGAGCAGACAGAGTTCATGGACAAGCTGAAGGCACTGGGGCTGGATGAAAGCCTGGTGGCGTTGTCGCAGGACGTTGTCGATATGTTGCGTCAGATCTTCGGCATAGACGGCACGGACCATCCTTTGTTCCGTCGTTTGGGGCTTGAGCCAAAGGCTTATGAAACCGCTGTTGAGCTGGTAGACAAGGCGCGTGAAACAGGAGCCGCGGGCCTGAGCCCGAAAGAAATGGCGCAACTGCTAATCGTGCCGTTTCGCATCTCTGCAGAACAGATCGGACCATCCTTCACGCCCGAAATGCGGCAATCCATCGTAGATATGCGCGCCGATCATTCCGAGGACTTGCTGACAAGTCTGGGAGACTTGTTTGTCCCGATCCGCGAAGATGGTTTTGCGCCAGGTCTGACGGTCATGGAGAATGCGCTCTTTGGTCTTATCTCCGAAGATGCCGGCAGCCGCGCCGAGGACATGCGCCGCATCATCGCGGATGTGCTGATCGAAGGTGGTGCGCAGGAACTTGTTGTTGAACTGATCTACGATCTTCCGATTTCGATAGGTGGCGCGAATTTGCCCGCGCAATTCGCGGAACCGCTGGCGTTTTCCCGAGCCACGATCAAGCGTCCCGATATCCTGATCCTGGATCAGGCGTTGGCGAGCTATGATATGGAAACGCAGATCACTGTTTACAAAAATCTGCGCAAGCTGTTGCCGGACACAACGGTTGTTTATCTCAACGACTCCTTCGAAAACCAGGATGCGTTTGATGTGTTCTTTGAGCTGCGCCAGGGCCGGTTGGTCAGCGACGATGGCCCAGAAGAAGACACCGTCGATGGCGCGGCCAGCGCCGATCTGGCCCGTAAACTGCGCGCGCTCGAACAAACGCCCTTGTTCTCGGGTTTGAACCGTCGCCAGCTCCGGCTGCTGGCGTTCGGGGCAAGATGGTACAATGCCAAGGCCGGCGAGGTCGTGTTCCTTAAGGACGACGAAGCCACCGACGGGGCCTATATGGTGCTGGAGGGTGAGGCGGGTCTTTATCTCCCAAAGGAGGGAGAGGACGATCAGCTGATCACAACGGTCGGTTCCGGGCAGCTAGTTGGTGAGTTGGGGCTGATCCGCAAAGTGCCGCGCGCGCTCAGCATGAAGGCCGAGACAGATCTGACGTGTTTGCGCATCGGGGAAGAAGAGTTCCTCGCTGTGGTCGAGAATGACGCAGCGACCGCATTTAAGCTCCTGCAAGTCGTCGCAGGCTATGTGTCCAACTGATAACTGAATTCGGAGAGCCGATCATGAAGCTGCTGCGTTTTTACGACGGGGACCGCATTCGGCCCGGAATGTTGGACGACCAGGGTGACGTCCGCGATCTGTCCGGAGAAATCGACGATATCGCTGGCGAGACCCTGATGGATGCGTCGCTGAGGCGGCTGGCGGATCTTGACCCCGCTCAGTTGCCAGAGGTGCCCGGCGCGCCGCGTCTTGCGCCTTGTGTCGGTGGGGTCGGCAAGTTCATGTGCATTGGATTGAACTACTCCGACCATGCTGCCGAGGCCAACATGGATCCACCCGAGCACCCGATCCTGTTTTTGAAAGCAAACTCCGCCATTGCGGGCGCAAACGACGACATCGTGTTGCCGCGCGGGTCGGTGACCACAGATTGGGAAGTGGAACTTGGCGTCGTCATTGGAAAACCTGCCAAGTATGTCGGTGTGGACAACGCGCTCGATCATGTTGCGGGCTACTGCACTGTCAATGATGTCTCAGAGCGCACGTTTCAACTCAGGCTTTCGGGTCAATGGACCAAGGGAAAATCGTGCGACAGCTTTGGCCCGATCGGGCCATGGATGGTGACCCGCGAAGACGTACCCGACCCACAGAACCTGCGGCTGACGCTCGATGTGAACGGCCAGCGGATGCAGGATGGGCATACCTCAAAGATGATCTTTTCGGTTGCTCAGATCATTGCGCATCTGAGTGAGTTGATGACCCTGCACCCTGGCGACATCATTGCGACAGGGACTCCGCCGGGCGTCGGAATGGGGATGAAGCCATCGCCGCTGAGCTTGCGCCCCGGAGATGTGGTTCAAGCCGAGGTCGAAGGGCTGGGCCAGCAGCATCAGCAGGTGCGGGCCGACCCCTAGTGACGGATGATCGGGTCGATTGGGGTGGCAGACAGGCCGAGCGCCTCTTCAATGAACAGAGCGGTTTGTAGAAGTATGGCTTCTCCGCGCGGCGGACCCACCAGTTGAATGCCAACCGGCAATCCGTCCGCGGTGAACCCAGCCGGCATCGAGAGAGCCGGAAGAAGCGTGGTTGTCGCCAGAAAGGAGAACCGAAGCCATTCCTCGTAGGTCAGAATGTCCTGTCCGTCGACGCGGGCAGGGTATTCGTTTTCCACGATGTCAGGGGCGATGCCCACCACAGGTATCGCGAGCACATCATACTGGGACAAAAACTGCCGCATGATGTCATAGAGCACTGTGCGCTGTCCCATGGCGTCGTAGATCTCGTCCGTGGTCAGCGCGAGCCCGTAAGCCACATTGTCCTTCAATCGCGGCCCAAAGGTCTGCTGCACTTCGGCGGGCTGCCGGGCCACGACTGCGCCGTAATGCAGGCCACGCAGTGACAGGTAGGTTTCATTCAGCTTGGGCAGATCCGGGCATGCTTCGCTGACTTCTGCGCCGGCGCCTGCGACTTTGGCCATTCCATCGCGCAAAACCTGCCGGATTTCGGTTTCGACAGCCGCAAATCCGTTCTGGTCTTCGGAAAAGGCAATCCTCGGGGCCCTCGAAGCTTGTTCTACCGTCGTCTGGAACGAGAGCGCGGGTGGCTCAATGCTGATCGGCATGGCCGGGTCCCACCCGGTCATAGCATCCAGAAAGAGTGCAAGATCACGCACATCCCGTGCCATCGGACCTTGCAGCCCCTCGGCCAGAAATCCGGCGGGGCCCGGTCCACCGCCGCAGCGACCGGGTGACGGCCGCAACCCCAGAACACCGCAATGCGAGGCCGGCGTGCGCAAAGAGCCCATAAGGTCTGAGCCGTGACTGAGCCAGACTTCTCCAGTCGCCAGTGATACCGCCGCGCCGCCGGACGAGCCACCGGCGTTCATCCGGGTGTCCCACGGGTTGCGCGTCGATCCAAACACCGGGTTGGTCGAGTTGCCGCCAGCGCCGAACTCGGGCGTGTTGGTTTTCCCGGTGACCAGCGCACCGCGTGCTTCCAGCCGTGCCACAAGCGGGTCAGTCGTGTCCGGTACGAAGTCGGCCAGCGCGCGGTTGCCAAAGGTCGTGCGAACGCCTGAGACAAGGTTCAGGTCCTTGATGCCCACAGGCAGTCCAGCAAGCCATCCGACATGATCTGTTTCGCCATCGGGCAGGGCGGATATGGCGGCGTGCGCCCGGTCGACGCAGGTGGTCGGCATGGCGTTCACAGCCGGCTCGACTGTGGCGATCCGGGCGGCTGCGGCGTCCAGCACCTCCGCTGGAGAAAGAGCCCCGCTGCGCAGGTCAGCGACCACATCCCGAGCAGGACGCGCACAAAGATCGGGGCCAGAATAGGCTGCGTTCGGTCGCGTCATCGAGGATCGCAGAAGAGTGCATGAAGAAGCGTGATCACCTCTTCGGTGTTCGGGTCTGACAGCCTGTAGTAAATCGCCTTTCCCTCCCGTCGTGTTGCCACGAGCCCTTCGTAGCGAAGGCGCGCCAGCATTTGGCTGATCGCGGCCTGCCGGATATCAAGCAGGTCCTCCAACTCACCCACGGATTTTTCGCCGGTCACCAGATGACACAGGATCGTCAGCCGACCCTCGTGGGCCAGTGTCTTGAGGTAGGCAGCGGCGTCAGCCGCGCGGCCTGCCATGTCTGTAACCGCTTCGGGCGGCATCTGTTGGGCGGTGTTGGCGGTCACTTGTTCCGGTCCACATGGTGCATAGTCGTTGCATCATGACTCAATCCGCGCTGCTCTGTCACCCCTCGGTCGCCGGAGCTCCTCCCTGGAAGGCGTTGCCCTCAATGTAGTTGCAAGGCTCCTCCTGCATTTCCAGATGCAGACCTGCGCCAGTGTAAGGGTGACTGCGGGCCAGCGCCTCATCCACGTCTATACCAAGTCCGGGTGTGTCAGGAGGAGTGATAAACCCCTGATCCACGCGGATACTGCTTTTGATGAGTGCGTCATGAAACGGCGTTTCAATGGTTTCGGCCATCAGGAGATTTGGAATTGAGGCGGCCAAGTGGATGTTGGCGGCCCATTCTACGGGGCCTGCGTAGAGATGGGGCGCCATCTGTGCATTATTGACCTCTGCCATGGCAGAGACCTTTTTCATCTCCCAAATCCCACCGGCGCGGCCAAGCGCAGGTTGCAGGATGGTTGCCGCGCCGCTTTGCAGTACCGCTGCGAATTCCGCCTTTGTTGTCAGGCGTTCGCCAGTTGCGATCGGGATGCGAACAGCGTTGGCGACCTTAGCCATTTCGGCGACGGCGTCGGGCGGGATCGGCTCTTCGAACCACAACGGGCTGAACGGTTCGAGGGCCTGACCGAGGCGGATTGCCCCCGCGGTTGTGAACTGTCCATGCGTGCCAAAGAGCAAGTCCGCTTTGTCACCCACGGCGGCGCGGATAGCGGCGCAAAACGCCACCGACTGCGAGATATCCGACATGGCCGGCATGTGGCCGCCCCGCAGCGTATAAGGGCCTGCCGGGTCGAACTTCACGGCAGTGAAGCCTCGGGCGACGCAGTCGGCTGCAGTCTCGGCCGCCTGCTCCGGTGACGTCCAGAAATCCGTCACGCTGTGCTGGGGCAGGGGATAGAGATAGGTGTACGCGCGTATGCGCTCGTTCATAAGCCCGCCAAGCAGGGCCCAGACAGGACGATTGCGCTCTTTTCCAAGAATGTCCCAGCAGGCAATTTCCAACCCCGAAAAGGCCCCCATCACGGAAAGGTCTGGACGCTGCGTGAAACCGCTGGAATAGGCGCGCCGGAACATGAGCTCGATGTCCTCGGGGGATTGTCCCATCATGTGCCGCTCGAACACATCCGTGATGACGGACCGCATCGCATCCGGTCCGATCGAGGAGGCATAGCACTCTCCCCAACCGGTGATGCCGGTATCGGTGGTGACTTTGACCAGGATCCAGTAGCGACCGCCCCACCCCGGCGCCGGGGGCGCGGTAACGATGATGTCGAGGTCCTTGAGCTTCATGCTGTGCTCCTTGGTAACGTCACGCAGTTCGATTGAATCACATCGCTAGGACATGGCCTGCAAGATCAGAGGGCAGCGATCCGCATTTGCGAGCGAACGAGTGCCCGTGATGACGCGGGCCAATCTGCCCGCCTTAGAACATGATGACATTGCGCTTGGCGCTGCCTGTCTTGGTGTCTGCGATCGCTTCGTTGATCTGATCCAGAGACCAGCGGCCCGATATCAATTCGTCGAGTTTCAGTCGCCCCTGCTGGTAGAGATCGACCATCCAGGGGATGTCGCGCTGAATGACCACATCCCCCATCTTCGATCCCTGGATGCCGTGCCCCTGATACGAGAGCCCCATCGGCTCGTACTCCGCCATCGCGCCTGCGTGTGGCATCCCGATTGCGACGACCTTGCCGCCCCAGCCCAGATAGCGCGTGGCCTGATTGTAGGCCGGGACCGCCCCGACGGTGACCAAAACAGCATCCGCCCCACGGCCTCCCAGCGCTTTCATCGCCGCACGCCAGGGCTTTGGATTGCTACCGAGCACACCATGCGTGGCGCCAAATTCCTTGGCGATGTCCAGTTTCTCTTCGGTCATGTCGACCGCAACGATACGGCGGGCGCCTGCGATGCGTGCGCCCTGAATGGCGTTCAGGCCAACTCCTCCTGCGCCGATGACAACCACGTCCTGGCCCGCGCGCAGGCCGGCCGCATTGACCGCCGCCCCGACGCCGGTGATCACACCACAAGACAGGAGACAGGCCACGTCCTTGCCCATGTCCTCCGGAATCTCGACGATCTGGCTTTGGTCAACAACAACCTTTTCCGCGAAAGCGCCGCAGGCCATGGCCTGCAGCAAAGGACCACCGTCGTTGGTGCTGATGGGTCCTTGCACACCATCTATGGGCGTGTCGCAAATCGTGGGTTTTCCGCTGGCGCAGTTGGGGCATGCGCCGCAGGCGCGGATCAGGGTGACGACGACGGATGCGCCTTCTTTGACGCTGGTGACGCCTGGTCCGACGGCAGTCACGATCCCCGCGGCTTCGTGCCCATAGACCGCAGGCAGATGCCCGCCCCAGGCGCCTTCCGCAAAGGAAATGTCGGAGTGGCAGATGGCGACCGCGTCAAGTGTGACTTCGACCTCGCCCATGTTGGGTTCCGCAAGAGTGATGTCTTCGATGACCAGTGGTTCACCAAAGGCGCGGCATACGGCGGCTTGGATGGTTTGCATGTCGCGGTCCCTTTGTTCGCGTATTCGGTCCGACCGTGACCCGCACGGCGCGGTGCTGCAAGCAGGAATGCGGCGCGGCAATGTCGTCTTTACGTAACGGCATGCCGGGCGCGCACGAAGACTGCCAGCGCAGCAAGTGTCAGCAACATCGACACGATAAACGGAGCGCCGGGAAAGTACACGGCCGTCCCGTCGGCGGTGAATGCCGCAAACACCCCGGTCATCAGAAGCGGTGCGAGGATCGTCGCCAGGGCGTTTACGCTGGTCAGAACACCCTGCAATTCTCCTTGCTGGTCATCGTCAACGGCCCGCGACATCAGACCCTGCAGCGCTGGGGTGATCACGGCGCCCAACGCGGCCAGTGGTGTCAGGATCAAAGCGACCACACCCGATGTGACAACCGAAATTGCACCAAAGGCGAAGATGTCAAAGACATGCCCGTAGATGACGGTCTTCCGGTCTCCTGCCCATCGCAACACCAGACGTATCAGGCCGCCCTGGACAATGGCCATCATCACTCCGAAGAGCGCAAGCGACAAGCCGATGATCTGGGGAGTCCATCCAAACCGCTCTTGCGTGAAGTATGCCCAAACCGCCGGGTACACATAAAAGGCCAACGAATAGAGGAAGTAGACCACAAGCAACGGACGCACCGCGGGCAGGCGTCCGAACTGACGGAAGGCCCCCAGCGGGTTGGCACGGGACCACTGGAAGGGACGCCGGATCTCATCGGTCACCGTTTCTTTCAGGACGAGATACCCGAAGACAAAGTTCAGCGCCGCCAGCGCGGCGGCGGCGTAGAATGGGGCTCGGGTCCCAAAGGTGCCCAGCATCCCGCCGATCAATGGACCCAGCACAAAACCGACGCCGAAGGCCGCACCAATGAGACCGAATCTGGCGGCTTTCTGATGTGGTTCGGAAATGTCGGCCATGTATGCCGACGCGGCAGAATGCGTGGCCGCGGTGATACCTCCGACAATCCGGCCAACCAATAGCAACCACATGACACCGGCAACAGCCATAACGAGATAGTCCAGCGCCATCACCACCAATGAGATCAGCAGTACGGGGCGACGTCCGAAACGGTCACTCAGGTTGCCGATCACAGGGCCAAACAGAAACTGCATGGCCGCAAACACGGTTGACAGAATGCCACCCCAAAGAGCGGCCGTCGCCAAAGAGCCGCCCTGTACCTCCAGAATGAGGTCGGGCATCACGGGCACGATCAGGCCGACCCCCATCGCGTCAAGGACAACCGTGATCAGGATGAAGGCGACGGGGAGCGGTTCCCCCCGCTGTACGGTTTTGCTGGTGGTTTTGGTCATTCTTGCCGGAGTTTTTCCTGCACCAATTCCGCGAAGCGCCGCGCATCCGCCGGAGCGGTCCCCATCTGATGCGCCGGGTCAAAGACCCCAGACAGGTCCAGATCTGGCCATTCCTTTTGAACCAGAAACCGCAAGGGTGTTTGGGTTTCACGGGCTGTCTTGCACAGAGTTTTGACAGCCGCCTGAGCGTCCGGGCGCGCCATCGTCGAGCAGAGCGCAAAACTCAAGGCTTCGGCGTGTATCAAATCCAACCCTTGCTCAAACACCGCGGTCATATTCTCCGGCGCGGGTTCGATATCCTCCAGAACCGTGCGGGCAGTCCGAGCTGCACTTGCAGCGCTCAGTACAATCTGCGGCAGGCAAAGCCATTCGGTGAACCACGCTGCGCCATCCCGCTGATACTGATGAACGCTTGCGTTTTGCAGGGTGGTGTTTGCTCCTGTTGCTTGTCGGGCAAGTGCCACGAGCACCGAAGGGCCAACCGGGTTCTGTTTTTGCGGCATGGTGGAAGACGCGCCAGAGCCCCCCAGTTGCAGCTCTTCCACTCCGGACTGCGTCATTGCAATGGCATCTGCACCGATTTTTGCCGTTGCAAGGGTAAGTCGGGTCAGCCAATCGCCAATCCGAAGCAGGGGCGTTCTGTCGGTATGCCAACTGCGCTGCGGGTCGATGAGACCAAGCTCTTTGGCCAGAGCAGCGCGCATCTCGGCTGCCTGCGGCCCGAGGGCGGACGACGTGCCGGCCGCTCCCGACAGAGACACCCAGAGACACGTTTCTTTGAGCGCGTCGAGTTGGCCAGAGAGCTCTAAAAGTGGTGCGCCCCAACTGGCCAGAATGGCGCCAAAGCTGGTGGGCGTGGCGTTCTGCCCATACGTTCTCGCAGCCAAAGGCAAATCCGCATATCTGCCAGCGCCCTCTCCCAAAGACCTGAGCAGCATTGTGAGGTCCTCAGCGATCAAAGCGAGCGACTGGCGCAAACGCAGCACAAGCGCTGTGTCGATGATGTCCTGCGACGTTGCTCCCCAATGCACATATTGAGCGTGCTCGGATGCAGCCATTGCCTCCCGGAACGCAGCCACCAGCCCGGGAATGGGAACGCCGTTCTGTGCTGTAGGTTCAGAAAGCGTGGTGGCATCAATCTGAACCTCTAGCGCGGCTTTGGAGATCTGCTCGGCGCCTTTCCGGGGGATCACTCCCAATTCGCCCTGCACCCGTGCCAGGGCACCTTCAACCAGCAACATGGCGCGGATCTCGGAGCGATCGGACCAGAGCGCACGCACATCGCCGGTCGGAAAGAGCCCGGCATAAAGGGTGCTGTCGAAAGGGGAGCCGGCCATTCAGATGTCCAGAAAGACGGTTTCTTGGTCCCCCTGAAGGTGGACGTCGAAGCGGTATAGACCCTTGCCATCGGGTCGGGCAATCAGTGTCTTGACGCGGGACCTGTGCTCAATGCGTGACAGGACCGGGTCAGAGTCGTGGTTGTCTTCGGGAAAGTAGATCCTAGTTTGCAGTCCGATGTTTATGCCACGTGCAACGATCCAAAGCGCGATGTGCGGGGCTTGCCCCTGGTTGGCGCCGGGACGCACCGTACGCAACTCCCATTCCCCGGTTTCGGCATCGGCGGCCATCCGGCCAAACCCATGGGTTCCAGGACCAAAAGCGCCGTCGTGTCCGGCCTGCCAGCTTTCGATCAGGACGTCCCGCAAGGCCATGCCAACACCGTCAAAGATTGCGCCGCGCACTGTGATGCGATCACCCGGCACGTCATCCGGAAATGGGGTCTCGCCGGGGACAATGTCGTAAATGCCGTTCACCCCGGCGAAGTTTGGCACACACCCGATGTGGACATAGGGGCCAGCTGTTTGCGACGGGGTTTCTGTCAATTTGCTCAGGTCCTGCACCATCACAGACCCTCCATCCGGTTCTCGAACATGGTCTGCCGATGGCCCCGCAGGACAATGTCAAACTTGTAGGCGAGACAGTTCATTGGAATTGTGCGCGACATGTCCAGTGGCGCAACCAGACGGCCCACAGCATCGGCATCCGGCAACGTCGCAACAATGGGGCAGCGCGCGATCAGCGGATCCCCTTCAAAATACATTTGTGTGATCAGTCTTTGTCCAAAAGACGGGCCAAAGACCGAGAAATGAACATGCATGGGGCGCCAATCATTTGGTCCGTTTGGCCAGGGATAGGCTCCGGGCCGGACCGTCAGAAACTCGTAGCTTCCGTCCGGCCCGGTCAGGGTCCTTCCGCACCCTCCGAAATTCGGATCGAGCGGGGCAAGATAGCCATCCTTCTTGTGTCGATAGCGCCCACCGGCATTCGCTTGCCAAATCTCGATCAGCGCATCCGGGATCGGGCGTGCGTTTTCGTCCATCAGGCGACCATGCAAGACCACCCGTTCCCCAATGGCGGGCTGGCCGGTGTAGTTCAGCACGAGGTTGTTGTCGTGTTCGCCGATCAAACCGTGGCCAAAGACTGGCCCAGTTTCCTCGGTCTCGGTCGCAGGCATTGACAGCAATGGCAATCGCGGGCTGCGCGGGACGCTGGATTTGTATCCCGGTGCGTAACTCACCGGATGCTGGGCACGGCTTCTTGGCAAGAGGGTCATGGATTGTCTTCCATCTCGGCGAATGTGGCCTTGGCCAGTTTAATGGCGTGGTTGGCGCGCGGCACGCCGGCATAGATGGCGACATGCTGGAACACCTCCATCACGTCGGTCGGGCTGGCGCCGGTATTGGCACAGGCGCGAACATGCATCGGGATCTCTTCGAAGTTGCCAGTTGCTGCCAGCAACGCCAGCGTCAGCATGGACCGCTCTCGCAGCGAAATCGCGTCGCTGGCCCACACCGTTCCCCAGGCGCCTTCCGTGATCAAGGTCTGGAACGGCGCGTCGAGCTGGGTTTTTGCCGCTTCGGCCCGATCGACATGAGCGTCTCCGAGCACGGCACGCCGGACGCGCATTCCCCGATCGTAGGTGTCAGACATGGCCCACCTCTTTTAGGAAATCGGTGAGAAGTGCTGCGTAGGCTTCCGGCTGTTCGACGCAAGGAAGGTGCCCGGCCTTACGGATCAACTCAAAGCGGGAGCCGGGTATCAGGCCAACCGTTTCCCGCACCAGATCAGGTGGGGTGGACCCATCCGCATCCCCTGCTATGCCGAGTGTTGGCAAGCGCAAGCCACTGGTTGGGGTGTAAAAATCTGTGCCCGAGATGGCGGCTGAGCATCCCGCATACCCGTCGTCGGGTTGCCGGACCAGCATGTTTCGCCAGAGTTGCAACTCAGGCGTCTCACGGAACGCCTTGGAAAACCACCGTTCCATCACGGCATCAGCCAGACTTTCGATACCGTCCTTCTGCACGGCCGCGATGCGATCGGCCCAAAGTTCGGGTGTGCCGATCTTTGCTCCGGTGTTTGACAGCACCATGGCGCGCACAAGATCCAGCCGCTTGACCGCCAATCCCTGCGCGATCATGCCGCCGATGGAGAGGCCGACCAGCATACAGTCCCGCACCTCGAGATGGTCGAGCAGGCGTTCCAGATCCCGGACCAATCCCCCCATTGCATAGGGTGCCGGGGGCAGAGAGGACAGCCCGTGCCCGCGCTTGTCATACCGGATCAGGCGCAGCCCGTCCGGCAGCAGCGGAATGATCTTGTCCCAAAGTCGCAGATCCGTGCCCAGAGAGTTGGCGAACACCACCGGAGCACCATCGGGGTCTCCATCGACACGATAGTGCAGCTGAACGTCGCCCAGATCTGCGATGCGCATGCTTGCTCCCCCCTTTGCCATCGCTGCAGTTTAGGCAGGCGCAGCGGAGAAGGTAAAGCATGCTCCGCCCGTGATATGGCCGCGCAGGCGCAGACATCACCTGGCCTGCACGACATGCTGGCCAGCGCCTGACGTTCATCCCCGGCTCAGGCCGGCATCAGTTCGAGCGCCTTGCGGAACACGTCAGCATCCACATTGCCGCCAGAGGCGACGGCGATGACGTCGTCTCCTTGTGTCTCATTCGGATGAAACAGGGCTGCTGCCAAGGCCACCGCTCCCCCCGGTTCCAGCACAATCTTCAGGCGCAGAAAGGCGAGCGCCATTGCCCGCAACGCCTCTTCTTCGGTCACAACCAGTCCGGGCCCGGCCAGCCGTTTCAGAATCGGGAAGGTGATCTGACCCGGCTCGGGCGTCAGGATCGCATCACAGAGCGAGCCCGCGCTCTGTGCATTGCGCTGAACAGTGCCGGTCGCCAGCGAGCGGGCTACATCGTCGAAACCCTGCGGCTCCACCGAACGCACCCGCATCCCGGGCGCCCGCGCCTCAAGCGCAAGGGCGATGCCGGAACTCAGCCCGCCGCCACCGCAGCACACCAGAACGTCTGCGGCGGTCACACCGACTTCGGCGGCTTGGTCGGCGATTTCCAGCCCGGTTGTGCCCTGTCCGGCAATGACCTGTGGTTCATCGAAGGGTTTGATCAGCGTGAGCCCCCGCTCTTGTGCCAGGCGGGCCCCAATGCTGTCTCGGTCTTCGGACGCGCGATCATAGAGCACGACTTCTGCGCCCAGTGCGCGGGTATTTTCGATTTTCAGATCCGGTGCGTCCGATGGCATGACGATCACGGACGACACGCCATGCCGCTGGGCCGCCATTGCCACGCCCTGCGCATGATTGCCGCTCGAAAACGCGATGACCCCTTGCTTTCGAATGTGTTCGGGCAGTGCCGAGACGGCGGACCAGGCCCCCCGGAACTTGAAACTGCCAGTATGTTGCAGGCATTCGGCTTTGATCAGGATGCGTCGACCGGCGATCTCATCCAGAAACGGAGAGGACAGAAGCGGCGTGCGTCGTGCTTGTCCCCTCAAACGATCTGCGGCCGCTTCGATCATGGCGATATCGGTCATGCGACTTGCTCCAGTACGGTGTCGATGAGCTCCAAGGCTTCGGTTTCGTTCAAGAAAGGCACATGTCCCCTGTCCGGAACCTCCGCGACAAGAAGGTTCGCGTTCCTTGCCTGCATCTTGGACAGCGTATCCGCCTCCAGAACACTGGAGTTCGCGCCGCGCAGAACGCCGCACGGGATCGCGCGCAATGCATCGAACAGGGGCCACAAATCCGGCGCTGCGTTGGCTGCGGCCTGTTCGCGCAATGCGGTTCCTATGTTCGCATCATATCGCAGGTGCAGACGGTTCGTGGCCTCGTCAAATCTGTATTGTGCCTCGGCTTGTGCGCGCCAGACCTCGAATGCAACGCCGGGAAACTCCGCCGCCATCACCCCTTGAAGCGTCGCAGCGGCTTCGTCATAGGAGCGCGCCGAGGGCGGTTTGCCCACATAGCCCATGATCCGCGCAATACCTGCGGCGCCAATCACCGGGCCGACATCGTTCAACACCACCGCCGCCAGCCGTTCGGCATGGCTTGAGGCCAAGAGCATGGCGATCAGGCCGCCGCGCGAGGTGCCGAGGATGCTGATCTTGCTCAGGTTGAGATGATCCAGCAGTTCAACAACGTCGCCGGCTTCGCGCAGCACGTTGTAGTTCGTGTAGTCGGGATCATAGTCGGATTGCCCACGCCCCCTGCTGTCCAGACGGATCAGGCGCAGACGCTTGGCATGGGGGGCAAAAAGGTCGAAATCGCGGGCATTTCGCGTCAGGCCGGGCAGACAGAGCAGGGGCGGCCCCTCAGGACCGTCGTCTTCGTAATAAAGATTGAGGCCATCCGAAGTGCGGAACTTGGGCATCAGAGACCCGCGACCTCGGGGATTCTGGTCAAATCTGTCAGCACGTTCCGAGGTGTCCAGGGCAACCTGTCGACCGGCTCGCCCGCGCGATTGACCCACACCGTATCAAACCCATAGCCAGCCGCCCCCGCCGCATCCCAGCCGTTTGAGGACACAAACAAGACTTCGTCGTCGGCACAGCCAAACCTCTGGCCAACGAGGTCATAAACCTTGCTGTCGGGTTTGAAGATGCCAACGCTTTCGACTGAAAGAACGTCGTTGAGCACCGGCCCAATCCCAGCCGACTCTACCGCGCCGGACAACATATCGGGAGACCCGTTGGAGAGAATTGCGGTCTGCAACCCGCCATCTTTCAGGGCGCGCAGCATGTCGGGTACTTCGGGGTACGCTTGCAATTCCCAGTACAGGTCCAAGAGCCGCTGGCGCAGCGCTGCATCGCCATCAAGGCCGGTCGCCTCGAGCGCCCAGTCCAGCCCGTTCTGGGTTACCTCCCAGAAATCGGTATGGGCGTGGGTGATCGCGCGCAGCCACGTATATTGCAATTGCTTCAGGCGCCAGTGATTGGCGAGCGCGGGCCATCGCTCCGACAATGCCGCGAACTCTGGTTCTGCGGCCGCTTGTCGTGCGGCCGCCGCAACATCGAACAATGTGCCATACGCATCAAACACGCAGGTGGTTATGGCCATGCGGTCCTCCGGTCTTTGGCTGCACACTGGCACAGCGCGCGGGCAGGGGAAAGACGAAGACCGAGGAGTGGAGCGGGATCGCATTGCGCAGGCGCAAAGCCTTGGACCCATTCAGGCCCACACGCCTCAAAGCACGCAAAGAAAGCGGGCAATCAGGGGCGTTGCAAAAGCGTTTGCGCAAGACGGCGGTCCGAAAGTGGGTCTTCGCTTTGCGGATTGCCCATGATCGACAGTTCCGAAAGCACCACCAGAACCAGAACCATCAGACCGATCGCCAGCAGCCCCTTAAGGGCCCAGCGGTTAGGCCGGGTCCGGGCAATGATGGCGCGATCAGGCGCTGTGAAGTCCAGATTTGTTTTGCTCATGATTGTAGCCTGTCCGGAAACTATGGCGGGTTGGTGACCAGAGCGTGGAAAAATCCGGAACATTTGAAACAATCAACAGTTGCAGGTTGCGCTGAGTGAAAACTTGACGTGCGATTGATGGGCAGGTGCAATAGGGCAATCGAGCAGGACAAGACCAACCATGCTGAACGCCCTGATCATGGCGGTGGTTATTGGAACCGCCGCTTTGATGCTCATGCCGCGCCTGGCCAATGCAACGCTTTGGCGGGCAACGATCACGCCCTTGGCTTCGATTATCGGCAGCGGGTTCCTCGTGATCGGGCCCATATTGCACAATGGGTTCGGGTACCTTGCGCCGCTGGCGATGATAGCCCTTTGCGCCGCCGCCTACGCGTTTGGCGGGGCGATCCGATACAATATTGGGACCATCGCCTCCGATGTGCCGCGCAGCCGCGCAGAAAGGCGGCTTGAAACCCTGGCGTCCTGGGCGTTGGCCTTCGCTTATGTCATCTCGGTGGCGTATTATCTGAACCTGTTCGGCGAGTTCGGGCTTAGCCTGACAGAGCTCGATGACGCCTACCATGCCCGGCTGCTGACCACGGGGGTGTTTCTCATCATCCTGTTCGTGGGGTGGGCCTATGGCTTTGGCGCGTTGGAGCGCATGGAGCAGGTCACAGTTGGGATCAAACTGGCGATAATCGCGGGGCTGGTCTTCGGATTGGGCTGGTACTTCTACGGCAAGGTTGGGAGCAATGCGCTCGTCCTTGTTCCACCCCAGCTAGGCAGCTGGTCCGCGTTGGTGCTGCTCTTTGGCCTGATTGTCACGGTTCAGGGGTTCGAAACCTCACGCTATCTCGGAGAGACGTATGACGCCCAGACTCGCATCCAGTCGATGCGACTTGCGCAGTGGCTGTCGGCCGGCATTTACCTGATTTACATCGGGTTTTTGACCTTCTCGTTCGATCGAGGCGGGCGGCATTTGGACGAAACCGAAATCATCGACATGATGGCCGTCGTCGCGCCCATCCTGTCAGTTCTGCTGGTCGGGGCTGCGCTGAGTGCACAGTTCAGCGCGGCAGTCGCGGACGCGGGCGGTTCGGGAGGATTGGTCGAAGAGTTGACCGGCGGCAGGATCAAGCCAAGAGACGCTTACGCGCTTTTGGTCGTTGCTGGGCTTTTGCTGACCTGGACGTCAAATGTGTTCGACATCATCAGTTATGCGTCCCGTGCCTTCGCGATTTACTATGCGCTGCAATGCGTAATCGCGGCACTGGCCGCGCGCCGTCAGAATGAGAAAACACGCATGGTCATGTTCGTTGCACTGGGAATTCTGGGCGTCGCGATCGCGATCTTTGGGGCATCGGTGGAGTGATCGGATCGACAACTCGCGCAGAGACTGAACGCTTGGAGATGAAGATCCAGCTTGATCTGGCTGCGCGTCAGAGGAAGTCCGGCTGCGGCATACCCAGCACATGGAAACCACCGTCGACCCGAATGATCTCGCCCGTTGTGCAGCATCCGGCGTCCGAGGCCAGATAAACTGCGGTTCCGCCCACAGCTTCGAGAGTTGCATTGGCACGCAACGGCGCATTCTGGTCGGTAAAGCGGTAGGTCTTGCGCGCGCCGCCAATGGCCGCGCCGGCCAGTGTGCGC
The DNA here is from genome assembly GCA_965250275.1 of Paracoccaceae bacterium. GTDB lineage: Bacteria > Pseudomonadota > Alphaproteobacteria > Rhodobacterales > Rhodobacteraceae. The sequence goes on along the minus strand of OZ252297.1, from coordinate 4,233,027 downwards.
ATGGGACCCGGTGAAATGGCATTCACGCGGATGCCGTCCGGGCCAAGGTCGTTCGCCAGGTAACGCGTGGCCGCTTCCAGGGCAGCTTTGGCAACACCCATTACGTTGTAATTCGGCACAACTCGATTCGAGCCCTGATAGGTCAGGGTAAGGATTGTGCCGCCGTTCTCCTGCATCATGGGATAGGCGCGGCGGGCAACCTCGACCAGAGAGTAGGCGCTGATGTCCATCGAGTGTTTGAAGTTGGCGCGGCTGGTGTCCAGGAACCGGCCCGACAGCTCGGATTTGTCGGAGTACGCGATTGCGTGCACCAGAAAATCAATGTTCGGCCATCGATCTGCGAGGGCGGCAAACGCGGAATCCAGAGAGGCATCGTCCGTCACATCCACGTCCAACATCAGGTCAGAACCGATAGACTGCGCCAGTGGTTCAAGCCGCTTTCCAAACGCCTCGCCCTGATAGGTGAAGGCAAGTTCGGCGCCAGCCTCGTGCATGGCCTTCGCAATACCCCACGCGATGGAGCGATCATTGGCCACGCCCATGATCAGGCCCCGTTTTCCTTTCAATACGTCCGTCATGTTCTTGTTCTTACCCGTGGAATTTCGAAAGGATCATCGACCCGTTGGTACCGCCAAAACCAAAACTGTTGGTCATCACGCTGTCGAGCTCTGCGTTTTCAACCAACGCAGTGGCGATTTCTTCGGGTTTTAAACCCGGATCCAGCGTGTCGACATTGATCGATGGCGTGATGAAATCGTGCTCCAGCATCAAGAGGCTGAAAATGGCTTCGAGCGCGCCTGCGGCACCTTGTGCGTGCCCGGTCATAGACTTGGTGGAACTGACGGGTGGCGTTTGCCCTTCGCCGAAAATGCGGCGCACAGCTTCGATCTCGCCAACGTCCCCGACGGGCGTAGAGGTCCCGTGCGCGTTGATGTAGCCGACAGTCCGGTCTTCGGGCAGCGTGGTCAGGGCCGCGCGCATCGCGCGCTCTCCGCCTTCGCCGGAGGGCGCAACCATGTCAAATCCATCACTGGTGGCTGCATAACCGGTCACTTCGGCATAGATCTTTGCGCCGCGTGCCAGTGCGCGATCCAGCTCCTCGAGCACCACGATGCCGCCACCGCCAGAGATCACAAAGCCGTCGCGATCAGCGTCAAAGGCACGCGAGGCACGTTCGGGAGTGTCGTTGAACTTGGATGACATCGCACCCATTGCGTCGAACAGGCAGGACAGGGTCCAGTCGAGTTCTTCGCCGCCCCCGGCGAACATCACATCCTGTTTGCCCATCATGATCTGTTCAGCGGCATTGCCGATGCAGTGCAGGCTGGTGGTGCATGCGCTGGTGATCGAATAGTTGATGCCCTTGATCTTGAAGGCCGTGGCGAGGTTCGCTGAGATCGTCGAGCACATTGCCTTTGGAACCGCAAACGGTCCGATCCGCTTGGTCGCGCCTGTTTTCAGCACCGTCTGATGCGCTGCCAGCAGGGCAGATGTGGAGGGACCACCGGACCCCGCGACCAGCCCGGTGCGCGGGTTCACCACGTCTTCTTCGTCGAGACCCGCATCAGCGATTGCCTGCGTCATGGCAATGTGGGCATAGGCTGCGCCCGGCCCCATGAAGCGCAGGGTGCGCTTGTCCACAAGTTCCTTGATATCGATGTTCAGGCTACCGGCAATCTGGCTGCGAAAGCCGTGTTCGGCCATTTGGGCGTTGGCCTCGATCCCGGATCGTCCGGATTTCAGAGACGCCAGAACTTCCTGAGCATCGTTCCCGATGGACGATACGACACCCAATCCTGTGACGACGACGCGGCGCATCGGCGATCTCCTTTGGTCAGCAATCAGCGAGCGATCAGCCCGTGTTTGCGGCGGACAAGCCCACCTTCATGTTTTTGACGGCATAAATCTCTTCGCCATCCGCCACAACCCGGCCATCCGCAACGCCCAGCTTCAGCTTGCGGTCAATGACGCGCGTCATGTCGACCACATAAGTGATCATCTTGCGGGCTGGCGTCACCATGCCCCCAAGTTTCACTTCACCAACCCCCAGTGCAAAGCCCTGTCCCAGCATTCCGCGCCAGCCCAGATTAAAACCGGTCAACTGCCAAAGCCCGTCCAGGCCCAGGCAGCCCGGCATCACCGGATTGCCGGGGAAATGGCACTTGAAGAACCACAAATCGGGGTGAATATCGAACTCTGCGACAACATGCCCTTTTCCATGGGCACCTCCGTCGTCACTGACCTCGGTAATGCGATCCATCATGAGCATCGGAGGCTCAGGCAACTGGGCGTTTCCGGGGCCAAAAAGCTCGCCGCGCGCGCATTTTAGCAAAGCCTCTTTGTCGAAGCTGCTGGGATATTGGGCCATGCCGGCGCGTCTCCTGGACTTGAACGTTCATGTGGTGTTGCCCGTCTAACACCGCGTTTGCAAGCTTCGCAAGGGCGCGTGGTGCAGCGTAATGGGCTGAGTTGTCGGGTTTGCGAATGAATTTCATTTGAACTTGGTGTGCTGCAAGCCCTATATATAGGCGCAGAAACCAGAGCGAGACCGTGAATGGACCTGCTACCTAAGGATCGTGCGATCAACTGGCTTGATGAGGCTGGTCTGCGGCCCACGCGCCAACGCGTGACGCTGGCGGAGTTGCTGATCGGTGACGGTCAACACCGACATGTCACGGCAGAGAGCCTCTTCGAGGCGGCGAAGTCTGACGGTGCTGCGGTGTCTCTCGCCACCGTTTACAACACGCTGCGCGCTTTCTGCGACGCCGGTATTCTGCAGGAAGTCACTGTAGACGGGTCCAAAAGCTATTTTGATACCAACACGCACGATCATCCCCACTTCTATTGGGAAGATGAAGGTCGGTTGAGCGATGCGCCCTCTGCGCAGTTGATGATCACGCAATTGCCAGAAGCACCGGAAGGGGCGGAGATTGCGTCGGTTGATGTTGTTATCCGGCTGCGCAAGATTCGGGATCACTGACGCGTCGCCACGATCTTGACCAGGCTGATGTCGCGTTTTTGCGCCACTACGCCAAAGGACGTCGCGATGTTGCACCCCCTTCTCACCCAGGATGATGTCGACACCTACCAACGGGATGGTGTTGTTCTTGTGCGCGGTCTGTTTGCCGATCACGTCGAAGAGCTGCGTGACGGGGTTGCGCGCAACATGTCGGAGCCGGGCACCTACGCTGCTGAAAATCTAAAGGACGGCGAAAGCGGACGGTTCTTTGACGACTATTGCAACTGGCAACGCATACCTGAGTTCACACGCACTGTTCAGAACTCGCCTGCGGCGGCGGTGGCTGCTGACCTGATGCAGAGCAGTCAGGTGCAGATGTTTCACGATCATGTGCTGGTCAAAGAGCCCGGGACCTCAAAACCAACCCCCTGGCATCAGGACCAACCCTACTACTTTGTCGAAGGTAAACAGACGTTAAGCTTCTGGTCGCCCCTTGATCCTGTGACGGATGCAACACTGCGATGCGTTGCCGGTTCGCATCTTTGGGAAAAAGAAGTTCTGCCGACGCGATGGTTGTCCGAGACCGAGTTCTTTCCGGATGATGGTCAATATATGCCGGTGCCGGACCCCGATGCCGAAGGTATGAAAATACTGGAATTCGAAATGGCACCGGGGGATGCCGTTGCCTTCCACTTCGGCGTGCTGCACGGCGCGCGCGGAAACGAAACGACGTCGCGCAGGCGCGCATTCTCATTGCGTCTGGTTGGAGATGACGCGCGCTTTGTCCAGCGACCGGGCCCGACTTCACCACCCTTTCCGGGGCACGACATGGTGCCCGGCCAACGCTTGCGCGAAGATTGGTTTCCCGTCATTTGGGAGCGATAGCTGGGCCTTGGCGCTGTTCAGCTGGGGTTTGCGTCGTGTCCCAGAAAACTTGGCAGTCGACGCAGGACATCAGAATCTTTGCGCGCGCGCGCGAGCATCCAACCCCCTTCGAGCAGGATAAAGATGTGCTCTGCGTCCTGACGGGCCGATTCCGGTGATGCGCCAAATCTGCGGGCGTGCTGATCGACTTCGTTGATCCATCCTTCGAACAAGTGAAAGGCATGCGCGCGGAAGGCGCTGTTTTCCGGCCCGTCGAACATAGCCCCGTTGACCGGGCATCCGTCCGTCTGACCCGACAGATCGAAAAGCTTTGCCAGTTTGTGACAAAGCGTTGCGAAGCCCGCCTGGAAACTGTCGGCCGGTTCGAAAGACGCGGCGATGACACGCAGCATGCCGTCCGATGCCCATGTTGCTCCGGCCATGGCGAGATCGGACTTGCCGTTCGGGAAATGATGATAGAGCGACCCTTTGGGTGCCTCAGCGGCGTCCAGGATCTCGTTCAGACCGACCCCGTTGTAGCCGCGTCGACGAAACATCTGCGCAGCGGTGCGGATAAGGCGGTCCTTGGTCGGGAGCGGTTTTTCAGTCATGGCGGACATATTGACAGGTGTGGACCGATTGGTCTAGTGTCCGATTTAGACCAATCGGTCTAGTGCCGTTCAACGGAGGAATGCACCGATGCTCGATATGTCGACTGACACAATGGCCGTGATTCGCCCGGTCTCCTTCCAAGCCGGGTCGACCCCGTTGAGCGGCACTCTGTTTCTACCATCTGGCCGAATTCGTGCGGCTGTGGTCATGAACGGCGCAACGGGTGTGCCGCAGAGCTACTATCGACACTTTGCCCAATGGCTGGCGAGCACGCAGGATATGGCGTGCCTGACATTTGATTATCGAGACTTTGGCGCCTCGATCTCCGGCCCCCTGCAGGAGTCCAAGGCGACCATGCGCGACTGGGCGCTGATCGACCAGCCTGCGGCGCGTGTGGCGATGCGACAGTACGTGCCGGAAGCCCCTTTGTGGGTGGTGGGGCATTCGCTGGGCGCGATGATGATGCCGCTGCAGGACGAGATTGCGGAGATCGACCGGATGATCGGTGTGGCCTGCGGTATTGTCCGGCACACAGATCATCCGTGGCCGTATCAGGCGCTCGCACGCATGTTCTGGTTTGGGCATGCCCCGCTCGCGACAAGGATGGCGGGCTATCTGCCAGGCCGCATGCTGGGCTTTGGTGCGGATCTGCCGCCGGGTGTCTATTGGGAGTGGCGCCGCTGGTGCACCAGCCGTGACTTCTACTATCCTGACATCGGGTGGAACTTGCCCGATCCCAATTGGGCGCGCAGCGGGGCTCCCGTGGACTTGTTTGCCCTTAGCGACGATGCACTATGCCCGCCGACCTGCGTATGGAAACTTGCAGAGTTGTATGGCGATGGTCCCGTGCAAACCCATCTTTTGATCCCCGAGACGTTTGGGTTGGGCAAAGTGGGTCATTTGGGGGCCTTTGCGCTGCGCAACAAAGCCCTTTGGCACCGGATCATCCAGTGACCATGCGACCCGGCTCTTGGCGCGCGCAGGAAGCGTCGCAAAGGGCTCTGACGAATGATGGAAAGGTGAGAGGCTGGACAACGACCCAAGCGGGGCTCGTTACGGCTGCTTCCTTCCGGATCTGACCGGGTTGGCGAGGCGCTCGCCCGCGCCAACCTCTCACGCTCCGATATAGGCGCAGCCTTGGTCATTGGCAAGCGGGTGCAGGGAAAGCGTGAGGTTGAGAAACCCATCTTCCCCAGTAGCTGCCGTGGATGGATCCACTCCCGGCAATTCGGACAGATGTGCCATTGCTCGCGAACCGGTCGGAAGAGTGACGGTAGTCCCAGGCATTGGCAAAAAGCGGAAGGGATGTTCGTGGCGCTCGAGACGCCCACCGCGAATGAAGTCGCGGAGGGCATCTCGGGCCATAAGCGTTGGAAGAACAAGGGGCTCGGCCTCCTTCAGCGCCGGCACGTTGCCGCCGCCATGCGCGCGATATCCGTTCACAACTACTGCAAATTCCATATCGGGCTGAACCGGCGCGTCCTTAAACTCTAAGTTACGAATACGGCTCTGATCGGAGACCCGCGTCCCATTCGCGGCGTAACGAGGAGGGGCGCTGAGATCGATGGCATAGCGCAAACCATAGATCCGATCGGAGGCATGAGCGGGCATGGCAGGATCGAGCAAAACGATCCCCGTGGCGCCCGGTTCGACCCGGACATACCGGCTCGCCGCGAACTCCAGCCATTCGCTCAGCACACGACCCGCTACTTTTAACAGGCTCAGGACATCGGGATAAACCTGCAGGTCGATGAGATGCTGTTCATCCAATGGCCCCTGAGGAATGTCGGTATAGGCTTCTGGTCCGGCGCGTCCACCGGACTTGGCTGGCGCCACCGCGGAGAGAAGCGGCAGATCGGCCGGAACATAGGGCTCGACAGCTTTTGCCTGGGCCGCACTCATCAACTCCAGACCTGCATCCGATGCCACATCGGAAAAGTAGCTGTGCAGAGGTTTTGAGGTCCAACCCAACGGCTGGCGCATTCGATCCAGTGTCCGGGTGTGGATGGGTTCCAGAAACCGGCGCAGGTCGGGGTCTTCTTCCACAAGTGGTGCCACCCGACCCGCGCGTCTTGTGGCAATGGCACGCACGTCGGAACTGTGTTCTAGGACTGTCCACTTGCCGCCGGGTCGCACCAGCGTCAGATCAATAACACCCAAATGGCTGCCATTGCTGCCAGGCATCACGGCGGGTTTGCCAAAGAGGGTGCCGCTGTCGACGTCTACTTCAAGCTTGCCGCGGTGAGCCTCGCCGGGAAAAACCTGATGCGTGTGCCCTACTATCACCGCGTCGATCCCTTCGGTGGCGGCAAGTGCGACTGCCGCATTCTCCTGCTCTGGCACATAGTGGGGTTCGGCTATTCCAGAATGGCACAACGCTACAATCACATCCGCGCCGTTCGCCTTCAACGTTTCCACAGACAGCAAGGCAGACGGAACGATGTCGTCAATCGTAACCTGACCCTGCAAGTGATGAATGTCCCAGTTTAGGGTTTGCGGCGGCAAAACGGAAAATACCCCGACGCGCAGCGCAACCGGGTGCCCATCTGCACTCACTTCCCGGTTCAGAATGGTCCAAGGTGCGAACGGAAGATTTTGTCCCGTTGCTGATTTTACATTACTGTTCACAACCGGGCAGGGCGCCTGCGTCAGCGTCGCGGTCAAGACGTTTAGGCCGTAGTTGAAGTCATGGTTACCAAGCCCCACCACGTCGTACCCAAGCAACCTGAAGGCGTCCATCAGCGGTGACTGATAAGTGCCTGACGCCACGAGATCGCCCATTGCCGTGCCCTGAATGCTGTCCCCGTTGTCCATCAGAAGGGTCAGCGCACCGGCCTTCGCAGCCTCGGCTCTGGCGCGTGCTATCAGGGTTGCGGTTCTGGTCAAACCGACGGCGGGATCGGGCCGGTCCGACGCAGAATCATACCCCAAGAGGTTCATATGCAGATCCGATGTCGCGAGAATTCGCAACCGGCACGTCCCGGCAGGCATTTCTCGGTCCTCCTCTTGCGGGCGGCAGTCGGACGCAACCCGGTCTGGTGCTCCGACAATCAACCATGGAGCGATCACCAATGAATGACCTCGCGCAAACTGGTGCAAGGTTTTGCAGGTGGGTTAATTGTCGCAATCCACAAACCGATTGACAGCGATCCAATTGAATTATGCGCGCGCTCGTGACATTGCAGCGTTCAAACAGAGTTGGGGCAATGCCTTGAGAATTGCAGAAGACGTGACCTTCGGCGGGTCCGGTCTGAATCGCGCAGGACACCTGCGCACGGACGCAGCGGGGCTCGAGGCGGCCCGAATGAACCCGGATGCTGTGAGCCTGCTGCTTTGGCGCGGTAAACCACTTGTATGCGGACCCGGGCGCGACAAGCTGGCAGTTTTGCCAATGGACCATCCGGCGTTGGCATACGCCGGGCACACGGACGACCCGATCCTGCTGGGCATCGAGGATCAGGGGCCAACATTCGCCAGCGATATCTCCGACTGGGTGCCCGATGATCTGGATGTCGAAGCGCTGGGACTGTTTCTGGACCCCACCGAACAGCATCACCCGTCTTTGCCGGAAGACCACGTGTTCGCGGAACTGCGCCGGGTTATGACACGTCTCAGTCCGCGTGCGGCGGAATTGGCCGCAACGGCAAAGGCCGTATGCGGGTGGCATGCAACGCATCGCTTCTGCGCGCGCTGCGGCACTCAGACCGTTATGACGCAAGCGGGCTGGCAACGCACCTGCCCAAATTGCGGCGCGCATCATTTCCCCCGGACCGATCCCGTGGTGATCATGTTGATCACCCATGGTCACTCGGTGCTTATGGGACGGTCGCCAGGCTGGCCCGAGGGGATGTTCTCGTTGTTGGCGGGGTTCGTGGAACCTGGCGAGACACTGGAGGCCGCGGTACGTCGTGAGGTGATGGAGGAAGCCGGCGTTCCAGTTGGCGCAGTCAGCTATCTTGCCAGCCAGCCCTGGCCCTTCCCGGCCTCGCTGATGTTCGGGTGCCGAGGCGAAGCGTTGGCGCGCGAGATCACGATCGATCCGGTTGAAATCGAAGAGGCGATCTGGGTCAGCCGAAGTGAGATGATGCAGGCGTTTGCCGGTGAACATCCGGTGCTGAAACCCGCCCGCAAAGGCGCGATCGCGCATTTCCTACTGCAGAACTGGCTTGCAGACAGGCTTGATTGAGGCGACACTCTCTGCAATCAAAAGGCGAGCAGTCGGGCATGAAGTTTTCGACGAAAGAAGACATCGAAGCGCCAATCGAACAGGTTTTTGACATGCTGTCGGAGTTCGAGATGTTCGAACGCTCTGCGATCCGTCGTGGCATTGAGGTACAGCGGCTGCACAATGTTGCCCACCCGCAGATCGGCATGGCCTGGGAAGTGCGCTTCGAGATGCGTGGCAAACCTCGTGATCTGACCATGGTCCTTGCGGAGTATCAGCGTCCGGTTGTGATCAGGTTCGATCTCTCCAGTGCTGGTGTTGTCGGCGAACTGGTCCTCGATATGATCGCATTGTCGCCGCACCGGACCCGGTTGGCCGTGGATGCGAGGTTTGCGCCGACAACTTTGCCGGCACGCATTTTGATCCAGTCACTGAAGCTGGCAAAGTCAAACCTCAGCAAGCGGTTCAAGCTCAAAGTGGCTGAATATGCAAAAGTGCTGGAAGAGCGGTACACCCGATTGGCCTAAGCGGCGGCTTGTCCAAGTGCGCGGCACGTGATCTTTACGACCCATTGACAGAAAGGATACGCACTTGGAATTCAATCTGCTGCATTTTCTGCTGACGCTTGGCGTCATCGCCGCTGGTCTCTACCTGTACGGCAACCCTATCCTTTTGAAGCGGCAGTCGAAGCTTGTGCGCGGTGTGATCATCTGGATGGCGCTGGTGATCGCATTGCACGGGCTGGATTACATCTTCTTCGCAAACCCCTGAGCCCGATCGCCTCAGTTGCCCTTGGCAAAGCCGCGGTAGGGATCAATACCGTTCCTGGTCGGCCGGATAGACGCCCAGCACTTCCACGTTGGTTGTGAAGTATGCGAGTTCGTCCAGAGCCAGTTTGACGTTGGGATCCTCTGGGTGGCCCTCGATATCGGCATAGAATTGCGTCGCGGTGAAGGATCCACCGACCATGTAACTTTCAAGTTTCGTCATGTTGATGCCATTGGTCGCAAATCCACCCATTGCCTTGTAGAGCGCAGCAGGAATGTTGCGGACCTGGAATACGAAGCTGGTGATCATGCCATGCGCGCCGCGGCGGCTTGAATCGGCCTGACGCGACATGATCAGGAACCGCGTTGTGTTATTGCCCTGGTCTTCGATGTTCCGCGCCAGAACCTCAAGGCCATAGATCTCGCCCGCCAGTTCGCTGGCGAGCGCTGCGGTGGCGGGATGTTTCAGGTCTGCGACGTGGCGAGCTGACCCGGCTGTGTCCGCACCGGTCAGCCTCTGAATACCGTAGCGTTTCAGAAAGTCTTTGCACTGGCCCAACAGGACCGTGTGGCTCATGGCATGTGTGACATCCGACAAAGCTGTGCCGGGCATGGCAAGCAGATTGATATGCACCCGGACAAACGCTTCTTCGATGATGTGCAGCCCTGACTGGGGCAAAAGGGAGTGGATGTCTGCAACGCGACCATACGTCGAGTTTTCCACCGGCAGCATCGCCAGCTCCGCAGATCCATTTCGTACGGCATCGATCGCATCCTCGAAAGTCCGGCACGGAACGGGTTCCATTTCGGGGCGCGCTTTGCGGCAGGCTTCGTGGCTGTAAGCGCCCGGCTCACCCTGAAAGGCAATACGATTGGTCATGAAGGTCCTTACTGGGTACAGTGCCTGAGAAGAAAAAGGGCGTTTGGTCGCGGTGTCTATATCTTGCCACAGCCGAGGGGAAGCAATAGATACGCGCCCAAACATATCAAAGGACACTCGAAGACATGGACACGATGACCTTTACCAAGGTGGCCGCAGCACTCTGTGGGTCTCTGCTGGTTTTCCTGTTGGGCAAATGGGCGGCCGAAGAGCTGTACCATGTCAGTGGCCATGGCGAGCAGGCCTATGTCATTGAAGTTGAAGGTCAAACTGACGATGCGGCCGAACAGGCGGAGGTCTTGAGCTTCGACGAAGTTCTGGCTTCAGCGGACCCCGACAAAGGTGCGCGTGTGTTCCGGAAGTGCTCCGCTTGCCACAAACTCGAACAAGGCGCCAACGGCACGGGTCCTTATCTTTATGGAATCGTTGGTCGTCCCAAAGCGGCCGCCGAAGGATTTGGTTACTCCTCGGCTCTGGCCGGCATGGAAGGTGACTGGACAACCGATAACCTCAACGAGTTTCTGGAGCGTCCGAAAGAATACATTCCGGGAACCAGCATGGCCTTCAACGGGTTAAACAAGATTCAGGAACGTGCGGATTTGATCGCGTATCTGGACAGCCTGCAGAACTGATCAACATGCCCATCTGTGGTGTCTGAATGAGCCGTTGCCACCCGCAACGGCTTTTTTCATGGGCGATTGTCCAATCACCTTGCAATCACGGAGTCTCAACTTGAATATGGCGACGCTGGTCCTTCGGCCTAGTTCGCGCATAGATAGAACCAAACCAATCACCGACGGAGGGTGGTAGAGATGAACCCAGACCAAGCGGCTGCGCGAGTGAACACACAAACCCGAAACATGCCGTCAGGGCGTACTCTGTTCGTTTGCTTGAGCCTGCTTTTGTTTGGCTGGGCGACCTTTCTGGAGGCCGAAGAGACAATCATTAAGTCGCACGGGTTCTCCGAGTTTGGTGATTTGAAGTACCCCGAAGGCTTCGCGCATTTCGACTACGTTAACCCGGACGCGCCGCGCGGTGGCGAACTTGCATATGCGGCGCAGGGTACGTTTGACAGTTTCAACCCGTTCACCCGGCAAGGACGCGCAGGTGCGCGTTCGGCGGATCAGTACGAGACACTTCTGTTCCCTTCTTATGACGAGGCTGCGTCCTATTACGGACTGGTCGCCGAAAGCGTGGAGTATCCGGAAAGTCAGGACTGGGTGATTTTCAACATGCGTCCCGAGGCGCGGTTTTCCGACGGAACGCCCGTGACAGCAGATGATGTTGTGTTCTCACACAACATTCTGCTCGACCAGGGCCTGCAATCCTACGCCGAGGCCGTTCGCAAGCGCATTCCCAAGGCCGAGGCGCTTGGTCCGCACAGGGTGAAGTTCTACTTCGCCCCGGACATCCCGAGGCGTGCGCTGATCACACAGGTGGGCGGAACGCCGATCTTCTCAAAGGCTTGGTTCGAGGCGGACCCGGAGAACCGCACGCTCAAAGAGCCGCGTCTTGAACCCGGTATCGGGTCGGGTCCCTATGTTCTGGACAGCTATGACATCAACCGGCGGATCGTGTACCGGCGGAACCCGGACTATTGGGGCGACCAGATCAACGTGAATGTCGGCCGGAACAACTACGAAACCATCCGCATCGAGTACTTCACTGACTCGATCGCCGCGATGGAGGCGTTTAAGGCCGGGCTGATCACCCTGCGGCAGGAAAACAATTCCAAAAGCTGGGCCACGGCTTATGACTTCCCGGCCCTCAGTGCGGGCAGTGTGGTCCGCAAGGAACTGCAGGATGGCAATGTTCCCAATGCCAGCGGCTTTGTGATCAACGTCACCCGCCCCCAGTTTCAGGATCCGCGCGTGCGTGAGGCCATTCAACTTGCCTACAACTTTGACTGGACCAATGAGAGCCTGCAATACGGCCTGTTCCAGCAACGCCATTCCTTCTGGGAGGGCACCGATCTGGAGGCCAAGGGCCTGCCCGAAGGGCGCGAACGCGAGGTGCTGGAAGCGTTGGGAGAGGCGTTGGATCCCGCACTTTTGACAAGCGAACCTGTCATGGCACATGAAAGCCGCGCGGACAGACAAGGCGATCGCAGGAACCTGCGCACGGCCTCAAAGCTCTTGGACGAAGCGGGGTGGGCTGTCGGTGATGATGGGCTGCGCCGGAATGCGGCTGGCGAGACACTCAAGCTCGAATTCATCTCCGATCAACCGACGCTGGACCGGCTGATTGTTCCCTTCATCGACAACCTGAAGGTCCTGGGCATCGACGCCCGGTACAATCGGATAGACAACGCGCAGTTCACCTTGCGTCGTCGTGATCGGGATTTTGATATGATTTCCGGAGTGTACCGTAAATCATTGCAACCCTCCACGGGCCTCTACCAACAATATGGCATGGAGGCCGCGGATTTCTCTGTCTTCAATCCATCCGGGGTCAACGGACCCGATATCGAGGCGCTGATCGACAATATCGTTGCAGCGACCGAAGCGGAGGAACTGAAAGCCAATGTCCGGGCGCTGGATCGGGTTCTGCGGGCCAAACGCTTCATGGTGCCCACGTGGTATCTGGGCAATTACTGGGTGGCCTATTGGGACATGTATGAATACCCCGAAACGCTGCCCCCATATGCGCTGGGCGTAGAGGATCTCTGGTGGATTAACGCCGAGAAGGCCGCCGCGCTCAAAGCGTCCGGCGCGCTGCGGTAATCCCCACTCATGGGAGCCTACATACTTCGTCGTTTTCTGCTGGTGATCCCCACCTTGCTGGGCATCATGGTGATCAACTTCACTTTGGTGCAGTTTGTGCCGGGCGGCCCCGTCGAACAAATCATCGCCCAGATGGAAGGGGGCGGTGATGTTTTTGAAGGGTTCGCGGGAGGCGGATCCGACACCGGTGTCGAGACCAACGCGACAAATGATCGGTATGTCGGTGCACGTGGCCTGCCGCCGGAGTTCATCGAAGAGCTTGAACGCGAGTTCGGCTTCGACAAGCCGCCGCTGGAACGGTTCCTGAACATGCTTTGGAACTATGTTCGTCTGGATTTCGGGGAAAGTTACTTCCGGTCGATCAGCGTGACCGACCTGGTCATCGAAAAGATGCCTGTTTCAATCTCTCTTGGTCTGTGGTCGACATTGATTGCCTATCTGGTTTCGATCCCGTTGGGCATTCGCAAGGCAGTCCGCGACGGATCGACTTTCGATACCTGGACCAGTGCGATGATCATCGTCGCCTACGCGATTCCGGGCTTTCTCTTTGCGATCCTGCTGCTGGTATTGTTCGCGGGTGGCTCGTACTGGCAAATCTTCCCTTTGCGGGGCCTGACCAGTGACAACTGGTCGGATCTGTCTCTGCTGGGCAAGATCGGGGACTATTTCTGGCATATCACCCTGCCGGTTCTGGCCAGCACCATCGCGGCCTTTGCGACGCTGACGTTGCTCACCAAGAACAGTTTTCTGGACGAAATCAAAAAGCAGTACGTGATCACCGCCCGCGCCAAAGGCTTGAGCGAGCGCAAAGTGCTCTATGGCCATGTCTTCAGAAACGCGATGTTGATTGTGATCGCCGGGTTTCCAGCGGTGTTCATCGGCGTCTTCTTCGCCGGATCGTTGATCATCGAGACCATCTTCTCTCTCGACGGATTGGGCAGGCTTGGCTTTGAGGCAGCGGTGGCGCGCGACTACCCGGTGATATTCGGCACGCTCTTCATCTTCGGATTGCTGAGCCTGGTGATCGGTATCCTAAGCGACCTGATGTACGTGCTGGTCGATCCAAGGATCGATTTTGAGAAAAGGGAGGGGTGACACAATGAGCGATCCTGCCATTTCGATCCCCGAACCCGTTGCCGTGCCGGGCACGCCCGCCAAGAAAAGCAGACTGTCGCCCCTGAACCAGCGCCGCTGGCGCAATTTTCGCAATAACCGGCGTGCGTTTTGGTCGCTTTGGATTTTTTCAGTCCTGTTCGGGATCAGCCTCTTTGCTGAATTCATCGCCAATGACAAACCGATCCTGGTGCAGTACCGCGGCGAGTACTTCACGCCGATCTTCAATCATTATCCGGAAACCACATTCGGCGGGGATTTCCAGACCGAGGCCGTTTATCGAGACCCCGAGGTGCAGTGCCTGATCGTCAGCGGGGGGCTGGACACGTGCTTTGACGACCCGGAAGACGTCATAGAACAGGCTGGCAGCGGGATGGTGGATGGCGAGCCAATCGAGAAAGGGTGGGCGCTCTGGCCGGTGATCCCTTACTCTTACAACACGACAGTAGACCGTCCGGGTGCGGCACCATTGCCGCCCAACGAACAGAACTGGCTGGGAACGGACGACACCAAACGCGATGTGCTTTCGCGCGTCATCCACGGCTTCCGCTTGTCGATCCTGTTCACCTTGATGGTGACGGTCGCAGCCTCTTTGGTCGGGATCATTGCCGGCGCAGTGCAGGGATTCTTTGGCGGTTGGCTGGACCTGATCTTTCAGCGGATCATAGAGATCTGGTCGGCCACGCCATCGCTTTACGTCATCATCATCATGTTTGCTATTCTGGGACGAAGTTTCTGGCTGTTGGTGCTTCTGATGGTTCTGTTTTCGTGGACGGCACTGGTGGGTGTGGTCCGGGCAGAATTCCTGCGTGCGCGCAATTTGGAGTATGTGCGCGCGGCCAAGGCGCTTGGCGTGTCGAACTGGACCATCATGTTCCGGCACATGCTGCCAAATGCGATGGTGGCGACGCTGACGATGCTGCCCTTTATCGTAACGGGGACCATCGGTGCATTGGCGTCGCTGGACTTTCTGGGTTTCGGATTGCCGGCCTCATCGCCCTCACTGGGTGAATTGACCCTGCAGGCAAAACAAAACCTGCAAGCTCCCTGGCTTGCGTTCACCGCGTTCTTCACCTTCGCGATCATGCTGTCGCTGCTGGTGTTCATCTTTGAAGGGATCCGCGATGCGTTCGATCCCAGAAAGACCTTCGCATGAGTGTTCTTCTGGACGTCAAGGATCTGAAAGTCTCCTTCCGCCAGGACGGGCGCGTGACCCACGCGGTCAAAGGGGTGTCCTTCTCTGTTGCCAAGGGTGAAACCGTGGCTCTGGTCGGAGAGTCGGGTTCCGGCAAATCTGTCACCGCCCTCAGCACCGTGTCGCTGTTGGGGGAGAGCGCCACGGTCGAAGGCTCGGTGACTTATGAGGGGGCCGAGTTGATCGGTGCCACAGAATCCCGGCTCATGGAGGTGCGCGGCAACGACATCAGCTTCATTTTTCAGGAACCGATGACGTCGCTAAACCCGCTGCACACCATCTACAAACAACTTGCGGAGTCGATTGCCCTGCATCAGGGGCTGAGTGGCGATGCAGTGCGCGCTCGGATTCTGGAGCTGCTGAACAAGGTCGGCTTGCGCGACCCCGAAGAAAGGCTGGACGCGTACCCACACCAACTTTCGGGCGGACAGCGTCAAAGGGTCATGATCGCCATGGCCCTGGCGAACAAACCCGATGTGCTGATTGCAGACGAACCGACAACGGCTCTGGATGTAACTATTCAGGCGCAGATCCTGGAGTTGCTGGCTGATCTGAAGCGCAGCGAGGGCATGGGTTTGCTGTTTATCACCCATGATCTGGGGATCGTCCGTCGCATTGCGGACCGCGTCTGCGTCATGAAAGACGGCCAGATTGTTGAAACCGGTCCCACAGCGGAGCTCTTTGAAAACCCAAAACATCCCTATACGCGTATGTTGCTGGACGCGGAGCCGTCCGGGGCGCCCGGTGCCGTGCCAGAAGGCGGCGACGAGATCGTGTCGACGCGCAATCTTAAGGTCTGGTTCCCGATTCAGCGCGGGCTGTTGAAACGAACGGTCGGCCACGTCAAAGCGGTCAACGACACCACGCTTTCGGTGCAGGAGGGCGAGACGCTGGGCATCGTCGGCGAGAGTGGATCGGGCAAGACCACCCTTGCTCTGGCCATTATGCGCCTGATCGCCTCGGAAGGTAGCGTGGACTTTCGCGGGCAGGATATCCGAAAGTGGTCGACACGGCAGCTGCGCCGTTTACGCAAAGACATGCAGATCGTGTTTCAGGATCCGTATGGCAGCCTGAGCCCGCGTATGACCTGCGCGCAGATCATCGCCGAGGGTCTTGGTATTCATCAGGTCGACCCAACACGCGATGATCGTGAACTGGTGGCCGAGGCAATGGTCGAAGTCGGGCTGGACCCCATCGCCATGGACCGCTACCCGCACGAATTCTCAGGCGGCCAACGCCAGCGGATTGCCATCGCCCGTGCGATGGTTCTGCGCCCAAAGCTTTTGGTCCTGGACGAGCCCACTTCGGCGCTGGATATGACCGTTCAGGTTCAGATCGTCGAGCTGTTGCGGAACCTTCAGACGAAGTATGGACTGGCCTATCTGTTCATTTCGCATGACCTGAAGGTCGTGCGCGCCATGTCGCATCAGGTGATGGTCATGAAACAGGGCGATGTGGTTGAGTACGGAACTGCGGAGCGCATTTTCGAGAACCCACGCACGGAATACACACAAACGCTGCTCGCCGCCGCCGTGTAGCGCGAGGTCGCTTGGTTGGACGCGGAAAGAAGCGATGCGTCAGATTGCGGAGCTGTGTCCAGCCTTGCTCAGCGAATAGGTGTCGAGACTGCGCGCGATCATGCGAGTCAGGGGTCGGGCATCGGGCGGAACGAACAGCGCCTCCTGATCGACATGCAACAGCCCCTGGAATGCGCCTGCCACCTCTTCCAACATTGCGCGAATCTCAGCGGGGCTGCGGTCGAAGCGGTCAGCGATCTCGGTTACGTCGATCCGAAAATCGCACATCAACGCTTCGATCATTCTGGCGCGCATTGTGTCGTCTCCACGGAACGCATGTCCTTTGATTGCCGAGAAACGGCCTTCGCGGATCGCCGCCGCGTGGACTGACGTGGCCGGTGCATTCTGAGTGTAGCCTTGCGGAAAGCGCGAAATCGATGAAGCGCCGACGCCAATCAGAACGTCCGCCGAGTCATCTGTGTAGCCCTGGAAATTGCGCCGTAGTTTTCCGGCCCGTTGCGCAACCGTCAGTCCGTCCTCCTGCGTTGCAAAATGGTCAATCCCGATCTCTGCGTAATTGTCCCAAAGGAACAGTTGCCGTGCCGTCTCAAACAGCTCCAATCGCTCCACCGGTGTGGGCAACAGGTCTGATGGGATCATGGACTGACGCCGGGCCATCCACGGGACGTGGGCATACCCGTAGAGCGCCACCCGGTCCGGGTTCAGAGAGAGAAGTTTCTGAACGCTCTCGGTCAGCCGGGCTTTGGTCTGATGGGGCAATCCGAAGAGAATGTCGGCATTCAGGCTGGCGATACCACGATCGCGGATCAGATCGACCACATCGCGGGTTACGTCATAACTCTGGATGCGCCCGATCGTTTCCTGGATTTTGGGGTCGAAGTCCTGAACCCCAATCGAGGCGCGGGTCATCCCCGCAGATACCAGCGCATCGAGGCGGGGCTCATCGATCTCGTTGGGATCGATTTCGACCGAGAACTCCGCATCTTCTCCCAACGGGACCACATCCGCCACCGCAGCAGCGAGTCGCGTCATCATTTCAGGCCGCAAAAGGGTCGGTGTACCGCCGCCCCAGTGCAGGCGTGACAACGTGACGCGATCCGGAAGCCGCGCCTTTATCAGGGACAATTCGTCCAGCAGCGTCTGCAAATAGGCGGCAACAGGCGTGTCGCTTTTGGTGCCTTGTGTGCGGCACGCGCAGAACCAGCAAAGCCTTCGACAGAAAGGAATATGCACATATAACGATATTTGAGAGCCTGGCTTGATCTCGGAGATCCAGTCGGCAAACTGCTCCGATCCCACCTGGTCGGAAAAGTGTGGGGCGGTTGGATAGCTGGTGTAACGCGGCACCCTCGCGTCAAATAGGCCCAGTCCCGCCAATTGTGATTTATGCACCATGTTACTAGGTCTAGAGTCGGTATCAGACCCGAACATTGACTCAGATCAAATGAGAGCGCCCATGCAAGCTTATGGTCAGACCGTGACCCAGAGTTGTTCAGATTGCCCGATCCGCCATCGCGCCGTGTGCGCGCGCTGCGAAACCGACGAGTTGGAGCGGTTGGAGGAGATCAAGTATTATCGGTCCTTCGAATCCGGCCAAACGGTGATCTGGTCTGGGGACAAGATGGATTTTGTCGGTTCAGTAGTGTCCGGTGTGGCGACGCTGACCCAGACGATGGAAGATGGCCGCACCCAAATGGTTGGACTGCTGTTGCCTTCCGATTTTGTGGGTCGCCCTGGCCGCGAAGGGGCGGCATATGACGTGGTGGCCACCACAGACATCGTGATGTGTTGTTTTCGCAAGAAACCCTTCGAAGATATGATGAACCGCACCCCGCACATCGCACAGCGGCTTTTGGAAATGACGCTGGACGAGTTGGACGCGGCCCGTGAGTGGATGCTGGTTCTGGGGCGCAAGACCGCAAGGGAGAAAATCGCCAGCCTGCTGAGCATCGTTGCGCGTCGCGAATCCTCACTCAACATGACCGGCATCACTGGTCAGGTGAACATCGACCTTCCCCTGACGCGCGAAGCCATGGCTGATTATCTGGGCTTGACCCTTGAGACCGTTAGCCGCCAAATGTCCGCACTGAAAAAAGACGAAGTCATCCACCTCGAAGGCAAACGCCGGATATCCATTCCGGATTTCGGGCGCCTGATGGAAGAAGCGGGTGACGACAGTGACGGAGGCCTGCTGGTCTGATGGAATTTTCCAGCCTGTTTGTGATGCTCATCGTTGGCGCATTGGCGGGCTGGTTATCCGGGAAGCTCATGGAAGGCCGGGGCTTTGGCCTGATCGGCAACATCGTTGTTGGGATTGTTGGCGCTTTTCTCGCAGGACTCATTTTTCCAGCGCTGGGCTTTAGCGTAGGCGGCGGTTTCTTTTCATCTGTGCTACACGCGACGATCGGTTCCGTGATCCTGCTCTTCCTGATCGGGCTCGTGCGCAGAGCGTGATCCTGCGCGCCGCGCCATTGCGCGGGGCTGGACGATCAATGTGCCATAAACACCGGAACATGAGCCTTTTCGAGCATGTTGCGTGTGGCCCCTCCCAGAATCGCTTCGCGGAAGCGCGAGTGGCCATAGGCTCCCATCACCAGCAAATCCGACGCCGTGTCGATGATGTGACGATTCAAGATGTCCGAGATGCGCGTCATTGTTTTGGACAACACATCGATTTCGCAATGCACCCCGTGCCGAGCCAACATTTGGCTCAGCAGTCCACCTGGGTCGGAGCGCTCGGGGCCATGCGCCGGTGGATCAATCACCACAATCCGCACCAGATCGGCGGCTGACAGCAGGGGCAGCGCCGCCCGGATCGCTGTCAGAGCCTCGACACTCTCATTCCACGCCACCAGCACGGACTTGAAACTGGGCTGCGGCAGATAGTCGTCAGGTAGAACCAAAACAGGTGCGTGCCCCTCAAACATCGCAGCTTCAACGACGGGCTCCACTTCTGCGCCGTGGTTCTCGCCGTAAGGTCTGGGCAGAATGACAAGGTCGGAAAACCGCGCCCTGTGGGCCACATGCCGCCCCAGATCCGCAAGCTGTGCAACGCCGTCGTCAGCTGACCACCGTACGCCTGAAAGGCCCAGAAGTTTGTTGGCGTGATCCAGAATCTCAGCGGCCTCCGAGTGTGCTCTGCTAAGAGTTTCCTGTAAAATCAGTGCGTTGGCGCCCGCGTAGTAATACCCGGTCTGCGTCCGATCGACCCCAAGGCAGAGGGCCTCAGCATGAGCGTCCCAGGCGTCTGCCATGGCCGTCATCTGATGTATGGGAGGGTCCGCCAGACGGATATCGGTCAAAACGGTCAAGAGCGATTTGTAGGCCATCGCAACCTCCAGTTTAGTGTTCTTCTGGACTCACGCTACGAGTGGCTGGAATCGAGTTCTTTGATACGTGTCAGTTTTCGGCGACAATCCTGTTGATGCAGATCAATGCAGAGCGCTTCGGTGTTTTGCATCAAGCCATCAGTCTAAATCCGTCCTGACGCAGGGGGCCATCTGCGCGGGACAAGACGAAGGGACGCAAAATGTGGAATTATGTTAAGTTGATCGTGTTCGGTCTGATCACGCTTTTGGCGATGATCGCGGCCAACTACGCGCGCGACTTGGCCTATCAGGTGCATGCGATCATCATCATGCTCCTGTCTGGTGGCCTGTTTCTATACACGGTGCGGCGCACGGATGAGCGCGTCGAAGTCGATAACAAGGAACTGTCTTACATGGACGGCGTTGTGCGCGCCGGCGTGATCGCGACGGCCTTTTGGGGTGTTGTCGGTTTCCTCGTCGGGGTGTTCATCGCCTTCCAGCTTGCGTTTCCGGCGCTGAACTTTGAATGGGCGGAGGGATATGCAAACTTCGGGCGGCTGCGCCCATTGCACACCTCGGCAGTGATTTTTGCCTTTGGCGGAAACGCCTTGATTGCCACGTCCTTCTTTATCGTGCAGCGCACCAGCGCGGCCCGCCTCTGGGGTGGGAACATGGCTTGGTTCGTCTTCTGGGGCTACCAGCTCTTTATCGTTCTCGCGGCGACGGGCTATCTGCTCGGGGCCACGCAATCGAAGGAATACGCCGAGCCGGAATGGTATGTCGATCTGTGGCTGACGGTTGTCTGGGTCTGCTATCTCCTTGTGTTCATGGGGACGATCATCAAGCGCAAAGAGCCACATATCTACGTGGCCAACTGGTTCTTCATGGCGTTCATCATCACCGTTGCGATGCTGCACATCGTCAATAACCTGAGCATCCCCGTGTCGATCTTCGGGTCCCGCTCTATTCAGGTTTTCTCCGGCGTTCAGGATGCGATGACGCAGTGGTGGTATGGCCACAACGCGGTGGGCTTCTTCCTGACAGCAGGCTTCCTGGGCATGATGTATTACTTCATCCCCAAGCAGGCCGAGCGGCCGGTGTTCAGCTACAAGCTGTCGATCATCCACTTCTGGGCTTTGATCTTCATCTACATCTGGGCCGGCCCGCACCACCTGCACTACACGGCGCTGCCTGATTGGGCGTCGACTCTTGGGATGGTGTTCTCGGTTGTGCTGTGGATGCCCAGTTGGGGCGGTATGATCAACGGTCTGATGACGCTCTCCGGCGCATGGGACAAGCTGCGCACCGATCCCGTCATCCGGATGATGGTAATCTCGGTCGGGTTCTACGGGATGTCGACCTTTGAAGGACCGATGATGTCGATCCGGGCGGTCAACTCGCTGAGCCACTACACCGACTGGACCATTGGCCATGTGCATTCCGGTGCATTGGGCTGGAATGGCATGATCACGTTCGGGGCGCTCTATTACCTTGTGCCTGTGCTCTGGAAGCGCGAGCGGCTTTACAGCCTCAGCCTTGTCAGCTGGCACTTCTGGCTCGCCACCATCGGTATCGTGCTCTACGCCGCATCGATGTGGGTGACCGGCATCATGGAGGGCCTGATGTGGCGCGAAGTGGATGCCAACGGTTTCCTTGTGTGGTCGTTCGCTGACACCGTCGCCGCCAAATTCCCGATGTACGTGGTGCGCGCACTGGGCGGTGTGATGTTCCTGACCGGCGCAATCATCATGTGCTATAACCTCTGGATGACTGTGAGAGCAGCGCCTGCGAAGTCGCAGAGCCTGTCGACAGCCGTCCCGGCCGAATAAGGAGGGTCGAGACAATGGCTATCTTGGACAAGCATAAAATCCTGGAAACCAACGCGACGCTCCTTTTGGTGGTCAGCCTGCTGGTTGTGTCCATTGGCGGGATCGTTCAAATCGCTCCGTTGTTCTATCTGGAGAACACGATCGAGAAGGTCGACGGGATGCGTCCCTATTCACCGCTCGAGCTGACCGGACGAGAGATTTACATCCGTGAGGGGTGCTACGTCTGCCACAGTCAGATGATCCGCCCGATGCGCGATGAGGTCGAGCGTTACGGCCACTACTCTCTGGCGGCGGAGTCGATGTATGACCATCCGTTCCAGTGGGGCTCAAAGCGGACAGGCCCGGACCTCGCACGTGTGGGCGGGCGCTACTCTGATGAATGGCATCTGGACCACTTGCGTGACCCTCAATCCGTTGTCCCGGAGTCGGTCATGCCGAAATACGGCTTCCTTGAGCGCAAGATGATCGACGGCAAGTACATTGAAGATCTCTTGCTGACCAACCGGGCGGTTGGAGTTCCGTACACCGACGAGATGATCGAAAACGCGTCTGCTGACTTCAGGGCGCAGGCCGATCCGGACAGCGACTACGATGACATGCTGGCGCGCTATCCCAAGGCTCAGGTTCGCAACTTCGATGGTCAGCCGGGCATTTCTGAAGCAGACGCTTTGATCGCCTATCTGCAGATGCTTGGCACGCTGGTCGACTTCTCGACCTTCACACCTGTGGCAAACCGGTAAGGGAGGCTTCAATGGAAGAGTATACGTTCCTGAGGCAGTTTGCCGACAGTTGGATGCTTCTGGCGCTGTTCGCTTTCTTCATCGGCGTGGTGATCTGGGTGTTTCGGCCCGGTTCCAGCGACACGTACCGTGACACGGCCGAGATCCCGTTCCGGCATGAAGACGCACCCGAGCCGCCAGCAGGCAAAGACAATCCCGCCGAATCCAAGGAGGCAGGGTCATGAGCGACGACCAACCCAAAGTACAAGAGCTCCAAGAGGGCGATCCCAACACCACAGGTCACATTTGGGATGGCATCCGGGAATTTGACAATCCAATGCCCCGCTGGTGGTTGTGGACGTTCTATGCCTGCATCGTCTGGGGTATCGGCTACACCATCGCGTATCCGGCTTGGCCGATGATCAATTCCGCGACGGCTGGTCTTCTGGGCTATTCCACGCGCGCTGAAGTAGCGCAGGACATCGCTGCGGTGGATCAGGCGAACGAAGCGATCAACATGCGTCTGGCCTCCGTGGACCTCACCGAGATCGCAGCGGATCCGGAGCTGAACAGCTACGCAACGCAGGCGGGTGCGGCGGTCTTCCGCAGCTGGTGTTCGCAGTGCCATGGGTCTGGCGCGGCAGGCGTTCAGGCCTCGGGGTACCCCAATCTGCTGGACGATGACTGGCTCTGGGGTGGAGATATCGAAAACATCTATCTCACGATCAACCATGGGATCCGGAACGAGGAAGATCCGGACGCACGCTACTCCGAAATGCCGGCCTTTGGCGATTTGCTGGAACCTGAAGAGATTACGCAGGTGGTTAACTTCGTGATGACATTGTCAGGTGATGAAGCGATGGATCCCGCTCAGGTCGAGGCAGGGGCGGTGGTCTATGAGGACAACTGTTCGGTCTGTCATGGTGAGGCCGGAGAAGGAGATGTCTTCCAGGGGGCGCCAAACCTTGCGGACGCCATCTGGCTCTACGGCGGCGATTACGACACTTTGATGGACACGGTCACCTATAGCCGATTTGGCGTGATGCCTGCATGGTCGGGGCGTCTGAGCGAGGCGCAGGTTCGGGCTGTATCATCCTATGTGCACCAGCTGGGGGGTGGCGAGTAAGGCATAAAACGAAACACCACGGGGTCGTCGACGACGTCCCGTGGCCAGGCACCGGCGGATCAAACTGTTCGCGCGTTTCCTGAAATGCCGGTGCCTGCTTTAGAAACCCAACACGAAAGAGCGGCGAGCCTTGGCCCGCCGCTCTTTTTTCTTCCGGGACTATCGCTCACAGATCTTTGGGGTCGAGTTCGCGCTCCGGCTTCAACCACCAATGACCAGAGGGCAACCATTGGCGCCGTTTCTTGCGCTCGCCACGGTAATCGCGCAGGGCAGGGTTGTTCGTGCGCGTCGCGGTCATGAAAGTCTGTGCATAAATGTTCAACATCGTTCCGCTCTCCTTGTGGCGTTGTTTCTGTTTCAAAACTGGACCTTTTCCACTTAGAATGCGAGTCAGGAAAAAATCCAATGTGTAAGCTGGGATTACATATGCTTTGGCGGGATATGCCATCGTTGTCCGGGTTGCGTGCATTCGCGGCCTATGTGGAGACCGGCACAGTGGCGGCCGCAGGCGCCGCACTGAATGTCAGCCATGCCGCTGTCAGCCAGCAGATGCGCAGCCTAGAACAGCATTTGGGCGTTCCGCTTCTGGACCGGACGGGACGCGCGCTGGCGCTGACACCGCAAGGCGCCCAACTGGCCGACGCAGTGACCTTGGGCTTCGGTGCAATCTCGCGCGCACTCGACGACATCACTGGCGCGGATGCCGACCGGCCGTTGCACGTATCCGCGACGCCAACCTTCACCGGCGCCTGGCTGATGCCGCGGCTGGCTGATTTCCGCGCCACCTATCCAAAGATCAACCTGTTGCTCGACCCAAGCCCGTTTCTGGTCGAACTGGAACCGGGGGGCATCGACATTGCGATCCGCTATGGTGATGGCGACTGGCCGGGCCTGAACACTGAACCGCTGCTGCAATCTCCCATGGTGGTGATGGCTGCGCCCTCCTTGATTGGAGACCGCGAGATCAAAGAGCCGGCCGATCTGGCTGACCTGCCCTGGCTGGAAGAACTGGGCCTGTCCGAAGCAAAGCGTTGGCTGGAATCCAAAGGTGTTGAACTGGGTCTGACACAGGGACAAACCCAGTTGCCGGGGAACCTGATTCTGGATGCTGCGCGGGACGGGCATGGCGTCGTCGTTGCCGTACGGACCTTTGTGGAAAATGATCTTCAGGCGGGACGTCTCGTCGCACTCTTTGAAGAACCGCGGCAATCGGGCTATTTTATAGTCACGCGGCCCGGTGCCCTGCGCCCGGCGGCAAAGTCCTTTATGAGTTGGTTGCGCAGTCAGAGAGAGTAAACCGGGTTTTACGATGGCGCTTCGGCAAGTCAAAAAACCTGAGCCTCAGATACTCATTTTGACCCACATCAAGGATGCGCGCCTTACCATCTGTGACAACGCCGGTAACAACCGCATTCTGAACCAAGGATGAATCTGACGTGAGCACTTCCGATCCAGCCCCCAGCCTCTACGCTGCAAGGGAGCCGATTTTTCCGCGCCGGGTCAGCGGATACTTCCGCAATATGAAGTGGATCATCATGGCCGTGACGCTGGGTATCTACTACGTCACACCATGGCTCCGCTGGGACCGCGGCCCCAGCTTGCCTGATCAGGCGGTGCTGCTGGATCTGGCGAACCGCCGGTTCTATTTCTTCTGGATCGAGATCTGGCCGCACGAGTTTTACTTCGTCGCGGGCCTGTTGATCATGGCGGGGCTGGGATTGTTCCTGTTCACCTCGGCGCTCGGGAGGGTCTGGTGCGGCTACGCTTGCCCGCAGACGGTTTGGACGGACCTCTACATTCTGGTGGAGCGCTGGATCGAAGGCGATCGCAACGCACGTCTCCGACTGCATCGTCAGAAGAAGATGGATTTCCGCAAGGCGCGCCTTCGCGTCACCAAATGGACTGTGTGGCTGTTAATCGGCCTGGCCACCGGAGGTGCATGGGTCTTCTATTTTGCGGATGCCCCAACGCTGATGGTCGATCTGGTCACGGGGCAGGCACATCCCGCAGCTTACACGACAATGGCAATTCTGACCGGCACCACCTTCCTCTTTGGCGGTTTTGCACGTGAACAGATTTGTATCTACGCGTGCCCCTGGCCGCGGATCCAAGCCGCAATGATGGACGAGGACACCATTACGGTCGGATACCGCGAATGGCGCGGCGAGCCACGCAAGCATTCCGACGAGGTGAAGGCCGGTGCCGAGATGGGGGACTGCATCGACTGCATGGCTTGCGTGAATGTTTGCCCCGTTGGCATCGATATTCGCGACGGACAGCAACTTGAGTGTATCACGTGCGCGCTTTGCATCGACGCGTGTGATGACGTCATGGCCAAGATCGGAAAGCCACGCGGCCTGGTCGACTACATGGCGCTGAGCGACGAGCAGCGCGAACGCGAAGGGCAAACGCCCCTGAGCGCCTGGACTCACATTTTCCGCGCCAGAACGATCATGTACACGGCACTCTGGTCGCTTGTGGGCGCGGGATTGCTCTATGCCCTCTTTGTCCGGCAGGACATTGATGTGAATGTGGCACCGGTCCGCAATCCCACCTTTGTGACGATGTCGGACGGTTCGATCCGCAACACCTACGATGTCCGGTTGCTCAACAAGAACGGCGAGGCCCGCCCCTTCGGTCTTTCGCTCAGAGGCGATCCATCGCTGATCATCGAGCTCGAAGGCACGCCCGATGCCTCGATCACCGTGCCTGCCGACAGCACGTTCCTGCAGCGGGTGTACATCATAGCACCTAGGGGGTCGGCGCCCGCAAATGCAGATCGCAGCGATGTCCGGATATGGGTCGAGGATTTGACCAATGGGGACCGCGCATACAAAGATACAACCTTCAACGGAACAGGGAGCTGAGCCATGGCTGAACGCCAATTCACAGGCCGTCACGCCGCGATGGTTTTTGTTGCCGCCTTCGGCATCATCATCACCGTCAACCTGGCGCTAGCGTTCAACGCGGTGCGCACATTTCCCGGTCTTGAGGTGAAAAACTCGTATGTTGCCAGTCAAAATTTCGATGCCAGACGCGAGGCCCAGACAGCGCTCGGCTGGACAGTGTCTGCGACTGCGACCGATGGCCTGATCTACCTGTCGATTGTTGATGATGCCGGCAACCCGGTCATCGTGCAGAACCTTGATGCGGTTCTCGGGCGGGCGACGCATGTCAAAGACGACAGGCGCCCTGAGTTTGTATTCGACGGCCAGAGTTACGTCGCTCCGGTTGATCTTGCGGATGGCAACTGGAACATCCGTATGAAAGCCGAGGCCGCGGATGGCACGCCGTTCAACCAGCGCGTCGTCTTGCATGTGACGAGACCCTAGGTTGAACGCCTCGGCGCCCCCCTCCGCAGCGGCCTGTCCCGGCTGCGTCGCAGTCCCGGCCGAACCCAACGCGCCGCCGTCGCAGGATGCGCGCATCGCCCTGTCGCTGCCAACAATTCATTGTCAGAACTGCATTTCAGCGGTTGAACGCGGGTTGATGGAAGTCCCCGGTGTGCGCTCTGCGCGCGTGAACCTGACGCTGAAACGTGCCTTGATCGACGCAGACCCCAAACTGACTGCAGCTGCATTGGCCGAGACGGTCGAAGGCCTCGGTTATGAAGCCCACGAGCTGGATTTGGGCGCGCTCAGCGCCACACAGTCTGACAAGGAAGGCCGAGACCTGTTGATGCGCCTGGCAGTGGCAGGCTTTGCCTCAATGAACGTCATGCTGCTGTCCATTTCGGTGTGGTCAGGCGCCACAGACTCCACGCGGGATATGTTCCACTGGATTTCTGCGGCAATTGCCCTGCCGGCGATTGCGTTCTCTGCCCAACCGTTTTTCCGAAACGCCTGGGCGGCGCTCTCCGCGCGTCGTCTCAACATGGATGTCCCGATCGTGTTGGCGATCGTTCTGGCGCTGGTCACCTCCCTCTGGGAGACCTCTCTGTCCGGCAAGCATGCCTACTTTGATGCCGCGTTGGCGCTCACCTTCTTTCTGCTGGCAGGACGATATCTCGACCACCGGACACGCGCGGCGGCACGCTCGGCAGCACAGGAACTGGCCGCGCTGGAAGTCCCGCGCGCAAGACTGCTGCGCGATGGCGTAGAGGTCGAAGTGGATGTGTCCGAGCTCGAAGTCGGCGATCTGGTGTCCGTGCGTCCGGGTGGCCGGATGCCGGTCGACGGCGAGATTGTCGAAGGTCAGTCCGAACTCGACCGATCCTTGCTGACCGGGGAAACGCTCCCGGTCTTTGCCTCTGCAGGCCTGGCCGTCAGTGCGGGTGAAGTGAACCTGACCGGACCGCTCATCATTCGGGCGAGTGCCGTGGGGCAGGATACATCGTTGCACAGGATGGCGGATCTGGTGGCCATCGCCGAATCCGGTCGGTCCCGCTACACATCCCTTGCAGACAGTGCAGCCAAGCTCTATGCGCCCGGCGTTCACATTCTGGCCGGGCTCAGTTTTCTGGGATGGCTGCTCTATTCCGGTGACATGCGCATGGCGCTCAACATTGCGGCGGCGGTTCTGATCATCACCTGCCCCTGCGCTTTGGGACTTGCGGTTCCGGCGGTCACAACAGCTGCTTCGGGGCGGTTGTTTCGACAAGGCATGTTGATCAAGGACGCCACAGCGCTGGAGCGCCTGGCGCAAGTGGATACGGTTGTGTTCGACAAAACCGGGACGCTGACCGCGGGCACACCGCAACTCACCAATCTGGACGCGTTCAGTCCTGCTGAGCTTGCATTGGGGTTAGCATTGGCGCACGGGTCAGCGCATCCCTTGTCGGTTGCGTTGACGTCTGCGGCGCAAAAAGCCGGCGTCACCCCAGCGGCTGTCAGCGACATTGCTGAAGTGCCGGGTTACGGAACCGAAGGGGTCTTCAACGGGCAGCGCGTTCGACTCGGTCGCGCGGCCTGGGTTGGTGCTGAACAGGGTGCAGAGACTGCCGCTTGGCTGGCGATAGGGGACGAGGTTGTCGGCGCATTCCTGTTCACAGATTCGTTGCGGGAGGGTGCGCGTGAGGCGGTCGAGGCGCTGATCGCGGATGGTCAAGACGTGCGGTTGATCTCCGGGGATACAGAGGGCGCCGTCCGGTCGTTGGCAGAGCGCCTCGGCATTGAGCGGTGGGAGGCTGAAGCGCTTCCCGAAGACAAGGCCAACCGCGTGCAGGCGCTGGCACATGACGGCCGCAAGGTGCTCATGGTTGGCGATGGCTTGAACGACACAGCAGCTCTGGCCGCGGCCCACGCGTCGATCTCTCCTGCCACTGCTCTGGATGCCGCGCGCGTGGCCTCGGACATCGTGCTGCTGGGGCAGGACCTGCGACCGATTGCGGAGGCCTGTGTGACCGCGCGGAAGGCCACGAAGCGCATTCACGAAAACTTCCGCATCGCCACCGTTTACAACGTGATTGCGGTGCCGTTGGCGGTTGCCGGTCTTGCCACCCCGTTGATTGCAGCACTTGCCATGTCGCTTAGTTCGATTACGGTTTCGCTGAACGCATTGCGGTTGAGGTGACCTGATGGATGTTCTTGCCTATCTCATTCCCATATCGCTGACCCTTGGCGCGCTGGGGCTTGTGGCCTTTGTCTACACCGTGAAGTCGAACCAGTACGACGATCCCGAAGGTGACAGCCGCCGCATACTCAGTGACGAGTGGGACGATCATCCCAAACCATGAATCCGCACCCAGCGGCGCGTGCCCGGCTCAGGCGGTAGTCGGAATCCGCGATGAAATGGATCGGTGCGTCGGGCGATTTTTGGTCAGCCGGGTCCAACCATGAAGCATGTGACATTGCGGGCCTGCAAGCGTCGGCAGGCGAGGTCAGCGGTTTCACGCGTCATGCCCATGAAGTTCGCATCGAACCCCTTTGCCGTCCGCACGACTTTGCGCAACGACCCGTCCAGCGTCGCCATCTCGGTCAGGGCGGTCCGCAAGAGAACCTTTTCCGCCTGATACTTGCTGGTGTAGCGGCCGACATTGATGCCCCATTGCAGGTCGCCGGATGTCGACAGGCGGGTTACGATTTCCTGCTCTGGCTGTTTCGGTTCAGGATTGGTGACCAAAGCGACGTTCGTGGGCCGCGCGGTCGGCCGTGGGCTGCTGACCGCTTGTTCCGTAGCGGCTGCAACAGCGGCGCTGACGCCGGCTTGAATCAATGCTTCCTGCTCGCTGGCTGTTGTGACCACTTGCGCCACGGCCGTGGTTGCCTCTTTCCGCGCTTGCGGGCGGAGGCTCTTTTGTACGGCGCCGACCAGTCGGGTCGACTTGCCGGAGGCGCCGGGCTGTTCCCCGAGGTTCGCGATGTATTTCGGTTTGCTGGGTTTGCGCAACGGCGCACGGGATGGCGCGCGCCGGAAGCCCATATCAAGCAACTCCGCAACCCTTGCATTCCGTGATGCTGTGGAGGCGCCGCCAAAGACAGTCGCGATGATCCGTTCCCTTCCGCGTTCGGCGGAGGCCACCAGATTGAAACCAGCTGCGCGTGTGTAACCCGTTTTGATACCATCGGCACCTTTGTATGCGTTGAGCAAACGGCGGTTGGTGTTGTTCACGGCTTTGACGCCCGCATGGGTCGAGCGGCGGGAGAACAAATTGTAGTACTGCGGATAATCATAAAGCACATGGCGACCCAGGATGGTCATGTCGCGTGCCGTGGACATGTGCCCGCTCTCAGTCAGACCGTGAGCATTCTTGAATGTGGTGCGGGTCATGCCCAGTGCTTTGGCCGTCGCAGTCATGCGTCGCGCAAATGCGGCTTCGCTGCCGGAAATCGCTTCGCCAATGGCAGTGGCGGCGTCATTAGCGGACTTCACTGCCGAGGCCCGGATCAGGTACCGCAGCTCGATCCGCTGGCCGGCCTTCAATCCAAGTTTTGATGGCGGTTCAGATGCCGCATGTTTGGATACCCGTACTTTGGTGTCGAGGGTGATCTCGCCGTTCTCGACGGCTTGGAACGCAATGTAGAGCGTCATCATTTTTGTCAGAGACGCGGGATGAAGCCGGGTGTCCGCATTGCGGGAATGCAGCACTTCACCGGTTCTTGCGTCCATGACCATTGCCGCGTAGGGCGCCGCCGCCACGCTGAGCGGAACGATCACGCACAACCAAGTTGCAGTTAAGAAGAATAGCCCCAGTCGGGCCGACCTGTTGCGTCGAACCTGCACGATATCTGCCTCTGTCTGCCTCGGACCGCCCGATTTTTCGGGTCGGTTTTACCCGCATTTTTGTTAAGTCGAGGCTAACACGGAGACGCCGACAAATAAACCCTTAGGTTGCAGTGGCTTAGCAAAAATTGCGGCCGCTTCAGGACAACATATAGTGGATTTCGTAGCTCCAGGCACAAAAAGTGCGATTGTGGCAGCATTGTGGCGGCGCCTCAGGACTTATCCGATGTCTCTGACCAAAGGAGGAAGTCCGCCCAGATCCGGGATGCTTCGGTAACGGGCATGATCATCCGGGGGCTCTGCATGCTCTATCTCCCAAACCAGCCCGAAAGGGACGTAAACGCCCCACCCACCCGCTTCGACCGACGGCACGACGTCAGACCGCATGGAGTTTCCCACCATCATCGCGCGGTCTGCGCCATCGCCATGCTCGGCAAAGATCCTGTCGTAGACATCCGCGGACTTTTCCGAAACGATCTCTACCGCATCGAACAGATCGCCCAACCCGGATTGCGCAAGCTTGCGCTCCTGATCGAGAAGATCACCTTTGGTGATCAGCACGACGCGGTGGCTGCCGGCGATGTTTTCGACCGCCTCCTTGGCATGCGGCATAAGCTCGATCGGGTGCGCCAGCATTTCTTGCCCGGCAGACAGAATCTCCGAAATCACCGACGACGGAACCTCGCCCTCGGTGACTTCGATTGCGGTTTCGATCATCGAGAGCATGAACCCCTTGATCCCATATCCATAGCGGCCAAGATTGCGGCGTTCTGCTGCCAGAAGCCTGTCGTCAAGGTGATCGCGGTCGGTATGGTCGCCCAGTAGTTCTGCAAAGCGATCCTGGGTCATCCTGTAAAATCGCTCGTTGTGCCAAAGCGTATCGTCAGCATCAAAGCCAACGGTGGTCAGATTTCGCATGGGTCCTCCTGACACCCATTAGAATCGATCAAATGCGATTGTCTACCCGTGGAGGTCGTCACGTGGGCTTTTCGAATCCCGTTCAAGGGTTATATATGCCCCAAGATCACAGTGCATTACGCCAGCCGCGAGCCTTTTCATGAAGCCATTGCCTTTGCGCATGTCACAGCAGTCAAATGAAGACGGAGACACGTCCGTCGTCGTCGAAACGCGCCCCAAAACAAAGCGGCCACCGCTTTACAAGGTGCTGTTGTTGAATGACGACTACACGCCGATGGAGTTTGTCGTGCATGTGCTGGAGCGGTTCTTTGGCATGACCCATGCGCAGGCGTTTGAGATCATGCTGACTGTACACAAAAAGGGTGTCGCCGTGGTTGGGGTTTTCAGCCACGAGATCGCCGAGACGAAGGTCGGGCAGGTCATGGATTTTGCCCGTCGCCATCAGCATCCGCTGCAATGCACGATGGAAAAAGAAGACTGACTGCCGTTTGCAGGTTTCGGGCCACATGTATCTGACGCAAGGCCAGTGATGTCTGGGCGCCTGTCATTGGCCATTGGCCGCGGTGTTCGAATCCCTGATGCGGGCCGCGTGGCGGTCCACAATCCCGGCGCTGACTATGATCTCTCCGCGCTTTCGAAGGATCGATGCCTGATCATACAGTCCTTTTTTCCCGACTATGATGTTTGGCACCGGAGGGGGTACGACTGCGCCGTTGAACCTGGCGAAGAGCGGTTCGCGGCCTCGGTGGTCGTCATTCCCCGGGCAAAGGTGCGGGCGCGTGCGATGATCGCGCAGACGCTTGCGCAGACAGATGGGCCGGTTGTTGTGGATGGCGCCAAAACCGATGGCATCGACGGGCTGTTGAAGGAGATGCGGGCGCGTGGTGTGGTTGAGGCCAGCCTGTCAAAGGCGCATGGGAAAGTGTTCTGGACAGCCGACAATGCGGAGACACTTTCGGATTGGCGGGCCGAACCAAAGACCCTTCCAAATGGGTTTCTCACTGCCCCCGGGGTCTTTTCAGCGGACGAGGTCGATCCGGCGTCGCGTCTGTTGGTGGACTCTGTGCCGCAACATCTAGGCCGGCATGTCGTCGATCTGGGGGCAGGGTGGGGGTATCTTTCTGCGCATCTGCTCAAAGACCCCAAGCTGGAACGCATCGAC
This sequence comes from Paracoccaceae bacterium, assembly GCA_965250275.1. Lineage (GTDB taxonomy): Bacteria > Pseudomonadota > Alphaproteobacteria > Rhodobacterales > Rhodobacteraceae. Next base: position 4,199,988 of record OZ252297.1, on the reverse strand, counting down.
CTCGTGGAAGCCGACCATCCGGCACTCACATGCGCGCGGAAAAACATCTCTGACCCCCGCGCGCATTTTCACTGGGCCGACGCGCTGAACTGGCACCCGGCGGCAAAGCCACAGGCTGTGGTCATGAACCCACCCTTTCACACCGGGCGGTCCACCGATCCAGACCTTGGGCGCGCATTCATAGGCGCTGCGGCGAAGATGCTGAGCAAGTCCGGAATGTTGATGCTGGTCGCGAACCGCCATCTGCCCTATGAATCGACGCTGATGGATCAGTTCGCCACCATGTCCGAAGTTGCAGGTAACAGCCGTTTCAAAGTTCTGCGGGCAGATCGCCCGCGCGCCTGATCGCGACCCAAGGAGGCCAAATGTCGTTTTCCATTGCCGGAAAAACCGCCATCGTGACCGGAGCCGCACACGGCATCGGTTTGGCCATCGGGCGGCAGTTTGCAGAAAAAGGCGCCAACGTGATGTTCGCTGACATCGACGAAAAGCGCCTGATTGATGAACTTGGCGAGCAAGCCGAAGATAGCAATGTGCGTTACTTCGCGGGCGATCTGCGCGAGAAACTGACCATAGCAAACCTCGTCTCGGCCTGTGTCGATGCCTTTGATCAGATCGACATCCTTGTTAATGGCGCGCGGCAGGTCACCGTCTCCGAACCTTTGAGTCCGGAAGATGACAGCGTGATCGCGTTGCTTAATCAGAACCTGATGCCTGCGCTGCGCCTGTCGCAACTGGTGGCGCGCAGGATGATCAAGCAATCCGAAGATCAGGAAGAAGGACAGGCGGGCTCCATCATCAATCTGTCGTCTATCGCCGCCCGGCGGACGCACCCAGATCTGCTGGCTTACTCCGTATCTTCGGCAGCACTGGATCAGTTGACGCGCTCGCTTGCCGTGGCGCTTGCGCCGCATCGCATCCGCGTGAACGCCATAGCCATCGGGTCGGTCATGTCGACGTCGTTGATGAGCACGCTGAAGGACAACCGTGAGTATCGGCAGGACATTGAGGATCACACGCCGTTGAACCGCATTGCATCCCCGACGGAGCTGGCTGATGCGGTCCAGTACCTCGCGTCAGAGGGGGCCGGGTTCATGACCGGGCAGATCCTGACGTTGGACGGCGGGCGCACGCTGCTCGATCCCGTCGCGGCGCCCGCACACTGACAGACGGCCTCTTTGGTGCCCGTGCAGAATGCCGCAAGGCTGCGGCGAAACTGTCTCATGGTTTGCCTAGATCCAGCATGATAGCGTCTCGGCGGATGACCGGAGATTGATGAATGACCTCAGCTCTCGAAGCAGAAAAGGCAAAGGCAGCAAGCTGGTTCCGCGAGTTGCGGGACCAGATCGTCGCCGCGTTCGAAGCTGTTGAGGACAGTCACGCAACCGGCCCTGGGTCTGATCTCGACCCAGGTCGGTTTGAGGTCTCGGAAACCCGTCGCGCGTCTGACGACAACAGCGACGCAGGTGGCGGGTTGATGAGTGTCATGCGCGGCGGTCGCGTCTTCGAAAAGGTTGGCGTGAACGTGTCTGAAGTCTACGGCACGTTGGGGTCGCGCGCGCAGTCAGCGATGGCCGCGCGCAAAGGGATCCCGGGGATGAAAGAGGACCCGCGGTTTTGGGCGTCGGGCATCTCTCTGGTGGCCCATATGCAGAACCCGCATGTGCCCGCCGTCCACATGAACACGCGCATGTTCTGGACGCCGCATGCATGGTGGTTCGGCGGTGGTTCGGATTTGAACCCGTGCATCGAGTATGACGAAGATACGGTTCATTTCCATGCAACCCAAAAAGCGTATCTGGATCCCCACGGACCCGGACACTACCCGCGTTTGAAAGCCTGGGCGGATGAGTATTTTTTCATCCCCCATCGCGGGCGCGCGCGGGGCGTCGGCGGGATTTTTCTGGATGACTTCTGCACCGAAGATTGGGACGCCGACTTCGCCCTGACGCAGGACATCGGACGAGCGTTCCTGCCTGCCTATCTACCCATCGTGGAAAGGCGCCGCGGCCAGGGTTGGTCGGATGCGGACAAAGACACGCAGCTCGTCCATCGCGGCCTCTACGCGGAATACAACCTTGTTTACGACCGGGGCACCAAGTTTGGTTTGGAAACCGGGCATGACGCCAATGCGGTCCTTATGAGCCTGCCGCCGATGGCCAAGTGGCGGTGACAGACCTGTCCGAGCGCCAAGTATTTGAGGATTTATGTCGCGCCTGCTGCGGCAACACACTCAAGTTGGACAGAGCTCAGGCCGTTCGCCAGCCCGCTTCGCCCAGAGCTGTCCAGTAACTATCGGCCACGCGCATCTTTGGCCCAAGGCCTTTGGCCAAGAGCAGCTTGTGCATGTTGCGCAGACGCCAGCATGGGACGTGCATGACCATGTGATGCTCCAGATGGTAGTTCACCCAATACGGCGCCACGAACAACCGCATCAGCGGACCCGCTTGCGTTGTTCTGACATTTTGCAACGGGTTCTCGGACTCCTCCGTTGCGCCATGCTCGGCGATGTTGCGCACGCGCAGGACAAACTGGAACCAAGTCAGAAATGGCAACAGCCAGAACGCGAGACCCCACCACCACTGACCCAGCAGGCTCATGATCGCCATGATCGCAATAAAAACCGGAAACGATTTCCATAGGTCACGCGCCTTGAAGGCCTGCGCAAAATCCGAATTGGCCGCTTCGAGCGCTTCGTCATCACCCGCAAGCCGCACCGACATGGCAATCTGGGCGGCCAGCTGCTTGTACCCCGTCTGGCCGGTAAGATCGCGGACGAATTTGCGCTGAAGCGATGCTCGGGTTGTGGGGAACTTTGAAGACAAGGACAGATCGGGGTCTTTGTCTGTTTGTGTGAATCGATGGTGCGTCAGGTGGTAGTGCCGATAGGCGCCGAGTTCTGCCAGAATAGGCCGCCCGCAGAGCCACTCGCCGACGAACTCGTTCAGGCGGCGCGTTTTGAACAGGGCGTTGTGGGCCGCTTCGTGCATGAGGATCGCCAGCCCAAGCTGCCGCGACCCAATCACCATGACCGCCAACACAAAGGTCAACACATTGGGGAAGAACCCAAAGAGCACCACGGCAAGAGCGATGGTGCCCCAGCAATGCAGCACGAGCCAGGCGCCCATCAAATCGGAGCGTTCCGCCAGCGGCCTGATCTCGTCAGTGGTTAGAAATGCCTTGCCTGGTGTCATGGCAGTAGCCTCCCTGAGGACAATCGTCTCAGAGGGGGTGGCGCACTGTCAACGTATTCGCCACGTCACTTCGGGCGGTCATGCCAATCAAAGAAGCCCGGCCCGGCACGCTCCAACAATGATCTGGCCAGGGCCTGACCCATTTCTGGGCCGTCCTCGATGGGTCCGGTTACCTCGTCGTTGAGTGCGGTGGAGCCATCTGGGCGCAACACTTCGCCGCGCAGGCGCAAAGTGCCGCCGCGGAGCTCCGCAAGCCCTGCAATCGGTGTTTCGCACGATCCATCCAGCGTTCTCAGAAACGCGCGCTCGGCGCCCAGCCGGTCACCCGTTGGCCTGTCGTGTACCGCGTCGAGCATTTCAGCGACCCGAGAGTCATCGGCGCGCCGTTCGATCCCGATCGCACCTTGCGCAACAGCCGGCAACATGTCGTTCGCGTCGATCGGGGTTGCGGGAACGCCCTCGATATCCAGACGGTTCAGCCCCGCCATCGCCAAGAAGGTGCATTCAGCGACGCCGTCCGACAGTTTCTTCAGGCGGGTTTGAACGTTGCCCCGAAACTCCACAACCTCGAGGTCGGGACGCCGATGCAACAGCTGGGCTTTTCGTCGCAGGCTGGACGTCCCAACGACCGCACCCTCAGCCAAGTCAGCGATATCGCGATGCGCGGTGGAGACAAAAGCGTCTCGCACGTCCTCCCGGGGAAGGTAGGTGTCAATCAAGAGCCCCGAAGGTTGCTCGACCGGCATATCCTTCATCGAATGCACGGCTATGTCGATCTTACCAGCCAGCAGGTCCTCTTCAATTTCCCGCGTGAATAGCCCTTTGCCACCAATCTCTTTGAGGGGTCGGTCCTGAACAACGTCCCCCGTCACTTTGATGACCACAATTTCAATAGCGTCTTCCGGCAGATCAAATGCGTGCTGCAGTCTTCGGCGGGTCTCGTACGCTTGCGCCAGCGCAAGCGGTGAACCGCGGGTGCCGATTTTGAACGGGGAGGCGGGGCTGGGAAGCGAAGCGGTCATGGGCCACGTTTAGTTGCGTCACATTGCGCTGACAACCGCTCGATCTTGACAAACCGGCGCCCAGACCGGACGCATGGGCCGAACCAGATTTGAGGGCGGACATGGCCGAACGGAAGAAGCTGCTGCGCAGTCTTGCAGGGGAAGTGTTAGACACGCCGCCCATCTGGATGATGCGTCAGGCCGGCCGGTATCTGCCCGAGTATCGCGCCACGCGGGCCCAGGCCGGTGATTTCCTGTCGCTGTGCTACAACAGCGAACTTGCGGCAGAAGTGACGCTTCAGCCGATCCGTCGTTATGGCTTTGATGCCGCAATCCTTTTTGCGGATATCCTGCTGGTGCCGCAGGCGCTGGGCGCGGACCTGTGGTTTGTTACAGGCGAAGGGCCACGCCTGTCCACGATCACCGATCAGCGCGGTTTTGACGCGCTGAAACCGGTGGAGGACATCCACGAGACACTGTCGCCGATCTACCAGACCGTGCGGTTGCTTGCGGAGGCGTTGCCATCCGAAACGACCTTGATCGGGTTCGCCGGAGCGCCCTGGACCGTGGCAACCTACATGATCGCAGGTCGCGGCACGCCGGACCAGGCGCCGGCTCATGCGCTGAGAACCGGCAGCCCGGCGGTGTTTGATGCTCTGATGGATCGGATCACAGAGGCGACCATTGAATATCTGGATATGCAGATTCAGGCGGGCGCCGAAGTCGTCAAAATCTTTGACAGTTGGGCCGGGTCGCTGCCGGACGATGCATTTGCGCGTTATGCGTTGGAGCCTTGCCGCAGGATCACCACGGCGCTGAAGGATCGGCATCCGAATATTCCAGTGATCGGGTTCCCACGTGAAGCAGGAGAGAAATACATCGGCTTTGCCAAGGCGACGGGGGTCGATTGTGTCGCGTTGGATGCAGCCGTGGATCCGGACTGGGCAGCGCAGCACGTCCAGAAGGATGGCTGTGTGCAGGGGAACTTGAGATCGTCCCACATGGTCACTGGCGGTCAAGCCCTGATCGATGAGACCCGCGCCATCGTGAAAGCGTTCTCGAACGGGCCTCACATCTTCAACCTGGGACACGGCATCACGCCGGATGCAGACCCCGACAATGTACAGCTGATGATCGACACGGTCCGTGGTGGATAGTCGGGGTTTTTGTGTCTTGACGGTTCTGTCTGGCTGCCTTAGGTCGACCGGGTTCGTGGCGGAGTAGCTCAGTCGGTTAGAGCAGCGGAATCATAATCCGCGTGTCGGGGGTTCAAGTCCCTCCTCCGCTACCAATAAAATCAACACCTTAGAGAAGACTTTGCTGCACTTGCGCAGCCCGTAGCCTCGGCTGGGGGACATATGGGGGACAATCGCCGAGATAACCCGGTCGAAATGCGCCCACATCAGACTCCCTTTGGCTTTGATTCAGCAACTGCACAAAGTTGTCTCATGTGACAGTTGCAGCTTGCCTGCGCTTGGCAGTGTCCCACCGTCTTTGATGGCTGTGACCCGTAGGTTGAAACCTCGTCGCAGAAACAGACCTAGGATGACTGGGCACAGAGAACCACCAACTTAACAAAGGATGGATTGGTTCCCAGAGTCCGGATCGTGCCAGTTAAGAGAATGCGCGGAAGTTAGCACGACAGGTCGAAGATCAGCCTGCCGCCATCACCCTCTGGTCTTGATAGCATAATGCCGGTTGCGTTTTGAAACACACCGGTACCGCCGAATACGACCGAAGATACTTCATCGCTTGTTGAACGCGAAGTGTCTGATGGATCAGCTAAGGTCTGGGTGTTTGTCCAGTGAAACCGACCATCTTCAAGGTGAACCGTTCCCTCAACATGGATGGTGGTACTTGCGTCATCAGTTCCATGAAGAACAGTGCTGATTGCGTTCACATGTCCAACACGCGCGCCGCTTTCATCGTCCAGATGAAGCAAAAGAATACGCTTGTCACCGACGCTTGGTCCCTCGCTGCCATGATCCACATACTCAATCTGCCCGAGACTGATCAGCAAATCATCTAGGTCACAGCTATCCTGGGCAAGCACCAAAGATGTCGAAGTTCCAAAGATAATCGCGGCAGCAGCTGGGGCGGACAGGGCTTTTCTGAAAGCACTGTAATGCCACATGTTAGAAGTCCTTTACCTATCTATCATTGTGAATCAGCGGTGTGGCGCGGGCACCTGCAATGTCACATGTGCCACCTTCGGATGATGGCATATGATGACATTGCAAAGCCACCTTTTTCCACCGGCTCAATCCCTGCAGTGAAACCGGCTTTCGGACAAAGGCTTGCAAAACCCTTCGGATTGGTTTCGCTGTCAGAATTGGCGCCGTTTATCTGTGTACCGGCTTATGTCCAACTGGCAGATTGGGACTTCAGCCGGCATCGCCTTACTTGATCTCTGTATTACTTAGGGAAACAAAAAGCTTCTTCACCAAGGCCACCCGGTTTCGGGCATCTCCGACCAGTTCGCGGCCCTTCGCATGCATCCGGTCCGCAACACTCGACGTGTCTGGAAACACGGCTTTGGCTTCGTCGAAAAGGTGGTCCAGCTTTTGAAGTTCCGCTTCGATAGCACCGACAACACGCGAAGTTTCGTCTGAGATTCGGGTGATCCGCTCTAGTGCGTTATCTTCGTCTTTGCCCGTTTTCTCTCGGGTTGAATACTCGCTTTCATTGGTAAACTCTTTGCCCTCATCATGTGTTTTTTTGGTTGATTTCAGTGCATCGCCAGTGGCACCAAGGTTGCCTGCGCCTATGATCTCGCTCGAGTACTCATCTTCGTTGTCACTTCGCTGCTTGATCGTTATTGCTTGATCAGCCTGCGGCCCTTCAGCGGCCGTTGCAGTCGCTGTCCCGCCAGAGTCCCTTTCATCTGTTTGTGCGAATTTAGCCAGATCAGCGCCGGCCCTGGCCGCAATATCTCTGAAAATACCCAAGCCCCTGTCTTGCGCTTGTTTTGTTGCAAATTGATAGACCCGCCTAGCTCGCTCCTCGAGATCCGCGGTGCTGCGTTCGATTTCTTGGATGATGGTCAGGCCACCCAGAATATGAATCCGGCTTTCGGCCTCAGTCCAGATCAGCTTCGTGCGGTCCTTCGCCCATGCGTCCAGCCCGGGAACAAGGTTTCGCACTGTTGGAGCCAGCGCTCCCACATCCAGACGCGGGTGGAAATTGTTGTAGACTTTTAACCAACGCTGGTGCTGATCGGGCGAGTGATAGTCTCGCTGGGTCATTTCTGTTGCCTCAGATTGTCGCCCCGCGGCTGCATCCTCTTTGGGCTCCCCTTCAGGAGTGGTTGCGGAAACATCGTCGACCTCCGAGGAATTGCCTTTGAATGCGATGTCCGCCGCTGCGATTTTGAAAACCTTGGCCATCCCCTTTGCCACCGTCCTTTGTTGCGGCTCAGGAATGGCCACACCCTTGGCCTTGAAATCGATGGACTTTCCGTCTTTCAGGTATGTTACGGTGCCCAAGTACGGGTCTTTCATCCAGGCCTCGGTCTTTGGCGGTCCGGATGAACTGAGTTTTATCCATGGCAGATCACCCGGTGACCCGTCGACTACAATCAGATAGTGCTTTGTTTCGCCAGGTTTGAGCCTCAGGCCCCGAAGCATCTTGGCTCGGTCCTTCGAACCGTTCTGGTAGCGTGCGCCTGATTTTTCGCGTGATTTGTCGGAGCTGGACGCCTTCCTGGCCATCGATTGATCTCACCTGTGGTATGCTGTTTCGTGGAGTATTGCGTCGAAACACCCAAAAGGCGCAAGCTTCCCGCACGCTGGTTGCCTAGCTCGAGTACCCGTCCGCCACCACCAACCTCGGTTCGGTGGGAAACGAACAAATAAATTGCCCATATCCTCGCGGTGAGCTGCCAGACCCCAGCAGGCCTCGCTCCCTCGCGCGGCCTGCAATTGGTTCAACGGTTAAGCCACAGCTTGAACGGAAGTCACAAAGGAACTCGGCGTCCAAGAAGGATGCGATGCCAACATTGGTTCTTTGTTCAGTACTTTAGGGATACTTCGGCATTTGCCCACTGTCGAAACATCCGGGTGCACGACAGCAGGTGGGTTATCTCCACACCGCGTTCCAAAACATTTTCCCCACCGAAGTTCGCCACACAAGGGCCAGGTGACAGTGTCGCAAGGGCGCCCGACCTTTTTCAGGTCGGGGCAATTGCATCGGTTTGAGTCTTGTCAGGCGCAGCCGGATTTTTTGCGCCGCGCAACAAAGCCGATCCCTAGAAGCCCGGACAACAGGAGCGGAAGACCTGCGGGAAGAGGTATGGCGGGCGGTGTATCGGTAACCTCTACGAGACCGGTTAAGGTTTCGCCTGGATCGCCACTCACCTCACCTGCAAAGAGGAACAGCGAAGAACCCACCGATATGGTAGGATCAAAAACAGCAGTTAGGCTGCCACCGTCCCCAAGGGTGATGCTTCCGGTACCGAAGAATACTCCGTCAATGTCGTTCAAAGTGGCCCAGGTTTCATCGACCGTTGTTGCGGTAGAAGAGCCGTTGGTCGGGCCACCCGATGGAGATGGAGGTGCAAAACCTCCTGAGCGAGTTGTTCCGGCGCTGAAGATAAAACTGTCAGCGTAAAAGCGGTCTGTGTCAGTGGTCAAAAGACCGTCTATGTCAAGAAAGATGACGTCCAGGTCGAACCCGGAGTAGATGCCGGTAGAGCCGCCCACGCCCGAGTTAGAATCGTTTACAGTTATCGCACCCACTTCAGTCAGTCCCAGCCCGGTCAAGTCCGCGCGAAACATCCTGGTAGAGGTCGCTGTTCCTGTCGTATCGATACCTTCATCAGTAAAGGTCGGCATTACGGACGAGGCAAATGCAGCGGATGACATTGCAAGTATTGCTGTAAGCGTCAGGCTGCCAAAAAGTGATTTTCTCATTCAAACTTCCCACCAAAAATTACCAACAAAGCCGCGTTTTGGGTCGCGGCAGCGCCAAGGTTAACAGAAACCTTGAAAAAATCGACACTCATGTTGACGTTTGGGAAGCTTGGCTCTGCGTGATTGAGACAGGGGCGACAAAGCCCGCACAGCAGTCAAATCGGCAATCCCACTGGCTTTTGTCTGCAAGGTCAAGCTATGCGTCGGCATCGACTTCATCAGCGGCGACGCTGTGCTATCACAAGCCAATGCGCCGTCCCCACCACGTACAGCAATGGGCCAGGATATCCGACATGCAAGAGCATCGGCTTTGGGTCGAGTTCGGCTGCGGTCGGCGTGCATCCGTGGACCTCGCGTCTGATTTGTGGCCGGGGCTGGTGGACGTGGCCGAGATAGCCAATAAGGCCGTCTGCAAGTCCTGCCGCGCCAAAGCGTCGGATCGCTGGTTGGTGCATCTGCTTGAGCCGGATCGATAGCTGCTTGTCGACACAAGTTTGAGAGATATCTCTTTCCCCTCGGTCTCCTCGTTGGGTGACGCACGGGCCAGGGTAATTGTAGATGCGCCCACCACCCCATCAGAGGAATGCATGGGTCAGCGCTCTTCGCTGCAGAAAAGCGAAACGCAATCAATGCGCGGTCAAGCGTCTCAAGGACGGAGTCTCACTTTTGTTCGATGACAGCCACTTATCTGCATTCTGAAAAGTTCTTTGGGCTTTTGGCATAATCCGTCGGCCACGCCGCTATAAGCATAGTGTTGTCAAAAATTGGAGGTCTCACACATGAGAATAGAAAGGGAAATGCGCGCAGCAGAGCAGAAGATTGCTGAACTAGTGACGCGCAGAGTGCAGGCTCTTAAGGGAAAGAAGTTGCAGAAGGAGATTGCCGCAGAGGCCGGCTACCATAACCAGAACTGCATAACGCAGATCCGGAAAATGGACCTCAAGGTAACTCCGAAAATGGCATGGCCGCTCGCAAAAGCCCTTGAGACAGATAAACATCATCTTATGCGGTTGGTGATGGTGAGCCGCAACGGCAGAAAAATCGCAAAAAGGATCGCCGCATCGTTCGCCGCCTGACCTGTTTCTAAGACGCGAAAAACCAGAGCGCAGCGCATCATCGCGCTCTGGCCTCTTCGCTGCGTGGAGATAAGTAACCTGGTGTACCGCTTTGTTGGCCGAAGTATTGGGACAGTGCCTCTCGCAGCGACTGCACTGTTGGGAGGCCGCCCCGCACTACTGAAGCCAAACGGTGTTTTGTCCAAAATGCGGACCATTTTCGATGGGGTCAATCAGTTCCGGCCATAAGGCGACACCTGTAAGCGTGAAACCATAGTTTACAAGGTATCGACCAATCGGGCCGCCCGACCCGCAACCGATATCCAGAACCGAAGACTGGGCCGGCAGGAGAGAAGCGAACTTGCCCGACCATCCCTTCTCTGGAAGCTCCGAACCACGAATATCGGCCCAAGCCTGAGCATGGCGACGGTAAAGCCCAATGATCTGATCTGCTTCCTTGCTCACGCCACCTCTGTAGCATGACCCTAATGTCCGGGAGTCAACGTTTGATCATCTTCAGGAAATCGGACTCTGCAAGTATCTCAATTGCGTGCCCATCGTTGATGAGCTCCTCTGCACGCCTGTGCTTGGAACTCTTGTCTCCGACTATTTTCGAACTGTCCTGCGTCCCAACAATTAGAATGGTGGTTTTCTTCGTGGTTGAGGGCGCGACGCCAGCACCCAACTCATTTGCAATTTTTGCCGCTTCACGGCGCGTAAGCGATAACGCACCAGTGAAAGTAATGACTTCCCCGGCAAGAGGGCCATCGTCGCCCCCCTCATAGGTTATGGGGTCGTATTTGGCCGGTGAAAGAGGTTGATAGGCGCGAACAAAGAGCTCTTCGAATGACATTCCGAGCCTGTCAGCTGCCAACAAGACGGCCTGCGCCGCGACTTTCGCGTCGCTTCCGGCATCATGATGAGTCAAAGACAGGCCAAGTGTGTCTGCCACAAGTCTCAAGTTGTACTTACGCCCAAAATGTTCAGGCCATGCACGTCGCACCACACGTTGAGCATTTAACCATGGCGATTCGGGAGCGAACTGCGTTTCCAACAACGCATCATCAGCCAATGCAAAAGCCGCTTGATCGAACAGGCCATAACTGACAATAGGCATCGCGCTCATCAGGCTTCGGAACTGTTCTTTAACCTGCTCAAAGGTCGGCGCGCCAACAACCATGGACTCGTCGATGCCATGGATGCCAATGTTGAACGCGCTAAACGGTTGCTGAGGGTCGATCAATATCGAACCCGATTGTTGTATGGCGCCGTTTTCAACCACAGCCCAACCAATCTGACATATGGAGCCACGGTAAAAATTCGCAGTTTCGACATCGACCGCAAAAAAGTTCATTTCGCCATAGCGCGACCGCTGAAGTGGTCATAGGCTCCCTGCAAGAACACACGTGAGTATTGAAAGATTTTCCACAAAGGCTGCATTTCAGCGTCCGAAAATCTATGTCGCTTGCCGTCGTGTTCTTGGGCCAGTCTGGCGCCATTGCTGGTCATGAAATCACTTTCCTTTGTGGCATTGTTGGCAAGCAGGCCCCAATAGTCAGAGCCCTCTCTTCCGCAAAGGTGCAGATGCGCACGTTGCCTCAAAAATGCGACAAATGCAGCGTCATTGAGGTCGAAGTCGAACTCTTCAATCGACAGGACAAGTCTCTCAGAAATGTTGTGAAGTGAATGGTTTGCACTGCTACCCCATGTCCAGGGCTTCGCAACCTTCTCGGGTCGATAAACAACATCGCTTTTTTTGTTGTTTTCCCGGGCCTTGGTTTGAAGCTGCTCAACGCGCAACTTCTCCAATCGACGTGCTTCATCCCAGATTTGTTGCTCAGCCGTTCTCAAACCAACTCCTCCTTGCTGAGGTCCGCACAGCGCACTCGAGTCAATAGGCCGTCGACCCTGCTTTTGGAATGCTTCAAACTAGCGCGCTCACCCAGTTGGGGCTATTGCGAGCATTTCAACTTCCGAACCGTTGGGTTGTCGATACCTTTTGCACTACCCTTCATCCAGCATGTGCTTCTGAATGTTAGTGCTATCGTCCAGCGTGCAGGTTGCAGCCTTCCCGAGTGCCAGAGCGCAACGCCAAACGATGTCATCATTCTAAAATGACTGGTGTATGCGCCAATCGCCGCTTCCAGTGGCCCTGCCAACTCACCGTCCATGCTGTTCTTTCAGAGTCGAGAGGTGCGTTTATTGTTTGCTATGCTACATTAAGCGCAGGCGTTTGGAGCAGTGTGTGAAGTGATAAACCTCCAAAATCTGGCTGAGCGACCAGAATTGGTGGCGCGGCCAAACAAATTGAAGAGTCCGATGCCAAACAAAGGTTCAAAGTGATGATCTTTCTTTTTGTTGGGATGATTGCAAGCGGAATTGCTGCAAGAGTGACCCTCCTGAGTCACAGAGGTGGCTGGTTTTTGGAGGATCAAGCCAAAAAGACCAAAGGAATGGTGTTTTTTGATTTGCTCGGCACTGTGTCTGGGATAGCTGCGTTCATCATCAGCTTCCTTCTTTTTGACTGGTGGTGGCCTTTGATCGCGTTCGTCGTAGGGTACTGGCTTGTTGCTCCCTTCGTAGTAACGAGAAGCAGTTATGCCTTCTTCTATGGCACACAGGTCATTACGGCGCTGGTGTCGCTGATCTGTTCACTGGCAATCTGTGCCATCTACTTTGGGGTATTCTAATTCCCCGGGGAGCTGCTAGGTCCTCGCCCGACTCTGCTCGCACTCTTTAGGCTTTCATCAAAACTCAATTGCGCAGGCAACCATTGTGTGAGGATTGGAATCCGCCTCATCCCCGCGCTACCACCAGTCTTGGCTCAGCGGGAAACGACCGGATATCGAACCACTTGAACCAGGTGCCATCGGGGTTGATCTGATCCCCCATATGCAGCCTGTGTCCACCGTTCCCGTGCCGTATGAGCGCCGCTCGGAAGGCGCGGAGGTCCAGAAGCCACCAGTGCCGTACAAAGCGCTGACAGGCGCTGGAGTGGCCGTAGAACATCCAGTCGCCGTATCCATTCACAATCTTAGACAGCTCGGTCTCGCCACCCGAGGGTAAGCGCGACCTGACGGTGAACTGGTAGGGGTAGCGCCGCGCGTATCCCGGGCGCCTGACACGGGCGGCAACGCGGATGTCTCGGGCATCCAGCAACAGCAGGTCAGTGGCCTCCTGACGGTCGATATGGGCCGGTGAGGCCCGTAGCAGTTGCGCCCCGACAATGCGCTTGATGTCAGGTAGAAACTGATCCGACCATCGGCGGTTGAGGATGTAGTGGAACGACATTGCAAACAGGAACTAGGAAACGGGTTGGGTTGAAATACTGATGATGCGCCGGAATTGGCGTGTAGTACTGCATTGCTGAGCTTAGTCTTTCACCGCACGATAAAGCGCGGTGCTGAGGCCAAGAATTGCCTTGCGCAAACGTGCCAGCGTCGGGTCTTCAACGGTTTCCTGGCACAAATGCCAGCAGACTAGCTCCAGCGCATCGACCAGGCCGCGCACGTCGTCGATTTGTGCGTCAAGGCGATTTACCTCGTCCAAAAGGGTGTGCTTCTCTTCGGCTTTGCCAAGTTCACCGGATACCTGCACATCCGGGGCGGGGGTAGCATCCGCAAATGCTCGCTGTGGGGCTGCTGAACTTAATCCTACCGACATACGGTCACCTGACGGTCGCAAGTGCGAACGGGTGGCAACGGCTCGGGCGGAATAAGTCCCGCTTCATAGAGCCGTTCGATGAGCTCGGAGAGCTGATCATTCGTCAGACTCCGCACTATCTCTTCGAAGGACCTAGCCTGCTCCCCTTCTGAGGCTCCAGAGGCAGCTTTTCGTGCGGTGGGTGGGCTGGACATTGACATCTCTCCTTTGTGGGTGGGCAGCTCTGCCTGGGTTTGGTGTTCAGGCTGTAGACGCTTATTGGCGTTGCTCAGACAGGTGGACCTTCTCCATGTCCGTCACCAGCGCCATGGATCGCGCTTCGATGGTCCGGATCAGGGCAGGCACAGCGCTGGGGTGATGTTTCTGATCCCGTGCGTCATCTTCCCATGTCAGAGCCAGAAGCGCTTCGGCCAACCCATGCAGCGTGATGGCATCTTCCTCCAGCTGCAGTCTGCACTTCACTGGCGCAGGTTGGTTGGTCTGTAGAGCAGTCTTCGCATCAGCGCACTGCGCTGGACGGTGTTTGCCGTTCTCATCCCCGAGAAGGATAAAATCGAGGCTGAGGCCGGTCTCAGCGCAAAAGCGCATCAGTTCATCCGACGGGCCTTTGTCGGCATCGAGCAGTCGGTCTGGCGCTTCGACGCCCAGGGCTTCGGAGACCTTGGTGATGCGGGCCTGTACTTCATCGATTGCAAGCTGGTTCATGGCATTCTCCCTCCTGAGGGGCTGTTACTGGTACGTGTGGACGGCACCGCCAGCGGCGATACGGGACACGGTGGCGAGGTTCACAGAACGGGGTGCGCCGGCATCCACGTCCCACACGGGCATAAGGTGCGGGTGGCGGCGTGCGCGGGTCACAGAGGCACCACGGGCGGCGTCTGACGCGGCATTGGCTCTCACGCGTTGTGGCAGGGTCGCAGGCTGGACGCGCATGGTGCGCAGGCTGCCATCCTTCTTGGTGAAGGTGATCGAGACGAACTGGCCTTTGGCCTTGGCAATCAGAGCGCGCTTTACGGCGTAAGCGTCGGCATTGGCCTTGTGATCCAGCGCCACCTTGAGCGCGGCGACAAGGTCGTCATGCCTGCGATAGTCCGCATCCGACCATGTGTCTTTACTCTCCAGCATGTCGATGGCTTCGCGGATGTGGTCCGCTTCGGTCATGTCAGCGCGCCGGGCCGCGTCCTTGGCTTCCTGCCACGCCTGCCGCAGCGCATACACCCAGTTGATCCGGTTCCGGGGACGATCCGCCATGATGGCCCAGGCGCGGTTCATGATCTGCTGGCGGTCGTGCATCGGGCCGGCATTCCTGTGTTGCGTGTCGGTTCCTACATGTTATATGTATGTACCTACCTTGATTGTGTCAACACTAATGATGTAGGGAGAGACATTTTTTATGTATGAAGAGACGTATGGAACTTACGCAGGAACTATGCAAAGCGGCGCGCGGACTTAAGAAATGGTCTGTAAATGACCTGTCGGAAGCGTCTGGCCTTTCAGTGGACACACTCAGAAGCTTTGAGAGCGGAAGAACAAAGCGATTGAGCGCAGGAAATCAAAGTGCCGCAATCTCAGCTTTCGAGGCAGCTGGTATCCAGTTCATCCCCGAAAACGGCGGGGGCGCGGGTGTTCGATTCAAAGCGAGGTCGAGCGAATCTGAATGACTGACCCGGAGCTATGCCGAACCGCTATCCATGAGGCCGGTCACGCCGTCGCCGGACCAGGGTCAATCCGCCGAGGCCTGCCAGCGCAGTAGCAAGAGAGAGCGCGGCTGCTGGCGTCGGAATAGGTGCCGTCAGGTATTGGGCGCGCACTGAGTCTATCGCCGCGCCCGCTCCGGAATCCCTATCAATGACGATAGTGTTCACGTCTTGGGTGATGAATAGCGCGTCGAACCCGACGCCGTTTGTCCCAAAGAAACTGAGAACCTCGCCGGGGCCATGCGTCAGAATGCCTTCTCCCACCAACTGATTGAGATCCGAATTGAAGGCGCGCCAGTAGCTTCCAAGGAACCAACTAGGGTCGGTCGTGGGGGGGCCAAGTCCGGTTCGGAACTCGAGCCCTAAGAACATGTTGCCGGGCTCTGCAACAATCTGAATTCCCGTGGTCCTTTTGTAGTTCACAAAAACATCGCCTGTGAAGCCGTATGGCAGATACTGCTGTCCACAAATGTCCACGAAATTCTGACCAAATCCACAAAAGCTGTTGAGCGCATCTGGGGTGGCAAATCTATCGAACCTCATTCCGTCCTCAAAGTAGAACCGGTCAAGTCCGAGTGCGGTGATTTGTTCGGGTGTGGCGTTGTCAGGAAGTTCAAAATCGGCGGAGGCGTCAGTTCGTGTCACAGCGCTTCCGTAGCCGAAAGCTTGCACCACACTTGCTTGTGCCGACGTGGCTGCGCATACCGCAATCAAACAAGCGATTGAACCTAATCCTTTGAATTGAGACATTTCTTAGCTCCATGAACCAGGGGACCTGTTGGATCCCATCACTTGTATCAATTCGAACCTGTGCAGAGACGTCTGGTGCCCCGCGCCGTGGGGATAGAAGAACAGGCGCGAGGGCGTGTCACACAGGACGCCTGACTATGCATTGAATTTGGCGATTTCGCAAATCCAGGTCTGATTGTGACTGAACGATAGCGGGGCGCCGAAAAGAACACGGTAGAATTCTAGCTCCCCATCGAGCCCGTCCGGAGCTTGGTGAATGTCGTGGACGCCCTTCGGAAACCACGCAAAATTTTCGGAATTTTCCAAGGGCCAAGAAACGCGAGAGTTTGCGGCCCCTTCGACGCCTGGCATCCCAACGCGGTAGGCCAATAAAAGTGAGGCGGCAGGTGAACAAACCTAACCGCCTCAGGGTGCAACCATATGTTAGAAAGTGGTACTTGGACCTCAAAGCTACCCTTACGTCAACGAATTGGCAAGAATCTCGGATGCTAACGGTCCAGCAGCTGGAAGTGGATCGAAGACCCTTTTCGAAACCTGACAAGCCGATAGCTTTAGGAGATTGACGAAAACCTGACACAGTTCGAGCAGGCAAATTGCTCAAACAGACATCAGCCACTCTTTGAAGGTCTTCACCGGGGCCCGCTCCTGGTCGCCTGGTCGACAGACAAAAAAGAGCCCACGATCCAATGGAACACCGCTCCTGAAGGTCACCGGGGCCCGCTCCTGGTCGCCTGGTCGACAGACAAAAAAGAGCCCACGATCCAATGGAACACCGCTCCTATCGAGGCGGACCAAGCGTCCAAGTTCCAAATCCCTCTCCGCCAAAAGATGTCTTGCCAATGCGACGCCTTGCCCGTCAATTGCAGCCTCCAACAAAACAGCGCTGTCTACGTATTTGACCCTCTGTGCGTTGATCCGATCAGTATCCAGCCCGACCTGTGCAGCCCAGCTTTCCCACCCAACATTGAAGGCATCGTGAAGCAATGGGAGCTCTGCTATCTCCTTGGCTTGCATTGGCAGTTGCGCTTTGCCAACGAGGGTGGGCGCCGCCACTACAATCAGTTCCTCTCGTCTCAGTTGCTCGTAGTGCAGCCCGTCCCAATCCGGCTCTCCAAACCGCAATGCGACATCGACCTCGGTTACATCGAAATCCGCAAAGGCATCATTTGTGTCCAGGAGCAATGTGATACCGGGATGTTTCTGGTGAAAGGAACCGAGCAGCGGCACAAGCCATTTGAGCGCTAACGATGTGGACAGAGACACCGTAATCGATTGGCGGCGATGCATCCGCCTCACTTCCATTACACCCAGTTGCAAATCTGAAAATGCCCCGCGGGTCGCGTGATGAAGGCGTTCCCCGGCTTGGGTCAATTCAACGCCATTGGGGCGGCGATGAAACAGCGCAGCGCCAAGATGCAGTTCGAGCAGTTTGATTTGACGGCTGATCGCCCCGTGGGTGACGTTCAGCACATCTGCTGCCTTGGTCAGACTGGAATGGGGCGCTGTTTCGTCAAAGGCCTGAAAGGCACGAAGGTGTCGGAGGTTTTCTTTCATGTGAGAAAACCTAACAGTGGTGTTCCCAAACCTCGATAGCATTTGTTGTTCTGAGCAACGTACACTGTCTTTACCTCAGCAAATCTCACACATTTCTTGCCCACGGAAAGGACAATCCATGCCCGAAGTCAAAGTTGCGCTGATGACCGGTACAGGACAAGGCATTGGCCGGGGCTGCGCCATCGAAATGGCAAAGGCAGGCTACAAGGTGTCGCTGATGTCTCCGTCCAACCGCTCGGTAGAACTGGCGGAGGAGCTAGGAGGTATCGGTCGCCGCGGCTCCGTGCTGGAAGTGGACGACTTGCAAGCGATGATTGACGACACCATGCGCACGTATGGACGAATAGATGCCATCGTCAGCAATATGGGTCACGGCGGATCGGTGCCGGAAGCGATCAAGACCGTCGGCTTTGATCCTGACTTTGACGGGCCACTATTGGAACTCAGTGACGCATTGTGGCACGAAAGCCTGGATATGTACGTGCTGAACGTCGTCAAGATTGCCCGTATCGTCACGCCGATACTGATCGAGCAAGGCGGTGGCGCTTTCGTAAACATATCATCCATGAACACAATCGAACCGCGCGCGCCCTATCCCATGAGCATGCTGAGGGGTGCTTTGCACAGTTTTTCAAAGCTTTACGGGGATCGCTACGCGCGTCACAACATAAGGATGAACAACCTCCTTCCTGGGTTTTGCGAGAACGTGAACTTGTCAGACGAGGCTCGTAGGTCCATCCCCGCTCAGCGACCCGCAACGTTCGAGGAGATTGGGCAAGCTTGCGTGTTTCTTGCCAGCGAAGGAGCCCGATACATCAACGGGCAGAGCATACTGTCGGATGGGGGGATGAACCGCGCGGTACGATAGAAACGAGGTGCAAAGCTATGATTGTCAAAACGCTCAGAGATGTCCTTGGCACAAATCGTGACGTTGCTGGGCCGGGGTGGAACAGCAGAAGGTTGTTGCTGGCTTCTGACGGCATGGGGTTCTCGTTGACGGACACAATCATCCAAAAGGGTGCAGTGCTTGAGCTTGAATACACCCATCACCTGGAGGCCTGTTACTGTATCGAAGGCAAGGGTCAGATCAGAGCAAATACCGAAGAAACCTGGCATTCAATCGAGCCTTTCACACTCTATGCATTGGATCAAAACGACCGGCACTTGGTTCGCGCCACAGACGCTGATCTGCGGCTTGTTTGCGTCTTCAATCCGCCGCTCAGCGGGGGCGAAGTGCACCGAGAAGATGGAAGCTATGCCCTGACCGAAGATTGATTGCAGCGCCTTGGTCAGATGCTCGGCCCATGCCGACAAACACGCGTTTGTGGCACCGAAATCAGCAAGGCTTGATCAAAATTTCATACGATTCCGGTTTCATTTTTGAGGATGGTCTAACACGGACCGGGTCAGACTGGATTTCTGCCGCATGAGGTGCTAGCGATTCGGATGATACTTGGTAAATGGTGTGCTAAGTACTTGTGGGGAAAGGTAAAAATATGAAGAAGTTCATAGTATCTATGGTGGTTGCTGCGGGAATGGCTACTTCCGCAAACGCTGCGTCCATCATCGGGTTCCAAGTTGAAGGCGGTGGTACACCGCAGGTGTTCCAACTTGGGAACGGCAATTTTCTCGGCCTCTGGGGCTTTGACAACAGAGAGGGTCTAAATCCTGGCGCGGGCCCTGTCACGATTGGGAGTGCAGCAGACATCACGGGAGGGTTTACTTCCGGTGCTGGGTCCATCGTGAACTACTACAACGGTGCGAACCCAGTTAATGCGGGGGCGTCCGAATTTGATGCTTTGGCATTTGGTTTCGATGTTGCCGACAATGATCGCTTGTTCGACTCGGTTTGGGTCGAGTGGACAGGTGGAACGCTGGTTTACGGCAACCCATCGGGTGGAACAAACACGATGTCCGCAAATGCAACTTTGGACGGTGATCCGCTTGCACCGATCCCGCTGCCGGCCACGGTCTGGATGCTCATTGCGGGTCTTGGTGGTCTCTTCGCAGTTCGTCGTCGCCGTCGCGCGGCCTAATCATCATCAAATTCTCTCTTAAAAGGCGCCCTTAGGGGCGCTTTTTTTTGTGCCTTTCTTTCAGAGCGGCGAAAACCGCGACCACAAAACGTCGACGTTTGTGACGTTTGATCGACCTTTAGAAGTCGCCTAAGTTATGAATTGGTACGGGCCCCATAAGAAATTTCGGCGAAACTCTTCAAGGAGACCCTGACGATGCACTTCAAGTTGCCTACCGCTCTTCTCTCCGGCCTCACTATTGCTCTTGGTTCGGCGGGAGCTCAAGCATACCAAGTCTGTGAACCTTTCACACTTCATACAGATATCGCGACATGGGATACAGAACACGTTGATCACAGTGACGACGGGCTTAGCGTTGGTGACCGCCGGCATACGTATGGCGAGCTTCGAACTGATGACGGTGAGGTGGTCGGCTATTTTGATGGCAGCGGAACCGTTAGGCATGCCGACGCCGACGACAATCACAGGACGGCGTCGGATGTCGTGGTGCAGCTAGAGTCGGGCGTTCTTCTATACAAGGTGGCTCCTGGCAAGCCTGCCGGGGATTTTTCCGAAGCTGGCGCAAACATTCCCTTCGAAACGACGCGGGTGATTTACGGCGGCTCCGGTGCCTTTTTGGGGGCTCTCGGAACTGTAAAGATTGATCGTGCCGAAGACACTTTGGCGCTCACATTCGACCTGTCGTGCCGTTAGCAACTGGCATTTGGTTCATCTCGTAGTCGCTGTTTCCGACATCAATCGTGGCAGGCCGTTAAAATGTTCTCGTCTGGAACGTTTTTTCTTGGCTGCCAAAGTTTCACCGATCCAGCGCGGCGGAAACTGCGGCCACAATGCATCAACCGTTTTTGACCTGATTACCGGCACACCTGAGAAGTAACCCCCTGAAGCCTTCTCAAGAAGAGCTGTGAACGGAAATCGGACACTTTGAATGGGATGTTGGCTGCACCCGCAAACTGTCGGAGTGCTTCTCTGCTGTTTGGGCCAATCACTCCATTTGGAGTTCCAGCGTCGCAGCCCAGCCGGTTTAACTCCGCTTGTACTTCCCT
The DNA here is from genome assembly GCA_965250275.1 of Paracoccaceae bacterium. GTDB lineage: Bacteria > Pseudomonadota > Alphaproteobacteria > Rhodobacterales > Rhodobacteraceae. The sequence goes on along the minus strand of OZ252297.1, from coordinate 4,179,082 downwards.
GATTGTGGCGCGTTCTGCGTCTGAAGTGCCGCCAGTGCTACGATCCACAGCCATGCCATTTCGCTGCATCCAAGAGCGAACCATCGCGTCAGAGATGTCGTCCCCATAGCACAAAGGTGATCTGCCTCCTGGGCGCGACCAGGCGCTTCTCCCGCCACACCTTGAGCCATTGCTGGCTCTGCTGAATGGACAAGGACAGTTACCCGGATACCGGGCAATGGACTCTTGGATCATCTGGCGCTTGATCGTGCTTACCGTCTGCGCTTCAGCATGATCATTGCCTAGCAACATGAACGCAATGATCACTATAGACAGTCGCATTGACTTAACCTCGCACCTTAACCTGCGCTTTGCGGGAAAGCGCCTGTTCTCAGCACTGGCCCCAGAGGACGCTTTGACACTGTCCCCGAAGGGTCGCCGGGCGCAATCACTGCCTCAAACAGCGCCAGAAGTAATCATCGAAGAGAGCGGTCGAAGTTACCATTCGATGACTTTAAGACCACGTCGCCAATACCCCTTGCGCCAACAGATCAACACCTTCGAGCCTGTCGTGCTGGTTGGGGTTTCTAGCCAGACGTTCAAGTTCGTCTTGCAGCTTTGACATCACCTCCGGACTTGAGGGCCTTACAATGAGGTCAATCGTCCAGTACTTCCAGACCGCGTCTTTCCCACGCAAAACGCTTTGGATGTGTGGCACTATCTCCGGCCCAGCCTGAGTCAGCAAAGATGCTGTATCGTCTGCCACTGGCCAATTCGCGTCCCGAACCCAACTGAGCAAATCGGGTATCGCGCCGTTGAGGGCAGGGAACCCCATCGCTCTTGCTCGATCAATGGCGGCGATGTCGAACTTATCTTTGGGAACATAACTCTGCAGGTCCATCGTTAGAAGTTACTGACGAGGCTCAAAGGACTCAACGGTCGGAGCTGACGCAAACGCAGATGGCAGATCATCTGGCAAAGCGAAAAGAGCTTTGAAAACAAAGGCCTGTAGGTGGGACAACTTGTCCCACCAAGAAACCGCAGCAGGACACACGACTTTGGTGCCGGCGAGTCAAACGAACTTCGACTTGAAATCTTGCACCCACCAAATTCAGCTGGAACAAGTTGTTCCACCTGATTTCTCAGCCTCTCCCAAGGTCGAACTTGACGAACTCAACCTCGTTCCAGACCGAAACGAGGTCGCTTTGTGAACCTCGTCATGGTCTGTGACGAGGTCGTGCTTCGAACGCCGCTCCTGCCAAAACCAAGATCAGCAGCCCATAAAGCGTTCCCAACTGAAACGCTTTCTTGCGTCCCAATGAACGCACCTCGATCCAGCGCGGCGAAAACTACGGCCACAAAGCAACTCGCTATTCGACGAGTGCGAAAAATCAACGGCGCTGGCGTAGTTGCAGAATCGCGAAAAGGTTGAAAACTTCAAGATCAATTGGAGGTTGCCTTTTATGGATGACAGAGTCACCGCGCGCTTCTACCAAGTCGAAAACGTTCGAACCGGTGACGCAACCATGTTCGAAGCACTTCACAAGCTTTGGGAAAACCCAGAGCGCACGGTGTATCAAGATATTTTTGGCGGAATACGAGTAAGACTTGAGCGATTTGAAGCCGATCCGAATATCGTCGGAAACGGCTTTGTGGATGGGGAGATGGTCAGGCAGCAGACCGAGAACATCCCTCCATTCGCTGAACAAGGTCAACCTCTTGAGGGCGCTGATCGGCCTCTTGGCCACCGTAGCGCGTTTCGATACCACGCAGCCACGAACACGCTTCTCTTGGAGAGTCGTCGGAACGCAATCACACCAATAAGAATCGATGGGCTGGTTAAGGTGGTTCTCAGCCCTCACAGAGGTTTTTTTCTTAGCCCAGTGGTCACTGAGAATGCGATGGACAGGCTCAGAAATGGAACGCCACGAAGGGTGACATTTCGCGTTGCAAGCCCAGCAGACATGCAGGCAGTGGAGCATGACGAGCGCCAAATCGAAGAAAATCTTGCTAGAATGACGAACAACTTCGGCGGTCTAAGCGTCGAGGTGTCTGTCGGTTTTTCGCGCGGGCAGAATGAACGCGAACTCCAACGGGGGCCAGTAAATCGGCTCATCAGTTGGGCAACGGGAAACCGAGATCATGTTGAACGGCTGACCGTGAAAATATCAGAAGAAGATGAGCCGATAGATGTATTTTCGGAGCAAATTAAGGTAAAAGAGGATGTGCCAGGTATCGATAACTTGAACGTGGACGCGAACTACGAGGCGAGGCGGGCTGTTTTGCGAGAGGCTTTTGATACCTATCTACCAGTCATACAGAGGGTGTACATGCAGTGACCAGCTTGGTTCGATCCGTATCGATAGCAACTGGGACTTTTCTTTCGTGGGGTCCAATTCTCAAGGCGCTTGCGCTGGCGGGCGCCGTCTCATTTGTTATCCTGTGGGCGTCTCAAGGCGAGAGGGTGCAGGTCGGCGCAATTTATTCAGGCGTTTTTGATCTTGCTACGATTTTCACTGGTTTCCTCGCTACCTTTTATGTCTTTGTTGCGACCAAGGGGAACGCGTTTCTAGAGCGCATTAAGTTGACCAGAACTTATGGAATGGTCATTCGCCTGCTGAAATACACGATCCTCTGGGCGGCTATTGTTGCCCTAATGTCTTACCTTTTGGCCGTGGTAGAACCGAAAGACTATGCAGTTATGTCTTTGATGCACGGTGTGGTTTTCTTCTGGTTGGTCAATGTATTTGTTGTGGCAGTAAACTTTGCCCGCTGCGTACATCAGTTCCTGATGATGGCGGAAGCCAGCAACGAGCAGCCTTAGTTCCGGTCAGCCTGTGAAGAAATCTTTGGGTTGTTCAGGTAGCAGTAATCAGGCCGGCCCTGCCGACTTCGCCTTCTCAGCCACCTGGGACATGCTCCGGGCGCGCACAATGGTATCGAGTGCGGCGTCGACAAGTGCCGGATCGCCGGTTGCAAATGCCTCGGCCAAAAGCTCTGCTTGGTCCATGGGGTCGCTCAGGTCTTCGGCGGGATCGTTGTTAACAACCTTCAGTGCCATCCCTTATACCCTCCTTGAGGCGGTGGTTAGTCGTCGGATTTGGGTTCGGCCAACAAGCATTTCCTCAAACTGAGAGAAAGGCCGCAACTGTACAACCCCCAATGGGGGTTGTGCGACTTTCACCAACGGTGGATGTTTAACCGTACCCTGTTGCAGACCATGACGTGAATGCAGGCAGATAGCTTATTCTCATCTGAAAAAAGCTCGCTGACCGAGCGCTTTCAGGCCTTTTCGCCACTTCTGGATAGCTTGTTCCCATCTGGAACAAGCTTTTTGACCGAGCGCCGATGCATTACCCACCCGCACTCACTGCTCCTCCGATGAGGTAGGGCAGGAAGTACTGAATCGACTGCTTCTGGGCTTTGGGAGCGCCCACCTGTGTCAGAAGTGCCTTGAACAGCTCCGGGTCTGTGACGGCGTCTGCCATCATTTGTGAAGCCTTGTCGCTGGCGAGGTAAGCCAAGGCGCGCTTGATGTTGGAGGAGGCCATCTGCGCTGTCTGCAGGCCTGCCGCGCCCTCACCGAGCTGTGCGCCCCTGTTCGCGGCCATGATCCGGGCGGCGAACTCAATGACACGGTTTGCCCTGGCGCCGGACAATTCCTGCCCAATGTTTGCAGAGGATTTGGCCTGAGCCTTCTTAAGCTCCCTCGAGATGAACCGCATACGCGACATCTCCGACGCAGAGAACACCTGCCGCATGGCGCGTGCTGTCTTTGGATCATCCAAGGCCATTACTAAGCGATCAGCGTTGAGGCCGTTTGCGGATCGTGCACCAGCAATCAGGTGATCAGTAAAAGCGCCTTTAACCCCTGCCAGAGCGCGCCCAGACTTGTCTTTGCGGGCCTCTGCTGCAACCCGCCGCGCCGCTTGAACCGGGTTCTTCGCGTTGAGGATCGCATTAGCGGCCTTTTCCGTCTGTGCATCTTTGAATCCCACTACAGCACTGCGTTTGGCATCATCCAGGGCGCGTATGCGGTTGGCAATCCTGGCAGCGAACTGCTCCGCTGTTTCTTTTTGCGCAACCGCATCGCTGATTTCCTGCCGCAACTCGGGATACCGCTGCAACAGTTCCTTGTTGTCAGCCATGAAGCCGCGGGCATTGGCTGTTTTGATTTCCCCCGTCGCAGAACTGGCGCGACGAGAAAACTGGCCCGCGATGTAATCCTGAACAAACTCGGTTGGCGCACCCGCAGTTTCAATCTGACGCGCAGCAACGGCGGCTTCAGTACCACCCCGTCCCACAGTACGTTTCAATGCAAGCTCAGGATCGATGGCGGTGTCACCGTCGAGCGTGCGCTTTGCGAGCCGGCCCGGGGCCCCACGGCCAAACGTTTCGTGAAGAGCAGCGCTGAAAGCTCTCGCTTCGTTGATTTGCTTGCCAACAGATGTGCTGCCGTCAACAGCCCCTAAATCGGCCAATATGGCGTCAGCGATGTCATCTGCGACCAGCCCCAGCGTTTCCTGTCGATTGTTCCCCGACCGCGCATTTCGCGCCACCTCGCGCAGCTTCGAGTAAAGCCGATGCATCTCCTTGGCCGTTTCCATTTCGCCGTAGCCGGCCTCGTCGACCAGGAGTTTGCGCGCTAGGTCCGGCATATTACCAGCACCGGCCCGCCCCAGCTCCTCTACCCACTCCTGAGCCTTTGCCCGCGAGCGGGTGGTGGGGACAGTCACATCTTTGGCTACAGCCGACCAGAGGCGCTTCTCGTCGGCCCTGGCGGCCCTTCTGGCGCTCTCTATGCCTTTGGTTGCCGCAAGGCTGTTGTCGCCGTCTGTGCGCGTGCTGGTGATGCCTTGCAAGCGCTCATCTGCGCCCTTTTGAGCAGCATCTGCCCTGGCTTGCAGGTTGGCCGCGAACGCGCGGCGCCTGTGCTCAAAAAAGGACTGCGAATGTTCGATGTCGGCTGTTGAGCCCCCAACCGAAGAAACTTCGTTTTGGGCCAACTGATGGGCCTCGTCCTTCCGGGCCGTCAGTCGGTTGCGAATGTTCGGATCTTGATCGGAAGCCAGCTTTTCAACGGCCAGCATGTTTGGGTCGCCCGTTTGTTGGGCGGGCGTCAGATTGAGCGGGTTTTCCGTAACAACGCGGCTCGCCAGCTCTTCCGCGCGCTCCGGGCCTCCTGCCAGGTCCTGTATGCGCTTTCCAGCAACGGCGCGGGCGCCGGATTTGGTGAACGGAGCGAGGTCCGATGCCACCTTTCGCGCAACAATTCCAACAGGTGAAGCCTTCGCGATACCCCTGGTCGCTGCAGCGGCAGCCGGAATGGACATCGGGGCAGCGATTGCTGCAGTGTTTTGCATCCAGTCCGGTGCGCCGGCCTCCATTGTCAGCTGTTCTGCGCCTGCGCCAATGCCCGCTGCCAGTGGCTCCGACATTGCACCAACCTTTGTGGTGAGCGCGCGATATGCATCGTCAGCAAACTGCCCGACAGTGCCACCGACTGTGCGTAACCTTTGGGCCGTTGCTGCGACGGGGATCAGCGACGCAGCGCCCTGACCGATGCCGCGAGCAATGGCCTCGGTTGTGTTGGAGGGTTCAGCGTCTGCAAATTCAACGCCTGCACGTTCGAATAGCGCCTCGACACCGTCCTCCGCCGACCCAGTGCCCTCCGGAAAAGGGTTCAGCGCGTGAGGCTGATCAAACGGGTTTAGGAAGTCGATCAGCCCACCAGCCGTTTCCGAGATGCCCTTGTTCAATTGCGGCATGAACCCGGTATTGGCATCTGTTGGTACCGCCTGACCTTCAAGCGATTTGGCCAGACGCGCCATTTCCCGCGCTGCATCGGTGTCGCCCTTTTCCAAAGCGATATCCATCGCCTTCAGCGCGTTTTCAAAGGTTACGTCGGTCACTTACTGGCCCTCCAACAAGCGGTTCATCAGGTCAATCTGCCGCTGATCGGCCTGTGGCGTGGGCGGGCTTAACCGCGTCATCGCTTCGTCAATTGTCATGAGCGCCGACTGCAAGCCGAACCGCCTGGCTCGTACATCAGCCCTGTCACTTTGCGACATGCGTTGGTTTAGCTGCTGATCCAACACTGCCAACTCACGCTGAAAGCGTCGCTGCATCTGTTGAAGTTCGCCAAATGCCCGATCCGGCCCCTCCAGGGTTGCGGCATTGGGTACCAAGTTTCGCAACCGCTCCATCAGGGCCTGGGCGGGTTGCCGGCCATATGCCTGGGACAAATTAACCAACAGGCCTTCTTCCAAATTTTGAAAGAACCGCGTCTGCTCAGCCGCGTTTTCGAACACCTCACCGAAGCCGAAGAAGTCCGATACGGTGTTTAACGCGCCTTTGGCGGCGCCCTGCAGTCCAAATGCCTCCTGACCGCCCGCCGGGATGTCGTTGGTCATCTGATCTTTGGCGGCTCGAGCGGGGGAGGTCTTTGAAGACCCTGCACCACCGAAGCCGGATGCAAAGCGGGTCCCGTCGGCAGTCTCGAACTCGAAGAACTGCCCGGTACTGCCACCTGTGCGCATGAACTCTGCATATGCAGGGCTCCCCTTTTGCAGGCCCGCCGCTTCGGCACGCAGCTCAAGGTTTCGGAAGCCTGCAGGTGGTTCGGACCCGGCTTGACGCTCAAGTATCTGCGCCGCAGTCATGTACTGTGCCAGCAGCGCATCCTTTTGCGCGAATTGGCCTACCAGATCAGGCTGATCGAACTGCAACGCTGTTGCGTCCCACTGTTCCGGTGTCGCCGCCGCGCTGGCCGCAAAAATGCCCTGCCTGATCACTTCGGCTTGTTGTGCGGCTTGAGCTGCGTCAAGGCTGGCTGCGTGCTGTGCAACGCGCATTTCAAACTCTTTTGCAGAGCGTGCGCCCGCCGCTCGGGAGTTGTCGACCTGCGACTGCAGGAGTTGCTGACGCAGCGGCGCCAAGGCGTTCTGATGGCGCTGGGTGTCCAGAGCCATGCCCTGATGAAGCCCCGCCTGCAAGGCGTTGACGTATCGCGAACTGAAGTCGTTCATTGTACCGATTCCACTTCCTGGTGCATCGCCATTTCTTGGCACGCGTCGTCGAATGCCATGGCTCGAACGCTTGCCATAACGATGGCCGTGAGTTCGGGTGTGGCAAACCCTGTTGCATCTGGCTGCTGCTCGTTTTGGTCGGTCTTTTGGGTCGGTTTTTCCATTTTCGAACCCTCCGAATTCATTGCGTCAATGGTATCATGATACCCCATTCAGGTCACCCCCGATTGTTCCAATCCGGCGCGGATTTGCGGCTTTCGCGATCCGGCATGCCGATCCGCTGCCCGGCATTGGCAGCTGCGAAAATCTCATCCAGGTCGCCCCACATCACGACCTCAAAATCACGCTGGCGATGATCGCCGGTTTGTATGTCGGCGTGCACAGGATCGGTGACAGATTGCTCCTGCAGGAAGGTCTGAAGGGCCGCCTGTTTTCCTTCCTCGGTCCAGCCCGCAGGTGCACGTGCAATAACCGTGATGCCCCTTGGCGGTATCATGCGTTCCAACTTGGTCAGTCTGGTTCGAAGTGTCATGTTAGGGTTCCTTTGAATCGGGGTTTGCAAGTTCGTTTATCTTCCAGTGCAGTGATGCGGGCTTCGAGATCCGTGGTCTCCAGAACTCGCCGGAATTCTCCCAACAGTGCCATGACGGTGGAAGCCTCCAACGGGGTGATCTGCCCACCCGACACAGCCTGCAGAACGGCCTGCACGGCTTCGGATGCGTCCGCCGCAGACCTGATCGGTGGCAGGTCGAATGTGATCGGTGAATCTTTCCGGACGGGTGCGATCCGCTCCAGGCACAGCCGAAGCGCCGTCGTGTCTCCGTCAAGCGCCAACTCGATGGCTCGACGGGTCAGGCCCTCTGCCTCTCCCTCCAGCATCGCTTCAACGGCCTGAGTGGTCTTATGGCGCGCGCCCTTGGGCCTACCCGGATTTCCTGCAGCGAATTTGCCGTCATCGCCTGTGTACGTTTTTGGAACGTTTTTACGGTTGGTGTTATCTGTCATTGCTCACTCCTCGATGGTGCTCCAGTTCCCCTCTCCCCCAGACCCCCTGGTAGATTAAGGATGTCCCGAAAATGAGGACTAGGATGGGGCGCAAAATGTCGGTTTAAGTCCCGATTTTGATGACTACTCGTCCCGATTTTCATGACTTAAATCCCGCTCTCGTCCCGATTTCGATGACTTGCCCGTCCCGAAAATCGTGACAGGGTTTTGTTTTTTGATTGCTGCCTGTCGGGTTGTGCGTTGGGGCCATCGCCACCGGATAGTCATTGCCTGCGCGCCAGTCCTTGTAGAGGCGCCGCCCCTGATTGGACCCGGTTTGCGGCATGGGAAGTTCGGTGATCTCGTAGGCCGTTCCCCTTGCGTTTCCTCCGAAACCAAGTGTCGCGATCCTGTGGGCGACCAGGAAACCCTTTGCTTGTAGTTCCCGGAATGCGCGCGCAGCAGCATCTTTGCCGACACCCAGGCGATTGGAAGCCTGGCGCACAGACAAGCAGATGTTGCCATTGTTGTTTGCCTCAGCCCCACGCCATTCGAGCTTGAGCCACGGGTACAGGGCCTGTGCGATGGGTGAGAGGGCCCGCCAAGCGGGCTCCCCCATTGTTGTGCGCACCATCTTGGTGAAGTGCTCTGTGCGCTGTTCGTTGCGTTTGTCACGGCCCATTACGGAGCGCCCCCGTAGTGGAGACCCGCGATAAGGCGCGCTTGGGTCTCTGTAAGACCATGCTGCCAGCGGATGCGACGTTCTTGGCGTTTGCGGGTGAGTGTCTGGGAGGTCTGCATTATGCGGCCCTCCCGCTGTCGATGCGCTCAACCTTGGACCTGAGCACATAGACGCCGTACTTCTCACGACCCGTCTCTGGATCGTTGCGGTACATTTCGCACTCGATGTCCACGCCATCATCACGGCGCAGCGGAAGAACCTGATCACTCAGGCGGCAATAGCTGGCCGCGTACAAAGGATGTTGCATCAAACCTTCGAGGACTTGGCGCTTGTGTTTTGAAGCACCAATCACGCGCGGCTCGTGGCCGGGGTCCGTGATGCGGAAGAGCGCAGGCTCTGTGGCATCGGGGAGGTCTGCCCAGCGGTAGATGCGCTTGGCGTTGGATGGCGGGCGATCCGCCGGATTAAAGTTGTGGTTTTGACTAGTCATATTCACCTCAAAGGTTGAACGACCGGTCAGCATTCGCTATTCTGTTTTTGCATAAATCGAATAACGCCCCTGCTGATCCGGACTGGAAAGGTGGGGGTTTTTCGTTATGCGGCGGCGCGTTGAGCCAGCCATTCAGCGATCACGCCTTCGGGCCAGGCAACAGCTTTGTTGGTGAGTTTCACCGGGCGAGGAAATAGCCCTTTGGCAATCAGGTCATAGACTGTGCTTCTGCTCAGCCCTGTAACCCTTTGGACTTCCGGGCAACGTAGGTGTCGTTCGATCATCGCGGCACTCCATGTGCAGTTACGTATGTTGAGCGATGATGACGGACTGAATTCCCGCAGAAAACCGCGCCGAAATTGGATAACTCCCGCGAAAGGCGGATCGGGTTACTTTTCTGCGGGAATTGTGCGGTTCTGGGGTCTTGGCCCTGGTTTCGAGGCGTCTTTCACCTGACGATCCGACTGGTATTTCTTCCAGAGGTCACGGGCTGAGTCCCGACCTCCCTGAAGGTTTGCGCTCCCCCACGCTTCGCGCTGTTTTCCGTTCGGCAAGCCAGGCGCAAAGCTGTCCGCCCATTTGTAGAACTCGACTTTCCCTTGACCGCCGGGCGACAAATTTCGTTTTTTGGCTTTTGGGCTACATGCGAATTTGGTTTGCAACCAATCCACGGCATCGGCTTGGCGGACAAACACAGTTGTATCTGCCGGACCATCCCAGTCCCACGAGTTCAGTTTTGGATGGTAGAAGGACATGTCATACGGTGCCCGCTGAAATGTCTCGTCGGAGATTGGCTCAGGCCAGAGCAAAGGGTTCACAGCTTCGCAATCTGGATGCACGAACGTTTTCAGGCCGCCATCCCTCAGGTCTGACAACATATCGGCATAAACTTGTTCGTCGTAATCAGTGTCCAAATTGGCGTTTGGATGCAGCAGCTTCGTAAGAGCCCATGCAAGTTCGATCAGCAGCACGCGGTCCTCCTGAACAAGCGGAGCGCCATCCGCATCGGGCCTGCGCATGTCCTTGGCCACTCTGATCGCGTCAATGGCCTCAGCTTCTGAGATTACTTTGGGCATTCTTTCCCATCTCCTCGCCATCAGCTGGACATTCCAAGGCGACAGCCCGTCTGAGCAAATTCAGGGCGTATCTCGCGACGCATGCAATGGTGCCCTGCACTGAACCGACCATATCGATCATGATCGCACCCCAATTTGAACCACTTCAAAGCTTTCCTGCGTCACCATCTCCGCCCAACGGTCCAACGCCGCCGCGCGCTGCGGCAGCATATCTGCTTGGTTGTAAACGCGTGCAACGGTGGATGGTGCCGATCCGCTGGCAGAGTGATTTAGAATTCGGTCGACCACGTTTTCGCTCTCACCCAACTCTGCCATCTTGGTTGCAAAGCCTGTTCTTATGTCATGCAGTCGCCAATGCTCGAAGTTGTCTGGCAACAGCTTGTCCAGTCGCGCTTTCGCTTTCCCGATACCGGAGGCAGGGGTTTTGCCCGTCGTGGAGAAAACAAATTCTGGAGCGCCATGGCTGTCGTCACGCTTTGCGCTGAGCGCCATAACTTCGGCCAGAGCGGGTTCGGATAAATGGGTGATGTGCGGTCTCTTGTTCTTCGTCTGAGAACCAGGCTTCGTCACCCTTTTTGCTTGGATATCAATTTCATTCCAACGCAAGCCGAGAATCTCCCCTCGACGCTGGCAGGTCAGGACCATCAGGCGCAACACGGGTCCCCAAAGTGGCCCCATCTGATGCGTTGATTGCCATATCGTTCTTATCTCACCAATCGATAACACGCGCTCGCGCGCGGTCTCGATGGTGGCGGGGGCAATTCCGCCGGCAATGTCTTCGGAAATGTAACCTCTAAGCCAAGCCCATTTGGCAAATGCCCGTAGCGCGGCGCGTATCCGATTGGCGTATGCTCTTTTGCCAGTCGCCGCCTTCTCGTCGACCGCGTGCTGAAGGTCCCGTCTGGTTAGATGTTCCATTGGGACATCTAGTTTGCCCAATAGAGACTGTCTCAGCTGGCGCAGGCGTTCCTCGCGTGTCCGAAGACCAGAAAGGTGAATGGTGTCGTATGTATCGATGATCTGAGAAACGGTCAGCTGGCTTGACTGGGTGCGCCTCTGTTCTCGGCGCTTCTCCGCAGCAATCTCAATTCGGTCGATCCCCTGCGCCGCTTCTGCTTCAATCTCCAACGCCAGTTTTCGTGCGTCCGACAAACCCACAGGTTTTGGCCAATGGCCCAGCGTATGCTTGCGTTTTGCGCCGCCTTTCACCCGCTTCTCGAACATCCAAACAGCCTTGCCATTAGCTGACAGGCGAAATCGCAACCCCTTGCGCTCCGTGTCTGAGACTTCGAGGCGCCCGGATTCAGGTGGCTCAAGGCTCTCGAGGTATCTGTTGGTAAGTTTGATCTTCATCGTTCTGGGGGACACATGGGGGACAAAATGGGATGGATTTGGCTGGACGTCTATGGACAACTATAGACACGAATGATCTGGGGGACAACAAAATCTGCCATGAAAAAAAGAGGAATGAGAGGTTTAGATGTATAGTTGTGGACTGCTGTGGACGGTGAGAGACTTCAGGCCAAAATCGGTGGTGCACGGAATCATAATCCGCGTGTCGGGGGTTCAAGTCCCTCCTCCGCTACCAATCCACTCAAGCAGTGAAAAGAAAACTGGTCAATTCAGGTTGGTGTTCTTGCTTGCTCACCAATCCGATGTGAAAATGCCTCTTACTTGGAGATCAGTCGCGGATTGGTGATCTCAACGGTCAGGCTCGCCGACGGACCCATGCCCATTTCGGAGCGGCAAAGGGATGCCTGCGATGGACCTATGTTTCGAGAGTGAGCGCCTTCGCTTTGCGCCGATGGGCGAAAATGACATCGACCTCGCGGTGGCGCTGTGGAGCGACCCGGAGGTGATCAAGTATGTCGCGGACAGGCCTTACACCCGAGAAGAGCTGATTGCTGAGATGCCGCTTGTGACCCGGCGCGGCGGTGGCGGATGTATTGGCATTTGGGTGCTTTCAGACCGGTCATCCGGCGAAAAGATCGGGTCAGTATTCTTGCTGCCGATGCCCGTCGATCAGGATGACACTGACTGGGCCCTGGTGGACGGGGACAGCATTCCTGACGGGGACATTGAAATTGGCTATGTCCTGAAGAAGTCCGCGTGGGGCTGCGGGTTCGCCACCGAAGCGTGTCAAAGGCTGCTGCAGTTTGCGTTTGAGGAAACGCCATTGACCTCCGTCATGGCCGTCGTCGAGCCGGACAACATTGCGTCCATTGGCGTATTGAAGAAAAGCGGTATGCGGGAGATTGGCAGCATTCGGGCCTATGAAACGAAACTTCCGGGTTTCAAGTTGACCAAGTCGGACTGGGAGTTGGACCGCGTCAAGAGCTGAACTGTCGCCCGCCATGATTCGGCTGCCTTGCGTCTAATGCTGTCGAAGGAAGTGCGGGCGCAGGTCCAAGGCTCATTGTGAACGAAGACCTGTACAGAAAAAACGTCGGCCAAATCTCGTCTTTTCTGGCTCGGGCGCGTCTTACTCGTAGACCCACCAAACCAGATGGATAGCCCCATGATCAAAATTGTCAGTTTCAAAATCTGTCCCTTTGTCCAGCGCGTGACCGCGATGCTGGAAGCCAAGCAGATCCCCTACGACATCGAATTCATCAGTCTCAGCGATAAACCGAAGTGGTTTCTTGAGTTGTCACCAACAGGGCAGGTTCCGATGCTGATCACCGAAGCAGGTGAAGCACTCTTCGAATCCGATGCAATTGTTGAGTACCTCGAGGAGGTCACTCCGCCGCTTGTGAAAGACGTCACGGCTGTGGAACGCGCGAGAGATCGCGCCTGGAGCTACCAGGCCAGCAAGCATTACCTTGTCCAGTGCAGCACGATGCAAAGCGCCGACCGAGACGTTTTGGCCGAGCGCGAAGCGAGGCTGAGTAAGGCCTTTCAACGGGCCGAAACTCAGTTTGGCGACGGCCTTTTCTTCAATGGTGAGGAACTGGGCAATGTCGACATCGCATGGCTTCCCTTGTTGCACCGCGCTCAGATCATCAAGCGGCACAGCGGGCACGACTTTCTGGAGCACTATACAAAGCTTCAGGCCTGGCAGCATGCGCTGGGGGAGACCGGGCTTTATGAGAAATCGGTCTCGGAGGATTTCGATGATCGGTTTTCGGAGTTCTATCTGAGCGAGCGGACGTTTCTGGGACGGGGCGCCAAATTCGATGAAGCACCTGCCGAACTGGCGCGGCCCGCGCGGGCAGGTTGCTGTGGCTGACCCCGTATGCAAACTGCGCTAGGTGTTGGCGCATGGCTCCCGTACCCTTCCTTCCTCGGAGATCATGAGTGAGCGGCTCCGGTCCCCTTGATGTTGTGGTGATCGGCGGGGGCCAGGCTGGCCTGTCTGTGGCCTATTTCTTGCGGCGCACGGGTCTGCGATACGTCGTTCTGGACGATCAGATCGGACCCGGCGGCGCATGGCGGCACACGTGGGAGACGCTGCGTTTGTTTTCCCCGACCGAGTACAGCTCTATCCCCGGCTGGCAGATGCCGAAAGGACCTGAGGAATACCCGCACAAGGGTGAATTCATTGCGTACCTTGCCGCTTACGAAAACCGGTACGAGTTTGCAGTGGAACGTCCGGTGCGCGTGTCTTGTGTGCGCTACGACGGAGAAGTCTTTCAAATAGAAACCGACAAAGGGGTATTTGCTGCGCGAGCAGTTGTGAGTTGCACTGGGACAGCACAAAACGCATTTATACCGTCCTATCCCGGCATCGAGACGTTTGCAGGACGCCAAATGCACTCGGCCGATTTCCGAAACACGCACGGTCTGGAAGGTCAGAGGGTCGCCGTGGTTGGTGGTGGCAATACGGGCGCACAGATTTTGGCCGAAGTGTCAAAGGTTGCCGAAACAACCTGGGTCACCGTGACCGAGCCACATTTCATGCCGGACGATATCGATGGCCGGTATCTCTTCAATGCTGCGACGCGCCGATTTCTGGTCGAGGGCAAGTCTGAAGAGGCTTCATCAGGTTCCCAGAAAGCATCGCTCAGCAACATCGTGATGGTGCAGAGCGTGCGCGAGGCGCGCAATCGTGGCGTATTGCACAGTGTGCGCCCGTTCCGCGCCTTCATCGAAACCGGGGCCATCTGGGAGGATGGTACTATGCGCGCCTTTGATCTGGTGATCTGGTGCACTGGCTTCCGGGCCAACCTGTCGCATCTTGCTCCGCTCGGGCTGATCCAGAACGATCAGATCGATACTCACGGCACCCGCGCAGCTATGCAGCCGGGGCTTTGGCTGGTGGGCTGCGGTGGCTGGACGGGGTTTGCGTCCGCCACGATCTATGGGGTTCAGAAATCGGCGCGCGCGACGGTGGCAGAGATTGTGCAGGACATGGATCTGGCTGGAGCGATGTGACCAGCGACTGATTTGGCCGTTTCGCCCGCGAGTAGCGCCGGATGTCAGATCATGGGCAATTCAGGCTGTGCCCTGGTGGTGAGGAGTTCCGGGCCGTCGGCCCTGATCACAATGTCTTCTTCGTGCACCATCATCAATCCGTCGCCGTAGCTCAGGGATGGTTCCAAGGTCAGGACCATGCCTTCTTTCAGAAGGGTGTGATCGAACGCTGCATGGGAAGGTTGTTCGGTCAGCTGCATGCCCAATCCATGTCCCAGCCGGCCGATGTCACCTCCGCTGTCGTCCATTTCGGCGATGATCGCAGACATTGCATCAAACAAATCACGGCAGGTGTTTCCGGGTTTGGCGGCCTGCAGGCCAGCTTCAGTGGCGCGCCACAACACATCATAGGCTTGGTGCGCCAGGTCGGTGGGCGTCCCGATGGACCAGTTCCGATCGAAGTCGCAGAAATAGCCATCCCAGGTGCATCCGGTGTCCAGCATGAGAACATCGCCGGCTTGAAGCGGGCGACGCGAGGGTGGCGAAATGACGTCCGCATATCCGCCCGGCGCGGCCCCTCCGACCAGATAGGGCGCGTCGTCCGCCCCAAGCGCAAGCGCTTCTCCGCGGAAGGCCCGAAACACGTCTTCCAATGGTTGACCCTCGCAGATGATATCGGGGACCCGATCAAACGCGGAGGACCCAATGCCGCAGATGTAGCGAAGCTTATCGATTTCCGCTTCGGACTTGATCATCCGCAGACCCTGAACCTCTGCCGTGGCATCAACCACTTGCAGTCCGGGCAATGCAGCCCGCAGCCGCTCCCAATCCTTGAGCGGCATTCTCAAGCTGGTCTCATGTCCCATGGGGAGGCCAATCCGGCCATTTGCTGTGGCCAAAGGCGACAGAAGCTCTGAAAGCAGCGAGACCCCGTCGTCCGCCGGTGCCGGAGCCGCCCAGGTTCGGATGTCATCAATCCAGGTGGTCTGCATCAGGGATGCGCCAATCTCCGGTATCACGGCAATGGGCTTTCCGGAGACCGGCACAAACAAAAACCAGGGGCGGGTCGGGCTTTGCCAGAACAAGGTGTGGAAGCCACTGAAGTACCGTACGTCGGCTTCGGTCGTCAGCAGCAAGCCGTCAAGGTTCCGCACTGCCATCACGGCCTGCACCGCTTGGGTGCGCGCCGCAAACTCGCTGTCGGGGAACCCGCGTGCGGGGGCGTCAGGAGGCATGATCTATCCTTCCGGTCTTCGCCCTTTGGCTGGACGGAATCTCATTCGCCGTCATTGAGTTACCTCGCCCTTCCTTCGCACGCCGATCTGTCATTGGGCGGACTATGCAGCAAGTAACCGCGCAGGCACAATTGTACATTCCCGGAGGGAATGGAGTTCAACCGGCGATCAAGTGTTTGGTTCGCCCAATGTTTGGAAGGTCTCGCTCCCTTGATTTGGACGCGACCGTTTGGCCGAAAAAACCGATTTGATCACTTCCGGCACCACAACAATTGGCAGGGCAAACAAAAGGATCAGTTGCCATTCGGCAAGGCCAATCGCGGTGGTGTGCAAAAGCACCTGGAGCGGGGGCCAGTAGACCGCAAGCATTTGCGCGCCCAGCGTGACGGCAAGAGCCAGCAACAGGAAGGGATTGCTCAGCCAGCCAATCCGCCAGCACGGCAACCGCAACGATCGAAAAGCGAACACGCTGAGCTTCTCGAACACAACCATCGCCGTGAAGGCCGCAGTGCGCGCCAGTTCGACGCTCTGATCCAGGAAGTGGAAGAAGATCCACAGGCTGCTCAGGCCGGTGTAAAGCCCCAGCAGGAGAATTGTAAGCAGACCTTGGCGGCCAAGGATCGGGGTGTCCTTGCGGCGCGGGGGCTGTTTCATCTGGTCGGGCTCAGCCTTTTCAAGGCCCAGTGCGACCGCTGTCACACCATCTGTGACCAGGTTCATCCAAAGGATCTGGGTGGCCAGAAAAACCAGCGGCCCGCCAAGCGCGATGCTCACCACCAGTGCGACCACTTCGCCTGCGTTTGACGACAGCAGGTAACGCACGAACTTCTGGACGTTGGCGAACTGACGACGCCCTTCGCCGATTGCGCGGACGATCGTGGCAAAGTTGTCGTCCAGCAACACAAGATCTGAGGCGTCCCGCGCCACATCGGTCCCGCGTATGCCCATAGACACACCAATATTCGCCTGCTTGAGGGCAGGGGCGTCGTTCACACCGTCGCCGGTCATCGCCACGATCTGGTCTTGCGATTGCAGTGCGGAAACGATCCGCATTTTCTGGTCCGGCTTTGTGCGCGCAAAGAGCACGTCTTCTCGCAGAACCTCCAGCAGGTCCTGATCATCCATCGCGTCCAGCTCTGAGCCTGTCAGCGGTTTGGATACCGGCAATGCCAACTGATCCGCGATCGCGCGCGCAGTGATCGGACTGTCACCGGTGATCATGACCACCCGGATGCCCGCAGCTTTGGCTGAAGCGATTGCATCCCGCACCTCGGATCGCGGCGGGTCGATCAACCCGACAAGCCCCAGGAATGTCAGGTCCTCCTCGACAATCACGTCGGAGGCGGTGGGACGATGCGCAAGCGCGATCACGCGCAGCCCCTGCGCCGCCATCTCGGTGTATGCAGATGTGATATCTGCGACATCGGTCGGTGTCAGGTCCCGCGGCCCCGTCTGGGTCAAGACTTGGGTGCAAAGGGACAGGATCTTCTCAGGCGCGCCCTTGGTCAGAACCGACCTGTCGCCGTTGGACTGGTACAGAACGCTCATACGTTTGCGGGCGCTGCTGAATGGCAGCTCCATGAGCAGCCCGCGCTCTTCGGACAGGGCGCACCACCCCTTATAGGCCAGCGTAACGAGTGCCCCTTCGGTCGGTGCGCCAATCATGGTCCAGTCGGGTCCGTCCTGGGTCAGCTGCGCATGACTGCAGTACAGTCCGACCTTCAGCAGCGCGGCCAGAACCGGGTCGTCCTCCGCGCGTAGCCGGTCGCCGTCGAATGCAATATGCCCTTCCGGGTCATACCCTGTGCCCGTGACGCTGTAAGTCCGGTCGCGGGTCCAGATCGTCGTGGCGGTCATTTTGTTTTCGGTCAGGGTGCCAGTTTTGTCCGTGCAGATGACCGAAGCAGCGCCCAGCGTCTCGACCGCTTGCAGGCGCCGCGCCAGCGCGTTCTGGCGCACCATTGCTGTTGCACCCAGCGCCAGTGTGATCGTCACAACGGCGGGCAAACCTTCCGGGACCATCGCCACAGACAGCGACAGGCCCGTCATGACCATTTCCACAACGTCCCGGCCCAGAGCCAGTCCCAGCCCTGTGACGGCCGCGGCAACGATCAAAGCAGCAAGCCCAAGCTGGCGGGCCAGCTGCCCCAGCTTTTTCTGCAAATTGGTGGTTTTGGTTCCGACGGTGCCTGTCAGCTGGGCGATTTTGCCGAACTCCGTGTCGGCGCCAATGTCGGTCACGCGGGCTTCGGCGCGCCCCGCCGTGACCGAAGTCCCGGCATAGATCCGCCCGGAGTCGGTGCATGCCTGTTTTGGAACAGGCAGCGATTCACCGGTCAGAACACTCTCATCGACTTTCAATTCGGTGGATCGGATCAGATCGGCATCTGCACTGACTTTTGTGCCCGCAGCGAGGACCAGAACATCTCCCGGTACAATCTCGCGCGCGTCGATCTGCTGCTCCTGCCCATCGCGCAGCACCAAGGCCTTGGGGGACAGCATGTCGCGCAACGACGAAAGGGCGGTTTCCGCCTTCCATTCCTGCACGAAACCCAGAACCGCGTTCAGAACCACCACCAGACCGATGGTTGCGGCGTCCACCATCTCTCCCAACAGCAGAGCAACGCCCGCTGCGATGATCAGGATAAGAACGAGAAAACTCGAAAACTGCCGAAGAAACACCTTGAGCGGGCCGTCTCTCTCGAAGGTGGGCAGTTCGTTCCAGCCGCTCTTTTGCCGTGCCGCTTCAACTTGCTCGCCAGTCAGGCCCACCACTCTTTCGATATCGGACACGACGAATCTCCGGCTGTGTTTTGAACGTCTGATAGCCAACTCCGGACCCTAGGCGAGTTGAGCGAGATCAAAGTGATTTGATCAATTTTTCTTACTCTGTGAGGGCAAGCTACGAGTCGGAGGACCAGACATGTCCAACAAGAATGAACCCCAGACTTCGTCCATGGGTGAATCGACGATCAATGCGTTTGCGCAGCTTCAGGAGGCCGGACTTGGCAACATGGCAGGTCTGAGTGCAGCTTGGATGGAGACGATGGGAGAGATGGGGGCGGAGGTCGCCAGTTTCGTTGCAGAACGGATCAGAGAAGACGTCAAAACCCAACACCAAATCATGCACTGCAAAAATGCTACGGAACTCCAGCATATCCAATCGCAGTTCATCCAGAAGGCCATTGACCAGTACCAGACTGAATTCGGCAAACTGGTCGATCTGGGCACAAAGACCTTTGCGCCGAAACCCGGCGGTGACGACGGGTAGACTACCCGAAAACGTACTGCCCGGGCGCTGAGTCCAAGGCATCGACAGTCGAGAGGCGGGGCGCTCCACGCGCGCCGCTTTTGCCTTTCAGCCAGCCGGACCAGTGTTCCCACCACGATCCCTCCGCAGGAGTTGTGCCGTCAAACCAGTCCTGTGCGGTGATCACCGGATCGTCCTGTGTTTTCAGCCGATAACGGAAATGGCGCCCCTTGTGGCCGGGTTCGGAAAGGATGCCACCGTTGTGGCCTCCATTCGTCAGGACAAACATGAGGTCCCCGTCCAGGAGCGTGTGCATGCGAAAAACCGACTGCCAGGGAGAGACGTGATCAGTCTCGGTGGCAACACAATAGACCGGGCACTTGATGTCTGACAGAACCACCGGCGCACCATCCAACTGGTATTGCCCCTCGGACAGATCGTTATGCAGGAACAAGTCCCGCAGGTATTCCGAATGCATCTTGGATGGCATGCGCGTTGCGTCTGCGTTCCAGGAAAGCAACGGGTTGTCGGCTGTGTGCTCGCCCAAAAGATAGTGGCGCACCACACGGCTCCAGATCAGGTCATTGGACCTCAGCAGCTGGAACGCGCCGGCCATCTGGTCGGCTTTCAGATAACCCACGCTGGACATCATATCCTCGAGAAAGGCAACCTGGCTTTCATTGATGAACAGGCTTAGCTCTCCGGGCTCGGAGAAATCGACCTGAGACGCGAGCAGGCTGATCGTGGCAAAGCTCTCGTCCCCATCACGCGCCATAGCGGCGGCCGTCATCGACAACAGCGTTCCGCCCAGGCAATAGCCGGCCGCATGCATATGTGGCGCACCCATCTCGTGAATTCTTCTGACAGCTGCGCGGATCCCCAGATCGACATAATCCTGCATGGAAAGATCGGCGTCCTGGTCGTCAGGGTTTTTCCATGAAATGGCGAACACCTCGAAGCCCTGATCGCGCAGATAGGCAATCATCGAGCGTTGTTCAGTCAGGTCAAGGATGTAGTATTTCATGATCCAGGCCGGGACGATCAGCATCGGCTCCGGTCGGATCGTCTTGGTGGTCGGCCGATAGCGGATCAGTTCGATCAGGTCATTGCGAAACACCACGTCACCGGGGGTGGTCGCAAGGTCCGCGCCCACCTTGTGCACGCTTTGCCGGCGCGGGCGATCCGTGATCAGCCGGTTAAAGTCTTCAATCCAGTAGCGCGTGCCTCGGATCAGGTTTTGCCCCATTTCCTCGCGTGTTCGCTCCAGAACCTGGGGGTTGGTTGGGGCGAAGTTGGTTGGCGACCACATGTCGAGCCATTGCCGTGCCGAGAAATTGACGATCTGCTCGTGTTTGGGATCAACCCCGGACAAGCCGGTTGTCGCCATGTCCCACCAGTTCTGAAGGGCAAGGAAGTTTTGCGCGAGCACACTGTAAGGAAAGACCGACCAGGCCGGGTGCGCGAATCTCGCGTCCGAGCTTGGGTCAGTTGTGTCCGGGACCTGCAGCAGCGCCTTCATCAGATCGGCTTGCTTGTCCGGCGATCCGATCAGGTGCATGGCCCAGTCGACATAGGCGGTGGCAAGCGCAGCCGGAGAGAGACCTCCGGTGAATTGGCCAATTGTGGCGTGCCACGCCGGATCCAGGCGGTGCGGTGACGCGTCCCGAGCGCTCATGGTTGTGACCTTTCAAACAGTTTGATGCCGTCCGATATCGCGTCGCTGGGGTGCGTCACGACGCGTTCCCCGGGCTGCAGGCCGGAGCTTACTTCGGTGACCTGGCTGTTGCGGCGGCCCAGCGAGACCGAGCGCTGTTCCGCGCGCCCGTCAGTCATCACAAAGACACCCCAGCCGGCGCCGTCCCGGAACACGGCGCTCAGCGGCACCTGCAGGACGTCTTCGCCGCGCCATTCCACGATCCGCAGGAACACAGCAAATCCATCGCCAAGGCTGGGGCGTTGATCGTGCGGTGTCACCAGCGTGAAATAGGCGTCCACCCGCTGCTCCTCGATGCCGAGGGCTGAGATTTTGGTGCGCGCGGTTGGGTCGATCCGATCCAGCTTTGCCACCAAGGGGTCAGGCCCGCCCCATCGTTCGACATAAGCCAATGCGCCGGGCTGAAGCCGCACGGCATCGTTAGACAGGATATCGGCCACCAGTTCGAGATCGTTGGGATCCCCGATATTGACCAGCGGTGCTCCGCTCAGAACGGGACGTTGACTGATTGCGGCCACGGACAGGACAACGCCATCGGCGGGTGATTTCAATTCGATGCAACAGCTGATCGGTGCAACATCGGTCTGGATCGGGTCCAGGAGGGTCGCCCGGACCCGCTCAATTGTACCGATGGCCATTTCGATGCGCGCGCGCGCTGCCTCGACCGAGGCTTCGGCCACGGCCAGACGCTGGGTGTCGTCCTCAAGCCGGGTGATGGACGCCACGCCCCGGCCCACAAGCGACTTTGTGCGATCGTGCTGGGACTGCGCGAACACCACGGTTTCTTCGGCTTGCCTCAGGTCTGCCTCTGCGACCTGCCTTGCGGCTTCCGCTTCCTGCAGTTCAGCCTCCACCTGAAGGCGTGTTCTGGCATCAAGAAGGCCGGAAGACGATCTTTGCACGATGGCTACGACGGTTTCACCGGCCGTCACCGGGTCACCAGCTTCCACGGGAGAGCGGAGCGCGGTGCCGATGATGGGTGACGCCACTTCATAAAGGTCGCGAACCTGTGTCTGGCCATCGGCGTTGATGGTGATTTCGAGCTCTGCATTGGTGACCTCGGCGAGATCGACCGCAACTGGTTCCTCTCTGAACGTCACGTAGGCGAGCCCGGATATCACGGCGACGCCCAACCCGATCAGCGTCAAGGTGCGGGGTGAGTAAGGCATGGTTTCATTCCCTCGTCTTCATGACTGCAACAAGGTTCAACCGGTCCAGACGCCTCCGCACGATCATGACTGACGCAAATGCAGCGATGAGAACGACAAGACTTCCTGTTGCGAATGTTGCCGGTTTCAGGACCAATGGAACTGCATACAGATCGCTTGTGAACGCATTGGTCATGGCCCGCGCGATCCACGAACCAATCATCCATCCGATCGGCTGAGCGATCACCGCAATCAGCATCATTTCACCGATCAGAATGTAAGACACTTCACCGCGGTTGAACCCGAGGATCCGCAAACTCGCCAGTTCCCGGGCCCGTTCGGAGAGTTGGATGCGAGCCGCATTATAGCTCACACCCACGGTGATGAGCACCGCGATCGCGATGTAGATCGTGTTCATCACCACGATGTTCTGCTCGATGGTGTCCTGAAATGATTTCCGGTTCTCGTTCATTTCAACAATGCCGGCCAGGTTCGGGATTTCCTTGATCTCGCGGTGCAGATCATCGATGCGGTCATCGTCCAATGTGATGTTTGCGGCAGACAGCAGCGGTGTTTGCCGGAACAGCGCGTTCAGGAATTCAAGGTCGATATAGGCCCCAAGCCCGAAATGCTGTTCGATCAGTCCGGTGACTGTCAGCCGATGGGTCTCGCGACGCCCGGTGAGGAACTCCACCTCGATGATGTCACCACTCTGAACAGCCAGTTGCGCGCCCAAACGCTCGGACAGCAGGATGCCGCCGGGCGGTGCGGCGACGGGGTGCCCTTCGGCATCCATGACCCGGCTGAGGTCAGTGCCGGGGCGGCGGGCTTCAATCGAGATGCGTTTTGATCGGTAACCGTTGCGCAGAATGGCCGAGTGGAACTGCTGGCCCTCGATCTGCAGGACGCCAGGAAGCCCCCGCACTTCTTCCAGCGTGGCTTCCGGCAGGTCTTCGGTGAAAAGCAGCATCGCGTCCTGCCGATTGGTTTGATAGAACGCCAGATCGACGATTTCATCCAATGCGTCATTGATGAAGATCGAGGCGATCACCGACGCCACAGCCAGAGCCAGTCCAAGCGACGTCAAAAAACTGCGCAACGGCCAGCGGATTAGGCTGCGCAGGATCATGATCGTGGGTTGCGACAAGCGCAGCCGATTCATGGCTTCGTCAACAAAGGTGCGCTTGAACCTTGGCGGTGCTGGCGGTTGCATCGCGATTGCTGGCGCAAGTCTTGCAGCCTTCAGGGCGCTCTGCGCGGCACCGAGGCTGGTCGTTGCCAATCCGGCGAGGCCAGCGGCGGCATAGACCCAATAGGAGACGTGAAAGAGGACGTAAGGAAAGTTGAAGAACTCGGCGTACTGCTCGGCTGTTGAGCGGGCCAGCATTGTGCCCGCTGCCCAGCCAAACACGATGCCAACCACAGCGATCAGCCCGGCCAGCATCAAATAGTGCAGGCAAATTTCGGTGTTGGAATATCCGATGGCTTTCAGCAGACCAATTTCACTGCGTTCCAGCGCAATGATACGGCCCATCACCATGCTGACGAGGAAACCGGCAATCCCGAAGAAAATAGGGGGCAGAATGGCCGCCATGCCCCTAAGCTGACTGAGCTCAGCATCCAGAAAGGCATCAGATTGGTGAATGCTCCGGTCATAGGCGCCAAGGCCACCGAATGGTTCCAACAAATCGTCCAGGGCGTCGATGATGGGTTCCGTCGCAACTCCGGCGGCGATGGACAATGCTACGGAATTGAACGCACCGGTCATGTCAAAGGCCGCTGCGGCGGCGCGCTCCGACATCCAGATGATCCCGAAGGCCTCGTTATCGGGCATCAGGGCGCCCGGTCCGATCGTGTAGACAAACTCGGGCGAGAGGACCGTACCAACGATCGTCAATTCGCGTTTCTGACCCCGCAGATTCGCGCTGAAAACGTCGCCGGGCACAAACCCGTTGGCGTCGGCAAAGGGCGCGTTCACCACCACCTCGTCCGTCTTGGTGGGGTCCGGGAACCGGCCCAGCACCAGCAGGGGCACATTCAGGACCGGGTCCGTCGCCTCGGGATAAGAGAGGATGCGGCCCACGGCGGTTCGGGTCCGGCCGGGCAAATCCAAAATGGCATCTCCCGAAATGCGTGCTTCGACACTCAGGACGCCGGCGATCCGCTCAATTTCCGGTAGCAGCGACAACGGGGCCCGCTTCGCCTCTGCGAATACATCTGCAAAGCGATTGCGCTCGTAATACGCCGTGCGGGTATCGGATAATGCTCTGTACATTCCGAAAGATGTCAGAAGGATCGCAACCCCGCAGGCGAGCACCAGCGCAATGGCGACAGCCTGAATCCACAAGCGTTCGAAATCGCGAAACAGCTTGATATCAAGCGCTTGCATTTCGTGTCACCACACGATCTCGGAAGGTGCGAGCCGTTCGGCGTTCACACGCGTTTCGCTGATTTTGCCGTCCTGAAAGAAGATGACCCGGTGGGCCATGCGCTGAATCTCCGCGTTGTGCGTGATCACAACAGTTGTGGTGCCAAACCGTTCATTGATGTCTTGCAGGACCTCCAGCACCTGAACGCCGGTGGTGCTGTCCAGTGCGCCGGTCGGTTCGTCGCAAAGCAGGATCTGCGGTCGTTTCGCAATAGCACGCGCAATGGCAACACGTTGCTGCTCACCTCCGGACATCTCGGATGGAAAGTGATCCATCCGTTTGCCCAGGCCCACTAGGTCCAGCGCCTCATGAGCCGGCATCGGATTGGGCGCCACATCGGTTACAAGCTGAACATTTTCGCGGGCGGTCAGGCTGGGCACCAGATTGTAGAACTGAAACACGAATCCCACGTGATCGCGCCTGTACTTGGTCAGGCCCCGGTCGGAAAGATTGGTTAGTTCGGTCTCATCGAACCACACGCGCCCATCCGTCGGGTGGTCCAGCCCGCCCAAGATGTTCAGAAGCGTTGACTTGCCGCTGCCAGACGGGCCCAGCAGAACCGTCAGTTCACCCTTGTAGAGCGCAAGATCCACGCCATCGAGGGCGTACACCTTGACCTCGCCGGTATCGTAGACCTTCGTGATGCCTTCGGTTTTGAAGATTATCTGAGACAAGGGTTCGCTCCTGTTGGCGCGAGTCCTACATCAGCCGTGGGAAGCGGATTTGATCAGCCTCAAATCGCGTCGAAAAAATGATTTGTGCCGTTACGTCAGAATACGGCGGCGCTCCCTAGCTCCAAATGGACCGCTTGGGGACTACGCCTTCTTTCAGTTCCCTTGCGGCATCGCGGAAGCCCCATTGCCGATCTCAGGGTTCAGGACTAGTTTTGTGCCTCGCGCAGCTGTGCAACAGACGGGTCGGGTGAGAAAACCTGACTCGCGGCGGAGTGAAGGCGAAAAACTGAGGCGGCGGTTAGAAGGACCCAAAATGCAAACGACTTTGCGCGCTCTGCTCTCCGATCATCCCGACGACCTGCCGGCCTTGGGCGCACCAGGGCGGGCTTGGCTCACATATGGACAGCTTCGCGCATTGAGTGACGAAGTCGCCGCTGTCTTGCATCGCTGTGGTGTGGGGCGTGGGGATCGCGTCGCGATTGTCCTGCCCAACGGCCCCGAAATGGCGGCTGCTTTTGTGACAATCGCTCAGACCGCCACCACCGCTCCTCTGAACCCCGCCTACCGGGAAGAAGAGTACGATTTCTATTTGTCCGATCTTCGGGCGAAAGCTTTGGTAGTGATGGCAGACTATGATGGTCCGGCATTGGCTGCCGCCAAAAAGGCAGGCATGGCCATTATCCGTTTGAGCGTGCCGGAGGGTGCTGCGTCCGGGGCGTTCGTGCTCGATTCCGACGCCGCGGGCGAGACCGACACGGATCAGCCGGGGCCCGATGATGTTGCACTGATCCTGCACACCTCCGGTACCACATCCCGCCCCAAGATCGTGCCACTGCTGCAATCCAATGTCGCGGCGTCGGCAGAGCATATTCGCGTTTCGCTGGAACTGACGCAGCAGGACCGTTGTTTAAACGTTATGCCCCTCTTTCATATCCACGGTCTGATTGCCGCGGTCGCCGCGTCCCTTTCGGCGGGTGCTTCGATCTGGTGCGCGCCCGGTTTCGATGCATTGCGGTTTTTTGGCTGGATGAAAGAAGCGCAACCAACGTGGTACACGGCCGTTCCTACAATGCATCAGGCTATTCTGTCACGCGCGGGGCGCAACGCAGATGTGATCGCAGCGGCAAACCTGAGGTTCTTGCGGTCGTCGTCCGCTTCTTTGCCGGCTCAGGTGATGATGGCGTTGCAGGGGACGTTTGGTGCACCGGTGATTGAAGGGTACGGCATGACCGAAGCCACTCACCAGATGGCATCAAATCCCTTACCACCCAGAGCGCAAAAACCAGGTGCCGTCGGGGTCGCGGCCGGCCCGAAAATCAGGATCGCGCATGAGAGCGAAGATCAGCTGATCGAGGGGACTGGCGAAGTGGTCATCTCCGGACCGAACGTGACGCCGGGCTACGAGAGCAATCCGGCGGCCAATGCCAGCAGCTTCTTTGAAGCGGAGGGTGCGCGCTGGTTCCGCACCGGTGACCAGGGCGCATTTGACGACGACGGTTACCTGCACCTGACGGGGCGCTTGAAGGAAATCATCAACCGGGGCGGTGAAAAGATCAGCCCGCTCGAGGTGGATGGCGTGCTCTTGGACCATCCGGATGTCGCGCAGGTCGTCACCTTTGCTTTGCCCCACCCAAAACTGGGTGAGGAAGTGGCCGCAGCCGTGGTTCTGAAGGACGGAGCCCAGACCACGGATCAGGAGATTCGCGCCTTTGCCGGAACCCGAATGGCTGATTTTAAGGTGCCCCGAAAGGTCGTCATACTGGAAGAGATCCCCAAAGGTGCCACCGGAAAGATGCAGCGGATCGGCATGGCAGAGAAACTGGGTCTGGCTACGACAGCTTGACCCGGTGCTTGGACCAGCCAAGAACCGTTCATCATCTCAAACGAAGGACAGGCCAGCCGTCATGGTGACCTGAAACACAGAATGAAGATTTGCATATTTGGAGCGGGCGCCATCGGCGGGTACATGGCGGTGAAACTTGCGCAATCCGGGGCAGATGTCAGCCTCGTCGCCCGCGGACCGCACCTTGCCGCAATGCAGTCGAGCGGTCTGACGCTCATCGAAGACGGGGGAACGTCGGCGACCGTGCCGGTGAGGGCAAGTGACGATCCGTCAGAACTCGGACCACAGGATTACGTTATCGTCACCCTCAAGGCGCATTCGGTGCCAAACGTCGTCCCGGCAATGCAACCTCTGATCGGAGATCAGACCACAATCGTCAGCGGCGTGAATGGTGTCCCATGGTGGTACTTTCATAAAATCGGAGGCCCTTTGGAGGGGAAGCGCCTTGAAACCGTGGACCCCGGCAACGCGCAATGGGACGGGTTTGGCCCGGATCGTGTCCTGGGATGTGTCGTGTACCCCGCTGCTGAGGTGATTGAGCCCGGCACAGTCCGGCATATCGAAGGCAACCGATTTTCCTTGGGCGAACCAGATGGAAGCAAATCCGACCGCGCCACGGCTCTTTCCCAGGTGCTTACCGGTGCGGGGCTGAAAGCACCGGTGCGTCCGCGCCTGCGGGACGAGATTTGGGTGAAACTTTGGGGCAACCTTTCGTTCAATCCGATCTCAGCCCTGACTCACGCCACGCTCGATGTCCTTTGCACGGATCCCGGCACGCGGGCCATTGCGCGAGCAATGATGGTCGAGGCCCAGACCATCGGCGAGAAACTCGGCGTGAAGTTCCCGATCAGCGTGGATCGCCGTATTGACGGCGGTGCGGCGGTTGGCGCCCATCGCACCTCGATGCTGCAGGACCTGCAGGCGGGCAGGCCGATGGAGATCGATGCGCTGGTGGGCTCGGTTCAGGAACTTGGCCGGATCACGGACACCGCTACCCCAACCATCGATACGGTTCTGTCACTGATCAAGCAAAGGGCCACATCTGCCTCGCTCTATCCGACATAGTTGGGTGCGGCGCGCCTCAGGATAGGTTCGCCAGATCGCGCTTTGCGTTGTTCGAATAGAGCTTTGCGCCGCTTTGAGCAGCATGTTCGATTGCCTCGTGCAGCACTTGCCTGGCAAGGTCGGCATCCCCGGATCCGGCAAGAATAGCGCGGGATTTCAATCGCAGCAGCTCTGGCGCGAAAACGCTGTCCACATTTGCGCGCGCCAATTCGATTGACGCGTTGGCCCAAGACAGCGCCCGTTCATGGTCGCCTGCCAGCAAAAGCGCCTCGACAAGGTAGGACCGCCAGTAGGTCAGGGGGAGCTTCTGCTCAATCAGATCGAAAAAGCCAAGGCCCTGCTCAATCGCCGCCACACCTTTTTCGGCTTCTCCCTCCCGGGCCATCGCCCAGCCCAGACCGCACTGCCCCAGCGCAATCCAAAACGGAAACACACGCTCTGACGCAATTTCAATGGCGCGCTCGGCGAATTGCCGTGTTCCTGCGGGATCGCCGCGATCATGCCGGCACAGCATTGCGAACGTATTGGCGCGCGCTTCGGACATGACATCGCCCAGGGCCGCGGCTTCTTCGAATGCTACCTTCTCATGTTGCAAGGCAGCGGCTTCATCGTCTTGCAAGGTGGACAGCCAAGCACTTTGAACACGGGCAAACTGACCGAGATCGTCACTGAACCCCTGGATCAGGCGGGGATTCAAAGATGTGCTGTAGTCGTCAAAAACTTTTCCAAAGCAACGTGCTGAGTCGCTGAGATTGCCATTGTAGAAGCGCGTGATTCCGTCTGCGAAGTTCGCGGCCAGCCGGTCTGCGGCATCCGCGCTTGTGCCGGCATGAGACAGAAGATCCTGCGCATAACGCGTGGTCTCCGCGCGGTCGCTCTTGGCGAGTTGAACCACCCACAAGCCATAAAGTACCGAGGTCATAAGCGCTGGCTCGTCCAGTTCGCGGCAGAGCTCGTATGCGGTCAGGAATGTTTCGTAGACATCCGGTGCAGCATAGCCCTTCGCCGCGATCAGAGCACCGCCGAGATAGACCCGCAATTGCACTTCTTCGCGGTCCCGATCGGGGCCATGAGGCTGTCGGGTGACCAACTCAATGGCCTGAGAGAAATGGTTGATCGCCTCCACCAAGGCGGCCCGGGTCAACGCCCGCACACCTGCCTCCACCAAGTAGGCGATCGCTTCGCCGGGCATTTCGGCCCGAACGTAATGCTGCGCCAGAAGTTCAGGTTCGCTTTCGTTCAGCTCTGGAAAAAAGTTCTGCAACACTTCCGCGATCTTGCTGTGCAGCCCCTTCAGTTCGCTCTTGAGCAGGCTGCCATAAGCCACCTCCTGAACAAGAGCGTGGCGGAACATATAGATCGCGTCCCGCCACATGCCCTGTCGGGTGAAGAGTTCTGCCCCGACCAGTTCATTCAGTCCGCGTGTCACGTCCTTTTGGTCCATGTCGACGACGAAACTGAGCATATCGTGGCTGAAACGGCGGCCGATGGCCGAGGCGATCTGTGCAACCGTCTTACCTGTCCCAAGACGGTCGAGCCTGGCCATCAATGAGTCTGCTAGGCTGACTGGCACCGATAAGCTTTGATCCGGGGATGATGGATCACTTGCGCCTTCGATTCCGGCCTCGGCGACCGATTTGGTCAGCTCTTCCAGATAAAGGGGGACGCCATCAGCTCGTTTGACAATCCGGTCGATCACGCGATCGTCCAGTCCGGCTGCCGCTGGCAGCGCGCAAACGAGATCCGCACTGGCCTTCGGATCGAGCCGCTCGAACCGGAGAGGCGTCAGCGTTGCACTGCGCGGCCAGGGCGGCTCAAAATCCGGTCTGTGCGTGATCAGCAGCATGATCCTGTTCTGATCGATGCCTTCCGAAATCAAGGACGTAAAGAATTCCGTTGTCGTCGGATCACACCAATGGGCGTCCTCAAGAATGACGAGCAAAGGCTTTTCTTCTGACAGCGCAACGAGATAGCGCTGCAGCAGGCTAAGCGTGCGCACTTTCATCTGTGCGCCGGAGAATGAGGAGCTGCTGTCTGTATCCTCTATTCCCAACAATGGCCCCATAATCCCTGAAGCTTCCGGGTCGATCTGTTCCAGAGGAGCCAGCGAAGCTGCAAGTTTCTCGCGCCGCTCGGCGCGTGTTTCCCTGCCCGTCAGGCCCGCGGCACGCTCCATGTAAGACACAACCGGAAACAGCGTTGTGTTGTTGTGAAAAGCCGCGTTGAACAAGTTGATCTGAAGCATCTCGGCCGATGCGATGCCGGACGTGAATCGGTGAATAAGATGGGTTTTTCCCATTCCGGCTTCGCCACTGAGCAAGACGGTCTGCCCGCGCCCTTCGAGCGCCTGTTGCCAACGCGCACTCAGGAAGGCCAGTTCCTTGGTCCGGCCAACCAGGATGCCTGCATGCCCGTCGTCGAACGAGCGCCCCACGGCCAGTGCTGCTTCCACCTTCCAGATTGCGACCGGGCTTTGTCGTTCTTGCAAAACCTCTTCGCCCTGAAACGTCAGTTCAAACGCGTCGCTGACCAGTCGTTGGGTTGTGTCGGAAATGACGACGGAGTTCGTCGGGGCAAACTCCTGAAGTTTTGCCGGGATACTGGTGACTGCACCCGCGACGGAACTGCCTTGCCGTCCGTCTCCAACCACATCGCCGACAACCACGCGGCCAGTGGCCACACCCACGCGCACCCCCAATTCAAGGCCGGGCAGCACCTGGAGTTCTGGGACGGCTTCGCCGATCTCCATCGCGGCGCGTACAGCGCGTTCAGCGTCGTCTTCGTGGGCGGTCGGAAAACCGAAGCAGAACGAAACGCCATCACCCTGAATGGACAAAACCTGACCGCCCCAGCGTTCGATGAGTTGCTGGCAGCACGCATGGTAGCTTTGCAGGATCTGCCCCATGTCTTCGGCGTCATGCTCTGTGGCCAGACGCGTTGACCCGACAAGATCGCAAAACCCGTAGGTCAACTGGCGCCGCTCGGCCGCACCATGCAGCACTGAAACGACGCTGGATGCATTCCCGGTTGTCTCAGCTGAGTCTGAGAGCGTGGCAACCGCCCGAAAGAAGCGCTTGCGATCGCCAAGCGTGAATCCCAGCTCCTTCAGGTCGCTCTCGCTCAGGTCCGGAAGCACGGACAGATCAACGTCATTTTCTGCGAGAATAGGGGAATAGCGCTCGAACCCGAACTGCGCCAGCCACGCGTCCAGATCGCTTACTTGATAAGCGTGTTGTTCCATACGTCCCCCGTCCCGGATCAGGCTAGACGAGTTCTATATCGGTTTCAAAGGGCAAAAAAACCCCTACCGTTGACGTCACAGATCAACAAACCGCAGAGAGAGTGAGTTGAGCAGTCCCGACTGCAAGACTCAGACCGCGGCTGGTTGTGCCGGTCAGCTGTGCGAGCGACATCAGACCGTACATAACTTGACAACTATGGCCGGCTGGGACGCTTATGGAAAAGCTCGCAGGGACAGGTTGGGAGAGGGGCAATGGCCGAACTTTGGCGTCAGACCGCGACATGGACCGCGCGGGCCGTGAGAAACAAAGACGTTTCAGCAGCCGAAGTTGCGCATTCTCACCTGGAGCGCCTGGCTGAGGTGAACCCCGTTCTCAACGCAGTGGTGCAGGATTGCACCGAGGTTGCGTTGGACGCAGCGAGCAAGGTGGACCAGAAGATCGCGTCCGGAGAAGACCCGGGCCTTTTGGCGGGCGTCCCGGTGACCACGAAGGTGAATGTCGATCAGGCGGGGTTCGCCACGACCAACGGTTTGAAGTTGCAGAAAAACGCTGTGGCGGAGCAAGACAATCCCGTCGTCGGCAACCTGCGCAAAGCCGGAGGCGTGATCGTTGGTCGCACCAACACGCCCGCGTTTTCGCTGCGTTGGTTCACCAAGAACGACTTACACGGTCAAACCCTCAATCCGCGCAATGCTGCGATCACACCGGGCGGATCGTCAGGTGGCGCGGCTTCTGCCGTTGCCAGCGGCATCTGCTCTGTTGGGCATGGAACTGATATTGCCGGGTCCGTCCGCTATCCCGCCTACGCCTGTGGAATTCATGGCCTTCGCCCGACCTTGGGCCGCATTCCTGCGTGGAATCCGTCCGCACCCGACCGATTCATTGGCGCGCAGCTGATGGCGGTGTCTGGCCCGATCGCGCGGAGCATCGAAGATGTGGAGCTGGCTTTCCGCGCGATGGCCGTGCCGGATGTTCGCGATCCCTGGATGGCGCCCGTTCCATTTGAAGGTGCCTCTTTCAAGCGGCGTGTTGCCCTGTGCCTTGCACCCGATGGCATGAATGTCGCCAGCGAAGTGCAGGCGGCCTTGTCCGAAGCGGCCCAGCATTTGGAAGCGGCGGGTTGGACCGTCGAAGAGGTCGCACCACCACCTATCCGCGACGCGGCTCGGATCAATGCCACACTCTGGATGGCAGAGACTCAGTTTGCGGCAGTCGACATGATCGCCAAGGAAAATGAACCGGATTCCCGTTTCGTCTTTGAACAGATGCGCAAGGATGCAGGCCCGACAGACATGGATGCCCTGATGCGCGCTTTGCAATCTCGTGCAACGCTGATCCGGGAGTGGGAGCTGTTTTTTGAAGCCTACGCGCTTTTGCTCTGTCCGGTTTCAGGGCAACTGCCGTTCGATCAGCAAAGCGATGTCTGGTCCGAGGAGAAATTCGCAGAGGTTTTTGAAGCGCAGCTGACTCAACGAGGCTTGCCCGCATTGGGGGTTCCGGCTTTGTCGGTGGCCACAGGTGTCGCGACCGACCGACCACTAGGGGTGCAACTGGTGAGTGGACGTTATCGCGAAGACATCCTGTTTGAAGCGGCACGCGCCATAGAAGCGGCCGGCCCGTTTGCAGCAGGCTGCGACCCTTCGATATTTGCCTGATTGAGCGACGAATGGCCGCGCCGTCTGATCAGACGTCACAGGCCTCGTTCATTGCCGTAAGGAAGGCTGCCACTTCCTGCTCCGAGTTGTAGTGGCACAAGGACACCCGCACGCAATCCTCCCATCCGAGTGGCCCCAGAATGTTGCCGGAGTAATGATCGTCCTTGCGTATATGCACCCGAATACCGCGCGCTGCCAAAAAGCGCACCAGATCCGCTGAGGCCATCTTGTCCAGCCTGAGCGACACCAACCCCTCACGGCCAGCATTCTCAACGCCGCCGATGATCGTTACCCCGGGCATCTCTGCGAGCCCACGCTGGTTCCCGGTTCCATGAAGCATGCCATAGACAAGGCTGGCTTCATGTGCGTGAATGGCTGCCCCGGCCGCCTCGATGCGGGCCCGAGCCGAGGTCGCGTCGGACACCTGTGCCCCCAGCCATTCGAAATAGGCGACGACATCAGAAAATGTAGCGTAACTGCCAGCGTCCCGGGTGCCCAGTTCCCAGTTCTCCTCCGGGCCACCGATGATCTGTTCTTTGGTCGTTTCGGTCAGCTTGTCCGACGCCCAGCCGAGCCCGTACCCGTGCCGGGAGAACACCTTGTAGGGCGAAACCGCGAACCCATCGACACCGTAGGCCTGCAGGTCGATATGCCCGTGGCTTGCATGCTGGATACCGTCAAGAATGATAAAGGCGTCCGGTGCGACACTTCGGATTGCGTCGACCACGGCTGGGACGTCCACGGCAATGCCGGTCACCGGTGATGTTTGAACAATCGTCGCCACGCGCACATCGGGAGTCAGCCTCTCGCGATAGGCTTCGGCATCGACCGTGCCAGTTTCGTAGTCATGCGGAACCTGCACCAGAGGGCGACCGGTTGCCTTGGCCCATCGGGTCATCGCGCTTCGGGTCGCCGGATGTTCCAGCGTGCTGCCCACCAAAACACCGCCGTCCTGTGCGCCGAAAGCGGCTGTGCGGATCAGGCGAAACAGCACTTCGGTCCCGCTTTCGCCCACAAACACCTGACCGCCCTCGGCATTGAAAAACCGCCTTGCATCCTCCTTGCCTTTGGCAATGGTCGCCATCAGGGCGCGCGAGGCGCCGTTGTCGCGGCCTTGATTGTCTGGATAACCGGCGTAGACCGCCGAAGTGTCGATGACAGATTTCAGGCGCAGCGCACCGCCCGCGTTTTCAAAGAACACGCGTGGCCCTTCAAACGGGCATGTATCGACATGCGCAAATCGGTCTCGAACGGCGTTCAGCAAGCCGGGGGTTTCAGCGATCATTGGAATCTCCTTGCGGTTCGGCGCCGCGCTGCACTTTTGAGGCGAGGCTCCGAACACGCAAGTGCCATTTGCTCGGGTTGCGCCGCGTCTGGTGTCGCAAATGAACCAAACGAACGCAGTTTCCGGCTTAAGCTGGACGCATGACCTGTGATTCGCCTCTTTTCCCGGGTTTGGGCCCGGTCTTGGTTCTCGACGTGACCAACCGTCGGGCGACGGGCTGCGATCTGACCGGAAGGTAAGCCGGCCTAGTCCGCGCCACCCTTCCCGCATTCCAGTTCAAAGCTTCATCTATGTCATCAGATTTGCGCCTTGCGATCGATATCGGCGGAACATTCACGGACTCTGTTGTCATGGAGGATAGTCATATCCTGGCGGCAACCAAGACGCTCACCTCCCATCAGGACCCTGCGGAGGCCGCATTGGCGGGCGCGCGGCGGGCGCTGGGCGAAGCGGGGCGCAATATGGAAGACGTTGCGCGGTTCATCCACGGAACGACCCTGGCGACCAATGCCTTGATCGAGCGTCGTGGCGCGAAGGTCGCAACCGTCACAACCGAAGGTTTCCGGGACATTCTGGAGATCGCCTACGAGCGCCGTTACAGCCAGTACGACATTGCATTGGAAAAGCCCGAACTTCTGGTCCCGCGCGAGCGTAGCTTTACAATCTCCGGGCGGATGGACGCGCGCGGCAATGAACTCGTGCCCTTGGATGAGGATGGAGTGGCGGGTCTGGCGCAGTCCCTCGGCGATGTGGAGGCTGTCGCGATCTGCCTGATGCATTCCTATGCAAACGCGGATCACGAACAACGATTACGTGACCTGCTTGGAGCGTTGCGGCCTGATCTGGCGATCTCTCTTTCCTCAGACGTCAGCCCGGAAGCGCGCGAGTTTGACCGTCTCTGCACGACAGTCGCCAATGCTTTTGTTCAGCCGCTGATGGCGCAATATCTGGGCACATTGGAACAGGGCTTTCTATCGGCGGGTCTGAGATGCCCGATCCTGATGATGACAGCCGGCGGAGGTATGACCACCCTCGACACGGCGGCGCGTTTCCCAATCCGACTGGTCGAATCCGGACCTGCCGGCGGCGCTATTCTAGCGGCACGTGTCGCGCGCGCATGTCGACTCGACCAGGTTTTGTCCTTCGACATGGGTGGGACCACCGCAAAGCTCTGCCTGATCGACAACAGCCAGCCCCGAACGTCGCGCCAGTTCGAAATTGCCCGTGCAGCCCGGTTTGTCAAAGGATCGGGGATGCCTGTCCGCATACCGGTTGTCGAAATGATCGAGATCGGAGCAGGTGGCGGCTCGATCGCGTCCACGGACCGCCTCGGACGCCTGACAGTCGGGCCAAAAAGCGCAGGTTCTGAACCCGGTCCGGTCGGGTTCGGGCGCGGAGGCACGGACCCCACTGTCACAGATGCCGACATAGCACTGGGGTACATCCCGGCCGATGGATTTGCCGAAGGGCAGTTCAGTCTGGATATCGCGGCCTCGAAGCACGCGCTTGAGACCCAGGTTGGCGCAGCACTGCAATTGGATGCAATTGGTGCTGCCCAGGGCATCAGCGATGTCGTTGACGAAAGCATGGCCAGCGCTGCGCGCATGCATGCGGTGGAATCTGGCGCAGACTTAGAGCCGCGCACGATGATCGCTTTTGGTGGCAATGGCCCGGTGCACGCCTGTCGGGTCGCCCGTAGCGCGGGGGTCCGCCATGTTTTGATCCCCAAAGATCCCGGTGTCGGGTCCGCAGTGGGGTTCCTGCACGCTCCTGTCTCCTACGAGATCGTGCGCAGCCGTTACGAATGGTTAGAAACGCTCGACACCGATGCGGTAAACACCTTGCTGGATGTGATGATCGAGGAAGCCACACGCGTTGTCCGGCAGGGCGCGCCGTATGGCGCTCTGCAAGAAACCCGCAGTGCCTTTATGCGATATCATGGACAGGGGCATGAGATCGAAATCGCGCTGCCTGACCGGGTCTTGGAAGCCGCCGACCTCGGTTCGCTGTCCGATGTGTTCGAAGCAGCTTATTCACGCCAGTTTTCCCGTCCCGTTCCGGGTATGGCCATCGAAATCCTGAATTGGGCGGTTCGCGTTACCACCAATCCGGAGTCGCCGGTTCAACAAGCCACCTTGCGCGGCGATACGCAGGAATGGTCCGCGCACCCCATTTCGGTCTGGTGCGATGTGAGCGGTGCAGAAGTCGAAGCGAACTGTATCCCGCGCGCGTCGCTGGAACCCGGACAGCACATCGACGGCCCGGCCCTGATCACCGAACCCCAAACAACAACCTTCGTGGCGTCAGATTTTGAAGCACAAGTCGATGGGGCGGGGAATCTCGTCCTTAGTCGAAAACCCAACGGAGAGTGACGCATGCCCTCGCAATCCCCCGCGAAACTTCAAACGATGTGGAACCGCTTGCTGGCTGTTGTCGAAGAGCAGGGACAAACGCTGATCCGTGCCGCGTTTTCGCCGATCGTGCGCGAATGCGGGGATATTTCGGCGGGCATCTTCGACGCCGAAGGTCAGATGCTGGTGCAGGCCGTCACCGGAACACCGGGCCATATCAACACCATGGCAGCCGCGGTTCAGTCCTTGAGATCGCGTTTCCTGAAACAGACCATGCGACCCGGCGACATCTACATGACCAATGACCCTTGGCTGGCGTCCGGGCATCTGAACGACTTTCTGCTGGTGATGCCCGTCTTTCTGGATGGGCAAGTGATCGGGTACACGTCCTGCACGTCTCATCTGGTAGATCTTGGGGGACGGGGCATGGGGCCCGAAGGGTCCGATGTCTTTGATGAAGGGTTGTTGATTCCGCCCTGCAAACTTGTCGATGCGGGAGAACTGAACCCGCTCCTCATGGACATTGTGCGGGCCAACTCGCGCGAACCGATCGCCAACGAGGGGGATATCTATGCTCTGATCGCGTGTTGCGAGGCGGGCGCGGCGCGGCTTGTCGGCATGATGAAGGACTTTGATCTGCCGGACCTGCGGGAGTTGGCCACTTACATTTTCGATGTATCACGACGCGGCACCCTGGCGGCGATCGCGGAGGTGCCCAAAGGGGTCTACCACAACACACTTCGGGTGGACGGGTACGAGCGGGAACTGGAACTGCATGCAGCACTGACCATCGCGGATGATCACGTCCATCTCGATTTCGAAGGCACGTCAGGCTGCTCATCAAAAGGTATCAACGTGCCGCTGAACTATGCCGCTGCCTATTCCGTGTTCGCGATGCGTTGCATCATCGGCGCCGACATCCCGAACAATGCCGGGTCGCTCGCTCCGTTTCGGGTCACGGGCCCGCCGGGATGTATCCTCAATGCGCAGCGCCCGGCGCCTGTTGCGATGCGCCACACGATTGGGCAGCTGACGCCTGATTTGGTGCTGGGCTGCCTGCACCAGGCTCTGCCAGACCGCGTTCCGGCCGAGGGCGCCTCCTGCATGTACGATCTGCCGCTGCGCCATGTGCCCGAAGCGGTGGATACGAGGGGGCGGCAATTTGCACTGGAACTGGTGCACAACGGAGGCACGGGCGCCCGACCGTATAGCGACGGTCTGTCTGCGACGGCCTATCCTTCGGGCGTCTTCGGCAGTCAGGTGGAGATCACAGAGGCCGTCGCGCCCGTGACAGTGTGGCGCCGCGAGTTGCTGACGGATTCTGGCGGGGCGGGGCAATACCGTGGTGGCCTGGGCCAGCAGATCGAGATCGCGTCCGCAATCGACAAACCATTTCTTGTTTTTCTATCGCTTGAACGGATCAAGACCCCTGCCGCCGGCCGCTCCGGCGGACACCCCGGATATCCCGGTCGCGTGCGTGTTTCGGGACGGGCGGAGGACATTCCCGGCAAATGTGAACTGAGAATCGAACCGGGCGAGACCCTCGTGCTGGATACGCCTGGCGGCGGGGGGTATGGACCGCCAGAACACCGCGACCCCGAGGCTTTGGCGCGGGACGTTGCGCAGGGTTTGGTGAGCCACTTGGCGGCGCGAGAGGAGTACGGAGCATGATCCGCGCGGTGCCCTCGGTTGCCGCCATGGCTCCTTATGTCTTGGCTGATCTGGACCCGTTGTTGTTCTCTCTCGCACAGAACGAAAGTCTGCGCGGACCAAGTCCGATGGCCTTCACCGCAGCGGAAAAGTCTCTGCGGGAGGGCCAGCTCTATCCTGATCCCGATTGGGTCGATCTGCGATCTGCGCTGTCCGATGTGCATCAAGTCGATCCGAATAACATCCTTTGCGGCGCGGGTTCGATGGAACTGATTGGCGCCTTAATCCGCGCGTTTTCGGGACCGGGGGATGACGTTGTGGGCAGCGCGTATGGGTACCTCTATCTCGAGACAGCCTGTGCGCAGGCAGGTTCACAATACTTGGTCGCGCCGGAGGAAAATTTTTGCGTCAGCCCCGAAGCGGTTCTGGCCAAGGTCACGGACCGAACTCGCATCGTGTTTCTCTGCAACCCCGGAAACCCGACAGGCACGCGCATTGCAAACGCAGCGCTGGTCAAGCTGCGAGACCAATTGCAGCCTGACATTCTGCTGGCTATTGATCAGGCCTATGCCGAATTTGACGCACAAGATCACAGCCAAATCCTGAATTTGGTCTCTCGCGGCAATACAATGGTTTTCCGCACGCTTTCAAAGGCCTATGGAATGGCAGGGTTTCGCGTTGGCTGGGGCGCGTTCCCAGAAGCGATCGGCCGCGAGATGCGAAAGCTTCTGAATCCCAACAACGTCTCTGGCCCCGCGCAATCCGCTGCCGCGGCGGCAGTGCGCGATCAAGCATACATGCGCGAGACCGTCACAATGACAACGGACATTCGAGAGCAGTTTCAATCGAGGCTGATGGCCGCTGGATTTGCGACGCCACCCAGCCATACCAATTTTGTTCTTTTGCCATTCGAAGACAGCGCGTCAGCCGATCGGGCCGCTGGCGAACTGCGCTCATCTGGCTTTCTCGCACGCGGCATGTCCGGATACGGGCTTGCCCATTGTTTGCGCGCAACGATCGGTCCGGCCACTGTCATGCAAAGCGTTGCCGACATCGTCACGGGAGCTGCAGAATGAAACCACAGGACAGAAGTGGACCCAAAATCGGGGTCCTTGTGCCTTTCACCAACACCAACCTTGAGCCGGACATGGGCGCGCTGTGCCCGCAAGGATGCACGATGCATTTTGAGCGGTTGGGAGACTACGACGCCGATGAAGTGCCGGGCTCGGCGCAGATGGCGGGACTTGGGGCCGCCGACCTCTCGCAGGCGCTGCGGCTGATTGGCGGCGTCAGACCAGCAGCCATCCTTTATGGATGCACCTCCGCGACCCTTACGCATGGCGCGGCCTTTGATGCCGATCTTGCGCGGAAGATCGCAGTTTCCGGCGCTGTGTCGATCACGGCCGCTGGCGCGCTGGTCGCCGGGATTCGGGCGCTGGGCGTCAAGCGCATCGGATTTGCGTCACCCTATTTGGGACAGATCAACGACCAGGCCGTCGACTTTCTGGCCTCCGCGGGGATTGAAACCGTCAACCGGGCCGATATCGGGCGTGTTCTGGACAACTATGGGCAGGGGGAACTGACACCGGCGGAAGTCTTTGATCTCGCGATGCGGGCAAATGGCCCCGAAGTCGAAGCTTTGGTTCTGAGCTGCACCGACATGCGCTCGGTCGAAATCATCGAGCGCCTCGAGGAGGCCACAGGTAAGCCTGTGGTGACGTCAAATCAGGCAATGATCCATGCCGTCTGCCGCGCGCTTGACGTGGCGCCGCCAACAGATGCGCCAGGAACCTTGTTCCGTCATTGAAGTTGCCGTGAGTTGTCGCCCGGACGCCGATCTTTGGGCTATAGCCGGCCGCTGCGGCGCGGTTTGCCTTCGGGCAATGCGGGCTCGGGCTGGTGCAAACGCCCCGGCGGTACTCTTTCGCGGCTGATGCCGGTGCGCCCCGTCTTTTGTCTTTCCGCCCAAGCGGCATAGGCCTCTTTCCAGGTCGGGCTGACTCGCTCTTCGTCGGGAACCGCTTCCAATTGCGCGGTGAAATGACCGCACAGGCGGCAGAGTGCGGCCATCTCCGCCCGCATCTCGTCGTCTGAGGCCGGCAAAGCTTCCCGACCCAGCCCCTCTCTG
Source organism: Paracoccaceae bacterium (assembly GCA_965250275.1). Taxonomy (GTDB): domain Bacteria; phylum Pseudomonadota; class Alphaproteobacteria; order Rhodobacterales; family Rhodobacteraceae. The sequence continues at coordinate 4,138,821 of OZ252297.1, read as the reverse complement.
AATATCCGGTCGATTCCTCCGGCCACTGCACAGTGATAGTAGCCCATCGGCGTCAGGCCCGTGCCGCTGTATTCGGTCACGAAACAGCCATTCGAAAAGTCACTGCCAGCATGTTCAGGCCGATCGCAGGGCGCGCGGTTGAAGGCATGGTGGATGGGCTGATCATCGCTCAGCTTTGCCGTATTGGTCAGTTTGATATCGCCCGGTATCTTTTCCAGCACGGCGTTGACCCGTGGGCCATGGCCGTTGGAGATCACTTCGATCACCAATTCAGGTCGATGGGCATCGCGGTAGGCCCGCAAGGCATCCAGAATGGCAAAGAACTCGGGATGCAGGGTCGGTTCACCCCCGAGCAAGCGTACGAGTTCCCATTCCGCATTTGCTACGATGCTGTCGGAGATGAAGGTGTCGATGTCCGCTTTGGTCAACTGCATGTTGGACGGTGCCTGTGTCACCGACCGATTGCAGTCGTTGCACCGCATGTTGCACACGTAGGTCAGATCAATCTCGATCCGCCGCGGCGACCGTGTCCAGCGATGCCCGAGCAAGGCAGTGGCGCGATCCGATACGCGCCAGACTTCGTACTTGCGCAACACAGGTCCGATGAAACGCAGCCGGGACCCGGGCGCCAGCACGCGCGCGCGAAGATCGATCCAGACGTAACACCAGATCGCTTCTCGTAGAACTGCAAGGGAACGAAAACTACTCAACAAGGGGTTCGTTCATCGATTGGGGCGCGGGCAGAGCCAACGCGTGGGAAAACTCAATTTTTACGTAAGTCAAAATACCTAAAGGACACGCAGAAAACACCTTTAATCATGTCACACGACCTCGAGTTGTGTACAGACCTATGGTGCAGAGCCAATTTATTGGCCAAATTGAAACGCCGCTCACGCCATTTGGCAATGGATTTGTATCGTTTTCAAAAACAATTGGGGGCGAAATGCGCGATTTTCGCGTAATCGCCGCCGTAACAGGCAGTCTGGCTTATCCGCAGCAATTGCCGTGTAATCCACCACCTGTGACACCGCTATGGTTGCAGCATCCGCCCTTCCACCAGTTGGCTCCTTCACCGTGGCAATACTTGTCGTCGGCGCCCGTCATTTTCATGAACAAGGGATGGTAGTTGCGGCAGACCTCAAGTTCTGTCTTGACCCAATGCAACGGATCGCGCCCGTAATGCGCCCAGTAATCACCATCCATGTTGAGGCCCGGCACTGCCGGGTTCCAGGATTCATCGAGCCACAGGTCAACGTCGCCATACTTTGCGCAGAGCTTGCGAATGGCCGGATCGTCCAAAGCTCCCAAACGACCATTTTCGATCAGCGTTTCATTGTCGCCTTCGCGCTCCATTGTGTAGGTCGGAAAATAGAGGTGAAGGTGCCAATGCCCGACAAGGTGCCCGGCTCGCGCCGCCTGTCGCTCGGCCATGGAACTGATGATAGTGCCAAAGCCCATATGGATAACGCCTGATCTTACGCGTTCGTAAAGGCAGTTCACAAAGCCCGAGGGAAAGTCCTGGCGTGGGCGATGTACATGGGGGTTGGTGCCGATGGAAGCTTCCCACCAATACATGATGCCTTTGCCGGGAAACGTGGGGTACTGAATGTCCGCTGTGCGGTCCATCACGTCGCGAAGCTTGTCACCGAAAACCCCGCCTTCGTCGATCTGCACGATCTTGGAGTTCTCGACGTGCAACTGCATCCAGTCGCAAGGCGCAATGTGATTGGTTGTGCCGGCAATCACGCCGTTTCCGTCTTCTTTGCCTGGCAGAAACATCCAAGGACGTCCTGTGACGTGACCAGGCAGGTACTGCTTGCCAAAGTGTTCGTTCCCGGTCCAGGTCGCGGCCGTCAGATCGGCATTGTAGAATTCGCGATTGCTGTCCCAATACCCTGCATGGTTGGTGAATTCGAGGTCGGTGCCCTCGGGATCCGTGATCCGGGCGCGCTTGCAGGTGCGGACGCGGTCCCAGGTCCAGCGATCGATGGCATTCAAGACCTCGATTGGCATGGCGTGGGCTGGTGATGCCAGAATTTCCGGCGTGATAAAGGGCATGCGTTGAATCTTGATAAAGCGCTCAGCCAGCACAGGGCCGCCATACCCCATCAAAATCTTGTCGTACTGCTGTTTCTTTTCCTCCTCTTCCCACCAATCCATCCACTCGGCCAGTTCCTTGGTGCGGAAAAGGTAGTAATCGACCTCATCTGCGCCGATCCATTGTGGGACCGGGCCCCGGTCGATTTTCTTTATCTCGTATCTGACGCCGTATTTTTCGAGGATCTTCTGGCAGGCCTGAATGACGAGATCGGAGTGCCAATTGTCCACACGCAACAACACGCGTTCGCCTGGCTTCAGGTCCCAGCACGCATTGAGGCCGTGGTTGTACGGGCGCTGGGCCACGTGTTCCAGGTAGGGAAGAAGCTGATCGGGATGGGTAACCTCGACGAACGGCGGGCACCGGGGCGGGCGTGTCGCCTTGAGCGGTGGGGTTTTGAACTGCGGCGCGCCAGCAGGGCGGTCCAGACCAACAAAATCGCGTCCCGGCGTCGCGGCCAGCGAATGGGCGTCGCGCTCTGACGCGATACGGGTGAAGTCCTCGGGCATGGCGGCCTCCGTCTATCCGTTCTTGAGGTCCATCAGCAGAAACTGGGTCTGCTGGTCTTCGATTTCTTCAAATCCGATGAAGTCCTTGAACGCGCCCATGCTCATGACCGGGCGCGGAAGATCGGCGGTGCTGTGGTTCTGAGCCAGCCGCTCGAAATTGTCCTTCATGGCTTGCGCGGCGCTCATCAGGCCGACAAGCGGATAACAGGCCAGCCCGGCAACGTCCTGAATCTGCGCGCGTGAGAGACCCGTTTCGAGCCAGCCTAGAATTTGCAGAGAAAGAGGCACACCCACAGCGTCTCGCAGGCTCTTCAACTCGTCATAGCTCGTGAACGTTTTGCTGATCGGTTGAATCAGGTCTGCGCCTGCTTCGACATACATGAGCGCGCGTTCGATGGCTTCGGAGACGCTGCTTGCATCGGTGCGCGCTATGACCAGCGTATCAGGGTCGCGGCGTGCGCTGACTGCGGCCCGGATCTTTGCCGCGTGCTCATAGGCCGGGATCAATTCAAGTTGCTTCGCTGCTGCGGCGCAGCGTTTCGGGGCGGCCTGATCCTCAAAGATCATCGCACAGACCCCGGCCTGCTCGAACTCACGCACCGTGCGCATCACGTTAATGGCATTGCCATACCCGGTGTCGGTGTCTGCGATCAAAGGCACGCTGATCGCGTTTACGATGTTTCGCACGACGGTCAGGTTTTCCGTCATTGTGTAAAGTTCGACGTCCGGGAACCCCAAATGCGAAGCCGATACCGCAAACCCGGATGACATGACCGCAGGGAAGCCAGCTCTCTCTGCCATCATTCCGGACATGGCGTCATAGCACCCACCGGCAAACTGGGTGTGACCTGCACGCACTGCTTTGGCAAAAGCGGCCTTGGTCGCGGTGTCGATCATGCGTTTTCCTCCTGATCGCGTGCGTGCAGGTAACCAACCAAACCACCCGCTTCCAACATCTGGCGATCCCCATCCGACAAGGGTTCGACCGGAAGCTCTATGCCCTGCGTATGGTTTCGAAACCGGCCTTCCACCCAATCGACCTCGACGTCGTCCCAGCGCGCAACCGCTCCAAGGATGCCGGGGCAGGCGCATTGCGGAAACCCCATCGCAATTTCGCCGCGCCAGTATCCCGGAGAGAAACTCTCGGCGATCACACCTCCAATGCCCAGATGCCGCATCCCGATCATCGGTGGGTAGTGGGGGTGCCCGTAGCCGAAGTTATGATTTCCGACCAGCAGATCCCCGGGCTGGACGAGAGTGGGGAAGTCCGGCTCGTATTCAGTCATCGCGAGCGCGGCCAGCTCGGCCGGGTCTTTCAGTTTGATGTTCTTCACACCGATGATCTGATCGACGTCGAAGTCTTCCTGCTCGAAAATCCACGCCACGCGGCCTCTGAGGTTGGCGAGCGGCATTCCGTCACCCTTTCAGATAGGGGCGCGGATCTGCGATCCGGCCTTCGATCGCGGAAGCGGCGACGGCGGCGGCATTCACAATGAAAATATCGCTGTCGGGGGACCCCATGCGGCCGCGAACATTGAGCGTGCCGGTTGAGACGGCCTTCTGGCCTGCGCTCATCACGCCCATCCGTCCAAAGCAGTAATCGCAGGACGAAGAGGAGATAAACGCGCCTGCATTGATAAGGCGCGTGATGATTCCCTGTTTCGCAGCGGTTTCCATGATCTCCTGACTTGTCGGAATGACGTGCAGCTGGAACCCATCTTTGATCCGCCGCCCCTCCAGAACATCGGCCGCCAGGGCCAGGTCCTCCACCCGGCCCGAGGCGCAGGAGCCTAGATAGCCTACCTGCACCTCGGTTCCCGCGAACTCGCTGAGGTCGCGCGTGTTCGCGGGGCTGGGGGGGATGACGACGATGGGCTCGAGATCGGTGATGTCGATGTCGTGCACAGCGGCGTAATCTGCGTCGGGATCGGATTGCAATGGGTCGATCTGAATGCGCGCGCGGTCGCGGATATAGTCCAACGCCTTTTGATCCGGATTCACGATTGCGGTGATGGCCCCGGTGAACATGGCCAGACACGTAATCGCCTGACGTCCTTCGAGCGACATTTCCAAGATGGCGTCTCCGCCCAGTTCCAACACCTGACTGCGGCAGGCGCGCGGACCAAGCTCCCGGACGATGTGATGAAACACGTCGCGCGGTGTCACGCCAGGCTGCAGACGGCCATTCAGGTTCACGCGCGTGGTCTGCGGGACCTGAAACTTTATGCGTTCCTTAACAAATGCTTCCAGAAGATGCCGGCGCACACCGATGGCCAACGTTCCGAACGTGCCGAGCTGGGAAATGTGGCCATCGAAATGGACAACGAAAGCACCGGGCGTGGCGTAGCCCAGTTCAGCGGCGACCTGATGGCCGATGCCTTTGCGTTCGTAGACGGGTACGTTGTTTTTTGCACCCCAGTCTCGGGTGATTTTGTGAAGCTCTTCCTCGGCGGGGGTTGCGGCGGGCACCATGTGGTCAATGAACAGCGCAAACCGCTCGGGCTCGGCGACTTTCTCAATGCCGAACTCTTCGTCCATCTGCCGAAAGATCACATCGGTATAGCCGGGAAAGTCGTAGGCGATCACAAAATCGGGTTTGGCCAGCACGTTGTCACCTGCGCGAACGCTGGCCCGGCCCGAGGCACGCGCCAGTATCTTTTCCGCGATTGTGTGGCCCATGAACCGTTCCTCCAGCCGGACATCACTCGGGTACTGTTCTCGAATTGCCGTAGATAGTCAACTAACGAAATAAATTTCATCTATTGAAATCAAGGGCTCACAAAACCCCGCACCATCTGCCGCATGTCCGCAGCCGCCGTCTGCATCTGTGCCAACATGCTCACTTGCTCCGCGCCGACATAGCGGGGTGTGAGGCCGCCCGTGGAAATGGCGGCAAGCGCCTTGCCATTCTGGTCCAAAAGCGGGACCGCCATGGCCGAAAGTCCGGAGGCGATTTCGTCATGCTTAACGATGAAACCATCCCTCAGGATCTGATCCAGTTCCTGGCGCAGGAAGGCTACGTCGCCGTCCTCGGACAGTGGCCCTTCGAGCAGTCGCTCTCGTTCTGTGGCGTCAAGATGGGCGAGCAGGACGCGTGGACCGGTGCCCCGATTGTACGCCCGGTGTTCGCCCACGGCCCACCATCGCACTTCGATGGCCTGCCCACCGTTGTGTCTGGCGGTGCACAATGCCATGCCATCCCCCTCGACCGACAGATAGACGGTGGTCTGAGTGTCACGGGCCAACTGCATGATTCTGTGTTCCACCAGTCCCGTAAGGGTGAGCGATTCCGGAACGGCGCGGCTCAACTCCAGCAGTCCGGTGGACGCACTGTAGTGCCCGCTGGCGCTGTTTTGATGTACAAGCCCTTCGTCCCGGAGCGTCACCAGCAGCCTTCTGACCGTCCCGGCATCCAGTCCTGTTTTCTGAACAACCTCGCCAAGTGCGAGGTAAGGGCGGTCCTGAGAAAAGGCCCTCAGGATGGCAACGGCCCGGCTTACGGCGCGGACCCTGGGCAGACTGCTACCGTCCTTCGGACGCTTCGAGAAGGTGTCGGCCATGATGACCCTTTCATTTCAACTAGTGAAACAATAATTGTCTGTTGACATTTTGCAAGCAAATCATGCGATACTGAATGCAGCTGGCGACCTGTGCCGGCAATGGGAGGACAACATGATGAAACGACTGCTGAGCGGACTGCTCATGCCGGGGCTCGTGGCCGCCGGTCTGGTGTCATTCACTTTTTCTAACCCGGCAGAGGCACAAATGCGCGAACTGCGCTTTGCGGAGTTTGGACCGAACCGCGGGACCCGTGCTGCAGCTCTGGAATGGCTCGACAGCGAACTGCGCGAACGTTCAGGCGGCTCGCTTGGGCTGAACATCACCTGGGGTGGTGCGCTGCTGGGGGCTAAAACCGCTGCGCAGGGCCTGTCAGATGGTGTTGCCGATATGGCATCCATTGTTCCCGTCTATGCGCCCGGCAAGCTTGTGGCGTATGAAGTGGTGGACACCATTCAGTTCGGCGATGAATGGGTTGGCATCATGGCCACCCATGAGTTCATGACCACGAACGAGGCAGCGCTTGCCGAGCAAAAGAAATCCGGCATCAAGTACTTTGGTAACTATACCACTGGTCCAACTCAATTGCTGATGCGGGATACGCCCGTGACCACCGCCGCGGATCTCGAGGGCAAGACCATCCGGGCAACTGGCGCCTTTGTCCCCGCGTTGGAGGCAAAAGGGGCGGCAACCGTCTCGGTGTCTCAGCCGAAAGTGTATGAGTCGATCTCTAACGGGTCCGTCGATGGCTCAACCACCTATTACTACGTTGTCAAAGCCTACAAGCAGTACGAGGTGACCAAGTACATCACCGAACTCAACATGGGTCAGGTGCTCGCCTTTGGTGTGGGTATGAACATGAACACCTACAACAGCCTGTCGGCTGACGAGCAAAAGCTGATCGACGAATTAGGGCGCGACTTCAGCAACTACATGGCCGAGGCGATGTTCCGCTCCCGGACCGATGTGCGCGCTGAACTGGAAGCCGGGATCGATGGCTACAAGATCGAGGTCGTTGAACCGGAACCCGAGTTGCGTGCTTCGATGGTTGCCATTGCGGATGCAGACGTGTCGAACTGGAAGGAAAAGGCAGTCGAGAAGGGTCTGGATGCGGATGCAGTCTATAATGCCTTTGCGGATCTCGTCGACAAGTTCACGGCCGAGCGCGACGCCAATGGTTACCCTTGGGCGAAGGGTGACGGCTGAGGCGTCCCTGACAAAGATAGCGGGCCGGAAACGGCCCGCTCTTGAGCTTCCTTTCTTTCCGTCAGCTCCCAAAAGCCGAGGCCGCTGATGTTGTCCCGTACCCTTGCCCATCTTGAAAACGCCGTGCTCTGGGTCGCCTGTGCCTCGCTTTTTGCGATGGGCGCCATCGTTGCTACCTCGGTTGTCGGTCGGGGTATGTTCAATGCCCCGGTCCCTGACGATCTGCTGATGATCGGATTGCTTATGATCTGCGTGATCGTCTTGCCGCTGGGCTACGTGGAGCGCTCGGACGGGCATATCGTCGTCACGGTGATCGCTGATCGCCTGCCGAAGCGATTTCAGAATTTCTTGTCCGCGTTTGGTAAACTTCTGTTCGGTCTGTTTATGGGCACAATGGGGGTCATGCTGGCTCGGAAAGTACCCGCCGAGTTCGCCGAAAACCTCTACTACGACGGGCATCTCGAGATCCCGACCTGGCCCATGAAGCTTGTCTTCGCCTTTGGGGTTCTGGTGTTCCTGACACGGCTTGCGATCAACATCACCGCAGAACTGAAAGCGGCCTTCGGACCGGTGCAGGAAAACTGATTACATGGACCCGTTGACTGTCGGACTATACGGGCTGATCGCCACGCTGGTGCTGCTGGCGCTGCGGGTTCCAATTGCGGCTGCGTTGGGATCGGTCGCGGCCATCGGCATTTTTGTCATCTTCGCATGGCGCCCCGGACAGCCTTTCGTGGCCGAATGGGCATGGCAGCCGACGCTGTCGCTGATCACGAACAACCCGTATGCCTTTATCACCAGCTACACGCTGTCGACGATCCCGCTTTTTATTTTCATGGGGCATCTGGCCTACGAGGCCGGTTTCACAACCGATATCTACCGTGCCGCCCGGCTTTGGCTCGCGCGCTTGCCGGGCGGGGTCGCAATGGCATCAGTCGTCGGCTGTGGCGGGTTTTCCGCCATCACCGGATCGTCTGTTGCCTGTGCCGCCGCAATGGGACGCATCGCTATTCCCGAGATGCTGCAGTTTGGCTATGCCCGGTCTTTGGCCGCAGGGTCGGTTGCGATCGGTGGTACGTTGGGATCACTGATCCCGCCATCGGTCCTGTTCATCCTGTTCGGGATCTTTGCAGAACAGTCGATCGCGAAGCTGTTTATCGCGGCCGTAATCCCGGGCCTGCTGTCGTTGGGTGCGTACCTCGTTGTGATTTACATCTGGGTGCGGTTGCGCCCGGACGACGCCCCGATCCCGCAGGAGGAAGTCACGCGGCGCGACCGTATGCGTGCATTGGGGGATTGCTGGGCGATCGTGACCTTGTTTGTGGTGGTGATCGGGGGCATATACATTGGCTTGTTCACGCCGACCGAAGCCGCCGGGATCGGTGCCGCGGCGACCCTCGTTCTGGGGCTGCTGCTTGGTCGTTTGAACTTCCCGAAGATATTGGCCGCGCTGAAGGAAAGCGTGTTTCAGACATCGATGATTTTTGTCATCGCGATCGGCGGCAAGCTTTTTGTAAACTTCATCGCGCTGACAGGTTTGGCTGGCGAAATCACAACCTGGATCGAAACTTCGGGTGTTTCGGTGATCATGGTGATGGGCCTGATCGTACTGATGTACATCTTTTTGGGCATGTTCCTCGACCCGATCGGGATCATCCTGCTCACATTGCCGCTAACCATTCCGATTGTTGAGAACTTTGGCTTTTCCCTGATCTGGTTTGGGGTCGTAGTCATCAAACTGCTTGAGATCGGATTGGTCACCCCACCCATCGGGCTCAACGTGTTTGTCATTAAGTCCATCGTGGGCACCAAGATCCGCCTGGAATCGATTTTCCTTGGGGTCTCGTGGTTCCTTCTCGCCGAGATCTTCGTACTGGCGGCAATCTTGCTTGTTCCGGCGTTGTCGCTTTGGCTGCCAACCTTTGTGTGAGGAGCAACCGCGATTGCGGGCTCGGCCCACCATGGCAGTGCCCATCTCGCAAGGGATGATCAGAGCGCGTCCACATTGCGTCGCATGATCCGCATGGCCCGCAACATGGCTTCAAGGTCATCTGGATCCACGCCGGAGATCAGACGGGCTTCGCGGGCCAGCGCGATGTCCAGCACCTGATCGTGCAAGCTCTGACCGCTTTCGGTCAGGCGGAATTGCCGACGACGTTTGTCTCTGTAAGGCGTGGCCGCACTCACATGCCCTTGAGCTTCCAATCGGGCGAGCGACCGGCTGACCGCAGCTTTGTCGAGCGATATCAGCTGGCAGATACGTGCGGCTGGCGCCCCCGGCTCATCGGCCAACACGGATAAGACGCGCCATTCGCCGATGCCGATGCCAAATGTCTGACGGTAATGCTGCGATGCGCTGCGTGCCAGGGCGCCGTCGATGGCGGCCAGAAAGTACGGCACGTAGCTGTTCACGTCGAGCACCGTGCGGCCATCGCGGCGTTTGGTCGAGCGGGAGCGGCGACCAGTTGGGCACACTTCTGACGTCACGCCGGAATCAGCCTGACGGGAAGCGAGTCGAGCGCATGAATGGCGTTGTTGGGCCGCCACACGGGCGTTCCGCTCAGTTCGATCCGTTCCACATGTTCGGCCAAAGCTCGCAGAACGGCCTGCCCTTCCGCGCGCGCGATGTTCTGCCCGACGCAGGTGTGCACGCCGGCACCCAAGGCCAGATGCCCCGCACTTTTGCGGGTTATGTCAAAGCTCTCGGCGTCGGGCCAATGATCCGGATCGAGATTTGCAGCGCCCAGAACGCAGAGGATTTTGCTGCCCTCTTCGATGGCGACACCGGCCACTTCGGTGTCCTCGGCAGCCGTTCGACAAAAGGCCTGGACAGGCGAAGTATAGCGCAGTGTTTCTTCGAAGGCAGACAAGGCCAGATCCGGATCAGACCGAAGAAGCTCGAACTGATCGGGGTTTTCGGCCAGACACCAAAGTGCGTTGCCAATGGCAGTGACCGTTGTGTCCACGCCCGCGGACAACAACGACCGAACAAGCATGCCAGCTTCGTCTGCGTCGATTTCCTCATCGTCGGCAGCGGCATAGATCGCCGCGCCGATCCCTTCCTTTGACAGGTTTTCCCGCTGACAAGCAGCGTTAATCCACGGCACGATCTCTGGACCGCGCGCCATGCTGGCGCGCCGGAGCTCATTATCCGGCCCGACCGCGTTGAACACCATCGCGCCGTAATCCACGAGTCGACGGGCGTCAGGATCATGCAGCCCAACCGCTCTTGGGAACACTGACGTCGGGAAGGCCTCGGCCAGATCCGGTACGGCGTCAAAAGTGTCCCCGGTCGCCAGCGTGGCGATCAGGCGCTTTGCCTCGGCTGCAAACTCGGCGCGCAGATCCGCGACCACACGTGGCGACAGCGCCCGCATGATCACGCGCCGGGTTCTCGTGTGGTAAGGAGGGTCCACCTCCAGAACAATGGACGGCGGGCGCCACGGTTCTTCGAGCAGGAAGTCCGATACGCCAATGCCGCGCGAGGAGACAAACCGCTCGTGGTCTGAAAAGACCTCGCGCGTGACGTCGTATCCGCCGCAGGCCAGCATCTGATATCGGCTCAGATATGCGAAAGCCCCTTGTGATCTGAGGACATCGAAAAACGGCAGCGGGTTGCTCAGGACGGCGGGGTCGTAGGGATCGATATCCAGGACCGGGACGCCCGGTGGCGGGCTGATGGCTTTGTGTCCGTGAACAAGCGGCATGGAAACCTCCGGGTTTGACGTCAGTAGGGTAGTCCCACGTAGTTGCGCGCCATGACTTCCTGTGCTGCGTCGTCTTCTCGCAGAAAGGCCAGTTCAGCGCGCTGCATCTTCAGGTCAAACGGGGTCTGGCCCGGAAACTGGTGCAGGATCGATGTCATCCACCAGCTGAAGCGGACGACCTTCCAGATGCGCGCCAGCGCCCGGTCCGAGTACGATTCCAGCGCCGAGTCATCCTGATCGGCGTAGTGGCGCTTCAGCCCATCAAACAGGTAGTGCACATCGGACGCGGCAGAGTTCAGTCCCTTCGCCCCGGTCGGTGGCACGATATGGGCTGCATCGCCACACAGAAACAACCGGCCCCAGCGCATCGGCTCCGAGACGAACGAGCGCAAGGGCGCAATCGACTTTTCGATGCTGGGTCCGGTGATCAGGCGTTCGGCATCTTCGTCTGGTATCCTGCGCCTTAGCTCGTCCCAGAACGCCTGATCGCTCCACTTGGCCGGGTCATCGATCAGGTCGCACTGGATGTAGTAGCGGCTCAGATGCGCATGCCGCTGCGAGCACAAGGCAAAGCCACGTTCAGAGTTTGAATAGATCAGTTCGTGATGAACCGGCGGTGTCTCGGACAGAATTCCCAACCATCCGAACGGGTAGACTTTCTCATACTCAGTCCGGACGGATTCGGGGATCGACTGCCGACTGATGCCGTGAAACCCATCGCACCCGGCGACAAAATCGCAGTCGAGGCGTTTCGTCTTACCATCATGCGTAAAGGTGACGTAAGGGGCGTCCCGATCCAGATCGTGCAAGACAACATCATCCACCTCAAACAGTGTCTCCGCGCCGGCTGCTTCGCGCGCGTCGTAGAGGTCGTGGGTCAGTTCGGTTTGGCCGTAAACGATGACCGGATGATGTGTGAACCGCGTGAAATCGATTCTTAATCGCTCATTCTCCCATGACAGCACTGTGCCACGGTGCTGCAATCCTTCGGCATCGACGCGAGCACCCACACCCGCTTCGTGCATCTGGTCGACCAAACCTTGTTCCAATACGCCAGCGCGGATCCGGCTGAGGACATGGGCCTTGGTATGCCGCTCCAGTACAACGGTTTCGATGCCGGCCCGATGCAGCAACTGACCGAGCAGCAGTCCCGATGGTCCACCGCCGATGATTGCAATCTGCGTCCGCATGGTGCCTCCCAGACATGCCGTGGCCGATGGGTTCCAAGCCTCGTGGCAATGAGTTGTCATGTCAACTCGTTGCAAACAATTGAGATGACAAGATTTCGCGGCATAGGGGCATGTGCGAACGGGCAATACCCGTTTTGATTGAGAATCGCTGATCGAATTGTTAACGTTACGTAAGCCCACATCATTTCGGGCTGCGAAAACGCATTTTTGATTAGTGAATTTCCGGAGACCGGCCTCGTGTCTGACCGTACGGACACCAATCTGTCCAACAAGTTCCTGAAAGGCATCAGGCGCGACTGGGTCGACAAGCGCGATCTCTACTACGCACCTTCGCTTGGCACCTTGCGGTCAGAATGGTTGCCATCGCTGCCAAGCTTTGATCCAGGCCAGGGTGGTGAACCGGTCTTTGGATTGCGCAATCAGGGTGAAAGCGGACGATGCGCGGGGTACGCGCTCGCCAACCTGATCGACATCCAGCGCAGTGCGCAGTTGCCCTACCGTCTCACACCCGAGCACCAGGTCAGCGCGGATATGCTGTATCACATGGCGCGGTTCCACGATCAGTATCAGGCGGGGTCGTCGAGCCCTGTTCCGATGACAGCCAACACCACCGACGGCGTGCGAAGCCTGCGCTCAGCGATCAAAGGATTCTACCACCACGGCGTTTGTCTGGATGTGGCTGATCCAAGCTGTTTTGCGCCGGGAACCCCGTTGGACGACCGATGGCAGAGCCAATGTTACAAGCCTGTTCCCGATGAGGACGAATTGACCTTCCCGACCGTGCGACAGGCGCAGGCCGCACGCGAGACGGGGCTTGGGGCTTACTACCGCCTGCGACCGATCCTGAACCATTATCACGCAGCGCTAAACGAGGCGGGCACCATCCTGATGTCCGCCAATGTCACCTATGGCTGGGGCCGGTTGTCCGACACTGGCGTGATCCCATATGGCGAGGCGCACGGCCCATTCGGGGCCACCCATGCGGCGGTGATTGTAGGCTATGACCGCAGCGGATTTCTGGTTCTCAACTCCTGGGGAGGCGCATGGGGCGGGTACCGCGGAATGCCCGGTGTTGCCTTGTGGACCTATGACGATTGGGCCGAGAACATCGTCGACGGCTGGGTGCTGCGGTTGGGTGTTTCGGCGCCGGATGCATTTGATCTGACCATCGGCGAACACGGGACCAGCCGGATCTATGGCAGTACGCGATCAGGTTCCATTCCCTGTCAGGAGCTTCTGGGCCACTACCTGCATCTCGATGACGGTCATCACGTCGAACTCGGGGCCTACCCGTCGAGTGAGGACGTGATTGAGAAGACCTTGTCTCACCTCGATACGCGCCTCTCACCCGAAGATCCGGAGCGTAAGAACTATCGCGGCGTGGTCCTGTGGATCTCGGGATCGCTCGAAGGCATGAAGGAGGCTTTTTCGGGTGGTGTAAGGCGCAAGAAGTGGTTTCAGGAAAACGGTTTTTTCCTGATCAACGTGTTCTGGTGCAATGACTTTGTCGACCAGTCGATGGATGTTCTGGACAGCATCATCGACGAAGCGGTCGAACAGGCCGGGGAAGAGGCCGAGCATTTAGACCAATTGATCGAAGACAGCGCCCGCGGCATCGGGCGCGCGTTCTGGCGGGATATTGAGCACGCTGCACAGCGCGCGGTGGCCGGGATTGCCGAACATCCGCGTCGCTACGCGATGCCAGAGCAGTCTGGTTACGTTTGCACGTTGCTGGACCGGTTGACGGAACAGGCCGAGACGTGTGGGACCAGTCTTCACATCGTTGCCGAAGGGGCGGGGGCTCTGGTGCTGACAGAGTGGCTTGAACAGGATCAAGGCACCCGGTCGCGCAGCTCCGAGGCGCTGCCCAAAGCCGACCGGACCCACCAGCGGCTGGCGCGGAAAGCGGCCCAGATCACGTCCGTCGCTTTGTCCATGCCGGCAATTGATGTGCCACGCGCCGGCGACGGGTTGCTGGAGTTCTTGCAGCTATTGAATGCGCGCTCGCCCTCGTCCGAAGCCATGACCGTCGCGCTGCACGGCAAGGCGCGGGTGCGGCGTCCGGCCGCGCGGGCAGCACTTTGGAAAGAAATCGGCGCCGCGCCGGCCCCGGCGCGCATCTATTTGCCTGAAGCGTCATTGGAACGTCGTGTGCGGATGGGGCACTACGGCAAATCGATCCTGCACCTCGTGGCCAACGCCTTCGAAGACCGGCGCGATCTGAAACCGCGCAATGATCCGCGTGTAATGCTTGGTATGTCGAATGCGCCGGACGCGGTCGCACGGCAGGTGCTCGGGGTGGATCGCGAAACAGATCGCACCGACGCCGACCCTGAAAACGCATACCTGAATCCCGCACTCACGGCCGCATTTTCGATCCTGCATGTCCCGAATCACTCCAAGCTCGCCGACCACCCGGTTCCGCAGAAGGATCTTGCGCGGAACCCGGATCTGGAAGCCGAAATCATGGCGACCCTGCTCCACCACTCGCGCCGTCATGACACACAGCCGCAGAAGGGGGACCCACCCTGAAAGCGGACAACTTCCCGGGAGGAAAACATGTCCAAGATCACACTTGACGAACTGAATGCGTTGCTGGCCGATCCCGGCACCGACGAGGCGGCGCTGGCCCCGTATTTTCAAATCGACGAGACCCATTCGGGACCGTTTGCGCCTCGGTTTGAATTGAACCCGGACACCGTCGAAATCCCGCCAGGGCCGGAGGGGGATCAGCGCTCGGCCGCCGCTCTGAACCTGGCCAACTTCTGGGAACGGATGAAACGGGCCCGCCGTTTCAATGAGAAGATGAGCAGTGGCTACGTGGGCCCGGTGATCGTGTCGGAAGGGGACAGCTGGTTTCAGTATCCGCTGCGGCTCTGGGACACGATCGACAAACTGGGTGAACGTTACGCGATCAAGTCATTGGGCGCGGCGGGCGATCTGTTGGAAAACATGGCCAACAAGGCCGAATACATGAAGGCCCTGCGCGAGACAGGGGCGTCGATCTTGTTGTTGTCCGGTGGGGGGAACGATCTGGTCGCCAACGGGGGTCTTGCCGACTACCTCGAAGAGTATGATCCCGCGCTGCTACCCGGCGATTACCTGAAACCGGAGTTCCAGACGCTATTGGACAATGCCTTTGCTCAATACGAACGCATGTTCCGCCAGGTCCGGGGGGCGTTCCCACAGGTGCACATCCTGTGTCACGGCTATGACTACCCGTTACCGAATTCCGGCAAGTGGCTGGGCAAGCCTATGGAAACCCGCAACATCAACTCCCGCATCCTTCAAAAGGACATTGCGGGCGAAATGATGGACCGGTTCAACCGGGGTCTCCGCCGACTTGTGCGCCAGATGCCGCATGTCACCTACATCGATTGCCGGCGGGTCGTGGGTGGCGGGCGCTGGTATGACGAATTGCATCCCACGGACGACGGGTATGCCGCGGTGGCCGCTCTGTTTGAGCAGGAAATCGACAGGTTGGCCAATCTTCAGGGTGGGACCCGCGGGATGGCCATGGCACCGGTGGATGGTCCGTTTGGCCCCGGTGCGGCGGTGACACCCGTGGCAGCGCCTCCGGTTGTTGGCCAGGCCATTCATGCCCGCTCGTTGCATTTGGGTCTGAATGTGGTGGACCCGGAACACTATGCTGGCTGGGACGGGCGTCTGAACGCCTGTGAAAACGATGCCCGTGCCATGGCTGAATTGGCCGCAGGTGAAAAATACGAAGCCGAGGTGCTCTTGAGTCAGTCCGCCACACGTGAGGCGGTAATCGAACGCGTGACGCAAGCTGCTGCAGAGTTGAAGGAGGGTGACTACTTCTTCTGGTCCGTTTCGGCGCATGGCGGGCAAGTGTTCGACCTGAACCGCGACGAGACCGACGACGACCCGGCGCAGCCCAAAGACGAGACTCTGCTGCTCTATGACTTTCAGATGGCCGACGACGAGATTTATGACTTGTGGAGCAAATTCGCGCCTGGTGTTCGGATTCTCTTCATGCCGGACACATGTCATTCCGGCGACATGTTGAAAGTCAGCCCGTTCAGCCTGATGGCGGGCCACGGGACGGATGCGGGTGTGGTCAAGACCCGGCAAATGCCGCCAGACATCGCGGCCATGACATTTGCGCGCAACGAAGCGGCCTATCGTGACTACGCGGACTCGCTCTCTGCCATGAAGGAACACCTCATCCTCAACCCTCTGACCACGCCCATACGTGCGTCCGTGATCAGCATTTCCGCATGCCACCAGAAACAACTGGCCAATGATGGCACGCAGTTTGGCGCGTTTACGGGCGCCGTCTTGCGGACTTGGGACAAGGGCCGTTTCAGCGGCGACTACAACGCCTTTCATCGTGCGGTCAGCGACGCCATCGACAATCCCGCGCAAACGCCCCAGATCAAGACGCTGGGTGCGTCGGACCCTGCGTTTGTCCGGCAGCGACCGTTCAGCATGTGGCCGCGCGATGCAAATGACGCTTCTGCTGCCCCGACCGGACCATCGGCCCCTGTGCCGGTGTCTGGTGGTGCGGGAACGCCGACGCTGAGCATGGCTGACCTGATGACCGGGGACGAAGGGCCAGAGGACGACTTCCTGCCCCCGGACGATCGGGGCGCAGCAGGCGTTGCCAGCCGCTGGGCCGATCAGGCTGCGTTTGAGGCGTTTATCGCGACGCTCGGTTTGCGGCACTTCTCGGCGTCGGAGTTTCTGGTGCTTGGCGGTGGCCATGTCACCCCGGGGCACAAGGGCTTTGGCAAGAATACCCCGCCGCCACGTTCGTTGTGGCCGAACATTGCAAACACTGCCCGCGTGATTGACGAGCTGCGCGCCCGGATTGGCAAACCGATCCGCATCACCAACGCCTACCGCTCATCTGCGTACAACACAGCTGTGGGGGGCAAGCCGGGCAGTCTGCACATGAAGTTCAATGCACTGGACTTTCAGGTTCCGGGCCTGTCCACATCCGACTACGCGGCTGTACTGCGCCAAATGCGCGACGGCGATCAGTTCTTTGCGGGTGGTGTCGGCCTTTACAACACATTTGTGCACGTAGACACCCGCGGGACAAACGCCACATGGGGCTTTCGCGGTGGCGCGCCAGCCGTAATGTCGCGTTCCGATCGCGCCGCGGCGATCGATGCCATTGACCTGCCTGCCACGCGCAGCCGGATGCCACGTGTGACCTCTGCCTTCCGGTCCGGGCCTCCCGAGCTGGACGGGTCGGATACCGCAGCATTGGAACAACAGAAACTGGGTGCCGCGGTGAACGCGTCCAGTGTTGTCAGTTTCGTGGAAAACCTGACCCCGCAACAGAAAGAAGATGTGCTTTTGTCGACGCTCTTCGCGCAACGCGCCGCGGATGCGATGTACGATCCGGCAGATCAGATGGGCGATTGGCTCGAACGGTATCTCGATGTGCTTGCCCTGCTGGGATGGAGCGCCGAGGCAAGGCCGCAAATGCAGCAAAACGTGCTCAAGGGCAGTGCAAGCTTCAGCGAAGCCGTGCTCAACATTCTGGCGGCGATCGCCACGCAGAACCAGTTTGCCATTCTGGAATCCACGCTTAAGGGTCTGAAGTCCCTTGGGGATAGTTCCGGCACGATCAAACTCTTTGATCTTTCGTCAACGGTCACGAAAGGCGGGCATTTCCAGGTCGGCGCTGCCGAGGCGTCCGGGGAAGTGGTCTCAATGGCGCTGGGCGCATTCCACTATGTTTGGGAAGACAAACAGAAGAACATCCTCTTCGCCAAGTGGGGCAGCTCGGACTTCGACTACTGGATGGCCGCGCAACGGATGAGCCTGAGCCCAGGCAGCTATGGTGATGTGCGGGATCAGATCCGCGAAAAGCTGGGGCAAAGCCGTCAGAAGCTGATCGCCGATATCCCGCTCGGCTAGGGCGCTGTGACATGGCGGCGAACGCCGCCATGTCGCCATTCTTGCTGGTGGACCCTGACTTAGGCAATGCACGCTTTCTCAAAAGGGAAGGTCGTCTTAGTGTGGGTATGGGCGCAGACCGCATCCTTCGCGGTCGCGCCAATGCGACAGGGAGGCGAAAGCAATGACATTGCGGGTAACCAGACGAAAATCACTTCTACTGCTGGGCGCAGGGTCTTCCGCACTGCTTGCCGCGAACCTTGCACCGGGATTTGCTGCGACGAGCTTGCAGGACGTGACTGGCGGCACCGCGCCTTTGCCAGAGGCAAAGATCTATGTTGCCCGCGAGATTCTAACGATGGATACCAAGCGTCCGCGTGCCGAAGCAGTCGCCGTCGTTGGGGATCGCATTGCTGCCGTGGGAACCCGGTCTGAGCTTGAGGCGATGGCAGGCGACCAACCCTATCGTGTCGACGAACGCTTTGCCGACAAGGTGATCGTGGCGGGCTTCGTCGAGCAACATGTCCATCCCATCCTTTCAGGGCTGACAATGCCGGCAGCAGTGATTTCGATCGAGCCATGGGATACCCAGACCGGCTTTTCTGAACAGGTCCGTGATGAGGCGGGCTACCGGGAAAGGTTGTCTGAGGCGCTGGCCGCACATAGCGATCCCGATGATGTCTTTTTGACCTGGGGGTATCATCACTATTTTCACGGCGACATGAGCCGCGACTTTCTGGATGAGATCGCACCGGACATTCCAGTGATTGTCTGGCATCGGTCCTGCCATGAGTTCTATCTGAACTCAAAAGTCATGGAACAATTCGGCGTGACAGAGGACTGGTTTGAAAGTGCCTCACCCACCCAGAAAGACCAAGCGGATCTGTCCAAAGGCCATTTCTTTGAGCAGGGCGCGATCAAGGTTCTGGAAAAGATCTCTCCGGCTGTGGCAACCCCGGAACGGCTGCAAGCGGGCCTAGAGTACACGATCGACTACTATCACCAGAGCGGCATCACCACGTGCTGCGAACCCGGCGGTTTCTACTCCAAACCGCTGCAGGACGCCATCAACGCCGTGTATTCAGCGGACTCGGTTCCCTTCAATCATTACTTCATTCCTGACGGCAAATCCTTTGTGGCCCTGCATCCCGACGATGCGGACGGCATGATTGCGACAACCCGGGATACCCTGGACTGGGGCTCAGGGCGGACGCGGTTCTTGCCGCAGCAGATCAAACTCCTGCTGGATGGGGCGATTTTCAGCCAGCTGATGGTGATGCGGGACGGCTACACGGACGGGCACGAGGGGGAGTGGATCATGAACCCCGATGTCTTTGCCTACGCGTTCCAAAGCTATTGGGATGCCGGATACCAGATCCATGTCCACAACAATGGCGACGGCGGCATGGACGTCCTTTTGGACAACCTGGAGACCGCGCTGCGCCGGACCCCACGGTTCGATCATCGCACAACCATCGTGCATTTCGGATTTGCGACCAAAGATCAGATCGAACGTGCCAGCCGCTTGGGCGCGATTGTCAGTGCCAACCCCTACTATGTCACCGCTCTTGCGGGCCGCTATGCCGAGGTCGGAATTGGACCGGAACGGGCGCAGCGCATGGTGCCACTGAAGGATGTGGTGGATGCAGGGATGTCGATTTCGTTTCACTCCGACATGCCCATGGCGCCTGCAAAACCTTTGCAACTTGCGTGGTCGGCGATGAACCGTTTGACCGCCGAAGGTGAGGTTTCAGGTCCAGACCAACGCGTGGACCTTGATACTGCGTTGCGGGCCATCACCATTGACGCGGCGTACTCCATTCGTCTGGAGGATGAGTTGGGGTCGATCGAGCCCGGAAAGCTCGCCAATTTCACGATCCTGGATCAAAGCCCTTATGACGTAGCGCCTGAAGATATCGCCGACATTGGCATTTGGGGCACCGTGCTGGAAGGACGGGTGCAGCCGGTGTCGGAGACGCCGAATGTCGGTCTGGCAAATCCCGCGGCTGTCTACTGCATCAAGAGTGGCGGGCGGTATGAACTGCGCGACACGGATGCCGGTGTGCAGGGGATTTGCATCCTGCCGGATGGCAAAGAGATCGATGCGTGGGAGTACTTTCGCAGTCAGCAATCCCAATTGCGCGGAACAGACCCCGTCGTGGCATCAAATGCCATAAACGACTTTGCGCCATGGCTCACACAAAGGTTTGCCCGACCCGGCGCAGCCCATGACCTGGTACATAATCACGGCGTGGTGGCGGTACGATCAGCCTTGTCGAGGATCATTGCGTCTGGAATCGAGGCGAGCGGCTAGTCGCCACATTTCGGCAAGCCAATGGGTCTAGAGCTTGCCGGCTTCCTCCAGCACCTTGCGGGCGGCGCGAAAGCACTCTAACCCCTGCGGAACACCGCAATAGATGGCAACAACGTGAACGATCGCGCGGATCTCCTTCGTGCTGACGCCATTTGTCAGGGCGCCGCGGCAATGGATTTCCCATTCGTTCATTTTTCCAAGCGCGCCCAGCATCGCCAGGTTCATCATCGAGCGGGTCTTGGGGTCGATCACCTCGTCTCCCCACCCAAAGCCCCAGCACCAGGCGGTCATCGCCTCCTGAAACGGACGGGTAAACTCATCTGCCCCGTCCAGTGATTTCTGAACATAGGCTTCGCCGAGCGTTGCCTTGCGTTGCGCCAACCCCTTGAGAAACAGTTCTTCGTCCACGTCAGATATCCTTTTGATGTTCTGTGGCAAAAGAGCCCGCCCTGCCGAACAATTCAACCCACCGACGTTTCGGGGTCAGGGTTCCCATCCACCGCGTCACGCATCCATTGCTGAAGGACCTGGACAGAATGTTCAGAGTTCACACCCTGATTGGGATCGACCACGAGCGGGCCCGGGACATAGCCCCTCGAGCGCAGCCCGCGTTGAACGCTTTCCACAAGGTGGATGTCCTCTTCGACCGTGGTCGCACGGTCTTGCACGGCAAGCCGGCGCACCACGTCGCTGTCCACGCCGTTTTCGCTGTACCACCCGCGCCAGACCACCACATTCCCGGCGTCGGTTGCGCGCCAATGATAGGTGTTCAGCACATTGCCTGGATAGACCTGAAAACTGAACATCGGCCACAAAAACCAGCTGGAATAGCCCTCAGCGTTTGGCCGGCCGGTGTCGATCGGATAAGTCATGTTTTCCAGATTCTGACACTCGGTGGTGTGCCGGAGGCAATACCCTTGTGGCCGGATGTTGTAGGTTTCCGGCTTGATCACTCCCGTGGCGAATGTGGGGTGGTTCAGACTGCAGTGGTAGCATTCCGAATAGTTTTCGATGGAAACCTTCCAGTTACAGGCCTCTGGGATTTTAACCCACTCCAATGGTTGCAGATCGTTCCAGTGCGGCACCCACCCTTCGAGTTCGGCGCGGGCACCCGGAAACCAGCTGTCCATATCGTCCGCATTGGGATCGAGATTGACAAAGATGAAGCCGAGGAAGATCTCAGTGCGGACTTCGGTCAGGCAAATCGTCGAGGCATCGAACCCTTCGACTGATTTGATGTTGGGGCCCGCGCGCAGGCGCCCGTTTAACTCGTAGGTCCACGCATGATAGGGGCACACCACGACCCGCGTGGTGCCTGAGCCGCTGACAAGTTGATGTGCCCGGTGCTGACAGACGTTGTAGAAGGTTCGAATGTTGCCGTCTCGGCCCCGGATGCAGAACAGGCTTTCACCGGCCAGCTCAAACGCAAAGTAGTCTCCGGTGTCGCGCAAGGCGCTGGCATGTCCTGCAAATTGCCATGTGCGCGCAAGGAGGCCAGAGCGCTCTATCTCGAAGATCGCGGGATCGGTGTAGTAACGCGCCGCTAGAGAACGGGCCGGTTCGCTCATTTCTACGTCTCCCTTGGCAGATCAATGTGAACGGTAGGAAGACCAGACAGGAAACGACACATCCAATCCACTGCTGTGTTTGGGAATGCCGAAGGTCTTGCAGCCGCTTCGCCCATCGGTGTCACGCGCCATCTCCGTGGTAGATGCCCAGATCATGCCGCCGTCTGTGGAACGTCTCGACCCTTTCGACAATCTCGTCGCTGGCCACGGAAATCACGAAGCTCAACAGTGTTTCCAGCAAGGCAATCGTCGAGACCGATGATGGGAAGAACTGCGGTGTGTCGCAGGCAATCACAAACCCATGCGCCGAGCCGCGGATGATCGGGCTCGCCGGACTGTCGGAGATCCCGATCACGGTCATGCCTTGCCGTCGGGCAAGTTCCACCGCTTCGACCACTTCCGCACGATACGGGCGGCATGTGATTGCGATCAGAACATCACGGTTGCCTGCCCAAGCAAGATCGTCCAGCGGGGTCGATCCGGCCCGCGGTATGGCGTGGAACTGCACCATCCCGGTGGAGGCGAGGTAGGTGAAGTTCCGGGCATTGGAGTTGTTCACGCCCACGCCCAGTGTGAAGACGTTGCGCGATTCCCAGATCGCCTGCGCGGCCGCCTCCAGCCGCCCCGCGTCGATGGTGGCAAAGGTCTCTTCGATGTTTCGGATCGCGGCGCCAACCATATCTGCGTAAAGACCGCCTAAATCGCCCGACTTGGCGATGTCTTGCAGCCAGCGGGCCCGGTCCGGGAGCGTGACCGCCCCTTGCCGGATCGCATCGCGAAACGGAGCGCGGAAGTCTTCGTACCCCTCAAACCCAGCTTGTTGCGCCATGCGCACCAGGGTGTTCGGTTTCACTTTGGCGGCCTTGGCCATCTCGCGCACTGTGGAAACGCCGATGTCTTGCGGGTTTTCGAGCACGTAGCGGGCCGCCTTGCGAGCCTGTGGAGTCAGGGCGTCCCACTCGTCCGCGAGCCGCTCAAGAATCTCTGATGATACATTTGTGTCATTCATGATTGACGATGGTATATTTGTTCAATTACCCTGTCGAGAGTTTTATCATGTCAATGTGAGTCGACCTGATGTCTGATCTGCCCAAATCGGCCCGTGTGGTCATCGTTGGTGGCGGCGTGATGGGGGTGGGTCTTGCCTATCACCTTGCGCACGAGGGATGGACCGATGTTGTCCTTCTGGAGAAGGCGGAGCTGACCAGTGGGTCGACCTGGCACGCGGCTGGGCAGATCACCCATTCAACCAGCTCTTTCGGGCTCGGAAAGTGCGTAGACTACAACATCGGCCTCTATTCCGGGGCCTTGGAGCAAGAAACCGGCCAAGCCGTGACGTGGCATGGCTGCGGATCACTCCGCCTGGCATACACCAGTGATGAGATGGACTGGTTGCGCCATACGCTGAGCGTCGGCCGGGCACTGGGCTTCAACATCGAGCTGGTTGATCCGCAGCGGATCGCGGAACTGCACCCTTTCTACAATCTTGAGGGGGTGATGGGCGCCTTGCACACCCCCGATGATGGGCATGTGGATCCGACCAATGTCACGATGGCCATGGCTGCCGGGGCACGTGCGCGCGGTGTCAGGATTGTCAGACGTTGCCGTGCCACGAATATCGAGCGCTCCGGAGATGAGTGGTTGGTGGACACACAACTGGGCCAAATCCGCTGCGAGCATGTGGTGAATGCGGGCGGGACCTATGCCCGACAGATGGGCGAGTGGTCAGGTCTGCAGCTGCCAATGACGTCGATGACCCACCACTATTTCGTGACGGACCCCGTGCCGCAGTTTGCGGATCTGGATTGCGAACTGCCCGTGATCCGCGACGACAAAAATGTCAGCGGCTATATCCGTATGGAGCAGAAACGGGGCCTGATCGGCATCTACGAAAAGGCAAACCCTAACGCGGTTTGGTTGGATGAATGTCCCTGGGAATACGAAAACTGGCTGTTCGAAGCCGACTATGACCGGGTCATGCCTTGGCTGGAAGAGAGCCTGAACCGCATGCCGATCTTTGCCGACCTGGGGATCAGCCGAGATGTGCATGGCGCGATCAGCCACCCACCGGATGGCAATCCTCTGATCGGCCCTGCGCCGGGCGTTCGCAATTACTGGTGTTGCTGCGGGACGCAGATCGGGATTGGTTGGGGGCCGGGGCTGACGCGCGAGTTGGCGCGCTGGATGGTGCACGGCGCGGCCGATATCTCCATGCGTGAGTTTGATCCGCGCCGGTTTGGAGCCTATGCCACCAAGGAATGGCAGGTCATCAAGGCCAAAGAAGACTATTGTCTGCGCCATGAAATCCCGTTCCCGCATTTCAACCGGCTCGCGGGGCGGCCCATCAAACCCTCGGCACTGTATAATCGGCTCAAGGCGCAAGGCGCGGTATTCGAAGAGGTCTACGGCCACGAACGCCCGCGCTGGTTCGCGCGCGTTGGCGAAACGGCAGTTGATCAATACGGGTTCGGACGCACCCCCGTGCATGACATCGTATCGGCGGAATGCCATGCCGTACGTAACAGTGTGGGCCTGATGGATGTTTCGGCCTTCGCCAAAATAGAGGTGTCGGGGCCGGGCGCAGAGTCGCTGCTCAACGGTCTGGTTGCGAACAAGTTGCCGCAAAAGACGGGCGGCGTGGCTTTGACACATATGCTCAACCGACGCGGCAGGATCGAGTTAGAGTGCACCGTGGTCAGACTGGCCACAGATCGCTTCTATCTGGTGTGCGCCGCATTCTTCGAGCAACGTCTGCTGGATCATCTCCAGACCAGCATCGAGGTTTCTCAGGCTGGTGGCGCAACAGACGTTGGCGTGCTCGTGACCAACCGGTCGGAGTCCTGGGCGGCACTTGCGCTGAACGGACCAATGGCCCGCGACGTGCTTGAGGCCTGCACCCGTACGGATTTGTCCAACGCTGGATTTCGCTGGCTCACTGCACAGCAGATATCTGTGGCCGGTCACTTGGTCTGGGCGGTGCGCATGTCCTACGCCGGCGAACTTGGCTGGGAGTTTCACCTTCCGCAGGAAGCCGCATTGGATGTCTACGACGCGCTTTGGGAGGCAGGCCAAGCGTATGGAATTGCCAATTATGGGTCCTTTGCAATGAACGCATTGCGTATGGAAAAAGGGTTCAAGGGGGCAGGTGAATTGACCAACGAGGTCACGCTACCCGAAGCCGACGTCCTGCGTTTTGCCCGCTCTGAACATCCATATCTGGGCAAGGCCGAGACGTTTGCCCGGACCGATGATCTGCCGTGGGTTTGCGCTTACCTCGAAATTGAACCAGACGGCCAGGTGGACGGGCATGGTGGAGAGGCGGTGCTGTGCCAAGGACAGGTCGTGGGTTCGACAGCTTCTGTCGCCTACGGATATACGGTCGGCAAGATTTTGGCCTTCGCTTACATCAAGCCATCTGCGGCGCGGCCCGGTACTGAGTTGGAAGTGATAATCCACGGCGCCCCGCGCAAGGCACGGGTTCTGGCCGAACCGGCTTACGACCCTCAAAGCATGCGGCCTCGAAGCGACAAGGCGCTGGAGACATTGATATGATCCCGAAAACGATGAAGGCGATGGTTCTGATGGGCCACGGCGGCATGGAGCAGTACCAGTGGCGCGAGGATTGGCCCGTCCCCGAAGTTGGCCCGACCGACGTTTTGTTCCGGGTTGCGGCCTGCGGATTAAACAACACCGATGTGAACACACGGTCCGGCTGGTACTCTAAGAAAGTTCAAGAGGCCACCACGGGTGGCGCCTATGACAACTCTGGCGCTGACGACCCAAGCTGGGGCGGCGCGACGATCACCTTTCCCAGAATACAAGGCGCGGATGCGGTCGGAGAAGTGGTCGCGGTCGGAGCGGAAGCGGACGACGCGCTGATCGGGCGGCGCATTATGATCGATGCTTGGCAGCGCGACTGGAACGATCCGCTCAACAAATCCAAGGCCGGATATTATGGCTCCGAAGTGGATGGGGGTTTCGCTGAATATGCACTGGCGGACCATCGCAATGTCGCACCAGTGACAAGCACCCTGTCCGACGCAGAGCTCGCCACCTTTTCGTGTTCCTACACCACAGCCGAAGGGATGCTGGCGCGCGCTCAGGTCGGGGATGCGGACACCGTCCTGATACCCGGTGCATCCGGGGGTGTTGGCGGTGCTCTGGTGCAACTCGCCAAACGCCGCGGTGCCCGCGTGATCGCGCTGGCGTCTGAGGCGAAACATCCGGACGTCAAAGCGCTTGGGGCCGACCGGGTTCTGGCGCGGGACCCTGGTGATCTGAAGGCCGTGCTTGGCGATGAGCAGGTCACCGTGGTCGCCGACATCGTCGGGGGTGAGATCTGGCCGCGTCTGATCGACATTCTTGAGCGAGGCGGCCGTTACACCTGTTCCGGAGCGATCGCCGGTCCGATGGTGCCGCTAGATTTGCGGACACTCTACTTGCGGGACCTGACATTCACAGGTTCCACAGTGGTTCCACCGGGGATATTCGAGAATGTGGTGCGATTCATCGAAGCCGGTGACGTACGCCCATCTCTTGCAGCCACCTACCCGCTGTCCGACCTGGTCGCCGCGCAGCAGGCCTTCATCGACAAAAAACACACCGGCAATATCGTGGTGATCCCGTGACCGGGCGCCCGGTCTGGGATCGGCTTCTGGCCGAAGTGGCCGAGGCGCATCGGGTTGTGCCATCGTTGCGTGAATTTTGTGCGCTGGGAGACGACCTGACGCCAACGCCGGTATCGCCATATCACGTTCCTGCTGCCAAGCTTATGTTGGCGGACCGGGATTTGCCGGCAGGCGCAATGAGCGGTCTTCGCGATGCGTTTCTGGCAGCCGGGCCAGAGGCGGAGTGGCGCGAGACCTACAAGGACACCTCGATCGGTCAGGATTTTATGGACCGGTTCGCCTGCTACGGGTTGATCTGCGCTTCAGGCGGCGCTTGGCAAAGCGCGCAGATGAGCGGGTTTGTGGTCTATATGCCCCCGGGTCTGCACTACACATGGCATCACCATCCTGCTGAGGAAATGTATCTGGTCTTAGCGGGAAGTGCGGAGTTTTTGCGCGAACACGAGGCGCCGCAGACGCTGGTTGCGGGCGACACCTGTTTCCACGCCAGCGATCAGCCGCACGCGATGACCACCCACGACAGCGGCGTGATGGCGTATGTTGTGTGGCGCAACAATTTGCACATCAAACCGGTTCTGACCGATCGGGCGGTGGTGCAGTGAAGATCACGCGGATCACGGTCTATCATGTCGATTTGCCCTTGCGGGATCCCTACTGGCTGTCCGGCGGACGATTGCGGTTCGACGTGCTCGACGCGACCTTTGTAAAGTTGGAGACAGATGCGGGTCTGACAGGATGGGGCGAGGGCACGCCTTGGGGTCACACCTACGTGCCAGCCCATGGGCCGGGCATTCGCGCCGGCATTGAAACCATGGCGCCGGTCATTCTGGGTCAAGACCCGCGCGCTCTGGATCAAGTGGAACGCGCGATGGATCGCTGCCTTCCGGGGCATCTCTATGCCAAGGCGCCGATCGACATGGCGTGTTGGGACATCACGGGGCAGGCGGCCGGATTGTCCATTGCAGATCTGCTCGGGGGACGCGACGAGGAAGGCACCTGGATTGCCTCCTCAGTCTCTTCCGGGTCTCCGGATTACATGCTGGATATCATCAAATCGTACCGCGCGCAGGACTATCGCGTGCATTCGGCCAAGGTTGGTGGGGACATCGAAGCTGATATCGAGCGCATTCGGTTCCTGGAGGCGGCTCGTTTGCCGGAAGAGCGCATCCTCTACGATGTGAATCGCGCCTGGACCCGGCGGGAGGCTTCGATCGTGATGAATGCCGTCGCGGATTTGGGGATCACGGTGGAACAACCCTGTGAGACGCTGGACGACATTGCCGCGCTGCGATCGGTCACGACTACGCCGATCTCGGTGGATGAAACGCTGGTCACCCTTCAGGATGCTTGCAGGATTGCCCGGGAGGGACTGGCCGAGGTCTTTGGTATCAAGTTGAACCGGGTCGGCGGCCTCACCAAAGCGCGCCGGATGCGCGACATCGCGTTGGCGCACGGCATTCAGATGTATGTCATGGCCACCGGTGGTTCGGTTTTGGCAGACACCGAAGCCGCGCATCTGTCTCAGTCCATTCCGCCGGAGTTCCGGCTTGGAACCTGGGCCTGTCAGGACATGCTGACTTTGGATGTCGCCGCTGGGCGTGGCGCGCGATCCGATGGTGGAAAGCTGACGGTGCCCTCGAGTCCCGGCCTAGGGGTTGCTCCTGACGAAGAGGCGCTGGGCGATCCGGTGGCGGTGTACTAGATATGACGCGGATCACTCGGGTAAGCCTCTGGCATGTGCCGCTGACCAGCCACACGGTCTATCAGATGGCCGACGGAAAGGCGTGCGACACGGTTGAGACAGCGGTGATCGCACTCGATACCGATGAAGGTCTGACCGGCTGGGGGGAGGTCTGTCCGATCCCGCATTACCTGCCGGCCTATGCGCGGGGCGTGGGGCCCGCACTTTCCGAAATGGCCCCTGTGTTGCTGGGTGCGGATCCGATTGGTGTTGGGGCTGTCATGGCAAGGCTCGATACGCATCTGCAAGACCACCGTTATGCCAAGTCGGCGATCGACATCGCTCTTTGGGACCTGACCGGGCAAAAGGCAGCGTTTCCGCTGAGTGCTCTGATGGGTGGCCAGCGCACCGACCAACTGCCGCTCTACCACTCGATCACCTGTGTTGCACCAGACGAGATGGCGCGCATAGCGGCACAGGCCCAGACGGAGGGGATCACCCAGTTTCAGGCCAAGCTGGGCGCGGACGCGGATTGGCAGGCCGATGTTGAACGTCTGCGGGCGGTACGAGATGCAGTCGGGCCAGGGCCATTGGTCTACGGCGATTGGAACTGCGGAACTGACAGTCTGACGGCAACGCGGGTCGGGCGCGCGGTCGCGGGATTGGACATCATGCTGGAACAGCCTTGCGCAACCATGGAGGAATGTGCGCGTGTCCGGGCTGCCACCGGCCTGCCAATGAAACTGGACGAAATCGCGCATGACACCGCGACACTGCTGGACGGTGCTGCCAAGGGCTGCATGGACGCGGTTGCAGTAAAATTGTCGAAGTTTGGTGGCCTGTCCGCCGCCCACCGGGCCCGCGACCTTTGCCTGCATCTCGGGGCCAAGATGTGTGTCGAGGACACCTGGGGCTCTGACATTGTCACGGCAGCCGCCCTGCACCTCGGCTCAGCGACGCCGCAGCGTGCATTGCTGAATGTTTGTGATCTGTCCGGGTACGTGGCGCCAAGGTTGGCCGAGGACGGGCCAGTCCGGCGCAATGGTTCGATTTCTCCGCCAACTGGTGTCGGATTGGGGATCACAATTGACCGCGCGGGACTGGGCGCTCCGGCAATGGTCTTGGACTAGGGGATCGGTCATGCTCAAAACATCGACACAAGCGGAATGGCTGGAACGGGCAAAAGCGGTGCTGCCCGGCGGTGGGTTCGGGAACTTCGACCCTTCCGTTTTCATTCGAGAAGGCCATGGGTCCCGGGTCTGGGATGAAGACGGGCGCGAATATGTCGACTACCTGATCGGGTCGGGACCTATGCTGCTGGGGCACGGGCATCCGGAGGTTCTGGAGGCTGTTGCCGAACAACTGCCGCGGGGCATGACGTTCTTTGCCAACAACACAAAGGGCGTGGAACTGGCCGAAGAGATTTGCCGGGCCGTGCCGTGCGCCGAGCAATTGCGGTTCGTGTCATCCGGAGGCGAGGCGGACATGTATGCCATCCGGCTGGCGCGTGCCTTTACCGGTCGGGATCGGATCGTGAAATTCGAGGGCGGATACCACGGGATGAGCGCCGAGGCACAGATGAGCCTGGCCCCCAGCCGGATGGTGAACTTTCCGCAAGCCGTTCCCGACAGCGCCGGGATACCCGACAGCGTTGCGGCAGAAATGCTGATTGCACCCTTCAACGACGTCGATTTCATACGTTCCTTGCTGGCAGAGCATGGCGACTCTGTTGCCGGGCTGATCGTCGAGCCGTTGCAGCGGATCATTCCGCCCGATCCCGGATTCTTGCAAGTGCTGCGGGAAGAAGCGGACCGCTATGGGATTGTGCTGATCTATGACGAGGTGGTCACCGGGTTTCGCTTTGACTATGGGGGCGCGCAGGCGCTCTACGGTGTGCAGCCTGACATCTGTACGCTGGGCAAAGTGATCGGTGGTGGATTTCCGCTTGCGGCAGTGGTCGGACGCGCGGACATTATGGCGCATTTTGACAAGGACGTCGTCGGAGCGGACGGCTGGCTCATGCAGCTTGGCACGCTCTCGGGGAACCCAGTGGCGGCGGCCGCAGGCATGAAAACACTTGAAATTCTGCACCGGAGCGGATCGTTCGACACGCTGCGCGCCAATGGGCAGCGCTTGATGTCGATGGCTGGCGACGCCTTGTCGGATCAGGGCATCGCGCATCGCGTCGTTGGCGATCCGACCCTGTTCGAGATCGTGTTCACGGACAAAGAGGTTCGCAATTATCGCGATGTTCTGGCGTCTGATCGTCAGCGCGCCGCGACGTTCAACCAAGTGTTGATGGAGCATGGCGTGTTTAAGTCTCCGGGCAAGACCTATCCGTCGCTTGCGCTGACCGAGGATGATTTCGAGTTGACGGGACAGGCCTACGCCAAGGCGTCTGCGGCCCTGGCACGGGTGGCTTGACCCCTTTCTGGGTGTGCTAGATCTGTGTCAGGGCCATTGGCGGAGGCATGTTTTGGCGCGTTGCATCAGAGAATTTGATATCCGATCCGCAATAAGTGATTCCATGGGGCGGATAGTGATTGGCGGGATCATCATTTTGGCTCTGGCGGCATGCGATCCTGGCAGTGGGCAGTCGGTCCTTGTTCCCGAAAGCGTCAACCAGGCGGACTACGAACGGCACAAGGCCAACCGCGAAAGCTATATGTATCAGGGATTCTGATCGGGATGGCCCGCGCGCGACGGGTTTACTCTGACCGCCACACGGGATTCGACCAGGCGCGTTTTCCGGCGCGGTCAATCACGGTGACCCGCATCCAGGGCGAGTTTGCCAACCGGTCGATGTTGACCCGTGTGCGCGTGAGGCTATCGCCGTGAAGTGCTGCTGTGGCAGAACCCTGGCCCTGGACAATCACGCTGCTGACAGCTGACGACTCGACAGTGACATGTCGGTCTTCCCAATGGATGTTGCGCAGTTCGGGACCTGTGCTGGCATAGTGGTGACCGGCCTTGAGTGCGTCCAGCAGGGCGTCGGGGTCGTTTTCCTCTGCTTTCACCATCACCCAGCCGCCAAAGTGGTCGGGTTCGCTGAAATGCGCGTCATCCGTGGCGCAGAGAGTCAGGCGCTTGCCTTCGGTAAGCAGCTGATCCAGCGTGTAAAACCCGTGCGGCCGGTCGCACCCGGCGGCACAGCCATGATTGTAAACCTCCACCGCATGGGCGGCGTCGAGGCTGCGGGCATCCTGTGTCGTCAGCCCCGACCATTCCGGGTGGGCGATGGCAACAAATGCGCCGGCGGCACGCGCGCGTGCAGCGAGGTCAGGTCCGGATTCCTGTCCTGCAACCGGCAGGAAATGCGGGGCGTCAGGCGGCGCAAAATCCGGTGGCAGTCCAACTGCCAGAATGTGCCAGAGTTCTCCGTTTTCCATGGCGCCGGAATGCAACTCGGCCCCGAGGATGGTGGTGAACCGATTGCTGCGAAACGGTTTCGTATCGGTGATTGGGTACGCGTAGGCGCCAACGAAATGGTCCGTGATCGCGACGAAGTCGTATCCTTCGGCGTCGTAGCGACGGCACACCTCTTCGGGCGACAATTCCCCGTCCGACACGTTTGAATGCGTGTGCAGGTTGCCGCGCCAGAATTTGCCTGGTGCAGCGAACATCGTGTCAGTCATCTTGCGCTCTCCGCCATGGTCATCTGATCTGTGCAAGCACTATGAAGTACTTCTGTGACAAGAAGCCAAGATCATCTGACAACGGGAGAACTTTCGCATCCCGGTGTGGCGCGAGACGGGGAACCGGCGCGGCAGCGCGCCGTTACCCGGAACGAATTTGGTCAGACCCAGCCGGTGTTCACAAAAACGGTGCGAACGATGTCTTCGCGTTTGATGCCGCGCCGTGCCAGTTCTTCGTCGCTCAGCGCTTGCAGCGCTTCGACCTGGCGCAGTTTGCTGTTGGCCTCGCCGATGCTGACCAATGCATTGCCCAGCGTGGCAAAGACACGACCAATCAGAGCGAAGGGCGATGCCAGCCCAGTGTGTGTAGATGTATAAGCCATTGGAAACCTTTATCGTTGCGTTTCGGTTTCCTCCCTGACCTTCTACATAGCTTTGAGGCTCCGGCATAACCACCGCCACCGCAGAATAGCCGAATTGCGCCGGATGCAGGGCTCGCGCATTCCGGATGCGTTGATCCGGGGATTGGGGCCGTGCCAATGAAGGGTTTTGGCACCCGCTCCCAACACGACCAACGGCCTGCAGATTCTCACGTTGCTTGCGCTGATCCAGTGACGTCGAAGGCGTCGTCAACTGGCACCTGAAGACCAGTGACCAGCCCGTTCGTCTGCATGGCCATGCCGATCACGGCCAGCAACTCACCATGTTGCGCGTCAGTCATGCCCTTAGCTTTCGCGGCCGCCGTGTGGGAATGCACGCAATAACTGCACCCGTTGGCTG
The DNA here is from genome assembly GCA_965250275.1 of Paracoccaceae bacterium. GTDB lineage: Bacteria > Pseudomonadota > Alphaproteobacteria > Rhodobacterales > Rhodobacteraceae. The sequence continues at coordinate 4,106,073 of OZ252297.1, read as the reverse complement.
TCGACACCGCGATGTAAAGCATCTCTTTGACCAGGGGGTCGAGCGCGCCGGGACCCATCACATCTTTGAGCCGGTCCCACGTGGCTTTCAGCAAGGGTGGGTCATGGGCCAGGGCGCGCCAGAAGTTGTTGATAAAATCCGTGCCCCGGGTTGTGCGGATATCTTCAAAGACGGCCAGCGCCTCCGCGCTGACCTCTTCGTCCGACAAAAGTGAAACGGTTCCCATCAGACCATGGCGAAGATGCGGGCAGGGCCGCCGGACCCGCCCCGATGCACCGGCGCGCCAACAACAATCGTCGCGCCGCTGGTGGGCACCTGATCGAGGCCTTTGAGGTTCTCAATCCCGTAGCGGTTGGTCGGAAGCCAGGCGTAGTGCGTGGCAAAGTCCTCGGAAATGCCATGATCCAGCGACAGGGTATCTACTGCCAGTGCAACCGCACCTGTCTGCTCCATCAGCATTTGAGCCGCTTCGACATGAAAGCCCGGGAAATGCATTTTTTCGTCGGAGCCCACGTTGCGGAAACCTTCTCCCCCGGTTTTGCCGGCCCAGCCCGAATGCATGGCAACACAAGCGTTATCGGGAATGTCTCCATTGGCGGAGATCCACGCAGACAGATCGTCCGGAGTGACCTGGGCATCGGCGTCCTCCGCCGCCTTTGCGGCAATGTCGACGACGCAAAGCGGGGCGACCAGGCTAGTCACCGGGATCTCGTCCACGGATTGCCCGTCCGCAGAGAAATGCAATGGCGCATCGATATGAGTGCCGGTGTGTTCATTGAGCGTCAGATTGAAGAGGTTGAAGCCATTCTCAGCAAAGTTGAAGGCTTGCTCAATCGTAATGCCGGGTGAGCCGAAATAGGTCGGAAAGGCTTCGTCATAGACATGGGTCATGTCCACAACGCCGCCATGTCCCGCTGCCAGCGCCGGTGGTGCAGACACTGCCCCGCCCACTGCTGCGGCCGCGCCAGCCATCGCACTTGTCCGAAAGAAGTCGCGGCGCGACAGCATCCGCTCCTTCACCGATTGAATCACGCAGACGTCACACATCTCAGAATCCTCCCATTGGTGATTGACCATCCTTACCACAGGATTCTCATAATACGCTGATAGAAATCGAAAATCCGTGCGACCCCGCCGGTGATCTGCTTGCAAAACCGTCTCAGCATTGAGCATACCGCCGGCGGATTGCGCATGCAGAGACCGCGACTTAGGGTGGTTTCCGGACAAGGAGAGGCCATGGCCGGACAGACAGAGCAGGTGTTGAATGCGGTGCTGGCCAGCATCGACGGAGGCGCACTAAGTCCCGGCGACATGATTGAAGAAAGCCGGTTGATGGCCCAGCACAGCGTGTCCCGCACACCGGTGCGCGAGGCCTTGATCCAACTGGAGTCGGCGGGTTTGATCCGCCGCCTGCCGCGCAAGGGCGCGGTTGTGTTCAAGCCCACGCTGGAAGAATTCCTGGCGATTCTGGAGGTGCATGCCCATTTGGAGGGGCAGGCCGCCGGGCTGGCCGCACGCCGCTTGTCCGCTCAGAACGCAGCGGATCTCGAAGCGGCGGTAAAGGCTTGCGAAAATCATGCCGCGTCCAAGGGCGATCGCGACCCGGACGGCTATTATCAGTTGAACCTGCGGTTCCACGAAGTGGTGGCATTGAGTTCAGGCAACGCGTTTCTCGTCGACATGATCAAGACCAATGCGCGCAAGCTCATGGCTTACTATCGCGCCCGCTATCGCTATCCCGGCTCAATCGCCACTTCGGCATCAGAGCATCGACAGATTGCGAACTTGATTACCGATCACCAACGCGCTGCGGCGCAGGACAAAATGATCCGGCACGTGCAATTTGATCAGGTCACCGTGATGGATCTTCTGGCCGCGCTGGGCTGATACTTTGCTCAAAGAACCGCGCGATGCTTTGCGCAAAGGGTGCCATGTCAGACGACTCTTGTAGCGAAGCCCGCGCAGTTCGCGCCACATCGTCCCCCATTTCCGGTGCCAGTTCCTCGGTCAGCGCGGCTATGAACGCCGGGGACATTTCGGGGTGATGCTGGGTGGTGTAGACAGTGCGTCCGATGGCAAAGCCGCTGATCGGACAATCCTGAGAACTTGCCAGGATCTTCGCATCAGGGGGAAGTTTGATCACCTGCTCGACATGACTGCCGTAGAGTTTGACTTCGTCCGGCAGATCTCTCGCCCAGTCGGGACGATGAAGCGTTTTGTTGCGCGTCAAGCCATGCACCCAGCCGCCAGGGTTGCGCCCAATCCGTCCACCGAGCGCGAGCGCCACGGCCTGATGACCGAAACAGGCGCCAAAAATCGGCAAATGCGCTGCATGCATTTGTCGGATCAGGTCCAAGAGCCGCACGATCCATTTGGCATTTCCTTGCACCGACGCCGGGCTTCCGGTGATGAGGACGCCGCCAAAACCTTCGAGGCTCTCTGGGAAAATGCCGTCTCTGACCCAGAAGGGCACAACCTCCCACCCGGGTCGGACCAGATGAATCAGGTCAGCAAACTTGCGGTCGTCCAACGGGTGGTTGTGCGCAAAATCGCTGTCATCTGTATTGGTTACCAGAAGGGCCAGGCGCATAACGGGGCTCGTGCATTTTTTGTTTACATATTTATAGCGTCTATTAATATACACATGCTCACAAAAAGGGAAAGCCGTCATGACGGTCTGGACGCCCAGCGATAATGGTCATGCCGACCTGACGAGCCACGATGCCTTTGCCCGGGGTGCGCCGCACAACACATTTGCCCGCCTGCGCCGCGAGGACCCATTGCACTGGACCGAATACAAGGATGGGCAGGATTTCTGGTCTGTGACGCGCCACGCGGACATTTCGGAAATGAACAAGAACACCGAAGTGTTCAGCAGTGCGCGCGGCATCCGAATGGAAGACCAGTCCTACGAAGAATACATGGCGCGGCGGACGTTTCAGGAAACCGATCCCCCCGAACACAGCAAAACCCGAATGCTGCTGTTCAAAGCGTTTTCACGCACGACGATGTCGGCCTACGAAGACGATATCCGCTCACTGTGCCACGGTATTCTGGATGATGCGCTGGATCATGGCACGTTCGATGCGACCAAGCTGATTGCTCGCCAGTTGCCGATGATGATGCTCGGCCGGATCATCGGCACACCCGACGAAGACCTGCCTTGGCTGGTCGAAAAGGGTGATGCGTTGATTGCGAACACGGATCCCGATTTCACCTCGCACGTTCTGGATCAGATGGAAACGGACGAGTTTCGGATGATGCCCTTCAACTCTCCGGCTGGCGCAGAACTTTATCAGTACGCCAAGGAGCTGATGGAGAAAAAGGCGGCTGCCGGGGATACGCAGGGCGTCCTGCATATGATCCTGCAACCTGCGAAGGACGGGTCGGTCATCACCGAAACCGAGTTCCGGAACTTTTTCTGTCTGCTGGTCGCCGCAGGCAATGACACCACCCGATACTCGATTGCGGCCGGTATCCAGGCCATGTGCCATCAGCCCGAACTGCTGCAGCAGATGCAGAGTGGTACGGTATGGGATACCGCCCCCGACGAGATCATTCGGTGGGCCACGCCTGCGCTCTATTTTCGTCGCACCGCAACGCAGGACTATGAGATGCATGGAAAAATAATCCGTGCAGGCGACAAAGTGCTCTATTGGTTTTCATCTGCCAACCGCGACCCGGACATGTTCGATGACCCGTTCCGGGTCAATCTGGCGCGCCAGCCCAACAAACACTTGGCCTTCGGTCAGGGCGGGCCGCACGTCTGTCTGGGCATGTGGCTGGCGCGGCTCGAAGTGCGGGTCCTGTTCGAGGAACTTGCAAAGCGGCTGAAATCCATTGAACCTGCGGGGCCAGAGAAGTTCCTGCGCTCAAACTTTGTCGGCGGGATCAAGGAATTGCCCGTCTCGGTGACACGAGCCTGAAGGACCACGCTATGAAAGACCGCCTCCGCGCCCTGTTCTGCGACCATCTGAGCATCATGAGGGGTAAGTATCTGCCGGGATCAAAGATCGGAGACGGCAGCACCCGCTTCTGCCGCTCAGTGTTTGGCACGCATTACGATCGCGACCTGCTGAATTCACCCGGATCGATGACCTATGAGGGTCTGCCGGACATGGAGTTGGTCTGGCGGCACGATGATATTCGTGACAGCTGGGAACCTTCGACAAAGATTGTTCTGGGCGATCTTTATGACGATGCCGGGGAGGCGTTGCCGCTCTGCCCGCGCGGTGCCCTGAAACGCGCCGTGGCGGACTGGGCTAAGCATGGGCTGACACCAAAAGTCGGAATTGAGTTGGAGGCCTTTGCCCTGCAACCGGACGAGCGTGGCATACTGATGCCCTATGATGCGCCGGGTGGTGTCGTTTACGGGACCGGTCCCTATGCCGACCCCTTGCGGTTTAATGATCGCATCTGGGAAGTGGCGGACAATCTGGGATTCCGACTGGAAATGGTGACAGCGGAGTTTGACAGCCCGCAGTTCGAATACACGCTCACGTTCGACGACGCCGTTAAGGCGGTGGACGATATTGTGCTGTTTCGTTTGATGGCGCGCGAAATCGCTCTGGAATACGGGATCGTGCTGTCGTTCATGCCAAAGCCGATCGCCGAGGCTGGCGGTTCGGGAATGCACATCAATTTCTCATTTCTGGACGGTGCGGGGGGAAATGCGTTGTCCGCGGGTCCTGTGGGCGGCCCGGACCACATGAATGATCTGGCGCGGGGCTGTCTGGGGGGGCTTCTGCATCACCACAAGGGCCTGGCTGGGCTGATTGCGCCAACCGCCAGCTCCTATCTTCGGCTACAGCCGGGATCGCTGTCGGGGTACTGGCAAAACTGGGGTGGAGATCATCGCAACGTCACCACGCGGATCAGTTCGGAAGGCGGCGCCAAGGCGCGACTGGAACATCGTATGGCCGATGCATCGGCCAATCCCTACACCGCCGTGGCGGCGGTCCTGCAGGCCGCGCGGCTTGGGGTTGAGAACGGACATGAGCTGCCGCCCATCGAAACCGGTGACGGGTTCGAACGGACGGACGCTCAGCACGGTACTGCGCTGACGCTGGAGCATGCGGTTGGCGATCTGGACCGCGACACCGCGTTGCGGAACGCGGTCGGGGACGATCTGGTCGCCAACCATGTCTTCATGAAGCAGAAAGAAGTGCTGAAGACCCGCGATCTCGAAGGGGACGCACTGCGCGACTTCTACGTCTGGTTCGTCTGACACCTGTCCCCACAATCTATGATCAACTGATCACCATCTCTTTGGGGGCTGGGATGCATTGAGATCAAACTTGGCTTAGATCTTGACTGATCGATCAGTCAGGGCGCAGGATGCTCGTATGGAACAAGCGCAGATCAAAGATTCGGCGCCGGGCGCTCAGGACCGAATTCTGGATGCGGCCGAACAAACCTTCGCCGAAGATGGTTTTGCCGGTGCAGGCATGAAATCCATTGCCGTCCGCGCTGGTGTGGCGCAGGGCCTGCTGCACTATCATTTTGAGAACAAAGAAGGGCTCTATGCCGCTGTGATCGCGCGGCGCTCAGGCTTCATCAATGCCGCGCGCCGCGCTCTTCTGGCGCGCGTGGATCTCTCAGATGGCGATGCAACGGAGCAAATCATGACCGCACTGTTGCGTCCGCCGCTGGGCCCGGAAGGGGGTGGGCAGGCCTATGCGCGGATCTTTGGGGGTCTGGCGGGTGGCGACGCCCGCGACGTCGCGCTGGTGCGTGAACACTACGACCCCACCGCCAAGGTCTTCATTGCGGCACTCCAGAAGCTCTACCCTCAGGCCTCTCCGCAGACCCTCAGTTGGGGATACACGATGGCGATCGGAGCCTTGATGTCAGCGCTGGGTATGCAAGGGCGTGCAGACCGTTTGGTGGGAAAGGGCAATCAAGGTTCAGACACAGACGCGGTCGTCGCACGGCTCGTGAACTACGCCGTGGGTGGACTGGAGCGGCTCATTGCTGAGGAGGCGGCGTCGAACTGAGCCCGCGCAGAAAGCGCCGGGCATGACTTTTCTTTGGGAGGAAACCAGACCATGAACTTCAAAATCTTTACATTGGCCACCGCCATCGCTGCGATACCTGCGGTCGCTGCTGCCGATAGTTACTCCGTGACGATTGCCGCAGGACATCCACCCGTCTTCAGATGGGTTCGCATGATCTCGGACGTCTTCATTCCGACGGTCACCGAGCAGATGGAAGCCGCCGGGCAAGAGATATCGTTTTCGGAACAATATGGCGGGTCACTTGCCAAGGTCGGAGAAGAGTTGGAGGCGGTGGAAGCGGGCCTGGCTGAAATCGGGACCTGTCAGGCGTTGTTCGATCCCGCCAAGCTCGCCGTGCAAAACGTCACATACTACACACCGTTCGTGAGCCCCGACCCGCGCAAAGTGGGTATGGTGATCGACGACATGCATGCCAACCTGCCCGCCATGACCGAAGCCTACGGTGACAATGGCGTGGTCTATCTCGGCGCGCCCATTGTGATCGACGATTATTTGCTGATGACAAACTTCCCGGTGTCATCGCTGGCCGATCTCGATGGGCGCAAGATCGCTGCACCTGGCGCCGCTATCAACTGGCTGTCGGGCACCGGTGCGGTCGGTGTGTCAGGCAACCTGACAACCTACTACAACGAGCTGAAAACGGGGGTCTATGACGGTGTGATCGTATTTGCGTCCGCCGCCTTGCCGGGCAAGCTATTCGAGGTTGCGCCCAACATCACCCGCGCAGGGTTGGGCGCACAGTTCGCGGGCGCGTTGTGTGCAAATGCGGATTGGTATGATGGGCTTGATGACGGCGCCAAGGCCGCGCTGAAAGCGGGCGCCGACGCTGCGCGCGACTGGTATGCCGCAGAGCTCGAAGCCGCAGTTGTTGCCTCGTTCGAAGCGATGGGTGCCGCTGGAGCAACGATCGCGGACGCACCGGGCGATATGCGTGATGCATGGGCCTCGGGCATGGACAACGCCGCGCGCACATGGGCCGATCAGCTTGATGGACAGGGCAAACCGGCATCCGAGGTCTTGACCACTTACATGGATGCGATGCGCTCGGCGGGTGCAACACCGCTGCGCAACTGGGACCAAGAGTAAGCGGTTGTCCGATGTCACTGATACGCAGCGGGAACCGTTCCCGCTGCGCCTTCTGGATGCGGTCACTCAGGGGCTGAACGTCCTGGGGTCGACACTGATCCTTGTGCTTATGGTGCTTGTGGGCGTGGACGTGGCCGGGCGGAACCTCTTTGGGGCGCCGGTGCCGGGTGTGCCGGAAATGGTCACGCTTTCCATTGTAGCGATTGTGTTTTTGCAGATACCCGCCGCATTGCGTGCAGGACGCATGACGCGGTCGGATGCATTTCTGAAAGGCCTGCTGAATGTACGGCCCGCTTTGGCAAAGGCGTTGGCGACTTTGTTTGATTTGGCGGGCATAGCGGTGGTGGCGGTGATCGTTCGGACAACCTGGCCGATGTTCACGCGCGCGGTCGAGCGCGGCGAGTTCGTGGGGGCGGTGGGGGATTTTACGGCACCGGTCTGGCCGGTGAAGCTCACCCTGATCGTCGGCGGTAGCGTTCTGATCCTGCAATTCGGCGCCCGGGTCGTGCGCCGCTATCTGGGGAACCCTGATGACGCCATTTGACATTGGCCTGATCTCCCTGGCGGCAATGGGTGCTGCTGTTCTGGCTGGTTTGTTCGTCCCTATAGCTTTGATCCTTTGTTCCTTCGTCGGTGTTTGGGCCATCAAGGGGTCACCGGTGCTGGCCTCCAAGCTTTTGGCATTGGCGGCAAATGATGCGATTTCTTCCTACTTTTTTGGGGTGGTGCCGCTCTTTGTCCTGATGGGCTTCGTGGTCAGTGAGGCTGGCTTCGGACGCGACGCGTTTGATGTGGCCAACGCCATGTTCCGACGGCTCAAAGGGGGTTTGGGTGTCGGGACAGTCGGCGCCAACGCGATTTTCGCAGCGATCACCGGCGTATCGATCGCCTCGGCGGCAGTGTTCACGAAGATTGCTGTCCCGCAGATGATCCGCCACGGGTATGCTCCGCGCTTTGCAGTGGGCGTGGTTGCCGGATCGAGCGTGCTGGGAATGATGATACCACCATCGCTGCTGCTGATTTTGTTTGGCATACTGGCCGAACAGAGCATCGGCGATCTCTTTTTGGCGGGCATCGGACCCGGGCTGCTTCTGGCGCTGTTCTTTGCGCTGGGGATCGTAGGAATGGCGTTTCTGACACCGGGATTCGTCGGGCAACCTGACGCAGGTGATGGGGAAACGATTCCACCAGCGCAGCTTTTGGCAAAAGGCTTGCCGATCGCCGGACTGATCGTGTTGGTGCTGGGAGGCATCTACACCGGGGTTTTCACTCCCGTCGAGGCTGGCGCCATGGGGGCCATCGGCGCACTGGCGTTGGGGTTTGCGATGCGACGGCTGACACTCGCGCGTCTCTGGACGGTGCTGGTGGAAACGGGACTTGTTACTGCGACGATCTGTTTTTTGATCATCGCGGCCCAAATGTATTCCCGAATGCTTGCGCTGTCAGGTGTTCCGGCAGGGTTGGGCAGCCTGGCGACCGACGCTCAATTGGGGGTCTGGGGGTTGATGCTGATCTACTGCGGGATCGTGATCGCCATGGGCATGATCCTCGACAGCTCATCGATCATGTTGATCCTGGTGCCCCTGATGCTGCCGGTTGTCATTCCCATGCAGATCGACCTGATATGGTTCGGCATCGTGACGGTTCTGGCCGTTGAGATTGGCCTATTAACGCCGCCCTTCGGGATCTCGGTCTATGTGATCAAGGCCACGCTTGATGACCCTTCGATCACGCTGGGTGACATCTTCCGGGGTGCAGCACCCTTCGCCGCCATCATGTTGCTGGTTTTGGTGATTGTCCTCGCCTTTCCCATCATTGCCACCGGGCTGATTCCGGGCCGTTAGAAAAGGAGAATGCTCATGCCGCGCCGTTACTTGGACCTTTCGGTCTCGCTCGAAATGGGGATTGCGTCAGACCCGCCGCCGATGCTGCCCAAGATCGAGTACCACAAGCACGATCAGACCGCCGAACAGGTCATGATGTTTTTTCCCGGGCTTCAGAAGGACGATCTGCCGGGGGGCGAAGGATGGGCGGTGGAGATGCTGACCGTGTCCAGCCATAACGGAACCCATGTGGATGCCCCGTACCACTATCACTCCACGATGAACCACGGCGAGCGGGCGATCACCATCGACGAAGTGCCGCTTGAATGGTGCTTTGGGCGCGGAGTGAAATTCGACTTTCGGGACAAACCCGATGGCCATGTCGTCAGCAGCGCAGAGATCGAGGCAGAGCTGTCTCGGATCGGCCATGATCTGCAGCCGCTGGATATCGTGGTTGTCAACACGGCCGCCGGGGCCGCCTATGGGCAGGAGGACTACTTGCTGAAGGGCTGCGGCATGGGGCGGGAAGCCACGAACTACCTGACCTCGAAAGGCGTCCGGATGTGCGGGACAGATGCCTGGTCCTGGGATGCACCCTTTGCGCACACGGCCCGTGCCTATGCCGAGAGTGGCGATGCTTCGATTATCTGGGAGGGACATCGCGCCGGCATGGAGCAGGGATATTGCCAGATCGAAAAGATGACCAATCTGGATCAGCTGCCAGACACCGGATTTCTGGTCTCTGCCTTTCCGTTCAAAATCAAAGGCGCATCTGGCGGGTTCACGCGCGCCGTCGCCATATTCGAGGAGTGAGGCCATGAGACTTGGCACCGTGCTTTTTGAGGGCCGCGAACGGGTCGTGGCTAACCTTGGCTCCGGGCGCATGCTGGACCTGCATCTGGCGGCTGAGAACACAGATGCGAATGCCGGGCATTTTGTCGATATGCTCTCGGTCATTTACGGAGGTGATGAAGCTCTGGCCGAGGCGCGCGGACTGATCGACGACGCCCAAGACAGTGCGACCCTGCTGGAGGATGAGGTCACCTTTTGTCCGCCATTGTTGCCCGTTCAGTATCGCGATTGCCTCGTGTTCGAAGAGCACCTGAAAGGGTCGTTCTCTCAGGCGGAAAAGATCACGGGCCGGGCGTTCGAGATCCCGTCGGTCTGGTATGATCAACCTGTCTATTACAAAGGTAACCGGATGTCCTTTGTCGGGCACAAAGCTGATGTTCTCTGGCCCGGCTATGCGCAGTTTCTGGATGTCGAATTGGAGCTTGCAATCGTCATTGGAAAGAAGGGCAAGGACATCTCCAAAGCTGACGCTCCGGGCCACATTTTCGGATACTCGGTCCTGAACGACGTCTCGGCGCGGGACGCTCAAATGGTTGAAATGCCGGGCCAGCTTGGCCCCGCCAAAGGCAAGGATTTCGACACAGGCAACATACTCGGGCCCTGGATTGTTACGGCCGACGAAGTGCCGCACCCCGCCGCGCTGGAGATGGAGATGCGGGTGAACGGGACGCGTTGGGGTGGGGGCAATTCCGACCAGATGCACCATTCGTTTGCCCGGATCATCGAGCATATCTCAATGAGCGAAACGCTATACCCGGGTGAAGTCATCGGCTCGGGAACGGTCGGGACAGGCTGCGGCCTGGAACTGGGCAAACAGCTGAAGCCCGGAGACGAATTTGAACTCACCATCGAAAAGATCGGCACACTGTCAAATCGGATCGTAAAGGAGTGACCAATGGGGGTATCTCAGGACCAGATGCCTGACACCGCTCAGGTTCAGTTCAACTGCGCCGGGGTTGCCACCGGGAAAATGCGCAACGAGCTTTCCGTCGACATGGTGCGTCCATTCAAGGAGAGTTTTCAGCTTGCGTCAGACGAGGGCGCTTTTCACGGAGGGGACGCCAGCGCACCGCCACCGCTGGCATTGTTTGTGGCGGGCTTGACGGGTTGCATCATGACCCAGATCCGCGCGTTCGCGAAGCGCATGGACGTGCGCATTGCCGATCTGAAGGTTGAAACGCGCGTCGTCTGGGATTGGCAAAAAGCCGGGCGTGTCTACGAGACCGCACCGCATAGTTTCGAGATCGACATCCTCCTCGACAGCCCTGATCCGGAAGATCGGGCTGTCGCCTTGATCCATGCCGCGCAAAAGGGCTGCTTTCTGGAGCAGACACTGGGACAAGCCAACACAATCACGCATCGTTTGAAGAAAGGTGAGTCCTACGAAGTGATCTGAAAGGCGTCAGACACGGATCACACCCTTTGCAACCCAATCGTCGAAAATGGCCAGAACCGCATCGCTGAATTCCGGATCGTTGATGTGACAATCCAGATCGCTCAAAGTGACGTTCGGCGGGCAGGACTGAACTATCTGATTGCAAAATGCGGCCATGCCCTCGGCGTCGTGCAACATCGCACCCTCCCGATCCCATTCGTTCCCGCCCTTTCGCGGCAGCAGGAAGGTGGTTGGCCCAGTCGCGGCAGCGAGTTTTTTGCACAAGACCTGCGCCAGATCGCGGCGCTCTTCCGTGCTCAGCACGCCGGAAGACAATAGCCGGTTATGAGCGTGGACCTCCCGATCCGCAAAATTGGGCGGCAGGTCCTTCCAGCCGACAAAATCGATCAGATCATAACACCCGGGCGCTACAAGTTGGGGTGTGCCAGTGCGCCCTGCGTTGGTGAGTCGATCCGCGCCTGCGCTCAGACCGCCGTGCATGTGGTTTGCGACTTCTTGCGGTGCAAAGTCCATGACGGCGGCAAATGCACCTTCCGCGGCCAGGGATTCAAAAGCCCGACCACCCATTCCAGTGGCGTGAAAAACCGCGACTTCAAAACCACGGTCCTCCAGCGCCGGCTTTAGGCTCACCATGTAACGCAGAACAGTTTTGCCGAAGCTGGTCATGCCGATCAGTGGCCTGTCGCGGCGCGGCCGTTCGACGGCGCGTGCTGCCCCCAGGACGGCGCCTGCCGCTTGCGACAGGGATGATTTGCAGACCGAATTCAGCCCATAAAGCCCGCCGGCCCAGAGGATCATCTGGATATCGGCCGCGATCCGTTCCGGCGGCAGAAGCTGCGAGAAAGCGACGGTCGACACCACGTATTTGGGAACCCCCAATGGCAGCGCCGCACAGAGGTCCAGCGCCAGATCGGTGCCCATGGTGCCGCCCAATACAATCACGCCGTCGATCTGGCCGTCTCGATGAAGGTTGAGCGCCGAGGTTGCCGCACCCCGTGCCATCATCTGCATCGCAATGTTTTCGTCTTCGGCGGCAATGGCCTCGGCAATCGATCCGCCACCTGCCTTGATCGCCTGATGTTTGCTGATATCGGTGGGTTCGGAAGGATCTCCCAGTATGCTGACATCCATCGTCAACACGCGCCCGCCCTGATCGCGGATCACCTGAGACAAATAGCCAAGCTCTGCGTCTTTGGTGTCGTACGTGCCGACGACAAGAATGGTCTTTGCTTCGGGCATCACGTCCTCCGAGTTGATGGGCGCCGGGCCGTGGGTTTGGCGAAAATCAAAGCTGAATCCACGCGGTTTTCAGGTCCACGTATTTGTCCAGTGCGTGCAGCGATTTGTCATGACCGTTTCCGGATTGACCGACGCCGCCCAGCGGCACGGTGTTGTCAGCACCCCCATATGTGTTCACATGCACCACGCCAGCCCGAATGCCGGCAATCATCCGGTGCGCCCGTGACAGATCGGAGGTCCAGACGCCGGACGCCAACCCCAGGTCCGTGCCATTCGCCAACTTCAGGGCTTCTTCTTCCGTATCAAATGCCGTGACTGCCAGAACCGGTCCAAAGACTTCCTGCTTGAAAAGAACGGCGTCGGGGCCGACTTTGTCCACGATTGTTGGGGCCATATAGGTTCCCCCCGTTTCCTGCAGAATTCGCGTGCCGCCGGTTACAACGTGACCGCCTTCGGAACGGGCCATGTCCATGAAGCGGAGGTTTCGTTGCAGCTGATCCTCTGAATTCACGGCACCGATCTGTGTTTCAAGGTCCAGAGGGTCGCCGACACGCAAAGCTTCGGCATGTTCTTTGAGCATCTCAAGAAATGTGTCGTGGATCGACCGTTCGACCAGCAGCCGTGACCCTGCAACGCAAACCTGACCGGAGTTGCGAAAGATACCGGCGGCGGAAACCTTGGCAGCCTGGGCCAGATCGGGTGCGTCCGCGAACACGATGTTGGGTGATTTGCCCCCGAGTTCCAGATAGAGGCGTTTGAGGTTTGAGGCCGCAGACGCTTCCATCAGCTTGCGACCGGTTGCGCCCGATCCGGTGAAGCTCAGCACGTCGACCCCCATGTGATGGGCCAGGGCGTTTCCGGTTACCGCTCCGGTGCCTGTCACAACATTGAGGACACCATCCGGCAATCCGCATTCGGAACAGATCTCCGCCAGCCGCAGCAAAGACAAGGATGCGGTTTCGGCCGGTTTCAAGACAACCGAGTTGCCCATCGCAAGCGCTGAGGCCAGTTTCCAGGCCCCGATCATCAGCGGGAAGTTCCAGGGAACGATGGCGCCTACAACGCCAACCGGGACCTTGTGGACAAGACCCAGAACATCCGGGGCTGTTGTTGCGATTTCGCCTGGTACTTTGTCCAGCGCCTCGGCGTAGTACCGAAAGGTGCCTGCGGCGCTGCCGGGTTCCGCTTTCAGCGCCATGGCCAGTTCGGTGCCGTTGTCCCGGATGCCGAGCACGGCAAGCTCCAGCGCCTCTGTTTCAATGCGCGCAGCAATCGCGTGCAGCACCTTTTTGCGCGCGGACGGGGCCAGTCGCGACCAGCGCCCATCTTCAAAGGCGCTCCGGGCGGATTGCACCGCGCGATCGACGTCTGTCGCGGTGGCGGCTGCCAGCGTGGTCAGGTCTGATCCGTCGATTGGCGAGGTGACCGGGAGTGGCGTGCCCGCACCGTCTTGCCACGTGCCTTCAACAAAGAGTCTTTGCGGGCCAACATGAGCCCGCCGAAGCGCGTCGATCTGTGCTTGGTCTGCCATTCGGCCTCCTTGATGTCTTGACGGTCACGGATCACACGGATGATGTGCCCGACAAGCACGAGAATAATGATCACGAACAGGATGAAAGCGACCGGACGGTCGATAAAGTCCATCGGCGTCTTGACCCGTGCCATCGCGGCGCGGAGTTTGACCTCCATGATCCCGCCCAGCACCATGCCCAGGATGATCGGAACCACCGGCATCTGCAGTCGTTTCAGCACGTAGCCCAACAGGCCGAATGCAGCGGCCATCAGGCAGTCGGTTGCGGAATTGCGCAGGCTGTAGACTCCAACGAAGCTGAGCGTGAGAATACACACGCCGAGGAATCTGTTCGGGATTTTAACCAGCTGTATCAGGGATTTGGTTGCGAACAGCAGGAAAACCAAGACCAGGACGTTGAGCACCAGAAGAGCCAGGTAAAGGGCCACGACAAAGTCCATGTCGTTCTGAAAAAGGGCCGGGCCGGGCACCACGTTATGGACATAGAAAACCGACAGCATCATTGCGGTCAGCGCCTCACCGGGGATACCGAGTGCCAGCAAAGGGACCATCGCGGCCGCTGGCACCGCGTTGTTTGCAGTTTCCGCCGCGATCAGCCCTTCGGAGGACCCGTGGCCAAAGTCTTCGGGGCGCTTCGACGTGCGTTGTGCGTAGGTATAGGACATGAACTGCGCAGTGAACTCACCCACGCCCGGGATCATGCCCATAACGACACCAAAGGACGCGGACACCGAGGCAATACGTGGATGGCGCGCCAATTCCCGCAGTCCCTGGAACATCCCTCCGCGCAGCCGCGTGGTGCGAATTTTTTCGTCTTCGGATGTCAGCAGAACAAATGCCTGTGACAAAGCAAAGAGCCCCAACACAACGACGATCAGGTTGATCCCGCCGGACAGAAACTGCGTGTCGAAGGTGTATCGCTGCGAGTACTTCACAGGCTCCAGACCAATGGTCTGAATGAAAATTCCGAAAGCAGCCAGTGCGCCAGCGATCAGGGTCTGGCCGCGATGGGCCACAATAACAAGAATGATACCCAAAAGGGCCGCAAGAAAGATCTCGCGCGACCCGAACAGCGGCGCCACCTTGGCCAGAACCGGCGCGAAAAGGATCAGGCAGATCACAGAGAAAAGCCCGCCGAAGAACGATGCGCTATAGGCCAGGCTGAGTGCACGCCGGGGTTCTCCACGCGCCGTCATGGGATAGCCGTCATAGGTCGTCAGGGCGTTGACGGCGGTGCCGGGTGTGTTGATGAGGATGGCGGGAATAGAGCCGCCGTACATAGAGCTTCCGTAAATCCCCAAAAGAACCGTCAGCCCCACAATCGGATCAAGGCTGAACGTGGCCGGCAGAAGGATTGCGATGGCCACCGCGGGACCAACCCCAGGGATCGCTCCGATCAGAACGCCCCCGACAGATCCGACCAGCAACGCCAGGGCGACGTCCCAGCGTGTCAGTATCTCAATCGAGGAGAGGATGAGTTCCATCAGAAATTCAGAATGAAGAAGCTGCGCATGCCGTCAGGCAAGTACTCATAAACTTGAGCGCCGGGGATCTTCACGGCCAGAACGGATTTGAACAAGACGACCACAAAGACAGCGAAAACCACACTGATCGCCATCATTTGCCGGCTGCGGTATCCCATGCGCCATGCGAGAGCGGGGACAAACACAATGGTCACGGGCAGGTAACCGATGATCGGGACGAGCAATACGTACCCCATGAACCAGAGTGCGAACTCGAGAGCTGTTGCCCATTTGAACGCTTCGCGTCGGTCAAAGGGTGTGAAACGCCGCCATGGCAGCCGGATCAGGTGAATGCCGCCCAAGATGGCCATGCCCAGCAATCCGATTGCGGGCCAAAACCTTGGCTGAGCGAAAAGGCGTGTGTTCTCGGTCCAGCGGGTTTGGTCGCCAATCAGCGCCAACAGTCCCAATGACATGGCGACAAAGGCCAGCGCGAAGTAAAGCTGGCCGCGCCGGGGTCCGACAAAGCGACGTTCACGTTCAGTGGGCATGGGGGTTGATCCGGGCAAAGAGGACCGCGTCAGGCGCGGTCCCCGGTTCAGCGATTATTGCAGCAACTGACCGATGCGATCCACGGTCTGAATATCGTTGGCGATCCGTGCCGCGCTCTCGTCCGCGGGCTGCCAATAGACCAGAGCGCCAGTTTCCTTGGCAACATTTTGCGCACGTTCGCTCATTACCGTTTCACTGGCCACTGCAATGATTTTGTCGCGTACATCCTGCGGTGTCTCCTTGGTGACAAAGAGACCGTTCCACAGCGCGATGTTCAGGCTTTCATCCAGCTCGCCGATGGTCGGTGCGTCAGGCACAAGTGGAATGCGCTCGTCCGTGATAGAGACAAGAACCTTCACATCGTTCAGGCAAGGCAAGATCAACTGAAGCGTGGTGTTGATGACGTCTGCGTCACCAGAGGCCAAAGTGTTGCAATCCAGTGCATCAAACGCAGCGTCGCTGCCCCAGTTGAAGCCCGCGTTCACCGCAAGTGCCTTAGTAACCTGAGTAGGTGTCAGCACATCACCAAAGTGTCCCAAGGCCACATCGTTTTCCTTGGCGTAGGCAGCCAGTTCTTCGACGCTGGAATATGGGGCGTCGCCACTGGTCGCGATGACAAAGGGGTAGGTGAGGAAAATCCCAAGCGGGTCAAACTTTTCCGGTGTCAGCGGAGCGATATCGATCTGGTGACCAACAACCGGCACACCGATGACGAAGGACCCGATGGTGTATCCATCGGCTGGCGCATTCGCCACTTCAATCGCACCGGGGAAGGGGCCACCACCACCTCCTGGCTTGTTCACAACCGCGGCGGGGACGCCGTACTTGGTTTGGAAATCCTCCGCGATCATCCGTGTCAGAACGTCCTCCAGATCACCGGGAGGCCAGGGCACGATGAAGTTCACGGGCTTTTCTGGGTATTCGGCCAGAGCAGCACCTGCTGTGAGCATGGCTGCGCCCAGGGCACCGGCGATGAGGGATGACGGTTTCATTTATGTCTCCATGTTGTATCGGTTCATTATTTGAACCATCGGTTTTAAAATAGATTGACAGACCCCTGCACAATCCGTCAATAAAAACCTGCACAAGGGTTCCACAAATCTGCTAGAGCCCGCTGGTCCTGCCGCAGGGAGGCGCCGAAGAAATCGATGGGAACCGTCACCAAAGCATTGTCTTTGTTGGAGTTTTTCAATCATTCGCAGGCCGAAATCGGCCTGAGCGACATGGCGCGTCTTTCGGGACTGAACAAGGCAACGGTGTATCGGTTGCTCACCGAACTGCAGGCACAGGGATTCGTCGAGCAGACCGGTCAACATCGCGTTTACCGGATCGGCAGTGCAGTTTTGCGGTTGGCGGCTTTACGGGAATCAAGTGTTCCGCTGCTATCTGTCTCGCGCGATGTCCTGCAAACCTTGTGCGAGGCGACCGGTGAAACGGCCCATATGTCGATTGTTCAGGGCACGCGGCTGGATGCTTTGGCTTACACGTACAGCCCCGCCCACGCCACCAAAGTGACAATGGACGACGCAGAAGTCCTCGCCTTTCACGCGACAAGTTCCGGACTGGCGGTTCTGGCTTATGCAGAAGACACGTTTGTCGACGAAATCCTCGGTGCCCCGCTTCCGGCGCTGACGGGCCGAACCATGACGGACCCGGATCAGATTCGCGCCGCACTGGAAGAGGTGCGGCTCACCGGACTGGCGGAGTCCATAGGTGGCTTCGAGGTGGATGTGCATTCCAACGCCGCGCCCGTATTTGGACCTGATTCCCGGCCCATCGGTGCGGTCGCCGTGGCGGCACCGGAATCGCGCGTAACGCCAGAGCGACGCGACCTGATCCGCGCGCATGTAAAGGCCAGTGCGGCCGAACTGACCGCACGCACGGGCGGCTTTGCCCCCGAAACCTATCCGATAGACGCGGCGGCATGACCCGCCTGGATGTTTAACGCCCCGACAGAGGAGCCGACCCATGAAAGACTCGAATTTCCTGAAAGAGCACAATGCCCGTTCGGTCTGGCACCCGATGGCGCACCCGGCCGACAGCCTCGCCAATCCGCCGACGATTGTGACAGGCGCCCAAGGTGTAGGCATCACGGATGTCGATGGCCATGAAGTGGTTGATGGTGTCGGTGGCCTTTGGAACGTGAACCTTGGGTTCTCTTGTCAGCCGATCAAAGACGCCATCGCGGCACAGTTGGAACAGTTGCCCTATTATTCGATCTTTCGCGGCGCATCGAATGATGCCGTCATTCAGCTTGCTGAGGAACTGCGCCAGTTCTTTGCGCCCGACGGGCTCAGCCGGGCCTTTTTCACCTCTGGTGGATCGGACAGCGTGGAAACGGCGCTGCGGCTGGCGCGGCAGTACCACAAGATTCGCGGCGAGGCGGGACGCACCAAGTTCCTAAGCCTCAAGAAAGGGTACCACGGCACCCATTTCGGCGGCGCGTCGGTGAATGGCAACGCCAATTTCCGGTCTGCCTACGAACCGCTGCTGGCGGGCTGCCACCACATTCCGGCACCTTATACCTATCGCAACCCGTTTGATGAGGCCGACCCCGAGCGCTTGTCGCAGCTTTGTCTGGCCGCGCTGGAGGATGAGATCGCCTTTCAAGGCGCAGGTTCGATCGCAGCCTTTATCATGGAGCCAATTCTGGGCGCTGGAGGTGTGATCCCACCGCACGAAAGTTTCATGCCAGGTGTTCGAGAGATTTGCAGCCGAAACGGCATTTTGCTGATTGCGGATGAAGTGATCACGGCGTTCGGGCGCACCGGAAGCTGGACAGGTTCGCGGCATTGGGGTGTGCAACCGGACATGATGTGCACCGCCAAGGCGATCACGAACGGCTACTTTCCATTCGGCGCTGCTATGATTTCAGAAGCGATGGCCGAAGTGTTTGAATCCGACACCAGCGGGCGCGGTGCCATTGGGCATGGGTATACCTATTCCGGCCATCCCGTTGGTGCGGCTGCCGCGCTTGCGTGTTTGAGCGAGACCTTGCGCCTGAATGTGCCTGAGAACGCCGCGGCGCGTGGGACGCAGTTGTATGATGGTCTGCTGTCGCTCAAGGCTGAGTTCGAGATGGTCGGTGACGTTCGGGGTGGCCACGGACTTATGACAGCAATGGAACTGGTTGGCGACCGGGCAACCAAAGCGCCGATTGACAAGCAGACCATTGGTGCGATCCAGGAGGCCACGTATCAGGCTGGCGCGATGGTCAGGGTGTCGGGTCCCAACATCATCCTTTCCCCGCCACTTGTTCTGACCGAAGCGG
This sequence comes from Paracoccaceae bacterium, assembly GCA_965250275.1. GTDB lineage: Bacteria > Pseudomonadota > Alphaproteobacteria > Rhodobacterales > Rhodobacteraceae. The sequence goes on along the minus strand of OZ252297.1, from coordinate 4,086,843 downwards.
ACGCGCAGGTGATTCTGGATGCGCTTGCCGCGGGTTTATCGTCGGTTTGATCCGATGCTGATAGGGTCGCGGGGCAGTGTGCCCGGGATAAGTGCATTGTGAAATCCAGTTCCGCCAGTCGGAACGCGGCCGTGACGTAAGGTTTAACGGCGTCTCGCCTGCACAGGATTTGCGCCCGCGGTTTGCCTGTGGCTATCTAGCACGTGGAGCGGTCCGAAGCGGACCGAGGGCAAACTGGGGGAGTAAAGCTCATGAGCGACGCCGTTGGCTATGAATTGCAGGGCGATATCGCCATTTTGAGTGCGCAGAATCCGCCAGTAAATGCACTGGGGTTCGACGTACGAGAAGGGCTGATGCAGGGAATCGCCCGCGCCGAAGCCGACGGCGCAAAAGCGGTTCTGATCTACGGCGAAGGCGCCACCTACTTTGCGGGGGCCGATATCCGTGAATTTGGCAAACCGCCGCGGGGAACGATGTTGCCCGATGTTTGCCAGCGGATCGAAGAGTCACCTTTGCTTGTGGTGTCATCGATGCACGGCACAGCCCTTGGCGGTGGCCTCGAAGTGGCCCTTTCATCGCATTACCGCATCGCCGTTCCCAAGGCTCGCATGGGCCTGCCGGAGGTCCTGATTGGTGTGATGCCTGGGGCCGGCGGCACCCAGCGGTTGCCAAGGCTGATCGGCTGCGAGAAGGCAATTGAAGTGATCACGACCGGTCGTCAGATCGGCGCAAAGGAAGCGCTGGAACTGGGAATCATTGATCGGATTGAAGATGGCGCGCCGCGCGACATCGGGTTGGCCTACGCACGCGAGCTGATAGACTCCGGCGCGCCGCGTCGGGCGGTCAGCGATATGCCCAACCCCGAGCCCTTGGATTTTGACGCCGCCTATGACGCGATTTTGGCGCGGGGGCGCGGCCAGCTCAGCCCGGCCATTGCGATGCGCGGCGTTCAGGCAGCCGCCGAATTGCCCTTTGCAGAGGGTATGAAACGCGAACGCGAGCTGTTTGCAGAACTGATGAACACAGATCAGCGAGCGGGATTGATCCATGCGTTCTTCTCGGAGCGCGCAGTCGGCAAGCTTCCAGAGTTGAAGGGGGTGGAGCCTCGGGCGCTAAATTCCATCGGTGTGATTGGCGGCGGCACAATGGGGGCGGGCATTGCAACGTCGGCCTTGCTTGCCGGTCTGGATGTCACGCTCCTCGAGATGTCGGGCGACGCCGCCGAAGCCGCGCGCGGCCGGATCGAGGGCAACTTGGCGGGTGCGCTTAAGCGGGGCAAAATCAGTGCGGACCAGCATGCGCATATTCTGGAGAAGGCGCTTCGCCCGACCACGTCCTATGAAGATCTGAAGGACGCGGATCTGGTGATCGAAGCCGTCTTTGAAGAGATGGACGTCAAGAAAAAGGTGTTTGCGCAACTGGACACGGTCTGCAAACCGGGCGCAGTGCTCGCCACCAACACCTCTTATCTGAACGTCGATGAGATTGCCGCTGTCACCTCTCGACCGGAAGATGTGCTGGGACTGCACTTCTTCTCACCCGCTCACGTCATGAAACTTCTGGAGATCGTTGTCGCGGACAAGACTGCGCCGGACGTCGTCGCCACTGGATTTGCACTGGGCAAGAAGATGGGCAAGATCAGCGTTCGTGCCGGAGTCTGCGATGGGTTCATCGGCAACCGCATTCTGAGCACCTATCGCACGGTTGCAGATCACATGATCCTTGACGGCGCCTCACCCTATCAGATTGACAAGGCGCTCGAAGCCTTTGGGTTTGCCATGGGGCCCTTTGCTGTGGCGGATTTGGCAGGGCTCGACATCGGCTGGGCCGTGCGCAAGCGTAAGCGGGCCGAAGGACTGGAGCCCGGGGCACGCGACAGCACGTATCCCGACAAGCTGTGCGAGGACGGTCACTTTGGACAAAAGACCGGCAAAGGGTATTACGACTATGCGGCGGGCGCCAAAGCGCGCGTGCCAAACCCGGACGTGATGCCATTGATCGAGGCGGAGCGGGCCGAGAAGGGCATCACGCCACGCGATTTCTCTGATGAAGAAATCGTGCGTCGCTATATGGCCGCGATGGTCAACGAGTCTGCCAAGGTGGTCGGAGAAGGGATCGCACGACGCCCGCTGGACGTCGATATGACGTTGCTCTTCGGTTACGGATTCCCGCGGTATCATGGCGGCCCGCTGAAATGGGCGGATCTGCAAGGGTTGGATGGGCTGCTGGCGGACATCAAGAAATGGGCGGAAGAAGACCCGCATTTCTGGCAACCAGCGCCATTGCTGGAGAAGCTTGTGGCAGAAGGCCGGAGTTTTGATGATTTGAACAAGGATGCTGCGTGATGAAACAGGCTGTCATAGTCTCTGCGGCCCGGACCGGGCTGGCCAAGTCTTTTCGGGGATCATTCAATCAGACCCATGGCGCAACGATGGGCGGGCATGCGGTCAAAGCCGCTGTGTCTCAGGCGGGCATCGACCCTGCCAGCGTTGAGGACTGTGTGATCGGGTGCGGTTTCCCGGAAGGAGCCACGGGTCAAAACATAGCGCGTCAGATCAGCATGCGTGCTGGTTTGCCGATTTCCGCATCGGGAATGACGGTCAACCGGTTTTGTTCGTCTGGTCTGCAGACCGTCGCGCTGGCAGCGAATGCGATCACGACTGAAGGCGCAGGCCCGATGGTCGCCGGCGGCGTTGAGAGCATCAGCCTCGTCCAGCCGGAGGCCAAAACCGTCAAAGAGTCCTGGATCGAAGAGCACAAGCCCGCGATTTACATGGCAATGATCGAAACCGCAGATATCGTTGCAGACCGTTACGGCATCAGCCGTGAGGCGCAGGACGAATATGGGCTGCGCAGCCAGCAGCGCATTGCAGCTGCTCAGCAGGCCGGGAAGTTCGAGGGCGAGATTATTCCCATGAACACCACGATGGCGGTGCAGAATAAGGAAACCGGTGAGATCAGCCATAAAGACGTGGTCGTTGACCGCGACGAATGCAACCGGCCGCAAACAACTATGGAGGGGCTGTCTGCTCTGGAACCGGTGCGAGGCCCCGATCAATACATCACCGCTGGGAACGCCAGTCAGCTGAGCGACGGCGCGGCGGCCGTTGTCCTGATGGACAGCAAGGAAGCGGAACAAAAGGGCATTGAGGCTCTAGGCGCCTTCAAAGGGTTTGCCGTTGCGGGGTGCGAGCCGGATGAGATGGGGATCGGTCCTGTGTTTGCCGTTCCGCGTCTTTTGGAGCGACACGGTCTGAAGGTTGAGGACATCGACCTTTGGGAACTCAACGAGGCCTTCGCCAGCCAGGCGCTCTATTGTCGTGACCGTCTGGGGATCGACCCGGAAAAGTACAATGTGAACGGCGGATCCATCGCGATCGGCCATCCCTTTGGAATGACCGGTGCTCGCATGACTGGCCACCTGATGTATGAGGGCAAGCGGCGCGGCGCGAAGCTCGGCGTTGTGACCATGTGCATCGGCGGCGGCATGGGTGCGGCCGGCCTGTTCGAAATTTTCAGCTAAGGAGACGACCTATGGACCTCAGCTATACCGATGAAGAGAACGCCTTCCGTGAAGAGGTGCGCGCGTTTCTGGATGAAAAACTTCCCAAGGAATACGCCGAGAAAATGGCGTTGGGTCAGGAACTGGGCAAAGACGCCCACGATCACTGGCACGCTATTCTGAACGAGCAAGGCTGGCTCGCCCCGAACTGGCCCAAAGAATTCGGTGGGGCAGAATGGAACGCCGTTCAGCGCCATATCTTCGACGAAGAGCTCAATGCGGCCAACGCGCCTCGGATCGTGCCTTTTGGACTGACGATGCTGGGTCCCGTTTTGCAGAAATTCGGGTCGAAAGAGCAGCAGGACTACTATCTGCCCAAGATCCTGTCGGGTGAGCATTGGTGGTGTCAGGGTTACTCCGAACCGGGCGCCGGCTCGGATCTCGCGTCTTTGAAGACCAAGGCCGTGCGCGAAGGTGATCACTACATCGTCAATGGGCAAAAGACCTGGACCACGCTGGGCCAGTTTGCGAATTGGATTTTCTGCCTGGTACGCACTGACCCCGAAGCCAAGCAGCAGGAGGGCATCTCTTTTCTGCTCATTGATATGAACACGCCGGGCATCGAAGTGCGCCCAATCATCCTGCTCGACGGCACACATGAGGTGAATGAGATCTGGTTCACAGATGTCAAAGTGCCGGTGGAAAATCTGGTGGGCGAGGAAAACAAAGGGTGGACCTACGCCAAGTATTTGCTCACGCATGAACGCACCAACATTGCGCTCGTCGGGTCGTCACAGGCGGGCATCGCCGCCGTGAAACGTATGGCCAAGGCGGAACAGCAGGGCGGGCAACCGCTTCTGGCCAACCCGCACTTTGCAGCCCGCCTTGCCAAGGTTGAAATCGACCTGATGGCGATGGCGACCACCAATTTGCGGATCATTTCGAAAGCGGCTGCCGGCGATGCGCCGGGCGTTGAGGCGTCGATGTTAAAGGTCAAAGGCACAATCATACGGCAGGAGATCAACGATCTGGCACGCCGGGTTGCTGGCCCCTATGCGATGCCGTTTGCGTCAGAGGCTGTCGAGGGGGACAACGATCCCATCGGGCCGGATTGGGCGGGCGCCACGGCGGGCCAGTACTTCAACAACCGCAAGCTGTCGATTTTCGGCGGGTCGAACGAGATCCAGCGCGGCATCATTGCCAAGACCATGATGGCCGGAGGGTAAGCCATGAATTTTGACCTGACAGAAGAACGTCAGATGTTGCAGGATACGCTTCGGCGTTTTCTGGCGGACCGCTACACCACTGAGACTCGCAATGCGATCATCGACAGCGACGCAGGCATGAGTGGGGAGATATGGGCAGAATTGGCTGACCTTGGCGTCATTGGTGCACTGTTCACCGAAGAGGACGGTGGATTCGGTGGGACGGGCTTCGATCTCGGCGTGGTCTTCGAAGAGTTGGGCCGTGCCGGTGTCGTCGAACCGTTTCTCGACACTGCCGTTCTTGGCGGCGGCCTGATCGCGGCTCTGGGGGACGCGGATCAAAAAGGGCTTGTCGACGAGATCATTGCAGGCGGGACGCATCTGGCGTTTGCCCATGGCGAACCCGCCAGCCGGTATGACCTGAATCGTGTCGAAACCACCGCCGCTGAGTCCGATGGGAACGTCACGTTGAATGGCCGCAAAGCCGTTGTAATGAACGCCGAAGCGGCGGACGTCCTGATTGTATCGGCGCGCGAAAGCGGCGACGCAGCTGACGAGGCCGGGATTTCCCTCTTTGCAATCCCGGCTGAGGCGTCCGGGGTGACGATGAGAGGGTATCCCGTGATTTCAGGTGGTCGTGCCGCCGAGGTCACGCTCGACAATGTCACGGTTCCGGTTGCAACGCGGTTGGGTGAGGCTGGCAAAGCGTTTCCGGCCATCGAAACGGCTGTGGCGCGCGCAAATGTGGCGCTGGTTGCCGAAGTGATGGGGGCAATGCAATCTGCCACGCGCCTGACGGGGGAGTACCTGCTGACCCGCAAGCAGTTTGGTCGCCCAATCGGAACGTTTCAGGCGCTGCAGCACCGTTTCTCTGACATGCTGATCGAACTTGAACAGGCACGATCCGCGGTGATCAACGCCGCAGGGCACCTGGAATCGGATGCGCGTATGCGGGACCTTCAGATCGCCAGCACGCGCAATCTGATCGGTCGGGTCGGTCGTCTGGTGGCCGAAGAGTCCATTCAGATGCATGGCGGGATTGCCATGACCCAGGAGTATGAACTGGCACATATCGCCAAACGCATCGTGATGGCCGATCACCGGTTCGGCGACACGGACTATCATCTGGAACGCTTCATTGCCCTCAGTGCTGCCTGATGACCAAGGGCTGATTGTTGGCCAATCCGGCGCGCAGGCGCTGGTCGGCTATGTTGTTGATGTCGGGCAGGCGGATGGTTTGGGCCGGGCCTCGCTCGACATCGATGAACGGCACGCAAACCGCAACGGGATGCTGCACGGTGGCATCATCGCCATGCTTCTGGATGCGGCCTGCGGGTTTACTGCGTCGATGCGACTGGGCGGGGGAGAGGCGTTGACACCGCTGGTTACCGTATCTTTGACCACCTCCTTTGTCTCCGCTGCGGCCATTGGCACACGCGTGACAGCGATCGGTTATCCTTCGGGGGGCGGTCGGAAGATCGCCCTAGTCCGCGGGGAATTGACGGATGATGCTGGAAACCTGGTCGCCACGGCGCAAGGGGTTTTCAAAGCAGTGCCGAAGGAGCGCTTTCAATGACACTGGCGCGTGTGGACGACTTAGGCGACCGGCTGGTGGTCGTGAATATGAACACGGCGCGGCGCGGAGCCCTTTCGCCTGATCTCTACGATGCAATCGCTGATGCAATGCAGCGCGCGGAAGAGCCCCGCATTCGTGCTGTCATTCTGACCTCGGAAGGCGGATTTTTCTGTGCGGGCGGCGATCTCAACGTCTTGATCGAACGGCGCGCGCTGTCCGAAGAGGAACGTCGCGACAAGGTCGACGGGCTGCACGATTTGGTCCGCGCTCTGCGGGCGAGCCCGGTGCCGGTGATTGCCGCGGTCGAGGGGGGAGCCGCCGGTGCAGGAGCGTCGCTGGCCCTGGCCTGTGATCTCATCGTGGCCGCAGAGGAAGCGAAGTTCACGGCTGCCTATGTCAAGGCGGGCCTGGTGCCGGACGGAGGGTTGACCGCGTCGTTGGCACGCCTGGTGCCACGTGCGCTAGCGATGGAAATGTGCCTCTTGGCGCGGCCGGTGGCGGCGCAGCGGATGGCAGATCTGGGCGCAATCACCGAGGTGACGGCGACTGGCGGCGTCGATGCAGCAGCACATGCTTTGGCCGATGCGCTCGCCAAGGGGCCACGTCAGTCCCACAGCACAATCCGTCGGATGGTGTCGGCGGCTTACGAAACTTCGGAAGCGGATCAGCTTAACGTCGAGCGTGACGCGATGGCGCACGCTGCGGGTGGGGACGAGGCCGCAGAAGGCATTGCCGCCTTTCTTGAAAAACGCAGTCCGGTGTTTCCGGGATGAGCGCTCACTGGCATGACTATCTGGATGCTCAAGTAGCGTCTCAGCCGCAGGCGCCTGCGTTGCACGACAGTCTCGGAACGCAATGGTCCTATGCCGATCTCGACGCGGCCAGTCGGGCGGTCACCGAAATGCTGCAGCGCGACGGCGTTCAGGCCGGGGACCGGGTCCTGCTGCTGGTGGAAAACTGTGCCGCTGCAGTCGCGGTTTTGTTCGGCACGTCGCGGCTTGGTGCGATTGCGATACCGGTGAATGCCCGACAGGCTGCAGCTGAAGTCGATCGGATCATCGATCATGCCCGGCCTGTCGTCGTTGTCGCCACCTCCGCCGTGTCAAAAGAAGCCGCCGCACATGCTCAGCGGTTGGAGGCAGAATCGCGGAGCGGAGCGTTTGGGACGCTCGATGTCGCCGCGGTGTTCCCCAGCCAACCCGATCCGGACCGCGAACTTGCGGTTCTGCTTTACACCACCGGAACCACCGGCGCCCCCAAAGGGGTCATGATCACGCACAGCAATTTGGTCTTTGCCGGTCAGGCGGCGAAGTCGTTCCGCAGCCTGAGCCCCGGCGATCTGGTCTACGGTGTAGCGCCGATGGCTCATGTGATCGGGCTGGCTTCGATGATGACGGCGACCATCTGTGCCGGTGCGACGGCCCAGCTCGAAGCGCGGTTTTCGGTCGAGAGGCTTTACGAGGCCCTGAAGAACGGGATCACCCATCTGCCCGCAGTGCCGCAGATGCATGCGCTGTTGATGCAATATGTGCAGGAGCAGGGGCGATCAGAACTGAACAGCCCCAGACTGTCCTATGTTTCGTCTGGTGGCGCGCCGCTCGATCCGGCATGGAAACGCAAGGCAGAGGCGTTTTATGGTCTTCCCTTGCAAAATGGCTACGGCATGACGGAAACCACCGCTGCGGCAAGCATCAGCCGCAGCGAGATTGGTGATCCGGATGTATCGGTTGGACCCCCGGTGCCGGGGGTGGAGTTTCGTATTGACCAGTCCGTTCCGGGGGGAGGCGACGGTCATGGCGAGGTGGTTACCCGAGGTCCGAATGTGATGAAAGGGTACTACCGCAACCCGGAAGCCACCGAAGAGGTTCTGGGCGCCGATGGCTGGTTGCGCACGGGCGATCTGGGGAAGATCGATGACAAGGGACGCCTGCACATTTTGGGACGCTCCAAGGAGCTGATTATTCATGGTGGGTTCAACGTCTATCCGCCGGAAGTCGAGGCAGCCCTGAATGACCATCCTCTGGTCATACAGGCTGCTGTCGTGGGCCAGATGCAGGACGGGGACGAGAAAGTCATGGCTTTCGTCCAAGTTGCGCCCGACGCGATTCCGTCCGAAGCTGAGCTTCGCAAATTCGCCGCGGAACGCCTGACGGGTTACAAGCGGCCCAGCCGGATCGTTGTGGCGACCCAATTGCCGGCCGCGGCAACGGGTAAGATTCTGAAACACAAACTCCTCACCCATTTTGCGGATGAACTGGCAAAGAGCGGCCCTTAGCCACTGCCGGTCCAAACGCACACATCTCTGATACCTAGCCAGCCAACGCGATATCGTCGCAAGAGTTGCCGAGCGCACGGATTTGGTCGCAAATTTCTTTCGGCAAATTTGTGAAACAGGGTTTGCTTCTTCTCGCCTGGTCCATCATATTCAAGATCATGAATGGATTGGGTGGGACTATGACCAACCGGCGAACCGTGCTCAAAGGACTGTCCGCTACCTTGCTTTCTGGCGCGGCACTGCCGGCTTGGGCAAAGACGGAACTGTCGCTTGGTGATGTATCGTTCCTGAGTGTCAGTGACGGGTATCTGGAACTGCCGGGGGCATTTTTCTTCCAAGGATTGCCTCAGGATCAGGTGCAGGACATCCTCTCGCGGCACGGCGCATCCGCCGAGCGCCTGACGCCGCCCTGCAACCTTACTCTGCTGCGTCACGCGGACCGCACGGTTTTGTTTGATGCGGGTGCCGGATCGGGGTTCATGGAGTCCGCCGGAAACCTGTTGGACAGCCTTGAAGACGCGGGTGTTGCACCTGACGAAGTCACTCACGTGGTGTTCACCCATGGCCATCCCGACCATCTGTGGGGTGTTCTGGATGACTTCGATGATCCGGTGTTTCCAAATGCGACCCATATGATGGGCGTCGAAGAGTTCGACTACTGGCGTGATCCGGACACCGTGAACAGCATCGGTGAGGCGCGTGCGTCTTTTGCGGTTGGTGCCGCGCGCCGTCTGGGCGCCATTGAGGATGCGCTGGTCACCTTCAGGGCAGGGGAAGAGATTCTGCCAGGCGTCATGGCGCACAGCAGTTTTGGCCATACGCCGGGACATATGGCATTCGAAGTGCGAGCTGGCTCCGACAGTGTGATGATCGCGGGGGACGCGATCGGCAATCATCACGTGGCTGTTGAAAGGCCGGAGTGGCCCAGCGGTTCGGATCAGGATCCACAGACCGCAGCGGCGACGCGCCAGCGATTGCTGGATCAACTGGCAACGGACCAGATGACGTTCATCGGGTTTCACCTGCCGGGCGGTGGGATCGGGCGCATCGAGCGGTCCGGTGATGCTTACCGGTTTGTTTCTGACGGAGGATGAAGAATGCGTTGGGTGATATGCCTGTTTGCATGCGCAACAGTCGCGCAGGCGAGTGAAGACATCGCGGACAAGTATCCGGGATCGATGCTCTACAACAAGCCGGTTGAGGTCATTCCCGGGGTCTACTCGGCCATTGGCGCGACGGCGCCGCCGACCTATGAGAATGCAGGCCACAACAACAATCTCACCTTCATCGTCACCGGGGATGGTGTGGTGGTTGTGAATGGAGGCGCGTCTTACCGGCTGGCCGAAGACCTGCACAACGAGATCAAGAAGGTAACGGACGAGCCTGTTCGGTTGGTGTTCAATGAGAACGGGCAAGGGCACGCCATGCTGGGCAATGCCTATTGGTTTGGACAAGAAGTGCCAATTGTGGCCCATACGGAGGCCGCGGAAGAGATCGCTGAATATGGCGCAACTGTCCTTGAAGGCATGAAACGCTACAACCGGGACAAGGCCGAAGGCACCTTTGTGCAGGGTCCGACCGAAACCTTCGACGACGCGTACATCGTTGACATGGGACGGTTCCGGATTGAGGCGCGGTACCTGGGGCCGGCGCATTCTCCGGGTGATATTGTGGTCTGGCTGCCCGAGGAAAGCCTGGTGATCTCCGGTGATATGGCGTTCCACGAACGGATGCTGCCCATATTTGAGCACACCTATACGGCTGACTGGCTGGAAACCTGGGATACAGAGTTCGAGGCACTTGGGGCGACCTATGTGATCCCCGGACATGGGCATCCCACAAACATGGCGCAGGTGCGCCGCTACACCAAAGACTACCTGGAGTATTTGCGGGCAAGGATTGGCGAGCATCTGGACAATGGCGGTGGCCTGGCCGACGCTTATTATGTCGACCAGTCGCCTTATGCGCATTTGGACGCATTTGAAGAGCTGGCCACAAAGAACGCCGGACGTGTGTTTGAGCAGATGGAGTTCGAGTAACTTTCAGTCTTTGCGCGTGCGGTCAGTCTAGGCCGGGGCACTCTTTGGGCTGAGGAGCAGAAGCCGGTGCGTGAGCATCGCGCCGCCCCACATCGCAGCAACAGCCAGCCAGGCTGTCAGAGAGAACACAGCCCCGCCCGACATGCCCGCACCGACGGCACAGCCACCGGCCAGCATGCTGCCGAACCCCATCAATAAGGCACCGGCCAGATATCGCTCCATCGGGGCATTGGGTCCAAATCGTTCGATCCGGGCTTCTCCAACCAGCAACGCCATGACACCCGAACCCACGAAGACGCCGGGTATCAGGCCGAGGCCAAAGTTTAGTGGCATGTCGGGCGTATTGACGAGGCTCATCAATGTGTCCGTCGACGGGCCGGTAAACGTAATGGACGAGATGGGAACCACGTCGAAGGAGGTTTGTGCAATCAGGTAGGTCAGCAGCCAGCCCAGACCAACGGATGCGCCAACGATCGCCGCGGCTATTGAACGCGAGGGCCCAGCGCCGGCCCGACGGGACCAAATCAACGCCGCGGTCAATGCACATGCGGCTAAAGTGGCGGTGGTCATCGCGTTTAGACCTGTCAGCTCCAGCAGATTTCGAGCGCTGCCGCCTGGGACGGTCCAAAGCTCCGCAATCCACTCCCGACCGGGCGCGAGCACACCCCGGAGCGAGGCCTGCGCGACAAGCGTCAGGACCAAACCTGTGACGATCGCCCGCATGTTTCCTGTGGCAGAGAGCACAAGCAGGCGGCTGGCACAGCCACGCGCCAGTATCATGCCGCCCCCGAACAGAGCACCACCGATTAACGCTCCGGAGAGGCTGCCTACACTCGCAAGTTGCCGGGCCTGGCTGACGTCGAGCCAGTCCACCGCAATCGCGGACTGAACGACAAAGACTGCGGCGCAGAACGCAACGAGCCAGATGGACAGGCGCGGGCCCAGTTGACCTTCGGCTACTTCAACGGTCGCCGCGCGCAGGCAAAACCGCGAATGTTGTGCTGCCGCGCCGAACAGGACACCAACTAGTGCACCGCTCGCCATCAGAACGGCTCCGTCTCCGTATGTCTCCAGCAAGCTCTCAAGCATCGCACTGCCCTTACATTGCTGGGGGTTTAGGTGACCGGTACGTCGACTTCCTTGACCTGCCTCAACCGGGGTGGCGCTCGTTACTGGGCCGCCAGAGGCAATCGTGCAAGCTGGCACCGCGCCCAAAGTGTTTCAAGCGCCGCCACCAGCTGAACCACATCCGCCTCGGTATGAACTGCCGATGGGGTAATCCTCAGACGCTCGGTCCCTTTTGGAACTGTGGGGTAGTTGATTGGCTGGATGTAAATGCCGAATTCTTCCAGCAACTGGTCAGAGATGAATTTGCATTTGTGCGGGTCTCCAACGACGACCGGAATGATGTGGCTGGGATTTGGCATATGCGGAATCCCGATCCGATCCAGCGACATCCGGACCTGCGTGACGCGCGCCATATGTGTTTCGCGCTCTACCTTCGAAGACTTCAGATGCCGGATTGAGGCGGCCGCACCGGCCGCAATGGCCGGGGGCAATGCCGTGGTAAAGATAAAGCCCGAGGCAAAGCTGCGGACGAAATCACACAGCTCTGCTGACGCGGCGATGTATCCGCCAACCACCCCGAAGGCCTTGCCCAGCGTGCCTTCGATCACGGTCAAGCGGTCCATCAGACCTTCGCGTTCTGCCACGCCGCCGCCGCGCGGTCCGTAGACTCCAACGCCATGCACTTCGTCCAGGTAGGTCATGGCGCCATAACGATCTGCAAGGTCACAGATCGCTTCGATCGGCGCGATATCCCCATCCATGGAGTACACGCTTTCAAAGGCTATGAGCTTCGGGGTCTCCTGCGGCAGAGACGCAAGCTTGGCTTCCAGGTCGGCGAGATCATTGTGCTTCCAGATGATCTTTGTCGCTCGGGCGTGACGGATCCCTTCGATCATGGATGCATGGTTGTGGGCGTCCGAAAGCACAACACAGCCTGGGATCCGCGCGGCCAACGTGCTCAGCGCGGCCCAGTTTGAGACATACCCCGAAGTGAAAAGCAGTGCTGCTTCCTTGCCGTGCAGGTCGGCCAGTTCGCGCTCCAGCAGGACGTGATCATGGGTGTTGCCGGAGATGTTTCGGGTTCCGCCCGCGCCGGCGCCGCACCGATCCAGTGCGTCATGCATTGCAGACAGGACGGCAGGATGCTGGCCCATCCCAAGGTAGTCGTTCGAACACCATATTCGTACCGACGCAGGTGCACCGGCGCCGTGAGACGTTGCGCAAGGGAACTGGCCGCAGCTTCGCTCCAGTTCGGCAAAAACGCGGTAGTTGCCGTCATCGCGCAGCGCATCAAGGCTGTCTTTGAAAAAGCCTTGGTAGTCCACTATTCCATCGCCTCTTTGACGATGCTGTCCAGAAGGGCCTGTACCTTTTGCATTGGGCCGGGTGGGAAGTTTCGATACCCGATCATGACCTCGCCCCCCCGATCCGCCACGAAAATCCCGTAGGGGCAGTGGGCGATGTTCATCGGGTCTGCTTCCATCACCTCACGAGAGAGCTTTGCCGAACAAAACAGGAAGATATCGGCCTCGTTGAACAACTCAGCGCTGCTGCCCACATCGGCGCCGGTCCGGTTGAGCATTTCCCCAGTGTGACTGACGTAATCAATCACCAGCCCCTGACCGACAATGGCGCTTTCAACTGCAAAAGCAGCGTCCTCAAAACTTCCGTCAAAGGGATAAACCGTCGCAAGATCGCTCGCGCTTGCGGTTCCGGCAGCCAGCGTAAACACAGCAGTTTTGAAAAAGGATGTCATGCATGATCTCCTGATTTCGTGGCAGGGGAGGTCGGACCGTTTGGCAGACCGACCGCGAGAGCCGGTCTGCCCATTGTCAGATCAACTGAACATGTCGGCTGTGATGCCAGCGTACCAGCCTTCGGATTCTTCGTAAGTCGCCTTGCGCGTGTCGCTGTTCTCGCCGGTCTGCGAAATGAAGCCATCCACTTTTGCGATCTTCTCTGGAGTGGCTTCATAGGTTGCGCCAACTTTTACGCCATCGTCCGTTTCAATGAGCGACCAGCAGGTGTTCGAGAATTTCGCGGGGAAGACTTTGGACCCTGTGAGGGCTCCGCGGACCGCGTTGGCACAGACCTTGGCCTGACTGTTGGCGGCAAAGCCGGATTTCGGCATGTCTCCTTGCTGCGCCGCATCGCCCAGCACATGCACATCCGGGTCCATCTTGCTGGACATGTCCGCCGCGTTGACCGGTGCCCAGTTGCCCTCAGTCACGCCTGCAATGTCGGCAATGCGGCCAGCCTTCATCGCTGGAATGACGTTGCAGACATCGACCGCCGTTTCTTCGCCATCGATTGTTACGGTCATTGCGGCGGGGTTCACCGACACATCGCCGCCGCCGAACTCTTCCCCGATCCAGTCCACCATTCCAGCGTAGTGATTGGCCCAGCCTTCCTGGAACAGCGCCATCTTCGAGAACTTCGGTTTGGGGTCGGCCACAATGATCTTCGCCGTGGGATTCGAAGCCTTCAGCACATGGGCAACCATCGAGATACGTTCGTACGGTCCCGGCGGGCACCGGTACGGATTTGGAGGGGCCACCATGGCGAAAGTCCCGCCTTCGGGCATGGCCGCAATCTGTGCCTTTAGCAGTTCCGATTGCGACCCGGCCTTATAGGCATGTGGCATGGCGTTCTGCGCCGACAGGTCCCATCCCTCGACCGCACCATCCACAAAATCGATGCCCGGGCTGAGGATCAGTTTGTCATAAGGCAACGTCGCGCCACCTGCCAAGGTCACTGTCTTGGCGTCTCTGTCGATTCCAACGGCCCAGTCGTGCACCACGTTGATGCCGTGGTTGGCGGCCAGGCCGCCATAGGTGTGTCCGATGTCGCTGAGATCTTTGAAACCGCCGAGGTAGAGGTTTGAGAAAAAGCAGGTGAAGTAGGTACGGGACGGTTCAACCAGTGTGACGTCCACCGCACCTTTGCTGTCTTTGGCAATGTATCGCGCAGCGGTCGCCCCGCCGGCGCCGCCCCCGATCACCACGACCTTTGGCTTTCCGTGCCCATCTGCCAGAACGGCCGGCGCCGAGAGCAATGTCGCGGCGGCCGCGCTGGTGCCGATGAATTTGCGTCTGTTAAGTGTCATTGGTTTCCCTCCCAGGTTTGCGCCTCTATTCGAGGTCTTTGAAGTAGGCGGCGAGTGCCGCGATCTCTTCGTCGTTCAGTCGACCGGCCATCATTTGCATAACGGGATGCGGTCGCAGTTTTTGTTTGTAGGCGTGCATGGCGATCACGAAATCTTCTTCTGGCCACTGCGTGATTGGGGGTATCCCTTCAGCGCTTCCATCAGACTGGTGGCAGGTCAGGCATTCGCTCGACAGGTACTCCCCGTACTCAGGATCCCCTTTGAGCGCGAGAATGGCGGGATCAAGGTTGTGATCTGTCCCTGGCGCGGTGGGTTCGGCCTCGGGGATGTCGGACGGGTTGTCGGAGAATGCGCGCAGATAGGCCAATACGTCCGCGCGGTCGTCGGGGTCTTTCAGGCCCCGGAAGCTCATGCGTGTCTTTGACACAAGCGCGCGCGGGTTTTCAATATAGGCTTCAAGCGTTTCCGCGGTCCAGATCAGACCGTCTACGCCGGCACGCTTCATTGATTTCGAATAGGCATAGCCGTCGTGGGCTGCGGCCTTGCGCCCAAAGATGCCATTCAAATGTGGGCCAATCCGGTCGCGCGCATTTGGCCCAACCTCGTGACAACCCTTGCATTTTGTGAAGACCTTTGCGCCCGCGTCCTTGTCCCCGACGCTTTCAGCCTCTCCAACTCCCGCCGCAAGGATTGCGACGAGAGCCAGAGGGAGAGATCGGGACAGGAGTTTCATAGGTCACTCCGAATAGATCGACAGGTACGCCGTGATCGCGGCAACCTCTTCGTCTTTGCGCAGGCCTGCAAAGACCATCTTCGTGCCTTTCATGAATTTCTTGGGCGCGGTCAGAAACGCGTGCAGGTTTTCCTGATCCCAGATCAGACCGTCTTCGGCCTGACCCATCAGCGCCTTGGAATACCGGAAACCCTCGACAGTCCCTGCCGCGCGCCCGACGATGCCGTTCAAGACCGGTCCGGTCCGGTTCTTGGCGCTGTCGCCAACCTGATGGCATGCCTTGCATTTGCGAAAAACCTTCTCGCCCTTTGCGACAAGTTCCGGATCGACGGCGGCAACTTCCACTTCTGCCTCTTCGGCGGGCTCAGTCACAGTGGTTTCCGATTTGGCGGACGACTCCGGCGTTACGTCCAGAACCATGGCCCGCATGGTGATCTCCACCTCTGATTTGCAGTTTTCCATGCACGGCTCGCCAACCCATTTGGTGTGCTCTGTGGTCAGCCTGTCATCCACGATAAACCCGTTGGCATTGGGCAATTCGACGTCAAAGAAGGTGTCTTGCGACAGCACGAAATCTTCGTCCACCAGATCGTTAGAGTAGAGAATGTAGGCAACGATGGCGTAGACCTCGTCCGCTTCCAGGCTTTGCGCATTCCCGAACGGCATGGAGCGGTTCACATAGTCCCACGCCGTTGACAGATGCGGCCAATAGCTTCCGACCGTTTTGAGCGGGTCTTTGTCCGCGAGCGTGTCTTGACCACCGGCCAGTTCCGGCCAGTTGTCGACGCCTTCGGCAAAGTCGCCGTGGCACGCCGCGCACTGCTCGGCAAAAATCTCTTCGCCAGTCAGCACATCCCCCGAACCGGCAGGCAATCCGGTGCCGTCGGGGCTGACATCCGTGTCCCAGGCCGCGATCTCTTCAGGCAGGGCCGGGCGCCCCAGTCCGAAAACGTCCGCCTGGGACGGTCCGGCGACCGTTGCGAGGGCGACGGCAATACTAAGAAACCTCGACATTTTCTGCCTCTCCGTTCGGGCGTATCCACCAGGTCTGAACGCCGTTGTTGTGATAGATTGAGTTTTCGCCGCGCACCTCACGCAGTTGGGCTTTGGTCGGCTGGACATATCCGGTTTCGTCAATGGCCCGGGATTGCAGAAGCATCTCCTCGCCATCCCAGTTTGTGTCCAGATAGAACCGCGTCAGCGCCATTTTTTCTCCGGGCTTCGCGAGTCGTGCTGTTTGCCAGGACTTTCCGCCATCTTTGGAGACGTCGACGCGCGTGATGGCGCCCCGGCCGGACCAGGCCAGTCCCGATATGACAAGCGGACCGGGCCCGTGGGTGATGGGGGCTTGCGGGCTCGGCGACGTCACGACGGACTTCGCGTCCATTTCCCAGGTCCATTTGCGCGACACGCCATCCGCGAGCGTGTCGGTGTATTTCGACGTCTCCTCGCGGGCTTCGACAGGGTTTTCCATGACCTCGATCCGGCGAAGCCATTTGACCCACATGTTTCCTTCCCAACCGGGCACAACCAGCCGGACAGGGTAGCCATGCTCTTTCCTGAGCGCTTCGCCATTGGCCTTGAAGGCGACCAGCACGTCACCCAGAGCCTTGTCCATTGGGATCGAACGCCCGTTGGAAGAGGCATCGGCACCTTCGACAAACACCCATTTGTCAGCGAGATCGCCGGCGGTTCCAAGGCCCGCTTCTTCCAGCAATGTCCGCAGCGGCACACCTGTGTATTCCATATTGTGGATCATGCCGTGGGTGAACTGTGCCCCGTTGAGCTGTGCACCGGCCCATTCCATGCCGGTGTTGGCCGCGCATTCGCAAAAATAGACATGGTTTTCGCGCGGAAAGCGCTCAAGATCGTCGTAGGAAAAGATCAGCGGTCGATCGACAAGCCCATTGATCATCAGCCGGTAATCCTGCTTACGCAGTTCGATCGCGCCGGAATGGTGCCGTTCGAAGGCACAGCCCTGCGGTGTGATCGTCCCGTCCAGCGCATGGATCGGTGTGAAATTGATTGAGCTGATGGTATCCGCGGTCAGCCATTCCACATTGCGCCGCACAACGTCCTCTTCGAACTCAATCGGCAGCCCATACGGCGTGGCATCCACACCATCGCCCAGTTCCTGCGCCCAGGGTTGCACATCCGTGATCAATGGATCGGGGGTATCCGCGCTGGCCTTTCCAGCTGCAAGGCTAGCCCCTGTGAGTGCAGCCCCTTTCAGGAAGGCGCGGCGTGAGGTCGAAGAAGTCTTTTCTGTCATGTCTGAGCCTTTCTGCCGCAGCGGCGTTAGGTGCCAACAACCGTCACGCTGTCATTTTTGTTGACCGAAACCGTGCCTTGAGCCCGGATATGGTTTTCCACCACGTCCCAGATGGGTGGGCCTTCGGTTCCCTGATTGACCGAGGCCCAACCGGCGACCTGATAGGTGCGACCGGGCTCTATCCGTTCACCGGTTTTGAGCAGGGTCATATCGGTGATGCGACTGCCCTGAGGCTGGGAAATGTCGATCCGGTAGCCCAAGCCGCCGGTGCGCACCATGTCACCGCCCTGTTGATAATAGGGGTCGGGGTTGAACAGATTGTCCGCCACATCCTCTAGTACAACGTGTAGGAATTCCCCTGTCATTTCCGTGCGATAGGCCGCGCCATAGGTCATGGACGTTACGTTCCATATGTCTTCGCGCGTTATGTCTTGCCCGGGCAGTATCGAAGGCCCCCAACGCACACCCGGGCTGAGCGCGATATCGGCCTCCCGCTCGGACAACAGGGCATCGCAGATCAGGTCGTCCCATGTCCCGTTGAAATTGCCACGTCGGAACAATAGGCTGTCTGTTTTTCCGATCACTTCGTTCAGTTGGGTGAGATGGGGCGCGCGCTGCTGATCGATCAGCGCTGCCACGTCTTTGTCCGGGGCGATGACATCGGAAAAGATCGGGATCAGCTTGTGCCGGAAGCCCATCATCCGCCCGTCCCGAACGTCCAGATCGACCCGCGAGACGAATTTGCCGTTTGATCCGGAGGCCACGATGATGGTGTCGCCCACCAGTACTGGTTCGGGCAGCGCATCATGGGTGTGGCCAGAGAGGATGACGTCAATGCCTGTGACGACACCGGCCATCTTTTTGTCCACGTCAAAGCCGTTGTGGCTCAGGACAACGACGAGTTCGGCGCCCGCGGCGCGCACCTCGTCGACCATCTCCTGCATGTGTTCGTCGCGAATTCCGAAAGCGTACTCCGGGAACATCCACCCCGGATTGGCAATCGGCATATAGGGGAACGCCTGTCCGATCACGGCGACGTTTACGCCGCCACGCTCAAACATCTGGTAAGGGGGGAACAGTTCAGCAGGTTCATCCCATTCGGCATCAAAGATGTTCTGGCCCAGGGCTGCGAATGGAAGAGACTCCACGATCTCGTTCACCCGGTCGGACCCCAGCGTGAATTCCCAATGGAAGGTCATGGCGTCTGGTTTCAGGGCGTTCATAACATTGACCATGTCCTGCCCCGCTGTGTGGTAGCAGGTGTAAGAGCCGTGCCAGGTGTCGCCGCCGTCCAAAAGCAACGCGTCAGGTCGGTCGGATCGGATCTGGTTGATGACCGTGGCGACGCGATCCAGCCCTCCCACGCGCCCATAGGCCTGGGCCAGGGCGCTGAAATCGCCAGACGTCAGCGCGTAATGAGACGGAGAGCCGTCCTCGATACCATAGAGCTTGCGAAAGGCAGCGCCGGTGATATGCGGTACCGCACCCTTGTTCTCCCCGACGCCGATATTGATCGAAGGCTCGCGAAAATACAGTGGCTTCAGCTGTGCATGAATATCAGTGATGTGGATCAGAGAGACGTTCCCGTAGGTGTCGAACTGCAGAAGCTGATCTTGCGTCAACGCCTGTTGAGCTGAGAGCCGCCCCCAATTCCCATAGGCTGAAGCCCCGAGAATAGCGCTTGCTGCCATGCTGGTCTGAAGGAAATCACGTCGTGATATCATAGGTTTCGTTCCACGCCATAAATATGCGAATTAGTGAATGTGAGCACCCGAAGAAAACCCCGCATCGCCGCTACGATACGGGGCAGGGATGTTTAGTTTCGGACCGACGGCCCTTCGACGCTCAGTCCGTTGCCGCGCGACGCCACATAAAGCTCCAGCGCAACGAACTCGGGGCTGCCAGGGTTGAAGGTCTCCGCCCGGGTGTCGCGCACACATCCTTTGAACCTCGCATGCACGGCGTTCAATTTCGTGTTCTTGAGCCGGTAGGTTGGGAAGCCGTTGATCTGGCCCTGGCTCAGGTGGTCGGCGCGGATCATCAGACCGTAGCTCTGTTCATGACAATTCGCACAGGACAGCTCCAACTGACCGGTGCGGGTGTAGTAGAGTTCCTTGCCCTTTTCCCAAGTCGACTGCGCCGGGCCATCGATTGCAACATTTACAGGCAGACCCCGGGAAACGGAGGCCAGCAAAGCCGTCATATTGACCATATCGCCGCCAGTATACTTCCACTTCTCCGCGCCCATGCGGTTCTCGCGGCAATCATTGATCTGCATTTCCAGCGTGCGGACCTCGCCTGCTGCGTCATTCCACTTGGGATAGACAGCGCGCACACCTGCCATGTCCTCGGATGCACCGTGACAGGAGGCGCAGGATTTATCCTCGGACCCGTCTGCGGTGTTCCAGACCTCTTCTGCCTGTTCGACAAAGATCATGCCGGGGTTGTCGAAGTCATCAGCCTGCATTGCGCGGGTTTCGGTTCCGCGAAAGTGCCACCCAGAATAGATCTCGTCGAAGGCATCTTCCAGATGTTCCGGTGCCGCCGTGCGCGTGACCATGGTCAGATCCTCATTGAGGATCAGCGTGTCGTCCACGGGGTCCGCAAAGGCAGGCGCGGTCATGGCCGCGATTGCAAAAGCGCTCAGCGCGCTTTTCCACTGTGTCATATGTATCCCTCCCTTGCCGCGCGTCAGGCGATCGCGATTTCTTTGGCGGTCTCGTAGACTGAGCCGTCGTCGTCGTACCAAGTGAATTTGAACTCACCGGCTTCCGGGACGAGCGCTTCGAACTCGAAGTAAGGGTTTGTCGAGATCGCAGGCTCCAGCGTGATGTCCACGACGTTTTCGCCATTAAAGTCGCAGGTGAAGCGGTTGATGATCGACCGGGGAATGACATTCCCGTCATCATCTTTGCGCTGACCGGATTCCATCTTGTGGCTGATGAGCGTCTTGATTGTGACAGTGTCGCCGGCGGCGGCTGTCTTGGGGACCTTGACGCGAGGTTTTACACCTTTGGCCATGAATTATCTCCTCGTCTGACTTAGCCGCCGCAGCCGCCGATTGTTACTTTCACCGTGCTGGACGTTTGCACGAATGAGCCGTCTGTCATTTTTGCAATGGCAAGCACATCCTGGGTTCCGGCCAGGCGAATTCGCGTGGAGGCGGCCTGTGATGCAGCCAGCTTGCCGAACTTGAAGGTCGCAACACTTGGTGTCGGGTTGCCAAGTGCCAGCACCATGATCTCTGCTGCGCCCGGGGCGGCGACTTCGATCGGGACGGTGTTGCCGTTTTCGGCAATTTCTGGCGCCGTCAGCGTGATACCGTCCGAACCGACATCCGCACCGCCGGTAAAGGCTGCAATCTCTTCTTCGCCGGCGGCCAGCGCATCTTTGGGCAGGCCAAGCGCAACGATAGCACCTGCGCCCATCAGAATGGCATCGCGTCGTGTTAGTCTCATGTGTTCATGCTCCTGAGGCTGAAAACCGCAAAGTCCGCGGCGCGTCACTCTTTGAGGGTTTTGAGATAGGCGACCACATCTTCGATCTGCTGGGCAGACAGGATGGGTCCGAAGGTGTCGTCGGCGGCTTTACCGGTGTAGGCGTTGCCGGGACGGATGAAGCCTTCGGTTTTGTAGAACGATGGCATCATAGAGTCTTCAAAGGTCAACTTGGCGTTGGCGACGATCCCGCGAAGCTCGGCTTCGCTCCAGCGATCACCTGTGCCATCCAGCGGGGGGCCAATCTCTCCGTGGAAGGGAACGTCGGCAAGATCGGTGACTTCGTGGCAGGCAACACAATTGCCACGGCTTTTGTCGCCAACGATTTCGCGCCCCGCTGCCGGATCTCCGGGACCGCCGGTCAGCGACTCTGCCACGGCACCGTCTTCGTATGCCACGGCCGTTGGTCCGATCTCTCCCGCACCGATCGCGGCAGCCGATCCGCACAGCACCACCGAGGCCAGTATCAATCGTGTCATGCATCCTCCCTAAACACATTCGGGTTTGTGCATACCATAGAACACATTCCTGTGAGCAGGCAACGATAAATTCAAAAATGTGAATTTATTACAGGTTCGAGAGGAAGGGCTTCAGTCAAACGACCCGTTGTTGCGCTCCTGTATGCGGCGGGCATGGTACCGCTGGAAATCTTCTTCAGATTCAAGCTCATACCGCTTCTCCCGGACCCAGGTGAACATGTCCAGCGTGGTGCCGGGGCCGAAGGCGCCGGGCATCAGCGCCACGGAGGCTTCAACCGCATTGTCCCCTTCTGGGACGTCTTCTGGCAGAAAGAGAATCGATGGCGTAAAAAGCAAACTCCATTTGCGTGCGGCGTTCTTTTCGCTCAGCGCTTCGCCATCGAAATCTGTGATTTCGGTGTCGCCATGCAGATTCATCTGCACGACAAAGAAGTTGTCCCGAATGTAGTCCGCGATGTCCGTGCGGGAGAAAACGTCTCTGTGCATCTTGTCGCAATAGATGCATCCGCGCTGTTCAAAGAGGATGACAAGCCGTTTGCCTTCGGCGTTGGCTTCGTCGAGGTCTTCACGCAAGTCCTTGAAGGTGTCGCGCATCCAATCGGCCTTGTGCAAGCCGTCATCCCCCACCTCTGCGACCAACGGCGATGCCAAGGCACACACCAAACTCAACAAAAGGGCAAATCGTCTCATTTCGGTTTCCTCCTCAGATGGCTTGAAAGACGGGGAAGGTTTCCAGCATCCACTGGGCGATGTGGTTCACGCTGTCGGTCGCAATAAGGACCGCAAAGAGTATCAGCAGCAGCCCCATCATCTTTTCCACCATTGGCAGATAGGGGCGAAAGCGCGCCGCAAACTTCAGAAACGGGCCGATGAATAGCGCGGCAACCACAAACGGAGCGGTCATGGCCACCCCAAAAACCAGCAGCAATCCCAGCCCGCGCAACGCGGTGGCCTCCGTGCTGGCTGTGAAAACGACAGCCGTCAGGACGCCGCCCACACAGGGCGTCCAACCCGCTGCAAAGGCGAAACCCACGATGTAGGCGCCCCAGACAGACATTTCCGATGTGTCGCCGGCCTCAACCTGAAAGGTGCGGTTCAAAAGCCCGATCCGTAGCACGCCCAGAAAGTGCAGACCCATGACAAACACGATGAGGGCGGCCACAAGCCGGAATTCGGTCTGTACGGACCGGAACGATTGGCTCAGGCCAAACGCGGCGGCCCCCAGCAGCGTAAACACTGTGATGATGCCCAGCGAAAACATGATCGACGCCAGGACAGCGCGTTTTCTCACACCCGGCGCCAGCGCGCCGTCGGAGCTGATCTCGGACATCGATGCGCCAGCCATGTAGCTGAGATAGAAAGGAACAATTGGCAGGACGCAGGGCGAAAAGAAGACGATCAGACCGCCAGCGAAAGCTCCGAGAATGGTGACGTCCAGCATCCCTTGTACCTGCGCGGCTTGAATACATTCGCATTTTAGAATATTTAAGAATGTAGAAATCGTCAATGGAGCCTCAATGATGGGCTTGCTGAAATCGACGCTCTTTTTTGCGTGTGTCCTTCTCTTGTCTTCCGCTGTCAGCGCGGGTGAGCTTGTGATGGTGGAACAGGACGGATGCCACTGGTGCGAGCGTTGGGACGCCGAAATCAGTCACATCTATCCGAAGACCGAAGAGGGTCGGCGCGCGCCACTGCGTCGGGTCGATCTGCGTGATCTGCCAGATGATATCGCGTTCAAATCGCCCCCGGTTTTCACGCCAACCTTTGTGCTGGTTGATCAGGGGCAGGAGTTGGGGCGCATCGAAGGGTACAACGGGGACGAGTTCTTTTGGTACCTGCTGGGGCAGTTGCAGCGAATCCACTTTGGGCCAGCGACGCCGGACGGCTGATGGGCAGTGTGGTCACAACCCTGCGGCATTATCATGTCCCGCGGTTTTCCGGGTGGCAAAACTGATGTACTTGCATTGCCAGACACAAGGACACGCGAGGTAACATGGCGCTTCCCGAAATCACGTCAGAAATGTCCGACGATGAGCTCACCCGGATCATGCAGAATGCCTGCGATGCGTCGAATTTTCTGAAGGCCATCAGTCACGAGGGCCGCTTGCTGATCCTGTGTCATCTGTCGACCGGCGAAAAGTCGGTCACCGAACTGGAAGAACTGCTGTCGTCCCGGCAAGCCGCCGTGTCGCAGCAACTCGCCCGCCTACGCGCCGAAGGTCTGGTGCAGCCGCGTCGCGAAGGCAAAGCGATCTACTACAGTTTGACAGACCAGCGGGCGATCAAGATACTTGATGTGGTCTACGATCTTTTCTGCAGAGAGAACTAGGCTCAGCCGCGGTCCTTAGGACACGCGGCGATCGGGAGGAAGAATTCATGCTGGAGGGACTGTCCGATACGGCGCAGGTCGCGCTGTTCGGTCTGATCGGGGGCGTCTTTCTTGGCCTCGCGGCGCGGCTTGGCCGGTTCTGTACGTTGGGGGCGATCGAAGACCATCTTTACCAGGGCAGTGACGTGCGCTTGCGAATGTGGGGCATTGCCATTGCGGTTGCCGGGTGCGTGACGTTTGCGCTCTCGGCGTTCGAGTTGTTCGATCCAGCTCAGTCGGTATACCACCTTTCGGCTTTCTCCCCACTTGCAGCGGTGATTGGCGGGCTGATATTCGGCTACGGCATGTCGCTGTCTGGGAACTGTGGTTATGGCGCGTTGGCACGTCTGGGCGGCGGCGATATGCGGTCGTTTGTGGTCGTTCTGGTTATGGGCGTTTCAGCCTACATCATGATGTCCGGTCCGCTCGCCGGATTGAGGGTCTCCATGATCGATGCAACCACGGTCAACACCGGGACCCGCGACTACGCGACATTGCTTGCGGAGGTGTCCGGCTTGTCCATGGCGACATGTGGTTTGCTGATCTGCGGTGCTCTTCTGGTCGCGACCGTGGCACATCGGGACATGTTGAGGTCGCCCGGTGCGATTGCCTGGGGCGCTGGTGTCGGGCTGGCGATTGCGGGCGGATGGGCCGGGACCTATTGGGTGGCCGAAAACGGGTTCAGTGCCACACCCGTGGTCAGTCACACCTTCACCGCTCCGCTGGGCGAGACGATGCTGTTTCTCATGACCTCAAGCGCCGGCGGGCTGACCTTCGCCGTTGGGTCTGTCGCAGGTGTGCTCCTGGGGTCCTTTCTGGGCAGCCTGATCAAAGGACATTTTCGTTGGGAAGCCTGTGAGGACCCACGGGAGTTGAAACGCCAGATCCTGGGCGCGGTGTTGATGGGATTTGGCGCGGTGATCGCATTGGGCTGCACAGTTGGACAAGGGATCTCGGCGATGTCGGTGCTGGCCCTGAGTGCTCCGATCACGCTCGCAGCGATCTTTGCAGGCGCGGCGCTGGGCCTGCGTCAACTGATCGTGGGGTTTTCCAGATCGGCATAGCGCGGCTTCGCGCAATAGGTTTCAAACATAGACGCCGGCGGCAGCTTCGCGAATGGCGCGGATGTTCTGACCGTAAACCTCCGGCGTCTCAACCGAGCCGCCTTTGAACACGGCTGAGCCGGCAACCAGAACGTCAGCACCTGCCTGTGCGACCAAAGGGGCGGTCGTCTGATCGACGCCACCGTCGATTTCGATGTGAACCGGGCGGTCTCCGATCATCGCACGCAGCGCGCGCACCTTGGCGCTCATATCCAGAAACTTCTGTCCGCCGAAACCGGGATTGACGGTCATGACACAGATCAGATCCACCATGTCCATCAAAGGCTCAGCAGCCTCGGCCGGTGTGCCGGGGTTCAGCGCAAGGCCGGCTTTGATCCCATTGGCCCGAATGGCCTGTAGCGTTCGGTGAATGTGCGGGCCGGCCTCGACATGGGCCGTCAGGATATCTGCGCCTGCTTTGGCAAAGGCTTCGATGTAGGGGTCAACGGGCGCAATCATCAGATGTACGTCCATGACACCTTTGATATGCGGTCGGATGGCAGCACATGTGGCCGGTCCAAACGTGATGTTTGGCACGAAATGGCCGTCCATGACGTCCACATGAACCCAGTCGGCGCCCTGCGCCTCGATGGCTTCGCACTCCGCGCCGAAATTGGCAAAATCTGCGGCGAGGATCGA
The DNA here is from genome assembly GCA_965250275.1 of Paracoccaceae bacterium. Lineage (GTDB taxonomy): Bacteria > Pseudomonadota > Alphaproteobacteria > Rhodobacterales > Rhodobacteraceae. The sequence continues at coordinate 4,060,981 of OZ252297.1, read as the reverse complement.
GGGGGCGATTTTGACGGTTCTGTCGAACGGCATGGGGCTACCTGCGGATTGTGTTCCGCGAGTCATATATGTGCTTCGGACGTTGGGCGAAAGATCGACGTGGTGTCCTGATCCTGGGCGCTGCTTTCGAGAACGCCATTTAGGCCGCTCGTCGTGTTCTCCACAAGCGAACTCGCTGCGTCATCAAACTTTCACCAAACTGACACAGATCGTTTGAGCACACTCGCTACTTCCCTGCGCCAGAACGATGGGGGATGCGCGTGCTTCGGATCGAAAATCTGACCAAGCGGTTTGGCGACAAGGTCGCCGTGGATGCTGCGTCTTTGGACATCGACAAACCTTGCATGCTCGGAATCATCGGTCGTTCGGGTGCCGGAAAATCGACGGTGTTGCGGATGGTTAACCGCCTCGCAGACGCCAGCGAGGGCAGCATTCTGTTCGAAGGCCGTGATGTCACGAGCCTGAAGGGCAAGGCCAAGCGCGCCTGGCAGGCCGATTGCGCAATGATCTTTCAGCAGTTCAACCTCGTTCCCCGGATGGACGTTGTGAGCAATGTCCTGCACGGGACGCTAAACCGCAGATCAACCCTTGCCACGATCTTCAATCTTTACCCGACCGCAGACATCCACCTGGCCATTGAAATTCTTGACCGGCTTGGCATTGCAGATCATGCGCCGAAACGTGCGGAAGCATTGTCTGGCGGCCAACAACAGCGGGTCGCGATTGCAAGGGCCCTCATGCAGAACCCTCGCATCATCCTTGCCGATGAACCGATTGCATCGCTGGACCCGATGAACGCGCAGACCGTAATGGAGGCGCTGCGCCGCATCCACGAAGAAGACGGTCGCACGGTCATCTGCAACCTGCACACGCTGGACACGGCGCGCCGCTATTGCGACCGCGTTGTGGGCATGCGCGATGGGCGGATCGTGTTCGACGGCCTGCCAGAACAGCTGACCACCGGAGTGGCCCGCGAAATCTATGGCGCCGATGAGAGCTTTTCCGAGGCCGCGACTTCGACAGAAATCGACACCCTCAAAAGCGCTGTGCGCGAAGCCGAAGCCTATGTGTGACCCGGCCGCGTTTCATCAAATTTTTCCTTCTTAGCAATCAAACAGAGAGAGACTGAAAGATGAAAAACCTCACTGCGGCCCTTGTGGCGACAACAGCGATGATCGCTCCAGCCTTTGCTCAGGACATTTCCGAGTTTCGGATCGGCATCCTGGGTGGCGAAAACGCTCAGGACCGACTGAACAGCTATCAATGTCTGGCGGACTACACCGCCGAGGCGCTGGGCGTGGAGACAAAGCTCTTCGCACCCGCCGACTACGACGGTGTGATCCAAGGTCTGCTGGGCGGTACAATTGACATGGCGTGGCTCGGGGCATCCGGCTACGCAAAGGTTTTCCTGTCTGATCCGGAAGCCGTGGAACCGGTTCTGGTCAAGGTCAACGTTGACGGGGGCTTTGGGTACTATTCGGTTGGTTTCGCCCGCAAGGACAGTGGCATCAGCAGCCTGGATGACATGGAAGGTAAGGTCTTTGGCTTTGGAGACCCGAACTCGACCTCCGGTTATCTGATTCCGTCGATTGAGATTCCGACTGCCGTCGATGCGACCATGGAGTCCGGCGACTATTTCGGAGAGGTGAAGTTTACCGGCGGTCATGAGCAGACCATCGTCGCCGTCGCCAACGGTGACATCGACGCAGGCGTGACCTGGGCTGACGGTCTGGGTGAGTGGGAAGATGGCTATAACTCTGGCGCGTTGCGCAAGGCGGTTGATGCCGGGCTGGTCGATATGAACGACATGGTCGAAATCTGGAAGTCCAAGACCATCCCCGAAGGTCCGGTTGTGGTGCGCAAAGCGCTGCCCGACGACGTGAAGGCCACGATGACCGCCCTCGTCGATACGCTGTCTGAGAAGGACAAGGACTGCTTCTACGGCGTGGCTGCCGGAGAGGCAAAGAGCTTCGATCCCATTACGCATGAGGCGTACGAAGTCATCATCGAAGCCCGCAAATTGAAATCCAATTGATTTCAGCATCAAGGTGCGCAGGGTCTGATCTCTTGATCAGGCCCTGCCTTTTCCGGAGGCAGGCCGCATGGCGGACGTGACAGCCGGGCGCATGGATGTCGGCGGCATTCAGTCCGAATACATGGCGCTGACCCGGCGCAAGCGGACCTACAGCGGTCTGCTATTGATTATCTTCATCGCCTTGATGGTTGCCGGGTTCCGCACGGCGGACGATCGCAACGCCGGCAGTTTCTGGGACGGCGTCACCCACATCTTTGACTACCCCTCCGAAGTCGTGTCCGAAGCGGTGGAGAAATCCAGCCAGCTGCCCGGGCACATGTTGCATTTTCTGCCTGCGTTGATTGAAACCATCAACATCGCAGCCGCGGCAACAATCGGTGGCTTGATCGCGGGAACGGTTCTATCGTTGCTGTCCACGCGCGGGTTGGCGCGCTGGCCGTCTCTGATCCCTTTCTTTCGGCGTGTGATGGATGTCTGTCGGGCGATCCCCGAGATCGTGATTGCGCTGGTCTTGATCTTTGTGCTTGGGGGCGGGCCCGTGCCTGCCATGATTGCCATTGCCATTCACACGGCCGGGGCACTGGGAAAGCTGTTCTCAGAAGTGAACGAGAACGCATCGCTGAAACCGGTAGAGGGATTGCAATCGGTCGGGGCGAACTGGGGTCAACGCATGTACCTTGGGGTTATCCCGCAAGTTGGACCGAACTACGTGAGCTATGCGCTCTTGCGGTTTGAGATCAACATCCGGGCGTCGGCCATTCTGGGCTTTGTCGGTGCAGGCGGTATCGGCTACGAACTGCGCAATGCCATGTCCTGGGGGCAGGGACGTTATGACGAGGCGGCGGCCATCTTCATCCTTCTCTTCCTGACGATTGTGTTGGTCGATCAGCTTTCAGGCAGAGTCCGCGAACACCTGACACATGGGGCTGCGGCATGAGCATGACAGAAAGCCTGGAAGGTCTGAAATCCCAAACCGACAGAGATTTTTTCAGAAAGCGCGTGGTCAATTTCGGTCTGCCGGCCCTGTTGATCGTCTACCTGATCTATGTGTTCTTCGCGTTCGATGTGCCGGGCCTGGCGCAGCGGGCCAGCATGGACAACGCGCGCACGCTCGTTGCAGATACTTACAGCTACAAAACCCACGTCGCCCGTAACAACCGCGATGCTTCGATCACCATCGCCATAGAGGGTGAACGCAAGGGCAGATACCCGCAAGGCGAAGCCCCGGACTGGGTCGCGTTGGGCGAAACCACGGTAATCGATCTGGAAGACGGTCACATCGTCACTTTCGGTCGCGAGGTGGTGACGTATGACATTCCGGGGTACGGACGGATCACCGCCACCCCGGGCCGTGACGGAGTGAACGCGGTTCTGCCCGAAGGCGCGGCGCCTGACTGGATCAATGCCTCCAAGAACCGGTTGGCGATCACCACCGACGCGGGTCGGCTGACCATCACCCGGAACCGGTCAGAGGTTTTTCGGTATTTCTACGGCTGGGAGCTGTTTTGGTTTACGCTCGACAGCCCGTACCACGGGATGAGTTTCGGAGAGGTCTTGTCGCGTGCGCTGCAGGGTGAGGCCGGCGCGATTGTGAGCGACATCTGGAACAACGGGATGTGGCGGCACAAGGATGTGGCCTGGGCCATATTTGAAACGATCCTCATGGCGTTTTTGGGAACGTTCGGCGCCGCAATCGTGGCGCTGCCGCTGGCGTTTGCGGCGGCCCGCAACTTTACGCCGCTGCGCGCGATCCGTTTTGCAGTGCGGCGGATTTTTGACTTCGTACGCGGGGTCGATGCCCTGATCTGGACCATCGTTCTGGCGCGGGCGTTTGGTCCGGGGCCGCTCACAGGAGCACTGGCCATTCTGATCACTGATAGCGGGACGTTCGGTAAGATCTTCTCCGAAGCACTGGAGAACGTCGACAAGAGCCAGATCGAAGGGGTTCAGTCTACCGGAGCCAACGCGGCCCAGCGGTATCGATTTGGCGTCATTCCGCAGATCACACCGGTGTTGCTGAGCCAGATTCTGTACTTTTTGGAATCCAACACCCGAAGTGCTACGGTGATCGGCGCCATTACTGGCGGTGGTATCGGGTTGATGCTGACGCAGGCGATCATCACACAGAAGGATTGGGAAGAGGTGAGTTACTACATCGTTTTGATAATCCTGATGGTGATGGCGATGGATTGGTTTTCCGGCTGGCTGAGGCGGCGTCTCATCACCGGCGAGGAAGACGGACGCTAGCGCTCGATATGGCCAAAGAGCAGGAACCGCCCGCCAAGCCAAAGCTGCGTGCAGATCGGCCGTTGATCCACGAAGACTGCCATATTGAACGCAGTACGTTTGGCGCCTTTGTCGAAATCGCCCGTGGAACGCGCGTTGCCGGCTCGGAGATCGGCGATTATTCGTACTGCGACCGGGTGTGTGACATCGCCAACGCGCAGATCGGTAAGTTCGCCAATATCGCCAGTTTCGTTCGGATCGGGGCTACGGATCATCCGCTGGATCGTGCGTCACTGCACCATTTCCAGTACCGTTCGCAGGACTACTGGCCCGATGCAGAGCGCGACGACGACTGGTTCGAGAAGCGAGCTTCGCGGAAGACCGTGATCGGGCACGACACGTGGATTGGACATAACGCTCAGATCAAACCGGACGTGGTTGTTGGCGACGGGGCCGTGGTCGCGTCAGGGGCCATCGTGACCCGCGATGTGGCCCCTTACACCATCGTCGGAGGTGTAACAGCGAGCCCGATCCGGGAGCGTTTGCCGCGCCATCTGGCAGAGCGCATGATCGCTTTGGCATGGTGGGACTGGGACCATGATCAGCTGCGAAAGTCATTGCGCGACTTTCGGACACTTAAGGCGGAGGCCTTTCTGGAAAAGTATGGCGGTTAGGTGCGCCAGTCACGGATCGTCAAGCGTCAGCGTGACACGGTCCCCTGCGAACCACGAACGACCGAACTCCACCGGAACACCACCCGGATCGACATTGATCCCTTCGGTGCGCAGAATCGGCGCGCCTTCCTCGATCTGCAAATGCAAAGCCAGCGTAGGGCTGGCGAGCTTTGCCGTGATGCGGGTGGAGATGCGCGTGAAATCCGGAATTCCGCACCGGGCAAGGGCTGCGGTTACAGAGGTCGTTTCCGAAATGGCTTCGAGAATTCCATCCAAAAGCTTGCCGGGGAAAATGCTTTGGAACACGGCCAGCGTCTGACCGTCCGCCAGCGACAATCCGTCAAATACATGCACGGGGTCCCCCGGGGTCAGGTCAAGAGCGTTCGCTTCGCGCGCGTCAGCAGCACGTGTGGTCAACGCCAGAATTTCTTTTGCGGGCGTCTGTCCGGTGGCGCGGATGTTCTGGTGAAAGCGCACGCGCCGTCCCAACGCGTAGTCGGTAGGTCGAGCGGCGACAAAAACACCGGCGCCGCGGCGTGAATGCACCAATCCTTGCTCCGCCAGACTGCCCAGTGCCCTTCGGACTGTGTGTCGGTTGACGCCAAAGGTCGCCGAGAGCTGCGCCTCTGTCGGAAGGCGATCTCCTGTCGAGTATCGACCTTCGGCGATGTCCGCGATCAGGGAACGAGCGATGGATTTCCAGACGGGTGTGCGCGGCATGTCAATAAAGTTTCACATCAATCGGGATTGCGTGTTCCGGTCAGTGGGTCTATGATTTGTATAGTTGTATAGCAAATACCAACAACTCCACAAGAGTGCTTTCATGACAATCCGCGAAACAGAACCGATGACCGAGCGCCGCGATTGGATGGGCCTGTTGGCCCGCTGTCCGGCGGCGCACCTCTCCGCGCTCTGGGGCGACTATGCGCCTGTTCCAAAGTTCGATTGGCTTCGGGCACCGGAAGTGGGCGCGGTGATGGTGCGGGGGCGCATGGGCGGCACCGGGGCCCCGTTCAATCTTGGCGAAATGTCTGTGACCCGCAGCTCGGTCGTTCTTTCAGATGGTACTGTCGGGCACGGCTACGTGCAGGGCCGCGACAAATCCAAGTGTGAACTTGCCGCATTGGTCGATGCTCTGATGCAGACAACTGCGGCAACTGGCGTGCGCCAGAAGATTCTGGTGCCCTTGCATGCAGAAATGGAAGCGGCACGAGAGAAGCGCGCATCCAAAGCTGCGGCGACCAAGGTTGAATTCTTCACCATGGTCCGGGGAGAAGACACATGACCACGTCCGCAGAGAGTTTCGCCGGCGGGTTCGCTGTACCGTCAACGGAAGCGGCCCATGCCTTTCGGGCGATCATGACCGCAATGGCACGGCCGGGCAGCATTAGTGAAGTGAAGGGCGTTGAGCCACCCGCACCCTTATCTGCGGCGGCCGGAACGGTCCTTCTGACGCTTTGTGATCCGGATACCGCCGTTCACCTCGCTGGAGATGCTGATTGCGAGCCCGTAAGGGATTGGTTGCAGTTTCACACTGGCGCCCCGTTGGTTGGTCCAGAGGATGCGGATTTCGCGGTCGGGCGTTGGGACGATCTGATGCCGCTGGAGACTTACAAAGTGGGCACGAGCGCATATCCGGATCGCTCGGCAACACTTGTGGTGGAACTTACATCGCTGGAGCCGGTCGGCGCGAAGCTACGCGGGCCGGGCATCAAGGACAGTGCCCGCCTTCCGTTGCCCGATGTCGGCGCTCTTCAGCGGAACGCGTCGCAGTACCCGCTGGGCGTGGACCTGATGCTGGTGTGTGAAAACAAGGTCGCGGCCTTGCCGCGCAGCACTCAGATTTCGGAGGCCTGATCAATGTATGTCGCAGTCAAAGGCGGTGAGAAGGCGATTGACAATGCGCATGCCTGGCTGGCGGAGGAGCGGCGTGGAGACACCTCCGTGGCGGAGCTGTCTCTGGCTCAGATCCGTGAACAGCTGAGCCTCGCGGTGAACCGGGTGATGGCCGAAGGGTCGCTCTTTGACCCCGATCTTGCGGCCTTGGCCATCAAACAGTCCCGTGGAGATCTGATCGAAGCCATCTTCCTGATCCGGGCTTACCGGACAACGCTGCCACGCTTTGGTGCAAGCGAACCGGTGGAAACCGGGAACATGGCCTGCGATCGGAGGATCTCGGCGACGTTCAAAGACGCACCCGGTGGGCAAGTCCTTGGCCCAACCTTTGACTACACCCATCGCCTGCTGGATTTCAAACTGGCGGCTGAAGGGCAGGTCGACGCTGCGAACGAAGCAGAACCAAGGATTGAGCCCACGCCCCGCATCTCCTCGTTTCTGGGTGAAGAGGGACTGCTTCAACCAGAACTGCCCAGCGACGATACGCCGGGAGACCTCACCCGCGAGCCGATCGCCTTTCCCGCTGGCCGCGCTGTGAGGTTGCAATCGCTGGCGCGTGGAGACGAGGGTTTCGTTCTGGGAACTGCCTATTCGACACAGCGCGGATACGCCCGCAACCATGCCTTTGTCGGAGAGCTTCGGATCGGCCAGGTCCCGGTCCAGATGGAGATTCCTGAACTCGGGTTCGCCATCGACATTGGCGAGATCGAATTGACAGAATGTGAAACCGTCAACCAGTTCCAGGGATCCAAAGTCGAGCCGCCGCAGTTTACGCGGGGCTATGGTCTTGTCTTTGGCCAGTCCGAGCGCAAGGCGATTTCCATGGCCCTGGTGGACCGGGCCCTGCGCTGGGAGGAATTGGGCGAAGAAAACGTGGGCGCACCGGCGCAAGACGAAGAATTCGTGCTCAGCCACGCCGATAACATCCAGGCCACCGGGTTTCTCGAACACATCAAGCTGCCCCACTACGTGGATTTCCAATCTGAGTTGGAGCTGGTGCGCAAATTGCGTCGCGATGCCGAGGAGCGAAACAACGTTCAACCGGAGGCCGCGGAATGAGTGATCGTGCGGTGATATTCGACCTGGGACAGGTTGTCGTCCAGTGGCAGCCGGAGCGCGCCCTGAGCCATCTTTTTGAAACAGAAGAAGAAGCGGTCGTGTGCTTAAACGCAATCGGATTCGAGGCGTGGAACGTTGAACAGGATCGCGGTCGAAGTCGAGAAGAGGGCCTGAGTCTCATCGCACGTGAGCAGCCCGAGAATCTGGAGATCTTTACGGCCTATCTGGACAACCTGTATGATGCGCATTGCAATCCCGTGCCGGGGACCGCTGCGTTGATGCATCGACTTGTGGAAAGGGGCCATATCCTCTTGGCTCTGACAAACGCGCAGGTCGCCAGCGTCGACGCTATCCGCAAGGCCATTCCGGAAATGGTGCTGTTTCAGGATGTCCTGATTTCTGCTGAGGAAAAGCTGCTCAAACCAGATGCAGAAATTTTCAATCGATTGCTGAGGCGTAATCAACTGAGCGCGGACCAGGTTTTGTTCATTGATGACAGCCCCAGGAATGTCGCTGGGGCCCAGAATGCTGGCTTGGATGCGGTGCTCTTTTCAGGTGCTGCTGGTCTGGAGCAGGACCTGATCAAGAGGGGGCTGCTATGAACGAATACAACTTCGCGTATCTGGATGAGCAAACCAAAAGGATGATCCGCCGGGCCATTCTGAAAGGGTTAGCAATACCGGGCTATCAAGTGCCGTTTGCCAGCCGTGAAATGCCAATGCCTTATGGCTGGGGCACTGGTGGCGTGCAGGTGACGGCCGCAACATTGGTCCCCGAAGATACGCTCAAAGTGATCGATCAGGGCGCTGATGACACCACCAACGCGGTGTCCATCCGGAAGTTCTTTGAAAAGACGGCAGACGTGGATGTCACAGAAAGGACCGCTGAAGCGAGTGTCATTCAGACGCGGCACCGCATTCCGGAAGAACCACTGCGCGAAGACCAGATCCTTGTCTATCAGGTGCCGATTCCCGAACCGCTGCGTTTCCTGGAACCCAGAGAAACCGAGACCCGGAAGATGCATGCCCTGCAGGAATATGGGCTCATGCATGTCAAGCTTTACGAAGATATCAGCCGGCACGGCGCGATCGCGACATCTTATGCCTATCCCGTCAAGGTATCGGAACGGTACGTGATGGACCCCTCGCCAATACCCAAGTTTGACAACCCGAAACTTGAAATGGCCGCCATTCAACTGTTCGGCGCTGGCCGCGAACAGCGGATCTATGCCGTACCGCCTTACACATCCGTTGTGAGCCTGGATTTTGACGACTTTCCATTCGAGGCGTCGAAAGCAGAACACGCCTGCGATCTTTGCCATGCCGTGGATAGCTATCTGGACGAGGTCATCATGGATGACGCGGGCTCACGGATGTTTGTGTGCTCTGACACGGACTACTGCCAATCCCGCCGCAACGAGGGAGCGACGCAATGATCAACCAACTTCGCATTTACAAGGTCCCACCCGGCAATCGCGGCCCGTTTCTGGACCGGTTTCGTGATCATGCAGCCCGGATCATGGCCACCTATGGGTTTCAGATTCAGGCCATGTGGACACAGGAAACCGGGGAAGAATTGCACTTTGTCTACCTGCTCAGCTGGAAAGACGAGGATGAAATGCGCGCATGCTGGGCCAACTTTATGGCGGATCAGGAATGGACGGATATCAAAGCCGAAACCGCCGCGGCACATGGCGACTTTGTTCTCGGAATTGACGAGATGGTTCTGCGCCCCACCGATTTCTCCAAAGCGATTGGCGGTGACGCATGATAACCTTTGGCCTTCATAGAGCGGCGCTGTCGGGCGCCCGTTTTGGGGTGCGACCGGGGCAGCCCAACGCGACCGAACGGCAGAACCCGATCATGGTTTGCTTGAATGCGCACTGTCGCACGATGAAGCGCTGGCAATGTGAACCCTTTGAAAGTGGCGACGCATTCGAAGGCACAGGTGTTCCTACTTTGGAGGCCTATCCATGACGCCGCTCTTGAGAGTGAACGATTTGAGCAAACGCTATGGATCGCGGATCGGATGCGTTGATGTCGAGTTCGACCTGTTCCCGGGCGAAGTCATGGGGATTGTGGGCGAAAGCGGGTCTGGCAAATCCACGCTCCTGAACTGTCTGGCTGGTCATCTGGCGCCGGATAGCGGACAGGTGGTGTTTGACACCCGCGCCGATGGACCGGTCGACACTGTCACGATGTCCGAGCCTGAACGCCGGATGTTGGGCCGCACAGATTGGGCATTTGTGCATCAACACGCCCGCGACGGGTTGCGCATGGGCGTCAGCGCAGGGGGAAACATCGGTGAGCGGCTGATGGCCGTTGGCGCACGCCACTACGGAGATATTCGCGGGGCGGCCACGGATTGGCTTGGCCGTGTCGAAATTGACGCCGAGCGGATTGATGATCGCCCCACAGCGTTTTCTGGCGGCATGCAGCAGAGGTTGCAAATTGCCCGAAATCTCGTGACCGGGCCAAGGCTGGTGTTCATGGACGAACCAACAGGGGGGCTGGATGTGTCCGTGCAGGCGAGGCTGCTTGATCTGCTGCGCGGGCTGGTGCGCCAAATGGGTCTGAGCGCCCTGATCGTCACGCATGATCTGGCGGTGGTACGTCTGTTGGCGGATCGGCTGATGGTGATGAAGGACGGTCGGGTCGTCGAAGCCGGTTTGACCGACCAAGTGCTCGACGATCCACAACACGGCTACACCCAGCTGCTGGTGTCGTCGGTTTTGCAGGTCTGAGGCCGGGGAGTGAGCGCGCAATGATCGAGCTGAGAGATGTTTCAAAGAGTTTCACGCTGCACAATCAGGGCAGCACGGTTATCCCGGTGATGGCTGGGGCCAGCTTGAAAGTGGACCGGGGGGAGTGTGTCGCACTTGTCGGGGCATCAGGGGTGGGAAAGTCAACGCTGATGCGCCTGATCTACGGAAACTATCTTGCCGCATCGGGTGAAATCCGGATCGCAGGTGTGGATGTCGCAAAAGCAGAGCCACGCGAAATTCTGCAGCTGCGCCGCGAGACACTTGGCTATGTCAGCCAGTTCTTGCGGGTGGTGCCGCGCGTCCCGACCCGGGAGGTTGTGGCGGAACCCTTGTTGGCACTGGGTGTTGCGCACGATGTCGCTTTGGCCCGGGCGGAAACACTTTTGGCACGGTTGAACATCCCCCAAAGGCTCTGGGGCTTGAGCCCGACGACCTTCTCGGGAGGAGAACAACAACGGGTGAACATTGCCAGGGGATTTGCGCATGACTACCCCGCACTCTTGCTCGACGAACCGACGGCTTCGCTGGATGCGGCTAATCGCGAGGTGGTCCTGATGCTAATCGAAACCGCCAAGCGCCGAGGGGCTGCGATCGTGGGAATCTTCCATGATGCTGAGGCGCGCGCGCGGGTCTGCGATCGGGAAATCGATGTCACCGGATTTGCACCCGGAGTGGCGGCGTGAGCACCGGCCCGATCATAGCTGTGGTCGGACCATCTGGCGTGGGAAAAGACACGGTGATGCAGGCGTTGGTTGATACCGATCCCGGATTGGTCCTTGTCCGACGGGTGATTACACGCGCTGCTGATGCGGGTGGGGAGTGTTTCACGGCAGTGTCGCAAGAAGAATTCGATCGCAGGCTGGCGGCCGGGGACTTCGCTTTGAGCTGGACGGCACACGGGCTCAAGTATGGGGTTCCCGGCAGCATTCGCTCAGAGATCGAGGCAGGCCGCGTACCCGTTGTGAACCTGTCCCGCCGCGTGCTTCCCGAGGCGCAGGACCGGTTTGCTGGCCTTGTTGTGGTGGCCCTGACGGCTGAACCCGATGTGCTTGCCAGGCGTCTGATGGCGCGCGGTCGTGAAACCGAACAGGATGTGCAGGCGCGGCTGGAACGGGCGGCGCTGCCACTGCCGGGCGGGTTGAAGCGCGTGCACGTCGTGGACAATTCCGGGCCGCTCGATCAGACGCTCTCGGTCCTGCTGAATGTTCTGGCGGCGGCGAGGGGGTAGCGGTGAATCAGATGAAAAAATCCATCATCTGCTTCGCCAACAAGAGCGAGTTCCGAGATGACAATCGGCGCGGGCAGGCGTGCGGCGATGTAGTCCGTGAGGGCCGACTGCACGACGTCACGGTCATCAACCGACAAGCGCCCTGTCAACGTGATGTGAAACCGGAACTGATCCATCACGTAGGGGTAGCCCCAACGCAGCAGATTGGATTCTTGCCTATCGGAGAGACGGTTGGCGCGGCGCCGCGCAAGGTCGTCGGGCGTCGCCGGCGCACGAAACGGATCCAGGGTTTCGACGCAAGTTGCGGCCAATTCGTTGAGGGCATGAACGTCGCCCATCGGGCACAGGGCGAGGAAACGGCCCATCGCGGTGATCTGCAGCCCTTGCAGCGTAACCGGGTCAAGCCGCGCGCAGAGCGTGGCGCAGGCGTCGCTCAATTCGGCTTCATTGCGACCCTCTGCGAGCCGAAATGGCGGCTTGATCGTGGCATGCAGGCCGTACTTGCGAGGCGTCGCCGTGATGTCGGACACCGGCAGCCCGGAGATTTCTGGATGAGTGACGGTCTGGCCTGTGACCATGTCCCAGCCCAGCCAAGCGGTACCAAGTTGCGTCCAGTCCGCATCGGCGGGCGGCGCAAAGTAGAGGGCGTATCGAGAGAAATTCAGGAGAGGCTCCGGCGCGGGGTCTGTCGAGTAAGAGACACAAAAAGTGCGACACAGCCATGACAGATGAGACGATCTTTGCCAATGCGCGTTTGATTTTGAGCGACGAAGTGGTTCGCGGCGCTGTACGCGTGGTCGGAAGCGAGATCGACAGTATCGACCCAGGAACCAAAGTGCCCACGGGTGCGATCGACCTGCAGGGTGACTATCTGAGCCCGGGGCTGATCGAACTTCACACCGACAATCTGGAACGTCATATCGAACCACGGCCCAAGGTGAACTGGCCCCATGCATCGGCCATCATCGCCCATGACGCGGAACTGGCTGGCACTGGGATCACAACGGTGTTCGATGCGCTACGAGTGGGTTCGATCCCCAGTGGTCGTGGCCGGTATCTGAAGTATGCGCGCGGTTTGGCGACCGAACTGCTGGAGTTGCGCGCTGCGGATGCTCTTAAAATCAGTCACATGCTGCATCTGCGCGCTGAGGTCTGTTCCGAGACCTTGCCAGAGGAGCTGGAGGAGTTTTCCGAAGACGATCGGGTCGGGATCGTCAGCCTGATGGATCACACGCCCGGGCAGCGGCAGTTTCGTGACATGTCGAAACTGGAGGCGTACATGAAGGGCAAGCACGCCATGACTGACGATGATTTCCTGCAGCATGTCGCACAATTGAAAGCACTGCGGGATCGCGTCGGGGATCTTCACGAGCTTAAAGTGGTGCATGAAGCCGCTCGGTTCGGTGCCGTTCTGGCCAGCCATGATGATACGACACCGGATCAAGTAGGGGTATCGGCCGGCCATGGGGTTCGACTGGCGGAGTTCCCCACCACGCTGGAAGCGGCGGAGGCTTGCCGGGCCAACGGAATTGCCGTGATGATGGGAGCGCCGAACCTGATCCGCGGTGGTTCGCATTCCGGAAACGTGGCAGCGGCAGACCTCGCAGATCGAGACCTGCTTGATATCGTGTCCTCGGACTACGTGCCTTCGGCGCTGCTTCTGTCCGCGGTCCGGTTGGGCGAGACGTGGGGCAATATGGCGCGAGGACTGGCTACGGTGACGCGCGCGCCGGCCAAGGCGGTGGGGCTGGACGATCGGGGCGAGATTCGCCCGGGCGCACGGGCGGATCTGATCCGGTTCCGTTTGCGTGCGGGTGTCCCCGCACTGGTCTCGGTCTGGTCGCGCGGGGAGCGCGTGGCTTAGAAGGCAACACCGTCGACTGCGGCGCGTGGAGCTCTCCGACTACCGGACAAACTTCTTGTATTTCAATCGCTTGGGTTCCAGAGCATCCGGTCCCAGACGGCGCTTTTTGTCCTCTTCGTAGTCTTCGAAATTGCCTTCGAACCACTCCACATGTGCGTCGCCTTCGAAGGCGAGGATGTGCGTGCAGATGCGGTCGAGGAAGAAACGGTCGTGTGAGATGACCACGGCGCAGCCGGCGAAATCGACCAGTGCATCTTCAAGCGCACGAAGCGTTTCGACATCGAGGTCGTTGGTCGGTTCGTCGAGCAGAAGGACATTGCCGCCTTCTTTCAGCAGCCGCGCCATATGCACGCGATTGCGTTCGCCGCCTGATAGCTGGCCAACCTTTTTCTGCTGGTCTCCGCCCTTGAAGTTGAAGGACGAGCAATACGCACGCGAGTTGACCTGGGCATCACCCAGCTCGATCAGTTCCGCGCCACCGGAGATGGCTTCCCAGACCGTGTCATTGGCGGCCAGATCATCGCGGGACTGGTCGACATACGAAAGATCGACCGTGTCGCCAAAGCTGATGTCGCCAGCGTCCGGGCTTTCCTGACCCGTGAGCATTTTGAAAAGGGTGGATTTGCCGGCCCCGTTTGGCCCGATCACTCCGACGATTCCCCCCGGTGGCAGCGCAAAGGTGAGGTCTTCGATCAGGAGCTTGTCACCCATGGCCTTTTTCAAACCATTGACTTCAATGACCTTGCCGCCGAGGCGTTGCCCACTTGGGATGACGATCTGCGCACGTGTCAGTTTTTCGCGCTCGGATTGCGCGGCCAGATCGTTATAGGCATTGATCCGGGCTTTGGATTTGGCCTGACGGGCCTTGGCGCCCTGCCGCATCCATTCAAGTTCGCGTTCCAGCGTTTTCTGGCGGGATTTGTCCTCGCGCGCTTCCTGTTCCAGGCGCTTGGCTTTCTGTTCCAGCCACGCGGAATAGTTTCCTTCGTATGGGATGCCACGACCGCGATCCAGTTCGAGGATCCAACCCGTGATGTCGTCAAGAAAATAGCGGTCATGGGTGACGATCAGGATTGTGCCTTTGTAGTCGATCAGATGCTGTTGCAGCCAAGCGATGGTTTCGGCGTCCAGGTGGTTGGTCGGTTCGTCCAGCAGCAGCATGTCCGGTGCCTCGAGCAGCAGCTTGCACAGAGCAACCCGCCGCTTTTCCCCACCCGAAAGTGTCGTGACATCCGCGTCATCGGGCGGGCAGCGCAGCGCTTCCATGCTGACATCGATTTGACTGTCCAGATCCCACAGGTTCTCTGCGTCTATCTGGTCCTGCAGTGCCGCCATCTCGTCGGCGGTTTCATCGGAATAGTTCATTGCCAGATCGTTGTAGCGATCCAGAATGTCCTTCTTTGCCTTAACACCCAGCATGACGTTCTCGCGAACCGTCAGCGATGCGTCCAGTTCCGGTTCCTGCGGGAGATAGCCGACCTTTGCGCCTTCGGCCGCCCAAGCCTCGCCGGTGAAGTCGGTATCGAGACCCGCCATAATCTTCATCAGCGTGGATTTACCTGCGCCATTGACGCCGACCACCCCGATTTTCACCCCGGGAAGAAAACTCAGGCGAATGTTTTCAAAACACTTTTTCCCACCGGGATAGGTCTTGGATACACCATCCATGTGGTAGACGTATTGATAGGCGGCCATGACGATATCCTTCGGGCAAATCGGTGTGATCTGCTAGATATCCAAGGCTTGGAGGCGGGGCAACGGGATATGCCCGATTGTATCCACCGATTGACTTCGTGCCGTGAACTGCGCAGAGCGGACCTGTCATGAAATCCGGATTGCCAATAGGTGCGCCAGGCCAATGCATCGGCCTTTTGGGTGGATCGTTTGATCCTCCGCATTCCGGACATGTGCATATCAGCCGCGAGGCGTTGAAGGTTTTTGGACTGGACCGGTTGTGGTGGCTCGTCAGCCCGGGCAACCCTCTGAAACGCCGTGGCCCCGCCCCTTTGCAACAACGGTTGGAGGCGGCGCGGACGCTTGTCGATGATCCGCGCATCACCGTCACAGACATCGAAGCGCGACTGGGCACACGCGTGACCGCAGATACCATTGCCGCGCTCAGGGCGATTTACCCCGGCGTTCGGTTTGTCTGGGTAATGGGAGCGGACAATCTGGCGCAGTTTCATCTGTGGCGGGACTGGCGCTACATCATGGATACGGTCCCTGTTGGCGTTCTAGCCCGTCCCGGGGGCAGGATTTCCGCACGGATGTCGCGGGCCGCCAAAACCTACCGGCGGTATCGGATCTCCGGGCGCGCCAGTCACATGCTTGCCTATGCGGACGCACCGGCCTGGTGTTTTGTGAATGTTCCCATGATTGATCTGAGTTCGACTGCAATCCGCGCGCACGGACACTGGCACGCCTGAGCCTGGCGATCTGAGTCACATTTGCGACAGGTGCGCTGTATGCGCCATTTCCGACGCTGCGAGCCTTGTCTGCGTTGACAAGCTGCGGTTTAGTTCATGCATGAGCGCAAAGCTGACACGTCGGTTCCTTCTGACTGGTCTGGCCGTATCATTGGCCGGGACTGCTTGGGCAGGACCGCCTTTAGCATCGCTTCGGCCGCAGATGCGCGGCGCCGGCTTCAAGAAACGGGTCGCGGGAGACGCCGGGCGCCTTGTGGCGAAGGCGGGGCTCAGCGGTATGACCGTGTTTGCAGTTGCGGACGTGAAATCAGGCGAAGTCCTTGAAAGCATGGATGGCCAGACCGGGCTGCCGCCTGCATCTGTCGCCAAGGCGCTGACCGCGATGTACGCGATTGAGACTTTAGGGTTTCAGCACAGGTTTGTGACACGGCTGGTTGGAACGGGATCTTTGCAGAACGGCGTTCTGAGCGGCGACCTGATCCTTGTGGGCGGCGGCGACCCGACATTGGACACCAACGCGCTGGCTGACATGGCGCAGCAATTGAAGGCAGCTGGCGTGCGCGAGGTCCGCGGCGACTTCAAAGTGTACTCCGGCGCCTTGCCCTATGTCCGCGCCATCGATCCCGGGCAACCTGAACATGTCGGTTACAGCCCTGCGGTCGCGGGCATTTCGCTGAACTTCAATCGTGTGCACTTTGAGTGGAAACGGGCCTCGGGCAGCTACGCCATCAGCATGGATGCTCGTTCAAACCGCTATCGGCCCGATGTTCAGATGGCCAAGATGCGCGTGATCAAGCGTTCGGTCCCGATCTATACCTACGAACAACAGGGCAGTGTGGACACCTGGACCGTGGCCAGCGGCGCGCTCGGCAGTGGCGGTGCGCGCTGGTTGCCTGTGCGCGATCCCGCAGCCTATGCCGGTGACGTTTTCCGGACACTGGCACGCTCCGGCGGGCTTGTGCTTGGACCTGCCAAAGTCACACGCCGTTTGCCGCCCGGAGCGCGGACCTACGTGCAACATGCCAGCGCACCGCTCGGCGACATCTTGCGGGATATGTTGAAGTATTCGACGAACCTAACCGCCGAGATGGTGGGATTGAGCGCGACAGTGGCACGGGGCGCGAAGCCGGCTGATTTGAAGGCCTCGGCAGGGGAAATGAGCCGATGGGCTGCGAAACGTTTTGGAATGACCGGCACACGACTGGTGGATCATTCCGGGTTGGGTGGTGACTCGCGCATGACTGCCAAGGATCTGGTCAAGGCGCTCAGCGCGGCCCGGCAAAACGCAAATCTGCGTCCGATCCTGAAACCGTTTGCCATGCGGAACTCCAAGGGTCAGGTCGTGAAATCCCACCCCATCAAGGTGGACGCTAAGACGGGCACGCTGAATTTTGTGTCCGGCCTTGGCGGCTATATGACCGCCACGGACGGAACGGAACTGGCGTTTGCAATCTTCACAGCTGATGTCCCCCGGCGTGAGCGCATCCCACGCCATCAGATGGAACGGCCTGAAGGTGCGCGCACATGGAACCGCAGGTCAAAGACCCTACAGCAAAAACTGATCGAGCGTTGGGGCGCGCTTTACGGCAGCTAGTGCCTAACAAGCTTTGAGCGTACCGCTCAGGTGCTCAATTTTGACATTAATCCCTTCAGCCTGATGACGGTCAGGTCACGTGACGAGCTCTGGCGCCCCGTTCGATTGCCGCAGCGTGCAAACGATCGATGTTCAGCTCGTAGCGGATCTCTTCAAGCAGGCGCAGTTCCGTTTCTTCGAGGGTGCCATCTGCGGCCGCCACATCGCAAGCCAGGGCATATGCGGTCTCAAAGAGGCGTTCTGGAAGGTGCTCCCGGATCAGTCCGAAAAGCGCGTCCAACCCTTCGACCTGTTCGAACAGATCGAATACGATTTGGGCGGTCGTGTTCATGCGGTCGATATCGTAGTCGGCGAAAACAGGAAGCATGTTCACTGCGGACTGGATTTTGACAAGTTCAGCAGTGCGGATGTTCTCGTCGGAGGCTGAGACCGCAATCATCACCGCAACAAGGCAGTCCTGTGCACTTAGCGCGGCAGGGTCGGAATGGGGCACGGGAAACGGTCCTTTGGATGTCTTCTGTCGCAGCCCAGAATATTGACGGCACCGGGTGTGCACAATAGGGAGTGGCGGACTGTCGCGCCGGGGGCGCGACGACGATCCGGAGAACACAATGTCTGAGACGCGCGAACTAGCGATGGCTTCCAAGGCCTGGCCGTTTGAAGAGGCGCGTCGGGTGCTGAAACGCTATGAAAAAGCGCCTCCGGAAAAGGGATACGTGCTCTTTGAAACAGGGTATGGGCCTTCGGGTCTGCCCCATATCGGAACATTCGGTGAGGTCGCGCGAACATCGATGATCCGGCGAGCCTTTCAGGAGATCAGCGACATTCCGACCAAGCTGATCTGTTTTTCGGATGACCTCGACGGTATGCGCAAGGTGCCAGGGAACGTGCCAAATCCCGAAAAGCTCGAACAATACCTCCAGATGCCTTTGACCAGCGTGCCTGATCCATTCGGCGAGTACCCCAGCTTTGGCGAGCACAACAACGCCATGCTGCGTAGATTCCTCGATACCTTCGGGTTTGAGTACGAATTCATCAGCGCAACGGAATTCTACAAGTCGGGCAAGTTCGACGAGGTGCTATTGCGCGCCGCCGAGCGGTACGATGACATCATGAAAATCATGCTGAAATCGTTGCGCGAAGAACGCCAGCAGACCTATTCAATCTTCTTGCCCATCCATCCTGAGAACGGGCGTGTGATGTATGTCCCGATGAAAGACGTCGACGCGAAGGCCGGTACCATCACGTTTGACACCGAAGACGGCGAAGAGATGACCCTGCCGGTGACAGGTGGACACGTAAAGCTGCAGTGGAAGCCGGATTTTGGCGCGCGCTGGGCCGCGCTGGGTGTCGATTTCGAGATGTACGGCAAGGATCATTCGACCAATACACCGATCTACGACGGAATTTGCAGGGTGCTCGGGGCGCGTCCGCCTGAGCATTTCACATATGAACTGTTTCTCGACGAAAACGGGCAGAAGATCTCCAAGTCCTCCGGCAATGGCGTCAGCATTGATGAATGGCTGACCTATGCCTCGACAGAGAGCCTTTCCTATTTCATGTATCAGAAGCCCAAGACGGCGAAGCGGATGTATTTCGACGTCATTCCGAAGGCCGTAGATGAGTATCATCAGCAACTCCGGGCCTTTGTGGGTCAGGACGCCAAGGCGCAGTTGAACAATCCGGTCTGGCACATTCATGGCGGCAATGTTCCGGAATCGACATTGATCGTGCCATTCGCCATGTTGTTGAACCTCGCCTCTGTATCGGGCGCGGAGGATAAGGAGCAGCTCTGGGGATTCATCCGCCGCTACGCTCCGACGGCCACCGCGGAGAGTCATCCCGATCTCGATGCCGCCGCCGGATTTGCGCTGCGCTATTACAACGATTTCGTCAAACCGACGCGGGCCCACCGTTTGCCGACCGATGTCGAGCGCGAAGCCCTTGAGGCTTTGCGGTCAGAACTCGTTGCCTATGACGGGCCACTTGAAGACGAAGCGCTCCAGTCGATCGTTTATGCCGTCGGGCGTGAGCGTTTCGAGCCGCTGCGCGGCTGGTTCTCGGCGCTCTACGAAGTGCTGTTAGGCGCAAGCCAGGGTCCAAGGTTCGGTGGCTTTATCGCGCTTTATGGCGTCGACGAAACCGTGGCTCTGATTGAGGCGGCGCTGGCGGGTGAGTTGGTGGCAGACACCGCAGAGGCCTAACCTCACGGCCTTTCAGACGGTTTGACGCTTTGCCATTGCGTTCTATCCTTTCGCCAAAGGCGGAGGATTGTTTATGCGCGTTTTTCTGTGTTCATTGCTTTTGGTGATCGGTCTTTTGGGACCGGCCACTGCGCAGGATGCTGACATTGAGGCCACGATTGGCGCTCAGATCGAAGCGTTCAAGGCCGATGATTTTGCTGAGGCCTTCACCTACGCGAGCCCAAACATTCAGGGCCTCTTTCGAACGCCGGACAATTTTGGCACCATGGTGCGCAACGGATATCCCATGGTGTGGCGACCTGCCGAAATCCGTTTTCTGGAACTGCGCGAGATCGCTGGTTCTCTTTGGAAGAAAGTCATGATCACGGATTCCAAGGGCGCTGTACACATCCTTGACTACCAGATGATCGAGCTGGAAAACGGATGGAAAATCAACGGTGTACAAATGGTCCAGCAAGGCGGTGAAACAGCCTAGACCTCAACCAAACTGACCTGCACCGTCACGGTTCTGTCAGGCCTCTTTAACCCAACCTCAGATATGCCGCGAGCCGCACCGGCCTCAGCCCGAGGTCGTTTTTCGGGATATGCCGCACGCACCACGTGGGGCGCAGCAAGAGAGATTGGCATGAACAAGGCAATCACCGATGGCGTGCAGTTAACGCCACCACCATTTGAGAACGGATTGGATGTCTGGTCGAGCGGCAACGGAACGCCAGGATCTGACACCTATGCCAATGCGGCCAATGCCGCCTTTGTACCGGCAGATCAGGACTTTGGCGGGTGCCTCGAACTGATCAAGAACAATGAAACACAGCGGGTGCGGTACATGGGGGAAACCCCGCTCCTGCCCGGATGTTACCTGCAGATCAAGGTCCGCCTCAAGGCCATCAGCGGCAATCTTCCGAACGCTCGGATTGGTGCCTGGGCGGGTGGCGCCGGTGGCGCAGCTGTCACCGGACTGACCGTTACCGGACCGTTGGTTTCTTTGACTGGGTATGGCCGGATTGTCGAGGTCTCGGCAATCGTCGGCGCAGGATCTCGCCCCGGCGTGGACATGGCCTGGGGACGGGATGCCCTTTACGGCCACTTCGGCGTCACCTTAACTGGCCCGACCGGCGGTGTCGTTCGCATTGATGACATTGAGATCACGGACATCACAAACGTCTTTTTGCGCGACATGTTGAGCGTTGTGGATGTGCGGGATTTCGGGGCCAAGGGCAATGGCAGCACAGACGACAGCGCAGCGTTTGAGGCTGCCAGTGCGGCGGCGGATGGGCGGACCATTTTGGTTCCCTCTGGGACGTACCGTCTTGCAGAGACCGTGCAGCTAAACGCGCCTGTGAAGTTCGAAGGCCGGGTCACCATGCCCACAAGCAAGATGCTGCTCCTGACAAAATCATTCGACCTGCCGACCTATATTGACGCCTTTGAGGACGAGGAGTTGGCGTTCAAGAAGGCGTTTCAAGCCTTGCTCAACAACTCCGATCATGAATCGCTCAACATGGGCGGGCGCAAGGTCACCATTACGTCTCCGGTCGACATGGCAAAAGCGGTTCCAAACCGGTCAAGCTATGCCACGCGCCGCGTGATCCGCAACGGTCAGTTTGAGGTCAGCGGCGGGTCGGTCTGGGATACGACGGTGGTGAACTCCCAAGCGCGCTACAACCCGAACGATGCACGGACCCTGTCCAATGTGAGCAATGTCGCCAATGTTCCGGTTGGTGCGCTTGTGCAGGGCAACGGGGTCGGCCGGGAGGTCTATGTAAGATCCAAGAACGTTGCGACGCAGAAGATCACGTTGAGCGCGCCCCTCTATGACGCAGCCGGAACGCAGAACTACACGTTCCGGAAGTTCAAATACATGATCGATTTCAGTGGGTTCAGCGCGCTCAGCAAATTCGGCATGGCTGACATCGAGTTCCAGTGCGGCAGCAAGGCCAGCGCAATATTGCTTGCGCCGAACGGAAGCACGTTCAACTTGAGCCGCTGTTACATCTCACGCCCCAAAGATCGCGGTGTTACGTCTATCGGGGAGGGGTGTCAGGGTATGCTGATCGACAAATGTCAGTTCCTGTCATCCGAGGATCCGCTGGACGTGGCAGATCGAACTTCGATTGGGCTGAATGCCAATGCCAACGACGTCAAGCTGCGCAACAACAGGGCAACGCGGTTTCGGCACTTTGCATTGATCGCCGGGTCGAACAACGTGGTCCTTGGCAATCACTTTTTCCAGGGAGATGGCGTACCGGACGGTATCCGGTCTGCGGGCATGATCTTCGCCTCATCAAACACCAGTTCAAACTTCACAGGGAACTACGTTGATAACTGCTTTCTCGAGTGGACGAATGAGCACGCCGTGTCTCCTGATTTCAACAGTGGCTTTTCATTCAGCGCTCTGAACATCAGTGACAGCGTGTTTCTGGCCACCAACGTCGCGCCCTGGTTCAGCTACATCGTGGTCAAGCCATACGGTTCGGGACATTTCATCAATGGGCTGAGCGTGACGGGGAACAAGTTCCGAAGTTTGCAGGGTACGATTGACCGGGTGGAACGTGTCGATACCAGCATAGCAGGTCTGAACTTCGGCCGCATGAAGAACGTTCATTTCGTTGGCAACGCATATCAGTCGGTCGAGAAACAGGTGGCGAACCCTCTGCGCGTGCATCACAAACAGAGTTCGGCGTCACAAAGCTGGACTATCGGTGCTGGCGGTGATTTGCCGTTTGGTGCATGGGTGCGAGATGTGGATGCTGTGGTGGCAAAGGGACCAATCCGAAACGCTCAGAATCAAACCAGACACATCATGCCTTATGCAGAGGCCGAGCAGGGTAGCCAAAAGAACCAGGCGCGTCTGTTTTGGGGAGAATCAGTCCGCGGCGAGGTCAGGGTCACGATGCGCATCGACGCCTGATTAAATGGGAAGGCCCATGTCCCCGGCGGTCAGGACATAGGCCTTTCCAAAACCGCCATTGAGGAACCCCGACTGCACCAAAAAGACCGCAAATGAGAAGTCGGCGAAGTCGATATAGAGTTTGGCCTTAGGGTGGTTTGCCAAATAGGACTGGGCCAGGTGTACGCGTTCATCGCTGCCGTTGGGCACAAACCGCGCCCGCGCCTGCAAGGTCAGCCGGGGGTGGATTAATGGATCTCCCTTGGCACCGGGGTCTCCGACCAGCAGGGAACAGCTCGGATTTTCTCGCAATGCCTTGGTGTGAGCGGACAGGTCAGAGATCAATGTGATCGCGCTTCCGTCAGGTCCAAGGCCGAAACCGATCCGTGTCACCATGGGGTCTCCCTGATCTGTCAAGAAGGCCAGGGCGGCCGATCGTGCGTTCTGAAGCAAATCCCGCGCCAATTCCCGGGCTTCGGCATCAGTGGGGCGGATTGGGTCGGTCATGACGTGACGCTATGGCGGTGCTTTGGAATGCTCAAGGGGTGTTCAAAACGTACGCCAGAGTTCGAGTTTGAGACCTGTTGTGGTGCGCGTGGCGCGACGATGTTCCAGCCCAAGGACCCATCGCGTCGCGGAGGGTTTGCCAAGCAAAACTCCGGGTGTGATCGCATAAACGAAGGGCCGGTCCGAACCTCGGTTTGTCTCGATTTTGAGCAAAGCCTGCAAAGTGGGGGAGACTGGAATGCCAAGGGCGGCGTCCAGTTTATGCAGCGGGCCCTGCGAGCCACGCCGAAACTCGATAGCGGTGTCCACCGCGACCCAGCCATACCCGCGTCTGGTGGGCAGTGCGCGCCCATAGCTCAGCGTCGCTTTGGCCATGTGATTCCATTCCAATTCGTAATGATGGGCACCAACGCCGATTTCAAAAGCCCATCGGGACAGGCCGGGCTGTTTTGAAAGCGGCACGCGCACAAACACCAAGGCGTGCCCGGACATGCCCGCGCGATTGTTCAGGTCGAAACCCAGCGTCAGGCGGGGAGCGAGGCCGTGTTCGATGTAGAGTCCGGTTTCCGTCTCCACAGGTTTGCCACCACCGCCGCGAACTGTCCCTGTGAGCACACTGAAGGTTTCTCCAGGTTCGCGCAGCCAAGCACCGGCCATCAGCGGAGCGCCAGTCCAGAGGACCATGACCAAGATAACCAAAAATCTGTGCATCGACACCTTTCCCGCCGCACCATGAGGCGGGATGGTTAACCGTCCGTTACCGACGCCTTGTCACCAGTAGATCATGTGGTTTTGGGCGTTGCGCCCCAGCAGACATTTGTTATGCTGCAATGCAGCAATGGCTTGGAGTCGGTGTGGGACACGTCATCACAATTGCGCAGCAAAAGGGCGGATCCGGCAAAACAACACTGGCGGTCAATCTCGCCGTGGGCTTCGCGCAATTGGGAAAATCTGTCGCGCTGATGGATACCGACCCGCAGGGCAGCGCGGGTCGCTGGTTCATGACGCGGTTGGAGACGCAACCCAAAGCGGCGATCGAATTTGCGACTGCGTCGGCCTGGGGTGTGACCTACGAAGCCCGCAAACTCGCTGACGCCAATGATGTGGTGATCATCGACACACCCCCAAAAGCCGACAGCGATCTGCGCCCAGCGTTGCGTGCCGCTGATCTGGTGCTGATCCCCGTGGCAACCTCGCATCTGGACTTGTGGGCGGTCGAGGCGGTCCTGGAATTGACCGAACGCGCCTCTAAACCTGCCATGATCGTGATGACGCGCGCGCGTCATGGTACGCGTCTGGATGCTGAAATCGCAGAGTTGGTGACCGAAATGGAAGTGGGGGTCGCAGACAACTGCCTGGCCAATCGGGTGGTCTATGCCGAGACGCTGGGGCAAGGCAAAGCGGCAAGCGAAGCGCCAAAAGGGCCCGCGCATAGCGAAGTTGCTGGTTTGGTTCGAGAATTGGAGGCGATCCGCAGCCGGCTGTGATAGGCTGAGACTCTGACGACAAGGAGGAGCCGATGCCCACGATATCGAAGGCAGCCAAGGTTCAGACGGTTCTGACCACCTTTGAAATGACGCCTGGGACCTGCCAGGACCTGATCGAGGCGCTGACCGACGCCTACACAGAGTTCATATCAAAACAGCCTGGATTTGTTGCTGCGGGGTTGCATGTGAACGACGCGCAGACGCGTATCGCCAACTACTCACAGTGGGAAAACCGGGAGGCGTTTCAAGCCATGTTGCGCAGTGATGAGATGCGGCGGCGGAACCGCGAAATCAACGATCTGTGCCGCAGCTTCGAGCCGGTGATGTATGACGTCATCGAGAGTTTTGGCTAGGTGAGACGGGGCACAAAGGTTCGTCCGCAGCCGGTGCCGCCGAGGGTTGCATCCGCGCAGAGCGGGCAGAAATTGACGCGGTTTGGCAGCGGCTTACCTGATCCAAAGGCCTGATTGGCAACAAGGTTTAGACCGGGAGATGTTTCATGTTTCGATCCACAGGACTTTCGCTCGCCTGTTCCGTGGCGCTGGCTTGGCCCGCCATCGCGCAAGAGCGTGCTGATACGATTTACTCCGGCGGCGCAATTCTCAGCATGGAAGACGCGGCACCGCGCGCAGAGGCTGTTGCTGTCCGCGATGGGTTGATCCTTGCGGTTGGCGATTTGGATGACGTGATGCGCTATCAGGGCGCCGACACCCGACTGGTCGATCTCGACGGGCGCGCCATGGTTCCGGGCTTTGTGGACAGCCATGGGCACGTCGTCATGGGTGGCCTTCAAGCAATGTCGGCCAACCTGCTCGCCGCGCCCGACGGCGACGTGTCCGACATTGCGAGCCTGCAGGACACGCTGCGCAATTGGACCACCGAGAATGCCGCCATCGTTGAGCAGGTCAATCTGATCATCGGGTTTGGCTACGATCAATCGCAACTGGCCGAACTGCGCCATCCCACTCGAGAGGACCTGGACGCTGTTGCAGAGGACATCCCCATCATCATCGTGCACCAATCGGGGCATTTCGGTGTTGCGAACTCCAAGGCTCTGGAACTGACATCTGTCACGGCTGAAACACCCGACCCTGACGGGGGCATCATCCGCAGGGAAGCGGATGGACGTCCGGATGGTGTGCTGGAAGAAAATGCGTTTTTTGCGGTCCTCGTGCAACTGCTGAGCGGGTTGGGCGAAGAAGGGCTTCGCGCGTTTGTAAAGGCGGGCCCGGTGCTTTGGGCAAGCTACGGATACACGACGGCGCAAGAGGGCCGGACGTCGCCTCAGATCGTCGAGATCATGCGCGACGTGGCGCGAGAGGGCGGCTTCGACATTGATATCGTCGCCTATCCCGATGTCCTGGTCGGGCGCGAGTTCATCGTGGAGAATGCCGGGCGCAGCTATGACAATCGTTTGCGGGTTGGCGGAGCCAAACTGACCATAGATGGATCGCCGCAGGGGTTCACAGCGTGGCGCGACCGGCCCTATTACGATCCGATCGGTCAGTATGCACCCGGATATCTGGGGTATCCGGCGGTCACCAACGATCAGGTGATCGAGATAATGGACTGGGCCTACGCCAATGACATACAAATTCTGACTCACTCGAATGGCGAAGCGGCCTCTGACCTTCTGATCTCAGCGATCAAGGCGGCGCAGGCAGAGCATGGGCAACCGGATATCAGGCCGGTTCTGATCCACGGTCAGTTCCTGCGCGAGGATCAGGTCGACGCGATAAATGACCTGGGCGTGTTCCCGTCACTTTTTCCTATGCACACTTTTTACTGGGGGGACTGGCACCGCGATCACACCGTTGGCCCGGTTCTTGCAGAGAACATCTCGCCCACCGGTTGGGTTCGTGAACGCGGCATGATGTTCGGCTCGCATCACGATGCGCCGGTCGCGTTTCCCGACAGCATGCGGATTCTGGATGCGACGGTGACACGGCGCACGCGTTCGGGTGATATTCTGGGCCCATCGCAACGCGTCGATGTCGAAACCGCGCTCAAAGCGATGACGATCTGGCCCGCGTGGCAGCATTTCGAAGAGGCCCGCAAGGGCAGCATTGCGGTCGGCAAAGTTGCGGATTTTGTGATCCTGTCGGATGACCCGACCGCCATCGACCCGGAAACACTGGACAGTTTGCGCATCCAGACCACGATCAAAGAAGACAAGGTGATCTACGATGCCGGAGAAGGTGAGCGGGAGGGCTCGATGAGCCCGGGGTCTTATCGGACGGTGTTTCCGTCCGGAATGACGCCGGCAGCGGGGCACGCGTTCCTTCACATCGCATCGGACGCATTTTTCACGATGGCACAACCGCTTGTCCGCATGCGGTGAGGCGCCGCGAGGATATTGCAACCCGCCAAAGCTGTTCCATATCTGTATTGGATAGACAGGAGCAGCACATGAAATGTCCGATTGACGGTACCACCCTCGTGATTGCAGATCGCAGCGGGGTCGAAATCGACTATTGTCCGCAATGCCGTGGCGTTTGGCTGGATCGCGGGGAATTGGACAAGATCATCGACCGCAACTCGGCAGCAGCGCCCCCTCCGCCGCCGCCGCAAGGTGGGCATGCGCAACGCGGGTACGACGATCGGCCACGCAAGAAAAAACGTGGCGGATTTCTGGATGAACTCTTCGATTTCTGAAATGGGGGATCACGCCCCCCTGCCGGTTGAAAACGTCCAGGATTATCCCCGGCCGCCATTGCTTGAACCCGTGCCATTTAGGCTGCGGGTCGTTCTCGGCAGCGAAATCGTGGCCGACACAACCAAGGCATGGCGGGTCTGCGAAACACACCATCCGCCCACCTACTACATTCCCAGATCAGATGTATCGGGGCGTTTGGATCCTGCCGATGGCGGGTCGTTTTGTGAATGGAAAGGCCGCGCACAGTATTGGGACGTTGTGACCGAAGACCGCACGGCGCGTCGCGCTGCGTGGAGTTATCCAGACCCAACCCCTCGATTTCAGTCAATTCGCGATCATATCTCGTTCTATGCCAGCCAGATGGAGGCGTGCTTCGTTGGCGAAGAAAAGGTGACACCACAGCCGGGTGACTTCTATGGTGGATGGGTAACCGCGAACCTGAGGGGCGCAATCAAGGGCCCACCCGGCACCCGCCATTGGTAGGCCCGACCGCCTGATTTGGATCAAGGCTGCCAGATGACCCGTAAGGCAAGTTGGTTCTAGAAAGAAAGAGGAAGCGCACCAATGTATCACAATATTCTGGTCCCGATTGCATTCGACACCGAGCATGATGTTTCCGGCCCCCTAAAGTTGGCCGAACGGCTGGCCACTCCCGAGGCTAAGATCACATTGCTGCACGTTGTTGAGCACATTCCAGGCTATGCCCTGACCTACATGCCGCCGGATCTGATTCAGGAGACCCGCAATGCGATCAAGGCTGAGCTCGACAAGCTGGCGTCGGGGTTGCCAAATGCCATTGGTGAGGTGATCGAGGGCCATTCGGGGCGCGGCATTCTGGATTGGGCCGAGGATCACAACCCCGACCTGATCATCATCGCGTCGCATCGGCCCGGCATGCAGACCTTGTTGCTGGGATCGACAGCCGCGCAGGTTGTGCGCCATGCACAGTGCGCCGTGCATGTGGTGCGCTGAGCGCCAGACCTCTTGATTACAAACTGTGTTTGGGGCCTCTTGCGTGACAGGAGGCCCGCACATGTCAGATCAGACTGCCGATGAATTGCGCGCATTGCGCGCGGAAATCAAAACCTTCAACAATCATCGCTTCGTCCGGGTCCAGAACTCCTGGTGGCGGATGATGCTGCAAGCTTTTGCGCGGGGTCTGGCGGTGGGGCTGGGCACGGTGATCGGTGCCTCGGTACTGGTCTCTGCTCTCGTGTATCTGCTCAGCCAGATCGACTTCATTCCCCTGATCGGAGATTGGGCCGCCGAAATCGCAACCGAAATCACGCAGTCGGTGGAAGGAGACATCGCCAACGGTGATAGCGCCGATCCACCAGCGCAGTAGCGCGCGCCCCAATTTCGGTAGACGAAGGCCTCCGGAAGGCCGCGACAGATCCCCCATTCCGAACGAGTCTCGTCACAAGTTCGCCCCACTCCAAGGGTAGGGTTAATGCATGATGACCGCAGTTCCGGATCCCACCCTGCGTGGCAGGGACCGCGCCTCGGGCGCAGATCAACGCACCGGCTTGTCGCCGGCGCGGCTGGTGATGCTGGCGCTGACGTCGCCGGTGTTCATCGTGACCATGGCGGTAATCATTTACTTCGCAGCCAGCCCGTTCAGCATTCCCGAAACAGCACGCCACACGGTGGCGTTGGGGGGATGTGACGCCGCGCGTTCGGTCGGCCTTGCCCCCGCACGCGAGGGTCAACCCGGCTATCACGCCATTCATGACGCTGACAAGAACGGTGTGTCCTGCGAGGCTCGACGCGCCAAATCCCAGCGTTTCGTGGCCGCGAACCGGGGCAAGAAGAAAGTCCGCATGGTCGGCGGTGCCAAGTTCATTCGGCCCTGACCCGCGTTAAGCCCGCCAGCAAGAGTTATACATCTGAAGATCCGGCCTCACGCCAGTGGAGCAGACACGCAGGCCCGAAACGCACGCACCGGTTCCGCCGCATCCGTCAATGAGATAGGCAACGCGGTGTCTCCCAAAATCGCCGTTGCGGTCTGATTGAATTCCAGACCGTTCAGCACATTGCCAAAGCCACGATCGGTGACCGTCAGAGCCGGACCCTCGATCTGCTGGCGGTTGGTGGTAATGGTCAGCGGGCGCGGCCCGTCAAAGCGGATGGCAAAGACTTCGTCCGACGGCCAGTCCGGACCCGTCAGCGTAATCGTGTAGAGAGGTCCCCGTGGATCATAGGTCAGTCGCACCTCCGCACCGGGTTCGCTGTGAGTCAGCGTGCAGATCGGTGCGGCAGAGAATTCCCACGCGTGAACGGGAGCGGTAAAGAACAGGGCGGCAAGCAGGTAACGCATGCCGGGGAGGTAGGGCAGAGCCCGGACATTGCCACACGAAGGGGGCTCCGCCGCGATGGCCGGGTCAGTCGCGCGTGGACGCAATTGCGATGATCTCGGTGGTTTGCGGAGGATTGGCGAAAGTGGGACCGACCGCCTCGCGGTACGTGGCGAACGCAGTGGACGACAAAAAGGCCTGCTTTCCGGCGTCGTCGGGGAATTCCAGAAGCCCGACAAACTCAGTGTCCTCAGGTGTTGAAAAACAGGTGTAGTCGCAGCCCGACACACCTTCGGAGCGGAGCCCGGCCACAAGGGCTTCCATCGCCGCAATCTGGGCGGCATGGTCGTCGGCGGATTTCAGGGTGTAGCGCACAAGCAGGGACATAGGACACTCCTCCTTTGAGTGTGAAACCATTGAGCAGACAGCATTCCGGCCCCGTCAAGTCACCTTTGCGCGCGCCGCGCTGCAAAACGGCTTGCCCCGATGAACCGTCAGGGACAGGATCGCGGGTATGACACGGGACGAGTTTAACACCTTCTGCGGGAGCCTGCGCGCAACCAGCCACGTGGTGCAGTGGGGCAATGCAGATGTCTGGAAGGTGGGTGACAAGGTGTTTGCCATTTGCGGCTGGAACGATGGTGCGGACGCCTTCACGTTTAAGGCCGGAGAGATCGCTTATGAAGTGCTGAGGAACGAACCCGGCATCCGCCCGGCCCCCTATCTGGCCTCAAGGGGCATGAAATGGCTGCAGGTCTACGAGGAACGCGGGATGAGCGACGCCTCGCTGAAGGAACATCTGACGATGTCCTATGAGATGGTTGTGGCCAAGCTGACCAAGAAGAAACGGGCCGAGTTGGGGGTTTAGGATGGGTGATTTCACCCTTTTGCTTTTTCAGCCAACCCTGAGAGCGGCTTTCAGATCTTCGATTGCCGCGACCTGAGCGCGGGACAGTCCGTCACTGGCCAATGGCAACAGTATGTCCTGCAGGCGGTTCCACGAGTTCCCTGAGTCGATCTTACGTAAACGACGACCCAATCGCGGAACAGCCTCGGCCGGGCCGTTGCACTGAGTCATTAACCATCGCCCCAGAACCTCCATCTCGCTTGCTTCTTCTTCAGAGCATTTCAGTTTAGTGCGCAGAAGCACGTGCATCTGTTGGCGCTGGTCGGCTGTAGGCAGGTCATCGAGCTCAATAAACGATTGAGCAATGGCGCAAATTGCGATCCGCTCGTCGTCAATCCCTTCGACGGGGTGGGCATTAGCAACGCTGCGAAATGCAATCTTTCTGGGAGCATTCTTCAGCGTGGTGGTAACGTCCTGAGCGGTATTGATCGCCTCCCTTGGATTATTGCGAATCCACCACCAGATCGCACCGCCAATCGCGGTTAGGATGAGTATTACAATAGGCAAAACAATCTACTCCGATAAATCACGTGAATACGATGATTCCTGGGAAAACCATAGATTGCAATGGGCACAAGTTTACTATCGAGCACCGAAACTGCCGGATCACAATCGAAGTTTCGTTGGTATTGGCGGACGCGGCGCGAAACCGATCTAGCCGAAAGGTTCAGAGTAGGATCGAGTTTTGCCCCGCTATGCGTTCGGGTGACCCGGCAGTGATGGTGTAAGACCCTATCCTGCGCTTGCT
The DNA here is from genome assembly GCA_965250275.1 of Paracoccaceae bacterium. Classification (GTDB taxonomy): domain Bacteria; phylum Pseudomonadota; class Alphaproteobacteria; order Rhodobacterales; family Rhodobacteraceae. The sequence goes on along the minus strand of OZ252297.1, from coordinate 4,029,522 downwards.
GAAGAGCGGCTTCATACGGATGCGTCGCGAAGATACGCTAAGCGATACGCAAGAGCGACGCCGCCCGCCCCTCCGACAATGTTGCCCGCAGAAACCCAGAACAGGTTGGAAATCACTGCGCCCCATCCAAAGTTTGCCCCCGCGGCCATACCCTGAGGCAGCAGGTACATATTGGCGACAGAGTGCTCGAGGCCCAGCAGGACGAAACCTGAAATCGGCCAGAGGATCGCCATAACCTTCCCCACGACCGATCTCGCGGCAAAGCTCAGCCAGACGGCCAGGCAGACCAACGCGTTGCACAACACCCCGCGCGCGAACGCCTGCACCGGAGACAGGTCGATTTTGCCGTCTGCGATGTTGGCGGCCACGAGTCCCATCGGCCCGTCGAGCAGACCGGTCGCAACAAAGGCCAGCGCCAGCGCGACCGCGCCGATCAGGTTCCCGACATAGACAAGCCCCCAGTTTCGCAACAGATGGCGCAGTGAGATTTTACGATCCACGGCCGCCATGGTCATCAGCGCGTTGCCGGTGAACAGTTCGGCCCCACCAACGATCACAAGGATCAGGCCCAGCGAAAACACAACACCACCCAAGAACCGTGCAGGTCCAAACCCCGGGTCCACACCGGTCATGACCATGGTGTAGGCGGCCCCGCCAAACCCGATGAACGCGCCGGCAAGGATGGCCAGCGTCAGCGTCTGACCGATGGACAGATGCGCCTTGGAGACACCCGCGGTTTCGACCAGCACTGCAATCTGGGTGGGTTTGTAAGCGTCTACGCCGGTTGGATTGGGCTGGGCCATGGGCCCCAGTATGCTGGTGCGTTGATGGGTCAGCATTGATTGGGATCAATGCTTTGAAGGACGTGGAGTGTGGGAGGAGTCGGACGTGTATGGTGGTTTGTTACTCTATCCAGCGCCCGATTTCCTAGATGTGACGGTTTGGATTCTCATCCTGCACTTTCTTACAAGGCTCTGAATTTCGACTTGTTCTCAGGAAGTTGTAGCAATCCACCTCTGAGTGTGGACCGTTGCAAGAGCATTTTGTCCCAGTGCCACATTATGGCCGCCTCTTGTTCACCGATTTTTTTCTTTTGCAGGGAACGTGACAAATAAAATGCGACGATGTTGTTTCTTGTAATAGCGGCTTTTTCAGCTTTCTTTTTGCTGTTCTGGAGGTCTTTTGAGATCACAATCCAATCGCTACCAAGGTTGTTGAAGTAATCAATGTCGGAGATGTTGGTCGGAAACTTGTCCCTAAGTGCGAAAGCCTCATGCTTGTCGATTTTGATCAGCTCATGAAGCGCCCGAGCAATACAAGGTGGCATGTTATGGTCAAATAATACTTTAACCATGAGCCTCGTCTAAGCTGCGTTCAAAGTGGATGCATCTTCGAATTAGCTTTTCAGGAATTTCGTAAATCTTCGAGAGATACTTCGTGTCGTCGAACTCAGTAAACTCCTGATAGATCGTGCTAGTTGATATTCCGAACTGATCTAGAATCGGGTCGCCAAAGTGGCGAGTTGGATCCAAGACTACATCTATATGGTTCCGCGGCCTCCATCTCGCTACTACTTCACCTTCATACTCGAGGTCGTTCAGTGATTGCGAGACTATGTCTTTGAATACCTTTTGGCCGGGCCTTTTCTTAGACAGGCTTACATAGTCGCCATCATTTTCGATTGCCTCCATCAGAATCTCTGAGCCGTCAGTTTTGAAGGATTGAGAAGCCAAGGGCCGTTCGATCCCAAATTTTTCTTGGGCAAACGCTATAGCAAACCTTATCGACTGTAGAGAGACATTCGCACTTCGCATTGCAGCAACGACACGGACTTCAATCAGATCCAGAAAGCTAATGTCGGTGATCTCATCATCCAAGAACTGATAGTGCGCATTCCATAATGGTAGGTGAGGTCCACTGCCACGAGTCCACCGGAGGACTTGCTGCACATTGGTTCCGACCAAACGTGCCGCCTCGCGAGGTGTATAAACACCTTTTCCTAAAATAGCTTCGTCAAGCGGCATCCGCACCCTCCTGTACTCTATCTAGCGTGGAAAACGCCAAGAGGGAATCCGCGAATTCACCGCTTCCGCCTTTTCACATTGCCACCCCGTTGCCCCGGCCGTCCAGCCGTTGACCGACCTCGCGATTTCACCGCGTCTTCGGAGGCTTTCTCGACCGCCCATTGCCGCGCCATGGGGTCGTCGGCGACGGCCAGATCAACCGCTTCGAGCCGTTTGATCTCGTCGCGGATGTTGGCGGCCTCTTCGAATTCCAGGTTCTCTGCCGCCTTGCGCATCTGGTCACGCAACCCGTCCAGATGGGCTTCGAGGTTCGCGCCGTGCATTGGCTGTTCGATGGTGGCCGTGACGCGGTTCATGTCCACGTCACCCTTGTAGAGGCCAGCCAGAATATCCTCGACATTCTTCTTCACCGTCTCGGGCGTGATCCCGTGGGTCTCGTTATAGGCGATCTGCTTGGCGCGGCGGCGGTTGGTCTCGCTCAGGGCCCGCTCCATCGACCCGGTGATGCGGTCGGCATACATGATCACGCGCCCGTCGGCGTTGCGCGCCGCCCGGCCGATGGTCTGGATCAACGAGGTTTCGGACCGCAGGAACCCCTCCTTGTCCGCATCCAGAATGGCGACAAGGCCGCATTCGGGGATATCCAGTCCCTCGCGCAGAAGGTTGATGCCCACAAGCACGTCAAACGCCCCCAGTCGCAGATCGCGCAGGATTTCGATGCGTTCGATCGTATCGATATCCGAATGCATGTAGCGGACTTTGATGCCCTGTTCGTGCATGTACTCGGTGAGGTCCTCGGCCATGCGTTTGGTCAGCGTTGTGACCAGCGTGCGATATCCGTCCGCAGCAACCTTGCGCACTTCGTCCAGCAGGTCGTCCACCTGCATCTCGACCGGACGGATCTCGACTTCCGGGTCCAGCAATCCCGTGGGCCGGATCACCTGTTCGACAAAGACACCGCCGGCCTGTTCCAGTTCCCATCCCGCAGGCGTGGCCGAGACAAAGACCGACTGGGGCCGCATGGCATCCCATTCCTCGAACTTCAGCGGCCGGTTGTCCATGCAGGAGGGCAGGCGGAACCCGTGCTCGGCCAGCGTGAACTTGCGCCGGTAATCGCCCTTGTACATGCCGCCGATCTGGGGGACCGAGACATGGGATTCATCGGCAAAGACGATGGCGTGATCGGGGATGAACTCAAAGAGCGTCGGGGGTGGCTCGCCCGGTGCGCGCCCGGTCAGGTAGCGCGAGTAGTTCTCGATCCCGTTGCACACACCGGTCGCTTCCAGCATTTCCAGATCGAAGTTGCTGCGCTGCTCCAGCCGCTGCGCTTCCAGCAGCTTGCCTTCGCTCACCAATTGGTCCAACCGGCCCCGCAGCTCTTTCTTGATACCCTGTATGGCCTGCTGCATCGTGGGTTTCGGCGTCACGTAGTGGGAGTTGGCATAGACCCGGATCTGATCGAACGTATCGGTTTTCTCTCCGGTGAGCGGGTCGAATTCGGTGATACTTTCCAACTCTTCACCAAAGAAAGACAGCTTCCAGGCGCGGTCCTCAAGGTGGGCCGGAAAGATTTCCAAGCTGTCGCCGCGGACTCGGAAAGACCCGCGCTGAAACGCCTGATCGTTGCGGCGGTATTGCTGGGCCACCAAGTCCGCCATCACCTGCCGCTGGTCGTAGGACTGACCGGTCTTCAGGTCCTGCGTCATCGCGCCGTAGGTTTCGACCGACCCAATGCCGTAGATGCAAGAGACCGAGGCCACGATGATGACGTCGTCACGTTCGAGCAAAGCCCGTGTCGCAGAGTGACGCATCCGGTCGATCTGTTCGTTGATCTGGCTTTCTTTTTCGATGTACGTGTCGCTGCGCGGAACATAGGCCTCGGGCTGGTAGTAATCGTAGTAGCTGACAAAGTATTCCACCGCATTGTCCGGAAAGAACCCTTTGAACTCGCCGTAGAGCTGCGCGGCCAGTGTCTTGTTCGGGGCCAGAATGATGGCGGGGCGCTGTGTCTCCTCGATCACCTTGGCCATCGTATAGGTTTTGCCGGTGCCGGTTGCGCCCAACAGGACCTGATCGCGTTCGCCGCTGCGTACCCCGTCCGCCAGTTCGGCAATCGCGGTGGGCTGGTCCCCGGCGGGCCGGAACTCCGTGTCCATCCGAAAGGCTATGCCGCCCTCCAGTTTGGGACGGTTCCGCACGTCTGGCGCGGGGCTGTGGAGGATCGGGTTGGACATGGGGGATTCCTTTCAGATCGCAGTTTGATCTGTTTTTGTTCTTGTTCAAGAGCAGAAATCGAGCGTAGGACCGGGCGGTCTGGGAGGAGATCCAGATCGCCCCCTAGATGTGCCTTGTGGCGGACAAAACAAGGCCTTCCCCGATCGCGCGGAGCACTCCTGCTAATGGTCGTTGCGACAAATGGTCGGGTCTTGCCTGTGTACATCATGCGCCGAACGCACGGGGACGGATTTCAGTGAGATTGGCATACATCCGTGCCGCAAATGCCGCCCCTTGATCCAACGGGTCATGCAGGTCGGCGTTCCCATCACAGCATGAACCGCGGCGAATAGTATCTTGCCCGAACGCCGCGTTTTGCCCATATAGTCGGAACGTCCCAGACCGGAGGGTGACATGCGCGCGCGGATCTACAAGCCAGCCAGAACAGCGATGCAATCAGGCACGGCCAAAACACATGAATGGGTTTTGGAATTCGCACCGGCCTCTGCGCGCGACGTGGACCCGCTGATGGGGTGGACGTCATCCTCTGACACACAAAGTCAGGTGCGCCTGCGCTTTGCGACAAAAGAAGCGGCGCAGGATTACGCTCAATCCAAAGGCATCGAAGCGTTGGTCTTCGAGCCCAAGCCGCGCAAGGCGAACATCCGGGCGCGTGGCTATGGCGAGAACTTTGCAACCGACCGGCGCGGCGCGTGGACCCACTGAGCCGGGTCAGCATTCAGCAAGAAACCGTCGAGGCGTCGGACGTCGCAGCCGTTCTCCAGCGGCACTTTGAGCTGATGCGCTCACAATCCCCAGAAGAGAGCTGCCACGTTCTGACCCCGGCGGAATTGCTCGCAGCCGACGCCGTGCTGTTGGTGGCACGGCGTGATGGTGACGTGCAGGGAGTGGGGGCCCTGTCCCGAATTGACCCCGAACACGGAGAGCTGAAGTCCATGCACACGCTGGCCGAGGCGCGCGGGCAGGGGGTTGCAGGAGGCTTGCTCGAAGCGCTTATGGCCGAAGCGCGCGCAAAGGGTATGACCCGCCTAAGCCTCGAGACCGGAAGCGCAGAAGCGTTTGCGCCAGCGCGCGCGCTTTACACACGGTTTGGGTTCGAGTTCTGCTCGCCATTCGGGGACTACCGTCTCGACCCGCTGAGCGTATTCATGAGCCGTGTGCTCTGAACGCTTGCCCTGCGCGGCTGGCTGCGGCAAAAGCACTGCCAAGCGGTCCCTTAGCTCAACTGGATAGAGCAGCTGACTTCTAATCAGCAGGTTGAGGGTTCGAGTCCTTCAGGGATCGCCAAAACACTTGTATTTCATGGCCTTGCGAATTTCTTGAGCTTTGGCCGTCCGAATGTCCGATTCCGTCTGAGTCAGACGGTCCAAGATTTGGACAATTCCAAGGCTCCCCACCACATCACACAATAGGCCAAGATATCCGACATGCAGGAGCATCGGCTTTGGGTCGAGTTCGGCGGCGGTCGGCGTGCACCCGCGGACCATGCGTCTGATCTGTGGCCGGGGCTGCTGGATGTGTCAGAGAAAGCGGAACGGGCCGTGTGTAAGTCCTGCGGGACCAAGGTTAGGGATCGCTGGCTGGTGCATCTGTTGGAGCCGGATCGATGACTATTCGTCTACCGCGGTATTAGGGTTCGATTGTTCCGGCTGCAATTGAATAGTTTCGTGAATTTCTTCAATTTTGATGTCTAATTTATCCAGCCTGTCTAATGTTTCTTGCGTGGTGACCTGTGCCTCCAAACCTCTGTCAGACCTGCCGTCGCCAAGCCAAGACACAATCGCGAAGATCCCTGAGATTAACCCGGTGGTCCCAACTATAAAGCCAGCCAAGATCATGACAATTTGCCAAGGCGTGGCTCCGGGCTTTATTGCAGCGACTTCGGATTTTAGTTCTGTGTAAGCGGTTTGGTTTTGTGCTGCGACGGTTTCAATTTTGGCGTCGAGTAGGTCTTTAGTAACATATTGTGGTCCGCCGCCACTGCCAGATGAGCCGCCTGAGGTGTCTGCGAAAATGCCGCGGCCGGAATCGGATACCACCCCCCCGCCATCGCCGACGAGAGGAGGCTTATGCACCATCTGGCTTGTCCTGGTCGTCTAGCGCCGCTGCCCGCTCATCCATTTCCTTCAACAGCATTTCGAGGGTTTTGACAAAGTCTCGGACCGTAGCGACGTCCATGGAAACTGCGGTATGGTACTCCAACGCGAATGCGATGTCGTCGTTTCTGTTGGTGTTGCGGCGCGCGTTGGCAAATGCAATGTCGAACCCGCCCCGATATGGAAAAGCATAGAACCGGTTTGTTTGATGAGCGCGAATGACTGCATTGGTTGCCAGTTGCAGATTGTTTTCCTCAGTATCGTCTGGGTGTTGATCAAAAACAGACATTGGGATCCTCGATGTTGAGATGTTTAGTGTCAGTAGGGTTGCAGGATTCGTCAATAATCACGACTGGTCCTCCTTTTGGGGCAGCAAGCAGTGACCCACTGACACCCTGCTTCGGTTGCTCTTGTGGGCGACTCCGCAAGGCTAAGTCATTGAAAAAAATGCTCGGACAGATCGCTGCGAAAAAGGATAAGATGCTGATTTTAAATACTTTAACGTCGGCTTCTAATCAGCAGGTTGAGGGTTCGAGTCCTTCAGGGATCGCCATTGGCCTTTTGAAACTCTGTTACGGTTCGAATGGTTACGCTTTGAACTCTCAGTTCCTCGGTGTGAACAGCAGTTTCAGATAGGTTCTGAACAGCATGATTTGTTCCGAGGCATTATTGTGCTCTCTCAAGGCACGCTGAAGCACGAGGCCGCCTTCCACGACCCCGGACACCATGTCGCCCAATGCATCCATGTTGACGGGTTCTCGCGGCTCATAGACCTGCGCGATCTCTTCGAACATGCCGCGAAACCGCTTACGCCATCCCAAAATTGCCTGCCGGTTCAACTCCCGCACGCCTTCATCAAAGAGCCGGTCCTGATAGGCCGTTGAGGCGATCACGCACCCGGGGTGGCCGGTGGGCATTTCCTCCAGCATCTCGGCCAGAAGCTTCAACCCAATCAGCATGCAATGCAGCGGATCATCGTTTAGTTCCCGCGCCCGCGCAAAGAGATCATCATAAAGCGCGTCCTCGGTTTCGATGTATCGCTCCAGCATTGCGCGGGCCAAGGCATTCTTGTCCTTAAAGTGGTAGAAGAACCCGCCGCGCGATATTTCCGCACCCGCGACAATCTCCTCAATCGAGGTCGCTTCAAATCCTTTATCCAAAACAGCAGCCTCGGCGATGTCGAGGATTCGGCTGCGCGTATCGACTTGTCGCTCCATTGCTGACGTCTCCGCTGTACCACGAGTCCAGTTGACCATGTGTTCGCAAAGCGCATGGCCGCTTCGTTTTCGGTTACCCCTTGAAATTACAGCAAAACTAGAAACGAGACAACCGGACCACGCGGCAACTATCGGGCTGCACCGCATCGCACGTATGTCCTTGGCATCAACGGACAAGGACAGCTTCGATGCGTATTCAAAAGCTTAGCGAGACACGCCGGTTCTACCTCTCTGACGGTGGATTGGAAACATTTCTGATTTTCGAGAAAGGCTATGACCTGCCCTGCTTCTCAGCTGCAGTGCTGCTGGACACAGAGCAGGGTCGGGCCGATCTGACGGCCTATTTCGAGCGTTTCATTGAAATCGCCAAGGCCTCGGGCCGCGGTTTCATTCTGGATGCCCCGACCTGGCGCGCAGGCACCGCCTGGGCCGGACCGCTCGGTCAGACGCTACGCGAAATCATGGAGACGAACCAACGGGCCGTTTCCTTCGTGTCCCACTTGAGATCCCAGCATGAGACGCGTGATTGCTCGATCTTGATCAACGGGCTTGTTGGGCCTGCGGGCGATGCCTATGCGCCGGACGTCGAGATCTCCCGGCAGGATGCTCTGCTCATTCACGCCCCCCAGATACATGCGCTCGGCAAGGCCGGCGTCGACATGATCAGTGCCATGACACTCACCCATTCCGGTGAGGCCATCGGCATCGTCCAGGCCGCGCAAGAAATCGACGTGCCCGTTGTCATTGCGTTCACACTGGAGACGGACGGTCGCCTGCCTTCGGGCCAACCGCTCGGCAACGCCATTGACGAGGTCGATGCCGCGACAGGCAATGGTCCGCTCTACTACATGATCAATTGCGCGCATCCCGATCATTTCCACGGAGTGCTGGACACGTCGGCGGTCTGGACCTTGCGCATCGGCGGTATCCGATCCAACGCCTCGCGCCAAAGCCACGCCGAATTGGACAGCGCCGAAACCCTCGACGACGGCGATCCGGTGGAACTGGCCGAACTCAACGCAGAGCTACTCTCGCGTCTTCCGAACATCCGGGTTCTGGGCGGTTGCTGCGGCACCGACCACCGGCATGTGGGCTGCATTGCAGAACAGGACCAGCGCCTGCCTGCAGCCTGATTTCAACCAAAACGCAACACTTTCCGAAAGGACTTCTCATGTTCAAGACAATCGCAACATCCACAGCCCTTACGCTGTCCATGATACCCTTTGCTCAGGCTGAGCCCCTCATGGCTTTCGACGTGGCCGAAGATCACACCCGCATCCACATGGCCGCCGCACCCTTGCACGAAAACGGCATGCCCGCGCACGGTAATGCCTTTGTCAGCCAGGGTTACATCTACCCGGAAGGCACGCTGGCTGATGGCACCGTGGGTGTCCTGGAGGACGGAAGTCCCGCGTTCCCCGAGCTCGTTCTCGGTACCTGGACCTGCGACGGGTACTTTGTCGGCGAAGGGGGCAACGCAACGACCGGCGTCTGGATCATCAGCCGCCAGACCTTTGCCTTCAACGAAGGTGCCACCATTGTGACTCAGGGGACCGAGATCGCTGATATCGGCGAACCCAACTTGCGCCCAGTGACCGGCGCAACCGGTGACTTCGCCGAAATCGAAGGCGGACTGATCCAGACGACGCTCGGGTTCAATGATTTTTGGGGACTGAGCGCGACCTACACGTTCGAAAACACCGACCTGGACCCCGTGTAATCGTATGCAGCGAGTTTTCGACGGTCGGGCCGATCTTCGGCCCGGCCTGTCATCTCGGACAAAAAGGAAAAGACAATGAATATTCAATCGCTTCCCTCCATCCGTCAGGCGCAGGCCTCGGACGCAGAAAACCTTGCCAAACTCATCAACCTGGCTGGCGAGGGTATTCCTAACTGGCTTTGGACTCGCGCCTGTGTCGAAGGGCAGACACCGCTCGAGGTCGGTACGGAACGTGCCAAACGAAAAAGCGGCGGGTTTTCTTACACCAATGCCATGATGGCTGATCGGAACGGGTCTCCCATCGGCATGGTTTTGAGCTATGCAATCACTCAGGCCCCCACCGAAGACCCCGATGATTTACCTGCTCCGATCGCGCCCTTTGTCGCGCTGGAGAAGCTGTCTGTGGACACGTGGTACATCAATGCACTTGCCGTCTTCGCCAACGGACAGAACCGTGGCGTCGGGACCAAACTTTTGGCAGCAGCGGAAGCTCGGGCGCGGGCCAGCGGTTTCGACAGAATGAGTATCCAGGTCTATGCCCAAAACACCGGAGCGGTCCGTCTCTACAAGCGTTTCGGCTACGACCAGGTGGCAAGTGACCCTGTGCGCCTTCATCCTTGTCCGCCTCACTACACCGGCGATGTCTTGCTGCTGATGAAAACCCTCAAGGGCTGACGCGCCAGCGGCAGCGTCCAAACCTTCAGAAAGACAGACCCATGAGCTCTTATTGGTTCATCCTCTCCGCGGCCGGTGCAAGTTTCACCCTGGGCAGCGTTTTGCTGAAGCAATTCGCTGACACCAGGGTCGGCCATGTTCTTTTTCTTGCCGTGATCGCACTCGGTTTGGGCAACCTGGCCTATGTCCGCCTGCTCGTGCATGGGCTCGGGCAGGGGGCAGCCTTATCGAGCATGAGCCAGGTCATAGCGCTATCCGTTCTTGGTGCTGTCCTTTTCGGTGAGCGACTGGCCCCCATGCAAATTGCCGGGATGGGTATGGCTGTCGCCAGCATCTGGCTTTTCTCGCAAACGCGTTGACTGCTTTTTTGGAGAACGCCAAATGTCCTTTCGCCCATTTAACCTGCTCGGATCAGCCGCCCTCGCGGCCGGGCTGCTGACGGCGACTCTGACCAACGCTTCGGACGAGGAGCATTGGGTTGGAACTGCATTGCCCGCGCCGCTGGAAGATCGCGACTTCATCTATGATGGAGCCCCCAGCGCCGAACTTGTCGAACTTGGGCGAAACCTGTTCTTCGACCCAATTCTGTCCGGAAACAGGAACATATCCTGCGGCACTTGCCATGATCCTTCGTTGGGGTCTGGCGACGGCCTTGCGCTTGGCATTGGAGAGGGCGGTGCAGGCGCCGGGTTGGACCGCACCACCACCGACCCGGTGACCGGCCGCGTGCCCCGGAACGCGCAACCGCTTTGGAACATCGGCGCCCGCAGCTATGTCTCCCTGTTTCATGATGGGCGCGTTGAAACCCTGGACCCAGCCGACCCGGACAGCGCGATCCGCAATCCCGCCGGGTCTGACCTGCCTGCCGATCTCTCCAATCCACTGGTGGCGCAGGCTTTCTTTCCCGTCACTTCCCCGATTGAAATGGCGGGTCAGTACGGCGAAAACCCGATTGCCAATGCCGCCCACCATGAGGAGCGGCGCGAAATCTGGGCCGCCCTGGCGCGCCGCGTCGCTGCGTTCCCCGCGTATTTAGATATGATGCGTGCCGCCTTCACTGATATCGAAACGACCCAAGATGTGACCTACGGCCACATCGCGGTGGCGCTTGCAGCTTTTCAAACCACGGCGTTCCGCTCGGACGAAAGTCCATTTGACACCGTTTTGCGGACAGGCGACCAGTCTGTGCTTTCAGCCAAGGCACAAGCGGGCCTGAAGCTCTTTTATGGGTCCGCCGGCTGCGCGAATTGCCACAGCGGGGCCTTGCTCACCGATCACCGGTTCCATGCCATCGCTGTTCCGCAGATTGGCCCCGGCAAAGGTCACGGTGGCGACATGAGATATCTGGCGACGACGGGTTTGCCCGGCCGATCAGAGGATGAGGGACGCTACCGCGTGACGGGTGACCCATCGGATTTGTTTGCGTTCCGCACCCCCTCCTTGCGCAACGTCGCTCTCACCGGCCCATGGGGACACAGTGGGGCCTTTACCTCCCTGGAGGCAGTGGTGCGCCATCATCTTGATCCGGTGGAGAGCCTCAACGCGTTTGATCCGTCAGAGGTCGCCCTTCCGTCCCTCGAGCGCGTACAACGCCTTGCGGCGCGTGGGTCTCGGTTGCGTTTTCAACCTTTGGAACGAGAGCGACGGCAGGCATTTGCGCTGCGGGACAACTGGGTCATGGCGTCTCCGGAACTGCGCCAGCGCATCGCTGCTGCAAACGAATTGGCACCAGTTGCCTTGACTGAAGGTGAGATCGAGAGCCTTGTTGCGTTTCTGCACGCGCTCACCGACCCATCGGCCCTGGACCGGAACGAGATGGTTCCTGTCCGGGTCCCCTCCGGGCTGCCGCCACAGCCGATGCGGGATCGATAGTCCGTTACAGCTACCCCCTAGGAATCACGACCTGCACTTGAAGACGGAACCTGAACCCCTCCGGACCATTGTCTGGCGCATCGAACCAATACCCAAAGCCGCCCTGCAGGTTCAGTGGGGTTTGTCCTACCACTACCAGTTTTGAAACGGCCAGATTGACTGGAACTGACCACTGTTCTGCTTCCCAGTCATAGGTGCTTTCGCTTTGCAACGAGATGGTCCACGCGTTTTCAGTCGTGTAGGCCACAAATGGTTGCAGGAACGTGGCGTTTGTTGGCGTGGTCGGATTGGATTCGAAATCCCAGATATGGTTGGTCAGGGCGCCATAGGTCCAACTGCCTGTCTGGGCTAGCCCGATGGCTGTGATCCCGCCCGCCCAGGTATCCGTTGAAACACTTGTACCCGTGGGAACACGCAGGATCGGTCCGACGCCCCAGGTGAAATTGCCTTTCGTCGGCGGGGAGTACCAGGCGTTCAGCAAGATGTCACCGAAGCCGCTTTGCGACGTGCCGGGCACGACATCGTCCTGCCAGATGTATGGGATGATCGTGCGCGTGATGATGTTGGCGCCGTTGTCCAATGCAAACGGCACCACAGGCTGAAAGTTCAGGGTGGTTCGGCTACCAGTATCAGCGATCCCGAGATTATCGTCGTAGTTCAGCTGGAAGGGCACCGAGATGATGGCCGCAATCGGGTTGGCGAGTTCCTGCGCCAGATCGGAAGCCGCGTCTGCTTTGGCCGTGGCAGGGACAAACGCAGCCACAAGTGCCAACCATTTCAATGATCGCATGGTCTCTCCTCCAAACGGTTTCGGGGTCAGCGGTGGATGTCGGCTTCAGCCAGCGGGCTCCACCTTCGGGAACGACCACGCACCACTCAAGAGCGCCTCTTGCGGTTCATAGAGGCGGATGGCGTAGTTCCAGCCTGGCGTGATCGGGATACAGTTCACCCGCCCATCTTCGCACCCACCAAAGTGGAGCGTTATGCTCTCGTCCGCATTCCGTTCCGCCGTAAAATCGTTGTAGCTGTTGACCCCAAGATCATTGGCCTCCAGATACCCATCCGCATTGTAAACCGTCACCGACCAGAACGCGTCGACCGGTACGTCCGCAACCGTGACAGCATGCGGGACAACGCCGTCATTTGCGTCCACACTGTCCAGCAGATACATGGCGCCCTCTCGGGGCAGACCGCCCCAGCCTGACGCTGCGCCAACGAGGTGGTCGATGGGTCGTGTCTCGTCCTCGCGACCAAAGGCGAAGTCGGCATCAAAGCCGAGTATGGCAACGTCGTTCATGGCACCACGGATCAAGGCCAGATCATCCAGATTCCAGTCGGGCGCCTCAAATGGTCCGCTGCCGCCCCCGCTTATCTTGATACCGTCCTGGGCAACCTGTGCTTCGGCGATGTCGTCTGGATCATTCACATCTGCAAAGGTGCGGATTGCCACAAAAGCGAAGCGGGTGCCGACATCATCCTGCGTCAGGGTGTAAGTGCCGGGTTCGCTCTCGACGAACATGAAATGATCCTGATTGATCACATGCATGGACATGTAGCGGCCACCTATTTCGGGCAGGGTGACTTCCACCGGTTCTGCCAGGTCAAGCACAGCCGAAGAATAGAGCGTGTCCTGATTCATCCGGATCACGGGTTGCTGCTCTGGTGTGGTTGCCTCGCGCACATGGAACAGTTCTCCGATCTCCATTCCAAAGGCCTGCATGTTCGTGCGCATCATGTGATCGGATTCCGCGCGCACGAATGTCTGAATGTTCACATCCTCTGCGGTGGCCATCGTGGGTAACAAAAGAGCAGCTAGTACAAGGGGTCTCATCGCTGATTACTCACTCCAAAAGTTGGGCTTCGGGAAAGGTCCAGGTCCCGTCTATGACCTCGGAACTCGGTTGGTAGAGCCGGATGGTGTAGTTCCAACCCTCCATGACCGGCAGGCAGTTGATCCGCCCATCATCACATCCGCCCAGATGAATGGTCATGCCACCATCTTCGTTCCGCTCGCCGTTCACCGAATTCACGTTGTACGCACCCAGCGGATTTTTTTCGAAGAAGCCGTTCGCATTGTAGAGGCTCAAGGACCAGAATGCGTCCACCGGCACGTCAGCGGGCACGTCGATACGATACTCCGCGACGGGCAATCCGGGATCGATGCTCAGATAGAACGCTTCTTTCTCAGGAAGACCGGCCCAGCCCGCCGCTGTTCCGATGAAATGCCGCACCCCATCGACTTCGTCGCGGGGTCCGAACATGCGGGTGCTATCGGGTGTGAAGGGACCAAGCAACAGGATCGTCGAGATCATGTCCCGCAGACTGTCCTGATCATAGTTTGAAGGCACGAACGCGTTTGCCGCGCCGGCGTCAATGGTAAATGCCCGTTGAATATCGTTAACCGCAGCCACGTCTTCCGGATCGGACGCATTGACGAGAATTCGCATGAACACGATCACATAGGGCGTCCCAAACGTGTCCATATCCAGGGTGAATGTGCCGCCCCCGGACAAGACCTCTTCGGTGTAGTGATCCTGATTGACGATCATTGTGGTCATGTAGCGATCGCCTACATCCGGCAGGGTCAGCGTGGCGCCCTCGCTGATGTCAACAACTGCCGCGCTGTAAAGGGTGTCGCGGTTCATTCGAATTGTCGGCTGATTGTCGATCGGTGTCGGTTCGAAGAAGTGAAAGAACTGGTTCAGACCCCCAGCGAGCGACAGGTACTTTTCAAACTCCGCTTCCGTCGCCGCCCGAACGAAATTGTCGACGGTGACCGGAATCGCGAGCGCATCCGAAAGACTGTCGAGCGTGTCATCCTTGATTTGCGATGTTGCGCTTTGCGGCAGACAGAGCGCTGCAACACTGGCGAAACACATGGCCCGGGCTGCAAGTTTTAGGGAAATAGAGCTAGACAACGCGTTCTCTCCATCGATTGTTCCGATCAGCGGGTGATCCTTCGCCACCCGCGGCACCTCAAAAAACTATAGTTGCTCCGAGCAGCGGACCGGATTGACGCGCATCAAAGAGCGTGTCGGCGGAGTCGTAGTCGACCTCGAGGTGTCGCCACCCGAAAGAGAGCGCAAACCTGTCCGACACGCTGTAGGTCGCGACCAAAAGCGCCGACCACTCGCTGTCAGCGCCGACGCCAAATCCGCCCACTTCCAGGGCGCCCGTCATGGACCACCTGTCATTCGCTTGAAATTGACCTGTCACGCCAATGAGTGGGTCCACCCATGATTCCGACACGGTCTGACGGCTAGTGCCGCTGCCCGTGCCACGCAATTCGATGGTGTTGTCGAGCCACCAGGCGCGCGCGCCGACATAGGCCGTGGTGGACCCGCGTTCCGACCGGGCAATAGTGCGCCCAACGGCGAACGCAAAGGTCGTTGACTGACTTTCGACCGCAGCACTGTCAAAGAGAACCCCGCCAAGCGTTTCGGTCGACGACAAGTTGGCAAAGGTCGCATCCAGAAAGAACGCCCAGTCGCCTCTGCGCGCGCTGCCATAGAGCATGCCAGCGATATCGACGTCTCCCAAAACATCCCGGAACGACAAATCCACTCCGATGGGGGTGCCGCTTGGAAGCCTTCCGACATCTCCCTTCAGCCCGGTCATCCAGACATAGGGTGTCAACTGAAACTGCCAGTCTGACCCAGCTCTGGAGTCTGCGCGTACGCTCCCTGCCGCCACGCAGAGTGCGATGCCCGAAGCGACAATAAACCTCATTCAGAATCTCCCTCCGCCAGGCACAGATTGGCAGAAACCGAACAATCATTTTGCGACAAAGTTTGGTATGCCGGTTCCTTTGGTCAACATTGTAGAGTTTCGGCAGGTGCTTGAGATCCTTGACTCATTTGCGCCCCGATACGTTGTAGACCGCGCTCTTCGAGAGGCGGGCATCAATCGTGACGTCCTGCGATCCGGGCCCGGATTTTTGCCCTATCTCATAGAAGTGTCGGTGTTTGAGTCGGTTGCCAGAAAACTGGGTGATCGCAGCCTTGGGACGTTGGCCGGGCAGAAATTTGACTACAATGGATTTGAAGGCTTCGCCAAGTATGTGCTGGCCGCACCGACTCTCAGCGATGCGCTCGTTCGATCACGCAAGGCAATTCGACTGTTGCATACTAACGCGAGGTTCAGTCTTCGACGCTCAGGGGACAATCTGGTGTTTGGCTACAGGTCGGGGTTGGAAGGTGTGGTGGGCTACCGCCACTTGAGCGAGGCAACGATCTTTTTGATCACTTATGTGTTTCGCTACTTTCTTGGGCAGGATTGGCGGCCGAAATGGATTGAACTGATCGGAAAGAACCGCTTTGACGAAGTTCGTCTGTCCGACCTGACTGGCGTAGAAGTGCGCGCAGGCGCAGACATACTGGCAATTGCCGTTCCGATTGACGATCTGTTTGCCATCAACCCCGTCCCGTCTGACGTCAGTGAGATCGTTACGATCGACGAGTTGCCCATCCTGATGGGCGTCACGCAGCCCGAAACCACATCTGACATGGTGAAGGAGGTGATGCGCGCACAGCTTATACTTGGTGATTTGTCTGAAGACAGCGTTGCTCGCCGCCTCTCGGTGGGACCCCGCACCCTACAAAGACTGCTGATGGTGGAGGGTGTTTCGTTCCGCGAGCTTCGCAACAGATTCATCGAGGGTCGCGCCCGCGGATTGCTGTGCGACAGTGACCTCACCATCAACCAGATTGCGAAGTCGCTTGGTTACTCAGAACCGAACAGCTTCCGCAGGGCTTTCCGCAACTGGACCGGTGACCCTCCCAGTCGTTTCAGACAACGACGTGGGGGAGAGTAAATCCAATTGACTTCTGAACGCCGGACGCCTGTGACCTGACCCCCCGGGCAAAGCTGGCGAAATGCCTCCGGTCAACTCTTTCTGGACAACAACCAGTATGTGAGGCCCAGCGAAAGCCCTAAAGCGGCATAGCCATAAAAGTAGGGGGCATCGAGGGTCTTGTCGTCTAGCGTGATGACCTTTCGGGCAACCGCCATCAACGCCGTCGCAACGACAAGCTTTACATGGATAACATCGGCTGTCAGGTAGAGCGTAATGTTGGTGTAGATTTCGATGGCAATCAGGACGACCAGCACCGCGCTGAAGACAGCAAGCAGGTCGCTGACCTCCAGGATCATGACAGGTGGGTCGATGAGTTTCTGGTAGGTCGTGAAAGCGGCGTCCGCAACGGCCAGAAGAATGATCAGAAGCATCAGAACCGACATCACACGGACACCCTGCCGGATCACACGATTGCAGAGCCCGACGATCTTGTCCTCGTGATCGGGGTCCAGTTCCACATGGGCCGAGGCGTATCTGGGAGGTGGATCACTCATCACGTGTTCTCTGTCGCCTCATAAGCTGTCTGGATCGTCACTTTTCTGGCCCGTCCATCCGTAATTCGCGTTTCGCGCTTCTGTTGCCGAGCAGGCATCAGGCGACGCGCGGTGTCTTTGCCGTATTGGGTGATAGCAGCCCCCGGCCAATCACTTTGCGACAAAGCTCTCGAAGTCGCATGGCGCCTTCAGGACCTTGGTCAGACAATCCGCCTTGCCAAATAGGGCTGTGTGACCGCCACATGGATCGCTTTGCGGGACGGTTCCGGTGCGAGTAAGCCAGATGCGCAGATGGTCGGCGAAACGCCTAAGTGCCACCGTCGCAAAAAATCGCAAATCAACGGTTCAGTTTGCTGCGACCCAAGAGAATGCCGGCCCTCGGGCACGGCCGAGGTCTTCCCGCGCTGAACTATTCCGCAACAATCCGTCCTTCGAGTTTTTGCGTGCTGGGAGACATGCCAAACTTTCTTGAAAACTCTCGGCTGAACTGCGTCGGGCTTTCGTATCCCACTTCGTAAGCCGCCGCCGCGACAGAGAGGCCGTTGGACGACAGCAATCGCCGGGCCTCCAGAAGGCGCAGGTCCTTCTGATATTGCAGCGGCGTGGTGGCCGTTACGGTTTTGAAGTGCTCGTGAAAGGCGGACAGGCTCATGCCGCATTCTGCGGCCAGTTCAGCGACCGCGATGTTGGATTTGAAGTTGCCACGAATGATGGCGATCGTCTTGGAAATCCGGCTGGCTGTGCTGTCATGATGCAGCAACTGGCGCAACATGCCGCCGTGCCTGGCTTGCAGGAGCCGAAAGTGAATTTCCTTGAGCACCAAGGGGGCAAGGGCGCGGGCTTCCACCGGGTTTTGCGACAGCTGGAACAGACGCGTCATCGCATCAATGAGCGCGGCATCGGAAGAGGCTGCATTCAACGAATGCATAGAGTCTTCCGTTTCGGCAAAGTCTTCGATTTCATCGTAAAGACTGCGTGCGAGGGCAAGGTCCAACCGCAGTGCCAGTGCGGCGTACGGGGCTTCCTCGCTCGCCATTATGACCGCCGCCTCGACCGGTACGGCGTGGCTGACGATCAAGGTGTCACCCGCGCCATAACGGACAACGCGGTCGCGCAAATAGGCCTCTTTGGCTCCCTGAAGCACCAGACACATGATCGGTTCATAAAACGATGCGGTGCACTCGGTGGTTTCGACATTCGCAATCGCAAAAAGGCCTTCGACGCCGGTTTCGCACCCGGTGCCAAGCTCTCCGGCGCTTTCGACGTGGCGGAAAACGTCGTTGATCAGACTTTCTGGCACCATGCGCGCATCTCCTCTGCCCGTCCTATATAGGTGCCTCGCAGTTCCGCGGAACAGAAATGACGCCTGCGCTGGAGGAATAGGCAGATCATTTGGAGGATCGGGCAAGGGGTTCATCGGTTGCGATGCTATCTGGGTCGCGTACCAAACAAGGAGTGCTCTTCCGTGACCCAGACCATTTTGATCACTGGTGCGTCCTCCGGCATCGGCAAGGAAACCGCAAAACTCTTTGCCGACCGCGGATGGAACGTGATCGCAACGATGCGCACACCAGAGAACGAAGAAGAGCTAGCGGGCAAAGACAACATTCTTGTCACGCGCCTGGATGTGACGGACACCGCGTCAATCGAAGCGGCTGTGGCATCTGGGATCACGGCGTTCGGACAGATCGACGTTTTGCTGAACAATGCCGGCTATGGCGCCTATGGACCGCTCGAAGCGTTTCCGATGGAGCGCATCCAGCGGCAGTTTGATACCAATGTCATCGGTTTGCTGGAAACCACCAAAGCGGTGCTGCCCCATATGCGGGCCAACCGGTCCGGAACAATCGTAAACATCTCTTCCATCGGTGGGCAGATGACGTTCCCGCTCGGTGCCTTGTATCACGGCACCAAATTTGCCGTCGAAGGCATCTCCGAAGCCCTGCACTACGAGCTGGAAGCCGCGGGAATCAAGGTGAAAATCGTTGAGCCCGGGATGATTGCAACTGATTTCGGCGGTCGTTCGTTTGACTTCGTCAATGATGAAAGCATGACGGAGTATCAGCCGGTCATTCAAGCTCTGTTCGGCGTCTGGGGCAGCCCGGACATGGCGTCTCGCGCGTCTCCTCCCGGCGTGGTTGCCGACGTCATCTGGACCTCCGTGACCGATGGGACAAATACACTGCGCTACCGTGCTGGCGCGGACGCGGTCGAGCTTCTGAACAACCGAAAAGTGTTGGATGACGAGACATTCTTTGCCGGGATGAAAGAACAGTTCGGCTTGTAGCCCGGCATGCTCCTCTGGCCGCTCGGCAAAAAAATTCAACTCACTTGAGAAAAAGGATGATCGATCCGACCTGGGCACTAAGTGACCGTCAACACCTGCGCTGAGCCCCGCGCCAACAACAACAATCTGTCTGAAAGACAGCCAAGCTCTCAAACGCGAACAGTCCAATCAAAAAGGGAAAGCTAGATAGCCATGGCAATATCGCTGAAACTGAATGGTCAGACGCACACCGTCGAGGCCGAACCCGGAACACCTTTGCTTTGGGTGATCCGCGACGAACTGAAGATGACCGGGACCAAATTCGGATGTGGCGTGGCCTCCTGTGGCGCCTGCACCGTGCATATGGATGGTCAGCCGGTGCGCTCGTGCCAGACATACATCGAGGATGTCGAAGGATCCGAGATCACCACGATTGAGGACATGGAAAACGACAAGGTGGGCGCAGCTGTGCAGCAGGCATGGCTGGAGCTTGATGTCGTTCAATGTGGCTACTGCCAATCCGGTCAGATCATGAACGCTGTCGGTCTGTTGCGTGAGAACGCCAATCCGTCCGCGCAGGACGTCGATGATTACATGTATGGCAACGCATGCCGTTGCGCGACCTACCAACGCATTCGTGCCGGTGTCCTGCGCGCCGCAGAAATTCTGGAGGCTTGAGACACATGACTGCACATCTTTCCCGCCGGGGTTTTCTCAAAAGCGCGGCAGCCGCCGCAACGGTGCTCTATGTCGGTGCAACAGCAGATGGTGCCGTTGCTGCATCGGGCCAAGCTGATGCGATGCTGAACCCATTCGTGAAAATCGACAGCGAAGGCAATGTCGTTGCGATCATTAAACATTTCGAAATGGGGCAGGGGCCGTCCACCGGTCTTTCGACGCTGATCGCCGAAGAGCTGGGCGTGACCATGGATCAGATCGGGTTCGAGTTCGCGCCGTCAAACCCCCAAGTCTACAACAACCTCCTGTTTGGTCCGTTCCAGGGCACCGGCGGCTCAACGGCCATGGCCAATTCCTGGATGCAGTACCGCACGGCTGGCGCCAATGCGCGCGAAATGCTTATCAAGGCGGCCGCAAATGCGTGGGGCGTGGACGCCGAGACGCTGGACATTCAGGCAGGCATGGTTGTCGGTGGGGGCAAATCCGCTCCAATGGGGGATTTTGTCGCAGCGGCAGCGGAGATTGCTCCTTCGGAGACGCCTCGCCTGCGCGATCCGTCCGAATGGAAGATCATCGGCAACGAAGGCACACGTCGTGTCGACAGCCCGATCAAAGTGAATGGTCAGGCCAAGTTCGGTATGGATGTGCATTTGCCCAACCAGATGGTGGTCATGATCAAGCGTACGCCTCAGCGCGGGGGCGTCGTCGCCAGTTTTGACGACAGTGCTGCAAAAGAGGTGAAGGGGTTCATCATGGCCATGCCGCTGCCGACGAACCACGGTGTCGCGGTTTATGCCGAAGATACTTGGGCCGCAATGCAGGCCCGGAGTGCCATAGACGTCGAGTGGGACATGTCCGGCGCCGAGACCCGTTCGTCCGCCGAAATCCGCGACGAAGTGATGGCCGCTCTGGATGCTGCGCCTGTCTATAACGTCAACAAGGCGGACCAGGCTGCGATCAGCTCGGCAGTCGATGGCGCCGCGACCATCATCGAGAAGACCTTCTACTTCCCGCTTTTGGCCCATGCTCCGATGGAGCCTCTGAACTGCGCCATCGAGCAGACGGCCGACGGCGATATTGTGCTCCATGACGGTGCGCAGATGCCGACCGGGCCGCACATGGCCTATCAGCAGATCTTCCAGTTGCCGCAAGAGAAGATCCACATAAAGACCATGCTCGCCGGAGGGTCCTTCGGGCGCCGTGCGACACCTGACGCTGACTATCAGGTCGAAGCGGGCCTTGCCTTTGTGATGACGGATCGCTCGCGCCCGGTGAAACTGGTGTGGGATCGCGAGGACGACATCCGGGGCGGGTACTATCGACCTGCGACAGGACACAAAGTGCGTGTCGGTCTGGATGCCGATGGCAACATCGCCGCCTGGGAGCATCAGGTCGCCGGTCAGTCGATCATGAAAGGCACCCCTTTCGAAGCGATCGCCGTGCAAGATGGCATCGATAACTCCACGGTTGAGGGCCTTGCAGACAACCCTTACGCCATTCCAAACATGGCGGTCGGCCTGACAGACACAGAGAAAGCGACGACGGTTCTGTGGTGGCGCTCTGTCGGTCACACCCACACGGCCTATGTGATGGAAGTGATGATGGACATGGCTGCGAAAGCTGCGGGTCGTGATCCGGTTGAGTTCCGTCTGGCCTATCTCGAGGGCGGCGGAAAGGACGCACAGCGCAAGGCGGGTGTGCTGAAACTGGTTGCTGAGAAAGGCAACTGGGGTCAGCCAGCCGACGGAAACGTCCAGGGGATCGCAGTACACAAGTCCTTTGGGTCCTACGTGGCGGAAATTGTCGAGATATCCGGCACGCTGGATGACGGTATCCAGATCGAAAAGATCACCGCCGCTGTGGATTGCGGGGTCGCCGTCAATCCGGACATCGTTCGTGCTCAAACCGAAGGGGCCATCGGATACGGGATTGGCCATGCAATGCGCGAACAGATCACGCTGGATGGTGGATCAGTGGAACAGTTCAACTTCCCCGACTACGAACCGCTGCGGATCTCGGACATCAAGAGCATTCAGACTCACATCGTTCCATCCGCAGAAGCGCCGACCGGGATTGGCGAACCCGGGACACCCCCAGCCGCACCCGCGCTGGCCAATGCCGTTGCGCAGCTGGATTTGCGCATCGCGGAGTTGCCGATGAGAGACAACGGTGTGTCCTTCATCTGACCAAGACATCGCGCCACGGGATTATCACCCGTGGCGCGACACAGCTCGCAGCGACCTTTACAGTTTGCGCTAAGACAACAGGTTGTGGATCAGCCTGTTGGGACCGCTCTCATGCGTTGCCAAGGCACCGCACTGACCGCGTCTCTTTTTTTGCTCAGCAGGAATTGATCACCTGCAAGCATTCAAGCGTCTGGCAAAGAACAGCGCTTGTGATAGCGTCAAGATCGAAACACCGTCCGTGACCGGCTTGTCTCTCATGTTCTGAGGCAAAGCCGATTTGTCCGAAGGACGGGCGACCAGAGACCTGAACGCGATGAGATCCGCTGGCACCACATTGATTGCCCCGCCAAGCGCGCGCGCCGCGTTGGTTCTGTCGGCAATCACCTTCGCTCTTTATGCGCTCTACGTTTATTCTGGCGCGGGTCAGGCCCTCTATGAATGGTCAAAGACGTTTGCCCCATACTCTGACCGGCGCTTTCTGGGCATGAGCAAGCGCTATCTTTGGCAGTATGGGCACATCGTTTTTCTCTTTGTGCTTCTTGTGCTGTCGCAGCGTATTTTCACCTCTCAAAACAGCCTTCCAACAACTGGCCGGGTGGTGAACTTTATCATCAAGTACTCCACCGTGATCTTCCTGTTCCATTTCCCTTTTTTGTTCTTTTACGCGGCCGTGACGAACTACGACCGTACCAACCCCGTGCAGGAAGTTCTGCTACTGGTCGCGACAATTGCATCTTGTCTGGTGCTGGGGCGATTTTGCTTCTTCATAAAGCCCGTTTTTGACGAGTGGCAAACGCGCCTGACAGCCGCTGCGGAGAGAAGGTTCCCAAGGCCGCAATCCATTGAGACGAGCACAACGCCGCTGATTATCACACGCTCACACAGCGAGTTCCTGAACTATGTGAAGGTGCTTGCGATGATCTGCGTCGTGCTTGGACATTACAGTTTTCACAAGCTCACCACACTGAACATACCCGGATTTGATGGTGCAGCGCCCCGTTTCGCTGTCCCTGCGTTCTTCATGATCTCTGGCTACTTCCTGATGATGTCCATTGATCGCCGCAAGCTCGGGGCGGTCGCGATGATTGGCCGAAGGGGGTTCAGTCTCTACTACATCATCGTGCCGATGTTGGTTGTGACAGTCATTTTGGACAATTTCGGGTTTCGTGCGGATGCTGAGCTCTATGAGTACTCCGAATACTATGTGCAAGAGCATCTGAGGAGACCCTACACCGCAGGCGAGATCCTCGCCGCCAGTGTCAGTTCGCTGCTCTACCTGAATGAATCCTGGTGGTTCACGTGGCTGTCGTTTCACAGCGAACTTGGGGGGATGCGCGCGTTCTCGAATGACCCGTTTTGGTTCATGTGCTACCTGATCCCTTTTTCGATCATCCTGATCGTTGTGCGACTGACATCGCCAAAGGTGCGGAACACAGTTCTGGTCCTATGGTTCATATTTTTTGGTCTCCCGATTTTGATGCTGGCGCCTCTCTTCTTTTCGGGCGTCGTCGCCTATCTCATTCACAAGAAATGGAGCGCTCAAATTGAGACCGAAAGCTGCAGTGCCACGCCGGCTTGATCTTTGGTCGCCGCTGCGAAAAACGCTTGCGGCGGCCGTGATGGTTTCGTTGGCGGCGCTGGGCCCTTCCACCGTGTCCGCTTCCGACGAGATCGTGTTCGGGTCCTACGACGAGTTCACTCTGTTCACGTCCGGAGGCGAAGAAGGCTTGTCTGACGACATCCTGCTTGTTTTTCATGGCTTTGGGTCGGCGATGCCAAACGGGGCCTACAAGCGCTTAAATGACATAGCGTCGCAGGACTTCACCGTTGTCGGGTTTAACTACGATTACTTTGATCTCGACGGCAATGATGCCGTAATGGCGCTGGTTTGGGACAAGCTGCTCGCGGACCGAAACGTTGTCTTTGCCGGCACGTCTCTGGGCGGATTCTGGGCGAATTACTACGCAGAGAAGTATCAGGTCGACCGGGTCATCCTGGTGAATCCGGTTGTCGATCCGGCGGAGCAACTGCGTCAGTTCATCGGCGATCACTACATCGAAAAGCGGCAAAAGGACCTGACTGTCACCGCTGTCGATGTTGAGGGCTACACCGGGCGCGAAGGGGACGCCGACCCCGAAATCAGGCGCCTGGTGATCCTTACAGAAGATGACGACATACTGGATTTCCAGCGTGCGGAGCAAAAGTACTCGGGACCTAACGACGAAGTCTTTGTCTTTGACGAAGGTGGCCATTCGCTGAACCTTGGTGAGGAACGGTTCGCAGATTTGTTCCGACGGTTTTTGATGGAATAGTTTGCGGGTGTTCCTCTGGAGAACGCGTGCCGCAGCATGGCCCCAATTGACACCAAGGATGCCGCTGGTCTGCGTTCGCTACCCTCCGGCGGCAGCCTGTCAACGCACAACGTCGTCCAAAAAAATAGACTGGACCGCCAATCCCTGCATTAGAGACTCTGCCGCACCTTCATCACCTTTGCGGGGAGAAGTTGGGGGCCATCCAACTCTGAGTCCACCTGAACAGGCGCTTCTTTGCTCAGGAAGACTTCTGCGAGGACGCCAGAGCAAGCTCTTGGTCGGTGTCACTGAGTTCCAGAAGCCCACCTCGATCAGCCAAAATGGTCAGGGCTGCGTTGTGAAGTGCATCTGTGGCCGCCGCACAGGCGTCGGCGGGGAGCCGGACCTTGCGCCCGTCATCATTGGCTTCGATTGCCGTTCCCAAGACGCAGCAGTCTGTCGCGACGCCGCACATTACCAGTTGCGCTTCCTTTGGTAGCAGCGGCGCGGCCTCGCGCCACTTTGCGAACCGATGGCCCGGAACCGATCGATGGTCGCTCCAGCGTGGGTCGAGATCCCAGAGCGCCTGATTTTCCGGGTCAAGCGCAAACAAGTGCTCGTCATAGTAGGACCGCCAGCTTCCCGCGGGATCGGCCGGCGGGACAAAACGGGTAAAGAGAACACGATCATCGAACACCTCAATCAGGCGGGTGATGTTGCTTGCACAGACCTCGTAGTCTGGCACAAACCATGGGCTGGCTGGGTGACCGAACGCAGGCTGCATGTCGACCACCAGCAGCCAATCACGCGTTGATGTGGTCATACATCACTTTCCTCCAATATGACGTGTCCATTCCGGCGTGTCATAAACCATTCTGCTGTTTGGCGGATGTTCGCGATTGTTGGCTCGTTTTGTGCTGGGCAGGAAAGTTCCTTGAGCACCGAAACACGCCTCTTCGGTGTTGCAAAGATCAACTGGTTTCCGCTCTACAATGGATTTGAACAGTTGCACACGCCACATTGGCTGAACTCAGACACTGCACGTACATTCTCGCCTTGCGCGACGACACGTATCCGGGTCACGCAAACTCAGCCTGAATTGCTTCCCGAAGCTCTGGCGCCGTTTGATGGACCCATTCCGGTTCATTGTTCCTAACACTCAGCCAGAATTTCGCCCCTTCCTTCCAATATGTTGCGTCAATCAATCCCGATTCCTTTCTGTCACGCTTAAAGTGCCAATGCACCGAATTGGGATATTTCTTGCGGGAATAACTTCCACTATGCGAGATATAGAGCCCGGTTGCGGTCGCTGCCCGCTCAATCACGCCCATCATGTGGTCCTTGTCCAAGACTTCGGACATGTGCACCACGAGGTCGTAAGATTTCTTTTCTTTGGTCATCGATCACGCTCCCGATTCAGGTCGGGGCCGAAACGATAGATACTTTATCGACACGTCAAGAGACCTCATCGGCAGTGCGGTTTTCCGCCTTTGCGAGGTCTTCTGAAGCCCTTGCTCCAGGACCCGGACGTGGATCGTGCAGCCGAACCACTATGCCCGAGAGGAGTAAAGACAACTCTTGCTCGGGTTGGCCAAGGCGGTCGGGTTGACAGAGAGACATGCGCCACGCTGTCATGTAACCGGGTTTTGCCGAACTTCGATCAGCGGGCTGAGATTGCGATGACAGAGACGATGGGCTTAGCCCGGTTTTTCCGAAGGGTCACAAACGCAACATCTTTGGCGCGCGCGCCGTTGGTCTTCCTTTGCCTTTCACTGCCGCTGGTGTCGGAGGCTCAGGATCGCGGCGTACGCGATCAGCCTCGGTCTGTTGAGGTGTTCGAGCCAATCTCCGGGTACGACATGTTCACCCCGGATCGCCATGGCACGCCTGCCAATCCACGTGCCAATGAGCTTGGCTTCACTCTTGTCTTGCGCATGTTCCGGAACGTGTGTCTTGGGCTTGAGCAAAGCAAGTCGCTGGAAGAAGTTCTGCCCGAAGGTTTTGCCGCATACAGTTTCACACCCTACTTTTTTGGCCCGGACGCTGAACCCCGCGGGGGCACAACGATCCTGTCCTCGACGGGTGACATCGAACAGGACGAGGACGGTGGATTGCCCGCGTTTTCGCTTGAACCGGCGCCTGGTGGCATGACCTGTGGGATCGACTGGCGGATCGCGGAGGAGTTGACCCCGGAGAGCCAGCAGGCCATCGCCGGGCTGCTGGCGCATTGGATGCCATGGGAGTTGGCGCTGGTGCGCGCCTCGCGCCCTGCAGGGTTTGGGATGCCCGCGCTGAACGATGCGATCGAATGGGACCGGCCCTGCCAGGGACGATGGTGCCCGACATGGGCCTATTTCAGCCTCGGACGTGGCGACGTGTCCTTGCGGATGACTCTAAACATCACCGGGATCAAGGGCGATCGTCCGTAGGATGAAACCTCATTCGCGTCCGGATGCTGCGAGCATTGGTCGGCCCAGTTGTGGCCATTAGACGGTCGGAGGAAGGTGGTGAATGCCCCGGCGCCTATGACGCCGGATCATGTCAAGGCGTTTGCCCCAGGTTCTAAACTTTGACCTGCCGGTCGTAATCCTCTGCGTCAAACCATCCCAATGCCGAAGTGACTTTCATGTTGTCGTCGAGTTCCCACTCCTCCCAACCGCTCACATCCAACGGGTTTCCGGTCTCTGCGTGATGCCCCGTAAAAGTCCACATGAACACAACGTGGGTTCCTGCAGCACGAATGCCGTCATTTTGCAGCACCAGATCGGGCACGTCAGCGTGAAAACCGGCGGCCATTTCGGTAAGGCCGCTGTGGCCAATAGAAGGTTCCCCGCGATTGATCACGATGCGGCTGTCAGCCACATGAAACGACGCCACATTTTCCGGTACTTTTGAATTCCACGCGGCTGTGTACCTTGTTGCCAAATCGTCGAGTGCGTCCTGGGTAAATGACATTTCGCTATATCCCTTGTCTGAAAATGTTGTTTGTAACTCGACACTACCCAAAAACCCGGTGTGGTTAATGGTTTCTTCGCACCAGCGGTTCCGCGTGGTTTAGTCCACTGCGGAGAGAGTGCGCTGGCACATAGCTAGCAAGTGCAGGTTCGACCAAGCCACGGATTCCAGAAACCCGATTGAGGTCGCCTGAATTGCGATCCACGCCCAAGCCGCCTGGCAAAGAAGCGGCGGGCCCAATGCGCGTTGCAATGGGCCCGCCGCGCCGTCTCACGACAAGTGATAGACCTCTTGCAACCCGTAGACCGGAGTTGGGATGCCTTCCATCCGCGCTTTGATCTGCAGGCTGAGGAACTGAGAGTAGTGCCGCGACTGGTGCAGGTTTCCGCCATGCATCCAGAGTGCCGGGACTTGCGTGGGCTTCCACATGTTGCGCTGCTCGCCTTCCCAAGGACCCGGGTCTTTGGTCGTGTCTGACCCCAGCCCCCAGACCTTGCCAAGCTTGTCCGCCATGTCCTGACCCATCAGGTCGGCGACCCAGCCGTTCATGGAATTGTAGCCCGTGGCATAGACGATCACATCAGCGTCCAGATGGGTGCCGTCGTCGAGTATGACGCCGGTTTCGTCAACTTCCACAACCTGACCGCGCTTGAGTTTGATCTCACCATCGATGATCAGCTGACTGGCCCCGATGTCGATGTAGTACCCGGAGCCCCGGCGCAGGTACTTCATGAAGAGGCCACTCTCGTCATCGCCCCAATCGAGCCAGAAGCCGGCCTTTTCCAAGCCCTCGTAGAACGCGGCATCGCGTTCTTTCATCTCGGCATAGGCCGGGATCTGAAACTCATGCAGAATGGCATAAGGCAGCGAGGCGAAAATCAGGTCTGCCTTCTCGGTTGTCACTCCCGCCGCGAGCGCTTCCTCCGAGTAGAGCGCGCCAAGCCCCACGTCCATCAACGTGTCAGAGCGAACGATGTGGGTGGATGATCTTTGCACCATGGTGACGTCAACCTCGCTTTCCCAAAGGGCCGCGCAGATGTCGTGGGCGGAGTTGTTCGACCCGACGACGACGGCCTTTTTGCCGCGATAGGCGTCCGGTCCAGGGTGTTTGGATGAATGGTGCTGATCGCCCTTGAACTTCTCCATGCCCGGAAACTCCGGCATGCGCGCCTTGCCGGACATGCCGGTGGCCATGACAAGCTGCTTGGGCTTTAGCACGACCTCTTCACCATCACGGTCGACCGTGACGGTCCATTCCTGCGCATCTTCGTCGTAGGTCGCTGATTTGGCCGTGGTACGGGTCCAGTAGTTCAACTCCATCACCTTGGTGTACATCTCGAGCCAGTCGCCGATCTTGTCCTTTGGTGAAAAGACAGGCCAGTTGTCCGGGAACTTGATGTAGGGCAGGTGGTCATACCAGACCGGATCGTGCAGGCAGAGCGATTTATAGCGATTGCGCCAGCTGTCGCCGGGGCGATCATTGCGTTCCACGATGATGGTGGGCACGCCCAGTTGCCGAAGACGGGCGCCCAACGCAATGCCGCCCTGTCCCCCTCCGATAATCAGGCAGTAGGGCTGCGTGGCATAGCCCAGCTCCGCTTCTTCGTTCTCCCGCTCCTCTTTCCACGTGGTGCGGTTGCGCCCGGCGCCGTGTTTTGCGCCAAGCGGGCGCGCCAGCCCTTTGGGCTCTTCATGGCCCTTCAACTCCGCCATCGTGGTCAAGAGCGTCCAGATCTTGCCGTCTTTCAGTCGGATCAGCCCGTATCCGCGCGCGACCTCTGTCTCGAACTGAATCCAGGCCGTCGTGATCCCGTCTTCCTCGGTCGGCAGTTCGCCTTCGGCCAGCGCCCAGTTGGACGGTTTTGTCGTTTCCAACTGATGGCGGAGCATGTCTTCGACCTGCGCCTTGCCTTCAACAGTCTTGATGTTCCATGTGAAGGTCACGAGGTCGCGCCAATAGCAGTCGTCTAGGAACATGTCTTTGGCGGCTTCGATGTCGCCCTTTTCCAGCGCCTGACCAAAGCTGTCCAGAAACGCCTGGGTGTCGTCCGTAAGTGTTGTGTCGAGCATTCGATCTCCTCCCTTTACTCTGATTTGAAGAAAAAGATCGCAGCCCGCGCGCCGCGCGACTATCAAAAATCAGAGCAGGCTGGCGAGATTGGCCAGATTCACGTGGCCGGCGTTGCGCGCGCAACATCCTGCAACTGAGTGTATCAGGCAGGTCGCTGTAGTCCGGATTTGCGAATACGTCGCATGATGGTCGAACGGTTCACGTTCAGGCGCCGGGCCACTTTTGCCATGTTCCAGTCGCAAGCGGTGAGGAGCGCCTCAAGGTCGTCGTCAGGATCGCCTTTGGAGGCAGTCGTTTGTCGGGGCGGCAAGTCCGGAAGATCAATGACCCCGCTTTCTGCCAGCGCGCCTGCGACCTCCAGCGTATGTTCCAGCTCTCGAATGTTTCCCGGCCAGGGTCGGCCAGATAGCTCGATCCGGGCGCCCGGCGACAGTTGCACACCGTCAGGCAGCCTTTTCCGAAGCAGCCGGTCGAGCATCCAGTCGAAATCCCTGCGGAGCCGCAGGGGAGGCAGTTCCAGTCGAGCGCCAGTCAGCCGAAAAACAAGGTCGCTTCGCAAGTCATCTGGTGCCGTACCAAGGACGGCATGAGCGGAGGCAATGACGCGAATATCGGTTCGGGAATCCAGCAGCGACAACAAAGCAGCCTGCGCATCTGGACTCAGATCCGCGACCCCCCGCAGGAAAAGGGTGCCGGCGGCCGCGTCCTGAAGTGATCGCACAGACTCGGAAGTGAGGCCCGCGCAACGTATCGTGTGAAACGCGCGCCCGCCGGGACCGGCAGCCACATGTATGGCGCGCGCGAAATGCTCCTTGCCTGTGCCCGTTTCGCCGGTCAACAGCAGCGGCACCCGGGTGGGTGCCAAACGCGCCGCGCGACCGATTAGCTTCTCCATCTGGGGGTCCGGACCGGCCAGACCTGCAAATGCGCCAAATCGTTGGTGCCTCTCCTTGGGTCGTGGCGCCGGTGCGGCTTGCGGGGCGATGGCATGTCCGAACAATCCGCGGCCGTCTTTCAGGCGCAACACTCTTTCTTCTGGCGGGCGTCCCCGCATCAGTTCGGGCAAATCGTCAGGGGAAAACGCGATCAGATTGTCGATCTTCTGGCCGATCAGGTCCCCATCGTGACCGGAACCGAGGATCTCCGACGCAGCATGAGTCATGCCGATGATGCACCCCGAACCGTCGAGCGAGACAGCCGCTTCGGGGTCAACTTCCAGAAACTCGGGGGACGTCGAAAACCGCAAAACCCAATCGCTGCGGCTCATCGTCATCAGATTTGCCATCTCCACCCGGCGTGCAGAGGCAGTGACAAGTGACATCGCCAGATTCTGGCTGGCCTTTGGGCTGGGAGAGCGCAAGAGGGACACATCCAGAATCGCTGCGAGCTTCCCGCATGTGTCATAGATGGGTGCAGAGGTGCAGGACAGCGGCGTATGGGCGAGCCCGAAATGATCGCCCTGGTGGATCGTGACGGGTTGCCCGGTGACCAGGCAGGATCCCACGCCGCATGTCCCGGCCAGATCCTCGGACCAGTCCGAACCAAGATACAATCCGGCTTGCCGCAGCTCGTCCTCAAACCGGGTGTCTCCGAAAAAATCGACACATACGCCCTTCGCATCCGTCAGCAGCAGCACATAATTCTGACCAGCGACCTGCCGGAACAAGGTCTGCAGCCCGGACCGGGCGATTGCAATGAGGCGTTCGGCCTGTTCACGGTGTTCGCGCAGCTCTCCGTCGGTGACGATATGCGCGGGATCGGGGCGTGACGGATCCATGCCATATGTTTCCACGCAGCGCCGCCAGCTTTCGGCGACAAGTGCATCCCGTCCGGTTTCCTCTCCATTCAGGACGCGATCGATCTCCTTGATGTGTTCGCGGTCTTGCATTGCAGCCTCCCCGGGAGATGTTAACACGCAATCAACTTGTGACAATTGCGCGTCCGCGGAAGGTCGCGGAGCTTTGTGTAAAGTGGATGGCGGAACAGCGTTTGGCTGGCGTCGGTGATCTGCGCGTGGCCCGGCAAAGCCCTGCCTTGAGCCAACGCGGCAATCGCCCTACGCTGACCGAACCCCTGCATGGAGCTTTGGGTCGTGCGTTCAGTCCGGTTTCGATTGCTGGTACTAGCTTTGTTGCCAATGGTGGTTTTGCTGCCGCTGTTGCTGATTTTGGCGACCGCTCGGTGGACGGCTGACTATGACGACGTGGTGATTGCCAACATTGAAAGCGACCTGCGGATCGCGGAGCAATACCTCGGACAGATCCTCAACAGGACCGGGGGCGATGTCGCCAGTGCCGCGCAATCCACGGCCTTCGAAGATGCCTCGATGAGTGGGTCGGGGGCCTTTGGCCGCTATCTCCGACAGGCGCGGGCCGATCTTGAGTTAGATTTTTTGTACTACCTTCCCGCGCAGGATGTTGAAGTTGCCGCCGCCCGCTGGCCCGTGATTGCTGCCGCATCCGCAGGTCTGCCACGCACGGCGATCGACATCTTCTCGGGTGACGACCTCTCCGCGCTCTCTGAGGAGCTGGCCCAGCAGGCCCGGATCACGTTGATCGAGACCGAGGCAGCGGTGCCGACGGACCGTTTGGAAGAAGACCGCGGCATGGTTGTTCACACCGCCTCGCCGGTTCGCGTGGACGGGCGCTCGGGCGTATTGGTGGGTGGCATCCTTCTGAATCGGAACCTCGACTTTATCGATACAATCAACGCCCTTGTGTTTCAGGACAGCGGCACGAACCGGCAAGGAACGGCGACCTTGTTTCTGGAGGATGTCCGCGTTTCGACCAATGTGCGTTTATTCGAAGATGTCAGGGCGCTGGGAACGCGGGTCTCGGCCGCGGTGCGTGGCGCGGTTCTGGACGAGGGCGAAACGTGGCTGGATCGCGCCTTCGTCGTCAACGATTGGTACATCTCCGGATACCTGCCATTGATCGACAGCTTCGGGGATCGTGTCGGGATGCTCTATGTCGGGTTTTTGGAGGCGCCCTTCGCAGCGGCCAAGCTCGGGGCATATGCAACCATGATCGTCGCGTTCGGGGCCGTGCTGCTGTTGTCCATTCCGATCCTGTCCTGGCTCGCCAAGGGGATTTTTGCTCCCCTTGAACAGATGACCGGCACCATGAAGGCGGTCGAAGAGGGGGACCTCA
The DNA here is from genome assembly GCA_965250275.1 of Paracoccaceae bacterium. Classification (GTDB taxonomy): domain Bacteria; phylum Pseudomonadota; class Alphaproteobacteria; order Rhodobacterales; family Rhodobacteraceae. The sequence goes on along the minus strand of OZ252297.1, from coordinate 3,996,738 downwards.
CTGCGCGCAACGGGGATGTGAAATCGCGGGACGAAATCGGTCAGGTCGCTGCGCATCTCGACACCCTGCTGGATCAGGTGCAGGAGCGGGATCGCAAGTTGCGGGCCTGGGCGGATGAGCTCAACACCCGCGTAGACACTCGCACGGCCGAACTGAAGGAAGCCAACCAGAAGCTGGAGGACACCTTCCAGCAACTTGTGATGTCCGAAAAACTGGCCTCCATCGGGGAAATCACCGCGGGGGTGGCGCATGAGATCAACAACCCGGTTGCGGTCATTCAGGGCAATGTCGACGTTATGCGGCAAACGCTCGGCAGCGAGGCTGAGGAAGTCCGGACGGAACTCAGTCTGATTGATCGCCAAATCGAGCGGATTGATGCAATTGTGGGCCGGCTTTTGCAGTTTGCCCGTCCCAGTGAGTACGGGACGTTCGAAGACCGTGTGGATATCGCCGCCCTGGTCGAAGATTGCCTCGTTCTGGTGGATCACGTGGTGTCGCGGCAGCATGTGACCGTGAACCTCAACCTGGGAGAGGCGCCGCCGGTGCGCATCAATCCCGGAGAGTTGCAGCAGGTGATCATCAACCTTGTTGTGAATGCGGCACAGGCCATGCCGTCTGGTGGCTTCCTGACCCTGACCCTGGACACTGAAACCCGCGAGGGAAAGGTCGGCGCACGCCTGACGGTGGCGGATACCGGTCCAGGCATCCCCGAAGCGCATATCGGGAACGTGTTTGATCCGTTTTACACCACCAAACAGGCCGAGGGCACAGGGCTTGGCCTTTCGATCAGCCAGACCTTGATCCGGGGTGCAGACGGGCGGATCACGGTCCGAAACAGACCCGAAGGCGGGGCGGAGTTCGTTGTCTGGCTCCCGGGTCAGATGCAGGAAGCGGCCTGACGCGTCAGACGTCCCAGGTTGCGAGTTTGCGGTCGATGGTTTTGCGTGACACACCCAGACGCCGCGCGGCCTCAGCCCGGTTACCACTGCACGCATCCAAGATATGGATGATGTGCCGCTGGGTGACGAGTTCGAGACTCTCCATCGCGGGGGCCCCTGTGATCGGGCTGCTGCCCGAAAACTCCTCGGGAAACTCTCCGAGAATGACAGATCTTTCAATCAGGTTGCGCAGTTCTCGCACATTCCCGGGCCATTCGTAGCGGCTGAATTTGAGAAGCGTTTCTTCGTTCAGATCCAGTGCCGGCATCCCAAGCGCCGTGGCAAACTGAGTCATGAAGTGGTGGGTCAGCTCGACAATGTCCTCGGCCCGTTCTTTCAAGGTGGGCATCTGGATGCTCAGGACATTGATCCGGTGATACAGATCGGCGCGTATCTGCCCGCTCTCAACAGCTGCGGTGAGATCGGCGTTGGTGGCAAAGAGAAAGCGCAGGTTCAGGGGAATCTCGCGCTCGGCCCCAACGGGTCGCACACGCTGATCCTCTAGCACGCGGAGAAGTGCCGCCTGCACGGCGTCCGGCATCTGGGCTACTTCGTCCAGAAATAGAGTCCCGCCATCAGCGTAAAGAAACAGCCCGTCTCGTCTTTGTTCGTTTTCCTCCACCAAACCGAACAGTTCTTCGGCCAGCCGGTCCGGTGAGATCGCCGCGCAATTGACGGCCACGAAGGGTTTGTCCGCGCGCTCTGACATCGAGTGCAGGGTGCGCGCTGCAACTTCCTTGCCAGTTCCACTTGCGCCGGTGAAGAGCACGGGTGTTGGCAATGGCGCCAGCCGCTCCAGCATCGTCTGCACCTGCCGGATGGCAACGGATCGACCCAGAAGCCGGCCTCGCGCACCGCTCACATCCGCTGCAAGGGCGTGGCGCAAAAGATAGTTCTCGCGCCGCAGATTCTTGCGATCCAGGGCCCGTGCAACTGCATTCAAGATCTGGTTGGCGCGGAATGGCTTGAGAACGAAATCAGCGACACCCGTGCGCAGCGCCAGAATGGCGGTTTCCAGGTCCGCGTAGGCAGTGATCAGGATCGTATCTGCAAACAAGCCGATCTGCCGTTGCTCGCGCACCCATTCCAGCCCGGTTTTCCCGGGCATAATATTGTCGAGGATGATGAGATCGAACTGTTGGTTGTCGAGTATCTTTGCGGCCTCAGAGGCTGACGCAGCCTGATCGACGTGCTTGCAGCGCGGGGTGAGGATCTTTGTCAGGAAGTGCCGCATGCCCGGTTCGTCGTCGATCACCAGGATCGACGCGCCGTCCAGCGTATCTCCAAATGCATCGCGGCCGGCAATGGTCATCAGCTGTCTGAGTCCAGTCTGACGGCGTTGCCAGAGGTCTGGTCCGCGCTGGAAAATCCAATGGTCTTGAGCGCGAAGTTGGCGCCGATCGAGATCACGATGATTGCGGCAAACCCGGCAAACATGGCTTTCATTTCAATTCTCCTCCGGCTTGGTTGCGGATTGCAGGAAAGCAATCAGATCACTCCGGTCCGTGCTTCCGGTAATCCTTTGCATCGGCATTTTTGACCCCGGTATGTAATGATCTGGGCCCAGATCGAACAGCGCGTCAATGCTCTCGGCGTTCCAGACAATGTCCGATCCGCTCAGCGTGGGCGAATATGGGTAATCCGGGACAGCGCCTGCCGCGCGTCCAAAGACACCATAGAGCGTTGGTCCTGCCTTGCGTGACGGGCCCGGTTCCAGAGCATGGCAGATCGAGCATTTGCGCATGAATTGGCGTTCGCCATTTGGCATCGTTTCCGGGTCCCGCAGAAACGACCTCTGGCCGTCTTCCTGCGGTTCGAAGCGGTCGATTAGCGCAACAGGCCACCCGTAAATCGTGTCGCTGATGCCGCCGGCATAGAGACGCTTGCCATCTGGCGTATAGGCCAGGGCCCAGACCGGACCGCGCGCCATGGCCCGGAAATCGCGGCTGATCGACCAGGTTTCGGTATCGATCACCATGATGTACCCATCCCCGTCGCCGACCGCCAACTGGTGGGTGGGCGCATGGGCGGCAAGGGCCAGGATGGGACGCCGGTCGAGCGTGAAATCAGCGATCTGTAAGCCGGACTCCGGATCGATCACCCGTGTCACCCCGTCAACGGCCCCGTAAGCCAGCCAGCTTCCGTCTGCGGCGATTGCCAGTTCGTTCACGCTGAACCCGTGTTTGACCAGCGGCAGCATCTGTTGCGTCTGTGTGTCATAGCTGACGATATCGCCACGAGACGTGGCGGCGTAAAGTGTGCGCCCATCGGGTGCAAATGCCACATCGTTCACACCGCTCTGATGCCGTGTCAGCATGACGGGCGCCGCACCATCCAGCGTCCAGAGGCCGATAGCACCGTCCCAACTTGCAGATGCGATCAACGTGCCGTCCGGGCTGGCCGCCAGGCCCTGAACCTTACCCTTGTGGCGACCGAGAAGGCGGTTTCCATCCGGCGACCACAAACGCACCGCGAAGTCATCTCCACCCGACAAAAGGCGGCCGTCCTGCATGAACACCACGGTTGTTACGGCGGCGTCATGGCCTTCTTGCCAAGCGGGCTGATCACCGGACCAGAGGCCCACCGAATTGTCGAAACTGGCGCTGGCCAGCGTGCCGTCGGCGGATGTTGCAAGCCCCATGATAGGACCGCCATGCCCCTTGCGGCTCTCAAACCCGTTGGCGTTTGCTGCGCCCGCCGCGCATGCCAGTGTCAGCACCAGCGGGAACGCCAGCCTTACCCCCAGCATTCTATTCAGCGGGCGTGGTGGTGGGCCGGTCGGGCTGAGACGACGTGGCATCGGCCTCCTTGACCTCGTCAAGCCACAGACTGTGGTGCTGGTGCGCCCAGGCTTCATCCACTTCGCCGCTGCCCATGGCGTCAAATGCGCCCTCCATGCCGACCGAGCCGATGTAGATATGAGCCAGCACGATGGCCATCAGGACAAAGCTGACAATTGCGTGCCAGAGCTGCGCGTATTGCATCTCTTCTTGCGGGCTCATGTCGACCGGCAGCGGGTCCATGCCCAGCAGTCCGGTGATGCCAAGGTTGTTCAGCGTGGCGAACGTTTTGGCAAACAGCGGCATTTCAAACGGGAAAAGCAGCGACAAACCAGAGATCGAAATCGACCCGCCCAACAGGATCACAGACCAGAAGATCAGTTTCTGACCGAAGTTGAACTTCTTGGCGGGGGGGTGTTTCGATCCAACGATCCCGCCAGCCTGGCTGATCCAGACCAGATCGGTCCGGTTGGGAATGTTGTGCCGCACCCACATGACAAAGACCATGATCAGCGCCAGCATAAAGGCCCAGGCCACGTTGTTGTGAATCCACTTTGAGGCCACAAGGATTGTCGCGTTGGCTTCATGGCCGAACACGGGCACCAGAACCGTACGCCCGAACAAGGACGCCAATCCGGTCAGACCAAGCAGAATAAACGACCCGGCCAGCAGCCAGTGACTGAATCTTTCGATGGATTTGAAGCGGGTCACGGTACGACCGGTCATGGGCTCGTCGATGCGAATGCGTCCGCGCAATACAAAGAACAGCGCCAATGCACCCAGTGTGCCCAGAAGCAACCAGCCACCATATCGCATCAGCGGGCCCTGTCGAAACTGGTACCACCACATGCCGCCGTCCTGCATCAGAACCCGCGCCACGTCTCCGCCAGCAGAGACCTCCACTCCGTCATACCCGTACCTCAAGGCACGCCAGACCTCAGAGTTCGACTGGCCACCCAAGGTACCCAGCTGCGACGCCATGCTCGCGGCGCTGTCGGGGTCACCGGTGTTATCTCTGCGGAAGCTGTCGTCGACTTTTTCTCCGCGTTGCCGCGCGAGGATGTCTTCCAGCGTCTGCGCGCCGCCCGTTGCACTGCGATCGGGGGCGGCTGGCGCATCGGTCTCCTGCGCTGTGGCCGCGATCGGGCCGCACAGCAGAGCGAAGAAAAGAAGGGCCAGCAGATGGCGAAGCATGATCGTCTCCCTGAGTGTTGGTTCGGAGCAACGGCGGCTGTACCGCCGCTCAAAGCGTCTTTCCGGCTCGCTGATCTGCGCGAACTGAAAGAGGCGGGAAAGAGTCAGGGCAGGGGGCTCGAAAGCCCCCTGCCGATGGTCAGCCTTAGCCGTCCTGTTGTCCGTAGGCGCTGCCCCAGCCCCAGGCTCCGGACCCGAAGCCGCGGGCCACAACGCGCTCACGATAGATGTTGGCGACGATGTCACCGTCACCCGCGAGCAACGCCTTGGTGGAACACATTTCCGCGCAGATCGGCAGTTTGCCTTCGGCAATGCGGTTGCGTCCGTACTTGGCGAACTCGGCCGTGGAGTGCGTTTCTTCCGGGCCACCGGCGCAGAAGGTGCACTTGTCCATCTTGCCGCGGGACCCGAAGTTCCCGGCCTGCGGGAACTGTGGTGCACCAAAGGGGCAGGCGTAGAAGCAGTATCCGCACCCGATGCAGAGGTCCTTGGAGTGCAGGACCACGCCCTCTTCGTTCTGGTAGAAACAGTCCACAGGGCAGACCGCCATGCACGGCGCATCCGAACAGTGCATGCAGGCCACGGAGATCGACCGTTCGCCGGGCGACCCATCGTTGATGGTCACCACCCTTCGTCGGTTGATGCCCCATGGCACCTCATGTTCGTTCTTACAGGCCGTCACACAGGCATTGCATTCAATGCAGCGCTCTGCGTCGCAAAGAAACTTTGCTCTTGCCATTGATCGTCCTCCCTTATGCTGCCCAGATTTTGCAGAGAGTGGCTTTCGTCTCCTGCATCTGGGTCACTGAATCATAGCCATAGGTCTGCGCGGTGTTCGTGCTCTCGCCCAGAACATAGGGGTCAGCGCCCGCGGGGTACTTGTCCCGCTGGTCCACACCCTCGAAATGGCCACCAAAGTGGAACGGCATGAACGCCACACCGCTACCGACGCGTTCGGTCACCATGGCCATCACTTTGACCTTGCCGCCTTCCGGGCCTTCGACCCAGACCTGCGCTCCGTCACGGATACCAAGGTTGTTGGCATCGCGCGGATTGACCTCGACGAACATGTCCTGTTGTAGCTCAGCCAACCAGGGGTTCGACCGGGTTTCGTCCCCGCCGCCCTCGTACTCCACCAGACGCCCCGAAGTCAGGATGATCGGGTAGTCCTTGGAGAAGTCGTTTTTCTGGATCGAGGCATACATGGTCGGCAAGCGGTAGAACTTGCGGTCCTCGTATGTTGGGTAGTCCGCGACCAGATCGCGACGGTTGGTGTAGAGCGGCTCGCGGTGAATCGGAACCGGATCGGGGAACGTCCACACAACGGCGCGGGCCTTTGCGTTTCCGAACGGTGCACAGCCATGCTTGATCGCCACCCGCTGGATCCCGCCCGAAAGGTCGGTTTTCCAGTTGGTTTTCGGACCGGCAACCGCATCGATCGCGGCGCGCTCCTCGGCGGTCAGATCGCCATCCCATCCCAGGTCCATCAGCATTTGCATGGTGAACTCGGGATACCCGTCCTGAATCTCCGATCCGACGCTGTAGACGCCTTCGGCGAGCAGGTTGTCGCCATCCCGCTCCACGCCGAAACGGGCGCGGAAGGTCAGGCCACCCTCTGCGACAGGTTTGGACATGTCATAGAGGTTTGGCGTACCGGGGTGGTTCATCTCCGGCGTGCCCCAGCATGGCCATGGCATACCATAGTAGTCACCGTCCGCGGGTCCGCCGATCGCCTGCAGCGTCGTCCGGTCGAACGTGTGCTGGTTGGCCATATGCGTTTTGATCCGCTCCGGGCTTTGCCCGGTGTAACCAACGGTCCACATGCCGGCGTTGAACTCGCGCGTCACGCTTTCAACGTTGGGCGTTTCCGGGTCCTCCATCTCGATGTTCCGGAAGAACCTGTCTGCCCAGCCGAACTTGTTGGCGAACTTGGCCATGATGACGTGATCCGGCAACGACTCGAAGAGCGGGTCGATGATCTTATCGCGCCACTGCAGCGAGCGGTTGGAGGCCGTCACAGACCCACGCGTTTCGAACTGAGTCGAAGCCGGCAGCAGGTAAACGCCATCCGTTCGGTCATGCAGAACCGCCGACACCGTCGGGAACGGGTCGACAACCACCAGCATGTCCAGTTTCTCCATCGCGGTTTTCATCTCTTTCATCCGCGTTTGAGAGTTTGGCGCGTGGCCCCAAAGCACCATGGCCCGGACGTTGTCCGGCTGATCCATGTTGTCCTTGTCTTCGAGAATGCCGTCGATCCAGCGCGAGACCGGGATCCCGGTGAGGTTCATCAGCGACTTGTCTTTGCCCTCGGCATCTTTCTGCGAAGCAAACTGACCTTTCAGCCAATCGATATCCTCGCCCCAGACACGGGCCCAATGCGCCCAGGACCCGGGCTTCAGACCGTAGTAACCGGGCAGCGTGTGGCTCAGGACCCCAAGGTCCGTTGCGCCCTGCACGTTGTCATGGCCGCGGAAGATGTTGGTGCCGCCACCTGTGGTGCCCATGTTGCCCAGTGCCAGCTGCAACACACAGTAAGCGCGTGTGTTGTTGTTGCCATTGGTGTGCTGGGTTCCGCCCATGCACCAGATCACGGTGCCGGGACGGTTGTTGGCAAGTGTCCGCGCAACGCGCTTGAGCTGGCTGCCCGGCGCTCCGGTGACACGCTCGACCTCTTCGGGGGTCCAGTTCGCCACTTCGTCCTTGATCTGGTCCATACCCCAGACACGGGTGCGGATGAACTCTTTGTCTTCCCATCCGTTGTCGAAGATGTGCCAGAGGATCCCCCAGACCAGTGCCACGTCCGTTCCGGGACGGAACCGGACGTATTCGTCGGCGTGGGCCGCTGTGCGTGTGAAGCGCGGGTCGCAGACGATGACCGGGGCGTTGTTCTGCTCCTTGGCGCGCAGCACGTGCAGCAGCGACACAGGGTGTGCCTCCGCGGGGTTGCCGCCGATGATGAAGATCGCCTTGGAGTTATGGATGTCGTTGTAGCTGTTGGTCATGGCGCCGTAGCCCCATGTGTTCGCAACACCCGCAACAGTGGTGGAGTGACAGATACGCGCCTGGTGATCCACGTTGTTCGTGCCCCAGTAGGCCGCAAACTTGCGGAACAGATAGGCCTGTTCGTTGTTGTGCTTGGCCGATCCCAGCCAATAGACGCTGTCAGGTCCGCTTTCTTCGCGGATCTGCATCATGCCATCACCGATCTCGTCGATCGCCTGCTCCCAGGAGATACGGACCCATTCGCCGTTCTCTTTCTTCATGGGATACTTCAGGCGGCGCTCACCATGAGCGTGCTCACGAACCGAGGCCCCCTTGGCGCAATGCGCACCCAGGTTGAACGGGCTGTCCCAGCCGGGCTCCTGACCTGTCCAGACACCGTTCTGGACTTCGGCAATGACTGTGCAGCCGACCGAGCAGTGCGTGCAGACCGATTTGACAAGGTCAACGGCACCTGTTGCGGCGGCGGCGGCATTCGCCTGCGTCACGGTTCCCCCCGTGGCGCTGATTGCGGCCAGACCACCAATGGCCAGGCCAGAGCCGCGCAGAAACGCGCGGCGGTCGACGGATTTGCCCGCGACCTCAGACAGGATACTTGTCCGCTGGGGGCGTCTCGCAACCCCGTTGGTCTTTTTCCTAAGCATTGTGTTTCTCCTCCCTTGCAACCCGAATGGGGCTAGGTGGGTTTGATTTGATCCACGCGGCAGTCGGGCGTCACGCAACCAGTCGCCGGCGGCAGTTCACAGCGTCCGGTCCTAAAAGCGGGCGCTGTCGAGGTAGGCGCGAGTGTGCGCGGTGTCCTGCATCTTTTCGGATGTCAGGTCGGGCTCGGCGGCTTCGGCCGTCCCACTGGTCGTTGCCACAGCGACCGCTGCAAGCGGGGCTGCCGTTCCGGCCAGCTTAAGAAAATCGCGGCGGCTTGATGCCTCCTCGGATTTTCTGGTCATGAGAGTCCTCCTCTCTGTGGTTATGGCGGTTGCCCGCCGTGGATGCGGATTACTCCGCGCTCATTCGGAACCCTTCGGCTTCGATCTCCATGAACACCCTGCCAACAGCGCCGACAGCGGCGTAAAAGACCGAGTTGGTTGCCGCCTCCAGGTCCGAATAGAAGTGACCGGCCCAGGGGCCGATGTGCTTGTTGTAGAAAATCTTCTGATCGCTCAGGGGCGCGGCGCTGCCGAAGCGGCCGGCAATCAGGGCGCCCATCATTTCCATCAGGGATGCGATGTTGTCTTCGGGTTCAAACACGTTCGCTGCGCGCGTCAGACCCCGAGATGCCATGTCTTGCCGCAGAACGGCGAGCGGCTTTTCGTTGAGAAAACCTGTCAGATAGTAGCTGGCGTAAGGCAGCAACTCGCCCCGCCCAAGGCCGATGAACAGCTTGTTGAACTCAATTTCCACGCCCTTAGGTTTGGTGAGTTGTGCCACCTTGCTCAGCGCATTGATGGCTGTGCCAAGCTCGCCGTCATCGCCGGAAAGTCCGGCGGTCTGCCCCAGCAGCATCTGATCGGGCGGGCGGGACAGGATCAGACCGAGATAGTTGTAAAGATCGGCGCGCAGTCGGTCTTCTTCAGCGACATGCGGTTCGGGTGGCAGGTCCATAACTTTATCCTGTGTGGTCATGCGGTCTGCTCCTCGGCGAAGCGAAACCGCATTCTGGGACCGGGCTGAGCCGCCAGATCCACGATCTCTTCCTCGGGCTCCATCGGTGCGGGTGTCTCGGGCAAGGGTGCCGTGGAAAATGCCGGTGGCTCCGAAGTCTCGAGCGCTGCAACTTCGATTTCCTCGGTCTCTTCGACTTCTGGCTCCGCAGGAGTATCGGCCAGCTCGGCCTCTTTCGCCATGGCCTCGATATGTTTCAACATGCCTTTGCCGACCTGATAGGCGGTTTGCATATTTTCGATGACGCAGCTGGCGTCGGTGAAATCTCCGCCGTAGTCGACCAGACCATCGAGGTTTGCGAGCACGGGGTTGACGCGCCAGAGCCGCCGCAAGGCGCGCAGCCGGATACGCTGGGGCACCGCTTCGGTCAGGTAGGCCTTGAAATCCGCGCCTTCGGTCAGCGTGTCGGGATCAGGCAGCGAAAGCTCTTCCAGAATCTCGGCGTCGGATTTTTCTTCAAGTTTGGCTTCGCGTGCCTCGCGCTCGGCAAGCTGCGCAGCGGCCAGTTCAGCACGCTCTTCGGCTTCCACCTGCGCCTTGCGGCGGGACCAGAAATCACTTCCGTTCATTGCAGCCGCCTCCGTTTGGCGGGGGCCCTGTAGACATCGGCCACCTGTCGGATGCGGGGATCGCCGATCCCTTCTTCGACGACGTCCGTGCGCTTCTTGTCGCGGCGACGTTTCACGAACACCTCGTCCTGGTGGTGGGCCAATGCGAAATCCCTGACCCAGGCGACCAGCCCATGCGGCATCGGCACCTTCTCGACCAGTTCCTCGCCACTGTCTGCGTAGTCCTGCGCTTCGTAGGGAGAGGCCGTGACCAACAAAGGTTCGAGCGGGCGCTCCTCTTCGTGCCCTGCGTCCCGAAGGATGACGTAAATGCTGGGCACCTCCGAGGAGAGCCCGTTCAGGTAGGCTTCGGTCTGGGTCCAGTGCAGTTCCAGCGGCAGGGTAGCGGCATGATACTCGGTCGCCCCATCTTCTTCGCGCAGGATTTGCCAGTTTGCGGCACCGGCACCCGGAAGCACGGCCCGTGCCGACCACGCCCACTTGGCCCATCGCGTCACGCCCGGCGCACGACGCAGGACGACGCCAATCGGTATGGTCTGGGTTTTGGCGAAAGTTTGGTTCACAGATCCCGGGGTCTTAACGTCTCGATGGTCCCAGCTTGGCGGACCGGACGCGCAGCGCAACGGTCATCTTCGCAAACTGCCTGTGTTCTAAGCTTGCCGGTCAATTTGGGCAGCACTGTGTACAGTTGCATGCCACCTTGGACGTTTTGTCCATCTCGACTGTTTTAGTCTGGAATTGAGATCATCGCATTAGCGACGAATCACTTCGCGAATTTCAGCGTGCGTATGGCAAGAGCGGCGACCAGAAATCCGGTTTACGGTGGACAGGAATCATGTCTAGTTGAAGGAGTTTCACTCACCACCGAGCCACCCAAAATGCAGGAAAAGGCAGCCAGGTAATCATGGATAAAACATTGATTTTGTGTGATTGTTTGGGAACCAATCCAATTGATGCTGAGGCCCTGTCAGGTGCAACCGGGATCAGGTGTTCGAAGGTGCATTCGTCCCTCTGCACCACCCAATCGGAGCAAGCAGCCGAGGCTCTAACGGCTGGCGAATCAGTTTTTTGCTGCACGCAAGAACACCGCTTTTTTGAGGAGCTGGCCGCCGAAATTGGGGTCCAGTCACCCCCCGTTCTGGATCTGCGCGACCGTGCGGGTTGGACCGAAGATACCGCCCCAAAACTACCCAAGATGGCCGCATTGGTTGCCGAAGCGGCACTGCCGGCACCCGCATCCAAGTCGGTTGACGTGGTGTCCGAAGGGGTTTGTCTGATCGTCGGTGCCGGAGATGTCGCGATCGGGGCAGCCGAACAACTCAAGGATCATTTGTCCGTCACGCTGCTGCTGACAGACACCACCGACCTGCCGCTGACGCGCGCCTATGACGTGGTTCGTGGTCGTCTGAGGAGGGCCAGCGGAGCGCTGGGAGCCTTTGCGGTAACCATCGACAGCTTGCAACAGGTCGTCCCGGGCGGACGCGGCGCACAGACCCTGACCGAGCCGCGCGACGGCGGCCAGTCTGTGTGTGATCTCATTCTCGATCTCTCCGGAGACACGGCGCTTTTTTCGGCGCCGCACAAACGCGAGGGATATGTGCGGGCCGACCCTCGAAGCTCGTCCGCCGTCGCAGAGGCCGTGCTGCAGGCGTCGCATCTCATAGGGACATTTGAGAAGCCCCTCTACGTCAAACTCGAGCCTATGCTCTGCGCGCATTCAAGGGCCGAACAAGTCGCCTGCACACGCTGCCTTGATGCGTGCCCAACAGGCGCCATCACCCCAAATGGGGAACACGTGACCATAGACCCGATGATCTGCGCGGGCTGCGGTGCGTGTTCTTCGCTTTGCCCATCAGGGGCGATCAGTTACGACGCGCCGCCCGTAGATCTGACGATGCGTCGGGTGCAGACGCTGGCGCGTGCCTATCAGGACGCGGGCGGCACGGCACCACGGTTGCTGGTCCATGATGGGCATGGTCGCGAAATGATCGCGCTGGCCGCGCGGTTTGGTCGGGGTTTGCCGGCGAATGTCATTCCGCTCGAACTCGACGCTTTGAATGCGTTTGGTCACGCCGAGGCGCTGTGTGCTCTGGCGGCAGGTTTTGCCCATGTCTCTATCTTGTTGGCGCCCGCGACCGAGCGCGAACCGTTGGAGCGAGAGGCAGCACTCGTAGAAGCCATCACGCCTGGCAAGTTGTCTCATCTCGATGTGTCGGATCCCGACGCGCTCTCTGATGCATTGTTCGGTGAGCCCGTGCCGAAACCTGATGTGACCCCGATCCGGCCGATGGGAACGCGCCGACAGATCACCCGACAGGCCGTCAAGGCTCTGCGCCCGGACGCCGACAGTCTCGCACTTCCTGAGGGCGCGCCGTACGGCGCGGTACTGGTGGACACGGATGCGTGCACCTTGTGCCTGAGCTGCGTTTCACTGTGTCCGTCTGGCGCTTTGGGCGAAAACCCGGACATGCCGCAGCTCCGTTTTCAAGAAGACGCGTGCCTGCAATGCGGGCTATGTGCCAACATCTGCCCCGAGGACGCCATTACCTACGAGGCGCGGCTGAACCTTGCGGACAGCGCATTGGAGCAAGTGGTCCTGAACGAGGAGGAACCATTTGCCTGTATCGAGTGCGGGGCCTTGTTCGGCGTCAAATCCACGGTTGAGAAGATCATGGAGAAGCTGGCGGGCAAGCATTCGATGTTCCAGAACCCCAAAGCGGCGCAGATGATCCAGATGTGTGACAATTGCCGCGTGAATGCGCAGTTTCACTCCGAGGACAACCCATTCAGCGGTGGGGAACGGCCGCGGCCGCGCACAACTGATGACTACCTCAGCAAGCGGCGCGATCACTGATGTTGCAACGGTGCCCCAAGGTCCGCGGGTTTCAGTGCGGCAGCGTAAGCCAGGATCGCGTCAAGGTCTTCCTGGCTCATTTCGATCGGCACCATGGGCGAAGGCAGTTCAGGCGGAAATGGCTCGGTAAGACCTTCGATCTGGGTGAACGAGGGGTGCGGATTGAGCACGTAAAACACCTGAAACCGGGTGTCCCAGTCCGGCAGTCCCCGCAGCACGAAGAACGACGGAGAAGACCCGATGGCATTCATGCGTTCTTCGTCGATCACGACGTGACACCGCCCACAGTGGCTGCGCGAAAGGGCTTTGCCACGAATGGCGTCGCCTTCAAAAACGACCGCTTCGGCCTGTGCGGTTTCTTCTGGCGGCAACGCGAAAGGTTGCGCCCCGTCCACCGTGAAACCGGTGATGCTGCGTTGCCCAATCTCGGACGTGACCCACGCCACGAAGCGTTCGGTGCCCGTGTGTGCTGGGTCCAGCGTTTCGATCCGCCAGAGCTGACCGGCGCCAGAAAACACCGGGGTGCCGGTGTCGCCAATGCGTGCCTCGGCGTCGTCCTGCGCGGGTACAACCTCGACCCTGATCTGGGTTTTCAGCGAAAAGCGCGGCAGCATGTACTTCAGCAACCCGCTTTCGATCAGCGCATTCGGCGCTGCCAGCCGGACCACGCGCGGGTTTTCCTGCGCGAGCAGGCTTGTTGCGGCCAACAAAAGCACCAAGATCATTCCGATACGGCGACACATGGCACCGCAGCCTAAGGAGCAGCCGGGCCGTACGTCAACACAGCAAAAAGGAACAACTCCATGAGCGAAGACTTCAACATGTCGATGCGCAAGTTTCTCAAACAGGTCGGCGTGACCTCTCAGCAGGCGATTGAAGAGGCCATGCGGAACACCGATACGGCAGGTCGCGAGTTCACCGCAAAGGCCGTGATCACTGTCGACGGTCTTGATCTGGAACATGTGGTAACAGGCACCATCAAAGGACAGGATTGATCGTTTGGCACTGACTCGAGAAAACGTACTGGACACATTGAAAGACATCGCGGACCCGGCGAGCGACGCGGATATTGTCGCCGCTGGCGTGGTCCGGGCCCTGAATGTGGATGGCGGGACTGTCCGGTTTGTGCTGGAGATCGATCCCGCGCGTGCCGATGCCTATGAGCCGGTGCGCGTTGAAGCAGAGGCAAGGGTGAATGCGTTGGACGGGGCGGACAAGGTCTCGGTTGTCTTGACCGGGCATTCAGCCAAAGCGCCGCCTCCGGATTTGAAACCGGGCCGGAAGGCGGAACCCAAGGGTCCAGAAAGTATCCCTGGCGTTGACCATATCGTGGCCATCGCCTCAGGTAAGGGCGGGGTCGGAAAATCGACCGTTTCGGCCAATCTGGCCTGTGCGCTTGCGGCAGCGGGTCATCGGGTTGGTCTGCTGGACGCCGATGTGTATGGGCCGTCCCAGCCGCGCATGCTGGGCGTGTCGGGACGACCAGCCAGCCCGGATGGGAAGACCATACTGCCGATGCGCAATCACGGCGTCACGATGATGTCGATCGGGTTGATGACCAACGAGGATCAGGCGGTTGTCTGGCGCGGTCCGATGCTGATGGGTGCGTTGCAACAGATGATGATGCAGGTGCAATGGGGCGCGCTCGATGTGCTGCTTGTGGATCTGCCTCCGGGCACAGGCGATGTCCAGATGACCTTGTCACAAAAGGCCAAGGTGGACGGGGCCGTGATCGTCAGCACGCCACAGGACGTGGCTTTGCTGGATGCCCGCAAAGGTGTCGATATGTTCAATCAGTTGCAGGTGCCGATCCTTGGTATGATCGAGAACATGTCGACGCATATCTGTTCCAACTGCGGCCATGAGGAGCATGTGTTCGGACATGGTGGGGTTGCCGCAGAAGCCGAGAAGCTGAACGTCCCGTTGCTGGCCGAAGTGCCGCTCCATCTGGATATCCGTCTGGCCTCTGACGGGGGTGCGCCGATCGTGGTGTCCAAGCCGGACAGCCCTCAGGCGCAGGCGTTCCGAGCGATTGGTGACACTTTGATGGCGAAACTGTCCGCATGACAGAACTGACCTTCCCTCCACTGATGTCAGGCGAAGCCCTGTCCGGAGCAGCGGACCCGTTTGAGACGGCCTGCATGCGCGCGGCAATGGGCTGCGATGCAGGATTGGTGGTCTACAATCTGGGATCGGTACAGTTGCGGGCGGCGCTGGTGTTTGCGCCCGAGGTGCCGCTGAGCCGGGCGGTCGCCATGCTGCCGGCGTGCGCTGTTGGGTTCCAGAACGCGCTGGGCGCGCTGGGTCCGCCCGAGGTTGCGGTGCATTTGGAATGGGCCGGCGGGATTCGGGTGAACGGGGCGACCTGCGGGCGCATGAGGCTGATTGCAGACACCCATGACGACGCGGCGACACCCAATTGGTTGGTGGTCGGGCTCGAGTTGCAGCTTTGGCCGGAAGACGATGAAACCGGCCATGAACCCGACAGAACAGCGCTCTATGCCGAAGGTTGTGCGGATGTGCAGGCACCCGATCTTCTGGAGAGCTGGGCGCGGCATACATTGCATTGGATCGCGCGCTGGGAAAGCGATGGACCGGCGGCGTTGCATTCGGAGTGGCTCGGTCTTGCACATAATGTCGGGGAGACGGTGCAGGTTGGTGACCTGACGGGCACATTCGTGGGGGTCGACGAAAACTTCGGGATGCTTTTGCGTGACGATCAGACCACTCACCTGCTGCCGCTCAGCTCATTGATGGAGGCCAACAAATGAAACTGGCACGTGCAATCCACTTCGATGAAAGCGATCTGCGGGTCTACCACTCTCCGGCGCGGACCGGCGAGTGGTGTATCTCCGGAGGGTTTGAGTTTTCCGACTGGACCGAAGGCGATCTGACAGGCAAGGCGCGACAGGCGTTCTCCAATGGCTGGTTCGGGTTGGAGACAGCGGGCCGGGTGACATTTGTTGCGGTCACGCAGATTGAGCCGGCAGAGATCGAAACGCTCACGAATGCTCTGGCCGATCACTTCGTCACCTACTACGGCGCCCCGGACCAGGAGGCTGCACGCCCCGTTGCGGCAGAAGAGATCGCTCAGATGACCTCACTGTGTGACGATCATGATGCCAACAGCCTGCTGACGGTGGCGCGCGAGCTGACCTCCGCCGGTGTTCGGGAGACCTATCGTGTGATCGAGGCACAGTCGGCGGGGCTGGAGCAGTTTGCAATCCATGGCTCGCTCGACGAGTGACTCACCAATGCTAATGTAGCTCCGGGGCCCCGCAGTTAGCCGATATCGTCGACCTCGCA
This sequence comes from Paracoccaceae bacterium, assembly GCA_965250275.1. Lineage (GTDB taxonomy): Bacteria > Pseudomonadota > Alphaproteobacteria > Rhodobacterales > Rhodobacteraceae. The sequence goes on along the minus strand of OZ252297.1, from coordinate 3,980,432 downwards.
TGTCAGGTCTGGCTCGCCCGGGCGGCTCAGCTGCGCCTCGTTGCCCTTGATCCAGAAGCCAAAGGTCCCCTCCGCGGTCTGATCTTCATACCTTGCACCTGACCCTGTGCGTTGCTCAGTCGCGACGAGCCAGACCTCCCGCCACCGAAGCGAAATCATGGATGGATCAGCATTCACGGCGACGAAGGAGACAAGCGCATCCAGACCGGGACACGCATAGGCCAGCGGGCCAATGGAAATGCCCTCTGCGTCCTCTGCGCGCGCGTCTGCATAGCCCGTTCGGATCTCGTCTATACGCATTACGTAATTGTCCGCGATGCAGCGACTCAGGCCGATTGTTGCCTTCCAACAGTCGTCACGCCCTTTCACCCAGCCGCGCTGGGTGGCTTTCAGGTTATCTAATCGGTCCGACGTCATGTTCGGGCCGTTGACGGCCAGCCGATAGAGCCGCGCCAGTTCCAGATCGAGGCGCGCGAGATGCGGGTCCTTGCAGATTTCCTCTTCAGCGGACGTGCCAGCTTTCGCGCAATCAAAGCTTGGCGCGATCGGATCTGAGACCGGCATGGTGCCCTCCGCAAGGAACCATCCGGCGGCCCAACCTTCTGTTCCATCAAAGGAAACACGACACCACCGGGTCTTGGCCGCCGCATCACGTTCTTCCTGCGTGGCGTTCTGCCAGTCCACAAAGGACAACCCACCGGTGCATCCCAGGTTTTTCACGCCGTCTGCGCCTGCCGGTATCGTGCCGAGGATTGGCGCGTTGGCGTTCCCTTCGGATCGGATGTTCAGAACGTCATCCTGGGCAACGTCGACAACGCGGAAGTAATCCGGTCCGTCGGCCTCTGCACTTGCGCTGATGCACCAAGCCCAGATCATCAGGCCTCCCAGCAGTGTTCGTGCCATGCGCATCTGTCGCCCCTCGTTCACGTTCGGCTCTGTTTGCTCCAACATCGCCGCGTCTCAGCATTCGGTCAACGCTCCAGACCTGGGCTGGACTCAAATCGGGCGCAGACGTCATTCGGTCGACCGAGAAAGCCGTTTTGCATAACGCCGCCCAGACGCAAGTTCGAGACCTCCGTCCGGGGAAGGTTGACCCCAGCCCTGTCTGCGGTACCACGGGCTCATGCCGTTCTCCGCGATCCCTTCGGTCAGCTTGCGCCGCATAGCCCAGGTCGGCGTTCTTTTGGCAATCGGCCTGGTGGGCGGCATCATCGGGTACCTGATTGGCCTGCCCATGCCATTCCTTTTGGGCAGCGTTTTGCTGGTTGGCGCATGGACCGTCTTTGCGACTGAACGGCTCGGACAAGACGTTGAGTTCCCCCAGTTGCTGCGCAAGGGGTTCGTGGCGATCATCGGCACCAAGATCGGCGCCAGTTTCAGCCCTGCATTGCTAGGCACGCTGCCGCAGCTTTGGCCATCCTTCCTGGCCATGATTGTTTTCGTCTTCGTGGCGCAAGGAATGGGGTATGCCGTCTATCGCCGCATCGGCGGTTTCGACAGGGTCACTGCCACGTATGCGGCAATGCCGGGTGGTTTGGTGGAATCCATATCGATTGGGGAACAGGCCGGCGCTGATGTGAAGGTGCTGACGATCCAGCAGTTTGCCCGCATTATTCTGGTGGTTTTCACCGTGCCGATCCTTTTCCTGATCTGGTCGGGTGAACCTGTGGGCAGCGCCGCAGGTCAAGACGCCGACTCCGCCGTGGCGGAATTGCGCGATCTGCTCCTTGTTGCCGCAATTTCGCTGGCAGGGATCTGGGTGGGCCAGAAGTTGCATTTGCCGGCCACGCACATGATGGGGCCGCTTTTGCTCAGTGCAGTTCTGCATGCGATTGGCGTCGTGGAAACGGTATCGCCGCTGTGGCTGCTGTACCTTGCTCAGCTGGTGATCGGGGTCGGATTGGGCGCCCTCTTTGCCGGCGCTACAGTCAGCCAGATGATGCGCGGTTTCGGGCTGGGGGCAATCTCTGTTGGTCTGATGCTGGGGCTGGCCATGGGGTTCGCCTTTGCATTGTCCCCTTATGTGCCGGTGGGGTGGGACGCTCTTTTTATCAGCTTTGCACCCGGTGGCGTCACCGAGATGGGTCTGGTCGCATTGAGTCTGGGCATCAGCCCGGTCATCGTCAGTGCCCATCATCTCTTTCGGATCACGATTACTGTTGGGCTTGTGACCTGGTTTGCCCGAAAGGCGGTGCGCTGATCTGAGTCGCGCGCGAAAAAAATGCGACGCGATCGATAAACAATCGCGCCGCATCTTTTATTGGCGGACAGCCGCTTGCGCGACTGCCCGTGACCCGAGGCCTCAGGCCAGATCAAACCGATCAGCGCTCATCACCTTGTCCCAGGCCGCCACGAAATCCCGGACGAACCGCGTCTCGCTGTCAGACTGTGCATAGACCTCTGCAATTGCGCGCAATTGCGAGTTGGAGCCGAACACAAGATCAACACGTGTCCCGGTCCATTTGACATCTCCACTGCTGCGGTCACGACCTTCAAACACGTCGGCCGCGTCCGAGGTCGGTGCCCATTCCACCGACATGTCAATCAGGTTGGTGAAGAAGTCGTTGCTCAGCGTTTCAGGGCGATCTGTGAACACACCGTGTTGCGCCTGTCCGACGTTGGTGTTCAGCACCCGCAGACCACCGAGCAGCGCCGTCATCTGCGGTGCCGTCAGCCCGAGCAATTGCGCGCGGTCCACCAAAAGCTCCTCGGCTGAAACCGAGTATTCGCCTTTGAGATAGTTCCGGAACCCGTCGGCAAGCGGCTCGAGCACGGCAAAGCTGTCCTCATCGGTCTGCTCCTGCGTCGCGTCCATACGGCCCGGCGCAAACGGAACGTCGATGTCGTGCCCGCCAGCCTTGGCCGCCTGTTCGACGGCCGCACAGCCGCCCAGAACGATCAGGTCGGCCAGCGACACCGCTTTGCCGTTGGACTGCGCGGCGTTGAACTTGGACTGAATGCCTTCCAACGCCGCAAGCACTTTGGAGAGCTGCGCAGGCTGGTTGGCCTCCCAGTCCTTCTGCGGTGCAAGCCGGACACGCGCGCCATTGGCCCCGCCGCGTTTGTCGGACCCGCGGAAGGTCGACGCAGAGGCCCATGCCGTCGAAACAAGCTCCGGGATCGACAAGCCGGAGGCGAGGATCTCGGCCTTCAGCGCGGCGATGTCGCTAGCGTCAATGACCGTTCCGGTCGCCGCCGGGATCGGATCCTGCCAGATCAGCTCTTCGGCAGGGACTTCATCGCCCAGATACAGGGCGCGCGGTCCCATATCCCGATGGGTCAGCTTGAACCAGGCCCGCGCGAAGGCATCAGCAAACTCGTCTGGATTGGCGTGGAAGTGACGCGAAATCTTCTCATAGGCCGGGTCCATGCGCATCGCCATGTCCGCCGTTGTCATCATGATCGGTACGCGTTTCGACGCGTCCTCCGGATCAGGCGCCATATCTTTTTCGGCCAGGTCCTTGGGTTGCCATTGATTGGCGCCCGCGGGGCTCTTGGTCAGTTCCCATTCGTAGCCAAGCAGAACATCAAAATAGGACATGTCCCACTGGGTTGGGGTCGGGGTCCAGGCGCCTTCGATGCCGCTGGTGATGGCATCGCGGCCCTTGCCCGATCCGTAGCTGCTGAGCCAGCCCAGACCTTGCGCTTCGACCGGGGCGCCCTCGGGCTCCGGCCCGACCGCCGCGGCATCGCCCGCACCATGCGCCTTACCGAAGGTGTGACCACCGGCCACCAGGGCCACGGTTTCGTAGTCGTCCATCGCCATACGGGCAAAGGTTTCGCGAATGTCGCGACCGGACGCGAGAGGATCGGGGTTGCCGTCCGGACCTTCGGGGTTGACGTAGATCAGGCCCATCTGAACGGCTGCCAACGGGTTTTCCAGATCGCGCTCACCGGAGTAACGGCTGTTTGCCTTGTCACTGGTGGCGAGCCATTCTTTTTCGGCGCCCCAATAGATGTCTTCTTCGGGTTCCCAGATGTCCGCACGACCGCCGCCGAACCCGAAGGTTTTGAAGCCCATAGATTCCAGCGCGACGTTGCCGGTCAGGATCAGCAGGTCGGCCCAGGAAATCTTGTCGCCATACTTTTGCTTGATCGGCCAGAGCAGGCGCCGCGCTTTGTCCAGGTTGCCATTGTCGGGCCAGCTGTTGAGCGGTGCGAAGCGCTGTGAGCCTGATCCGGCACCGCCACGCCCATCGCCCGTCCGGTAGGTTCCAGCAGCATGCCATGCCATCCGGATGAAAAGGCCGCCATAGTGGCCATAGTCTGCCGGCCACCAGTCCTGCGAGTCCGTCATCAGGGCGTGCAGGTCTTTCTTGAGCGCGCCAAGGTCAAGTTTGCCGAACTCTTCGGAGTAGTCGAAACCCTCGCCCATCGGGTCGGAGAGCTCTGAATTCTGGTGCAGAATGCGAAGATTCAATTGATTGGGCCACCAGTCTCGGTTCGACTGCACGCCAAAAAGGGTGTTCATCGCGGTGCCGCCCATCACGGGGCACTTGCTTACGCTCGGGGCGTCGTTTCCATCCATGGAACTCTCCGTCTAGCTGTTGGGGTTTGTTGCGGGGTTGGGTGTTTCGTGGTGAAGGCGAACATGCGTGATCCGCGCCAAGGCGGATGTAGGCTCTGCCGCGACAAATGCCAGCCTTGCCGAGCCGTGGCGCAATGCCGTCCGGCACATGTCCCGATTCGGGTCTGGCATCTGAAACTCTCCCTTTACAGGAGCGAATTTAGCAGATCCCCGTGATTGGTTTAAGTTGCATTTCCTAATCACATTAATAACCTGAAACTATGAATACACTTACGCTCAGACAACTGAGATACTTCGATGCGCTGACCCGGCACGGGCATTTCGGCAGGGCCGCTGATGCCTGCTCGGTTTCGCAACCCGCCCTTTCGGTTCAGATCAAAGAACTGGAAGAAGGCCTCGGCATCGTGTTGTTCGAACGCGGCGCGCGCCAAGCACGCCTGACAGCCTTTGGAGAGAGCTTTGCCCATCGTGCGCGAGACATCCTGCGGGCGGTTGATGAACTGGGGGACCTTGCAAGAGCCGCGCGTGGACGGCTGGCCGGGCGCTTGCGTATCGGGATCATTCCAACCATTGCGCCTTACCTGCTGCCGGCGGTCATTGGTGCGTTGGCGCAGAGCCACGACGGTCTCGATGTCCATGTGCGCGAAACCCTGACGCAAAACCTTTTGGAAGAGCTGTTAGACGGCCGGATTGACACAGCCATTGTCGCGCTTCCGGTATCGGAACCTGCCCTGACCGAAGTTGCACTGTTTGAAGAAGAGTTTGTGCTGGTCCGCCCGGAAAAGGATGCAGATGCGCCCGTGCCTGATGGTGAGGCCCTATGGGACCTGCGGTTGCTCTTGCTGGAAGAGGGGCATTGCTTTCGCGATCAGGCACTGTCCTTTTGCAATCTGCGAACGGCCCGCCCGCGCGAGGGGCTGGACGGCAGCTCTCTTTCGACATTGGTGCAGCTTGTCAGCGCCGGGTTGGGTGTGACGCTGATCCCCGAAATGGCAGTCGCGGTTGAAACGCGGTCCAGCCCGGTGGCGGTGTCCCGCTTTGCCGCGCCACGCCCGTCGCGGACAATCGGAATGATCTGGCGCCGCAGCAGTCCCCTGGCGGATGAGCTGCAGGGCATCGCGGACGTCGTCCGAAGCGCCGTGGATCACCCCCCATACGCGTAAGGGCGGCGCAAACGCAGCTCGCCAGGACGACTGAGTGGTGCAGTGGAAAATGATCTGCTTGGCAACGCGGACCTCGCGGATTGCATCTTCGAGTAGACGAAACAGAAGAGGGCAAAAGCAGACAACGCGCATTTACAGGTATGAAGTTGGCTGCGGGCGGCACGCCGAACCTGCGGGAAAGCCTGGAACTAATGGCGAATGCAGGCCCTATTATGAAAAACTCCTTGAACGTAGAGGCATTGAAGGCGCCTATCATGGCTTATTGCTGCACATGTTGGGGATGGCGAATTGGCTGGTCATAGCACAGCGCAGCAAACAAAGAAGTCTGCTGGCTGGCGAGCTTCCTAACTCTTGCAACAATTGGGGGCCGTGCGAGGAGCATGACTTGCTGGGGTCTGGCCGTCACTGCGAGCGATATGGGCAACTTATCTGGTCGTTCCAAACTGAACCGAGTTTAGTGGTGGGGGGTAACATGTTGCCAAGTACAAAGACCGGAGTCACATCCAGTGTGAACGCTGACTAGCGCAACAAACGCGCAAGCGTGGCCTGATCTGGAAGTCCTGTAACTGGAAGACTTTCGGAGGATTGGTAAGCCTCCAGGGCTTCCGCTAGTCCAACTTCAGAAGTTCCCGGGGCGAAACCCGCCTGCGAAAGAGCAGTGCGCACCTGCCTCAGCACCGCTTCGTAAAGCAATACCAGTTCTTCGGCCTTACGCATCGCAACAACCTCCGATGGGGCGCGCAAAGCTCGTGGAGTGAGATACTCCACCAAATCCTGCGCCCCCTCTTCAACATAGGAGTCCGGGTTTGCATCGCAGTACTGTCGCAGCAAGCCCACCAACACCCCCGGTGTTTGCCATGGGCTAAGGTCGAAGATATCGGCCGACAATCGGTGATGTGCGGTCAAGTAACCGGACAGCCAGGATGCGACGTCGCGCACGCGATTGTCACTGCCTTCGTAGCTAGAGAACTGCGCACACTCTGTCTTCCCGGGACCTTCGATCACGTAAGTGTGCCCTTCGGAATTTTGGGCCATTGCGGGTCCCAGAAGGACGACCACGGCCACATGGGCCGCGGTGCATAGTTTGGTGAAGTTCAACATTACGACTTTTGGCGCCGACGCAGCGCGGCAAACCCGCCAAGAGCTGTCAACATGAGCCATGCTCCGGCAGGCAGCGGTACTGCCGGCGCGACATCTGGGTCCTCGACTATTGCCGTTTGCGTAACGAAGCTTCCATCGGTCACGTTGAAGAAGCTGAACCCCGCAACAAAGGTCTGAAAGTCCGTGGGATCAATCTCGGCATCCAGCGGGATACCAGTCAATACCAGGCGACGTACCAAATCCGATTCCGAGAAATCGATCCGCTCACCCGGCATTACGAAGAAGGTCTGCCCGTCCGCATTTCCACCCACGACCAGCAACTCATAGCCAGCAAAGCCGATTGGGACGGCCACTGCACTCTCTGACGGTGCAACAAAGGCTGCGATTTGACCATCACCCTGAAGTTCATAGGTGTAGCCAACGGTCAGTTCCGGATCAATAAAAACGATATCTGTGCCCGCGCCGCTGACGTCAAATCCAAACGTTGGCGGCGTTCCCTCGTCACCGTCTCCTTCCAATACACCAGCTGGCAGCAATGGCGTCTCTTCCGAGGAACCATCGGCGGCGCCAAAGCTGACAAAATTTAGATCCCGTTCATTTGCCTCACTGACCACAAGCAAGTCGAACATCTTGTCGCCTGGGCGAATTTCATAACCGGTTGGCAGGATCGAACCAAAATCGTAGGTAACAGTTTCTTTGTACTCTACGGCGGAAACAATGACGCCGTTGAAGAACGCTTCGAACCGCGCATCACCCGTCAACTGCTCGCCCGTGTCGGCATCCGCGAAGTTGCCGTCGATGTCGAGGTCCCCGTCAACAAACTGCTCGAACCAGTTTTCTTCGAACGCCATCTGAAGTTGGATGCCCGAGGACTCAACATTTGGGTCATTGGGGAATTCTGCCTCAATCACGAGCACATCAAGGCTTTCGTCGCCTCCGCCCACCATGAGGTCGTTTGCAACCCCGACCCGCGTGGTGGTTGCGAGGCCTGAATCCACTTCAGCTCCACCCTGATTAACCCGAAAAATCGAGACGTCGGAGGTTTCCCCCAGAAGCTGACCTTCGAGCCCGCCATCTTCGGATTGGGAGCCTTTGATGTTGTCGTCGAAATTATACAGGAAACTGGCGTCAAAGGTCCAAGTACCGGTCAGTTGAGCTTGGCTGGTTATGACATTCGGAGCGGTTGGATCCGGTATGGTGGGAATCTGGGACTGATCCCAAACATTGGCATCTTCTGTCAGCACACGGACAGCTTCGTCGAACCAGATGAACCCCTCCTGCAATGGGTCCTCTTCGCCTTGATTTTCGTGGTAGTAGTTCGGTGCAAGTCCGGGGATGATATCTTGCCTAACCTCTGCGGTCGTCGTGACCTGAAACGTAGACGCTGCAACCGGGGCGGCTGCGATCAACATCGAAAGGGTCGAAAAAGAGCCCAAAATGGTTGGAAAAGCCGCGATAGTCCGCGGACTGGAAACACTCAACTTCATTGCATTCTTATCCTAAAATCTTGGTCAACAGAGGAAAGGTATAGTTCCGCATAACCGTATAGCAACGTTAAAGTTTTCAGAAACTGTTGATGCAGGGGAAACGCACTGTTGCGGCCCAGACTTGGTGGCTTGAAAAACGTTTTGTGTGTGAGCCAATTTGACCGACGGTGCCCAATCCACCGCTCATGGCTGGGTAGGCTTCGTTAGCCGTCGAGGGCCTGCTCTCTTTACACAACCGACGGACATGGACTGACCGCTGAAGCCACGCAAACATGCGACGGAGACACCATCGACCTCGAAGGTGTCGCGGTGAGGCTAGCGACCCTGGGTTGCGCTGAATCGGGCACTCTCAAAGGCAATCAGGCCACACTAGAGATGGACCGGAAGGCGCTTGGGATGGCTGTAACTTGCATGCTCAACGGTAGACGCAGCTACGACAGGTTCATCGGCGTTTGCACGTTGGAGGATGGCACTGACCTTCAGAAGCATGTGCTGGAGGGCGGTTGGTGTGGGCATGTCGTTAGGGGCACTTGATGGGTCGTTTAGAAGATGAGTAATCAAGCATGAATTCCTGACAGAAATGTCATTCCTGCGAGCGCGTGGTGACAGCCTGGTTGGTCAATGGATGTTTGTGGGTGTTGGGACACCCCACTCAATTGAGGAGCGCATCGATGCACCATTTCACAATTGCGACGACTTTAGCGGTGGCCGTCTTGGCCGGGTCGGCATGTGCAGATGACCGGCCCCCGCTAGCATCCCCGCTCACATTTGACGAAGCGATTGCAATCGCATTGAAAGCCCAGCCCGGTGACATCGCGGAAGTTGCGCTCGACCGTGCGGAGGGCCGTGTTGTGATCGACATAGAAGTGATCAATGCCGCCGGCGAAGAGGTCGAGTTCCAGCTTGATGCACGAACCGGCGAGATCATTTCAACCTGGATCGACGACAATCCGGAGGACGATCCGGGGGAGTGAACGGAAACCGACGGCTGAACCTGACAAAATTGTCAAATTCAGCACAGGCAGATGTGATCCTGGCAACCCAGCTACCGTCTGACTCACAGCACGGGCCTCTCATGTTCAGGAACAAACTACGCGTCGCTAGCCTGTTTGCGCTGGCGCATTTTGTCTTTGTGGCCCCCTTCGTACCTTTGGCCAACATTTTGCCTGCCGGCATGGGTGCCTTGTCCATGACCTCAATGGCACTCACACTGATCCTGGCCGCGCGCTGGCGGATTGTGGACCAAGCCATGGGGGGGCCGGACAAGTCCTACGCGGCACACCGTTGGTTGGGGTTCTTTGCGCTGGGAGGCGCATTGGGGCACTGGGCACTGGCCGAGAGAGTGGGCGAAGGCGTCCTGCCCATTCTGGCCGCCAGTGGCGAAAGCTTTGGCACAATCGCAGCCATAGGCCTGGTCGTTCTGACCGCAGCGGCGATCACGCGCGCAATCCCATACCACCTCTGGAAGGCCAGTCACATGCTGATGGGGCCGGTTTTCCTGCTTGCTGCCTATCACACGTTTTTTGTGGCCAGCCCATTGGACGTTGGCGCCGCCCCCTGGTCCCTGATGGCGGGTGTTTCGATGATCGGTTTGGTTGCGTGGGGGTGGACCCTCTGGCGCAAAACCGCGCCCACGCGGCTGGTCACGGTGGAAACGGCAACCCCTTTTCAAGGCGGCGTGGATGTGACCTTTCGCTCAGAAAAACCTTTGCCCAGATTTCGACCAGGTCAATTCGCAACCATATCCCGGAACCGCGCACGCGCCGAAACCCACCCGTTTACAATTGCGGGCGGCGATGCGACCACGCGCAGGTTTGTCATACGTGCAGCCGGAGACTGGACGACTGAGTTCGTCAGAAACATTGAACCGGGGGATCAGTTCCGCCTTAGCAAAGGCGTCGGACGGTTTTTACCGCAGACAAAGGTAACCCGCGCGGAACAACTCTGGGTCGCGGGGGGCGTCGGGATCACGCCGTTTCTTGCAGCACTGGAACAAATGCAACCGGACGGGGGCGCAGGGGTGACATTGGTCTACTGTATGCGTTCCCGAGCTTCGGCAGGCGCGGTCGTTGATGTTGAGCGCCATGCCAGGCGTTTGCCCCAACTGCAACTGATCATTCAGGACGCGGAAGTCGGGGAACAGCTGACGCCAGCAGCCTTGGCGAGCATCTTACGCGAAGTAGATTTGCGGGCGCATGTCTATCTTTGCGGACCGGACGGTCTCAAACATATGACGACTGAAGCCTGCAGGCATGCGGGGATGACCGGGCCTATTCGTAGCGAGCAGTTCGACTTTCGCGGGGCGTACGGATTGACCGACCTGATCTATATCGGCAAACCGGTTTTGGATGCGGCCCGCGACTGGGCCCGGCAGCAGAGAAATGTGCCCAATGCGGCTCCTGGTTCTTGAGGATGATGACAAGCTAGGCCCTTGGATCAGAGATGGTTTGAGGGAAGCCGGGCATGTGGTGGATCTGTTCAAAGACGGTCGAGACGCGGTGGCCGGGGCGATGGGACAATCCTATGACGTGCTGGTGCTCGACCGCATGGTGCCCGGTCTGGATGGATTGTCGGTACTGAAGTCGCTCAGGCAGGCCCGGGTGGTCGCACCGGCGCTGTTTCTCACGGCTCTTGGTGACGTAGAGAACCGGGTTGAAGGGTTGCGCGCGGGCGGTGACGATTACTTGGTCAAGCCTTTTGCCTTCTCCGAGCTGCTTGCACGGATTGATGTGCTGGTGCGTCGGAAAGGCGCCACAGAAGAACAGTCCTCACAACTCAGCGCGGGTGATCTGACCATAGACCTTCACAAACGCACCTGCACGCGACAGGGGCGAGCCATTGACCTCAACCCAAAGGAATTCCTGCTTCTCGAGGTCTTTATTCGTTCTAATGGACGTTTGCAGACCCGCGCGCTCCTTCTTGAGCAGGTCTGGGATATGCACTTCGATCCGACGACGGGCCTTGTGGAAACACATATCAGCCGGTTGCGAGGCAAAATCGAAAAACCCTTTGGGGATACTTTGATCCGCACAATCCGGGGCGCGGGCTATGTCTTTGAACCGGTATAGGGGTATCTGGCGCCTTTCCGCCGTGCGCCAGGCGCTTTCATTGTTGGGGGTTTTTACCGCCATTTCCTTTCTTGCCTGGGGCGGGACATTCTGGCTTGTGCACCGGGAAATGTTGCAGGCCGTGGATGCGCGGCTCGAAGAGCGAATGGATGCGGCAACGCAGATGCTGGCAGAGGACCGCGGCTTGCCAGCCCCTGCCGATGGGCAAACGGCATCTCTCGTTTCCAACGATTGGCCCGAAGGCTTTCTGACTTCGAACTCTGACGGGCCAGGCCCCGAAATGCGCTACCTGATGCGGACCACGCCCTCTGGCAACATATTGCTGGGCGAAAACACCGAACGTCAGGACGAGTTGAGCGACATTCTCGCTGGCGGAATGCGGGTCAGCTTGTTGGCAAGCCTTGTCATCACAGTGATTACCGGCCTCTGGATGGCGCGGCGGAGTCAAGCGCGACTGGGTCTGGTTAACTCCGGTTTGGCGAAGGTGGCGCGCGGGCAATTGGAGACTCGCATCTCGTTAGAGGGTGAGGATGATCTGAGTTTGCTGGCAGAGCGGATCAATGACACCACCGAACGGCTGGACCACGCAATGACGCAAATGCGCGTTCAGGCTTCGAACATTGCACATGACCTCCGGACGCCGCTGGCGCGTCTGCGCGCGCAGATTGAAAGCAACCTGACCGCACTGATCGAAAAGGACCGGCCTGTCACCCCCGACGACCTTGGGGCGGCGCTGGAACAAATCGATCACATCAACGGGACGTTCAACGCTTTGCTGCGTCTGGCCCGGATCGAAAGCGGGGCCGGACGCGATGGCTTTGTTCGAGTGGACCTGGGCGCGATAGCCGATCAGGTGGCCGATACCTTTTCACCCGTCCTCGAGGACGCAAAACAGTCGCTGGTGATCAGTGTCGACAGCGCAGGGCACACCTTCGGCGATCCCGAACTCATTGCACAATTGATCGCGAACCTTCTGCAGAACGCGATGCGCTACGGACCCGACGGACAGCAGATTTCGCTGGCGGTGAATGGTCCGTGTGTGTCCGTCCTTGATCAGGGCCCAGGGATTCCCTTGTCAGAGCGGGAAAAGGTGATGCAACCCCTGTATCAGGGGCAAAGCACCCGTCAGGGCCCGGGGTTTGGCATTGGTTTGTCACTGGTTCGCGCAATTTCTGAGATGCATGGCGCCAAGTTCAGTCTTTCCGACGGCGACGAAGGTCGCGGGCTCGCGGTCACGGTAGAATTTCCCACTCTGACAGAAGTGTCAGCCTGAGGTCAGGCGGCGAAGAACTTGGCCCACTAGCACTCCTTGACGTTGTCAAGGAGGACGCAACTTGCAGGGCTACCGCGGATGGGCACGGATCAAATGGGGCATTGCCATGCTCGCCCTATTGGCAGCCACGGTTTTTCCAACCGACTTGGAAAAGAACTATGCGACACCACGCGGCGGGCATCAGGATTCTTTGGTTATGGGGGTCGAAACCTATGCCCGACATCTGAATTCGATTGTCCCACTCGCTATGGTGTTGCTCTTTAGAGATGTTTCCGGACTGAAGCAGCTTGCCGCAGTCTCTTTGGCGGGCGTTGTGCTCACACATGGGCCGAAACGCGCTCTCAACGACGTCGAGGTGATGGGGACAAGGCTGGGGCAACGGCCCGGGTCGGCAAACAGCAAGCACAACATGCCGTCAGGGCACTCCGCATTGGCCAGCGTCGGGGCGTTTTTCGCCGTGCGGCGCTATTCGCCTTGGCTCGGTATTGTCGTTTGGCCAGTGTTGCTGCTCACGATGTATGCAAGGGTCATGCTGGACGCCCACACGGTTTCTGCCACCATCGCCGGCGCCATCACGGGAGCACTCGTCGTTGCCATCTTCGTATCACCCAACCTGGGTGCCCAAGGCTTCTTCGCTTCCATGCTCAGAAGTTGTTTTGCACGGCTCGATGTTCGCGATGCTTTACGGAATGTGCCGCAGCGATTCGGGTCTCGGGGTGGTCTGTTGCCCACACTGAACGCCGGGAAACCGCGAAGAGCCCAGCAAACGCTGAGATAAGAGCATATTGCCCGCGCGGTATGAGGCATCAGTCAAAGGCACGCAATGCCTCGCACAGCTTCACAATCTTTCAACATGAGGAAAGACCATGACAAGGTTAACCATAACGGCCTGGGCAACAGCACTTGCACTGGCGAGTCCCGCACAGGCTGAACCGCATATGGAAATGAGCATTCCGCTCGACTGGGCTCTGGCGGCCGCCACTGCGGCCGAGCAGACCTGCGCGGAGATGGGTTTTGCCACAACGGTCACTGTGGTTGATCAGCGCGCACAGCCCCGGGTCCAACTGATGCGCGAAGGAGCTTTTCCGCACACCGTGCACACCAGCAGCCGCAAAGCCATCACCGCCGCGTCCCGTCGCGAAGCGACCGCGATGATCGAAGCCGAAAACGCGCACGAGCCGGCTCTGGGTGCGGTCTTCAATGAAATCGGTCTGATCACGCTCTCAGGCGGCATCCCGATCCTCTACAAAGATGTTGTTATCGGCGGAATTGGGATTGCCGGTTCGCCCGGCGAAGACGAAAGCGGCAAAGAGTTCGATGACATCTGCGCCGAAGCCGGCATTGCCGCAATTGCGGACTACTTGCGTTGACCCGAACCGACTTGGTTTTCAGCGAACGGCAGTAACCGTTGAACCGAAAGCAGGTCACGCTGGGGAGCGTGACCTGCTGGGGTCTGGCAGCTAACCGCGAGGATATGGGCAACCTACGGGTCACAGCCGCCGAAGACGTTAGGACACTGCCAAGCGCAGGCAAGCTGCAAATGTCACATGAGGCAAATCTGTGCAGATGGCGAATCAATGCCCAACAAATGCTGATTGTTTGAACTAGAAGGCCTTATCGCAGAGTGGGTGCTGATATGGGTCTTGGAAGTCGGAAAAGGTGGTTTTAGGGGTGGATTGGTGATCCAATCTACTGCTTAGTAGGTTGTTTTATATGAATTTTTGTTTCAGTAATGGTGCTGCAGGGGAGGATTGAACTCCCGACCTCGTCCTTACCAAGGACGCGCTCTACCACTGAGCTACTGCAGCGTCTGAGGGTGGTCTGCGGTTCCTGCTGGGAAGGCCGAACACCCACGTGCGGTACATTGCCGATGCGACCCAAGGGTGCATTGGCGCCGTGCGCGGGTCATTAGACGCAATCGACCCATGGCGCAAGGCCAATCTGGACGGTCCGGGACGGCACTGATAGACAAGGGCATGACAGGCAAAAAGACCCCCCGTGCCCCCAATGGTGCGCCCCAGGATCGGGAAGACCGGCTCAAGGCAGCGTTGAAGGCCAATCTGGCCCGGCGCAAAGCGCAGGCAAGGGCGCGGGCGGATGCACAGGCAGACAAAACAGGCAAAGCCGAAGGATAGGGCAGATGGATTCGATTGTTGTGACGGGCAACGGGGCGCTCAGCGGGCAAATCCCCATCGCCGGAGCGAAAAATGCGTGCCTGACCTTGATGCCGGCGACGCTGTTGAGCGATGAACCGCTCACGCTGACCAACGCACCGCGCCTCAGCGATATCGCGACCATGTCCGCGCTGCTGACGTCTCTAGGTGCCGAAGTGATGCCATTGCAGGAAGGCAAGGTTCTGGCGCTGTCCAGCCATGCCATCACAAATCACACGGCCCACTATGACATCGTCCGGAAAATGCGCGCCTCGATATTGGTGCTCGGACCGATGCTGGCGCGGGACGGCCACGCCGTTGTGTCCTTGCCCGGTGGATGTGCCATTGGGGCACGTCCGGTGGATTTGCATCTGAAAGCACTCGAAGCGCTTGGGGCCGAAATGGACCTGCGCGACGGGTATGTGCATGCAAAGGCTCCGGGCGGATTGAAGGGGGGCACGTTCGAGTTCCCGCTTGTCTCGGTTGGCGCGACTGAAAACGCACTTATGGCGGCGACCTTGGCCAAGGGCACAACCGTACTGAAAAACGCCGCACGCGAACCTGAAATTGTCGATCTGGCAGAATGCCTGCGCAAAATGGGTGCCCAGATCGACGGTGAGGGCACGGACACAATCACCATTCAGGGTGTCGACAGGCTGCACGGTGCAACACACCCTGTCGTCACGGACCGGATCGAGCTCGGCACCTATATGCTGGCGCCCGCCATCTGCGGCGGCGAGGTGACGCTCCTTGGCGGGCGCAAATCGCTGCTGCAGGCGTTTTGCGACAAGCTGGACGAGGCCGGGATCGACGTGACCGAAACCCCGGACGGGCTGACCGTCAAACGGCGCGGGAATGGTATCCATGCGGTGAATGTCTCCACCGCGCCTTTTCCCGGCTTTCCGACCGATTTACAGGCACAGATCATGGCGCTGCTTTGTACCGCCGAAGGAACCAGCGTACTGGAAGAACGTATCTTCGAGAACCGTTTCATGCACGCTCCCGAGCTGACCCGGATGGGCGCACAGATCGACGTGCAGGGCGGCACGGCCACGGTGACAGGTGTGGCGAACCTGAAGGGCGCTCCGGTCATGGCGACCGATCTGCGGGCGTCGGTTTCACTGATCCTTGCCGGGCTCGCAGCGGATGGCGACACTGTGGTCAGCCGGGTGTACCATCTGGATCGTGGCTATGAGCATGTGGTCTCCAAACTGCGCGGCGTCGGTGCCAAGATCGAACGGGTCAAGAACCCGTGACCGACGACGCACGCTTCGAAGACGGGACCGAGAGCCCCCTGAACCTCGGGGCGCTGGATCCGGCGGATCTTGAGGTGGTGTCATCGCTGGTGCAGGACGCAGTGTTCCCGATTACGGAGATGTCCTGGCGGCCGTCGCAAAGGCGCTTCGCGCTGTTGCTCAATCGGTTCCGTTGGGAGGATGGCGCCCGCGACCGGCACGGCGCTGAACGCGTGCAAAGCATGTTGATTGTCGACGAAGTCTTGCGTGTGTCGTCACAAGGTATCGACCGGGGCGACGCCGACACGATCCTGTCGCTGATGTCGGTCACGTTTGAGCCTGGCGAAGACGGGACCGGCGATCTTATCCTGACCCTGGCTGGAGATGGCGCGGTCCGCCTTTCTGTCGAAGCATTGGGCGTGACATTGCGCGATGTGACGCGCCCCTACCGCGCGCCATCCGGGCAGGTGCCAGACCACGACTCCTGATGGAGTGCCGCCGGCTGACAGGCGCAGATGCGGAGGCATGGCGCGATCTCCGACTTGACGGGTTGCGCCGTTACCCCGGCGCATTCCTCTACACCGAAGCGGAAAGTGCGCGAACGCCCCTCGAAAACATCGTCGCTCTTCTGGACGCTGGAGCCACTTTTGGGGTTTGGCGAGACGAACAATTGATTGGGATTGCGTCGCTGATTCAGGAAACGGCAAACCGCGCGCGCCATCGCGCGTCGATTGGTGCCTTTTATGTCGTTCCAGAGGCGCAGGGCAGCGGCGCGGCGGACGCATTGTTGTCCGCAGTTACGGATTTTGCGCAGGCCTCTGGCATCTGGCAGCTCGAGCTGTATGTCGCCTCAAACAATGAAAGAGGGATTGCGTTCTACGCACGTCATGGGTTCGAGGAGCTGGGTCGTTTGCCCAACGCGATCATCCTGCCAGACGGGCCCATCGAGGATTTGTTCTGCGTCTGCATCCTTGACCATTGAGGCCCGCGCAGAGGCCCGGTATGGGAAGGCATGCAGAGCCTGACCACAGAAGATCCGGAGTTTGAGAGCGCTTTTGCCGCTTTGCTGAACGCCAAGCGTGAGGACAGTCCGGATGTCGATGCCACCGTTGCCGAAATCATCGCAGATGTTCGCGCGCGCGGCGATGACGCACTCATCGAGTTGACGGAACGGTTCGATCGTCTCTCGCTCAGTCCCGACAAACTTGCTTTCAGCTCTGAGGAGATCGCGGAGGCTGTCGCGATGGTTTCCCCGGAGGATCGCGCGGCGCTTGATATGGCCGCAGAGCGTATTCGAGCCTATCACCTGCGCCAGATGCCGGACGACGCGTCGTGGACTGATCTGGTGGGGGCGACACTGGGGTGGCGCTGGTCGCCTGTGTCTGCGGCCGGGCTCTATGTTCCCGGCGGCACCGCCTCGTATCCGTCATCGGTTTTGATGAATGCCATTCCCGCCAAGGTGGCGGGCGTGCCCCGTCTGGCCATCACCGTTCCGACACCGGGTGGCGAGATCAACCCGATGGTATTGGCCGCAGCGGAAGCGGCCGGCGTCGACGAAATTTATCGTGTGGGCGGAGCGCAGGCCATTGGCGCACTGGCCTATGGCACGCAGAGCATTCGTGCTGTCGACAAGATTACCGGCCCCGGAAACGCTTTTGTCGCAGCGGCCAAGCGCCGGGTGTTCGGAAAAGTCGGCATCGACATGATTGCCGGACCGTCTGAAATCCTCGTTATCGCGGACCGGAACAACGATCCGGATTGGATTGCCCTGGACCTGATGTCGCAAGCCGAACATGACCCAAGCGCTCAATCGATCCTGATGACCGATGATGCTGGGTTTGCCGATGCTGTTGTGGCGTCGGTTGACAGCCTCCTGTCCAAACTCGACCGCCGCGCCATTGCAGCGGCAAGTTGGCGGGACTATGGGGCCGTAATCACTGTGCGAGACCTCTCTGAAGCGGCGGAGCTGTCCAATCGGATTGCCCCAGAGCATCTGGAATTGTGTGTTGCGGACCCAGATGCGCTCGCCAAAAGCTGTGTTCATGCCGGTGCTATATTCCTGGGTCAATGGACGCCCGAAGCAATCGGGGATTACATCGGCGGACCCAACCATGTGCTGCCCACCGCGCGTTCCGCCCGTTTCTCGTCCGGTCTCAGCGTCATGGACTTTTTGAAGCGTACGACACTGGCCCGGATGACACCGGAAGCTCTGCGTGCTATTGGCCCGGCGGCTGAGCGCTTGGCCCAGTCCGAAAGCCTTGAGGCGCATGGATTGTCTGTGCGTGCGCGGCTGGATCAATTGAACAGGTAACGACCCTATGCCGCACATCGTGGACATCGCGTTGGATGACGCCGGACTGCCGCCGCCAACCCCCGAGATTGAGCAGGAACGCAAGGTTGCGATCTTCGATCTGCTGGAAGAAAACACGTTTGTCCTACCAGCGCGTGGCGATCGGGAGATCCCTGGCGGCCCATATCGGCTGAACCTTGCGATCCGCGACAAACGGCTTGTTTTTGACGTCGAAACCGAGGCGAACGAAAAAGCCGCCGAGTTTCATCTGGCCCTTGGCCCGTTCCGGCAGGTGGTCAAGGATTACTTCCAGATCTGCGAGAGCTATTTCGAGGCCGTGAAGACCCTTCCGCCAAGCCAGATCGAAACCATCGATATGGCGCGCCGCGGAATTCACAACGAAGGTAGCCGCGTGCTGCAGGAACGCCTGGAAGGAAAAGCCGAAGTCGACGAGGACACGGCGCGCAGACTTTTCACGCTCATTTGCGTGCTGCATTTCGGGGGCTGAGGTGGAAGACCTGCCGCAGTCGGTTCTGTTCTGCTGCGACCACAATGCCGTCCGCTCTCCGATGGCCGAAGGGATCATGAAGAAATTCTACGGCACCGGGACATATGTTCAATCGGTGGGCGTGCACAACGATATGGAGATCGACGGTTTCTCGATTGCTGTGTGTCAGGAACTGGATGTCGAACTCAGCCGCCACCGGTCGCGGTCGTTTGATGAAATGGAGCAATGGGGCGACGATCTGAGTTCATTCGATCTCGTCATCGCATTGTCACCCGCCAGCCAGCGGCGCGCACTGGAGCTGACGCGATTCTACCATCTGGATGTCGAATACTGGCCGATCCTCGATCCCACCGGTCTGGGTGAAAGCCGGAACGATAAGCTGGACAGCTACCGACAGGCCCGCGACCAGATCATCGAGCGTCTGAAGTCGCGTTGGGGCGAGCCAACCGAGTTTCAGTGACGCGGTGTGTTGGTCTGCCAGTGCAGTCCCTCGGGGGGCGCCTCCAAACGCGGATGCAGTGGGCCTGCAGCTATTCCGCCATTCTAGCTCAGATGCGGACACGTTCGGTCACAGTTGATGGCTTAAGGGTCGATGGGGCCTTGAAAAAGGGGCGGAAAGCGCTCATTTAAGCGCACGCTCGCAGGTTGGCGGGCAAAACCACTATGGAGACAACATGGCCAAGGAAGATACGCTCGAATTTCCCGGTGTCGTGAAGGAACTCCTGCCGAACGCGACATTCAGGGTCGAGCTGGAAAACGGCCATGAAATCATCGCACATACGGCAGGCAAGATGCGCAAGAACCGCATCCGTGTTCTGGCTGGCGACAAGGTACAGGTCGAGATGACCCCCTATGATCTGACCAAGGGTCGGATCAACTACCGCTTCAAGTAAAGCATCGCCCGTGGCGTTGATTCTGGGATCGGGCAGCCCCCGAAGGCTGGAGCTATTGGCCCAGCTCGGCATTGCGCCAGACGCCGTCCGCCCGCCTGATATCGACGAGGACCCGCGCAAAGGCGAGTTACCGCGAGACTATTGCGTCCGAATAGCACGGGAAAAAGTGGAAGCCGTTCGGGCCGACCCGGATGACATCGTGCTTTGCGCCGACACCACGGTTGCGCTGGGCCGTCGCATTCTGGGCAAACCTTCTGACGCGGGCGAGG
The DNA here is from genome assembly GCA_965250275.1 of Paracoccaceae bacterium. Classification (GTDB taxonomy): domain Bacteria; phylum Pseudomonadota; class Alphaproteobacteria; order Rhodobacterales; family Rhodobacteraceae. The sequence goes on along the minus strand of OZ252297.1, from coordinate 3,960,464 downwards.
CCGCGGCATTCCTGTTGGCCCTGTCGGGCCGGCGGCACCGGGTGATCACCGCCGTGTCTGTCCGCAAAGGCACGCAGGTTTGGCGGCGCGACAGCGTCAGCCATGTCCGGATGAAGAATCTGTCGGATTTGGAACTGAACGCCTATCTGGCAACGAATGACTGGCAGGGCAAAGCCGGTGCTTACGCGATTCAGGGTCCGGCTGGCGCGTTCATCCCTTGGATCAGCGGCTCGTTCACCGGGATTGTCGGACTGCCTCTGGCCGAAACGGCCAACCTGCTGACAGCAGCGGGCTATCCCGTTTGGGCACGGTCATGAAAGGGCGGACCGTATTGCTCGATCATTTGCAGGGCCGCGAAGCCGCGGCACTGATGGTGGATGGTCAACTGGAGGATCTGTTGGTCGCGGCGGACGCCCCGGCGCCGGGAACCATCTACCGGGCGCGCGCAGATCGCCCGGTAAAAGGGCAGGGTGGCATGTTTTTGACCACGCCCGACGGGCCTGCCTTTCTCCGGCAGGTGCGCGGTCTTGCTCCTGGGACAATGCTCCTGGTGCAAGTGACGGGCTATGCGGAACCCGGCAAGGCGATCCCGGTCACGCAGAAACTTCTGTTTAAGAGCCGCTATGCGATTGTCACCCCTGATGCGCCCGGCCGGAACATCTCGCGCAGCATCAAAGACGACGACATTCGAGACACGCTCGCCGAGGTCGCTGCCACAACGATGGGCGACAGTGACGATGGCCTGATCCTTCGATCCTCCTGTGCCCTCGCGGCAGAAGAAGATATTGCCGAAGACATCGCGCATATGTGCGAACTGGCTGCGCACGTCACCGGAGACACCGCGGACGCAGTCGAGATGTTGGTCGAGGGCGATGGTCCGCATGTGCTGGCGTGGCGCGAATGGACGGATGCGGCGGATGTGGCCGCGGATCCGGGGTGCTTTCTCACCCATGGGGCGCAGGACGGCATTGACTCTGCCCTATCTGCAACGGTGCCGTTGCCAGGTGGCGGCAGTCTATTTGTTGAACCCACCCAGGCCCTGGTCGCCGTGGATGTGAACACAGGGCGTGACACGTCTCCAACAGCGGGTTTGAAGGCGAATCTGGCCTGTGCCCGGGTTTTGCCGAGGGCGTTACGGCTGCGCGGATTGGGCGGTCAGATCGTGGTCGACATGGCCCCAATGCCTCGCAAGGCCCGTCGGGAAGTCGATCAGACCCTGAATGCGGCGTTCCGGCGGGACGTGACAGAGACGGCGGTGCTGGGCTGGACTGCGCTGGGTCATGTCGAGCTGCAACGCAAGCGCGATCGTCCGACGTTGGCGGACTTGCTGTCAGACCCGCACGGGTAAACTTGTGTAGCCCCGAAAGCGAGCGAGCCCCAGAATTTCCCCATCGCCGTTTGCCTGCAGCTTTGGAAATCTCCGGATCAGTTTCCCGATCGCGATGCGCCCCTCAATCCGCGCCAGCGTCGCACCCAGGCACACATGAATGCCCGTGATGAAAGCGATATGTGGATTTTTTTGGCGCGTGATGTCCACCGAGTCCGGCCGGTCAAAGACGGCCGGGTCCCGGTTGGCGCCCGCAATCGACGTGTGGATATAGGTTCCCGCAGGCACCACCGTGTCTTGCAGGGCGATGTCTTCGGTGGCCAGGCGATTGCCGATTTGAAGCGGGCTTTGAACACGCAGAAATTCTTCGACCGCGGTGGTGATGACCGAGGGATCGTCCAGAAGGATCCGGTGCTGGTCCGGATGATCCAGCAGGATGCCGACCGAGTTGCCGACAAGGCTGGTGGTTGTTTCGTGGCCCGCGTTCAGCAGAAAGATGCAATTCTGGATCAGTTCTTCCTGCGTCAGGCTGCGCCCATCGATTTCCCCAAAAATCAAACTTTCAAGCACCTCTCCCTGCGCCGCCCCGTCCGGATTGCGGCGCCGGTGGTCAATCAGGTCAGTTAGGATCTCCGAAAACTCCTCGACCGCGGCGTTGCCCTGGGCCATTCGCGCCTCTGGCACCACTGGATCGAGTGCGCCCAGAATGGCCAGTGAAAACCCGCGTAGCTTTGGCCGATAGCTTTCCGGAATCCCCAACATGAACGAGATGATCTCGGTGGGCAGGGTCATGGCAAACGCTTCGATCAGGTCGAACTCCTGGCGGTCCTGCAACTCATCCAGCATCCGATCGACGATGCGATCGATCAGCGGCTCCATCTCGGCCAGTTTGCGAGGCGTGAAGGCACCCGCAATCAGTTTCCGAACAATCGAATGATAAGGCGGGTCGTTGAAGATGAGGCTGGTTGTGTGGTGGTCCAGCAGGGGGCACTGGCCGAACTTGGCGCCAAACGCTTCGGTCTTGTCCGAAGACATTTGCCGGGACCTGTATACGGCAAGGCAATCCGCATGACGGGTCAGATACACTGAGCCGTCTGCATTTCGATGCACCGGGCTCTGGTCCCGAAGCGCCCGCAGCGTTGGATAGGGGTTCTCGATAAAGCTTCGGTCAATGCTGTTGAGATCGAAGTTTTGAATTGACACGTGATCCATTCCACAAGCTCCTCCCGCGCCTCGTTGGACCCTAGGGGGACAGTTGCGAGGGGGCAAGTGGGACCCCGGTTGCATCCCATTCGCCACCGCGCCAAAGTGCGGCGAACCGCTGCTGGAGACACTCTCGTGACCTGTCCGATCTGTGCTGAACCCACCACGCCGCGATATCGCCCGTTCTGTTCGCGGCGCTGTGCCGATCTTGATCTGGCAAACTGGCTTTCGGGCGCTTACGCCACACCGGCGGACAGCGCCGAGGAGGACGTGCAGGTTCTGGACGAAGGCGAAGCGCACACGCCCCGCCCCCATTGACAAGGCACATGAAAATGCCTCTGGACACCCTTCGCATCAACGCTTAAGACGCCCCCACCCCAAGGCCTCAGCCTTTCCCGTGCCCGGGTAGCTCAGGGGTAGAGCAGTGGACTGAAAATCCTCGTGTCGGTGGTTCGATTCCGCCCCCGGGCACCATTCAAAGATTGTTACGCAAACCATCACGAAAGACCAAAAATTACGGCGGGTTGTTGAGTTCGAACCCTCTCTCTGCGCCTGCAAAAAATGGTCTGTAGAGGCCGCCTCTTTTCACTAATTTCCGGCGCACAGGGCTGCTGGAAACTCATATTTTCCAATGGCTTGACAAGACCAGGCGCGGGTTCGATCGATGTCGATGCCCGTCCGCTAAAGCATCCAATTGGGAGAGCTTTTCTTGGTTCAGAAGCAAGTCCTATTCTAACCAATTTACCGTCCGCTCATTGGCAATACACACCGGTTCAGGCGTTTGTCCGAATACAGCCAGCCCAAAAACGCGAGGACCGGCATCTGATCATCAAAGTGGGTCAGACCCAACACGCGGAAGATATCTTTGATCTCGCGGGGCAGGGCCGCTTGCCGTGAACGCCTTGCGCCGAGAACCAGGCAGTTGCCGCCGCCTTGATGTGGTCAAAAGAATGTAGCGGCAAGCTGCACCACCACAAGAACATCGCGTGCTCCTTCGTAGCCGGTCACTCTGAGGATCGCACCCGGCAGCCGTCGAGCCTGATGATCCGCGCAATGGTGTGTCTGGACAGCGACCAGTGTTCGCTCGAACTGTACGAGGTCGCCAAAATGGGTTGCCCCGAACGCCCTTAGCGGGTTTAGGTTGCAGCACTATTTTGCCTGAGCTACTGATGAATTTGAGGCGATTTGCGGAACCCGCAGTAACAACTTCACCCGTTTTTCAGCGCAGAGCCACCTCGATTGGCGCAACATCGAGTGAAGTTGCCATTGCCAATCTAGTCAAACTGGAGGTGTGCGGCCTCCGTTCGATTTCTTACTCCCAGGCGCTTCAGAACTGCACTGACATGCAGCTTGACAGTGCCTTCGGAGATGGCCAGTTGCGCCGCTATTTCGCGGTTCGAAGCGCCCTTGCGAACCATACCAAGGATCTCTCGTTGTCTTTTGGTCAGGGTTGTTTTTTCAACTGGCTTTTCATTGATGTCTTGCGGTTGGCCCGACGACACCAACCCTCGTGTCGCAAGCAGCGCCCTTTCAAATGCTTCAAAACGGTCAGAGAGTTCTGCGATGCGCGTATCGACCATGTTTTTGTCTTGCCTGTCGACCGCTGACAGGGCTGCAACAGCTTCCCGAAGAGAGATCAGCGGCGTGGCAAGGTCTTTCGCTGCAATGTAGTTGAACCGGCCTTCCGCAACTTCACTGCGGCGCGCCTCTGCCAACGCCCGTTCCAGCGCGCCAAGCGCCTCGCGACGGTCGGTCACGTCCAATGCGACACCATCCCAGATCACAGCGCCGTCGTCCTGCCTCCGGGGCTTGCCCAGTGACCGCACCCAGCGATACCCGCCACCGGGTGATTCGACCCGCACTTCGGTGTCTAGGGGGGTCAGATCCCGTGCAGACCGCTCGAGCTCTGCTACAAATCGTTCGCGGTCTTCTGGGTGAACCCAGGCGTGGTCCACTTCCTTGGCTTGCATCAGCCTCGATGGGTTCAGGCCAAACGAGGTTTCAACTCCTGAACTTACGTAAATGTAACGATATTTTCCGTCCGGCGTGCGCATGCGCTGCATCGTGTGGCCGGGGAAGGTATCGGCTAAAAGATCGGCCACATCGGGTCGCGGGATCGCACTATCGGTATCAGGCATGATATAACTTAAGTAATATATATTTCTAAAAATCTCAAGATATATATAACTTTTCCTATGACTTTTGGGGCCAAAAGATCTATATCGTTTCCCAATCCGGAAAACCGGCGCGGGAGGACAATTTGGACAAGATTATCATCGAAGCACGTGTGAACGAGCTTGCCACCCGGCGCGGCAATCCCCATGTCCCGTTCCTGCCCGCCGAGATCATTGCTGATGCTAAGGCTTGCTATGACGAAGGTGCATCGGTGTTCCACTACCACGGCCGCACCGCCGAAGGTGATCCGGAGCACGCCCCCGAATTCTACCTGGAAACGAATGCCGGTATCCGTGATCAGTCCGATATCCTGATCCACCCGACGCTCGGTTACGTCGCCAACGACACCGATGCGATGGGCCGTTTTGCCGCCATCGAAGAGATGATGAAATCGCTCGAAACCGCACCCGATTTCGCGCCAATGGATACAGGCAGCGTCAATGTCGACTGGTGGAACCCCGACGAGGGCAAATACGACACAACCGAGCTGATCTACAAAAACTCCACCGGCACGCTGATGCATTTCGCCGAGCGGATCAAACATCACGGGCTGAAGCCCTATCTGGTCAGCTGGAATGTCAGCTTCACTCGCCAGATCGAACAGTTCCTGAAGATGGGCGTGCTGACCGACCCCGCCTATATCTGTTTCTGCATGACCGACGAGATCATCTTTGCCGGTCATCCCGGAACGGTTGCGGGGCTGGATGCCCACACCGCGTTCCTTCCGGACGGGTTCCGCTGTGTCTGGACGGTGGTTAACTACAAAGGCGATCTTTTCCAACTGACCGAAAAGATCATTCGCGAAGGTGGCCACATCTCGATCGGGCTGGGTGACTACGCCTATATGGACGGTGCGCGGCACATGACCAATGCAGAGGTGATCGCAAAGGTCGCTGCTCAGGCCCGCGTATTGGGGCGGGAGCCCGCCACCGTGGCCGAAACCCGCGCCATTCTGGACATGCCCAAAGTCAAAATCGCGGCGTGACAGCCGCCAATCAAGCAATCCAACGGGAGGATAACCATGAAACTGACCAAACTTCTGGCCGGCGCAGCGGCGTTGGCTTTGATGGCCGGCGCGACCAGCGCCGAAACCTTCAAAATGCAGACATTTTTGGGCGCCAATGCATCGACCACCAAGGCGTTCGAAGCTATGGCTGCCCAACTGGCCGAAGACACTGACGGCGCGATTCAGATCGAAGTGCTGCCGGGTCGTGCTGTTGTGGGTGCTGCGGAAACCATCGAAGCCATTCAAAACGGCCTTCTCGACGGGCAATACACCGCTCCCACGTATTTCGCGGGCAAAGACCCGGCCATGGGCGTGTTGGGTGACACAATTGGGGCGTATCCCGACAGCGAAACGCGCGACCGATGGTTCACCGAAGGCGGAGGTCTGGAATTGGCCCGCGCGCTTTATGCGAAGTACGACCTTCACATGATCTGCCCCATCTACTGGCCGTCGGAACAAATCCCTTCCAAAGTGCAGATCAACGGCGTCACCGACCTGAACGGGCTCAAGATGCGTGCACCGGGTGGGCTTGCTTCGGACCTGCTCAGCCGCGCAGGGGCGTCGCTTGTGACCATGGGGGTGGGTGAAAGCGTCACCGCCATGGAAACGGGTGTGTTAGACGCCACCGATCTGGCCAATGTGGCGCTGAATGTGGCGCTTGGCATGCACAACCAAGCCAAATTCTCGGTTCTCGCACGTCACTCTATGGCGACAACGGAGATGAGCGTTTCCAAAGCCAAATGGGACAGCCTGTCGGCAGATAACCAGGCCAAGTTCGAAGCGGCCTGCAACGCCATGTCCGAAGGTCTAAAAACCACACTGAGCGAAGAAGACGCCGCCGCCGAGGCGCAAGCCAAAGACGAGATGGGCGTGACATTCATTGCCTTCGGTGAGGGTGATGCGGCCACCTTCCGGAACCTCACCAAGGAAGTATGGGCTGACTGGGGCGCCAAAAGCCCAGATGCTCAAGCGATCGTGGACAGCCACACCGCCTTCCTGTCCTCCCTGGGGCTGACCAATTAAGCGCGTGCCAGTGGGTCGCGCGATGCCGCGGCCCGCACATGTCCTGGATGTGACAAATGCTTGACCGATTGGCTCTTTGGCTAGGTCGGACAACCGCGTGGTGCTTTGCCGCGATTGTCCTGATCATGGTCTATGAGGTGGTGGCGCGATACGCGTTCAACGCGCCCACGACCTGGGCGCACGAAACTTCCATCCTTTTGGCCAGCTTCGGGTTCGTTTTTGGCGGTGCCTTCTGCATGGCGGAGGGCACCCACATGCGTATAACGCTTTTGGTCGAACGGCGCCCGCGGCTCAAGCAATTCTCGGATGCGTTGTCGCTGATTGCGGGGATCATCTATCTGGGTGGTTTGTCCTTTGCGGCTTGGCGCATGGCCGAACGCGCGGTTTGGCGGTTTTCGATAAACGGAGCGTGGGATCCCGAACGCTCGGGCAGCACGTTGAATTCACCGCTGCCAGCCTACCTCAAGGCGTTGCTCTTTGTAGGCTGCGCACTTTTTCTGCTGCTTGCACTCAAACAGGCGGCGGCCCTGATCATGCGGCGCCACCGAGGCGCTGAGTGATGGATATCGGGACAATCACCTTCCTGATCATCGGCGCAATGGCCATACTGCTAGTCCTTGGCGTGCCGCTGGCGTTTGTGTCGGGCTCCATTGCGGTGGTGCTGGCGATCAGCCAATTCGGGGTGAACGCGCTTTTCATCGTGGGGTCACGCACGGTCGATTTTCTGGATAGCTTCGCACTGATTGCGGTGCCGATGTTCGTGCTGATGGCATCGATTATGGAGCGCTCCGGCGTGGCGCGGGACCTCTATCACGCGTTCCACGTCTGGGCCGGCTCGGTGCGCGGCGGCATCGGTGTTGTGACCACGGGCGTCGCGGTCTTGCTGGGGGCCACCACCGGCATCATCGGGGGAGAGATCGTGCTCTTGGGCCTGATTGCCCTGCCTCAGATGCTGAAACTGGGCTATGACCGCAAACTGGCCATCGGCACAATCACAGCAGGTGGGTCGCTCGGCACGATGATCCCGCCATCGATCATCCTGATCTTCTATGGGCTGACGGCAGAGGTGTCGATCTCGCACCTCTTCCTCGCCACGCTGGTGCCCGGGTTGATGCTGGCCAGTTTCTACGTTGCCTTCATCCTGATCCGCTGTGGTTTGAACCCCGATCTAGGCCCCCCCTTGCCACTGGAAGAGCGCGATATGCCGCTTTCGGAGAAACTGGCGCTTTTCAAGGGCGTGGCCCTGCCCATGGCCGTGGCGGGTGGCGTGCTTGTATCGATCTATGCGGGATTTGCCTCCATCACTGAAAGCGCCGCGCTCGGCGCGTTTGGGGCTGCCATTGCCGCCTGGGTCCGCAACGAATTCAACCTTGCCATGCTCCGCGACGTGCTGATCCAGGCGCTCAGAACCTGTGGCATGGTGTTCTGGCTCGTCTTCGGCACCAATGCGCTGATCGGCGTCTACAACCTGATGGGCGGGATCACCTTTGCCTCAGACTTGTTGGCCGGTGTCAGTCAGGAACCTGCGATCATTCTGTCGGTGATGATTGGTGTGTTCATCCTGCTGGGCTTCTTCATCGACTGGATCGGGATCCTGTTTCTGACCATGCCGATCTTTTTGCCGGTGCTGACGCAACTGGGTTATGACCCGATCTGGTTTGGGATTGTCTTTAACCTGTCGATGCAGATCGCCTATCTGACGCCGCCCTTTGGGCCTGCCTGTTTTTACCTCAAGGGGGCGGCCGGCGACACGCTGGAGCTTTCGGAAATCTTTGCTGCGCAATGGCCCTTTATTGGGCTGCAAATCCTGGCGCTGGTCATCGTGGTGATGTGGCCCGACCTGTCTCTTTGGCTGCCACAATTGGTTTATGGGTAATCGATCATGGGACGCGCGCACATTCTGGACACCCTGTCACAAACCACGCCCGGAAACAGGATGGGGCCGGAAGAGCTGCGCGCAGCGCTCTCCATGATGCTGCGCATCCGCCGGTTCGAAACGCGCGCGAAAGAACTGTTCCTGAAAGGTGTGATCAAAGGCACAGCCCATTCCAGCGTCGGGCAAGAGGCGATTGCCGCCGGTGCTTGCGCAGCCCTTGGGCCCGATGATTTCGTGCTGACTCATCACCGGGGCCACGGGCATACTATCGCCAAGGGATCGGATTTGCGCCTGATGTTTGCCGAACTTATGGGCCGGGCACCGGGTTATTGCGCGGGGCTGGGCGGGTCGATGCATATCGCCGATTTCGACCGCAACATTCTGGGCGCAAACGGCATTGTTGGTGCAGGTATGGGGTTGGGCACCGGCGCCGCACTGGCCGAACAACTGAACGGCACCGGCAATATCGGGGTAACGTTCTTCGGCGATGGAGCAGCCAACGAGGGCATCTTTCACGAGGCGATGAATCTCGCCGCAGTGTGGAAGCTGCCTCTAATCTTTTTCTGCGAAAACAACCAATACGGCCTTACCACTGCAACCGAAACAGTCACCGCAGGCCCCAGCATCGCCGCACGCGGCGATGCCTATGGCGTTCCCAATGAACGCGTTGATGGCAATGACGTGGCTGCGGTGTTCGAAGCGGTCGAACGTGCAACCCTGCGCGCCCGTGCGGGCGAAGGACCGACGCTGATTGAAGCGCTGACTTACCGGTGGGACGATCACTCCATGCGGGCCAACTTGCCGTCTTACCGCTCGAAAGAGGAGGAAGACGAATGGAAAACCCGCGACCCGATCACCCGCTTGCGTGACCGCTTGGCCAGCGCAGGCGGGCTCGAGGCCAAAGGCTATGATGCGCTCGTGGCCGAGGTGGAGTCCGACGTTGAAGCCGCGATCGACTGGGCACAGCAACAGGCCGAACCGGACATGGACCTTGCCATGGCGAGTGTTTTGCCGCCCTCGAACCTGACCTACGCCGAACCAAGCCCGGGCACCCGCACCATCACCTATCGCGAGGCGATCACAGAAGCCTTCGCGTTGGAGATGGAGGAAGACGAAAACGTCATCATCCTGGGCGAAGACGTGGGCGCCACAGGCGGCATCTTCGGCTTGACGCCTGGGCTTTTTGATCGTTTCGGCGCGGCCCGGGTGCGCGACACACCGATTTCAGAAGGAGCGATATCGACCTGCGGGGTCGGGGCTGCAATGCGTGGCAAACGCGTGGTGGTCGAAGCACAGCTTTGGGATTTTGTGACCCTGATGATGGACGCCATCGTCAATCAGGCCGCCAAGGCCCGGTTCATGCTGGGTGGCAAAGCCAAGGTGCCTGTCGTCTTTCGCGGCCCGCAAGGCGCAGGCATCCGGCTGGCTGCGCAGCATTGCCAATCGCTGGAGATGTTCTTTGCGAATGTGCCGGGCCTTCAGGTCTATACGCCCTCTACGGCCTATGACGCCAAGGGCCTCATGGCCACGGCCATCGCCAATGACGGGCCGGTCGTGTTTCTGGAACACAAGCTCCTGTATCTGGGTCCAGAGCAACCCGTGCCCGAACCCCGTTACCTGATCGAACCCGGTCGCGCGCGCATCGTTCGCCCTGGCACAGACTGTACGGTGATCGCAACGCTTGCGATGGTCGAACGAGCGCAGCAAGCCGCCGAGCGTTTGGAGCGTGACGGCATCAGCGTCGAAGTGATCGACCCTCGCACAATAAAACCGCTGGACATCGAAACGATCTGCGAAAGCGTCAGAAAGACCAACCGCGCCGTCATCGTGCACGAAGCGCCTCTGTTCAGTGGATTCGGTGGAGAGATCGCCGCCGCCATTCAGGAACAGGCCTTTGACTGGCTCGACGCGCCCGTCGCGCGCATCGGTGCACCCGAGATGCCGGTGCCCTACAACGACCGGTTGGAGCGGGAATACATGCCGGACGCCCGCCGCATCGCCGAAGCCATCAAAACCGTCTGTTACAGGAGTTGAATCGTGGCGAAACGCAAAGTCATCATCCCTGAAGGGATGGAGAACATCTACGACACCTATCACTACGCGCCTGCCATCCAGGTCGGCGACACGCTGTATCTGTCGGGGCAAGTGGGCCGCGACGAAAACCTGACTGTCGTTGAAGGAGCCGAAGCGCAATATGTTCAGGCGTTCGAAAACGTCAGAAAAGTGCTGGAGGCCGCAGGCGCAAGCTTCGACGATGTGGTCGAACTTGAGACCTGGTTCACCGACAGCATGGCCGATCTGAAGATCTTTCTTGAGGTCAAGGATCGCTACTTCACCAACCGCTATCCCACCTGGACCGGGTTTGCCGTGAAAGGGTTCTCCATGCCGGGCATATTGGTCGAGATCAAATGCAAAGCGATCCTTGGGCTTTCGGACGCATGACCCGTGATCTGAAATCGCTGTTGGCTTCTGACTCTACGGTCCTGGGCACCTGGACCCAAATTGCGGCGCCGGAAATGGTGGATCTGATCGGGTTGAATGGCTTTCAATTCACGATCATCGATTGCCAGCACGGGCCCTTCGGGATCGAAACAGCCGAAAATCTGGCGCGCGCTGCAGACGCCAACAACATCGCCGTGGCCCTGCGCGTGTCGCGCAACGATCCGGTTGAAATCATGAAAGCACTGGATGCCGGGATCCGTCACGTGGTGGTCCCAAACGTTGAAACGGCAGAAGAGGCGGCACAGGCGGTTGCAGCCACACGGTTTGGGCCTGTTGGGTTGCGCGGCGCATGTCCCTGTTGCCGGTCAGGCGGGCATTTCATCCGCAACTGGCAAGACTACGTCCTGGCGGAAGAAGCGCGCACCGGAGTGATTGCACTGGTGGAAACCGCAGAGGGTCACCGCAACATCGCCTCAATCTGCGCGACCAAAGGTTTGGCGGCGATCATGGTCGGCCCGTTTGATTTATCAGTTTCTATGGGTTTTGGCGGTGACTGGCGCCACGAAACGGTTTCACGGGCTGTCTCGGACATCGTGGCCGCGGCGCAGACAGCAAAGGTTCCGGTGATGATGCCCGTGTTTGCTCCTGATCCTGCCGAATGCCGCGTGCTGATCGAGAGATGGAGGGCGCAGGGGCTGTCCACATTTGTCATTGGATCCGACAAGATCATCGTGGCCGAAGCGTTTGCGCAATGGTCGTCTGCATTGGTAAAGTGAGTGAGGCCCGACAGCGATCAATCGCGTTTGGGCAAATAATGAATCCGTGCGTTCCGGGATTGAGACCAACTTCAGGTTCGATCCAGCGCTGTTCCCAATGACTAGCTTCCCACATTGTGAATTTGCTTCTTTGCAGTCCGAGTGCCGTCGCTCGCAAAGGCCTGCTCGACACCGGATTGCGTTGCGAGCAATCGGGAAACCAGAACTCGTTCGGTGGGCTCCACCTGCGCACCAAGGATCTAGCTGCCTTCAAGGACGGTCATGCCCGCTGCCCGGCGAATTCGATCATCCTCTATCTTCGCATTTCCCGCGAATGTTGGCTGGGTTTGCTGCGCCTGCAGCATTGTGATTGGTCTGCGAAAGTCGCCAATGGGCCGAAACCGCCTGCACTACTCGGGAGTCACCCAATCCGGCATCGCAAAGACCATCTTCCGAATAAGGCGGTCGAACTCTGCCAATTCATCGTGAGTGAGCGCGGCGCGCATTGCGTCCTGACGGGCTTTCACGACAGGTGTCACATGCTTCAGCATCGTCCACCCGGCGGCAGTGAGAGTTAGTGGTTTGGCGCGCTTGTCCTCGGGGTCAGTGCTGCGCTGGATGAGCTCTTTTTTCAAAAGGTCCGACACCGCGCGGCTGATGGAGTTTTTGGGCTGACCTGTCACACGGCAGATATCCTGGGCGACCAGCCCCGGCATATGTTTCAGGCAATAAAGAATGACAAACTCAGGCCGCGTGATCCCGAATTTCTCCCCGAGATGACGGTAGACGGGTCCGGTAAAAAAGTTGGCGACAAAGTTGATGCGCCAGGCGTGACACAAGTCCGTTTCGTCCAGCATCACAAGCGACAGCGCGCCGAATGTATCGGCCATGTCCGCTGCAGCCTTAAGACTCTTGTCTTGATCGTTCATGACCACTCCCTACTACAGATTAGTTCAAAATGGAACTTTACAAAAGGTTCCATTTGGGACTTTATGGGGCAGGCAACTGACTGCCGTAAGGGAGGATGATATGAAACAGGTAACCGCTTTAGCGGGCGCTTTTGCGCTCGGCTTGTCAGCGTGGTCGGCATCTGCAGACGAGCTGCGCATGGTTGGCGCGTTTCCCGAAGGCTTTGTCTTCACCGAGGAAATCGTGAAACCGTTCATGGCGCTTGTCGAAAAGGAATCGGGCGGCGAGGTAAGCTTTGCACTGACCGGCCCAGACGCCGTGCCACCCCTGGAACAGCTTGAACCGGTGCAGGCGGGCGTTTTTGATGCGCTGTTCACCCACCCTGCCTATCACGCGGGCACGACACCTGTAGGCCTGGCCATTGATGCCATCGGAGCCGATCCGATCAAAAGGCGCGACGTTGGGATCATTGACTTCATTGATCAGCATTACCAAACGCTGGGCATGAAGTTGATCACTGCGCCTGCCACTGGGTCCAAGGGGTTTCGGTACTTTCTGAAGGATCCGATCGCAGGTGAACCTGGGTTCGAAGGCCGCAAGATCCGCGGCACCGTGTCCTACCACCCAATGATCGAAGCGCTGGGCGGTTCCGGTGTCGTCATGGGCGGGGGCGATGTGTATTCCGCCTTGCAAACCGGTGTTGTCGATGGCGCGGCGTGGGGCCTGACAGGGGCAAGGGATTTCAAATGGTACGAGGTCGCAGATTACATGGCTGACCCCGTCTTCGGGCAGGTCGGGCTGATGATCTTTATGAACCTGGATGCCTGGAATGGACTTTCAGCGGAAGATCAGGCCGCTATCAAACGCGCCGCGTTGCAGCTGGAAACCGACAGCATCGCACGGTTCGACGCTCTGGCCGCGCAAGAGAAGGAAGACCTGCTGGAACTGGGCATGAAGATGACGGCGTTTTCGGATGCGGAAGCTGCGCAATTCGAAGATCTTTGGTCAGGCGGCGTCTGGTCGATCGCCGAAAAAGGAGATCCGGATACGGTCGCAGGGCTGCGCGCGCTTGCGCGCGAAGCAGGGCTGTCAGACTAGTCCGGTATGACTTCGCTGGGGCAGTGGCACGATCAAAGCTCCCGCTGGCTGTTTCGGCTGGCGGGGGCGGCGCTGTTGCTGGCGGTAGCGCTGTATGCATTTGAAGTGGTCGCGCGGTATCTTTTTGATGCGCCCACCACTTGGTCGGGGGAGGTCGTTCAATACGCGCTGGCCATCCTGATCTTTTGCGCGCTGCCCGACGTGACGCGCCGGTCTGCCCATGTGGCGATCGATATCGTGCCGGAATCCCTGCCAAAAAACGCGCGCGAAACCCTTGCCCGGATCAATGCGCTGGTGGCGGGGCTGGCAACAATGCTGGCTGCATGGATCGTTGCGGGCGAAAGCCTGCGCCAGTTCGAAAAAGGTTTGATGACAAATGCCGCCAACCCGATCCCGCGCTGGTGGATTACCGCCTTTATTGCGTTGGGCCTGGCCAGCGCGGCCCTGCATTTCCTGCGCCACATAATCGGGCGGCGCGGATGAGTTGGCTTGCCTTTTTGTGCCTTGCGATCGGCTTGCTGCTCGTCCTGCTGTTCTCGGGCGTCAAGATTTTCGTCGGATTTCTGGTGCTGAATCTTGTGGGCGTGATGGTTTTGATTGGCTCGCGTGGCTTTGGCCTGTTTACCAACTCGATCTTTGAAACTGCCACATCGCCCACGCTTGTCACGGTTGCCCTGTTTGTCTTGATGGGAGAGGTTCTGTTCCGCTCCGGTACGGTCGACATCCTGTTTCGCAGCGTTGACCGGTTGATCGGGCGGCTCAACGGGCGGCTTTACGTGGTCACCATTGCGCTCTCCACTGTGTTTGGTGCGCTATCGGGCTCGGCCGTCGCAGTTGCTGCGATGCTGGGTCGGTCGGTGATGCCGCTGATGCAGGATCGCGGGTATGACACACGACGGTCTGCGGGAACCATTCTGGCGGGCGCCAGCCTTGCGCCAATCATCCCACCCAGCCTTCTTGCGATTATCGTGGGGTCGCTGGCAGATGTTTCGATCGCGGGGCTGCTGGTTGCGGGCCTGTTGCCGGGGCTGCTGTTTGCCAGCCTGACGCTGGTTTATGTGTTTGCGACAGAACGTGGCAGCGCCATCCTTGCGCAGCCAAAACCCGAAGGCTCGGCCCTGCGCGCGGTGCTGGACATGCTGCCGTTCCTGCTGGTGATCTTTGCCGTGATGGGTCTGATCATACTGGGGATCGCGACACCATCGGAATCAGCGGCGACAGGTGTGGTCGGCGCGCTGATCGTGGCGGCGTTGTTCGGGCGCCTGGATCTGCAAATGCTGCGCGAGACAGTGACATCTGCCCTGACAATCAGTGCGGTGATCCTGATTATCGTTGCTTCAGCCAAACTGTTCAGCCAGCTTCTGTCGTTTGCCGGCGCCACGCGTGGTCTTGTGGGGCTGGTGTCGGATCTCGGCCTTGGGCCAGACATGACGCTCCTGATGATGATGCTGATCCCTTTCGTGCTGTGCATGTTCATCGATCAGATAGCCTTCATGCTGCTGGCCATTCCGATCTTTCAGCCCATCGTTGCGGCGATGGGGTTTGATCCGATCTGGTTCTGGACGTTGTTCATGGTCAACCTGACGGTCGGCAGCCTGACACCACCTTTCGGCTACACGCTCTTTGCCTTGAAGGGAGCGAATGACCGGCTGGCAACGGCGGATGTTTTTGGCGCGGCATGGCCCGTTGTGGGGATCTTTCTGGTCGGTATGGTCATCCTGTGGGCCGCGCCAGGCATCGTCACGCTGATCCCTGGGCTGCTGCAATGACCTGGCAACAACATGATACCGCGACCTCGCACTTTATCCCGTCGTCCGACGCGCCTGAGTTGCACCTGCATCTGCGCGCGCACGGGGACGAGCCAAAACGCCTGCCAGTCTTGTTTGTGCATGGCGCAACTTTTGCCAGCCGCCTTTACGATGTGCCGCATCCGGGGGCGAGCTGGCTCAAGGCCACAGCAGAGGCGGGTTACGCGGCATACGCCCTGGATATTCGCGGATATGGAAAATCCAGTGTTCTGGGCCTTGCCGATAAAACAAGACCCCATGCGCGCGGGACCGATGCCGGCAAAGACATCGCTGATGCAGTCCGTTGGCTGTGCCAGCGCCACAACCGCGAACAGATTGGCTTGGTCGGCGGCTCATGGGGATCGATCACCACGGCCACGTTCGCAGCGGGCGAGTTGAAATCTCGGGTCGCGACGCTTGTGCTTTATGCCCCGATTTTTGGCGAGGCGAACCCGGGCTGGCTGTCTTTCCTGTCAGATCCGTCAGACCCAAGCAAATTCAACCCAGACTTTCGTGGTGCCCGACCGGTGTGCGAAGCAACCACCCGCGCGCGGTGGGATGCTGAAATCCCCGCCGGGCAGGACTGGCGCGACGAAGCGGTGTTTCAGGCCCTTGTCCGATCCAGTCTTAGCGACGATCCTGACGCCACGCATCGCGATCCCCAAGCATTTCTGGCGCCGAACGGTACGCTTTTGGATCTTTGGGAGACGTTCAACGGGCGCCCGCTTTATGATCCATCACGCATCACCTGCCCAACCCTGTTGATCCGGGGCGGAGCAGACACCACGTCAACCCGGTCGGATGCGCTGACCCTGTTTGACGGTATTGCAGCGGAAACAAAGCACTATGTCGAACTGGCAAATGGTGCGCATTTTGCCAGCGCAGAACGCATTGGTCGACAAGTGTTTCACACTGCAAATGCGTTTTTGAAAGATCAGTTCTTCGGGTAGCAATCTTGCGCCAATGTAAGGGAATTGATCGCAAACTGGTGACCCGCGCCGTTTTGCGTAAAGCCAAGCCAATGCCCGCTTCGTGGATGCCGCAATTCGACATGCACACACTAAGACAAGAGGTGTATTTGCCCAATCTGAATAGTTTGCTTGGTCTAATCGCTCAAAATGCGATGGAAACCTTCAGGCTTGGTTCGGTGCTGCCGCACAAGCCAATCGCCGAGACGGTGCTGCATCTGATTTCATTGGCACGGATGCTCAAGCACAGCTGGAGACCCGTTCGGGCGCAGCAAAACCTGGGAGCAATCTATCCCCGCCGCGTTTCCCGTCGGCTTGTACGCGTTGCATGCGGACCATGCAATTCCGCACAGCCCCTTCACCGGCTGGACAATGTGTACAAACCGGAATGCGTGATTGTATGTTTCGACGATCTGCCTGACGCGATCAGGAGCCTTTTTCCGGAGGTAAGCCTTGTTGAACTTCACGTTAGCCATCCCTTTGATGCTCGCTGGAATGCTGCCGTTGTTTCTGGACCGGTGCTCCGGGTCTGACACGAGCGTTGCGTTGGGCGTGCTGGCGCGCGACCGCGTGGCATTGACTGCGACATCGAACGAAATCGTCATCGATCTGCCGGTTGCTGAAGGAACATTTGTCAAAGCTGGCGATGTTCTGGTCCAGCTAGACGGCACCTTGCAGACCGCGAAACTGAGCTTGGCAAAGGCAGAGCTCAAGAAGGCGGAAGCGACCCTGCTCAAACTGGAAGCTGGCCCGAGAGAAGAGGAAATTGCGATCGCCGAGGCCAAGGTTGCCGGGGCTGTCGCGCGATTGGCGGATGCAGAAGACGTCTATCTGCGCAACTCGAAACTGGTCGAGAACTCCGTTGTCACCGAAGCCAAGCTCGCAAACGATCTGGCCTTGCGGGACTCTGCACAAGCTGAGTTGGCCAGTGCACGGGAGTCATTGCGGGAGTTGCAGAATGGCACCCGGCCCGAAGATTTGGCGGTCGCCGAAGCCAATGTGCGCGCAGCCGAAGCGATGGTCGCCGCAGAGCAGACCGTTCTGGATGATCTGACGGTTGTGGCGACCCGTGACGGGGTGCTGGACTCATTGCCTTGGAATCTGGGGGAACGCGTCACCTCGGGCAGCCCCGTGGCAGTTATGGTCACCGGACAGACGCCTTATGCCCGCGTCTATGTGCCTGAACCGCATCGCGTCAATTTGAAGCCCGGAGACATGCTAGACGTAAAGGTCGACGGACTTGAGCAACCGTTGGACGGGGTTGTTCGCTGGATCAGTGACGACGCATCATTCACGCCGTACTACGGATTGAACCAGGATGATCGGGCTCGACTGGTGTATCTGGCCGAGATCGATCTGCCCTCGGCCTCACCCGATTTGCCAGCGGGCGTTCCGGTTCAGGTCCCCATGCCATGAGCGATGTCGTCGTTTCGACACAAGGGCTGACCCGAAGGTTCGGGGAGAATGTGGCAGTAAACAATCTGGACCTCGAGATCCGGACCGGACAGATTTACGGATTTCTCGGCCCAAACGGCTGCGGCAAGACAACAACGATGCGAATGCTGACCGGATTGCTGACGCCCAGCAGCGGAGCCATCTCAGTTCTTGGGCGATCCATGCCCGAGGCCGCTGAACCGCTGAAAAGCGAGATCGGGTACATGACACAGATTTTCTCGTATTATCGGGATCTTACTGTGCTCGAAAATCTCAGGTTCGCCGCAGATATCTATGGGATTCCCTTCAGGGAGTCCAAAGGCCGGATCGAAGAATTGCTGCACACCTATGATCTGACCACAAATGTGGATCAACTCAGCGGCAGTATGAGCGGTGGCCAGCGGCAAAAGCTGGCACTGGCGGCAACCGTGATACATCGACCGAAACTTCTGTTCCTTGACGAGCCGACCTCTGCGGTTGACCCGGAGACCCGCCGGACCTTTTGGGAGCAGTTGTTCGACCTTGTCGATGAGGGGGCGACCATGATTGTGTCCACCCACTTCATGGATGAGGCTGAGCGCTGTCATCGTCTGGCGATTTTGCAGCACGGTGTGAAAAAGGCGGATGGATCACCACGTCAGCTGATGGAAGACCTGCAAGCCGACATCGTCGAGGTCGAAGGCCCTGATCTGCGAAAAGTCAAACATGATCTGGATGGCAAACCCAAGGTCTTGTCCACGGCACAGGTCGGGTCGCGTTTGCGGGTTTTGGTAGATAAATCCGAACCTGAGCCGGTGGACATGCTGCGTAGCCGGCTTGGCGCGTTTCCAAACCTCTCCCTGACACCTCAACGGCCCAACCTGGAGGATGTCTTTGTCAGCGCAACTCGGGGGCCGGAACAGTGATATCGCCCCGCCGGATTGCGGCTGTCCTGAAGAAGGAACTGCTCCAGCTGCGACGCGACAAGATGACCTTTGCGATGGTCATCATGATCCCTCTGATTCAACTGTTGCTGTTTGGCTATGCGATCAACACAAACCTGCGCCACGTGCCCGTTGCGGTTGTGGATCGATCCGGAACGGAACTGTCCCGAACGCTGGCCCAGATTGTTCAGGCCACGCAGGTCGTGCGAATTACAGAGGAACTTTCCACCCCGCAGGAGGCGGAACGGGCGATTACGGAATCCCGGGTCCGCGCGGCTTTGATCATTCCGCGTGATGTCGACAACCGGCTGGCGCGCAGTCCGTCGGTCGGGCTGGGTCTTCCGAACGCAACTGATCGGGTCAGCAGCCGGCCTGTTGCGCATTGGATCGTCGATGGCTCGGATACGATGGTCGCCAGCGCGATTAAGTCGTTGCGGTCAATGCCCCTGACCGAATTGCTGAAACAGCCGCCAAACCGCCAGGTCCCCACGTTCGAAGTGACACTCTACTTCAACCCTGAACAAAGATCCGCCGTCAACATTGTACCGGGTCTGGTGGGGGTCATTCTGACCATGACAATGATTTTGTTTACATCCGCCGCGGTCGTTCGGGAACGCGAACGGGGAAACATGGAGATGTTGATCAACACCCCGATCAGATCGGTCGAATTGATGGTTGGGAAAATCATCCCCTACATTTTCTTGGGGCTCATCCAGGTCGCGATCATCCTGGGCCTCGGGCATGTCCTGTTCGATGTTCCGATAAATGGCGGACTGGGTGTTCTGCTGGTGGTGACGCTGCTTTTCATCATCGCCAGCCTCTCTCTCGGGCTGGTCATTTCCACGCTCGCCCAAAACCAACTGCAGTCGATGCAGATGACCATTTTTGTCCTTCTGCCCTCTATCCTGATGTCCGGGTTTATGTTTCCCTTTGATGGCATGCCACAACCGGTCCAGATCATCGCTCAGGTGCTCCCGGCAACACATTTCATGGACATGATCCGGGGCGTGGTTCTGCGTGATGCTTCGCTCTATGAGCTGCGCTGGGATGTACTTTGGATGATTGGGTTTGCGGTGTTCGGGCTGTCCGCAGCAACTCTGAGGTTCAGCAAACGGCTGGGTTAGGATGTCCTCGGGGCTGATTACCAAGGTGAGCAATCGCGCCGATAGGCACGGCTGTGGAAAACCGGGCGATAAATCCGCCGCCCAGAAAAAGGGTGAATGACCGCGTCGCTGCGCGTGTTAACGCGAGCGCATGCCATGTTCCAAGCCGTGCAGCATTTGAGGCTTCCAGCCCACAGGAGAAGGCATAGCGTTTCAGGCGTCTCAAGCCAAAAGGCACGGCCTAGGTTGAGGGCGATGCGAGGGGAAGGCGGCGTCGCACCAATTCGACGAACCACTGGACACCTGGCACCAGCGCGTCGTCGTTGAAGTCGTAAGCAGAGCTGTGCAACGGCGCGCTGTCACCATTTCCAATATTGCAAAAGGCACCCGGTGCAATGCGCAGGGCTTGGGCAAAATCTTCCGAAGCGCCGATCCGGGGGGCATCGGACACGGTCTTCGCTGCGCCAAACACCGCCTCTGCAGCTGATACCGCGTTTGCGGTCGCTGTTTCATCGTTCACCAGCGGAATGAAGACACGTTCGTAATTCATCTCGGCGCTGCAGCCGTGGGCCGTGGCTACACCGTCCGCTATGCGGCGCATGGTGTCTTCCATCCGCGAACTGACCGTATCATCGAAATGGCGACAGTCTCCTTCGATGACGGCGTCGCTGGCGATTGCATTTTTAATGTTGTCACCCTTGATTGATGTCACAGACACGACCGCAAGCTCCGCGGGATCAATCGCTCGCGAGACAATCGTCTGAAGTTCGGTCACGATCGAGCACGCACACAAGATGGCATCGCTGCAATCGTGCGGACGCGATGCATGTCCGCCGCTCCCCTTTACTGTTATCCGAAAACCATCTTCTGCCCCCATGAATGCTCCGGGCCGAACCTCGAAAGATCCCACCGGAAGCCCCGGTTTGTTGTGCAACCCATAGATTTCATCGAAAGGCAAACGCGACCCAAAGCCATCTCGGATCATGGCTTTCATGCCTTGGCCCCATTCCTCGGCGGGCTGAAACACAAACCTTACGGTCCCGTCAAAACCGCCCTCGCTGGCCAGGACGGCTGCGGCGCCCAACAGGGTTGCGGTGTGCCCGTCGTGACCGCAAGCGTGCATGAGGCCCGGGTTTGCTGAGGAATAGGGGAGGTTTGTTGTTTCCTCGATTTGCAAACAGTCCATGTCCGCACGAAGCGCGATGACGCGATCGCTGCGCCCGAGGCGCAGTGAGGCCACAACCCCAGTGCCGCCGATCCCTGTTTCGACTTCTTTGACGCCAAATTCCCGCAGCTTCTGGATCACAAATCGTGATGTGGCCTCTTCCTCGAAACCAAACTCCGGGTTCTGGTGCAAATGATGTCGCCATTGGCGCATCGCTTCGTCGAGCTCCGTTGGCACCACGTGACAACCCTTCCATTCATTTGTCTGACTAGGGTGGGCGCAGAGAACTAGGTTTGCAAGGTCGGATCACCCAAGAACGGCAGTCTGAGAACGGGCAGTTTGACCAACGGTTAAGACCCGATGAATGCAGATTTGAATTTGCCCGGCAGTCCTGCACATTTTGGGAGGTCCAACCGACATTTTGAAAGCTCTGACACATCGGTGTGGCGCCCCAATTGCCGGGCAAGTCCGGCGCGCCAAACGGTGTTGTTGCTACTGCAGCATCGCGGCTGCCATTCTGGCCCTGTCGTCCGCCACGGTTACCGACGACAGGGTGGTGGCGCCTTTGGTGACGCAATAGCCTTTGCGTGTCACAACGAGAGAGACACTCTCGCAAACGCGGCCACTACGCTCGACGGTCGGGTGATCCAATGGAACTGGAAGCACTCAGAAGATGATGATGCATGTAACGCTCGGCAGCAACGACCTTGAGAAAGCTGCGGTCTTCTACGATGCCGTGATGCCAATCCTCCGTCATGCCCGCGCGCCGATCAGCTTGGACAGTTTTCTGGCCTATGCGCCGATCTCGGGCGTGAGCAGCGGACAAGACACCGGGCAGATCGATGTGACCGGACGGATCGCGCCATTCCTGTGTGTGTGCCGGCCTTTTGACGGCCAGCCTGCGAGCTGCGGCAACGGATTTCACATCGCGTGGGTGGCAACGGATAAAGCGGCGGTCAAAGCTTTTCATGCCACCGCCCTTGCTCATGGCGGCTCCGATGCGGGCGCGCCGGGTCATCGCCCGCACTACAGTGACGACTATTTCGCCGCGTATGTCCGCGATCCGGATGGCAACAAATTGCAGGCCGTGTTCTACGAGGATGGCAGGGTGGCCGGTCCGGGCGGCACCAACGTGTCCCACGTAACCCTTCCGTTCGACGATTTGGAGGCCGGCCTGGGTTTCTATGAGCCCGTCTTTGCAAGCCTGGGCATCGACCGACACCACAGTGCAAGTGAACCGGGAGACCTCTATGCCTTTTCCCGAAATGGTGTCGATCTGCCGGTCGCATATGTGCAGCGCCCGTTCAACGGCAAGCTTGCGGCGTATGGAAATGGGCAACACGTCTCGTTCTTCGCGAAGACGCGCACGCATGTCGATCAGTTCTTCGAAACGGCCCTTGCGCATGGCGCCCAGGATGACGGGCCGCCGGGCGTCCGCGCGGCCTACACTCAGCCCTACTACGCCGCTTACGTTCGCGACCCGTCCGGCACGAAGATCCAGGCTGTGTGCAAGACCGGGCGATAGGAAAATAGAACTCGCTTAGCCAAGCGCGGCCGGATTTGGTTGGTTTTAGCGCGCTTGAAGCGCTCGGAGGTTCAAGCCAAGCAGCAAACCTTCGCGCCTGAACACACAATCCCGGCCTGTCACAACACGGCCAGCGCGTCCATCTCGACAGCGAAGTTGAAAAACCGCTGTGCCATCGCGTCACGCAACTGAGCGCCGCGTTTGGCTGAGGTCTTGCTGAAGAGCGCATGTACTTTGACGGGGATTGAAACGCAGTGCAGCGCCGCCAAACGGAAATCGTCCCAAGCCTCATCCTCGGAGTAATCCTGAACGCCGCCGGCCATCAGAGCCTCATGCCAGAGCGCAGCGGTTTCGCGGTGATGTCCGGACCTTTCCTGTATGGGTTCCGATCCGCCGTAGAGCCGTGCAATGTCCAGAGCGGCGAGGTTGCGCATGACAAGCTGCCAATCCAAGATGATGACGCTGTCGTCGTCTTCGCCCTGGTTGAACAGAATGTTGTCCGCCCGCAGGTCGCCGTGGACCACGGTGCGCGGCCGAGAGGCAACCTTGGCCTCCAGCTTGTCGATGTGTCTGGACAGATAGGCTCCGAGGTCCCGCGCTTCCGGGCCGATCCGCAGACCATAGATATCCACAAACTCCGGCCAGGCGTCCTCGAAACTATCGAGGTTGAAATGGTCTATATCCGGCGCCCAATCGAATTGCGTCAGTTTTGGGCTGTCCCAATAGGCTGCGTGAATGGGGGCGATTGCTTCGATGACATCACGTACCTGTTGGTGCGAGAGGCCAACCACCTGGTCCCCCCCGACGAGGTGCGACAGATCCTCCATCACAAGGACGGCGCTGTCGGGGTCTGCATCTGCGAAGTAAACGTTGGTCAAACGGGCATCCGTTCCGGCGGCCACATCTGCATAGAACCGCACTTCTCGAAAAAACCCGTTCAGCGCTGCTTCTGCTTCGCGCGCCTCGTCGTTGTCAGGGCGGATTTTGACCACAAACGTCTGGGGGACATGAGGCGACGGCTCCGGACGTACCGTTTCGATCAAAGCCGTTTGGCTTAAGAAGCCGCGGTCGTCGCCGATCGTCTTTTGGGTCAGATCCGTTACAGGGTTTTCACTGTGTTCGGGAAACACATGAGTGTTCACCCAATGTGGTGTGATGTCATTCAGATGTCTGGGAATGCGCATGAGTTGGGCCACGCAGGTCTTGGTTGCAAAGAATTCACTGTCTTATCTGTCAGATTGAACGCCAGACGGCGCGTTGAGGCAAGTTTGTGACGACGCAAATCAGTGAATGGATTGGCTGCATGGCGGCATTTGGCCCAAAATAGGGCAAGAAAGATGTTGGTTTTGCGGAAGTAGCAACAGGTCGGCTCCTGAGACATCGCAGTCAAAAAATGAAAAATTCGACGGCTTTCCAAGCGCGGCTGCCTTCGGCCGCGTGTCACCACAAGCAGCCATACTGAGACCAAGTCAACCGCACACCCAGAAATCAGCGGCGTTAGGCATGCGGACCTCTAGCCCGCGATTTCGTCCAGATCCGCGCCGACGGTTTCCTTGAGCATCAGCGCCGCAACCAGGGATACAATGGCCATCGCGATCATGTACCACGCAAAAGACAGCGGATCGGCAGTGCGTCCGACCAACCAGGTCGCCACCATTGGAGCAGTGCCTCCGAAAATGGCGAAAGCGATGTTGTATCCGACGCTGACCGCAGTCACCCGGACCTTGGAGGGGAACATTTCCGTCAGCGTCGCTGGCACCACCGCGACAAAACAAGACACCGTGAGCGCAAGCACAACCTGTCCGATCAGCGCATAGATCAAGTGCGGGTGGTTCATGAACCAAACGATCGGGAAGGAGAGCAGAATGGAAGCGCTAAAGCCGGCAATCAGGAGTGGCTTGCGCCCGATCCGGTCGGACAAGCTCGCCATGAAAGGTATGGCGAGAATTGCGACAACAAGGCTGATCGAGTTGATCGTCATGGCCTGGTAGTGGGTCTCATTCACTTCTGAGACAAGCCATTGGGAAACATAGATAAACGCGATGTAGAAAACCACCGCGTAGCCTGTGTTCAGCAGCACAAGGTGAAGTATCTTCCGCCAGTGGTGCCGAAAAACGTAGCCGAGCGGAAAGGGCAGCCGTTCCGTCTCAGGTTTGGCAATTTCCTGAATGTGGCGGCGAATAAAGAACGCAACAATCGCGACAAGCACCCCCATGAAGAACGGCACACGCCATCCCCATGAAAGGAGCTGTTCGTCCGTCAGCACGAAACTCAGCCCGGCTCCGAAGAGAGAACCGAGCAGAATGCCGCCCGTCGCCGCCATGAGGGCCCAGCAGGAGAAGAAAGCACGCCGGTCTCTGGGCGCATTCTCGGCCAGAAACACAATGGATCCTGTGTACTCGCCACCTACGGCAACACCCTGAAACATGCGCAACAACACCATCAGAATACCTGCTGTTGCGCCGATCTGGGCGTATGTTGGCAAAAGACTGATCGCCAGCGACGAGAACGCCATCAGGATGATCGAAGTGATCAGAGCGGCCTTTCGACCGTAACGGTCTCCGATATGTCCAAAGATCGCTCCGCCCAGAGGGCGCATCAAATAGCCGGCTGCAAAAGCGCCATAGGCGGCAATCAACGACAGTGTGGCGTCGTCCGACGGGAAAAAGAGTTTTGCGAAAACCGGTGCGAAAAATCCATAGACCGCAAAATCGAACCACTCCAGGACATTCCCAACCGCACCAGAGATTACGAGCTTCCGGCTCTGTTGTTGTTGTGACTGCGCCATATTGGCTCGGTGCTCCAAGTCTTTGCGGCAGACCTGGACGAACGTCAGCAAGTTTGCGCTGGATCGCGCTCATTGATTGCACAGATCGCGCTTTGGCCCAACCTCCGCGTCGAAAATCTTACGATCTTGAGATATCAAAGCCCTTGGATTGTGCATTCCGGTCCGGATTGAGGCGTGTTGCTGAGTGGATCCTGAAAGCCGGCCCGCTCACCCCTCTGCTGGTGGCACGGCCCGCTGGTAGAGATGCCATGTGGTGTGGCCAAGGATGGGAAGGACAAAGATCAACCCCAGAAACGCCGGCGCCATCGACAGCAAAAGGGTGACTGAAATGATCGCCGCCCAGCTGAGCATCACCGCGGGATTCTCCGCGACGACGCGAACTGATGTGATCATGGCGGTTACGAAATTGGTTTCGCGGTCCAGCAGAAGGGGCATCGCGATGACGGTCACCGCAAACAAGACAGCCGACAGAAATGCGCCGATGCAAGTACCAACCGCGAGGAAGGTCCAGCCTGCCGGTGTGAAGAAAACGGTGTTCAAGAACCCGCCAAGATCCGAGAAGGATGCATCCTGCAGGATGATCGCCAGCCAAAGCCGAACCTGGTAAATCCAAACCCAAAACACGAACAGGGTGACAAACGCCATCCAACCCATCTCGCGTTTGCGCTGATGGGCCATGACGGTGAGAATTTCGGTCCATCCAAAACTCTCGTGGTTTTGCAGCCGGCGGGACATTTCGTACAGCCCGGCGGCGGCGAAGGGGGCGACCAACGGAAAACCAACGACGGCGGGAATGATCATCCAGATCTTGCCGAGCCAGACCAGGATCCAGACAAACAGGATGCCGACAACCGCGTAGAACAGACCGAAGAAACCACTCATAACGGGGCGGGCCAGAAAGTCGGAACAACCCGCTCTGAGTGACGCGGTGATATCTTTGGCAGTCACTTTGTTGATCTGGATCGCGGTCGATTGCTGCGGCGCCGGTTTGTCAGGTGGGGTGGCCCCCGCGGTCTTTGATGTCATGACACGCGCCTCCCAAAGCATGGCACCGTATCGGTTCGATTGCCAACGAACCAACGGTGAAACAGGCATCTCTCCTCCACATGTAAGCTTGTATCAGGTTCGGCACCAGTGCAAGGAAGCGAGTCTGGCGGCGCTGTCTACAAGCAGACAAGGGCGTTGGGCGCAGCGAGCGCTTTTTGCCTATCCCGGGCGTCAGGCTCACTGCATGTGTCAAAAGTCTCCTGGTGCGCGCGCTGGGAAACATCGTTGGCTTGGAAAGACTGCGCCTTCATAGCAAAGCCGTGGACGGCAGGAACATCGCTTCCGAGAGATCAAACCAAAGCGCATCAATTGTGGGATTTGCCACATAAATCGTCCGTCGCCCCAGCGCATGTTATCGGATTGAGCGCAATAGGGTATGTTTAAGGCATAGACCTGAAGGAGATATCGCGATGGGATTTGTTGAAGCCGTTAAAACATGTCTTGGGAAGTACGTTACATTTTCGGGCCGCGCGCGGCGGTCCGAGCTGTGGTGGTTCGTTCTTTTCACTTACATCGTCGGGCTCTGTTTCTTTGTTATTGACCTTAGCTTGTTTGGCGAAGCGACGACGGTCACCACAGACACGTCCGCAAGCATCTCATCGGAGACACAGTTCGCTCCGTTCAGCACCATTTTCTGGCTCGCTGCGTTGTTGCCCTACATCTCGGTGTCAGTGAGACGTCTGCACGATCTGGATCGCACTGGCTGGTGGTACTGGATCGGGCTGATACCGCTGGTTGGTGTCATCGTTCTGATCGTCTGGTTCGCGACGAAAGGGACCGACGGCCCCAACCGCTTTGGGGACGATCCCTTTTCGGATGATCGCTCTCCTTTGCCGGCCTAGTGTCGGCGCTTGCCTGATCTGACGGCGCAAAAGTGCGGTGATGCCGAAAGGATTGCCGCGCAGGAATGGGCAATGCTCGGCGCCCAATCGGTTCAAAGAAAGCGGTCAGACGCCCATCTGTCTTACCCAAACTTGACAGTTCGCGATCTGCCATTGTGTACTCATCGGGTGGTCTGATGCCGGACGCCCTACCATACGACATGTTCCGACCGGTGGCCCGTTGAGCTCTTGAGCCTGTAGCCTCAGGGGGGGGAGAATGAACGATATTCCCTACACGGAATTGCCGACCTACGCGCCGGGCAACCTTTTGGGCAGTGGCGACGGGCTCGGATGGTCCGGTGTAAACTACCGGAGCTACAAACATCTGGGCATGGAAATCGAACTGCCTCCAATGGCGGATTTTCTGGTGATTGCCTATGACAAAGGCTGCACGCCGGTTCAGCGCAAGGTGGGCAACAGATGGAGCGACTATCGCCTTGGCGTTGGGGACCTCACACTGTTGAACAAGTCCGAGCGCTCGGAATGGGCGTGGTCCGAAACGGTAGAAGTGTCCCATGTCTATTTGACCGCTGAGTTCGTGGAAAGCGTTGCCAACGAAGTGTTCGAACAAGATGTCAGCGACATTCGTCTCAGGGATACCTTGCGCGCACGCGACCCTGGGATTTCCAGATGCGTTTCGGTCATCAAAACCGAAGTGAGCGAAAACAATGTCGGCGGTGCACTCATTGTCGAGGCTGCGGCGCGGGAAATGTCGGTACGACTTTTGCGGAAATATGCGGACACCCGCTTCGCCTCTGCCGCGCAGTTTGGCCGGCTGTCATTGGCAGATACCCAGCGCGTCGTGGCATACGTGCATGATCAGCTCCGCGAGAAACTGTCTTATGAACAAGCCGCGGCAGAAATGGGTCTGGGCGCCTGGAATTTCATGCGCAAATTCAAATCCACCTTCGGGCACTCATTTCACGACTATGTGCTCGCGCAACGCGTGGAGCGCGCAACGTCTCAACTGCAGAATACGCGCAAGCCTCTCAAGAACATCGCGCTGGATTGCGGGTTTTACGATCAACCGCATATGAACCGGGTGTTCAAGAAGCTGAAGGGTGTCACACCCGGCTCTATCCGCAAGGCCTGAACATCCCCGATCCTGCCCGGCGCTCTCAACAGGTTTGAGGGTGTGGGCGGTGCAATTTCTTGCAAAGTTTTCACAGGATTTTCCAAGAATTCCCGTGCCCGGATTGTTTGTCTTTTGTCAGTTGACTTCGCGGGTGTGGGATATCCCTGCACCGGTTGCAAATCGATGCGCTGCGACACAGCAGCGTCGCATGGAGAAATGGGAGGTACCTATGCGGATGAACTTCGGAATTTTCATGGCGCCGTTTCACGCGCCGGGGCACAATCCAACGATTTCGTTGGAAGATGATCTGGAGTTGCTCCAGCATCTCGACAAGCTGGGCTATGATGAGGCGTGGATCGGGGAACACCACTCCGCGGGCAGCGAGATCATCGCATCCCCCGAGATTTTCATCATGGCCGCGGCCGAGCGCACGCAGCGCATCCGTCTGGGGACGGGCGTTGTGTCCATGCCCTATCATAACCCGCTCTGGGTGGCAGAGCGCATGGTCCTGCTTGATCATCTGACCCGTGGACGTGTGATGTTCGGAATGGGGCCGGGTGCGTTGCCAACAGACGCGTCCATGCTCGGCCTGGAGCCGCAGCAAATGCGCCCAATCTTTGAGGAATACATCGATATCGCGTACAAACTTCTGACAACGGACGAGCCGATCAACTACCAGTCTGACCGTTTGACGTTGAAGGATGCGCGTCTGCATCTGCGCCCGTATTCCGAGCCACTGTTTGATCTGGCCGTTGCTGCCGTTGCCTCGCCGTCTGGCGCAAAACTTGCAGGACGGTACGGGGCGGGCCTGTTGTCGCTGGGCGCCACTGTTGCAGTGGGTATGGATGTCCTTGCTCATCACTGGACCATTCAGGAGCAGGCCGCGGCGGAGTATGGACAAGTTGCGGATCGCGCGAAATGGCGGCTGGTCGGGCTGATGCATCTGGCTGAAACCGAGGAACAGGCCCGTGAAGATGTGAAGTATGGCATGGCCCAATGGTTCCGGTACTTCCAGAACGTTGCGGCCTTCCCGCAAATGGCCGTCGAGGGCGGCAATCTCGATGAGATGATTGATTTCGTGAATGGCGGTCTCGGTGTGATCGGCACGCCAGAAATGATGGTCAAGCAGATCAACGAGCTTGTGGAGCAAAGCAATGGCGGTTTCGGCGCGTACCTGACGCTTGCGCATAACTGGGCCAACAAGGGTGCGACAGAGAAGAGCTTCGAGCTCTTCGCGCGAGAAGTCATGCCTCACTTCCAATCCTCAGGGGGTGGTCTGCAAGCCGCTGCCGATCGGGCGCAGGCGCGTCGTGACGGGTTGGCCGAAAAGCAACTGCAGGCCGTGGCGGAGGCTACGGAACGGTACGAGAAGGAAACCGCCGCAGGCTGAGCCCTTCCGCGCCCTACACCAGGAGTTGCTTCCTGACTTGATACTGCCGGTCACGCGTAGCACCAGCTCTGCGCGTGACCTCATCCCACGTGAGGTGGCGCAGTTTTGTCCGACCCAAACACAAACGTTTCGCATCAGAGTTCGGTTGCCGAAACGCTGTTCCGTAAGGCATGCGGGCACTTTCCAACAGGTGTGGCTGTTGTGACGGCGCTCAATGGTGAGGGGCAGCCCATTGGACTCACATCCAACAGCTTCACCTCGGCTGCGCTATCACCGCCAATGGTTCTTTGGACAATCGGCCCGAACTCCCGCAGTTTTGAGAGCTTTGCGGCTGCGTCGTTTTACGCGGTTCACGTTCTAAACGAAGGACAAAGGGAGCTGGCTGCCCATTTCGCCGGTCGCAGCGACGACAAGTTCAGGGACTTGGATTGGAGGCCTGGTATGCAAGGGCTGCCAATCCTGCCAGTTTTTTCCGTCTGCATGGAGTGTGCGGTTGAAGAGGTGCACCCCTGTGGCAACCAGAAGCTCATGATTGGTCGGGTTGTGAACATCAGGCAAAGCGAAAGCCAGGGCGCGTTGCTGTACTTCCACAGTGCCTTTGGCAAGGTCGAACGACAGGCCGGCGACTGTTGAGCACGGCAAGCGTCCCACTTTTTTGTTGGCACCTGACTCGCCAACAAAGACCCATTGGCGGCTGTGCTTGCGCATTGCCCAGTCGCGATACTGACCGAGCCAGAAAAGAGCACATGCATGACATATGACGGACCAGATCCAATCGAAGCCAGGTTACGTGATGCGATCTCTCCCATTGAGGAGATCATCGAAACGGCCCGAGAAGGACGGATGTTCATTCTCGTTGATCATGAGCATCGCGAAAACGAGTGTGATCTCATCATCCCGGCCGGGTTTGCCGATGCGAAGGCGGTAAATTTCATGGCCAAACACGGCCGAGGTCTGATCTGCCTGACCCTCCCGCCAGAACGCGTGGACGAATTGGGCCTTCCGATGATGGTGGCAAACAATTCGAGCCGCCATGAAACCGGGTTCACTGTCAGCATCGAGGCCCGAGAAGGGGTGTCTACGGGCATTTCGGCCTCTGATCGCGCCCTCACCATTGCGACTGCGATCGACCCGCAGGCAACGGCAGCGGATCTGGCAACGCCCGGTCACGTTTTCCCGTTGCGGGCGCGTGAAGGCGGGGTGCTGGTTCGTGCGGGCCATACCGAAGCAGGTTGCGATGTGGCGCGCCTTGCCGGCCATTATCCGGCCAGCGTGATCTGCGAGATCATGAAGGATGACGGCACAATGGCGCGGCTGTCGGATCTGAGCGAGTTTGTGCAGGTTCATGATCTCAAGGTGGGCACCATCAGCGATCTGATTGCTTACCGGCGGCGTGTTGACAACCTGGTGCGCGAAACGGACCGCCGGATGGTGGAGTCCGAGCATGGCGGATCGTGGGAGATGCGCACTTTTGTGGACGTGGTGCACAAGGTCGAGCATGTGGCTCTGATCAAGGGGGACGTGACCACGCCGGAGCCTGTGCTGGTCCGGCCCCATCCGCTGAACGAAGCGTCGGACGTGCTCGGTCTTGGGCCAAAGCCTGCCGGAGAACTGCCTCGGGCGATGGAGATCGTCGCTGAAGAAGGGCGGGGCATCGTGTGTTTGCTTCGACAACCTCACAAAGCACTGTTCTATCCCGAAGAGGAAGGGCCTCGCACGATCAGGCACATCGGGATCGGTGCCCAAATCCTCGTCAATCTGGGCGTGGAGCGTTTGCTTCTTCTGACGGACAATCCCCCAAAACGCGTGGTCGGGCTGGACGCCTACAATCTTGAGATCACGGATACCCGACCGATTGGTGCCAGCGGCATGCAATAGCTATCTGATAGGC
The DNA here is from genome assembly GCA_965250275.1 of Paracoccaceae bacterium. GTDB lineage: Bacteria > Pseudomonadota > Alphaproteobacteria > Rhodobacterales > Rhodobacteraceae. The sequence goes on along the minus strand of OZ252297.1, from coordinate 3,928,673 downwards.
TTGCCGAACAACCTGTTTGCCGGCGCTCCGCAGCCTGTCAGTGCCCATGCAACCAGGGTTTGTCGATCACGGGATCACCCGACGCTTCCTGGACATAGGAGTCGACGAGACGGCGGAACGTCTTTCGTGAAAGCAGGCTGTGCTCACGAGAGTAACCCAGGCTTGCCACGAAACTCCAATGGGCGTGCATGGCGGAGACGAAGAGGAAGGATAGTTCTTCGCACGCGTGACCGCTCAGTTCAGGGTGGGCGATGGCCAGTTCGTGCGCCATGACCTTGCCCAAAGTCTGATATTGTGCGCGCATGCGCTCTTTCACGGCCTTTGAGCCGACGGAAAAGGCGATGAGCGCGTCATACACCTCCAGATCGATTGGCATCGCGTGCACGTCGGAGAGATCGAAGAAGAAATCAATGAAGAACTCCAGCCGTTCAACTTGGGCCACATTGACGATGCCGCTGATCAGAGCCTCGCGATATTCGTCGGCAAGATGATCGGCCAGATCGATCATAAGCGCTTCGATGTCCGCATAGTAGTAGCGGATCAACTGGCGTGAGAGGCCCGCCTCTCCGGCGACTTTTTCAAAAGACAACTCTTGCAGTCCCTTGGACGCCAGCACGCGCGTTGCCGCTTGCAGGATCTCGGTTCTCTTTTCTTTGGCTTGGTCCTGGTCGGGCATAACTAGTTTTCCACTGCGACGTCTAAGCGATAGGCCAAACTGAAGATGCCAGGGATCGGCTCCCGCAGAAACACAAGCATCTGGGGTTACTCTAGGATCATGGGACAGGGATGCGCAAACGTCTTAGGTCGGTTTTGGGGCACGCAAGAAACTGAAGCCAACTCCAAGTTTGGGGCGGTCCCGTTTGCTGTTCTGTAAGCCTGTGAGCGTCAGAGAGTGACAAAAGCCGTATGCGCTCTTCCGCAACGCCCAAGAAGGGAAAGTACTAAACCGGCCGCAAATCAAATGCACGACAGCAAACGGGCGCCTGCTAAGGCGCCCGTCCGGCTCAGCACGCTTTGGGACGCTGCCGTAGCCGCCGCCGCAACAGGCCCAAGAAACCAGCCGCTGCCAACAAGAGTGGTAATCCGGCAGGTAACGGCACTGGTGTCACGTCGGGGGGGAGATCCTCCTCACCTATGCCCGCATAGAGCACGGTGTCTTGGGAGTAGTTGTAGAACCCGAACGCACCATCAGTGAACGATCCGCTGAAGCTGAGTTCCTTTACATCATCGACAAAGACCTCGATCAGGCTGTCGGTGAAAGTCAGTTTGAAGGTGTATTCCTGATCGTTGTTGTATCCGACATTGCCGAGATTGGTCGCACGCTGCACTTCGTTGACGACGCCTTCGTGATCCCAAAAATCAAGCTCGCCTGCGGTGCTCACGTCACCCGTCACATGGCTCAAGGACAACCCGATCTCTGCCGTTCGTCCACCGAAAGTCTGGGTGGTTTGCTTCCAGTCTATGAGCCAGAAATCGGCAGCAGCACTCCCGAATTCACCGGTATTGAAGCCCAGAACGAACCCAATGAAGTCATCGTCGCCGCCTGTCCGGTCACGCTTGATCGTGCCCGACAATGCGGTGCCCTGGGCATTCGACCCAGGATCATAAAAGACTGTCGGTCGCGAGTTGTTTCTTTGCAGGACAGAGTTGTTTCCAGGTTGCAAAACCCAGTTGGAGCCCGCGCCACCCGGGCCGTTCTCCGCTTGCCATCCGGACAAATCGACCGCGACGGGCGCGGCGAACGCGCCAAGAGGCAAGCCGACCGACAGCGCAATTGTTAACAGTACTCTTTTCATCACGGACCCCCAGAACGTGTTGCTGTTGTGTTTGTTTTCATCGTCGAAATTCGCTTCGAGCAATGCGTTGTTCCAATCATTCGTAACTCCAAAAACCCAAGGCTCCGGATTTGTGTCAAGGAATTGGGCCGGGTTTCGCACGCGGGTTTTCCAAATGAAAACAAGGATAAGTTGCGCGCGCGTGATCCGGCAAAATCAGGCACCATGTTCCATAGGCGGCCCGTCAAGGTGTTCCGGTCATGTGTTTTTCAAAAAGAAAAACTGGCCTTTGATCGCCAAAATGCTCGCGTCACAGGAATTGCCGATCCGCAATGCCTTACTGATTCGGCGTGGCACGGTTCGAGATCATCTCGAACGTCAAACCGTGCCGTTCACATTTGGCGCGGCGGGAAAACCGGCATTTGATGTCAAACGCTGCGTGCTTTTGTATAAGGGGATCGTAAGCCCTCAAGAGAGTTGAATTTGATGTTCCGTGTCATTCTGATTGGTCTATTTTCCCTGTTTGCCAGCCTTGCCAATGCTGGAGAGCTGAACGACAGCTATTCCGAGATGGGGCGCATGTCAGCCCAGATCGGGGACCAGACATTTGAATTGGTCATTCCCTTCGATCTGGAAGAGGAGTTCGGCTACGCCGAGCAAAAGCTGATCATGGGGTCCTTCCTGACGATCAATACCGCCGGGCGTCTGGTCGATGATGCAGGCGAACCCTCCGGTCCCACCCTGCAAATCACGCTACAAAAGCAGGGCGGAGAGTTGCAGCTGCTGTCGGCGGAGCTGTTCGATGAACAGGGCTTTGACGCGCCAATGGCCATGGGGGCTGATGGCGGACCCGGCGAACTTGTGTCGCACAGCTTTGAAAACGACGTTTTGACCGCCGAGGTGCGCGGGTCATTTGTGCGGTTGACCGGCTACCGCACTGGAGAGCCCAAACCTGCCGATGGTGCGAGCCCCCAAGAGACCGTGATAACCTGGCAGGTGACGCTGCCTCCGCTGGAGTGATCTATCCGATGTCCGATGGCGCCGCGCGGCCCAAGAACAGGGCGCGGCGCTCCGGCTCTCTGTGACGCGTTACACCGCGAACCCAAGACCCGGCGCCAACGGCAACTGACGAACGCGCTGGCCGGTGGCTGCAAAGATCGCATTTGCAAGGGCTGCGGCCGCAGGCGGTGTGCCGGGTTCGCCAGCGCCACCAATGTGGTACCCACTGTTTATGATGTGCGTTTCGATCTTCGGAGCCGTCGACATGCGCATCATCTCGTAATCGTAGAAGTTGCTTTGCTCGACCGCCCCGTCCTGGATCGTGATGTTGCCATGGATGGCAGCGGTGAGGGCATAGATGACGCCGGACTCGATCTGCGCTGCGAGCCCATCAGGCGTGATCGCAAGACCCGAGTCAATCGCGGCAACGACGCGGTCGACCCGTACGTCACCTTCGATCAGGCTGACTTCGATCACCTCTGCCACGATGGAACCAAAGGACTCCTTGAGCGCGATCCCGCGGCCGCGTCCGTTGCCAAGAGGCGTGCCCCAGTCAGCCTCTTGTGCGGCCTTGTCCAGCACAGCTTTCATGCGCGGATTGTCTGCCAGAAGCGCGGCGCGATAGGCGTAAGGGTCTTGGCCCGCGGCATGTGCGCATTCGTCGATGAAGCTTTCAGTGAAGAAACCCTGCTGGGACTCATCCACGCTGCGCCAGGCCCCCCACGGGACGTGGCTAGGACTTTGAATGTAACCGATGTCCTGAGCGGCAACGGCGTAGGGGATCAAAGGCGCTTCGACAGGCTCCTGTTTGTTGACATAGGTGTTTTGCCAGCCTTGGGGCATGCCGGTTTCGTCCAGAGCGGCGCGAAAACGACTGGTGGAGGCCGGGCGATAGAAATCCTGTCGGACGTCCTCTTCACGCGACCAGATCATCTGCACGGGTTTGCCAACGGACTTTGCGATCAACGCGGCCTGAACCGCCCAGTCGGGTACGGCTTTGCGACCAAATCCGCCGCCCATGAAGGTGTTGTGCAACGTCACATTGTCTTCGTCGAACTCCAGCGCGGCTGCAATCTTGCGCCGGAAACCCAGCGGGTTCTGACACCCGACCCACACTTCCGCCTTGTCGCCGTCAACGTGAGCGGTCGCATTGAGTGGCTCCATCGTTGTGTGCGCGAGGTACGGCACGCGGTATTCCGCTTCAACGACGCGCGCCGCGTTGCCGAAGGCGGTGTTGATGTCGCCCTGAGACAAATCGCTCTCGCGTCCTTCGCCTGAGGATAAATCCCTGGCATGTTGGGCATAGATCGTCTCGGTTGAGATGCTTTCTCTGCCTTTGGTATCCCATTCGATCTCCAGCGCGTCCAGCGCTCGGGATGCGGTCCAGTAGCTGTCGGCGATCACGGCCACACTTTCGCCTGTTGCCTCGAAGCCTCCGAGCATCGCATCCGAGGAATCCGAAGGCAAAGTGATCACGTCGATGAAACCTGCGATCTGTCGGGCCGCACTGTCATCGATCTGTTTGACGGTGCCGCCAAACACCGGCGCGCGCCGCGTGGTGGCATAGACCATTCCGGGCAGCCGAACATCGAGAGCAAAGGGGGCTGTGCCGTCTACCTTGCCGGGGATGTCTTGCCGTTCCACCGGCTGACCGATGATCGTGAATTCGCCGACTTCCTTCAATTGCGGCGTATAGGACGGCGTCATCTCGGCGGCGACGCTGGCAAAACGCGCGTAAGGTTCAGACCGGGACGTGGCAGGATGCAACAGCATGCTCTTTTCTGTCTCGATCTCGGTCATAGGCACGTTCCAGGCGTCCGCTGCGGCTTGCTTGAGCATGTCCTTGGTTGCTGCACCCGCGACGCGCATCCCGTACTGACCCGTGGTGCGAATGCTCAGACTGCCGCCGGTGACCTGAAGGTTCAGCGAATCCGCAACCCGCATCATGACACCATCGATGGTCGGAATCACAGCACCGGGCAACGGAACATCTTTCAGCAGATAGCCGCGGCCCATGGCATACGCGGCATATTCGCCCATGGCGGGGGCTTCCTCGATCCGAACCTTTTCCCAATCGGCATCAAGCTCTTCTGCCGCCATCTGGGCCAATGCCGTTTGCGCGCCTTGTCCCATTTCGGAATGCGGAGAGATCACGGTAACAACGTTGTCGTTGTCGATCTTGATATAGGCGTGCACAAGCGTCTCGCCGTCACCCGCCACCGCATCCTGCAGCCCTGCGGCCCGATTGCCGGGGCGCATGGCCACGCCGACCAGAATTCCGCCTCCAACGACAACACCTGCCGAGATAAACGCCCGTCGTGTCCACTTATTCATTGGTCTGACCTCTCTCCAGAGCGGCGGTTTTGATGGCGGCACGCATTCGGCCATACATCCCGCAGCGGCAAATGTTTCCGTCCATCGCCGCGTCGATGTCGTCATCGGTCGGGTTGGGAACGTCGTTCAGCAGAGCAGCTGCAGACATCAATTGCCCCGACTGGCAGTATCCGCATTGGGGGACCTGGTGCGCGATCCATGCCCTTTGCAGCGCGTGCATCGTGTCTTCGCTCGGGGCCAGGCCTTCGATTGTGGTGATCTCCTGGTCCGCAACGTCTTCGACGGGAGTCACACAGGTGCGGGTCGCGACCCCGTCCACCAGGACAGTGCAAGCGCCACATTGTGCCACGCCACATCCAAACTTGGTTCCGGTCAGCGCCAGGTCTTCCCGCAGCACCCACAACAGCGGTTTTGATGGGTCTGTATCGACCTCTCGTTGGGTTCCATTCACAGTGATCGTGGTTTTCATCAACCTCTCCGTTCGTATGTTTTTTGAGGATGCGGCGCCTTTGAGTGCGGCATCCAGAAACAGAACAAGAATTCTTATTCTGTTTTGACATCGCGCGTTGGACCTGTCAACAAATCCGAAAAAAAGTTTCTGTTATGAGGGTGTCGGTGTCCGAAAGCCGCTGGAAATCTGAACTTCATTGGCGCCGTACCGGTCAGCAAAGCCGGAGCGAACGCACCCAATCGGCATTGCTTGATGCAGCCGAAGAACTGATTCTGGAAAAAGGGACAGACGCCACATCAATCAGTGATATTGCCAAGCGCGCGGGGTCTTCGGTCGGCGCCGTTTATCACCATTTCAAGGACAAGACCGCGCTCTACTACGCTCTGTTCCGGCGCATGACGGATACCTACGAAGCTTTGAATCAGCAGGCGTCCGACCCCAAGCTGTGGGAGGGCGCAACGATCAGAGATCTGTTTCAGGGCTACATGGAAATCGTGCTGGTGTCCGCGCGGGAGAACCGGGCCGCCAAGGCGGCAGCCTCTGCAGTGATTGCCGATTTTCCCGAACTGGCGGCACACTATGCGGAAATTCAGGGCAACACGCGCAAAGCGATGCTCGGGCTCGTGATGGATCGGCGCGACGAGATTGGCCAACCTGACCCCGAAACGGCAGCCGCATTTGCAATTGACCAATTGTCGGCGATGCTGCGCGTGTACCTTGATGCGTCCATGCGCCCAGCCGCGCTTTCCGACTTCGCGGAGAGTGAGTTTGTCTCTCAATCCGTGGAATTGGTGGCGCGCTACCTGGAATTGCCCCAGACAAAAGACTGAGCGGCGCGCAACGATGCGAATGCCTGCCCAAAGCCACAACGAGAATGCCATTTTCTATCGCTGCTTCTGTGTGTGCTCTTGACGCGCTATGCTTCCCCTCGACAGAGAAACGAACGGCGGAACACCACATGCGTTCGCAAAGAAAGATCGGCCCAGCGGGTACGCTTCTGAGCACCACCTTTGCCGTTCTGTTGACATCTACCGCAGCCGCACAAGAAGACCGGTCGCCGCTGGCCTTTGACATTGGGACGGGAGTGACGGTGACTCCATACGGCTACATCAAACTGGATGCAGTCTGGGACGACGGGTTTGATCTGGGCAAGACAACGGCTGCTTATCGAAACATCGGCATACCGGGTGGTCCGGCGTCGGGGCGGTTCAATGACGTGTTCCTGAATGAAACGCGTATTGGTGTGAACGTCACATCCGGTGACTTCCTGTTCAAACTCGAAGGCGATTTCTTCGGCGACAACAACACCCTGCGTTTGCGACTGGGCTATTTCGACTGGCAATACTTCAGGGTCGGCCAGGACTGGACAAACTTCATGTCGGTGCAGGCACTGCCTTCGACGATTGATTTTCAGGGAACGGGCGCCACGCCATTCGCACGGGTCCCATTGGTCCGGGTGACTGTTCCGTTCGGCCAGAGTTGGACCGTTTCAGCAGCGGTCGAGCAGGATGTAGAGGACACCGGCGATCCGGCCTTTACAGTGTCGACCCAGTACGACTGGGATCGCGGGTTTATCTTTGCGTCTGCCCTGTCACGAGATGCCGATTTTGCCGGGGGCAATGTCGAAGGGTGGGGTGTGAATGTCTCGGCCAAGATTGATGCCTGGCAGGATGGATCCGTTCGCGCCATTCTCACCACCGGGGACGGGTATGCCGACTACCTCGCCGTCGGCTATTCCGGAGCGGAACTTGTTAACGGCCCCGCAGCAGGGCGCGTTGATGCCGCGATGCTGTCCGTTACACAACAAGTGACCGAGAGATTTTTGGTCGCTGCGACCGGAAGCTGGCTGTGGCTCCCTGACGCGACGGGGGCCGAAACACGCAATTTGCGAAGTCTGCATTTGTCGGGCTTTTACAAGATAGCAAAAAACACCACCCTCATGGGCGAATACTTTTACGGCAACCGGAAGCAGAACGATGGTGCCAGCTTCGATACAAATCGCCTACACCTTTCGGTCAAATATGACTTCTGACAGCATACACGTGTCTGAAAATTGCAAACTCCAAAAGAACACTGAGCATTCCGGACAGGGAAAGCTGATAGCTAGTCTCAATCCCGGATCAGGAGGGCATCCGACCTCAATCCCGGATCAGCGCCACTGACAGATAATCCTGCGTAGCCTCCAGCTGCCGCGCCGGGCTGCGTGGGTCGTTCAAGCGCATGCACGTGCTGCAACTCGAGTACTGTGTAGGGGCGGCGATATGTCCAAGTGCGGTTTTCGATCGCCGTCAGTTCGGCTGCAGGCGGGGTTTCTGTCGTAAACGCATAGAAATACAGCGTGAACCCGAATGGCGTAACCGGCTGGATGGATAAGGCTGTCATTCCCCAGGAAAGAACCTCGGGTTCGACTGATGCAATGTCCGAGGTGCGCAAGGTGATCAGGCTGAGATGCGCGCCGCCTCCCAAAAGCGTGTCGTTGATCTGCATTTCGGGCCGGTCACCCTGAAAGCAATGGTCGATCAACTCGACCGAAAACCCCTCGGGGTCAGTGACTTTGGCGAGGTAGCCCACATCCCGGAACTGCTGCGGTTCCGTGCAGGGGACGCCCTTGGCGCGCAATTGCTTGTATGCAAGATCGATGTCGGGAACGGAAAGTGCGATCTTCCAATAGAGATCGGAAGGCTCCCGCTGATAGGGTGTTTCGGCAGGCACGAACCGCAATGCAACTTCTCTGTCCGAGTAGCCGATCCGCCCGTCCCCCTGGTCTGACATCCCTAAGTTTAGGCAGTAGAAATCGCGCTGGGCCTCGGGGTCACGGACCCGCAGTGTCAGTGTGTCGAGTTTGGGCATGTTTCGGACCTGCATCGTTGTTGGTCTGCTAATACCTAAAACCCAACGCGCCGATTGGGAACGGCTTCCAAAGTTGACAAAGATCCGGATTGCAGCCCGTCATCGGTCCAGAAGGTTCCCGGCGGGGCTTTTGACCGCTAACCTGTCGTGATCGACGCGCAGACGAGAAAGGAAGAATTCATTTTCAGCGACTGTTTTGCCGCCAAAATGTATTCCTCACAGAAAGGCCTGCGGGGCGGGCGGGTCGCGTCGGCGATTTTGGCGCACGGGCTATCCGTTCGTAAAGGGTTGCGGCCCTGACATTTGCCGCTGACGCGTTGAAGTCGAAAAGCCAACTGCACGATATCAAGCCTCTGCATGCACACTGGATTGCAGACCGCGCTTTCCTTGAGTTAAAAAACTCTTCCTGTGAGGAATGCTGTACAAAGCGGAGACCACTGTGGCACGGTCTTTCAAATCGCATTGTTTGAGAGGGCGGTGAATGACCCAATCAAAGTCGACGAAAGACGAAGGTGGTCTGTCTCAGGACCCTCACAAGATCAAGGATAGCGGTGAGAAGAACCTCGAGGTTGCCATTGGCCGCGAGATTCGCGCGTTGCGACAGCGGCAGGGCATGACCTTTGCCGAGCTTTCCGCCCAGACCGGTCTTTCGATCAGCATGCTGTCGAAAATCGAAAACGGAAACACGTCGGCCTCACTAACGACGCTGCAATCGCTGGCGGTAGCTCTCAGCACGTCCATCACGTCTTTCTTTCGGCGATATGAAGAGACCCGCAACGCTGTGCATACCCGTTCGGGCGAAGGGGTCGAGATGCAGCGGGCCGGGACGCGGGCAGGGCATCAGTACAACCTGCTTGGTCATTTGGGGCCCAATGCCAGCGGGGTCATGGTCGAACCGTACCTGATCACGCTCACCGAGGAATCGGACCGTTTCCCGACCTTTCAGCATGAAGGTGTCGAGATGCTGTACATGCTGGAGGGGGAAGTCGGATATCGTCACGGCGACGACATCTACACCCTGAAACCCGGCGACACCTTGTTTTTTGATGCAGATGCGCCCCACGGGCCGGAGGAGTTGCGAAAGCTTCCAGCGCGGTACCTATCGATCATATCGTATGCTCAGGGCGGCTAGCTGCTCCCATCGGTCTACCTCGGTAGCACCCCTTTGTTGATTGCGTGGTGCGGCTGAACGGACAGCAGGTGAATTGAATGCTGGGAAACAATGTTTCCCTTTGTTGATCTTCTGGGGAGGCGGTGTTAGCGTCTCGCGACGCCACGACAGGGGGATCGGCACGCATGTGTGGAATTGTTGGACTGTTTCTGAAAGATCGGGCGCTGGAGCCCCAACTCGGGGCGCTCCTGACGGATATGCTGATCACGATGACCGATCGCGGCCCTGACAGCGCTGGGATCGCGATCTACGGGTCCGAGGTTCCGGGCAATACCAAGGTCACGGTGCAATCCGACAAAGCTGACGAAGACTTCGAGGGGCTTGCTGATGCGCTGGGCTCACACCTGGGCACCCCTGTACTCTTGCGGCGTAATGACACCCATGCGGTCCTCGAACTTGCCACCGAACATGTTGACGCCGCCCGCGAGGCGCTGGCGACACTGCGTCCGGATGTTCGGGTGATGTCCGACGGCGATCTGATCGAAATCTACAAGGAGGTCGGACTCCCTGGCGAAGTTGCTGATCGCTTTGGCCTCTCCGCAATGAGCGGCTCTCATGGCATTGGCCACACCCGCATGGCCACCGAATCCGCTGTGACCACCGAAGGTGCACACCCGTTTTCAACGGGCGCTGATCAGTGTCTGGTGCACAATGGATCGCTTTCGAACCACAATTCATTGCGCCGCAAGCTGACCCGTGCGGGCGTTCGGATTGAATCGATGAACGACACCGAAGTCGGCGCTGCGTACCTGACGTGGAAGATGCGCGAAGGGGCGACGCTGGGGGAGGCGCTGGAAAGTAGCCTGAAGGACTTGGACGGTTTCTTTACCTTCCTCGTTGGGACCAAGGACGGGTTTGGGGTCGTGCGCGATCCAATCGCATGCAAGCCGGCCGTGATGGCAGAAACGGATCAATACGTGGCCTTTGGCAGTGAGTTTCGCGCGTTGGTGAACCTGCCGGGCATAGACGGCGCGCGCGTCTGGGAACCCGAACCCGCAACCGTGTATTTCTGGAGCCATTGAGATGCAGGTCTACGATATTGACGCGCAGGGTTTGCGAGGTCTGAACGCTGCATTGCAGGCGCAGACAGAAGAGACCAACCAAACGCATTGGGAGGTGATCAACCCGCGCGGCAGACATGCGATTGCGGTTGGTCTGGATGCTCCGATTGAAGTGACCGTGGCGGGATCAACAGGCTACTACTGCGCGGGCATGAACAAACAGGCGACAATCCGCGTTGTCGGTTCGGTGGGACCGGGCGTGGCGGAAAACATGATGTCAGGCACCGTCGTGATCGAGGGCGATGCCAGCCAGTATGCCGGCGCGACCGGTCATGGCGGGCTCTTGGTGATCAAGGGCAACGCCAGCTCACGCTGCGGGATATCGATGAAGGGGATCGATATCGTTGTGCACGGCAATATCGGGCACATGTCGGCCTTTATGGCTCAGGCCGGGACGCTGGTCGTGTGTGGGGACGCCGGTGACGCACTGGGTGACTCGCTTTACGAGGCGCGGCTCTTCGTCCGTGGCGCGGTAAAAAGCCTTGGGGCGGACTGCGTCGAGAAGGAAATGCGTCCCGAGCATCTGGAGATGTTGCGGGACTTGCTGGAGCGGGCCGGAGCGGATGCGCGTCCTGAAGAGTTCAAGCGCTATGGGTCGGCCCGCAAACTCTACAACTTTGATATCGACAACGCTGCGGCCTACTGAGGAGACCGGGTTTGGAAGACATGGACGATCAGATCCCCCGCACAGTGCCGATCCAATCGGCAACCTTTTCCAATGAAGTGAACGCAGAAATCCGACGCGCTGCGGCAACGGGCATCTACGACATTCGCGGTGGTGGGGCGAAGCGCCGCGTCCCGCATTTCGACGACCTGCTGTTTTTGGGCGCCTCGGTTTCGCGCTATCCGCTCGAAGGGTATCGCGAGCGATGCGAAACCGCGGTAACGCTTGGCACGCGCTTTGCCAAACAGCCCATCGAACTCGATATCCCGATCACCATAGCGGGCATGAGTTTTGGCGCCTTGTCGGGACCTGCAAAGGAGGCCCTGGGCCGCGGGGCATCTATGGCAGGGACATCGACCACCACCGGTGACGGCGGCATGACGCCGGAAGAGCGCGGACATTCCAGCAAGCTGGTTTATCAATACCTGCCGTCGCGCTATGGCATGAACCCTGACGATCTGCGCAAGGCTGACGCCATTGAAATCGTCGTCGGGCAGGGCGCGAAACCCGGCGGCGGCGGGATGTTGCTGGGGCAGAAGATCTCGGATCGGGTGGCGGAGATGCGAACGCTGCCAAAGGGCATTGACCAACGGTCGGCCTGTCGCCATCCGGATTGGACCGGACCTGATGATCTGGAAATCAAGATACTGGAGCTGCGCGAAATCACAGGCTGGCGGGTTCCGATCTATGTCAAGGTTGGCGCGACGCGTCCTTACTATGACACGGCTCTGGCCGTGAAAGCAGGGGCCGATGTCGTGGTGATGGACGGCATGCAGGGCGGAACGGCAGCGACGCAAGATGTGTTTATCGAACATGTGGGCCTGCCGACGCTGGCCTGTATTCGCCCGGCTGTGCAGGCGTTGCAGGATCTGAACCTGCATCGCGAAGTGCAGCTGGTCATTTCCGGTGGCATCCGAACCGGGGCGGACGTGGCCAAGGCGCTGGCCCTGGGGGCCGACGCGGTGTCGATCGGAACCGCTGCAATGGTGGCGATCGGTGACAATGATCCGAAATGGGAGGCCGAGTATCAAAAGCTTGGCTCAACGACCGGGGCCTATGACGATTGGCACGAGGGGCGTGATCCGGCAGGGATTACGACACAGGATCCGGAACTGGCCGCGCGGCTGGACCCGGTAGAGGCCGGGCGAAAGCTGCGGAACTACCTCAAGGTGCTGACGCTGGAAGCTCAGACCATTGCGCGCGCCTGCGGGCACAATCACCTGCACAATCTCGAGCCGGAAGACCTTTGCGCGCTGACGATAGAAGCCGCGGCCATGGCAAGGGTGCCATTGGCCGGTACAGACTGGTATCCGGGAGGAGGAGGTTTCTGAAGCCATTTGGCGATCCGTCTGATCGGGTCGTACAAGACTATTGACCACTAACAGGGAAAGGAAAGCGAACCATGACGACAGATCTGGCAGCTTTCGCAAGCAACAACGGTGTTAAGTACTTTATGATTTCGTTTACCGATCTGTTCGGTGGACAGCGGGCCAAGCTTGTTCCGGCGCAGGCCATCGCAGAGATGCAGGAAGAGGGCGCCGGCTTTGCCGGGTTTGCCACGTGGTTGGACATGACCCCTGCGCATCCCGACATGTTGGCGGTGCCCGATCCGTCTTCGGTGATCCAGCTGCCGTGGAAACCCGAGGTTGCCTGGGTCGCCGCAAATTGCGTGATGGACGGCGAGGACGTCGCCCAGGCGCCGCGCAACGTGTTGCGCCGATTGATCGACGAGGCGGCGAGTGCGGGCCTGCATGTCAAAACCGGGATCGAGGCCGAATACTTTTTGCTGACGCCGGATGGTCAGCAGATCAGCGACCCTTTCGATACCGCTGAAAAACCCTGCTACGATCAGCAGGCCGTGATGCGCCGCTATGACGTTGTGCGCGAGATTTGCGACTACATGCTGGATCTGGGCTGGGGTCCCTATCAGAACGATCACGAAGATGCGAACGGACAGTTCGAGATGAACTGGGAATTCGATGACGTGCTGCGCACAGCTGACAAGCATTCCTTTTTCAAGTTCATGACCAAATCGGTGGCGGAAAAGCACGGGCTTCGGGCGACCTTCATGCCAAAACCGATTGAAGGGCTGACCGGCAACGGATGCCACGCCCATATCTCGGTCTGGGACGCGCCCGGCGACGCAGCGAAAACCAACGTCTTTGCCGGCGAAGGAGATGGTCCGACTGGCGAGGTCGGTTTGGGCGAACAGGGTAAGTATTTCCTGGGTGGCATCATGAAACATGCCTCTGCGCTGGCGGCGATCACCAATCCGACAGTGAACTCCTACAAACGGATCAACGCACCGCGCACCGTGTCCGGTGCGACCTGGGCGCCCAACACCGTTACCTGGACCGGCAACAACCGGACTCACATGGTTCGGGTTCCCGGGCCCGGGCGGTTCGAGCTTCGCCTGGCGGACGGCGCTGCCAATCCCTATCTGCTGCAGGCTGTGATCATCGCCGCTGGCCTCTCAGGGATCGAAAGCAAGGCGGACCCGGGCAAACGGTGGGATATCGATATGTATGCCGAGGGACACAAAGTACGGGGTGCGCCAAAGCTGCCGCTCAATATGCTGGATGGCTTGCGGGCCTATGACCGCGACAAGGCTCTGAAAGCACGGATGGGCGAGGAGTTCTCGGCCGCGTTCCTGAAGCTGAAGCATCGCGAATGGGATGGGTTCGTCAGCCATTTCTCGACCTGGGAACGCGAGAACACACTCGATATCTGATCGCAGTGCGGAATGCTGGGTGTTCGGCGACGAACTCGATTGGTACTGCCCGCAGCGGGCGGTGCCTAGTCCCGGATTTCGTCTGCGACCACGCCCCAAAGGTCGCTCTTGCGGGCCCAACCGCGAAATCCGCCGGCCCGCACGTAACACCAGTCCGGGCCGCAGTCGCCCAGACGGGCGATGACGCCAATTTCAAAGGCGGCCACAACCGGCGTTTGCGGGTCGGGCCGCGCATGTACGGACATCATGTCGCGCTCGACGATCACGGTGCGCACACCGGATAGCAGCGCATAGTGCACCCATCCGCCAGCACCATCGCGATCCTGGACGCGGCGCCAGTGCCCGTGCTCCGCTGTCACTTGCAAGGGCATGTCGCGGCGCTTGAAGACCCAGTCGATCCGGTGGGTCAGGGACGGTCCGCGGCGCACATTGCTTTCCTGTGCTTTCATCGAGACAAATCGCGGCAAGGGCATATTGGTCACCGGGCCGGTTTCACCCTGGCTTTGCGCGTGACCGACACCAACACCGTCAAACAGCGCAAGCACTGCAAGACTCCAAAAGGCCCCGCGCCATACCCGATTAACCAAATTCACAGCTTGCCTGCCCGTTCGTATGTCTGCCTGCTCCAAATGGCCGCGTTTTTTTGCGCTTGGGGGTTCTTGTGCCCCGCCATTTCCTCCGCCACGATGACATGGCGCGCATGGACTTGAAAAGCGGTGGGAGAACGAAAGTGCCAAGAGAACGGCTGAGTGTTGTCGTTACGCGACGGTTGCCCGAGGTGGTCGAAACGCGGCTGAGCGAATTGTTCGATGTGCGTCTGCGCGAGGACGATGCACCGATGAGCCGAAACGAACTGGCGGAGGCAATGAAGACGGCCGATGTGTTGGTGCCCACAGTGACCGACTCCATTGATGCGGCCTTGATTTCGCAGGCTGACGACCGGTTGAAACTGATTGCCAGCTACGGGGCCGGGGTGGACCACATCGACGTGGCAACGGCGCGGCAGCGCGGCATTCTGGTGAGCAACACGCCGGGCGTGCTGACAGACGACACGGCTGACATGACTATGGCACTGATCCTGGCGGTGACCCGACGCATCCCCGAAGGCCTGTCCCTGATGCAGAAGGGGGACTGGCAAGGATGGGCGCCCACGGCGCTCTTGGGCGGTCGCGTCGGTGGGCGGCGCTTGGGCATCCTGGGCATGGGCCGGATTGGTCAGGCTGTGGCCCGCCGTGCCGCGGCCTTTGGCATGCAGGTGCACTATCACAACCGTAAGCGCCTGCGCGCAGAGGTGGAACAAGCGCTGGAAGCGACCTATTGGGAAAGCCTCGACCAAATGGTGGCCCGGATGGACGTCATCAGCGTGAACTGCCCGTCAACACCCAGCACCTTTCACCTCATGAACGCCCGTCGCATGAAACTGATGAAACCCTCCGCGGTGATCGTGAACACCTCCCGTGGTGAGGTGATCGACGAAAACGCACTGACGCGGATGCTGCGTGCCGGAGAGATCGCCGGGGCCGGCCTCGACGTTTATGAGCACGGAACCGATATCAATCCGCGATTGCGGGAACTCTCCAATGTGGTTCTGCTGCCGCATATGGGGTCGGCGACCCTCGAGGGCCGGATTGAGATGGGCGAGAAAGTGATCATCAACGTCAAGACCTTCGAAGACGGTCACCGGCCACCTGATCAGGTGGTGCCCGCGATGCTTTGAGGCCGAGGACTGGTCACTTCCCGGCAAGCCTGTGATCTTGCCGCGCATCCGGACGGTGCCGTTCAAACTTTGCTATTCGGCTTCCATCTCCATAGCTACAAAATGCCCGCCCACTGTGGTTGACTCGGAGCATCTAATGCCCAGACAGATTTCTCTTTTTGCCGCAACTTGCCTTACCTGTTCGGCCGCCCTGGCTGACATGCCTGCGGAAGAGTGGAAGCCAACCCTTGCCGCCTCGTTTTCCGGTGAGGCGATTGAGGAATGTCTGGGCACAACGCAGGAGCAATCGGTATGTATCGGAGAGCAGACAAGCCTTTGCGCCAATACCACAGAGCCAATACCAAGTGATTTTGTTCCAGGCATTTGTACAGAAATCGAACTGGAGTGGTGGGATGCGCGCCTGAACGCGAAGTATCAGGACCTAATAGCACTTCACGAAGATTTCGACCGGCAGTTTGGCAATACGGACAACGACCCCTCGCAGACCCTGGCCGGCACCTACCGCGAGGCGCAAAGGCAGTGGATCGGATTTCGCGATGCGTCTTGCAATCATGCGAGCCTGTCCACCGGCGCAATGGACGGCCCGGTCGCAGACGATCTGAGGCTGACGTGTTTGCTGATGATGACGGCAGAGCGCACTCTGGAAATGGAGCGCGTGCTCTCAAGTCAGTGAACTTGGACCGACCCACGTTCGCGTATGCGGTACCAAACGCAGGGTGCCAACGGTGGTTCGGGCGTTGATGGGTGCCGAACCAGGACGTTGACGACCGGTTATGCGGCCGCTCGCGGTTGGGTGTGCAGCGCCGAGTTTTCCTTTGTGATCACAGTTTCTTTGCCTAATGTCGAACGGGTACTCGTTCAGAACTGAGAAGATCCGGGAAAGGCCCCTGCCATGAATCGCTCCAAAGGCATTGCAATTGTCGCAACTGTTGCTGTCGGCATACTTGCTGCGGCCACCGCATACTCAGAAGAGTTCGATCTGGCGAATGCCAGCACCGCTGAGCGAATGACCTATCATCGCGCAGTCGATGCGGCGGTGTGGGCAATGCCACTGATGAACTTCAAGTTTTATCGCGACGCTCTTGCCAAAGCCGGCGTTGGACCAAATGACGTGGGATACAATTCAAGAGTTCAGGACTGGCGCTTTCAGACAGCCACGCCGAACAACACAACGCCCTATATTCACGCATATTGGACAATCGAAGATGGCCCGGTTGTGTTTGAGATGCCCGCATCCGAAGAAGGTATTGGCATTTTCGGCACGATCATGGACGCATGGCAGCGGCCTCTCGATGATGTCGGTTCCAATGGACGGGATCGCGGGTTGGGGGCAAAATACTTGATGGTTCCATCGGGGTACGACGGGCCGCTGCTTCCGAATGCTCTGGTCTATGAGCAAGACACAAATTTTGGTTTTGCTGTCCTGAGGCCAATCCTGGCGGGCGGCGCGACCGAAGAGAACCTCGCCAAGGCGACCGCACTTACCAAGAAGATAAAGGTCTACCCGCTGTCCGAAGCGGAAGGAGATGTCTCAACCGAGTATGTCGACGTTTATGGTGTGCCCTTGGAAATGACACCTGTCTTGGATGGCGGCATTTATGGACACATACATGAAATGATCGGCGAAGAAGTGGTGCTTGATCGAGACCTCGCGATGATGGGTGCGCTTGCGCGGATTGGGGTGAAACGCAACGAACCCTTTGAGCCGGATTCCAAAATGCAGGCGATCTATGATGCAGCCGGACCCGAGGCACTGGAATACATGATCGACCAGTATCACCGCGTTCTGAACCCCTTTGTTTTTGAGGGAAAACGCTGGTCGGCGCTGGTTCCGGATGGATCACGCGAAACCGAATGGAGCTATGAGTACCCGTCATACTATGACTACGTCGCCCGGGGTGCTTTGTACTACGCGATCATCACCAGCGTGAAGAACTACGGAACATCAACGTACTATCTCGATTTGGCTGAGACCCCGGACGGTGAATGGTTGGATGGTGCGAGGAGTTACAAACTAACTGTCCCAGCCGACGTTCCGGTTCGGGACTTCTGGTCAATCACAACATATGATCTGGTGTCGGCATCTTACCTTCGAGACATCAATCCAAGCACCATCGACTCCACGATGCCCAATGTGGAGAAGAACGACGACGGGTCAGTCGACATATACTTCGGCCCCACACCACCGGACGGCAAGGAGAGCAATTGGCTTCCCACTGATCCTGAGCGCAGGTTCTTCTTGCTCGCGCGTTTTTACGGGCCGGAACCAAGTCTTTTGGATAGCAGCTTCGAATTGAATGACATGGAGCGGTTCGACTAGACCTGTTTTCAGGCCAAACCTCCACCTTTCGCCGGGCAGGCTCACCAAGTGAAAGTGGCCGGATTTGACCCTGAGCAGACAGCATAGGAAGGGGCCAATGCGTTTGGTTGCGCAATTCGGGCTGATCGCTTCAGTTGCGCGTCATCGAACGAAACCAACCTTCGCTGCAGAACCGCAAACTCAGGCCTGTTGATTGACCGCTTAGCGGACGAAGCGGTAACCGAATTATTAGGTCGCAAGGTCTGCTTTGTATATTGGCGGCATCGTGGAAACTGTGATCAAGCAGGTCAGCACGCTCTGGAAACCAGCCAGTAAGTTTGCATTGGTCCTTTCCCCTTTACGTCGTAAATCGGTATTTCTTGAAAAGCGAAGTCTGCACCTAGGCGCTCTTTAGTCGCCTGCGAAACTTGAATCCGACCTTCTGCGCCCCCGCTTTCCATGCGACTGGCTGTGTTCACGGTGTCGCCCCAGACATCAAAGAATACCTTCTTTGTTCCGATAACTCCTGAGACGGCTGGTCCAGAGTGCAAACCTATCCGGAGACCTACGTGTTCTCCGGTTTACTCCCTGCGACTTTCCATCAATTCAAGCATGTCCAAGGCCATGTTGGCCGCAACTTGCGCATGGTCTTTTCGCGGCGCCAGAATGCCTGCACCGACCATATAGGCGTCACCGATCGTTTTGATTTTTTCCATGCCGTACTTTTCTGTCAGTTCATCAAAACCGGAAAAAACGTCATTCAGGAATTTGATCAATTCCTTGGGTGCTGCCGATGAAGCACGCTTGGTGAAGCCTACGATATCTGCAAACAGGATAGTCACGTCGCCAAGATCGTCGGCAATCACGGCTCCAGGTGATGCCTTCAGTCGCGTCGCGACCACATCGGGCAATAGGTTTTTGAGCAATGCCTCTGACCGGTCATGCTCGGCGGCAAGGGCTGCCTCCGCGCGAGCAACCCGTGAGGACAGCACCAACACACCAGCCGCCTGGATCACAGACAAACCTGCCACAACGCCAACCAAAACGATCTGTTGAAACTGCGCGTCGACGCGCGCAACACCGGATGGTTTCTGGAAATACAGAACCGAAATGACCATAGCGATTGTCGCAACCAACCAAATCACGCCGGTGTCCAACAAGTTGTCGCGACCGTTGACAATGAAAACGCCAATTATGAACGCATTCAAAAAGAGATACAGTCCTGTGGCTTCCCCCATGTGGTACGTCATGAACATGAACACAGAAATGCCCATCGTCGCCGAAGTCCAAATCGCCAACCTTAAACTGCGGGAAGCGATAGTGGGCGTGGCGAGCAATACCGCAGCGCAAATGAGCGAGCCGAGCCAGCCGGCACGCAATCCCTCAACGTCATAAATCGCATAGAAAGCTGCATAGCCGAGCGCGGTGGCGAGACCAATAAGCAGAATGACGTTGAAAGCGTATCGCTTCGATTTTTCGCTGTCAGACAGACCCTCCAACCCTTTATTGAGAAACCATTTAAAAGGGTTGAGAATTGAGTGCATGATGACGTTCCCGGCTGGCGTTTCTGCTAGACACGAGCCAGAACGCCTCAAGTCAATCCTCTCAGTCTAAGCATTCTTTGGTGTGAACAGGAAATCGAGTTTTGGATGAATTCCGTCTGACTTCAGTCCAATATACGTAGGATTTCGAGTTCTGGGAACATTCGGCTAAAGCAGCTTTGGCGGAACATCACCAAGACAGACCGGATATCGACTATGGCCGTCCACACAGCAACCAATTGCAGTTTCTGGCGCTTCACGGCTATTCGGGCAAAATGCAGTATCTGGTAGTTTTGGGCCCGGAGCGGACGTTCGCTGCTTTCGGTTTGAAGTCCGCTTTGCGGACAATGCCGACACTATTGCGCCTGTCCATCTTGAGAGCCTTGCATTCACTTTGGTTACGCTATGGTTTGTTTTCGATGCCGTCTGAACGAAGCAATGTGAGTGTTGGTCTTGGCAAAATGCTTGATGCTTGATGTAGAGGGCGTTCTAGTCGATGGCCGCCCTGACGATGGGCGGACGTGGACCTTCAGCCTTGAAAGCGACTTGGGAATAGCGCCCGAGATTCTCTTCAATGAGTTCTTCGCAATACACTGGGAGAAAGTCGTTGTCGGCGAGAGCGATTTGATGGACGCCCTTTCAGAAAGCCTCGCCAAGGCGTCAATCCCTGTCAAAGCTGAAGACCTCGTTACCTATTGGTTTGAAATGGATTCCCGTGTTGTCCGGTCAGTTTTGGACGATTGCAAGGTTGCAAAGCAGCAAGGCATCCCAT
The DNA here is from genome assembly GCA_965250275.1 of Paracoccaceae bacterium. Taxonomy (GTDB): domain Bacteria; phylum Pseudomonadota; class Alphaproteobacteria; order Rhodobacterales; family Rhodobacteraceae. The sequence continues at coordinate 3,908,308 of OZ252297.1, read as the reverse complement.
TGTATCTCGCCACCAATCAAGAGCACAATCGAGCATCGTACTTGATGGAGACCATGGGGCTGAATTCCGTGGTCAATGGGATCGTTTACTCGGCTCAAGCGGGTTGTCAAAAACCGCAAAGTGAGTTTTTTGCCTTCGCTTCAAGAGCTGTTGGCTTTCGGCCGAGCGAACTTCTGTTGGTCGATGACACAGTGGCTAACGTCGAAGGCGCCCGTAAAGCGGGATGGGAAGCGGCGCATTGGGATGGAAGCGAACGGCTTGCAGAGATATTGCGCCGCAGCATCAGGTAAAATGGGCTCGAACCCGAAGCCTGTTGCGCCATCAAGTGCCACAGGCGGCCACTCACCAATGATCTACGCCCAATTTCGGACATATCAGGCGTCCTGAAGAAGCGCGCCGCCATTACTGCAAGCAACCAAGACTCGCTCCAGGTTGGCTCCAGCATTGAAACTGCCTCGTCTTGGCCTGGACCAAACCACGGTGGAAGTAAGTATGCGTTTGGTTGTGCCGTTCGTGCTGATCGCGCCAGTTGCGCTTCATCGAACGAAACCAACGTTCGTAGCAGAGTCTTAAGCTTAGACCCGTTGATTGAGCGCTTTGCGGACATTCAAGACAGACGCACCGGCGACGGGTCACTTATGACAGTTAGCTTTTGCTCTTCTTCAGCTCATTGCCTGCGACGACCCATGGCCCCCAGGCGAGAAAGAGACCCAAGAGCAGCAATATGTACCCCAAGAAACGCAGGTCGGACGCCCAGGGGTTTTGATCCGAAGTGATCCAGATTCTGCCCGGATCGTCTGCCGAATAACGCAAAGAAACGGTTTGCCCCTCGGTCAATTCCTCAAAGAAATTCTGCGGAACACTCTGTGATGCACGGTACTCCCCACTTTCCCCAATGAAGTCGTACTCCCGGCCGGTATCCACAATGAAATCCACGTATACGCGATAGTCGGTTTGATCGTACTTGTCGGCGTCACTCACGCGCTGACCGGGTTCAAGCACAAGAAGATTGACCACAGTGCCTTTTGTTTCGATCGCGGCGCTCTGCTCTTGCTCGGCCGCTGCATTGAGGATGGCCGAAACTCCAAACAGAACAAGCGCGGCCGCAATGAGAAGCAGGCCGAACCAACCGTTTTTCTGCCAGAACAGGGTTAAGCGCGTTGGCGCCTTCTCTTCCACGCGTGTATCCTCCGCCACGCATTCAAGTAGTCTAAACAAGCCTGATCCTGCCGCCTGGCGGTAGCGATTGCAACACATCCGTAAGCTGCGCGGACCCGCATCTGTCTTAAAGCCGTCGTTCGCCGGCCCCTTCACACGTGTCCGCTTTGCGGATCGAGCAGACCTACTGGAAACCATCTGATCATTGCCGAAAGACGATCTATCGCTCAAGGTGCGCTGAGCATCGGGAGACAACGTATCAGAAAACTGACAACAATTTTGGCTGCAGACCTCGCTGCCTATTCACGCCTCATGGCGGCAGATGAAGAGGGTGTGGTTTCGCGTCTTCGTGCGATCTGGTCTGAGGTTGTGAAGCCGATGGTACGCCAATCAGGTGGGCGGGTTGTCAAAACGATGGGTGACGGTTTTCTGGCGGAGTTTCAGTCACCGGTCGAAGCAGCGCGGACCGCCCTGGCCATTCAGGAAGCGATGGAGAGCCGTGATACAGATCGACCCGTGCAAGAACGGCTGCACTTTCGAATTGGGATGCATGTCGGCGACGTGGTTGTTCTGGATAATGACATCTTAGGGGATGCGGTGAACGTTGCGGCGCGGCTGGAGGCGATAGCGCCTGTTGGCGGGATTTGCTTGTCACGTGCGGCACGGGATCAGGTCAAAGGACGCATAGACGTCGCGCTAACCCCCGTAGGCGAGGTTTCGGTAAAGAACATTCCTGACCCGATTGAGGTTTGGGTTATCGGAGACGACCCAAGTGGCATTCTTGTAGCCTCGGCAAAGCTGCCCGCCATTGTGGTCATGCCATTTGAAGAGATTGGGAGCGAGGACGAGTTTTTTGCCGATGGCGTCGTGGACGAAATCACTTCGGCTCTTTCAAGCGTCGGTGACATCTCGGTCATTGCCCGGCAATCGGCTTTCAGTTTCAAGGGCCGTATAGTGGACGTCAGGAAGGTCGGGCGTGAGCTTGGCGCGCGATACGTTGTGACGGGGGCCATACGTCGATCCGGTACGAGGGTGCGAATTTCCGTTCAGCTGAACTCTGCCATTACGGGCGCCAACCTTTGGTCGCAGCGCTATGATGATGAGCTGGAAGACCTGTTCGCTCTTCAAGATAAGATCGCTTCACATGTTGCCGGGGCAATTTCGCCCTCGATCCGCGCGTCTGAAATAGCTGCCGCCCGTGCCGTCGCGCAGATGGAGAGGAAGGCATACGAGCTTTACATGAGCGCGTTTCCACATTTCTGGGCCCATCGGAGTGAGGAGAACGAGCGCGCAATCGAGCTTTTGACGTCGGCCATAAACAGAGACCCGGATGATTTCCGGGCACAGGCGCTGCGCGCATGGGCTTATGCACAGCAGGCGACGTATATGTGGAGCGAGACGCCTCTGCGCTCCCGGGAACAGGCTCAGTCAGACGCGGAAGCTGCCGTATTGTCAGGCGGGGAGCATGCGCCTTCGCTGGTCGCGATAGCTGCTGCATTGAGCATGACCGGTCTTGAGCATGAACGCGCTGGGGTGCTGCTGGAACGGGCGCTGGTTCTCGATCCAAATTCGGCCTGGGGTTGGATGCGGATGGGGTGGAACCAAATCTATCACATGCGCGACATCAATGATGGTCTTGTTGCGTTCGACAAAGCCGAAGCGCTTAGTCCACTTGATCCCTTTCTATTCAACATCCAGTTCGGTCGCGCCTATGCGAAGGGCTTGCTGGGAGAATACGACGAAGCGATCAAATTGGTGAAGCTCGGATTGACGGCGGGCCCGGGTGTTACATGGGCCTATCGCGATCTTGCTAGTTTCTGCGCCAATGCCGGTCGTCGGGAAGAGGCAGACGAAGCGGTTGAAGCGCTTATGCAAAGCTATCCCGGCCTCACAATCAAGCGGGTCGTCAACAGCATGCCGCCCGCCACGCATTCGCGGCATCAGGCATTCCTGGACGGGCTCCGGCGCGCCGGTGTGCCACAAGGCCAATGAAACAACCCCCGCTTGGGGTTCGAACCCGAATCCCGTTGCGCCATCGCGTGCCACAGGCAGCCACTCATCACAGTCCACGCCAGATTTCGACCAGAGCCGGCGTGCCGAAGAAGCACGCTACAATTGCTCCAATCAATCGCGACGTGCTGGAGTTAGGTTCCTGCAGTGAAACTGGCTAGTCTGGACCGGGAGCAAACCACGGAGGAAGAAAGCAAAGCGTTTGGTTGTGCCGTTCGGAAGTCTACTCTGGGCGCTCTATTTCATAGTGACGGACGATGACGAGACGCCCGCGATAACGACCCGCAAGTGCATCAAACAGAAACGATGAATTGCGCTCGAACTCCCGAAAGACCTTGAGAGACTGCTTCTCAACGTTCAATGGCTTCCTTTTACTCACTCTAAAATGGTTTTTGATTGAGAATGTATTCCATGCCCTACCGCTCATGAGCAGATACTCGTCAAACGGCTGATAAAGCCAACAATCGGTCCACTCGCCTGCATTGTGCGGTACATCTTCTATCGTCTTAATCCCGAACAAATTAGCACTCCTCTTGACGTCAAATCGAAAAGAGCTCCAAGACGGGAAGAACGAAACGTTAAATTGGTCCATGAAGCCGGAACCACCGAAGCGGATCAGTGTTGCTTGATACGCCTGGTTCCCCGGTTCCCACGCCGAAATGTATGCTGGATGTTCGACAAACCCCTTTGGATGGCAACGGGTTGCTACTTGCTTCAAAACATCAAAGAAAAGTCTCTTGTTTGGCCTCAATTTCTGACACCCTTTTTGTGAACATAAACCAAAAGCTGATGCACGAAAGGACTCGAACCCGAATTCCGCGGCTCCAATGAGCGCCACAGGCAGCCACTCATCACAGTCCACGCCAGATTTCGACCAGAGCCGGCGTACCGAAGAAGCATGCCGCCATTGCTCCAATCAATCGCGACGTGCTGGAGGTAGGTTCCTGCAGTGAAACTGGCTAGTCTGGACCGGGAGCAAACCACGGAGGGAAAAAGCAATGCGTTTGCTTGTGCCGTTCGGCCTGATCGCTTCAGTTGCTTTTCCGGGCATTGCCTTGGCGGACATTGATGCGGCCACAGCACGTGCCAAGTCGGGCAACATTGATGCCCGGGGCGATGTTCAGTGTGCTCAGGAAGTCGGGCAGTCTCTTGGGGGCTGCACGGCCAAGGTGGCCCGCGCGGGCGCTTCTGCCGCGGTTGTCGTCACTTTCCCAAACGGGTTCTCGCGGATCCTGATGTTTTCGGACGGTCGGTTTCTGCGGGGAAATGCAACGATGTCAGGTGTCGGCACCGACACCGACTGGAGCCTGACAGAGGGGGTCTATTTGGTGAGGGTCGATGACCAGCGCTTCGAGATTCCAGAGACACTGGTCATCGGAGAATAGGCCCGCGCGATCCCGCCGCGCGGCCCCCTTTTGTGGTCAGCCGCCGGGCGTGAGCTTGTAGATCGTGCCTTCATCGATGGCCGTGTAGAGGCTTCCATCCGGGCCAAAAACCACAGAGCGGAACCGACCGGTGTCCATCGGCAGGGTCATCTCGGTCACATCCTCGAGGTCGGTGTTGTCCTCGTTGAACTGGATCACATCGATCCGCTGACCAATCGGGGTGCCGCCAAAGCCAATCCCCATGATCCCGACAACCATCGCGCCGTTCCAGTCCCCCCAGGCATCCCCTTCGAGGAACGCAGCTGACGAGGTGCCTTGAGACCAGCCGTTGTTGTTCCAGATCGGCGGCATCGCATCAGGGTAGGTGTCGAAGTCGGTCATTGGCATCCAGGCTGCCCGCTCAAAGCGGTTCATCCCTTCCTCCTGGTTGGGGCTATAGCCGCAATAGTTGTCCGGGCAATCGCCCCGTTCGGCCATGTTTGGACGCGGGTCCCATCCCGCATTGCCACCGTTGACAAGGATTGTGATCTCGTCCGAATGCCAGGGCCCGTGCTCAGCCGTGATGGCCTCTCCGGTAACAGGATGGAACGCAATCCCTTGAATGTTGCGATGGCCATAGGTGTAGGTTCTCTTGTCGAAACCCTCGGGTGGGCTGTTCTCGGGGTGCGCATTCCCGTCGGTGTCGATCCGAATGACCTTGGACCCCATCATGGTCGGGCTTTGCGGCACTTCTCCGTTGTGCGTGTCACCGGTGGTCAGGAACAACGCACCATCCGGACCGAACCGCACGCGCCCACCGTTGTGCGCGCCCGGGCCACCGAACGGGTGGTTTGAGGCCGCCATTTTGTAGGGCACGTCGTCCACGATGTCGGTCCGATCGGAAACACCGGTGAAATCGTCGCTCAGGGTAAAGCGCATCAACCTGTTGGTGTGCGGGTCCGACATGTTTGAAGTCGAATAGACATAGATCCGGCGATTGTTCTGGAAGTCCGGATCGAAGGCGACCCCCATCATGCCGGCCTGACCTTCACAGAAAAGGTCAGCGCCATTCGAAGCATAGCCCGCGGTCTCGCCCATCCCATAAAGTGCGTTCACTGTTCCGTCGGGCATACGCACCGACAGGCCCTTGCATTTTTCAGTGAACAGCATGGTGCCGTCGTCGAGGAATGCCATGTCCCATGGGTTTTCCAAGTCATCCAGAACGATTTCGCTCTGAAGACTCGTTGTGTTCATACCGCTTTGCGCAAGTGCCTGTGACGTCACCAGAACAGATCCGGCAAGCAGCGACGCCGCAACACCAAGCGCCGAGATTGGCGAAACATTGACCATGATATCCTCCCAAGTTGGAAGTCTCCCCATGATCGGAACTGCGAGAACCCTAAAAAAACAGCACGGAAATCAGCCCGATCACCCGCGAGACTAAAGCTAATAGGTTAGTTCCCGATTCATCTTCCGGTCAACTTATAATTGAACAGCGCTTGGTCGGGGTCAGTCGAAAGCTGTTGCCACGTAGACCGAAAGATTGACGATATCCTCGTCAGAGAGCTTTTTGGCCGGCTGGATCATCAGGATCGAATTGGGGCCGATTTTCTCGCCGGAGCGGTAGATCTCGAGCTTTTCGGCGATGTACTCGGGCTCTTTGTCTGACAGCTTTGGATAGCTTGACGCTCCTTGGGCCTTGTTGCCATGGCAGGCGCGACAGGACTTGCGAAAAATCTTCTCCGCCGCTTCCAGGTCGACGTCCCCGGTTGCAACGGTCACGGAGGCGCTTCCATCCGCAGTATCGCTTTGGGCCCAGAGTGGGGCGCCGCAAAACAACACCATGGCGCTCAAAAAGCAGCTTCTCAACATCCCCGCAATCTCCCTTGTGCGATCTGCATCGTCCTTTCTACCCCGTCTTGGTTCAAGCTCCAACACCCGGCTGGTTGGGCGGAGAAATGCTGCGGGGACCGTAGCGGAATCGATTGAATTGGTTCGAGCGAGATGGGAAGGTCGTGGGGTCGCCTGAAAGTATGGCGTTGGCTTGGGAGGATCAGTTATGCGGACCTTTTGCACGGCGTTTTGGATGGCGATGGGGCTCGCGATCGGAGCGGCACACGCCCAGGACACCGCTGATGCCGTCGCGCCCGAAGCCACGACAGAGGTCGGATCTTTTGCGCTAGGTGAGGCGGTGGCAGCCGCTTTACAGGCCAAAGCAGATGGTGTGCCCGTAGAGGCCACGGACTACATGGTTGCGGCGGCCAATCCGTTGGCCGCAGAAGCCGGGCGCAAGGTGCTGGCCGCCGGAGGCTCCGCTGCGGATGCCATGGTTGCTGTTCAGCTCGTGCTGGGGCTGGTCGAGCCGCAATCCTCGGGGCTGGGCGGCGGCGCCTTTTTGCTTTGGTATGATGCCGCATCCGGCGAAATGACCACGCTGGACGGACGGGAAACGGCACCGTTGGAAGTGACCCCCACGCTCTTTCAGGATGAAACCGGAACACCGCTTGGGTTCTTCGACGCAGTTGTTGGCGGGCTGTCTGTCGGAACGCCCGGTACACCGGCATTGCTTGAGGCGGCGCATCAGCGCTGGGGGGTGCTGGACTGGTCTGTTCTTTTTGAAGACGGTATCCGACTGGCCCGCGACGGGTTTTCCGTCTCGCCGAGGCTGGCCGGGCTGGTCGCGCGTGATGCCGAGCGGCTGGCCGTGTTCCCCGACACCGCCGCGTACTTCCTGCCGGAAGGGACACCCATCGCCGCGGGCGCTGTTCTGAAGAATCCGGCCTACGCAGATACGCTTGAGACACTTGCCACCGAAGGCGTGCGCGCATTCTACAACGGCAGCATCGGTATCGATATCGTGCGGGCCGTTCGCGAGGCGCCGGGCAATCCGGGTGTGTTGTCCGCGCTGGATTTGTTGATCTACCAGGTCAAGGAACGTCCGGCGGTCTGTGTCGAGTATCGCCTCTATGATGTGTGTGGCATGGGCCCGCCTTCGTCTGGTGCTTTGACCGTCGGGCAAATCCTCGGCCTGCTCAATCGCTTTGATCTGGCGTCGCTTGGTCCTGACAGCGCCGAGGCCTGGCGTCTGATCGGGGATGCATCCCGTTTGGCTTTTGCGGATCGCGGTCGCTACATGGCGGACAGTGATTTTGTTCCCATGCCAACGCAGGGTCTTGTTGACCCGGCCTATCTCGCTGATCGCGCGCGCCTGCTGGAGGGCGATCAGGCCCTAACCGAAGTCGCACCGGGCAACCCGGATTGGGATCACGCAACGCTCTGGGCAGATGACGTATCCATAGAACTGCCGTCGACATCGCATATCACCATCGTCGATGCGGCCGGCAATGTCCTGTCGATGACGACAACGATCGAAAACGCGTTTGGGTCCCGCCTTATGGCGCGAGGCTTTTTGCTGAACAACGAACTCACCGATTTTTCCTTTCGCAGCCATTCCGACGGCGTCCCAATCGCCAATCGGTTGTCGCCGGGAAAACGCCCGCGCTCGTCCATGGCGCCAACCATCGTGACGCAAGAGGGCGACCCTGTTCTGGCCATCGGGTCGCCTGGCGGCAGCCGGATCATCGGCTATGTGGCCAAATCGATCATCGGTTGGGCTGACTGGGGCCTGAACGTTCAAGAGGCGGTGTCACTGCCCCATGCAGTCAACCGGTTCGGGACATTTGACCTCGAGGCGGGAACGACCGCGGAAGCGCTCGCACCCGAACTTGAGGCGATGGGATATGAGGTCAATGTCCGTGATCTCAATTCCGGTCTGCATGCCATCGAACTCGGCGCAACCCTGCAAGGGGGCGCGGATCCGCGTCGTGAGGGCGTGGCTTTGGGCGAGTAGCGCTTGTCAGCGTGACCGCAATACGAGAGGGTCTCGGTGGAGCCTCAAGGAGGAGGAAACATGGTTCAGGCCACCGCATTGCCTCGCAACGAGAGCGGCATCGAAACCGCACTTGGCATTCTGAAGCAACGCTTTGGCGATCGGTTTCAGACCGGGCAGGCCATTCGTGATCAGCATGGGCACACCACAACCTGGATCGACACACAGTCTCCTGATGCCGTGGTGTTTCCTGACGACACGGCCGAAGTATCCGAAATCGTCACAGTTTGTGCCCATCACAAGGTTCCGGTGATCCCGTTCGGCACAGGAACCTCGCTTGAAGGGCATGTTAATGCCCCTGCGGGGGGCGTTTCGGTGGACATGAGCCGGATGAACAAAATCCTCGCTGTGCATCCCGAAGATCTGGACGTTGTTGTGCAGCCCGGCGTAACGCGCGAGGATCTGAACACGTACTTGCGCGATCAGGGACTGTTCTTTCCAATTGATCCGGGCGCCAACGCATCGCTCGGCGGGATGACAGCGACGCGCGCCTCTGGCACCAATGCCGTGCGATACGGCACGATGAAAGACAACGTCATGGCGTTGGAAGTGGTCATGCCCAACGGCGAGATTGTGCGGACCGCGCAGCGCGCGCGCAAAAGCTCTGCCGGCTATGACCTGACGCGGTTGATGGTCGGTTCAGAAGGCACATTGGGTTTGATCACCGAAATCACGCTCAGATTGCAGGGTATCCCCGAAGCCATGTCCGCTGCGCGCTGTTCGTTTCCAACGGTAGATGCCGCCTGTCATGCGGCGATGATGACCATTCAATACGGCATACCCGTCGCGCGAATGGAACTGGTCGACGCGCTGAGCGTAAGGGCCCTGAATGACTACTCTCATCTTGGCCTCCCGGAGACGACATTGCTTTTGCTGGAGTTTCACGGGTCCGAGGCTGGCGTGGTCGAACAAGCCGAAAGCTTCGGCGCCATTGCAGAGGACGTGGGCGGCACCGATTTTTCCTTTACGGCAAAGGCTGAGGAGCGCACAGCCATATGGCAAGCGCGTCACGATGCCTATTGGGCGACTTTGCAATTGCGGCCCGGGGCCAAGGGTCTCGCCACAGATGTGTGTGTGCCGATTTCCCGCTTGGCGGACTGCGTGAACGCTGCGGCGGCGAAGGCCGAGGAACTGGAGTTGTTGTCGCCGATTGTGGGCCACGTCGGTGACGGGAATTTTCATTGTGCGTTGCTGATAGACATGGACGACGCCGCCGAAGTGGGACGTGCGGAGGAATTTACCGGCTGGTTGGCCGAACTTGCGATTTCGATGGATGGCACCTGTACAGGTGAGCACGGCATTGGACAGGGAAAAATGCCCTACCTGAAGAAAGAACTGGGGCCCGCAGTTCCTTACATGAGTGCCATCAAATCGGCGCTTGATCCGGACAATATTATGAACCCGGGTAAGATCGTACCGCTTTGAGACACGGGCGCTGGTCGCAGGCGTGCTGCCCCGCCAATCTGCCGGCCGGGCTTGGTCAGTTCACTTTGGGAAAGGCCGCCACGTAGCGACGTAACACATAGTCGTCGCTCGGCTGTTGAGGCACCGCTTCCAACAGCGCGGCCACGTCCTGCGCCAGACGCCCATCTTTCCAATTCAACAGTGCTGCTGCGACAGCGGGCAAGAGTTCTGGGTATCTGCGTGCGGCCTCCGCGAGCGCATTTGCGGCTTCCGGCTGCAGGTCCGGCAGCGCATCGGCCGCCGTGATCAATCCATCCAATCCAGCCTGCCGCCGGGTCTCCGACACGCCCGCGGGCCATAGCACGGCCTCGGCCACGCCGCGCACCGCATCGCTGCCTTGTTGTTCCAACAACGCCACGATCCATGCCCCCAAAGTCAGGTCGCTGCCTCCGGCCAACGCCCGGGCTGCGCCCTCAGCCACGGCCTGGCGTGCGTCTTCGCTCTCGTGATTGGCGAGGAACAGAATGGCCAAAGGGGCATCGGGAATTGCGTTTTTGTCCAGAAGGACCGCCCGTAACTCTTGGGGCGGCAGCGTCTGAGCAATGCGCCGCAGCCGTTCGTAGGGCCAGGTGCGCAGTTCGCGCCAGGCAACCCTGCGCAGTACCGGATTTGGGTGAGCGTGCAACGCCGCAAAATACTCAAATCGCGGTGCGGGCGTATCACCGCTGCGGGGTGCGCCCCAACCGTCGGCTTCAACAATCCGTTCGATCTCCGGGCGCAGCGCGGGGGTGAGGGTCAGCAATTGGTTCCAGCTCTTCGGCTGCGGCTCTGAAACACGCTGCGCGCGAAAGTCCGTCGGTTCCGTTGGCCCGTAGCTCAGCAGAACACCCAGATCGGGATCCGTCGCCAGCCGTCTCCGCAGAACGCTGGACACCAGAAACGGCACTTCGGGTGCACGCGCCAGGGCTGCGGGATCGCCCCGCAGAGTTTCGACGACTTCATACTCAAACGGGTTCGACGCCGCTGGGCGGGCCAAGACGACAAGGTCATCTTCGATAAGGCGTTGCGAGGTACTTCGCTCCGGCGCGGTGATGCAAACCGTACACGCCATGGCGGACGGAGCAGCCAGCAATGCTGAGCAAACAATGATATGCCGCAGGCCGATCAAGAAGCGTTCCTCTTTAGGATCACTCTCACAGGCTATGCCGGGCGTCGCGACTTTGGCAAGCTGCGCGGTCAGGCGTCGCTTTTTCTCAAGGTTCGGTCGGAAGGGAAAAGCAGCACAACCGCGCTCTGGCTCATAAGGTCGGACAACCGCTTCAGGAAAGGACTGTCCATGAAAACCCATGTCAAGGCTCTGGTCGTCGGTGGTGGCGCGGTGGGCACCTCGATCGCCTATCATCTGGCGCGCGCGGGTTGGGACGATGTGATGCTGCTAGAACGTGACGAGCTGACCTCGGGCAGCACGTGGCATGCGGCTGGCCTTCTGCCCTACTTCAACATGTCCTATGCGACGACGCATATCCATGACTACTCGATCAAGTTCTATAAGACCCTTGAAGAAGAAACGGGCCTGAACGCCGGGTTTTCGGTGGTTGGAAACCTGCGGATGGCGCAGAGCGATGCCCGCATGGACGAGTACATGCTCTACGCATCGACCGCAGAAACCTGTGGTGTGCCCTATGAATGGCTCAGCGCCAGCGAGATCAAGGAGCGTTGGCCGCTGGTGCGCACCGAAGATTTGAAAGGCGCGATCTATCACCCGACAGACGGCTACATCAATCCGGCTGATGTCACGATGGCAATGGCCAAGGGCGCGCGCCAGCGTGGCGTGATCATCGAGCGGAAATGGCAAGTGGATGCCTATGCCTGGATGGGGGACCACTGGGAGGTGACCTGCTCCAAGATGGTGGAAAAGGGCGGCAACCTTCTGGCGTCCGACGAGCAGGTTGTCATTCATGTCGAGCATGTGGTGACCGCGACGGGCAACCATGCGCAACGGACCGCCGAACTGCTCGGGATCAAGATCCCGGCCATTCCGGTCGAGCACCAGTACATCGTGACAGAGCCGGATCCGGCACTGGTTGAATGGCGCAAAACCAACGGAGAACACCCGGTTCTTCGGGACGCTGACGCCAAGTGGTATGTGCGCGAGGAGCGCGGCGGATGGATCCTGGGCCCCTATGAGCGCGGCGCGCCCGCGCGGTTTGCCTATGGTGTCCCGGACTCTTTCCGCGCCGACCTCTTCCCGCTTGACCTGGAGCGGATCGAAGAGGAGTACATGTCGATGATCCACCGGGTCCCGTCGACCGAAGAGGTGGGTCTGAAAGACGATTACAACGGTCCCATCTGCTATACGCCTGACGGCAACCCGCTGCTTGGCCCTGCGCCGGGGTTGCGGAATATGTGGCTGGCCGAAGGGTTTTCGTTCGGGATCACAGCAGCGGGCGGAACGGGTTACTATCTCGCCCAGTTGATGGTGGAAGGCGAAGCTGAGATCGACATGGCGAGCCTCGATCCCAAACGCTACGGGTCGTGGATGACCACCGAGTATGCGGCGCGCAAGAACGAGGAATGCTACGAGCACGTCTACATTCTGCATCATCCGGATGAAGAACGCCCGGCCTGTCGGCCGCTTCGCACAGCGCCGGCCTACGACCAGCAAAAGGCGCTGGGCGCGCAGTTCGGGCAGGTGAATGGATGGGAACGGCCGAACTACTACGGCCCCCTTGACGCACCCGACAGTTTTGACCACGACGCGCGGTCCTTCCGGCGCGGCGGATGGTGGGACTACGCAAAGTCCGAGGCCGAAGCGGTCCGCAATGGCGTCGGTCTGATCGATGCAACCGCCTTTACCAAACATGTGGTCAAAGGACCGGGCGCAACGCAGTTTCTGGACTGGTTTACCTGCAACAAGTTGCCAAAGGTCGGGCGCATCAACCTGACTTATGCGCTGACCTCAGCCGGGACCACACGCACGGAATACACCATCGTTCGGCTGTCCGAAGATGAATACTACCTGGTCTCGGCCGGGGCCTGGACGGCCTACGACGCAGATTTTCTACGCAAGGCGGCAGAGGACAAAGCACCGGAATTCGGGCATATCGAAATCCAGGATGTGACCAGCCAGTGGGGTGTGTTTGCGATTGCCGGTCCAAAATCGCGCGACGTGATGAACGACCTCATCCGGGACGCGGATCCGGCCACCGCACTCTCCAACAAGCGTTTCCCGTGGCTGAGCTGCCGGGACATCGAACTGGGCATGTGCCCGGTGCGCGCCATTCGTGTGGCCTACACCGGCGAGCTGGGCTGGGAACTGCACCACCCCATCGAAATGCAGCGTTACCTCTGGCAGCAACTGCTGGCAGCCGGTGAGGCGCATGGAATGAAGCTGGTGGGCGCGCGAGCCCAGAACTGGTTGCGGCAGGAGAAGTCCTATCGCGCCTTCGGCACCGAGCTGGGTCGTGATGCAACTCCGCTTGAGGCGGACTTGCCTCGCTTTGTCGATCTGTCCAAGGAGTTTCACGGCAAAGCCGAGATGCAGGCCACAGGTGTCCGGTCCAAATGTGTCACGCTGCTCATTGATGGACCCGACGATGCCGATCCATGGGGCCGCGAAGCGCTCTATAACGGTGAGACGCGGGTGGGACGTCTGACTTCGGGCGGGTATTCGGTCCACTTTGGAAAGAGTATTGGCATGGGGTATGTCAGCCCCGACCTGGCGGTGCCGGGGACGCGTCTGCAGGTCAAGATGCTGAACCGTTTGTGGGACGCTGAGATTGTGGAAGACAGCCCTTACGATCCGTCGAACGCCGCGATCCGGGTTGATGGCTGACCGCCCATCGCGGGCCATCCGGGGTCTCTTGCTCCCGATCGCGGTTCTTGCTGTGGTCGGGATGCTGTTCTACAGCGCCAACCCGCTGACCCAACGCGCGCAAGCATTTGCACAGGATACCGCAACCGCGAGTGCTGCGACGTACCTGTCCCTGCGTCTGGTGAACGCGTTTCTGTCGACCGCGCAAGAAGTGGAGGTTGGCGGATCATTGGTGGTTTCAGGAACGGCGCAACCGCTGAAATGGCTTGAACCGATAGACGACACGATCGAACGGATCGCGGGAATGGTATTCGGCGTCATGGTGGCGACAGGCGTCCTCGCGGTGGCGATGGGGCCCGTCGGAGCAGTTGGGTGGGCCCTGGTCCTGTTGGCGATTGTGATCTGGGCACTTCCGGGGCGCAACCTCCACGGCTTGGCGCGCGCAGTGGCCGCCTATGGCGCCTTTCTGACGCTGGCTCTGCCATTGGCCTTTGTGGTGTCTGCGGGGCTTTCCCAAATCATGACAGCGCAGGTTCAGGAACAGAACGAGGCCGTGATCGCGGAGCTGACCAGTGGGTTGGACGATACTGCGTCGGTCCAGACTGAGCCTCAGGGCTGGTGGGAAAACATGCAAAGCCGGTTGGGGGATGTCGATCAGGCACGTGTTCTGGCCGAAGCGATTTACAACAACGCCGACGAACTGATCGGCAGCTACATCGCTGTTCTCGCGGTCTACCTGTTCAACGTCGTGCTGCTGCCCCTCATGTTGGCCGGGGCATTCCTCATCCTTGCGCGTCGCGTTGCGGATAATCGCCTCTAACCCGGGGCATGCCAGAGATACACGGCGCGCCCCAGAAAGAGCCCCGTGACCAAGCCCGGCAAGATCGGCAGCGCAACCTGAATCGCGGTTGCATCCAGTGTTTCAGGCGCCAGTTCAAGCGTCAGGCGCGTCGCGAAATTGGTCAGGAACACGGCCATGATGGACAGGAACGTCACCCATTCACCGCGCAAATCGGCGCTTTGGCCCTGCTTTGAGATCAGCCATCGGGGCTGGACGCGCCAGCCCAGCCAACCGCCTGTTCCTATGCAGAAGGCAAAGACGGGCCAGATCAGCGCGGCCTCGAAGGCCGACAGGGTCCGAATGGACAAAGCGCCCAAGAGCGGCAGAGCGTAGACCAGAAACAATGGAGACGTGCGGTCGCGCGTCGCCCGCAATCCCAAAAACACCAACAGCACAAACAGCGGGCCGACCCAAAGTGGGATGCCACGGGCAATGTCCCACAAGGTCATGTGCGCGCCACGCGCTCTGCCATGAGTGCCAGATTGTTCGCGGGCATGCGAAACGGCTCTGCCGGGTGAAGTCCGGCTTCCGACATCCACTCCAGCACGTTTGCGGCGTCCTTGTAGCCGATCTGAGGATCATGGGCCGTCAGACTGGCGTGGAAGTTGCGGTCGCCCTCACTGGTCAGTTCACCGTTTTGCATGAATGGCCCATAGATCATCACCCGACCACCCGGGCTGAGGGCGCGGGCAGCTTCAGAGATCAACATCCGGGCACCGGTTTTCGGGATGAGGTGCAACAGGTTGACCAACAGAATGAAGTCCTGCCCCCCGAAATCGTCCGCCCAGCCGTCGCGGGTGGCGTCCAGCCGTTGGGCCGGTGCCACGTTGTGCAGTCCCGCCTCTGCCACATACGCGTCGATGCTGCGCAGACGCGCGTCTTCGACATCGGTCGGTTGCCAACTCAGATCGGGCAGGGCGCTGGCAAAGACCACGACGTGCTGGCCCGTCCCACTTGCCAGTTCCAGTGCCTTGCCCTGTTTCGGCGCTTGAGCGTTTAACAGCTCACACAGCGCGTCTGCGTTGCGTGCGGCGGCAGGGGCGTGAAGCTTGTCGCCGTCGCTGGCTGCAACGACGCTTGCGGTGGGCGGCACAGAGCGGGGTGGTTCGGTCATCGCAGTCTGTCTGGGGTCAACCCATCCACCGCCTCTTTCGGGAGCACAGGGGGCGTGCCGGAAAGCAGGTGCGACAACAGCTGCGACGCCGCAGGAGCCGTCTGAAAACCGTATCCGCCCTGACCGGCACACCACACAAAGTTGGGTGTATCGGGATCGGGCCCAAGAACCAGCGACTTGTCGGGCGCGAAGGTTCGCAGACCGGCCCAATTGGTTTCCACTCGGGTCACGGGTTCGGTGACCATCTGCTCATAGCGTGCCAGACCTTCGGCCAGAACCATATCGTCCGCATAGGCATCCTGTGGGGCAACCGGATCCTCCTCTGCAGGAGAAACCAGCCATTTCCCCGCATCCGGCTTTGCGTACCAGGTTTCACCCGCCCCCATCAGCATGGGCCACGCGCGCGTATCATGCCCACCCGGTGCAGGCAGACGCGCCATTGACCGCCGTTTCGGGGTCAGGCCCATTGGCGCAACACCCGCCATCGTCGCAATCTGATCCGCCCATGCGCCAGCGGCATTTACAAGTTGCCGTGCTTCATATGTGACATCCGAGGTGGCGACACGCCAAACTTGCTGGTCTTTCTCAATGCCAGTGACCCGCGCTTTGGTGACAACGCTGCCGCCCGCGCCGCGAATGTCGCGCGCAAAGTCTTGCAGCATGCGATCCGTGTCGATGTCCCAGGCCGCGTCGTGATAGCCGGCACGCTCCACCACATCGGGATTGAGGATCGGGACCTTGTCGCAGGCCTCTTCCACCGAGCAGGGTTCAAGCGACAAATCAACGACATCAACTTCGAAGTCTTCGGACTGTTGGGCAGTCGCCACGGCCAGTAGTCCGCGCGGCGACAGATATCCCCCATTTGCATCGCGGTGATACTCGTGGCTGGCCATGTTCAGCGCGACCGTGCTGGGCAGACCATAGCTGGACTCAAACAACGCCGCAGACCGGCCGGACGCGTGATAGCCCAAAGCTGGCTCCGCCTCCAGAACGGTGACCGTGCCCAGTTTGCTGAGGCGCGCACCCGCAGACAGACCGGCAATTCCCCCGCCGACGACCAGAAAGTCGATCACGCTTGCTCCTCCAGCCGGTCTGTGGCCGGCGGCGGCGTTGGGCTGAGTGCACTGACGCGGTCATAGATGTCGTCGCTGATGTGATAGGTCAGTGCCGCCAGCGATGGCGCCAGCTGCTCGGCAGATCGCCCCGAAATGATGGGCATGGGGCTTGCGGGATGCGCGGCGACCCATGCCACTGCAAGCGTTGCGGCATCGGTGCCCAGCTCGGTGGCCAGAGCTGAAAGGTCAGAGGCGGTCTGGTGCATCCAGTCGGGCCCGTACCGTGCCGCGTAGCGATCATCTTCGCGCAACCGTCCGCTTCCGCCCGCCCCGTACTTTCCGGTCAGCAGCCCCCCGCCCAATGGTGAATAGGGGGCGACAGCGATATCCTGATCGGCGCACATGGGCAAAATCTCCACCTCGGCCTGTCGTTTGACCAGGTTGTACATCGGTTGCAACACATCGATTGCAATGCCGAATTCGGCGGCGATGCGCTGCGCCTTCATCACCTGCCAGGCTGCAAAATTTGACAATCCGATGTAGCGGATTTGACCAGCGGATTTGAGGTCGGAAAAAACCTCCAGTGTCTCTCGGAGGTCGGTGTCCGGGTCAAATCGATGCAGGTAGAGGACATCGACCATGTCCAGCTGTAGTCTTTGGCGGCTGACGTCGAACTGTGCGCGCATGTTTGTGGCACCTGCGCCGCCCACGTAACCGACTTTTGTTGCGATCAGAAGACTGTCCCGCTCGGCGCCGATCATCTCTGCCAACAAGGTTTCAGAGGCCCCATCGGTATAGACATAGGCGGTGTCGAAATGGGTTATGCCGGCAGCGCGGCAGGCATCGAACATTACCTGGCTGGCGTGTTGGTCAGCGCGGCCACCAAACTGCATTGTGCCAAATGCGAGGCCCTGTGCGGGAGTGCCGTTGGTACTGGTCAATATGCGTGTCATGCCGCGACCGTGCCACCCGGTGCAGCGATTGAAAAGGTCCCATCTTCGGAGTCTGTGGTTTCAGGCCGGCTGACCCGTGCGCCGCGCGCGCCGCTCCCGCCTGAGGCGGAACACCTCTTCCTGAGCAACCCAGTCATATCGGTCATCAGATGATGTCTGAACCCATGTGAGTTCGCCACCCTTGCGCCAGGGATCCAGCACAACCCCATCCAGATAGCTGTCTCCCTTGCGGCCGATGATGGCGGTGGAATGGTCGATCAAGATCCGGGTGTGGGAATTGGCGATCGCGCGGTGCAACGTCAGTGTTTGAAAGTTTTCCTGTTTCAAACGGCTTTCCATGTCGTCGGCCCAATGCCAGCACAGGCCCCGTGTCTTGATACCGGCATTGACCTTCATGTTGTGCACAAGCGGCGGGTCAGTGATTTCGTACGCGATGGCCAGCGCGTCGGTGTGCTCATAGGCGATGCGCGCAGCACGTGCGGCTTCTTCGGGGTCGACTTCTGGCCCAAGGCTGACAAGTTTTTCCGTCAGCGCGGAGACCTGTTCGGCACGTGACACCTGTGGTTCGATGGGAGCGCACGCGCCGAGTGCAAGCCCGATCAACGGAAGAATGAAATACAGAGACAGTGTGCGCGCCATGGAGTGTTGAGCCGGTTTCCTGATCACATCTGCATTTTGCTATCGTGTCGCGGATAGCGTGTCGAGCCTCTGTATTGGGTGGGGATGGAACAAGCGGGAATTCCCAGACTCCACGCACAAAAAAGGCCCCGCGGGTTGCAGGGCCTTTGATGATTTTGGATCAACCGGATCAGTTCGGGATGTCGTCTTCGATCCCTTCGACATAGAAGTTCAGGCCTGCGAGCGTGCCGTCATCTGCAACTTCGCCTTCGGCCAGCCAGACAGAGCCATCCTGTTTGTTCAGCGGACCGGTGAACGGATGATAGTCGCCCGCTGCGATGGCCGCTTTCATGGCCAGCGCCTCGTCCTTGACGTCCGCAGGAACGCGGTCGGTGATGGTGCCAATGCCGACCATGCCCGGTCCGATGCCGTCCCAGGTATCAACGCTTTCCCAGGTGCCGTCCATGACCGCTTTGGTGCGTGCGATGTAGTACGGGGCCCAGTCGTCGATGATGGCGCTGACCCGTGGCCCGTCCGCATACTCCGACATGTCAGACGCCTGACCAAATCCAATCACATTGCCCGCCTCGGCGGCCGCAGCCAAAGGTGCGGTGGAATCAGTGTGTTGCAGGATCACGTCCGCGCCTTGTTCGATCAGAACATTTGCGGCATCCGCTTCTTTGGCCGGATCAAACCAAGTGTAGACCCAGACGATCTTGAACTCGACGTCGGGGTTGACCTTCTTGGCATGAATATAGGCGGAGTTGATGCCCCGGATGACCTCAGGGATCGGATAGGAGCCGATGTAGCCGATGATGTTGCTTTCCGTCATCTTGCCGGCGATGTGGCCCTGAATCGCACGCCCTTCGTAAAAACGCGCGGAGTATGTGCTGACATTGTCGGCCCGCTTGTAGCCGGTTGCGTGCTCGAACTTCACATCCGGAAACTTCTTGGCGACGTTGATGGTCGGGTCCATGAAGCCGAAGGATGTGGTGAAGATCAGATCGGCGCCATCCAAAGCCATCTGCGTCATCACCCGTTCTGCGTCCGGTCCTTCGGCGACGTTTTCGACAAAGACCGTTTCGACCTTGTCGCCAAAGGCTTCCTCGACCGCAAGCCGGCCTTTATCGTGTTCATAGGTCCAACCGCCGTCACCGACGGGGCCGACATACACAAAGCCGACCTTGGTTTTGTCTTCGGCAAAGCTTGCCGTGGC
The DNA here is from genome assembly GCA_965250275.1 of Paracoccaceae bacterium. Lineage (GTDB taxonomy): Bacteria > Pseudomonadota > Alphaproteobacteria > Rhodobacterales > Rhodobacteraceae. The sequence continues at coordinate 3,888,872 of OZ252297.1, read as the reverse complement.
AAGGCCGAGCGCCACCACGGCGCCAGTCAGAAGTGATTTTAGTTTCATTAAGGGTCCCCCAGTTGGATTGGCCTCTTAGCGTGAGGCATGGAAAATGCGGCCGAGTGAGGCAGGTGCGCTGCTCTTATCAGCCGACAGAATGACCAGCACCAGAATGGTGATGAGATAAGGCGACATTGCCAGATACTCGACAGGTATGGCAACGCCCGCTGCCTGCAGATTAAGCTGCAGAACCGTGATGCCGCCAAAAAGATAGGCACCCAGCAGGACGCGCCATGGCTTCCAGCTGGCAAACACGACGAGCGCCAGAGCGATCCAGCCGACCCCGGCTGTCATGCCTTCGGTCCATTGCGGAACGCGGACGAGGCTGATGTAGGCGCCGCCAAGCCCGGCGCAGGCCCCACCAAACAGGATTGCTAGCGTGCGGATACGGATCACATGATAGCCCAATGCGTGAGCGGCATCGTGACTCTCGCCGACGGCGCGCAGGATCAGACCCATGCGGGTGTACTTTAGCGCGTACCAGACCGCGGCAATGATCGCGACGCCGAGATAAAGGATCAGGTCGTGCGAGAACAGGATGGGTCCAACCACTGGCAGGTCGTTGATCCCGGAGATGTTGAGCTCGGGTGTCTCCGGAGGCTTTTCTCCGACATATTTCTGACCCAGCAGAGCACTGAGACCCAGACCGAAAAGCGTCAGTGCCAGACCGGAGGCCACCTGATTGGCCAATGCGTATTGGGTCAGGATCACAAATAGAAAGGACAGCGCCGCGCCGCCCAAAGCCGCCGCAACAAAACCAAGCCAGGGCGAATTCGATTCGACGGCAACGGCAAAGCCGCAAATCGCGCCGACGATCATCATGCCCTCGACGCCCAGATTCAGGACGCCTGCCTTTTCGACAACAAGCTCTCCGATGGCAGCCAGCAGGATCGGCGTGGCAGCGACCATCAGCGATGCAACCAACAAGACAGGGTTGATGGAGGAAAGTTCCATGGTCAGTACCTCAGATCAAAAGACAGGCGGCGGATTGCAAGGGAGTTCAGCGCGAGAGCCATCAGGCCACCTCCTGCGCAGCGAGCCGGACCCGGTAGTTTGTCAACAAATCCATCGCCAGCAGGAAGAACAGCAGCATGCCCTGAAACACCTGGATGGCTGCCGCCGGCAAACCCATCTGCGACTGAGCAATTTCCCCGCCGATATACGTCAATGCCATCAGCGCCCCTGCCAGCAGAATGCCGACCGGATGCAGACGTCCGAGAAAAGCGACGATGATGGCGGTAAAGCCGTAGCCGGCATTGAAGTCGATGCTGACCACGCCCGATGGACCGGACACTTCGAACAAGCCGGCCAAACCGGCCAGTGCGCCGGATGTGCCCAGACAGAACAGGATCAGCCGCGCGGGTTTCACCCCGGCAAAACGCGCCGCGCGTGGGGCTTCACCGGTCAGCCGGATGTGAAAGCCGAGCATGTGCCGGTTCAAAAGGACATAGGCAAAAATCACGGCGATCAGCGCGGCCACGACGCCCCAATGCATGCCCGACCCCGCGATCAGTTCTGCGTTATAGGCGCTCTCGTACTGTTGCAGGTTACGGCTGCCCGGAAACCCGAACCCTTCAGGGTTCTTCAACAATCCCAGTGACATGGATGCGAGGAACTGTTCAGCCACGTAGACCAGCATAAGCGAAACAAGGATTTCGTTGGTCCCGAAACGTACCTTCAACAGTGCCGGAATCATGGCCCAGGCCCAACCGCCGAACGCGCCGCCCAGCACCATCAATGGAAAGATGTACCAGGCCTCGAGCGGATAAAAGGCAAGGCCAACGCCGGCGCCTACGAGCGCTCCAATGATGTATTGACCTTCGGCCCCGATGTTCCAAATCCCCGCCTTGAACCCCAGCGAAAGGCCAATGGCGATCAACACAAGGGGCCCGCCTTTGACCAGCAGCTGGGGGCGATAGAATGAGGAGAATTCCCCAAAGAGCGGCTCCCAGAAAATCGTCCGGATCGCCACAAAGGGATCATTGCCCAGAGCGGCGAACAACAAGCCTCCAAAGACCATCGTTGCAAGCACCGCAGCCAAAGGCGTGGCGAAAGACCAGAGTTGTGACGGCTGCGGCCGTTTCTCAAGCCGGATCATGTCCCTGTTCTCCTGCCTTTGTTCTTTTGGTTTTTGTGGGCGCGTCGGATCTGTCCCGAGTTGATTGACTTAGACATCGGCCACTTCCATCCCATGAGCACCGCCCATCATCAGACCAATTTCGTCCACCGTAAGCTCAGACGTGGGGCGAGGGGCAGATAGCTGCCCTTGGTTCAACGCGGCAAACGCGTCGCTGATCTCCATAAGCTCATCGAGGTCCTGGCTGATCACAACGATGGCCGTCCCGTTCGCAGCAAGGTCCAGCAGCGATTGCCGGATCGCAGCAGCTGCGGCAGCGTCAACGCCCCAGGTGGGCTGGTTGACGACCAGTACGCGCGGGGTCTGCAACACTTCGCGTCCAATGACGAATTTCTGAAGGTTGCCCCCCGACAAGGACCGCGCTGCGTTGTCCGGTCCCGGTGTGCGCACGTCGAATGTGGAGATGACCCTCTCGGCGAAAGCTTCAGCCGATTGCCATTTGAGGAACCCGCCGGACACCAGGCCCTCGCGGACAGCGGCTGTCAGCATCGCGTTCTCTGTCAGGCTCATATCCGGTGCCGCCGCATGGCCCAAACGTTCTTCGGGCGCGGTTAACAGGCCCAGCTTGCGCCGCTCCGTCGGGTTCTTGTTCCCAATGGGCTCTCCGTTCAGACGCACAGCGTCGGCTGCAGTCAGGACTTCGCCCGACAGCACGCCCAGAAGTTCATCCTGTCCGTTGCCGGCAACGCCGCCGATGCCAAGAACCTCACCTTGGTGCACCTTCATGTGCACGTTCTTCAGCGCGGTCCCGAATTGTGAGGGAGATGGCGCGGACAAACCGATCAGGTCCAGCGCGACTTCGCCATGGTCGCGCTCGGACCGTTCGGGGGTCTGCAACGTGCTGCCCACCATCATTTCGGCCATTTCCCGCGCGGTGGTCTCACGCGGCACGCAGGTGCCCACGTTCTTGCCCAGACGCAGGATCGTCGCTGTGTCGCAGAGGGTCCGGATTTCTTCCAACTTGTGTGAGATATAGAGGATCGCTGTGCCTTCGGCGCTGAGTTTGCGCAGGGTCTGAAACAGAATTTCCACCTCTTGCGGGGTCAGAACGCTGGTGGGCTCGTCCATGATCAGCAGTTTGGGATCCTGCAAGAGACACCGGATGATCTCCACGCGCTGGCGTTCCCCTGCTGAGAGGTCGCCGACCTTCCGGTATGGATCAAGGGGCAGGCCATAGGATTCGGAGACGTCGCGAATCCGGGTGGCCAGATCGCGCATTGGCGGAGGGTTCTCCATTCCGAGTGCGATGTTCTCGGCTACGTCGAGTGCCTCGAAGAGGGAAAAGTGCTGAAAAACCATGGTGATGCCGTCCGCACGCGCCGCGCGCGGTTCGGTGGGGGCATAGGACTGGCCGCGCAGGACCATTTCACCACTGTCTGGTTTGACAAGGCCGTAGATCATTTTAACAAGTGTGGATTTTCCGGCGCCGTTTTCGCCCAACAGCGCGTGCACCTCGCCTTCGCCGATGTCGAAAGACACCGTGTCATTCGCGACAACGCCCGGATAGGCCTTGGTCAGGCCTTGAATACTAAGCAATGGGGTACTCACGCGTGCAAATCCTTTCGTGAGGCAGAAGACACCGCAGGTTTCAGAAAGGCCGCCGCGACGCCGATGGCGATCATCTGGGGGTGTTTGCCCAAATCCGGGTCGCCGATTGGGCACGTGATGCGCGCAATCTGGCCCTCGCTGTGCCCCAGCGCGGCAAGCCGGGACCGGAAACGGGCCTTTTTCGTTGCGGACCCGATCAGGCCGCAAAAGGAAAAGCCATGGTGCAAGGCCCGATGACACAGCTCCAGATCAAGCGCATGCGAATAGGTCAGGATCAGGTGCTCGGCGTCTGCCGGTGCATGACGCATCATATCGGCCGGGTTTGCGGCAGGCACGGCAAGCACAGTATCGGCGATATGCTCTGGAAACCGGTCCGGCCCCGTATCGACCCATGTCAAAGACAGGTCGGGAAGCGGCGCCAGGACGTCGACCAAAGCGCGGCCTACATGACCAGCCCCCCAAATCCAGACCGGGCGCGCAGGTTTGTGAACCGGCTCAATCATCCAGCCGTTCTGTAGTCCCGGGTCGGGTGGCACACCCTGTCCGCGTGCGCGCGTAAGGCTCCGGTGAACAGATAACGGCATGGTGGCGTTGCCGTCCACGGAGCGGGCAACCACGTCGCCAGTCAGCGTGGCCAGTTTCTGGGCATCATACACTTCGCTCAGCAGAGTGACCGCGCCGCCGCAACACTGGCCGAGTTCGGGGCCGAGCGCATGATGGCTCAATCCCACACGACCCTGCCGCGCGGCGGCGGCGGCTTCGAACTCCAACGCACCGCCACCGATGGTTCCGCTTTGTCCGTTGTCCCAGACCAGCATCGCGGCGCCGACTTCGCGCGGCGACGATCCTTTGATGGCAGCAATCACCACCCGGGTGACAGAGCCATGCGCCGCAACCGCGGCGTGGAGTGCGTCCCGATCAAACCCCATCGCGGACCCTCCCGATGGATCGCCAGATTTCTTCCGCTGTCGCGGGGGCATTCAGCGCGGGATAGGTCTCGCCACAGGCCGCGATCGCGTCGCTGAGCGCCAGAAGCGCCGAGATGCCCAGCATCAATGGCGGCTCGCCGACCGCTTTCGAGCGATAGATGGTATCCTCGCGGTTGCTGGCTTCCCACAACGAGACATTCAGGACATCGGGACGGTCAGAGCAGGCTGGAATCTTATAGGTCGAGGGCGCATGCGTGCGCAGACGCCCGGTCTGATCCCAGACCAACTCTTCGGTGGTGAGCCATCCCGCCCCTTGCACGTAAGCGCCGACAACCTGGCCAATATCCAGCGCGGAATTCAACGACGCGCCGGCGTCATGCAGGATGTCCGCCCGCAGGATCCGGTTCTCGCCGGTCAATGTGTCCACCGCAACTTCGGTGACTGCCGCACCATACGCAAAGTAGTAGAACGGGCGCCCTTCGCCTTTGATCCGGTCCCATTTCAGTTTTGGGGTCTTGTAGAAGCCGGTCGCACTCAGGCTGATCCGGGCCATGTAGGCCATCGCGGCCACTTCGGCGAAACTGTAGGTCGCTTCGCCAACATGGACCTGGCCGTCGGCAAACCGCACATCCCCGACATCAGCCTGATGGCTTTCGGCGAGATGCTCGGCCATGCGGTCGCGGATCGTGTCACAGGCGATTTTGACTGCCATCCCATTGATGTCACTGCCTGAAGACGCAGCCGTGGCCGAGGTGTTCGGTACTTTTGCGGTGTCGGTGGCCGTGATCTTGACCATTGTGGTGTCGATCCCAAACCGGTCCGCAGCCACCTGTGCCACTTTCTGGAACAGGCCTTGCCCCATCTCGGTGCCGCCGTGATTCAGGTGAACGGAACCATCCTGATACACATGAACCAGAGCGCCGGCCTGATTGAGATGCGTGAGCGTGAACGAAATGCCAAACTTCACGGGTGAAAAGGCGATCCCTTTCTTGATGATCGTGTTTTTGGCGTTCCATTCTGCAACGGCTGCGCGGCGCGCGGCGTAGTCAGACGAGGCCATCAACGCCTCGGTCATACCATGCAGTTCGAAGTCCTCGACGAGCTGGCCGTAGGGCGTTGTGTTGTCGCTGCCCGCCGAAGCGGGCGCTGCATAGTAGTTGCGTTGCCGCAGCGCGACCGGATCCATGCCGAGGTCGTGCGCGATATGATCCATGACCCGCTCAATGCCGACCATGCCCTGCGGTCCGCCGAAGCCCCGGAATGCGGTCGCGGATTGGGTGTTTGTTTTCAGCCGGTGACTTTCGATCCGCACATTGGGCAGCAGGTAGGCGTTGTCTGCGTGCAGCATTGCGCGATCGGCCACCGGCAACGACAAATCCTGTGCCCATCCGCAGCGCGTGTAGTGCAGGAAGCTCACCCCGTGCAGGCGGCCATCCTCATCAAATCCCGCTTCGTAGTGGATGCGGAAGTCGTGCCGTTTGCCAGTCACGATCATGTCGTCGTCGCGGTCATACCGCATTTTGCACGGCTGGCCGGTCAGACGAGCCGCGACCGCGCAGGCAACCGCAAGTGCATTGCCCTGGCTTTCCTTGCCACCGAAACCACCGCCCATCCGGCGGGTCTCAACGCGCACCGCATGCATCGGGACGCCAAGAGCGTCCGCAACCTTGTGCTGGATTTCGGTGGGATGCTGTGTGCTGGACATCACCAGCATATCGCCGCCTTCCTGAGGCAGCACCAAGGCAGCCTGACCTTCGAGGTAGAAGTGTTCCTGGCCGCCAAGGTGCAGGACTCCGCTCACCCGGCGAGGGGCCGCTGCAATCACGGCTTCAGCGTCACCTTTGGAGTAAATCCGGGGTCCGTCTTCAAAACGACTGTCTGCGGCCAGAGCTTCGTCAATGCTCAGGATCGGTGTCTCTTCTGCATATTCGATCTGCCCCAATGCCGCAGCTTTTCGGGCGGCGTGGTGGCTTTTGGCAACCACGAGGAAAATGGGCTGGCCAATATGATGTACGGTTCCATCGCTCAAGAGCGGTTCATCATGGATCGATGGAGAGACGTCATTGGCAAAAGGCAGATCCTCCGCCGTAAGCACCGCAACCACGCCCGGCGCATTCCTTACTGCGTCGAGGGACATAGATGTAATCCGTCCCCGGGCGATCTGGCTCAGGCCAAAGGCCAGACTCAGGGTGCCGGCGGGCGAAGGGATGTCGTCGATAAACCGGGCCGCACCTGTGACATGCAGCGGAGCGGCGTCATGGGGCAGGGGGCGCGCGACGGTCATGCCTGCACCTCCAGCACGGACGCCATGGTCCCTTGGTCTTCGGCGAAGTAACGCGCCAGCATCGCGCGGGCGATGCCCTGGCGATAGGCGGCCGAGGCACGCATGTCACTCATGGGCTCAAAATCCGTGTCGAAACCGGCCTGTGCGCTCTCAATGGTCTCGCTATTCCACGGTTGCCCAACCAGCGCAGCCTCGACAGAAGTCGCGCGTTTGGGAATGCCGGCCATCCCGCCAAAAGCAATGCGCGCCGTTGTGACGACTCCGTTTTCTACGGCGATGTTGAAACACCCGCAGACGGCAGAGATGTCCTGATCAAACCGTTTGGAAAGCTTGTAGCATTTCAGCCGGTCGGCCTGGCGAGGGATGCTCACCGCTTCGACAAACTCGCCCGGTGCACGATCCTGTTTGCCATAGTCGAGAAAGAAGTTCTCCATCGGCAGATCGCGCCTCGTGTCGCCCTTGCGAAGATGCACCGTCGCGTCCAGCGCAATGAGCGCGGGCGGGTTGTCCCCGATTGGCGAGCCGTTTGCGATGTTCCCGCCGATTGTGGCGGCGTTGCGGACCTGTACCGAGCCATAGCGCCGGATCATCTCGGCATAAGAGGGGTGATGTTCTTGGATCACCGAACGGAGCGCATTCATGTCAACCATGGCGCCAATGCGGATCTCATCCGTTCCAACTTCAATGGTCCGCAGATCCTGACACGCCCCCAGAAAGATCACCGGGTCCAGTGTGCGCATCCCTTTGGTCACCCACAGGCCCACATCGGTGGCCCCGGCGATCAGCGTGGCATCGGGCCGGGCTGCATAAAGCTCAGCCAACTCGTCGCTGTTGTTTGGGATGTCATGAGAGGGGGCTGGGACTGGCGTATCCCGGACCCATGTGGGAACCGGAACATCCTCGACCGCTTCAGCGGCTTGCACGATAGGGGCATACCCCGTGCACCGGCAGAGATTGCCAGCCAACTGATCGTCGTGGTCTCGCGCGCCGTTCAGATGAGCCGTGGCCATTGAGACGATGAACCCGGGCGTGCAAAAGCCGCATTGGCTGCCGTGGTGGTCCACCATTGCCGATTGCACAGGATGCAGGGTGCCGTCCGGGGCGGACATACCCTCGACAGTGCGGACCGCCTTGCCGTTCAACTGCCCCAGGAAAAGGATGCAGGCATTCAGAGCGCGGGCGCCGTCGGATGTCGTGACCATGACCGAACAGGCGCCGCAATCACCTTCGTTGCAGCCTTCCTTGGTCCCGGTCAGACCACGTTCCTCGCGCAGCCAGTCCAGCAACGTCATCGTCGGCTGCACGTTTGACAGCGAGATGGTCTCTCCATTCAGAAGAAACGAAATGTTCACGATGAAACCCGTCGCGTTACCCTGTTCAGCCCCCGGCGCTCTCCTTCGATGCGACGTAGAAAGAGTAGCGGGCCAATTTGCTTGCTCGGTGATGTTAGAAACGGCCCGGTCTTCAACGCAAGAAATTCCGCATCTGCCCCAGGGTCACATGCGGCCGTTTGACACGTTTGCTCCGAGAAAATGCGTAAAGGATTTGCATGTTTTCAACACGTTGCCTCGTTTTCCGCCGATTGCCGGGTTGAAGCAGTTTCAGGAAAAGCCGAACAATCCGACACCATTTTCATGGGACTTTGGAGACTGAAGGCACGATTTCGGCGAGGCTTGCGCTGCAAAACGGAACGCGTGGGGCGCTCAGTTTCTGGCAGAATGACACCCGTTCATAGGATACTGTGAGCGTGCCAATGATCCGTGTCCGAGCCCGGCATTGCACCTACGGCGACTGCCCCATAGGCTTCGGATATGAGCAGTGATCCCCGATTCATTCATCTCCGTTTGCACACGGAGTATTCCCTCTTGGAAGGTGCCGTGCGCCTGAAGAAACTGCCGGAACTTTGCGCCGCGCAAGGAATGCCGGCAGTGGCCGTCACTGATTCCAACAATATGTTCGCCGCGCTTGAATTCTCGGTTGGTGCGAGTGCGGCGGGTGTGCAGCCGATCCTGGGATGCCAGGTGGATTTGCAATACATCACGCCGGGTCCGGGAGACCGCCCCGCGGCCCCGGCACCGCTGGTTCTGCTGGCCCAGTCTGAAACCGGGTATGAGAACCTGCTGAAGCTCAATTCCTGTCTCTACCTGAAAGGCAACGGCCAGTTGCCGCAGGTCACCTTGGATGAGCTGAGAGCACATTCCGACGGGCTCATCTGTCTGAGTGGCGGGCCTGACGGTCCGGTGGGGCGTCTGCTGCGCAGCAATCAGCGTGGCGCGGCCGAAGCGTTGCTGGGACAACTGGCTGAATTCTATCCGGGGCGGCTCTATGTCGAACTGCAGCGTCATCCCGGCGAGCATGGCGCCCCTGAAGAAGAGGTGCTGACCGAGCGCGGGCACGTCGAAATGGCATACGCCATGGGATTGCCGCTGGTTGCCACCAACGATGTCTACTTCCCCAAGGCCGATATGTACGAGGCGCACGACGCGCTGATCTGTATCGCGGAGGGGGCTTATGTCGATCAGCAAGAGGCGCGGCGCAAACTGACCGCGCAACACTGGTTCAAATCGGCGCAGGAAATGATCACCCTGTTCGCGGATCTTCCCGAAGCCATCGAAAACACCGTCGAGATTGCGCGCCGTTGTGCTTTCATGGCCTATCGTCGCGATCCCATTCTGCCCAAATTCGCTGACGACGAAGTCGAGGAGTTGCGCCGGCAAGCGCAAAAAGGTCTGGAAGAGCGGTTGGCGGTCATTCCGCACGCCGCACCAGTGGAGGCCTATCAGGAACGTCTGACCTTTGAACTCGACATCATCGAGGGCATGGGATTTCCGGGCTACTTCCTTATTGTCGCGGATTTCATCAAGTGGGCAAAGGATCAACACATTCCGGTCGGGCCCGGTCGAGGCTCGGGTGCGGGGTCCCTGGTGGCCTATGCCCTGACCATCACGGATCTGGATCCCCTGCGGTACTCACTGCTGTTTGAGCGGTTTCTGAATCCCGAGCGGGTATCGATGCCCGATTTTGACATCGACTTCTGCATGGACCGTCGTGAAGAGGTGATTCAATACGTCCAGCAGAAGTATGGCCGGGACCGTGTCGGTCAGATCATCACTTTCGGCGCATTGCTGTCCAAAGCGGCCGTGCGTGACATCGGGCGGGTGCTGCAGATGCCCTATGGGCAGGTCGACCGGCTCAGCAAAATGATCCCGGTCGAAGGTGTGAAACCCGTCAGCATCGAAAAGGCGTTGGTGGACGAACCGCGTCTGCGCGAGGAGGCCCGCAACGAAGAGGTAGTCGATCGGCTGCTGACCTATGGCCAACAGGTCGAGGGGTTGCTTCGGAATGCCTCGACCCATGCGGCGGGTGTGGTCATTGGCGACAGGTCGCTGGATGCGCTGGTGCCGCTCTATCAGGACCCACGGTCGGACATGCCGGCGACCCAGTTCAATATGAAATGGGTCGAACAGGCCGGCTTGGTGAAGTTCGACTTTCTGGGACTGAAGACGTTGACCGTCATTCAGAACGCCGTGGACCTCATACTGGCGTCGGGCCGATCACTGCATATTGCGGCCGACGGAACGGAGCTCTACGAGCCTGCACCGGGTACGGTCGATGACATCAACGCGATCCCTCTGGATGATGAGGGCAGCTACAGGCTCTATGCTGCTGCCAAGACGGTGGCTGTGTTTCAGGTGGAAAGCTCGGGCATGATGGATGCGCTCAAGCGCATGAAGCCCACCTGCATCGAAGACATCGTCGCTCTGGTCGCGTTGTACCGGCCCGGACCCATGGAGAACATCCCCACCTATTGCGAGGTCAAAAACGGGCTGCGCGAGCGCGAGAACCTGCACCCGACCATCGATCACATCCTGGACGAAACCCAGGGCATCATCGTCTATCAGGAGCAGGTGATGCAGATCGCGCAGGAAATGGCGGGATACTCGCTGGGCGGTGCGGACCTGCTGCGCCGGGCGATGGGCAAGAAGATTCAGGAGGCGATGGACGCGGAGCGGCCCAAATTTCTGAAGGGGGCCGCCGGAAACGGCGTGGACGAAGCCAAGGCGTTGGAAGTCTGGAACCTGCTCGACAAGTTCGCCAACTACGGATTCAACAAGTCGCATGCTGCCGCATATGCGGTGGTAAGCTACCAGACCGCATGGCTCAAGGCCAACCACCCTGTGGAGTTCATGGCCGGGGTGATGAATTGCGATATTCACCTGACGGACAAGCTGGGGGTCTATTTCGAGGAGGTCGAAAAGGGTCTGGATCTGCCCTATGTCCCGCCCTGCATCAATCGCTCCGAGGCAACCTTCGCAGTCGCGGAGGGCGCGTTGGTCTACGCGTTGGGCGCGCTCAAGAACGTCGGCGTGGAGGCGATGCGGCTGGTGACCGAAGGGCGCAAGGTCGACGGCGTCGACAAACCGTTTTCCACGCTTTTTGATGTTGCGCGGCGCGTGGATTTGAAACGCGTCGGCAAGCGTCCTCTTGAGATGCTGGCACGCGCCGGTGCGTTTGATCAACTTGATCCCAACCGACGGCGCGTCTTCGACAATTTGGACGCACTGGTGGCCTATTCGGCGGCGATTCAGGAACAGAAGTCCTCCAATCAGGTTTCCCTGTTCGGAGAGGCCGGCGACGATCTGCCTGAGCCGCGTCTTTCTTCGCCGCCCGACTGGCTGCCCGCCGAGCGGTTGGGAGAGGAGTTCAAGGCAATCGGATTCTATCTGTCGGGACATCCGCTGGACGACTATATGCCCGCGCTGAAACGACGGGGGGTCATGACGCTTGACGATGTGACTGCGCGCGCCACACAGGGACCGCACGTGGCTAAGATGGCCGGTGTTGTCTCCGGGCGGCAGGAACGCAAATCGGCGCGTGGAAACCGGTTCGCCTTTGTGCAGCTCAGCGATACTACAGGCGCATATGAGCTGACGATCTTCTCGGACACATTGGAACAGGCGCGCGAGCATCTGGACACCGGGTCGAAGGTGGTGGTCGCGGTTGAGGCCACGATGGAGAGCGACCAACTGAAGCTTCTGGCCCGCTCAGTGGGTCCCATCGACATCGCGGTGGCAGAGGCCGGGGTGACAGGTCTGCGGGTCTTTGTCGAAGAAGAACAGGCCTTGGACACGATCGCGACGGTGCTCGATCAGGCGCAAAGCGTCGCGCGTTCTGCGGGCACGGGGCCCGTACAGGTTTGTATCCAGGATCCGGCACTCGGTGAAGTGGATCTCGACCTTGGCAAAGACTATGCCATCAATCCGCAGATCAAGGGCGCGATCAAAAGCCTGCAAGGTGTGCTGATGGTCGAGGAACTCTGATGCGGGCGGCGCATCAATAATGCGGTGGGCGCTCGTCGCCCAACACCACGCTGCCTCCGCCTTGCGCTTCGCGTTCGGCTTCTCGTTGCATCAACATGGCAACCTTCCGGGTCAGCACGTCGATTTCGGATTGCTGACGGGCGATCACTTCGCTCAACTCATCGACCATCTTGGTCATATGTGCGATTTTCTCTTCCAGATGTTGCATAGCTGTCCCGCCCCGCTGTCTGGGCCGGCATACACCTGTCCAGAGCTTGGGCCAATGGGCTTTGGCGCCAGTCTGGCTGCGCAATTGGAAGGGAGGCCGATATGACGATTTCAATCGAAACACAGGGACGGGTGCGGTTGATCACGATCTGCCGCCCGGAACGCCGCAACGCCGTAAACCCGGACACAGCCCGCGCGCTTTTTGAGGCGTTCCTCGCGTTTGACGCCGATCCGGACGTTGATGTCGGCGTGCTGACAGGTCGGGATGGCGCCTTCTGCGCCGGGTTTGACTTGTCGGCGGCCGCGGATGGCAGCGCCGACGCCTGGATCGGGTCCCTGGACATTCCATCCGACTGGACCGATCCGATGGCGGTTCCGCTGCCCGGTCCGATGGGACCATCTCGGCTGATGTTGAGAAAACCCGTTGTCGCGGCCATCGAGGGTCCTGCCGTCGCGGGTGGTCTGGAGCTTGCCGCATGGTGTGACATGCGCGTGATGGCCGAAGGGGCGGAAGCAGGCGTCTACTGCCGTCGCTGGGGTGTGCCCCTGATTGACGGCGGCACGGTCCGTCTGCCCCGGCTGCTGGGGCAGGGGCGGGCCAATGATCTGATCCTCACCGGGCGTGGCGTTGGCGCGACAGAGGCCATGTCCATCGGGTTGGCCGATCGCATCTGTGCCAAGGGGGCCGCGCTGGAGACCGCGCTCGCGCTGGCACATGATCTGATCCGCTTTCCCCAGGCGTGTCTGCGCGCGGATTTCCTGTCTGCGCGTCTCTCCCCATCGGATCTCGCGATGGCACTGCGCCGTGAATGGCGCTCGGTCGCGGTGTTCGCGCAAGAAGGCCGCGCCGGCGCCGCCCGATTTGCATCCGGCAAGGGGCGTTCCGGCGATTTCTCGGATATCTGAGCGGGATCGATCCGCGTCATAAGGACCGCCTTGCGATGGGCTGGCTCACCGGCTTGCCCCGGTGCGGCGCGTGGGCTAGACCGCGCATCGACACTGCCCCTCAGGAGGCCGCGATGGCCAAATCCAAGAAACAACCGCGCCCCAAGGCCGTGACCCCAAAGGGGTTTCGGGATTACTTCGGCGCCGAGGTCACGCTTCGGCGCGAAATGTTGCAAACCATCGCGGGGGTGTATCATCGGTATGGGTTTGACGCGCTGGAGTCCTCGGCTGTGGAGACGGTTGAGGCGCTGGGCAAGTTCCTGCCGGACGTGGATCGTCCCAACGAAGGGGTGTTTGCGTGGCAGGAGGACGAGGGCGACTGGCTCGCGCTGCGTTATGATCTGACGGCGCCGCTGGCGAGGGTCTATGCCCAGCATCGCAACGATTTGCCGACCCCCTATCGCCGTTTCGCCATGGGGCCGGTCTGGCGCAATGAAAAACCCGGACCGGGCCGGTTTCGGCAGTTCTATCAATGCGATGCCGACACCGTGGGGAGTGCCTCCATGGCGGCAGACGCTGAGATCTGCGCCATGCTGGCAGACACATTGGAAGAGGTCGGCATCCCGCGCGGCGACTATCTGATCCGGGTGAACAATCGGAAAGTTTTGAACGGCGTTCTGGAGACGATGGGTCTGGACGAGGAAGACCAGCGCGCGGCCGTTCTGCGCACCATCGACAAGTTCGACAAGGTGGGTGCAGAGGGTGTTAGAGAGCTGCTGGGCGAGGGGCGACTTGATGCCTCAGGTGCCTACATTGATGGGGTGGGACTACATGGCTCTCAAGCTGATATCGTTGTCAATTTCCTCACTCTCGGCAAGGAATTCGCAGATATCAAAAAAACGTATTTGGAAGACGACTCCGCCTCTCGCGCTAGAGTGGAGAAACAAGGGTTAATGGTCTTCACAAGCGACGCATGGAATGATTACATCGTGGATCGCTTATATGTTCTTGTTGGCGGTAGTCGACAGGGTGCAGAAGGTGTTGATGAGCTTCTTCAGATTAGCCGCCTCTTAACTGCTCAAGGCTACGGTCCTGATCGCATCGTCATCGACCCGTCTGTCGTGCGCGGCCTTGGGTATTACACTGGTCCAGTCTACGAAGCAGAGCTGACCTTTGACATCCTCGATGAGAAAGGCCGCAAGCGGCAGTTCGGCTCCGTCGCGGGCGGCGGGCGGTATGATGATCTGGTCAAACGCTTCACCGGTCAGGAAGTCCCTGCGACGGGCATTTCCATTGGCGTCGACCGGCTTCTAGCGGCGCTGCAGGAAAAGGGACGCCACTCCGCGCAAACCAGCGGCCCGGTGGTTGTCACCGTGATGGATCGCGAGCGCATGGGCGACTATCAGGCGATGGTCACCGAATTGCGCAAGGCTGGCATCCGGGCCGAGGTCTATCTGGGCAACCCCAAGAATTTCGGCAATCAGCTCAAGTATGCGGATCGCCGGGGCAGTCCCGTCGCATTGATCGAAGGTGCGGATGAACATGGGCGCGGTGTCGTGCAGGTCAAGGACCTGATCCTTGGCGCCCAGATCGCTCAAGAGGCCACGCTGGAAGAATGGAAAGAACGGCCCAGCCAGTTCGAGGTTGCGCGCGATCAGGTGGTTTCAAAGGTGAGTGAAATCCTTGCTGCGCACAATCTGCTGGATGCAAAGGGCGGCTATAGCTGATGGCATCGCGGACCCAGGTCAGGGCCCGCGCTGCAGCACTGCGCGCCCGGTTCGAGGAAAGCGGTGCCGTTGCGGTTGAGCCGCCCATTCTGCAATCCGCTGACACTTTGCTGGAGCTCTACGGCGAGGATATCCGCGCGCGCGCCTATGTGACGTCGGACGCCTTGCGCGGCGAACAGATGCTGCGCCCCGATTTTACGGTGCCTGTGGTTCAGATGCATATGGAGGGTGGGGCGGAGCCTGCGCGCTACACCTATGCCGGCGAGGTGTTCCGCCGACAGGAACACGACCCCGATCGCGCCAGTGAGTACCTTCAGGTCGGGTACGAGGTCTTCGACCGCAGCAATCCGGCGGCTTCGGACGCGGAGGTCTTTGCACTGATTGCGGATTGCCTCAAAGGTGTCGACCTGCGCGCGGCCACAGGGGATATCGGCATTCTGAAAGCCGCTGTTGAGGGGCTGCGCACCACTGACCGGCGCATCGCAGCGCTGCGTCGGCACATCTGGCGGCCGCGTCGTTTCCGGGCCCTGCTGGAGCGCTACGCGGGCCGCTCGCCGGTGCCCGAAAGCCGCGCCGCGCTTCTGGCCACCCGAGCCCCCATTGTTCCGGAGGCGCCTCAGATTGGACTGCGCGGTCCTTCAGAGGTGGCCGAGCGCATCACCGCGCTGCGTGAGGATGCGGCAGCACCAGCTTTGTCGGAACGTGAACTGACCGCGCTGGAAGCGCTGCTGGCCGTCCGCGAAACCGTGCCGTTCGCGCTTGAACAACTGCGCGACATTGCGGTCGATCTACCGTCAATCCAGCCGGCGCTGGATCGGCTGCAGGCCCGGACCGAGGCGCTAGCCGCACGGGGCGTCGACGTTGATGCCCTGGATTTCGAAGCCAGCTATGGCCGCACGTCGATGGAGTATTACGACGGGTTTGTCTTCGGGTTCTACGCTGAACGGCGCCCGGACCTGCCACCCGTTGCAACGGGCGGGCGCTATGACGCCCTGACCCGGGTTCTGGGGAAAGGCGCTGAGATTCCCGCGGTGGGTGGGGTTCTGAGACCTGGCCTGCTCGTCGAACTGGAGGCGGGCAAATGAGTGTGAAGCTGGGGGTCCCTTCCAAAGGCCGGCTCATG
This sequence comes from Paracoccaceae bacterium, assembly GCA_965250275.1. Classification (GTDB taxonomy): domain Bacteria; phylum Pseudomonadota; class Alphaproteobacteria; order Rhodobacterales; family Rhodobacteraceae. Next base: position 3,872,669 of record OZ252297.1, on the reverse strand, counting down.
GAAAAGACCTTTTCCTGGTTCGAGCGGCGCGGACTTACGCTGTCACGGGTTGGTTCAGAGCGCGAGTATGCCGGGGCGGTGCAAGGCCTGGACGGTGTTTCGCTGGTCTTGTTGTCCGCAGGCGAGATCCCGCGCGAACTGGCGGCGGGTCGGCTTCACCTTGGGGTCACGGGCACGGATCTGGTGCACGAAAAGCTTGCGCGCTGGCAGCATGAGTTGGAAGAGTTGGAGCCCTTGGGGTTCGGTCACGCCGATCTGGTGCTGGCCGTGCCGCAAGTCTGGATCGACGTAGACACTCTGGATGACCTTGACGCGGTTGCTGCCGCGTTCCGTGCGCGGCACGGGTTCCGGCTGCGGATTGCGACCAAGTATCATCGCCTGGTGCGCGAGTTCCTCACCGACGGCGGCGTGGCGGATTACGAGTTGGTCGACAGTCAGGGCGCGACCGAGGGCACCGTTAAGAACGAGACGGCTGAGGCGATTGCCGACATCACTTCGACCGGCGACACTTTGCGCGCCAACCACCTCAAACCGCTGTCTGACGGCGTGATCCTGCGGTCACAGGCCACCCTCTGGCGCAGTCAGGTCGCGAGCCTTGCGCCGGACGAACAGGCCACGTTGAGTGCCCTGACAAAGCAGTTGGGTTTGTGACGCTGAGATTTGACGCAGCGTTACGTGTGTTGCCGGCTATCTCAGTGTAACGTTCTGAAAAGCATAAATTTTCTGCATAAATACGGCGCCATCCCACTGCACGTTGCGGTTGTTTTTTTGCGCGTGGGCGGGCGTCTCGCCATTGCGGCAACTGCAAAGCAGTGTAAGTACAGGCCCGAGTATGCCGCAGCGCAGTTTCCGGCCAAGATTTGGTTGTGATTTGCGAGGTTGGCAAAAGGGGGGCCGCACACGGTCAGATTGGCATTTGGAGTGGTTTCCGGCGGTCCGGAAACGACAGCATGCCAATTGGAGGTGCGGGAACAGAGGGTCCTTCGACCATGCTGAAGATCGACGATCTGCATCTGTCATTTGGCGGAATCAAAGCGCTTCAGGGGATCAGCTTCGAGGCCAAGCCCGGTGAAATCACGGGTGTGATCGGCCCCAACGGCGCGGGCAAAACCTCTCTTTTCAACGCGATATCTGGCTTCTATTCCCCGGACCGGGGCAGCGTCACATACGATGGCCGTGACATCACTCATATGTCGCCCGACAAGCGCGCAGGACTTGGGATTGCGCGCACCTTTCAGAACATTGCCCTGTTTCGCGGAATGACCGTTCTGGACAACATCAAACTCGGCGCGCATTCGCGTTTGAAAACAAACGTCTGGCAGGCGTTTCGCTATTTCGGAGCGGCGCAGCGCGAGGAACTTGAACTGCGCCGGGATCTGGAAGAGCGCGTGATCGATTTTCTGGAGATTGATCATATCCGCAAATACCGGATCACCATGCTCCCCTATGGTTTGCAGAAGCGTGTGGAACTGGGTCGGGCGCTGGCCATGAACCCGCAGGTTCTGCTGCTCGACGATCCGGTTGCGGGCATGAACCGCGAGGAAACGGCCGATATGGCTCGTTTCATCCTCGATGTGCAGGAGGCGTTCGGGACCACCGTGCTTTTGGTCGAACACGACATGCATATGGTCATGGATATCTGCAGCCACATCGTGGTGCTTAACTTCGGCCAGCAGATTGCCAGCGGCACACCGCAAGAGGTCAGCGGCAATCAAGACGTCATCGAAGCTTATCTGGGAGCCGCAGCCTGATGGGACAGTTCGCGCAATTTGCAATTAACGGGCTGATGGCAGGGGCGATCTACGCGCTCATCGCCGTTGGCATCGTGTCGGTCTACAAGGCCACCAAGGTGGTCAACTTCGCGCATGGTTACCTGATCATGTTCGGCGCTTACTTCTACTACACCTTTGCGGTGATCATTCCGGGAATGGAGTGGGCGCCGGCGTGGCTGGCCAGTTGGCAGCCCGCGTGGATGGTCGAAATGCGGGCTGGCCTGGATATGTTCTCACCGATGGGGGCGGTGCTTGATTGGGTGGCAAACCTGCCCCGGATCCTGTTCGGCATTGCCGGCGCCCTGGTCTGCAACGCGATTCTGGGCCGCGTGATCGAGCGCACGCTGATGCGACCGCTGATGGGGCAGTCTGTGTTCGCGATGATCATGGTCACGGTGGGGCTGATTTCGATCCTGTCGGGGTCCGCTTCGCTGATCTGGACAGCTGACGCGGATTTTGTACCGCACATCGCACCGAACACGCCGATCCGGTTTGACCTTTTCGGAACACCGATCTTCCTGTTCGGCGCTGACCTTGTGAACATGATCATTGCCTTGCTGATTTTCGCGGCGATTGTGCTGATGGTCCGCTACACCAAATCCGGCGTTGCAATTCGGGCCACGGCCGAGGATCAATCCACCGCTTACTCCATGGGGATTTCCGTGCCCAAGGTCTTTTCAGCCGCCTGGGTTCTGGCCTCGACGACAGGTGCGGTCGCTGGCGCCATCCTGGCGACCCGGAACGGGATCTCGCCGTCTTTGGGCCTCTTCGGCTTCTCGGTGCTGGCGATAGTGCTGATGGGGGGGCTGGACAGCTATATTGGCGTGTTCGTCGCAGCGCTGGCCGTCGGGGTGCTGGAAGCGATGACTCAATGGCAACTGGGCGGAGACTGGGCCGAGATCGTACCCTATGTGGCGGTCCTTCTCATTCTGCTCGTGCGCCCACACGGTCTCTTCGGTCAGGCGGAGGTTGAACGGATATGATCAACGGCAATCTCAAAGCCACCTACGCGGCCGACGAGCGGGTACTGAACAACTCCTACAAGCAGGCGTTCGTCTATGGCACGATGGTGGCCCTGGCTCTCTTTGCTTACGCGGCCAACGATTACCTGATCCTGATCGCCTGCAAGATGGGCATCCTTCTGATCGCGGTGGTCGGTGTGAATGTTCTGACCGGTTACACCGGGCTTGTCTCGCTGGGGCACGCGGCGTTTGTGGCCATTGGAGCCTACGCGACCACGATCTTTCACAACGCCTTTGCCGGGACGATCCCTGATGGCATCATGCCGTTCTTTGCCGTGCCTGCTGCGGTGGCAATTGCCGCGGCCATTGGGATTGTGGTGGGCTTGCCGTCCTTGCGCGTAAAGGGGCTCTATCTGGCGGTCGCCACGCTCAGCGCGAACTTCATTGTGATCTTCTTAATCGAGCAAGATGTGTTTGCGCCCTGGACGGGCGGTATGGTTGGAGTGAATACACCTGCACCAAACCTCTTTGGATGGGTACTGGACACCAAACGCGAGATGTTTGTCCTGATTGCCGCGCTGGCGTTTGTGACCTTGCTCGCGGCACAAAACCTGATCCGTACGCGGATTGGCCGGGCGTTCATCGCGATCCGGGACCGCGACTATTCGGCAGAGATCCTGGGGATCTCGCTGCTGCGCTACAAACTGCTGAGTTTCGCGATCTCGGCGGCCTATTGCGGTCTGGCCGGAGCGATGTTCGCATACTTCTATGCCCGCATCTTGCCGGAGCAGTTCGAACTGGATCTGTCACTTGAGCTGGTTGCCGCGCTGATTGTCGGGGGCATGGGTCGCACCATGGGTCCGGTCTTTGGCGTGATCATCATCGTGATGATCCCGGAAGTCATCAAGGTGACCTTCGGCGTTGCGACCGGTGGGTCGCTGGAAGTGGCACAATATTCCGCACCGCTTCAGGAGATTGCCTTTGGCGCGCTGCTGGTCTTTTTCTTGCTGAAGGAGCCGCTGGGCATCACGCATATCACCGATCGCATGCTGCGCGCCGTGAACCGATGGCCGTTTGCGCGCGGATAACCTACGAGAACGACACTTTAAGGGAGAAAAAAACATGACTTTGAACCGCCGTACATTTCTGGCCACCGGGGCTGCAGCAACAGCTGCCATCGGAACGCCGATGATCCTGCGTGCGCAGCCCGCGGAATACATCCTGGGCGCGTCGCTGCCTCTGACGGGGCCGTTTGCGACTGCTGGACAGCTTGTCGCCCCGGTCTTCGCCATGGCGCAGAAGATGTTCAATGACGAAGGCGGGATCGCCGGAACGCCGATTAAATTCGTGACCGAGGACTCAGGCTACGTGCCCCAGAACGCCCTGGCGAACTATCAGCGCGCCCTGGCCACACATGGTGACGCTCTGGTCGGCTACTTTGGCGACTCCACCGGTTTCATGAAACTCGTCGCCCCGGAGTTGAAGGGGGCCAACGCACGCGTGATGGGTTCGACGTCCTTCGCGTCCGAACTCGCCAACCCGGCAGAGAACCCATACCAGTATCTGGCTGGCCCAACCTATGAAGACCAGTTTGACATCCTTTTGCAGAACATTGCCGCAGAGGGTGGCAAGACCGTTGCCTTCATCTTCTCCAACACCGAGTTCGGCCGCGATCCCATCGCGGCGGGCAAGGCACGTGCCGAGGAACTGGGCCTTGAGGTCGTTCTGGAAGAGAGCACAAAGCCGCAAGGGGCGGACATCCCGACCCACGTGACCAAGCTGGCGCAAAGCCAGGCAGAGTACTGCTTGCTTCAGGGATACGTGACCGGTGTCTGGCCGCAACTGATCGGCGGCGCACGTCAGTTCGGACTGCCGACAAAATTCAAGGGCACGTTCTGGGGCATGGAGAAGCTGATCGCGGATCGGATCACAAACGAGGCCGGACCGTTCCTGGAGGGCTATCAGGGCGTCATGCCCTACCGGTACTTCTATGACCGTGAGAATGCACCGAAGTACGAGCAATACGCCGCGCTGAGCAAAGAACTGTTCGCTGGAACGCCGCTGGAAAACTACATGTCGACCTGGGCGTTGCAGACCATGTGCGCGCTGGAAATTGCTATGAAGGCGCTCCGCGATACCGCCGAGGCCGGTCGCGAACTGACCCCGGACAACGTCGCAGAGACGCTGGCAGCCATTTCGGACTGGGACACAGGTGGCTTCTTCGGCGGCAACGTGTCGATGGAGAACAACAAGATCGGCACCGGGCGTGTCTATCAGTACTCCACCGAAACCAAACTGTTCACGCCAACATCGGACTGGTTGTCGGTCTGAACTGAAACTGCGCGGCCCCGGTCCGGGGCCGCGTTCGCTGTCTTCCGGAGCCGCTTATGCTGACGATCGAAAACATCGAAGTGACGTATTACCACACCGTGCAGGCGCTGCGCGGTCTGTCTCTGGAAGTGCCTGACGGCAAGATTGTCACGCTGCTGGGCACCAATGGCGCCGGCAAAACCACGACCCTAAAGGCCGCGTCCAACCTTTTGGCGTTGGAAAACGGCCAAATCGGCGAGGGGCGGATCAACTTCAAGGGCAAGTCGATCCTTACCGTACAGCCCGACAAACTTGTCCAGCAGGGCCTGTTTCATGTGCGCGAAGGGCGCCGTGTCTTTACCGAAATGACGGTGGAGGACAATCTGATTGCGGCCTCTTATGCGCTGGACCGCCGCAACGCGAAAGCGGACTACGACAAGGTCTATGCGTTCTTCCCGCGCCTTCATGAGCGCCGCAAACAGATTGCCGGGTACCTGTCCGGGGGCGAGCAACAGATGCTGGCTTTTGGCCGGGCGATGATCGCACAGCCCGAACTGATCCTGATGGATGAACCGAGCCTGGGACTGGCCCCGAAAATCGTGGAAGAGATTTTTGGAACGATCCGGCGCCTGAACGACGAAGACGGTGTCTCGATCCTGTTGGTCGAACAGAACGCTGGCGTTGCATTCGGGGTCGCGGACTATGGCTACATCATGGAAAGCGGGCAGATCGTGATGGAAGGCGATGTCGAAAAACTGCGCAACGACAAAGACATCCAGTCGTTCTATCTGGGCATTTCTGAGGACGGCTCTGAAGATCGTCAGTCGTTCCGGGATGTCAAACATTACAAACGCCGGAAACGCTGGTTGAGCTGAGGAGACTGACATGCCGTTTGATGTCCATAACGTCCAGAGTGGCTTCCGCAGCACGCCGCAAATGGTCTCTGATCATGCGGTTGAGCGTCCGAACGCCGTCGCGATGCGGCAAAAGGAGTTCGGGATCTGGAACGAATTCACCTGGTCCGATGTCGAAGAGATCATGCATGCCGCAGCTGCCGGCCTGATCAGCCTGGGCATGCAGCCCGGCGATCATGTCGGGATCCTGTCGGAGAACCGCAGCGAATGGGTGCAGGCCCAATTCGGTATCAGTGCCGCAGGCGGCGTCATTGTGGGCATGTATCCGACAAGCCCGGCCGCAGAGCTCGATCATCTGATCAACGCATCAGACAGCACGATCCTCTTCATCGAGGATCAGGAGCAGCTGGACAAAATCATCGAACTGCGCGGTCGTATTCCAAAACTGCAACAGCTGATCGTTTTCAACGCCAAGGGCTGCAAGGGCGTGGATGAGTTGAACCTGAAGACCTGGGACGAGGTGCTGGCCAAGGGCCGCGCGATGCTGAACGGTCAGGCGGGTGATGACGTTCTCGCGCGAAAGGCGGGCATCAAACCCGAAGATACGGCGATGATGGTGTTCACGTCCGGGTCCACAGGTTTGCCCAAGGCGGCCGAGATCTCGTTCGCCAATCTGTCCGCCGGGTCGGTCACAGCGCAGGACGTGTTTCGCAGCTATGGCCCCGGTACGGATGTTCTTAGCTACCTGCCGCTTTGCCACATTGCCGAGCAAGCGGTCACCGTTATGAACGGGTTGAGCAAAGAGTTCGTGATGAACTTCGGTGAAAGTCTGCGGACGATCACGCTGGATCTGCGCGAAGTGGCCCCCCAGATATTCTTCGGTGTGCCGCGCATCTGGGAGAAAATGCAGGCAGGCGTTTTGGTGCAGGCCCAGACCGCTGGTGCCATTCGTCGCCCGCTTACACTCTACGCGCTGAAATCAGGCATGGCGCGCGGCGCCCGTCGGCGCGACAGCTGGTCGATGCTCGACCGCGCCGCGCATGCGTTCTGGGACGCGCTGATCTACCGGCACATCCGCTCCTATCTGGGATTGGGTCGCGTGAGTTTCGCGATATCCGCCGCCGCGCCGATTTCGGGTGATCTGCTGGCGTTCATGCGCGGCATCGGCGTGAACATCCGAGAGGCATGGGGCATGTCGGAAACCTCGGGGGTTGGCATGATTCAGCCTGCCTGGGGAAACTCCGAAGGGCGCCTCGGGTTCGCCGTGCATGGTCTGGAGGCGAAACTCGGTGACGATGGCGAATTGCTGGTCAAGGGCGGCTCCATCTTCAAGGGGTATTACAACAACCCGAAAGCCACGGCCGAAACGATAGTGGACGGCTGGCTGCACACCGGGGACGTGGGGCAGGCGCATGCCGATGGCTCGTGGTCGCTGATCGACCGGAAGAAGGACATCATGATCAACGCGGCGGGCAAGAACCTGTCGCCCTCGCTGATCGAAAACGTGATCAAGGCGTCGCCCTACATCAAAGAAGTCATCGTGATCGCGGATCGGCGTCCTTATGTGGCCGCGCTGGTCCAGATCGACATGGACACGGTTCGTCTCTGGGCCGAGGGTCAGGGGATTGCCTATACCACGTTCCGATCATTGGCAGAGCATCCGCAGGTGCAGGCGCTGATCGAAGCAGAGGTCGAGAAACAGAACGCGGACCTCGCGCGGGTCGAGCAGATCAAGAAGGTCTGGCTCATGCCCAAAGAGTTGGACCATGACGATGGCGAAGTGACAGCGACGATGAAAGTCCGTCGTGCGAAAATCTACGACATCTACGCCGAGCAAATCGAAGATTTGTACCGCTGATCAGAGCGACAGCGTCAGAGCACCCCGATTTCCGCCAGCGCCCGGTTCAGTTCGGGCGGCAGCGGGTCTTCCTGAGCGCGCCCCTTGGGCAGATCCGGCGGGGCGTCCGCAGGGTTGAGGTAGCGCCAGCCCTGAAACGGGCGTTTGGTCGCTGACTGGGTACGGTGCAGTTCCGGTTCCAGCACGATCGCGCACCGGCGAATGCCATCGGATCCGATCACTTCGTCCAGCCGCAGGATGCGCTGGCGGCATTGCACCAATCCTTTGATCACCCAGTAGATTGATCCGCCATTCAGCACCTCTTCGGTGCGTTTGGGCCACATCCGGGTGACGTGGCAGGGCAAATAGTCCGCCGTCTGTGCCGCTTTTGTCGCATGCCAGGCGGCCAGACCCTCGACACTTTCGGTGCCAACGGACAGTTTGATCAGATTGACAGTCTTATCCACAGAGTCGCCCCCAAGCCACGCCTTATATAGTAGCGCGCCTGCGACGGGCTGCAAACTGTTGTGTTGAGTCCTGCGTTTGGGTTATCTTGAGCTTCCTCTGAAACAAGGGAATCGCACCATGACCCGCTTTGCCGCGCCGATTGCTGAACAGATCTGGGACATGAAGTACCGCTTTAAGGATGCCGAGGGCGCGCCCATTGACGTCAGCGTCGAGGACACCTGGCGGCGGATCGCGCGTGATCTCTCGAAAGTCGAAGAGGATCCCGGTCACTGGGAAGAGATCTTTTACGACGCGTTGGAGGACTTCAAGTACTTGCCAGCGGGTCGGATCACCGCGGGTGCGGGCACTGCGCGACAGGTGACGCTGTTCAACTGCTTCGTGATGGGAACCATCCCCGACAGCATGTCCGGCATTTTCGAAATGCTGAAAGAAGCCGCGCTCACCATGCAACAGGGCGGCGGCATCGGATATGATTTCTCGACCATCCGGCCAAAAGGGGCTGATGTGAAGGGCGTCGCGGCCGATGCGTCCGGTCCGTTGTCCTTCATGGATGTTTGGGATGCGATGTGTCGGACCATCATGTCCGCTGGCTCGCGCCGCGGGGCGATGATGGCGACGATGCGCTGCGACCATCCGGACATCGAAGCTTTCATTTCCGCCAAGTCGGACCCGGCCCGATTGCGGATGTTCAACATGTCGGTGCTGGTCACCGATGCGTTTATGGAGGCCGTGAAGTCCGACGGCTCCTGGGATCTGCGGTTCGGAGACACCGTCTATCATACCGTGCGGGCCCAGGATCTGTGGAACCGGATCATGCGCTCGACCTATACCTATGCCGAACCGGGCGTGATCTTCATTGACCGGATCAACGCGGCCAACAATCTGAACTATGTCGAAACCATCGCCGCAACAAATCCGTGCGGCGAACAGCCTTTGCCGCCCTATGGCGCGTGCCTTTTGGGGTCGATCAACCTGGCCCGGCTGGTGCGCGATCCATTCGACGATGCGGCGGAACTGGATGAGGGGGCACTAACCAAGCTTGTCACCACGGCCGTCCGAATGATGGACAACGTGGTGGACGCGTCGAAGTTTCCACTGCCGCAACAGGCAGAAGAGGCTCGCGCCAAGCGTCGGATCGGGCTTGGCGTCACCGGACTGGCGGATGCGCTGCTGATGGTTGGGTTGCGTTATGGATCAGAGGCCGCCGCCAAACAGACGGATCACTGGCTGCATGCCATTGCCCGGGCCGCGTACCTGGCTTCGGTGGAGCTGGCGCAGGAAAAGGGCGCGTTCCCCCTGTTCGATGCAGAGAAGTTTCTGGAATCGGGTGCCATGCAAGCGATGGACGTGGATGTGCGCGAGGCAATCCGCGCCCACGGGATCCGTAATGCTTTGCTCACCTCCATCGCACCAACCGGCACGATCAGCCTTTACGCCGGCAATGTCTCATCCGGGATCGAACCGGTTTTTGCCTATGCCTATACGCGCAAAGTCTTGCAGAAAGACGGCAGCCGCACCGAAGAGGAAGTGGTGGATTACGCAGTGCAGATGTGGCGCGACAAGTTCGGTGATCGCGAACTGCCCGACCACTTCGTGAACGCGCAAACCCTGAGCCCGGCTGATCATGTGCGCATGCAGGCAGCGGCGCAGACATGGATCGATTCATCGATCTCGAAAACCATCAATTGCCCCGAGGACATTGACTTCGAGGACTTCAAAGACGTCTACATGATGGCCTGGGACACCGGGTGCAAAGGATGTACGACCTATCGGCCGAACGATGTAACGGGGTCGGTTCTCAGCGTGAGTGAGAGCAGCGCCGCGGCACCGGAAGTCATCACGCGCGAACCCGAAGAACCTCAGACGCCACATGGCGACGTGATCTACATGTCCGAGCCACTGGACCGGCCGCAATCGCTCGAAGGCAGCACCTACAAGCTCAAATGGCCGGACAGCGAGCACGCCATTTACCTGACCATTAATGACATCGTCATCAATGGTCACCGGCGCCCGTTCGAGGTCTTTATCAACTCAAAGAACATGGAACACTTCGCCTGGACCGTGGCGCTGACGCGGATGATCTCGGCTGTGTTCCGGCGGGGCGGCGACGTCTCCTTCGTGGTGGAAGAGCTCAAGGCGGTGTTCGATCCGCGGGGCGGCGCGTGGATGGAGGGCAAGTACATCCCGTCCATTCTGGCGGCGATCGGCGGGGTTATTGAGCGTCACCTGATCACCATCGGCTTTATCGAAGGGGAGGGAATGGGTCTGAAAGTTGACCCCAAGGCGCAGGTTGTGAACCTGGACGCACCGCGCGGGCAGGCCTGCCCCAGCTGCGGTCAGTATGACATGCACATGCAGGAAGGCTGCATGACCTGCGGCAGTTGCGGCTATTCCAAGTGCGGTTGAGGTGCCTGGGAATTTCGTCCTAGCCTCCAGTCGCTGAGCCTCACTCCGCTCCGATCTCTTTATAGGCTCGACATGCTTCGGTCGCAGAAGTCAGCCAAAGATACGCAGATGGCTGGCGGAAGTCCTGTCAGCGGTTCTTGGCGCACTGCAGCGAACGTCCGCTTCGAGCCCAAAGCGGACAAACAGTGCTGCCAGTGTTAAGAGATATGGCGCGAACTATTCAGTCGCATGTTTTTCGTGGGTGTTGCCATGTCCAATGTCGATTCTGAGCTCGAGCCACCGTTCAGGATGGCTGCGCTTGGTGACGTGGACGAAATTCTCCCACTCGCAAAGTCCACTGTGCCGGGTTTTGTTGAGCATCTTTGGTCAAGACTAGCAGAAGAAGATGAATCCGCAGAGGACTTTGGACGCCGAGCACAACAAGCCTTTATCAATGAGGGTAATACGATAGTCGTCGATGTCGAAGGCAGGGTCGGAGCGATGCTAATCTCCTATCCTATGGCAGATTCACCGAACCCCCATGTACCAGGTATGGATGACATACTGAGGCCATTGATGACGCTGTTCTCGAAAGCCAAGGGAACGTGGTACTTACACGGGATCGCATCGGACCCGCAGTTCTTTGGTAGAGGTTTGGCATCGCGATTGATGGATATTGCGGAACATCTCGGTGAGTCAGCAGGCAAACCAAAGATCAGCTTGCTAGTCATTGACAACAATCTACCCGCCATTCGTTTCTACAAAAGGCGCGGCTATGAAACCACCGCTACCGAAGCTGTCGTTAGAGAAGGCTGGCAAACCGCTGCCAAAAACTGGCTACTAATGGAAAAGGTAATTTCCTAGTAACCATCCGAGAGTTGACGGTTCGAATGTCCGCAAAGTCCGCTAAGCAGACGTCCGGACAGCTGTCGATCATGCAACCGCGGTCGAACAAATCAGGCGGGGCCATCAACCCCGCCTGATTGGTGTGACTACTCAGCCGGTTCTGCGGCTGTCGTGCCGGCCTTTTCCCGCTGGCTGTCCCTGTAGAGCGCCTTTGCCAGGGCGATGCACATCAGTCCCATGACCATGGTGAAGGGCAGGGCGCCGATGATCATCGCATTCCGCAACGCATCCATCGGGTTGTTTTCGCCCGCAGCCATGATCAGCGCCCCGATCACGGCGGTCAGGATCAGGCCCCAGACAATCTTGTGCTTGTTGCCGACCTGCTGATCGCCACCCGACATGATGGTGTTCATCACAAGGATACCGGAGTCCGCCGATGTCACGAGGAACGTCATGATCAGGACAACGCACATGATGGTCAGACCGGCCAGCAGCCCGCCGCTCATCATCTGACCCAGCGTGACGAAAAGCTTCGCCGTATTGGAGGCGCCGATGATGACACCATCCGCGCCGCCGGTCAGTTCAAGGTCGATGGCGGTGCCGCCCAGGATGGTCATCCATGCAAAGCAGACCAGGGCTGGTGCGATCACACATCCAAGGATGAATTCACGCACCGAACGTCCCTTTGAAATGCGGGCCAGAAAGAGGCCGACAAAGGGCGAGAACGCGATCCACCAGGCCCAGTAGAAGGTCGTCCAACCAGCCTGCCAGCCGAACTGACGACCGGGTTCACCTGCGGCATAAGCTGCGGCGAGCACACTTTCGGGCAATGCGGCAGCTTCGCCTTCCAATCCGGACTGGAAGCCTTCGAACGATCCCCATGGGCTTGTAGCCCCGGCGCGCAGTTCGTTCGCAAACGGCACCGCCTCCGCAGGCAGGGCCGCATCGAACCCGGCGGCCGATTGCGGGAAAAAGGCGCCAAAGCTGAGCTGCACGAAGTGCAGCACATAGTCGACAAAGGCACTCGCATATGTGGTCATCGCGAACAGGAACGATCCAAAGATCACAAAGGTCATCAGCAGGATCAGCGACAAAACCAGGTTCAGGTTCGACAGGTATTTCACCCCTCGGCCCACACCGGACACCGCCGAGATGATCGACAGGCCCATGATCACAACAAGCCCGGTGATCAGGCCAACCGTTCCGGGTGCCGGAGCTTCGCCGGACATATCCATGACCCACTCCATGCCCGTAATGGCATAAACCCCGTCAATGAACTGGGAGACCCCGTAGCCGATGGTCACCGAAACGCCGAGGATCGTTGCCACAACGCCCAAAACATCCACCACGTGGCCCAGAAAGCCGTTCATGAGTTTGCCAAAGATTGGCGTTAGGGCCGTCCGGATGGTCAGCGGCATGTCACGTGTATAGGCGTAGTAAGCCAGCGACAGACCTGTCACCACGTAGATGGCCCAGGCGTGGAACCCGTAATGCAGGAAGGTATAGCGAAATCCCGACTGCAATGCCTCTTCGGTGTTACCGGCGACAGCACCCGACAGGATAACAGGGTTTGACCCCCAGAGGCCCATCGGTTCCGCCGTGGCAAAGACCATAAGGCCCACGCCCAAACCGGCCCCGAACATCATCGAGAACCATGAGAAATTGGAGAATTCAGGTTTCTCACCGGGAGTTCCCATCACGCGCCGCCCCGTGCTGGGCGTGATGGCGACGATGAACAGGAAGAAGACGAACAGGCCGACAATGATGATGTAAAAGCTGTTGAAGACTTCGAGCAACTGGCTGTTGAGGCTGCCCAGCACGCCATTTGCGTTTGCTGGCCATACCAACGCCCAAAGCACCAGACCGATCATGATCGCCTTTGACAAAAGCGCGATTTCGATACTGTGCCCTTCGTAAAAACCGGACGCGGCCCTTTTGACCTCGACCGCTGTAAACGGCGGTTTGATAGACATGAGTTTCCTCCCAAGAGTGTCCTATTGGCTGGTCCGGTTGGTTCCGGCTGGCTTGTTTTTGGCTGGTTTTGGCGGTCAAAACCCCGCCTGAACCTTGCATTGTCGTCATTTTGGGGGCGATCTGCGACCAGAAGGTCAGTGATTCAGCGGTACTTTCCCCGATTGGTTGCGTAGTCTGGGCGGTGCCTCAGCCAGTATCGTTTGAGGACATCTCTACCGAGCCAGCCGCCTTTTGGCCAGAGTTCAGTCATTTCCGGCCTCCCCGCCACCAGCCCCGAGCCGGCGAGACAGCTCGGTTGACGGCGCATAAGTGCGCTGTGCGAATTGGCTCAGTTCAACCCAAACCATTTGGGCCGGGTCGGCGCGCTGCTGCAGTGCGCGTTCCGTTGTCAATGCGCCGTCGACCTCCACAGTCACCCTGCCGGATGGGTCGTCCATCACGCCTTCCAGCGAGACCCGCTGCCCGTCGGTCACGGCAAGCCCCGTCGCGGCCCGGAGCGTGACGGGTGCTTTGATCTGTGTCGCCAGGGCGGCGACAAACGGCATCAGTAGGATGGGTAGTGAAACTGTCCCCAATGACAGTGCCCCGTTATCAGTCGCCAGCGCGCGATCTGATAGGGCCGCACCCACAACGAGGGGGCAGAGCCGTTCCTTGTTGCCTTTGAGCGTCGTTCCCTCAAGCACCGTGAACTGGTCGCTGACTTTGCCCGCATCGACCTGCCGCAGCAGCGATGCAAGTGCTCCGCACCCATCGAGGCCAAAGCTGCATAGCCAGCGTGTTGCCTTTCCGGCCTCTTCGGTCAGGCCCCAAGGATAACCCGCCCCGCGCGCGGCACGTTTTGCCAACACTTCAACTTCGTTCAAGGAGAATGTCATGAACTCACCTCCGGAAAGACCCAATCTTCTGCATTCTTCGGCGTCAGATCCTCGGGGTAAGGCGCACCGGCATACATGCATATCCGGACCCAACGATCCGACCGGGGATCGAAATGTGTCGCGCCAAAGAAGGAAAGCTTGGCGCGGAGCATATCGATTGGAAGAACGTCGGCGCTGATCGTGTTGTCCCGAATCTCACCGTAAGGGGCGATGCGGCTGATCTGGGCACGCCGGACCGTGTGCCGATGTTCAGGGTGTTTGAGAAGAAATGCCGCAATCGGGCTCGTGTCAGCCCAATCTTCCAGCGCCCGAAGGGCCAAGACCGCATCCCGAGCCGGTGCAAGAGGCTGCTCGTAGTCTGCGATCGGTTCCTCGAACCGTTCGCCCAGGCGCGGCTCCAGTTTCTCTTCCGAGACATACCAGAGCCGAGCGCAGTGCTCTTTGTCGCCCCAGTCCCAATCGCGCGCCCAGCCAAAGCTGTCTTCGATCAGGGTGCGCACGGTCCCGACAGTCACCGTACCGTCAATGCGAAAGGCCGCGGTATCGTTGTCCGCCATGTCACTGGTCAGGTCATCAACGAGCGCGCCATAAGGCTCAATGATCAGCGAGGCGACGAGTTCCTGACCTTCTTCGCTCAGCGTACCCTCGGTCCACCGGATCAGCTGATCCCACGGCATCGGACAATCAAAAGCGGTGTCCATAAGATGCGCACGAAGCTTTGAAAGATCGCGGCGCAGTTCAGCCAGCTTGGCGGTCTGAATTGGGTGTTCGGAAAACCATTGCGCGATAGATGTCTCGCTGCGGTGCAGCCTGTCCCGGAAAACGGCAACCTCGCCCTTCGAGGCCGAAGGGAGTGATCGAACGCGCGCTATGGCCTCTTCACGGGCCATGATCCAGTTGTTGAACAGCACCGGGTGATTCACGATGTAGGGTGCCATGCCCAAGCCGGTTGAGTTGCCAATGCCCAATTGGCGGGCGATTGCGGGATCCAGAGTGGCAGTGCTTTCGCCACCCTTCGCTCGAGCCATGTGCTGGACGAGGTCTCGCACGAAGGTCCGGGTCAAGTAGACCGAGAGCATTTCTGCCTGAAACGGTCCCCGCATTTCTGGCCGGTCCGCGATCATATCTCGATCGGCTGCACCAAACTTCCCCGACCCGTAAACCGCGGTCGTGCGCATGAGGTACCCGACCTGATCGATCATGTTCAGATCGGGTTGGCGTCCAGCGGCTAACGCCTCGACCACATGAGACCATAACCGGACGGACCGGTTGGCACGCGACAGGGACAATTCCCGCTCGCTCACCCTGCCGGCCTCTTGCAGCGGGACGTTTTCGGCGAGCCGCGAGATGTCGTCCGGAGTCGGAACGCCGTCAAAGAGCGCAAAAGTCGCATCCCACGCCTCAGCAATCACCCGGTCAGAACGCTGCTCATCGGGCAGGTCATGGGCGAACGCGACCAGCGAGTAGCTGCGGTCGGGACCTGTGGCCGTGTAGACCGCGTAGCCCACGCCGTCGCCGCTGATGTCAAAATGTGGCCGGGAAAATCGCCAGTCCTCGGCGGCGATGCGTCGAAGAAGGGTGCGCATGAAGCTCAGACGACATTGGTGCAGCGATCCAAGGCGTTTGAGCCGCATGACCTGCGCCGGATCCCGCAGAGTGACTGTTGCACCGTCGGTCATCGCATGCTCGCCGGTCCGAAGTTGTCGCGGAAGAACCGATACCAGTTGCCGCCTATCAGCGCAGCAACCTCATCGTCTGAGAATCCGGTCGCGCGCAGGCCGTTTTCGATATTGCCGAAATCAAGGTTGCTCTGAAACCAACTTGGCATGTCGGGGAACCCGGGATTGGCGGCAGAACCCTCGCCGAAGTCGATCTCTTTGGTCCAGCGCCCGACCCGCATCCATTCGACGATACTGTCTGGCTGATCCTGACAGAGGTCCGATCCGATCCCCAAATGCGCGACGCCAAAGCGGTCTGCGGTTCGGGCAATCATCTCGCAAAAGCTGTCCAGCGTGCAGTTGGTTTTGTCCTTGAGGTGATGCGGGTAGAGCGAAAATCCGAGCATCCCGCCGTTCTGGGTCACAGCCCTGATCACGTCGTCGGTCTTGTTGCGCAGCGCCGGCGCCCAGCTGTGCGGGTTGGCGTGCGTGATCGCGATGGGGCGCTGCGACAGATCCGCCGCCTCGATGGTCGAACGGTCGCCAGAATGGCTCATGTCGACGACAAGGCCAACGCGGTTCATTTCCTTGATCACCTGACGCCCCATGCGGGTGACGCCCGCGTCTTCGGCCTCGTAGCAGCCGGTCGCCAGAAGCGACTGGTTGTTATAGGTCAGCTGCATGAACCGCGCGCCCAGCGTGTGTACAATCTCGACCAGCCCAATGTCGTCTTCGATAGGGCTGGGGTTCTGAAAGCCGAAAAAGATCGCAGTGCATCCGGTTTCGCGCGCGCGGTCTATGTCGCTTGCCGAAACGCCCTTCATGATGAGATCGGGGTACTGTTCGAACCAGCGGTTCCATTGTTCGAAATTCAGGACGGTTTCGCGAAAGTTCTCATGGTAGGAAATTGTCACGTGGACAGCATCCACGCCTCCTTCACGCATCTCGCGAAAGATCTTCTCGGACCAGTTGGCATATTGCAGGCAATCGATGCGCATCACACGGGCGTCCCTGAGCTGATGTATGCGGTTTTGACGGTTGTGTAGAACTCTGCAGCCGCCTTGCCCTGCTCGCGCGGGCCATAAGAGCTTTCGCCGCGTCCCCCAAAGGGAACATGATAGTCGGTGCCCGCGGTTGGCAGATTGACGGTGACCACGCCGGTGCGGGCGTTCCTTCGAAAATGGGTGGCGCGGGCCAGATCACGGGTCACGATGCCTGAAGTCAGCCCGAAACTCGTGTCATTGACGGTGGCGAGCGCTTCATCGTAACTGTCCACCCTGATGACGGATGTCAGGGGCGCAAACATCTCTTCGCGATTGATCCGCATGTCGTTTGTCGCGTTCAGAAAGACCCCTGGGGTCATGTAGAAGCCCTCATGTGGTCGCTCCAGCCGGACGCCTCCGCAAGCGAGTTCAGCGCCCTCGGATACTCCAAGGTCGACATAGGCCAGGTTGTCCTGCAATTGCCGCTCGCTGACTACCGGTCCCATTTGTGTATCTGCGTCCAGCGCGTGTCCGACCCGCATGGCTTTGGCGCCTTCGATCAGCTTTTCGACGAAGGCGTCGTGAATTGCGCTGTGCACGATCAGACGTGAGGACGCCGTGCATTTCTGGCCGGTGCCACCAAAGGCGCCCCCGAGCGCCACGGTCACCGCCAGGTCCAGATCGCCGTCATCCATGACCGCCAGTGCATTTTTTGACCCCATTTCCATCTGGACTTTCGTGAGGTTCTGGATGGCTGCAGTCGCGATGCCTTTGCCCACGGGCACAGAGCCAGTGAAGGAGATCGCATTTACCTTTGAACTTTCGACCAGACGTTGCCCGAGCGAACGTCCTGGTCCCATGACAAGCGAAAAGAGCCCTTTCGGAATATCCTGACGTGCGATGATCTCGGTCAGAGCCACAGCCGATGCAGGCGTTTCGTTTGCGGGTTTCCAGACAACTGCGTTGCCGTAGCAAAGCGCCGGTGCGATTTTCCACGACGCCGTTGCCGTGGGAAAGTTCCAGGGGGACACGATAGCGACCACGCCCACTGGCTCGCGCCGCACGTCGATCTCGACACCGGGCCGTACACTGTCCGCATTTTCACCAATCTGGCGCAGGCATTCTGCCGCGTAATAGGTGAAGAACTGTCCCGCGCGAAAAACCTCTCCCTTGCCCTCGGCGAGCGGCTTGCCCTCTTCGCGGCTCAGCAAAGTACCCAACTCCTCGGACCGTTGCATAAGCTCGGTTCCAATGGCCATCAGGACCGCTTGCTTGCGCTCTATCCCGTAGCCCGCCCATTCCGCCTGAGCGACATGGGCTTGGGTGAGGGTGGCATCCAGTTGGTCATCGCTGGCCTGCGCAAAACGGCCGACAACGTCGCTCAGATCAGAGGGGTTTCGGTTCTCAATCTCAGCAGGTCCCTCGCACCATTCGCCAGCGATGAAGTTGCGCCCAAGGTCTTGCATGTTTCCCTCTGCCACAAAGAAAGGATGTCGCCTGACGATAGAAGTGAACATAACTTCAGTCACTCAGAAACGCTTGAATGGAACTTCAGGGATTCTGAAATTATGGATGTGACTTCACCAATGTCCCATCGTTCTTCATCGCCACAATCCGCGCGACGAAAGCTTGTGCCGCGGGCATCAAAAGAGTGTCCCTTTGGGTCACCATCTGGACGCGATGACGTGTTGTGACATCAGCCAATGGCATGAAAGCAAGATCTCCTTGCCCATCCGTGACGGCCATACTGGGGAGAATGGTGATCCCGACACCTTCTCTCACCAAACCCAGAAGCGACGTGGTGTTGGGTACTCGCAGGCGCGAGCTCGCAAGAATGGGGGCAAAATCCGGGTCCGTGATCTTCTCGCAAAGACCATTCGAGATGAGGGTCTGATCCTTCATGTCTTGCCAGGTGAGTTCTCTCCAATTTCGGACGAATGGAGCGTCCTTGCGGCAAACGACACCAAACGCGTCACTGAACAACTCTTCCCGTGACATGCCTTCCATAACGGGGAGCGACCCGATCCCGATGTCGGCGCGTTCCAGCTCGAGTTCGCGCGCAATCGCCAGTGAATCCATGTCTCGAACATCGATCTGGACTTGCGGATGGTCATCTGCAAACGCCCGAATGATCGGCGGCAACACCGTGTTCGCGATGGATGGCGTCACCGCAAGTCGCAGGTACCCCAGCTCCGAACGCGCAAGCCCTTCGATTACCGACACCGTCTTCTCAAAGTGGCTGACTTCGCGCCGCGCTTCTTCGTAGATCAGTGCACCGACGGCTGTCAGCCGCGACTTGCGCGCGGTTTCGAACAAGGGGGCACCAACGTGATCTTCGAACTGTTTGAGCATCATCGACACAGCAGAGGGCGTGCGCCCCAGGGCCTCAGCCGCGTCCGCGAGACTGCCGTGCTGTGCAACCACCGTGAAGCATTTGAGCATGTCCAACTTGATAGCCAATTTCAGCGTCCCTGAAGCAAGCGAACCAATCCTCAGTAGACCTTAACTCATGCAGGTCTCCAACCCTTGTTTCGTGTTGGACGAACCCGAACCAATGCCCATGGTGGCAAGGTGGGTCCTAGAAGCTGAATGCCCAGAAGTCGGGAGACGTTCGGCGGCGTACGTGATCAGGCACACGGCGGGGTTGAGTGGCGACTGTGCGTCTTCAGCGCCAGTTTGCGCGAAAAGCAAAGGCCTCGGCAAAAAATCGCTTTTGCGGCCGAATCACCTCTGTTAGCCTTGACCCAATAAAAAGAGACAGAGGCAGACATACAGGCATATGAAAACGGGCTTTCGAGGCACGTTTGTCATCTCCTGGTCGCAAACAAGTATCGACGGTCTTCGGGCCGCACCTATGGATGCCCTCACCGAAGGGGTCGCATGGGGATGGGATGGTGAACCGGTTCGTGTGGACGGGCCAAGTGGGATCCTGCGACTGGATCAGGCAGACGGAGAGGCCAGTCTCCGCAAACGGGCGGCAAGAACCGTGCGTCGACTGGTAGGGGCAGCAGTCCAGAATCGGACCGACATCGACGCCGTCGATGTGGACGAGCCGTTGATGGACAGCAACTTTGTCGTCACGGATGGGATGCAAAGCTATACCGTCACCGTGATCGAGGTCGGACCTGACTCCGCGCCACTTCTGATGTTTCTGGATCAGTTACCGCCCAAGCAGACAGACCTCTGGGTCGTGCACCATGCCTTCGGATCGGCGCTGCGCGGGACCGACGAGGCCGGAATGTCGGGGGTGATATGCTTCACCAAAGGCACGCAGATCGCGACTGAAAACGGGCCGACACCGGTTGAGGACTTGGCCGAGGGTGATCGGGTTCTGACACGGGACAATGGTCCACAGGAAATCCTGTGGACCGCGAACCGCCGGATCACCGGCGCGCGGATGTTTGTGATGCCGCATCTGCGCCCTATTCGGATCTCGGCGGGGGCGCTGGGCATTGATGTGCCGGACCAGGACCTGCTGGTGTCGCCGGATCACCGAATGCTGGTGCGCGGGCCGGCTGCGCGGGCGCTGTTCAACACGTCCGAAGTGTTGGTTCCTGCGGTGCAATTGGTGAACGGCGCAGAGATCCGCACCGATCTGGATATCCGCCACCTGACCTACTATCACTTGATGCTCCCGTCGCATCAGGTGATCTGGGCCAACGGGGTTGAATCCGAGAGCTTTCACCCGGCCGGGACGTCGCTCTCGACGCTGTCCGAGGTCGATCGGATCCGTCTGCTGGCACGGTTCCCGGAGCTTGAGCATGATCCCCATCTCTACGGGGCCTATGCGCGGCGGTCGTTGTCGGCGTCCGAGACTGCAATCCTGATGCATGACGCGGCCTGAACTTGCAGCGATTGCTCGGTTGACACCCCTGCAAAGGCGGCTATAAGCGCGGCTTCATTGGTGTTGGTGGCCTCCGCAAGGAGATGCCTGTCGGCCAGTTGGCAGAGGACAACGCCCTTTTGAGACTGCAAAAGGAGATCAGCCGTGACAAAACGCACGTCTGCCAAGTACAAGATTGATCGCCGCATGGGCGAAAACATTTGGGGCCGCCCCAAATCCCCCGTCAACCGCCGTGAATACGGACCCGGCCAGCACGGCCAGCGCCGCAAAGGCAAGTTGTCGGATTTCGGTATTCAGCTGCGCGCCAAGCAGAAGCTCAAGGGCTACTACGGTGACCTGACCGAAAAACAGTTTCGCCGCATTTATGCCGAAGCAGAGCGGGTCAAGGGCGACACCGGTGAGAACCTGATCGGTCTGTTGGAACGCCGTCTGGACGCGGTGGTTTACCGCGCGAAATTCGTGCCAACCGTTTTTGCTGCACGCCAGTTCGTGAACCACGGGCATGTCAAAGTGAACGGCAAACGCGTGAACATTCCCAGCTACCGCGTCAAAGAAGGCGACGTGATCGAGCTGCGTGACAAGTCCAAGCAACTCGCTATCGTTATGGAAGCTGCCGCTCTGCCGGAGCGTGATGTGCCCGATTACATGGAAGTTGACCATTCCAAGATGGTGGCCACCTTTGTGCGCACCCCCGGTCTGGGCGATGTGCCGTATCCGGTGATGATGGAACCAAACCTCGTCGTCGAATTCTACGCCAAGAACTGATCCTACAGGATCGTCACGAACAGGGCCGCGCCTCAGGGTGCGGCCTTTTTTGCGTTATGGGGCAAGAAAAACCGCGTGACCCGCTGCGACGTCAGAGTGGGACGGGCCGTCCTTCGGCGATGACCTCCATCGCGAAGTAAGATGTCACGCTGTCCAGATCGACGCCTGCAATCAGCCGCTGGTAGACCCGGTCATAGCTGGCCATATCTTCGGTCACGACCTTGAGCTGATAATCGTAGTCCCCGCTGATGCGGTGAAAGTCGATCACTTCCGGAATTGTCAGCACATGCCGGCGGAAATTGGTGAGCCAGTCCGCGGAGTGATGCCGGGTGCGCAGCATCACGAACACAACCAGATCCAGTCCCAACTGACTGCGGTCAATCCGGGCCACGCTGCCCTGCAACACCCCGCTGTCTTGCAAGGCGCGCATGCGCCGCCAGCAGGCGTTCTGGGACAGTCCGATACGATCGGCGAGCGCGCGTTGGGACAGGCTCGCATCCTTTTGCAATTCCCGGAGCAGGCGAATGTCAGTGTCATCTAGGTTTTGGCTCATTGGGCAATCATATGACCACAAACCGAAGTCATCAATGTCAAAAAATGAGACAAAGATGCTCCATGCCGCAGTTATGTTAGATCGGCAAAGGGAGCTCATACATGACGTTGGACGCATTTCGGGACACCATCAAGACCGCCGTGGAAGCTGACAGCCTGCGCGACGGCGTAATTGGCGAGGGTACCCCCATTCCCGGGTTGGAGGGCGACGTTCCATTGGTTTATGCAGACTACGTGGCGTCGGGGCGGGCGCTGCATCAGGTGGAAGAGTACGTCATGACCTCCGTCCTGCCGTACTACGCAAACAGCCATACCGAGGCATCCTATTGCGGTGGCTACGTGACCCGTCTGCGCCGGGCTGCGCGCGCTGAAATCGCACGTTTGACCGGGGCCGGTCCACAGGACAGCGTGATCTTTGCGGGGGCGGGGGCAACCGCCGGGCTGAACCGCCTGGTCGAACTTATGGGCGTTTCTCGCGCCAATCAGCCGGTTGTTTTCGTAGGGCCCTATGAACATCACTCCAACATCCTGCCGTGGCGCGAAAGTCGCGCGCGCGTTGTCGAAATTCCCGAGGGCCCGGCAGGTGGTCCTGACCTCGATGCGCTGCGGATGGCTTTGAACGACTACCCAAACGCGGATCTCAAGATCGGCAGTTTCTCGGCGGCGTCCAATGTCACGGGCATCATCACTGATCCGGACCCAGTGACACGGATCCTGAAAGCCCATGGTGCGCGGGCGGTCTGGGACTATGCCGGCGCAGGACCTTACTTGCCCATCAACATGGGGCCTCCCGATGCCCGCAAGGATGCAATCGTGGTCAGCCCCCACAAGTTTCCCGGTGGGCCGGGCGCATCGGGCATTCTGGTGGTCAACCGAACGGCGGTGCGGTGCGAGATCCCCAGCGCACCGGGTGGCGGGACCGTTTCATTTGTCTCGCCATGGGCGCAGGACTACAGCACCGATCTGGCCGCGCGGGAGGAAGCGGGCACGCCGAACGTCATCGGGGACATTCGCGCCGCGCTGGCCTTCATCGTCAAGGACGTGGTCGGGGCAGAGGTCATTGCCGACTATGAGGCGCGCTACAACGCAATGGCCCTCGAGGGTTGGAGCGACAACCCGCACATGGAACTTCTTGGCGCGGAGATCGCCCATCGTCTGCCGATCTTCTCATTCCTGGTGCGGGACAAATCGGGCAAACCGGTGCACCAGCAACTCTTCACCCGGATGTTGAGCGACATCTACGGGATCCAAGCGCGCGGGGGCTGCGCCTGCGCCGGTCCGTATGCGCATCGGTTGCTTGGCATTGGTCGCGCGGAGTCCGAAATGCTGCGCGACGCGCTGGCGCAAGGAGAGGAGCTGCGCAAACCCGGTTGGGTGCGCCTGAACTTCAACTATCTGATGACGCCGAAGACCGTGAACTACATAATCGACAGCGTAAATGAACTGAGCCGAAACACGGATCGCTGGTTGCCGCGATACACGGCTGACCCGGAGACGGCCCGGTTCCATATCAACTCCAAAGCAGCATAACGCTCGTGCAGGCTTTGTCGCTTTTCACCGGCGAAACGGGCGGCTATTAGGGTCTCCATTGAGGAGCCCCGAGATGAGCCACATCCGTCCGCAACCCGGTATCATGGACATCGCCCTGTATCAGGGCGGCGCCAGCCATATCGAGGGACAGGCAAAACCTCTCAAGCTGAGCTCGAATGAGAACCCCGTCGGGCCGTCCCCCATGGCGGTCGCGGCGATGTCGGAGGTTCTGGCGAACCTGAATCGCTACCCGTCGACCGACCATGCCGCGCTGCGATCTGCGATTGGAGAGGTTCATGGGTTGGAGCCGGATCAGATCATCGTCGGCGTGGGCTCTGACGAGATCTTGACGTTGCTTGCAATGGCCTATGCCGGGCCCGGCGACGAAGTTTTGTTCACCGAGCATGGGTTTTCGCTCTACCGGATCATGGCGCTGTCTGCGGGCGCTACACCGGTCATGGCGCCGGAGGCCGAACGGTGTGTCGACGTTGACGCCGTGATCAACCGCATCACGCCCGCCACCCGGCTGATTTACGTGACCAATCCTGCCAACCCGGCGGGCACGATGCTGTCCTCTGACGATCTGGAACGTTTGGTAGATGCGGTGCCGGAACAGTGCCTTTTGGTCCTGGACGGAGCGTATGCCGAATACTCTGATCTTTATGACGGTGGGGCGGCTTGGGTTGGTGCTCGGCAGAACGTGGTGATGACGCGGACGTTCTCCAAGATTTACGGTCTGGGTGGCTTGCGCGTCGGATGGGCCTACGCGCCGTCGCATGTCATTGACGTGCTGAACCGCATCCGGGGGCCCTTCAACATGTCCGCCGTGGCGCTCGCGGGCGCTGAAGCTGCGGTGCGGGACCGCGCATTTGTCGAGAGCTGTCGGAAGATGAATGCCGAGCAACGGACAAGACTGTCGGCTGGTTTGGCGCAGATTGGTATTCCGTCAGATGAGAGCCACACCAATTTTGTCATGGCACGCTTCACCGACGCGGCCGAGGCTCAGGCAGCGGACCAACATCTGAAGGCACAGGGCATCATTGTGCGCGGGGTCGCAGGGTATGGCTTCCCCAACGCGCTCCGCATCACTGTTGGGCGGCCCGAGGATGTCACCCGCGTTCTGGACGCCTTGGTCACGTTTCGGGGGCTGGCATGAGCGTCGTCTATGAACGGGTCGCTCTGATCGGGCTTGGATTGATTGCGTCTTCGATGTTCTGGGCCATCAAACGCGCAGGGCTGGCCCATGAGGTCACGGGATATGCCCGCAGCGCGGAAACGCGCGACACGGCGCGGCGCATCGGTCTGACGGACCGGGTCTGCGACGACATCGCTGACGCGGTTGAAGGTGCCGATCTGGTAGTTCTGGCGGTGCCCGTAGGTGTGATGGGTGAAGTTGCATCCCAGATTGCGCCTCTGCTGAAACCGGGCGCAACAGTGACTGATGTCGGATCGGTCAAGCGCGACGTCATTTCAAAGGTGCTTCCGGAACTTCCCGACACTGTGCACTTCATTGCCGGCCACCCGCTGGCGGGGACCGAGCATTCCGGTCCGGAAAGTGGATTTGCCGAACTCTTCGACAACCGGTTCTGCATTCTGGTGCCCGTCGAAGGAACGCCGCGGTCGCCGGTCGATCAGTTGCGGCGCTTCTGGGAGGGTATGGGTGCCCTGGTTGAGGAAATGGATGCCGATCATCATGATCTGGTGTTGGCGGTGACCAGCCACGCCCCGCATCTCATCGCCTATACGATGGTTGGAGTGGCCGATGATCTGCGCCGGGTGACCGACAGCGAAGTCATCAAGTACTCCGCTGCCGGCTTTCGGGACTTTACCCGGATCGCGGCGAGTGACCCGACCATGTGGCGTGACGTGTTCTTGACCAATAAGGACGCCACGCTCGAAATCCTCGGACGGTTCACGGAGGAACTGTTCGCGCTTCAACGGGCCATTCGCACCGGGGACGGGCAACAGCTGCACGATTACTTCACCCGCACGCGATCGATCCGGCGGGGGATCATCGAAGCGGGACAAGACATCGATGCGCCGGATTTCGGACGCACCATGCGGTCGCCAAAATGATCCGCGGGACCGCCTTTGGCATTCTGGCGTCGTTGAGCGTCTGGGCCGTGTCAGCCTCAGCGACCGCACCGGATCGCTCGCTGAGGCCGGAACTGCGGGCCCAAAGCGTCGCGGCTGACCCAGTGGTTGAGGCCGCCATCGCCGCCGCGGTCAGCGCTGTGCGCCCATTGCAACGTCCGGCGTCGGAGCAAGCCAAAATCATGCAGGCCAGCGTGGCTCTGCCATCGACCGGACCGGATGTTTCGCTGTTCCCTCCGGTCCGGCCCAAGGCCGCTACCGAGGCGTTTCTGTTCAAGAAGCGCAAAGAGCGTCGCGCGGCGAAGAAAGGGGCCGTTTGCGGCGACCTTGCCATTCAGGGCGATAAGATCGGAAACGTGCCAGGCCGCGTCCGCGGATGCGGGGTGCGTGACGCCGTAAAGGTGAAATCGGTGTCCGGCGTGCGCCTCTCAACACCCGCCACGATGGATTGTACCACCGCGCACGCACTGAAGAAGTGGGTGGATACGGGTTTGAAACCCGCGTTTCGCCGACGCGGTCCGGTTGTCGAAATGCGGGTGGCTGCACATTACATCTGCCGGACCCGGAACAACCAGCGCGGCGGCAAAATCTCGGAGCACGGCAAGGGCAAGGCAATCGATTTGTCCGCCTTCACTATGAAAGACGGTGAGGTCATTACCGTATTGGCGGGCTGGGGCAGTGGCACCACTGCGCGCCCGTTGCGGAGCGCCTGGAAAGCTGCGTGTGGGCCGTTTGGCACCGTGTTGGGACCCAACTCGGACCGTTTCCATCGCGATCACTTTCATTTTGATACCGCGCGCCATCGGGGCGGCCCGTTCTGCCGCTGAGACCGTTCGCGGGACTTAGCGCAGGATCAGCCTGGGCGCCGGGCCGAGCGGTATGGGCCCGAGTGCCACAAACCCGTCCCGGAGGTTCAGTTTCACATCTAGCGCATTTGGGTTGCCGCCCAACCCGGCCAGCAGTCCCAAAACGCGGTCGGTGGGTTCCACGGCACTTTCCGGCAAGCTTCCCGTGGCCTGCGCAATGGCCAACATCTCACGCCAGTTTTCCGCTTTGATGGTCACGGAGCCCTCGGGCACACCGTTGCCATCCACTGTGACATGACCGGCCGCCTGCAACCGCAAGGCCCCCCATTGCGCATCGGCCAGTCGCAGATTGATCTCTAGCGGCTGCGGCCGGCTTTCCTCCAGGGCGCGGCGATCCCAAGGGCGGTCAAAGGCGACCTGCATTTGAAGTGTGAGCGTCTCGAATGTGGCCGGAAGGGCCTGCGCCGTCTGTGACAGGCGCCTCAGGTTTTCGCCGGGCGAGAAACGATCAGCTCCGAACGTGATGTCGTAGACTGCCGGGTCTTCGGTTTGCTGCATGTCCAGAACCAGGCTTTGAGCCTGAAGGATGGACCCGTCCGTACTGGCGACGGCCCAGGGGCCGGCTGTCAGGGCCATCTGCTCGAGCTGCAGCGCGATGCCGGGCCGAAGATGCAGCTTTGCCGTCATATCTTGAGCGATCACGGTGTCGGTTTGATCCAGATAGGACAGTGTTTGCGGCGTATCGGCAAAGTGCAGGGTCTGACGTCCCGGCCATGCCGCAGGGCTGTCGAAACTGATCCAGTCCGCCCGCCACGCGGTGCCCGTCCGTGGATCGGCCAGCGCCGGAAGGTCCAGCCGTGTGGTGTGTCGGAACGGGTACCCCGATGTTTGCATCTCCGAATAGTCAGCCTGCCAGCCCAGCTCCCGCTGCGCGTCGAACCAGTTGGACAGGCTGAGCCGTAACCCATAGGCGGACAGCAACCACCATCCGGACCACAAAACGGCCAGCACAATGATGAGCCTGATCAAACCGCGCATGCTCAAGTGCCTCTTTTCCCTGCTCTTGGATTGCTGTTTATAGGCCCAGAGGAAAGAGGACCAGCGTGATGACGATGTGGGTGTTCGGCTACGGTTCGCTGCTGTGGAACCCGGGGTTCGAGGTGGCGGAGCAGCGTCTTGCGACGCTGGATGGGTATGCGCGGTCATTTTGCATGCGCTCGATCCATCATCGCGGCACCGAAGCTGACCCCGGTTTGGTGCTGGCTCTGGATGCGGTGCCGGACGCCTCTTGCACCGGGCTGGCGCTGGCTGTGGCCCGAGGGAAAGAGACCCAGACGCTGGACTACCTTCGGGAACGCGAGCTGATCTCTTCCGCCTACCTGGAAAAAGAACTGGTGGTCAGGTTCGATGACGGGCGCGCCGTCACGGCGGTGACATACGTCATAGATGCAGACCACGTTCAGTACTGTGGTGGTCTGCCGCTGGAGGATCAGGCACAGATCATCGCCCGCGCGGTCGGGGGCCGTGGGCCAAACACCGAATATCTGCACAATACCGTGTCACATCTTGCCGAAATCGGGCTGCACGACCCGGATTTGGCATGGCTGCAGGCACGGGTGGCGGCTCTGACGGTATAAAGCCTTGGCGCTGCGGCGGCTTTTTCTGTAATCTCGCCCGCAAGAGCAGACCAAAAAGCAGGAACGCAGCGCATGGCGCAGCCAGACCGCGAGCCAAGGCCGCAATTTTCCCAGCCGGTGCGGCAAATCCTGATGATGCTGATCGTATTGGGGCTGTCCGGAACGGGTGTGTCCTTTGCCTTGCCGCGGGTGCTGCCTGTGTTCGAGGCCAACCCCTATCTGAACGGGTTCATCGGGTTTGTCTTCGTCATCGGTGTGCTTGCCGTGTTCTGGCAGGTGACGCAGCTTATCGGCTCGGTGCGCTGGATCGA
The DNA here is from genome assembly GCA_965250275.1 of Paracoccaceae bacterium. Taxonomy (GTDB): domain Bacteria; phylum Pseudomonadota; class Alphaproteobacteria; order Rhodobacterales; family Rhodobacteraceae. The sequence continues at coordinate 3,844,206 of OZ252297.1, read as the reverse complement.
GAGGTTCGCTGCGGGGGACACTTCGGGAACCGCCAGCCCTCCACAATTGCTGGCGCCGCTCGCTTCACTTTTGCGGTCGCGCGGCGCCAAGATGCAGCTTGGACAGGCGTCGACGCGGTCGATCCTCGACTCTGTTGCAACACGCATCGACGAAGAGCGCGAAATCACGCGCTACATCGTCAATCTGCTGATCTTTCTCGGCTTGCTGGGCACGTTTTATGGTCTTGCCACAACGGTCCCGGCTGTGGTCGACACCATTCGCAGTCTCGCGCCGCAAGAGGGCGAAGAAGGGCTGGCCGTCTTCAACCGTCTCATGACGGGGCTTGAAGCCCAGTTGGGTGGAATGGGCGTTGCGTTTGCCTCGTCGCTGCTGGGTTTGGCCGGATCGTTGATCGTGGGACTGCTGGAGCTTTTTGCAGGGCACGGACAAAACCGGTTCTATCGCGAGCTCGAAGAGTGGCTGTCCTCGATCACCCGCGTCAGCTTTGCCAGTGGGGATGAAGGAAGCACCGAGGGCGGAGCGGTGGCAGGTGTGCTCGATCATATGGCAGAGCAGATGGAAACCTTGCAGGATATGTTCGCGCGTTCTGATGCGAGCCGGGCGCAAGTGGACGAGCGACTGGCCCAGCTTGCCGATGCGATCACCGTGATGAATGACAGGCTGGATCGCACGGACAGCACCGGCAACGCGTTGGACCGGGTTGCCGCGGGACAAGAACAGCTGATCGAACTAATGCGCGCCAACGGACCCGGAGACGGGATGGATGCTGAAAGCCGGATGCGGCTGCGGTCGATCGACGTGCAGATGCTGCGTATCCTCGAAGAGATCTCTGCCGGACGGCAGGAGAGCATGGCGGAGTTGCGCAAGGACATCGACATTCTGGTGAAATCGCTGATCCTGCCCCGCACCGCAGCCTTACGGCGCCGGCAGGGGTCGGAGGACTAAGGCATGGCCCTCTTACGCCGCACAGGGCAACGGTTTCAGGCCTCGATCTGGCCCGGCTTCGTTGATGCGATGACCGGGTTGTTGCTGGTGCTGATGTTCCTGCTGACCATTTTCATGGTTGTGCAATTTGTGTTGCGCGAGACCATTTCGGGACAGGAAAATGAGCTCGACACGCTGTCTGCAGAGATCAGCGCCCTGGCCTCGGCGCTGGGACTGGAAGAGCGGCGCGGGAACCAGCTTGAAGCGCGTCTAGGGGCTTTGACCACAACGCTTGGCGACACACAGTCCCAATTGGATGATGCGCAGTCCGAACTCACTGCGCAGGCGGCCCTGATCGCGAACCTGACGGCGCAGCGGGACCAATCGCAGGCACAACTCGCGGATGCGCAGGGACGCATCGCGACGTTCGAAGAGCAGGTGGCCGGGTTGCTGGCGGACCGGGATGCGACGCGGGACGTTGTGGAAACGCTGCGCGCCGAACAGACGGAGCTGTTGTCGCAGCAGGATGCTTTGAACCTGGCACTTGCCCAATCCCGCACCGAAATCGATGCGCAGACGGAAGCGGCCCGGCTTGCGGCGGCGCGGCGCGAAGCACTGGAAGCGCTGCTGGCGGAACTGCGGACCGAAGGGTCGGAGCAATCGGCCCTGATCGAGAGTTTGCAAGCCGAAGGCGCCGAACAATCTGCCCGGATCGAGACCTTGCAGAATGAAGGGCAAGAACAGGCGAACCGGATCGATGCCCTGCAGGACCAACTGAGCGCCGAGGAAATTGCCAGGCGCGCCGAAGAAGCGGCCCGGCTGGTTGAGGCCGCTGCCGCTGAGGCGCTTCGGAATCGTCTGGAAAATGCGGATACAGAATTGACGGCCATGACCCTTGCGCTGGAGGCGCAGCGTCAGGAAGCCGAGGACACCTTGACCTTGTTGGCGGCCGCTGATGCAGCGCGCAAGACGCTCGATGAGCGTTTGGCCGCCGCTTTGGCAGAACTGGAAGAAACCGCCGCGGGCGCAGAAGCAGATCAGGCAGAGCTGCGGGCGCAAGTGTTGGCCGCCCTGGCGGCGCAGGCCGCGGCCGAAACCGATGCTGCAGAGCAGCTTAGCGTGGCCGAGCAGCGCGCGGCCTTGCTGGCCGATGCCAACAGGGTTTTGGCCGAGGAAGAGAAAATCTCTGCGGAAGCCCAACGCCAGACTGCGCTGCTCAACCAGCAGGTGGCCGCATTGCGCACGCAGTTGGGCGGACTTCAGGCGCTGCTGGACGAAGCACAGGCCAAAGATGCAGAGGCGCAGGTTCAGTTGCAGTCTCTGGGCTCTGATCTGAACACGGCCCTGGCCCGCGCTGCCGCAGAGGAACGCCGCCGCCGTCAGCTTGAAGAAGCGGAACGCGTGCGGCTTGAAGAAGAAGCGATCCGTCTCGAAGAAGAGGCGGCCCGATTGGCCGCCGAGGCCGAAGATCTCGAGCAGTACCGTTCAGAATTCTTCGGGCGTCTGCGCAATGTTCTGGGCGGGCAGGAAGGTGTGCAAATCGTCGGCGACCGCTTTGTGTTTTCCTCCGAAGTATTGTTTCAGCCCGCCAGCGCGGATTTGTCGGTGGAGGGTCAGATTGAGATCGCAAAGGTCGTCGATATCCTCAGTGGGGTAACGAACGATATTCCCGAAGGTATCGATTGGGTGATTCAGGTAGATGGCCACACGGACGATCAGCCGCTGTCGGGTTTTGGGGAATTCGGGGACAACTGGGAGCTCAGCCAGGGCCGCGCATTGTCGGTTGTGCGGTTCATGTCAGAGGAGTTGGGTGTGCCACCCGATCGATTGTCGGCCAATGGCTTTGGCGAGTATCAGCCCGTGAATTCCGCGGACACCCCTGAAGCGCGCGCCCAGAACCGCAGGATTGAGCTGAAGTTTACCGAAAAGTAGCGTTCTATTCCAATGTGATAACGACTTCGCGGGCGTCGATTTCGGCGCCGTCGCGGATGAGCGCAACGCGTCCTGTGTAAGAGCCGGAAGGCCAGTTGGCGGCGCGAAGCCGTTTGCCAGCCGCGCGAAAAAACTGTGCCTGCGGCTTTTCTAGGGTTGCCGTCTGATCCAGAAGCAACCCATCTGGTCCTTTGATTGCCATCTGCAACCCATCGCCGGTCCGCCCGCCGAACGCGAAACCGAAGAGCACAAGCGCCGGGGCCGTGACCGTCAAATCATCTCGTGCCGCGTCACCGTCTTTGATATCGCTGTAGTCGGGCACAATGTCTGCGAACCCGGCATCCAGCAAACCGCCCGGCTGATAGAGGGGCGTCTCGCGCCAGAGCGAGGGGCCGGGCGTACAATCGGTGTTGGTGTCGGTTGCGAAGGGATCCACCGGGTTTCCGTCCTTGCGGACTGACAAATGCAGATGGGGAAACTGTGTGCGTCCGCTATAGCCCACAAGCCCTAGCCGATCGCCGGCCATGACCCGGTCACCCAAAGCAACGGCAACACTGCCACGGGCCATGTGGCAATACTGCGTCTCCCAACCATCCGGATGTTGCAGGACCACCCCATTGCCGCAGTCGCGCCCGGCAATCGCAGCGGCGGTCTCTTCGGAGTATCCGGTGTCGGGCATATCGTTCCGGATCCCGGCCACGACCCCAGAAGCTGCGGCCAGAACGTCGACACCGGCCTTGCGGGCGGCGTGGGTCGGGAGACTGAAATCGGTGCCGGCATGTCCATCGTAAGTGAGCCCACCGCAGGTGAAGTCCCGCGCCTCTGGCCCCGCGTCACGATCGACAAATTGCTGTATGTGACAAGTGTCGCCCAACTCGCAATCGATGGGCAGATCAAGAACAAAATCGCTCGCCGCCCCCGGGGCAGCGAGCGTCAGACACAATGCGGCCAGCGCCGCGCGCATCAGTCGGCGGTGAGCAGCGGCGGCTTGTCACCCGACAGGCGCGGGTTGTCCGGTCCGATGATCTTCAGGTCCAGTTCGCCGTTTTTCATGCCAACCTTCACCAGGCCACCCTTGGCAAGTTTGCCGAACAGCAGCTCTTCTGCGAGCGGCTTCTTGATGTGTTCCTGAATGACCCGACCCAGTGGGCGCGCGCCCATCTTGTCGTCGTAGCCTTTGTCTGCCAGCCATTCTGCAGCAGGCTTGGTCAGTTCGATGGTCACATTGCGGTCCAGAAGCTGCGCTTCGAGCTGCAGGACGAACTTCTCGACCACTTGCAGGATGACCTCTTTCGGCAGCGGCGCAAACGAGATGACCGCATCCAGCCGGTTGCGGAATTCCGGCGTAAAGGTGCGTTCGATCGCGGCGGTGTCCTCGCCCTCGCGACGCTCGCGGCCAAACCCGATTGCAGCCTTGGCCTGCTCGGTTGCCCCGGCGTTCGACGTCATGATCAGGACCACGTTGCGGAAACTCACTGTCCGCCCGTTGTGGTCGGTCAGTTCTCCATGATCCATGACCTGCAAGAGGATGTTGTACACATCCGGATGCGCCTTTTCGATCTCGTCCAGGAGCAACACGCAGTGCGGGTGTTGGTCGACGCCATCGGTCAGCATGCCGCCCTGATCGAACCCCACATAACCTGGAGGGGCGCCGATCAGGCGCGAAACGGCGTGCTTTTCCATATACTCCGACATGTCAAAGCGCAGCAGCTCCACACCCAGCGTATCTGCCAGCTGTTTGGCGACCTCTGTCTTCCCGACGCCGGTTGGCCCGGCAAAGAGATAGTTGCCGATGGGTTTTTCCGGCTCACGGAGCCCGGCGCGGGCCAGTTTGATGGCCGAAGACAATGCGTCGATCGCCGAATCCTGCCCGAAGACGACGCGTTTCAGCGAAGCCTCCAGGTCTTTCAGCACCTCGGCGTCGTCTTTGCTGACATTCTTCGGCGGGATGCGCGCGATCTTCGCGACCACGGCTTCGATCTCTTTTGTGCCGATGGTTTTCCGACGCTTGGCAGCGACAACCAAATGCTGGGCGGCACCCGCTTCGTCGATCACGTCAATGGCGCTGTCCGGCAATTTGCGGTCGTTGATGTAACGCGCGGCCAGTTCAACGCTCGTCTTGATAGCATCAGCTGTGTACTTCACCCTGTGATGTTCTTCGAAATAGGGTTTCAGACCACGCAGGATTTTGGTGGCGTCCTCGACTGACGGTTCGTTCACATCGATCTTCTGGAAACGGCGGCTCAGCGCACGGTCCTTTTCAAAGTGCTGGCGGAACTCCTTGTAGGTGGTGGAGCCCATTGTCCGCAGCTTTCCGCCTTGCAGAGCCGGCTTGAGCAGATTTGACGCGTCCATTGCACCGCCGGATGTTGCACCCGCACCGATCACGGTGTGAATCTCGTCGATGAACAGGACTGCGTCGGGATGTTCTTCCAACTCGCTCACAACCGCTTTGAGACGCTCTTCGAAATCGCCGCGATACCGGGTGCCGGCGAGCAACGCTCCCATATCCAGCGAGTAAATCGTTGTGTTCAGGAGAACCTCAGGGGTCTCGCCCGACACAATCTTGCGGGCCAGCCCTTCGGCAATGGCGGTTTTGCCCACGCCGGGGTCCCCAACTAGCAAAGGGTTGTTCTTGCGGCGGCGGCACAACACCTGAATGCAACGCTCCACCTCGTCGTCGCGTCCGATCAGCGGATCGATGTCGCCTTCGCGCGACTTGGCATTCAGGTCGACGCAATACTTGGCAAGCGCGCTTTCCTTTGCTTCGCCCTCGACATTGGATTGTGTTTCTTCTTCGTTTTCTTCGCTGGAGCCGGTCACCGGACGGCTTTCGCCATAGGCCGGATCCTTTGCGACGCCGTGGGCGATGAAATTGACGGCATCGTAGCGCGTCATGTCCTGTTCCTGCAGGAAATAGGCGGCATTGCTTTCGCGCTCGGCAAAAATAGCCACCAGGACGTTGGCCCCCGTGACTTCGGTGCGCCCCGACGACTGTACATGAATGGCCGCACGCTGGATCACCCGCTGAAAGGCAGCGGTCGGCACAGCTTCGGACCCGTCCACGTCTGTGACGAGGTTCGACAGGTCTTCGTCCACAAACTCCACCAATGTGCTGCGCAGTTCGTCCAGATCGACACTGCACGCTTTCATGACGCGGGTGGCATCCGGCTCGTCCAGCAGGGCCAGAAGCAAATGCTCAAGGGTTGCAAATTCGTGCCTGCGCTCGTTTGCCAGCGCCAGCGCGGAATGAATTGCCTGCTCAAGTGTTGTCGAGAATGAAGGCACGCGGGTGCTCCTCTTATCTGGGTCGGGCGGGGAACGCATTGGGGCGTCGCCCTCGGGCCAACCATGTCCTCATAGTATTAGAGTTTGGTTGAACCAGTCCCGGCTTCAAGGACTTTCTTTGTGTTTGCGGTCACAAAACGTGTCACCGTTGCGCGACCGCGATGATTTTAGGCCGTGCCGCAGCGGCCCGGTTGCGGTTTCCGGAAATCGCGGCATGTGTCACCACCAAGGGTTGTTTACCCATAGTCAGGCGTCAAAAACGGTCCTTGCGACCGCGGATTTCGGCAAAAACCGCCGAGGGATCAGCACCTTCCATACCGACGTTCTTTTGAACGCCGGGGTCCGTTGCCCTCAAAAAGGGGTTTGTTGCCAATTCCAGACCAAGCAGCGACGGCACGGTCGGGAGTCCGGCGGCCCGGGCCGTTTCAATGTCCCGGAGACGTGATGTAAGGTCAGGATTGTCCGGTTCAATGGTCGCTGCGAATTTTCCATTCGCCTGCGTGTATTCATGGCCGGAGCAGACCAATGTGTCCGGCGGCAGGGCCGCAAGCTTCGACAGAGATGCCCACATTTGCTCCGGGGTGCCTTCAAACACACGGCCGCAGCCCAGAGCCATTAGGCTGTCTGCGGTGAACACCACCTTGGAGTCAGGGAAATGGAAGGCAATGTGCCCGACAGTATGTCCGGACACGTCGATCACGATGCCGGTATCGTCCCCAATGCTGATGCGGTCTCCTTCACGCACGGCCTGCCCGAGCGGCGGCAGCCTTTCTTCGTCGTTTTTGGCGCCGATCACCTTGGCCCGCGGGAACGCCGCCAGAACCTCTTCCAAACCACCGACGTGATCCCAGTGGTGATGTGTGATCAACACGTGACTTAGGGTCCAGCCCCGTTCGGACAAAGCGGCCAAAATCGGGCTCGCTTCGGGAATGTCGATCACTGCCGTTTCGCCGCTGCTGGGGTCGTGGGCCAGAAAGGCATAATTGTCAGCCAGACACGGGATGGTCACGATCTCAAGGGGCATGGTGTTTCGGCCTTTCGTTGCTACATTGGTCGCAGCTTGACCGATCATACGGACACCGGCAATGCATCTTGACGTGCAAGATCTGAGGAATTTCTACTATCGCCGCACCCTCGGTCGCGCCACGCAGACGTCTTTGCGGCAAAAGCTCCAGGAATTGTGGCCCGAGGCCAAGGGCCAGACTGTTCTGGGATACGGGTTCGCCGTCCCGGTGCTGCGTCCCTATCTGTCGGATGCGCGCCGCGTGATTGCGCTCATGCCCGCGCCACAGGGCGTGATGCCCTGGCCCTCCAACCATCCCAACGTATCGGTGTTGAGCGAAGAGGTGCTGTGGCCGATTGAAACCGGGCATGTCGATAAGCTTGTAGTGATGCACGGGCTGGAGACCTCGGAAAGGCCTTCAGCCCTGCTGGAAGAGTGTTGGCGGGTGTTGGGTCCAGGCGGAAAGGCTGTTTTTGTTGTTCCGAACCGCGCCGGGGTCTGGTCGCGCAGCGATCTTACCCCGTTCGGGTTTGGGCGCCCCTACACGTTGGGGCAGCTCGAAAGCCAATTACGAAAGCACGCGTTCTTGCCCGAACGCCATCGCGCGGCCCTTTATCACATGCCCTCCGAACGTCGGTTCTGGCTCAAGGCCGGTCCGTTGTTGGAACGCATCGGGCGGCGTTTGCCCGCGATGATTGCCGGTGGGGCTTTTGTGGTGGAGGCCAGCAAGCGCGTGCATCCACCCGGTGGAACTGTGATCAAGGAAGCGCGGCGAAAAACTTCAGAGGCGCTGGAAGGTCTGGCAGAACCGGCGCTTCCGAGCCGCGTTAATCAGACCGTCACGCGCTCTGGCAGACGATGATTGTCTGCGTCGCAGCGCCAAATCGGACGCTTTCCCTCACGTACAGGAATCGGGCAAATACGCAAATTCGCTGCACAATTTTGCTCTATGATAACGTGCAATAGGTCGCACCTGCGCTAAGGACTTAAAATCGCTTGGAATATAGCGGTGGTCGTTATCGCTTTCCGTTGTTGCGAGGTCGGGAACGCTCTGCTACATCCACGCTGATTTTGACGCCCTGTCATGTTTCGGGGCCGCTGCACACCCCCGGGGCCGCTCACTCGCCCGCGCCGGGGCCAACTATCGGAAGGGTGGACGTGTCCGAACCAGCTTCGATTTCCGCAGGCATTGCCGAGCGCTATGCCACGGCGATCTTTGAGATCGCACAAGAGAGCGACAGCCTCGACGGGCTTGAAACCAGCATCAATGATTTGGCAGCCGCAATGGAAGAGAGCGCTGATCTGCGCGACCTGATCCACTCGCCGCTGATTTCACGCAGCGAACAAGGAGCCGCGATTACCGCGATTGCGGAAAAAATGAACCTTGCCCCGGTTCTCGGAAAGTCTCTGGGACTTATGGCCTCCAATCGTAGGCTTTTTGTCCTGCCGCAACTGTTGAGCGCTCTGCGGGCCTTGTTGGCCGAGACGCGCAACGAAGTGACGGCCGATGTTGTCAGCGCCCAGAAGCTGACCGACGACCAGATCGAAAAACTTGCGAGCACGTTGTCCGGTCGTATGGGCAAAACCGTTACTGTAAATGCCGCCGTCGATGAATCTCTCATCGGCGGTCTCGTCGTCAAAGTGGGCTCGAAGATGATCGACACATCGATCCGCTCCAAGCTCAACTCACTCCAGAATGCAATGAAAGAGGTCGGATAAATGGGTATCCAAGCAGCAGAGATTTCTGCGATCCTGAAGGACCAGATCAAGAACTTTGGTCAGGAAGCAGAAGTCGCCGAAGTGGGCCGCGTGCTGAGCGTCGGCGACGGGATCGCCCGGGTTTATGGCCTCGACAATGTGCAGGCCGGTGAAATGGTCGAGTTTCCCGGCTCGATCATGGGCATGGCTCTGAACCTCGAAAGCGACAATGTCGGCGTTGTGATTTTCGGTTCCGACCGGGACATCAAAGAAGGCGACACCGTCAAGCGGACGAACTCCATCGTGGACGTTCCCATTGGCGACGAACTGCTGGGCCGGGTTGTGGACGGCCTTGGTAATCCGGTGGATGGCAAAGGTCCGATCAATGCAGCCAAGCGCGGCATTGCGGATGTGAAGGCGCCCGGCATCATCCCGCGCAAGTCGGTGCACGAGCCGATGGCCACAGGCCTGAAATCGGTGGACGCGATGATCCCGATTGGCCGCGGCCAGCGAGAGCTGATCATTGGTGACCGCCAGACCGGCAAAACCGCGGTGGCGCTCGACACGATCCTCAACCAGAAAGTCTATAACGACGCCGCAGGCGACGACGAGAGCAAGAAGCTCTACTGTGTTTACGTGGCTGTCGGTCAGAAACGATCCACGGTTGCACAGCTTGTGAAAAAGCTCGAGGAAACCGGTGCTGCTGAATACAGCATCGTTGTGGCCGCCACAGCCTCCGAACCGGCGCCGATGCAGTATCTTGCGCCCTACACTGCAACTGCGATGGCCGAGCACTTCCGTGACAATGGCCGCCATGCGCTGATCATCTATGATGATCTGTCCAAGCAGGCCGTATCTTATCGTCAGATGTCCTTGCTTCTGCGTCGTCCTCCCGGACGTGAAGCCTATCCGGGTGACGTTTTCTATCTGCACTCCCGCCTGCTGGAGCGTTCGGCGAAGCTGAACGAGGATTTCGGCGCCGGATCGCTGACCGCTTTGCCTGTCATCGAAACTCAGGGCGGCGACGTGTCGGCCTTTATTCCGACCAACGTGATCTCGATCACCGACGGCCAGATCTTCCTTGAAACCGAACTGTTCTATCAGGGCATTCGTCCTGCTGTGAACACTGGCCTCTCGGTGTCGCGTGTGGGCTCGTCGGCTCAGACCGATGCGATGAAATCGGTTGCGGGTCCGGTGAAACTGGAACTGGCGCAGTACCGCGAAATGGCCGCCTTCGCGCAGTTTGGTTCTGACCTCGACGCGTCCACGCAGCAGCTGCTGAACCGCGGTGCGCGTCTGACTGAACTGATGAAACAGCCGCAATACTCGCCGCTGACCAATGCTGAGATCGTTTGTGTGATTTTCGCCGGTACAAACGGGTACCTGGACAAGATCGACGTCAAGGATGTTGGGCGTTACGAAGCAGGTCTCCTGGCGCATTTGCGCAGCAACCACGCGGACCTTCTGGAGTGGCTGACTCAGGAAGACCCGAAGATCAAAGGGGATGCCGCAGACCGGCTGAAGGCTGCGATCGACGAGTTCGCCGCGGACTTCGCATAAGGGGCCGGGACAATGCCAAGTCTCAAGGACCTGAGAAACCGGATCGAGTCGGTCAAATCGACCCGCAAGATCACCAAGGCGATGCAGATGGTGGCCGCCGCCAAACTGCGCCGTGCCCAGGAGGCCGCCGAAGAGGCGCGGCCTTATGCCGAACGCTTTAATGCTGTGATGGCGGGCCTCGCGGCGTCTGTTGGCGGCAGCGACAGCGCGCCCAAGCTTCTGACCGGAACCGGCAGCGATCAGGTGCAGCTCTTGATCGTGATGACGGCGGAACGGGGTCTGTGCGGCGGGTTCAATTCCAACATCGCAAAGCTTGCGCGTGCGCATGGCGATACCCTGCGTGCCAACGGCAAGACCGTCAAAGTCTTGACCGTGGGCAAAAAGGGCCGCGACCAGATGAAGCGGGACTACGGTGACGCGTTCATCGGGCATGTGGATCTGACCGAAGTTAAGCGCGTGGGATATTCGGATGCGCAGGGCATTGCGCGCGACATCCTGACTCGCTTTGACGTCGGGGAGTTCGATGTTGCAACGATCTTCTTCTCGAAATTTCAGAACGTTGTGACGCAGATCCCGACCGCGCAGCAGATCATTCCGGCCGCATTCGAGCAGGACGAGGCAGCTGATGCGACAGTTCTGTACGATTACGAACCCGACGAAGAGGCGATCCTTGCGGATCTTCTCCCGCGCGGTGTTGCGACGCAGATTTTCAGCGCTTTGCTGGAGAATGGCGCCTCGGAACAAGGCGCTCGTATGAGCGCGATGGACAACGCCACACGAAACGCAGGCGACATGATCGACAAACTGACGATCCAGTTCAACCGCTCGCGTCAGGCTGTCATTACCAACGAGCTGATCGAGATCATCTCGGGTGCGGAGGCTCTGTAGTGCGGAAGCTGAAACCGTCTGACCGGATCATGCGTATTGGCGCGCCTGCGATCATGACCCGCATGGGCCGGATTGCAGCTCGTTGGATTGATCGTGCTAGCGGTCTGGACGGCGTGACGCACTCGCGCTCCGCTGACGTTTCTTTACTTTTCTGGGGCCTTGGAGTGGTCCCGACACCTGTTCGGGCGAACAGCGCACGGCGCACACCGCCCACCCAAAATAGAGCGGTCCCGGCGATCGCCACGCAAATGCAAAGGAGTCGATAGACATGGCAACCGCAAACGGCAAAGTCACTCAGATCATCGGCGCTGTCGTCGACGTTCAGTTCGACGGCGATCTGCCCGAAATCCTGAACGCGCTGACCACGGACAACAACGGCAAGAACCTCGTCCTGGAAGTGGCGCAGCACCTTGGCGAAAACACCGTCCGCGCCATCGCTATGGACGCGACCGAAGGGTTGGTGCGCGGTCAGGACGTGACCGACACCGGCGGACCCATCTCCGTTCCGGTGGGCAATGCAACGCTTGGGCGGATCATGAACGTCGTGGGCGAACCCATCGACGAGAAGGGACCGGTCGAAGCGGATGGCACCCGCGCCATCCACCAGGATGCTCCGGAGTTTGCAGAGCAGGCCACGGCGTCCGAAGTTCTGGTCACAGGCATCAAGGTTGTGGACTTGTTGGCCCCCTACGCCAAAGGCGGAAAGATTGGTCTGTTTGGCGGCGCCGGCGTTGGCAAAACCGTTCTCATTCAGGAACTGATCAACAACATCGCCAAAGTGCACTCCGGTTTCTCGGTCTTTGCTGGTGTTGGCGAGCGGACGCGTGAAGGCAACGACCTTTACTACGAAATGATCGAAGGTGGTGTGATCACACCGGACAATCTGGAAGAATCCAAAGTGGCGCTGGTCTATGGCCAGATGAACGAGCCTCCGGGAGCACGGATGCGCGTTGCCTTGACCGGTCTGACGCTGGCAGAGCAGTTCCGCGACCAGTCGGGCACCGATGTTTTGTTCTTTGTCGACAACATCTTCCGCTTTACCCAGGCCGGGTCCGAGGTGTCAGCTCTGCTGGGCCGTATCCCGTCTGCCGTGGGGTATCAGCCGACCCTGGCGACCGACATGGGCGCAATGCAGGAACGCATTACTTCTACAAAAGCGGGTTCGATCACGTCGGTGCAAGCCGTTTACGTGCCCGCGGACGACCTGACCGACCCTGCGCCGGCCACGTCGTTTGCGCACCTAGACGCGACGACCGTTCTGTCGCGCGCCATTTCCGAACTGGGTATCTACCCAGCCGTGGATCCGCTCGACAGCACATCGCGTCTGATGGACCCGCAGGTTCTGGGGGAAGAGCATTATCAGGTGGCTCGAGACGTGCAGGGGATTCTGCAGCGCTACAAATCTCTGCAGGACATCATCGCCATTCTCGGCATGGACGAACTGAGCGAGGAAGACAAACTCACGGTTGCACGCGCCCGGAAAATCCAGCGCTTCCTGAGCCAACCGTTCGACGTGGCCAAGGTCTTCACCGGTGTGGATGGCGAACAGGTTCCGCTGGAAGACACCATCGCGTCGTTCAAGGCGGTTGTGGCCGGCGAGTACGATCATTTGCCAGAAGGTGCCTTCTACATGGTTGGTGGCATCGACCAGGTGATTGCAAAAGCCGAGCGTATGGCCGCAGACGCGGCATAAGGGGACAGTCATGGCAGACATGATGCAATTCGACCTTGTCAGCCCAGAGCGCAGCCTCGCCTCGCTTGAGGCCAAGGCGGTGCAGATTCCGGGCGCCGATGGCGACATGACGGCGATGCCCGATCATGCTCCGACCATCACAACCCTGCGCCCGGGCATCCTTCGCGCCGAGGGCGCTCAGGGCATGTCAGAGTATGTTGTCACGGGAGGTTTCGCCGAGATCGGTGCCGAGAGTATCTCGGTGCTTGCGGAAATGGCGATCCCGCTGACCGAAGTCACCCGCGCGCATATTGACGCTCTGATCGAGGATGCGCGGCTGGCCCACGAGGCAGCGAAAGAGACGCACAAAGAGAACCCCAGTCTCATCGACGATGCTGCCAAACTGCTGGCAGATATGGTGGCGATAGGCGATCACATCACGGTATGATGGTTTCTTATGGGGGGCCGCGTTTCTGAGGATCGCTAAGGCCCCGACCAGGCAACAAGGGCCCCCACGATTGGGGCCCTTTTTTGTTTGGTTTGCGGCGATTGAAAATGAAACCTTTTGCGCTTTTGGCCTCGCATCAACAAACTATGGTTTCAGCGGTCCTGACTGGGTTTTCCGATCAAAGGTGTTTCACGCCCCCTTCAATTCTTGTTTGAACCCATTGCTTTACCCTTAGGTGCGGATATCTCTTTGTTTTGGCCTCAGTTCTGCCTAACTGAACCGATATGCAAAAAGTTATAGTCAAACCAAGTTAGTCAATGAAACGACTTAGAAACCATCTGATTGGCGTCCAGCAAGGGGACGTCTTGCTGTTTTCCGACTTTCAGGATGGCGGTGAAATGTGGACGGGGTCCGGCCCGCGCGAACGCAGGCGCACTGTCCGGTTTGGAGAGGCGTTCCGCAGCCCGCCGATGGTGCATACGTCAGTTTCTCTTTGGGATGTGGACACGCGGTCAATGATGCGGGCAGACCTGTCGACAGATCTTGTCACACGTGATGGGTTTGAACTTGTCTTCCGCACCTGGGGGGACAGCCGATTGGCGCGCATCCGGGTGGGGTGGCTGGCCATCGGCGAAGTAAAGCATTCCGACGACTGGGAACTCTACTGATCGGGCTGGCAGCGTACGGGCTCAGTTCAGGTCCGGATCACGCCAGTATTTTGTGCCCGTTGCATTGGCATTGAGACGCCAGCCGTTCTTGTCCAGGACAAAGAAGGAGCGACCGTCCGTAAACCGCACAGTTTCCTGATCTCGGCCGTCGTCGGACATTGCACCGGCTTCGGCAGAAGCATCGTACCCATGTTTTTCAAACTTTGTCAGGTCTGCCTCGGTTTCGAACATGATGACAAACTGACTGGCAAAGCCCCCGATCCCGAAAGCGGCCCCGACGCCGCCCGTGCCCATCTGCATGTAGACCGGCTGATCACCCGACTTGCTGCGCGCCACGCCGCGCCCAAAACCCGCGGTTAAGGGAAAGATCGTCACCTGCCGCGTGTCAAAAACCGCATAGCCCGCCGCACTCTCAAAAGCGGCGGCTGCCTTGGCGTTTTCGGCCAGCAGTTGCGCAAGGACGGTATCGGCAATTGCATCCAGTTTGGCGCGTGTTTCGTCAGGGGTCGGTTCGTTGGAGAAGAGTTCGGTTGTCGAGTCGACCGTGTCGCCGACCGCCTTGGCGCCCTTGTCGATCACATCCCCGACTTTTTTCGCGCCTTCGCCTATGGCCTGGGTCGTATTGTCGAGTCCCTTTTTGAGTGTCTGACCCAATGTGTCAGCCGAAATGGGCGTGCCAAGGATTGCAAAGACCGGCAAGGCCGAAAGCAGGCGGTTCATGCGTATCCCCTTCTCAGTAGGCCGTCGTTTCAGGTGCCGGTATACAAGGTTTCGTAGATCGGCGTCAGGGTGTTCGCCTCAAAGAGTGACGATACCGACGTGCCGTTCCAGATGTTTAATATGGCCTGAGCAAACACCGGCGCCGTGGGCACAATACGAATGTTCGGTGCCGCCTTGACTGCAGAAGTGGGACGGATGGTGTCCGTGACGACCAAGGACTTCATCACTGACTTCGTGATCCGCTCGACCGCAGGGCCACTCAGAACGCCATGGCTGATATAGGAGTGCACCTCTTTGGCGCCATTCTCCAACAGCACTTCAGCTGCCTTGCAAAGGGTGCCTGCGGTATCGCAAATGTCGTCAACGATCAGGCAGATCTTGTCGGTCACGTCGCCGATGACAGTCATTTCGGCAACCTCGCCGGGGTTCTCCCTGCGTTTGTCCACGATGGAGAGCGGGGAGCTGATCCGTTTGGCCAGTTCGCGCGCGCGCGCAACACCGCCAACGTCCGGGGAAACAATCATCAACTCGTCCATGCGGTCGCTGAAGGCGCTCTTGATGTCCAGCGCAAAGATCGGCGATGCGTAGAGGTTGTCCACCGGGATATCGAAGAAGCCCTGAATCTGTGCGGCGTGCAGGTCCATGGTCAAAACCCGCTCAATGCCGGCACCGACCAACATGTTGGCCACCAGCTTGGACGAGATCGG
Source organism: Paracoccaceae bacterium (assembly GCA_965250275.1). Taxonomy (GTDB): domain Bacteria; phylum Pseudomonadota; class Alphaproteobacteria; order Rhodobacterales; family Rhodobacteraceae. The sequence continues at coordinate 3,828,697 of OZ252297.1, read as the reverse complement.
TGTGCGCGCCTTTGTGCGCCGGTCCTGCCGCGCATAGCCGAAGTAGGGTATGACCGCCGTGATGCGCGCCGCCGAAGACCGCCGCAAAGCATCACACATAATCAGCAGCTCCATCAGATTGTCATTGGCGGGGTTCGATGTGGGCTGCACGATGAACATGTCTTCGCCGCGGACATTTTCGAACACCTCGACGAAAATCTCACCGTCGTTGAATCGTTCGACCCGTGCCTCGACCAAACCGACATGGACGCCCCGATGCAGGGTCATGCGCCGTGCGATTGCTTCGGCCAAAGGAAGATTTGCGTTCCCAGCGATGAGCTTGGGTTCGTTAAGTGACGGCATGAGCTGATATCCCCGGGCAGCTAAGGGTCATGTGACAGAATCGTGATGTTGACACCGCTTAGCACGGCCTTACGGTCCGGCAAAGAATGACCAGAGGGGAATTGGGTCTTGGCGCACATTGATTACTTTTTCGCGACACTTTCGCCATTCACTTACTTGGCGGGCACGCAGTTGGAGGAGATTGCGGCGCGTCACAATGCGACGATCACCTACAAGCCACTCGATATCATGGCCTTGTTCGCGCGCACCGGTGGGACGCCGCCCAAGGACAGACATCCGTCACGGCAAGAATACCGGGCACAGGATCTGGTGCGCAGGGCAGCGTTGCTGGATATGCCATTTCATCTGAAACCAGCGTTCTGGCCAACCAATCCGGCGCCTTCGTCTTATGCCGTGATCGCGGCACAGGCTGCGGGCGGGGGCGACGTCGGGGCTTTGGTGCACAGCTTCACCCGCGCATGCTGGGCCGAGGAAAAGGACATCGCGGACGATGCCGTGGTCCGCGAATGCCTGACGGCCGCAGGCTTTGATGCAGGGCTGGCCGACAGCGGGTTGCTGACCGGCGCAGAGACCTACGCCGCCAATCTGGAAGAAGCCGTCACGCGCGGAGCGTTCGGTGCACCTTTCTATATCACGGATGACGACCAAAGGTTCTGGGGCCAGGATCGCTTGGCAGATCTCGACGCGCATCTGGCGGCTTCGAAGGCGTGACATCGTCACCGGCAGTCCCGCAACCGGTCTTCGTCCGCCAGTTTGGAACGGGTGCCCGGTCGGTTCTGGCATTGCACTGCACCATTGCCCATTCCGGGGCTTGGCGCGGGCTGGCCGCGCAACTGGGCGATCGGGTCACGCTCATAGCGCCTGACATGCTCAGCCACGGTCGCAGTCCGGATTGGGACCGCGAGGGGGATTTCCAGAATCGTAGCGTTGCCGCTGTGGACCATCTGCTCACCGACGGCATGGACCTGATCGGCCATTCCTTTGGTGCGACCATTGCATTGCGTCTTGCGCTGGCGCATCCGGACAAGGTTCGGAGCCTGACGATGATCGAGCCGGTGTTCTTCGCCGTCGCGCTGGCAGACGCGCCTGATCTGGTGAGCGACCACGATCAGCATGCCGCCGGCTTTACGGATGCATTGCGCGCAGGCGACGACGCGTTGGCCGCCCGGCTCTTCAACCGGATGTGGAGCACCGAGACCTCTCCGCGCTGGCCTGACCTGCCCGAGAGCACCCGTGCAGCCATGACACGTGCCATCCATGTTGTCCCGGCTTGCCGCCCGTCACTCTATGATGACAACGCCGGCGTATTGGCACCGGGGCATCTGTCGCGCATCACTTGCCCGACCCTTCTGCTGCGAGGGAGCGAAACCCATCCGGTCATCGGCGTCGTCAACGATGGCCTGGCGGCACGTCTACCCGATGGGTCAAGCGAGGTGGTGCCCGGAGCGGGCCACATGCTGCCGATCAGTCATCCTGCTGAGACCGCTGCCGCCTGGACGGCATTGCTCGACCGCAGTTGACACAACCCACCTGGTGTGGCGGTTCAGATCAGGTCTAGGAACTGGTCGATCTGGGATGTCGTGATGGACCAGTCGCACACCAACCGCGCACCAACAGAGGCATCCGGGTCTCCTTCAAGCGGTCCGTCCCACAGATAGTAGAGCGCACCGGCGTCGTGCAGCCGCTGATGGGCCGCGCGGGGGAATGACGCAAAGATCATATTGGCCTGTGGGTCGTGCAGGAACGTGGCGCCTCGCGCTTCCAGCCCCGACGCAAGTCGCGCCGCATTGTCATTGGCTGCGCGCGCGCAGGTCAGCCACAAGTCGTCCCGCAGATATCCGGCCATCTGGGCGGACAAGAAGCGGTGCTTAGAGAACAGGTGCGCACCACGCTTGCGCCGCAACTCGAACTCCCAGGCTTTTGAGGGATCAAAGAAGATCACGGCTTCGACGCCCATGCAGCCGTTCTTGGTGCCGCCAAAGCTCACGGCATCAACCCCGGCTTTCCATGTCATGTCGGCAGGCGAACAATTGAGTCGGGTCAACGCATTGGCAAAACGCGCGCCGTCCAGATGCACCGGCAGGTCATAGGATTTGGCGACGCCGATGAGAGCCTGCAGCTCTTCGAGAGTGTAGACGCCGCCACGTTCGGTGACCTGGGTGATCGAGACTGGCCCACGTTGTGGTCCGTGCACGCCCCGCACCCCTTCGCCAGCGATCGCGGCCTCAAGCCGCTCAGGTGTCATCCGGTCGCCGCCCTGAACCAGGGTCAGCTTGGCACCGCCGGTGTAGAATTCTGGTGCGTTACACTCGTCTTCGTGAATGTGCGCGACATTCGAGCAGAACACGGTTTCGAAAGGCTGCGCCAGTGTGGCCAGCGCAATGGAATTGGCCGCCGTACCCGTGGCGACCAGATACACCGCAGCATCCGGCGCTTCGAAGATGGTCCTGATGCGCGTGCGCACCTCATCCATCAATACATCTGCCCCATACGGCATGGCGTGGCCCGCGTTGGCCTCTTCAAGTGCTGCCATGATTTGCGGGTGTACCGGCCCGCCATTGTCAGAAGCAAAGAACATCAAAGCGGCTCCTCTATGATGTGGTCGTCCCACTCTTCTTCGGGAATGTCGAACTCTGAAAGCGTGATTCCCCGCACCGACACTCCGGCGCGGTGAACGCTCTCGGGCGTGCCGGAGATCAAGGGATGCCAGTCATAGAGGGGCTTTCCCTCCCAGAGCAGCCTGTACGCACAGGTTTGCGGCATCCAATAGGCGTGACTGTCCAGATTGTCCGGTCTGAGCACGATGCACTCGGGCACAAACTGATGCCGGATGTCATAATGTGCACACCGGCAGCTTTCATCGTCGAGCAACCGGCAGGCGATGCGGGTCAGGGCGACCTCTTCGGTGTCTTCATCTTCGAGCTTGTTCAGACAACACTTGCCGCAACCATCGCACAACGCCTCCCATTCCGCCCGGCTCATCTTTCGCAAAGGCTTGCGCTCCCAAAAGCGCGGCTCAAGGCCGCCACGGGGTATGGGGTCCTTCATAGAGCCGCCAGAATGGCTCGAGCGCGGGCGCAATCGTCATCCATCTGGGCAATCAAGGCGTCCAGCGTGTCGAACTTTGCTTCCGGACGCAGATGCTCCACCAGACCGATCGATAGGGTCGCTCCGTAGAGGTCGCCGGAAAAATCGAAAAGGAAGGTTTCGAGGTTGGGAAGGTTTTCGCCGAACATGGGACGGATGCCCAGGCTTGCGGCACCGTGATAGCTACCTTTATGAGGCCCATCCAACACATCGACCAGAACGGCGTACACACCAAACGCAGGCGGGTGCAGACCTTCGATGGACATGTTGGCCGTGGGGTATCCCAATTCCCGTCCACGCTGTTCGCCGCCGATCACCGGTCCTTCGATCCGCTGCCAGTGGCCCAGCATGGCTGCTGCCTCGCGGGGGCGCCCGTTGCTCAGGGCGGCGCGGATCGCGGTGGACGATACTGTGGTCTCGGCATTCTCCAGCAGGCGGGCGATGGTCACGCCAAACCCCATTTCGGCGCCAAAACGTACGAGGTCTTCGGCTGATCCCGCACGTCCTTTGCCGAAACAGAAATCGGCTCCGACCACCACGTGGCGCAACCCAAGCCCATTGGCGATCACATCATGCGCAAAAGCCTCGGGCGAGAGCGAAGAAATGTTCGAGTTGAAGTTGAGTTCGTACAGAAATTCCACCCCAAGCTTAGCCAGCCGGGATGCACGGGCCTCTCGGCTCATCAGCCGGAACGGCGCGGCATCCGGCGCAAAGAACTCGCGTGGATGCGGCTCGAACGTCACCACCCCGAGCGGAGCGTCGGGCGCGGCATCGCGGGCGGCGGAGATGACCGATTGGTGACCGAGATGCACGCCATCAAAATTGCCGATCGCGGCGCTGGCGCCGCGGTCTTGTGGTTCAATGAATTCGTAGTCCCGGATGATCCGCATTGCGCAGCCCTAGCGGGCACAGCGCCCCTTCGCAAGAGGCTGCGGGTTCGGCGATCCGTATCTAATGTGTGGTGCCTTTTCGGGCGCCGGTTGAAGGATCCCCGACCCGGCGGTCAGTCGAACTTGCGGCTCGGCGCAAGAACCATGGCTTCTCCGACCAGAACCTTCTTGCCCTCCACCGCACAATGGCAGTCAAGCTTCACGCGGCGCTTGGCCATTTCGATGTCGATCACTTTGACTTCGGCGTAAACGGTGTCACCCGGGCGGACCGGCGCGAGGAACTTCAGGGATTGGCCCATATAGACGGTGCCATGGCCGGGCAGTTGTTCCCCGATAACAGCGGAAATCAAACCGGCCGTCAGCATCCCATGCGCGATACGCCCTTCAAAGATGGTGTCGCGGGCGTAATCGTCGTCCATATGTACCGGGTTATGGTCGGTGGAAACCTCGGCAAACATTTCGATATCGCGGTCCGTAACAACTTTCCGCAGATGACGGGTCATCCCCATCTCAATGTCTTCAATGCAGATCGTGCCGCGCGGCATGTTGTCCAACATCAGGGCCCTCTTCTTTCATCGGCGCGGTAACAAATAGTCACCCGGAGACCGTCTCTCGGCAACTTTATTACTTCGCAAGCGCAGAAAGTCCAGCTTTTTCTGCGTCAGCGCAACTGTCCGATCGTGAAAGTTGGGGTGGAATTTTCCCTTGCAAGATAATCAGTTAGCGCTGCGGGTTCCGGATGCGCATCGGTCTTTGTTTCACCGGCTGCAAGGCCGCCCGCGATAAACAGAGAATCGATGTCTTCGCCGCTTGCTCCAGCGATGTCGGTATGCACGCCGTCGCCAATCGCCAGAATCGCGGAATTGGGGACATCCACACCAAGTTCCAAAAGCCGGCGCCGCGCCAGATCGTAGATCGGGGGATGCGGTTTTCCAAAGTAAAGGCTTTCGCCGCCCATCTCGGTGTAGAGGCGCGCAAGCGCCCCGGCGCACCATTCGCGAACCTCCCCACGATCCACAACGATATCCGGATTCGCGCATAGCAGTTTCAGGCCCTTCTGCTTTGCCAAAAGGAACTCTGGCCGGTTCACAGCGGGGTCTGCCATCGGATCAAACGGCCCACAACAGACAATGCCTTCGGCATCCTTCAGGTCGACGCGTTCGATCTCCAGGGGATGTTCCAGCAGATGAAGGGGTGTGAAGAACCCCTCGTCCCGCTCCCACTCTCCCATGAACCAGACACGGCGGCCGACAACGCCGCGAAACATGGCGGATCGGGCGCTGTCGCCGGAACTGGCGATTGTGTCCCATGCATCATCGGGAACACCGAACTGATTTCGGATCTGATCTTCGACGCCCGCACGCGGCTTGGGTGAGTTGGTCACCAGAACCACTTTGCCTCCGCCCGCGCGGTATTGTTGGAGCGCCGCCACTGCTTCGGGCAGGGCGCGCACGCCATCATGGACGCATCCCCAAAGATCAACGAAGAGCGCGTCGTAAGGCGCAGAGATTTCGGACAATGCAGTAATGATACGGGTCATGATGCCTCTTGGCTTTGCCTGCTCTTGTCACACCACGTCCACATCAAGATCGCAAGCGCGACGATCCAGTGCCTCTGCAAGGCCGGGTCCAAAGAAACAAGCGCCGGCGCGGTCACGCCGGCGCTGGGTCTGAGCGGAGTCAGACCGCGAGGTTCGGGATAATCTGTTTTTTGCGGCTCATAATGCCCGGCAGCACAACTGTGTCGCCGTCCACTGTCGCGCCAAAGCTCTTCTCGGCGACGGTTTTGACCAGATCGTTGGGAACCAGCAACGTGGCTTCTTCGTTCAGGATGTCCACAACAAACAGCAGAACCTGGTCGGCGCCATCAGCACTTGCCACATCAGGCATCGCCGCCATCAGCGCGTTTTTGCGGTCCAGAACCATTTTGGGCGCAGTGGTTTCCAGCACCGAAACGCGGAACTGTTTGCCGGAGACCTCGTACTCTTTGCTGTCCATACGCAGAAGCTCAGCTTCGCCAAAGGCCGATACATCCGATTTGGCGGCAAACATCTCTGCGGCGTAACTGGGGATGTCGACCCCGAGGTCCGCGGCCAGTTGTTCCGCCACGGCGCGGTCGTGATCGGTGGTCGTCGGAGAACGAAACTCAAGCGTGTCCGAAAGGATGCAGGTCAGCATCGCACCCTTGACCCAATCTGGCAGCGCCGTACCCGCCATCAGGTCGTGCAGGATGGTGGCCGTGCACGCGAGCGGGCGCACCAGGATCTCGATGGGGCCTTTGGTTGTCAGTCCACCAACGAGCTTGTGGTGATCAATGATGCTCCGGATGTCGGCGTCATTGATGCCGTCGGGCAATTCAGCAGGGTTGTTGGTGTCTACAATCGCGACGGGCGTATCTGCGGCAACACTGTCGATGATCCGCGGTTTGGGCAGGTCCCACTTTTTCAAAAGCCAGGCCGCCTCGGTGTTGGGTTCGCCCAGCAAGACCGCTTCGGCGTCCTCGCCTTTGATCTCGTTGAGATACCAGGCCCAGACCATGGCCGAACCGGTCGAATCGGTGTCGGGGGATTTGTGTCCGAAAACAAGCGTGGTCATGCGAAATGCGTCCTTTGCATATGGATTTTGCGCGCCTTATAGGGGGCAGATCCAATGAAGTCACCTGCAGCATTCGGGCGCAGGTGACGACAAGCGCAGGCGGCGCGTTTCCGCCCAATCGATTCTGTGTGATTGCGTTAGCTGGTGCGGGTCTTTTGGCGCCGAGCCATCGCAAGGGCGCCCATGCCTCCAAGGATCAGCAGACCTGTGCCAGGCAGTGGGATCGGCGTTGTTCTGGTGACCATGGCCAGGTCGACATTGATGTCGCCACGACGACTATCGGCAAGCTCGTACAAATCGCAAAAGGTGCTTGTGCAGGTGTTCTCACCTTCGGTGATCGCCGACACGAAAAACCAATGCGCCATTCCGAAATTGGTGTTCTTGTTGTTTGCGCCGCGGACTGAACCGGTGCCCGAGCCGATCTGCGTCGCCTCCGTGCCATTGGCGGGCATCCGGGTGACCATCAGGTTCAACCCCTTGAGCAGCCCGGTCCCCAGCAATGTGCCGCCCGTCAGGTTCAGATAGAAGGTGTCCGCGCCAGCGGCCGATCCGTTCTCGGATTTGAACGTCGGTGTGAACCCGAAGTTGCTGTCATATGAAAAGGCGACGTCGAACCCCGCCGAATGGCCTGGCTCCATGACGTTTTGCGAAACCGCCTTTCCGGTCAGCGTTGCTGTTCCGTCCGTGTAAGTCAGGAAGTCAGCGGCAGGCGCGAAGTCAAAGTCGCTCCCGATGATAGGTGTGCCCCCACCCTTGATCCAAAGGCTATGGTCCGATGTGACGTTTCCCGATCCCATGGCCGACGTTGCCTTGTAAGCTTTGTCGAGCGTTGCGGCGGATGCCATCCCCCAGGAAAGAAGCAGCGCCGCGATACCGGCGGAAACAGTACGAACAAACATAGGAACCAATCTCTAACACCTAACGACTTGAAAACACCACATTTCCGCCGCAATTGGCAAGGCTTTCCAAAGGCGTTCGTCGTTTGACCCCCAAATTGGCCGAATACTGTCCGCGCCATTCTGCCAATACCGCTGACGAGGCCGATGTGTTGCCAGATCCGACGCAATCCAAAGAATCGCCGCGACTTCAAATGGGGCGCTTACCCTCGAACATCGCTCTTGGAGAGCAGGCCGGAAGCTGCGAAGTTCACCAGAATGGAGCTTGAACGAGATCTCTATGGCCCCGTGAAATCCTTGTTGGAGCGACAGGGCTATGTCGTCAAAGGCGAGGTTGGCGCAGCCGACGTTGTGGCGGTTCGGGCAGATGACCCTCCGGTGATCGTCGAACTGAAGCTGCGGTTCTCCCTTGCCCTCTTTCATCAGGCGGTCTCGCGGCTGCAGGTTACTGATCATGTCTACATTGCGGTTCCGCGCCCCACTGGGAAAAATGCCAGGCGCGCGCTGAAAGACAATCTGAACCTTTGCCGGCGGCTGGGGCTAGGCCTGATCACGGTGAAATCCGACGGACGGACCGAAGTGCAATGCGACCCCGGTCCCTATGCGCCCCGCAAATCAAAACCCCGGCTCAACCGGCTGTTGCGGGAGTTCGACCGGTTGGAAGGAGATCCCAACGACGGGGGTGCCACCCGTCATGGGATCGTGACAGCGTACCGGCAGGATGCGTTGAAATGCGCGGCCCATCTGGCAGCGCATGGCCCCTGCAAGGCATCGGGCGTGGCCGCCGCAGTGAATGTGACAACCGCCCGCCGCATCATGTCGGACAATCACTACGGGTGGTTTGAGCGTGTCTCCACGGGCATCTATGGGCTGACCGACGCGGGACGGGCCGGCTTGGTGCATTGGGCCTACAGCTGGGAGCCGGAATGAAGATGCGGCTCGATTGGAGAAGTGAAAGGGTCCGCGCTGACGCTTCGTTGGCTGCATTTGCCCGCAAACGTGAATTCTCATTTGCCGGGTAAGAGGGTAGGGCAACATCATGCGACTCTTTCTGCTCACCAGCCTCACCATGTGCGCCTTTGCCGCGAATTCGCTGCTCAATCGGCTTGCGGTGGGGTCGGGCGCAGCGGATCCGGCAAGTTTTGCCGTCATTCGCGTTTTGTCCGGGGCGGCGATGTTGGCCTTTCTGGTAATCTTGCGGGGCGGCGCCATCCCGTTTCTGGACCGCGCGCGGGTCGCCGGCGCGACGGCGCTTGCTCTTTACATGGTCGGGTTTTCACTCGCCTACCTGACATTGGACGCGGGTCTCGGTGCACTCATCCTGTTTGGCGTGGTGCAGATCACGATGTTTGTCCTCGCGGCAGCGTGGGGGAATCCGGCTTCGGTTCGCCAGATCGCCGGGGCCACGGTCGCCTTCCTGGGGTTGGCCTGGGTGCTGTGGCCCAGCGGAAGCTGGTCCACTGATCTGACGGGGGCTGCACTCATGGTGGCCGCCGGGATCGGATGGGCCATCTATACCTTGTCGGGGCGGGGCGCGACGGATGCGTTAGCAGCGACGGCGGCGAACTTCTGTCTTTGCCTGCCCCTGGTAGCGATCTTGCTGCCGGTGTCGCCGGTGCCCTTGGCCATCAACCCGTTGGGGGTCGCACTAGCGGTTGTTTCCGGTGCGGTAACGTCGGGCTTGGGCTATGCGCTCTGGTATCGACTCTTGCCGCATCTCGACACAGGCGTGGCGGCAATCGTGCAATTGAGCGTGCCGGTGATCGCATTGGTGGGTGGCGTTGTTTTGCTGGGCGAGACCGCAACGCTCCGTTTGCTGATGGGCGCGGTTTTGGTCCTGGGCGGCATTGCCATGGCGCTGCGTACGCCAAAACGGCCTTGAGGCACGCTCGGTCTTTTGCAATCACATTCTATCAGTGCTGTCTTTTGCGGCGCATTGAATCCGCGTAAACCCGGTGAAATGCGCAAGGTTCTCCTTTTTCTGAGTCTGGCCGTCCTCTGGGGCGAGCGTCTGCATGCCGATTGCATCGTCTTGTTGCATGGGCTTGCTCGCACCGAAGCTTCGTTTGCTGTGATGGAGGATGCTCTGACAGCGCGCGGCTATCAGGTTGTGCGCCCGGGCTACCCTTCCACCGAAGCGCAGATCGAAGATCTGGTCACCCAGACCATTCCGCCGGCAGTCGCGCAATGCCGGTCAACGCCGGTACATTTCATCACCCATTCGATGGGCGGGATTCTGGTGCGCGAGGCGTTTCAGACAGAGATCCCGAAATGGCTCGGTCGCGTGGTTATGCTTGGCCCACCCAACCAGGGCAGCGAGGTGGTCGACACGCTGGGCGATCTGGAAGCCTTTGGCTGGTTGAATGGACCGGCGGGTCGGCAGCTGGGCACTGGCCCCGAAAGTGTGCCCCGAGCGTTGCCACCTGTGACGTACCCCGTTGGTGTGATCGCCGGAGACCAGTCGCTTAATCCCTATTTTTCATCCCTGTTGCCCGGGCCCGATGACGGCAAGGTTTCGGTTGGAGCAACACGGGTTCAGGGCATGTCCGATCATATCGTGCTGCCGGTCACGCACACGTTCATGATGAACAACCCTTTGGTGATCGTGCAGGCGCTGCGTTTCATTGAAGAGGGCAAGTTTCAACGTGATCTGACCTGGCGTGACGCTGCGGGTGAACTGCTGGAAGAGGCCTGCATCGTTGGCGCTTGCCCTGCGGAACGGATGCCGTGACGGGTCTGGCGCTTGATTTTTGTGGTGCGGAGGTGCTTTGGCCCGACGGGACGCTGGCCGAAGGGGACTTGTCCATCGCTGATGGAAAGATTTCGGACGCGCGCGCTGGTCGATCTGTCGATTTGAGCGGCTTTCGCCTCCTTCCGGGCATCGTCGACGCGCACGGAGATGCGTTCGAGCGCCACCTCGCGCCCCGCCGGGGTGTGATGACCGATATGGTCGAGGGCGTGCGCTCGACAGAGGCCGAATTGGCGGCCGCGGGGATCACTACGGCCGTCATGGCGCAGTTCTGGTCTTGGGAAGGGGGCCTGAGGGCGCCGGACTACGCAGAGCGCGTGTTTGCAGCCATCTCGGAGGCGCGCCCACAGGTGGCAACAAGCCTGATTGGACAACTTCGCTTTGAGATCTGCATGCTGGAAGATTTCGCCAGGCTGCCGGACGTCGTGGCAAGGTGGGGCGTAGGGTACGTGGTGTTCAACGATCATTTGCCGCATGACCGGCTGTCTCAGGGCCGGCGCCCGCCGCGATTGACCGGGCAGGCGCTCAAGGCGGGCCGCGACCCGGAGCGGCATTTTCAGATGATGCTTGATCTACACGCCAATCGTGCGGCGGTGCCCGCGGCGCTGGACGGGCTGTGTGCAGAATTCCAGTCTGCGGGCCTGCGGCTTGGCAGTCACGACGATCAGACGCCCGAGGGGCGGGCCGCGTGGCGCGCACGCGGCGTAACCATCACCGAGTTTCCCGAGACCCGCGCCGTGGCCGAGGCCGCCCGCGCGGCGGGTGAACCCGTGATCATGGGGGCGCCAAATCTGATGCGGGGAAGTTCTCACAAAGGGAATGTGAGCGCCGCGGAGCTGGTGTCGAACGGGCTGTGTGACGTGCTGGCCTCGGATTATCACTATCCGTCCGTACGCCGTGCCGCGCATTTGCTGGTCAGTTCGGGGCGGCTCGCGTTGGGGGCGGCATGGGATCTGGTCTCGCATGGTCCGGCGCAGGCACTGGGGCTCTCTGATCGCGGCAGGCTGGCGCCGGGTCTGCGGGCGGATCTCGTTGTGCTGGACGCCGAAACGGGCCGTGTTGCGGCGACGATTGCGGGTGGTCAGGTCAGTTACATGTCCGGCGACATCGCAACACGGTTTATGGGGTAAGCGCTAAGCCTATGATCAGCTATCCGGGCGTGTGACCCGATTGACGTGTCCCATCTTTCGGCCGGGTTTCGTTTCGGCTTTGCCGTAGAGGTGGATTGCCGTGTCGCGGGCCTGTGCATGCTCGGCCAGTCTGTCCATGTCGTCGCCGATGATGTTCTCCATAACCACGTCCGCATGGCGCGTTCCGTCCCCGAGCGGCCAGCCTGCAATGGCTCGAATATGTTGTTCGAACTGGTCCACGACGCAGCCGTTCTGGGTCCAGTGCCCTGAGTTGTGAACGCGGGGTGCAATCTCGTTCACGATCAGCCCTTGCGGTGTGACAAACAGCTCGACCCCGAGAACACCCACGTAGTCCAGTGCGTTCAGGATACGCGCGGCCAGCAGAATGGCGTCGCTGCGCTGCGCCGCAGGCAGCCGCGCGGGAACGGTTGTTGTCCGCAGAATACCCTCGCGATGAACATTCTCACCGGGGTCGAAGCAGGCCACTGACCCGTCAAGACCGCGGGCGGCAACAACAGAGACTTCGATGCTGAAATCGACGAACCCTTCTAATATCGCGGGGGCGCCGGCCATATCAGCCAGTGCGCTCGCTGCGCCCGACAGGTCGGACAGACGGGCTTGGCCCTTGCCGTCGTACCCAAAACGCCGTGTCTTCAGGATCGACGGTGTGCCGATATCCGCCAGGGCTGCGTCCAGCGCGGGCTTGTCGGGCACATCTGCGAACGGGGCTGTCTGCAGCCCCAGGTCCTGCAGGAAGGTCTTTTCGGTCAACCGGTCCTGGCTGATCCGAAGCGCTTCGCGACCCGGTCGGATTGGCTTCAGCTTTTCCAGAACATCCAGCGCTTCCGTCGGGATGTTCTCGAACTCGTAAGTAACCACGTCGACTTGGTCAGCAAATGCTTCCAGCGCGGCGCGGTCCTCATAGGGCGCGGTCGTGACCGCAAAGGCCACGTCCCCGGCAGGAGGGTGCGCGCCGGGTTCATAGACATGGGTCCGAAAGCCCAGTCTCGCAGCCGCCACGGCCAGCATTCGACCCAGCTGCCCGCCGCCGAGTATGCCGATGACAGCGCCGGGCGCGAGCGGCTCAGTCATCTGTTGGGGCCTCCGGTATCGACGCGGATAAGGCCGCGCGCCAGGCCTCCAGTCGGGTGGCAACGGCCGGGTCCGAAAGCGCGAGGATTCCGGCGGCCATGAGTGCTGCGTTGGAAGCGCCTGCTGAACCAATGGCCATGGTGGCGACGGGGTATCCTTTGGGCATTTGCAGGATGGAGTATAGGGAATCGACACCGGACAGGGCGCGCGTCTGGACCGGAACGCCAATGACCGGCACGCGGGTCTTGGAGGCCATCATGCCGGGCAAATGCGCGGCCCCCCCTGCGCCTGCGATGATCACCTTCAACCCGCGCTCGACCGCCGTGCTGCCATACTGCCAGAGCCGATCTGGCGTGCGGTGGGCAGAGACGATCTTTGACTCGTAGACCACGCCAAGCTCGTCCAATACCAGAGCCGCTTCTTTCATCGTGGGCCAGTCTGACTGACTGCCCATTATGATGCCCACATCCATCGCGTCCCGGTCCTTTCAGGTGCAAAAGAACGCGCACTATAGCCGGTTCCGCTTGCGAGGCAATGCACAGCTGAACGGCGTTGCTTGCGCCTTGGTTTCGGCTGGCGCACTCTGCGCCTATCAATTGCTCTGAGGCCCGCATATGACACGAAAACTCATTGTCCCGGATGCGTTCAGAGAGGCTGCCGAAGCGGCCAATATGTCACCGGGAATACTGTCCGGAGGGCATATCTTTCTCACCGGCGTGACAGGCAGCGATGCGAAGGGCGGAATGCCCGAGGATCCGTCCGATCAGTTTCAAAGCATCTTCGATAAGGTCGCCGGCGTCTTGACCGAGGCCGGAACCGATCTGGACAGTGTTGTAGAGATGACAAGCTATCACGTGGGATTGCGCACGCATTTTGAGGTTTTCGACCGGGTTCGGACGGCGCGTCTGCGCGCGCCGTACCCGGCATGGACGGCCGTCGAGGTCGCCGGCCTGCGCCGTCCGGGTGCCTTGGTCGAACTTCGGGTGGTCGCAGAAGCGCCCTAGGCGATGATATCTGGGGTCAGCCGGTCTTCGATCTGGGCGATCTGGTCCTTGAGGCGGAGTTTTTGCTTTTTCAGCCGCCGAATGGTCAGCTGATCGCCGGTATTTTTCTCGGAAAGGGCAGAAATCGCTTCGTCGAGATCGCGGTGTTGGCGGCGGAAAACTTCCAGTTCCACGCGCAAAACCTCGTCTGTCTTCATCGATAGATCAGTTGGTGCGTTCATCAGCGACTCTGTTCGACTGGCGTGCGTCCTTACACAGTACATCCCATTGGCGAGTTCGCCTAGACCTTGTGGAACCTGCGGTTTCTTCCCATATTGGTGTCACGCGATTGCCAGAACGGGATCGCGTCACCCGTCGCTTTACGTTGATAAGGACGTGTCTATGACCAAACTTACCCTGGGCTCATACCCGCATTTGCTGGGATTTGAGCAACTGGAACGGCTGCTGGAACGGACTTCGAAATCCGGCAATGAAGGGTATCCGCCGTTCAACATCGAACAGACCTCGGATCATTCCTACCGGATCACGCTGGCCGTAGCGGGGTTCGCAGAAAGCGATCTGGCAATCACTGTCGAAGATCAGCAATTGGTTATTCGCGGCCGTCAACGTGATGACAGCGAGGGGCGTATGTTCCTGCATCGTGGCATCGCTGCGCGCCAGTTCCAGCGCACCTTTGTCCTCGCCGATGGCGTCGAAGTTGGCGAAGCGATCATGGAAAACGGGTTGCTCCATGTCGATCTGACACGGGCAATACCGGAAACCGTCGTACAGACCATCAACATCAGGAAAGGGTAAATGATGAATACTCCATTCAAATGGCCCGAGGCTGACCGTCAGATTGTCTATGTGAAAGCTGTGGACGTGGCGGACCTGCCCGAAGAGGTGCAGGAACAGGCCGGGGATCTGCAGCAGCTCTATGCGGTGCATGACGCAATGGGCCAGCAACTTGCATTGGTGGCGGACCGGCGGATGGCGTTTGTCCTGGCACGCCAATATGACATGCAGCCGGTTACCGTGCATTGAAACCTTTCGCCTTTGACTGGGTGGATGCGTTTTCCGAACAACCGTTCGGCGGCAACGGATGTGCCGTGGTGCACGGTGGGGCAGGGCTGACGGATGACGTCTGCATGGCGTTTGTCCGGGAAACCTCTCTGGTCGAGTGCACCTTTACCGGCCCTTCTGATGTTGCGGACGTGAAGGTGCGGTACTTTCTTGCCAGTCGCGAAATTCCTTTTGCCGGCCACCCGACCCTGGCGACGGTTGCGGCCATGCGTTCGCGGGGCCTGATCGACGGTGATCAGATCGTTCTGGAGACCGGCGCGGGTCTGATCCCGGTCACCTTGTTCGGCGACAACATTGAAATGACGCAAGTTGCGCCAGAGTTTGGCGCTACGCCCGATCCAGAGCTTGTGGCGCGGACCGTTGGTTTGTCCGCCGCAGATATTGTGGGCGTGCCGCAAGTTGTGTCGACCGGTCTGCCATTTTGCATCACCGTGCTGAAGGACCACGAAACCCTCCGGTCCGCACGTTTGGATGTCCCGGCGCTGCGGGCATTGGCCGAGGCGTCCGGGTATTCAGGCACCGATGTCATGGAGCCGTTCCTGGTCACCCTGACGGGTGCGACAGACGAGGGGAACACGTTTTCCCGTTTGCTGCTCGCGCCACCCAGCCCCGCCGAAGATGCGTTCACCGGCTCCGCGACCGGTGCGATGGCGTCATATCTTTGGCACAACGGGTTGATCAAAAACGACAGCTTCGTCGCAGAGCAGGGGCATTGGATGGGACGCCCGGGCCGAGCGACGGTCAGCCGAGTCGGACCTGCGGATGCAATCACCGGCGTCAAGGTCGCCGGGCGAAGCCATGGTCTGATGCGCGGGGAGTTGTTACTGTGACGATACCCATCAAGGGCGTATACCATCCGGGCGCAGATCGTATCCTGCGATGTCGTCCAGCATCGTGATCCCATGACAGAGGCCGGCATCGCTTTTCTGCCTTCCGAGCTGTCGCTGGAGCCGGGCCTTGCGAAGTCTCCGACCGACGCGCTGATCTGGCCTTTGGGATGCCCAGAGCGCCTGCGCGGCAAGCTTGTTGCCGATATGACGCCGCAGGACCACCTGATCGCATTTCCCCGAACTTCGGTGCATTGGCGGCGCGACAGGGGCACCCGCGCGCAGATTTCCCTGGTCCAGGGGGAACCCTCAGAATTCTGCCGCAAACACCTGACGCTTCTGCGGGTCACGTGGCGCAGATTTCACCGTATTCTGACCTTCAACGAAGATTTGCTTTCACGCATTCCCAATGGAATTTTCTTTCCGCTCGGGCGTACATGGGTGCCGGACTGGCGCAACCTCTCGATCCAGAAAACCCGGATGACATCTTTGATCGCCTCGGCCAAACGTAAATCCAGCGGACACCAGCTGCGGCACGAGGTTGCGCGATGGGCCGATGGATCCCGTCGCGATGTCGATGTGATCGGCCGGGGCTACAAACCCTTCGCAGCGAAATCAGAAGGCTTGGCGCCCTATCGTTTTTCGGTGGTCGTGGAGAATGTCAGGGAACCGAACTACTTCTCCGAGAAGCTTCTGGATGCGGTCCTGTGCGATACGGTGCCCATCTATTGGGGATGTCCGAACCTGGAGCAGTTCATGGACCCCGAAGCCATCATACAATGTGCCTCAGAAGCTGATCTGCGACGGGCCATCGAGCATGCGAGTGTTGCGGAGTACGAGCGTCTGTTACCGGCGCTCAAGGCCCTGAAACCTGTGATCGCAACCTATGCTGACCTGGAACAAAGAGCTGCCGAAGCGATCCGTACATCAATTTCTGCGTGAGGGGCGCGCTACGCCCAGCAAGCGTCCAATGCGTCTGACCGGGTATCACGGACAGTTGCGATCCTTCTAAACTGAATTGGGAAAAAAGAGCGTCCGGCGATGTTGACTCGGCCCGCACCCTTGCCTATTTCCGCGTCGTTGGCACTCATTGATGGTGAGTGCTAATGATCCTCTGGCGCCAGAGGATCAATTGGGAGAAACTTTGAGCCTCAAGGAGCTGCAAAGATGGCATTCAAACCACTTCATGACCGGGTGCTGGTGCGCCGTGTCGAAAGCGACGAAAAGACAGCCGGCGGCCTGATCATCCCCGACAGCGCAAAGGAAAAGCCTGCTGAAGGCATCGTTGTTTCCGTTGGCGCAGGCGCCCGTGATGACGACGGCGACCGGATCGCAATGGACGTCAAGGAAGGCGACAAGATCCTGTTCGGCAAATGGTCTGGCACCGAAGTGACGCTGGACGGCGAAGAGCTGCTGATCATGAAAGAATCGGACATCATGGGCATCATCGATGATGCATCTGCTGCCGCGGCTGCCTGAAAGCCCCGGATCGTCTGATCTCTTACACCAAAAAGAATTCTGAAGGAGCAAGTCGAAATGGCTGCAAAAGACGTCAAGTTTGACACCGACGCCCGTAACAAGATGCTGAAAGGCGTCAACATTCTGGCAGACGCTGTCAAAGTCACGTTGGGCCCCAAAGGCCGGAACGTGGTTCTGGACAAGTCCTTTGGCGCACCGCGCATCACCAAAGACGGTGTGTCCGTTGCCAAGGAAATCGAACTGGAAGACAAGTTCGAAAACATGGGCGCGCAAATGGTCAAAGAAGTGGCCCAGCGCACCAATGACGAAGCCGGCGACGGCACCACCACTGCCACCGTTCTGGCTCAGGCCATCGTCAAAGAAGGCATGAAGTCGGTTGCGGCGGGCATGAACCCGATGGACCTGAAGCGCGGCATCGACCTTGCAACCGCGAAGGTTGTCGACTCCATCAAAGGCGCATCGCGCGAAGTCAAAGACAGCGATGAAGTCGCACAGGTTGGCACCATCTCCGCCAATGGCGAAGCTGAAATCGGCAACCAGATCGCTGATGCGATGCAAAAGGTTGGCAACGAAGGCGTCATCACCGTTGAAGAGAACAAAGGTCTGGAAACCGAGACCGACGTTGTCGAAGGCATGCAGTTCGATCGCGGCTACCTGTCGCCTTACTTCGTGACCAACGCAGACAAAATGACGGCTGAGCTGGAAGACTGCATGATCCTGCTGCACGAGAAGAAACTCTCGTCGCTGCAGCCGATGGTTCCGCTGCTCGAGTCGGTGATCCAGTCGCAAAAACCGCTGCTGATCATTGCCGAGGACGTGGAAGGCGAAGCGCTGGCCACTCTGGTTGTGAACAAACTGCGCGGCGGCCTGAAAATTGCTGCTGTCAAAGCACCTGGCTTTGGTGATCGCCGCAAGGCGATGCTGCAGGACCTCGCCATTCTGACCGGTGGTCAGGTGATCAGCGAAGACCTCGGAATGAAGCTGGAATCGGTGACCATGGACATGCTGGGCACCGCCAAGAAAGTGACCATCACCAAAGACGAAACCACCGTCGTTGATGGCGCAGGTGAGAAAGCCGAAATCGAGGCGCGCGTCGGCCAGATCCGCACCCAGATCGAGGAAACCACCTCTGACTACGACCGTGAGAAACTGCAAGAGCGCGTGGCCAAACTGGCTGGCGGTGTTGCGGTGATCCGCGTTGGCGGCATGACCGAAGTCGAAGTGAAAGAACGCAAAGACCGCGTTGATGATGCCCTGAACGCCACCCGTGCGGCTGTGCAGGAAGGCATCGTTGTCGGCGGTGGCGTGGCTCTGGTCCAGGGTGCCAAGGCGCTTGATGGCCTGACCGGCGAAAACAACGATCAGAACATCGGTGTGAACATCGTGCGCAAGGCGCTCGAATCTCCGCTGCGTCAGATCGCTGAAAACGCAGGTGTCGACGGCTCCGTCGTTGCTGGCAAAATCCGCGAGAGCGACGACGCTGCATTCGGGTTCAACGCGCAGACCGAAGAATATGGCGACATGTTCAAGTTCGGCGTGATCGATCCGGCCAAAGTTGTCCGGACTGCTCTGCAGGACGCCGCATCGATCGCGGGCCTGCTGATCACGACCGAAGCTATGGTTGCAGACAAGCCGGCCAAAGAAGGCGCGGCCCCTGCAGGCGGCATGCCCGATATGGGCGGCATGGGCGGCATGATGTAAGCCAGCCTGTCAAAGACAGTCGGGAAGGGGTCGCCAATCGGCGGCCCCTTTTCTTTTTGGGATTGGTCTTGAGTGCCTGAGGTCCACCCATTTGGCGGAACTTTCGCGACGCCAGCGCGTCATAGATATCTGCGACCAATCCAGTATGCTGTTTGCAATCAATGAGGTCCAAAGTGTTTCGCCTGGCATCGCTTCTAACAGTTTTTCTCTCAGCTTCAGTTGCGGCTGAAGACGTACCCGGCACACAACCAGAGGATCGAGAGTATTCGCCTTACCCAAGCCAGGTCTTCCCAAATCAGGTCTTCTTTGGCGACACGCATCTGCACACCTCCTACTCCGCCGATGCCGGCATGATCGGCAACGTCCTGGGGCCTGATGAGGCATATCGGTTTGCCAAAGGCGAAGTGGTGACCTCCAGCACTGGGGTCGAAGCGCGTCTGAGGCGTCCGCTGGACTTTCTTGTTGTTGCGGATCATGCCGAAAACCTGGGGCTGGCACCTCTGCTTGCCGCAAAAGATGAAATCTTACTGTCGACTGAGTTTGGCCAGCGGCTGGACGCTGCAGTTGAGGCAGGTGATCCTGCAGGTGCCTGGTCCATTTGGAGCGAAGCCAAATCCACGGGCACGGACCCATTGGCAGATCATCAGGAGATCTACGAGACTGCTTGGAGCAATGTCACAGCGGCGGCGGAGTATCACAATCAACCGGGGCTCTTCACCGCATTGATCGGATTCGAGTGGACCTCAAATCCCCAGCGGAACAACCTTCACCGGAACGTCATTTTTCGTGGCGGGAAAGAAGGCGCAGACAAGATCATTCCTTACTCGAATTTCGATAGTTTCGACCCCGAAGACCTTTGGGCATGGATGGAGCAAGCAGAGGTGACAACGGGGCAAAAACTGCTCGCGATCCCTCACAATGGAAATCTGTCCAATGGGTTGATGTTCGATCAGGTGCGACTTTCGGGGCAACCATTTGATGCTGATTACTTCAGACAACGCGCCCGGTGGGAACCACTCTACGAAATCACGCAGATGAAGGGCGATGGCGAAACGCATCCGCTGCTCTCCCCAGAAGACGAGTTTGCCGATTTCGAGACTTGGGATAAGGGACAGCTTGGCCCTGAACCCAAAACACCCGAAATGCTGCCGCGTGAGTATGCGCGCGCAGCGTGGCGCCGAGGCCTGGCATATGATGCAGAAACTGGCATCAACCCGTTCAAGTTTGGAGTCATCGGTTCAACGGACGCTCATACATCGCTTTCAACGGTTGGTGAGGACAACTTCTTTGGCAAAGTCGCGGCCGTAGAGCCCACGGCTGATCCCATCCGTTTTGAGGAAGTCGTGGGCGGCATAGGCGGCGATGAGAGTGTGGCGCAATATGCATGGCAGACATCGGGCTCGGGCCTCGCTGCCGTGTGGGCGCGAGAGAACACGCGTAAGGCCATTTGGGACGCTCTCGCGCGAAAGGAGGTATATGCCACGACAGGACCACGCATGCGGGTCCGTGTGTTCGCGGGCTACGATTTCGAAGAGTCTGATCTGCCGAGATCAGACTTTGCGGCTTACGGGTATGACAATGGCGTTCCGATGGGCGCAGATTTGCAGTCTGATGACGATGGTCGCGCCCCACGGTTTCTGGTTCGGGCGCTGCGCGATCCAGACGGCGCCAATCTCGATCGCGTCCAGATCATCAAAGGTTGGTTAAACAGCGACGGGACCACATCAGAGCGCGTCTATGACGTCGCATGTGGAGGACGCGCGCTCGTCGATGCCGCATGCGACGGTCCGGTCGGCAACACTGTGGATGTGGCGACTGCCTCTTGGACAAATGAAGTTGGTCGTGCGGCTCTTTCCGCATATTGGGAAGATCCGGATTTTGATCCTGCGCTCAGCACGTTTTACTATGTGAGGGTTCTTGCCATTCCTACGCCGCGCTGGACGACCTACGACGCCAAGATTTTCGGAACAAAAATCCCGAAAGATGCACCTCGGTTCATTCAAGAGAGAGCCTACACATCGCCAATCTGGTATAGTCCGGAGGGATGAGGCCCCAGCAGATTGCCGCTCAAGCCTCGTGCTTTTTTGGCTCTTCTCATTGATTGTAGTCCGCACGTGTCGGCAAGGGTGTACTTGATGCGGTGACGTCAGAAGGGACCTCAGATCACATTCCGCGCGGTCAGTGCGCGCTTGGTGCCCATTGGTCGCGTCGTTGGAACCGGGACCCAAGTGAACCAAAGGCCCCGGTTTGAAAATCACCCAGCGATCAGGCCCATGTTCTCAAGCTTGAGTAGGACCTGGTGTGCGCAGTTGTCGACATCCACGTTCTCGGTTTCGACCCGCAGTTCCGGGTTTTCCGGGACATCGTAGGGGTCGGAGATTCCGGTGAATTCCTTGATCTTCCCCTCGCGCGCCAATTTGTAGAGCCCCTTGCGGTCGCGGCGTTCGCACTCTTCGATGCTGGTCGCGACATGCACTTCCAGGAACGCACCGAAGGTTTCGATATCCTCGCGTACGGCACGGCGCGTCGAGGCATAAGGCGCAATCGGCGCGCAGATTGCGATGCCGCCGTTCTTGGTGATCTCGGAGGCGACGTAACCGATACGGCGGATGTTCAGATCGCGGTGTTCCTTGGAGAACCCCAGTTCGGAGCTCAGGTTCTTCCGCACGATGTCACCGTCCAGCAGCGTGACAGGGCGTCCTCCCATCTCCATCAGTTTGACCATCAGGGCATTGGCGATGGTGGATTTTCCTGACCCTGAGAATCCGGTGAAGAAGACGGTGAAACCTTGCTGGCTGCGTGGCGGTTTGGTGCGCCGCAGTTCGGCCACCACCTCTGGAAATGAGAACCATTCGGGAATTTCCAGCCCTTCTGACAAGCGGCGGCGCAGCTCGGTGCCGGAAATGTTGAGGATCGTGACACTGTCCTTGTCGGCGATTTCGTCATTCGGCTCGTACTGGGCGCGCTCCTGCACATAGACCATGTGTTTGAAGTCGACCATCTCGATACCCATTTCGTCCTGATGCTTGCGGAACAGATCCTGCGCATCGTAAGGCCCATAGAAATCTTCACCGGCGGAGTTCTTGCCGGGTCCGGCATGGTCGCGGCCAACAATGAAATGGGTGCAGCCATGGTTCTTGCGGATCAGACCATGCCATACCGCTTCGCGCGGGCCTGCCATCCGCATCGCCAGGTTCAGCAGAGACATCGAGGTTGTGGCCGCGGGGTACTTGTCCAGCACCGCCTCATAGCAGCGCACGCGGGTGAAATGGTCCACGTCTCCGGGTTTGGTCAGTCCGACAACGGGGTGGATGAGCAGGTTGGCCTGCGCCTCGCGCGCGGCCCGGAATGTGAGTTCCTGATGGGCACGGTGCAGCGGGTTGCGGGTCTGGAACGCGACGATGCGCCGCCAGCCGAGCTTGCGGAAATAGGCGCGCAATTCATTGGGTGTGTCCCGACGGCCGCGAAAATCATAGTGCACTGGCTGCTGAATGCCGGTGACGGGACCGCCAAGGTAGATGTCCCCCGCAGTGTTGTGCAGATAGTTCACGGCCGGATGGGCATCATCGTCCGCACCAAACACCGCTTCGGCTTCGTGCGCCTTGTTCGGGCGCCAGCGGTCGGTGACCGTCATCGTTGCCAGAATGACGCCTTCCTGATCCCGCAGGGCAATATCCTCGCCCAATTCGAGCGTGTCGGCGAACTGTTCTGACACGTCCAAATTGATTGGCATCGGCCAGAGCGTGCCGTCCGCAAGCCGCATTGTGTCGACCACGCTGGTGTAGTCCGCTTCCGACAAAAACCCTTTCAGAGGGTTAAACCCTCCGTTCATCAACAATTCGAGGTCGCAGATCTGGCGCGGGGTCAGATCAAGGCTCTTGAGGTCTCCGGCTTCGACCTTCAGTTTTTGGGCCGAGTCGTAAGACACATAGAGTTCGGGAATGGGCGCCAGATTGGCCAGCATGGTCATGGGAATACTCTCGTTCTCGGATACTACGGCGCCGGAAGACACCGTTCGCGCGCGGCATAGACCCGTGCGGCGGGCAAAGTCCAGTATCGTTGTCGTGTTTTTGGGACCGAGTGTGGTTTTGCCGCGTCCTTGGCCGAATTTGGCTCAGGTTGTCGCCAATTCCTCAAGCATTTCGGCCAAACCGGCAGCTTGCGATACGGGCAAGGCTTCGAGCGGCGCGTTGAGTCCCCTCAACTCCAGAGGGATCAAGTTCAGATGCCCGGTTTCCAGACCTGCCGCTTCCAGAACCGCCTTGGACACCAACAGTTCAACGCCCTGCGCTTTTGTTTCGCTTTCCAGTCGGCTGGCGGTGTTCACGGCATCCCCGATCAGGGTGCGCGGTGCGTTTCCCGCGGCGCCGATCTCTCCCAGCACCACGTCGCCAAGGTGCAACCCGACCCCCACCCGCACTGGGGCTTCGCCATCACTCTCGAGGCGGCTGTTGAATCGATTCATCGCCTCGCCAATGCCAATCGCCGCCTGCATCCCAGCCTTGGCGGAACTCTGGGAGTCCCTGGTCTCAAAAACGGCAAGCAATCCGTCGCCCAGATACTTGTCGACTGTCCCGCCACTTCGGGTGATCGCGGGGACGATCGCGTCAAAGAACCGGTTGAGAAGGAACACAACATCATAGGGCAACTGCCCTGTCGTGCGGGCAGTGAAGCCGCGCATGTCCAGAAAAAGGACGGCCAGGCGCTTTTCCTGGCCCTGGCTGGCATGGGCCCGCTTGCGGCGACCATCCGGTCGAAACACCCGGAAGACGGTCAAAGGGTCCGTCGGCCGGACCTGACAGGCCAGCCGCGCATTTGGAGCCGCATTGACCGCCTTCAGGCTTGCTGCTTCGGCTGCGCTGGGCGGATGCAGCAGGTCGGCGCCTTCTTCGACGATGACCCGGCAGGTGGTGCATCTCCCCCGCCCGCCGCAAAGGGACGTGTGCGGAACACCATTCGCCCGCGACATTTCCAGCAAAGTTGGGCCGCGCGGTGTCCTGATCCGGGGCCCGTCCACATATTCTACCCGAACGGATTGACGGCGCCGCAAAAGTTGCCGTGTCACGAAGGCCAGCAAACTAAGGGCAAGGAGGGCCCAAAACATCAGAAGCAGTTGATCCTTCAAGGCGATCAGCTCTGTGAAAGCCTGTGCGTCCGGCCAGTTGAAACGCGCAAACAAAGCCCCGGCTTGTTCCGGGTCGGCCAGGGCTGCGCTGATCCGGCGTCCCTCGGCGACGAATCCGGCCAGTGCAAACGCCGGAACGAGCACAAAGCCTGCGACAAGCCACGGCTGGGACTGCCGCCACCAGCGCATCGGGTTCAGCCACATATGCAGACCGATCGCCGAATGGACCCAGACGACCAGCAGCAGCGCAGACTGCGTCCAGGCAGAGTTGGACCCCCAGATCAGTCCGATCAGATAGCCATATTCGTCATTAACCGCGAAAAGCTCATTGGCCGCGCGCGTAAAGACGATGTGGGCGGTCAGAAAAACCGGGATGGTCAGGCCCAAAACCAGTTGCACTGCTTCGCGCAGCGGCATGCGCAGCGTGCCACGAGCAGCAACGCGCACCAGCGCCAGCCCTGCGTGCAACAGCAACGAGCCATAGATGATGATCGTACCGGGCACGGATCGCGTTACAGTTTGCCGCGCGGTCTGCATCGCCTCCATTGCTTGTGGAGAGAACAGACCTAGGCCGATATTGATGAAATGCAGCAGGGCATACAGAAAGAGGACCAGACCGGTGACGATCCGGGTCCGGGTGGTCCAGCTGCCGCGCCACAAAACCGATTGCACCCGAACTGATCCCTTTCAAGTCGATCTGCAAAGCGTGCGCGGGGGCGAGGAACGCGTCAAGAGCGCGTGGGAGCATTTGCCTGACGCAAAGGGGTTTGCTGTGGCTTCACCGCAGGGTCACGCACCGAGTTGATAGCCAAGCGAGCTCGGAATGGCTCTCGGCAGCTTGGGCCGCGCCTGGCCTACTCGGCGGCGTCTGACGGGATCACCGCACCCTGTGCCACGCTGTCAGTCGCAACGGCTGGGGCATCCGCACCCTCTTCGGCCAGAAAGCGTTCAGCCTCAAGCGCGGCCATGCATCCCATGCCCGCAGAGGTGACGGCCTGCCGGTACTTGTGGTCCGTCAGGTCGCCTGCAGCGAACACGCCCGGCACAGATGTTGCTGTGCTGTCCGGCTTTGTCACCACATAGCCGCCCATATGGGTTTCGAGAACATCTTTGACCAATTCATTCGCCGGCGCATGACCAATGGCGACAAAGACACCCTTGGCGGGGATTTCGGTGATTTCGCCTGTCTTCGTGTGCTTCACTCTGACCGCTTCGACGCCGAGGGGTGTATCGGTGCCAACTACCTCTTCCAAAGTATGGAACCACAATGGTTCGATCTTGGGGTTTTTCATCAGGCGGTCGATCAGGATCGCTTCGGCCCGCAATTCGTCGCGTCGGTGGATGAGGGTCACTTTGGAGGCGAAGTTCGTCAGAAACAGCGCCTCTTCTACGGCGGTGTTCCCACCGCCAATTACCACGATTTCCTGGCCACGGTAGAAGAACCCGTCGCAGGTCGCACAGGCCGAAACCCCAAAGCCTTTGAACTTCTCTTCGCTGGGCAGTCCCAGCCACTTTGCGCGCGCACCGGTGCACAAAATGATCGCATCGGCGATGTAGACTGTGCCGCTATCGGATTGACACACAAACGGTCGTTTGGAGAAGTCCACAGAACTGATGATGTCGCCGATGACCTCACATCCCATGGCTTTGGCGTGCGCTTCCATCCGCACCATCAGATCCGGACCCTGAACCTCGGTATCGCCGGGCCAGTTCTCGACTTCGGTTGTCGTTGTCAGTTGTCCGCCGGGTTCGATGCCCTGCACAAGGATCGGGTTCAGCATGGCGCGGCTGGCGTAGACGCCCGCCGTGTAGCCTGCAGGGCCAGAGCCGATGATCAGAACCTTGGTGTGACGAGTTTCGGCCATGGGGCGCTCCGGCATAGGGGTAAGTGTGCTTCGATTGGGCAATAGCATATAGACCCGGCGAGCCGGTGCTTAAACCCCGATTCTTGCAGGATGGGTGTTTGTGATTGGCAGACGGATCACGACCTATGTCCAAACAAAGTTGCGCTGGCGCGAAACATTATTGCGCGTGCGACCGCCCCTGTTATAAGAAATCGAAAAGCTTGGGGGGCGCTGCATGGCCACAACACGTTTGGATCCGATCGACCGCAAGATTCTGGCAGAGCTGCAGGCGAACGGTCGGATGACCAATGTCGAACTGGCCAAACGCGTTGGGATTTCCGCTCCGCCCTGTCTGCGGCGTGTGCGCACTCTCGAGGAGGCCGGTCTGATCCGTGGCTATCATGCGGATGTGGATGCCCGCGAACTCGGATTCGAAGTGCAGGTGTTTGCGATGGTTGGTCTGGACAGTCAGGCCGAGAGCGAGTTGAGCGCCTTCGAGGAGCGTTGCCGGAACTGGCCGCTTGTGCGCGAGTGCCACATGCTGAACGGCGAGGTGGATTTTATCCTGAAATGCGTCGCGCCCGACTTGTCCAGCTTTCAAAGCTTCCTGACCGGTGAATTGTTGACCACGCCGAACGTGGCCAGTGTCAAAACGTCACTGGTGATCCGCGGGGCCAAGGACGAGCCCGGCGTGCCGTTTGAAATTCTGGAGGAACGGCTGAGCCGGACCGCCTGATAGGGGTCGATTCAGTTCAGGCACTGATGGCGTTCAGTTGACCTTCTCCGGCACGTGGATAGGCCACCGGCCCAAAATCGCTCAACTGGTTCACGTGAGAAAACAGGTTGAGGAAGATCGCTCGCATCGCATGACTGATTGTGCGCGTCGCCTGCAGGCCCGGGTGGTAGCTTTCGAACGCCAGACCGCCAACGCGGATCGCGGCGTGGTGCGGCAAGCAAATGTGGAACAGTTCGACCGCCGTGGGAGGGGCCGTTTCGATCACATTCACGCCGTCCACGAACTCTTGCACAGGCGTTAGGATCTCAGCACCGCCGGCCAGTGCCCGCAGGTGGTGCGGTGTGTAAAGCAGACGCGCGGACGGGCCTGCAATCACACATGACATGGGGCGGGATTCTCCAAAACTGTCCGCCATGATGCGGGTCAGGCCCATGTTGCGGCTATTCAACTGATTGAGGCCGGGCGTGATAGTCACACTGCCTTTCCAGACCACAGGTTGGGTTGACCCGTCCAGGGTCACGACCTCGTCGCCCGGCAGAATATCTTCGATGGCCAGCGGGCCAGCAGCGGTGTCGATCAGCGAACCGCGTGAGAAGGCGCAAAACGCGTCTTCGAAAAGGGGCATCGCCGGGGCGAGGTGGCGCGTTTCGGCGATGTCTCCATTGGGCAGAAGCGTGCTGACCTGATAGCGGCGCACTTTTGGTCTGGGCGATTTGGCTGGCTTCTCGGGGGTTTGAAAGAGATCCTGGGCAGCCACAGGCACGGCACCCTCGTGCAGGCGGATGGGGGTTGTGGTCATGTGATCGGCCCTCGTTACATTGGGTCGCATCTGCGCCGGCCCCCACCGACAACGACAGACGGACACGCGTGTGGTGAACATCTGCGAATGCAAAAATTGATCACAAATATAAATGAAAAGTCAAAAAAGGCGGGACGCTATACGCCCCGCCTGAGTCAATGAATGGAACTTAGGGTGGTTTGTTTCCACAAACCATAGGAATGCTGCCACATTCCGATTCGTGCGCCGAAGCGCGGCAGACCGGGGCCGGTGCGGCCCTGGCAAAGGGCCGTCAGGCCATCTTGATCCTTTTGGGCGCCGGGGTCCGGCTTGCGATGAAGGCGGCGCGACGGGCACCACGAGCCCAGGGCATTTCCGTGCTCTCCTTGCGGGCCGTTTCGATAACGGATTTCAGGAATCGCGTCCGAACTTTCATCTCTGTCTCTCCTGCCTCGTTGTTGCGACCGGGGGGCCGATTGTTTCGTTACGGTGCACAATGGCGAGGGTTTGAGGCCGGGTTTGGGCAGAGTCAGGGAAAATGCAGCCGCAATTGCGCAGGGGCGGGACAAAGTAGGTCAGATCTGCCCCATTGTTTCATTTTCTATCAAAAACATGAGCTTACCGGGCACGATATGCCTCGCCACGGCCTCTTTGGCGTCTCAATTGTGAAGCAAATGTGTCGATCTACAGTCGAATGACGGAAATCAACCGGCCATAATCCGCTTCCATTTCGTGGCGGCTGCGGCGGTAAGAGAAGAAACGCTTCCGATCGGTGTAGGTGCAATGGCGTGTCCATTCAGCTGCGGAGACACCAGCCTCTCGCAACCGGTGCAATCCGAAGCCCGGCAGATCGAAATGCAGACGGTCCCCGTCCCCATTGGCGAAGAACCGGGCATTGGCGGGTTCGTCCGCCAGGAATTCCTCGAAGAACTCCGGTCCAACCTCATAGGCCCGCTGACTGATTGTCGGACCGATCACGGCGATGGTGTCCGTGCGGTCGGCTCCCAGCTCTTCCATCGCGTCCAGTGTCGCCTCGAGCACTCCGTCGAGCGCGCCACGCCATCCTGCGTGGGCGGCCCCGATGACCTGCGCATTGGGATCTGCGAACAGGACGGGCTGGCAGTCTGCCGTCAGGACGGACAACGCCACGCCGGGGGTCGCTGTGACGAGAGCGTCCGCGCGCGGCCTATCGGCCATGGGGCCCGTCACGGGGATCACATCCGTGGAATGCACCTGATGCACGCCCAGTAGGAAATCGGAGCTGACGCCGACGGCTTCGGCCACGCGCTCACGATTGATCGCCACCGCTTCGCGCTGATCCGTAGAGCCATTCCCGCAATTCAACCCCGCAAAAACACCTGAAGAGGCTCCACCACGTCGCGTGAAAAACCCGTGCTTCAGGTCTCCCAGGTGATCGGATGTCAGGATCTCAAGTGTCATGTGGTCAGTCCGGGCGGCGCGGCCTTGTCTGTTGGATAGAGGCCAATCACTTTGAACAGGTTTCCCATTTCGGCGGGATGCGTCAACCGGCGATGCGCAGCGATGTGCCGTTCAAGGTCGGCTCCGTCCAATGTTTGCGCGAGTGCCTGCGCACGTTGTGTGATGCCCAGCCGTTCGAGGAATATTCCCTGAGAGGTCAGGCGTGTGTGCGCACAGGGCGCAGCCACTGAAAGCGCCTCGAAATCGACATGGGCCGTCAGATCGCACGCGCCCGGCCTTTGCAACGGATCTTCTTTTTTGTGCGCCCGGACGGCTTGAAAGGTGTCACCCAACGATCCCCAATCCCCATAATCAACGATCAGGGCCGCACCGCCTCGAGTGTCGATTCGCGAGCCGATGGCATCGACGGTTGGCGCAAGCGCGGGGCTTTGTTCGACCAGATCTCCATCGGCGGTGTCGTCCAGCCGGTTGGCCAAAGCAGGTTGCGGCAATGCGCTGTCCAGCCCGAATGCCAGCACCCCGCCTTCCGCGCCGATCCGCCGTTCGCGCCAAAGATTGCCGGTGCGCACGAACTGCCGGATCGGGAGGACATCAAAGAACTCGTTTGCCACAAGAAAAAGCGGTTGGTCCGGCAACTCGGCAACATCATCCAGCCAGACAGGATCGTAACCGGACAGCGCCTCTGCCTGTTTTTTGCGCAGCGCCGGGGAAAGCTCGACCAGATGCAGTTCCGCCGCTTCCTGAAATCCGGGCACCGTTCTTGTCGCGCGCATCAGGTCCGCCATCAGGGTGCCGCGCCCTGGACCGAGTTCACACAAGGTGAAACGGGCCGGCGCACCCTGATCCAGCCAGGACTGTGCCAGCGCCAGCCCGAGTAGCTCGCCAAACATCTGGCTGATTTCGGGGGCGGTGGTGAAATCCCCCTCTGCTCCAAGGGGGTCGCGGCTTGTGTAATAGCCATGCTCCGGGTGTTGCAGGCACACAGTCATGTATTCCGCCACGCTCATCGGGCCGCTTTGCTTAATCCGGTTGATCAGATGATCGTGCAGAGTCATCTGCGCGCGCGCATGATCAGCCACAATCCCAATGCAATCATCGGCAGGGACAGGATCTGACCCATGGTGAGACCGACCCCGCCAATGTGCCAGGCCAGTCCAAGGGGGTTCCCTTGGGAAACAAAGTGGGCATCGGGTTGGCGGACAAACTCCACGAGGAAACGGGCCAAGCCGTATCCGAAAAAGAACACGCCCGCAATCAAACCCGGACGTTTGAAGCCGTCGCGCCGATACACCAGCCAAAGCAGTACAACGCCAAGAATGAGGCCTTCGAGCAGGGCTTCGTAAAGCTGCGATGGGTGTCGGGCGCACAGACCCACGACGCCAGGGCAGTCCTGTGCGGCGGCGCCGGGAAAGACAACGCCCCAGGGCAGATCAGTGGGTCGCCCCCAGAGCTCGCCATTTATGAAGTTTGCCAAGCGGCCCAGCAGCAGTCCGACAGGGACAGAATGTGCGATCAGATCCGCCGTGGACGTCAGCGCAATGCCGTGTCGGCGCGTGTAGAAGACGGCCGCCACAACGACGCCCAGCAGCCCGCCGTGAAAGGCCATGCCGCCCTGCCAGATCATCAGGATCTCCGCCGGGTGCTGCAGGTAGTATGCCGGCTGATAGAACAACACGAAACCAAGCCGCCCCCCCAAGATCACCCCCAGGATGATCCAGGTCAGCAAGTCCTCGATCTGCCGGGGTGTCATCGGCGGCGTATCGTTCTGCCAGAGCGCGCTGTGTTTGACGGCACGGACGCTCAGCCGCCAGGCAACCAGGATGCCCACCATATAGGCCAACGCGTACCAGCGCAGGGCGAATTCCATGCCAAAGAGACTGATCGAGAAGATCTCGGGCGAGATATCGGGGAAGGGGAGGGTGGCCTGCATGGGCGTGTCTTGCCCGTGCCCGAGCGCGGAAGTCAATCCTTGCTGCGGGGCACAGGCTTGCCCATATAGGTGTCAGCCTGAAACGGAGACCACAAATGCAGACCCGCAACAAAATGATGGATGATCTTTCGCAGCTAATGACCAATGCGATGGGTGTGGCCCAAGGCGCACGGGAAGAAGCCGAAACGGCCATGAAATCGATGATCGACCGCTGGTTGGCAGATCGTGACTTTGTGACCCGCGAGGAGTTCGACGCGGTGCGCGCTATGGCGCAGAAAGCCCGCGAAGAAAATGAAGCCCTTGCGGCGCGCATCGCGGCACTGGAGAAAACAGACGAAGACTAATCCGGCAGGGCGGCGCTGGTCCGCGTGCGCTGAGAGCCATACTGCGAAGTTGTCGTAGACTTTGCTGGCCTGGTGACTTCGGTCAATACAAGACTTGTTCCAAATGCGATATTTCGGGCGCTCCGTGTGGGCGCCCACAACTTATTGCGGTTATCCCCAAATAAAGGGTTGCCACATCGCATTCGAAGCAGCACCATATCTGGTATGGGCACGGGGGATCGCCCCGGTCTGTAGAGCAGGCACCTAGCGCTGGGGCGCGACGCGCTCTGGATCGCTAGAGATCAGTGAGGTGGCAACATGGCCCTTTCCGAGCAGTATCTGGAAGAAGACATTCACCCGATCGACATTGTCGAGCATCTGGCAGAACATCACGACTGGGATTTTGACCGGATCGGAGACGACCAGATTGCAATGGCCGTCGAAGGGCAGTGGCGCACCTATTCGCTGACCCTGGCGTGGTCCGGGTATGACGAAACGCTGCGTATGGTCTGCACGTTCGAGATGGAGCCACCCGACGAGAAGCTTCCCGAGCTTTTTGAGTTGCTCAACCTGATGAACGATCAGTGCTGGGCTGGGGCGTTCACCTATTGGGCTGAGCAGAAGCTTATGGTTTACCGCTATGGTCTGGTGCTCAGCGGCGGTCAGGTGGCCTCGCCCGAGCAAATTGACACGATGATCAATGCATCCGTGCTCAGCGCCGAACGGTACTACCCAGCCATGCAGTTGCTTGTCTGGGGCGACCGCTCGCCGAAGGATGCGATGCAGGTGGCCATTGCAGAGGCATATGGCCGCGCGTAAACCTGCGCCCTGAACCGAAAGGGGAGGGGCGCCTTCATGGATTTTGACAAAATCGCCGACCGCGGGTTGGTCCTGCTGGGCTGCGGCAAGATGGGATCGGCCATGCTGGCCGGTTGGCTGGCAGAGGGCCTGCCGGCGTCGTCAGTCTGGGTGCTCGACCCGCACCCATCAGATTGGCTCAAGGGCAGTGGCGTGCACATCAATGACGGGGTGCCCGCCAATCCGGCAGTACTGCTGATTGCGGTAAAACCCCAGATGATCGCAGAGTCTTTGCCGACGCTTGCGAGCCATACGCTGTCCGATACCCTGATCATTTCGGTGGCGGCCGGCACACCGATCGCCGTCTTTGAAAGCAGTTTTGGTGCGGGTAGCCCTATTGTCCGGTCGATGCCGAACACGCCCGCTGCCATTGGCAAGGGCATTACGGCCATAGTTGGAAACACCGCCACCAACTCATCGCATCTCGACTTGGCAGAGGGGCTTTTGCGCGCGGTTGGGCAGGTGGTTCGACTTGAGGACGAAGCCCAGTTAGATGCCGTGACGGGTGTCAGTGGATCGGGCCCGGCCTATGTGTTTCATCTGATCGAAACTCTGGCGGCCGCGGGCGTGGCACAGGGGCTTCCAGGCCCCTTGGCAATGCAACTGGCCAAGGCCACCGTGGCAGGCGCTGGCGCATTGGCGGAAGCGGCGGACGAGGAGCCCGCGCAACTCAGAAAGAATGTGACGTCGCCCAATGGCACGACGCAAGCCGCGCTTGATGTATTGATGCATGAAGAGACCGGAATGCCCCCGTTGCTTCACCAAGCGGTTGCGGCAGCCACCAACCGGTCAAAGGAGTTGGGTCGTGGATAACATCACATTTGATGATTTCCTGAAGGTTGATGTCCGCGTGGGCAGAGTGGTTCGAGCGGCGCCCTATCCCGAAGCGCGCAAGCCCGCCATCAAGCTCTGGATCGATTTTGGGCCTGAGATCGGTGAAAAATCCTCCTCTGCACAGATTACCGATCACTATGATCCGGAAGGTCTGGTGGGCCAGCAAGTCCTCGCAGTGGTCAACTTTCCGCCTCGACAGATCGGCAAATTCAGATCCGAGGTTCTGGTGCTCGGGGTGCCGGATGAGACGGGCAAAGTGGTGCTCGCGCAACCCGACCTGCCGGTTCCCGTTGGCGGGCGGATGCACTGATGCGGGTTTGGATGTGTCGCCCCATGACCGAAGCCGTGATGGCGCGTGCGCGGTCAGAGTTCGATTGTGTGTTCCGGCGTGATGTAACGCCGTTGAGCGATGTCGAATTGCGTCAGGCGTTAACCGAATTCGATATCGTCATACCGACATTGGGCGACGCGTTTTCTGCGGAGGTGTTTGCCGACGTCCCCGATCCGCGCTGCAAGCTTCTGGCGAATTTCGGCGTGGGGTTTAACCACATTGACGTGGAAGCGGCCCGGGCCGCGGGCGTGGAGGTCACCAACACACCGGGCGCCGTGACCGAAGCGACAGCAGATATCGGCATGATGTTGATTCTGATGAGTGCGCGCCGCGCCAGCGAAGGTGAGCGTTTGGTGCGGCAAGGCGACTGGGCAGGGTGGCATCCCACGCAGTTGTTGGGGCTTCACCTGGGTGGAAAAAGCGTTGGGATTGTCGGGATGGGCCGGATCGGACAAGCCATTGCAAAGCGCTGTCATTTTGGGTTCGGGATGTCTGTTCGGTATGTCAGTCGGACAGAAAAGGGCCTTTCGTTTCCGGCCGAACGTTCCGCAGATCTTCTGACGATGGCCGGACAGGTCGATGTGTTGGTTGTTGCGGTTCCCGGTTCAACCGAAACGTATCACCTGATCGATGAGACGGTGCTGGCCGCGATGCGGCCGCATGCGCATCTGGTCAACATTGCACGCGGAGATATCGTGGATGAGGCCGCTTTGATTGCCGCTTTGCAGGCTGGAAAGATCGCGGGGGCGGGGTTGGATGTCTACGAGTTCGAGCCAAAGGTGCCAGAGGCCTTGCGCAACATGAAGCAAGTGACGCTTCTGCCCCATCTTGGCACGGCGGCCGAAGACGTGCGCAGTGGTATGGGCCATATGGTCCTGGACAACGTGGCGGCGATGGTCGCGGGGCAAACGCTTCCCAACCGGGTTTAGTTATTGGTCCTTGTCGCTTCGCGCCAATGCCGGCGGCACAACGAGACATAGGTTTCGTTGCCGCCGATCTGAACCTGCTCTCCGGTCGTCAGAACACGACCCGTTTCGTCCTGACGGATGACCATCGTGGCTTTGCGCCCGCAGTGACAGATCGTGCGCACTTCGCGCATCTCATCGGCCAGTGCCAGCAATGCGGAGGAGCCGGGAAACAGGTTCCCCTGAAAATCGACGCGCAGCCCATAGCACAGCACGGGGACATTGAGGTCGTCGACCACCGTGGCCAGCTGCCACACCTGGTCGCGGCTCAAAAACTGCGCTTCGTCCACAAAAACACACGCCACTGATTCCATGGACAGCTGATGCGCGACCTTGTCAAAGAGGTCGTCGTCCGGGCCAAAGGTATCCGCCTCTTCACCGATGCCAATGCGAGAGGCAATACGGCCCTGTCCTGCCCGTCCGTCGATTCGGGCCGTCAGCAGATAGGTGTTCATTCCGTTTTCGCGGTAGTTATGCGACGCCTGCAGCAAAACAGTCGATTTGCCGGCATTCATAGTGGAGTAGTTGAAAAACAGCTTGGCCATTGCGGCGGTCTAATCCGCGCATTCCTGCGCCGCAAGAGCACGGATCAGATAGCGAGGTCGGAGCCAAAACCTCCGGGACGGAACAACCCTGGGGATGGAAGCTCTACGCTCCGACCTGTGGCCAGTCCGGCCTCTTGCGCCGGCAGCCCACTTGCGCGAGAAAATGCTCGCAAATGCAAGTGTCACTTGTTACTGGGCGGAAACAGTGCCCATTACTCAATACACCCCAGCGTAACACCGGGGATGGTGTTAGGATGACAGTTCGATTACAACGCGTTAATGGGAAAAAGTCGGAGCCATTCCCCTTAGGCCACAATCAGACTGTTTGTAGAGACCAGGAACGAATGCATGGCCGACATCGGCAGCTACCTGAAAAAACACACTGAAGCGCTTGTCAAAGACGTTGGCGTCGAAGCTGCGTGCGAGATCACCGGCAAGTCCAAGGCGACTTTGGGGCGTTACTACTCGGAAAGCGAAGAGCACAGCGACCGTTTCATGCCGGTGGACTCAGTGGCCAAACTCGAAAACGCCGCATCCTATCCACATGTCACCAGTGCCCTTGCAGAGTTGAAGAGCATCGCGCTTTCTTACGATGATCGCAAACCCAACTCGCTGGGTCAGGGCGGGGTGAATCAAGACGTTGTGGCACTCAGCCAGCGTTTCGCAATGCTTATGGCTGAGTATCAACAAGCCATCGAAGACGGAATCATCACCGACAACGAGGCCAAGCGGTTGTTGCGGGAAACCTCGATGCTGCAGCAGGTGCTGATCGATATGAAGCTGCACCTCGAAGAGGAAAGCACCTAGACAGGGGTGTGGGTTCGCTTCGTGACTTTCGACTTAGGTAAAAACGCGCGGCAATTGCGCCGCTTTTGGTGCGAAACCAATCGCTTGGACTTTAGGCGTGTCGTTGCACGATGACGGACCCCACTGAGTATCCGGCGCCAAAAGAGCATATTAGCCCAACGTCGCCATCCTTAAGGTCGTCTGAGTATTTTGAGAACGCGATGATCGACCCAGCCGATGACGTGTTCGCATAGTCTTGAAGGATGTTCGGCTGTTCGCCGGCTTCGGGCGTACGTCCGAGGACCTTTTTGCCTATGAAATCATTCATTGTCTTGTTGGCCTGATGCAGCCAGAGCCGCTTGAGCTCCTCTGCCTCGATACCTTCGTCAGCCATGTGACCCGCTATATGCTCGCTGACCATCGGCAGCACTTCTTTGAACACTTTGCGCCCATTTTGCATGAACTGCATGTCACGGCGATCTGCCATGCCATCGGGGCGTGAACGGCGCAAAAATCCGTTGTTGTTGCGAATGTTGTTCGAGAACACGGTTGCGCAGCGGGTCGACTTGATCTCGAAATGCGGACCGGTTGCATCTTCGGCGCGCTCGATGAGCGTGGCGGTGGCAACGTCCCCGAAAATGAAGTGGCAGTCCCGGTCGCGCCATTCCAGATGCGCCGAACAGATCTCGGGATTAACTACAAGCGCCGACCGAATCGAGCCGGAACGCACCATATCCGCTGCGGCCTGAATGCCGAACGTGGCAGAGGAGCAGGCAACGTTCATGTCGAATGCGAAGCCCTCGATGCCGAGCGCATCCTGAATTTCAATGGCAACCGCGGGGTAAGCGCGTTCAAGGTTCGAGGCCGCACAGACCACGGCACCCACATCCGATGCCGTCTTCCCGGCCTGCGCAAGTGCCTTTTGGGCGGCATCAACCGCCATTTCCGTCATCAGACCGGGCTCATCATCCGTCCGCTGTCGCAACAAGGGATGCATCACATCTGGATCAAGAATTCCATGCTTGTCGATCACATAGCGCTGCTCGATTCCCGATGCCTTAACAATGAAGTCTTCGCTGGAGTGCTCTTTTGCCTCAACGTCGCCCGCCGCGATCGCGTCTGCATGTTCGGCGTTGAACTTGTCGGCATACGCATTGAATGCCTCCACCAGTTCTGCGTTCGTGATCACCAGCGATGGCGTGAAAACACCGGTGCCGGTGATGGTAGGTGTGAACTGCAATGGATGCCCCCCCCGGCTTTGTTTCATGGAAATTATCGGCTGGGGCGCACCGGGGCAAGGGTCACCGGGCGCCGGTCGAAACCTGCGCCCGGAAAACCGCATCAGAACAGGAAATCGTCCCGCTCCAGATCACTGATCCGGGTTCCCGCGAGGGTCAGCCGATCATTCCCACCAAGGCCGACAAGACGGTCGTCGCCATCGCGCCCGTTGATGATGTCGTTGAACAGAGTGCCCGTCAGCGTATCTCTGTTGTCCGTTCCGTTAATCCTAGCCATCGTCTCACTCCTGTCCGTTCAAGGGGATGTGCAGGCATTGCTGCGCGGCACGGAACGGACGGTAGGTGGGGGGTATGCATGGCCCATCAACCGAAGGGGAAAACCGATCGGCGAATTGTTTAACAATGGCGAGATAAACCTTAGTTTATGCCGCTCCTGAACGGTTCAGATGAAGGGAATGATAGGCACGCCGCCACAGGCGGCGAGAGCTGTCAGAGCCAGAAAGGCAAGGGTGAGACGCATGATGCTGCTCCTGTTTTGGACGGAACGCTAGTTCTGAAATGTGGCGGGAATGGGGCAAGTCGATTGCGAGGAAGTCTCGCGTGACGGACGCCGATGGCACTTATGCCAAGCGCCAACGCAGCCGTGGTGCGCTACGTGGCGTCATTTTGGTTTGATGGTCAGAGGGTTTGACGCGCGACCCGGGGTCAGTCTCAATTGGATCGCAGTCATCTTGGGGGGCAAAATGACGATCAGGATAGAAAAATCGGATCACGTCTGGACGGTGATCCACTCGCGCCCGCAGGCGCGCAACGGCATGGACCCGACATCAGCTCAAGAGCTGCATGACGCATTCCTGGCGTTCGAGGCTGATGATGAGGCGCGGGTTGCAGTTCTATGGGGGGAGGGCGGCAATTTCTGCGCCGGTTGGGATCTGAAGTTTGCCGCCACGTTGATGGATGCGCACGCGTTCCGGGACGCGATGGATGATTTGGACTTTCCATCAGATGGCGGCGCGCCGGGCAAGGGTGCGCTTGGGCCGACCCGGCTCGAACTCACCAAGCCTGTCATCGGTGCGGTCGAGGGGGCCGCAGTTGCCGGGGGGATGGAACTGGCCATGTGGTGCGACATCCGTATCATGGCCGAGACCGCCTATCTGGGCGTGTTTTGCCGCCGCTGGGGTATCACGCTGATGGATGGGGGCACAGTCCGACTGCCCCGCTTGGTTGGACAGGGACGCGCGCTGGAAATTGCCCTGACCGGTCGAAAGGTCGAGGCGGAAGAATGTCTGCGAATAGGTCTATGTGAACGGATTGTCGCAGAAGGTGCGGCGCGCGCGGCGGCAGAGGACCTGGCAAGGGAGATCGCCCGGTTTCCACAACAAGCGGTGCTGGCAGACCGGGCAGCGATCATCGCGACCCGCGGCATGCCGGTGCGCGAGGCGCTGGAGTATGAATGGACTCACGGCAAAGCAGCCATTCGCGACGAAGGAGCCGCAGGTGCCGAACGCTTCTCGAAAGGCGCGGGGCGTCATGGAGATTTCGAGAACATCTGAGAGTGTCAAATCCAGCGCGCCAAGGGCACGCCATCTTTGATGTGCTGAGCAGAGTGCGGAACGTGCCGGCCTGTCCTTAAGTGAGCCGGACGTCGGACAAGGGATCAGGCCAATTGGCGTTTCGCAACTTTGCCTAGGCTTGCAGCGCCTTGACCACCACGTCTCCTTCGGCCTGCGCCTTAATCGCCAGTGCCGCTGCGTGAGAGGCCGCCGCCGTTGTGAAATACGGGATCTTGTCGTAGAGCGCGACGGAGCGGATAGACTTTGAATCCTCGACGGCTTGTGCGCCTTCAGTTGAATTCATCACCAGATCCACGCGATTGTCTTTCATCATATCGACGATGTCAGGGCGGCCTTCATAGACCTTGTTCACCGTGTCGCAGGCAACGTCCTGGGACTGCAGCCACGAGGCGGTGCCTCGCGTGGCCACCAGGCTGAACCCCTGTTCGGTGAGAATGCGCGCAGCCTCCAGCATGTCGACGGTTTTGTCCGCGTCTTTGATCGAGAGGAAAGCACAACCTTTGGAAGGCAGCACCATGCCGGCACCCATCTGAGCCTTGAGAAAGGCGCGGGGGAAGCTTCTGTCCCATCCCATGACTTCTCCGGTTGACCGCATTTCCGGCCCAAGAAGGGTATCGACCCCCGGAAACCGCGCAAACGGCATGACGGCTTCTTTGACCGAGAACCACGGCATGTCCGGATCCGCCAGCGTCATCGGGTCCGCCATTGGCAAGACGTCGGAATATGCCACGTCGCTGTAGGGTGCCCGATGTGGGAAGTCCGTAAGCTTCTCGCCGGCCATGATCCGTGCTGCGATAGAAGCGATGGCACTGTCGGTTGCCTTGGCCACAAAGGGAACGGTTCGCGAGGCGCGGGGGTTCACCTCAATCAGGTAGACATCGTCGCCTTTGACTGCGAATTGGACATTCATCAAGCCGACGACGTTCAAGGCGCGGGCCAGCGCGTCGGTCTGGCGTTTGACTTCCTGAATAATGTCCGCAGAAAGCGAATGCGGAGGCAGCGAACAGGCGCTGTCGCCAGAATGCACCCCGGCTTCTTCGATATGCTGCATGATACCTGCGAC
This sequence comes from Paracoccaceae bacterium, assembly GCA_965250275.1. GTDB lineage: Bacteria > Pseudomonadota > Alphaproteobacteria > Rhodobacterales > Rhodobacteraceae. The sequence goes on along the minus strand of OZ252297.1, from coordinate 3,789,474 downwards.
ATGCACATCTGTGCCATCGCAAAGCGCATCCACATCCAGCTCAACCGCTCCATCCAGATATCCGTCAAGAAGGACCGGACTGTCGCCAGAGACCACAACAGCTTCAGCGATGTAGCGTTCAAGCTGTGCCGTGTCGCGCACGATCTCCATGGCCCTGCCACCCAGCACGTAGGACGGCCGGATCACCAGCGGATATCCCAATTCTTCAGCCCGCTGGCGCGCTTCTTCATCTGTGTGCGCAATGGCATTGCGGGGTTGCTTCAGATCCAATGACTGCACCAGGTTCTGGAACCGCTCGCGATCTTCAGCCAAATCGATTGCGTCAGGCGTGGTGCCCAGGATCGGGATGCCGGCCTTTTGTAGCGCATCAGCCAGCTTCAGCGGGGTTTGGCCTCCGAACTGAACGATAACTCCGTGCAGCGTTCCGCTCTCCTGTTCACGCGTCAGGATTTCCATCACATGTTCAAAGGTCAGCGGTTCGAAGTAGAGCCGATCCGAAGTGTCATAGTCTGTGCTGACTGTCTCAGGGTTGCAGTTGATCATGATGGTCTCATAACCCGCTTCCGTCAGCGCATAGCACGCATGACAACAGCAGTAATCGAACTCGATACCCTGTCCGATCCGGTTCGGCCCACCGCCGAGGATCACGACCTTATTGCGGTCCGACGGACGGGCTTCGCACTCTATCTCGCCCATGACCGGGGACTCATAGGTCGAATACATGTAGGGCGTCTGGGCCTCGAACTCGGCCGCGCAGGTGTCGATGCGCTTGAAACAGGCCCGGACACCCAGATTGAGCCGGGCGCGCCGGACGTTGTCTTCGGATCTGCCGGTGAGGTGGCCCAGCCGCGCATCAGTGAAGCCCAGCATTTTCAGGTCGCGCAGCCCGTCCTCGGTGACAGGCAAGCCCTCAGCACGGATCGTGGCTTCTGCATCAATGATTTCCCGGATGCGGGCAAGAAACCACGGATCGAACATGGTAACGGCGCGAATGTCGTCATCGGACAGGCCATGCCGCATGGCCTGCGCGATCACGCGCAATCGGTCCGGCGTCTGAAGGCTCAGTGCCTTGGTGATGGCGGCGGGATCGGGGGCGCCGGGAATGTCGATCTCGTCAAACCCGGTGAGGCCGGTTTCCATCGAAGCCAACGCCTTTTGCAACGACTCGTGGATGGTGCGTCCAATCGACATGGCTTCGCCCACGGATTTCATCGCCGTGGTCAGCAGGGGTTCCGAGCCCGGGAACTTCTCAAACGCAAAGCGTGGGATCTTGGTGACGACATAATCAATGGTCGGCTCAAAGCTGGCGGGAGTGACCTTGGTGATATCGTTGTCCAGTTCATCCAGTGTGTAGCCCACCGCAAGCTTGGCGGCGATCTTCGCAATTGGAAAACCGGTGGCTTTCGACGCCAGCGCCGAGGATCGCGAGACGCGCGGGTTCATCTCGATCACGACCATCCGGCCATCCTCGGGGTTGATGGCCCACTGGACGTTCGAGCCGCCGGTTTCGACCCCGATCTCGCGCAGCACAGCAATCGAGCCGTTGCGCATGATCTGGTACTCTTTGTCAGTCAGGGTCAGCGCTGGCGCCACGGTGATCGAGTCGCCCGTGTGCACGCCCATCGGATCAACATTTTCGATGGAGCAAACGATGATGGCGTTGTCAGCGGTGTCCCGGACAACCTCCATCTCGTACTCTTTCCAGCCGAGCAGGCTTTCATCAATCAGGATTTGTCCAACCGGGGAGGCATCCATACCGGACCGGCAAATGTGCTCGTAGTCGTCGCGGTTGTAGGCCACGCCACCACCCGTTCCCCCCAGTGTGAAGGCTGGACGAATGATCGCGGGCAGCCCGATATCGTCCAGCGCGTCCATCGCCAGGGCCAGCCCCACGCTCAGGTCCTTTTTGCCGTTTGCGTCCTTGGGGGCCGAGACGATGGTGGCCCTTGGGTTCTCGATGCCCAGCCGGTCCATGGCTTCGCGAAAGAGTTTCCTGTCTTCGGCCATTTCGATGGCTGCACGCTTCGCGCCGATCATTTCGACGCCAAACTTTTCCAGAACACCCATTTCTTCCAACGCAAGCGACGTGTTCAGCCCAGTCTGGCCACCCATCGTCGGCAACAGCGCGTCTGGGCGTTCCTTTTCGATAATCTTCGCGACGACTTCCGGTGTGATTGGCTCAATGTAGGTGGCGTCGGCCATTCCAGGATCGGTCATGATCGTCGCCGGGTTGGAGTTAACCAGGATCACCCGGTACCCCTCTTCGCGGAGCGCCTTGCAAGCCTGTGCGCCGGAGTAGTCAAACTCGCATGCCTGTCCGATGACGATGGGACCTGCGCCGATGATCATGATCGACTGGATGTCCGTTCGCTTTGGCATGGCCGGTCCCTTTTTGAAACGTGCGAGTCGGGCGGCACGAGGCCGCTCAAATTGTCCTGCGTTATAGGGATGAGGGGCGCGGGCGCAAGGGGCGAGGCGCGGCAGTTGTTTCATACCTGGACATTTCGTCATCGCGCCCTTGGCCATCCGGATGGTTTGTGCCTGCAAAAGCGCGGGCCTCAAAGATGTGGGATATGATCTGTACCATCTCCGCCGCCGCGTGACATGGGATACCCGCAGCCTTTCCCCGAGGCTCCGCGCGCGTCGGGGTTGACTTCCCGGCCCGTGCACGGTGTATCGGCGCGATGTCAACGCCCCCGTAACCGGAGCCACCCCATGCACGCCTACCGCAGCCACACCTGCGCCGCCCTGACTTCCGCCAATGTGGCGCAAACCGTCCGTTTGTCCGGCTGGGTTCATCGGGTGCGCGATCATGGCGGCGTGCTGTTTATCGATCTTCGCGACCACTACGGCATCACACAGGTTTTGTGTGATCCAGACAGCCCGGTTTTCGCGGAAGTCGAAAAGGTTCGCAGCGAATGGTGCATCCGGATTGAAGGCGAGGTGAAGGCACGCGACGAAAGCCTCATCAACCCCAAACTGCCAACCGGAGAGATCGAGGTCTACATCCGGGATATGACCGTGCTGGGCGCGGCGGCGGAATTGCCACTGATGGTGTTCGGGGATCAGGAGTACCCCGAGGAAACGCGTCTGCGGTATCGCTATCTCGATCTGCGCCGCGAGGCCATGCAATCGAACATGACCCTGCGGTCCGATGTCGTGGCGTCGATGCGGCGCCGGATGTGGGAAAGTGGGTTCCGCGAGTATCAGACGCCCATCATCACTGCGTCGTCGCCCGAGGGGGCACGTGACTTTTTGGTGCCGTCGCGTCTGCATCCGGGCAAGTTCTACGCGCTTCCGCAAGCGCCCCAGCAGTTCAAGCAGTTGCTGATGGTGTCCGGCTTCGACAAGTATTTTCAGATCGCACCGTGCTTCCGGGACGAAGACCCGCGCGCCGATCGCTCTCCCACCGACTTTTACCAGTTGGATATGGAAATGAGCTTTGTTGAGCAGCAGGACGTGTTCGAAACGATCCAGCCTGTCCTGCAAGGCGTTTTCGAGGAGTTTGGCGGTGGACGCAAAGTCGACAGCGAGTGGCCGCAGATCTCTTATCGCGATGCCGCGCTCTGGTATGGCACCGACAAGCCGGACCTGCGCAACCCGATCAAGATGCAGGTTGTGTCCGAGCACTTCGCCGGGTCTGGCTTTGCGATCTTCGCCAAACTGCTGGAGCAGGACGGCACCGAGATCCGCGCAATCCCGGCACCGGGTGGCGGCAGCCGTAAGTTCTGTGACCGGATGAATGCGTTTGCGCAGAAAGAAGGCCTGCCGGGGATGGGCTATATCTTCTGGCGGGATCAGGGTGACGGCATGGAAGCCGCCGGACCGCTGGCCAAGAACATCGGACCGGAACGCACCGAAGCCATTCGCCAGCAGCTGGGACTTGAGGTCGGCGATGCCGCGTTCTTCCTGGGCGGAAAGCCCTCGGCCTTTGAGGCCGTTGCCGGCAAGGCCCGGGTCGAGATCGGCAACGAGCTTGGGTTAACCGACCAAGAGCGCTTCGCCTTTGCCTGGATCGTCGATTTCCCGATCTACGAAAAAGACGAAGAAACCGGGCGGGTGGATTTTGAGCACAACCCGTTTTCGATGCCCCAAGGCGGGATGGCCGCGCTGGACGGCGATCCGCTGGAGGTTCTGGGGTATCAATATGACCTCTCCTGCAACGGGTATGAGCTGGTGTCCGGCGCCATCCGGAACCACATCCCCGAGATCATGTTCCGCGCATTCGAAATTGCGGGCTACGACGAAGATGAAGTACGCAAGCGCTTTGGCGGGATGGTCAACGCGTTTCAGTATGGCGCCCCGCCGCATGGCGGCTGTGCGGCCGGCATCGACCGCATTGTGATGTTGCTGGCCGATGAAGCGAATATTCGTGAGGTAATCCTCTTTCCGATGAACCAGCGGGCCGAAGATCTGATGATGGCTGCGCCCTCTGATCCGACATCGGATCAGCTGATGGAACTCGGGCTGCGCGTCATCCCACAGGACTAAGACCGTGCTCGGGGCGTTGCGGGATCAAGGCTTCGACGTGCTGACCCGCAACCACGCGGATGCCATCCTTGCGCATGACTTTCCCGGCGAGTTGTCGGAAGTGGCGGACGCGCTGGGCGGTTTCCAGATTGCCATGGATGAGGTCATCGGTGGGGGTGGCGGCGAAAGCGGGCAGACCCAAAGGCTGCGCCATGCGCTCAGCGCGCGGGGCTGGCAAAAGCACAAATTCAGTGTCGAGACGGTTGTGGATGGGGTGGCCCGCGAGGGCATCAGTCACGAGGTTGATCACGTGCGCTTTGCGGCGAAGGGGACGCTGGCGCTTGAAATCGAATGGAACAACAAAGACCCGTTTTTCGATCGCGACCTCGAAAATTTTCAGCGTTTGCACGGGCTGTCGGCGATCTCATTGGGGGTGATCATCACCCGGGGCCGCTCGATGCAGGATAACTTGCTGGATCGCGTCACCGGCTGGCTGCAGGCACAAGGTCTGAGGGATGAGGGCGATCTGGACCGCCTTGGCATTTCGTCGCGCACACCGGCTCAGCGCAAGGCAGTCGCGACACAAGTGTCTCGAGGCGTTCCGTTCGCCGAGGCGTTTTCAAAGGTTTTTGTTGCCAGCAAGTTTGGCCCCGCCTCTACACATTGGGCCAAACTCGAAGATCGCGTGGCGCGTGGTGTCGGAAATCCCTGTCCGCTCTTGCTGATCGGCTTGCCCGATCGAATCCTTTCGGACGCCGTAGTGCCCGAAGATGAGGCGACCGGGGACCTATTCGGCGGCGAGGCCTGAATTGTATCCGTAGGTTTTCCAGTCCGGTTTGTAGTCGGCGTCCGCCTGATTCCCCCAAACCGTCCAGCCGTCCCGAACGCCTCGGCCAAAGAGCTCCAGATAGGGTCCCCACGAACAGCTTTCGATCAGGTCATATTGCTCGTCCGGTTTGCGGGAATGCTCTCGCTTGCGCGTTTGCACCATGTTGACTTGCCGCCGCCCCGGCGCGAGCGTCCGGGCATTTTTCCCCTTGGTGCCGAACAAAAGCAACTCTGTCACATTGCGGAAATAGAACCCCACGCCGCGCCCGTCGCTGCCACCGTCCTTGCGAATCTTGTGCCAGACGATGTTGGATTTGTAGTCGAACCCCCACGCTTGTAGCACCTGCAATCCCTCTGGCAGCAAGGCATTCGGCACCCAGAGATAGCAGTGCGCCCGGTCTTCGAGATGATCCGCAACCGGCAGGGCGCAGATGTCCTCCAACGTCATTGTTGGGTAGCGGGCGAGCCGTTTGTGCTCCGGCGCGACTTTGCCGGTCCGATTGGTGAAACGCCACGGCGGATCGGCCATGACCGTGCCGAACCGGTCGGAACCCAGGAAATTGGACAGATCTTGCGAGGCGGTATGAGTCATATCCAACATATAGCGGTCATTCTCCGGGCTTGTCATCAGAACATTAATAGAACACGCGGTCTTGCTCAATGATGAATGCCTCTCTCCGGCCAGCCTTCGCCGGTCGCGGGAAGTTGCGCGGGGGAACCGGTGCCTTTCACGGAAAGGGCTGCTAGACTGGCGCGTGACGTCGCAACAGAGCTTACGAGGGCGCGCCGATGGCGTTTTCATCTGATCTGGCCGAAATACGGTTCGGCTGTGGGTTGTCTCCGCAGCTTGACCCTCCAGGCAGTGTCGAGGTCATGTTGTCCGGCGTGGCCGCCCCTGACGCGATGGCCATCCGGTTTCCTGTCGAGCCATTCGATACCTTTCGGCTCCGCATGGTGGACGCCGGCGACAATCGCCGCGACATGAGACGCACGCGCGGCAAACCCGAGTATGAAACCTATCGCAAGCGACGGAACATTCTGAACCGGGCGGCACGGCAAAGCATGTTGGTATGGTATGCCCAGACGGTCCTGCGGTGGTCCTATACACCTCATGGCTTCCGGGAGCGCTTGGTTCGGTTCTGGGGCGACCATTTCACGGCACGCGGCAAACGCGGCGTCGCCCGCCGCGCCACGTCGCCCTATCTGGAAGAGGCGATCCGGCCCCATGTCGGCGGCACTTTCGGTGATCTTCTGGTCGCGGCGGTCACGCATCCCGTCATGCTGGAGTATCTGGACCAGAAAACCTCGATGGGACCTGACAGTGTCGAGGCCAAGAAACGCGGTCGTAGGGCGGGGCTGAATGAGAACCTGGCCCGCGAGGTTCTGGAACTGCATACGCTTGGCGTCGGCGCTCCCTACTCGCAGACTGATGTGCGACAGCTGGCTGAATTGTTTGCCGGACTAAGTTTTCAGCCCCGAAAGGGCTTCTTTTTTCGCGAGGAATTCGCAGAGCCGGGACCCGAAGAGGTGCTGGGCCAGAGCTATGGCGGTGATCCGGCGACACTCGAGTCCATCTACGACGTGCTGCAGGATCTGGCCAGGCACCCGGCGACGGCCCGCCACATCGCCCAAAAGCTCGCGGTGCACTTTGTGGCAGATGATCCCGATCCCGAATTGGTGACCGCAATCGAGGCCGCGTATCGCGACAGCGATGGCGCGCTGATGGCGGTCTATGGCGCGCTGCTGAACCATCCTTCTGCGTGGCACCGCGATTTGCGCAACGTCAAACCTCCCTACGACTTCATTGCCTCAAGCTGTCGCGCACTGGCCGCAGCCCCTGAGGTTTTGCAGGGGTTCAACGAAAAGAAGGCCAGAAAGTATCTCTACGGGCCGCTTCGCCTGATGGGGCAGGAGTGGCAAAGCCCGGCGGGCCCGGACGGATGGCCCGAAGAGGATGCCGCCTGGATTACGCCGCAGGGACTGTCCGCCCGGATGCTCTGGGCAATGGCGGCCCCGGCGGTTGTTCGTCCCGAATTGCCGGATCCCCGCGTCTTCGCGACCACGGCATTGGGCCCCTTCGCCAGCGAAACGGTTCGTTTCGCCGCTGCATCCGCCGAAAGCAAACCTGATGCCATTGGTCTTGTTCTGACCGCGCCGGCATTTCAACGTCGATAGGAGGCCGACATGACAGATGCCCTGACGCGACGCCGCTTTTTGGCCCGTTCCGCGCTGCTGGGATGTTCCGCCGCCGCCAGCCCATTGTTGACGCCCGTCAGCTTTGCCGCAGCTCCGTGGGATACACGACTGGTCGTGATTGTTTTGCGTGGCGGCATGGACGGGCTGGACGTGGTGCAACCCTATAGTGAGCCCGGATTTGCCGAGATGCGACCCGGCTTTGCGATTGGCCCTTCGAAGGGGGCCATCGATCTGGATGGTTTTTTTGCGATGCATCCAGCACTTGAACCGCTCGCGCCCATGTGGCGACGGGGCGAGCTGAGCTTTGTGCACGCTGTGTCGACGCCTTACCGGGACAAGCGCAGCCATTTTGATGGGCAGGACTTGTTGGAAGCCGGTACCGCGTCCTTGGACGGGAGCCGGGACGGGTGGCTGAATCGGCTCTTGCAGGCGGTCCCCGGCGTTGAGGCCCATACCGCATTCGCACTGGGCCACGGTGAAATGAAGCTGCTGCTTGGCGAGGCGCCGGTCGCGGACTGGTCACCGGATGCCAACCTGTTGCTCAGCCCGCAGGCCTTGCGCCTCGCCGAACTGACGATGGCCGAGGACCCGGCGTTTCACGCCGTCTTCAACGAGGCGCTGTCGCTGTCAGAGCCAATGGCGGAGATGGCGATGGCCGAGGACACCGACATAAGCCAGATGCAGGATGGCATGATGCAGGCCCCAAGGGGTGTGGCGCATGTCAAGATTGCAGCGTTTGCCGGTCAACAATTGCGCAACGATGCGCGCGTCGCGGCGTTTTCCTTAAACGGCTGGGATACCCATCAGGGTCAGACGGGCGGCCTGCGCCGCGCGCTTGGTCGTTTGACCGAGACGATATTGACGCTCGAGAAAGAACTCACCGCTCCCGTCTGGGCGAAAACCGCGGTGGTCGCGATGACCGAGTTCGGACGCACCGTGCGCGCCAACGGAACCCGCGGCACCGATCATGGCACGGCCGGCGCGATGCTTCTGGCCGGGGGTGCCGTGCGGGGCGGTCAGGTTGTGTCTCGATGGCCGGGTCTGGAGGAGGCGGATCTCTACGCACGCCGGGACCTGATGCCGACGGACGATGTGCGCCGGCACGCGGCATGGGTGATGCAGGCCGTTACAGGCCTGGATCGTACCGTGCTGGAACGCAGTGTTTTTCCGGGCGTCGATATGGGCACCGCGCCGGGGCTCACCCGTTGACCTTGGCTTGGCATTGCCGTGCGCGCTGCCTAGGTTGCGCTTATGGATCAGACTGATCGCCCTTTGGGCGCCCCCGTTCCAAATTGGACCCCGCCGCCTGTGCCTGATGGTGCAGTGCTGCGCGGGCGCTACACTGCGTTGGAACCGCTGGATGCCGACGCCCATGCGGCGTTGCTCTATCGCGCTTATCAGGGACATGATGAACTCTGGGATTACATGCCTGGTGGACCATTCTCATCGGCCGCCGCGTTTCATCGCTGGGTGCGCGACACGGTGTCGGACCCCAAGCATTTCTTCTATGTGATCAAAGATCTTGAGACCGACCTGCTTGGCGGCGTTGCAAGCTACCTCAGAATTGATCCCAATGCCGGGAGCATCGAGGTCGGAAACATCGCGTTTGCCCCAAGACTGCAGCGGACGCGCGCCGCAACCGAAGCGATGGCGTTGATGATGGGGTGGGCGTTTGACGCGGGCTATCGTCGCTATGAATGGAAATGCAATGCGCTGAACCGCCCGTCGCGGATTGCCGCCCAACGGCTTGGACTGAGTTACGAGGGGATTTTCCGTCAGGCCCTCGTCGTGAAGGGCCGCAATCGGGACACGGCCTGGTTTGCCGCGATCGATTCCGAATGGCCGGCGTTGCGGGAGGCGTTCCGCGTCTGGCTCTCGCCGGAGAATTTCGGTCCCAAGGGTCAACAGATCGAACGTTTGAGTGATCTGACCAAACTGGTGCGCGTCAGCGCGGATCCTACCCTCTGATATGCGACCCTTTCGGTGCCATCGCTTGGAGTGCAGGTCCTTTTGCGCGACCCCGTGATCACCTAATTTGAAGAACGGACGGCCCGCCGTCGGTCCTTGGGTTGGCTCGACTCACCGCCGCCGAGCACGAGGGTCCGCAGATCGTCCGAATGAGCGTTGTCACGCGCCTGCCGGATGGCCCGGGCCATGCGGCGGACGTGCAGATAGGCTGCGACGCCTGCTGCACCGAAAAAGACCAACAAGGGCACCGGCATGATCAGATGGCAGCCCGATGTCGCAAGCGTTGTTGAACAAGCCCTGCCATGCGGGCTGCGGGTTCGGCAACCGGAACGCCCGCCGCACGGCTGCGGGCAAGCGCATCCGCAGCCTCGGCCAGCGCGTTGTCTTGGGCGCTGCGGGCCACGCCACCAACAAACTGAGTGACGTAGTCGAGCGCTTTTCCATCAGCCAGATCTCCAAGGATATCAGCGGCATGGGCCATGTCGTCCTGAAAGGCCAGCCGATCGGGCTCAACCTCTTCATCCGGCAGGCGACGTAGCCCGATCGGTTGTTTGTCGGCAGGCATCCGTGACAGAACCGCGGTTTGAAATGCAGCCAGCGACGTCAGCGGTTTGCACAAAAACCCGTCTGCTCCGGCGGCAAGCGCGAGATTTTCGGCAAACTCATCGCCGGATGTCGCGAGGATCACCGGAATGCGGGGCACACTCTGCGACAGCTCAGCAATCAAATCCGCACCGGATCCATCTGGCAGCCCCAGATCAACAATGATCACCGAAGGCCGGTAAACCGACAAGTGCCGATGCGCAGCACGCAGACAGTCCGCCCGACGGATGCGGGCGCCACTGCGCAGACACAGCAGCCGCATCGCTTCGCAGGCAAAGCGGCTGTCTTCGACAACCAGAACAGTCAGCCCAAGCAGCGGGCGATTGGCGGTGGGTTGGGGCAGGGTGGTGGCGAACAGATCAGCATCGTCCATGGCAGCGGTTCCTCTCAGCAGCTGCGGACCACGCTAGGTTCTGCTGGCTAACACGGGGTTAAGACTGCTTGGCTGCGTCGCCATGGAACTTGCTCAGCAGCATTGACTTGCGACTGTGCATATCATTGGCCTGGTGATCCACGCGCAACGGCCCGTAACACCATGAGAAGCTATGCCCGGGGCGATGGTTCTGAAGCCCAAACTGAAAATTCGTTTCAGCACGAACGCTCCCGGCGTCCCCGTTAACCCCTTGCAACTTCAGAAGTTATTCTATCTCAATAACATACGAGTAAAACCATGGGGTCTCATCATTCCAAGTTGACCCATAGGTTGGCTCTTCGTCTTCCCTGACATTTCGCGCCAAAGAGTAAAAGGTTGCCACTCGTTCGTTAACGCCTCCCCAGTTGTTTGGTTGAGACCTCATCCAGTTGGTGTACGAGACATCCTCGCCGCTCAACCATTTCCAACCAAGGTTTGGCTCTATAGAGCCTTCTTCTTGATAGAGGCCGATGCCGGGGCCAATCCAAAAGTCTTTGTCCTTGCTGAGTCGCCAGAACTTTGGGTCCTTGGAAATCAGATCAAACACAAATTCATTTTCTTCCTTTGAGCCAATGGTGGTCAAATAGCCACCAATTCGCTTTGCTACCAAGATGGATTCCATCCATGGTACGACAGTTCGTGGTGCTATCGCGATGTACAGCCTGTTCTGAAAGAATCCATAGGAGAACTCCGAACCTTCAAGCACCCTCGAAGCGTGAAGGAGTCTTTGATCAGCACTAAGGTGCTCAAAAATTTCTGGTTGCCGCAGCCGCGCTTTTTGCCGGCCAGCTTGAACACTATCCCAGTCAGATTCGAACAGGCGTATTGGCACGCCCAGCGCAGATGCTGTTTCTGCGCCAAGAATTCCGGTTTCCGCAATCCCGTTGTCAAGTTGATAGTCAGCCAAAGCTGTTCTGGTGCTGGCCCCTATTTTGCCCGGTTCGAATTCGGACAAGTAGTTGTTGGCCTCCAGATTTTGTTGGGCAGCATAGATCATCTGGTTCAAGCGTTCGTCAAAACTGTGCTTCGGACGAAGGAATGACACACCACTTGCAACGCCGATCAAGACTGAAAAGGCAGCAATGACAACTAGCGTCCTTTTCCTGGTTAAGCCGTATTTTACACCCCATCTTGGTTTGTGAGCAGTTGATCGCGTTGGGAGAACCGAATAAACACGAACAGGTTTCGCAATGTTTTTCAGCTTTTTTTTGCCAAGAGGTTGATATTGAACGCGCACCTGGTTCTTAAGCAAATCATATGCGGCGCCTGAAACGACCACACCCCCGGCAGGTGCAACACTCTCAAGCCTAGCGGCCACGTTGACCCCGTCGCCAAAGACATCTCCATCGTCAAAGATTACGTCGCCAAGATTGACAGCCATCCGATATTGAATTCGGAGCGATGCGTCCTGCGTTAGTTCGCGCTCAGCAATTTCATTTTGGAGATGAACAGCACATTGCACTGCTTCAACCACCGACGCGAACTCTGCGATTATTCCATCACCCGTAAATTTGATGATGTTCCCATTAAAATTAGAAATCGATGGCTCGATTAACTCCAGGCGATAACGCTTTTGCCGTGCCAGGATGCCTTCTTCATCAATTTCGATTAGCCGGCTGAAACCGACCATATCTGAGGCTAAGATTGCCGCGATCCTTCGATCCACTGTTCACCCTCTCACAAGGCCCGCCTCAAGCTTGTGCAACGCACCTGATCACGTCGGCGCGAACGCTATTTTGAAAAGGTGAAGACGGCAGTTCGACCATCCCCAAACTGATGGTCGTGCCAACTTTCGCGTAGTTGGGAGTACGACAAAACGCGAGAACTACTTCTCGGAAGGTTTGGGTCGCGGACATAGACGATCTGGCGAGACTCATCGAAGCCCATCAAAACAAAAGTGTGGCCGTTATCCTGATGAACATCGATCAGCACCGGTCGCCCACTGCTGAGGTGTCGCTTTATCTGCCTCATCCCAGAGCTGAATCCGCTGTTCGTTTTTGGGAAGCTTCTAATCTTCCACTTGTACCCCATTTGGCGCAGCGCAACATCCAGATCGCGGAAGTAAGTAAAATCCCGATTCCGTTGACTGACTGGTTTGTGTCCTTCGGCCATTGCCTTCAGCTTTCGGGGGTCGGCCGGGTCGCCAAAATATTGGAGAACCATTGCAGCAGATGTCGGAACGCACAGGTTCTCACCCTGTCTAATGTGAGGGACATCCAGCCGAACATACGTTTCTGATATAGCCGGCGGTGGAAGTTTTCGATGCGCCACTGATCCTTGGTTCCATGCGATTTCCGCAAAAAGCTGAGTTGCAGAGAGTAAAGCAAAAGCAAGGAAAAACACTGCCGCCAGGCAGACTTGGTTCATCATATGCCCTTGGCGCACGCAACTGACGGGTCGCTCACGACCATGACCTGTGCCGAACGATTTGAAACTCATGCGATATGTTCCTCGATATCAAAACTCAGCCAAGAGCGGTGGAGCATACGATATCAGCGATACCCTGGTGCACAAAGCGCTCAAAAACGTTTTCTGCTTTGCGCTTTAAATTGGGTATGTCGCGCGCCTTGGTTTCTCCTCCGAGAGCGAAGCCGCAAACCTTTGGATTTGACCGGTTTCGAATGTGCACGCTGCCAAGACACGTCTGGAGAGCTGTTTGAAATGCGCTGAATGACCGCTCGAAAGTACCTTCTTCGAGACTTTTGCATACGCAGCACTTTGAATCGTAGCATTGCTGGACCGCACGGATCAGAGTTCGAAGACTTTCACCAAGCCACAAATCCTGCGCCGCCCTGAACGACCGGCGGTTGTTGAGGGTTCACTCTGTGGGTTTGGGTCTAGGCGGGGTTAATGCCGCACCCCCCTTGTCCTTGCGCCAGGTCGACCCCATAACCTCCCAAATTGCTAAGCGCACAGGAGCTCGCTCATGATCGGACGTTTGAACCATGTCGCCATCGCGGTCCCGGATCTGGAGGCTGCCGCAAACCAGTACCGCGACGCGCTTGGGGCGACCGTTGGTGCGCCGCAGGATGAGCCGGATCACGGCGTCACCGTTATCTTCATCGAGCTTCCTAATACAAAGATCGAACTTCTCTACCCGTTGGGAGAGGACAGCCCGATCAATGGATTTCTGGAAAAGAACCCGTCGGGCGGCATTCATCATGTCTGTTATGAGGTCGAGGACATTCTGGCGGCGCGTGACCATCTGAAAGAAAGCGGCGCCCGCGTGCTGGGCAGCGGCGAGCCGAAGATCGGGGCGCATGGCAAACCGGTACTGTTTTTGCATCCCAAGGACTTCAACGGGTGTCTGGTCGAACTGGAGCAGGTCTGACTGCCGCGCCCATTTGAAAGTGGCCGGCACCGCTCCGGCATCAGGAGACCCTTATGAGCATTACCTCTGCCCTCGTGCTTTATGCCGTGATCTGGTTCATGACCTGGCTGATCGTGTTGCCGATCCGTGTGAAGACCCAAGGCGATCTTGGTGACGTCGTGCCGGGCACGCATGCGGGCGCGCCAGAGGTCCATCACCTGAAAAAGAAGGCCTGGATTACAACCGGGGTGTCATTTGTACTGTGGGTCGTGATCGCCGGGATCATCCTGTCAGGCTGGATTTCGGTACGCGACATCGACTGGTTTAACCGGATGGGCGGCTAGGATCAGGATACACCCGCGCGATCGGTGCTGAGCGCATGAAAAATATGTGTGAAGGTCGCCGCACCCAGGATCGGAATCAACAGGTTCAGGACAGGTATCGAGAGCGGAATGGCCATCAGGGTGCCCGCAATCCAGATCGTCCCGATATGTCTGCGCCGGAGGGCTTTGGCGCCATCCCGCCCGACGCGACGCATTGCGGCCAGCGTGAAATATTCCCGACCCAACAGAAACCCGTTGAGCGCCCAGAAGATGAACAGGGCCATCGGGGCGAAGATCAGGTACAGGATAAGTGCCAGCAGGTTGGCGAGGATCAATACGCCCATGAACCCCAGCGCGTCGATCAGACTGTCGAGAATGGGCACGCCCGGCACGCTGGGAAGCGCAGGATAATGCACGTCCTCGACCGCTTCCGCGACGCTTTCCAGAAACATCGAGATGATGGCGGAGGCCACGGGCATCATCAGGAATACGGACAAGATCAGCATCAGGGCCAGAGCGGACCACCCCGCCGCGTCGCCCAGCCATGCCACTTCGCCGATCCAGGGCAGGGTCACACTGTCGCCCACAAACCAACTGGCCAGACGAACAAAACCCGCCGTCACCAGGGCCAACACCGCGACGGTCAGCCCAACGCCCAGAAACAGAACGCGGCGAAAACGCGGGTCTCCGATCTGTGACAGGGCCTTGGAAAAGGCGTCAAAAATCATTCCGAAACCCAGGTTGTGATGTTCTGAACATCCGGGCGCGGCCTTTCGGGTGGGGCGCTGCTCTCGGTCCCGATATGAATGAACCCGGCTGTGCGTTCGTTGTCCGCGAGCCCCAACGCGATGGTACCGAATTCGGCATCATGGCTCGGCCATCCCGACAGCCAGTTTGCGCCCCATCCTGCCGCGAGCGCGGCATTCAGCAAGGCAAGGCAGACCGCGCCTGCGGAATAAGTCATTTCGATTGCAGGGATTTTCTCGGAGGGTTTTCGCACTTCGATCACAGCGACCGCCAAGTGCCCCTGATCAAACTGGGTGCGCCCTTTGACAATATCCTCCTCGGATTTGCCAAGCGCGCGGCCGCGCTGTTCGGCCACATCTGCCAGCCGCGCCATCGCGCCGGGTTCGATCACGACGAAGCGCCAGGGCTCCAGTTTTCCATGATCGGGCGTGCGCGCAGCGGCAGTCAGGATCGGCATCAGCTCGTCTTGGGCTGGCACCGGCAGGCGCAAGGTTTTTGCCGGCCGTGATCGACGGGAGTGCAGGAATTCCAGGACGGCAGCGTTCGGTTTGAGCATGGTGACAGGTTTCTTTTGGCTGTTTCCGGTTATCTCGGTCACGTGCAAGGTCGATTCAAGGGCAAATCACGCAACCCGCGGCGTTCTTTGCGTGCGCTTCCGGCTGGGGTTGATATCCTGTCAGTGGATCGCCACATGCCCGGCCGGGTTCCCAGGAGATGTAATGTTCAGACCAGCACTTGTTTTACCTGCACTGACTTTGGCTCTTGCCGCCTGTGATCCAAGCGGAAGTACCAATGTTTCTGTCAGTGGCAGCGCAGCGATCGGAGTAAGCTCCGGCGGCGTCTCTGCGACGTACACGGGCATTTCAGGAGGTCCACCGCCCGGACGCACCGAAGCTGAACGCAGAGCGCGCAAAGAATACTATCGGGGCCCCCGTGGGGAGGAGTTCTGACGTCAGCCGACGAGGTCGCCAGCGCCCAGACGACCGGCCTTGGCCCGTACGGCGGGGCGACCGAGCCTGTCGACCAGATCCTTCAGAGGGCGCCCCAGGAAACGCGTCGTGCAGACCCGCCCGCCGCTTTCGCTTTCAATCAGGATCAGGCGTCCGCTTCGGAATGCCAATTCGTAGCCTTTGGTCTTGAGCTGTGACACCAGTTCGGCCCAGGTCGAGGCCTGCTCAAAGGTGGGTTGCAATGCGGCCCGCAAAAGTGCGGCGGATTCGCTGTCCAGAAAACTCTCACCGTCGCGGGGCACACGGGGGTGCTCGGTGGGCTGGGAAGTCTGATCTTTCATCACTTGGCCTAAATGCGATTTGCCCCCTTGCTCAGACTGACAAGAGTGCACTGGTTCGCCAAGCATTTATGGAATTTGGTGTGTGTACTACCTGCCAATGTTGCTTCAAAGACTCGGTTGCTGTCGGAACTGTTTCGACCGCCGCGCAAATGGGCGGAGAATCACTGTCATGTGGGCGATGGACATTCGCCCCGACGACCTGACCGCGCCGATTGGTTCTGCGGAGGGTGTGCCTAGTCCCTAGTCACGCGGAATTGATAGACACCTTCGGGCAAATCCAGCGCGGCAGCCAGATCGCGCACCTGCTCAGGGCTGAGCGTGATCTTCTGAATGCGATCCGTGCGTGGATCCAGCTGTTCCAGAGTGACGCACTCTGCAAAACTGTTGATTGTGATGTCTTCTTGAAGCGGTTGCGACCCTTCGTCGACCAGTGTGATCACGGTGGCGTCGAATTCGTGTTCAATCGTAAACATGACGCCAGAGTGGCGCGCGCTTCGTACCTTGGCAAGGGGTGGCGCAAGGGCACTGGCGATGTGGCTGCGGCGTGCTAGGATACTGATCCGAAAGGTGAAGAACGAGAGCTTGAATGCGCTGGATTATTTCGCTCCTGATCTTGATATTGGCCGGCTGCGATGTTCCTGCACCGACCACGTCCTCTGGGCCGGCGCCACGGGCTGTTCCTGCAGAGCCGCTTTGGAGCCCGGCAGAGGCTGCGCGCGGCTGGGCCGAAGTTGTTGCGCGTGTAGAACCCGTCGCGGAACGCGAATGTCGCAGACAAACCGTCAACACGAACTGCGATTTCCGGATCGTTGTGGACAAGCGGCGCGGCGTGCCCTCGAACGCGTTTCAGAGCGTCGATGCCAGTGGACGCCCTGTTATCACCTTCACGATTGGTCTGATCGCCGAAGCCCGCAATGTCGAGGAACTGGCGTTTGTGATGGGCCATGAGGCGGCCCACCACATTGCCGGTCACCTGGGTCGGCAGCAACAGAACGCAGCCGCAGGTGCGGTGATTTTCGCGGGGCTGGCCACGTTGACCGGGGGCACTGCCGCTGATGTGGCCGCCGCGCAGGAATTGGGAGCGGTCGTGGGCGCGCGCAGTTACTCCAAGGAGTTTGAGCTGGAGGCTGACCGGCTGGGAACAGTCATCACATACCGTGCCGGGTATGACCCGTTGAAGGGCGCGCAGTTCTTCAACCGGATCCCTGATCCCGGCAACCGTTTCCTCGGGACTCACCCCCCAAATGCAGAACGGATGGAGATGGTGCGGCGCACCGTGGCGCAATTGCGCTGATCTTCACGTCTTGACCTGCGTCAAGGCGGTGGATTTTGCGGTTGCTAGGCTGAATGCGATCAACAGGATCACATGAGGCCGAAAAAATGCAAAACCAGAATGTACTGAAACGCCATGCGCGGCTGATGGACAAGATGGCCGAGACCCTTGGGCTTGACCTCGAAGAAGCTGCGATGCGCGGAACCCTTCCGATGGACGACATTGCGGATGTTGTGCTGAGCTGCACCAATTGCTCAAACCCTGATCATTGCGAGACATGGCTTGGTGAGCATGCAGACGGAGCAGACGCCACGCCCGGCTACTGCCGGAACAAAGACCTCTTTGCAGAACTGACATCAAAGCAGGAGTAAACGGGGGTCAATCCATGAAGCCCCTTGGGAGGATGCCACATCACCTCAGGCTTGTGGCGCGGATGGCAGAGGTTTCGGGAACCGATCTTGTCCGGGCCTACCGTCAGGGTGCGCTTTCTCACCGGACCTGGGCTGACGTTGTTCGGACCTGCCGTGGATGCCCGTGGGCCGGCCGCTGCGCGGACTGGCTCAATGAGCAGAACGAAACCGTTGAGGTTCCTGCGACATGCCTGAATCGCGAAATCTTCGATGCAATGCGCAAACGTCTTGAGGAGGAATGTTAAAGCCATGCCCGATGCCAATAACGAGTTTGAAGATGTGAACCGGCATTTCTGGCTGACACGGTCGATGGCGCGGACCCTCGGTATCAACCTGAGCGAGGCCGTTGCGTCCGGACGGCTGTCGACCAGCGAATACGCCGACATGGTCACGCAGTGCGGGGCGTCCGCCTGTGCCGACAAATGCGCAGTATGGCTGGCAGGTCAGTGCAGCACGCCCGACGCAGCGCCTGAGTTCTGCGCGCATGTCGAACGCCTGGAGCGGTTGCGACCAGGCTGAATTCAAGGCTACTGGCCTGTGCAGTGGCGGTGGCTAGAGCTTGGAATGGGTCCCGTCGCACATTGGTGACTTGCCGGACGCCTTGCACCCGCAGAAGAACACCTTTTTGTCCTTGTCCGCTTCGAATTTCACTGGCGTGATGCCTGTGTCCTTGTGGCTGCCATCGCAAAAGGGCTGATTGCTCGACTTCCCGCATGCGCACCAGAAATACGATTTGCCCGCCTCGACGTCGACGGGGTAGGGAGCTTTTTGGGCGATGATGGGTGCGTCTGGCATAGTAATCTCCGGCTTGATGCTTCCTAAAGGATAGTCCCGTTCCCGGCTTTGAACAGGGGGCATCGAACCTTGGCGTCCAAACAGAAAAGACCGCGCCGACCTTCAGGTCAGCACGGCCTGGTCGTTAAGTGATGTAAAGCTTTCAGCTCTTGCGACGCCGCCGCATCAGGCCAAGACCTCCCAATGCTCCAACCAGCAAGAAACCTGCGGCAGGAACGGGGATGGGGGGCGCGGATGTGCGCGCTCCGACTGTCGCGGTGTCGATGTAAAAGTTATCACCACCCGAGATCTTTGCGAAGGTCCACGTGTCTGATGCGCCAAGGTTGACCAGCTTTGTGGTTCCCACAACGAAATCCATCAGGACGCCTGTGAAAACACCTTGGCTGATGCCAATCTTGGAGCCATCTGCGAGAACGTTGTGGTTATCGCCGCGCAGGATGAGATCGGTCAGACCAACGGAAGTGGTGAAGGTTAGAGTCACATACTCCATCGCTGTCGCGCCGTTCTGGCCGTCATTTATGAGCCCAGTATTGTCATCAGCGGAGTTGTTGCACTCTCCTGCCGTAGCGGAAACTTCACCAGTCGTCGCATCAATCGGCTCCGATGCGCAAACGCCCAGACCACCTGGACGACTCCCGCTTGGGCCATCCAGATAAGCAAAATTTGCGGCGCCGGTTGTCGGATCGCCAGAGCCGCCGGCATAGGTATTGCCAAACGCCGAAACGCCGATCCCGTCAACGGTCCATGTATTCGACGGATCGTCGAACGCACCACCACCGTTGCCAGTACTGGAATTGTTGATCCAGAAGGCTTCGTTTTTTCCCGCTCCGCCTGCACCGGTCGCCAGATCGGCAAATCCGAACGTGGCCGCCGCGGCACCCTGCGCCGCAAAAGCCAGTCCACCGGCCACGGCAACCGTCCTTAAAAATCCAAAGTTCATGTTCTCCCCCTCATGAGGTGGGCAGCGCAATGGACACCAAAAATTTCTTACCGCCGCCCTAATCCTGCCATGTTATCGCCACACTTCGAATCCGGTCAAACTTCCGCAAGGTAAAGCGCGCCACACCCCAGATTAGGGGGTCTATTGGCGACAGAACGACAGATTTGGTCCCCCTGTTTCCGCTTCGAGACAAGGTGATACGCTGTATGCGTGAGTGCTCAGTTAGCTTACTAAATCCTGGGTTGCGAATCACTTTTCGAGAGCTGATTCGGCGTTCTCCCGCTTGGTAAGAACGGCAACTTGCGCCTTATTCTTAAGGTTGTGGGCATCGGATAGGATCGTCCGCGCCAAACCAAAGCGACGGTATCCATTTTTTTGGACCTGTTGGGTTGGGTTCTGTCACTACGGCCGAAACGCTGCACATAGAGACGTTGTGCGTTTTCGTTCAGACCAACCGGCCCCAGAGGTCGTATTCCTCGGCCTCGTCCACTTCGACGGTGACTATGTCGCCCGGAGAGAGAGTCTCGACGCCCTCATCGATATAGAGGTTGCCATCGATTTCCGGGGCATCGGCGGTGGTCCGGCAGGTCGCAACCTGATCATCGATCTCGTCTACAATCACTTCGATCTGCTGACCGACCTTGGCTGCAAGTTTGGCCTGAGAGATCTCTTGGGCCTTTGCCATGAACCGCTCCCAGCGCTCCTGTTTGACCTCCGGCGCGACATGATCAGGCAGGGCGTTGGACCGTGCGCCTTCGACATTCTCGTATTGAAAACACCCGACCCGGTCGAGCTGTGCGTCGTCAAGCCAATCCAGCAAGGTTTGAAACTCGGCTTCTGTCTCTCCGGGATACCCGACGATGAAGGTCGAGCGCAGCGTCAGATCAGGGCAAATCTCGCGCCAGGCCGCAATTTCGTCGAGCGTCCGTGCGGCTGCGGCGGGCCGTGCCATCCGTTTCAGAACGTCAGGATGGGCGTGCTGAAACGGAATGTCGAGATAAGGCAGCAGCCCGTTGGCCGGGTCCGCCATCAGTGGGATCAGATCGCGCACATGCGGGTAGGGGTAAACGTAGTGTAACCGCACCCAGGCCCCCAGTTTTCCAAGCTCTCGCGCCAGGTCGACGATATGACTGCGTACCTCGCCGTCTTTCCACGGGTTCACATCGTACTTTCGGTCCAGCCCATAGGCGCTTGTGTCCTGAGAGATCACCAGAAGTTCTCGCACACCCGCGGTCACAAGCTTTTCTGCCTCGCGTAGCACCGCATGTGCCGGGCGAGAGGCGAGCCGGCCTCGCATATCCGGGATGATGCAGAATCTGCACTTATGATTGCAGCCTTCGGAGATCTTGAGATAGGAATAGTGCCTTGGAGTCAGGGACACCCCGCTCGCGGGCAGCAGATCCACGAAGGGATCAGGGCTGGGCGGCACCGCCAAGTGCACGGCATCGAGCACTTGCTCGTATTGATGGGGGCCGGTCACAGCCAGCACTTTGGGATGGGCCCCCGTGATGTACTCAGGTTCCGCCCCCAGACATCCGGTTACGATCACCCGGCCATTTTCGGTCAGTGCCTCGCCGATGGCATCCAGACTCTCGGCCTTTGCGCTATCGAGAAAGCCGCAGGTGTTCACGATCACCGCGTCCGCACCAGCATAATCGGGTGAGATGCCGTAGCCCTCGGCCCTGAGGCGGGTCAGAATACGCTCGCTGTCGACCAGCGCCTTGGGACACCCCAGGGACACCATGCCAATCGAGGGTTGTCCGGCACGTCTGTCAGCCTCGAGCCGGGCGGACGGGGCAAGGTCGGGGCGCAGGTCTGGCGGGTTGGTGCTCATGCCGCGCATATAGAGCCGCGCGTGCTGGTGTGCAAACGCCGCCCTCGAAGTCACGCCAAAAGGTGTTATGTGTGGTGTTTATTCAAAGGCCGGAATGATCGTCAGGGAGGACGGACAATGACCGCAGATCGAAAGCCACGTGATGGTGTGTCTCATGTGGTGGGTGAGGTGCGCGATCCTCTTCTGGAACTGACCATTCCCGGCCTGCTGGCGCGTGCCGTCGCAGAGCATGGCGCGCGCGAGGCGGTCGTGTTCCGGGATCAGAACATCCGTTGGGACTACACACAGTTTTCGGCCGAGGTCGATCGACTTGCCGGCGGGTTGCTGAAGCTGGGCATCGCCAAAGGCGACCGGGTGGGCATCTGGTCTCCAAATCGCGTCGAATGGTTGCTGACGCAGTTTGCAACTGCACGGATCGGCGCCATCCTTGTTTGCATCAATCCGGCGTACCGGCCCTACGAATTGGAGTATGCGCTGAAAAAGGTGGGGTGCATGGCACTGGTGACGGCGCCGGCGTTCAAGTCTTCGGACTACATCGGCATGCTCCAGTCAATCGCACCCGAACTGGCGCGGGGCGGCACGGCGGACCGGGTTCCGGATCTGCGCCATGTGATTGTGATGGGGGACACGGTACCACCCGGCATGATAAGCTTCGACGCGCTGTGCCAGGACGGCGACACGGTGCCTGTGGCAGATCTGGATGCTGTGACGGGCGGTTTGTCTCCCAAAGATCCGATCAACATTCAGTTCACCTCGGGGACGACCGGGAGCCCAAAAGGCGCCTGCCTGACCCACCGGAACATCGTCAACAACGCACATTTCGTGACTGCCACGATGGAGTTTTCAGAGGCCGACCGTCTGTGTGTTCCGGTCCCGTTCTACCATTGCTTTGGCATGGTGATGGGCACTTTGGGATGTGTCAGCAAGGGCGCCGCGATGGTGATACCGGGCGAAGGCTTTGATCCGGGTGATACGTTGGCCGCGGTGTCTGAAGAGCGCTGCACAGCCCTTTACGGCGTGCCGACGATGTTCGTGGCGGAGTTGGCGCACGAAGACTTTGCAACGTTTGACCTGAGCCATTTGCGCACCGGCATTATGGCGGGCGCTCCCTGTCCGATCGAGGTGATGAAACAGGTTCAGTCGCAGATGAATATGACTGGTGTCACAATTGCCTATGGGATGACCGAGACCTCTCCGGTCAGCTTTCAGAGCAACGTGGACGATCCGCTCGACAAGCGCGTCAGCTCTGTGGGCCGCATCCACCCGCATGTGGAGGTCAAGATCGTGGATGAAAACGGCACCCCGGTGCCGGTTGGGACGCAAGGAGAACTTGCGACGCGCGGCTACTCGGTCATGCAGGGGTATTGGAACGATGACGCCAAGACCGCGGACTGCCTGATCGACGGCTGGATGATGACCGGCGATCTGGCCATCATGGACGACGAGGGCTATTGCCAGATCACCGGTCGGGTCAAGGATATGATCCTGCGGGGTGGTGAAAACATCTATCCGCGCGAGATCGAGGAGTTTCTCTACACCCATCCGGAGATCGCACAGGCGCAGGTGTTCGGCATTCCGGATGCCAAGTTCGGAGAACTCGTCTGCGCCTGGATCGTGCCCAAAAGCCCCGGTGCCCTGACCGAGGACGACGTGCGCGCGTTCTGCAAATCCAATATCGCGCACTTCAAGGTCCCGGAGCATGTGCGCCTGAAGTCCGAACTGCCGATGACCGTGACAGGAAAACCCCAAAAATTCCTCATGCGCGAGGAAATGATGGAAGAGCTGGGAATGGTGGCCGCACAATAGCGCCGCCCGCACAGGGAACCTGTTCGTCGTTACAACGCCTGGGCGACACCAGTTCGCGTGTCAGATGGTCTGATCGTAGTCGCCGACGCCGGGCTCTGTCCGGATGACCGCGTCGATGTCCTCAAAAATCGCGCGCATTTCGGCGTCGCTTTCAGGGCTTTCGCACACCACCACCAAGTTTGGCGTATTGGATGAAGCGCGCACCAGGCCCCAGCCACCATTATCGAGGATCACACGCGCACCATTAACCGTGACGACCTCTTTGATCGGCCGCCCCGCGATTGTCTCTCCGGACTCGTGCTTGGCAACGAGCTTGTCCACCAGGCGCGCGAGGATGTCGTATTTTTCGGTGTCCGCGGCATAGGGCGACATCGTGGGCGTGGAATAGGTTTTGGGCAGGGCCTTGCGGAGATCCGACATCGACATACCGGGATTGCGGTCCATCAGCTTGCAGATTTCGACGGCGACGCGCATGCCGCAATCGTATCCACGCCCGATAGGTTCTGCCAGAAAGTAGTGCCCCGACTTTTCAAAACCCGCCAAGGCACCGATCTCTTTGACCCGCCGCTTCATATGGCTGTGCCCGGTCTTCCAGTAGTCAGCCTTGACACCATGAGCCTGCAGTTCCGGATCCGACGCGAAGAGACCGGTGGATTTCACATCGGCCACAAAGGTTGCGTCGGGATAGAGCTTGGACAGATCGCGGGCCATGATGACGCCGACTTTGTCGGCAAAGATCTCCTCGCCTTCATCGTCGACCACGCCGCAGCGGTCGCCGTCGCCATCGAACCCAAGCGCCAGATCGGCACCGGACGATTGAACCGCTGCGGACATGTCGTGCAGCATCTCCATCGCTTCGGGGTTCGGATTGTAGTTCGGGAATGAGTAGTCGAGCACGTTGTGACTTTCGACGACCTCAACGCCCATGCGTCTAAACAGTTCTGGCGCAAAGGCGGAGGCCGTGCCGTTGCCGGTAGCACAAACGACCTTCAGCGGCCGCGTCATTTTGAAATCGCCCACCAGATCGTCGAGGTAAGCGTCCTTGACCCCATCGACAAATTCATATGACCCGCCGGGACGCGGCACCCCCTGGCCCTGCAGAACGATATCGCGCAGTTCTGCCATTTCGTCCGGACCATGGGTGAGAGGGCGCTCAAACCCCATCTTAACGCCGGTCCATCCGTTCGGATTGTGCGAGGCCGTGACCATTGCAACGGCCGGAACATCCAGATGAAACTGGCTGAAATAGGCCATCGGGCTCAGCGCGGGGCCGATGTCCTTGACCTGAATACCAGCTTGCATCAGGCCAAGGATCAAGGCCTGTTTGATGGCCAGGGAATAGTCGCGATAGTCATTGCCGACGGCGATGACGGGGTCGATGCCGCGCGCGTGCATCTGGGTGCCCAGTCCAAGCCCAAGGGCTGTGATGCCGGGCAGATTGATGTCGTCAGGATACTTCCAGCGCGCATCGTACTCGCGAAAGCCCGTGGGCGCGATCATGGCATCCCGAAGGAATTCCCATGTGTTCTGAGTGACTTCGGGAAGAGGTTTGGTCATGTCAAAAGTTCTTTCGGCTACAATACTACCGGATTTTCCTTGGCCAGCCGGTCTATGGCCATCAACGTGTCCACCAATCGGGGCATGTTGCGCAAATAGATCATGTTTGGGCCGTCACACGGTGCTGTGTCAGGGTCCTCGTGCGTTTCGATGAAGACCGAGGCCACGCCGATGGCGACCGCGGCGCGGGCCATCACAGGCGCGAACTCGCGCTGCCCACCGGATGAACCGCCCTGCCCACCGGGTTGCTGGACTGAGTGGGTCGCATCCATCACCACCGGGTAGCCTGTCTGCGCCATCTGCGGCAGCGACCGCATATCCGCCACCAGGGTGTTGTACCCAAAGGACGTGCCGCGTTCTGTCAGCAGAATGCGCTCGTTTCCTGTGCTCTCGATCTTGGACACGACGTTGGGCATGTCCCATGGGGCCAGGAATTGGCCCTTTTTGACATTGATGGCCGCGCCGGAGTTTCCGGCTGCCAGCAGCATATCGGTCTGGCGGCTCAAAAAGGCCGGGATCTGCAGTATGTCGACAGCCTCTGCGGCGGGTGCACATTGCGCTTCGTTGTGCACATCCGTCAGCACGGGAACGCCAATTGCGTCGCGCAGGTCGGACAGGATCTTCAGGCCGGCGTCAATGCCCGGTCCGCGGCTCGACAGGGCCGAGGTGCGATTGGCTTTGTCGAAACTTGATTTGAAAACGTACTGCGCCCCAGCGGCGTCGCAGGTTTCTTTCATGGCCCCGGCGATCATCTGCGCGTGGTCGGCAGATTGCAGTTGGCAGGGACCGGCGATCACCGTCAGCGGACGGTCATTGGCGATGGTCAGGTCGCCGACTTGGACATGTTTCATTTAGGATGTCACCTGTTCACGGAGGATCGAGGCGGTCAGTGAGATCATCAGATAAATGCCACCAAAGATCAGGAAGGCCAGAACGGTATTTTCGAAGGCGCGCGGATAGCTGGGCGCTTCGGAGGCAACCGGTTCCACGGATGTCACCAGATAGCGCACCTGACGGTTGGCTTCCATCCTTGTCTGTTCAACCTGTTGCAAAGCCGATTGCAACAGCAGATCGCGGGTGGCCAGATCGGCCTGCGCCATCTGGATGCGAACGGTCAGGGCCGCCAGAGAATTCTCTCCCTGATTGGCATCGGTCATCCGGGCATTCAGGGCTTCGATGACGTTTTCGAGCCGCCGGATATCAGCCTTGGCGCCAGAGACCCGGGCCTGATTGGGGCGGGCGTTCTCTTCCAGTGCAGCGAGTTGCAACTGCTTTTCCTGCAACTCGACCTCGTAAGTGCTGATCTGGCTGCGCAGCGTTCCGATGACCCCTTCGGGGTCCAGCAGCGCGCCTTGTTGTTGCAGTTCGATCAGTGCCTGTTGGGCGTCGCGGCGGGCGACCTGAGCATTCTCGAAACTCTCCATCGCGTCCTGCATCTGATCGCCGCGTTTCTGCTGGCTGAGATTGTTGACCCGGTCTTCGGCATAGGAAATGAGCTTGCTTGAGAAATCGGTGGCAGTTTGCGGGTCTGCCGCGATCACTTCCATCCGGATGACGCCCTCGGTGGGGTCATAGCCGATCTTGACGTTCTTTTTGTAAGTCTTGTAGGCATCCTCGTTTGTCGGGTTGGCCTTCAGACGCTGTATCGGATCGATCCAAGGTTGCTCGAAATGCGTTTTGAAACCGACATCGCGGTCCAGTCTCAGCATCGCGTCTTTGGACTGGAGATAGGACTGAACGGCAATGCTGTCCTGATTGGTCGCGAACTGGGTGCCGCTGAGCAAACCGCCGATGCCCGACCCACCGGCATTGTCAGCCTGAAGGATCAGGAATTCCGATTTGGTGGAATACATAGGCGTGGCGGCAGAGTAGAAATACCATCCCGCGATCAGCGTCGGCAGCATCACGAAGAAGGCAAGCCGCGCCATCAACAGGGCCATCTTGCGCCGGCGACGCAGCATGATGTCGCGCTGCACCTCTCCGATCTCCCGCGCGCGGCGTTCCATCGGATTCAACTCGGTCGAAGGGAGGGTCTGGCGTTGCACCGGGACGGTCTGCGGCAACTGTACCCGCTGCGATCCGGCTCCTCCGGCGTGGGACGGCAGTCCGGCAAACGCGTCGGGGGCCCCACCTTCGTGCTGCTCTGCGCCGCCCTGCGGCACAACGAGTTCCAGAATGTTCGACCGCTTGAAGGGATCGATGCCATTCAGCCGCAACAACCGGACCGCATCAAAATCGGATGTCGCTGGCAGGTTGTGTTTTTGCGCCACGCGCCGGGCCATGCGCAACTGGCGGCCCGTCAGCCCTTCGCGTCGAATGGCATTGATATCCGTTTCGGCGGCAGTTTCACGGGCCGAGGCCACGTCGCCCTGATAGGTCTGCCCGTGATCAGGCCGCGGCGGTGGTGCTACAGGTCGCGCAGCGGTGTGCGGCACGGCACCCGCGTCATCGCCGGGTTGCGATGGCGGCGGGGCCCCGGTGGAGGCCGGACCGCGTTTGATGCGAAAACGCTTAGCCTTGGGTTTCGTAGTCATAGAGCTGCTTTGCTTCTTCCAGGCTGTCGAACATGTAAAGCTGCCCGTCCATCAGAACGGCGGCTGATCGGGCGAATTTTTCCAGAGTTTCGGGCGAATGCGACACGATGACAATGGTGGTGGTCGCCAGTCGTTCGTGCAGGATTGCCCCGGCCTTGCGGTTGAACTCAACATCCGTAGTCGAGGGCATGCCTTCGTCGATCAGGTAGATGTCAAAATCGAGCGCGAGCATCAGGGCAAATGAGAAACGCGCCCGCATGCCCGAAGAATATGTCCCGATGGGCTGATCGAAGTACTCTCCCAGACCACAGAGCCAGCGGCAGAATGCCTCGACATAATCCGGATCCAACCCATAGAGTTTGGCGATGTATCGGCTGTTTTCCATCGCTGAGATGCGGCTGATGACCCCGCCCATGAAGCCCAGCGGAAAGGATATGTTGCAACCACGTCGGATTTCGCCTTCGTCCGGCTTCTCCAGTCCCGCCATCATGTTGATAAGCGTGGTCTTTCCGGTGCCGTTCGGCGCAAGCACGCCAAGGGAATGACCGAGCTCGACCCGGAACGACACCCGGTCCAGGATCACTTTGCGCTGCGATCCCGTCCAAAAGGATTTGCTGACGTTCTCAAATTCAAGCATCGCTGTGTCCGGCGACCCCGTCTGCTCTTGTGATGCGGCGCTCGACGCCTGATTTTACCCTCTTTATCAGAGGTGTGTTAACGGCCTACCGACCGAGTTTGGCCACATTATGTCTAATTCTGAAACAAATAGCCAATGGTTCCCCGCATTTGGAGCGTATCTGGGGATGAATTGCGGGTGACCAAAGCGGGTTTGACGTCAAAGTGATTGTTTCCAAATCATGAACTTTCGTTTCTGGTCGGGCGCCTTTGACGAACAGCGCGCTCTGATCTAGGTCTGATCCAACCCGGATTGGAAAGCCAAGATGCCCAGCGCGCGCCCCTCGGGGCTTGAACGCAATATCAGCGAATGCACCCTGTGTGCCGACCGGTTCGCCGCCACGGCGACCGCGCATGTCCCGCGACCCGTGGTCTGGTTTCGCCCCCGCGCGCGCGTGCTGATCGCCGGGCAGGCACCGGGCGCGCGCGTTCATGAGTCAGGCAAGCCCTTTACCGACCCCTCAGGGGATCGGCTGCGCGACTGGTTGGGTTTGGAAGAGCAGCAATTCTATGACCGAGACCGGGTGGCGATCGTGCCCATGGCATTCTGCTTTCCGGGATATGATGCGCGCGGGTCGGACCTGCCACCACCGCCGGTCTGCGCCAAGACCTGGCATGCGCAAGTAATGCAGGGGTTGCGCGATGTCCGGCTGACCGTACTGGTCGGTGCCCATTCGCACCGATGGCATCTGGGCACAAAAACTTCGGTGACGCAGTCCGTGATGGACTGGCGCGATCACGCCCCATCGTTGTTTCCGGTGCCACATCCATCCTGGCGCAACACTGCTTGGCTGCGTAAGAATCCCTGGTTTGAAACCGATCTTCTTCCGGTGCTTCGGCAGCGCGTCAAAGAGGTAATGGATGACTGAACCGACGCTGCTGGACCGGGCGCATGCCGAGATGCAAGCGGACCCGGATAACGACGCAAAGCGGCTGAGGTTCTACGAAACCCTGGTCGGATGTGAGCTCTTCTTGTTGCTCAGCGAAGAAGCCCAGGGCGACACCCTGTCGCCCGAGGTCTTTGACGTGGCGGACGGTCGGTTTGTTCTGTCTTTCGATCGCGAAGAGCGGCTGTCGCAGTTTGTCGGAGATACAGCGCCTTTCGCCGCCTTGTCCGGGCGGAGCATCGTTCAAATGTTGTCGGGACAGGGCGTTGGTCTTGCGCTCAATCCTGACGTGGCGCCTTCTTCATATCTGCTCTCCGATGACGCATTGGTCTGGCTCAACACCACCGTATCGCAGGCCCCAGAGGCGCTGGACGTGCGGCTTCAAAGCGTGGTGTCGCCGACCAACGTGCCCGAAGACCTTTTGCGCGCGCTGGATGTTAAACTCGCAGCGGCAGGTGGTCTGGCAGAGACGGCCTATCTGTCTGGAACGGTTCAGGACGGTGGCGCTCACGGACACATTCTTGGATTTGTGGATGCCCGCGATGGCGCAGAGGCCGGATTGGCTCAGCTCGTCGGGGAGGCGCTTAGTTTCTCAGATGTGGCCGCCGGAATGCTGGACGTGGGGTTTTTTGCAGCCAATGACCCGATCGTTGAGCGCCTTGCGGCAGTGGGACTTCGGTTTGACTTGCCAAAGCCTGCAAAGGTGACCGTAAGCGCCCCAGCGGCACCCGGCAGCGATCCGGAGCGCCCTCCGAAACTGCGTTGAGCCCCGCGCTGAGCGACCTTTTGGCAATTTCCCCTGTGCTGCAGACATGTTAGCCTTGGTACGAAGGTCAATCTGGAGGGATTCATGGCGCTCACGCTTAAGGATATGATGGACGCAGCCAACGCGAGTGTGGAGCGCATCGACGGGGCGCGCGCTCAGGCGCTGGTTGCTGAGGGTGCTTTGCTCTTGGATATCCGCGATGGAATTGAGCTGGCCAAGACCGGTCAGGCGGTGGGCGCACACCACGTGCCGCGGGGCATGCTGGAATTCCGTGCAGATCCGGCCAGCCCACATGCCGATCCTGAGTTGCGCTTTGATCGTCCGATCGTGCTGCATTGTGCCAGCGGCGGTCGCGCGGCTTTGGCAGGTAAGCTGCTGAAAGATATGGGGTACAGCGAGGTCTATAACCTCGGTGGTTTTAAAGACTGGGCGCAGTCGGGCGGTCCCGTCACAGAGCCTTCTGGCTCCGATACTTGAACGCAGAATGCGTCAGGCCGATTAGAACTCTCTTTCCCACTGCCGTCCTGCGGGCATCCGAGGGACGGCGGGATTTGTACCGGTGATGGCGATCATCAGGTATGTGACAAACCCGGCAAACCCGCCAACCATGTAGGCCCCTGCCACAACCATCCAGCCCGCGTCCAGCAGCGCCACGCTGCTGAGGCTGAGACAGAGTGCTGCCACAAGAGAGTAAACAACATATCCGATCAAAGGAGTGGTCCTTCTTACTGCTCAGCCGAGTTCAATTCTTCTTTTTGTCCGAACCCGGTACAGAAATGTAGCATTATTGTGGCAAGCCGCCTAGCATTTTACGCTTTTGGGTTGAGCGGAGCCCGTTCAAACAGGTCAAAATTGCGAAAACCTGCCTTGTTAGGGCGCGACAATCGTGAACGCAGTTGACAGAATCCCCGCACATCTGAACGCGGGCCTTTGCATGCATTTTGGCGCTACTCGCTGGGGAAGCCTGGTTTTTCTATTTTGGAAACAGATGCTTGGAATGCACCGAAGAACCAGTGCTCCGCTCCGGGCCGACCGTTTTAAGATCAGATGCGGCGCTTTCAACGCCACGCCCAACCGTCAGGATCACCGTAGCTGGTGCAAGATTGCCATGATTGAAGCTCCCTTGGCCGGCATCCGCCGATCAAATGGCATCATATTGGCGAAGTTCTTCACAATTCGACCGTAATTCTTCGAAAACCGGATGTTGTGTGTCTGCGAAGGATTGGATTTGAGGCTCAGCTGCGCGCGGGTGCGTCCAGAAACATACGTACGGTTGCCTCAAACTCGCGCGGCTTTTCGGCATGGAGCCAGTGCCCGGCCTCTGGGATCTTCGCGAAACGCGCTGCAGGGAAGTGGGATTTGATCACCGAGCGGTGGGCCGGCGTGACATAGTCCGATTGACCGCCGGATAAAAACAGCGCGGATCCCTCCCAGACGGTGTCATACTCCGGGAACGACATGATATCGGGCATATGTCTTTCCAGCGCGTCCAGGTTGAGCCGCCAGCGCTTGCCGGGAACATCCAGGGACTGCGTGAGAAAGCTCTGCAAGCTGGGTTCGACCCCGAGTGCGGCCAACTGCGCCTCGGCATCAGATCGGCGTTTTACCTGGCTGAGGTCGACAGCGCGCATTGCTTCAATGAACTGAATCTGGCTGTGCGAATAGCTCACGGGGGCGATGTCGGCGACAACGAGGCGGCGCACACACTTCCCGTGCGACAGTGCCAGTGCCATAGCGGCCTTGCCGCCCATGGAATGGCCCACAACGTCCGCTGTTCCGCCGATGCTTTCGATCACTTCAGCCAGATCATCGGCCATCGCTGGGTAGCTGTGATCCTCTGAATGCGGGCTGTCGCCGTGGTTGCGCATGTCCACGGCAATCACAGAGCGATCAGAGGAGAGCCTTTTGGCAATCACACCCCAATTGCGGGCCGAGCCGTAAAGCCCGTGAGCGATCAGCACAGGGGGGTGCTCCGAGGGTGTTCCGTGTTCGATGACATTCAGCATTTCGCGGTGATAGCGGGCGCCGACGGGCAGGACCAGCCCCATTGAGACCCGGGCACGGCAGGGGTAAACACTGGTTGCATGGCAGGACCGATAGACACCGAAGCGCAGATTGCCCGTACATCTGCTTTATTGCGCGAAAAGCTGGGCGCGCGCGGCGGCTCCTTGGAAAAGGCGTTGGGCAAGGCGCGGAACAGATTGCCGCGGCGCATATACAAACAGGGCCTGTTGCTGGCCAAAGCACAGGGGACGGCGCATCATCCCAAACTGCGGCTGACCCTCGATCATGCGTCGATCGACAAAGCGGCGCGCGAAGTTCAGGCCCACCTAAGCGCCATTGATCTGGCAGATCGCCGCAAAGGCTGGGTCCTGGGCATGCTTGGCGGGTTATCGTTTAACCTCATCCTCGCCGTGGCGCTGCTGATCGCCTTTCTGATGTGGCGCGGCTTCCTGTAGTCTTGCGCACCGATGGTTCGGGTACCGCGTCTTTGGCGCGCTTCTAAGCCGGCGCACCGGGCCGTTCTGACCCGATGCACCAATCCCGAAACTACAGGTTCGGATAAATCGGGAAACGGTTGCAGAGGTCCGCGACCTCGGCTTTGACCTTTTCTTCGACAGCGCCGTTGTTGTCCTCACCATTGGCGGCCAGCCCGTCCACAACTTCGATGATCCAGTCTGCGATCTGGCGGAACTCGGGCTCGCCAAATCCGCGCGTCGTGCCCGCCGGGGAGCCCAGGCGAATGCCGCTGGTTATGGTTGGTTTTTCGGGATCGAAGGGGACACCGTTTTTGTTGCACGTGATATGCGCGCGCCCGAGTGCTTTCTCCGTGGCGTTGCCTTTCACCCCTTTGGGGCGCAAATCCACCAGAACCACATGGGTGTCGGTTCCGTGGGTCACGGTGTCCAGACCGCCCTTGATCAACTGGTCGCTCAGAGCTTGGGCATTGGCGATGACGTTCTGCTGATAGGCCTTGAATTCAGGCCGCAGTGCTTCGCCGAAAGCCACGGCCTTAGCCGCGATCACATGCATCAGTGGACCGCCTTGGATGCCTGGGAAGATGGCCGAGTTGAATTTCTTGGCCAGCGCCTCGTCATTGGTCAGGATCATGCCACCGCGTGGGCCGCGCAGGGTTTTGTGCGTGGTTGTGGTCGCGACATGCGCGTGCGGGAAAGGGGAGGGATGCTCGCCTGCGGCCACCAAGCCCGCAAAGTGCGCCATATCGACATGCAGATAGGCGCCGACCATATCGGCAATCTCGCGCATACGGGCAAAGTCGATCTGGCGCGGGATGGCGGAGCCGCCTGCAATGATCAGCTTGGGCTGGTGTTCCTTGGCCAAGGCCTCGACCTGATCGTAATCCAGCAGATTGTCCTGTTGGCGTACGCCATACTGGATTGCATTGAACCATTTGCCGGACTGGTTGGGTCGCGCACCGTGGGTCAAGTGCCCCCCGGCATCCAGGCTCATGCCCAGAATAGTGTCGCCGGGTTGCAAGAGCGCCTGAAACACGCCCTGGTTCGCCTGGCTGCCCGAATTCGGCTGAACATTGGCAAAGCCGCAGTCAAACAGCTGGCAAGCGCGTTCGATTGCGAGGTTCTCAGCAATGTCGACAAACTGGCATCCGCCATAGTAACGACGCCCGGGGTAACCTTCGGCATATTTGTTCGTCATCACGCTGCCCTGCGCTTCCATCACCGCAGCGCTGACGATGTTCTCCGAAGCAATCAGCTCGATCTCGTCGCGCTGACGGCCAAGCTCCGATTGAATGGAACCGAACAGTACGGGATCACGGTCGGCCAGGCTTTCGGTAAAGAAACCGGTATCGCGGTGAGGGGCGTTCATGGCAGGCAACTCCGAATTGTATGAGAGCGATTTGGCGGATTTCCTATCGGAAACCGACCTGCGGCAAAAGCCCGGAAAGCGGCGTTTCAGAGGAAAGAGGCGGCAAGGCTGGTTTTGAGCGGTCCCTTGTGCTTACTTCGGAACGAAATGCGCAAGACCGGAAACCTGCTGGCATGACACTGAAGATCGCGTTTGTGGCCAGTGAGGCCCCGATGGCCCAGACCGCGCGCGCCGCCCTGATCGGCCGATATGGCGATACACAGCCTGAAAACGCCGATGTCATCGTTGCATTGGGTGGAGACGGATTCATGCTCCGGACCCTGCATGCGACGCAGGATTTGCCCGCGCCGGTCTACGGCATGAACCGGGGAACCATCGGATTTCTGATGAACGAGTACAGTGAGAGCGATCTGCCCGATCGCCTGAATGCTGCTGAAGAGGCCCTGATCAATCCCCTCGCGATGCGCGCCATGGATCGCTCTGGCCAGATGCACGAGGCTCTTGCGATCAACGAGGTGTCCCTGTTGCGGGCCGGCCCGCAAGCGGCGCGCCTGCGGATCTCGGTGGACGATCGGTTGCGACTGCAGGAACTGGTCTGCGATGGCGCGTTGCTTGCAACGCCGGCCGGATCCACTGCCTACAACTACTCAGCCCACGGTCCGATTTTGCCGATCGGCGCAGATGTGTTGGCGTTGACGGCGATTGCCGCTTTCAGGCCCCGGAGGTGGCGCGGTGCACTCTTGCCGAAAACGGCCAAGGTTCGCTTTGACGTGGTTGAGCCGGACAAACGCCCGGTCATGGCAGACGCCGATTCAACGTCGATCACGGATATCGAATGGGTTGAGATCCGCTCGGAGCCTTCGGTCGTTCACCGTATCCTTTTCGATCCCGGCCACGGGTTGGAAGAACGATTGATCTCGGAGCAGTTCAAC
Source organism: Paracoccaceae bacterium (assembly GCA_965250275.1). Taxonomy (GTDB): domain Bacteria; phylum Pseudomonadota; class Alphaproteobacteria; order Rhodobacterales; family Rhodobacteraceae. The sequence continues at coordinate 3,755,071 of OZ252297.1, read as the reverse complement.
TAAGCAGAGAGGTTGCCGCGTGACCAAGGATTTTCAAACCGTTATCCGTGCCAGGCGCAGCACCCGCAAGTTTCAACCGGGCCGCGAGGTCGAACGATCCGTTTTGGAACGTATTGTCGATTGCGGCCGGTGGGCGCCGTCGGGCGCGAACGTGCAGTGCTGGGATTTCATTGTTGTGCATGACCCGGACAGGCGCGAAGCAGTGCGACAGGTCTTTCTGAAACAGGCGCAGCGGCTGGTGGATCACGCGAAGGGATTTCCGGCGGTCTCCAAGAACTACCTGACGAACACAGTGGCAATCATCATCGTGCTCGGGGACCCGCGCTGGAAGGTCTGCTTTCCGCAACCAACCACGCCGGAATGGGAAGAAGAGTATCGGGACAACAACGAGGCGATCTTCCTGTGCTCGCTGGGTGCCGCCGTCCAGAACATTCAGTTGGGGGTGACGGCAGAGGGCCTGACCTCTGCATGGCTCTCGGGAGGTGGAGAGGACAGCACAAACGCGGACCTTGCCGAGTTATTGGGGTATCCGCCATGGATGAAGGCCTACGGCACAATCCCGATCGGCTATCCTGTTGCAGATCAGGATCGGCGCTATCGTCGGCCCTTGGACCAGCAATTGCACTGGAACGGCTACAACTCCCAGCAATACCGGCCGCATGCGCAGGTCGATTTCTACGAAAGCACCCTGCGCCCGTTTGCCATGTATCGCGATCAGGAGCAGCTCACCGACTGGCCCGATTTCGAAACGAAACTGGGTGCATGGTCGGACGCCTTCACAACGGCTACGCCCAATCCCGATGGTGCTCTGGAACCTGCCGCAGATTTCAGTACGCCGCGCACCGCGGGCCGCGCCACCAAGGCGCGGCGCAAGGGCCGTTGATCGGCAGTCGAAACGCTCAGGAAATCTGGCGGTCTTCGCCTTCCCAATAGGGTTTGCGCAGCTCAGTCTTCAATACCTTGTTCGCCCCGGAGAGCGGGAAGGGCTCGGTGCGGAATTCCACGGATTTGGGACATTTGAATCCCGCGATCAGGGTGTGGCAGTGCGCCTTGAGTTCGGCTTCATCGGCCTGCGCGTCAGGGTTCAAAATGACAATTGCATGAACACGCTCGCCCCATTGCTGATCGGGAACACCGATTACTGCGCTGGTGGCAACTGATGGATGCTGTGACAGAGCATTCTCGACCTCGGCGGAATAGACGTTTTCGCCACCTGTGACGATCATGTCTTTCAAACGGTCCATCAGATAGACCAGTCCATCTGAGTCCATGTACCCGGCGTCTCCGGTATAAACCCAGCCATCCCGGATGGTCTCGGCCGTCACATCCGGCTTGTTCCAATAGCCCAGCATCGTAATGGGGCCTTTGACGATGATGTGCCCGACGTCGCCCGGCGGCACATCATTGTGGTTTTCGTCCACCACACGGATTTCGCAGACGCGGGTGGCCCGCCCGGCCGAGCGCAACTTGCCGGATTTCAGACCCTCCGGGCTGTGGTACCGCGAACCCAGCACGGTTGCCACGGGGCTGAGTTCGGTCTGGCCATAGGCCTGTTTGAACTTCACACCCGGAAAGGCCTCGAAAGCCTGTGTGAGCACATCTTCGGTGATCGGGGAGGCCCCATATGCAATCAACTGCAGCGACGAGGTGTCACTGTCGGCGAGCGCTTCCGATTGCAGCACCATCAGGATCATAACCGGGACCATCAGCACGTGCGTGACCTGATGTTCGGCAATGGCTTTGAGGGTTGCTTCCGGGGTGAAGGCGGGGATCACAACATGGGTGCCCGCCACCACGGTGATCGCTCCGAACCAGAGTAGATCCGCGATATGAAACATCGGCGCAGCATGCAGGTAGACACAGCCTTCGTTGACCTGCAGCTCCTGAGCGTTGGAGATGGCCCCGACATAGAAGTTCGTGTGCGACAGCATCACGCCCTTGGGGAAGCCGGTTGTGCCGCCCGTGTAGAACACGCCGGCCAGATCGTCGCCATTGCGGCCCGCATCGGCAACGGGTTCGGCGGCGTCGACGATATCGGCATAGCTCAACATACCATCCGGTGTCGGTTCGTCCCCGCAATGAATCACGGTTTTTAGTCCGGGCACTTCCGCTCTGATGGCCGGAATGGCGGCAAGGAAGGCGTCGTCCACCAACAGGATCTCAGCACCTGCATCATTGAGAGCGTAGGCACATTCAGCGGGTGACCACCGGATGTTCATCGGCATCATCGCCCCGCCGCCCCAGACCGTTCCGAAGTAGTATTCGATGAACCTGTCCGAGTTGAGCGAGAGCAGGGCCACGCGATCCCCTGCGCCCATTCCAGCGGTCTGAAGCGCACCCGCCAGCTTTGCGACCCTCGTTTCGAGCTGGGTCCAGGTCTGGCGCCGGGATTTGAAAATCGTTGCCGTCCCTTGCGGGTTGGTTTGCGCCGCGCGGCGCAGCAATGCGGTGATCTGCATGTGGGTCCCCTCCCAAGGACGTTTTTTGCCAAACTGCCACAGCGTATGGCCATTTGACCAGCCTGCGGGACAGAGGGCCGCGCCTGTGGTTGGGCCATTCCCGGGCCCAGACCGCGTGCATTACTTCGTTGGGGCCGCTCGGTTTCGGGGCAGGATCAGCCCATCCGTTCCCACAGCGGAATGCACATCGGCCCGACCGCGGCTTCGACCGCGGCGCAGGCATCCACCACCAGATCCTCGCGCCAGCGTTGCCCGACGATCTGCACGTTGATGGGTTGTGTGCCCTGAGGCAGTTCTGCCAGCCGCGCCGGAACGCACCCGGCAGGCAGGCCCAGGAAATTCATTGCAAAGGAATACATCCCGCTCCCAAGCGCTTCGCGCACCCCTTCGGCGCCTTCGGCGTCCCGGTTGGGACGAAAGAAAGGCTGCGGCTGAAAGGGGGTCAGGGCCAGCGGATACTCTTCGAGAAAGGCGGACCAGGCACGCGCATAGTACGTCCGCTTGGCCAGCATTGCCAAAAGCTCGGTGCCTTCAAACGGAGGAAACTGGCGGAAGTATTCTTCGAATATTGCCTGAATTGTTGGAGAGCCAATTGCTTCGATATCTGGTCCCACAAGCGCATACATCTCACCCATCAGCGTTCTGTAGCCGTCGGTTCCGATCTCCTTCACCATCGGCGGGTCAAGGTCCACCACCTGATACCCGGCCTCGATCAGCGCATCGCGGGCCGTGTCCAATGCTGCACTGACATCCGGATGCAGATCGAAGTCGAAGGTTTCTTTTGTAAAGGCCACCTTGATGGGCTCATCCGTTTTTGATCCACGCCAGGGCAAAGGCACATGGAAAGGGTCGCGGGCATCCGGGGCGATCAGGCTGGGCATCGACAGATGCAGATCCGCGGTGTGTCGCGCAATAACACCCTGCACCGACATGGCTTGGGCCAGCATTCCGCGCTCGACCTTTTGGCTCGGGTTGTAGGCGGGGACCCGTCCAAGTCCCGGCTTCACCGTCACCGCACCATTGGCGGCTGCCGGAAAACGCAGCGACCCTCCGATGTCGTTCCCGTGCGCCAAGGCGCCAATGCCCGCCATGACGGCCGAGCCAGCCCCGCCTGAGGAGCCGCCGGGCGACACATGCGGACCCCAGGGGTTGTGCGTGCGCCCGAACAGCGGGTTGTCTGTGTCCGCCCGAAAAGAGAACTCCGGCGTGTTGGTGCGTCCGATCACAACCGCGCCGGCGTCCAGCAAATTGCGCACCACAGGAGCATCCTCCGGCGCAATCAGGTCTTTCAAAGCCGGCAGCCCGTTTGACGTCGCATGGCCAACCTGATCGACGTTGATCTTGATGGTGACAGGGACGCCATGAAGCGGGCCGGTCTCCGCGCCATCAGCACGGGCTTTGTCGAGGGTCCGGGCGTGTTCCAGCGCCTCGGTGCTCAGGTCCTCCACCACGGCGTTCAGGGCCGGGTTTGCGGCGTTCATCCGGTCAATTGCGGATGCGACGGCAGCCTCGGCGGTGACGTCACCTGCTCTGGTATGGGTGGCAATGTCTGTTGCGGAGAGTTTCCAGAGTTCGGTCATGGTGTCACTTGCACTGTTGGGATGATTGGGCGGACCCTAGCACCGGCGCGGGGGGGAAGCGCAATGCTCTATTTGGCCATGATCCGCGCGATACTCAGGTCGGCGTCATGCGCACGGCCGTAGCCGAGGAATCCGATCGCGCGCACATGCTCCGGGTCGAAGGGGGCGAGGCCGGAATGAGAGGGTGCAAAGGCTTCGAAGGGCAGCGTCACCGCTGCCCATTCGGATTGCGCGGGGAAACTGGCGCGGTAGGAGTGCCACGGTCGCGTCGCGTCGGTTGTTCGCAAGGCGACATAGTAGGTTTGATCGTCCCCTTTTACGGTGACCTCCAGCGCGTGCATGTCCGCACGGAGCGGTTCTATGTCCCGTCTGACCTGTATGAAGCCGCCATTGTTCTCGGTGGACACGCGCCCCGTCAGATGGACATGGTCCGGATCTGATCCGAAACGGATACGCCCCGACGACACACCACCCATGACCTGATCGGTGACAAGGCGCCAGCGCAGGTCCGGCGCCTGTGTGAAGTCATCGATGAGCATGCTCTGGTCGTCGCTCCGAGGCGGCATCACCCGTTTGCGTAACCAATCTGCTGCAACGCGGATCGGATCTCGTCCAGGATTGCGGGGTCGTCGATTGTGGCCGGCATCTTGAAATCCTGATTGTCCGCGATCTTGACCATGGTGCCCCGGAGTATTTTTCCGGAGCGTGTCTTGGGCAAACGTTCGATGACGACGGCCAGCTTGAAGGCCGCCACCGGCCCGATTTTGTCCCGCACCAGTTTCACGCATTCGCTGGTGATGTCGTCATGGGGACGGTTCACGCCCTTGCTGAGGCACACGAATCCCAATGGCGCCTGACCCTTCAGCTGATCGCTGACGCCAATTACGGCGCATTCAGCGACGTCCGGATGTGCGGCCAGCACCTCTTCCATCGCACCGGTTGAGAGGCGATGACCCGCGACATTGATGACGTCGTCGGTCCGAGCCATGATGTAGAGGTACCCATCCTCGTCGATCATCCCCGCGTCTCCGGTTTCGTAGTAGCCGGGAAAGGTTGTGAGGTAGGAACTGCGGAAACGGTCTTCGGCATTCCAGAGGTTTGGCAGCGTTCCCGGCGGCAGGGGCAGCCTGATCGCAATCGCGCCCAGTTCGCCTGCCTCCATGGGGTGGCCGGCCTCATCAAGGATCTGCACATCATAGCCCGGCATCGGAACCGAGGGGGACCCGATCTTGACCGGCACATGCTCGACACCCAGCGGGTTGGCCGCGATGGCAAATCCTGTTTCGGTCTGCCACCAGTGGTCAATCACCGGCACGCCCAGATGGTCGGCAGCCCATTCGATTGTATCGGGATCGGCCCGTTCCCCGGCCAGATACAACGCGCGCAGGCCCGAAAGATCGTATTTCGGAATGATTTCCCCTTTGGGATCTTCCCGTTTCACGGCACGGATTGCAGTCGGGGCGGTGAAAAAGCACCTCACATTGTGCTCGGAAATCACGCGCCAGAAGGTTCCGGCATCTGGCGTCCCAACCGGCTTGCCCTCGAAAACAATGGTGGTGTTCCCATGGATCAGGGGGCCATAACAGATATAGCTGTGGCCAACGACCCACCCCACATCCGAGGCGGCCCAGAACACGTCGCCGGGATCGACGTTGTAAATGTTCTTCATCGTCCAGTTCAGAGCGACCAAATGGCCGCCCGTGGCACGTACGACCCCTTTGGGCGCACCGGTCGTACCGGAAGTGTAGAGAATATAGACGGGATGGTCGCCCTCGACGGGCACGCAGTCCGCCGGAGACACGCCTTCCTGGCACCCGTGCCAGTCGACATCGCGGCCTTCGACCAAGTCAGCGACTTCCTGTTCGCGTTGCAGGATTACGCAGAACTCGGGCTTGTGCTCGGCAAGTTCGATGGCTCCATCCAGTAGCGGTTTGTAGTGGACCACACGTCCAGGCTCCAAACCGCAGGACGCCGCGATGATGGCCTTGGGCCGGCAGTCATCGATGCGCACCGCAAGTTCGTTGGCGGCAAAGCCCCCAAACACAACCGAATGAATGGCTCCCAGGCGCGCGCAGGCCAGCATTGCCTCGATGGCTTCGGGTACCATCGGCATGTAAATGATGACACGATCGCCCTTCTCGATCCCCTTGGCACGCAGCGCCCCGGCCAACGAAGCGACGCGTGTCTGCAACTCGGCAAAGGTGATCTTGCTTTGGGAATCTGTGATCGGGCTGTCGTGGATGATCGCGACCCGGTCGCCGTTGCCATCGTCCACATGACGATCAACCGCATTGTAACAGGTGTTGACCATCCCATCCGCAAACCAGCGGTACATTGGGGCGTTACTGTCATCCAGTGCGCGCGTGGGGAACGTGTCCCATGTGATGCCTTTGGCAGCATCGAGCCAGAACCCTTCCGGATCGGCCTTCCAGCTCGCCATTAGATCCGCATAACTCATCTGCGTATCTCCTTCCGATACTCATTGCGCGCGTCAGAAGGATATGGCGCGGACGGGGCCCGGGACGCAAGTGGCTTGTCTACTTCGATGGGTCGGAAGGTCGGATCAACCGTAGTGATCGACGGGCGTCCCGGCGATCGCTCCCATGTTCAACAGGCCGCGTGCCGTGATTGCAGGAGTCACGATATGCGCGCGGTTTCCCATACCCATCAGGATTGGCCCGACCTCAAGTCCGCCGCCTTTCATCTTCAGAATGTTGCGCACGCCACCAGCCGCATCGGCATGGGCAAAGATGAGAACGTTGGCCGCGCCTTTCATGCGGTTCCCGGGAAAGATCCTTGCACGCAGTTCAGGATCGAGCGCCGCATCGATGTTCATTTCGCCTTCATAAGAAAAATCGGCCCCCTGGGCGTCCAGCAGTTCCATCGCCGCGCGCAGACGCAGCCCCGTATCGCAATCGAGATTACCGAAACTGGAATGCGCGCACAGGGCGATGTTGGGTTCCAGCCCGAACCTGCGGACATGCCGTGCCGCCCCGATGGTCGACAATGCCAGTTCTTCCGGTGTGGGCTCTGATCGTACATGGGTATCCGCAATGAACAGCGGCCCATCTTCCAGGATCATCATGCTCAGGGCGCCGTGCGGTTTGTGTTCGGTGCTGCCCAGCACGTTTTCGATGTAGTTCAGATGCCAGCGATACTGGCCAAAGGTTCCGCAGATCAGGCTGTCGGCCTCATCACGATGCACCATGATGGCGGCGATTGCGGTGGTGTTGGTGCGCATAATGGCGCGCGCCAGATCCGGCGTCACACCCTTGCGCGCCATCAACTCGTGGTAGGTGCCCCAGTAGTCGCGATAACGCGGGTCATCATGGGGGTTCACGATCTGGAAATCGCGCCCCGGACGGATGGTCAGCCCGTATCGTTCACACCGAGCATCGATCACGTCGGGGCGCCCGATCAGGATAGGCTTTTCGGTTGTTTCTTCCAGCATGGCTTGCGCTGCACGCAAAACACGTTCGTCCTCGCCTTCGGCAAAGACGATCCGTCGAGAGGCCGTTGCTGCAGCTTCGAACACCGGTCGCATCAGCAACGCCGACTTGAACACCGATGATTTCAGCTTTTCGCGGTAGGCCTCAAGATCAGCAAGCGGACGTGTCGCCACGCCGGTCTTCATAGCAGCCTCGGCGACCGCTGCAGACACCACCGCGACAAGCCGGGGATCGAAGGGTTTCGGGATCAGGTAATCGGCCCCAAAGGTCATCTCCTCGCCGCGATAGGCGGCGGCGGCTTCGGCACTTGTGGTGGCGCGCGCCAGGGCTGCAATTCCGTCAATGCAGGCGAGTTGCATGGCATCATTGATCTCGGTGGCGCCAACGTCCAACGCGCCCCGGAAGATGAAGGGGAAGCAAAGGACGTTGTTGACCTGATTGGGATAGTCGCTGCGACCCGTGGCAATAATGGCGTCGGGCGCGCACTCCCGGCAGACATCCGGCATGATTTCCGGGTTTGGATTTGCCAGCGCAAAGATGATCGGTTGTGATGACATCCGCTGGACCATGTCGGGTGTCAGCACGTTCGGCCCCGACAGCCCTAGGAACAAATCGGCGCCATCGATGACCTGATCCAATGTGCGCAGATCGGTGGATTGGGCGAAGGCGGACTTCTCGGGGTTCATGTCTTCGGCCCGGCCTTCATAGACCAGACCGTGAATGTCACAGAGCCAGACATTTTCGCGTTTGACCCCAAGCTTGAGCAGCATGTTCAGACAGGCGATGCCCGCGGCACCTCCGCCGGTGGAGACGATCTTGATGTCTTCAAAACGCTTTCCGGCCACATAAAGTGCGTTCTTGGCAGCAGCGCCCACGACGATGGCGGTACCATGCTGATCATCGTGAAAAACGGGGATGTTCATCCGTTCGCGGCAGATACGCTCGACGACGAAGCAATCCGGCGCCTTGATGTCCTCCAGATTGATCGCGCCAAAGGTGGGGCCCAGTGCACAAACGATATCCGCCAGTTTCTCAGGATCGCTTTCATCCACCTCGATGTCGAAGCAATCGATATTTGCGAACTTTTTGAAAAGGACGGCCTTGCCTTCCATCACGGGTTTGGACGCCAGCGCCCCGATGTTGCCCAGGCCCAGCACAGCCGAGCCATTCGATACCACTGCAACAAGATTTCCACGCGCGGTGTAGCGGGCCGCGTTCGCGTCGTCGTCTTTGATTTCCAGGCAGGCTTCCGCCACGCCCGGCGAGTAGGCCCGCGCAAGGTCGCGGCCATTCGCCATTGGTTTTGTGGCGCGAATCTCCAGTTTTCCGGGCTTCGGGAACTCGTGATAGGCCAGAGCCGCCTGTCGCAGCGTGTGTTTGTCGGGCATTGTCGGTGCATCTCCAGAAAACTAGTTTAGTATTAAACTATATCTCAGCGCTGCGAAACCGCCCATTTGGGAAATGGTGTCGCAGCGCTGCCTTGCAAATCGTGTGGTGCGCGGTCACTCTCTTTCAACAAACGGGGAAGTTGATGTCCGAGATACTAGCAGAAATGCGCCTGCCCACCCAAGAGCTGCGCGATGACATTCCATTTTACACTAAGACGCTCGGGATGCGTCTGGACATGATCTATCCTGCCGACGATCCGCAGACGGCCGTCTTTTCCGGGCATGGGCTGCGCGTCCGAATCGAGCGGGGCGCTGCCGAGCCGCCGGGCACCATCCGGATTCTCTCTAACACGCCCGATGCGTTCGCTGGGGGGCAACGACAGCTGACGGCGCCCAACGGCACACGTATCGAGATCGCGGATCTCAATCCGCCGATGGAAATGCCCGAAACGGTGCACTCGTTTGTCGTGCGCCGACTTGCGGATCAGGCCCCCTGGATCATCGGGCGCGCCGGCATGCATTACAGGGATCTGATTCCCGATCGGCTGGGCGGATCGATCATCGCCAGCCACATTCGTATTCCCGATGGCGGGCCGGTCCCAGACATGGTGCATTTCCACCGGGTCGGGTTCCAGCTGATCTTCTGTATCAACGGGTGGGTGGACGTGGTCTACGAAGATCAGGGCCCCAAGATGCGGCTGACGGCTGGGGACTGCTTCATTCAGCCACCAGAAATCCGGCACCGCGTGCTGGAAGCCAGCGACAATGTAGAGGTGATCGAGATCGGCGTGCCCGCCGAGCATGTGACCGAGATTGATCATGAGATGGAACTGCCGACCCCGCATCTGCGGCCAGACCGGGAATGGCAGGGCCAGCGGTTCGTCTACAACAGGGCAGCTGGCGCAGAATGGCGGCCTTTCCGGGTGCCTGGCTTTGTCAGCCGGGAAACCACAATCGGCGAGAACACCAAGGGTGTGGCCGATGTTCAGGTGGTGCGCCGCGGAGATGGCGCGCCGGCTTGGGCCAGTCACGACACCGATATTCTGTTTTCCTTTGTGATGGCTGGCACAGTGACCTTGCAGGGCGAAGGGCGTGATCCTCACGCTTTGACCGAAGGCGATGCATTTGTGATCCCCCCCGCGATGAAGACCTGCTTGTCAGACGCATCCGATGATTTCGAGATGCTGGAAGTCTCCTTGCCCGGAACGTTTCAGACCAAGGTGTTCCCATGAGCCTCAGAGAGGCGGCCCTCGCCGTGCGCGAACGCGCCTATGCGCCCTATTCGAAGTTCAAGGTCGGCGCCGCGATCAGATCCGGCTCTGGGACAGTTTATACCGGATGCAACGTCGAGAACGTGGCCTATCCGGAGGGCACCTGCGCCGAGGCCGGGGCCATTGCGGCAATGGTGGCTGCGGGCGAAACGGCATTGAGCGAAGTTTACGTTGTTGCAGGCAGTCCGATGCCGGTCACACCCTGCGGCGGATGCCGGCAGAAGCTGGCAGAATTCGGTGCAGGCGATGTGCGCGTCACGATGGCAACGACCGGCGGACAAGAGATTGCCATGACCCTTGCAGAACTGCTGCCCGGGGCTTTCACACCTGACCACATGGACGAGGCCTGATCGCGCATGGATGCGAGTGCAATCATCGCTCGCCTTCGAGCGGCAGACACCCCGTCGGACGCTGAGTTGCAGTGGTTTGCCCGTGGCCTTGCAGATGGCAGTGTAAGCGATGCCCAGGCGGGTGCCTTTGCCATGGCTGTTTGCCTGAACGGGCTGGGAACCCAAGGGCGCGCTGCGCTGACAGCGGCGATGCGCGACAGTGGCCGGGTCATCGACTGGGGGCTCGATGCCCCGGTGGTCGACAAGCATTCCACGGGCGGTGTCGGAGACTGCATCAGCCTTTTGTTGGCCCCGGCGCTGGCAGAATGTGGCGCCTTCGTACCCATGATTTCGGGTCGCGGGCTTGGGCACACGGGCGGAACATTGGACAAGTTGGAGGCCATTCCCGGTGTCAGTACGATGTTCGCGTTGGATCTGCTGCGCGACATCGTGGCCGATACTGGCTGCGCAATCGTTGGCGCCACTTCGGACATCGCACCGGCAGACAAGCGCCTTTATGCCGTGCGCGATGTCACGGCGACCGTGGAAAGCCTCGACCTGATCACCGCGTCGATCCTGTCGAAGAAACTTGCGGCAGCGCCCACTGCGCTGGTCCTGGATGTCAAGGCGGGCAGCGGCGCGTTCATGAAAACCCAGACCGATGCCAGAAACCTTGCACAGGCGTTGGTCGAAACAGCCAATGCAGCGGGGTGTAAAACCACTGCCGTCATCAGCGACATGAACCAGCCGTTGGCGCCGGCGCTGGGCAATGCTCTCGAGGTCGCCGAGGTGATGCGTGTTCTGACCGGGGAGGCGTCGGGCCCGCTGGTCGAACTGAGCGCGGCGCTTGGAGGTGTGGTTCTGGCCGATGCGGGCCTTGTGCCCGATGTGCAGGACGGTGCGAACCAGGTCTTTGACGTGATCCGCGATGGGCGCGGTGCAGAGCGGTTTGGACGCATGATTGCCGCGCAGGGCGGGCCGGTACAGTTTGTTAATCACTGGGCGCGGTTTTTGCCCGAGCCAAATGTGATCCGTGAGGTTCCGGCAAAGTCACAGGGCTATGTGACCGCCATTGATGGCGAGGCGCTAGGCCTTGCCGTTGTCGCGCTCGGAGGAGGGCGTCAGGTCGAGAGCGATGTGATCGATCCGGCGGTGGGTCTCTCCGGGATCGTCAGGCTGGGTGACCAGATCGACCCGACCACGCCGCTCGCCGTGGTTCACGCGGGCCGCGAAGACGCGGCCCGGCGCGCCGAGCAGGCGGTTCGGGCCGCCATCAAGATCGGACCCAAACCCCCGACCGTCCCTGATCTGATTGTCGAAAGGGTTGGCTGATGCCGCGTGCCTTTCTGGTGGTGATGGATTCCGTCGGCATCGGTGGCGCGCCGGACGCTGATCAATATTTCAACGGGGATGTGCCAGATACAGGCGCAAATACGTTGGTTCATATCGCAGAGGCTTGTGCTGCGGGTAAGGCGGATGATCGCGGCCGGTCTGGAATTTTGCAGATGCCAAATCTCGACGCGCTGGGGCTTGGTGCCGCAGTGGCGTTGGCATCGGGTCAGGCTGCACCAGGCCTGGACGCTGCACCGCGCGGGTTGTGGGGCGCGGCCACCGAGCATTCCACCGGTAAGGATACCCCATCGGGTCACTGGGAACTGGCCGGTTTGCCGGTGCCTTGGGACTGGCATTACTTCCCCGAGACAACGCCCGCGTTTCCGAGCGCACTCAGCGACGCGGTTGCGGAGGCAGCGGGAACGCAGGGCATTCTGGGCAACTGTCAAGCCTCAGGAACAGTGATCCTGACGCAGCTTGGCGCAGAGCATATGCGCACGGGCTGGCCGATCTGCTACACCTCTGCCGACAGTGTTTTTCAGATTGCCGCGCATGAAGAGACATTTGGATTGCAGCGCCTTTATGATCTTTGCGAGGCCGTCGCACCCCGCCTGCACAAGATGAAGGTCGGCCGCGTGATCGCGCGTCCCTTTGTCGGCACGGAGAACACCGGGTTTGAGCGGACGACAAACCGCCGCGACTACGCCATATTACCGCCGGCACCCTTGCTCACCAACTGGGTGCAGGGCGCCGGGCGACGCGTCTATGGCATCGGCAAAATCGGCGACATCCTGTCGATGCAAGGGTTGGATGACGTGCGCAAGGGCGGCGACGTCGAACTGATGGGCCATCTGTCCGACCTTGTGGAGAACGCTGTGGACGGCAGCCTGACATTCGCGAACTTCGTTGAATTTGACAGCAAGTTTGGACACCGGCGCGATGTCGCGGGGTATGCGGCGGCGCTGGAATGGTTCGATGCGGCTGTCGGGCCGATCCTCGCGCGGCTGCGGCCCGGCGATTGCATGCTTTTCACAGCGGATCATGGGAATGACCCCACATGGGTCGGCACAGATCACACGCGTGAGCGGGCTCCGGTTCTGGTCGCAGGCAAGGGGGCGGGCAGCATCGGACATGTCGCGTTCGCGGATGTCGCCGCCAGCATCGCGGACCATTTGGGCGTGCCGGCGCAAGGGCCGGGGCGCAGCTTTTTCTGAGCGAACGCTTGCGGGCGCGGGCCATCTGGCCCACAAACGAGCCGATTGCGCCGCCGGAGACCCCAATGTCTGATCATCTGACCATCGTTGACCACCCGCTTGTTCAGCACAAGCTGACCTTGATGCGGAAATCCGGAACCTCGACCGCAGCGTTCCGGCTCCTGTTGAAGGAGATCACGCTGTTGCTGGCTTACGAGATCACGCGTGAGATGCCGATGACCACCGAAGAGATCGAAACACCGATGGAGCCCATGGAGGCGCCGGTGCTGGCGGGCAAGAAGATGGCGTTGGTGTCGATCCTGCGGGCCGGGAACGGCATGCTGGATGGGGCATTGGAACTTGTCCCGTCAGCCAGAGTGGGCTTTGTCGGGCTTTACCGTGATGAAGAGACCCTGCAACCAGTTCAATACTACTTCAAGGTTCCGCACGCGTTGCAGGACCGTCTGGTGATCGCGGTGGATCCGATGTTGGCCACAGGGAACTCGTCGGCGGCCGCGGTGCAGCTTTTGAAAGAGGCCGGCGCGCGCGACATCCGTTTTCTTTGTCTGCTGGCAGCCCCAGAAGGGGTTGCCCGGATGAAAGAAGCACACCCCGATGTCCCGATTGTCACCGCGGCTCTGGACCGCGAGCTCAACGACAAAGGTTACATCATGCCCGGTCTTGGGGATGCGGGTGACCGTATGTTCGGAACCAAGTGACCAGAGCCCGCTTTACTCAAGGGGGCATTTAAGGCACTCTTTTTGCAGCATCTTGTGGGGGCAATGATGAAGCAAAGCAGAACTGTCTTGGGGCTTGGCGCTGTCGCTGGATTCGCATTCACCGTTCTTGGGGCGAGTGCTGCCGAAAGCCAGTCGGGACCAGCCGAACCACCGCCTGCAACCTTCACCGGCACGCAATATGTGGATAGCCAGGGCTGCGCTTTTGTTCGAGGAGACTTGGACGGCGCAACGATCTGGGTGCCACGCATGACCAGTGACCGAACACCGGTGTGCGATTTGCCGCCCTCGATTGCGGTTCAACCTGTCGCCGCCACGGCCACAGGATCAGAGTTAGGCGTAGAGATCGAAGCTGCCGAGACAACCGGCACGGATGAACCGGCGCTGGTGCCGGTCGCCAGTCCGCTTCCGACACAACCGAGCGCCAGCACCGTCGTTGAGAGCAGCGCGCCGGTGCCAACGGCGCCCGTTCCTGTTCCCACGCGGACGGCACCGTCGCCTCGGATTGCAGCAACAACCACCAGCGGCCCCGCCCGTGTTCTGCCCCGGCATGTATATGATCAGCGCCAGAACACGCTAAATTTCAGCGTGCCTTCGGGATACCGGGCTGTCTGGGATGATGGGCGGCTTAATCCCCGCCGGACCGAACGCACCCTGAAACCTGCGCAAGTGGCGTCCCCGCAGATCCCCTCTGGCTATCGTCCCGCATGGGATGACCAAAGGCTCAATCCCAATCGGGGAAATGCCAGCTCCGTTTCAGGAGGCGCCCAGTCGGATCGTATCTGGACCCAGACTGTGCCGCGAACACTTGTGCCAGTGCCGACGGATCGCCCCATCATCGTCATTCGATATGAAGACATCCCTGACAGGCGTTAGTGACTCAAACGGGCACACTTACTCCAGCGGCCCTCGCCAGGCCAGGCTAACCGCCACAGATGCTCTGGAGCAGAACCCAATCCCTATCAGGCAGGACCGGCACGGGCGTCGACCCAGACATAGGGTCGGCCTCGATCAGCGATAGAGTTGTCTCGCCCGTGACATCCACGGCATAGGCGTAAGGTGTTGACGGCACTTGTGCTGCTGCAAAGGTCTGCAACAACGCCTCTGCTTCAACGGGGCTGCGATCGGCGATCAGGACCGTTTCCGCATATTTGTCGATGGTGGCGGGCGAAATCATTCCGGTGGTCAGCAGACGGAACGCAGCCACGGGGCCAGTGGCTTGCAACATCACATCCAGCGGATCTTGCTGTACGGCGCTTGCACGTTCGGCCAAAATGAACCCGGCGGCCACAGCGGGGTCCTGGTAGTCCTCGATCAGGGCCTTGTTCAGCAAGACGATCCCGCCTGGCAAATGCAGGGCGCTCTGCACTCCGGCGGGCAAAACCACCAGGCGATCCGCGCCGGTTCGGCTTGCAAGGCGCGCGAGAACAGGCTCGGCGTCTTCGTTCATGCAGGCGCGTCCGGCGACCCGTTCGATCCGGTTGAGCACGGATGCGCCAATGTCCTGGCGCTTGATTTCGGGCACCACAAAAATCGTGTGTTGGATCAGGGCATTGGGCAGCCAGAACAACAACAACCCCAAAACCAGTGCTGCACTTAACCCAAAGCTCAGCCACCTGAGCCTGCCGGGATGTGGTCGGGTCCGTTCGACCGCGACGCGCAGCTTTTCGATGGCTTCGATCATCGCAGTTTCAGCTTCGGGCAGTTCCAGCGTTTCTCCGGGGTCCCCATCCGGCGCATAAATGGCTGGTCGCACGCCCGGGTTCACGCGTTCGACCGCCGCCAGCGACCAGTGGGTCAATGCACGGTCGCGCATATCTGTAATGGTGAGTGTGGCCTCACCAATCGAAACGATGACCTCGCGCCGCTGGTCTTCGGGCGTGGGTCGCCAAAGACCGGTCGCTTCCAGCCTCGCGTATTGCTTGAGTGCGGTCATTGCACCTGTTTGCGGCTCTGCTCTGCCTGATTTGGTTCAGGATAGCATGGCTGCATGTTTTGGGGCAAACGCCTTGGGGCACTCAGCTACACTTGTGCGGCGACCTTTCGCAGCTCGAACTTCTGGATTTTCCCGGTCGACGTCTTTGGCAGTTCCTGAAAAACGATCCGTTTGGGGGTTTTGAACCCGGCCAACGCCTCTCTGGAGAACGCGATCAACGCGGCTTCGTCCGCTGTGGCACCGTCCTTGAGCTCTACAAACGCGCAAGGAACTTCGCCCCATTTTTCGTCCGGCTTGGCGACCACCGCGGCCAGCAAAACATCTGGATGCGCCATCAGCACGCCTTCGACCTCGACAGAGGAAATGTTCTCACCGCCAGAGATGATGATGTCTTTGGCCCTGTCGGCGATCTGGATGTAACCGTCGGGATGCTGAACGGCGAGGTCGCCGGAATGGAAGTACCCGCCGGCAAAGCACTCAGCCGTCGCCTCGGGATTTTTGTAGTAGCCTTTCATGACCGAGTTGCCGCGCATGACAATCTCACCTTGGTCACTGCCGTTCATCGGGATCTGCGCCATTTCGTTGTTCATCACCGTGATGTGGTCCATCATCGGAAAGGCCACCCCCTGGCGGGCCTTGATGGCAGCACGGCCTTCCATGTCCAGCACGTCCCACCGGTCGCCTTTCCAAAGGCATTCGGTCACATGACCATAGGTTTCGGTCAGGCCATAGACTTGCGTGACATGGAATCCCAGCGGCTCGATCTTGGCCAAAGTGGCCGGGGCCGGGGGCGCGCCGGCGGTGAACACCTCGACCGTGTGGTCGAAGGCGCGGCGCTCGCTTTCGGGGGCGTTGACCAGCATGTTCAGGACAATCGGTGCGCCGCCAAAATGGGTGGCCCCTTCGTCGGCGATGGCATCGTAAATGGCGGGAGCCGTGATGTCGCGGCAGCAAATCAGCGTACCGCCCAGCATCGGCATCATCCATGTATGGTTCCAGCCGTTGCAATGAAACAGCGGCACAATGGTCAGGTATTTCGGCCGCATCGTCAGGCGCCAGCTGATCACCGTACCCATTGTCATCAGATAAGCGCCGCGGTGATGATAGACCACGCCTTTGGGACGGCCGGTTGTGCCAGAGGTATAATTCAGCGCAAGGCTTTCCCACTCATCCTGCGGCATGATCCACTCAAAATCGTGCGCAGCATTGCCGAGAACTTCCTCGTATTGCGGATGCCGCCCGCTGGCCGGATAACCGCCGTGCTCATCCGGGACTTCGATGATCAGCGGGCCGTTTGTGGCGCAGCGGGCCTTTGCCTCTTCAGCCAACGGCAGAAACTGGGTGTCGACCAGAACGACTTTGGCTTCGCCATGATCAAAGATGTAGGCAACCGTGTCGACTTCCAGTCGCGTATTGATGGTGTTCAGAACGGCGCCGCAGGCTGGGACGCCGAAATGGGCTTCGGCCTGTGCCGGCAGGTTGGGGATCAGCGTGGCGACGACATCGCCGGGTTTGACCCCCATCCCGGCAAGTGCCGATGCCAAGCGCGTACAGCGGTCGTAGTACTCGGCATAGGTTTTGCGGTGCGCGCCGTAGACCACTGCCAAATCATCGGCAAACACATGTGAGGCGCGGCGCAGATGCGATAAGGGCGTCAGGGCGACATAGTTTGCGTCGGTCTTTTCCAGCCCGGTTTCATCAGCCATCCAACCCATGTTCTTTCCTCCCCGGAATTTTGTCGCATGTCGTATTAAGAGCAGATATTGCGCAGAAGCCCGCGCAATGGAAAGCCCATGGAAGCCCCACCACCCACCCGTCCGATGATTGCCGCGCTGACCATGGTCTGCGCGATGGCGATTATTGGGGTGATCGACAACTTTATCATCCGCCTGGCTGAAGAGATCGGGCTTTGGCAGTTTCATTTCGTCCGGGCCCTGATCGCGTTTCCGCTGGTGATCAGTATGGCGCTGTTCGGCCTGGGCACCCTGCGCCCGGAGAGGCTGTGGGCGGTTGCCCTTCGAAGTGCGCTGATCGGGGTGGCGATGTTGTTTTACTTCAGCGCTCTGGCATTGATGCCGATTGCACAGGCGCTGGCCGGTTTGTTCACTTCCCCGATCTTTGTGCTGTTGATCACGGCGTTTGTTCTGCGCCAGCGGATCGGGCCCTGGCGGATTCTGGCCGTTGCATTGGGATTTGCCGGAATCCTGATGGTTCTGCAGGTCGATCCGGTGAATTTCGATTTCAAAACGATGATCCCGGTGGTTGGCGGCTTTTTCTATGCCTTGTCCGCCGTCGTCACCCGGACGCTGTGCGTCCGCGAAAGCACCGTGGCCCTGCTGGCCGGGATGTGGGTCATGCTGGGGTTGATGGGGATTGTCGGACTGATCGTGCTGTGGGCGTTTCCTTTGGACAGCGTTGCCGGTCCGCAAGGATTTGTCACCCGCGGCTGGGTCTGGCCAATGTGGGACGCAGCGCCATGGGTGGTGTTGCAAGCGGTTGGTTCGGTCTGCGGGGTTTTCCTGATTATCAAGGCTTACCAGCTGGGCGAGACATCCTTTGTCGCGGTGTTCGAATATTCGGTGATGATTTTTGGGCCCTTGTTTGCATGGCTGGCACTGGGGCAATCCGCCAGCTGGATACAGGTCGCGGGCATCGGGCTGATTTTCTCTGCTGGTGTGATCATTGCGCTCCGATCCAGATGAGATAGCCTGTCTGCCATGATCATCAGCCCCGGCCGCGGCTACATTTTCGTGCACATCCCCAAGACCGGCGGCACCTCGCTCTCGCTGGCGCTCGAGGGTCGCGCGATGAAGGATGACATCCTGCTGGGTGACACGCCGAAGGCCCGCAGACGCCGCCGCCGTGTGCAATCCGCCACCACAAAGGGGCGTCTTTGGAAACACTCGACACTTCGCGATATCGAGGGGCTGCTCCCTGATGCCGAACTGGACGATCTGTTTGCCTTCACCTTGGTTCGTAATCCGTGGGACCGCGCCGTCAGCTACTACCATTGGCTAAAAGAGCAGAGCTTCGACCACCGGTCCGTGACCCTGGCGCAATCGCTCTCATTTGAAGAGTTCGTGACCCACGCGCATATCCACCGGTCCTTGGCCGCAACGCCGGCGCGCTCCTACATGCGGCGCGCGGACGGGCGGGAACAATGTCAGCTTTATGTCCGGCTGGAGCAGTTCGACAGCGATGTGACGCCTCTGTGGGAGCACCTCGGATTCGAACTGACACTGCCGCACGAGAACCCGTCAGAGCGCGCCGCCGACTATCGCAGCTATTATAGCGATGTTTCCCGGCAAGCGGTGGCATTGGCCTGTGCCGAAGACATCGAGCGGTTCGGATATCGCTTCGATTGAGGCAGCGATTGTTGCCGGCTTTGCACCAATCCAGAAAGTGACATGTGTTTGTCCGCTTTGGCCATGACAATGCCAGTTTCTTGCCCTTTTTCAGACCCACGAGTGGCACGCGAATCGCTCTGACTGACCTCAAGTCAACAACAGCGCGGCAAGAGCGCGACGGACAAGGGAAAGAAGCGATGTTTGGTTGGATCGAAAAGCAAGAACGCGACATCGACGGCAAGAGAAAGGCCAGCGAGTCGCTCGACGGGGTCTTGATCACGGGTCAGACGGGCTTTTTTGCCGGCACCCATGTTGCCTCAAATCTTGGCTGGCGCGCTGTCGATGCTCTGGCAGTTGGCGACAGTGTTCTTACATTCGACCATGGTATGCAGACCATCGTGGACCTGCGTCGCGAGACCATCGAACTGCGTAACGGGCTGGTGCCCGAGACCCAGTGCCCCATTCTGATCCCCCTGGGCGTGCTCAACAACCGGACCGACATGTGGGTGATGCCGGATCAGGGGTTGCTCGTCGAAAGTGATGCGGCGATGGATGCCCTGGGCGATCCCTTTGCTGTTGTACCAGCACGCGCATTGGTGGGGCTGGGTGGCATTCGCCACGCGAGTCCCGGCGATGTCCTGCAGGTCACCACGCTGTCATGCAGCTCTGACGAAGTCGTCTACGTCGAAGGCGGTATGCTGGCGCATTGCCCGCGTACACGCAGCCTGCTGATGGATGATGTCCAGCCATGTGATCATCTTTACGACGTGCTGGGGCTCAATGACGCCCGCTTCCTCGCAGACTGCCTGGCTGCAGAACGTCCACAGGTATTCGGGCGCGCTGAACCCAATTACGCTCAATACGCCTGAGTTTCTGACCGTCGGCTTGTCAAAAGCTGCCAGGCACCACCAATCAGAACGACCAGTGCGCATGTTAGTGCGACAACGGTCATGGCGGCTTCAAGCCTGAACACAGCGTTGTGGGCGCCTGTTGCCACACCAATCAACACCGCCGACGTGAATGCCATTGCCGACCATGGGCGCGGGTTCGGAAGGTAACGCAGCCCGAGCGTCGCCAGCACGGCTGAAATCAGCCATGCAGCCACCGCAGGCAAGGGCACAAACGACACCAACAGAGCGACCACACTCCCAAGAACCGCGCCGGTGCCGAACTTCAGGGCGCTGGCGATGGTCTGTCCCGGCGGCGCAATGGCCCGGAAGGTGAACAAAAGCGCCAGCCAATAGGCATAGGGTTCGTCCCAGCGCGTGATCAGCCAGCCGGTTAAGCTTAACCCGACAATGAGAAAGACGCTCATGCCCAGTCCAAAGCTGGCGGGCGCCGGTCGACCAGCGGCGCGTCCGGCCAACCCCAGCGTCCACACCGACACGGTTCCCCAGACAGCCGCCAGGAGAACCACCGGCAAGGCCTGATCAGGGGACGGTGCGCTGGGCAGAAGGGCCAGCATGAGCCAGGCATACAACGCCATTACCATGGCGCGCCCGCCAGTGAGTGTCGCCTCGGTCCCGGCGGCGACGGCAAAGGCAATGGCTAGAACCCATGCAGTCACCGGTACGGGTGCCAAAATCTGCAGGAGAAGTGCGACCGCGACCATCGCGGCCGCGAGTGCCCCATCGCGTTGTGACGAAAGCAGCGCGCCAAAAAGGCTTGGGGCAAGCCCCGCCACTGCGGCAACTGCACCCGACGGCCCCCCAAAAAACAGCGCGGCCGGGACCACCGCAGCGGACCCGGCCAGTACAAATTTCAGAACCAGCGCCCATGGCAGAACCAAAGGCGGTGTGGCCTGTGCCATCGCGGCGGATCAGGCGGCTTCGGCCTGCGGCGCAAACCGGCCGTAGAAGGTTTGACCCTTTTCGGCCATCTCGCGCAGAAGCGGCGGGCAGCTGAACCGGTCACCGAACTTCTCGGTCATCTCGTCACAGCGCTGCACCGCATAAGGTGCTCCGATGATGTCGAGCCAGCTGAACGGGCCACCGGACCACGGTGCAAAACCCCAACCGAGGATGGCGCCGACATCGCCTTCGCGGATGTCTTCCAGAACACCTTCTTCCAGCGCGCGCACTGCCTCCAGGACCTGTGCGAACATCAGGCGTTCCTGTACTTCGATCAGATCGGGCTGCTCTTCTGCCAGCGGATACTTGTCGTGGATGCCTTTCCAGTACCCCAGGCGTTTGCCCTTTTCGTCATAGTCAAAGTAACCGGCGTTGGCCTTGCGACCCAGACGGCCCTTTTCTTCCATCCAGACGATCAGGTCATCGGCCTCGGACGCCGGATAGGCGTTCCCCATCGCGGCTTTTGTGGCGCGCATGATCTTGGTGGCCAGATCGATCGAGGTTTCGTCTCCCAACTGCACCGGCCCAACCGGGAAGCCCAGTTGCTGGGCCGCATGGTCGATCAGGGCAGGGGCGACACCTTCGGTGATCATCCGCGTGGCTTCGTTGCCATAGGGAATGATGCAGCGGTTGGCATAGAAGAACCGCGCATCGTTGACCACGATGGGGGTTTTCTTGATCTGGCGGACATAGTCCAAAGACTTCGCAACCGCGCGATCACCGGTTTCCTTGCCTTTGATGATTTCCACCAGCAGCATTTTCTCGACAGGCGAGAAGAAATGGATCCCGATGAATTGCTCGGGGCGGCTCGAGGCCTTGGCCAGCCCCGTGATCGGCAGGGTGGAAGTGTTGGACGCAAAGATACAGTCCTCGGGGATGATCGCTTCGACCTTTTTGGTCATCTCGGCCTTCACGCCCGGATCCTCGAACACCGCCTCGATGATCAGGTCGCATCCCTTCAGTTGGTCCAGATCGGGAGTCGCATTGATCAGGCCCAGCATGGCTTCCTTCTTCTCCGCCGTGACCTTGCCGCGTTTCATGCCCTTGTCGAGATAGGTCTCGGTGTAAGCTTTGCCCTTGTCGGCCGCGTCCTGATCCCGGTCGATCAGCACGACGTCCATGCCGGCCTGCGCCGACACCAGTGCAATGCCCGCACCCATCATGCCAGCGCCAAGGACACCGACCTTCTTGACCCGTTGGTCCGGGACATCCTTGGGCCGCACGGCGCCTTTTTCCAACGCTTCCTTGTTCAGGAACAAAGAGCGGATCATGGCACCGGAACTGGGGTTCATCAGCACGTGGGTGAACCAGCGCGCCTCGATTTTGAGCGCGGTGTCAAATGGCACCAGGGCCCCTTCGTAAACCGCGCTCAGCAGAGCTTTGGCCGCAGGAAACGCGCCCTTGGTCTTGCCGTTCACCATCGCATTGGCGCCGACAAAGTTCATGAAGCCTGCCGGGTGATAGGGGGCGCCACCGGGCATTTTGTAGCCCTTGTCGTCCCACGGTTTGACCAGATCGGCGTCGGTTGCGTTCAAAACCCATTCCTTGGCTGCAGCAACCGGGTCATCAACGACCTCGTCGACCAGACCACCGGACTTTGCCTTGGCAGGGTCGACCATCTTGCCTTCGAGTAGGAAAGAGGATGCGCCCAGCAGGCCAAGCTTGCGCACCAGCCGGGTGGTGCCACCGCCGCCGGGGAAGATCCCTACCAGGATCTCAGGCAGGCCGACCTTTGTTTTGGGGTTCGAGGTCAGAAAGATGCGGTGCGTGGCCAGCGGCAGCTCGAGGCCGATCCCGGCGGCTGTGCCGTTCACCGCAGTTGCGATCGGCTTTCCGCCTTTCTTGGTCTTTGGGTCCATGCCCGCCAGTTCCATTTTCCGCATCAGGTGATGCCCGTTCATGGTGAAGTCGAACAGGCCCTGCGCAGGATTGTCTCCGGCGTTGGATTTGATTTCGGCCAGCACGTTCAGGTCCATGCCTCCGGCAAAGGAGCCTTCCTTGCCGGATGTCAGCACGATGCCTTTGACCGCGTCGTCCGCCAGAGCGTCATCCAAAAGGTCGTTCAGCTCCGCACCGCCGTGCAGCGACATGACGTTCATGGATTTTCCGGGCACGTCCCAGGTGATCACGGCGACGCCATCGTCGCCTTTTTTCATTGTAAAATCAGCCATTAATCCGTTCCTTTTGTCCGGCTCACACGCGCTCGATGATCGTGGCCGCGCCCATACCGGACGCAATGCACAACGTGGCCAGCCCTGTTTCCTTGTCGGTCCGTTCCAGTTCGTCCAGCAGGGTCCCGATGATGATGGCGCCGGTCGCGCCCAGTGGGTGGCCCATTGCAATCGAGCCGCCGTTGACGTTCACCTGTGCCGGGTCCACGTCGAAGGCCTGTTGGAACCGCAGCACGACGGACGCAAAGGCTTCGTTCACTTCGAACAGGTCGATATCCCCGATATCCATTCCGTTTTCTTTCAGGATCTTCTCCGTTACGGGAACCGGTCCTGTCAGCATGATGGTCGGCTCTGTCCCGATCTTGGCCGTGGCCCGGATGCGGGCGCGCGGCTTCAGGCCCCATTTTTCTCCGAATTCCTTGTTGCCGATCAGAACGGCAGCGGCGCCATCCACGATCCCGGAGGAGTTGCCGGCGTGGTGGATGTGTTCGATGCGCTCCAACTCGGGGTACTTCAGCATCGCCACTTTGTCGAAACCGGGCATTTGCTCGCCCATCATTTGAAACGAAGCATTCAGCGCGCCCAGGGACTGCATGTCGGTGCCAGGACGCATGTACTCGTCGTGGTCAAGGATCGGCAATCCGTTCTGGTCAGTGACAGTGATCACCGATTTGGAAAAACGGTTGTCGTCCCAGGCTTCTTTCGCGCGGCGCTGCGATTCAACGGCCAGCGAATCCGCGTCGTCACGGGTGAACCCATACTTGGTCGCGATGACGTCGGCGGAAATCCCCTGTGGGACAAAATACGTATCCAATGCCACGGACGGATCGGCCGCAATTGCCGCACCGTCTGAGCCCATCGCGACGCGGCCCATCATTTCCACACCACCGGCGATGTAGCCGTCGCCGGCGCCGCCGCGAACCTGATTGGCTGCAAGGTTCACGGCTTCCATGCCACTGGCACAGAACCGGTTGATGGCCAGACCGGGAATGGACTGGTCGAGATCCGAGGCCAGCACGGCAGAGCGCGCCAGACAGCCCCCCTGTTCCATCACTTGCGTGACGTTGCCCCAGATCACATCCTCGACGGCGTGGCCGTCCAGATTGTTGCGGGCTTTGACCGCGTTCAGGGTCTGGGCGCTGAGGCGCAGGGCGGTCACTTCGTGCAGTGCGCCGTCTTTGCGGCCTTTGCCGCGCGGGGTGCGCAATGCGTCGTAGATGTAAGCGTCGGTCATGTTTGCTCTCCTTCAGGCGCGGTCAGCGGGGCTGCCGGGCATCAGATCGTATGGGGCCTTCCAGCCCGGTTGTTGCGAAAGACGCGTGAGCCACGCATCGATGTTGGGCCATTCCGCGCGATCAAAACCGAACGGTTCGGGGTAGTAGAGGTAACCACAGCAGCTGAGGTCGGCATTCGTGATGCCATCACCGACGATCCAGTCCCGGCCGTCCAGATGCGCGTCCAGCACCGCATATGCGGCCTTGAGGCGACCTTGATTGAACGCGATGACGCCTGCCGGGCGTTTGTCCTCGGGCAGGAAATTCATGAGGAACCGCGTTACGCCGGCCATGGAACTGAGCTTGTGGTTGTCCCAAAGCACCCAGCGCAAAATGTCGTAGTTCTCCTCGCGGGTCTTGCCGCCGAATTTGCCGGAAGTCTCGGTAACATAGGCCTGAATCGCGCCCGATTGGCTGGTGCGGAAGTCACCATCGACCAAAACCGGGGCTTCGCCCATTTCATTGACGGTGGCGCGGTACTCGGGGGTGCGCGTCGCGCCGCCAAAGAAATCCACGTAGACCGGTTCCCACTCAAGGCCGGATAGTTGCAGCGCAAGTGCCGCCTTGTAAGAGTTTCCGCTCTCTCCAAAGCAGTGAAGTTGGATGGTCATCCGCTTTTCGCCCCTCCCATGGCGCTGGCATCACGGTTCGGATTGGGGGTTTCACACCCCCAAACCCCCGTGGGGTTTTCTTGGCAAGATGAAGGGCAGGACGTCCTGTCTTCACCCGATGTTAACTCTGCCGTGGTCTTTACCGATCTGTCCGGCAGGCTGGAGAGCTGAGCCGGATGCAAGGTGAAGCCCCGTCTGGTCGGTCTCGGTTTAGCGCCGCCCGGCCAGACCGGGGTGGACCGTTCTGCTTCATCTTGCCGGAAAAACTCCCCGCGGAGCGTCCCGCAGGTGCCACCGGGCGATCCCGCCTGCTGGATCACAGCGACCTCGCAATCAGCTCTTTCATGATCTCGTTGGTGCCGCCATAGATGCGCTGAACGCGGGCATCGGCCCACATTTCGCCGACCGCGTATTCCATCATGAACCCATAGCCTCCGTGCATCTGGACACATTCGTCGAGCACTTCGCCTTGCGTATCGGTCAGCCAATACTTGGCCATTGACGCTTTTTCGGATGTCAGCGCGCCGCGCATGTGTTCGGCAATGCACTCGTTCAGAAAGGCCCGCGCGACCATGGTTTTGGTCTTGCATTCCGCCAGTTTGAAACGCGTGTTCTGAAACTGTGTCAGCGGCCCGCCGAAGGCTTCGCGCTCTTTGCAATAGGCAATGGTGCGCGCAACGGCGCCTTCCATCGCACCGACAGCGCCACAGGCGATCGCGAGACGCTCTTGCGGCAGCTGCTGCATCATCTGGTAAAAGCCCTGGCCTTCTTCTCCGCCCAGAATGTTCTCGGGGGGAATGTTCACGTTGTCGAAGAAGAGTTCCGACGTATCGGCCGCATGCAGGCCCACCTTTTCGAGGTTACGACCACGGGCAAAGCCTTCTGCACCATCGGTTTCCAGAACCACCAGGGATACGCCCTTTGCGCCGAGGCTGGGATCGGTTTTGGCCGCGACAATGATCAGGTTGGCGTGCTGCCCGTTGGAGATGAACGTTTTCTGGCCGGACAGCTTGTAGGCGTTGCCGTCCTTGATGGCCTTGGTTTTGATGCGCTGCACATCCGACCCGGTGGAAGGCTCGGTCATGGCCAATGCGCCGACCAGTTCGCCAGAGACAAGTTTCGGCAACCAGCGCGCTTTTTGCTCGTCACTGCCATAGGCCAGAATGTAGTGCGCCACGATGGGCCCGTGGATCGCAATGCCCCAGCTGGCCAGGTTGGCGCGGCTGGCTTCCATCATGATCACCGCTTCATGACCGAAATCGCCACCAGCGCCGCCAAACTCTTCGGGCACCGACGGGCAAAGCAGGCCAAGCTCTCCGGCCTGGGCCCAGATTGAAGGGTCCATCTGGCCCTGCTTGCGCCAGGTCTCGAAATGTGGTGCCCACTCCGTTTCAATGAACTGTGCGGCCATATCCGACAACATGTGATGCTCGTCCGTCATCCAGTCGGATGAGGCACTGAATAGATCTTTCATCAAATCCCCCGTTGGATCGAGCTTTTCAGCGTTTGCGGTCCTCCAGCTCGGCATTGAAGAGCCGCAGCCGGTGGGTCAGGTTGTCCGTGTCGGTGACACTGTCGAAATTCTCAAACAGGAAGGACAGGGCCTCTCCTTCGTCCAGCCCCGCTTCGGCTGCAAAACTCTTGAGCCGGCGATAGCCGTCCTCTGTCATTGCAATCGGAAATCGGCGGGTCAGGCGAAAACGTTTTGGCATCTGTCCTCCGGCAGTTGGGATCGGGCCGGCACGGTGGCCGGCCCGACCGGATCAGAAGTTGGCAGCTTCCAGGGCCATCACTGTGTCCCCGCCGGTTTGTATCCGGCTCAGGTGCAGTGCGGTCGCGGGAAGTTGACGCGCCATGTAGTAGCGCCCGGTGGCCAGCTTTGTCTCGTAAAACGCCGCGTCAGAGGTTCCATTGTCCAGAGCAGTTTGCGCTGCCTTGGCCATCTGCGCCCACATCAGGCCGAGGCAGACATGGCCAAACATGTGCATGAAGTCATAAGACCCGGACAACGCGTTGTTGGGGTTCTTCATGCCTTCCTGCATGAAATACATCCCGGCCGCCTGCAGATCCTTAGAGGCCGCTTTCAGGGGCTCGATGAAAGCCTTGTCATAGGCTTCGTTCTGGCCCGCGTTTTCCTTGCAGAAAGATTTGACCAGTTCGAAGAATGCCATGACATGCTTGCCACCGTCCTGTGCCAGCTTGCGACCGACCAGGTCGAGCGCCTGCACGCCGTTGGCGCCTTCGTAGATCATCGCGATACGGGCGTCGCGGGTGTATTGCGACATGCCCCATTCCTCGATGTAGCCATGCCCGCCATAGACCTGCTGGGCCTTGATGGTCATGTCATAGCCCTGATCAGAGAGGAATCCCTTGATGACGGGCGTGAGCAGAGAGATCAGCCCGTCAGCATCGGCGTCCTTGTTCCGATGCGCTGCGTCGATCATCTGAGCGCCCCACAGGATGAAGGCACGCGCGCCCTCGGCAAAGCTCTTCTGATCCATCAAGGCCCGGCGAATGTCGGGATGCACGATCAGCGGATCAGCCGGCCCGTCCGGGTTTTTGGCCCCGGTCACGTCGCGGCCCTGAAGCCGGTCTTTGGCGTATTCCAGCGCGTTCTGATAGGCGACATCCGCTTGAGCCAGGCCCTGCATGCCAACGCCCAGACGCGCTTCGTTCATCATGGTGAACATGGCCCGCATGCCCTTGTGCTCTTCGCCGAGCAGATAGCCGGTGGCCTCGTCATAGTTCATCACACAGGTCGAGTTGCCGTGGATGCCCATTTTCTCTTCAATTTTCCCGCAGCTTACGCCGTTGCGGGCGCCCAGGCTGCCATCTTCGTTCACGAGGAACTTGGGAACAATGAAAAGCGAGACACCTTTGATGCCTTCGGGACCACCGACGATCTTACCCAGCACGAGGTGGATGATGTTGTCGGACATGTCGTGTTCGCCGGCAGAGATGAAGATCTTCTGACCGGTGATCTTGTAACTTCCGTCTTCCTGCGGTTCCGCCTTGGTGCGCATCAGGCCCAGATCGGTGCCGCAATGCGGCTCGGTCAGGTTCATCGTGCCCGTCCAGTCGCAGGCGACCATTTTGGGCAGGTACGTGTCTTTCTGCTGGTCAGTGCCATGCGCGAGAATGGCCGAGGCCGCGCCATGTGTCAGACCCTGATACATGGTGAAGGCCTGATTGGAGGCCGAGAACATTTCACCAACCGCGGTCCCGATGATGTAAGGCATGTTTTGACCGCCATACTCTTCGGGCATGTCCAGACCGGGCCAGCCGCCCTCTTTCATCTGATCGAATGCCGCCTTGAACCCGGTCGGGGTCCGAACGACGCCGTTTTCGAGCGTGCAGCCTTCGGTGTCGCCCACCGCGTTCAGCGGCTGCAGCACTTCGGAACTGATCTTGCCAGCTTCTTCCAGGATGGCACTGGTGAAATCGGCCTCCAGTTCGTCATAGCCGGGAATCCCCGTCTGCGTGACGTTCAGTACTTCGTGCAGCACGAACTGCATGTCTTTGGTGGGGGCGGTGTAGCTGGGCATTCGATCGGTCTCCCTGAAGGTCGAAAGTTGCGTACGGCGCCTTACTCGGCGGCACGACGCGGTGCGTTGGACGAGGCGATCATCTCTTCGCCCCATTTCAGTTGATCGCGCAGTTCGTTGATGGCCTGGGTCAGGTCATCACGCTGGCGTTCCATTTCGGCCAGCCGTTCGCGGGCAATCTCATAGGTCCGCGTCAACTGGGTGTGCTGCTGGTCGCCCATATCGTACAGGTCGAGCAGCTGCCGGATTTCTTCGAGGCTGAACCCAAAGCGCTTGCCGCGCAGGATCAGTTTCAGCCGGGCCCGGTCCCGTTTGGTGAACAGGCGCTTCTGCCCCTCACGTTTCGGGAACAGCAATTCCTTGGCTTCGTAAAAGCGCAACGTACGTGGTGTTACATCAAACGCGTCACACATTTCGCGGATCGTCATAAACTCTTCACTCATATCATTCACCCTTGGCGTCTGTGCTATGACGGGTAGGTGAGAGGTCACCTTCGCAATTACAACACTCGCGTGACGTTGACGTAACTCAGACGTTACGTCACCTATGAGTTTACGTAACTTCCCTGCACGTCACCCACGGGATTCCGCAACATTGTGACTCACTGATCGTGACGGCGAAGAGAATAAGGTAAGGTTTTCCATACCTTACTGAAATTGCTTGGGTTTGCGTGTTACAGGATCAGCCGAGTCCGGCTTCGGTTTCGTCGCGCAGTTGCTTGAGTTCGGTCATCGCTTCCTCAAGCTGTTCGCGCTGCACAACCAGCTCTTTCATCTGCCGATCGGCCATCTCGACAAAGGCACGCATCTGCGCTGCGTTGCCTTCCTTCTCGTAAATTAACAGCCACTGGCGAATCTCTTCCAGCTGAAAGCCGTACTTTCGCCCCCGCATGATCAGCTTCATCCGGGCCCGTTCGCGCGCGCCATAGAACCTCGAACGACCTTCCCGGTCGGGGCGCAGCAGTTCAATGTATTCATAGTAGCGCAGGGTGCGAGGAGTGACGTCAAACGCCGTGCACATCTCTTTGAACGAAAGACGGTTCTCGGTCATCCAATTTCCTCCCGCAGCATCAAAGTATGCCCTTGGAAAGGTGAGCGCAACAGGTGGGGTTGCCCTTCGCCCCCGGCGCAGATCATAAAGGCGCGCAGGCGTTGAGAGGTGCACCGGAGATGGCGGACAAAGCAAAGCTGGCCCGACAGTTCATCGAAGCGATCCCGCATTCACGCGCCCTTGGGATGCGGCTCGTGGAAATCGGACAAGGCATTGCAGAAATCGAAATGGCGTATGACGAGCGGTTGGTTGGTGATCCAAAGACCGGCGTCATTCATGGCGGAGCGGTCTCTGCCTTGATGGACACCTGTTGCGGTGCGGCGGTGATGAGTCACGAGTCGGCCCCTGGCGGCACTGCGACGATTGATCTGCGCATCGACTACATGCGCGCGGCAACGCCGGGCCAGGCAATCCGCACCCGCGCGACGTGCTATCATGTCACCCGGTCGGTGGCTTTCGTCCGCGCGGTTGCAATGGATGACGATCAGGACCGGCCCGTGGCCAGTGCGTCGGGCGCATTCACAGTGGAGCGCGCCTGATGGCCCGGCCGCGCCCCGAGCCGATGCAGGTGGTCAAGGAACGCCGCGATTCCGCGCTCAAGGCGCTGGTCGACGGGGTGCCATACATCCGGTTTCTTGGAATTGAGTTCGACCGCCGCGGTGATGAACTGACCGGGCTTTTGCATTTCAAGGATGACCTGATTGGCAATCCGTTCCTGCCCGCTATTCATGGCGGTGTCACCGCCGCCTTTCTGGAGGTGACTTCCATCATCACGCTGAGCTGGGAGTTTCTCTGGCAAGACATCGAAAGCGGCGCGATCGATATGGAGCGTTTGAAATCGGGTGACTTGCCAAGGCTGCCCAAGACGATCGATTTCACCGTGGACTATCTCAGATCGGGTCTGCCGCGGGATGCTTATGCCCGCGCGACTGTCAGCAGGTCCGGACGACGCTATGCCTCAGTGCGTGCCGAGGCCTGGCAAGACAACCGCGACAAGCTCTACGCCCAAGCCACTGGTCACTTCCTGATGCCCGCACGCGAGACCGGCTAGCATGTCCGATATGGCGGCAGGCATCACCCACCGCCGGGTCCTGAACGTTGCAGTGCCGATCGTGCTGTCCAACGCGACCGTGCCCATTCTGGGCGCTGTCGATACGGGTGTGGTGGGCCAGATGGGTCTGGCAGCGCCGATCGGAGCAGTTGGGATCGGGGCGATCATTCTGTCAGCGCTCTACTGGCTCTTTGGCTTCCTGCGGATGGGTACGGTTGGGCTGACCAGTCAGGCGTTAGGAGCGCGAGACGAAGCGGAAGTGGCAGCTCTGCTGACGAGGGCGCTGCTGATTGGTGTCAGCGGCGGGCTGGTTCTGGTGGTTCTCCAACTCCCGATTTTCTGGGCTGCATTTCAAATCTCTCCGGCCACGCCGGAAGTGGAGGGGCTGGCCACACAATACATGCAAATCCGGATCTGGTCGTCCCCTGCGGCCATTGGTCTTTACGGTATCACCGGATGGCTGATCGCGCAGGAACGCACAACGGCGGTTCTCGTTCTGCAGCTCTGGATGAACGGGTTGAATATCGTTCTGGACCTGTGGTTCGTGCTTGGCTTGGGCTGGGGTGTGCAAGGGGTGGCTTTTGCCACGTTTCTGGCCGAATGGACGGGCTTCGGGCTGGGCCTGTGGCTCTGCCGTGGCGTCTTTCTGGGAGCAGCCTGGCGCGATTGGGTTCAGGTCTTTGACGTCGCGCGGCTGCGCCACATGCTGGTGGTCAACACCGATATTCTGATCCGTTCCCTGTTGTTGGAAGCGATCTTCGTTTCGTTCCTCTTTGTCGGCTCTGGGTTCGGAGATGTCCGGTTGGCGGCCAATCAGGTACTGCTGCAGTTCCTGATGATCGTCGCCTACGCGATGGACGGCTTCGCCTTTGCGGCGGAATCGCTGGTCGGCAAAGCTTTTGGCGCGCGACAGCGCCTCGCGTTGCGGCGTGGCGCAATCCTCAGCAGCTTTTGGGGACTGGTGGTCGTGGTTGTCATGGCTTTGGCTTTTGCGGTGTTCGGAGGGCGGATCATCGACCTGATGACAACGGCCCCCGATGTGCGGGAAGCGGCGCGCTCCTATCTGATTTACATGGTTTTGGCGCCGCCTTTGGGTTGGGCGGCGTGGATGCTGGACGGCATTTTCATCGGCGCCACCCGGACGCGGGACATGCGCAACATGATGGCCATCAGTTTTCTGGTCTATTGTGCCGTGGCCCTTGTCCTCGTGCCACGCCTTGAAAACCACGGTCTCTGGATCGCACTGCTGGTATCATTTGTGGCACGCGGCGTGTCGCTGGGCTTTCGGTACCCGGCATTGGAGAGGCAGGCCTCGGGCGCGGGCTAGAGCCAGTCGCCGCGTTTGCTCCCCACCGCGGCCCGCACAGTTGCGAAGCCGTCCCTCTCCAACAGGGCGTCCAACCCGCGCACGATTTCAGAGACCAGGGAAAGCCCCCCAAAGACCAAAGCTGTATAGAGCTGAACCGCGGAGGCGCCGGCACAGATCTTGGCATAAGCGTCTTCGGCAGATCCGATGCCTCCCACGCCAATCAGCGGGATCTGACCTTCTGTCAATGCGCTCAGCTTGGCGAGGGTTTTGGTGGATTGTTCGAACAGCGGTGCGCCCGACAATCCCCCGGCTTCAGCCTGATGCCGGCTGCGCAATCCCTCGCGGGACAGCGTCGTGTTGGTTGCGATGATCCCATCAATGTTTGTGCTCTGCGCCACATCGGCCACATCTGCTAGCTCTTGGTCGCTCAAATCGGGTGAGATCTTGAGAAAAACGGGGATCGAGCGCCGCAATTTGGCGCGCGTCTCCATCACGCCTTGCAACAGCCCGGTCAGAGCCGCTTTGCCTTGCAGATCCCTCAGTTTCTCGGTGTTGGGTGATGAAACATTGACTGTGGCAAAATCCAAATGCGGACCACAGGTTTCAAGCACGCGCGCGAAATCGCTGGCCCGGTCCTCGCTGTCTTTGTTTGCGCCCAGGTTTAGCCCGATCACGGAGCTCTCGGGGCGTTGTGAGAGCCGATCTGCAATCGCCGCCATGCCGTCGTTGTTAAATCCGAACCGGTTGATCGCAGCCATGTCTTCGGTCAGGCGAAACAGGCGTGGGCGCGGGTTGCCGGGCTGGGGGCGTGGTGTCGCGGCTCCGACCTCGATAAAGCCAAACCCGGCTTGTGACAGAGGGGCCAACGCATCGGCATTCTTGTCAAATCCGGCAGCCAAACCGACCGGGTTGGGCAGCGTGAGACCGGCAAGCTTGGTGCGCAAGCGATCTGACGAGATTGCACCGGGATGTGGCGTAAGACCCAGCTGCAAGGCACGAAGCGCCAGTGCGTGCGCGTTCTCCGGGTCGATGGCCCGCAGCATCGGCAGACCCACCTTTTCAAGCAGCGTCATGGCAAATCGTCAGGGAAGTTGTGCCCGTCCGTGCCCAGCGGCATCGGAACAGACCAAACCACTTCATCGAGCCGCAGCGAGCGATAGAGATGCGGGAACAGTGCACCCCCGCGCGACGGTTCCCACTTCAGGTCCGGGCCCATTTGCGCGGGATCCAACGCCAGAAGAACCAAGTTGTCGATGCCCGCAAAATGCTTGGCGGCTGTTTCGCGGACCTGGCCAGCGGTCGAGAAGTGAATGAAGCCATCGGCAAGATCAATCGGGGCCCCTTCGGTCTCGCCATCGGTTTGCAACGACGCCCACTCTTCGGCCCGGAAGATTTTGTAGATCAACATGGCCCGGTGATGCACGCGCGGGCGCAGGTGGTCAAGGCTTTGACAACGCCCTCAGAGAGGCGCACGCTGTCGGAAAGCAATAAATGGGGGACCCTGACAATGAAGCAACTTCTGACCTCTCTTGCCGCGCTGGGATTGAGTGCCGGTTTTGCCGCTGCAGAATATGAGCTGACCATCCTTCACACCAACGATTTCCATTCCCGCATTGAACCAATCAACAAGTATGACAGTGGATGCGGAGAAGAGGACAACGCCGAAGGCAAATGCTTTGGAGGCACCGCGCGGCTGGTGACCGCTGTCACAGAGGCGCGGGCGCGGGCTGGCAATTCCATTCTCGTTGACGGGGGTGATCAGTTCCAGGGCTCGCTCTTTTACACCTATTACAAAGGCAAGGTTGCCGCCGAGTTCATGAACCAGCTTGGCTACGACGCCATGACAGTGGGCAACCACGAGTTTGATGACGGGCCCGAGGTATTGCGCGGCTTCATGGACGCGGTGGAGTTTCCCGTTCTTTTGTCCAACGCGGATGTCAAACGGGAGGAGCTGCTGGCTGATGTGCTGAAGAAATCGACGGTTCTTGAGGTTGCTGGCGAAAAGATCGGCTTTATCGGTCTCACGCCGCAAGACACCGATGAACTCGCTTCTCCAGGCCCGAACATTGTCTTTTTTGATCCTGTCGTGGCGGTGCAGGGCGAGGTCGACAAGCTGACCGCAGAAGGGGTCAACAAGATCATTGTGCTTAGCCATTCGG
This sequence comes from Paracoccaceae bacterium, assembly GCA_965250275.1. Lineage (GTDB taxonomy): Bacteria > Pseudomonadota > Alphaproteobacteria > Rhodobacterales > Rhodobacteraceae. Next base: position 3,721,030 of record OZ252297.1, on the reverse strand, counting down.
GGTATCGCGTCGATCAGCGAGTCGCGGCCAATACAACCGGTGTGGACGTGATCGTCGGCGGACACTCGAACACCTACCTCAGCAACACGGCTGACAATGCAGCTGGGCCATATCCAACAATGGTCGGAGACACCGCGATTGTGCAGGCCTATGCCTATGGGAAGTTCTTGGGTGAGCTGAACGTTGTCTTTGATGATGATGGGACGGTCATCTTCGCGAAGGGCGAACCCCTGATCATGGATTCCTCTGTGATCGAGGATATGAACACGCTTGCGCGCATCACGGAACTGGCCCAGCCCCTCGAAGAGGTCCGGCAAAGGGTGGTGGCCGAAACGGCCTCTGCCATCAATGGCGACCGGGACGTGTGCAGGACGGAGGAATGCTCAATGGGCAATCTTGTGGCCGATGCGATGCTGGACCGTGTGGCCATTCAGGGTGTGCAGATCGCGATCGCGAATTCCGGCGGCCTGCGCGCCAGCATCGATCCTGGTGAGATTACGATGGGCGAGGTTCTGACCGTCCTTCCATTTCAGAACACGCTCTCGACGTTTCAGATCGACGGTGCTGGTGTGATTGCCGCCCTTGAGAACGGTGTCAGCCAGGTCGAAGGCGTCAAAGGTCGTTTCCCGCAGGTGGCTGGGATCCGCTTCACCTGGGATCCGACGGTGGCGTCCGGCGAAGGGCGTGTTCAGGAGGTCCTCGTGGCCGAAGGCGATGATTTCGTGCCGATCGATCCTGCCAAGACGTACCTCGTGGTGACAAACAACTATGTGCGCAACGGCGGGGACGGGTACGACATGTTTGTCGGCGCAGAGCGCAAGGCCTACGACTTTGGCCCTGATCTTGCGGATGTAACAGCCGAATACCTTGCGGCCCAGGGCGTGTACCAACCCTACGTCGATGGCCGCATCGCAGTGGAGTAGGCGGGCCTAGGAGGGCGGGGCGATCTCTCCCCAAAGCGTTCGGTCCAGACGATCGGTAAACGGGGCAAGCAGCTCCCCATAGTCTTGCCATTGTGCAACGGACCGCGCGTGCACTGGTTCCCGGATCTGAGTGGCGCTGACTGTTGAAACGGCGGCGCGGCTCTGGTCCGGGCGGGTCATGGCGGGTTGCCACTCCAGACCGCAATATCGGGCCAAATCCTGAGTGGCGCCGGTTACATCACGGGCAAGCCTTTCGTACTCCAGATCGTAAAGGTCTGAACCCAGAAGGCTGCACCAATGCTGCATGAGGGCCGCATAGGCATTCGCGTGCTCGGCCAATGCCGCCAGATCGTAGCCATAGGCCAGGGCTGAGCCGGAAAAGGAGGTGCGCCAGATCGACAGGGCAATCGCCCTTGGATCGCGGCGCAAATGCACGAAACGGGCATCTGGAAACGCGGATTTCAGAAAGCCGACAAGTTTGTAATTGTCTGGCATCTTGTCAACGAAGGCCACTGTGTTGTCTGGCAAAGCGGGCAGGGCGTTGCGATAGGCGCGGGCAAACTCATCCGCGTCCGCCGCACCAAAGCTTTGGTCCTCGCGAAGCGTCCTCTGCAGAAGGATGCCAGCGGTTGCGAGTTCTCCGAGGCCTTCCACCTCGGAATGGGCGCTGAGGAGTGTTTCGGTCAGGGATGTGCCTGAGCGTGGCAAGCCCATCACGAAGATCGGTCGCGGTCGGGCGGTATCGGCCCCGCTTGCGATCGCGTCTGTCGTGGGAAACCGAGCCGCAATGGCGAGGTGTTCATCGCGGTCGCGCGCGCTGTCGAAGCCGGACAGCTTCGCCATCTGCCCGTTGGCTTCGGTCATCCACTTGATCTCCGCCGCCCGGTCCCCGTTTTTTCGCGCGATATCGGCCAGCGCAAAGGTAAGCAGCCCTTTGTCATGCGGAGCGGTTTCCGACCGGCGCAATGATTTTTGAATGGCCGGAATGAGGTTTTCGGCGTCCCCAACAGGAAGAAGCTTGGCCAGCGTGATGAGGGCATTGGTGTTCAGTGGATCAATGCTCAGAACAGCGCGCAGGTTCTTCGTGGCCTCACCGCTCTGGCCAAGTTCCATCTGCATCGTCGCCAGCCGTGACAATGCACCTACATGCGACGGCTGGAGTTCGACCGCCTGCTGCACCTTTGCCAGACCATCCGCATGGCGTCCGACCCGTGCGAGTGACAGGCTCATGTTCGACAGCATGTTCACGTCGTTTGGATTCAGCTTCAAACCGGTGGCGTAATCCTCCAAAGCCGCAGCGGGTCCTTCGAGCTTCTCTCGCACCAGCGCCCGGAGATTAAACGCGGGCGCCATCTTTGGGTCTGCCGAAATGGTGGCATCTGCGGCATCACGTGCGCCGCTCAGGTCTCCAGTCTTACTGCGGAGCTGTGCGAGTTGATAAAGCGCACCGGCGTCATTTGGGCGCCGCTTTGTGAGGTCGGACAGGAGCGTTTCGGCTTTTTCGAATTGACCCAGCAGAACCATGCTTTGTGCCATGTTCTTACGTGCGTCATCAAAACCGGGATCGAGCTTCAACGCCTTCTGGAAACTTGCCAGAGATGCGCGAACGTCACCGCTGCTGCTTTGGGCGATCCCGAGAAGGTTCGGCAGAGCGGCGTGCCGGGGATGCCGCTTCATCGCGGCTTTTGCGGCCTTTGCTGCGGCCTTTGGTCGTCCAGCCTGGATCATCTGGTAGATGGACTGGGGATCGCTCGGTGTCGTCATGCTTCTGACATGCGACCGGAGCCCGTTAACTGCAACTCAAATCTTGCACGTTCTGCGGAGTTGATATGCGCCGTGACACTTCGGTCGGTGTCTGCTTAGATCGCCCGAGATGTGTGGCCGCTACTCCATTACCCTGCCCAATGACGCGATGGCACAAATGTTCGACGCGCGCCCTGCGAACGACCTGCCAGACGTTCCCAACTTCAACGTGTGCCCGACGACCGCTGTGCATGTGGTCCGAACCGGCGCGACCGGGCGCGAGCTGGTGTCTATGCGCTGGGGCTTCCTGCCACACTGGTACAAAACCGAAAATGGCGGGCCGCTTCTGATCAATGCACGGGCCGAAACGTTGGCGACGAAACCCGCGTTTCGAACCGCCTGCCGGGAACGGCGCTGTCTGTTGGTGGCGACCGGGTTTTACGAATGGACGAAAACACTCGAGGGACAGCGTTTACCGTGGTACTTCCACCGGACAGATGGCGCACCGATCGCGTTTGGTGGTATCTGGCAGAACTGGGGCGGTGATCAGCCGGTGCAAACCTGCGCCATTGTGACCACAGCAGCGAACACGCCATCCTCGGCTGTCCATCATCGCATGCCGCTGGTTCTTGAACCGGAACACTGGTCCATGTGGCTGGGCGAGAAAGGGAAAGGTGCTGCCACACTCATGGCGCCCGCGGCTGATGACGTGCTCGCCTTCTACCGTGTCGGTACAGAAGTGAATTCGAACCGGGCCAGCGGTCCGGAACTGATTGATCCGATCACCTGACGACTGCAGGACGCCTCATCCGTGGGACGGGCTTCAATGGTGCCCGGCTCAACTCATTGCCGGTCATCGTTGCCTTGTCCAGCAGCGCGAGCAGTTGATTGCGTTCGCCCATGCTCAGACCGGCCAATATCGCCGGCTGCGCCGCTTCCACGTGAGGCAGTGCTTCCTGGCAGAGCTTTTCGCCCTCGAGAGTCAGGGTCAGTTCCTTGGCGCGGCGATCGGCCTTGGACGGGGTTCTCAGAACCAGCCCCCGCGCCTCAAGGCGGTCGATCACCTTACCCAGGGTTGCGCGATCATAGGCGATCAACCCGGCCACGCCGGCCTGATCGATGCCCGGGTGATCCCGAATAGCCTCAATTGCAGCAAATTGAACCGGTGTCAGGTTGAGACCGGCGTCAGCCATATGTTCGCTGAACACAGCGACCGAAATCTGATTGAGGCGCCGGATCAGATGTCCGGGCATTGCATGTATATCCATTTGGAGAGTCTCGGAAAAATCGACTCTTTTGGCAAGCATTTCATGTGCGGCGCCGGCAAAAATCCGCGCGCTCAGATCAGATCCACGTCCGAGATGATTTCAACCAGAGCGGGACCTGGGGTATCGATCGCTCCCGCAATAGCTTTGCTAAGGTCAGCGCTGTTAACAACTTTTTCGCCTCGCGCCCCGCAGATTTTTGCGAATGCAGCGAACGACGGGTTGTGCAGCGAGGTCTCCCAAACCGGCCACTCGCCCGCGCGTTGTTCCTTGCTGATTTTGCCCAATTCCTGGTTGTTGAGCAGAATATGGGTGATATCCATCCCGTGTTTGACCGCTGTAGTCAGCTCCATCGCGTACTGACCGAATCCCCCGTCACCGGAGATTGAGACGACTTTTCGGCCCCTCAGGTGTTCAAAATCCTGCGTTGCTGCCCAGGCTCCCAACGCCGCAGGCAGCGCGTAACCAATCGAACCCAAATAGCCTGACATCAGAACAGGCTGCCCCTTGGTTTCAAAGTAGCGGCCGAATGAATAGGTGTTGTTGCCGACATCGACAGCAATGATTGCATCGTCCGGGACAAGCTCGGACAAGGTCGCGAACACGGTCGCCGAATGCAGCCCGGCACCGCCTTCTTCACTTCTGCGACGTGCCTTTTCGTCCCTCCAAATGGTCCAGCGTTCAGCAAGTTCCGACATCTGATCCACCGCATCTGAGGGTCGCGATATGCGATTGGCAATGGCATCGCAAAAGGCGCCGATTTCAGACCAGATCGGCAGGTCCACGGGATGGAACTTGCCCAGCTGCATCCGCTCGAAATCCACTTGGATGATCGGTTTACTGCGCTCGATGCCGGTGTGGTTGGAAAAGGAAGTGCCCAGCGTCAGGATCAGGTCCGCCTCGTTCATGAACCAACTTGCAATCGGCGTGCCGGAGCGGCCAAGGACGCCGGCCGCGTTGGGGTGGCTGTCAGGGATCAGGCCCTTGCCCTTGAACGTTGTCAGCACCGGCGCGCCCAACTGTTCTGCCAAAGCAAGGATCGCCTCCATCGCGTCGCGCGCTCCGTGTCCAATCACCAGAATGGGCCGTTTTGCGCTGTTCAACCCCTCCAGCGCCGCCGACAAATCGCTCTCGTTCGGGCGTACAACGGGCAGGCCCATGCGGCCGTCCGGCGTGCCGGCGTCCGCGGTGGCGGCAATGGTCTGAACGTCGTCCGGAAACACCAGATGCGCCACGTCGCGTTCCACCAGCGCGGCTTTGCAGGCCAGCGACATAAGTTCGGCGTGGTTCGAACTGCTCAGTACAGGCTGCGAAAACCGGGACACAGCCGCGAATGCCGAGGCCAGGTCGATATCCTGAAACGCGCCCGGTCCGAAGACCTGTGTCTGAACCTGACCGGTCAGGGCCAGAACCGGAGCGCGATCGACCTTTGCGTCCCACATTCCTGTCAGCAGATTCGTGGCGCCAGGGCCTGCAATGGTCAGGCAGGCAGCGGGATGGCCTGTCAGTTTGCCATAGGCCGAAGCCGCAAAAGCAGCCGCGCCTTCGTGCCGGATGCCCACATAGGACATGTTGCCAGCGTTGACCTGCCTGCGGATGGCGTCGGCCAGTCCGAGATTGGAGTGCCCGACCATACCAAACACATGGCGCACGCCCCAGTTCACCATGGTTTCGGCCATGACGTCCGTCACGGTTCGGTCGTGGGCTTCTTCGGCTTCCAAACCGACAAAGATTTCGCCCTCGCGAATGTCGAGCGGGTAAAGCGTTTGACCGGTGTCTTCGTGGCCACCGGGGGGGGCGCCTGTCAGCGGGTCAAAGTCCCAACCATGCCAGGGGCAGCGGATCCAGCATTTTCCTTCGACGCCTTCTTCGATTGATCCTTCACCCAACGGGCCGCCTTGGTGCGGGCAGCGATTGTCCATCGCGGCCCATTGTCCATCGAAATGGGACAGGCAAAGCGAAACGGTGCGGGCCGTCACTGTCTTGACCCGCCCTTCGGGAAGATCGTCGACATGGCCGACAGAAATCCATTCCAGTGTATCGTCAGTCATTGTCAATTCCCTTCGGATTAAGCCGTTTGGCGAGATCGAACAGTCTTTGCAAAAGGCTCAGGATCAGTATGGCGCCGATGCCCCAGATCAGCAGTTCGAACGGGGCCAGATCGGACCCGCGCAGCCATCTGGCCACCAACCCGCCCTGCGGACGCAGCGCTTCGATGCCAAAGAGCCCGTCGCGCGACCAAAGCCGGAAATCCCAGAACCTGGACACATAGAACAGGCTGGCGGCCACAAGTGCGACAATTGAAAGTGACAAAACCCGGCCCATCACGGCAACACTTTCATGGTGTCTGGGTCGATCGCAAACACCAGCAGGTCACCATGCCGGGTGATGTCCCCCTCGACCGAGATGTATTGTGCCACAAAGTCATAGGCGCGGTTGGGCAGGGGGGTGTTATCCGGGCCGGTGATCATGAGAAACTCCGCGCCTTCGACCGGTTGAGTGGACACAAACACCGGCGGAACACCTCCGATCAGGCACAGGTTTGCGCAGGCCTTGTGGGCCAGCCCGGTCCCCGGCCGCATTGCACCGGAGAGGCATTTCCCATCACAGATTTCGCCTGCCAGTTTCCAGCGGCCCAGTGGTACCGGCGCTGGAACTGGTGTTGCCACCCCTTCGGCTGCGCTTAATCCGTTCTGGCCGCCGCGCAGTTGCAGCATCTCCAGTTCGCCGCGGGCAAGAATTACGCCTGACGCAGTTACGAGCTGACCGCTCAACGGTTCGGCGCGTGCCATGACACCGGCCTTGCCGGCTGAGGTCATCATCAGGGTCCGCCCCGTTGGGACCTGCTCTGTTCCAGCCGTGACATGCAAAATGGGTGTCGGCGTCATTTCCAGAACACCCGTCAGCGTTTGTCGTCCGAAATCCCCTCGCTGTCCGGCGGGGCCCGGGTCGTCCTGCGTTGCGCCGACGGCGTATCCCAGAGCGCCAGCCGCGATCACCAGACAAATCGAGACACCCCACAGAAACACCCGAAGCGCCTGCGGTACGGGCAGGAAACCGACGAAGAAGGGGGTGTCCTTTTGCGTCATGCGTCAACGCCCAACGGTTTAACATAGGTGCCGGGTGGGTTTGCGGCGGTGCCGACCATCACGGTCTGGCCTTCAAGCCGCAAGGGGTAAGTGGGAACCTTCTCGGTGAATGGTGCCGGCGAGCGGCCGGTGGTGACGTCGTACTGAAACCCGTGCCAGGGGCAGGTCACAAGGCAATCCAGTATCCGACCTTCGCCGAGCGGTCCGTTCTGATGGGCGCAGGCGTTGGCAATCGCGCTCAAAGCATTTTTGTGACGAAAAACGGCCACGCGGTCGCCGGAAGGCAGCAACACGATTTTCGCGCGTCCTTCCGGGATGTCTTCCACCCGACAGGCTGCGATCCATTGAACGCCGACAGCGCGCTCTTCTGCCCGCCGCTCCTTCAATGCCGCGGCGAGATGCAAAACGATCACGGCACCGGCAGCTCCCATGAACAGGATGGGAAAGGTCAGGTTCTGCATCGCCAGCACCGGACCCAGCGCAATGTGGCCGACCACAGCGGCGTAGGCGGGATAGATAAGGTAATGCAGGCCCTTCCAGATCGGCGGCGTCAGAAATTTCAGCCAGAAATCGTGGCTTGTGGCGGCCAGGATCAGCAGACAGAGCAAGGCGAAGACGCCCAGCACTTCGAACGGGAATCCTGCGATCTGCCCGAAACTGGTGTTCGCACCCAGTACCGCAGCGTATTTGTCGATGCTCGAAAACGCGAAGTACCAGTTCAGAATGAAATAGGCATGGGTCGACGCCACCAGACAGGTCAACACCCCGAAATGCCGCCGATTGTAGAGCAAAGGCAAAAAACGGCGATCCAGCCGGGCCAGCGGCCCGATGCAAAGAATGACGCTGAGCATCAGAAAGGCGCAGGCCCCAAAAGCCCTGGCGTTCACGATCTGGCGGTTTATCGGCCTTTCATGGGTCAGCGCTTCTGGCGCGACATAGAGAAACACCCACAAAAACAACCCCGCGCCGAGGATCAAAACAGCATCGTAGACCCACTTGTTGCGGTTCCACTGAACCGGAACGTACTGCACGCTCATTGCCCGGCTCCGGACGAGAGCTGCACAGGTGCGACACCGGCTGGCCAGACCTGTCGTACTGACCATGCGGCACCAATTGTCAGGACGACGCAAAGTGCCAGCGCGATTGCGGCGACCAGATGTGCGCGGCGCGGTGGAGAATAGCGTGTTTGCCAACGGTCCCGTCCGGTTTCCAACACCCACCAGCGCCAAAGAACCAGAGGCCAGATCATCAGTATTGCGGGGATCAGCAGAGGGCGAAAAGCATAAGCGCCGCGCGAATCCTCGTCGATCCGATCCATCCCGAAGGTCAGAAAGGCAGCCGCCACGACCGCCCCGACCAAACCCCAGGCGCGTGCGAAAGCGACCAGTGTCAGGGCCGCTGTCACGCGACGCCCCCATAGGCGACACCGGACAGGTCGGACATCTCGCGTTTCCAGGTGGTCAGATCATCCGGCACGAACTTGGAGAGATGGTCGTGCCCGCAGGCCCGCGCCATCACCTGCATCAGGGCGGTGCTGGCCTCAAAGAAGTTCGCGAGTTGCCGAGCGGACTTTTCGACCACAAGGCGGCTGACAAGGTGCGGTTTCTGGCTGGCGATGCCAACCGGGCAGTTGTTGGTGTGGCAGGCCCGCATGGCGATGCAACCTATGGCCTGCATCGCCGCATTGGACAGGGCGATGGCATCTGCGCCGAGCGCCAGAGCTTTCACGAAATCAGCAGGTTTGCGCAGCCCGCCGGTGATCACCAGCGTCACATCGCTCCGCTCAAGCCGGTCGAGATGCGCGCGGGCGCGCGCCAGAGCGGGAATGGTCGGGACCGAAATGTTGTCTCGAAACAGGATCGGGGCGGCGCCGGTTCCGCCGCCGCGACCGTCCAGAATGATGTAGTCCACCCCAACTTGCAGCGCGGCGTCGATGTCTTTTTCGATATGTTGCGCTGAGAGCTTGTATCCGATCGGGATCCCGCCTGTGCGCTCCCGCACCTCGTCGGCAAAGGTCTTGATCTGTGCGGGATCTGTCCAGTCCGGAAACCGCGGCGGAGAAATCGCGTCTTGCCCCGGTGTAAGCCCCCGCACTTCGGCGATCAGCCCTTGCACCTTGGCACCCGGCAAGTGGCCGCCCGTGCCGGTCTTGGCGCCCTGGCCTCCCTTGAAATGGAAGGCCTGCACGCGGCTCAGCTTCTCCCAGTCAAATCCAAACTTTGCCGAGGCCAGCTCGTAGAAATAGCGGCTGTTGGCTTCCTGTTCTGTCGGCAGCATGCCGCCCTCGCCGGAGCAAATGCCCGTACCCGCCAGTTCAGCGCCTCGCGCCATCGACAGCTTGGCTGGTTCCGACAAGGCGCCGAATGACATGTCAGAGACGAACAATGGGATCTCGAGGTGCAAAGGCTTGGCCGCGTTAGGGCCGACCACCACATCGGTCCCAACGGGATCGTCATCCAGAAGCGGAGCACGGTGCAATTGCGCGGTCAGAAGCTGCAGATCATCCCAGTCAGGCAACTGGTCGCGCGGCACGCCCATGGCATCAACCTTGCCGTGGTGGCCGGTTTTCGACAGCCCATCGCGGGCATAGGCCTGGATCAGCCCGGTATAGGGTTCTTCGGTCGTGCCATGTGAAGTGTCTGCGTAAAGACCCAGATAGGCGTCACGATTGAAGGGTTGCGGGTTGGCGTGACCCCAGGCGTTGATTTCGTCGGCGTCGACAAACACCTCGCCGTTTTCGATCCAGCTCTTGAACTTTGGCAAGGCCTCGTCGTTTGCGTATTCAGACACACCGCTGTCCAGCCGGTAGTCCCAATCATGGACGCCACAAATCAGGTTATTGCCGCGCACGAACCCGTCTGCCATCAGCGCGCCGCGATGCAGGCACCTGCCGTAGAACACCGAAACCGTGTCATCGAACCGCACGACCACCAGATCGACTTCGCCAACCAGGGCATAGGCGGGTGTGCGGTCTTCCAGCGCGCTGACGTTCCCAACGGAAGTTGGCTGCATGGTTGTGTCCTTGACTTTGCGGAACCTTAGGCATGCAAAAGCGTCATGGAAACAGAAGATGTCAGGCCTGTTTTCACAGTTTCTTGACCTGGGGCGTCAGGCTTTGATCTTCTCCATTCCGGGATCGTAGAGCGGTTTGAGCGACGCTTTGGCGGCATAACGCTCGCCAGCAACGTCAATCTCCCAGCGTCCCGTATTCACGATGTCGGCCGTGAGCGGTTCATCCAACTCAGCAAACCCGATGCCAACCGCGCCACCCAGCGAGTGGCCATAGCCACCGATCTGAAGGTAGCCAGCCTCCTGATCGTCCAGATAAATCAACTCGTTGCCATAAAGGAGCGGCTCGGGATCGTGCAACAGGAATTGAAGCATGCGGGTTTTCGGCGTGCCCTGCGCCTTGATGGCCGCCAAGGCATCCCGGCCGATAAAACCGCCCGGCTTGTCAAGCTTGACCGCGAATCCCAAGCCCGCCTCGATAGGGTTGTCGGTGTTGTCCACGTCGAGGCCGAAGTCACGGTAGGCCTTCTCCAGCCGCAACGAGTTCAGGGTCTGCATTCCGGCGTGTCTGAGCCCAAGGTCTTTGCCGGCGTCAACCAGGAGATCAAACACCTGTACTGCTTGCGTGGCCGGAACGTGCAACTCCCATCCCAGCTCGCCCACAAAGGTAACGCGCAACGCCAGCACCACGGCATAACCGACGTCAATCTCCTGGGCGGTCATGAAGGGAAAGGCGTCGTTGCTGAGATCGGAGCCAGAGACCCGTCGCAACAGGTCACGCGCCTTTGGCCCATGTACATTGATCTGCGTTCGGGCTGCGGTCACGTCTGTGATCGTGACGAATTCTTCGGCCCCGAGTTCGCGGCGCATCCGCATTTCTGTATGACCGGCAGAGTTTTCGCCGACCACCACAAGAAACTTGTCCTCGGCCAGACGGGTGACAGTCAGATCCGCCTCGAAACCTCCGCGCTCGTTGGTCCAGGCGGTATAGACCACCCGACCGTTCGCCACGTCCACCTGATTGCAGCTCAGCCGGTTCAACAGGGCGCAGGAATCGCGGCCCTGTACCAGAAAGCTGGCCATCGTGGACATGTCCATCAGGATCACATCGTTGCGTGCGGCGTGATGCTCTTCAGCATGCCAGTCCCACCAGTTCTGCCGGTACCAGCTGTACTCGGTGATCTCCGCCTGCGCAGGTGTTGGCGCAAACCAATCCGGCATTTCCCATCCATTGCCTTCGGTGAAATAGGCTCCGGCCGCGGCCAGCCGATCATGCAGCACTGAACGCTTCACATCCCGTGCCGTGTGCGGCGCCTCGTTGTGATAATGCTGGCCAAAGAGCTTGCCCAAGAGCTCCGGCGTGCGGTCGCGCCGGAATGCCGGCGTGGATTCGGACCGGGTAAACCGGTTTACATTGATGCCCGTCACATCGATCGGCGGCAGCCCTTCAGCAATCCAGTGTGCCAGCACCATCCCCGTTCCTGCGCCGTTCAGAATGCCCAGCGAATTCATCCCACACGCCACCCATGCGTTGCGCAATTCGGGCGTGGGACCAACCAGCGGGGCCAGATCAGGGGTAAAACTCTCCGGGCCACAAAAGAGTTTACGGACACCGTAGTTCATGGTCTCCGGCACGCGGCTATAGGCCTTTTCCAGATGTGGGCCGACCCGATCCCAATCGGGCTCGATCTCGCCGAATGAAAAATCGTCCGGGATTCCGTCGAGCTTCCATGCTGCTGCCCCGGGTTCGAAGAGGCCAAGCATAAGGCCCCCCACCTCTTCGCGGTAATAGGTATAGGTGGACGGGTCTTCGAGGACCGGAAGGTCTCGGCTGAGACCGGGAATGTTGTCAGTGATCAGGTAGTAATGCTCGGCAGCTTGTAGAGGCAGGTTGATCCCGGCCTTGGCACCCAGTTGCCGTGACCACATGCCCCCGCAGATCACAACATTCTCGCAGGTGATCGTTTGCCCATCCGCACTGCGGACGCCGGTGGCGGTCCCGTTTTGCGTCAGGATTTCCGTGACCGTGACACCTTCGAAAATCTGGGCGCCACCCATTCGGGCGCCTTTGGCGAGCGACATTGTCACATCGACTGGGTTCGCACGCCCGTCCTCGGGGATGTAAAATGCGGAAAGCACGTCGCTGAGGTCACCGATCGGGAACAGGTCCTGCGCTTCCTTCGGCGAGATCTCGTGCATGTTGATGCCGTGGCGGCGCATGAAGGGCGCCAACCGGCGCATCTCGTGCACCCGCTCAAGGTTGTTTGCGATTTGCAAGTACCCAACGTCCCGAAATCCGGTGGGTAGCCCGGTCTCGCTTTCGAGTTGTGCGTAAAGGTCCCGGCCGTGGGTGTAGATCGCGCATTCGGCCTCGGACTTCAGAAGTCCCGCAACAATCAGACCCGCTGCATGCCAGGTCGTGCCCGAAGTGAGCTGGCCCTGTTCCAGAACGACAACGTCTGTCATTCCGAGTTTGGTCAGGTGATAGGCCGTGTTGCAGCCGATGGAGCCGCCGCCAATGATTACGGTCTGGGCGTGGGCAGGCAGGGTCTGGGGCATGGGGCCTTCCTCATGGTGCGGTGGTCTTTTGCGATCGTACCCGGAGTCCTAGCGGCAGGCGCGCGATACATCAATTGATTGAACGCATATTCAGTGGGGATTCCTCAAATTGCTTTGTTTTGTCCGTCTACGCAGGGATCTCCGCTTGTTCTTGGGCCTGTTTCGCGGTTGACTGGGCGGACAAGCCAGCAGGGGGAAAAGGATGGCCGAAGACCTATACGACAACGCCCACATCGATTTTCTGGAAGAGATGTGGGGCGAAGGATACCTGTCCCCCGGTGGCGCTGAAGAGGTGGGCCGTGTGATTTCCGACCTCGACCTCAGCGGCAAATCCGTGCTCGACATCGGCTGTGGGTCAGGGGCGATCACCCTCTCTCTGGTTCGCGACCATGGGGCTGCGCACGTCACCGGTATAGATGTCGAAACACCAGTGTGTTCCGCGGCCACGGCACGCGCCGCCGCAGCGGGCATGACCGACCGCATCGAGATCAAGAAAGTTGAGCCCGGGCCGTTGCCTTTCGAAGACGGCAGCTTCGATGTTGTGTTTTCCAAGGATTCGATCATTCACATTCCGGATAAGTCGTTTCTGGCCTCCGAAGCATTCCGGGTTCTGACGCCGGGCGGCTGGTTCGCCGCTTCGGACTGGCTGATGTCCCATGATGGGCCACCCTCACCAGAAATGGCGCACTACATCGAGATGGAAGCGCTCGATTTTGCAATGGCCTCACCGGACAGCTATCGTGCCGCGATGGAAGGCGCAGGGTTCAAGAACGTGGCCCTTGTCAACAGAAACCCTTGGTATGCAGAGGTGGGCGCTGCTGAACTGGCGCAGCTGACCGGACCTGAACGCCCGGGATGGGAAGCGCGCCATGGTGCGGAGTTCATTGAACATCAGATCGGCACCTGGACCGCGATGGTGGGCGTGCTGAAATCCGGTGAGCATTGCCCACACCACATTCGAGGTCAGAAACCGCAATGACGGCGGCTGTCCCAGCCCTTGCGCCCGCGGATCTGGAGCTGGAAACCGCGCGGTTGCGGCTGCGTCCCTATGCGGAAACGGATCTGGACTTGTCGATCGAGGTCATGACCGATCCCGATGTCGTAAAATATGTCTGCGATCCCATGACTGAGGAGGAATTGGCCGCAAAGATCGGGGAAGTCTGCCAGCGCGGTGCAGGGGGGCGCATCGGAATGTGGTGCGTGCTGAACAAACAGACCGGCGAGAAACTGGGCGATGGTGTGCTGACACCCATTCCGATTGAGGACCTCGACACCGATTGGGACAGTTTGACCCCCGAAGCTTATCCTGATGCCCAGATTGAAGTGGGCTACATGCTGAAAAAATCTGCCTGGGGGCAGGGATATGCCAGCGAGATCTGCGCGCGGCTTTTGCGGTTCGCGTTTGAACAGACGACGCTCGACGAAGTTGTGGCCTGCACGGACCACGAGAACCATGCCTCGCAGCGGGTTCTGACCAAGTCAGGAATGCGGGCGCTGGGCCTGCGCCGCGCCTATGCCGAAGATGTGCCGTGGTTTGCCGTTACTCGTGCTGAATGGCGGGCCCAACAGACCGCCAGTTAGGCATCGAACCAGTTGTCGTCCGGGTCACCTGGGTAGACGCCCAGACTTGGACCATGGGACTGGTATCCCATGAGGCGCCGGATATGGTCCGGATAGCTGTCGGCAACTTCGCGTGACACGGTCAGGTAGTGGTTTTCTTCCTGCCGAAGCCAACCCAGACTGTAGGTGGTGATCAGTCCTGTCCGGGGCGCGGAAGAGGTGTTGGCACCACCCGCATGAATGGTGCCGCCAAGGTAAAACAGAACCGATCCCCGCGGCATGACGGCCTGTTCGATATCCGTTTCAGCGACTTCTTTGATCGGGCGCAGATCCTGTGAGCCCGGCACAACCCGCGTGGCTCCGTTCGCCACGGTGAAATCGTCCAGGGCAAACATGGCCGATATCTGGAACTCGACGCCGGGAATCCGGATGGGATAGAAGTCATCGTCACGATGCAACACCTGAGCCGCCTCGCCCGGAAGGATCTCGATCGCGGTCGAACTGCCGATCCGGTACGAGATGCAATGGCGCTTCAGCACACCGTCCGCGACCGCCAGAACCAACGGATGCGCGATGAGGTCTGCCGCACTGCGCGACAAGCCGAGGATTCCCCCCAGACGCAAGGTTTTGTAGCCGTTGAAGTCATTGGAAAACTTGTGGCCCTGCGCGTCGAACGGGCCGCGCAAGTCTGCCGAGATCTGGTCGAGCAGGGCGGGTTCCACCAAATTGGTGACGATTGCTCCGCCCTCTTTCAGCAAGGCTTGCGTGATCGCGTCGCTATCGCTGGCGTCTTGAAATCTTGGGATCATATCAGGCTCCGTTTCGCGCAGGGATCACAGGGCGTAGTCCTTTGAAAGGCGGACGAGCGCCGCTTCCATAATGTCGAACATCTCTTCAATTTGCTCTTCAGAGATGATCAGTGGCGGCGAGAACACTGCCATATTGCCATAGGGTCTGAGCAACAGGCCCATCTCTTCGCAAATGGCATCCAGTTTGGCGCCGAACTGGAGATGCTTTTCAAAGCTCTGGTCCGTCAGGTCCGGGTTGCATTCCAGACAGCCCAGCAAACCCATGCCGCGGGCGTCACCGACGATGTCGAATTTCTCACCGATCCGGCGCAGACGCTCCTGAAACTGGGGTGTGACGCGCCGCACATGGCCCAGCACGTCCTCGTTCTCCATGATTTCGATGTTCTTGAGGGCTGCTGCGCAGCTGACCGGATGTCCCGAATAGGTATAGCCATTGTAGAAGACATCGTCGCCTTCTGCCTCTTTCATCCGGGACAAAAGCCGATCCGAAAGGATGCAGGCCCCAAGCGGCAGATACCCCGATGTCAGGCCTTTGGCGCAGGTGATGATATCGGGTGTGATGCCAAACACCTCTTCGGATGCGAACCAGTGCCCGAGACGGCCAAATCCGGTTACGACCTCGTCGGAAATGTAGATGATGTCATGTCGGCGGCATACGTCCAGCGTGCGCTGGTGATAGCCTTTTGGAGGCACAATCACGCCGCCTGAACACAGGATCGGCTCGGCGATGAACGCTCCGACATTTTCCGGGCCAAGGTCCGCAATCAAGGCTTCCAGATCCGCAACCTTGGCGTCGCACCATTCGGCCTCGGACATGCCCTCGGGCCGGCGGTAGGGGTTCACGTCCGGCAGGAAATGCACCAGATCCTCTGCGGTATCGAAACGGGTTTCGAACCTTTCCTTTCCGGTGACGGACGCGGCGAGAAACGTAGAGCCGTGATAGCCCTTCTCACGCGCTATGATCTTTTTCTTCTCGGGTCGCCCCAGAAGATTGTTAAAGAACTGAACGGTCCGCAGGGCGGTGTCGACTGCGGTAGAGCCCCCAGTTGTGAAATGCACGGTGTTCAGATCACCCGGCGCCTTTTCTGCGATGCTGCGGGCCAGCCTGGCAGCCGGACTGGTGGTGGAGGACCACGGCGAGGCGTAGGGCATCTCCATGATCTGCTGCGCGATGGCGTCAGCCATGTCCTGGCGCCCGTAGCCGACCGTGATGCACCACATCCCGCCCGGTCCGTCGATGAACCGTTTGCCGTTCTGATCCCAGATGTGAATGCCCTTGGCGCCTTCAAGGCGCATGTAATCGGTGTTGCGCCAGCCTTCGGTGGAGGTCCAAGGCTGCAGGTTGTGATCCCGGTTCCAGGTGTCCAGTTCTTCGGGGGTAGGGGTGTTTTTCATCAAAGGCGTGGCGGTCATCGCAAATCTCCGGCTCAGTAAGGGGCAGGCGGTGTGGCGCGTGCGCGTGGCGGTGAATAGAAGGCCTTGTCCATCGGGGTGAGGCGCGCCATGCGCCGGTCCCATTGACCTTCCTGATAGGTGTAAACATCGGTCCAAAGGTGAAGGGGGCCGCGAGTGGCGTAAGGCATCTGCACTTCCGCGAGGGCAATGTTGCGCTTGGCTGTCGGGGACCAGACGCCCGAGGTGATCTGACCCACTTCGCGGCGCTTGCGGTGATAGACCAGGGCCCCTTCCGCTGGCTTGAAACCCTCGACGTCAACCTTGAGCAAAAGGCTCCGTGGACCCTTCTTTTGTTTTTCGACCAGGGCGCGGCGGCCGTTAAAATGACCTTTGGTCAGGTCCACCATCCGGCCCAGGCCCAGCTCAAAAGGCGTGCGTCCGCGGTGCAGGCGTTCGGCTGCGTGCACGGGCTGGAAATCGACGCCAGCAGTGAGGAAACCGGCCTCGATGCGCGCGATGTTGACGGCTTCATAGCCGATCGCCCGCACGCCCCATCCGGTACCGGCTTCCCACAAGGTATCCCAGACTGACAGCGCGTCTTCTGGCGCCATCCACAGCTCATAGCCAAGATCGCCGGTGAAGCCGGTGCGCGAGATCATCAGGCCCGGCGCAATTTCGGCCATATCGAACGGTTTGAGCGCAGAGACATCATACCCTGCGGCGCGCAGGACCGAGTACGAGGTCGGACCCTGAACAGCCAGCCCCGCCACGGTTTCACTTTCGTCTTCTATTTCGGCGTCAAACCCCCAGGCCGCGTCGCAAAGCCACGTCAGCATCGGTTCCTGACAACACAGCCGCCAGTCCGTTTCGGAGAACCGGAAGAGCGTGCCATCATCAATGACCATGCCGTCCTCGTCGCACCAAACCGCATAAGCAACCCGGCCATCCCGGACCCGGCTGAGATCGCGCGCAACAAGGCGGTCGATCAATCGTGCAGCGTCGGGTCCCGTGATGCGGTACTTTTGCATCGGAGAGATATCAAAGAGCGTTGCCTGATTGCGCAACGCGAAATACTCGAACTCCACCGTGTCCAGCATGGAAGGGGCGGCGACACCCGCCCAGCCATACCAGGCCTTGGCGCGGTTCAGCGGTTCAAGCCGGGGGTGAAAGGGGCCGTCGATCAGGCCCAGTTTGGGATCGGTCACCACACTCATGCTCTTCGCGCCTCGTCCTGCAGGGCCTGTAGTGCAGCATTCCGCCCGGCGAGCCCCATCACGTCGCCACCCGGGTGTCCGGACGCACCGCACAGATACATGCCCGTCGGACCCATCGCATACTGGCCCATGCCGTTGACGGGTCGAATTGTCAGCAACTGATCAAAACTCATTTCGGCATGATGCCAATGGCCCCCTGGCGCGCCGGTCAGCGCCTCGATCTCCGTGGGTGGCAAGGCCTCGCTCTGCACAATCAGATCCGGCAATCCCGGTGCGTGGCGGGCAAGGGCATCCACTGTGATGCGCTGTAATTTGTCCTTGGCGGCCTGGGTCCATCCGCCGTTCAACGTGTATGGCGCATATTGCATCACCACTGACATGATATGGCGGCCATCCGACACCAGCGCGGGATCACTGAGGGAGGGGGTCACCGCTTCAATGACCGGATTGTCTGACATGTCTCCGTATTTCGAGGGGTTGAATGCACGCTCGACATAGGTGGCACTTGGCGCAATCAGCAATCGTCCCGCGCTTTGGGCCTCGGTCAGGCCGGTGAACTGAGGGACGTCCCTTAACACCAGATTGATTTTGGCCGCGGTCCCTTTGGCCCGTAAGCTGCGCAATCGACGCGTGGTTTCGATGTCGAAATGTTGGGGCCCCGCCATCTGGCAGGCTGCCAACGGCCCGGTGCTGGTCAGCACAAGCGGTGCCCGAAGCCGTTGTCCGTCGCTCAGTTCAACGCCGCACACCGCATCCTCTTCCAGCAGGATACGTTGCACCGCAGCGTCGGTTCGGATCTGGCAGCCGGCGATACGGGCGGCGGCGCCAAATCCCTTCACGACGCTGTCCATTCCGCCCATCGGCAAGCTGACTGACCCGCCATGCCCCATGCGGTACATCAGGCTGAAGACGGTGCCCGGCGCGCGCGGTCCGGCATTTGCGCCGCGTATGGCGTCGGCGGCCAGTTGTCCTGCCAGAGGCCCGTCCGGCAGCTCGTCCAGAACAAGATCAAAGGCATTGGACAGCACGATGCGAAGGAACTCACGCATTTCGGGCTTCGGCAGGCGCTTCAGGCTCCACCCCAGGCGGCCCAGGCGCAGCAGTTGCTTGAGGTTGGCAACGGAAAGCGGGGCGCCGTTCAGCCCCGGCGGCGGCGCCTCAGCAAGGCCTCGCAACAGCTCGGCAAACTGGCTGAGGCGTTCGGTCAGGTGCGCATAGGCCTGAGCGTCCGGGTGAGGCTCACCGTTCGCAAAGCGCACGTCAGACCCATCCAGGATCAGGTGTTTGTCCTCTGGGTCAAGGCAGATCGTAGGCAGTGTCAGAGTGCGAAAACTGCTTTCCGGATCGTCGAGACCCAGTTCGGACGACACCAGTGGGCTCAAATTGTAGAGCAAATGTGCCAGCCGCGGACCACGCACGCCCTCGACCCAGTCACTGTCGGCAGCCATGCCACCCAGCATCGGTGCACGTTCGAGCACGCACACCGTCTTCCCGGCCTGCGCCAGGGTTGCGGCGGCAACGAGGCCATTGTGCCCGCCACCAATGACGATCGCGTCGAACCGGCTCATGCGGCATATCCTTGCATGCGGGATCTGGGCGCTTCGCGCCTGAGAATTTCGCGCGCTGCATTTGCCCCCGGTGCGGCCATGACGCCGCCACCCGGATGTGAAGAGGAGCCAACGAGGTAGAGACCCTTGATGGGCGTGTCGTACTGCGCGTATCCGGGGACCGGCCGGTTGAAAAAGAGCTGGTCAAAGGTCAATTCGCCCTGGAAGATGTTTCCCTCGGTGAGGCCAACTTCAAGCTCAAGTTCACGGGGGCTGCGCACCTCCATATGGACAATCCGGTCGCGGATATCAGGGCAGGCCACGGCCATCTGGTCGAGCACCGTTTCTGCCATCGCATTGCGATGCGTGTCATCCCAGTTTTCGCCGCTACGATGGCCATCCACGTCCAGATCATACGGGGCGTATTGAACAAAGACCGTCATCATGTGCTTGCCATGCGGCGCCATGGTCGGATCAATCTGTGAAGGGATCAGCATGTCGATGTAAGGTTTCGATGACCAACGCCCGTCTTTCCACTCGTCATAGGCGCGCTCCAGTTCCCACAGGCTCTCGGATGCGTGCATGTCGCCGCGGATAAAGCTGGCATGCTCCGGTGCCGCGGGCATCGCCGGCATGGCGTCCAGTGCGATGTTCAGCTTTGCGCTTGAGCCCCGGATTTTGAACCGTTCCACGGCGCGCGTGAACTCTTCGGGCAGGGCGCTCTGGTCGATGTGCTTCAGGATCGTACGTTTCACGTCCATGTTGGACGCCACCACAGGGGCATGGAACTCCCGTCCGTCTTCGAGCGCTACGCCGGTTACGCGACCGTCTTTTGTCAGGAACTGTTCGACGCCCGATCCTTTGTGAATCGTGCCGCCGGCTTCTTCGAAAGCTGCGCCGAGCGCTTTGGAAATTGCGCCCATTCCGCCGCGGGCAAACCCCCAGGCGCCGATTCCGCCGTCGATGTCGCCCATGTAGTGATGCAGCAGGACATAGGCCGTGCCCGGCGAGTACACGCCCAAACCGGTTCCGATGATGCCTGATCCGGCCAGATGCGCTTTGATCAGGTCGTTCTCGAAATGCTCGTCCAGAAAGTCGCCAATCGACATGGTCCAGAAGCGCAGGGTTTCGCCAAGTTCTTTCTTGCCGAGCCCATGGGCCTTTTTGACAAGGTACAGCATCTCGCCCAGATCGCGCGGGTGCACTGATGTCGGATCAGGCGCATTGCGCAGCAGGAACGGGCGAATGAACCGGCATTGCCGCATGATCGATTGGCTGTAGCGCGCATAGGCATCTGCATCGCGCGGGTTGTGTCGGGCGATTTCGCGGCGCAACGCGTGGTGGTCGGAGTAATAGGCGAAGTAGTCCCCGTCACGGGTGAAGGTTGCACCGCCTTCGTATGGGATCACTTGAAGGCCGAAGCGGGGCAACTCGAGATCGCGGACGATTTCCCGGCGCAAGAGTGAGCAGACATAAGAGCAGTTGGAGTAAGTCCAGCCCTCGTGCAGAGACCGGCTGACGGCTGCTCCGCCGATCCAGTCGTTCTTTTCGACAATCAGGACTTTCAGCCCGGCCTTTGCCAGATAGCAGGCCGCCGTTAGTCCGTTATGTCCTGCGCCTGCAACAATTGCGTCGTAATGTGTGCCAGTGCTCATTCGGGCCTCCTGGGGCGCAGGGTAGGGGGTGCCGCGCGCGGCGTAAAGTTTTTTTGAGCGCTCAAACAAATTTATTTGGCTGACGTCCGTCTTCATCTGTGCAATGTGTACCTTAAACGGGCAAAGGGACGCGTTTATGAATGACAGCACCGCAGCGGCACAGCGGCCGCGCAAGGAGCGAAAGGCCAACGCCGACATGCGGCGGCGGCAATTGCTCGACGCGGCGCAACGGTCCATCGTGAATTACGGGTTGGCGCGGACCACGCTTGCGACGGTGGCGACGGAGGCGGGTCTGTCCCAAGGTGTTGCCGTGTTCTACTTTAAGTCCAAGAGTGGCCTGTTGACCGAAACGCTGCGCGATCTCTACCAGCGTTACGAAAGCCTTTGGTCGCAATCTCTGGAAGACGCCGGGCCAGACCCGGTGGCCCAGTTGCGAGCGTTGATCGCCACGGATTTTCACCCCGATGCCTGCGGGCCGGACGTGATGCCGATCTGGTTTGCGTTCTGGGGCGAGCTAAAATTCACTCCGCAATATGCGGAGCTGGCCGCTGCGTATGACAGCCGCCGCCGTGCCGCTCTCTGCGGAATCTGGGAGCGTTTGCTGCCCGATCGGCCAAAGGCACAAGCCGCGCAGTTCGCGGAATGGATGGACACACTGACCGACGGGTATTGGCAAAAGCTGCATCTGACGCCGCACGAGGCCGACCCTGCGGCGGCCGAACAGGCAACCCGGCAATGCCTTGCCGAGTTGCTCCCGGATCTGCGCGCGCGCCTGCTCTGACGTCACGCGTTCAGATCGATCCAGATCGTTTTGAGTTCGGTGTACTGGTCGTGGGCGTGAATCCCATTGTCCCGGCCCCCAAAACCAGAAGCTTTGAACCCTCCGAACGGCGTTGAGATTTCACCCTCTGAGTAGGTATTCACCCCGACGGTTCCGGCCTTGAGCTTGCGGGCGTAGCGATGGGCCTTGGCCACGTCGCGTGTGTAGAGCGTGGCGGCAAGTCCGTAGCTGGTCCCGTTTGCCAGTTCGATTGCGTGATCGTCGCTGTCCGCTTTGGTGATGCCAACAACCGGGCCGAAGACCTCTTCCTGGAAGATTTCCATGTCGGGTTTCACGTCCGCGAACACGGTGGGCTGGAATATCAAGCCGCCTGCCGGCTCGCCCCCATAGGCCACGCGACCGCCCTGCGACTTGCCGGTCGCGACCATGCCGGACACTTTGGCGAAATGTTCGTCGCTGATCAGCGGTCCATTCTGCGTGTCGGCGTCGAGTTGGTTTCCGAGTTTCCAGTTCGCTGCCTGTTTCGCCATTTCTTCGACCAGCTCGTCATAGACGGCCTTATGCGCGATGACACGGCTGTTGGCCGTGCAGTTTTCGCCCATGTTCCAGAAAATGGCGTTGGCCTGGATCTCGGCGATGGCCGGTATGTCACGGGCGTCTTCCAGTACAACAGCAGCGCTCTTGCCGCCCATCTCAAGGCAGACCTCTTTCATGTTGCTTTGCGCCGCGTACTCCAGAAATCGGCGGCCAACTTCCGTGGAGCCTGTGAACGTGATGGCGTCCACATCCATGTGCCGGCCGAGCGGTTCGCCGACGTCCGGACCCATGCCGGTGATCACGTTCAGCACGCCCGGAGGCACCCCGGCTTCGAGCGCGAGCTCTCCTAATCTCAGGGCGGTCAGGCTGGTCTGTTCTGCAGGTTTGACTATGACGGAGTTGCCCGTTGCCAGAGCGGGACCGATCTTCCACGCCATCATCATCAGCGGGAAGTTCCAAGGCAGTACCGCGCCGACGACGCCAATCGGTTCGCGCACGATCAAGCCAACCGCGTCGGCGGAGGAGGGGGCAATCTGATCATAAAGCTTGTCCTGGGCCTCGCCGTGCCAGCGGATGCAATTTGCCGTTTCGGGGACATCAATTTCCAGACAATCGGAGATCGGTTTGCCCGCATCTGCGGATTCCATCACCGCCAGATCAACGAGGTTCTCTTCGATGAGGTCGGCCAGCTTTGAGAGAACTGCCTTG
The DNA here is from genome assembly GCA_965250275.1 of Paracoccaceae bacterium. GTDB lineage: Bacteria > Pseudomonadota > Alphaproteobacteria > Rhodobacterales > Rhodobacteraceae. The sequence goes on along the minus strand of OZ252297.1, from coordinate 3,698,236 downwards.
CGCTCGGACGGATGAATCTCAGACCACACGCCGCTGTCGAAGGCGGCGCGGGCAGACGCGACTGCTGCATCGACATCAGCCGCGGAACAGGCGGGCAGGGTGCTCAGCACGACACCGGAGCCGGGGTCCTTGGTCTCAAACGTGGCACCATCGAGCGCGCCGCACCAGGCGCCATCGATCAGAATCTGCGCTGGCATCGTCAAGGCTTTGGCCATCGCGGCGTAATTTGTCATCGCAGTTCACTCCTTTGAGTACGGGCATTCGAATCGCCCAAAGCATGGCTTCGACTGAATGATCATTCAATCAAAAACTCCAAATCACCGGCTTTTGCAAGATCGGTCCGGTCGAGAATCCAACTGTTCGGTCAGACCTGAAGCCAATCCAGGAGTTTCGCCCGGGCAAGCGCTGCGCGTACGCCGAGCTTTCGTGCAAAATGGAAGGGAATGGTGCGGGGTTGGGTCAGCGGGAACATCAGCTCTCCGGGCGCCGTGCCTGCCGCCCAGTCTGCCATAACCTTTCCCATTGCGGTGGCCATTGCGACGCCGCGACCGTTGTATCCCAGGCCAGCGATCATATCCGGCCCAAGGAGGTTCAACCTGGGGTACTGGTCAATGGTGATGGCGACGTTTCCGCCCCATGCGTATCGCCACCCGACCCCTTCCAGTTGCGGGTAGAGCAGTGTCGAGGCACTGCGCAGAGACTCAAGCTGTGCCCGTGTGGACAGTTCCCCATAAGCGCCCCGGCCCCCCATTATGAAGCGACCTTCAGCATCCATTCGAAAATAGAGCAACAGGCGGCGCGCGTCTGACACATGCTGTTCGTCAGGCAGAATGGACGCTCGCAAATTGCTGCTCAGAGGGGCGGTTGCCACCTGGACTGAGCGCACTGGCACAATCGTTTGGGCCAACCCGGGCACAAGGCCGTCCGAATAGCCATTGGTGCACAGCAGAACCTTGCCGGCAGAGACCTCACCTTGCGCCGTTTGCAGCACATACCCGTCATCGCTTCGCGCAAGCGCAGTGACCCGGGACTGTCCGAACAACGATGCCCCCGCCTTTTGCGCGGCCTCGGCCAGGCCGAGCGCATAATTCAACGGATGAAGACTGGCGCCGCGCCTGTCGATGAGACCGCCGAGATAGGCATCGGTACCAGACAGGCGGGCTATCTCGTCGTGACCCAACGCTTCCACCGGTGCACCTCGCCTGGTCCAATCTGCTGCGAGGTTATGCAGTTCTTGCAGGGCCGGTTTCGAATGTGCTGCCCTGATCCAGCCGGTTCGGGTCAGGTTGCAGTTGATCTGATGTTTATCGATCAAGGCAAAGACCAGATCGCCGGCGGTCCCGGACAGCTCGTTCATGCGCCCGCCAATGTCGTCCCCGAACTTTACCTCAATGGCATCCGGATGGTCCTTGAGGCCCGGATTGACCTGCCCTCCATTGCGGCCGGACGCGCCCCAACCCGGTTGTTCTGCCTCTAGCAGCACAACACTGACGCCCCGCTCGGCCAGATGCAGCGCTGCCGACAGCCCGGTGTAACCACCGCCGACGATTGTCACGTCCGCTTGGACAGTTCCCAACAGTGGCGGACAGGGTCTGGACGGGTTCGCCGTCGCGGACCAAAGACTGTTCGTGATGACCGCGTCTTCGTTTGGGATCATTGCATGGCGCTCTGGTCCGGAGGGGCTTGAAGGCCCAAGTACACCTTCTACGATAGGTCAATTGCCTTGGAGAAGTCTAATCATGCCGCAACTGCTCAATCAGTTTCATCTCAAGCCGGGCGTGACATTGCCCGATTTTCAGGCGGCTTGGGACCGGTTCGCCAAACAGTTGCTGGAGAGCGACCTTGCGTCGACGGTCACACCAATTTTCCATCGCGTGCCCGACAGCGGCTATGACACCGACACCGCGCGCAGTCATGACCTGATGTCCGTGATCGCCTTTCGGGATCAGGCGCAGGCCGATGCCGCATGGGACGCCATAGAGCATGAAAAGGCGCCCGTTTTTCCGCTGCACCAGTCGGTCATCCGACTGGTGCATGATCCTGTCTTCACGTTTTGGCAGGAGCGTTAGCCAAGCGCGCGCATGATGTCCTGAGCGGTGTTTCTGCCGCTGTTATAGGCCCCGCTGACAAGTGCGGATTCACCGATCGCGACCGCTTCGCCGGCAAAGTAGAGCCGGTCTGCAAGTGGCTCCGCCAAAACCTTGCGCGCGCCAAACTGACCGGGGCGGGTGGCAGCATAGGCTCCCAGGGTGTTCGGGTTTTCAGCCCAGTCGGTCAAGGTGCCCTTCACGAAGTGCTTGCGCGCGTCGCTGCCGACCATCTTCACCACTTCGCCCAGAGCAAAGTCTACGGCTGCATCGGACCCGGCCCTGGACAGCTCCCATCCGAATGCGCCGCCAACATGGCCTTGCATGTAGTCATAGCCAAAGGGCCAGGTGACAAAGTAGCAAGCCTCGGCCGGCATGTCGTTGGGCACCCAATAGGTCAGCCAGTCGTTCTCTCCAAAGCCAAAGCGCGCGCCGTCAAACTGCAGCGCGATTTTCGCCAGCAACCCCATTGGCAGGCCTGCCAGCGCCTCTTGTTTCTGAGCCGGCAGCTCCGGCGTGAAACGAATTTTGCCCGCGTTCAACACGCCAGTGGACACTGTAATCAGACAGGCTTTTGCACGAACGCTGCCATCTGTGGTTTCGACCACGACGCCGTCTCCGCTCCAATCGATCGCGGTTACGGCAGTGTTGAGCACGATGGGCTGGTCCTGCGCCAGGGTGGCAACGACGCTGCCCAGCCCCTCGCGCACGATATAGCTGGGCTGGCTGTCGCCGGAGTTCCAGTAATCCGCGGTTGAAATCTGATCGAATTCAACGCCGTAATCCATCGCGCCCATCCACGACTGCACAACGCCTGCAAAGTCCATATCGGCAGGGATCACCGACGATGCGGCAACGTCCTTTCCGGCGCGGCCGGCTTCGGACATGGCGCGTTCGATGGCGCCCCAGGCGCGGTTGTATGCGTTCCATTGGCTGTTGTTCGCGCGCTGATCGCCAACATAAAGCACGCCATTGGCATCTGTGTGATCGACCAGCGTGAAACCACCCGCACGGGCAATGGGGGTAAAGGGGTTTCGGTTCGACCCGGAAATCCACGAGCAGCCATGATCGAAAGGCTGCCCCAGCGTTTTGCTCTCCGTCCAGGCGCGCCCTCCCACTCGGTCAGCGGCTTCGACAACGACAACCGAGATACCGGCCTGCGTCAGGGTTCGTGCGGCGGACATGCCCGCTGCACCGGCGCCGACAATGACAACATCGGGATTTGTGGGCAGAGATTGCGCCAGAACCGGCGTCGCCGCGGTGGCCAACAGACCGCCGAGCATGGTGCGTCGGTTCATACCTGCGATAGGGAAATCGGACATCAGGGGCTCCTAACGTTGAATGTTGGGTCCAGCGCCGCATAGTACTTGCGAACGTATTTGGGTACGCGCCAACTGCAGACGGTGCCGTGGGGGACGAAAAAGACATCACCGGCCGTAAACGTGTTCGAGGTGCCGTCCTCTTCGACAATTGTCACTTCGCCTTCCAGGAGGTGGACAAACTCGTGGGTGGGGAAGGGCGCGAACTCTGTTTCCATCGCCTCGCAGTCCCACAACCCTACGGTCATGTTGCCGGTGTCGTTGGTGAATAGAACACGGTCATGCTGTTTGGGTGTGATCGTTGCATCCGGTGCGTGTTCTACAAGGTCGGCTTCGGTGGGTCTCAGATCCGAATCAAGAGCGAAAACCCCGCCCTCGGCGCTTTCGATCACTGGCGACGTCACGCGCGGATCGAGATAAGTGATGTAGAACTTTTTGAGATAGCCGTCCTGTTTCCAGCTGACCGGGACTGCGTTCCGAAAGCAGACACTTTGACCGGTTTTTGCGGGAACGCCGTTGCCGTCGCCGTCCAGCATCTGAAAGGCGCCTTCCAGAACGACAATGAACTCGTCGCCCGGATAGGGGCCAAATGCTTCCTGCATTGTGGTGGTGTCCCAGACGCCCACGCTCATGCCGATTTCGGGATCGTCAAAGTAAACGTGAACATGCTGTGTTGGCAGCGGTGACTGAAAATCCTCCGGGTTGCAGGTCATCTCGGGCATACCAATGCCTGCTGGTCCATCGGGTTCCAGACGGATCACACGTTTTTCGTTCGGCATTGGGTTCCGCTCCTGTTTGTCTTGTCTTCGGGTAGTATATGCGACCGGGTACTGCACAGCTGTTGAGCACGTTCCAACCCCTGCGTCGGTCGTTGTGCCAAAAAGCTTGACTCGATTCGCGTCTCAACTCAATGATTGAATGATCATTCAATTGCTGTAAGACGGTGGGATGAGAAATATCTTGGTTTTGCGAAGATTGCGCGCAAGACTGCAGATACAGCATGGCGTCGCAGAACGCCGTCAAAACGAAATCCAATGCCCGAAGCACGGGTAAAACCAACTGGGGAAACCACAATGAAGATGGATGTACTTGATCAATTAGGTGCCATGCGCGAAGGCAAGCTCAGCCGTCGCGCGTTTACGCGTTCTTTGATGGCGGCAGGGATCGGCATGGCAACGGTGCCGTTGACGCCGCGCCGGGCGCTTGCCAGCGCTGAAGAGCAGGGGACCTATTTCACTTGGGGCGGTTACGACATCCCCGATCTGTTTGGGCCTTACATCGAAACCAATGGCGTTGCACCGAACTTCGCGATTTTCGGCAGCTCCGAAGAGGCCTTGACGAAAATGCGCGGCGGGTTCGTCGTCGACGTTTCGCATCCCTGTAACCAGGCGATGCCGCGCTGGGCCTCCACCGGCCTGTTCCAGCCGATCGACACGTCCCGTCTGTCGAACTGGCCAGACGTGATGCCGCAGCTTGTTGATATGGAAGGCAATATTGGCGAAAGCGGCATGCCGTGGATGGCGCCGTTCGATTGGGGTTCCACATCGATCACCTACCGCACTGACCTCTACGAGCTGGAAGGTGAAGAGAGCTGGGATATGCTCTGGGACGACCGGTATGCCGGACGGTTGGGCTCGCTTGGCTCAGGTGGCGACGCATGGTGGGTTGGTGCCATCAAAGCGGGCATCAGCTTTGAGGACATTGCTACCGAAGAGGCGTTTGAGAAGATCGCCGCTGTCATGCGGGAGCAGCGCCCGCTGATCCGTGTCTACACGGACGACACAACCACGCTGGAACAGGCTCTGTCTTCGGGTGAGATGGCGGCGGCCATGACGTGGAACAGCTCGGCCGTCCTGCTGCAGTCCGAAGGTGTGCCAGTGCGCTTTGCAAAGCCCAAGGAAGGCGCGCTGACTTGGGTGTGCGGCCTGATGATTCACAAGGATGCGCCAAAACTCGACAGCGCCTATCAGATCATTGACTCCCTGCTGAGCGTGCCGACCGGCGAATTCATGATCAACGACTATGGGTATGGCCACTCGAACATCAAAGCATTCGATGCATTTGATGATGCGACCCTGCAGGGTCTCGGCCTGAGCAAAGACCCGTCCGTGATCTTGAATGCGGGTCATTTCCAGGTTCCGCAGACGCAGGAATGGGAAAGCCGCATGAACGAAACGTTCGAACAGATCAAAGCAGGCTTCTGATCTTGTGAAATGGCCCGCCCGATTGGATCGGGCGGGCCAATCCTTATGCAAGGGGCAGCCTAGCATGACCGAAACTTCGTTTTCCAACGCGCCTTTGGACATTCCACAGCCGCAAAAGACCGGTTGGCTGGCAAGCCTGCTTCACCGCAACGAAACGTTGCGAGGATACACGCTTTTGCTGCCGACGCTGCTGATCCTGATTGTCGGCATCGTCATCCCATTTTTCATTCTCATGGCCATCAGTTTTTGGACGCGCGAAGGCTTTGGGTTCGACACGACACTTACCACGACCAACTACGTGCGGGTCTGGAACGAACCCATCTTCGGAGCGCTGCTGACGCGGTCCTTCTGGATTTCGGGGATAGCCACGGTGGCGACCGTGGCGCTGTGCTATCCTATGGCCTACTACGTCGCCTTTCACGTCCACAAAAATAAGATGATGTGGATCATCCTGATGACGCTGCCGTTCTGGACCAGCTACCTTCTGCGGGTCTTTGCATGGAAGGTGATCCTCGGATACGAAGGTGTGATCAACTCGGGTCTCATGACAATGGGACTCATCGAGCAGCCGTTGGAATTCTTGCTCTATAGCCCCACGGCGGTGATCGTGACGTTAGCCCATGCCTGGGCGGCATTTGCGATCCTGCCGCTTTACGTCTCGCTCGAGAAAATCGACAAATCTCTGTTGGAAGCAGCCACCGATCTGGGTGACGGCCCGATGGCGCGGTTCTTCCGTATCACGCTGCCGCTGTCGATGCCGGGCGTGATCTCTGCGTCTTTCCTGATCTTCATCCCGACCACCGGAGACTACATCACCCCCGCACTGCTGGGCGGGCCTGATGGAGCGATGATAGGCAACCTTGTGCAGTTGCAGTTTGGACCGATCAACAACTGGCCCATGGGCGCGACGCTATCGATCGTGTTGATGCTTTGGATCGCGGCCATCGCGCTGGTGTTCCTCTTTTTGACACGCAAGGTGCAGGAGCGGATCGCATGAGCGAAGTATCCTATATCAAACGACCCAATCGCGCGTTGCAGATCTACGCGGTGATCTTCCTGATCGTGCTCTATACGCCAGTGCTGTTCATCCCGATGTTCAGCTTCAACGACTCCATTTATGTGCGCTTCCCGCTGCAGGGCTTCACGGTTCAATGGTATGTGGAACTAATGACACGCGAGCCGGTCTGGGCTGCGCTCATGAACTCTGTGCGGGTTGGTGTTTGTGTCTCGATCATCTCCACCATTCTTGGGGTGTTCGCGGCGCGTGCGATCACACGCTACCGTTTGCCGGGACGGTCCGCGCTGGTGACCTTCATCATGCTGCCTCTGGTCATTCCCGGTATCATCTTTGGCGTTGCGTTGCTGGTTCTGATGAGCCGGTTGGGTGTACCGCTTTCGCTTTACACAGTCGCCCTGGGACACCTGATTGTGTGTTTGCCATTTGCTGTGGCGTCGCTGTTGCCGCGGTTCGAAGGCTTTGACAAATCGATGGAAGAAGCTTCGGCCGATCTGGGTGAAAACGGCTGGTGGACCTTCTGGCGAGTGACGTTCCCGATTGTCTATCCGGGCATTGTCGCCAGCCTGCTGCTGACCTTCACCATCTCGTTCGATGAGTTCATCATGGCGTTCTTCCTGACCGGAACCGACTCCACCCTGCCGATGTACATCTGGGGGCAACTGCGGTTCCCGCAGGAGTTCCCGTCAGTGCTCGCACTGTCATCGATCATCCTTTTCGTTTCCTTCCTGCTCGTCTTCCTGGCCCAGTGGATCGGGCGGATGGGCACCATAGATACCAAAGAGGCCCTCTGAGCCCATGAGCACAAACGACGCCTATATCTCGATCCAGAACGTGAACAAATTCTTTGGCTCATTCCAAGCGATCGACAATATTTCGATGGATATCGGGCATGGCGAGTTCTTCTCGCTACTGGGAGCCTCGGGCTGTGGCAAGACCACGCTGTTGCGCATGCTGGCCGGCTTCGAAAGCACATCGTCCGGTGAGATCTTCATTGATGGCCAGCCCACCGCGGACATCCCGCCGCACCATCGCCCGGTCAATATGGTGTTCCAGAACTACGCGATCTTTCCGCACCTGAACGTGCGCGACAATATTGCGTACGGTCTGCGCCGTGCGAACATGACCCGCGCGCAACGCTATGAACTGGTTGATGAAATGCTGGAGCTCATCAAGTTGCCCGGCTACGGAGACCGGAAGGCAAATGAGCTCTCTGGCGGTCAGCGGCAGCGTATCGCGTTGGCACGTGCGCTTGTCCTGCAGCCAAAGGTGCTGCTGCTTGATGAGCCGCTCGGGGCGCTGGACAAACAGCTGCGCGAACAGATGCAGCTGGAATTGCGCGCTCTGCAGCGCACCGTGGGCATCACCTTTGTGTTCGTGACTCACGACCAGGAAGAAGCGCTGACGCTGTCAGATCGCATCGCGGTTATGTCGGGCGGTCAGGTTTTGCAGGTGGATACCCCGGCAGGGCTCTACGAAAGCCCGGTCAATCGCGAAGTGGCAAGTTTCATCGGCAACATGAACTTTTTCGAAGCCACCGTGCGCAAGAACGGAGCGGCGATGGCCGCCGTAGAAACACAAGGTTTGGGGACCGTTCCCATCGCATCGGATCAGCTTCGCCATGCAAACGGTGCGCAGGTTCAGGTGGCGGTGCGCCCCGAGAAATTTGTGTTGTCCAAGGACAAGCCGAACGCTGATCAGCTTTCGGTTCCGGGCGTGATCGATACCTCGGCTTATCTTGGCGAACGCAGCCATTTCTACGTGCGGATCGACGGCAAGATGGAACCGGTGGCTGTCTCCAGCCAGAACCTCGACAAGGCAACAACCAGCAGCCCGCGCGAGGCCAATTCGGAAGTCTGGCTCAGCTGGTCGCCCGACTCAATTGTTGTTCTGGATGCGGACTGAGCTGTCACAACCTGTGTTTGGCCAAGGCTGCGCCTGAAAGGACGCCATGAACGAAACTCTCAGAAAGACGCAGAAAACAGGCGCCCGCACTGCCTCCAAGGAGGTGCGCCGCACGCAGTTGATCGAGGCCACGATTTCTTCGATTGCGAAGCACGGGATTTCGGGAACCACGATGACCACCGTCACGGACTTTGCCGGCCTTTCGTTGGGCATCGTAAACTTCCATTTCAAGAGCAAGCAAAACCTGCTTGAAGAAACCCTGTTGTTCCTGGCGCAGGAACATCACGATCAATGGCAGAAATCTTATCGTGAAGCTGGATTGAGCGCGGCCGCGAAACTTCTTGCGATCGTGGATGCGCATTATCACCCCCGCATCTGTTCGCGCAAAAAACTCGCTGTCTGGTTCGCGTTTTATGGGGAGGCCGGACGCCGGGCCGCCTATCGGGCACGTGTGGACGGTATCGATGACGAGCGGTTCGAAACCTCCATTGGGTTGATCGAAGAGATCATCGCAGAAGGTGGATACGAGGGTGTCGATGCCCGCACCATCGCGCAAACACTTGAAGGCCTCTATGATGGTCTCTGCCTGAACATCCTGCTCTATCCCGAGGATTACTCACGCACTCAGGCAAAGGCTCAGATCAGAACATATCTGTCCGCCGTTTTGCCCGCTCACTTCGAGAAACCCGCGATGTAACAGGTCGCTTCGAACCACACTTCAACTCCAGACGACCGGGACGCTGCGCGCCCCGGAACAGAGGAATTCATCAAGCCCGTCTTGAAAGTTAGGACACTCAATGGCCAGAGATCCCCGCTACGACATCCTGTTTGAGCCTGTCAAAATTGGCCCGGTGACCGCGCCGAACCGGTTCTATCAGGTGCCCCATTGCACCGGCATGGGGTGGCAGCGACCGCGTACACTGGCGGCGATGCGCGGCGTCAAGGCCGAAGGGGGTTGGGGGGTTGTCTGCACCGAATACAACTCCATTCATCCGTCGTCGGATGATTTGCCACATGCCTATGCGTCGTTGTGGGATGACAGTGACATTCGCGCCCACCGGCTGATGACGGATGCGGTGCACGAACATGGGAGCCTTGCCGGGGCAGAACTCTGGTATGGCGGGGCGCGCAGTTCAAATCTCAACACCCGCCTTACCGCATTGGATTTCGAGAGCATTCCAAACCTTTCAGGCCACCCGTTCCAGACTCGGGCCATGGACAAGGACGACATTCGCACGTTTCGCCGCTGGCACAAGAAAGCAGCGCTGCGGGCGCGCGACGCCGGGTTCGATGTGGTCTATGTTTATGCGACGCATGGCTATCTGGTGTCGAACTTTCTCAATCCCCGCATGAACACCCGCAGCGATGAATATGGCGGCTCGCTTGAAAACCGCGTGCGTTTGACCCGCGAGTTGATTGAAGAGACCAAGGATGCGGTTGGGGACCGTTGTGCTGTCGCCGTCCGTTTTTCGGCGGATGACGAGGTTGGCGAAGATGGTGATCCGATCTGGGGCGAGCGCCGGGACATGTTCGCCATGTTGGCTGACCTGCCGGACCTCTGGGACATCAACATTTCTGATTACTCCTTGGAAATGGGCGTGTCCCGTTTCGTAAAAGAGGCGCCACTGGAGCCTTACATGAACTGGGTGAAATCGGTCACGGACAAACCAGTGGTGACGGTGGGACGGTTCACTTCGCCGGATACGATGGTGAGCCAGGTCAAGCGTGGCATCACCGACTTGATTGGCGCGGCGCGCCCCTCTATTGCAGACCCGTTCCTGCCGAAGAAGATCGAAGAAGGCCGGCTGGAAGCTATCCGCGAATGCATCGGGTGCAACATTTGCTATTCCGGCGACAGTCTTGGTGTGCCGATCCGCTGTACTCAAAACCCGACAATGGGAGAAGAATGGCGCAAAGGCTGGCATCCTGAAATCATTCCGGACAAGGCATCCGAAGACCGGGTTCTGATCGTCGGGGCGGGGCCTGCCGGAATGGAGGCGGCACGGGCGCTGGGCGCGCGCGGCTACGAGGTCATGCTGGCCGAAGCCACGCGCGAGCTGGGCGGCCGGGTCACACGCGAAGCAGCCTTGCCCGGAATGAGCGAGTACATAAGGGTCCGCGATTACCGCGAACAACAGCTTCTCGAAATGCCCAATGTCGAGGTGTTTCGTGAAAGCCAGTTGACCGCAGAGGATGTGTTCGCAGTCGAAGCACAACATGTCGCCATCGCGACGGGCGCGCGTTGGCGGGCGGACACATTCGACGAAGAGGTGTTCACGCCCTACATCGGGGACAACATTCTGACGCCAGATGATATCATGGCCGGGACCATTCCGGACGGTCCCACGCTCGTGTTTGACGGCGATGGTTACTACATGGGTGGTGTAATTGCAGAACGCATTCAGGCCACAGGCGTGCCAGTGACCTATGTCACGCCTTCGGATTCGGTGTCGCAATGGGCCGGTAATACGTCAGAGCGCTGGCGGATTCGCACGCATATGCATAGTCTTGGGATAAACATCGTCGTTGCCCATGGGCTTTCTGCGTTCGATGGCAGCAGCGCAACACTCAACTGCACCTATAGCGGTACAGAGCAGTCCGTGGCCGCCACCCATCTGGTGCTTGTGACCGCGCGCCGGCCCAACGACACCCTCTATCATGATATCCTGTCCGAGGTGTCAGGCGAAAAACCGGCCTTGCCGTTTACCCTGTCTCGGGTGGGGGACTGCGAAGCCCCTGCTATTATCGCGGCGGCCGTTTATGCGGGGCACCGATACGCCCGCGAACTGGACACCGAAGTTGATATTGACAACCCGATGAAACACGATCGCGTCGACGTCGGACTCGACACGGGTGTCGTGGCGCCAGCCCGCTGGAAGTGAGAACAACCAATGACGAATACCTACCTCGAAACTCTGTTGCTCTACTACGAGGAAGAAATCGAAGGGGATGGCTACTTTCGGGCGTTTGCGGACCGACTGCCCAACCCCGATCATAAAGAAAAAATGATCCTGATGGCGGATGTGGAACGTCATGCGGCGGCGGAGGTGGCACCACTTTTGCAAAAGTATGACCTGCAACCGCGTTCAACCGAGGAACTTGTTTCTGATGGACAGGCTGCGGCCCTGCGCGCCGATCCGGATTGGAACGCAAGCCTTGCAGAAATGCGGCAGACCTTTCCGGGCTACATTGACGATTTTCTGAACCTCGAGGCGATGGCACCGTCTGAGGATCGTGCGCGCCTGGTGTTTCTGACGGATCACGAACACGCAGCGATCGAGTTTCTGGAACTGGAGTCCGCCGGAGCGCCGGACAGCGCTGCCCCTTTGCGCGCCTATCTTGCTGCACGCCACGACCAGCCTCGTCAAAAGCCGGATGCTGCGGGATGAGGTCTTTGCTGGCACTGATCGCTGTCTTTGCCCTGATGCTGACTTCCGAGGTCTCGTCAGGGTCAGAGTCGGCCACTTTGCCCGAGGCAACGACCGAAACCGTTCCGAGCTGTTCCAGCTGCACCGCACGAAAACGCAGTCTGAAGACCCTCAGCGACAAGCGCCGGGCCAATGAGTCCCTGATCCCTCCGGCCGCAGCCGATGGCGCCGTTTCTAAGCCGCCCAAGTCGGAGTAGTGCCACACGCGGTGCCGCATGCGGCAAGGACTGTCGCATATGATACTTGACGGTGCGCGCCCCCCGTTCTTCAATGCTGAAACCGTCTCGGACGTGTTGACGGTCGTTCGAATGCTGGTGCGGGTGCCTGACCATGAAACTGGGAAAGCCCGCCTCTGGTGCTCTTCCGGCCTTGGCGCGTTGGCTTCGGTTCTGGAAACCAAAAGACCGGTGATCCCGCATTAAGTACGCAATTTTCTCCCTGATTACGCTTGCTCTCGTTGCGTTTTTCTTCGAAGCGATGGCCGCAATTGGACTGTTCCACGCAGGCCATTTGCAAGGGCGCGATTCCGCGCGGTTTGACTATTCGCAGGGCCGGTTCGCCAGTGTCGTGTTCGTGCGAAAGATCGTTGGTCGCATTGTTCCGGCAAACAACCTTGAAATCACGTCCGAACCCTCTGCGGTCTACACCTCTGATCCTGAACTCGGATACGATTTTGTGCCGGGGCCCGGCGCCTTTCGCACCGAACTGAAACGAACCGGGCGCGCACATCTTGCCCCGTTCACAATCGTCGACGGCGAAGGTCGTGCAACTGGGTATCAGGCCAATCCACAAGAGAAAGGGATATGGATCTTCGGCGATTCCGTTGTTTTTGGCGGCGGAAACCCCGATGAACACTCGCTGGCGTGGTTGCTGCAGGCGCGGTATCCGGACTGGCAGGTGCGGAACCTGGCAACACCGGGCCATGGCAACGTTCAGTCGCTGATCCGGTTGCGCGACGCGGCGGCCGACGTCGCGCCGGGGGACATCCTGGTCTGGGGCTATGGAGACTACCTGAACCATCGCAACACGCCCGCACCGAGCCTGGTGAACATCTACAATGCCGAGACGTTCGAGAAACTACACCCCGAAGGTCTCAAGCTGCCGCTGGCAACGCTTGGAAACGATGGTCTTCAGATCGAGCTTGTCCGGATGAGTTGCGAGGGTCAGGAGGAGTGGTGTCAGCAAGGCGATCCGCCCTTCGAAGAGCAGGCCCGTGTCACATCGGCATTGCTCGAGGCGTTCGCGTCCGAAACGGACGCGACCACCGTCGTTGCCTTTGTGGAAGGTGCGGATGAGGACCCCGTGATTGCCAGCGCGCGTGACCTTGGGATCGCCGTGATTGACCTGCGGCCCGATCCCGGCCTGAACCAAAGCGACGACTTTTATCCGTTTGACACCCATCCCGGCCCGATCAGCCACTACAACTTCTTCATGAAGCTTTCAGATGGTTTGAAACAGAATGGGCTGATCGCAACGGATTGATCCATTCGGCGCGTTTGTTTGCCCCAAATGCCGGATGATCAGCTCTTTTCTCGATGCATTGTGTCCGTATGTCCCCAATCACTTCCCTGCAATGGCTCGTGCCATATTCATCTCACTAGAGAAGATAGAAGTTATCTGTTAAAAATGGGCCACTTAGTCGTGGTTGAGCGGATTTCAGCGCTGGTCCGGCCAAGGGAAAGGTGAGTGCCCACAGATGTCTGATACGACGTCTCATGTCGAAGTTAAGATGGGATCCGACCGGTCATTCGGCCTGATCATTGGCGCCGTGTTTCTTATCATTGCCCTGTGGCCACTCCTCAGCGGCGCGAGTCCACGGCTCTGGGCGCTGGTGATTGCGGCGATGTTCGGCGGAGCGGCGCTTGTCGCTCCTGCAATTCTGGCCCCCCTGAACCGCGTTTGGTTTCGTTTCGGGCTTTTGCTCAACCGCATTGTTTCGCCCATTGTCATGGGCATCATCTTCTTTCTAACCGTCGTGCCGATTGGGCTGATCCGTAGGGTCTTCAAACCTGACCCGCTTGACGTGGCATTTGATAAGGAAGCCGAAAGTTATTGGATTGTCCGCACCGACGAGACCAAACCAACTGATATGAAGAAGCAGTTTTGACCGTGCGCGACACCACGCGGATCGGCAAGGCTGTAAAGGAGTTTGTTAAATGAGTTTCTTCGCGGAGTTGTGGGATTTCATGTCGACCCGCAAAAAATTCTGGCTGCTGCCGATCATTGTCGTGATGGTCTTGCTCGGCGGCCTGATCGTTCTCACGCAAGGGTCGGCGGTGGCGCCTTTCGTCTACACCCTGTTCTGATCAACGATGACCTACATATTGGGAATATCGGCGTTTTACCACGACAGCGCCGCGGCGTTGCTAAAAGATGGTGAGATTGTCGCCGCTGCGCAGGAAGAACGGTTTACCCGAAAGAAACATGATGCAGCATTTCCGCGAAGCGCCGTGGAGTATGTTCTGTCCGAACAGGCCATTCGTCTGGACGACGTCGAAAAGATCGTGTTCTACGACAAGCCCTTCTTGAAGTTTGAGCGCCTGCTTGAAACCTACGTGGGCAACGCTCCAAAAGGGTTCGGGTCGTTCCGGGTGGCGCTGCCGGTCTGGATCAAGGAGAAGCTGTTTCTCAAAGATCTTTTGCACAGAGAATTGAAATCCCTGTCCAAGACTTATGGTGGTCATGAGAAGCTGCTGTTCGCGGAGCACCATATCAGCCACGCCGCCAGCGCCTACTACCCGTCGCCTTTTGACGAGGCGGTCGTCCTGACGCTTGATGGGGTAGGGGAATGGGCCACCACAACCGTGATGATCGGGGCGGGAAAGACGCTCACGCCAGTGAAGGAACTGCATTTCCCGCACTCGCTGGGGCTCTTGTACTCGGCGTTCACCTATTACACCGGTTTTCGGGTCAATAGTGGCGAGTACAAGGTCATGGGCCTGGCGCCCTATGGCGAACCCAGGTTCAAGGATCTCATTCTCGACAAGGTTGTGGATCTGAAGGATGACGGCAGCTATCGGCTGAACCAGGACTACTTCAACTACATGACAGGGCTCACCATGGCGAACGACCGGTTTGCCGAGCTGTTTGGCCAGCCCGTGCGCAAACCGGAAAGCGATCTGCTGGAGCAGTTCCACATGGACATCGCAGCCTCGGTGCAAGCGGTGACAGAAGAGATCGTATTGCGCATGACGCGGTCATTGGCCCGGGAGTATGACGTGCCCAACCTTTGTCTGGCTGGTGGTGTTGCGCTCAACTGCGTCGCAAACGGAAGAATCCTGCGTGACGGATGCTTTCGCGACATTTGGATACAGCCTGCCGCGGGGGATGCAGGCGGCAGCCTCGGGGCGGCCTATGCCGCCTGGCACGGTCAACTGGACAAACCCCGGCCCGCTGCCGATCGCACCAAGGACCGGATGGCGGGCAGCTACCTTGGGCCGCGGTTTGAGCAATCCGACGTTGACGCGCGGCTTCGCAAGGCCGGCGCGGTTTTTGATGTGCTGGGCGAGGACGAGACGCTGTCCCGCACCGCACAGGCGCTGGCCGACGGAAAAGCCGTGGGATGGTTCAGCGGTCGCATGGAGTTCGGGCCGCGTGCGCTTGGCGGGCGGTCCATCCTGGGCGATCCACGTTCGCCCGACATGCAAAAGAACCTGAACCTCAAGGTGAAGTTTCGAGAGAGCTTTCGGCCTTTCGCCCCGTCTGTTCTGCGCGAACATGTGGCGGACTGGTTCGATCTGGACTGTGACAGTCCGTACATGTTGCTTGTTGCGGACGTGGCACAGGACAAGACATGTGAAATGAGCGCCGAAGACAGCCAGCTCTTTGGAATCGACAAGCTCAATGTCAGACGCTCCGACATCCCGGCCGTCACCCATGTGGACTACTCCGCGCGGGTGCAGACCGTGCACGCAGACACAAATCCCCGGTACCACCGCCTGATTTCCGAGTTCCACGACCGGACGGGCTGTCCGGTGATCGTGAACACATCCTTCAATGTGCGAGGTGAGCCCATTGTCTGCACGCCGGAGGACGCTTTCCGATGCTTCATGGGCACTGATCTGGATGTTCTGGTTGTCGAGAATGCCTATCTGGAAAAATCGGCACAGGATGAGCGGCTGAAAGAGGACTACAAGACAAAGTACGATCTGGATTGAGGCAATCCCGTCTCAGGCAGTGCGGGGAACGATCACTGCGGGCGTCGAGCCTTGCGCGCAAGCGCTTTGTCCTAGGTCTCTATGAAATGGCAGGCCGCATGATGCGATGCATTGAACGCTTGGGGCAGGGGTTCGCGCTCATGGCATTCCGGCTGCACCTTCGGGCACCGGCTGGCGAAGCGGCAGCCGGGCGGCAGGTTCATGGGATCGGGTGGGTCGCCGGGAATGAGAATGCGCTTGTCGCTGATCTGGCCGGGGTGATCGACGCGCGGGACTGCCGACAGCAGGGCCTTGGTGTAGGGATGTTGAGGATTGTTAAAGAGGCTTAACCGATCTGCCTGCTCCACAACTTTGCCCATATACATCACAGCAATGTTGTCACACATATGCTGCACCACCCCCAGATCGTGGCTGATGAACAAATAGGTCAGGCCGAACTGCTTTTGCAGGCGACGCAGCAGGTTCAGGATTTGCGCCTGTACGGCCACATCCAGAGCGGAGACAGCCTCGTCGCAAATGATGAGTTCTGGTCGTGTTGCCAATGCCCGCGCGATCCCGATGCGCTGCCGCTGACCACCGGAAAACTGGTGCGGAAACAGCCGCTGCTGTTCGCGTCGCAGTCCGACGGCCTCGAAAAGCTCATCGACGATGGCCACCTTCTCTGCTTCGGTCTTGTCCGACAGGCTGTCCAAAGGTTCGCGCACGATGTCCGACACACGTTTGCGCGGGTTCAGGCTGCTGTAGGGGTCCTGAAAGATGAATTGCACGCGTTGGCGCATGCGTCGCAGGTCTTCGCCTTCTTTCGACAGAATGTCGTCACCGTCCAGCAGAGCGGTCCCGCTGTGCGCAAACACCAGGCGCGCCACAGCCAGAGCCGCTGTCGTTTTGCCTGAACCGCTTTCTCCGACAATGCCCAGTGTTTGGCCGCGCGGCACCTGAAAGGACACGTCATCAACAGCATAAAGATAGCTCTTTTTGCCCCAGCCGCGCTTCACTTCGAAGCGGACGGTGAGGTTTTGAACATCCAGCAGCGGCTCTTCGGTCATGTCAGATCGCCTCCGCATGCCAGCAATCGGACACCTGGCCATTTTCAAATTGTTTGGGGTCGGGTCGTTTTGAGCGGCACTGTTCGGTGACATGTGCGCAGCGAGAGGCGAAGAGGCAGGCGTCCTGTCCAAAGTCCTTCAGAGAAGGGACGATACCGGGCACTTCGAACAGTTCCGGGCGTTCTTCGGTGAGGACGTCGTGCAAATGCGGAACGCACGAGATCAGCCCTTTTGTATAGGGGTGTCGGGCATGTCTGATGATCTGTGCCACGGGGCCAAGCTCCGCCTTGCGCCCGGCATACATCACGATCATCCGCTCCGCCATTTCGGCCACGGCGCCCATGTCGTGGGTGATAAGAATGATTGACGTGCCGGTTTGGGTGCGCAAATCGCGCAGGAGATCAAAAATCTGCGCTTGAACCGTGACATCCAATGCCGTGGTTGGCTCGTCCGCGATCAGGATCTTGGGCTTGCAGGCTAGGGCCATCGCGATCATGGCCCGCTGGCGTTGACCTCCAGACATCTGGAAGGGGTAGGCACCGGCGCGCCCCTTGGGGTTTGGAATGCGCACAGCGTCGATCAGCTCGACCGCCTGATCCCAAGCCGCCTGCCGGGACAATCCCTGATGGGCGCGCAACACTTCTGCGATCTGCTCGCCGATGGTGAAGACCGGATTGAGCGATGTCATCGGCTCCTGAAAGATCATCGAGATCTCGTTTCCCCGAATGTCGCGCAAACGCGATGCCGAGGCCGTCGTCAGATCTTCCCCATTGAATCGGATGGCACCACTTGCCACGCGTCCGATCTTTTCCGGCAACAAGCCCATCAAGGCCAGCGCGGTCATCGATTTGCCGCAGCCGGACTCACCCACGAAACTGAGTGTCTCACCCGCTTCGAGTTCGAAGGACAGATCATCAATCACAGGCGCGATCCCGTCGCGCGTTGTCAGCTCTATCCTGAGATTTTCAACTTCCAGAAGCGCCATCAGCGTTGCCTCAGTTTCGGGTTGAGCGCGTCGTTCAGTCCGTCGCCGACCAGGGAAATGGCAAGCACCGTGATAAAAATCGCAAGACCAGGCAGTGTCACGGTATAGCTGGCATCCAGAATGTACTGCCGGTTCGATCCGATGATCTGGCCCCAGCTGACAACATTCGGATCTGTCAGTCCCAGGAACGACAGGCCTGCCTCAAACAGGATCGCACTGCCCACCATTAGTGCGGACTGGACAATGATCGGCGGTAAGGCGTTCGGAAGGATGACCCCGAACATCAGCTTGCGATTTGGCACACCCGAGGCCCGGGAGGCCATCACGAACTCCAGCTCCCGAATGCGAAGAAATTCGGCCCGCGTGATCCGGGCGACAGCCGTCCAACTCACCACGCCGATGGCAAAGGTGATCATCGGTAACGACGCGCCAAACAATGCAACCAGCACCATCGAAAACAGCAATGTAGGCAGCACCTGAAAGAACTCGGTGATGCGCATCAGCACTTCTTCGACCCAGCCGCGATAGAACCCGGCCAAGGCGCCAACCGAAACCCCAATAAAAATGGATACGACGGCCGCGGCGAGACCAATCAGCAAAGAGACACGCGCGCCATTGATGATCATCGAAAGAAGATCGCGGCCCAAATAGTCCGTGCCCAACAGGAACCCGTTTTCTCCGGGTGGCGAGAATGGCGCCCAGACCATCTCGAACGGGTCGGTTGGATACAGCCAGGGCCCAAATACCGCGACGAGTGCAATGCCGATCAAAACAACAAGCGCGGCAACGGCTGCATGGTTCCGCAGGAACATGCCCCAAGCTTCGCGCAGCGGGCTTTCAGCGCGTGGGGTTCCCATATCGGGGGTCATGTCGGTCATTTGCGGCCTCCAACCCGTGGATCAACAAGCCGGAGTGCCAGATCAGTCAGCAGATTGCCGACGATCACAACGAGGGCCGAGAAAAACAGGATCCCCAGAATAGTCGGCGTGTCACGCGCAATGATCGATTGAAACGCCAGTGTGCCCAGCCCCGGCCAGCTGAACACCGCCTCGACCAATACGGCCCCTGAGATCACGGCCGAGAATTGCAAGCCCGCCAGCGTAATCACCGGAGACACCGCATTTTTCAGGGCGTGTTTGTACACCACTTCGCGGGACGTCAGACCTTTGGCCTTGGCCGTGCGGACGTAGTCGGACCCGAGGACTTCCATCATCGACGCGCGCGCCAGGCGAGAGTAAAGCGCAAGGAATACCGAAGCCAGTGTGACCATCGGCAAGACGAGGTGGCGGGCAATGTCTGCGGCTTCGACCCAGAACCCGCCTTCAACGGTGACGTCACGCATGCCCGCGACAGGAAAGATCGGAATCTGAAGCGAAAACGCGATCAGCAGCAGAATACCGGTCCAGAACACCGGAGCGGAGTAACCAAAGAGCGCTGTGAAGGTCACAAGATAGCTCGCAACCCCGTTGGGCTTTTGGGCAGAGATCACGCCAAGCACAACCCCGATGATCAAAGCCAGCAACTGCGCCGAAAACACCAGCAGCAAGGTCGCCGGCAGACGCTCCAGAATAAGCTTGGTCACGGGCTGGTTGTAGAAGAACGAAAAGCCCAGATCGGCCTGCAAGACGCCTCCGACATAGCGGCCAAGTTGCACCAGAAATGGCTGATCCAATCCGTAGTCCGCGCGGATCTGATCCAACAGTTCCTGATCGGCCCCGCCCATGGACTGGCTGATCGTGTCGGCAACATCCCCGGGCGCGAGGTGCATCAGAGAGAAATTCAACACCAGTACGGCTGTCAGCAGGATGACTGCATAGCCCAGACGAATGAGGAAGGTTTGAAGCACGTTCACGATCTGAAGCTCCCAGATCCAAAAGATATCTGCAGCGGCCATGGCCGCTGCAGATGGGTGTGTCAGATCACTCTTTCAGATATGTCATGTCGATGGGCGTCGACGTGCCCCAGATGCCCAGAGGTGGGTTGCCGACCTTGTCTGAATAGACCGTGTGGTACGGGATCGTGTTAGTGTGGTAGACCGGCAACTCGTTTGCGATGATCTCCTGGAACTCTGCATAGAGTGCCGTTCGCTTGGCCGGGTCGCTTTCGACCGCCGCCATGGCCATCAGCTCATCCACGCGGGCGTTGGAGTAGCCTTGTGTGTTCGACCACACGCCTTTGCCGATGTTTGTGCTGTCATAGGTCCGGTGGACACCGATCACCGGATCACCCCAGTTGAAGACGGTGTCCCAGCTGAGATCAAAGTCCATCTCGCCCATGCGCTTGGCCCAGGTCGGGAAGTCGGCGCTGGCCCGGACTTCAACATCGATGCCGACTTTTTTCAGGGCCGCCTTCACGTACTCGACCTGTGGCTTCACGCCCGGCCAGCCGAAATCGATGGTCAGGCTGAACCGGCTGTCCCCGTCCATCGGGAACCCGGCTTCGTCCAGAAGCGCGTTCGCCTTGTCCAGATCAACTTCGTAATCCGGGACCTCAGCATTGTAGAAGGGGCTGTCAGGATGGATGCCGGTGCGGCTGTCTGCGGCGGTTCCCTGCATCAAGGCGTTCTTGATGAAGTTCTTGTCCACGGCGTAGGCGATGGCCTGGCGTACCCGGACGTCTTGCAACGGGCCACGCTGCGTGTTCATCGCAAGCCAATCGAGTGGGCCGATGGCGCCGTAGCCTTCGGACGTCACTGTCAGGCCATCAACGTCTTTGAGTCGGTTGATGATACGAGGCAGGCTTTCAAAAGCGCCCATGTGGAGTTCGCCGTTTTCATAGGCGATGGCACGCGCCGCTGGGTCCGTGATGACCCGCATTACAATGCGGTCGAGATAGGGGCGCCCCTCGATAAAGAAATCATCGAACCGCTCCAGAATGACGTGTTCGCCGGATTTGTACTCAACCAGTTTGAACGGTCCCGACCCAACGGTGCCTTCGTTGTTACGCGGGTGCGTTTTGACCTCGTCGATTGGCACATCACCGTAAACATGCTTGGGCAGGATCGACATCAGCTGACCTGACATCGCCAGCATCAGCGCCGGATGCGGCCTGCTCAACTTGAGAACAGCGGTGTGCTCGTCGGGTGTTTCGACGGTCTCCACGGGGGCAAACATCGATTTGAACGGGTGGTTGGCTTTGATGACCTCGACCGAGAATGCGACGTCTTCGGACGTGATGGGTTCACCATCGTGGAACTTGGCATTGTCGACGAGATTGAGCGTCACGCTAAGCCCGTCTTCGCTGACCTCCCACGATTCCGCCAGATAGGGTTGCGGTGTCCAGTCTTCGTCATAGCGCAGCGGGGATGCAAAGAGCTGTGCGCCCGGATAGCCAGTCACAATGCCCGATTGCACCGCCGAGTTCAGGTTGCGCACGTTTGAACCCAGAACAGTGACCAGGGTGCCACCCCGCACCGGTTCTTCGGCAGCGGCCTGACCAACAGCCAGAACACTCGCCAAGGCTGCCGAGGCAACAAGCCCCTTCATCAGATGCTTCATGTTTGTCTCCCAGAGTTTTGGTTTTTCTTGCCGAAACCGTAGCCGAGGGAGTTTCCATCAGAAAACAGTTTAATTATGGCCTATCGCTCTGTTTTTTGTGGTTTCTGATGCTCGTCCGCCCAAACGGTCAGCGGCTCGAAAACGCCCTGATTTTGCAGGTTTACGCAACTGTCGATGAACGACTGTACGATCTTTGGCAGACGTGTGTTTGCCAGGGTCGCGATCCCGAAGCTTTGTCCGACGTCCAGGCCCGCAATCGGGACCGCGCGGTAGCTCAGACGCTGCTCCACATAGTCCGGGGGGCGGATGTTAAGGATCGTGTAGCCGAATCCGCCGGCGACAAGCGCCCGCGCAATTTCTGCAGAGCGCGTGGTGTGCGCGATCATAGGTCGATGCCCGCGCTGTTCGAACAAACCAGTGAAATAGTCACGTGTGCGGGGCAGGTCCAGCAACACCATGGGTCGCTCAGCGAGATCGGAGAACGAGACCGACGCCTGGTTCGACAAAGGATCATCCAGATTGATCAGCGCATAGGGCGGAGCCTGAAACAACGGCAGGAAGTTGTGGCTGGGCTGGAGACCTTCGGGGTAGGTGAAGACGAGATCGACCTTGCCTTCATCCAGAAACTCGAGAATGGAGTTCAGGTTTCCTTCCATAACCTGCACCGACATGCCGGGGAAGTTATCGGTCAGGTTCTGCAGGATGGGCGGCAGAAAAGCCGGTGCCGCCGTGACATAGCAGGCAATCCGCACAAGTCCCGAGGCGTCTCCGTCCAACGCCTGCAAATCAGCCTCAAAGTACTTGGCTTGCTGCAGGAAATTCCGGATCAGAAGAAGCGCGTGCTCGCCCGTCGGCGTGGCCTGAATGCCCTTTGCTGGAGTGCGAAGGAACAGGTCGTAGTTCATCGACGTTTCCAGCGCGTCGATCGCGGCCGTCACGGATGATTGCGAGATGGACAGCTCTTTGGCCGCATGGGCGATTGATCCCGCTCGCCCGGCGGCATCGACATAGCGCAATTGTTTAAGTGTGAAGTTCAACGTTCGGAGTTCCACCAAAAAACCACGATTATTGGTCAATTAAATCCATTGTTCCGCTGATTAAAACCCCTGTAGCGTGACAGGACGTCTTTTCAACCAAGGCCCAGAGATGTCAGACACGACGATCTATTCCGCTCAAAAAATCATCACGATGAACCCCTCGCGGCCACTGGCCACCCATGTTGCGGTCCGCGACGGTCGGATTTTGGGGGCGGGCACGTTGGACGAACTGTCAACATGGGGCGACTTCACGCTGAACGATCTGTTTGCCGACAAAGTGATCCTGCCCGGGTTTGTCGAAGGGCACGCGCACACGATGGAAGGATCGCTCTGGGGCAAAACGTACTGCGGTTGGTTTGATCGGACCGACCCTGACGGACAGACATGGTCCGGCCTGAAGACCATCGACGCGGTCGTCGAGCGGTTGCGAGCGGCAGCGGACAAACTGGACGATCCAGAGGCACCTTTGTCCGGCTGGCAACTAGACCCGATCTACATGAACAATCAGCGCGTGACACGCCAAGACCTTGACCGTGTCTCAACCACACGGGCCATCGGGGTTCTGCATGCGTCGGGCCACATCATGAATGTGAACACCAAAGCGCTCGAGCTTGCGGGGCTCATGAAAACCGGAATCAACAATCCTGGAATTCCACTTGGCGACGACGGATTTCCTACCGGCGAGTTGAAAGGCCCGGAGGTTATGACGCCGGTGGGCCCATATGTCGATTTCGAGCGCAGCATGCTGGACGCTGACGAGGCAGGTTTGCGCCGATTTGCCAAGCTGTGCGTGCGTACCGGAACGACGACGATCACCGATTTGGCCTCTCGCCTTGATCCAGACACTGTCGAGATGATGCTTCGCGTTACGAGCGAAGAGCATTATCCTGCCCGTCTTGTCCCGCTGCGGTTCTTTATGGGTCTCTCCCCCGAAGATCTGGTTTCTGAAGTTCTCCGGCTGAAAGAGATGTCGACAGATCGGTTGCGGCTGGGTCGGATCAAAATTGTGGCTGATGGCTCGATCCAGGGTTTTTCGGCCAGATTGCGCTGGCCCGGGTATCACAACGGTGCGCCCAACGGGCTTTGGTATGTTGCCCCGGAACAGCTGTCTGACATCCTGACCCGTTCACTGGAGGCGGGCGTTCAGGTTCACATACACACCAATGGAGACCAGGCAACGCAGCTTGTGCTTGAGAAGCTGGCACCGGCGCTGCAAGCGCATCCACAACCCGATCATCGGTTCACGCTCCAGCACTGCCAACTGGCCGACAGTGCACAGTTCAGGCAGGCGGCGAAACTTGGTATGTGTGTGAACCTGTTTGCCAACCACCACTTTTATTGGGGTGACGAGCACTACACACTGACGGTTGGACCAGACCGGGCAACACGCATGAACGCCTGTCGAACCGCGCTGGATGCGGGTGTGCCATTGGCCATTCACTCGGATGCCCCCGTGACACCATTGGGTCCCTTGTTCACAGCGTGGGCGGCGGTAAACCGCATCACGGCATCGGGTCGTGTGCAGGGCGAAGAAGAACGGATCTCTGTGGCGGAGGCGCTGTGGGCGATCACAATGGGTGCCGCGTACACGTTGCACATGGACGGAGAGATCGGATCGATCGAAACGGGCAAAAAGGCTGATTTGGCAATTCTGGAAGACGACCCGACAGCCTGTGCGCCGGAGGCACTTAAGGATGTACCGGTGTGGGGGACCATGCAGGGAGGGCGTGTCTTCGCCTCAGCGGATTTATGACACCGCTTCTGCCGGTCACACTCATCTCGGGCTATCTCGGCGCCGGCAAAACCACTCTGGTGAACCAGATGTTGCGGCAGGCGGCGGGAACGCGGATTGCGGTGCTTGTCAATGAATTTGGGGAATTGCCCATCGATGAAGACCTCATTGAGGCTCGCGACGATGATTTGATCTCTATCGCTGGCGGCTGCATCTGCTGTTCTTTCGGCAGCGATTTGACCGCGGCGCTTCAGACGCTCGCAGAAATGGAACCGCGCCCGGATCACATCGTGATCGAAGCCTCAGGGGTCGCTCTGCCCGCGAGCATCGCAAACACGGTCGATTTGTTACCCGTCCTGCGGATGGAGGGCATCTGCGTTCTTGCGGACAGTCTGAACATCCAAAAGATGCTTCAGGACGAATACATCGGCGACACGATCGAGCGCCAGCTGATGGACTCGGACCTGATTGTGCTGACGAAGTCCGACCTTGTGCCCGCCGCGCAGCTGGAAAACCTGACCAAATGGGTCTCGCACAAATGGCCGTCGTCGCCCCTTGTCGTTGCTGACAAAGGCAAGGTTCCGAACAGCGTTTTGCTTGGCACCTTCACGCCGCAACAGGTCAGGGCCACGGCGGCGCATGCCGACAGTATGTATGATAGTGTGGTATTGCAGTTCGACGCTCCGAGCGATGCGTCGGCGCTGGCGCGCGCGCTCAGCAACCCCGCCCTTGGCGTCGTGCGTGCCAAAGGCTATGTCCCCGACCTGTCCGGGCGCCCCGCGCTGGTTCAACTGGCAGGGCAGCGAAGCGAAGTATCATTCCCCGATGACACGGGTGCGATGGGCATCATTTGTATTGGCCTGAAAAATCGGTTTGATCGAGCAGCCATCTTGGACCTTGCCCTGCAGGGCGCCGGGAAGAAGTGGGCAATGACCGACTAGTTCAGCCTGATTTGAAAGCTATCTGGCGGTACGCGCCAGACTTTTGCACGTAATTGGGCTAGAGGATGCTGGCAAACACAGCTTCCTATGACCAAACTTAAGATGCTGCCCTAGTTCAAGAAAAGATGAAGTCGGATGCGTCCAGCAAGTTTGCGTTGAAGCGGTCCAGTTCGATTTCCACCGACGCGAAGTTGATAATGGCGGCGCCACCTCCACTGGAGATCTGCAGCTCAGAAAAACTCGTAGCACCGGAGCTAATCTCGATACGGTCCTGACCATTGCGGAAATCACGAATGAGGTCATCGCCTGATGCCACGTCGAAGACAAAGGTGTCCCGGCCACTGCCGCCAAACAAGACATCGTCCCCAGCCCCGCCAATGAGGGTGTCCTGGCCCGAGCCGCCAAGAAGAGTATCCTGACCGCTGCCACCCACGAGAAAGTCGTTTCCACTTTCTCCGCTAATCAGGTCGTTCTGAGAGCCACCGCTCATCGAGTCGTCCCCGTCGCCGCCGCGCAGGAAATCTCGCCCCGAGCCACCGAACAGCCGGTCGTCTCCTTCGCCACCCAACAGACTGTCGTTCCCGAACCCACCCGAGAGGGTGTCGTTGCCCGAACCCCCATCCAGATCGTCGTTGCCCGACCCACCGCTAAGGCTGTCTTTCCCGCTGGCGCCGTTCAGAAAATCATTTCCGTTTCCACCTGATAAGAAGTCATTGTTTTGACCTCCAAACAAGAGGTCGTTGCCATCGTCACCGCGAAGCGTGTCGGCTCCGGTGTTTCCAAAGATCACGTCGCGGTCTTGCCCGCCGTTGATTTCATCGTTCCCGGAACCACCAAAGAGAGTATCGCGCCCATCCCCACCGAAGATTCGGTCAGCACCGGTGTTGCCTTCGATACGATCGTTGCCTGTCCCGCCGGAAAGGAAATCGGTGCCCGCCCCACCATACAAACTGTCGTCGCCCCTGCCACCGCTCAGGGTGTCGACACCATCATCGCCGCGAAGAGTGTCATCCCCGTCTTGGCCTGCAAGACGATCGTCACCGCTGCCGCCGGAAAGGAGGTCAGAGCCAGTCCAACCATTCACCGTGTCGTCGCCGCTCCCGCCAAAGAGAAAATCCCGTCCCGAACCCCCTGCAACAAAATCATCACCCGCAAGCGCAAAGATCGTATCGTTGCCGGCTTGACCGGAAATCCTGTCCTCGGCTGAAGTCCCTATCAACCGGTCGCTTCGGGACCCTCCGGTAACTGGCGCGGCGTCATCGTCATCGACGATGGTGATGACCTGGGTCCCGTCATCAATGATGGCAACACCCGTGGAAGAGGCGACAATGATACCAAGCTCGATCGTCTCATCTGGTTCGTCGATGGTGTCGTCGGTGAGGTTTACCCGAACGGCTTTGGATGTTTCGCCATCTGCGAAGGTCACCGAGGTATCAACGAGTTCATAGTCGCGGTCGGGACCGAATGGCGTAGCAGTGCCACCCAGACCGATGTTGACGACGGCTTCTCCCGCGCCGGAACTGCGCGTGACGAAGGTCGTAAAACCAACGTTGACACCGTTGCTTTCAAATACCGTGAAGTCCGCGCCGATGCTGAAGGTCACTGGCGTGTCGTCATCGAGGATGGATACGATTTGCTGCCCATCTGCCACTTCTGCGGCCGCGTCAGAGGAGAGGACCGACAGGTCGAAAACCAACTCCTCGGTTGCCTCGATCTCGGTGTCGTCGACAAGCCGGAACAGGATCTGCGTCTCTGTTTCGCCATCCTCGAACGTGTTTGATCCGACAAACCGGAAGGCGTCTGTCGCACCGGTGCCGGAGGTGGCGAGCGCGATCTCCGCCTGACCTTCGGCAAAGGTCCGCGTGACGGTGACGGCAAAGGTGGTGTCCTGACCATTGCGCTCGGCGATCGAGAAGTCGTTGCCAAGACTGAAGAAGGAGATCTCGTCGTCGTCCTGGATGGTCACCACCTGCTGACCGTCTGTGACTTCGGCGGCGGCGTCGGAGGACACGACGGAGAGTTCGAATACAATCTCCTCGGCGAACTCGACTCTCAGGTCGTCGGTCACGCGGTATAGGACGGTCGTCTCTGTCTCGCCATCGGCGAAGCTGTTGGACCCTCCGATGCGGGAGAAATCCGCCTCGGGTGTTGAGCTTTGCGCCGAGCCAGAGGTCGCCAGAGCCACTGTCGCCGCGCCGACATCGGAGCTGCGGGTCACGGTGACCCCAAAAGTCGTGTCCTGACCATTGCGCTCGGCGATTGAGAAGTCGTTTGCGAGGCTGAAAAAGGAGATCTCGTCGTCATCCTGAATGGTCACCACCTGCTGACCGTCGGTGACTTCGGCGGCGGCGTCGGAGGACACGACGGAGAGGTCGAACACGATCTCTTCGGCGAACTCAACTCTCAGGTCGTCGGTCAAGCGGTAGAGCACCGTCGTTTCGGTCTCGCCATCGGCGAAGCTGTTGGACCCTCCGATGCGCGAGAAATCCGCCTCGGACGTTGAGCTTTGCGCGGAGCCAGAGGTCGCCAGGGCCACCGTCGCCGCGCCGACATCGGAGCTGCGGGTCACGGTGACCCCAAAAGTCGTGTCCTGACCATTGCGCTCGGCGATCGAGAAGTCGTTGCCGAGGCTGAAGAAGGAGATCTCGTCGTCATCCTGAATGGCCACCACCTGCTGACCGTCTGCGATTTCGGCGGCGGCATCAGAGGATACAACGGAGAGGTCGAACACGATTTCTTCGGCGAACTCGACCTCCAGATCATCGACCAAACGATACAGAACCTGCGTCTCTGTTTCGCCATCCTCGAACGTGTTTGATCCGATGAACCGAAAGGCGTCCGTTGCACCGGAGCCGGAGGTGGCGAGCGAGATCTCCGCCTGACCTTCGGCAAAGGTCCGCGTGACATTGATGGCAAAGGTCGTGTCCTGACCATTGCGCTCGGCGATCGAGAAGTCGTTGCCAAGGCTGAAGAAGGAGATCTCGTCGTCGTCCTGGATGGTCACGACCTGCTGCCCATCTGCGACTTCAGCGGCAGCGTCGGAGGACACGATGGAGAGGTCGAACACGATCTCTTCGGCGAACTCCACTTTCAGGTCGTCGGTCACGCGGTAGAGCACCGTTGTCTCTGTCTCGCCATCGGCAAAACTGGTGGATCCTCCGATCCGGGAGAAATCCGCCTCGGATGTTGAGCTTTGCGCCGAGCCGGAAGTTGCCAGGGCCACCGTCGCCGCGCCGAAATCGGAGCCGCGGGTTACGGTGACGGCAAAGGTGGTGTCCTGACCATTGCGTTCAGCGATCGAGAAGTCGTTGCCCAGAGAGTAGGTGGCCGGCTGCGCAACGTCGTCAATTTCTATATCGCCATAGGCATTTGCCAGCGCAATGATGCCGTCCGCGCCATCCAGTTCATCCAATGCGGCGAACCGCTCTGCGCCCCCGTAGATCACGTAGACCGCGCCGGGGGCGTCAAAGTCATAGTTCGCGTTACTGGCAGGGTTAAAGAAGGGTGCGCCGATGACGATATCGTTCACGCCATCGCCGTTCAGGTCACCCGGCGCGGTCACTGCATATCCGACAGCAAACTGGTCTGCGGGTGCCTGAAAGCGATATCCCGCGCTCAGTGGGATATTGTCGAGATCCAACGTGTCGCCGAACCCTTGGGCAGATCCAAACAAAAGCGCCGTTTCACCGGCGCCGTTCAGACCGCCGCCGGCGCGCGATACGAGAATGTCGTCGAAGCCGTCACCGTTTACGTCGCCGACGCCTGCCATATCCACGCCGTTGGCGTTTGCCGCTGACGGAACGCCGCCCAGTTTGCTCACGCCGTCCGAAGTCGACAGATCAAAGCTCGCGCCGAGGCCTCCATCGGTCCCATAGACAACATAGACGAGGGGCTCATCCGTTCTCGGGCCGGCATCCATCAACAGAAAGTCGCCCAGACCGTCCCCGTTCACATCGCCTGCCGCTTCGGCACGGCCCGCGACCGAGAAGACATCCGTTGCAAAGATTCTGGTTCCCAACGCGCCGTCGAGTGTGGACGTATCGATGCGGTCAGGCAGGCCCGCCTGCTGGCCGTAAATCACATAGGCTTCACCGGTGCTGCGCGAAAAGGGGCCTGTCCCCCCACCGACTGCGCCACGGCCGGTCACCAGAAAATCGGCGATGCCATCCCCATTCACATCACCAAGTGCGGCGGCATCCTCGGCGACGAAGGCGCGCTCATTGCTCGTCATCACGCTGGCGGCGACGCTCGGCGGTTCGCTCAGCGCACCTGCCAGATCGGTGATCGCGTCGTTCGGACGCTCAAAAATGTAACCCAAGCCAGACAAAGCCGGGCTTCCCGGCGCCTGGCCAAATGGCACACCGACAAACAGCTCGTCCTGACCGTCACTGTCCACATCCCCAAGGTTGAGGATGGAGCTTCCGGCATTGCGACCACCGGTTGAAAAGAAGCCCTGGCCGTCCTGACCATTCGTGAGGTTGCTGAGGCCAAAGGAGAAAGCATCGGTTCCCTCACGCCCAAATAGGATGTACCCGGCGCCCCCGGTTTGCGCGTCGTTGCTGAGCGCCCTTGGTGATCCGATCAGCAAATCTTCACGCCCGTCACCGTTCACGTCCGAAAAGGACAGGGGTCCGGGGACACCCACGCCGACGCCGATATCGGTGGTGCCCGAGGTCGTGACCTGTCCACCTGCGAGCGATGCAGACTGCAATTCGCCCTCCAGAACGCCTTCTCCGCCAAAGATGATCTGGATCGTGGAGGAGCTATCGCCGCGAAAGGATCCAATCTGGCGATAGTTGACCGCAAGGTCGGCGATACCATCGCCGTTGAAATCGCCGCCGGTCAAGCCCGCGCCGAATTCCTCGAAACCCAAGATTCCTGTGATCCGTGCACCGGCTTTTACGGTTGCCATGACAAAACTCCCAATCAATAAATCTGCCGTTTTAGCGCCGCGCTCAGGCAGCTGGCAAAGGTACAATTCAATGGGAGAAAACTCAGCCGGTAGGGGCGTGCTGTTCAATCATCAATATTGAGGATTCTCGCTGGTCGTTGCTATACTGCTGAGCACGAGCGTACCGCTCTGGAACAGTATCAGTGACAGCCAACGGGCCGGGATCGTAGCAGACGACACATATGAACGTTAACCGATCTGACAAAGTTCTGGAGCTTGTTTCTGCGGCCTACGGAGCGGCCATTGAGCCGGAACGCTTTGACGACTTGCTGGAGGCGTGGGACCGTTGGTGCGAAGAGTATCTCGACGCCGCAGAGATCGAATTCCAAACCATTTCACCGAAGTTTGAGGATGCGCTGTCGGCCTCAGAACGCCTCGAGGACAACTTGCCAAGTGTTCCCGCGATCGAAAGCACGCAAGCGCCATTGATCGTGCTGGATGCAGACGAAAACGTGGTCGCGATCAATGCCGCGGCTTCTGGCATGATCACTCGGGGTGACGTCGATACAGAGCACTTGATAAGATCTCGGCGCATCGCAAAGCTGAACTTGAATGAAGATGAGAACGGTGCCTATCGGTCCCAGGGTTTCAGAGGCGGTCAAAGCTATCTGACCGTCGAAGCGCCAGCGAGCGCAGCGATCAAGGCGCAGTATCCCAAAGCCGAACTGATGATAATGCTCTCGCTCTTGGAGTGGGACGACGCGTTTTCAGATCAGCTCAAGTCCCGCTTCAACCTCAGCGAAGCAGAACTTCGCGTCGCGCGCGGATTGCTGGACGGGCGCACCGCCCAGGAGATCTCGGCGACGCTTCATCGGAGCGTGGCAACTGTAAGAAGCCATATCAAAGCTTTGCTTTCAAAATCCGGAGCACGACGGCAGACAGAGTTCGTTCAGCTTCTGACAATCCTGCGCCAGGTCGGCGACCGAGCGACCCCCACGACCCCGCTCGATAACCTCATGGGCGACTTCCGAACCGAGACATGGGCCGGACCGGCGGGAAACCTGCATGTGGTACGATACGGCAAGGGGCGACGGTCGGTCTATCTCACAACCTCCTCGCTGCCGGAAGAAACAAAGCCCGTGCGCGCCGCTTTCGCCGACGCCGGGATAGAGATCATAGCGCCCGCTCGTCCGGGCTTTCGAGGAGAGGCGTCTCAAGACAAGGATTCAAGCGTTGCACTGCTCGACGACTGGATCGAGCGCTTGCAAGTAGAATTGGGACCGGACGCGTTGTTCATTGGACATCGCGAAGGCGGAATTCTTGCGGCCAAGGCCGCTCAGCGGGTGCTTGAGCGGGGCGGGTCTGTTGGAGGGCTGGTGCTCATCTCGACCGGCGCCCCCACACGTGACATAGCCGAATTCGATGACTCTCCCACAACGATCAAACGGAGCTTCCGCGCGGCGCGTTTTGCAAAGGCTGGCCTTGCGCTTGGCTATCACACAGCGGCCCGCGTTTTTCGATCAGGGTCCTACGGTCAGGAAAGGATCCTGGAGTACTTCTTTCGAGACAGCCCCGTGGACGCCGCGCTGATGGCTGAGCCATATTATCGAGAAACCATGCTGGCGAACCTGAGTTACTGTTTTGCGCAACCATCCCAAATCGCGCGAGACGTGGGCGATTGGGGATCAGACTGGTCACCGGCGCTCAACACCGTGGCGGCGTCTGCTCCTGTTCTCTTTCTTCATGGCGACGCGCACAGCTTCCTGCTGCCGTCCCGCATCGAAGAGATCACCTCCGAGAGCAATGCGATTTCGCTCAAACTGCTGCGTGGGTCAGGCCAGCTTGCGCTTTACGAGAAGGCAAAGGAAATTGCTGACGAGCTCCGAGTTCTTGATTAGCAGACGCTGACCTTCTGCTCGTTGCTCCACGGGGACGGGTGCAACCAACAAAACTCGCGGTGGATGGAAGTGCCCACCTTTTCAGCAAAGCTGTGGTGCGGCATCACGATGACTGGCATTCAGTCGGGCGGGGTGCTTCAGGAAACTTCGCGCGAGCCTTCATCGGATTGAAAGTTTTGGCGATACTCAGCGGGAGTCACTTTGACCCTTCGCAGAAAAGCGCGACGCATGCGCTCTTTCTCCTTGAAGCCACTCATCGCGGCGACCTGCTTTAAGCTCTTAGATGTTGTTTCCAAAAGGTCCTGGGCGCGCCGAATGCGCATCGCTTCGACAGCCTTTCCCGGTGTCGTTCCCAAGACATCGGAGTAAACCCGCGCAAAATTGCGTGCACTCATTCCGGCTTGGAAGGCCAGGGCCTCAATGCTGAGGTCAGCGTTCAGGTTGTCGGACATCCACACGTGCAATTCTTCGAACTTTTCCGCGCCATCGCGTATCTGGCGGTCAAGAGCGGGGCTATATTGGGATTGGCCACCGGACCGGGCCATCTGAGCAACCATCGAGCGGGCAACGCGTAGCGCTGATGCACGCCCCAAATCCTCTGAAACGATGGCCAAAGACATGTCTATACCAGCGGTGATCCCCGCCGAGGTCCACATGGGACCGTCTTTGACGAAGATGGGATCAAGCTCGACTTTGACTTTGGGAAACGCGCTGGCGAGCAT
Organism: Paracoccaceae bacterium; assembly: GCA_965250275.1. Lineage (GTDB taxonomy): Bacteria > Pseudomonadota > Alphaproteobacteria > Rhodobacterales > Rhodobacteraceae. The sequence continues at coordinate 3,665,372 of OZ252297.1, read as the reverse complement.
GTCGCAGTCATCCCAATGCGTGACAGCGCGCCGCCCGTCCAGCATTCCGGTAGCGGCGAGAACCAGTGCTCCGGAACACACCGAACAGACGCGTTCAGACCTTGCGCCAAGCGTGTTGACCGCGGCGACCAGTGCGGCATCGCGCATGCCTGGAATGGCGCCATCCCCGCCGACAACAATAAGCGTATGAATGGGGCGCTCCGACACGGCGGAAACGGGTTCGCTGGGAATCGAGACAACGGTGTTCGTCTCGATCAGACCGCCACTGACGGATACGACGACACACTCGTACCCGTTGCTCTTGGTCAGCGGGTCTGGCGCGTGCGAGAAAACTTGCAGTGGTCCAACCAGATCCAACAAGACGATGTCGGGATACACCACGAAGACCACCAGTCTCGGGTCCTGTCTGGAAGGCGCAAATTTGGCAGTTTTTGATGTCATGTTGGCATTTCTGCCAAATGGTTTCACGTTAGTCTATCGTCACATCTACTGAGGGACAGGGACATGTTAATCTTAAAGCCGAATTGCGAGTGCTGTGACAAAGACCTACCACCAGCGTCAGACCAGGCGCGGATTTGCTCTTTCGAATGCACGTTTTGTCAGGACTGCGCCGAGACGCGATTTGCAAACACCTGCCCAAACTGTGGCGGGAACTTTGTGCCAAGACCGATACGTCCCAACGATAAACTCGCACGTTTTCCGGCCTCGGTGGAGCGCTTCACGAAAGCGCACTCCGTGTGTTCTGAATTTCACGCCTGACAGGAGGGAGCCATGACAGACCTTGATCACATTTTGAACTGGCGGCGCATTGACGCGCGGATCACAACATCCGGCCAACCCAGTGAGGCCCAGATGGCCGAGCTTAAGTCGCTTGGCGTGACGCATATCGTCAATCTGGGTATTCATCATGCCGGCAAAGGAGCGCTGGACGACGAACCCGGAACAGTCGCCGATCTGGGCATGACATACATCTACATCCCGGTGGATTTCGAAAACCCCACAGACGAGGACTACCAAGCCTTCAAAGCGGCACTTGCGGCAAACCAGGGCAAACAAATTCACGTGCACTGCATCTACAATGCCCGGGTCAGCGCCTTCTTCTATCGATACGCAAAGGAGGGTTTGGGCATGCCCTCGGCCAGCGCCTTTCAGAACATGGAGAGCATCTGGAGGCCCGGATCTGACTGGGCAGGTTTTATCGGCCATGAGGATGCCGCAGGGCAGCCAAATCGTTACGCGGGAGACGATTACTGAGGCCACTTGCCAATTGACCAAACCGCGTCAATGAGAGGGGTCCAAACCTGACCTTGGAAAGTTCCGTCAACGCAGCAGTCGTAGCACTCGCTACAGACCCTGTTTCTCCCACAAAACGCTGATGTGGTGCGATGTCTGCCTGCGTTGCTCGCTGATTCCTAGATTACCCACCCAAAAACATAACCCGCTGCGAGTGACCCCAGAACCGCGAGAAAGATGTACAGCAGGAATGGTTTCAGTTTGAGCACTGGCGCAATCGCCATCGCGCCCCAGATGCTGATCACACCGCCCGAGATCAGAAAGGCCATCGCCGCACCTTTGGACATGCCGTTGCCAATCAGGCCGCGTGCAAGCGGGAGGGCGGCATATCCGTCGATATAGGCGGGGGCGCCGACGAAGACGGAGGCTGGAATGGCCCACCATTGATCCTCGCCGACATAAGCTGCGAGAGCGCCAGGGGTCAGAGCTGCATTCAAGGCATATTCAGCCGCAAATGCCGGGATCAGGCAGATCAGGATGAGCCGCGCCGTCGCTCGAAACTGAGCAATAAAGGATTGTCTACGCGCTTTGGTCCGCCAGACCCATGGGTCGAAACTCCGGGGTGCCGCGCATCGTCGAGCGCTGAGGTGCCGGGCGAGGCCATTGTCTCGCAGTGCATTCAATGCCCAGGGCGCCTTGGAAAACAAAATGGTGATCGCGCCGCCGAACAAACCCAAACCGAAAGCGGCAAGTGTTTTGCCGATCGCAAAACTCATGCCAAGCGTTGCAGCTGTCGTCGCCAGCATTGCCGGGTCCGTGATTGGAGACGACAACCAGAATGCCATGATCGGAGCCAATGGGACACCCGCGGCCAACAGCCCTGTCATCAACGGCAGCACGGTGACACCACAAACCGGGGTGAGGGCACCGATGAAAGATGCGGCGACCACCGTTCGCAGCATCCGCCCCTCAAAAGCACGGGCGATGTGTGCGTCCGCGCCACTGGCAATGATCCATGCTGCAAGAACGATGCCCGGAATGACAATGGGCGCAACGACGATCAAACTCCAAACAGTGAATGCCGCGGCCTTCGCGGTGTGATCCGGCCAAGCAATTGCGATGCCTGCCAGGAGCACAAGACATGTGCCCCAGATCAAAGACTTTCGATTTGCATGTCGGCGCACGACTGTCTGATCGGTCATCGCATTCTCCTTTGGGCTTGAAGAATAGCGACCGGCGGGGCATACGAGAAACGCATAGTTGTGATCTGAGATATTGGTAAAACCGATGGAGAACCTCGACAGCGACTTACTGCGCACATTCATCGCCGTCGCCGAAGCGGGCAGTGTGACGGATGGTGCGACACGCATCCACCGGTCTCAATCCGCAACCAGCATTCAGATCCAGCGCCTCGAGGCCATCCTTAGCCAACCCGTCTTTGAACGGCACGGGCGGGGCGTGGTCCTTAGCGAGACGGGACGTCGGCTGTTGCCTGTTGCACAGGAGGTGACGGCACGCCTCGACTTGACGCTGCGGAGCATTTCCCGGGATGCGGTTTCGGGCAAACTCCGTATCGGCGTGCCCGATGATCATGGACGCACCAAGCTGGCTGAGATCGTCGCTGCGTTTGCGCGCCAGCATCCTATGGTCGAATTGGAAGTGATCTGCGCCCTGAGCACGGGCTTTCCCGAGGCGCTCAAAAAGGGACTGCTGGACCTTGCAGTTTACGAAGTGGAAAACCCATCCGGGCACGAAGAGGTGCTATTTGAAGACCCGACCTGCTGGGTGTCATCTGCGCGCCAGCACTTTCCGGCTGACGAAGACCTGCCGGTCGCACTGTTCGATCATGCTTGCTGGTGGTGTGACGTGGCAATCACTTCTCTCAAGGCCCGCAACAGACCCTACCGCATCGTCTACTCCAGTCAAAGCGTCTCTGGTGTGATCGCCGCAGTCGAGGCCGGGATCGCAGTGGGCTTGTTGGGCCGCTCGTCACTTCACTCGGGTTTGTCGGTGGTGAGTGAGACGCTGGGTTTCCAAAGGACACCAGCATCCAAATTGGTGATGTCAGCAGGCCGATCGCAGGACTCCGGGCCGCAAGAGGCCATGAAAGAAGCCATTCGCGCAGCGTTTCAGGTCAGCACCCAAGAAAGCGGCCGTTCGTGACGACGCAGACTTTCGTAGACCATTGCATTTTCAGTAGTAATGCTGCCGTTCAAACGCCGATTTTTTAAGCATGGTGTCCGAATGCTACGGCTTCAGCCTGCCTAAACTCCATCAACTCTCGCCGCATCGCTGTACCCCGTACCGGAGGTCCGCGCGGCGTTGACCTTGGAACTCAACGCATTAACCGGAGATCTTTTTTGGGGCCTTAGAGCGGCGCGTCAGGCAGCGGTCGTCTCAATCTCCGACTCGAAAATCATATCCACCTTTGAGGCGATCGCTCTGCCCAAATCCAGGTTGTTTTGGGGCGTGAAGTGAATTCCATCAACGCCGTCTGTCGTAATGTGATCTCCTGCGTTCAGGAAATGCACCTTCATGAAATCGGCAAGGTCTTTGTAAAGCTTTCCGAACTCTGTCGATTTCTCGTGGGCCCCGCCGAAGAGAGATTGGAAATAAGCATGCGGCATCGGGGTCAGGGCAGGTGGGGCTACGATCAGAACCTTCGGGGCAGGGTAGGCTGTACCGACCCCACCGGCTGACCCGAGTACCTGTCCAACCAGTTTGGACATGCCAGCAGCAATCTCAAACGGGGTGCGGTGGAAGTAAGCCTTGGCGTCGTTGGTGCCAAGCATCAGGACCACCAGGTCCAGTGGCAGATGGCTGGCAAGCGCTGACGGCAGGTAGGCGCTGCCGTCCAGGCGCGGATCGGTGGGATCGTTCAGCATTGTTGTTCGCGCACTCAGACCTTCTTCAATGACGGTAAAGCCGTCGCCCAACGTGTTCTGAAGAACCCCGGTCCACCGCACATCCGCGGGATAGCGTGTGGTTGGTACACCTTCTTCGACGGGGACCCAGCCCCACGTCAGGGAGTCTCCGAAACACATGATGCGTTTGTCAGACATAGCAGTTTTCCTTTCCGGGTGCGTTCAAGAGTTGCGTGTGTTCAAACCGTAGAAGACGGCGGCCAGAAGAATGATCAGCCCGCGCGCGATCTGTTTGCCGGGGTCCGGTACGCCGAAGCTGGTCATCACGACAAAGAGCAGCGCAAAACACATCACGCCGAAGAAAGGGCCCCAGACGCCGCCGTCGCCCCGGCCAAAGACAACGCCGCCGAGGATCGTTGCGGCGACCGCGTCGATCGGCATTTCAAGCCCAAGGCGAAGGCTGCCCACAGCGACTGAGGCTGATTGGACGATGGCGGCAATTCCGGCAAAAAGACCTGCCAGCACATGGGCCATGAGGACAGTTCGTGCCACGGGCACGCCGCTAAAGTGCGAGGCGGTAGGGTTTTCGCCGACAGCCATCACGAAGCGCCCGTAAACAAAGCGCGACAGGAAGATCGACAAGATCGCGGTCAGTGCGACCCAGAGCACGACGGGGAGGGGGATCGGGCCCCACTTCAACTTGTAAAGGCCGTTCATCGCATCGGGCATGTTGCCGGGTGGTTTGCCGCTGGCAAGGAACTGGACAAAGCCCGTGATGATGACTGTCACGGCCAAGGTGGCAATGACCGCAGAGACGCGCCGCTTTGCCACCAGATATCCATTGAAAAGGCCAACAGCGCAGCCAATCCCGAGCGAGATCAGCAAGACCAAAGGCAATGGGATGCCGCCCAGAAGGCCGGAGGCGATCAAGTAGTTTACAAGCAGCAGGACAGCGGCCCCTGACAGGTCGATGGACCGAACCCGCATCACCAGAAGTTGCCCCAGAACCAGAATGCCCAAGGGCGCCACCTGACGAACAAAAATGCCCATCACGTTGAGGTTCATCAGCTGCGGTTTTGTGATCCAAAGCGTTGCGAGCAAGGCTATGAAAACGAAGTAGGCAGGCGGGATCCGGGTGGCGGAACGCAGCACGTGGGCCATCGTCACAGCCCCATTTTCTTGCGCGATTGCAAAGCCACGACCAAGAGGAGAATCACGCCTTTGATCGCCCCTTGCAGGAAGGCAGAAAAGTTGGCCAGGTTCATGCCATTGGCCAGCAACGCCATCAGGATGGCTCCCAGAATGGTACCGTGAAGGCCGCCAACACCGCCTGAAAGCTGAGTGCCGCCGATGGCAACTGCAGTGATGGAGTCGAGTGCGAACTGCGCGCCGACGCCGGGATCCCCCGAAGCGATCCGCCCGGCGATGAAAAAGCCCGCCAGAGCCGCAAATAGGGCACTCAGGACATAGGCCAGAACGATGTTACGCTGATCTTTGATGCCAAAGTTATGTGCGGTGTCGGCTTGCCCCGATGCAACGCCCCCACCGATGGCAAAGAGATGGAGTCCAAAGCGGGATCCGTGGAGGATCTTCCAACCGACGCCAATAACCAGAACAGCCCAAAAAACTGATGCGGGGACACCCAAAACCGACCCGGTCACAAGTCTCACGACCAGATCAGGTACCGAGCCTCCTGCCACGGGGCGCAGCAATTGTGCAATACCGAGAACGATGAACTGCATCGACAGAGTCGCGATGATCGGGTGGACATTCAGCCGGACAATCGCAATGCCGTTGACAAAACCGATGCCTGCCGCAACCAGAAAAACCAGAGGGATCAGGACAACAGGAGAGCCGTTCAGTGCCAAAATTGCCGTCGTCAGGCTGATGACAGAGCCAACGGAAAGATCCATGCCCGCCAGCACGATGACGATCATCTGCCCGATGGCGACGATGATTAGCGGCATTGCCTGTGCGAGCAGATTTGACGCATTCTGAGGCGTGGCAAAATCGTCAGTTGTGACCAGCAAAAGCAGCGTTGTGGCAAGGATGATGCCGAGAGCTGCGGACCAGTTTCCCTGACGCGAGTTTTTGCCAAACCAGCGATTTGGCTTTGAGGCCGAATGGGGTCTGCTGCTTGTATCTGTCATGAGCCGATCGCTGCGTCTAAGATGGCGTGTTCGGTCGCGTCTTTGCCGGCGATCTCGGCCGCGACCTTACGGTTGTGGATGACGAGAAGCCTGTCGCAGAGGCCGATCAGTTCAACCGTTTCGCGTGAAAGCACAACAATCGCTTTGCCCTGGTCCGCAAGCGAACGGAGCAATCGGTAGATTTCGGCTTTGGCGCCGATATCAACGCCTCGTGTAGGCTCTTCAATGATGAGTACGTCCAGGTCAGAGGCGAGGTATCTGCCGAGCAGTACCTTCTGCTGATTGCCTCCGGAAAGCGCGTCGACCGGCATGTTGGCGCCCTGCGCCTTCACGTTCAGCTCTTCCATAATGCGATGAACTGTTTCCCGTATCCGGACGAGCGGTTTGTAGCCGGGGCGGGTGGCTTGAAGTCCGATCCCGATGTTCTCGGCAATGGAAGCCCCAAGGAGCAGGCCCTCTTCCTTGCGATCTTCGGGCACAAAGCCCAACCGCATACGTTGCATAAACCGAATGCCGCCTTCAGGGGCCAATGGAAGGTGCAGGGTTTGGTCGCCGACGACAACTTCCCCACTTGCTGCCGCGAACTGTCCGATCAAAGACCGCGCAACTTCGCTTTGGCCTTGTCCTTCCAGGCCCGCAAGCCCAAGGATCTCCCCCGCATGCAAATCGAAATTCAGCGGATCGGCCTGGGATGTCAGCTTCAGGTTTTTGCAGGACAACCGCAAAGGTCCTCGTTCATGCCCCCGTCTGGGGAACAGGTCGCTGAGCTCGCGGCCAACCATCAATGAAATTAATCGATCGGGGGTTAGGTCGCTCACCGGCTGAGTAGCGATATGCTTGCCATCTTTCATGACTGTGACGTCGTCACAAATCGCAAAGATCTCGTCCATACGATGGGAGATGTAGATGATTGCTTTGCCCGCCGATTTAAGGCTTTCGATTTGTCCGTTCAGGATGTCGACGTCAGCGGCATTTAGTGCGGCTGTTGGCTCATCTAGGATGAACACTTGTGCGTCTGCCCTGATGCCGTGCGCGATTTCGACAAATTGTCGTTCGGCAATGCTGAGCTCGGACACCAGCATGTTGGGGTCAACGATCATGCCCAGCTCGGACAATGCCTCTTGCGTCCGGCGCACCATCTCGGCGCGATCCGGAATGCCGAAACGGCCAATCGGCTCTTTGCCGAGGAACATGTTTTCAGCGATCGTAAGATTGGGCAGCAGCGACAGTTCTTGAAAGACCGTCGATACCCCTTCAGCCAGAGCCTCGCGCGGGTTGGCAAACGAGACCGCGCGTCCCGCAATGATGATCTCACCCGTGTCGGGCTGATGCACCCCAGCAAGCACCTTCATCAATGTGGACTTGCCTGCACCGTTCTCGCCTATCAGCGCATGGACCCGGCCGGGCAACACTTCGAAAGAAACGTTGTCGACGGCGAGCGTCGACCCAAAGTGTTTGGAAACACCCGTCATAGTGACCGTTGGCAGCATCTTACCTTTCCGGTTGAGGGCAAAACTCGCTCTCGCGCAGTTGCCTGCGTGAGAGCCGGTTTGACAGGGAGGGTGTCAGTTGCCGTAGAGCGTCTGCAGAGTTTCTTCCGGCAATTCGGTTGGCCACCAGACATTGGCGGACAGGTCATCGCGATAAAATTCCGCGGCCTTCGCTGCATCCCAGCCTTCGGGTTCGTAGATGTAATGCTTGTAGAGTGCTTCGCCTTCCAGCAAAGCAACCGCGGCACGTACGCCAGCCGCGGCCTGTGAGGGGCTGTATTCAGCCACGATGCTGGGGTAGCCCATTTCGAGCCATTGGCCAAAAAAACCATTGTTGCCTTCGCCGGTTATTGGCGGAATCTCAGCGCCGAATTCGGTCAGTACATCCACGCATGCGCGAGTCATATCGGCCCCGGATGACCAGATGGCGTCGACTTGCGGATCGTTGAGGTAGAAGGTTTCGCACAGGCTCTTCCCAAGGTCATAGACCCAGCTGCCGTAGTCTTCTTGAGTGATCTCGATATTTGTCCCTTCGAGGGACTGCATCAGACCGTTGTAGCGGTTGATATCTTCGGGATGGGAGGGAAGACCGCGCAGAACCCAAATTTTTCCCTCGCCGCCAAGTTGCTCGACCAGAAAGTCGCCCATCACGCGGCCGAAATTTTCGGCACCTCCCTGAATGTCGACGGTGAAGTTCTGGTTCTCCGTCCTGCCGGTGTGCACCACGACAGGTATACCGGCGTCGATGGCTTTCTGGATGCCCGCATCCGCCGAGGTTGGTGTAACCGGCATGACGATCAGGACATCGGGACCTTGCGCGATAAGGTCTTCGATGTCGGCGACCTGCTTTGCCTGATCAAAGTTCGCGTCGAGCATTATGAAATTCTCTATGCGGTCATCGGTGTCCGCAATGCCTTGCGCCTCGTGCGCTGTTTGCACTGTCCAGGTATTGGCGTTCACACCAAAATGGCTCATGGCGATAGTCCACGGCTCTTCGGTCTGAAACGCGTCTGCCTCGACAACGGAGTTTCCATTCGGACGCGGCTCGACGCCGTCCATGAGCCTGATGTCCTGTGCCAATGACGTTGATCCGAACAAAGCGGCCAGCACAGCAGCTGTTGCGAAGCGAGTGGTGGTCATTGTGGGTCTCCTCCCCTTGTTTCGCTCAAGCCTGCCCCGTCCCCGAAACAACGCGTTGTGCGCGCGGGTGAAAGCCCGAAACTGGGCCTGCCAAGGATCGGCGTGAGTCTTGTCCTGCGCTTGTTTCAAGCAGCGTCAGCGGTTCATGTCAATACTTATTCAGACTGAATGAATAAGTATATTGTTTGCTTTGTGACACCGTCCCTGACACATTCACTTTGGCTGAATAAGTGTGTCCGACGAGCAAGATTGGGCGAGAGGAAAAGACGAAACGTAATGAAAACAGCGCTTTGCTTCGGAGATTCCAACACCCACGGACAGATCCCCGGGGGCAGTCCACTCGACCGGTTCGGCCCGCACGAGCGTTGGCCCGGTGTTTTCAGAAAGGCGTTGGAACCTGACTGGCATATCATTGAAGAAGGCCTCAGCGGGCGCACAACCGTGCATGCTGACCCGATCGAAGGTGACATCAAAAGCGGTCGCCTCTACCTGCGCCCGTGCCTGATGAGCCACGCGCCGCTGGATCTGGTGATCCTGATGCTCGGCACCAATGATCTCAAGGTGCGCTTCTCCCAGCCAGCGACAGAGGTCGCCATGGGGATCGGGTGCCTGATCCACGACATCCGTGAATTGAATCCTGGCCCCGGCGGCCATTGCCCGGAGATCCTCGTCGTGGCCCCACCGCCCATGCTCGACGACATCGGAGAATGGGAAGGCATCTTTTCCGGTGCACAGCCCAAGAGCCATCAACTGGCTCATGAGTTCGAGGTGATCGCGGATTCGCTGGAGGTCCATTTTTTTGACGCGGGAACGGTCATCGCTTCGGACCCGGCGGATGGGTTCCATCTCAGCAAAGAAGCCCATGACATACTTGGCAAGGCGATCGCGCAGGAAGTCCAGAACATAGGGTGGGCCGTCTGATGCCGGACATGCGCTTTGCTCCGCCCAATCCGATCCGGATCGCTGATCGCGCCAGCGGTATGAACGCGGTTAGTGTACGAAGCTACAATGAGCGGCTGGTTCTCTCTCTCTTGCTCCAGAACAAGGGTCTGTCGCGAATGGAAATCGGCAACCGGACAGGCCTTTCGGCTCAGACGGTGTCCGTCATTGTCAGGTCATTGGAACAGGAAGGGCTCGTGGCCAAAGGCGAGGCCGTCAAAGGGCGCATGGGTCCGCCGACCATTCCGCTTTCTCTAAATCCAGAGGGCGCATACTCCGTCGGGATCAGCCTTGGGCATCGATTCACGGATGTGGTGATGATCGACTTCGTAGGGCAGGTGAAATTCCACACATCATTGCCTTTGCCTGAAGAGGCTGATCCGGGCAATCACTCCATCTTGGTTGAGACCGTCAGGCAAGCGCTTGCCGCATTGCCGAACAGACAAGAAGGCCGCCTGGCCGGAATCGGCATCGCGATGCCCGAGGACCTCGAAGAACTGGCGCTAGGGCCAAGCGGCATGGCGGAGCGGTTCGAAGCTTTGGGCAAAGAGATAGAGGACGCGCTTGGGATTGAGGTCTATGTGCAGAATGACATCACAGCCGCCGCGGCCGGGGAAAGCATGTTTGGCGCGGCAAAATCGCTCGACGATTACCTATTCTTTTACATCGGCGCGCGCTTGCACCATCGGCTCGTGCTGAACCATCAGATTTTTCAGAGTCGTGCACAAGCCAGCAAGCCCGTTGGCCTTCTTGATCTTGAGCAAAGGCTTTCGGCCAGAGGGGTGGCAACAGAATCTCTGTGGGAGCGCGGGACAGATTGGCCTGATCTTGGAGAAGAAAAAGAGCTCTGGCTCGAGGCTTGTGTGGACGAGCTTGGTTCCTCGCTTGAGGCCGCATCGCAATTTCTTCCTGTTAACACGGTGATCGTTTCTTCCTACGCGCCAAGCGAAGTCTGCAAAGAAATCGCTGAAAGGTTAGGCGCTAAGAGTGGGGGCGTTGAAGCCAAGCCCGGCGAACTGGAGCTCTCACCAAAGGCGCTGGGCGCAGCCAGCTTGCCCTTCAGTTCCAAGTTCATGGTGGAGCGGTAAAACGCGTCTCGGCTCCCGAGTGTATCGAAAGAGGCGACAGCGTAACGCTGCCAAATGAACAGGACCCGGATTGCTGCGCCGGTAGCCCGCGGTGCAGCCACTCGCCGCTCCGTTCTTCAGCGTCTCCTTTGCGGCCAATGCTCCCGATCAGTTCGAAGCGCCGCAAAACCACTTTGTGCCATAGGGTTTGCGCTTGCAGCAAAGAACCGTTTGCCGCTTGGCAGAGCCAGATTAGGTGTTCTTTATTGGTTTAAGGAAAAATTGGAAATGTGAGGTCAATTGTTGTCAGAGTACCATTGGTTTGGCGACCGCTGCATAGCCCAAACACCTTACTTCAACACGCGTCCGACCTCGATATGAGCCATGCGGAAGCTGATTGGCGACACGCCGGTCTTCGACTTGAAAAAACGCGTGAAATGGCTTTGCGCCGAGAATCCCAACAGCTCCGATATCTCAGCAATTGTAACGCCCGGGTCACTAAGAAGCTGCGACGCGCGCTCGCAGCACAGGGTGTCAAGATAGGTGCGGGGGGAAAGACCTGTGCATTGGCGAAAGCGTGCATAAAACTGCGAACGTGACAACCCGACCTCCCGCGCGACAGCACTCAGGTCCAATTCTTTTGATGGCTCATGTCGAAACGCTTTGATCGCCTTACGAACGCGATGATCACTTACAAACCCGCGATCAGAACTCCGTTCGGACATAACATTTGTTCTTGAACATTGCAGGACTGACCAGACCAGATCGCGTAGCAACATGTCGAACTGTTCTTCATCATTGTGCAGATCCGCCAGCTGATCAGCCAACTGAAGCGCCTCTTCCTGCAGTTGCGAACTGAGGGTCGCGACGGGCGCCGCAAAGGGGAGGTTCTTTGAACCCGTCAGAACCTGGGTTCCGTATTCACCGAACCAAAGCGGGTCAATGTACAGCGCCAGCAGGATCGTCGGTTCGATACCCGAGGGGCGTTGGTTGGAATGCACAATCCATGGGTTGACCAACACCATCTGCGCGTCAGCCAGCGTCGCGCTTTTGCCGTCGACCTGATAGGTTGTGTCTGGCCCTGAAAGTTTGATCAGAGCATGCACCTGCGAATGAGCGTGATCTTGCACCGACTCAGTGGCGGACAACAAAGCGACCCGCCCAAACGCCCCCACAGCAATTCCCAGTGCGTCAGCCATGATCCCCCAAAAACACCGAAATTAATCGGACAAAAAGGTAAATAGCACGACGCAGAGGCAAAGACCATTCCGGTTCCGCAGGCCATTCTGAAGCCAAGCAAGAATTACGAACCCAAGTGCGGATACGCGGGATAACAAGAGGACGTTGCCTTGGCGAAATTGCCCGGATTTTTGAGAACCGATTGCTATGTCGGCGGCGCTTGGGTGAGCTCCGGGTCAAATGCTAGATTTGACGTTGTAGACCCGGCAAGCGGAGAGGTTTTGGCGTCCGTTCCTCGTATGGATGGTGCGGATACAGACGCCGCCATTGTAGCGGCACAAGACGCGTACGAAGACTGGAGCAACCGCACAGCTGCCGATCGCGCAGGCGTGTTAAACTCCTGGGCCGCCGCGATGCGCGACAATGCCGAAGATCTTGCCCGGCTCATGACACTCGAACAAGGCAAACCTTTGTCCGAGGCGCGCGTTGAAGTCGAGTATGCCGCCAGTTTCTTCAGCTGGTTTGCCGAGGAGGGTCGTAGGCTTTATGGGGATGTAATCCCTCCACATCGCACCGATGCGCGCATTCTTGTCACCCGCAATTCGCTTGGCGTGGTGGGGGGCATCACGCCGTGGAACTTCCCGTCGGCCATGGTCACCCGCAAAGCCGCGCCCGCATTGGCCGCAGGCAACTGCATGGTCCTGAAACCGGCCGAAGCCACACCTTTGTCCGCGCTGGCCATCGCTGCTTTAGGGGAACAAGTGGGCGTCCCACCGGGCGTGTTCAACGTGGTCACCGGGGATCGCGAGGATGCGCCGCAGATCGGAAAGGCCCTGATCGACAACCCGGCAGTGCGCAAGATCGGGTTCACCGGCTCAACTGCGGTGGGCAAACAGTTGATGCGCGATTGCGCGGGTGATCTGACGAAGGTCAGTCTGGAGCTGGGCGGAAATGCAGCTTTCATTGTGTTTGATGATGCCGACATAGATTCAGCACTGCAGGGCGCGCAGATCTGCAAGTTCCGCAACGCGGGGCAGACCTGTATCGCCGCCAATCGCATTCTTGTACAGGAAAGCATCCACGACAAATTTGTCGCTGCGCTTTGTGCCAAGGCTTCGGAAATTAAGGTTGGGCATGGGCTGGAAGATCATGTCGCTCAGGGGCCATTGATCGATGCGCGCGCGCTGGAGAAAGTGGAGCGCCTGGTTGCGGATGCGATGGATAAGGGGGCCACGCTTCAAATTGGTGGACAGCGGCATGCGGCAGGAGGGAACAATTTTCAGCCAACCGTCATGACGGGCGTGACCCCCGAAATGGACATCGCGCACCAGGAGGTCTTCGGCCCCGTTGCTGCCATATCAAGCTTCAGGGATGAACCGGAGGCCATCACGATGGCCAATGATACGCCCTATGGGTTGGCCGGTTACTTTTACAGTCGCGATGTCGGTCGCGTTTTCCGCGTCGCGGATGCGTTGAAGACCGGGATCGTTGGGGTCAACACTGGCCTCATCTCTACGGAAGTTGCCCCCTTTGGAGGCGTCAAAGAGAGCGGCATAGGGCGCGAAGGTTCGAAGTACGGCATCGAGGACTGGACCGAACTGAAATACATCTGTCTTGCCGGTCTGGACGCGGCGTCATGATCGTCGAGGAACGTATCTACACCCTGCATGTCGGCAAGGTTCCCGAATATCTCAGGCTCTATGAGGCCGAAGGTCTGGCGGTCCAGTCGCGCATTTTGGGCAACCTTCTGGGGTACTATCAAGTCGAGTTCGGACCACAGAACCAGATCGTTCACATGTGGGGTTATGAGGACTTGTCGGATCGTCAAGCCCGCCGCAAGGCACTGATTCAGGACACAAGCTGGCAGGATTACGTCAAGAAAATTAGGCCCCTGGTACGAAACCAGGAAAACAAACTGCTGCTGCCTGCACCGTTCATGCAGGGCCGTGAGTAGAGACTGGGGGATACGGCGATGGACTTACATTTGTTTGAAGACAACCTGTCGGACGGTCAGCAAGTTACCTTCGGCGATACGATTGCACGGGCGATTTATGTGACGGCGGGAGAAGTGAATGTCGATGGGACGTCGCACCCGATTGACGAAGGATTTGTCATCGATGGCCCCGTGACCCTGACAGCAGGGTCCGAAGGCGCGTCGTTGTGGCGGTGGGACCTGTCTGATGCGGCCCCGATTTTGGCTCCACAACATACCACGGCAAAACTCTCTGGCGAAGTACCGGCACATCTGGCGGCGGCGGGCAATTTCTTGCGGCTTGACAGCGTAACCTTTCCTCCCTCGGGCACGGCGATGCTGCATACCCATCAAGGCCCAGGCATTCGATGCCTGCGCGAGGGCGGTATTCGGATAGACACAGGTGGTATGTCGACTGTGTTCGGACCTGGCGGTGCATGGTTTGAAATCGGTCCACAACCGGTGTTTGCGCAAGCTGATCACAACATGCAGAGCCGGTTTATCCGCGCAATGATTTTGCCGGACGCGCTGCGCGGCAAATCCTCGATTCACTATGTGAACGAAGAGGACCGCCGCAAACCGAAATCCCAAACTTACCGGAACTTCGGCGAAATAGGTTTGTCGCTTTGAACGTCCCCATGCAACATACGACCCTCACCGGGGCGCAAATTCTGGTCGAGTGCTTGCGTCAGCAAAAGGTCGACCAGTGCTTTCTGGTGCCGGGCGAAAGCTACCTGGCAGTGCTGGATGCACTTACCGACGCTCCTGAGATTGATATGACAGTGTGCCGTCAGGAGGGCGGGGCAGCTATGATGGCGGATGCCTATGGCAAGCTCACGGGGCGCCCAGGCATCTGCATGGTAACGCGCGGGCCAGGGGCCACCAATGCCTCGGCCGGGCTGCATATCGCGAGACAGGACGCGACGCCGATGATCCTTTTTGTGGGTCAGGTGGCACGCGACATGCGCGAGCGCGAAGCGTTTCAGGAAATCGACTATCGGCGCATGTTCGGGCAACTCGCCAAATGGGTGGCCGAGGTCGACACGGCGGAGCGGATGTCGGAAATGGTATCGCGAGCCTTTCACGTTGCCATGTCGGGGCGTCCCGGTCCTGTGGTTCTAGCCTTGCCAGAAGACATGTTGGTCGAGCAGGCAGGTGTTGTCCCGCCGAAGATTCCTGTTGTGCGCCCGGCGAGCGCAACAATAACGAACGGGGACGCCACCGAACTGCTGGACGCGCTGGGATCATCCCGCAACCCGATGATCGTTGTAGGCGGTGGTGCATGGTCAGATCAGGCACGGCTGGATTTGCAGGAGTTTGCAACCAGATGGGCGGTGCCGGTGGCGGCGTCTTTCCGGTGCCAGGACTTCTTCGACAACACTCACCCCTTCTATGCAGGGGATGCCGGGATCGGGATCAATCCAAAACTGGCGGCACGGATCAAAACGGCCGACGTGCTGATCCTTCTGGGCACCCGGTTCAGCGAAATGGAGTCAAGCGGTTACAGCCTGATAGACATCCCCGAACCTGCCCAGAGGGTCATTCACATCTATCCGGACCCGGATGAGATTGGCCGGGTTTACAGGCCCGATCCGGGCGTCGTCGCGCCGGCAGAAGAGGTTGTTTCGGCCTTGCTGAAACATCCGACACCCGTGCATGGAGCATCAGATCGGCTGGCGCATGCGGAAATCTGCAATGCGGACTACCAGGCTTGGTCGGCCCTTCCTGATGGGCGCGGAGATCTGGCAATGGCCGATGTGATGCAGCATCTGAAAACCACGCTGCCTGAAGATGCGATCGTAACCAATGGCGCAGGAAACTACACGGTCTGGGTGCATCGGTTTCTGAACTTCCGCCGGCACCGGACCCAGCTTGCCCCGATTTCGGGGTCCATGGGGTATGGCCTGCCAGCGGCGGTGGCCGCAGCCCGAACCCACCCTGGCCGCCAAGTCGTATGCTTTGCTGGTGACGGGTGTTTCCTGATGAACGGCCAAGAGCTGGCAACGGCCGTCAAGTATGGCGCCAATCTGACGGTGATCGTCGTAAACAACGGAATGTACGGCACAATTCGGATGCATCAGGAGCGGAGCTATCCGGGGCGGGTCAGTTCAACAGATCTTGTGAATCCCGACTTTGCCATGCTGGCGACATCCTATGGATGCCATGGCGAGACCGTAACGCGCACTGAACAGTTTGCTGGAGCCTGGGAACGCGCTTGCGCCCATCAGGGACCAAGCCTGATCGAGCTGCGAGTCGATCCTGAGTTGATCACTCCGACACAAACAATCAGCGATTTGCGCAGCGCCGCTCACGGCACCTGAAGCAGTCGCAAAAGGATAGGAACGAAGCAATGGGCGACAAAAAAGTAGTCATCATCACCGGCGGCGCCATGGGCATCGGGCGCGCGATCGCAGACCGGTTCGCCAAGGACGGGTCTTCCGTCGTCATTGCGGATGTCTCTGGTGCGGCTGATGCAGCGGCTGATATCGCGGCAACTGGGGCCGAGACCATCGGGGTGACGTGTGACATCTCCGACCCGGCTTCCTGCGACGCGATGGCTGCCGAGGCGGTTCGCACTTTTGGGCGCATCGATACCCTGGTGAACAACGCAGGCCTCTATTCAACTCTCAAACTCACAGAGTTCACCGAAATCACACAAGAGGAATGGCAGCGCGTATTGAACGTGAATGTTATGGGGCAGGCGCTGGTTACAGCTGCCGTATTGCCAACCATGCGCGCGCAAGGCAGCGGTGCAATCATAAACATGTCGTCGGGAACCCCATACAAGGGTGTTCCCTATCTGCTGCACTATGTCGCCAGCAAAGGCGCCATCAACGCGATGACCAAAGCCCTCGCCAAGGAGTTGGGCACTGACGGCATCCGCGTCAATGGTGTGGCCCCCGGTTTCACCATGTCTGACGGGGTCAAAGCAAACCCGCACCAGATCGAAAAACTTCAGGATATCTCGGTTAGTGCAAGGGTGATCGCGCGCGATCAACTGCCTGAAGATGTCGTGGGCGCGGTTGCGTTTCTGGCATCTCAGGACGCGGCCTTCATGACCGGTCAGACGCTGGTCGTCGATGGCGGCGCTTACTTTCACTGACAAGCGAAGCAATCCAAAAGGGGGAGACACTCAATGAAACGTCGTACTTTTCTGAAAACCTCAACGCTGGCCGCAGCGGCACTTGCTGTGCCTGGCATCGTCCGGGCCGCCGCGTCAAAAAAGCTCCGTATTGGAACGATCACACCGGGCAGCCATTTCTGGACGCAAACCATGGACCGGGTCGGGAAATCGATGGTCGAGAAAAGCGGCGGCGCCTTTGAAGCTGAGATATTCCCGTCTGGTCAGCTGGGCAACGAGGCGACCATGATCCAACAGCTTCAGGCCGGAGGTCTGGACATGGGTTTTCTGACAGTGGCCGAGTTTTCCAACCGCCTGGATGACATGGCCGCGCTCTTCACGCCCTATCTGGTCCCCGATGTCAGCCGCGCCTCAAAGCTTCTGACCGGCCCGACGGCAACCGGCATGCTGGACCAGTACAAGACCCTGGGCATGAAGGGCCTTGGATTTGGTCTCGGTGGAATGCGGCATCTGATTTCGCGCGATCCTGGCCTGACCTCGGCTGATCTGGCAGGGCGCAAGTACCGTATCACGCCATTTGCGCCGTTGCGCGATTTCTATGAGTTGATGGACGTGGCTCCGACACCTGTACCGCTGCCGGGTCTGTTTGACGCGCTGGCCAATGGCCAGGTTGACGGGGCGGATATTGATCTGGAATTGGCCTGGAAACTGAAGCTCTATGATCAGGCGCCCAATCTGACCATTACCAGTCAGATGATGTTCCCGGTGGTTGCCGTTGTATCTGGCAAGTATTGGGCTGCGCTGGATGACGGCGACAAGGAAATGCTGTCGCAGTCCGTATCTGAGCAGATCGACTGGCTCTTTGCGCAATACATCGAGTTTGAGCCAAAATGGTTGAATGACCTCAAGGAAACCGGGATGAATATCTCGAACGCCGAACCAGGTTTTTTTGGCGACACAATCCCCGAATGGAACGCGATCTGGGAGCCCAAAGCGCCCTCCATCGCCGGCCTGCGGGCCGAGGCAGCGGCGCTGGCCTGAATACACGGGGCCGCCTGGGTAAAGCTGCGGACGGCCCCACCAAACCCGTGTGAGGTGACGGAATGAGGATTATCCTGAACGCGTCAGACGGTATTGCCAGGATCGAGGCGCTGGTACTGAAAGTTCTGGTTGCGGCGGTGCTGTCGCTGATGATCCTGAATGTCGCCAGTCGTGCGGTAAACCGGTCGCTCTACTGGGTAGATGAACTTGCGATCAATCTGATGGTCATTTTCGCGTTTGTGGGCTCAAGTCTGATGTTCGCACAGCGCCGCAATTTCGCCGTCACGCTTTTGTCAGACGCGGTATCCGGCGCGACTCGCCGACGGATGTCGATTACCGTTCAGTGCGTCAATCTGGGGTTTGCCCTGTTTCTGGCCTATGCCTGCTGGATCTGGTTTGACCCAGCAACACTGGCCCTGCATGGATTTGACCGGGCTGTCTTCTTTGAGAATACGTTCAATAGCGTCTATCAGGAGGTCACCAATACGATCGGGGTGCGTCGATTGTGGTTCTTCCTGATCATGCCGATTTTCGCTGTTACCCTGAGCATCCATAGCGCCGCCTGCCTGATGCGCGATCTTACTGGCTCTGGCACTCAAGGCAACGCGTCATGATCACGGCTCTTGCCTTTGTTGTTCTGCTCTTTGTCGGAGCGCCAATTGGCATCGTTCTGGCCGTCTCTGCGGCGATCTATGTTCTCGATACCGGAAACACCGCCCTTATCGGTTCTTATGCGCTCCAGTTGCAATCTGGCATTGGCAAATACGGCCTGTTGGCAATTCCGCTGTTCATGATGGTGGGTGAAATGATGAACGGCGGGGGCATCACAACGCGTCTCATCGGGATGGCGCGTGCCGTGGTCGGCACGATGAAGGGCGGGCTGGTCTATGTGAACATCCTCGCCAACATGATGATGGCTTCGATCCTGGGGTCGGCCACGGCGCAGATTTCGATCATGTCCAAGGTGATGGTGCCCGAAATGGAGCGGGCGGGATATCAAAAGACCTTTGCGATTGCGACAACGACATCAGCGGGCCTGTTGTCACCCATTATCCCGCCTTCGATGATGTTTGTCGTTTATGGAGTCCTTGCGCAAATCTCGATTGGAGATCTGTTCATAGCAGGGATCGTGCCGGGCCTGCTGATGGCCTTGGGGTTCATGGTCGTAATCTTTGTCATTGGGCTCTACAATCCGTTCCCGGTCGCGCCCGCGCTGTCCCGCGCCGAGCGGATCGCATTGTTACGGGACGGGTTGCTGACGCTGGTGATCCCAGCCTCGATCATCGGCAGCATTCTGTGGGGCATTGCCACGCCAACTGAATCGGCGGCGATTGCCGCCGTTATGGCCTATCTGATTGGCAGGTTTGTTACCCGCGAACTGGATGACCGTGACATCCCGAAAATGCTGCTGACCGCGGGATCGAATGCGGCGCTGGTGTTGTTCATGGTCGCCACGGCGAACGTGTTCAGCTGGATTTTGATCTATGGCCAGATACCGCAAAGCCTTGCTGACTGGGTGGTAACCGTTGCCGAACATCCCATTCTCTTCCTGTTGCTCGTCAATCTGATCATGCTGGCTGTCGGGATGATCATCGACGGCATTCCTGCGCTGATCATGGTTGTGCCGATCATTCTGCCCGTCGCAACGGCTGTCTATGGCATTGATCCTTATCACCTGGGCGTTGTGCTTTGCCTGAACCTGACGCTTGGTCTGGTGACGCCGCCTGTGGGTGTCGCGCTCTATGTGGCGGCAACAGTGTCCAATACGAAAGCCGGTGTGATCTTCAAATCGGCATTGCCTTTCGTTGCGGTGGCCAGTGTGGTTGTGGTGCTGATCAGCGTGTTTCCTGGTTTGATCATCCGCTAGGGGCGGACAACTCCGCAACGCTGTTCGGTGTTCTTGTTCCAGCACGATGCAGCAATTCCAATAGGTCGATTTTTAAAGACATTGGAGTAGGCGCAGCCATCAAGAACTTGGTCCAAACCTTGGGGTGCGACGACGGCCTCAAACAGTCATTGCAACAATCGAACCTTCAATGAAGCTTGCTCCGCTGCACGGCAGCTTACCAAAAGCGGACACGAGGTGCCCTCGTTCCCGCCCTCTCGCGACCGATAGATGGCCGGGTTCGACGGGCGGGGCAACAGCGGAGAAGCAAGTGGTGTTTCGATGTCGGAAAATTCAGGACTTTGGAACTAAGGCCCGTCTTCGAGTTGAATTGGAAGAAACGAGAACGCCCATTCATTGTAACCCTGATCACCGCGGTACCAGATTACCGTATCCTCTGGGCTTTCATCATGGTTCCATCGCGGCTTCTTGCCATAGGCGTATCCATCAAGGATGAGACGGCGGCGTCTTTGGCTTTGGACGATCCGAGACGTCAGGGTCTCTGTATCCCATTTCTCGCGGACTAGTGTTTCGAACGCCGTCACCGTTTCGCTTTGGTCCGTGTCGCCCGCCAGGTTTTTGAGCTCGTCTGGGTCGCTTTCCAGATCAAAAAGAAGGAACGGGTCATCATTGGACCAAACAAATTTGTATCGGCCTTTGCGGATCATGATGAGCGGCGACGGCGTCGCTTCGGCCAGGTATTCCGCATAAATTGGGCGAACCAACACTGGTTCGGCTCCAAGCATTGCGGTGAGGTCTGTACCCTCCAGCTTCTCAACATCGCTGTTCCATTTCGACCCTTCAGCAATGCCCATAAAGGTGGGCAGCAGATCGAGCAGAGAGACAGGTGTCTGGATGCGGCGCGGCGGGTCACCAGGCAACTTCATGATCAGAGGGATCCTTAGCGCGGGTTCAAAGAAATGTTTCTTAAACCACATGCCTCGCTCGCCGAGCATCTCGCCATGGTCGGACGTAAAGATGATCGCAGTATTGTCTGCCTGCCCAATCGCATCCAGCGTTGCCAGGACCTTGCCCACCATCGCGTCGATATAGCTGATGGAGCCATAGTAAGCCCGCCGCGCACGCGAGATATCAGCAACAGCAAACGTCTGATCCAGCATTGCAAAATCGCTCAGCAGACGGCGCGAATGTGGGTCGTGTTCATTGGCCGACATGGCAGGAACACGGGGCAGCGGAATGTCCACGCCCTCGTAAAGGTCCCAGTATTCCTTTCGGCACAGATAGGGTTCATGCGGGTGCGTGTAGGATACCTGAAGAAAGAACGGACGGGGGTCGTCTGACCGTGCGAGATCGTAGAGGTGCTGTATCGCGCCGGCCGTCACGGCTTCGTCGAAGTCGATCTGCACCGTCCGCTCGCACACACCTGACACCATCACCGCTCGGGCATCATTTGTGTCCCGTTTGCCCTCATTTCCCCAGCTGGGGACCCAGCTGAAATCGGCCGGATAAAGATCGGGTGTCAGGCGCCTTTCGAACCCGTGATACTGGTCCGGACCAATGAAGTGCATCTTGCCAGAAAGCGCTGTTTGATACCCGGCCGCGCGCAGGTAATGCGCATAGGTGGGGACGGAGGCGGGCATTTCAGCGGCATTGTCGAAGGCCCCGATGGCGGAACACAGTTGGCCAGACGCCATTGAAAACCGGGACGGGGCACAGAGCGGGAAGTTGCAATAGGCGGTATCAAACACCGTGCCGCTCTCAGCGAGACGATCCAGATGGGGCGCATGGCAAACCGTGTCGCCATAACACCTCAGCGAAGCGGCGGTCAGCTGATCCACCTGAATAAAGAGGATGTTGGGTCGTGCCATGTCGCCTCAACCCCGTCCGGCCAGCTTGCGCAAGGCACCAACCGGGCCGGTCTCGTACCACTTTTTGTGGCCACGGTCGCGGGCGGATGTGCCAAAGCTCTGGCTGACCCGGTCGATGACGATGGCGAGGAACACAATGCCCAAGCCCCCGACAGTTGCCAGCCCCATATCCAACCGCCCGATCCCGCGCAGCACCATCTGACCCAGCCCGGTGACCGAGATCATAGAGGCTACAACCACCATCGAAAGCGCCATCATAATGGTCTGATTCACACCGGCCATGATTGTGGGCATAGCCAGCGGCAACTCCACCTTGATCAATGTCTGCCGTTTGCTCGCTCCAAAGGCGCGCGCAGCCTCTACCATGTCGGCGCGCACCTGCCGGATGCCAAGGTTCGTCAGACGCACAACCGGCGGCAGCGCGTAAATGAAGGTCACAATCACACCCGAGACATTGCCGATCGAAAACAGCATCACAATCGGTACGAGGTAAACGAAAGATGGAATCGTCTGCATGAGATCCAACAACGGGCGCAGGACGATCCAGAACCTGTCGTTGCGCGCGGCCATGATCCCCAGGGGAATGCCAATCAGCGAACAGAAGATTACGCAAGTCAGCACGATGGAGAGTGTCACCATACTTTCTTCCCAGGCACCCATCAGCCCTATGGCCAGCATCGACGCGGCAGAGACCCCCGCCAGCCGCCGCCCGCCTGCCTGCCAGGCCACCAGGACGATGATCGCAAGCATCAAGAGATCCGGCGCGCCGGTCAGCGCGTCTTCAAGCCCCGTAAGCACGATATCGAACGGCAACTTGATGGCCTGAAAGACAAACCTGAAGTTATCCACCACCCATTGCAGCAGCGTTTCCACCCACGTCCCGACAGGCACCCATTCGGTGTCAAAGATGTTCCACAGATCCATGTCGTTCTCCTATCCGCGCAGGGCGCGCAGGGCGTCCGTGATGGTGATTTGACCGACCGCAGAGCTATCGCCATTGACGACTGTGACTGGTGCTTGATCGGTCATGAATTCATCCATGATCTCGCCAAGCTCACTGCCCAGGGGCACCGTCTTGGTCGTAGCTTCGCGCCCATCGAACGGAGACATGATGGTTTCGGCGCGCACCAAATTCACGCGGCTGATGCCTTTCACGAATTCGGCCACATAGGCGTCCTTGGGGTTTGTCACGATTTCTTCTGGGGTGCCGATCTGAACGATCACGCCGTCGTTCATGATGGCGATCTGATCGCCCATGCGGATGGCCTCATCCAGATCGTGCGTGATGAAGACGGTGGTTTTCTTAACCTTCTGTGACAAGGCCAGGAATTGATCCTGCAACTGCCGGCGGATCAGCGGGTCGAGCGCCGAAAAGGGCTCATCCATCAACAGAATGTCCGGGTCCGCCGCCAGCGCGCGGGCCAGCCCGACACGTTGCTGCATGCCGCCCGACAGCTGATCGGGGTAGTGATCCTCCCACCCGCTCAAGTCCATCGAGGCGAGGGCCACTTCTGCGGCCTTGCGGCGCGTCTCAAGCGGAATATCCCGCACCTCAAGGCCAAATGCTACATTCTCGGCCAGCGTCCGGTGGGGCCAGAGGGCCATGTGCTGAAACACCATCCCGATGGTTTCGGCCCGCAATTTCCGCAGATTGGTTTCATTCATCTGATCTACGCGCTGCCCGGCTACATGAATTTCCCCGGCTGTGGGTTCGATCAGACGGTTGATGTGCCGCACCAGTGTAGACTTGCCAGACCCCGACAGCCCCATGATGCAAAAGATCTCTCCGCGATTGACGCTGAAAGTGGCGTCACGCACACCAAGGACGCAGTCAAACCTGTCCCGCACTTCATCCTTGCTCAGACTATCGGTGCGAACCGCCTGCAATGCTTGTTCAGCCTGCGCTCCGTAGATCTTCCATAAGCTCCGGCATTCGATTTGAACGTCTGACATGAGAACCTCCGTGCCAGAGAAAGGCGGAGCGCCATTTCAGACGCTCCAGTTGCAGCGAGGTTAGTTTGCGACCGCGGCAGCTTCAGCCACCCAAGTGTCGAATTGTTCCTGATTTGCCGCAACCCAGTCTTCGGCATGGCGTCGGAAGTCTTCAACCGTATCTTCCCCATCTCGCAGTTTGACCTGAGCTGCGTTGACGGCAGAGATCGGGATTTCCACGATGCTCAGGAACTTGGCCGCTGCCGGGTTTTCTTCCATGAAATCCTTGTTGGCCACGACGTAGACATCATTGACGGCAAAGCCCGGATCCATCTCGCCGCTTTCAGATGGTACACCGATCTGGACCACATCCTCACCAGGAACCAGCACGTCACTGATCCAGTTCGGCGTCCAGGTGTAGTAGAGGATCGATCCGCCTTCGTTGTAGCGTGTTATCGTGTCCGCCATGATCGCGAAATAGCTGCCCTGATCATGCTGCACCGCGTCGCGAAGATCATATTTGTCCAGATGTGCCTCGATTGCGATTTCGCACCCCCAACCAGGATTGCATCCAGACAAGTTTGCAAGCCCGTCGTCATTGCCATCAAACAGCTTGGCCACCTCTGGGTCCGCCAACTGACCCAGGTTGGTAATGCCGTGCTCTTCGGCCGTCTTTTTGTCGATAAAGTAGCCCTGTCCGGCCCCGGTGATGACAGCGTGCGCGCGCACCATGGTCCCGTCACCGCCGGACTTATCGAAGAAATCGTTATGCAAGGGCTTCCAATGGTTCACCGTGTAGTCGGCATCCCCCGATGAAACGGCAAGGTGCAGTGCCGGGAAATCAGCTTCCCGGTGCTCGCCCACGTCATAGCCCAACGCCTCCAATCCCAGCTGGACAACCATATGCTGAAACCAGGCATTGGCCGGTGAGCCTTTGATCGGTTCAACGCTGACGCCTTTGCCGGGCATGCCTTCGGCAAACACGGATGTGGAAAGCACCAATGCGGATACAGCAGCGTGAAATGTGAGTTTTTTCATTGTGGGTCTCCCTGAGGTGTTTTTGATTGATTGCTGGTCAGAGTAGACAAGAAAAACCGTCTGAGAAGTTGTAGAGTTCGTGACACAGTGTTAACCAGTGATTTATGGACAATTTGCGAAGAGACGTTCATTTACTGAAGAATATAGTGACTTTCCGTGCTGCATGCATGTCCGAAAACTTTACGGCTGCAGCTCGCGAACTTGGCGTCTCCCGGGTTGCCGTTAGTCGCCAGATTGCAGAACTGGAACAGGCGCTTGGCACGCGTCTTTTCATACGCAACCACCGGAACGTCACACTGACCCGCAGTGGCGAGGTGTTTTCTCGAACGGTTAATCCCGCACTTCAGGCCATCTCAGATGCCATGATCCAGCAACGCGCCAGTACGTCAAAGATGCGCGTAACCATTACGGTCACTTCCGCCTTTGCAACGTATTGGCTTATGCCCCGACTGGTCGACTTCGGGGCGAAGCATCCCGACATTGAGGTCAATCTCGTGGCGTCGGACCGCAACCTGGACCTGGCTTCAGAGGGCATTGATGTCGCTGTCCGGTACAGTCCTACAAAACCTGAAGGCCCGGGTTGGGAACCGATCATGCAGGAAGAGATCTTTCCTGTATTTTCCCCTGGCTACGAGGCTCGCACCGAGTTGCGCTCGGTGACGGACCTGCTGCAGGAACGATTGCTCTATCTTTCGGGCACCTATCGGCCCCAAGCGGGATGGCCGTATTGGTTCCGACATCATGGTCTTTCACCGCCGGAGGCGCGCGCTGGCATTCAGATGAACACTTACATCAACATGCTCCAGGCCGCGATCGAGGGGCAGGGCATTGCCTTGGCGGGCCATCCACTTGTCGACTCATTTCTTGAAACCCGGACGCTCAGGCGGATGAAGGATTTGGCACCCTTGAAACGGGATTGGTACTTTCTTTTTGTGTCAGAGGAAAGTGACTCTGCTCGTGTGTTTCGTGACTGGATATTGGCGAAGTTCTAAGGGCAATGCGTTCAGTTAATTTGATCTCTGCTTGGTGGGATGGGACACCGACCCATTACTGCCTTTCACAAGTTTTCAAGCACGTTGCGAGCGCAGCGTAGATATCCTGTTTGCTGATGCTCTGCCTTAGCACTACAGCGAATGTTTGCTCCCGCCCTAAGCACCGAATGTTCCTGCTTGCAGCGAGCTTCCGCTTCCCGCCTAAACCGCGAGGCGGGCGTCTAGCGCTCTCGCCTCGGTTCTTGGGAGTGCAATCGCTTAGGGGATTTGACCTTGTTTCGGTCATGATCCACCACGCACACATTCTTGGCGGGTATGGTGAAATGGTATCATAAGAGCCTTCCAAGCAAGTGGTATGAGTTTCATCGGGTTGCATCTAGTTGCTATACGTTTCATTTTGTTGAATAAATGATTGCGTAGAGTTGCACCGGGTATCACTCAGTATCATGCAGTTACCGACAAAAAACCGACAAAATGCCAAAGCTCACTGAGACCTTTGTCCGCAAGTTGCCACCTGCAAAAAGCGGGACCGCCAAGCACTGGGATGCCGAAGTAAAGGGGTTCGTTCTCTTTGTCGGCAAGAAGGCCAAGACCTGGTACTTTCAGAAAGATGTCGGCGGGCAAACACGGCGCGTGCTTATTGGACGCTATCCAGTGATTTCAGCTGATGTCGCGCGGCAGGCTGCGCTGGGGTTTGCATTGGATTGGGGGCGTGGAGCAGGGCGGTCTCTGCAGATCGGCGCGCCGACCCTGCAGGTGGCCATGGAGAGTTATCTTGCGCGTCCCAAGCTTCGATCCGACGAGCATCGCAAGGCTTTGCGCCAGCAGTTCGAACTGCATCTCAAGGCGTGGTTGACCATGCCGCTTGATGAGATCACCAAGTCGGATGTTGTCGAAAAGCACCGGTCCCTGGCAAAGACGCCCTCAGCGGCCAATCACCTTCTTAAGTACTTTCGTACGGTCTGGAACCATGCACGTCGTGTGCATGATTTGCCCGAATGTCCGACCATGGCCATAGAATGGTTCGATGAAAGACCGCCGCAAACCATCATTGAGGATCTTCGAGCCTGGCGTGACGAAGTCGATGGTTTGGATCATCCAATTCACGAGGCGTTCTATGAGCTTTTGCTATTCACCGGTTTGCGCAAGTCAGAAGCATTGAACCTGACATGGAATGACATTCGTGAAGATCACATCCACTTGCCGATGACAAAGAACGGACGCAGCTTTGATTTGCCAATCCTGCAGCGGCACCATGAGATCCTGGCGCCCGTCCGAGGGTTGAGCGAACGTTGGGTCTTTCCGTCACCAAAGAGCGAGAGCGGGCGCATCACCAACCCACGCAAACTGATCTGGTCACCACACGCTCATCGGCGGACGTTTGCGACGGTCGCAGTTGAGGCTGGCATTCTGGAAGAGGTCGTGGGTCGTCTGCTCAACCAAGCATGACAAAACTGTCACCCCCTATAAGAACTCAAAAAGGAACATAAAAAAGACTACCGCCTCGGAGAAGGTATTCGCTTGTGTCTATCTGAAAGAGAGCGACACGGGCCCGATGAAGGCGTGGGAAGAGTGGGTCGCTGAAAACCTCGAAGCGACCTGGCAGGCACTTTTGTCTTTGCTGGAGAAAAATGGCGCCTTTGCGTTTCCCTGTCGCTTCCCTGAAAGCGGTGCTTCTGATCGCTACGTTGCGTTCTTTGAGGCGATGGCGCGCGCGCCCTAGTCAGAGCGCGCGCATTGCTGGCCCAGGGCGCCGGTCAACCTGAAAACAAAAAAGGGGGGGTGCAAAAGTTCACGAGTTACGGCGCAGGGACCGGCGGGGGTAGCCAGATTTTTTCGCACGCAGTTTCAGAGGGGGGGGTCTGAAACATCAGCAATCAGCAAGGACTCTGGGGGGAGGGTTCCAAAGTCTCCCATAGTCATTTGGGCTCTCAGGCCCTGGGCCCCTTTGTTTTTCGTTCCATGCTTTCTCTCATTCGCGAACTCCTTGGGATAAGGGCCGTTAATCAACCCGTGCCATGACCTCATCTCTTGAGACATCGAATGGCATTCTTCGCCTCAACACGCTCCGGGCAATGTGGGCGAGATTATGGGCGGCAGATTGACGCTGGCCAGAACCAGATGGTGCTTCGACCCGTATTCCAGTCAAATTTGCTCGATTGTTGTTCAAACACAAAGAGCTGGCTGTGCAACAAGGACTCTGACCCATGCGTCAAGCGGAAACCGAAACGATCGTGCTGCAAACGGTAGGTCACGACGCTGGCCTCAAAGCATGCGCGGACCTGACGGTCTATTTTGATGGCTCTTGCCCGCTTTGCAGCGCCGAGATCAGGCACTACGCGTCCCGCTCCGGGGCTGAGCGGCTGCGCTTCGTCGATGTGTCGGAGCCGGGCGCTGCCCTGGGCCCGGAGCTTTCGGCAGATGACGCGATGCAGAGGTTCCACGTGCGCATGCCCGACGGAACGCTTCTGTCGGGAGCCCGCGCTTTCCTTGCGATCTGGCAGGCCCTTCCCGGCTGGCACCTTGCGGCGCGGATCGCCAGCCTGCCCGGGATCACTGCGATACTGGAAGTCGGCTACCGCCTCTTCCTCCCGCTCCGGCCCACCTTGTCGTGGGCGGCGGCACGTCTGGGGGCCGGGACATTGCGTGGTGGGGGCACTGATTGATCCATACCGACCGCGACACACTTCGACCGCATCTCCACGCTGATGCAGTGTACTGCGCAAACGGCACTCGTAGTTCTGCCTTGCAGCGAACGACCGTATGGTCCGAGTGGCGGACGCCCAGAACGGCAGAGACGAATGTCCGCTTCGAGCCTAAAGCGGCCATTAGCGAATTTGGGTCCGTCTGCCATCGGGAACGATGGCCAAGCACAAGATCGTAAATGCTGATTTCAACTCTGACAAACCTTCAGAGAGCTGAGAAAAACCACGTCAACTCACCGTGAGTTACTCCCACGCATTGCGCAAAAAGCGCAGTGTTCATCGGTAGATGTGTCGTTCAAAGCAGGGAGCGCTTCTTTGCAAAGTGAGCTGGAGAGTGTGCTTATCAAAGTCGTCGGCGTCGATGTGGCAAACCTTCCGGCGGAAAGCACAGCGATAACTTCAGCAGTGAACGATCTGCGTGTTGCAATGCACGAAATTGCACGTTGCGCAAACGACATTGAGCTCAGACGTGAGTGGGGGCTTACAAAACAAGAGTTGATTCAAGAAATCCGGCGGTTGGTCAAACGCGATGCCAACCAGACGCTCGTTAGGGAGTCGGACAGACGCAGCAACTCGCCCAGCAAACCTCCGGAATCAATCAATTCTAACCGTAGATAAGGCAACCCCGTAGGGAGAAAATCATGGTTCAACCACGCAATCCGTATGGAAGAAGACCAGGTGGCGGCATAACGCTTCCTGACTACTTTCGTCCGACCCCTTCTTGCACAAGCAATAACTTCCTCCCGCCAAACGAAAGGCTGGCAGAGGGAGAAATGCGCATTTGCTTCCCTGGCAGCACACCTTGGCCGCCCACGCTCGTACAGTCGGGAACAGCTATTGTTCTCGAACTGGGTAATGGAACAGCGTTTCCGCGTCGCCTGTTCTTTGATTTTGGCAATGGATGCGTGAAGAACATTCTGCAGCTGGGCATCTTGCCACCGATGGTGCGTGATATCTTCATCAGCCACCTACATGTCGACCACTATGCCGATTTGCCGTACTTCATGCCGTTCCGGGCATGGTCTGGCGGCTGGCGCAATGGTTTGCGCATTTTTGGTCCATCGGGTGATCGCCCGGAAACGGGTACTCAGTATATGGTCGACAAGATGCACGAGATGATGACGTGGCACCTTGAGAATTTCGACCACTGCCCCATCGGAGAAGGCTACAACACAGAAGTAGTCGAGTTTGACTACAAGGATGAAGGCGGAGTCTGCCTTGAGGAACCTGGACTCAAGGTCACTCATTGGGCGCGAAGCCACGTAAAAAATGGGGCTTCCGCATTCCGGGTAGACTGGGAAGAAGCTGGTTTGTCTTTTGTATGGACTGGTGATGGACGACCCGATGAAAGTACAATCAAGTTCGCCAAAGGGGCGGATGTGTTCGTAACTGAGGGTCAGGCCGACCTGCCGCAGCTTTTGAACTACAAGTACGGCACGCCGAAAGAGGTTCTTGAGTTCACGCTAGATACGTATCACACGCCTTATTATGCGGCCGGATACCTGATGAATGAGATTCAGCCGCGCGTTGGCGTGATTTGTCACTACACAGAGGAATCCGCGGGTGAGGCAATCGCCGAAATCCGGACGCACTGGGACGGTCTGTTCCTATTCGGTGGCCCTGACACCAAGGTTATCAACGTAACCAAGGATCGTGTCTGGGAGCGTATGGCACTCCGACCGGAATCCGCGGCAATGCAACCCCCGAACCCAAAGGACCTGTTCCCGGAAGGCAACATGCCCGACTATATCCAGATTCCAAAACCACGCTTGCCGCGCGAGGAGCAGCAGGACGCTTTCCTTCGCGAACGCGAGCTTGATCCCAAGATCTACACTCCCGAAGATGTGCAGCGCCCACTGACGCAGCATTATGATGAAGAAAGCTTCCGTTTCGACATCAAGGCTCTCATTGCCGCTCGCGAACATACCGATTGATCAAGTCATTGGATCTGCTGCTCCGGACCAGCGGGGCGGCAGATCCTATCTCAAGCAAGGACGAAACGCGTGGAAGATCACGTCAATGAACCTGTACCGCTGACGATCCTGACCGGGTTTCTCGGTGCGGGAAAAACTACACTTCTCAATCATATTTTGACCGGGGACCATGGCCTCAAAGTCGGGATCCTAGTGAACGATTTCGGTTCGATAAATGTCGATGCTGAACTTGTGGTCGACGTCGAAGACGGCATGATCAGCCTCGCGAACGGCTGTGTGTGCTGTCAAATTCGAGACGACCTTGTCGCGTCTGTCGCTGACCTAGTCGACCGGGATGATCCGGTCGAGTACATAATTCTGGAGGCAAGTGGAGTTGCGGAGCCCGCGGGCATCTATATGACGTTTGTGGACTCCGCCTATGGGGACAAGATCCGGCTTGATAGTGTCACTTGTGTGGTCGATGCCGATCAGGTGTTTACATACAACGACCCGGATCTCGCAAAACTTAAACTACAGCAGATCGGCTTCGCTGATCTCGTTGTCCTGAACAAAGTGGACCTCGCCGGGCCAGAGGGTTCTGCGAAAGTCAAACGCTGGATCGAAAATCACTTCTCCCGAGTAAGGATCGTTCCTGCGATCAATTGTGAGGTGCCACTAGAGATATTGCTATCGGTTGGAAGGTTTGATGTTGCGCGCGCCATGCAGAGTGCGCCGCATGATCAAGATCATTGTCACAGCCGCGATTACAATCATGGCGCTCTTTTCAAGACATGGAGCGAGAGTTGGGATGCGCCGTTCTCCCGACGGGCGTTGGAACGCATGATCAAGCGCGAGTTGCCCGCGAACATTTATCGGTGCAAGGGGTTCGTTCAGTTAACAGACGATCCGGCAAATCGCTATGTCCTCCAAGTCGTCGGACGGCGCATTGAGCTTACTGCTGATCGCGTTTGGGGAAATGAGCAGCCTCAAACTCGGCTGGTAGCAATCGCGCATGGGGCGTCGCTTGATCCTTCGCACCTGACCGATTTGTTCAACGATTGCCTAGCGAGCGAAAGCGCATCCGTTTCTGTCGCTGAGGTACGCCGGCTTAGAAGCGCATAAGATGAATAGCATCGAAGCGATAGTTTTCGACCTCGCGAGCTTTGCGCAACTTCTGTTCGAAGCGGCAAGCATCCTGACTGTATTGGTGGGCGGCGCAGTGTTTGTATACGCACTGGTGCAACAAGCCACAGGCATTTCTGAACGAACCCCTAGGCAGGTGCTTGCGCGGTATCTCATCATCGCCTTAGAGCTTCAGCTTGCGGCGGACATCATCGCTACCGCGACACATCCCTCATTCGAAGAACTTGTCAAGTTAGCGGCAATTGCTGTCATCCGTACCTTCCTCAACTACTTTTTGGTTCTTGAGGTCAATCAAGAGAGTAAGGGGGCGAAAGCACCAAAAGACGCAGCTATGAAAGCCGGAGCTTAGCTATGGACGATGACGAATACGAACCGCTCCCAAACAACAACGAGTTGGCCGCCGGGCGAACGGATCTGGCGTTTGAGCGCTCCCGAATGGCGTCCGACCGAACGACCTTGGGTTACATGCGGACATCAATTTCCTTGATTGGGTTTGGCTTCTCAATTCCTGCTCTCTTCCAAATACTTACCGGTGTGCCCGGTCTTGAAGACACTCCTGTAGAAAGAGCCCGGCTCGTTGGTGTTTCAATGCTTGGTCTCGCAGTGTTCATGCTGCTCGTGGCAATTGTTCAGCAAGTGGCCTTTTTGCGCCGTCTTTCAGAAGCATCCCGGGCAAAGTTCCCGATCTCTGTCGCGCTCGTTTCAAGCTTCTTGGTATTGATGGTCGCACTCATCGCAACCGTCAGCATTCTCTTGCAAATCGGCAGTTAGGCATGGAGACCTCTGTTCCTTTCAGCCCGTTCGCGGAGGGTTTGATCTACGTCTTTCTGGTACTGGCCTCGCTGTGTATCGGCCTTTCCGCAAGGCTTGCAGAAATGTTTGGGGTATTCCGGGACCTTAGACGTCTCGTTCGAACAATAGTTGCGACGGTGCTCCTCCCTCCATTGGTAGCTGTGAGCGTGATCCTCGTTTTCCCTTTGGAGCCGGCCGCTGCGACAATGCTCTTGCTTGTCGCTTTTGCGCCAGGCGGAATCAACGCGGTCCAGTTCTCAACCAAGGTACCCGGCGAAATAGCTGCGGCGGGATCCTATCTCCTACTGCTTTCAACAATCGCCCTCGTAACGGCACCCACCGCCGCATACTTTCTGCTGTCAGACAAGGGGCTGCAAGTATCGCTACCATTGGGAGAAATCGCATTTCGCCTTGGACTGCTAATTGTTTTGCCGGCCATGTTGGGAATGCTCCTTCACAGCCAAAACACTGTACTTGCAAACAGGGTGTACAAGCCCGCGATGCTCGTTTCTTTGTTCGCGTTTATCGGATCGGTCGTATTCAGCACCGCATTGAGACAGGAATCACTGGCGCAATTCGGAACTCCTACCACCTTTGCGTTCTTGGCGTTTTTGCTAGTGCTCATGCTTATCGGTTGGGTTTCTGGTGGCCCAAGTGTCGAAGGCCGTCAATTCCTTGCAGTTTCGACAAACTTGCGGAACGTCGGCATCGTCTACGTCCTTGTGGACAGCTGCTGTACAGATCAAGCAATCACCTCAGCTATCTTGGGCCTGATGGCGTTGATGATACCACCAAATCTCGTTCTGACTGTTGGTTGCGGGATATGGCGAAAACGACGCAAGGCGAAGCTGTAAGACTGAAAGATGGTCTGGAAGTGAAGCGCCATGTCAACGGAGCTGCATCGGGACGAGCCTGCCCTTCAACCACAACCTTCTAATGAATGTGCCTATCAATCACGCAACGGGTTTTTTCGAGCACAGAGGTTTTCGGCGTAGGATCGCGCTTCGTCGATGCCTTGCCCTGCTTCTGCTGCCACTACCGTGTTTCGTCGCACACAGATTTCATGTGGCGAAAAGTAGTAAAAGAAGCCGTATGCTGCCGACCCAGCAATGACAACTAACGCCAATACGGCAATGATCCTTCGAGGATTCTTCAAAATCTGGGCCTCTATGGGTTAAACGCTTGAACGAGTTCCTGCAGCGAGCTTACGTCAAAACCATATGACTGCGAAGAGAACGCAGGATTATTCGGGCCTTGCATTTTTCTGGTCCATCTCCATGCAAATTGTATGCTTCGCCCTAGGGCGATCCTGGCAGTGATGGCAAGTTAGGATACAGAGTTACACTTCTTCGGAAGCCATGATAAGAGCGGCCTTCCATCGATGTTAGCTGTGTACCGTGTTAATCACGCAACTGAGCCAATGCGGATGGGCTGTGACTTTCATTTAGCTATGGTTAGAATGACCGTTGCATGACCGATCAAGCCACAGAGCACTCCCCGGATGCACGCGACTTCCATGAAGCCCTCGCGCGCATCGCGCAATCTGAAGTGTTCAAGTCATCTCCTCGTCTGACAGCCTTTCTTACTTACATCGTTGAAGAAACTGTTTCCGGTCGAGGCGCCGAAATCCGCGGCAAGAATATCGCGACTGACGTATACGCCCGCAGTCTAGATGAGGGAGAGGCGGCACTTAATCTCGTCCGTGTCGAAGCGGGAAGGCTAAGGCGGGCACTCGACGAATACTATGCTAGCGGTGGCGCGTCAGACCCGGTTTGCATTGCGGTGGAGTTAGGAAGCTATCGCCCAACCATCAGACGCCCAAATCCAGAAAGTTCGGAACCGAATGATGAGATGGAACTAGAGCCTTGGATCAACCGATCTGCATTCATACAACTGGCTGCGTTGATCTGTGCGTTTTCTTTGGGAGCCTTCGCATTTGGGATCTGGCCTAGCTCCCCTAGTATGGTGTCCGTTACGGAAAGGCAAAGCGCTGAGCGTGCCGCCTTAAGGGCCAACTCCATTCCATCTCTTCAGGCTGCAAATTATGCCGAAGAAGCACGGGGCATGTTCTTTCCTTTGTTCGACGTCAAACGGCAACGGCTCGCCCTTGGTATGTTTGAACACGTGATCGAGTTAGACCCCAACCTTCCGCTAGGCTACGCTGGCAGGGCTCAGGTTCTCGCAACTCTCAGCATGCTGACACCCGAAACCTCAGAAGCGGCCGCTCTTTTGGGCATGGCGTCCGAAAGCGCAGACCAGGCAATGAGCCTAGGACCAACAGAGGCTTGGTCACACGCGGCGCAGGCTTGGGTTTCTTCGCTCGAAGGCAATACGTCAATGGCACTTGAACATGCCGAGGTCGCGCTTCAGTTGGCGCCGGCGGATGGACATATTCTTGACCTTGTCGGAATATCGGCGATCATCATTGGAAACGCAAAACTGGCAGCTGAGGTTTCAGACCCCGAGCGTCCCCGCACTGGGCCGGGACGGTTTGGAGCGCATAACATCTGGGGCGTTTCACAACTGGTGCTCGGGCTCTATCCGGAAACCATCGAAGCCTTCGCGACAGCGCCCGAGGTAGGGGCGCCGATAAGCGCCCCCTCCCTTGTTTTCACGGCGGCGGCCTACCGTGGCCTCGGCGATTTCGATAGTGAGAAAGCGGTTCTACGGGAGTATCGAGAAACCTGGCCTGAGTTCCCCGGAGAGTATCTCGTCAAGCGAATATTTCGCTCTTCTCCCACAACTCAAGAATTAATCTTAGCCAGTCTCAAAAGTTGACGCTGCAGAGGTGTCGAGTTCGGCTCCTAAGCGAAGCAACCTCTGTTCATTCGTCGAGTGCTTGGATTCACGCGAATGCGAGGCCCGCATTCACCCAAAAAGCGGACAATCGTACGGGTTGCAGCGAACGGCTATTTTGTCCGCACAGCGGTCATTGATGCACTACGCAGCGAAAGACTGCTTTGAGCCCAAAGCGGACTCAAGGAGCCCCAAATCAGAGCCCGGGCCACTTCCTGCTGCTTAGTTTCGATTGGACATGGTTACCCGCGCGGCAGCAATTCGAGGTAAGAATTCCAGAAACGTCTTATCGCTCGGGAGATTCGGAAAACAGTACCTCTCGCGAAGCAATGGCTTCAGCTTCACGTCCAGATGCTAGCAGAGCCATCGCATACCTTGATACAGATGTTACTCGGACGCAACCGCTCCGAGAATGAAAGCAGGCCACGCGCGCGCGTGACCTGCTGGGGATTAACAGCTTTCCGCAACACCTTGGACAGTCAGCGGATCACTGCCAGATGAAACGATAGTTCGCCAGCGCGCTTAGGCAATCTTCTGAGTTGCTAGGGGTTCATGGGGCAGTGCGGACGACAGTGCAATTTCTGGGCTGCAGCCTTCCTAAAGTCGGTGATTGCACTGATCGATGTGTTTGCGCAGTCGCGAGTGGGATGGGTGCTACGAGAGCGTAGAAGGCCCTGCAAACCCGAGCGCGATCATGACCAGTGAAATCGCTCCAAACCAGGCCGCGACAACACGCAAAGCCACGCCCACCCAAGGCTTGGTGAAACGCCTCCTGATCTCAAAACAAATTCCAAAGAGATAAATCAAGCCAAGATTCGCGCCCAAGATCGAGCCTGACATGGTCAAAAGCCTGTCGCGCGCAGGCCCGTCGTCTGGGACAGAGGCATCCCCGATCAGGAAGGCCCCAGAACAAACTATGGTAAGTGCCAGAGGATACAGTGCTCCCGGAAGGAGTGCTGAAATTGCATACGCCGCGGATGCGACGGTGAACATGTAGAGATCAAGCCTGACCAAGCCAAAAGCGAATACGAGCCCGATCAAGCTTGCCGACAAAAACCCTACGAGTAGCCACCTGGCTCGTTCGGGAATGTATCCACCGACCAATAGCCCCAATCCCACCATGAGAAGCGCCTGCGGCGGTGTGGAAAATGGATGCAGAAGTCCAACATAAAACCCTTCGATGCCAGGTACTGGGCTGTGCGCTGACGCGGATCCGGCGCATGTCGCAACTGGCAGCCAGCAAAACCACCTTCCAATCTTCATCGTCAGGCGACACCGGTGAGAAATGCAATTCCGGCAAACACGATCAATCCGCCCGCACCTCTGACGGCAACCTGACCCGCGGGCCAACGCACCAGCAGGCCGAACGCAATCCCCAACAGATGAAGCACCCCGGTCGAGACCACAAAACCAATCGTGTAGGCAAAGGCACTTATCGCGGAGGGAAGTTCGGTCCCGTGGGCGTATCCATGAAAGATGGCAAACGAGCCAACGATCGCGGCACAGACCCAAATCGGTGGCCTGATCGCAAACAGTACCATCAACCCCAAAACCACAGCAGACAATGCAATGCCAGTCTCGATTGCTGGAACGGGAATGCCGAGGATTCCGGCAACAGCTCCAAAGGCCATCACAAGCGGGAAAACGACAGGCAGGATCCAAATTGCAGGAGCGCCGAGAAACGCGCCCCACAATCCGACCGCAACCATTGCGGCCACGTGATCCCAACCGAGAATTGGATGCGTAAAGCCAGCAACAAAGCCGCCACCGTAACCGTCACCAGTATGCGCAAGCGCCGGCAGCGCCGCAATGAAGTACATGCTCAACGTGACCAAAGCTGTAGCCTTGTGATGCTTCATGTTCGGCGCCCCAACGTAAACCGCTTCCGGATTGGTACTCAACGGATTGAATGGACTCAACATCCAACGTTTATCAAGGTGAAGTTCCGGCGTTGGCAGTGCTTAGCGACAAGCGTTAACGTGCCCAAGAACCAAGAAAGCCGCGGTGCCCAAAGGCATGCTCAATCATTCCTCCGTTTAGATCTGCGCGCGGAAGACCAGATGGTTAGACGCCGAAATGGTGTGAGGAAGCTTACCATTTGCAAATTCTCAAAGGGCACTTAAGAGCGTGGCGAGACCGCCTGTCTTCGACTAACAATCATCTCTCCCAAAAACCAGATGTCGCATAATCGGTTCTCTTTCCACCATTCCCGTCTCAGTTCCATGCCGCTTCTTCTTGCAAGCTTGGGTGGCCCCGCGCCGATGGGGCGGCGGC
Source organism: Paracoccaceae bacterium (assembly GCA_965250275.1). Taxonomy (GTDB): domain Bacteria; phylum Pseudomonadota; class Alphaproteobacteria; order Rhodobacterales; family Rhodobacteraceae. The sequence goes on along the minus strand of OZ252297.1, from coordinate 3,627,916 downwards.
GCAAAGCTAGCTAAACACCTGTGCAAAAGTGCACCGCACAGCGGCTAGCCTTGTATCGCAACCCGCTATGAAAGTTGTGTCGAGTTCTTCTCTTTGGCGCTCCGCGCCGCCGCGGCCGCGACTTTGGTTTTGAATCCAGACCCTAAGTTTCCGCCTGCCAGCGCCAGTTATCATTGCCTAGATGGAGCGGGGGCACGCATGCAATACAAACAAAATCAGATCATGCGGATCAGGCTGCGCGCCTTGATCAGTGCATTTGTCGCCCTTGCTGCCGCTCGGCGGGATCGATCCATCGCATTGTCATATCTGACAAAACACCCCGGCGCCGTTGTTCCGAAACCCAAAAATTCAAGTACTCAGCAATGTCGAGTTGCCCGGGTGGCATCAGGTACCCAAAGAGATACTGGCTAGCCATACCGCTCGGAACCACAGCAGAAAAACCTGAATTTGAAATCGCCCATGCACGGGCCTGTTCCAAGGTCCAGATTGCAGCATCTACATCTCTGTCTTGCGCAAGGCGGTCATAATCTGGAACAACCTTGATCTCCGCGCCTGGAAACAGGCGATGCGCAAGTGGTTCCAGCACTGGATCATTGAAAACCGCAATCTTAAGATCTTTGATTTGTTTAATTCTCTTGTCGGAAGAAAATTCCAGAACACGGTCCTCATTCACGATCAAGGCAACCGGGTTCGAAAAATACGGCGAACTAACAGTTAGCGTATTCAAGCGTTCGTCGGTGATGTACAGACCGCCAATAGCAATGTCGAATTTTCCGCCGACCAAATCTTCTTGCAAAGACCGCCAATCGTATGGGATCATCTTGAGCGTGACGTTCATATCTTGCGCAAATCGATACATGAGCTCAACATCAAAACCGACATATTGCGATTGATCGTTTTCATAGACAAAGGGGCTGACATGCGGATTGAAGCCGACGCGCAATACACTTGAGGTTTGAATGCGATCCAGCGCACTCTTGGATGTATCGATCTTGCGGGGTGGGCCGGAACTCACTGTAACTTTGGTATTTGCTACCGAGTTCGCGTCGCTAGTCGCTTGCAGTGCTTCGGGCAAGGTCATAGACCGGTAGTTGCTTTCAGAATGTAGTGGGATATGTGCTCCGCTCAGTCGACCTGCCACCAAGATCGCTGAGAGAGTGACGACAGATACAAGCACGACCAGGACTGCCCGCATCGGGCGAAATGTCAATTTTCCATAAAACTTAAACGTCACGAGGAATGTGATAAATGAGAATCCAGCGACCGAGGCAATCACTTGCGCGTAACGGGTAATGGCCATCGTGTCCAGATAAAGATCTGTCGTTGATTCTGGCAAATTTAACCACTCTGCCAAAAAACTAACAGTCCCGATAGAAGAAGATGGTGATCCTATTCCCGACAGGAGTGTCACGAAAGGCAACTCGATCATTTGTGGAAGCGCTATAGGCAGAAAATAGTAGTACGATGCATAGAGCAGGAATACCATCACAAAGAAATTGCCGACTTGCGCAAGTGGATAACTAATGGCCAGCGAAGTCTCTATGACCATTTTCTGATTTTCTTTGGTCGAGTCGCCGAGGGTCTTGCGTGCAATGTTTTGCGCCGCAATCTGGATCTGGGGCAGAGCGGCCACAGATAGCGACGTGACGAAAGCGATCAGAAACGCATCTTTTAACTCCCGGAAAAGATCCCAGTACCGGACCTTAATGAAACAAGTCAGCAGCATTGGTAGGATCCAGACACCCAAAAAAAGGCCAGTGACGCAAATCACTGCGACATAAATCGACATTGCGGCCAGACCGGCTGAGTCCGCGTTAGACAACGCGCCAGCGAACAATGCGCAAACACCAATTGGGGCGATGTAAATGACCCAACTCCAAATGCTGATACAGGCGGTTCGCACAACGGTAAGAAAACTCAAAAACCCCTGTCGTCGTTCTATGCTCTGTACTGCGATACCAAAGATCACCCCCATCAGGACCACCGATGGAATGTAGTTTTGGCTCAGAGCTTCGAAGAGATTGTCTGGAACCAAAAGGTCTACAAGCGCGACGCTGCTTTCGCGGGTAGGTGACTGTGTCCCGCCAAAGTCATACACAATAGGCTGATCGATACGGGGTACCGTCTGAGCAACGACGAACAAAGCCCCGAAGCTTACCGCCCATAGCCCCAGATAGGGGGCCCAACTCTTCCGAAAAAGGGCGCTTGCAGTATCGCGCGAAAGACTACCTAGCCCCGAGACCAAGGAAGACAAAAGATAAGGCAGCACAATGACTTCCATGAGTCGGACATAGATTTCTCCAAGTGGAGCAATCCAAGCAGACACAGTGGGCGCGAAGTATCCCAAGACAAGTCCGACAGTTGCACCCAGCAAGACAAAGAGCGGCAAGCTTTTCATACGGGAAAGGTCTCTTTCCTGCCATTGGTTCGGGTGGCGCCATTGCCCTACATGGACCAATATCGTTGTATCGCGTCAATGTTTGAGCTGACAAGTTCAACGTGTTGAGTTTTGGTAGCGCTCGTCGCAAGTGTGGGAGACGAGAACGAAGCTTTTTGAGTTTTCGTCGGATATCATTCCTATCTGCAACCTTACCAGCTGCACGGCCACGGCTAGCCGTTGTGCAGAGCGCCAATTTGATCAGCCGCCAGTTGCTTCAAAGCCATGCGGTCGACCTTGCCTGTCACGTTCAACGGCATCTGCTGAAGAATGTTCACGGCCTCCGGCGCCTTGTAGCCAATTTCCGCTTTCGCAACGTCGATGATGTCCTGCGGCAACGGCTGTTTCGCGTCAGGCTTCAATGTGACATAGGCCCATACATTTTCGCCATGCAGCTGGTTGTGCACGCCAATCGCTCCGACCATGTCAACTGCCGGATGAAGAATGATCGCCTCTTCGACTTCCTGCGGGGAAATGTTCGAACCATCATGCACGATAATCTGCTTCGACCGCCCTTTGAACCAGAAGAAGCCATCCTCATCGACCGACATGATATCCCCTGTCCTGAACCACCCATCGGAGAAGCATTCTGCCGTTTCTTCGGGTTTGTTCCAATAGCCCTGGCAAACCGGTGGCCCGGACAACCAAAGTGCGCCCTCTGAAACCTCATTGCCAGAACCGTCGCGGATTGATGCATGATAACCAGGGCAGACTTGGCCAACAGAGCCCGGTTTGGACGACCCGTCGACCGGGCCGAGCGTGGAATCGGTGGCCTCTGTCAGACCATAGGTTTCGGTGATTGGAACGCCTGAGAACTCAAGGAACCGCCGTTCGACATCAACCGGGAACTTGTCGCCTCCGCTGATTAAGAGCCTGACCGAAGAGAAGTCTTCCTTGGTTGCTTGGTGGCTGTGCAAGAAGGAGATCAACGGTGCAGGCAGTGCGACAATGACTGAAGGTTTGTGGTCGCGAAGCTCCGAGAGCAACGCCTCGGGTCCGGAGTTTTGGTTGAGGACAATTCTGGACCGGGCATGAAGCGCCGAAAGCGCTGTCGACAGACTGCCAACATGCGAAATCGAACCGCCCGGGAACACCACATCCTCTGACGTGAGGTCCATCGCCTGCGCAAAACTGGCAGCGATTGATCCGAACGATCTGATGCTATGCATCACCCCCTTTGGTTTCCCTGTGCTGCCAGATGTGAAGAAAATCAGCGCCGTTGCATCAATGTCGATGCTTGGGAATTCGACCTTGGGCGCGGGGTGCAACATCAGATCGGTGTAGGCTTTTGCCCCGGCGATATCGCCGCCGACCGATACCAATCCTTTGGGCAGGGATTGGGTCAATTGGCTTGCTGCGATCTCATCCTTTCGTTCGGCGTGGGCGATGAGCATCCGGGCGCCGCTGAAGCCGAGCGCATAGCCGATATTGGCTGCCGTGTAACGGTAGTTGAGCGGAGTTGCGATCAGTCCCGCCTTCAGACAGGCGAGGTAAAAGATCAGGAGTTCTCCGCAATTGGGCATCAAGGATGCAACACGGTCGCCTTGCTGAAGCCCGATCGTGATCAGGTGTGCGGCCAATTTCCCAACGTCATCATGGAGCGCTTGCCACGTCCATTCGCTGGGTCCAGCCAACAGGGCCACCTCTCGGGGGCGCGATGCCGCTGTTTCGCCGACCATGTCGTGAAGCCGCGCCGGCCCCGGGAGTGCTGGACCAGAGATGGGCATGGGTGGTTCCCTTTGAGATGGAAGAAAATGCTAAGATGGAGTCTGATTTGGGTCGCTGACGATTGCAACTCTCCAGAAGAGCTGCCGCTTAAAGCCTGAAGCAGTTGTTCGGGGCAGCCTGTAGCAAATGCGGCATGAATGTCCGCTGTGCGGACCTTGCTGCCGTTGGAGGAATGTCTGTTTATCGCTCCTGGAGAGCAAGCCGAACGCCCAAAGCGCAGTAGATGCTACCAACAACTTTGCCCTGCCACTTGAGAACAGTCGGATTGCGACGAAGGAAGTTGCCAAGGCCGCCAGCGGCCACCGAGTAAACAATGGTGCTAAAGAAGCCAATAAGAGCAAATACCATTCCGAGAATGGTAAGTTGTGCAACTACGAAACCTCTTTCTGGGGTAACAAATTGCGGCAGGAACGCGAGGAAGAACAGAGCGGTTTTAGGGTTCAGCACCTCAGCGAGGATCGCCTGTCTGAACGCTTAGGGTGCGGTGATCGGAACGCGACCCTGACCAAGATCGACGGTTGCCTTTTCCAATATCGCCTTCAACCCTAGGTAAACCAGATACGCGGCCCCGAGATATTTCACGATGGTGAACAGTGTTGCGGACGCCGCAATGATGGCGGAGATACCCACCACCGCCATAATGGTATGGAGGAAATCGCCAGCCGTAATGCCCGCGCCCGTCGCAATACCAACTTTTGTCCCAGACGTTGTTGCTCGGGCAACGGTCAATAGGGTTGCCGGTCCGGGGATGAAAACAAAGCCGAGAACGATCAACGAATAGGTCAGTAGCATGGTGGGGTCGATCATTCTGTTTTCTCCACAAACTTCCGGAATCGCAGCAATCCACATGGGGAGATGAATGACAAGCCTCAGAACCGGACATTCGCTGCACCCTGATGAATGTGCCGCTTCGGGCTCAGAGCAGTCGTTCGCTGCAGACCGTCCGAATGTCGGCTAAGCGGGACTATGCAGACATTGATAGAAAGCCACCTGACGGTCTTCTTTAACTGCCATGCTTGAGCCCACACCTTGCGCCTGTGATCTGCGGGTTCATCTCGTTGATGCACCCGCTGGTTGTTGCATCACTATTGAAGGGCCTCTCAAGCGATATTGGTGCCAATCACAAAAACTGCGGCCAAGACGACCGTGAGCGTGGTGACGATGGTGATGAGCCGACTAGTGTGGCCGGGTTTTTTGGGCTCGCTTTGCTTAGCCTGAAAGGCGCGTTCGAGATCGTCGATGGCAAACTTGTTTGGCAGGGGGTTCTGGTCCCACATGGTCTATTCCTTTCCAATTGCGATGACCTGACCCTGCCAGACGCCCAGTCAATCGCGGCAGTGTAAGATGTGAAGCTCTCCCGATACAGATTATGGACTGGATCGCCGCTCGCCTGATCGCATAGCGTCCGATGCATAGGAGGGAACATCATGAAATCCAGACCCTACGGCATTGTCTGCCCGATCACTCATGCCTGCGAGATGTTGGAAGCACGTTGGACGATACCGATCCTGTCGGAAATGTGGGGCGGCTCGACGCGCTTCAACGATATTAAGCGCGGTGTTGGCAACATTTCCCCGACTCTCCTGGCAAAACGGTTAAAAGAGCTCGAAGCGAACGGGTTGATCGAACGCATCGAGGACCCGGCCACCGGGCAGGTGGATTATGTCCGTACGCAACGCGGGATCGACCTGGAACCCGCCCTCGACGCTTTGGCCAAATGGGCGCAATGCAATATCGAGGCGCGAACGGCTCTGGCAGACTTGGACGTGTCAAACCTGATGTGGCACATGCGCAGCTACATCGACCCCGACCAGCTTCCGAAACGTCAGGTCGTCATTCGCTTCCGGTTTAGCGACCCGGGGCTCGATTACGACACCTATTGGGCGTTGATCCGGCCCGGGGTGCCTGTCGAGATCTGCTCCACGATCCCGGGATTTGATGTCGACCTCTACATTGAAACCGATAAGGTCTCTCTCACATCGATTATCCTAAGCCGAACGACGATTTCGCGCGAAGTGGACGCAGGTCGCCTGTACCTGAGCGGTGAAGCCCTTTTGATCCGCACGATGGACAGATGGCTTCACCACCGTACGAAAGAAGACCGGGAGGAAATCTGGCAGCTTGAAGCAACGCCCGCCTAACCCTTGCTGCCGCAAAGAAGAACCGGACATTCTTACGCTACGCAGCATGTGCGATGTATGGGCTCGATGCTGCCGATCAAACGAAACCAGTATGCTCCAGCTAATCTGACTTACGAGCAGTCATGATGTAAGCGGTTGTTGGGAATACGGCAGTTCCATTGGGCGTAGCGTATTTTCTTAGTTTCGGTTCGGCCTCAATCAACACTTCCGAAACCTTCTCCTCGCTAAGATGTATATCGAACAGCGGTAACCATCCGCGAAGCTCAACTTCCACAATTGTTCGAGTGCTGGGAAAATTTGCACGTTCGGTTTTTGTTTCAAAATCAATATCTTCAAAGCCGGAAAGTGATAGTAGTTCAGCAACCTGATCCGGGTTACCTAAACAGAACGGCAACCTGACAGCATCCCCTGCTGCAGAAGATACGTGTTCATCCAATACCGAAACGATGTCGCCATACGCGGGGTTCTGATCGATGGAATGCCAGGCGGCTATGGCCAGTCTCCCACCCGGTTTGATCACCCGAAACATTTCATTGGCTGCTTTCTGGCGGTCCTGAAAGAACATGACGCCAAACTGAGAAACAACACATTCGAATGAATCATTATCAAATGGCAGTTCCTCAGCAGTGCCCAAAACCCATTCGATTTTGGATTCAACTTCTCTTGCAGCAGCAATCATTCCGGGAGCTGGATCAAGACCAACCACGCGCCCTTTCTGGCCAGCACGCGCAAGTGCATCTCTTGCAAGCGCGCCCGAGCCGCAGGCAATGTCCAAAACATGGTCGCCGTCATCGACACTTACTCCATTTACTAGGTGCTTGGTCCAAGGGGCAAAAAGAGCTGGGACGAAAAGAGTTTCATATCCGCGGCCAGCCTCAAGTTGTTCTTGGGTTGCTTCAACCGCCATTGGTTTGCCTCCAAACTAGAGTTTTCCTGCCCTACTATATCACGATGTTTTTTTCTGCTTTGATAAATCCCTCGGGTGGACACAAATGATATCCGCTTCGGACTCCAAAGCGGACACTCGTCTCAGCGGTTCCGGGCGTCCGCTTCGCGGGACAGACCGGTCATTCGTCCAATGACCGCTTTATGGAGCTTGGTTTCAGAACGACGGTTGAAGAGAGCGCAGCAATGTCAGCATAAAGGCCTTCAGGGCGCGGATCGTTTCAAACACGTCGACGGTAGCAATTTAGGTTCAAAGTGAACCCACAAACGCTGCCGAGGCGTCGAGTTTCAATTGGCCCTGACGCCCCAGCGCGTTCGACTTAAAACTCTGTGGCAGCAACGAAACGATGGGCCTACACAAAGTCAGTGGAAGCAACGGCTCGGCGCGTTGCCTCGACAACCCTGTCGGCCTCGTCGCGCGTGAGGCAAAGTGGGGGGGCGAAGCCCAGTATGTCGCCTTGCGGCATGGCTCTTGCGATGACGCCTTCTGCCAAGAGTGCTCCGGCGACTTTTGCGCCGACACCTTTGCCGGGCTCGAAGAACGACCGGGATGAAGGATCACACGCGAATTCGACGGCGCAGAGCATACCCTCGCCGCGAATTTCAATAACGTTTGGATGGTCGCCCAAGGCCTTGTGCATCTCGGTATTCAGATAGGCGCCAGTGCTTCCCGCGTTGCTCACCAGATCCAGCTTGTCGATCAGTCGCAGATTGGCAATTCCAGCGGCCGCCCCAATGGGATGGCCCGAGTAAGTCCATCCGTGACCAATGGGGCCGTTTTCATCTGTCCCCTGTTCTAGAACAGACCACATCTTTTCGGACACAATCGAACCGGATAGCGGCGCGTAGGCCGAGGTCAGGCCTTTGGCGATTGTGATGATATCCGGCTGCAATCCATAGTGCTTCGAGCCGAACATGCTGCCGAGCCGTCCGAAGCCGGTGACCACTTCATCTGCGATCAGCAGAATATCGTATTTGTTCAGCACTTCCTGAATGGCCGCCCAATACCCTTCAGGCGGCGGGACGATCCCGCCGGTTCCAAGGATGGGTTCGCCAATGAACGCAGCAATCGTGTCTGGCCCTTCGGCAAGGATCAGGTCTTCGAGACGGGCGGCGCACCAGTCGGAAAATTCCTGTTCGCTCATGCCAGCTTCGGGGCGGCGCAGGTAATACGGTGCTTCGGTATGAATGACCTGAGCCAACGGCAGGTCGAATTTCTTGTGGAACAGCTCAAGCCCCGTGAGCGACCCGGTCATCAGGCCAGACCCGTGATACCCCCGCCACCGGCTGATGATCTTCTTCTTTTCAGGGCGGCCAAGGATGTTGTTGTGGTACCAGACAAGTTTGATGTTGGTCTCATTCGCGTCGGAGCCGCCCAGCCCGAAATAGACCTTGGACATGTGATCCGGCGCACGATCGAGGATCATTTTGGCAAGCGTGATCGACGCCTCGGTGCCATGGCCGACATAGGCGTGATAGTAAGCCAGCTCCTTGGCTTGTTCGGCAATTGCGTCGGCTATTTCCTGTCGTCCATAGCCAACGTTGACGCAATAAAGCCCGGCAAACGCGTCAAGCAGGCGCTTGCCATCCCGGTCTTCGATATACACACCTTCTCCGCCTGTGATGACCCGAGACGGCGTGTCGCCGCGTGCGTGGTTGGCCAGATGCGTTGAAGGGTGAAAGAAATTCTCACGATCCCATGCGGCCAGTTGATCATTCGTCAGCATTGTTTTGTTCCTCGCCTTTGTCACGCCCAGTCGCGGCAGACATATTTGATTTCTGTGAAAGCCTCGAGGCCTTGTCTGGCACCTTCGCGTCCAAGCCCGGACTGTTTGACACCGCCGAAAGGGATCGGCGCGCCGGTAATTTTGGTCCGGTTCACGGCGACCATGCCGAATTGCAAAGCCCGGCTGGTTCGATAAATCCGACGCGGGTCCTGAGTGTGGACATATGCGACCAGCCCGTATTCCGTCGCATTTGCGATCCCAACGGCCTCGTCCTCGGTATCGAAGGGCGCAATCGCTACCACGGGGCCAAACGTCTCTTCGTGAAAGATCTTTGCGCTTGTCGGCACATCGCTGAGGACAGTGGCCTCAAAGAACAGAGGGCCTTTGTCCGATACCTGCCCTCCTAGTAAACAGTTTGCGCCATGCGCGACTGCGTCTTCAACCTGTTCGATCTGCTTCGCGACTGCTGCCGTGTTCATCAGCGGCCCGAGGTCTGGATCGTTGATCCCAGCATCCATTGAAAGCGCCGCTGTGGCTTTGACGAAACGCTCGACAAATTCATCATAGATGGGACGAGCAACAAGGAACCGGTTGGCGCCAAGGCAATCCTGTCCGGTTGTTGCGAATTTCGCGTTGACGGCTTCGCGAACCGCAACGTCCAGATCGGCATCTTCGAAAACGATGAACGGGGCATGCCCGCCAAGTTCAAGGACCAGCCGTTTAACGGTTTCTGCCGACCGGGCATAGAGAATCCGCCCAATTTCGGTGCTTCCGGTGAAGGAAAGCGCCCGAACCCGGGGGTCGGTCAGCCAGGGCTCGACCACTGTTGAGGGGTCTCCGGTCACAACATTGAAGACACCGTTCGGAAAACCCGCACGATCAGCGATCTCGGCGAGGGCCAGCGCGGAAAAAGGTGTTTCCTTCGAAGGATGGATAAGCACGCTGCAGCCCGCAGCGATGGCTGCTGCCGCCTTTCGGGTGATCATCGCGCAGGGGAAATTCCACGGTGTGATCAGGGCCGCAACACCAACCGGTTCGCGCCAAAGTTCGACTTCGGCCGTGTTCAGATGCGACGTAACCCCTTCGATATTGGGTCGGCGGGTTTCTTCCGCGTAGAATTCGACAAATGATGCAGCATAGTCGATTTCGCCGCGTGCCTCCGAGATTGGCTTGCCCTGCTCGGCAGTCATGATCTGCGCGAGGTCTTCTCGGTTCGCAACAATCAGATCATGCCACTTTCGCAGCACTTTCGCCCGGTCCTGCGGCAGCGACTTTGCCCAGGACGTAAATGCGCGATGGGCCACATCGACCGCGCTTGCGCTGTCTTCGCCATCAATCGCAGCGACGTAACCCACCAAATGGCCCGTGGCTGGATCGGTGACGTCAAATTCCTCTCGGCGGCGTCCGGCGATCCACTGGTTTCCGACATATGCGAAATGCTTGAGCAGCGAAGCATCCGACAGATTTATCGTTGGAGCGTGAGTAAGGTCAGTTTCTGCGAGCATAGGTGCAACTCCTGGACAATGGCTGCATCCTTGTTAGCGCGAGACGCCGGAGTGGGTGTTTCTGATTGTGGGGCTTTGGGTAGACGATTTCTCTGAAATCAGCCGGGGAAAGGCATCACTTTTTCTGTGTGTCTTCGAGGACGGCAAACGGGGGTGCGCCGCCCTTGACTTTCGATGTGACGATGTAGGTGAAGTATCGCGCCAGCCCGAGATCGGCGTGCAGAAGCTCGTCTATGAAACGTTGATAGGTGTCCACGTCTTTGGTCACGACTTGCAGGATGTAATCAAATCCGCCGCCCAATGCCCAGCAGGCTGTGACCTCATCGCGCTGATTGACCGTTTCTTCGAAAGCGCGGAAATCCTGTGCCCTGTGTCGTTCCAATTCGACGGTCACGAATATCGTGACGCTCGGGCCGAGCGCCGAAAGCTCGATATCGGCCCGGTATCCCCGGATCAGCCCTGAATTCTCCAACCGCTTCAAACGTTCCCAACAGGGTGTGGGAGAGAGGTTCACGCGCTTGGCGAGCTCGGTTTTCGATATCCGGCCCTCGCGACTCAGGATGCGCAGGATTTCGAGGTCCCGATTGTCGAGTTGAATGCTCATAGGAAACCAATCCAAAATCGGAATGCACTTGTCAATTGTATTGGTATTATTCAGGATAATATCATGACAAAATGGCCGATCCAAAAACAAGACCTTGTGCGCCCAGCCTACCGCTCGCTTGCGAGAAAACTGGTTGAGGCGATTGAGAGCGGTGATTTGCCCGCCGGAACGCAGCTTCCGACCCATCGGGCTCTGTCGTATGAGCTGGAGCTGAGTGTTCAGACAGTCAGCCGTGCCTATGACGAGTTGAGCCGGCTGGGCTTTATCAGCGGAGAGGTCGGCCGAGGAAGTTTTGTGCGCGGGCGCGATGGCGATGCTCAGGTGCCGTGGAATCGCACGTCGGGTGGTTTGGACATTATTGACCTCTCAATGCTTGCCCCTGTCACCGGTGATGTACACGCAGAATGTATGGCCCGGACGCTGAGCGAGCTGTCCAAGGACCTGCCGCAAAGCACGCTCGTTTCGTTTCGACCGCGCTCTACTCTGGAGCGGCACGTGAAAGAAGCCGCGCGCTGGATCACAGCAGGCGGGGTGCCGGTCGACCCTGAGCGCATTATTCCGACAAACGGCAATACGGCGGCCATGAGTGTCGCGTTGCAAACAGCCGCCTTGCCAGGTGAGTTGATTGTGACCGAGACGCTGGGTCATCACACCCTTAAATCGCTGACCTCAACGCTGGGTCTGCGCCTGCAGGGTTTGTCCATTGACGCCGAAGGTGTCGTGCCCGAGGCGTTTGAAGCAGCCTGCAAAGGTGAAGCCGTCAAAGCTTTGTTTTTAATGCCATCCGGCCTCGGCCCGACTTGCGCCTTCGCAAGCGCTGAACGCAGGCAGGCCTTGTGTGACATCGCAAAGAAGTATGGTGTCTGGATCATCGAAAGCGATGCCTGGGGTCCGATCAACCCGGCAAGAACCCCGGCATTTGCCGAACTGGCGCCGGATCAAACCTTCTACTTTACCGGGGTGACCAAATGCCTGCTGCCCGGGCTACGGCTTGGCTGGCTGGTGGTTCCGGATTCGATGATATCGGCCGCGCGGAACCGGCATCTTGTCACGAACTGGATGGCGACACCCCTTATGGCCGAGATCGCCACGCGCTGGATCATAGATGGAACGGCGCAAACCCTTTTGAAGTGGCAAAGGAAAAATCTCGACCGCAGAAACGCGATCGTGAGATCCAAGTTCGGCCCGCTTGATTTTGCCTCTTCGCCATATGGAATGCACGTCTGGCTTCCGCTGCCCGAGCCGTGGAAAGCGCGGGATTTTGTCGAACATGCGCGCAACGAAGGTGTCGCGGTTGCGGCGTCCTCGAATTTTCGGACCGGGGAAGAAGCCGCGCCGGAAGCCGTTCGCGTGTGTGTCGGGATCGGGACGGAGCAAGAGCTTGCAAAAGGATTGAGCATTGTCGCCCGTTTGGCAGGCAATTCGCCGGAACCGGCGCTCCTCGCAATTTGAGTTTGCACGGAAACGCTGGAAAAAATTGTCATGATATAAAAATTAAATTGACATGATTTGATTTTCCACAAAAGCATTAGCGGCGTCAGGGCCGGATGATGTGTCATGCGCCCTCGAAGTTACAAACGACGATCAGGGCCAACCTGAGCCGCGCTAATGAAACAGGGAGTCAAACATGACAATCAAGAAAATTGCTGCAGCTGCGTCTGCACTTGCAATGTTGGTCGGAGCGACATCGGCCAGCGCCGATAACTGGCGCTATGCCATGGAAGAAGCGCTGACGGATCCTCAGGGCATGTATGCCTTGAAGTTCAAGGAGGTGATCGAAACCAATTCCGATCATACCGTTCAGATTTTCCCGATCGGCTCCCTTGGGGAATCTGCTGATGCTATGGAACAGGCACAGGCCGGGTTGCTTCAGTTCATTGATCAGTCGCCGGGCTTTACAGGCGCAATGATCCCCGAGGCCGAAGCGTTTCTAGTGCCGTACGTTCAGCCGACAGACCCGCAGGAAGTTCGCAAGTTTTTCAAAGAGGGCGTCGCGGTCAACGAAATGTTCCACGACAGCTATCGCGAACAGGGTCTGGAGCTTTTGGCCATGTTCCCCGAGGGCGAAATGGTCGTGACCACCATGGAAGAATTCCGCACTCCTGAAGATATGGAGGGCATGAAAATTCGCACCATGACCTCGCCGTTGCTTCTGGAGACGTACAAAGCCTTTGGTGCGTCACCTATTGCCATGCCGTGGGGCGAACTGATTGGGGCTTTGAAAACCAACATGGTTGACGGACAGGAAAACCCGACGGTCTGGATCGAAGCCTATGACTTGGACAACCTGACCAAGGTCATGACCTATACCGGACACGGACAATACACGACAGCTGTCATGGCAAATGCCGAATTCTATGATGGGCTGAGCGACGAGGACAAAGCGCTTGTTCAAAAGGCATCACAGGAAGCTTTGGACTACATCCTCGATGTAGCGGTCGAACTGGACGCCATTGGCCTGAAAAAGATCCAGGAATCCAACCCCGACTACAAAATCGTGCGACTGACGGACGAAGAGCGCGAAGCGTTCAAAGAGCGTGCCAAATTGGTCGAGGCTGCATTTATCGAACGGGCAGGACCACGGGGTGAGGCTATCCTTGAACAGATGAAAAAAGATCTGGAAGCGGCGCGGCAATAGACTGCGCCCAGTGGGCTAGACCACTCAAATTGCGGTGCACTGCGGGCCCTTTTCAAAGTTTGGGCCTGCAGGCACTCAAAATTTCAATCTGATGCGTCGGGTCGGCTAGCAGCGGGGAGAGACGATGAGCAAAACGCCAGAAAAAATGGGCGGCCTGACTGGTCTGATCGACAGTTTGGACAAAGTCCTTGCCGCGCTGGAACGTGTGATCATGGCCACCGGCGTGATCCTGATGGCCGTGAATACCATTGCCAATGTCATCAGCCGGTTTCTGTTCAATCACTCAATCATCTTCGCGGAAGAACTGAACAGCATTTTCATTTTGTTGGTGACGTTTGCCGGGCTTGGATACGCCGCCCGACACGGGCGCCATATTCGGATGTCGGCCATTTCCGATGCCATGCCGCAGCGTATCCGGAAGGTTCTGATGATCGTCATCACGGGGGTCACGTCGATCCTGCTGCTGCTTCTGGCCTGGTATGCGGTGCAATACATCGTCAGTATTCAATCGAAGGGGCGCGTTTATCCCGCGCTTGGATTTCCTGTCTACCTCAGCTTTCTTTGGGTCCCTGTGGGGCTGCTCGTCTCGGGCATTCAGTACGCGTTGACCTGCATTCAAAATCTCAAAGAGCCGGAGATTTATCTGTCCACAGATCTGCGCGAAGCGGATGCACAGGAACTGGAATTGGAGCTTTAAGATGGCCCTGTTGATGTTTTCCGCAATGGTCGTGCTACTTCTGCTGGGCTTTCCGATGATGGTTCCGCTGATCGCTGGTGCGTTCATCGGTGTCGTTCAATTGTTCGGCTCCATCGATAAGACCGAGTTTCTGGTTCAACAAATGCTTGGGGGAATCCGGCCCGCGTCCTTGATTGCCGTGCCTATGTTTATATTGGCTGCGGACATCATGACACGGGGCCAGTCCGCGGGTCGTTTGATCGATATGGTCATGGCCTTTGTCCGCCACATTCGAGGGGGTCTGGCGGTCAGCACCGCGACGGCCTGTGCCTTGTTTGGCGCCGTGTCGGGTTCCACCCAGGCAACCGTTGTTGCTGTAGGTACGCCCCTGCGGCCCCGGATGCTCAAAGGGGGTTACAAAGATTCGTTCATCCTCGCCCTCATCGTGAATTCGAGCGATATCGCGTTTCTGATCCCGCCGAGCATCGGGATGATCATCTATGGTGTGGTGGCAAAAGCATCCATTCCGGAGTTGTTCATCGCGGGGCTGGGGCCGGGTATTCTGATCCTGATCATGTTTTCGATCTACAGTGTCATCTACGCCAAGGTGAATGATGTCCCGACCGAGCCGAAAGCCTCCTGGCGTGAACGGTTGGTCGCAATCCGCGGTGCTTTGTGGCCGCTGGGATTTCCTTTGCTGATCATTGGCGGGATTTTCTTCGGTATTTTCAGCCCGACAGAGGCGGCTGCAATCAGCGTGGCCTATGCGCTCTTCCTGGAAGTGGTGATTTTCAGAACAATGAAAATCACCGACCTTTATCAAACGGCCCTGTCGACAGGCATGGTGACCGCTGTGGTCTTTATCCTGGTCGGTGCCGGGGCTGCATTTGCCTGGGTTTTGTCCTTCGCGCAAATTCCGCAGCAGTTACTGGGCGCACTCGGGATCGACCAGATGGGTCAGATCGGTGTGTTGTTCACAATCGCCATCGCCTTCTTCATCGGCTGCATGTTCGTAGACCCGATCGTGGTGATCCTGATTTTTGTGCCGATCTTTGCGCCCGTTGTCGCGCAAACCGGGCTTGATCCGATCCTGGTTGGCACATTGATCACGTTGCAGGCCGCTATCGGATCCGCCACGCCGCCCTTCGGATGCGATATCTTTACCGCGGTGGCGGTGTTCAAGCGGCCCTATCTTGAAGTCATCCGTGGAACACCACCGTTCGTGTTCATGCTTCTCACTGTCTCGGTTCTTTTGATCTTCTTCCCACAACTGGCGCTTTTCCTGCGCGATGTGGCCTTTGGCAAATAGGAGGCTGGCGCATGTTTACATCGATACTGGCGGCATTTGACGGGTCCGAAGGCGCAGTCGCGGCACTTCAAAAGGCGGCGGAGCTGGCGAAACTGTCGGACGCTGAACTCACGATATTGACCCTTTACCGGCACCATTCGGTGCTGGAAGGGTCGATGTATGTCACAGACGTTGAGCAGCCCGATAACATTGACGAAATCATGCGCGAACGGTCAAAGGAAATCGCGGAAACTGGCGCATCAATCGCCCGGGACGCGGGGTGCGAGAACATCCGGGCCTTCGTCAAAGGCGGACCTGTTGCACGTACAATCGTCGGCTTCGCGCAGGAGCACAAGAACGACCTGGTCGTCATGGGGAGCCGTGGTCTGGGGTCAATCGAGGGGTATTTGCTGGGAAGCGTCTCGCATAAGGTGACAAGCTTGGCACAATGCCCGGTACTTGTTGTGTGAGGTAGAAATGGAATTGGCCGTAAAATCTTCCGTTTCAAGCGTTGCTTCCCACCTCGACGCCCGCCCCGTTGCGAAGCGTATCGGATTGGTCGCTCTGGCAACGGATCACACCACCGAGGTTGATTTTGCGCGGATGCTGCAAGGCCAGGATGTTGGCGTCTATGTGAATCGTATCACGTTCGACAACCCGACCACTCACGATAGCCTTATGCGCACCGGTCCTCGTCTTGCAGCGGCGGCCGCCGACATTTTGCCCGACGAAACGCTGGATGTTCTGGTCTATGGGTGCACCGCCGCCTCTGTAGTTCTTGGCAACGACAGGGTGGCCGAACACATGGGCAGGGCCAAGCCCGGCGTGCCATGCGTGACCCCGAGTTCCGCGGCCTTCGATGCTTTCGATGCTCTGGGAGTTAGGAAGGTCAGTGTTCTGACACCCTACACGCAGGATGTGACGGATTCCCTTGCTGCCTATTTCTCGCAACGCAGCGCCACCGTTGTGAACGCTGCATGTTTCGGGCTGACCGATGACCGCGAAATGGCGCGTATATCCAAAGAAAGCATTGTCGAGGGCGGGGTTGCTGCCTGCGCCAAAGATGCTGATGCGCTTTTCATTTCCTGCACTGCCGTTCGGGCCACTGGGTCTGTCGAGGAATTGGAAGATCGGCTGAACAAGCCGGTTGTGACGTCCAATCAGGCAATGGTCTGGCGGTGTATGAGGCATCTGGAGATAACCTCTGACGTGCCACACGGCGGCTTGCTGTTTAAGACGTAACATGCTCGCAGTAAGTAATGAATCTGATATCACTCTTCAGGACAGCTATGCGGCGCGGCGGTGCATTTCTGGCCGTGTCCGAGCCACTCCGATCGTCGCCTCACCCAGCCTGAGCGCAACAACCGGCGGCACTATCGAACTCAAACTGGAGCAGTTGCAAAAAACCGGCAGTTTCAAACTTCGCGGCGCGACCAACGCTGTGTTGTCGCTGACTGAAGCCGAACGTGCGCACGGCGTAGTCGGTGTCTCCACCGGCAATCACGGTCGTGGTCTGGCATACGCGGCAAAACAAGCGGGCGTGCGGTGCATCATCTGCATGTCCGAGCTTGTGCCGCAAAACAAGGTGGACGGGATCAAGGCAGAAGGGGCCGAGGTGCGTATCGTCGGGCGATCCCAGGATGATGCTCAGTTGGAAGTCGATAAGCTCGTTGCCGAAGGCATGGTGATGTTGCCGCCGTTTGATCACCCTCAGATCATCGCAGGACAAAGCACACTGGCGCTTGAGATGCTTGAACAGTCGCCAGATCCCGATACTGTGCTTGTCCCCTTGTCGGGCGGTGGGCTGATTTCCGGAGTGGGCATGGTCATCAAAGCGCTTAGCCCGTCGACCCGCGTTATCGGAATTTCGATGGAACGCGGCGCAGCCATGTATGAAAGCCAACAGGCGGGCAAGCCAATCAGGGTTCCTGAACTTCCGACCCTCGCCGACAGTCTCGGTGGTGGGGTTGGGTTGGACAACGAATACACCTTTGAGATGACCCGCAGCTTTGTCGATGAGATCGTTCTGGTGAGCGAGGCCGAGATCGCCGCAGCCATTCGCCATGCCTATTGGCAAGAACGTCAGGTCATCGAAGGCTCGGGCAGTGTGGGGATTGCCGCGCTGATGTCGGGAAAAATCAAAGATCCCGGCAAATGCACCGTCGTCATTTCGGGTCAGAATATCGATATGAACCTGCATCATCGGATCATTTCCGGTGAAGATGTGGATGTGGCACAGGAGAGTTGAGTTGCCAGAAATCAAAATACTGACCGAGGCCGACCTTCGCACGCTTGTTCCACTGGACATCGGCGCGGTTAACTGTGTTGAACAAGGATTTGCCGTGCTGGCCGGAGGTAGCGTCGTGATGCCCCCGATCATGACGTTGATGGTACCGGACCGTAATGGCGAAGTGTGCGTGAAGTCCGCCTATGTTCCCGGCATCGACAGTTTTGCCATGAAGATGAGCCCCGGGTTTTTCGACAACCCCAAATTGGGCCTGCCAAGTACATCCGGGTTGATGGTGTTGTTTTCTTCCAAGACGGGTATTCTCGAAGCTCTGCTGCTGGATAACGGCTACCTCACCGATGTCCGCACAGCCGCCGCCGGCGCCGTGGCCGCGCGTCACTTGGCAAAAGAAAACGCAAGCAGGGTCTGTGTCATCGGGGCCGGAGTTCAAGCCAGATTGCAATTGAAGGCTCTTGCTCTTGTACGACCGATCGCAAACGCAGTGATCTGGGCGCGAGACAATGCAAAGGCCAATGCGCTGGCGACCGAACTGCGGGATGAGATGGGGATCGACGTAAGTGCGAAGGAGGTCGTCGCTGCTGCAGTATCCTCGGCGGATGTCGTGGTGACCACCACGCCCGCATCCACGCCTCTAGTCATGTCGGACTGGTTGCAACCGGGGCAGTTGGTCATCGCGATGGGGTCGGATCAGGAACACAAGGTCGAGCTGGAACCGGGCTGTCTGGCCCGCGCGGACCTGTACGTACCGGACAGTCAGTCGCAATGCGCCGTCAAAGGTGAATTGCGCAGCGCCCTTGCCGCAGGTGTTGTTCCTCCCGAAAAGCAATTTGCCGAGTTGG
This sequence comes from Paracoccaceae bacterium, assembly GCA_965250275.1. Lineage (GTDB taxonomy): Bacteria > Pseudomonadota > Alphaproteobacteria > Rhodobacterales > Rhodobacteraceae. The sequence goes on along the minus strand of OZ252297.1, from coordinate 3,609,140 downwards.
GAGAGATCGTCGTTGGCAATCTGTCTGGTCGGCGGTCAGAAAGCGAAATTATCATAGCCGATCTGACAGGCACTGGCGTGCAGGACACCGCCATCGCCACGCTCGCAAGGCAACGCGCCGAGGCCAAAGGCGCGGGCACTGCATTTACCAGTTGAAGAAAAACACCATGAACGCACCCACACTCCACTTCACGCCTGATGAATTCGCAAGCCGCCTGTCCAAGACCCGAACCGCAATGGAGGCCGCCGGGCTGGATGTGCTCATAATATCGGATCCGTCCAATATGGCGTGGCTGACAGGTTATGACGGCTGGTCCTTTTATGTGCATCAGGCTGTTGTCGTCGGCACCGATTTCGACCCGATTTGGTTCGGACGCGGACAAGATGCTGCAGGCGCGCGGCGCACAACATGGCTGCCCGAGACCGACATCATTGGCTACCCGGACCACTATGTGCAATCCACCGAGCGCCATCCGATGGATTGTCTCGCGGCGCGTTTGACCGAGCGCAGTCAGGGCGCAAAGCGTATCGGCGTCGAGATGGACAACTACTGGTTCTCGGCCAAAGCCTACGCTGCACTGACCAACGGTATGCCGGACGCTTCGTTTTCCGATGCAACAGCACTGGTGAACTGGCAGCGCGCCGTAAAGTCCGAGACCGAACTTGACTATATGCGTGTCGCGGGGCGGTTTGTGGAGAAGATGCACAAACGCATCTTCGAAGTGGTTGAGCCCGGGCTTCCAAAGTCGTCGCTCGTAGCCGAGATATATGACGCCGGTCTGCGCTATGACGACCAGATCGGTGCAGGTGGCGATTATCCCGCGCTTGTCCCGCTTTTGCCGTCCGGAGCGGACGCCGCCGCGCCACACCTGACCTGGGATGACAAGCCCATGAAAACCGGCGAAGGAACGTTTTTCGAAATCGCAGGCGTATATCGGAGGTATCATTGCCCGCTATCGAGAACTGTGTTCCTTGGCCAGCCGACAGAAGACTTTCTCGAAGCCGAGAAAGCTGTGCAAGAGGGGATGGAAGCCGGTCTTGCAGTGGCCCGCGCAGGAAACCTCTGCGAGGACATCGCCAAGGCCTTCTTTGGGGTTCTGGCCCGCCACGGCATCGAAAAAGACAACAGAACAGGCTATCCAATCGGGCTGTCATACCCTCCGGATTGGGGCGAAAGGACCATGAGTTTGCGGGCGGGTGACAAAACGGTTCTGGAACCCAACATGACCTTCCATTTCATGACAGGGCTTTGGATGGACGCCTGGGGATTTGAGATCACGGAGAGTATTGTCATACGCGACGGCGAACCCGAATTGCTCGCCAATGTTCCACGCAAACTGATGATCAAACCATGACCGCAACCAATCCGATCTCAAGCACAGTTCCCTTCGATCGGGACGGGGAGTTTCATGGCTTTCTGTCTCTTCCGCACAGCCGCGAGGACAGTGCCTGGGGCCTTATTCAAATCCCGATTTCAGTGTTTCGAAACGGGGATGGCCCAACCGCGCTGCTTACCGGGGCCAACCACGGGGACGAATACGAAGGCCCAATTGCGCTCCAGTCGCTTGCACACGATCTGAGCGCCGAAGAGGTTCATGGCAGGGTGATCATTGTGCCTTACATGAACTACCCCGCATTTCGGGCGGCACGGCGGATTTCGCCGGTAGATGGACTGAACCTGAACCGCATCTTTCCCGGCAAACCGAATGGTACGGTGACGGAGAAGATTGCAGACTACTTCCTGAACCAGCTCATCCCCTTGGCTGATATTGTTCTGGACTATCATTCTGGTGGTAAGTCCCTGGACTTCATTCCCTTCGCTGCTGCGCACGTGCTGGAAAACAAGACCCAAGAGGCAGCGTGCATGGCCGCGATGGAGGCATTCGGCGCCCCTTACTCAATGACGCTGAAGGAAATTGACGCGACTGGCATGTACGATACGGCAGTCGAGGATGCCGGTAAGGTTTTTGTCTCTACCGAGATTGGCGGCGGCGGCTCGGCTACCGCGCGCTCAGCCGGCATTGCCCGGAGGGGGGCAGAAAACATTCTGAGGCATGCTGGTATTTTGAGAGGGGAGCCAATTGGCACCGGCACCACTCGGATTGATACGACGGGCGGCGACTGCTTTCACTTTTCGCCCTGCGACGGAATGCTTGAGATGCTGTTCGATCTCGCGGATGACGTGGCAAAGGGCGACCCTGTCGCAAGGATCTGGCCCTTGGGCAGGTCTGGGCAAAAGCCATCAGAGGTGATTTCAAACGAGACTGGGATTCTGGCAGCACGACATTTCCCCGGCCTGATCAAGCACGGCGATTGTCTGGCTGTTGTGGCAGTTACTCAGTAACGCTTGGCCGTGCTCTGTTCTTTGTGTTTGCTCGAAAAAACGTCCAATTCGGGCAAATCAGGTTAGTGCGGGGCGAACAATATCCACCCTCCTGAACGCATTCAAACCGGTTTTACTGAACGCGCTCGACTAAGTGGCATAGGGTTCACGCCGTAATGAGCCGGGTGCAAGAACCGACATTCGCGGCGTCCTGGCGAGTGATCAAGTTGGGCTCGAAGCTGTCGTTCGCTGCATCGTGCACGGATGTCCGGTTTGCGGACAAAGCGGCCATCAACTGGGGTGCAGCATGCATGATCACGGCGAACGACCGCTGCCCGGAAATACCTGTTGATTGCAACGCAACGTTATAGCGGCAAAGCGAAGTTTGAACCGAAAGTTGCCCGCCCCGATAGGCATCTCCGTTCAAACGAAAGTGGTTCTTCGACCATTTACATGCCAAAAACATGAACGATTTTGGCCCACTTGGCGCCCCGGTTCTGCCAACCCAACAAGCCAACTTGCATCGCGTCGATTATCTAAGGCCGGCACAGCAGTGAGCTTACCCAATTTTTAGGAGATTTGATCGATTATGCACCTAAGTTCAAATCGGGCAACACTTGCAGTTCGAAAGGAGTGGGGGAGAGCTTAATGGCTGAAACACGTACTCCTATCACATTGCTCACCGGATTTCTTGGAGCCGGGAAATCAACGCTGTTGAACAAGATTCTGGGCAATTCGGAAAACGGTCAAGTTGCTGTGATCGTAAACGAATTTGGGGACGTTGGGCTTGATCATGAATTGATAGAGACCACACAAGAAGATATCACACTTCTGTCTTCGGGTTGTATTTGCTGTTCTATCCGCGGCGATTTGGCAAAAACCATTCCGAACTTGATCGCACGACGCGACAAGGGCGAACTAAACTTCCAACGGATCGTGATTGAGACGACAGGTCTTGCGGACCCAGCTCCAATTCAAAGAACGTTTTTGACCGACCCTGAGTTGACCGCTCGGGTTGTCTTAGATGGGATCGTAACTGTTGCTGACGCCGTCAACGGGCCGCGGACGTTTGATGCGCAATTTGAAGCCGTCTCGCAAGCCGCGATGGCCGATCTCATCTTGGTATCCAAAACGGATTTGGTCACGGCAGATGCAGCCCGTTCCTTTAGGTCAAGACTTGAGCAGCTGAATGCGGCGGCAAAAATCATTGATGTGAACGAGGCGGCCCAAACACCCGATTTACTTTGGGGTCGGTCGGCCGTGAACCGTGACGTAACACTCGGCGCCGCCTTGGAGTGGATTACTCCTCCAGCATCCGCAAATTCGCTCGATGTACTGGGCAACCTTTCAGAGTTTGCGCCCAAACGGAGCGTCCCTGCGGCACCAATATCTGCTCACGAGGCACGTATAAAAACAGCTTCAATGGTGTCGAGTAAACCTCTCAAAAGAGCACTGCTGGCAAAATGGCTTCAGGAGTTTGCAGCCGTTCGAGGCGAGCAGATCTTGAGGATCAAGGGGATCGTTTTCCTTGAGGGAGAAGACGTCCCTATGGTGTTACATGGCGTGCAACACACATTCGATCAACCCGTGCCTCTGAAGCAGTGGAACAAAGACGACACAACCTCTCGCATTGTGATCATTGCGCGAGATCTCTCAGATACAAGGTTGAGGCGAACGTTGGACAAATTGCGGGCTGCGTGACGCAACCTGCTCAATGCTCACTCACCAATGACCAGGTTGGGCTCCAACCGGTCGTTCGCCGCGATGCGCGTGAACGGCCGCTTTGCGGACAAAGCACCATTTCGCTGCAGCTGCGCCAAGGTCAGCTTGTCGGAAGCAAGTCACCTTTTGCTTTTCCGTTCTGACATAATCACCGACGCAATTGTCTATCGCAGCGCTAGTACGGCGAGACCGACAAAAACCAACGAGATGCCGACGAGTGTTTGCAAGGAAAAGGTCTCCCTGCCGGCCATGACATTCAAAGCCGCAATCAGGACGAGACTGGAATAGTTAATCGCTGTAACGATCTCGTCTGAAGCTTCGTCGTGGGCCAATTTCAACGCAGCGTAGAAGGATAGGATCGAGCCTGCGCTGAGAACACCGAGTGCGATTAGGCCCCATAGGTTCGCGCCGATGCTTTCGATCATGTTCTTCGGCCCGTATGCGGAAGCAAGGATCGCCGCGCTGATGCCAATGATCCCTAACCCACGAAAGAGAGCCGCGATTGGCGTCGGTGTGTTCCGCAAAACAATCGAACTGACGACGATCAAAGCGGCACCCAAGATAGCTGAAAGTACGGCACAGCCTAGCCATGCTTTGATCACGCGGCTTTGCCGATTTTGTGCACCTCAACAGTCGTGTGTGACACATGGTCGATGTGATCCAACACTTCCTTGTATTCAGAGACCGTCTTTGGTGCCTCAGAGGCAATCGAAGCAATTACCGAGTAATGACCAGGGCCGACTTGCCAGATGTGCAGATCGGTGATCCTGTCACTACCGTTCTCCACGGTGCTGCGCACCGTTGCTTCGATGTGACCGCCTTCCGGCACTCGATCCAGCAAAACGCCACCGGAGTCTTTGATCAGCCCCCAAGACCACCGAGAGATCACAATCGCGCCGACAATACCCATAACGGGGTCAGCCCAGAACCAGCCGTAAGCACGGCCAAGCAAAAGGGCAATAATGGCCAACACCGATGTCAGAGCATCCGCCAAAACGTGCAAGTACGCTGCCCGCAAATTGTTGTCCTGTCCGTGCCCATGGTGGTGATGCCCGTGGCCATGATGATGGTGGTGATGATGATCGTCACGCAAAAGCCAAGCACTTAATAGGTTCACAATCAGACCGATAACAGCAACCATTATTGCTTGGTTGAAGCTGATAGGCACCGGCTCCACTAGACGCTGAAAGCTCTCCCAGCCAATCAACAGCGCGATCAGCGCCAAGATCACTGCACTTGCAAACCCAGCAAGATCGCCGACTTTGCCAGTGCCGAAGGTGAAAGCGCGATTGTTGGCGTTCTTCCGAGCGTAACGGTAGGCCAGTACAGCGATGAGCATGGCTGCGGCGTGCGTGGACATGTGCCAGCCGTCGGCAATCAATGCCATCGAGCCGAACCAATGACCAGCTGTGATCTCCAGAATCATCATCGTAGCGGTCAGCGCGATGACTAACCAGACCCGCCGCTCGTTACGTTCCTGATTGGCACCAAGGAAGACATGGTCATGTTCAAGCGTTGTAGCGGCTTGTCGGTTCATTCCGCCCGCATTCTTTGTAGTCCCACTCATCATTTGAGGTACGACTTCAAAATCTGGATCATCTCTTCCGCACCCCTCTCACGAGCAGCAGTATCGGCAGCGTCAACAACATGACTGCGGAGATGCTCTTCAAAGATTTCGTTGGTCAGCCCTGTCATCGCTCCGCGAATGGATGCAATTTGCCGAAGTACTTCTGTGCAATCGGCATCTGCTTCGAGCGCGCGTTCGACGCCTTCGACTTGCCCCTTGATCCGCCGAAGACGGGCAATGAGCTTGGAATTGTCGCGACTGAGGTGGCCCATCAAAATCCTCCTATCATAGTATAGGGGGGTATAGTACCTCGAAAAAAATGACAAGCTGCTCAGGCTTGCGTAGAGCACTGCACTTTCGGAAAGCAGCCGTTCGCTGCGAACTTCCGCTTTCGCCCAGAGGCCCAGGCGGATGCTTACAGCTCTAACCTTGACTTACAGACGTGCAATCGCATGGGGGAGTTGACCTTGTTTCGGTCATGTTCTACCACGCGAGCATTCTTGGCGGGTATGGTGAAATGGTATCATAAGAGCCTTCCAAGCAAGTGGTATGAGTTTCATCGGGTTGCATCTAGTTGCTATACGTTTCATTTTGTTGAATAAATGATTGCGTAGAGTTGCACCGGGTATCACTCAGTATCATGCAATTACCGACAAAAAACCGACAAAATGCCAAAGCTCACTGAGACCTTTGTCCGCAAGTTGCCACCTGCAAAAAGCGGGACCGCCAAGCACTGGGATGCCGAAGTAAAGGGGTTCGTTCTCTTTGTCGGCAAGAAGGCCAAGACCTGGTACTTTCAGAAAGATGTCGGCGGGCAAACACGGCGCGTGCTTATTGGACGCTATCCAGTGATTTCAGCTGATGTCGCGCGGCAGGCTGCGCTGGGGTTTGCATTGGATTGGGGGCGTGGAGCAGGGCGGTCTCTGCAGATCGGCGCGCCGACCCTGCAGGTGGCCATGGAGAGTTATCTTGCGCGTCCCAAGCTTCGATCCGACGAGCATCGCAAGGCTTTGCGCCAGCAGTTCGAACTGCATCTCAAGGCGTGGTTGACCATGCCGCTTGATGAGATCACCAAGTCGGATGTTGTCGAAAAGCACCGGTCCCTGGCAAAGACGCCCTCAGCGGCCAATCACCTTCTTAAGTACTTTCGTACGGTCTGGAACCATGCACGTCGTGTGCATGATTTGCCCGAATGTCCGACCATGGCCATAGAATGGTTCGATGAAAGACCGCCGCAAACCATCATTGAGGATCTTCGAGCCTGGCGTGACGAAGTCGATGGTTTGGATCATCCAATTCACGAGGCGTTCTATGAGCTTTTGCTATTCACCGGTTTGCGCAAGTCAGAAGCATTGAACCTGACATGGAATGACATTCGTGAAGATCACATCCACTTGCCGATGACAAAGAACGGACGCAGCTTTGATTTGCCAATCCTGCAGCGGCACCATGAGATCCTGGCGCCCGTCCGAGGGTTGAGCGAACGTTGGGTCTTTCCGTCACCAAAGAGCGAGAGCGGGCGCATCACCAACCCACGCAAACTGATCTGGTCACCACACGCTCATCGGCGGACGTTTGCGACGGTCGCAGTTGAGGCTGGCATTCTGGAAGAGGTCGTGGGTCGTCTGCTCAACCATACCCCGCTGTCGATCACAGGGCAGCGCTACACGAAGCCCAACCCCAGCATTCTCCGCGCCCCAATGGAAACGGTTTGTGCCGAGATGGATCGGCGCTGCAGGAGGTAAGCGCAGTGAGCAACTTCTATCTGATTCAAAGTGGTGAGCGGGTTCTGAAGTCTGCAAGCGAAGCAAAGCAACTTCTGCGCGAAGGCAATACTAGCCTAACGTTGGAAGTTCTCGGCGTACACAAACCTCACGATGAGAAGAGGCCTTTCTTCCAAAAGCAGAACTACTGGTAACTACGCCTAAGTGGAATGTTCGTATGGATTTTGGGGCCTGCCTTCGCGTTTATTCGCCCGTTGCTATCGTAACTTGTATCCACTTCCCGTCATCCAATGTGGAGAAAAAGTAGTTCAATCCGTACAGAGTCCCTTCCCTATGGCCTACTGCACAGGCATCAAGCTGCTGAAGAAACCGAAGAAATTCGATCAACACCGTTTCACTGACGATGGCGGCTTCCAGTTCTGCGAGTTCTAGATTGGGTGGATACCCTTGCGTTACAGCCAGGTACCGGAATAGAGCTCGGAGCGCGTTGCGTCGAAACTCATTTTTTTCGGCCTCTGTGCCCTGTGATGTCTGAATCGGTACGGTATAGCTCACAAAAGTCAAACGGTCGTTCAGCGCGGTGGCCTCAAGTACTCCGAGCTCTGGACGAGCGCCAATCGCCAGCAGACACTCAAAGTCGGTGTTTGTACACGTCACAACTTCCTTGAATTCAAAGTCGGCCTCAAAAATAGAAACGAAATCTTCAAGCGGCCAATCAATTGAGCTGCTTGGCAAATTGTCATTCCCAACACTTATTAGCGATGGATCGTTAGCAACGAATGCGTCCAACAACAAAAGCTCGCCATCAGCAAATTGTTCATCTATGCCTGGCAACCATTGCGAGAGCCTCTCAGCGAATGCCCGCACCCGCAGGGCATAGTGGGGGTGCGTCCCGGACCTTGACGAAGACAAAAAGTTGTCTCGCATGGTCTCAAACTCTGATTGAGAGAGGAAACTAAGTCTCTTGCCGCCAACAAATTTCTCGATGCGCCCCGGCGCGGCCAATGGCAACCCCCTGAGCTCGGGTCGTTGCAGACAATCATGAAACAGTGGTAACGTTGCACTTGCTTCGGCAGGAAGACCTCGAAATCCTTCAAATGCATCATAAAATGCCAAATCAACCAATAATTTGAGCGTTGAGACGGCTGCTTGCGACAACGTCAAATATTCCTCTTCGTTAAAGTCACCTCGACCAAAGAAACTGGCGAACATCCTTTCCAACGCTTCGATCGCAAAGGCATCCGCTGCCTCTTCGTCTTCCAAAAACTGATCCGAAATGTAGTCCCGTAAGAGGCGGCCCAGAAATTGGCCTGACGTCCCATCGCGAAGGTGACCAAATTCGTGAAGCAGAATTGGCGCAAATGCGAAAGCTATGATGCGCTTCGTTCCATCCCGATCGGCATCCATCCACGCTTCAATGAGACCTTCGTTAAATATGTCCTTGAATTCCAAGACTTCCCGGATCACAGCTATCCGAAACAGCGCCGACATATTGGAATAGTCAGACATCGTCCAACCCGGATTGCCTGATGGCAGAACGCCCCTGGCCTGCTTGAAACCAAGAACATCGACAAGCGCGTTTCGCCCGACCAGTTGCAAAAAATCCTGATCCAGGAACGCAGTTCCGTCACCTCTGACAACAAAGTTGTTGTCAATGTCATCTACTAAGACTCCATCGAGTTTTTCAACGCCATCGAACTGCGCCCGCGTCACGTTGACAATGTAGACATGCAGGTCGGCCCGATCGTCGAGATTGACGCTTACATCCATACCTACTTGCGCCTTTTCGGCGATGTAGTCGAAAGTCTCCCTAAAGAATGCGACCTCTCTCGTAGATAAGTATGGAGTCAGATCTTCCGACGCTGCATGCAGAGGCTCCGCGACTAGGAGGCCTAAGATGATGGCCAAGCATGCGCTCTTGCGACGCCTCTTGTCTTTGAGATTCATGACATTTCTCCCATCGGCCCTCTTGCAAGGATAGTTTGAAAGAAGAAGCCATTCTGATATGCGAACAGAGCTAGAAGAATTACGTCATCCAGTTCCTGGAGCATGCTGTAGAGTGGTAAGATGACCAAGGGACAGATGATCACCGCTGAAAGGATGCGCCGGAAGAAGATAGTTGATACCCGGAAAAATGGGAGCAGGCGCGGAGCGCCTATTTGAAGCGCATCAAGTGCCAACTTCGACAATATGCCAAAAACGGATGCCAAGGACACAACGATAATCCGCGTGCTCATGGCCTCAATGTCCAAGGATGAAAACCCACGTTCAGAATGCTGCACCTCGGTCATCGTAAAAAATATCAGGTAGGCTCCGAAAATGGGGACCGCCAAAACAAAGAGTGGGATCATCAATCGTAGCATTCCGCACCTTCTTTCCAATGTGTTCGCTAACAGGGCAGTGAAGTACAAATTCACACCTCATGTCATCGACTGGGTCAGTCAAAATGTCATGCGGGTCCGTGTCGATCAGTCTGGCGGCCCTAACACGACACAGCAACGCTTTTGATTGCTGCGCTCCCGAATGCACCGGTCATCGAGCCCGTATGACCTTTTTTTGGCCCAAAAATTGTTATCGTAGGTTAGTCCGGCGCCCGCTTTTTCGCTCTGTTGTCAGTCCTCGATCCAAGACCCAAGCATTCTAACATCAGCTCATCAGCTCATCAGGTCCGAGGACATTGCAGTTGTCTTTTAGTGCATCTTCAGTAGTGAAATGTGCCTTAACTTCAGTTGCGGCTCGCTGCCCAGTACCAGGAGTCAATCTGTGTGGTCCGCAAAGAGGTTTGGCGGTCAGCGATCTATCTGGGCCACGGTGGCCGACTTATGAGAAGCTATTAGGTCAACTTCGCCCGCAGAGCGGACATCCGTGCACAAGGCAGCGAACGAAAGCTCCGAGCCCAAAGTGCAAAATGCTGCACTATGCTCCAAAGGTCACGAAGCGCATTGAGCCGACATCCGCAAAGTGTGAAAAACGGAATGGTCGATCGCTTTGAGAAACCGTAGGCGCTGACAATTAGTCTCAACAAGACCGGTAGGTACACCCAACTCACCTGACCGGCACTACCAAGAAAGGCAAGCGGGCGGCGGAGATTGAACTCTGCCGCCGCAACTTCGTTCCTAACCCCAAAGCGGACATGTGCTCGTTGGCCGCTTTGTCCGCAAAGCAGCCGTTGACCTAAACCTCTCGAACGACGGCTCTGGGCCCATTCTACATCTACAAGTCGGTGCAGCTTCTTGTAATTTTCTAACATGGCGTTAGATATTTCAAACAAGGCGCACGAGAAATGAAGCAATGAAGATTGGCGACATCGTTGAAAAGTCGGGCCTGACGGAGCGTATGTTGCGTCACTATGAGAGCCTCGGGATCATCGTTCCCTGCAAGTCTGAAAAAGGCACTCGGCTCTACAACGAGGGCGACTTAGCTGTGGCGCGTCTGATCCACAAGATGCGAATGCTCGACGTGGGATTGGAAAGTTTGTCTGAGATCGCTCAGGAGCGTTTGAATCACAAAACGGGTGACGCTTCTTCATCCGCTGTCGGTGATCTCTTGGACGAATTGGCCGAGTTGCTGTCTGAGAAAGCACAGCAAGCGCTGGCGATAAGGTCAGAGATCGTCGAAGCATCTAAGATGGTTGCAAAGTGTAAGGGCTGCAAAAACCTTCCGACGTCCGAAACATGCCCCGACTGCCCGATGAACGACGCGGTTGATCAAAACGCTGTTGCTGCAATGGTCTGGAAGTAGCTAGTAGCGGAACACCTGACCGACGATACGCCATCTGCACGGAAAGTAAGCCTGCTGATCCAACCCGGAGGCTCTAAATCGAGGCTCTGGAAACTCGACATTGGCCTCGGATGCGGCCCGAACTGCGCTCCATGAAGCCATCTCGACTTCGAGAAGTTCGGCTGTCAGAAATTTGGTGAGATAGAGTGGCGGCACATCAATGCGTATCCCCGAAAACTCGAAACCCGTGTATCCGCTGGTTACCCAATCCCTCTCAGGTTCCCAGAACTTGGACACTGCATCGAAGACCGGGGCATAAGCTCGCTGCACATTTGGAGGCAATTCTATCTCTGACCAAGAGAAGATGCCAAAAATTCCTCCTGGTCTTAGGACTCTCTTCGCCTCTTTAACGTGCTCGGGCAGGTCAAAATGATGTGCGGCTTGCATCGAGAACAACAAGTCCACACTGCTCATTGCGAAAGGTAACGTTTCCGCTCGACAGTGGGCCACTGGATGAAACTGATGTGACGCCGGCGGAGGAAAAGCGTCGATAGCGGTGACTTGTTTGAAGAGTGGAGTCAAAGCACGGGAAATCTCAGCTTGGCCCGCGCCGCACTCTACACAATGAATCCTTCTGAGGCAGAGTGCAGCAAGCCACCTCACGAAGTCGGCGGGGCCTTGCTGCTTCTTTTCCTTGACCACCGGCTAAGCGATGCTGGCCAGAAACTTCTCGTGTTCGCCATCGTACATCGTATGGCTCAGGTCTGGCTTGGGAAACTGACCGCCCTTAGCAGCAGAAAAGTAAGCCGAATAAGCACGCTGCATTTCGCCCCAAACATCGCCGAACACTTCGCGTTTAGGCGGGATTGGGAAGACTGAACACCCAATGATATCGCTGGACACATGGAAGATCCCGTGGGCATGCGGGCCTGATCCCAAGCTTGCTACCGCGACAGGTAGATTCTCGTAGCACCATTTTGTTAGTTCCACGGAAGTGTGCTCGAACAGAGCCGCAAACATACCTGCATCGATTGACGCCTTCACCAGTTCCAAAATTTGTGCTGCTTCGTCTGCAGTGCGTCCTGCAGGCGCGTGGCCAGAGTTCATTACGGCGCGCTCGCCTTGCACGCCGAAATGGCCAACAACTGGGATGCCAGCATCCACAATTGCGCGGATGTGGCTAACTGTGCCTAGCGAGGGCTCAATGTGCACTCCATCGGCCCCCAGCTTCGCCACTCTCGCGGCGTTGCGCACAGACTCTTCAATCGAAATGCTGGCAGTAGTGTTGGGCATATTGCAGATGATAAATGGTGATGATGCCCCGCGAAGAACGCCTTCCAGCATGTAGAGTTGTTCTTCGAAGTCGACAGTCGCCATAGAAGGGTGGCCCATAAGGCCCATAGGCCCTGGGCTGCCACAACAGAGCAAATCCATACCCAGTTCTTCGGCCATTATGGCGCTTGGTGTGTCGTGGCATTCCATGCCGACGATACGTTCGCCCTTTTGTACCTTCTCCGCCAGATGCTTGAGTCTTGTCTTTCTGCGCTTTGCCATGATTCCTCCCTCTGAACATGTAGTCAGTGAGACTAGTATCTAACATTAATGTTAGATTTTCAAGCTATACTGGAACGACAGTTTTGTCCGCGTAACGGACGCCCGATAGGGCTGAGACGAATGTCCGCTTCGAGCCCATTGCTTCTGTTCAAAACGCGGCGACGGCTATATTGCGAAGCTCAGCACCGTTCCGCAAAGCAGATGCTCCACTCACTGGCGGGTACCCTGCATTGTTCTTCTGTAGGCAAGGGTAGTTTCGGGCGACCTAAATCCTATGCTCAGGTCGGAGGGTTTGGTGCGTAGGCTTTGCCCGCGAAGCGTTCGTTCTCAAGGGATTGCGTTGCTGCCAGGCAGCGAAAGCTCGGCTCTGTCCACAGACTTCCAGTTCCCCGCTCGTTCAATTGTGGCGTCGCAGCGAATGTGTGCTTTGGGGAAGCTCCACCGCGGCGTAGCGATCTTTCGCGCCCGCACCCCACCCCGATCAAAAGCTAACCGATCCATTATTGATCCCTCTAAGCGGGATTATGGGATCAATAATTGCAGTTTGAGCAATTCCTAAATCCTTTTGTTTCCAACGGGATAGTAACTGTTTATGGGACTAATGGGACCAATGGGACCAAAAAATCGGATGTTTTTCTATATGTGTAAAAGGGGCGCGGGGCTTACGCATTACCTTAGATTTTTGATCCCATTAGTCCCATAGATGGGTTTTTTTCATTTAAAAACATTGGTTTAAGGATTTTCGCCGATCAAATATTGATCCCTAATTGATCCCACACTGATCCCACGCGGCAATATTGGTCCCATAGAAAATGCACATCTTGTGTGTGCTATACTGCGAGGCACAACATATGGAGATTTGTGCATGGGCAGTGTGAATATGGTGGGGCGTGGCCGGGCGGCCGTTTATCTGGGGCGCGTGAACCTGGAGATTGTGAAGGCGGCCGCGCACCGCCGCCAGCGTGTGGATCAGGGCACGGGCGCGCGGTTGCCGGTGTCTCTGGCCGGTGCGCCGGTCGCGCTGGAGGTGATCAAGACGGGCCGGGACCGGATCACACCTGTGGGGCACCAGACCGCACGCCGCGCCCTGCCGCCGCTCCTGGCCCGCCTGGGGCCGCAAGACCCGCGCCGGATGGTGGCCGATATGCTGGGCGATGCTGTGGAGCGCGTGGGCGCGGTCAAAGGCTCTGATCTGGCCGGGGCGGATAGTAAGGGGATCGCCTCGGACGGCGGCGCAACCACCCGTGTGAAGCACGCGGCCAGGTTGCGTTTGATTGAAGCCCTGGCCAATGGCTGGCCGGTGGATCGGCGGCACGGCCCGCGCCGAGGTTTGCCGAAAGTGCTCATGGCGCCACGTCGCGCAACCAACAAACGCAAGGCAATCCTGGCCTTTCCGGCGTTGCTGGCGGTCTGTGTGGAGGGTGCAAGCGTGGATGCGATCCTGCGGGCGCATGGCTGGAGCGCGCAGGCATTCAACCGCGCGCCGTTGCGCGATGCGATCCTGGCCGTTCTGAATGATGTGGCGGTGGGCCTCGGCATGGCCACCCGGCCGGAACAGAAAAAGGCTTGACTGATCCTAATCGCCCGGCCAGACCTTGAGACAACGGTGCAGAACTGCGCCAGCAAGACGGCCCGCCCCAGAACAGCCTGGCGCGGGCCGGCTCGTTTCACACAATCGGAGTTACAATGGCCAGGCTCAAGGGGCTGCCCAAACGATTCTAAGGGGGAGGGGTGGGTCTGATCCCCCAACAGACGAAGGCGCCAAACCCGCACATACCCGCAGACGGAGATTTTTTTTCCCGAAATGGCACGATTTTCGCTGTAGGCGGCCCAAATGGAAGCCGCATGGCAGTAAGTCCAATCGAAGAAATTTTGCGTCGAATGCGATCGGTATTTCGACATAAAAACAGATACTTATGTTGCAGCGAAAGTCAGGAGGTCGCCGTCTCAAGAACCACCGTCCTGAGCGCCAGCCGCCAAATCATTTTTCCCTATTCAGTCCTTTGAACAACACTACGGAATTGGTGCCGCTTTTTTTGCACCATGCAGTTGGGTGAAACTAGGCCCTCGCGGAGAATCAACATCGTGTGGTTCTCAGCGGAGCACAGTCAAATGAAACACGATATGAGGTATCCCTTTGACTAATGAGAATGCGCACCGGCTTTTGAGCCGAATAGAAGTCGAAGATCGTTATGGCGTGTCCAAGCGATTTCTTGAGTTAGCCGTCAGCAGGGGAGAAGGCCCCCCCATCGTCCGTCTGGGCAGATCTGTTCGATACCGTGAACGCGATGTCTGCAAGTGGATTGAAAGCTGCATCGAAGGAGGCGCAAATAGAAAGTGAGGGTGCAAAGGAGCCGTTTCGCGAGGACTTGGCCTCATCTGACACGCTCACGGATTCTGAAGAACACATTGAGAGCGTCGAGGTCAGACCAGCAAACAGCAATGTGTCAGCTCCGCTCAATCGAGCCAACACGGCTGAGGGTCCGTGACCTGTGGTCGAAAGGGATAACGCGGTCCCACCGATAATCTGTCCCGGCCGAGATATGGTTGAAGCCGAGTTCAAATGCTCCCGGCATGTCGCTATTCAGGTATCTGCTTGATCGACAGCAAGCACATTGCGGTGGGAAAACATCACCAGTGCATTTCGAAACCAAATGTGCCCTGGATCGTGCGTCTGCCTCTCATGCCAACTGGCAATAACATTGAACTCGGGGAGCTCTATTGGTGGTGGCATTTCGGCTATCCTGTCAACTGCGGCCGTAACAACACGTGAAGGTAAAACGCCGCAAAACTCTGACTCTGATATCAGTTCCACCGCCGCACTGAAGAACGGAACTGACACAGCGACGTTCCGTTTCAAACCTTGTGACTTTAGGACTTCATCAACGAGGCCGAAGAAACCTCCATCAGTCGGGGAGACTAGGACGTGCTGGAGTTCGCAAAACTCCCTAAGCTCAAGTGCCGGATCAGATTTTCCAGTGTCTTTCCGACGCGCAAAGAGAAAATGCTCTTTGAACAGTTGCCTAGCCGGCAAGGTGGGATCCGTCATGTTTTCTGAAGCTATCGCGATGTCAGCATCTCGCTCCAAATCCCGGGCAGCAGTTTTTTCGCTTATGGGCTGCATCGCCAGACGGACGCTAGGGGCTACCTTTGCAAGTGCTTTGCAAAAGGGAACCAATAGAACGGATTGAGTGTAGTCGGTCACAAGCACGCGAAACACACGTTCAGATGTTTGAGGATCAAACGACTGGGCGCGACCAACGAGGTTTTCCAGCGCGAGTAAGTGATGTCGAAGTTCAGCGTGAATTTCGAGCGCAAGTGGGGTTGGCGTCATCCCGTGCGCGTTTCCAACGAGAATCCGATCCCCAAGAAGCCGCCGAAGTTTGTCCAATTGCGCTGATATGGCAGGTTGGCTCAGACCAAGCTGCCGCGCGGTTGCTGTGACGCCGCGCGTTTCAATCAAGGTATCAAGTGTCAGCAAAAGCCCCAGTTCAGTTCTATGTAAATCCAAAAACCTGATCCTAATGATAGTGACATTCGATTTTTTCTATCCTGAAGCATGAAGTACCCAGGGAACAGAAATTTCTTGGGAGCACATAGATATGAAGAAGGTCGCCATCACATCAGCCGTCATCTTGACAGCATTCCTGTCGCACCCTGCAGCAGCGGGTGAGGAAGAGAAAGCCGTCGTCGAAGCCTATGTTGAGACGGTTCTCAACGGTCGCGTGTTCGACCGCATCGAAGAATTCGTCGCGCCAGACCTGGTACAGCACAATCCGAACTTGCCGAACGGCGTGGCACCGCTCAAATCTTTCTGGGAAGGTTTCTTGGGCGGAATGCCTGAGGCCCGGTTTGAATCTGCCCGAATGATCTCTGAAGGCCAGTTCGTGGTGGATCACGCCGTGTTTTTCCCCACAGTAGAATCCACCGGCATTGCTGTGGTCGATATCTATCGCGTCGAAGACGGCATGATCGTCCAGCACTGGGACGTTTCAATGCCAATCCCTGACGCCTTTGCCAGCGGGAACCACCCGGTCTTTTCTGAGTGAGCGGAAAAGGCAGCGGGGTTCAGGACAAACGGCACTTTGCAACATCGTAACGAGAGGTGATTCATGAAAGCGCTTTGGCTTGAAGAGATCGGAGGTGGGCTAGAACTGCGTGACGTTGATCCACCTCAGGCAGCGCGAGGCTCTGTGGTTGTAGAGGTTCTTTGTGTGAGAGTGCCTGCAAACACCGCAGATGTTTTGAAGGGAAAACCGCCTTACCTTCTACCCGTGCCCTTTATCCCTGGGCCTGCTTGCATTGGGCGGGTCCTGAAAGTTGGCGACGATGTGATGGACATCGAACCGGGTGAGGTTGTGTTGTGCAATTCCCTGCTTTCGTCGGGAGCTCCCGACGGACTATCTGACGACATCTTGATCGGATGGACTGGCAATGGAACAGAGCGTGGCAAGGCCATGCAGACACTGTGGCGTCACGGCAGTTTCGCCGAACAAGCCATATACCCCCGCGCATGTGTCACAACACTTGCTGGCCCCAACGGCTTTGCCCGTGAGCATTTGGCGGCTTTGCCCAGCATCGCAATCGCTGATGCAGGGCTTCAGCGCGGCTTCCTTCAGGCAGGCCAGACCGTTCTCATCCTGGGTGCGACGGGTCAGCTTGGGTCCTGCGCGGTGCTCGCGGCATTGGCGCGCGGCGCGGCAAAAGTAATCGCCGTTGGTCGCAACAAAAACCGACTTGGCGACTTGAACGCACTTTCGCCGCGGGTGCAGGTTTGTAGTGTTGAGAGTTTGGCAGGCCTTTCAGTGACAACGCAAACCGAACTGGTCTTGGACGTGTCCGCTCACATGGAATCCCCTGCAGCAATTGTTTCAGCGGTGGAATGTCTGCGGCCAGGTGGCACGGCAGTGCTTTCCGGTGGCAGACGAGGACCAATCCCGTTGAGATATGACTGGATCATGCGCAATCAGATCACGGTCCGAGGGTCGTTCATGTTTGATCAGGTAACCGCATCTGGAACATGGGGGCTGGTATCAGGTGGGCAGCTCGACGTCAGACAGATACGCTCGCAGTCTTTCGGTCTCGCGGAGATGGATAAAGCGGTTGAAAAAGCTGGAAATCTGGGTGGGTTAGACGTGGCCGTGCTGATCCCATAGGGTGAAACAATTTCTCAATCCTAGATTGGGCCGGCAACAGGTTCGGCCCATCCCAGACATTGATCGGTGCTTGATCTGCCGCGACGCAGCTTTCTCAAAGCCGACCGTCGATGCGCAACTTAGGGAGCATGCGCGAAGGTTTCTACCGGCGCGCATATTGGCGGATCATGTGCCCCCCATCCACATCAAGGACAACTCCTGTTGTGTAGGAGTTGGTCATGAGTAACATCGCTGCTTCTGCGGTTTCTTCAACCGTGCCAACTCTGCCGACAGGAAGAGACTCGCCGGTTGCTTCGTACATCGCTTCGCGCGCTTCGGGCTCCATAGCGGCATACGCGTCCGATCGGACCATCCCTGGCGAAAGACAATTGACCCTAATTGCTGGGCCAAGCTCCAATGCAAGACTGCGTGCCAAAGCTTCGACCGCTCCGTTGACGGCACCCAGCCCGGAGCAGTTAATACCGGGACGCCGTGACAGCACCCCGGAAAAGAACGTGATCGATCCGCCTGCGCGTATTTTGTTCAATGCAGCTTTCACAATGGCATAGGGGCCAAAGAACTTGGCATCAAACATGTGCCGCAGATCTTTTTCCGGCAGGTCCGAGAAGGACCCATGCGCAGCGCTAGATGCGGAGATCACAAGATGGTCGATCTGCGGCAGAGCACTGGCCCAGGCCGTGACTGAAGCCAGTTGTGTCATGTCGACAGGTATGGCGCTGGACGCGCCAAGATTTGCAACCGTTCTCTCCAGTTTTTTCGTGTTGCGACTGGAGATAATTACGTCGGCACCTGCAGCGACCGCTTGCGCCGAGATTGCCTTGCCGATACCGGAACCGCCACCAACCACCACGACCGTTTGTCCTTTTATGCGCATGTTCTTTTCCTCAGCGAATGGGTTTCGTTTCTGGGCGGATAAAGTTGAAGATCGTGCGTGGATCCCCCCCCGCAAACAGGAACTTGATTACGATCGCGGCCGCGGCCTCCAGTTGGTATGCATGCGTGTTATCGCCAAGGCGCAGGGGCTCTGCCCCAACATCCGAAATGAGTTCTGCTATGATCGCGTCCGCCGCGTCATCGGCGGTGTAAAGGGTTACCATTTGCCTTCCGTCATAGATCATGTCGGGGTCTTCCCAGACTGCGACTTGCGCCATGTTGAAAGCCTTGCCGACCGCCGCACCTGGAAGGGAGCTGGCAATCGCCTCGGTTAGAGAGCGACCATCGCCGCGAGTCGTAACAAAGGTCTCGACACTCACCGGGTTATTGATGTCGATGACCGTCTTGCCTTCGAAGGCCGCAGGGCCTCCGGCGGTTTCAATCGCCGTAAAGACATCTTGCCAGCGGGTGGCCAAAATCACGACATCGGCAAAGGCAACCACTTCCTCTGCGGTGCCAGATTTTGCGCCTGTGACTTCCGCAGCTTCCCGTGTTTTGCCCATATCTCGGCCCGAAAGCATGACCTCATGCGTGCGCACCCATTTGCCGGCCAACGCTTTCGCCATCCCGCCAGCACCTACAAATCCGATCTTCATCTTGGTCTCCTATTCCTGTGTTGAGGAGAAGATAGGAGACGGGTATTCATAGGAAAAATCGATGTGTTAGATAGGTACCATAATCTGAATGGATTTAAAACAATCAGAGATTGGGCTTTTGATTGCGCTTGATGCGCTTCTGGAAGCCGAGAGCGTAACAGGCGCGGCGCACAAATTGGGGATCAGCCAACCGGCAATGTCCGCTCAGCTCTCGAGGCTGCGCGCATTGTTCAATGACCCCTTACTCGCTGCCTCCGGCCGCAAGCTAGTGCCGACGGTGCGCGCCATGGAGTTGAAAGAGGCGTTGCACGCGCACTTGGCGAGTCTCGATCTACTTGTCCGTGAGAGTGTGCAGTTTGATCCGGCGACATCGGAGCGCACGTTCCGGGTCATTGGCACGGATTACGTACACTCGATCTTTTCAAGCCCCCTATTGCAAAGTTTGGCGGCGCATGCACCACATACCCGCGTTGCGCTGCTTCCGTTCGAACCGACAACTGTGTGGTCTCAGCTGGAGCAAGACACCTGTGAGCTCGCTTTGGTGACAGGGATGAACCTACCGGAGGCAAAGCGACGGCCAGGTCTGGTGGAAACCTTCAAGGTCATTCAACGCCAAGATCACCCGCGGGGGACCAACGAGTATACGCTCGATACCTTTTGTGCCGCTGATCATGTTCTAGTTTCGCCTGAAGGCGGTGGCTTCTCGGGAGCAACAGATAAATTACTTGCGGACCTAGGCCGCAGTCGCCGGGTCGCTTGCTCGCTTCCCAGTTTCCTTCTGACACCTTCGGTTGTGGCCGGCTCTGACTTGATTGCGATGATACCCACCCGTTTGGCAGCTTTACACGCCGACACAGTTGAACAGTTTGAGCCGCCGTTTACATCACCACAGTTCAGCGTCGACCTCCTGTGGCATCCGCGTCGCCAAAAGGACCCAGCCCATGTTTGGTTCCGATCGCTCGTTGCACAGATCGCAACGACCGTATGAGTAAACACGGCGTTGACGCTAATTCTCGAATGGTTGGGATCGTATGACCGGCCCATAGCTGCTGTTCGTTGTCGAGAGGCACGCCGCAACGCAGCTTACACAAAGCGGTCGTTCATTGAACCGCGTAAGCGCTTCTAGCCCATCTAGAGCATCGTTGGGTGGTTCCGCGCCGAGGCGTGGTTATTTTCGCGCTTGAGCGACCGCTCTCCACATTTTGCGACGGCAGCGAAAAGCTCCACCGGTGGAGAGCAGAAATTCGCGGCCATCTAGATATAACGTGCTCTTTCGGGGCGCGCTTCAAACAGGGGGGCGCATCTCATGCCAATTGGTCAGCCTTTGAAACTCTTCGGCATGCTCCAGCAACGAAGCTTCTTGGTAGTTATGACCAACCATCTGCAATCCAATCGGCAGGCCACTATGGGTCTGTCCACAGGGTACGCTGATCGCAGGGTGTCCGGTTAAATTGAACCCGCACGTAAACGGGATGAGAGTCGCCAGCTCCTGTGTCGGGTCAAAATCTGACAGCGGCATAGCCGGGCGCGGTGTGGTGGGTGTCAGCAAAACCTGAGCAGCGGCACCCTTCAACGCAGTACTTAATTCCTGACGCAACTGCGACCGAACGCCGACTGCATTCAACATTTGATCCTGAGGTATCGCCAGACCGGTTTCGATCATCTCCGCCACCGCTTGTGAAAAATCGTCTCGCCGTTCCTTCAACGTATCAGCGTTGGCATTTGCCAGCTCCGCCGCAAAAAGTGTTACGATTGCTTCAACGGCCATTGGAAGCGTCGGAAGATCAAACTCAACAATCTCAGCACCTGTGACCCAGCCCCCTGAAATCAGGCCACGGTGGTGCTAGTAATCCGTCCAAGCAAAGGATGGACTATGAAACGCAGATTTAGTGACGAACAAATCATTGGGATGATCAAGGAATATGAGGCTGGCGTGAAGGCGCAGGAACTGTGCTGGAAGTACGGGATCAGCGACGCCACGTTTTACAAATATAAGGCCAAGTTCGGTGGCATGAACGTGTCGGACGCAAAGAAGCTCAGGGCACTTGAGGACGAGAACAATCGCCTGAAGCGGATGTTGGCGGATGCGATGCTGGACAACGCTGCGCTGAAGGATCTTGCGACAAAAAATTACTAACGCCTGATGTGAAACGCAGGGCTGTGTCGGACGTGATGGATCGGCACGGCCTTTCTGAGCGTCGGGCGTGTGAGTTGGCTGACCTTCACCGGTCAGTCTTTCAGTACAAGAAGCAGGATCGGGGTGATGACGCCCTGCGCAAGCGGCTGCGTGAACTGGCGAATGAACGGCGTCGGTTTGGATATCGCCGTTTGGGCATCCTGCTTGCCAGAGAGGGGTTCGAAGTGAACCACAAGAAGCTGTTCCGGCTTTATCGTGAAGAAGGGCTGGCGGTGCGCCGCAGGCGGTCGCGCAAGCGGGCTTTGGGCACACGTAGACCCATTTTGGTGCCAGATCGGGCCAATCAGCGATGGTCGTTGGACTTTGTATCTGACACCTTCGAGGATGGTCAGCGGTTCCGCGTGCTGTGCATCGTAGATGATTGCACCCGTGAGGCGCTGGCGACCGTCGTAGATCGTTCTCTGTCTGGTGCCCGCATGACCCGCGAACTGGATGATCTGATCCGACGGCGCGGTCAACCCGACATGATCGTTTCTGACAATGGAACGGAAATGACGTCCCACGCGGTGCTGAGGTGGTGCCAGGATAATGGCGTTGGTTGGCATTACATCGCGCCGGGAAAACCGATGCAGAATGCCTTTGTCGAGTCATTCAACGGCAGGCTCAGGGACGAATGCCTGAACGAGCACATCTTCGGCAATCTCGCTGAAGCACGGAAGATCATCGAAAACTGGAGGATCGATTACAACACACAAAGACCACACACATCACTTGGTGGACTTGCTCCGGCTGTCTACGCCAATCTTAACCGCGCCACCCGGCCTGCCTCGCTTGAGCTCCGCAAAGGCTCCGCTCAGCAGGCCTTGACCGAACCCATAGCAACAGAAAGAAACAGGAACGGATTCTACATCTGAACGGCCCGGATCACGGGGCTGGGTCATAAACAAACGCACGGTCCAGAGGGACCTCGCTCAGCTCAAGTCTGCGGGCTGGCTTCAGCAGGTTGAAGAGAAAGGGAAGTCGCGCGCGTTCGAAATGAGCTTTCCCGAGGGCTGCGAGGGGATCAACGAGGTGCGCTCTGGCGGCTCAAACAGGGTGGCAAAGCTGTCGCTCAAGCATGACAAAACTGTCACCCCCTATAAGAACTCAAAAAGGAACATAAAAAAGACTACCGCCTCGGAGAAGGCATTCGCTTGTGTCTATCTGAAAGAGAGCGACACGGGCCCGATGAAGGCGTGGGAAGAGTGGGTCGCTGAAAGCCTCGAAGTGACCTGGCAGGCGCTTTTGCCTTTGCTGGAGAAAAATGGCGCTTTTGCGTTTCCCTGTCGCTTCCCTGAAAGCGGCGCTTCTGATCGCTACGTTGCGTTCTTTGAGGCGATGGCGCGCGCGCCCTAGTCAGAGCGCGCGCATTGCTGGCCCAGGGCGCCGGTCAACCTGAAAACAAAAAAAGGGGGGGTGCAAAAGTTCAGAAGTTACGGCGCAGGGACCGGCGGGGGTAGCCAGATTTTTTCGCACACAGTTTCAGAGGGGGGTCTGAAACATCGGCAATCAGCAAGACCTCTGGGCGAGGGTCTTCGCTCAAAGGATTGAAGGAAGGGATGTTTCCCAAAAATCTGGAAATCCGCATTGATCTTGATGGTTGCTTTCGACCTCCGTTGAGAGACGACGTCCGAGCTGAGGTCAATAAATCCTGCTCGATCTGCTACGGCCCGCCGTTCGCTTTTCTCCTGGCTTTGGACGCCAAATCAGCTGTCCAAGAAATCCGGCGACTACCAACTCCAGTTGATCAAAATTCAATATCCGATCAGAGATTGGGACAGAAACTCGTTTAGCCAATTCAGCGCACCAGACGACAGATAAAGCATCGACAATACCTGATTCAGCACAACGGCGATGACCACCAAAGAGCAGGAAAGCCAAGCGCCAAGCGCGATGGACGCTCCGGCTCTGGCCAGAAGATCGTCTTCGGCCTCCCGAATAAGTCTGCTTACCTTGCTAGAAATGCTCCGGCCTAGCAGTGCAGGAGCAAAGGCAAAGACCGCAAAACCCAGATGGAGCGCAGTTGGCAGTAGAGTGGAGGCAAAAACCGCAATTAGCCAAGCATGTTTCAGCGGGTCTTGAATCAATTGTGACAAAAGCGGGCGGACGCATTCACCCGTTTCCGCGGCGGCGGTTCCGTGGGCATTGATCAACTGCGCTGCCGCTAAGAATTCGCCACCCGCCCGGCACATCTCCTCGTGGCCGTGAACCGGGATAATGATCGAACCTGTAACACTGTTTAGAAATTCGAAGAGCAGAAAGTTGGTGACAACCAAAGTCGCAAACAGGCACACGGCAATGGCAATGTCGAGGCAGGCAAAAATCAGAGTTCTGAAACCAAATCGTTGCAGGCCGAGACGCAGAGTGTAACGGGTCAGGCCAATCGAAAGGAAATCAAAAAAGGCGTTCAGGATCGGGATAAGCCCCAAGAACAGATAATACTCGGCCCAGAACCTCTGGGTTGCGGCAAAAAACATCAAACCGGCGGTACCGACTGAAACCGCAGTGTAGAGCGCGGCGCCCATCATCGCATTCTTCCGGATGAGGTCTCGCCTCACGATCTGGGAAAACAACCACAACAAGCAAAAGAAGAGTGCTACATTAAGCGAATGGTTCAAAACGGTATGGACCGCCTTAACCTGCATGTCCTGATATCCCGCGCCCATCCGCCCAACAAGCAATTCGGATATCTCGACAAGCGGCAGGAAAGCGAAGCCCAGGACTGTTCCGGCGGTTGCCGCCGCGGCGGCCGGGACAGCAATGTTGTCGAACAGCTTGAATGCAATGCCCAGAATGAAGGCAATGGTTGCCATGTTGACGGCGCCCGGGCCGACTTCCACACCTCCGTAGGAGATCCAACACAGGATGTATGCCGCAAAATTCACGGCAATAGCCAGGCAGCCGAGGCCAATGCGTGCCCCTTTGCGTGGCTGTTTGCTCGCAGCAAACGCCACCACAACGGAGCCGACGAAACACCCACTGATCGTAACGCGGCGCAACAACACATCATCCTTAGGCCACCCGCCAAACAGTCCCAATGTCTGGTCTGAACCGGTGATGACCCATTGGCCCATCAGAAGGAAAATTGGGTAGAGAACAGCAACCGCCAGCGCCATTTCGAAAAGCTCAACGCTCCAATTGCGGGTGAAAGAGGTCTTTGCCGTAGTCGCAGCGCGTGAATTCGGGAGCAGAGCCCCGTCGACCCTGTCAAGAAACCCAGTGACAAGCGTTACATAAGTGTTGCGCCAAGCTCCTCTTTCGATCCAGCGCGCTCTCTTGCGTGCTCCTTGACCGTCAAAGCCAAGGACGAACAGGACCATGGAGGAAAACAGCAGCGACCAAAGGAACAAAGCGATTGGATCAAGCGTACCGGCACGCCAGATCTGGCCTGCCACGAACCCCGCACCCTCCCGAATATTCTGGCTGAGCGCCAATGCCGCGACAAGTGCCGCCACGGCAAGAACGGCCTTGGTTTGTCCGGCAGTCCGCGCATTGGATGCTGACCAGTCCTCTTGATGTGCCTGATCTTTCCCGGATGTTGGCGCGGCCGCTGCATCGTTGGGCTGCATCGAGAGCAGCTGCTCGATCTCGGAAACAGAACGGTCAGGGAACTTTTCCTGATAGGACCCGGCAAGTCTTGCGAGCCTATCAAGCTCTTCGTCGCTATCAAAAGCCCGCGCAAAAGCCCGGAAGGTTTCATGCGCGAGATCCGGTCTGATAGGGCGGCGGTCATTGATCCAGTGACTGATGGCAGACGTGCTGCAGCCCACCTGTCGCGCAAGATCGTCACGGGTCAGGCCGCGGTTTTCCCAATGCATCAGGCAATGTCCCAATTCCAAGTGAAATGACATCGTCACCTCTCTACGCGGGCACCCTGCACTCCAAGTATTTTACAAGCCACTGAAATAAAAGCAAAAATACTCAGCCGAATACTCAGTAAACGCTACACTGAAAATCAGGACGGCTCAAGTTGGCCGAGTCCTGAGCTGAAAAACGGCACTGCCGTCACGAGGGACATTCATCCCAAAACTCAGCTCTTCGAAACAACGCTGAGCGCGTTCTGAAATCGAAAGGTTACTTCAATGAGACAACGCCAAAGCCTCACCGTAGAAATTGCTCCCGACATCACTGAGATCGGTACAGCAGTTTTTCAATCTGATGATCTCTTTGAACCGCTTGTGGAAAGCGCTGCAAGGGCATCTTCCGATGAACTTACGCCAATTGTGCCCAGTGTCTACGTCCAAGAGATCCCCGAACTTCAGCCGCTGACATTGGATGGCCTAGCTCTTAAAGATGAGACCGTCGAACAGACCGCCGCTGGTGCCGTTGCGGCCCTTCTTTCGGCATTTTCGGCACTAAGCAACTTCAAGGACAAGGTCTTCGGCATCTATCAGACTTTTGAAGAGATTTATCAGATGATCGATCAACTCTTCTTTAACGCACAAAGTCCTGATCAGAGTGTCGCTGAAGAAGGCCCGGAACTTCTTCAGGCCGTCGAAGGCATGCTCGAAATCGTCGCCGAAGAGGTCAGCGAAATTATCGATGCGATTGATGGGCTGAGCGAGAAATTGGACACCGACACCGTGCACGACCAGATGGTCGCGGCAATGACGGTTCTCAACCAGATCAATTCACCGGGGGAACCGACTTCCGAGCAACGCGACGCACTGCTCAAGGACGCCGACGAACTTATGAACGACGTCATCATCAAGATCCCTCCGATGCTTAATGATGCCCCCATGGAGATGCTGTCCGGGCTCATCGCACCTACGCTTATGGCCGCCACTCAAGCCTATATAGCGGCGATCCTTCATGCCAGCGATCAAGGTCTCGGCCAATCGGTTGTGAAGGCCAACATAGTGTCCGTATACGCCATCATGTCGGAAATTTATGCTGAGGACGGTGTGCTCGCCAAAGCACTCTCCGGAGGGCTTTCCGGTAACGACTACGAGAGCGATAAACAAGCTGACGGATTCACGTATGAACTATACTCAGCCTATGAGCCGGAAACCGATGGGCAAGGGTTTGTTTGGGTCGAGACCATCACAGGACCGAACGGTACTTTCGAGCAGCGTGTCGTTGCAGATGACAGCTTTGTGGCTGGCTCGGCGCTTAATCCGGACCTTCTTGATACGTACGTGCACAGTGGCTCTATGCATGGGGTTCATGCTGATGGGATCAATCTGAGCGGCAAGAGCCCTTTTGCGGGACTAACGATCGACGCTGTCATACCTTTTGATACTGACGTGGAAGTAATGCACTATGCCGCGCACAGCGCGTTGGAAGCCATGCGTCATCAAGCCAACACTCAGGTGCTGTTGGGCGAACTGGATGCACTTGGCAAGTGGGGTGCAGACGTCTTTCTGAAAAACCTGCCCAGCACGGCCGGTCTCACAGTCGCTGCCGGAGACGGGAACGATACCATCAACAGTATCGAGGCCGCGGGCGAGCTGTCGCCGCATGCGGAGGTTTCGGACTTGATTGACGGTGGTGCCGGAGATGACACGATTGAAACCAACGGCGGCGCTGACGCGCTGTTCGGTGGAAGCGGCTTTGATATCCTCGATGGCGGCAGTGGCAACGATAAGCTCTTCGGTGGGCTGCATGACGATGAACTGTTCGGCGGCGACGGGCGCGATCTGCTTCAGGGCGATGGTGGTCGGGACTATCTGGACGGTGGCAGCGGCAACGACATCCTGTACCAGGCGATGCGTGGTGACAGCATTGACATCAGCAATCCGAGTGCATTTGCGCCAGGTGCCGAGGACGGCGGAACGATCTATGGCGGCGCCGGAAATGATGTTCTTGTCGGCGACAACGGAGGGGACGCGTTGTTCGGCGGCCTCGGATTGGATCGGATTTTCGGGTTCGACGGAGTGGATGAAATCCAGGGCGGCGAGGGGAACGACGAGATCGACGGCGGTGCTGATGCCGATGTGATTGATGGCGGCGCCGGAAACGACATCATCGAAGGCGGTTCAGGCAACGACGCGATTGATGGCGGGATGGGCGATGACGTGATTATCGGTGGCAGTGGCAACGACACGATTGACGGTGGATTTGGCGTCGATACCATCATCTTTCGCGGCAAGTTCCACGGATCGGTAAACGAAGGCGGTGTCGTGCCGGAAGGCCTAGGCTATTCCGACCAGGGCGTTGGTCCGGCCTCAATCAGCGACTATTCCGTTGTGAAATTGTCGTCGGGTGACTGGGTTGTTACCGATCTTCGCGCCGATGGGATCGATGGCGTCGATCTGATCCGGGGCGCCATGAACAATTCTTGGGGCGACGGAGTAGAGTTTCTAAAGTTCGACAACGCGCTTGTAGAACTTGATCCAGTCGTTGTCGATCAGGGCTACGCGGTGGAACCGGAGCCCCAGATTTACACCCCGGTCTTCGGGCAAGACTATGATGACCTGACCTATGATGTAGAGGAACCTTGGTTCTAGAAAACTAGCGTCCTTGGTAAATCCGGTTCACTCGCTCCAGTCTCATCAGGCCGGGGCGAGTGACCAAATCTAACTAAAACCGCACATGCCAGCGCTTGTAGAAAATGCCATATTTGATTGTCTAGCCCCTTGCTTCTTGGCCATGGATTTGGGTTTTGTCCCCCTTCGGCGGCACTGGCTTATGCCCATTCAAATCCATCGACCGTTTTCAAAGCATCGCCAACTTGTCTGCGCGCTTTGATCTGATTGGGCCGCATGCATGAAGATGCCATCCAAAGTGCCTCGCCTGAAAGCGGCGGCAACGACTCTATACGACCGCTGGCAAACAACTTGGCTGTGCCGTTATCGTGTCGGCGGCCTTGCCCCAGCATAGGACATGACCATCGCATTGCGAGCTTGTGCGAAGCGAGCCGGGCTTATCCCGAAATGGCGGGAAAAATCGTGAGACATGTGCGCTTCATCGAAATACCCGTTATCGGCCGCAACCTTTGCGAGCGTTAGCGTCCCCGCAGTGCTTAACTGCCGAATTGTGTTGTTTAGCCGGGCGACGGTAGCGTAACGCTTCGGGCCAAGGCCCACGATCTCTTTGAACTGCCGCCTCAGGGTCTGCTGCGAGATATCAAACCGACGGGCCAGGTCGGTCACCCGGACCTGACCGCGGTTCTGGTCGATCTCACTTGCCACGACATCGACGATTGATGACCTATCAGGTTGAGTGTCCAGTTGCTCCAGCAACATCGATGAGAACGCGGCGATGCGATGGGCAGGCGATCGAGCCCAGGCGACCCGGTCAAGCATTCGTTCGACAGCGCGGCTAGGCAGAAAATCGCGAACATCGGCGGATAGACCGTCGATTTCGATTGCGGGAACGCCGAAAAGCCGCATCAGCGCGAACGGCTTGAGTTCGGCCATGACATGCCCGATCTCGCCTCTGTAGTGCACGTGTATGTCGTCCGCACCAACCTGACCACAGAAATGGAATGAGCTGGCGGTGGTTCGATGTGCGCCACGCTGGGACGAAATCGGATCGCGAAAGACAAATCCGACAAAGCATCGGCCCGTCGGAAACGGCCGGATCTGGAAATCAACCGAATAGTCAATATCAGCATAGAGGAAGCGTTCGACAAAGGGGGCGATCCTCGGCGGGGCAGGGTAGACGCTGTAGAGGTCAGGGACTGATGTCATCGGCTCGTCTTTCGTGTTCGCCCACCGCTTCGATGGTGGCGCGTGCAAACCCTGCCCGGACAGTGATCATTTTTTACAATTCAGGCGATTCTAACAAGGACTAGACTCAACGTCACAAGCATGAGGTGGACTTGGCCTTCCAATCCAATCTGTCCAGGTGTCGCATGGGCATCTCGGACCTCGCGGTGGGCAAGGAACGTTCCAGACACCGCGATGATGCGATCCGACAGGAATGCAAAGGCCGCTTCCGATCAAAAGACATTAGCCGAAGGTGCTCCAGACGGCAGCATGACAACCAACGAGACTTACTCGGGAATGCCTGGGCAAACTCGTTTTCCAAGCCGGAGGTTTCCGTGACCTATCCCAACTGCAAGCTGACCGAAGTGTACGGCAACGGCAACGTCTTCAAAGACGGCAAGAAGCACAAATTCGTCAATTTCTCCAGCAAGGGCAAGGCCAAGAAAATAGACCTGCAGGGACCGGGCGACTACCAGGTCAAAATGAATTTCCTGCTCCGGGTCGAGTACAGCAAGACTAAGGTCACGAGCTACGAGTATCTGTACAAAGGTGTGGTGACATGGGATATCAGCATCGACGAGAAGGGCAACCTGTCCACGATGGGTAATCCCACGGAAAACAGTTTTTCGAGAGTGCCGGCTATTCCGAAATGGATGCCGATGAAAACGAGTTACTTCAGCAACACATCGTCAATCGGAATGAAGGCGGTGATCCAGAAAAAGAAGGGGCAGGGCGGAGGTGACGACACATGGACCTTTTCCGAAATCTACAAGATACCAATCAATGGCCTGAAGGAACCGGTCAAGAAAGCGCCCCCCGAACCTCCAAAGACCAATGCTTACTCGGTATTCACCAAAGTTGGATCGTTCGAATACGATGACGCGTCGATGAAGAAGATAAGTAAGCACAGTGGCATGCTCGACTACCGCGGCTTCAAGAACTGGTGCATCAAGTCCATGCCTTACTACACCAAGGAGATGATCCGGCGCGGTGATCTGCCCGGCAAGAAATCCATCCTGATTACTGGATATGCCGATGCCTCCGGGCCGGACGTGGAAAATGGAACTCTCTGCATGAAACGCGCCGAAGCTGTCGCGAAGGAAATGCGGGGATGGCTCGGTGGGAAAGCCGGACTCTTTTCCAAGGCGAAAGGTGGTCAGCTCAAAAAGAAGGGAAAGTCAAAAAAGGATCCCGGCAATCCAGATAGCCGCTATGTACTGGTACAGATGATGTGGGAAGACGAAATTTAGGCTCAGAATTCATAACTAGAACATGACCGTTGCAGCGAGGTCGATGGCGGACAGTTAAGCCAC
Source organism: Paracoccaceae bacterium (assembly GCA_965250275.1). Taxonomy (GTDB): domain Bacteria; phylum Pseudomonadota; class Alphaproteobacteria; order Rhodobacterales; family Rhodobacteraceae. The sequence goes on along the minus strand of OZ252297.1, from coordinate 3,578,705 downwards.
TGGGCACCGGTCGTTGCGGGTGGCGATACGCTCACGGATTCTGAAGAACACATTGAGAGCGTCGAGGTCAGACCAGCAAAAAGCAATGTGTCAGCTCCGCTCAATCGAGCTAACACGGCTGAGGGTCTGTCATGTGTGGTCGAAGGGGATGACGCGGTTCCACCGATAATCTGTCTCAGCCGAGAAGCGGGAAGGTATTGTTTCATTCCACCGTCTGGGCAGATACGCGAAGCGTCGAGCACGTCTTTGGACGTCGGGCGGGGGGGCATCCCTCTCTGTTGGTGTCGGCTACGACGTCATCGCCTGGTGTTGCAAGACCTTTCCCAAGCCGGACGGTAATAGGTCTGCTTCGGGCTCGAAGCGGTCGTTCGCTGACCCGTTCACGAATGACCGCTTCGCGGACGAAACTGCCTGCGATGGCAGCGCAACAAGAACCACCATTAAAGATTGTTCCTGCGCAAGTTCCAACTCGCCCCTGGTGGCGAAAGATCTGCCGAAAACCGGGCTTTCGAGCGCTTAGCGCAATGGGATGACGTCCACCTCTGTCGCCGGGTTCAGATCATCATTTGGATCCGTCAGAATGCCTTCCGGAAAGGATACCGAAATCGGCCGATCTGTCGTGTCCATGCAGAGCATGTGATTGTTGTCCCCGTCACCCAAGTTGGCCAGCGCCGCCGGCTTCACATCTCGGCGGGTTCCGTCCGCCGCCTCGACGGTGATTGTGTAGAGATCGCGCTCTGCCTCTCCGGGTTCCGTACCGTCTTCCAGCGTCACGCCGCCCTCCCACGCGACACGGACTGCCTGAACGATGCCCTCTGTGGGGCATAGGCTCCCCCTGACGCGACGGGGCCCCAGAGTGCCGACCGATGTCCAATCATCCACAACTTCAGCCAAAGCGATCGACGGCCCGTCCTCAAGGGGTATCACCGAGACGCTGGTTCCCCGAAAATTCAGGGTCCCGTCAATTGAATGCAGATTCCCGATGACCTCGACGCTGACGGGTGGATCGGTATCGGAAAGTCCCAGTTGCCCGATCAAGAGCACAGTGCGCAACTCGCCCGGATCAGTTGCCGGCAAAACGGAAACACAGTGCATTGTTCCGATCTTACCAGAGCGGGTTGTGACCCGAAGATCCCCCGCCTGCATCGTAGTGATGTCTATTTCGGTCGAGAAGATTACAGGCATTCCTGTCTTACCCTCCGACCCTCTGCAAATCGCATTTGCGAGGTTTGGCAATTTGTCGAGCCCGTGAAATGCCGCGAGGAGTTCGGCGGATTGCCCGTTTGCTTCTTTCGGCAGGCCCGCGTCAGCGGTCGTATCGGACAGGTCACGATTGGAGATGTTTCCGGTCCATGCCCCCGGGCCATACATTATGAACCAAGTGATGGCGGCGCAGATAGCTGCGGTCATAGCAACCAAAGCGCCAATAATGATCTTCTTCGAAATGCCCTTGAGCACAAGATATGCCTCCGCAAGAATTAACTCGTGGCGTTGTTCCAAATGCGACCCACGCGGCCCATGAATAGTAACCTAAATGGGATGCATTGCGTTGCAGAACATCTGCTGTGCACCAACGCCCAATCCAGCTGATTTCAGAACCCCCTTCAATGACTAAGCTCGTCTGCGGCAGACCTTTCAAAGGTACGATGCGCGGGCGAAGCGAGTGCCAACTTTATTCGCTGTGTCAGATGCATATCGAGTTCGTTTGATAACATTTTGTGGACAACTGACATTATGTCAAGTTTAGTGACATGATGTCAGAAAAGCCGAAATCGGATCTTGTTCGGAGACAGGTTGCTGCGCGAGCCACCGCGCCAAGTAAATCGGCGCAAACGCGCTCCGCCATATTGGACGCTGGGAGAACGTTCTTGGGCGACAACCCATTTCGGGACCTCACAGTTGGAAATCTGATGGCGGCGACCGGTTATAGCCGGTCAGCTTTTTATCAGCATTTCAACGACCTGCACGGTTTGATGGAGGCTTTGCTAGATGAAGTGAAGGGTGGGATCGTGGAAGGTGCACAACCCTGGTTAAGCGGAGGAGGCGACTCGATCGCCACCTTGCAGGAGAGCCTGACCGCACTCGTCGACGTTGGCCATCAACATGGATCGATCCTGCGTGCAGTCTCCGATGCTGCCCCAAGCGACGACAGGCTGGAGCATGTATGGCAGGCGTTTTTGGGCTCCTTTGACGAAATAGTCGCTGCAAGAATTGAAGAAGACCAAAGATGCGGCTTGGTGCCGGAGTTCGATGCGATGCCCGTGGCGCGCGCCCTTAATCGTATGGATGCGGGCGTACTTATTCATGCTTTTGGAACCTCTCAAAGATTGGCCAAGCACGACGTCTTGGCGGCGATAATGCGCATTTGGATTTCGACGCTTTATCCGTTCAATGCAGCCAACGCGATTGATCCCGGCCAATGAGACATCGGTTCGACCGATCAAAACCGGATCAGGCAATTCATCTCACAAAACTAGCTATCAATTTGGGAGGAAACCAAGTGAGTAAAATCAAAACGATCGTCCGGACGGCCAATGCCGCCGTTCTGACATGTTGGATCAGCGCGTCATCGCTATCGGCCCAAGAAGTGCCGACGATGGAAATGGCGACTCCGATCCCTGAAGGCATCACAACGCCCGACAACCTGCAGACCCGGGTGGGAGAGTTGAACTTCTTCGACGGAGTTCCCGACGTAGAATCGGCGCAGAAAGTCTACAATCTTCTTGATTTTACACACGCCTACCAGGCGGTACTCGACGGAACGAAAATCGCCTCGATGGAAGGTCTGCGCAACGGTATCTTGGAGTTCGGCCCTGCCAATTCGACGGCCATCCTGTTCGAAGGGTTGATGGATTCCCATGCTCTGTTTCTGACCGCCAACACAACCAGCGTTTACATGACGTCCTGGCTGGAGCTGGACGATGAGCCTATGGTGATCGAAACGCCGCCGAACGTGCTCGGCTTTCTCAACGACGCCTGGTTCCGCTATGTTATCGATTTCGGCAATCTCGGGCCGGACGAAGGCCAAGGCGGCAAGTTCCTGATCCTGCCCCCGGGCTACGATGGGGAGGTTCCCGAGGGGTACCATGTGGCCCGCACAAACACATTTGGAAACTGGGTGCTTTGGCGAGGTTATCAAAAGGACGGGACCACCGATCTTGCCGTAAGCCAGACCAAAGACCGTTTCCGTATCTATCCTCTGTCCCAGGCAGACAATCCGCCGGAAATGACTTTCGTGAATGTGTCGGGCAAGCTGTTCAACACGATCCACCGCATGGACGCGGAGATTTTTGACGAAATCAACGCCGTTGTTCAACGTGAGCCTCTTATGGGTGAACGCCCCGAACTTCTGGGCCACCTCGCAGCCATTGGAATCGTAAAAGGGCAGGAGTTCGCGCCCGACTCGCGGATGAAACCAATCCTTGAAGCGGCGGCAGCAGCTGGTGCTGTGACGGTAAAGACACTCATATCTAAACCGCGTGACGAACGTTTCTACTGGTATCCTGGAAAGAGCTATTGGCAGACCGCGTTTCCAGGTGGTGCCTACACTTGGGAGCTCGATGGCGTGACTCTTCACGACATTCGCGCGGCATTCCACTTCTACGCGACAGGCATAACCCCTGCGATGGCGCTTAAGAAGGTGGGTAAGGGATCTCAGTATGCCTTTACATATCGCGACTCCAACGGGAACCCGCTGGACGGCGCCAAGACATACAGGGTGAATGTGCCCGCGGATGTGCCGGCCAAAGACTTCTGGTCGTTCACGCTCTATGACAACCAGACGCGCTCAATGCTACAAACTGACGCTCAGTTTCCTGCAATCGGTAGCAATGACACAGACGTAGTCCAGAACGAAGATGGATCTTATGACATCTATTTTGGTCCGAAGGCGCCGGAGGGCAAAGAGAGCAACTGGGTGCAGACAGTTCCCGGCAAAGGTTGGAATACGATCTTCCGTCTCTATGGCCCGCTGGAGTCATGGTTCGATCAAACTTGGCGTCCGGGAGAGATTGAATTGATGAACTTCGCATCGAGCGGTGAAGCGTGTAAGTGCGCCGATTAACCTGCTTCGCAGATTAGGCGATGCCAGTCCTTGGCATCGCCTAATGTCTTGCTATGGCGCGTTTCGTCACCCATGCCGAGATTTTTGAAGCCCGAAAACGCGCACAAATTCAGGAGGTGATTTATGTGTTTCAACCGTATTTCACAAATTTTTGCGATTACCCTAGTTGTGTCTCAAACATCGGCCCACGCTGGTGAAGGGGCTTTTTCAAATTACTTCCCTGGCGCGTATGGGGCGCTCTTGCCTGGGGTAGCCCCGGAGCCCGGACCGGTATTCGCAAACGTCAACTTGCTCTACCGCGGCACCGCCAACCGAGCGGTCAAAGAAGGTCAAATCCAGACCTCGATAAAAAGCACTGCCTTTTACTCTCTGTTTCAGGGCCTTCATGTTTGGGATGCGCCCGCGATTGGAGGTCGCTTCGCAGTGGGAGGATACGTTCCGATTGGATATGCATCGTTCACCGGGTCAATCGCAGGATTGTCGCGGTCGCAAGATGACGCCGCTTTAGGTGACATCGGGCTGATCCCCGCCTCGTTCTATTGGTCGTCGGGAAATTTTCATTCGAACCTTTACTCTTTGATCATCGCACCGACAGGGAGCTACAGCTCAACTAGTGCTGTCAACATTGGCAGAAACTACTGGAGTTTGGACTTGGTGGCCGCTTTGACGTGGTTCAATCCAGAAAGTGGTACGGAGTTTTCAATTGTCCCTGGGTTTATGTTCAACACAGAAAACAAAGACACCCAATACAAGACCGGCACCGAGTTTCACGTAGACTTCATGTTCAACCAATTCGTTTCGGAGGACCTGGCGCTGGGTTTGCACGGTTATGCATACAGGCAATTGACCGGAGACTCAGGTGCTGGCGCCCTCTTGGGAGACTTCAAAGGGGAAGCCTTTGGTATTGGGCCAGCGGTATCGTGGATACCTAAGTCAGCAGGGGGCGCCGTCGCAATTTCGGCCAGTTGGGTGCACGATGTGCATTCCAAGAACCGGCTTTCTGGCGACTACGGTACGGTCTCCCTCAGCATCCAGTTTTAGTTTTTTCTAATGGTTTAAGCTGTTAGTCCCAACGTCCGCTCTGGGCTCGAAGTGGACGTTCACTGCACTACGCTTAAAGGACGGCTTTGCGGACAAAGTGAGCTTTCGCTGCGGCTGCGCCAATGGCCGCTATCATTGAATGGCGTGCGCCTCCGCCTTCATCCAATCTGCAAGTGCCCGCACCTTGCGCCCCATCGCTGATGCAGCCGTTACTATATGTATGCCTTGCGCGCGTTCGACGCTGATTTCCGACAAGCAAACCAGACGACCGGCGCTTTCGTCGACTCCGGTCATGCGGGGATCGGCAAGAATGACTGCCTGACCTGAAAGAGCGCTATCAAACATGAATGCGCGGCTATCATACTGATGTGGGGCCATACGCTGCGCCAATGCACTTCCGGCTGCCTCTGCCCAGGCAGTCCAATCATCTGGCCAGTTCTTCGAAGATGCTAATGGAAGGCTCAGGATGAAATCGGGTGCAAGCGGCAAGGTGCGCCCTTCGACCAGTTGTGGTGCGCAAACCGGACGAAGTGTGTCGCGGAACACAAGCTCGGCCGTTGTGCCGTCCCACATCCCATCCCCATACCGAACTGCAGCGTCAAATCCGTCTCTAGCCAAATCGACATAGTCGAACGACAAGACCGGCCGCACGTCGATCTCTGGATACTGCGCACTGAATTGTTCCAGCCGGGGCAATAGCCATCGGTTTCCGAAGAAGGGAGCAACTGAGATTTTCAACGGCCCTGACAGGCTGTTGCTGAAGGCTGGGGCAACGGAGGCCTCGATCCGGTCTAGAGCGTCTCCGATATCTTTAGCCAACCGCCGCCCCTGTTCGGTCAGGGTGATCTGCCGCACACTGCGATGAAACAGTGTCACTTCGAGATAGCTTTCGAGCGCGCGGATTTGATGACCCACGGCGGCGGGTGTCACACACAGCTCATCGGCACCCTTTTTGATGCTCTGATGCCGCGCCGCAGCCTCGAACGCGCGAAGCTGATTGAGAGACGGTAAACGCCTGGCCATAGCCTGATTACGCCGTAGAAAATCTAACTCATTTCGCAAGGTATGTTCGTTTGTGCGAAATAGCCAGCTCCACCTAGCCTGCCTGTATCGTTTAAAACTCTGACTGAGGACAAGCTCATGGCGATCCCGACCCTACCGCATCAAACAACCGATCTGTTTCTGACAGACGGCGGCACAGAGACCTGGCTGATGTACAAGCGCGATTTTGAGCTGGAAGAATTCGCGGCCTTCCATTTGCTCCACGATCCAAAAGCGAAAGCGGCCCTGCATGAGTATTACCGCACCTTTGCCGAAGTTGCCGTGCGGCATGGCGCAAGCTTCATCTTCGACAGCCTGACCTACCGCGCCAGCCGCGATTGGGGGCGGTTACTCGGCTACAACGATACCCGCTTGGCAGAAATGAACCACGCCTGTTTCGAGCTTTACCGAGATGCGGCCAGCGCCGCCGGTCTGCCTGCGTCAATGACGGTAATCAGCGGGTGCATTGGGCCGAAAGGCGACGCCTACAAACTCGATCAAGCGCTGACCGCCGAAGGCGCTGAGTCATACCACAATGAACAGATCGCAACCTTCAAGGCCGGAGGCGTACACATCGTCACAGCCCTGACACTTAACACGACAGCCGAAGCAATCGGGATTGCTCGCGCGGCGCAGTCGGCGGGCCTGCCGTCGGCGATCTCGTTCACCTTGGAAAAGAACCGCTGTCTGAGAAGTGGTGAAAGCTTGCAGGAAGCCATTGAGACCGTGGACGCTCAGACCGGCGCCGCACCTGCCTACTACATGATCAACTGCGCACACCCGGACGATTTCGGACCAGCGCTGACGCGCGGCCCCTGGTCGGATCGCATTCGCGGATTGCGGGCGAACGCATCAACATTGGATCACGGCACGCTCTGCCAACTTGGGCACCTTGAGGAAGGCAACCCGGACGAGCTCGCCGCGCAATATGCGGATATTCGCAGGCGCTTCCCAAACATGAATGTCTTCGGCGGATGCTGCGGAACGGACTTCGTCCATGTCGACAAGATCGCGTCGGCGCTCCTCGCACCCGCGTGACCCAATTTCAACGCGGACATTCATAGAAATCGCAGCATTCGGTACTTTGGGCTCGAAGAGGAGCTTCGCTGCACGTTGTACCTTCGACTGCTTGGCAGAAGTGCCACTCGTTCGCATGCGCAGCGCATATTCGCGTTGCCGTGGCAGGTGTCGCCATACAAGTGGTTGCAGAGTGTTGTTTTGATAGAATCGAGGCCTCACGCAAATGCGGATTTTGGGGCAAAGGTAAAAATCCGTCTAATTGTTGCAGGACAAAGAGATTGGATTGTGGGAATGATATGGTTAGCGCACGATTTGTTGGAATAGACGTTGGTACGACTTCGGTGAAAGCTGCCGTCATTGACGAGGACGGCACACTCGTTTCGCGCTTTTCCCAAACCTACCCGATACATCGCAGTGATAGGGGCTATGTCGAGCAGAATCCCGAGGATTGGGTTCGCTTGGTCGTGAGGGCAACCGAAGAAATGGATGTGGAAAGCGTGGCCGCTGTTGGATTGACCAGTCAAGTCAACACACATGTTTTTGTAGGCGACGATGGGATGGCCTTGGCCCCTGCCATTGTCTGGCAGGATGGGCGTGCACAGAAGGTCGCGGCAGAATTGGATGCGCGTGTTGCCGAAAAAGACAAACTCAGATGGTGGGGCACTCCGATGCCCATTGATGCCAGCCATGCCTGTTCACGGATGGCGTGGATGTCCGCACAGAGGCCCGAGATCTGGGAAAAGACGCGTTGGGTTCTGCTACCGAAAGACTATGTCGCACTTCGCCTGACGGGGCGGGCCGTTACAGATCAGGTCTCTAGCATCGGCCTTGTTGACACGTCCTTGTCCTATGTTCCCGAAGTGCTCGATCTAGTGCCCGGCGCGGGCGCACGTTCGGCACCGTTGCTTAGCATGATGGAGCCTGTTGGCACTATCAAAACCGGACCGCTTGCGGACGTTACCCTGATCTGCGGCACAATGGATGCTTGGGCAGGGTTGGTCGGCACAGGGGGTGCCAAAGAGGGCGCATCAGTGTACCTGAGTGGCACAAGCGAGGTCCTGGGAATCTCTTCCCAAACGGTTGTTCCGACTCCCGGCGCGATAGTGTTCCCTGACTATGGAGGCATCCGTATACACGCGGCCCCTACGCAATCCGGGGGTGATGCAAAGATGTGGTTTGCCCAAACAAGCGGTCTTACACTGGATGAGATGACAGCGGCTGTGGCTCAAACAGATCCAAGTAGCGCGACGCCTTTGTTCCTGCCGCAGCTTCAAGGGGAACGGGCCCCGCTTTGGGATGCGGACCTGCGAGCAGCGTTTCTGGGTATCAGCTCTACGACCGGATTGCAGGATTTCGCTCGAGCGGTCTATGAGGGCGTCGCAATGGCAGCCCGCATGGGGCTGGAGACCTTGCAGGCCTCGGCTGACGTCAAAAGTGATGTGATCTTTTGTGGCGGAGGGGGCTTTCGATCGGACCCCTGGAACCAGATCCGGGCCGACGTACTGGGGGCGGAGCTGCGAGTCCTGGCATCCGGCGAGCCCGGCGTTATTGGAGCCGCAATGATGGCGGGGGTAGGTTCGGGTCACTTCACCGATATCAAGGAAGCTTCAGGCGCCTTGACCACCTATGACCGGACCTTTGTTCCGGATTTCGATCAGCGCAAACGAATGGACGATCTCTATTCCGTCTACGTGGATGCGATTGATCAAACCGGCGCACTGGGCAAACGGCTGACCCGCATAAATACTAGGTAGTCTTGTGCTTTCTGCGTCGGGGGCTGATTTGACGCGCAAAAGGGGAGTGAAACTGTAGAAAGCTGCGGGCGGCCCCAGCGGTTACCCGCAACGCATTAGCCGAATTTGTCGAGCGTCCGCGTAATGCAGGATTTGAAGCGGCCTTGTATCCGCGGCGAAAAACCGCTTTCGCCCAGTGACCCAGGCGGATGCTTCCAGCTCTAACCTTGACTTACAGACGTGCAATCGCATGAGGGGGAGTTGACCTTGTTTCGGTCATGTTCTACCACGCACGCATTCTTGGCGGGTATGGTGAAATGGTATCATAAGAGCCTTCCAAGCTTAAGGTGCGGGTTCGATTCCCGCTACCCGCTCCAAGAATTGCTGTCCGGCATTGTTTGCCCATCCAAGTCTGTAATGTATTAAAAGACTTGAGGATTCAGCGATCTTCAAGAGCTGTGGCACAGAATCCATGGCGCGGATGCACCATCGCTTGCCGGGCCCGGCCTGCTGGTTTCGTTGGGCGCGTCAACGGGTCGCTTGACCGGTCCGCTGCGACAGGTCATGAACCGCGCCAACCGCGCTCGCATGGCGGCGCTTCTCGATCAAAAGGACCCTAAATGGCGCAATCGCAGCCTTCCCCCCCTCCCACGGCGCCCGGCGCCCAGTCAGAACGGGCAGGCTCCAAACACCTGGGCACGCTACGAGCGCTTTGGCCTTTCATGCAGCCCTATAAGGGTTTGATTGCAGCTGCGCTCACCGCTCTGACCCTGACCGCCATGCTGGCGCTGGCGCTGCCACTGGCCGTGCGCCGCGTGGTGGACAATTTTCGGATCGAAGACGGCACGCTGCTGGATGCCTATTTTGCCGCTGCCTTGGGTGTGGCGGCGTTGTTGGCTGTGGGGACGGGCGTCCGTTATGCGCTGGTGTCCCGACTGGGCGAACGGGTTGTGGCGGACATCCGAAAGGCGGTCTTTGATCGTGTCATCGGGATGAGCCCAAATTTCTACGAAACGATCATGACGGGCGAAGTGCTCAGTCGCATCACCACGGACACAACTCTTATTCAGTCCGTCCTGGGGTCTTCGGTCTCCATCGCCTTGCGGAACATTCTCATTCTGGTTGGAGGCATGGCGCTGATGCTTCTGACCTCTCCGAAACTGACCGGGCTGGTCTTTCTCATTGTCCCGCTTGTGATCGTCCCCATCCTTGTTCTGGGGCGTAGGCTGCGCAAGATCAGCCGCGAGAACCAGGATTGGATCGCCGCGTCCTCTGGCAATGCCTCCGAAGCCCTTGGGGCCGTGCAAACGGTACAGGCTTTTACGAATGAGGATACCAGCCGGTCTGCTTTTGCCAATTTGACCGAGACCTCCTTTGACGTGGCCTGCCGGCGGATAGCCACGCGGGCTTGGATGACGGTCATCGTGATCTTTCTGGTTTTCAGTGGTGTCGTCGGGGTGCTTTGGGTTGGGGCTCTGGATGTCCGCACCGGTGTCATGACCGAGGGCACGCTGATCCAGTTTGTGATCTATTCGGTGATGGTGGCCGGCTCGGTAGCGGCGCTGTCTGAAATCTGGGGCGAGTTACAACGCGCGGCCGGGGCGACCGAGCGCCTGGTTGAGCTTTTGGCGAGTGTTGACAGCGTCAAGGACCCGGAGTCCGCAACTGTCCTGTCGGAGCCGGTCAAAGGCGAGATCGTCTTTGATGATGTGACGTTCCACTATCCTGCGCGGCCCGAAACCGCCGCGCTGATCGATTTGTCACTGACCATTCAGCCGGGCGAGACGGTGGCTTTCGTCGGGCCGTCCGGGGCTGGCAAAACCACAATCGTGCAGTTGATCCTGCGGTTCTATGACCCTGACAGCGGACAAATCAGACTGGACGGCGTGCCCTTGCCAGAGATGACGCGTGCGGCGTTTCGCCAGAATATCGCTTTGGTCCCGCAGGATCCTGTCATTTTCGCTGCATCAGCCCGAGAGAACATTCGCTTTGGCCGTCCCGATGCCAGTGATGCTGATGTTGAGGCAGCCGCCCGTGCCGCGGCGGCCCATGATTTCATCGCGGCGTTACCGGATGGCTATGACAGCTATGTGGGTGAACGCGGGGTGATGTTGTCCGGCGGACAGAAACAGCGCCTTGCAATTGCCCGTGCAATCCTGCGCGACGCGCCGGTCTTGCTGCTGGATGAAGCGACAAGCGCTCTGGATGCCGAAAGCGAACGTGCGGTGCAACAGGCGGTCGATCATCTCAGTGCGGGGCGGACCACGCTTATTGTCGCCCATCGGCTGGCAACGGTCAAAAAGGCGGATCGTATCGTCGTCATGGATCAGGGGCGGATTGTGGCGATGGGCGCCCATGACGAACTGGTGGCGGACGGCGGGCTCTACGCACGTCTGGCGCGGCTGCAGTTCACGGATGGAATCGCCGCCGAATAGCGCTTTCGAGCGCTACCCTGTTCGCCTGATGTGCGGAGAGCTATCAATCGGTCCTTCTGTAGGGGCATTGCGGTCCTCTACGTTGGTCTTTGCGCACTGCGAATGCGCAGTTCCGTAACGACGCTTCTTGCGCGAATGCGCGTTTCACCGCATTTTGGATCAAATCGACACGAGGGACCCTGAATGGGGCCACATCAGGGGAGGACGCAATCATGAGTATTGCTAATATGGCTGATCGGGACGCGATCGAAAACGAGATGCCCTGGGCAGACCGGGACGTACCCGTCACGCTTTATCAGATGCTGTCGCGCACCGCGTCCAAGCATTCAGGCGAGAAAGCGGTGACCTTTCAGATCCTCTCGGGTCCGACCGACAAGGCAGAGACCCTGACCTGGTCCGACATGCTCGACAAGGTCTCGCAAGCTGCAAATCTCTTCCGGTCGCTCGGCATCGGCGAGACAGATGTGGTGGCCTATGTGCTGCCCAACTGCAACGAGACGGTTCTGACTTTGTTGGGCGGTGCCATCGCCGGGATCGCGCAGCCGATCAACCCGCTGCTGGAGCCGGAGCAGATCGCGTCGATCCTGCGCGAGACGAAGGCCAAGGTTGTGGTCACGCTGAAACCGTTTCCAAAGACCGATGTGGCGCAGAAAGTTGCCGAAGCCGTGCGCCACGCGCCTGACGTGGACCACGTCCTCGAAGTGGACTTGAACCGGTATCTGACCCCTCCCAAATCATGGATCGTGCCCCTGATCCGTCCGAAAATGGAGAACAAGGACCACCTCGCCCACGCGGCATACTCGGATTTCTCCAGATCGCTGGCGAAACAACCGACCAAGCTGGCCTTTGCGGACAGCGATGGTGACCGCGTTGCTTTCTACTTCCATACCGGGGGCACAACCGGGATGCCCAAGGTCGCCCAGCACAAGTACTCCGGCATGGTCTACAATGGCTGGGTGGGCGGAGAGCTTTTGCTCACCGTGGACGACAATATCATGTGCCCGCTGCCGCTGTTCCATGTGATGGCGTGCCACGTCATATTGATGGCGGCGGTCTATTGCGGCTCCCACGTGATTTTCCCAACACCGCAAGGGTATCGCGGTGATGGGGTGTTCGACAACTTCTGGAAGCTGAACGAACGCTACAAGACCACCTTTATCGTGACGGTGCCGACCGCTATCGCCGCGTCGATGCAACGTCCGGTCGATGGCGACATCAGCACCGTCAAAAAAGCGTTCTCGGGGTCGGCACCGCTCCCGCTGGAACTGTTCCGGCGCTTTGAAGAAGCAACAGGGGTGACCATCATCGAAGGCTATGGTCTGACCGAGGCCACCTGTCTGGTTTCGGGCAACCCGGTCGACGGGGAAAAGAAGGTCGGCTCCATCGGCATTCCTTTCCCGTACACCGATGTAAAGATTTATGCCTCGACGAACGACGGTCCGGTTGAAGCCAAAACCGATGAAATCGGCGAAATCTGCATCTCGAACCCGGGCGTGTTTGCCGGAAACACCTACACCGAGGCCGACAAGAACAAGGACCTGTACTACAACGAAAAGTACCTGCGCACGGGTGATCTGGGGCGGATCGACTCCGATGGTTATCTGTGGATCACCGGGCGTGCAAAGGACCTGATCATTCGCGGCGGGCACAACATCGACCCGGCCGAAATCGAAGAAGCCCTGTTGGGCCACGACGCCGTGGCCTTCGCAGGAGCGATTGGCCAACCGGACGCCCATGCCGGTGAGCTTCCCTGTGCCTTTGTCGAGCTCGTCGAGGGCGCCAGCGTGACAGAGCAGGAACTGATGGATTACTGCAAAGTGCACGTGCATGAGCGGGCGGCACAGCCGAAGCACATTACCATCGTCCCGGAACTGCCGAAAACCGCAGTTGGCAAGGTCTTCAAACCCGATCTGCGCAAACAGGCGATCACGCGCATCTATAATGAAGCATTGGAAGCCAAGAATCTTCAGGCCCGGGTTGAATCCGTCATTGACGACAAGAAACGCGGACTTGTTGCCCAGCTCAAACGCAACGGAGCCGATGAAGAAGATGTCTCGCACGTTCTGGGAAGCTTCACGCGCCCATGGGAGTGGGCGGCCTGAGCGTGATGGCGGATTATGATGCGCTCTTAGACGACGAGATTCGGGCGTTCATCGCCGAGACCGAGGCGCATTACCCTGCGGACGCGGCGGAGAAGTCAGTCCCGGAACAACGGCGCATCTATGACGAGATGTGCCGGGCATTCTATCGGGGCCGGCCCGCCGGCATCGGGGCAGAGGATCAGTCCGCTTCGGGTGTTCCGGTGCGTGTCTACATGGCGGGCCGCCCGACCGTCACGGTGGTGTACTTCCACGGGGGTGGCTTTGTCGTCGGCGGTCTGGACAGCCATGATGACGTCTGTGCTGAGATTTGTGCACAAACCGGGTATCGCGTGGTGTCCGTTGACTATCGCCTGGCACCCGAACATGTGCATCCGGCGCCCTTCGACGATGCGTGGACCGCGACCTGCTGGGCTGCGGAAGAGTTCGAGGGGCCTCTGGTTTTGGCCGGGGACAGTGCGGGAGGCAATCTGGCGGCGGCGGTGGCCCATCACGCGAGGGGCAAGCTCGACCGGATCAACGGTCAGGTGCTGATCTACCCTGGCCTGGGTGAAATCACCCAAGAGGGCGCGTTCATCGAACATGCCCACGCGCCGATGCTCTCCGCCACGGATGTCTCGTTCTATGCAAAGGTCAGAACCGGCGGGGCGGATATCTCAGGTGATCCGACATTGTCCCCATTGTCAGACACCAGTTTCGAGGGGGTGCCGCCAACCGTGATCTTTACCGCGGATTGTGACCCCCTGCGGGACGACGGTCCGGCCTATTGCGAACGACTGCAGGTGGCCGGTGGCAAGGCAAGCTGGATCAACGAACCGGGTCTTGTGCATGGGTACCTGCGTGCCCGCGCGATGTCCAAGCGAGCGTCAGACAGTTTCGACCGGATTGTGGTCGCGATTGAGTCGCTGGGGCAGGGGCTCTGGAATTTCGACTAGAGGTCAGGTCAGGAAAGACTGAGCCCGCATCGTGTCGGGCACAGGGGCTCCCAGCCGACCAAGGATCGTTGGCGCCAGCTGTAACTGATCGATGACCGTGTCTTCGGAGGGCCCATCGGCCGGGCCGAAATAGTAGAGTGCCGCTTCCTGCTGCAGCGCGCCGCGCCCGCCATGATGCCCGCGCTCGTCCTGCCCGTGGTCGGCGGTCACGATTACCTCGTACCCCGCGGCACGCCATTTGGGGATGAACGGGGCCAGCATCTCGTCCATCACGGCGCAGGCCAGATCCATCTCGTGGCTTTCGTGCTGAAACCGATGGCCCATGCTGTCGAGCGTGCAGGTGTGCAACATGCCGTAGTCGAGCCCGAAGCGCAGGCACAGGTTGGTCAGGCTGGCAAACAGGTCCAGATCGCAGGGCGTCATCTGGTTGGCGTGGCCATATCCGGTCATCGTGTGAAACCGACCATGGTTGATTGTCGCGCTCTCCGGCTCGTCATATTCGACATCACGCACCGGGTCGAACGGGTGTCGGTTGAAGAATTCGGACCAGAAGGAATGGGCCACGGCACCAGTAACGCCGCCAGCCGAACGCACCTGTGAAAAAACGTCCGGATGCTTCAGCCGAAACACATTGCCGTTGCCGGTGCACCCATGCTCGGCAGGCGCGACGCCGGTGTGGATCGAGGCATAGCAGGAGGCCGAGATCGAAGGCAGTACTGCGCGGGATTTCCAGACCCTCGCATCGCCGCTGTCGACCCAACCTTCGAGATTTCCAAAAAGCCGGCGCCAATTGCGCCAGGGGACGCCGTCAAGAATGATCAGCAGAAGCTTGTTTTGCATGGCTCGCCCTCGCCGTGTTTTGGGGTTTCTTTAACGTTGGAATGGAACATGCGACCAACAGCCAACGCATCCTGAGTATTGCATCTGGTCCGGTCAACGCGCGGCTTGACGCACTCTTGAAAGAAGGCGGTGGGTTTCCCCAAAGCCCTCAATTCAAGACCGCACTCCCGTTGGGTCCATCGATCCCAGATCGCCTCGCCTTTGCTTCAGTTCCCGGCGCTTTCCATTTTGCGATGCGCGATGACTTCTTCCAGCCAGCCCAGTTTCATTTCCGGAACCGAACTCAACAGAAGGTCGGTGTAATCATCGAAGGGGGGCGACAGAACTTCCGTCTTGGGGCCATACCGGACAACTTCACCTTGATACATCACAGCGATGCTGTCCGCGATCGCGCGAACTGTGGCGAGATCATGGGTGATGAAGAGATAGGCCACATCCTCGATTTTCTGCAGTTCCAGAAGCAACTTCAGGATTCCGTCCGCAACCAGAGGGTCGAGTGCCGATGTCACCTCGTCACAAATGATCATCTTTGGCTTGGCTGCGAGCGAACGTGCGATGCACACCCGTTGCTTCTGACCCCCGGACAACTCGGCGGGGTAGCGATCCTGAAACCCCTTGCCTAGCTCGATCTCATCCAGAAGTTCCTGAATGCGGCGCTGTTTCTCCTCGCCTTTCAGGCCGAAATAGAACTCCAGCGGGCGCCCGATGATCGTCCCGACGGTCTGGCGGGGGTTCATGGCCACGTCGGCCATCTGGTAGATCATCTGAAGTTCGCGCAAGTCTTCGCGGGTGCGCCCATTCAGTGCCTGCGACAGGGTGCGATCCGCAAAGTTGATCTCGCCTTCGCGCGGCGGCAACAAGCCAGTGATGACGCGGGCGAGCGTGGACTTTCCGGACCCGCTTTCGCCCACAACCGCCAGTGTCTGACCGGGATGCAGATCGACGCTGACATTTTTGAGCACGTCGAAATTGGTGCCCTTGTAGCGCGCCGTGATGCTCTTGACGCTCAGAACCGGTTCGGGGGTCGGTTGCTTCTCTTGGTGCTCAATCGAGCGCACCGAGACCAGCGCCTGCGTGTACTCTTCCTTGGGCGCATTGATGATCTGGTCGACTGTGCCGTACTCGACCGTGTTGCCCATGCGCAGCACCATGATTTCGTCGCTGACCTGCGCCACAACCGCCAGGTCGTGAGTGATGTAAAGCGCAGCGACGCCGGTATCGCGGATTGCCTCCTTGATCGCAGCCAGAACATCAATCTGCGTGGTCACATCAAGCGCGGTGGTCGGTTCGTCAAACACCACCAGGTCCGGCTGCGGGCAAAGGGCCAGTGCAGTCATGCAGCGTTGAAGCTGCCCGCCCGACACCTGGTGCGGGTACCGGCTGCCAATGTTCTCGGGATCCGGCAACCCGAGTTTGCGAAACAGCGTCACGGCGCGCTCTTCAGCCTCTCGCCGCGAGAACTTACCGTGCCCGATTGCAGCCTCGGTCACTTGCTCCATGATCTGCTTCGCCGGGTTGAAACTCGCGGCCGCGGACTGCGAGACATAAGTGACTTCGCCACCGCGCAAGCTTCGGACATCCTTCAATCCACTTTTCAGGATGTCGCGCCCGTTGACCCAGACCTCGCCGCCAGTGATTTCGACACCGCCGCGCCCATAGGCCATGGACGCCAGTCCGATTGTCGACTTACCAGCCCCGGATTCGCCGATCAGTCCCAGCACCTTGCCGGGTTGCAGGTCGAAATCGACGCCATGGACGATCTTGATCGGATGCGGCTTTTCGCCGGGCGGATAGACGGTCGCGCCGATTTTCAGACCACGGACTTTAAGAAGTGGCTCGCTCATCCCCGGCCTCCTTTCAGGCTGGTGGTCCGGTTCAGGACCCAGTCCGCAACAAGATTGACGGAAATGGCCAGCGTGGCGATGGCAACCGCCGGGTAGAGTGCTGCGCCAATGCCATAGACGATGCCCTCTTTGTTCTCTTTCACGATCCCGCCCCAGTCGGCCAGCGGCGGCTGAACGCCAAGGCCCAGGAAGGACAGGGTGGAGATGAAGAGCACCATGAAGATGAAGCGCAGGCCCAGCTCGGCCACGAGCGGTGAGAGCGCGTTTGGCAGGATTTCGCGGAAAATGATCCAGCCACGCCCTTCACCGCGCAGGGTCGCGGCTTCGACATAATCCATGACGTTGATGTCGACCGCCACGGCGCGGGACAAACGGAACACCCGCGTGGCATCCAAAAGCCCCATGACAATGATCAGCGTGGTGATGGTCACAGGCAACACAGCCAGAACCACAAGGGCAAGGATCAGCGACGGGATCGACATGAGAAGATCGACCAGCCGCGACAAGAGCTGATCGGCCCAGCCCCCCAGCACCGCCGCCAGGAAGCCCAGCGACGCGCCGGTCACAAAGCTCAGAACAGTCGCTGCCGTTGCGATGAAGATTGTGGTCCTGCCGCCGTAAATCATCCGGGTCAGAAGATCGCGCCCGATGTTATCGGTCCCCAGAAGGTGTTTCGAAGACGAAGGCTCCCAGACGTCGCCAACCACTTCGGCCATGCCATAAGGCGCCAGAAATGGCGCGAATATCGCGGCCACAAAGTAAAGCGACGTCAGCACAAGGCCGATCATCGCGGATACGGGTATGTTTTTCAGCATTCTTTTTGCTCCTTGCGGAGAGGGTCGGGGCGGGGTGCAGCACTGGGTTGCGCCTTCCCGCCGGTTTGCGATGCAAACACAGTCGTCCCGCTCAGCGTGATGCCCCGGGGCGACATCACTTGGGGTGCCTCAGACGTGGATTGGCGAGGATGGAAACGACATCAGCGATCAGGTTGAGGGTGATGTAGATACCCGCAAAAATCACGCCGCAGGCCAGAACCACGGGGACATCCCGCTTCACAACCGCGTCGACCAGATACTGGCCCATGCCGGGGTAGACAAACACCACCTCGACGACCACGACGCCGACCACCAGATAGGCCAGATTCAGCATCACAACATTTACAATCGGGGCCACCGCGTTCGGAAACGCATGTTTGCGGATCACGGTGAATGTGGTGAGGCCCTTCAGTTCAGCCGTTTCGATGTAGGCTGATTGCATCACGTTCAGGATCGCTGCACGGGTCATGCGCATCATATGCGCGAGAACGACAAGGGTCAGAACCAGAACGGGCAGGGCAATTGCATAGAGCTTCTCACCCAGCGACATGCTGTCGTTGATCAGCGCGAGCGGTGTGAACCAGCCCAACTTCACGGCGATGAAGTAGACCAGAACATAGCCGATCAGGAATTCGGGGATCGAAATTGTGGCCAGCGTGACACCAGAAATCATCTTGTCCGGCCAGCGGTTCTGATAGCGAACGGCCAGGAGGCCGAGAAAAATCGCAAGCGGAACGGCGACAACCGCAGCCCAGAATGCCAGGAAAATCGTATTGCTCAGACGGCCCCCGACGCTTTCGGAGATGTCGAGTTTGTTCGTGATCGACGTCCCGAGGTCGCCTTGCAGGATGCCCGCGACCCAGCTGAAGTATCGGGTCAGCGCGGGTTGATCGAGACCCATTTCACGCCGGAGATTTGCCAGGGATTCCTCGGTGGCGGCTTGGCCCAGAACGGCCTGCGCAGCATCGCCGGGGAGTGCTTCGGTCAGGCCAAAGATCATGGCCGAAGCAGCGAAAAGCAGCAGGAGACCCAGCGCAACGCGCTGGATCACCAGTTTGAGGATGGGGTGCATACTCTAGGTCCGCACCGTTACGCCGTGAGCCAGCACTTGAGCGGGGCCAGCCCGTTCATCATGCCGAAGTTCGGATCATCAACCCAGCCGCCCACATTGTTGGACACGCCTTCAACGAAGTCGTTGAACATAGGCAGGATCAGGCCGCCCTCGTCACGCACCATGTAGGCCATCTTGGAGTAGAGGTCCTTGCGCTTGGCCTCGTCCAACTCGCCACGTGCTTCCAGCAGAAGCTCGTCAAAGTCAGGACGCTTGAAGCGCGTGTCGTTCCAGTCCGCGGTGGACAGATACGCCGTGGTGTACATCTGATCCTGCACTGGACGGCCACCCCAGTAAGAGGCGCAGAACGGCTGCTTGTTCCAGACTTCCGACCAGTAGCCGTCGTTGGGCTCACGCTTGATTTCCAGCGGGATACCAGCGGCCTGCGCCGATTGCTGGAAGAGCGCTGCGGCATCCACGGCACCGGGGAAGGCACCGTCGGCAACCCGCAGGATGATGGGCGAGCCATCATGGCCGGATTTGGTGTAGTGCTCCTTGGCCTTTTCAGGGTCAAAGGCGCGCTGCGGGATCGACGCGTCAAACAGCGGATAAGCGGCATTGATCGGGAAGTCGTTCCCAACCGTGCCATAGCCCCGCAGGATCTTGTCGACCAGCTCGTCGCGATTGATCGCGGTCTTCAGGGCCATGCGCAGTTCGTTTGCATCGAACGGGGCTGTGTCCACATGCATGATGAAGACGTAGTGGCCCGGTCCGGACACCGATTTGACTTCGAGGTTCGGCGCGCGCGACAGAAGCTGCGCGATTTTGGGCTCCACACGGTCGATCATATGCACCTGACCTGATTGCAGGGCCGCGGTCCGCGCCGTGTTGTCGTTCAGGACGATGTTCTCGATCGCATCGAAATGCCCCTGATCGGAGTCCCAGTAGTTGGCAAACTTGGTGAAGGTGTGGCGCACGCCGGGTTCGTCGGCTTCCACAGCATAGGCACCCGTACCAATCCCCGCAGCGGGGTTATCGAACCCACCGTCAGGTTGGATCACAAGGTGGTAGTCGGCCAGCAGGTAGGGCAGGTCAGCGCTGGGCGTCGACAGCGTAACCGAGAAGTAGTCCCCGTCCGCTTTCATCGACTCAATGCCCTTCATGATGCCAAGCGCACCCGAAGTGGCGTCTTCGTTGGAGTGACGCTGCATGGTGCGCATCACGTCCTCGGACGTCATGGTTTTGCCGTTGTGGAATTCCACACCTGGACGGATCTTGAAGGTCCAGGTTTTGGCGTCCGTGGACGCTTCTACGCTTTCCGCCATGCGGAAATCCAGCCCGCCATCGGGTGCCACGTTCACCAGGCACTCCCCAAAGCACCGCAGGTTCATGAACGGGACGGTCGACGCGGACAGGGCCGGGTCGAGAGAGTTCGTGCTTTCACCACCCTGTAGGCCCACTTTGAGTGTGCCGCCCTTTACAGGGTCTGCGGCCTGTGCCGCGCGGGTATAGAGCGAGCCCGCCACAATCGTACTCAGACCGAGCGCCGTCGCCTTTCCCATAAACTCGCGGCGGGTCATTTTTCCCGCGGTTACGCGGTCCGCCAGATAGTCTAGTTCTTTGTTCATTGTTTGCTTTCCCTGATGTTTGTCCGCGTCTTTCGCGCGGGTTTAAAGGTTTGTAAGGGCCCTCGCCCGTGTTGCCGGAGGTGCAGGCGTTTGCAGAGTGACACACCTGCACCTCCGTCGGTTGGGGTGCCTGGTGTCAGGCTTTCCAAGTTCTCTTGAACGCGTACCAGTTCATTTGCGGTCCGTTCGGATCGTCCGCCCAGCCCTGAACATCGTTGGAAACGGCATCCACGAAATCGTTGAACATTGGCAGGATCAGGCCGCCTTGGTCGCGCAGCATCCGACCCATCATGGAATAGGTTTCCTTGCGCTTGGCTTCGTCCAGTTCCGCACGTGCCGACAGCAGCATTTCGTCGAACTCCGGGCGTTTCCAGCGCGTGTCGTTCCAGTCCGCGGTGGACAGATACGCCGTGGTGTACATCTGATCCTGCACCGGACGACCGCCCCAGTAGGAGGCGCAGAACGGCTGCTTGTTCCAGACTTCCGACCAATAGCCGTCATTGGGCTCGCGCTTGATTTCCAGCGGAATACCGGCGGCCTGCGCCGATTGCTGGAAGAGTGCTGCGGCATCCACCGCACCGGGGAAGGCACCATCAGCAACCCGCAGGATGATGGGCGAGCCATCATGGCCGGATTTGGTGTAGTGCTCTTTCGCCTTGTCGGGGCTGAATTCGCGCTGCGGAATGGTCGCGTCAAACAACGGATAAGCCGCGTTGATGGGCATATCATTGCCGACCCCGCCATAGCCCTGCAGGATTTTTTCGACCAGTTCCTCGCGGTTGATCGCGTATTTCAGTGCAAGGCGCAGCTCGTTCACATCGAACGGGGCTGTGTCCACATGCATGATGAAGACGTAGTGGCCGCGACCGGACACGTTCTTGACCGACAGGTTCGGTGCACGGTCCAGAAGCTTCGCAATTTTGGGCTCGACCCGGTTCACGGCATCCACCTGACCCGATTGCAGGGCAGCGGTGCGCGCTGTTGCGTCGTTCAGGACAATCACTTCGACTTCGTCATAATGCGCAACGGTATCCTGATCGCCGCCCCAGTAGTTGGGGTTGCGTTTGAACGCCATCCGCACGCCCGGTTCGTCCGATTCGAGGGTGTAGGGACCCGTGGAAATCGCTCCGGTCGGATTTTCAAACCCGCCGTCTGGCTGGATGACCAGGTGATAATCTGCCAGCAGGTAGGGAAGGTCAGCATTTCCCACACCCAGTGTGACTTCCAGAATGCTGCCATCAACCCGCATCGTTTCGATGCCGTTGACGATGCCCAGTGCGCCGGATTGTGAGTCCTCGTTGGAATGGCGCTCCATGGTCCGCAGCGCATCTTCCGACGTCACGGTTTTGCCGTTGGAGAATTCCATTCCGTCACGGATCTTGAACCGCCAGGTTTTCGCGTCCGAAGAGCCTTCCCAGCTCTCCGCGACCTTTGGGATAAGGCCGCCATCGGGCCCAACCTCGACCAGGGTTTCACCCCAGCAGCGTCCGCCGGCGATCGGCACGTCCGAGGCCCAGAGTGCCGGGTCCTGGCTGTTGGTGCTTTCGCCGCCCTGGACACCCATCTTGAAGGTGCCCCCCTTGACCGGGCTGGCGGCGCGCGCCGCGTCCGCGAACAGTGTGCTGGCCATTGCCGCACTGATGCCCAGCGCAGCCGCTTTGCCCATGAACTCCCGACGGTTCATTTTCCCGTCGGTCACACGACCGGCGTAGTACTCTAACTCTTTCATAAAAGACTCCCAATTAGACAGCTCCGCACTTGTTGCGCGGTTTTTGTTGATTGTTGAATCAAGGTTTGCGCATTTCGGTCAATGCCGCAACTGTTATTCCCTCTTTTGTCCCTCTCACAGGTGATCGCGCGCAACCGAGTCGGTCAACTCCCGGTGATAAACTCGGATGTCATTCTCAAAGGCTTCGATCTCGGCGCTCAGATGAAAATGGGTTTCGTCGCACCACATTTCGCTGCGCGTCTCCGTTCGAAGCCTCAGACCTTCCCGTTCCAACTCGTCGGTCCAATGACAGCGCCCGCGTGCGCTGAGCGGGTCATCGGGATGGATCTGCCAGGTTTCGCGCGCGATGTTGCCATTGATCAGGCCGTGCTCGGAATCCCTGACCTTGCCAAAATCATCTTCGATGATCAGCAAGACCAGACCCGTGACAGCGTCCGTTTCCTGACGACGGATGTGAGATGCTTCCCTCAGCGTCTCCGTCTGCCATGGCGCTTCGGCATCGGGCGGCGGAAAGACCCACTCCTCCTGCGTCGCGGGCGAACGGGATTTCAGGGTCAAAGAGCCCTCGGTCAGGGTCAGTGTCGGCGTTGCTGGGCTGGGCCAGATCAGGGGCCAGTACGCCGTCGAGATCGAGATCCGCAGACGATGGCCCTTGGGAACGCGATAGGCGATGTGATCGAGTTGCAGGGACACATCGGTCGGTGTGCCGGGCGTCAACGGTTCCGGCGACGCGGACCCCTTGCGGTGCGACAAGTTCAAAACACCGTAGGTGATCCGCGTGGACGCGCCATCTGGATGCAGGTGATTGAGCCGCACGGCAATCTGCGCTTGCGCTTGGTCTGACATCAAACGCAGGCGTATCACGGGTGCGCCCACGATATCGATGGCGTCAGCCAGCGGCTCCCCGTCAAAACAGGCCGACAGAGCATCGTCGCGCCGCTGATCCCCGGGCAGTTCCGGCCCCAACCAGATCGCGCAGTATTCGCCAGCTTCTGTGCCGCAGTCCTGGGGGGAACGGACGGTCCGGTTGAGCGGTCCTTTGGTTTCCGCCAATCCGGCATCAGTCAGATGGAGCGTTGTCTCAGGCAGATGGCTGGTCGCGCCCTCGGTCTCGGCAATCCACCGACCCGGTCGTTCAGTGTACCAGCGCTGTGGCCGTACCCCGTCCATCAGATAGGCGCGATAGTCCGGGTCGTCTTCGACCCCGGTCGGTGCGTCTTTCAGCCAGCGATCCCACCAGCGCAGCGCTTCCTGAAGAAAGCCGATCCGTGGCTTAGGAACGGCAAAATGCGGATACTTGTGAACCCAAGGTCCGATAATGCCCTTGGCCCCCGGGACGTTCTCGACCAATTGAGGCACCGCATTCTTATAGGCGTCACCCCAGCCGCCAACCGCAAGAACCTTTGCCTTGATTGCGGAAAAGTTCTCGCAGACAGAGCCATGTTGCCAATAGGCGTCCCGGCGTTGATGCCGCAACCACACCGACGGCAGGAACGGTTCATGTTCCAGCCGGTCCATCCACAGCTTGCGCCAGTCAGGACGCAGCGCGGAGTCTGGCGCGCGGCTGGAATAGGACCACATCGTCGCCCCCCAGCCGAGATTCTCGTTCAGCAGACAGCCCCCTTTGTAGTGGATGTCGTCAGCAAACCGATCGACCGTCGAGCAGAGCGTCACGATCGCCTTGAGCGGCTCGGGCTGCAACGCGGCCACCTGCAGGCTGTTGAACCCACCCCAGCTGATCCCCATCATGCCGACGGTGCCGGTGCACCAGTCCTGTGCCGCCAGCCAGTTGATCACTTCAACGGCGTCGTCCAGTTCTTGCTGGGTGTATTCGTCGGCCATAAGGCCGTCACTGTCGCCATTGCCGCGCATATCGACCCTGACACAGGCATAGCCACGTTTGGCGAAATACGGATGGGTCAGGGCATCGCGCGCCGTCGTGCCGTCGCGTTTTCGATAGGGCAGATGCTCCAGAATTGCGGGCACCGGATCATCCCCGGCATCCACTGGGCGCCAGACCCGCGCGGACAATTGGCAGCCGTCTGAAAGCGTGATGCGCAGATCGGGGATCTCTTCGATCTCGCGCAGCGTGTTTGTTCCCCCGGTCATGGCCGGACTGTCGGCCCGGCCAGGGGGCGAGTCAAGCGCGCAGCGCGATCAACAGGTCCATGACGTTGGTTCCGGTTGGTCCTGTCACCAGGCGCGCGTTCTGCGCCTCGAGATACCGACCGCTGTCGGCCCGCGCCAAGGCCTCTGCGGCGCCGGGGCCCCAGGTTGTGCCATCCACGACGCCACCCGCTGCCTCCGTCGGTCCATCGCTGCCATCCGTACCGCCGACCACAACCACGATGTTGTCCTGTCCGGCAATCTCTCGTGCGAGTTCGAGCGCCAGTGCCTGATTGCGCCCGCCTTGGCCCGGATCAGCAGGCAGGACGACCGTCGGCTCCCCCCCAAGGATCGTGACACCGCTCGGTTGATCGCGCAGCTCCGCCCCGATGCTGCGGGCCAGTTCCGGCACATCGGCATAGAGCGCTTCCGCATCGCGGTGGATCGCCACGTTCCATTCTGTTGCCAGTTTTGCTGCCGCAGCACGCGCATGACCGTTGCTTGCAACAATTTGCGGCTCATAGAGAAAAGCGGGGGAGTGCGGCGCAAGCCCTATACCGGACCCTATCACCGCTATGTTGTCCTCAGGCACGTCCGATATGGCCAGCATGGAAACCCGCGCGCCTTTGAAGCCGCGCAGCAATCCCCCCCCTTTAATACGGGAGAGTGTGCGCCGTGCCGCGTTCATGGCTTCAATCTCCAGACCTTCAGCCAAAAGCCGCGTGTTCAGCGCGGCCAGATCATCCAATGTCACACCATCGGTGAGATCTTCGGCCAGCGAGGACGCGCCCCCCGAGACCAGCAACAGAAGATGGGACCCGGCTGGCATACGTTCCACCGCCTTCCGCAGGGCAAGGCCGCCTTCCAGACTGCGGGTATCCGGGACGGGGTGAGAGGTTTCGATCAACTCTACATAGTCAGGCAGCCCCTCTCCATGACCGTCCTTGGTGACAACCAGCGCTGGCACTTTGCCGTACCGGTCCAGTGCAGCACGCGCCATTGCGCCGGCGGCCTTTCCTACGGCGAGAATTTGGTCTGGTACCGACTCAGGCAAAGCATTGGCGGTGGCGGTGTGCCCGTCCACGGCGTCAACCCCGGCACGCCAAAGCGCGATAGCTTTGTCCTTGAGCGACATCACAGGTCGAGCCAGATCGTAACGGGACCGTCATTGACCAGCGCCACGGCCATGTCTGCTCCAAACTGGCCGGTTTCGACCGGGACCCCGTGTGCAGCCATTTGTTCGGCAAAATACATGTACAGCCGTTCCGCTTCTGCTGGGGCAGCAGCGCCGGAAAAGCCCGGCCGGTTGCCACGTGACGTATCTGCGGCGAGCGTGAACTGGCTGACCACCAACGCGGCCCCCCCTGTGTCTGGCAAGGCCCGGTTCATCTTTCCCTCAGCGTCTTTGAAGACGCGCAACTTTGCTATCTTGGCCGCCAGGGTTTCGGCGTTTTTGTCGGTGTCGCCCTGCATCGCGCAGACAAGGATCAACAGTCCAGGCCCGATCTGGCCGATGGTCTGATCGTCAACGGTGACGGAGGCCTCGGAGACACGTTGGATCAGAGCGCGCATGGCAGGTCCTTTGCAATTCGGGCGTTGGGTCGGACGCGTCCTGTGCTGTCAATCATCCGCGCCAGTCAACGATATCGTCGACCGAGGCCCGGTCCGTTCGAAACTGGTTCGCAGGATGTTCATGATCCGCGTAGCCAAAGGAGATCCCGCAAAGGATCAAACGATCATCGCCAATCCCAAAGTAATCGCGCAGAAATGGAGCATAGGATGCAATGGCGGCTTGCGGGATGCTGGCAACGCCATGGGTTTGGGCCGCAACAGTAAAGGCCGTGACAAATCCACCCGTGTCCATCGCACCATAAGCACCCAGCTCTGCGGGGCTGGATACCACCGCGACATGCGGGGCGCCAAAGAGGCTGAAGTTCTTCAGCATTTGCTTGGCAGAGGCGGCGCGGTCGCCTTTCTCGATGCCGACGGCGTCATAGAGCTGAAAGCCGCAGGCACGCCGCCGCTCCTGATAGATGCCAGTGTATTGTCTTGGCCATTCCAGGTCTGTCTTAGGGGTGCCGCTCGCAACCTCGGCCTCCAATGCTGCGCGAAACCTGTCCGTTTCTTCCCCGCGGGTGATCACAAGCTGCCAGGGCTGCGCGTTGCACCAGGAGGGGGCGCGGCGGGCTGTCGCCACGATATCCGAGATGGTTTCAGAAGGTACCGGATCGGGGCGAAAACCGCGGCAGGAATACCTTTCTGCAAAAAGCGCGTCCAGCGCTTGTGGATCAACGCTCATCGTCGGTTCCTTTGTGGTCTGTCCGCGACAGAATGGCGACGCGCGCCGGGAAGGGCAAGGGCCGTCGCGCGACCGGGATTTGAGCCGGATCAAAGTGCAGCGCCAGACAAAGTGCCAGTGTCGCCCCGTAGCAAAAAGGAGGACCTGTCATGGTCGAAAAATCAGATCAATCCGGGTTGTGGCCATCCCTTTACGATCCGTTCCGTGCCTTCGGCGCGCGCGTTGCGGATTGGCTTGCTCCGGCCACCGAAGCGTCGGGCGGCAAAGATGCATATGCCATCAATATGGAGCTGCCCGGGGTCAGCGAAGCCGATGTGGACCTGACGGTCGAGGACGGCGTCGTGACCGTGCGGGGTGAGAAAAAGACCGAAACCGAACGCAAGGGCGATACATGGTACTTCAGTGAACGTCAGTACGGTGCTTTTCGACGCTCTTTCCGGCTGCCCGCCGATGCGGACGGCGCCAGTGTCGAGGCGCATATGAAAGACGGTGTGCTCAAGATCACGGTGCCGAAGCTCGCGCCGGAGGCCAGCACGTCTGCGCGCAAGGTTCAGATCACCAGCGGGTGACCGTGCTTATTGCTGTGTTGCGGCCAGGTAGCCAAGCCCGGCCGCAATCAGCAACCCGATGACCACGACGATGGTGATTTTGATCGCAGAGTAGGGCCGTTCCCCCTGAACCTGTCCGGTCCGACCGTTGACCACGAACCGATAGGTCTGACCCCGGTACTTGTAGGCAGCCAGCCAGACCGGCAGCAGAATGTGCTTGAAGGTCACCGACGAAACATCGGTTTCGATGGCGTGAATGCGCTGCTGATCCCCGCCAATGTCGAACCGCACGTCGCGTTCGATCACTCGTCCCATGTGCTCGCGGGCTTCGGCGTATCCCTCCTGCAGCTTGACGGAGTAACCTTCGGCCCGGAAACCGGCCAGGTATTGAGGTCGATAAGGCTCCAGCGCGGCAAGATCCCAGGGTTGCAACGCATCCGTGAACCGTTTGGGAAGGCTGGTGGAGGCCAGGACGAGCACGTCGTCGAACAGTCGGCGAACCCGTCCCGAAGCGCGTGTCCAACGGACCCGGGGCACCTGTTTCTGAACGCGCTTGCCGTCGATGGTGACGGTTTGAGTGACATAGTAGACCGTCCCGCGTTCGCCGCGATAGCGGGACTCCGTATCCGCATCGAATGTCCAGTAGGGCACGTAGATGCCCTGCATCTGCCGGCCTTTTCGCGCGTATTCCTGCAGTCCGTTAGGTGCGAACCAGAGCCGCCCGAGCCACTCGGACATATCGCGATGTGCCGCGCGTTCATCCAGTGCAAAAGGCAGAACGCCCCGCGGTTTGATGTGCCGGTGCGTGCCGGTGTCGGTCACGATCGGCGTCGCGCAGAACGGACATTCCTTGGCATGTACATTCGGGTCGAATTCGATCTGGGCCGCGCAGTTCGGGCAATTCAAAACGCGCGTTTCTTCCAGTTCTATCTCGGGCAGGGTCTCGGCGACTGCGGCATCAAAGCTCAGTTCCTTGAGCGTTGCAGCCCCCCAAGGCCCGCCCTGGATGGCTTCGTTGTTTCCGCAATGGTCACAGATCAGCGCCCCTGATGATGGGTCGAACCGGAGATCTCCCCCGCATTGCTCGCAAGGGAAACGGTGTTCTTCGACGATGGTATTCGACATAGGCGGTCAGTTTCCCGTCGTCGCGCTGCGGTAAGCAGTCTCTGCTTCGATCAACAACGCGGTCGTGGTGTTCTCCTGATCGGTCGGGCCGCTGACAACCGTCAGCAAGCCGCTGTCCAGGCATTGATAGAGCAGATCATAGTGGCTTGGCCCACGGCGCACCTTGTGCCAGACAACCACCACGTCCGCCTGCGGGCGGCTTTCAGAGACGTCAAGCTGCGGCGATACGGTTGTGCCTTCCGGCAGAACGGATTCACCTGCGCTTGTTACGCCGTTGATTGCACGGCCCGCCTGCCAGGCGCGCCCGGCGCAGGACAGAAGATGTCCCTCCGCGCCCTCATCCACATCTGCAACAGGGGCAGGCTCAAACGACCAGTTGCTGGTGGCCACGTTCCGGCAATGATCTCCCAGCCGGACGGTGCCGGCCACTTCGATTGCGCCACAGTCAAAGACAATGGTGCGCGCAGCGCTGTAGGTCGCAACGCCCAGAAGGATCGTAACAAAGACAAGCGCGATCGTCGTGAACCATTTCGGGATCTGCCCAAGGGCCTTGATCAGCGCTTCCATGCCTTTGCTCCCATTGCTGCGTCTAACTGCCAGGCGGCGGCGGCGGCAGTATGGTAAAGAGTTGCGCCAACTCCTGCACCTCCTCGGCGCGCATCCAGCCATCCTGTCCCGCCGTCCAGACATAGCTGTCTCGGGTCAGGCTGCCGTCCGCCGCCATACGACCCATGCTCGCCTTGGAGAACGGGCCGCGTGTCTGGCCGTCCTCAGCGATGTGCCAGACATGCTCGACCGGCGGCGGTGGAGGTGGGGCTGGCGCGGCTGGTACCGGATCCGCCGGAGCAGCACCCCATGGCCCGCGCGCCATCTGGGCGCCCATCGCCATTCCCATGCCGGCCCCGATTCCGGCGCCCATTGCGCCGCCGGACGGGTTCTGGGCCGCCGTTGTCATCGCTTCTGCTGCGGAGTACTGCGTGAACCGGCCCAGGTCTCCTGCTAGGCCTGCGGATGTGCGCTTGTCCAACGCGGCCTCGACAGCGGGCGGAAGCGAAATGTTCTCGATGTAGAGTTCCGGTGCCACCAGCCCGTAGCTGTCCAGGGTCGGGGCGATCTCTGCGGCGATGAGTTTGCCCAGATCCGCCGTGTTTGCCGCCATGTCCAGCACCGGTATTCCGGAGGATGCGATCACGCGGGAAAACTCCTGAACGATGATGTTGCGGATCTGAAAACTGATCTCGTCCATCGTGAATTCGCCGTCGGTGCCGACGATTTCGATCAGAAACTTTGCAGGGTCGGATACCCGGACCGAATAGGTGCCAAAGGCACGGATGCGCACCGGGCCAAACTCCGGATCGCGGCAGATGATCGGGTTTTTAGTGCCCCATTTGAGATTGTTGAACCGGGTCGTGTTGACGAAATAGATCTCGGATTTGAACGGGCTTTTGAACCCGTGATCCCAGTGCTGCAACGTCGTCATCACCGGCATGTTGTTGGTTTCCAACATGTAGAGACCGGGGGTGAACACATCGGCCAGCTGGCCCTCGTGCACGAACACAGCGGACTGACCCTCTCGCACCGTCAGTTTCGCGCCGTACTTAATCTCGTGACCTTCCCGTTCGAACCGCCAGACCATGGTGTCCCGCGTGTCATCGGTCCAATGGATCACATCGATGAATTCACCGGTCAGAAAGTCGAAGATGCCCATTCAGGGGTCCTCCTTTGAAGTTTGTTCACAGCGCCTGACCCATCACGTCACGCGCGATAATCCGCGAAACCGGACGCGCCTCGTCGGCGGTCATGCCGGGGCGCAGCCGCGGGTCGTACAGCATTTTCAACAGCAGTTCGTCATGGGTGGTCAGCAGCGCAAATTCGTCATCATCGTTGAAGATCGAGGGACGCGCGGCAGGGCTGTCATTGGCCAGACCCAACCCCTGTGCCAGTTCCTCGTGGATACAGGCCTGACGGACCAGATCGGGATGTTCAGCGCGCACCAGCGCAACGGCGCGTGTGTAGGTTTGAGGCGTGTCGTTTGACGAAAAAGCCACCACCAGACAATAGATCGACCGGGGCAGGTCCAGGAAAATATCAATCTCACTGCGGCTGATACGCGGGATCATTTCGCGCAAACGCCTCTCCATAAAGGCACCGTCGTCTTCGCCGGCCACGAAGACCAGGAAGTTGGAATTGCGCTCAGTCAGCATGATCGGATGCCCAGTGATCCGGGCCAGCCGTGGGACATAAGATGCGATCTGCTTTGCATCCCGTTCGCGGCGGGTCAGAGGCACGCTGGGGCCATACTCTGCTTTGACCCGGACCGGGGCGTCCCAGCGGCTGAGCCGACCACCCGCGCCATCTGCACGGATCGCCGCACTCCCGTTGCGGGAGTATTCATCGAAAAAGGCGATGGTCTCGAAGTTGCGTGCCAGATCATCCGGCGAAAAGGGGGTATCCGGCCCGCCGCCATCTGTGCGCAAAAGCCCCCGTGTCAGCAGGTCATTTTGCACGGCGGTGTAGTACCGGGCGAGCGCCATGCTCTCCTCTGATGGGGGCTGCGGTTCGGCAACCGCGGTTTCCAGATCCGATGGTCGTTCTGGCGGAACGGGGACTGACATTGCGGGCATGAACAGATCGCAGGACATCAATGGCAGAAACGCCAGCAGCGCGACTACTCCGCGCCATCTTGGATGTGTCCGGGTCGATCCTTGCATTGCGCCAGTTTCAGTTCGGAACCGCTGTTCCTGCAGTGTCGCCCAACCCATCGCTTCGGGCCTTGGCGGCTGCCAATGTGTCGCGCAGTTCGGCCTCCATCTTCTTCAGGTCTTCCTCTGCCGCCGCGCGTTTGGCTTTGCCTTCGTCGGCGATCTGAAGGCTTTCCTGAATGGTACCGATCAGATCGGCATTCGCAGCCTTCACAGCCTCGATGTCAAACACGCCACGCTCCATTTCCTCACGGATCAGCTTGTTGCTGTCACGCAGGTTCTTGGCGTTGGACGTTAACAGCTCATTGGTCAGATCATTTGCATCCTTCACCGCGGCGGCAGCCTCGGCGCTGCGCTGGATTGTGACCGCCTGAGCCAGCTGGGTTTCCCAAAGCGGGACGGTGTTCACCAGCGTTGAGTTGATCTTGGTCACAAGGCTTTTGTCGTTTTCCTGAACCAGCCGGATGGAGGGCAGCGACTGCATGGTGACCTGGCGGGTGAGTTTCAGATCGTGCACCCGGCGTTCCAGATCGTCGCGCGCGGCGCGCAGATCCCGTAGTTCCTGCGCCTGCATCACCTGATCAGCTTCGGGCGCGGCGTTCATCTCTGCCTCTTTGGCCGGGATATCGGTGCTGTCCAGCAGTTTCAGCTTTTCTTCGCCCGCCGCGATGTAGAGGGCCAGTTCGTCGTAAAAGCCCAGCGTCTTGTCATAGAGCATGTCCAGCGACTTGATGTCCTTCAGCAAGGTATGCTCATGGCTCAAAAGATCGTCCGTGATATTGTCGATCTGGGTCTGAATGGTTTCGAATTTTGCGGTGAACTGGGCAAACGGCGCCGCTTTGCCCAGGAGTTTCTCCCACCAGCTTTGCTTGCGGCGCACATCGAGCTCGCTGACCGAAAAACCCCGGATGGTGGTTACGATGTCGCGCAGACTGTCGCCTGCCGGACCGACGTCTTTGTTGCGGACGTCTGCCAGCATCGCTTGGCTGATTTCCTGCAATTCCGCCTGAGCCCTTGATCCAAACGCCACGATCGAACCGGTGTTGTCCATTTCAATTTCGGCCATGCGTTTGCGGATCTCGTCGCCCAGCGGTGCATCCGCGGCCTCCAGCGGCACGATCTCGGTGCTGGGTTCTCGCAGTTCGACCGCAGCAACTTCCGCAACCTCGGCTTCGCTGTCCTTGGCTTTCTGTTTCACGGTCTCAGACATGGGTGGTATTCCTTAAATAAGGGGTAATGATCATTCGGTGCGCAATCCCTCGCGCTGCAGTCGTTCGCGCAAGACTTCGATTTCAACCGTCATATCGCTTCGGTCATCCAGCAGCATCTTGCGGGTCCGCGCAGCGAAGTTCTTTTCCAGATCATCCAGCAATTCCAGATAATCGGACCGCGCCTGTGCGTCGTGGGTGCGGGCATAAACGTCTGCGAACTTGGCCGTCGCGTCACGCGCACCTTTCAAATAAACAGTCAGGTACTTGCGCGCACCGCTGAGGTCGCGCGGATCCTCCTCCACGGTGCGAAAGAGTTCGCGAGCCGTGGTCTGAAACCGCTCGACCCTGGCCGAGATCTTTTGATCCCCGGCGCGTTTGATCGCGTCTTGCATTCCGTCGAGGTAACCTTCTGCCTCCGAGACGGCGCGGGCAACGCGATCTTGCTGAAAACTGTCGATGCCTTCGAGGCCTTTGTCCTTGAGGGGGTCGATGCCAAAGCTGAGCCCATGCAGGACCACGGCGGCCCCGCCAAAGAGCAAGGGGGCAACGAGCCCCGGTTCATTCTTGTAAGCGGCAATGGCAACACCCGCGCCTGTCAACAGGCTGGCAGCCATCTTGCGGGGAAAAGCGGGACGCTTGGCGACCTTGCGCGCATTATACGCGGCTTCGGCGCGCAGTCCTTCGCGCAGCAGCCAGGCGGCCAAGGTCAGGATGCCGGCGGCGATCAGGCCGAGGGTCAGGCCAATCGCACCATCGTCGAAAGACAAGGCCACCAGAATGATCGCCGGAACGAACAGCACGTTGGCGCGCGCGCCAGCCGGGTCGACGCGCGCCCCGCGAAACTGGGCAGGCTCGGCTTCCGCGGCTGTATCCTGATCTGCGTCAGGGCTGTACTTTCCACCATATCGCCGGGCCATGGGTCAAAGACCTCCAAGCCAGCCGGTTGCAACACCGAACAAAACCACCAGAAGGGCGGCATATGCGATTTTTTGCAGCCCGTTGCCGGACATAGTGGACCCCTTGCCCCAGTGAAGCACGCTTTGAAATCTAGGCGATGGGTCCAATTCTGACTAGGGGGAACCGGACGCGCCATGCATCATTTCGGGCGCGTTCTGCGAAGGGGGCGTTTGCCGCCGCGTTTGGGTTTGGCGCTGTCAGACGGCTCTGCGTCCAGTCCCAGCTGGTCCCGCAGGACCCGCCGGCGAACCTCTTCAACCTCTCCGGGCTTGAGATTGCCCAGTTGAAACGGGCCATAAGAAATGCGGATGAGACGGTTTACCGCAAGCCCGATATCCTCCATCGCGCGCCGGATTTCGCGGTTGCGCCCTTCGCGCAGCCCAACCGTCAGCCAGGCATTGGCCCCTTGCTGCCGGTCGAGCGAGACCGCCATGGGCTGAAACCGCTCTCCATCAATAACCAGACCTTTGCGCAAGGGGTCAAAAGTGGTGTCAGCGGGCCGACCGTTGATCCTGACCCGATACTTTCGCAGCCAGCCCGTGCTGGGAAGCTCTAGCCGCCGTTTGATACCGCCATCATTGGTCAGCAGCAGCAACCCTTCAGAGTTGAGATCGAGGCGGCCCACACTCATCACCCGTGGCAAGTCTTCCGGCAGGTCGTCAAAAATGGTTGGCCGGCCTTTTTCGTCACGTGTGGTGGTCACCCGACCCGCCGGCTTGTGATAGAGCCAGAGCCTCGCCGGCTCCGGCGCCCTGACGGGTTTGCCGTCCAGTGTGATCTTGTCCGCCTCGGTCACGTTCAGTGCGGGGCTGTCGATCTTTCGGCCATTGACGCTGACGCGTCCGGCTTCGATCATGCGTTCCGCCTCGCGGCGCGACGCCACGCCGGCGCGCGACAGGACCTTGGCGATGCGATCGCCGGGAGGGGCTGGCTTGCTCATTCCCGCGCCATACCCCATCGGGCCTGCTTGCGAAAGGCGACATTGACAGGCATGGTGTGGAATGGTCTTCAAATCCCATATGAATCAGGCACTTGAAGAGGCGCGCGCCGCCGCCGATCGGGGCGAAGTTCCGGTTGGCGCCGTGATCGTGACTCCGAGTGGCGAGGTTGTGGCGGCTGCAGGGAACCGAACCCGCGAGCACCACGACCCAACCGCCCATGCCGAAATCCTTGCCATCCGTGAGGCCTGTGTCGCGATCGGGTCAGAGCGGTTGGTGGATCATGATCTCTATGTCACGCTGGAGCCCTGCGCCATGTGCGCCACGGCGATCGCCAATGCACGGATCGCGCGGCTCTACTACGGTGCGCCCGACCCGAAAACTGGCGGCGTGGCCCAGGGCCCGCGGGTTTTCTCGCACCCTCAGTGCCACCATGTGCCCGAAATCTACGATGGGATTGCGGCAGATGAGGCGGAGCAGCTGTTGAAAGAGTTCTTTGAAGCGCTGCGGTAGACGGGTTATCGGGACGGAGCACGACCCAGCCAAATGCTTCCCGGCCCAAGGTTTCTCTCGGATGTCCGTTTTGAGCCCAGCTTGATGGATTTTGCGGGGCGATTGAATGGCCGCTGTTGCGTTGTAGACTACGTGGGGAACGGTTGATGCTATCTCCAGAAGGCGCGTTATAAAAATCGCTTTTACAGATAAAATTTGGAGCCGTCTGTACGGCCCTTACGGGAACCGTTCTGTCAACACGGAGTTGAAAGCACTTTCCGAACGATGGGACAATGCCGCTGCCAAAGAACTCTTCTGGGGGGAGCTGCATCATCAGGATGATATCTTTCCTGCGACCTTTGCGTCTCTGCCTTGGTTGGTAGAACTCGCATCTTCTGAAAATGACGCGTTCGAAGAAACGCATCTCTTTCTGTCCCACGTAATCCATTGCGCATGCACCGAGGGCGGTACGGGATGTGATGGAACAGGGCCAAGAGGGAAGTACCGGGGGCTATCAACAACAATTGCTGATCACCAGCATTCTTGGATACCGCCAAGTGAATGGCTGACCATCGAAGATCAGCCCATTCTCATCAAACTCGAGCAATGGTTTTCCGACAATTGTGCAATGATCGCACAGCGTTGCCTTAGCTTGGTTAGCTCTGATCTGGTGACCTCTGCCAATGCAATTGAGGGGTTCGCCTCTGCAGACGGTGGATCAAGGGTGGCTTGGTCCGCCCAAATGTTCGCAGATGGCGTAGACGTCGATATCATAAGTCGGGAATTGGGAGCATACGATGATCGCGATACACTGACTGTCGCGAAGTTGTATCCATACCTCCAAGAACGAAACCCTGATCTGGCGTCGTTCATGCTGGATTATCCCGGGTGTCGTTTTGCTCCAGATAATCCCCGACAAAACGATTTGGTGTAACAGCCAAGCTGGCATTGGTGCATCCGATGCGAAATGGCGCTTCGTCTGCATAGCCGACCTGTACACCTTCCAAGTTAAATCTCAGAGTTCGATCGCTGACATGACCTCCGGCTCGATGAGATTGACGTCGCGCAGGGCCGCTCTCAAGGCATCGGCTGATTCCTCGAGCAGGGTGAAGGTCTTGTCGTGACGGGGGATCAGAGTCTTGAAGTTGAAGCATTTCGTTGCAAACGCGCCGACTCGATGTCCGGAGGGGTGGCTCGCGGCCCGCGGGTTTTTTCGCATCCACTGTGCTACCGCGTGCCAGAGGTTAACGATGGAACTGGAGTGGAAGAGGCAAAGCAGCTGTTGAAAGGGTTCTTCGAAGCGCCGCGCTAGAGGAGCCTTGGATAGGACCTCGATCGCTCCGGTGTTTCGCGGGCTAAGGCTTCTGTCGGATGTCTGTTTTGAGCCCAAAACGGACCAAGAATTGCCCACCATCCTGCTATGTTGAACGGACACATTTGGCCGCTTCCAACGACTTGCCAGGGCTTAGCGCAATTGGGTGCCCCAAGCGGAGCGCGTGTTCAGGATCCGATGTGATTATCAGGCCGGAGGCAGAGACCGTATCGAGATGGTCGAGGAGCAAGCCCAGGCTCGAACGGTCGAGCCCCAGGTCATCTGCGTCGATCAAGGCGATGTCGGGGCGGGCAAGCAGCCCACGAACAAGGAGCACGCGTGATTGCTCCGTCGCGGTCAGGTTCCGCCGGCCTTCGAGCACCTTACCCTTCAAACCCCCAATGCGCTCGAGCAGTGCGCTAAGGCCTGCTGTTTCGAGGGCGGTTTCAATCTCTGCGTCGTCCGGTGTGCGCCCAAGACCAAGCGTGACCTCGCGGCGGAGCGATCCGGCAAGACCAGCCGCTCGGCTGCCAAGGTAGAGGACTCGGCCCGCGCTCGAAGCGCCGGGGCTGCAACCAAACAGACTAAACGTCTTTGCGGGGAATGGGGTCTCGAAGCCAGCCAGCGCGCGCAGCAGCACAGTCTTGCCACTCCCCGGCGGCCCTGAAAGCCGTCGCAACTCGCCGTTTTCGAGCCGTAGATCCAGAAGCGAGCCGTTTGGCATCTGGGCCGATTCCAGGAGAATGGCAGGTGCCGATTTCACCAGCTCGGCTTTGCGGGTCGTCTCGATTCTGGGCGCCTCAAGCATCCGGTCCAGTTTGGCGGACGCCACAAGAAACGCACGCCGTCGGTCTGAGACATCTGCCAATTGCCGCAAAGGCCAGATGATCATGGCAAGCGCTGTCAGCGCAGCCACAGCGTCGGGCACACCAAGTCCAAGCCACATGCACGTGCCAAGACAAAGCGCCGCAGCAACGCCTGCCGCCGCATCGGGCAGCGCACGGACTGTGGCTGCCAGCGTTTCGCGTCGTACGCCGGCCACAGCGACCTCGTCGGACCAACCCTTCAGCGCCTTGAGTTCCGTGCGCATCCGGCCCGAGCGACGCAACTGGATGCCCTGCGGCAACCGCTCGGCCATAGCAGCGGCAAGGCGTGCTCGGCGGCTGCGCAGATCAGCATGCGCTGCGCCAAGTGGCCCACCGAGCAGTCCGATCCCGATCAGCACTGCCGCTAGAGGACCGAGCGCGGCCAAAAACAACCACGGCTCTAGGAGGAAAAGAACGAGTAGCGCTGCGGGAATGGTCACTGCAGACGAGATAAGCCGGGCGATCCCGCGCGCGATCCAACCCTTGAAGGCTGCGAGGTCGCCGACATAGCGCAGGGCCAGCGCGCCGGAGCGTCGGCGCGCGATCGCGCTGAGCGGCATGCGGGAGATGTGTTGGAAGAGCGTGCGCCGGATCGCAGCGGCGTAGCTCTGGCCGGCCTTCTCGCCAACCCGGCCCTCGAGCGCACGGCAGACCGCGAGTGCAAGACCACCCGCAGCCAAGACCACCAGAGCGGCGAGCGGGGGCGCCTCATTGCCGCTGCGAAGATGGATGAACACATCGCGCGTGGCGAACGCAGTCGCGACCATCGCGCCGGCTTGCCCGAAGGACAGCGCAACGAGCATTGCAACGGCACGCTGTCGCTCTCCATCCAGTATCTCTGGTCTCCGGCTCATTCCACTTACCTCCTCGGTCAGGCTGCGCTCAAGCGGCGCTCAGCGAGGCGCGCCTCGAAGGCCGACGCGGTCGCGGGATCGGCAAGCACCATACGGTCCATCACCTGCAGACCTGTGGCTGTCCCTGCTTCTTCTGCGGCGAGCGGCGCCCGTGTTATCAGCCCGCTCAGCGCCATCGGCTCGAGCCCGCGCTCGTCGAGCCAGGACAGAGCACCCTGCGCAGCCAGCGCGTCAGGTGCGGCAAGGATGGTCCCGTCTAGACGCGCGACGTAGTCCGGACGCGACAGCAGCGCGGCGGTTTCCACCTGGCTGACACCATCGGCCAGCTCAACCACAGCCACATCACAGCACGCGGCATGTGCGAGCAGTAGGTCGGTCGCCGCGATCACCCGTTCGAGCGGTTGCCGGTAGGTCGAGGCCATCCCGGCATCGGTGAAATCGAGCACCTGCGCCGCGCCTGCGGCTTCGTATTCATGCAAGTCCCCGAAAGATCCGGTGCCGGTCGCCTTGATTGCCGCGACCCGCCGTCCGAGCCGCGTGAACCCATTGATGAGGCCAGCGGCGGCGGCGGTCTTGCCGGCGTTCATGCCGGTGCCGAGGACGCCGATCACGAGCGCAGACCGTCCTGGCGCCTCGGGCGGAAGCGCAAAGCGGTCCACATTGATGGCAGCGCCGCGTGCATCCGCAAGCCGTCCGAGAATGGACAGCGTGGTGCCGCGCGAAACCTTGTCATTTCGCGAGATGATTTCCCCGGCAACACCGCCGCCTGCGAGCAGATCGGCGCTGTTGCCCTTGATCCGGGCGTGCCCGTGGAACTGGTCTACGGCATAGCGGTCGGCGCAGGCGACGACGATACGGTCTCCGGGCCAAAGCGGTGAGAAACGGCCATCGGCGCATTGCAGGCGCTTGTGGTTGCCGATCTTCGTCACCTCGGCCAGCACCAAATCGCCCGCACGCACGGTGGCGAGGTCGGATGGAGCCGACAGGAGCCGGACGGCTTTGCTGCGCTCGACGCGGCGTGCGGCGAAGCTCCACTTTGCTGCGGCGGCAGGACCGATGCTTTGAATGAGACGTGTCTGTGTCATGCGGCTGTCCTTTCAAGAGGTTGTGCCAGTTTGGCTGCCATAAGTTCCTGCGCACTGGCGTAGCCGTTGCACATCGCGCCACCGAAAGCGGCGTCGGAGGGTCCTTCGGAACCGGTGGCAGATCGGGTCGCTTCAAACGGGCCCGAATTGATGAAGTCGTGGTCGAGCGCGCCGTTTGCGACGCATTCGACGAAGTTATGACCGCAGCCCTGCAACACACGCAGTGAGATCGAAGGTGCAAGACCCTGGTTGCGCGCCGCCGCGTCGATTGCGGCGCACCAGCGGCGCGCACGGGCGAGCCGGTGTGGGCCTTGCTGCGCGTCGATTTCCGAACCTTTGCGCAGGTTCTCGTCGCGCTCGACATCGTCGCTGCCCACGCAGACGGTGATCCTGCGGTCGAGGAGCCGCCGCAGGTTGGCCTGCAGCCGAAACCCCTGGCCCTTGTCATCGGGCGCGGAGCAGATGCCATAGGGCCAGCTCGCTTCTGTATTCGGCCATGTCCACCAGCCTGGAGCGGTCAGGCACAGCCGTCCCACAAGGTTCGGGTAGAGCCAGGCGAAACGGTGGGCAAATTGCGCACCACCCGAAAAACCCGACAGATCAAATGGTTCTGTGCCCAGCAAACCTTCGGCGCGCAGCGCATCCGCTAAGCGGATCAGCGCCCAATCGGCCCGGTTCTTGCAGGCTGCGCGTTGGTAGCGCGGCCAATGGTCCTTGTCGAAATGCGGCACGATCAGTGTTCGACCAGTCTCCGCAGCGCGCGGGAGCAGGTGCGAGACCATTTCGTCTACGCCGCGTGTGATGCCATGGACGGCGATGACTGCCGGAGCACGCATCGCGCGCCGCGGGGTCACGATCCAAGCATCTGGGATCAGGCCGGGTACGCCCGGCTGAAAAACGGTGTCTGCAACCTCCATCGCTCAGGCCTCCGCCATGTTGGCGCGGCGCGCAGCTTCGGTCGCTGCCGCAGCCTTTTCGCGCATATGCGCGGGCAGCAAATCGAAGATGATGTGGATACGGTCTTCATCACCATCATTGTGCGCCTCGTGCATCTGGTCGTTGTCGAACCACCAAAGCTCGCCCTCACGCATCCGGACCTCTTCGTCCCCGGCCTTCATCCAGGAGCCCGCGGAGGATTTCAGCACCATGTGATAGCGCCCCCGAAAACGGTAGTACTCGCCGCGGTCGATATGCGGATAAACAGTGTTTCCCGCGGCCAGGCAGACGATCTTGGCGCGGCTCAGATCGGCATCAAGGCGCGTCGCCACATCTGTGATGAAAGCCCGCGCGAGCGGGAAGGCCGACGAACCCGTGGTCCAGCGGCTCTCGTGTACGTCGCTGCGCTTGCGGCCGTAGATCTGGCTTTTGCGCAGACCACGCAGAGGGATCGCGAGCGCTTCGCGTTGCACGGCGATCTTATCCTGCCGTCCTGTCGCCTGTGCCCAGGCATCGTCCACAGAGGTGATCTCGCGGAGCAGAGGCTCAGTGGGCACGTTGTCTAGGATGCGCTTGAAGTGTTTCATTGCAGGTCTCCTGAGGTCTGTGTTGCGTTCGATGAGACCTAAGATGCGCGCCGCTCCTGATCCTGTCCTGTCGCGCGCATGAACAGCACATGAACGAGCAATTAAGTTGTGTTCATGTTTGTCGATCACGCTGGACTTTTCGCATGTTCAGAAGGCATCACGGGTTACCTGATCCAGAGTAGCGCTACACAGCCGAGCACCGTCATTGGCACGGGAGAGGCACTGGGCGGAGAGGTTTGGCGTATGAAACCGGTCACGTTGCTGACCTTGTTGCTGGCACTTGCGCCCGCGCTGCCGCGCGAAGCATCGGCTGTGCAGGCCGTCCCGCACCTGCCTGCGGTCGAGTTTGCAATGGATCCGCTGATCGAGGTGCAACAAGGCGATGTCCCCGATGTCGTGCGTTTGCTGGCGCAGCGCGCAATCCGGGCCGAGCGCCGGGGCGACATGGTGACGGCCAATGCACTGTATGCGGTGATCCGCGAGATGGGCTACCGGGTCCAGCGTCCAGGCCCACAAGCTTCTCCGGGCGAAGGACGCGGCGCCAATGAGCGCGGTGAGGGAGCGCTCGGCGGTGGCCGCGCCTCAGGCGATGACGATGGCGATGATGATGGCTGGGGCGGCGGCGATAGCGATGGGGACGGAGATGGAGACGGGGACGGCGACGGAGATGGAGACGGCGATGGCGACGGCGACGGGGATGGTGATGGAGATGGCGGTGACGATTGATCCCCGCGACCGGTCCTAGAACGCGCCATGCAATTCCGCACCAAGATCATAACTTTCGCGACGGTACTCGCACTTGGCGCAGCGATCTGTGCCACACTGACGCTGATCCTTGCGCGCGGCATCGACCGGGGGATGGCCTCGGTAACGTTGGCTGAGGACCAACTGACTCTCTACCTCGCGCTCGAAGTCGACATTATCGACATGCTGCTCCTCGAAGTCGCAACTGCTGCTGCGCGGACCCCCGAAATCGCGGAGCGACTGAGCCTGACGAAGGCGGCGGTGCGCAGCGATCTAGCGGCGATCCGCGGCGTTGTTGTTGAGGAAGGCCGGGTCAGCGGCGAGGAGCAGGCCAGCAAACTCGCGCAACTCGATGAGATCGCCGCGGTGCTTCGCGACATCGAGGCGACGCTGGCGCGGATGTCGCCTGCAGGAGCCGCCGACGGGGCGCAGGCTTTCGCGCGCCCATTGCAGGACGTTATGGAGATGCTCGACAATCGGCTTGCGCCGATGGTCGACATCGCCATCGCGGAAGAGGCGGCCAAGGTGATCGTGACACGCAACGCGATCGCCGACCTCAGCCGGCGCAGTATTCGTCTCGGGACGGCGGCAGGGCTGCTGACCCTGATGGCAGCGGTTGCCGGCAGCGCGCTTCTGCTGCTCTCTTTCATGCGGCCCTTCGGCGCCTTGCTCGAAGGCGCGTCCCGGCTTTCCAAAGGCGACCTTGCTTTCCGCATCCCCGAACGCAGCAGCGACGAAATGGGTCGTCTCAGCCGTGACTTTAACGTGATGGCCGAGCAGATCGAGCAATCCGACCAGGCCTTGCGCGCCGAAGAACAAAACCTGCAAAAGCGTGTGGCTGCACGGACGGAGGAGCTGCAGGAGGCCAATGCCCGGCTGGCGGCACAAGACGACACACGGCGCCGCTTTCTCGCCGATGTCAGCCATGAACTGCGCACGCCTCTCACCGTCATGCGGGGCGAGGCGGAGGTGGCGCTCCGCTCCCGCGACAACGTTCAGAACGATAGCGCCTGCGAGGCTCTCGCAGCGGTGGTCGAACAGAGTGAGCACATGAGCCGCCTCGTAGATGACCTGCTCTTCGTGGCGCGGCGCGAGGCCGGAGAGGTGCCGTTGCGCCTGACGCAGGTCGCGCTCGGCGCGCAAGTCGAGCGCACGATCGCTGACGCGCGTCAACTCGCGCCGAAGGCGGCGATCGAACTTGCCGGTAGCAACGCTGCTCTGCAGGGGCATGTCAAAGGTGATCCCGGTCGGCTGCACCAGCTCCTTATGGTTCTGCTCGATAATGCTCTACGCTACTCGCCGGACGCTCATCCAATCCGTGTCGATGTCGAGCGCCGTGGCAACGAGGTTACCGTGTCGGTGCGCGACAACGGGATCGGCATCCCGGCCGAAGATCTGCCCCATATTTTCGACCGCTTCGTGCGCGGCTCAAATGCGCTACCCGGCGGAACCGGCCTTGGCTTGCCGGTCGCAAGGGCCATTGCAGAGGCCCATGGTGGCAGGCTCGATATCGAAAGCGTTGAGGGACAGGGCACCTGTGTCGCCCTGACCTTGCCCGTCAGTGAAGAAGGACCCGACCCATGATCCCTTTGCTCCTGCTAGAAGACGAAATGCGCATTGCATCTTTTGTCCAGCGCGGTCTGGCAGCTGAAGGTTATGATGTGACGTGGGTTGCGACGGGTACCGAGGCGCTCGAAGCGGGCCTGAGCGGCGAGCACGCGATAATCGTGCTCGACGTAATGGTCCCCGACCTGAGCGGGATGGTGGTCTGCGAGCGGCTCCGCGCTGGTGGGGTGGCGACGCCGATCCTGATGCTGACGGCGCGCGATGCCGACGAGGATGTTGTCGAGGGGCTGGGGCGGGGTGCCGATGACTATCTGGCCAAACCCTTTGCCTTCGATGTGCTGCTGGCGCGTCTCTCGGCACTCCTGCGCCGTAGCACTGGGGGTGGGACGTCCGAGGGTGGCGCAGGCGCACGCAGTGCCGCAATCGGACCGCTTGTGCTCAACCGAGACCGGCGCGACGCAAGACTGGGCGGGCATAACCTCGAACTCACGCGGCTCGAATTCGATATTCTTTGGCTCTTCGTGAACGATCCTGACCGCGTCCATAGCCGCGAGCGTATCCTCTCCCATGCCTGGGGCGCAGATGCCGATCCGATGACCAACGTGGTTGATGTCTATATGGCGCGGCTGCGCAAGAAACTCACCCAGCCCGACGCCCCGCGTCTCGTCACCGTGCGCGGCGTGGGCTACCGGCTGGATGGAGGGACCGGCAGTGCCTTGAAGGACTGCTAGTGCTCTAGCGCTTGGACCCTATCCCGGCAGGTTTCCGGGAATGCGGCTTGGCGTATCGTTCATCTATAGGGTGCGCAGGTATCGTTCATCTCGCTACGTCTCCAGACGACCACGAACTTCTTTTTAGTCGCGGTCTGTAAGAGAGTGAAACATCTACTCGCAAAAGCCGCTTGGCGGTTCTTTAGACGCAACCAGCTATTCGTGCTCTCTGCAGTATG
This sequence comes from Paracoccaceae bacterium, assembly GCA_965250275.1. GTDB lineage: Bacteria > Pseudomonadota > Alphaproteobacteria > Rhodobacterales > Rhodobacteraceae. The sequence continues at coordinate 3,535,154 of OZ252297.1, read as the reverse complement.
GGCCACGTCTCGTTCCCAAAAAACGGACCTTTGCATGAGCGGAACGAACGGCGGTTCTTCCCGCAAAGCCGACCCGCACCCTTTTCAACGCAAATCTCAGAGGTCGATCGCTGACATGACCTCCGCCTCGATGACATTGACGTCGGGCAGGGCGGTTTTCAGGGCATCGGCTGATTGCTCGAGCAGGGGGTAGTCTTGTCGTGGCGGGGGATCAGCGTCTTGAAGTTGAGGTGCTTCGTTGCAAGCGCGCCGACCCGATATCCGGCGAGGTGTCCCAAGGCATCTCTGATGACCGTTTCCAGACCATTTCGCCAGTTTTCTACGTCGCAGCGAACGCCGTGAACCAGAAGAAGCGAAATGTTCGTCGAAATCTAGGTTGTCGGTTTCCGTTTCCAGCACGCCAAACTGCGTGAAACAAGGTGCTTCGGGCTCATCACCGCATAGGAAATCTGATTTGTTTTCACCCCTCGGTAATTTCAGAGCAATTCAAGAGCCCGGTTTTGCCACCATCAACCAGAACACGACAAGCAGTGCAGGAAAGGCAAGCGAACCCAACAAAACCCATTGCCTCAGGTAACGCCAATAAACAGCTGGAAGCTGGGTAAGCTCAGTCGCATCACGCGCCATATTACGCATCTGGATTTGGATCCATACGACCGGGACCCAACACAGTCCCGCAAAGGCAAACAGAACCAGCGCGACCCACAACCACGTGGTCTCAAGTGTCCATCCTGCCTGCAATATCAGCCATGTCCCACTGACGATTTGAACAACACCGGCCGGCGTCGTGAAGACGAGATCACCCCAAACTACCATCCGCGTTGCGAACTTAATCGCGCCAAGATCTATTATCCTATGCGCTGCCAAATAGAAAAACGCGAGCCCAATTCCGGTCCCAAACAGCACAGTTGAGCTGACAATGTGAATCCATTTTAAGACAAGGTAATCCATATCCTTGGATAACCACCTGGCGCTTAAGCGGACAAGAGGTAACCATGTCAGAAAACCAACCTTTCTTCGAACCTATCTTTGGCGAAGACTGGGCAAGCATGCCGGCGGTTTTTCACGCGCATTACGCAAACCGGACAGGCAGAAATGATGTTGTGCGGGTCACGGGTCCAATGGATATCCGGCAAAGTTGGTTGATGCGGTTGGCGGCTCCGTTGTTTTTCATGACCAAAACCCTTGTTCCGGTTGATCGCAACGGCGTCGATACCGAGGTGACCTTTCGCACGCACGCCAATCGCGACGGGTTTTGGTATTGTCGCCGCTTCAGGTTCGACGCTGACAGCACTTATGAATTCGTTTCTCGCTTGGAACACATGGGCGCAAATCAAGTGACGGAATGGACGAGTTCAGGGATCGGTTGGCATTCGACCTTCGCGTTTGATGGCAGTCGTGTCCGGTTGAGTCACTTAGGCTACCGGTTCAAGCTTGGCCGATTGACTATGCGGCTCCCGATGACTTGGCTGTTTGGAGTCCCGAGTGCATGGGAAGAGGCATTAGACGATCAGTATTTTCGCATGGAAATGACCATCCAACACTGGCTCTTTGGCTTCGTCTATTCGTACTCCGGCGTTTTCAGGATCCATGAGGTGACCCTTGAATAAGTGTGTGCTCATCCTTGGTGGTTATGGAAATTTCGGCAAACGGATCAGTGCGGCGCTGGCATCCAAAGACATCCCCGTTCTGATCGCTGGACGCGACCTCCAAAAAGCGAGCGATCTGGCCAAATCCATTGGCCCCAATGCGACCCCACTGCAGTTGGATGTTGAAACCGGGCTCTCCGGCGCTTTCGAAACGCACCAACCTTGCGTCGTAGTGAACACAGTCGGCCCGTTCCAAGGACAAGGATACAACGTCGCGCGTGCGGCGATTGATCACAAAGTCCACTACATCGATCTTGCCGATGGACGGGAGTTTGTGGGCGGTATCAACAAACTGGATAGGGCCGCGCAAGACGCGGGAGTTGCGGTCATAAGTGGTGCAAGCACAGTTCCCGCACTCTCGGAGGCAGTTGTTGCGGAGTTTGCTTCCGACTTCGCGCGCATTGACCTGATGAAGTATGGCATTGCGCCAGGACAAGGGGCCGAACGTGGCCTTGCGACGACACGCGCGATTCTGGGCTACGTCGGGCGAAAGCTCGCACCGTTCAAAGGGATCAGGCCCGAGGTCTACGGCTGGCAGGATATCTACCGCCAACCCTATCCAGGTCTGGGTAAACGGTGGATGGCCAACTGCGATGTCCCCGACCTCGACTTACTGCCGGAGCGGCACAATATCAGGACAATCCAGTTCTCCGCAGGGCTAGAGCTTGGCGTGATTCACCTCGGCCTTTGGGCGATGTCCCATCTCGTGCGGCTTGGCCTTCCGCTTCCGCTGGAACGCATGGCGCCGGCTTTGCTCTCGATGAGCAACTGGTTCAATGTTTTCGGCAGCAAGGATGGCGGTATGCATGTATTCCTGACCGGTGAAAGCGCACAAGAACCTGCTCAGCGAATAGAGAGAAGCTGGTTCATCGTTGCACGCAATGGCTGTGGCCCGCACATTCCGACGATACCGTCCATCATCTTGGCCGCGCGCATCGCAAACGGAATCAATCCTGTTGCAGGTGCCATGCCGTGCCTCGGGCTTGTTTCGCTTACAGACTACTTGTCAGAACTCGACGCACTGGACATCGAAACGATCACTCATCTCCGATCAATCGTGCCCTGAAACTTGGCTTTGGCAGATTACACATGTCGGCTTTGCCAAACATGGCAATGCGATTACGGGCAATGCGTTGATAAATCCAATCCCGCACAGGTCTCGGGACAAGCCAGAACACACGCATCAATTGACCGATGCCGCCGACGGTTTCCCCCGCTTTGATCCAAGCGTCAAAAGAAGTCCAACACACGCCGTGTGCCAAATAAATCCAGCTGTCCGGATTCGTTGGGTCCATCTGATAGTGCACCAGAAGCGCACGCCCCAAGCGAGACTGGACTGGGCAAATTCTGATGTTGCCGATCTTGTCAAAGCGATCAATCAGCCGTGCACCAAAAGTGCACAGCGCGCATTCACCATCCATCACCACAACTGCAAAAGTGTCGTCAAACGCTGGTACGTTTTCGTCCGATTTATAGCTATACGGTGCGCAGGTTTCGTTCATCTCGGTGGGTCCCCAGACGACTACGAACTTCCTTTTAGCGACGGGCTGAAAGAGAGTGAAGTATTAACATACAAGAACCGCTTGGCGGTTCTTTGGACGTAACCAGCTATTCTCTCTCTGCAGTATGGGCCACGTCTCGTTCCCAAAAAACGGACCTTTGCATGAGCGGAACGAACGGCGGTTCTTCCCGCAAAGCCGACCCGCACCCTTTTCAACGCAATCCTCAGAGATCGATCGCTGACATGACCTCTGGCTCGATGACACTGACGTCGGGCAGGGCGGTTTTCAGGGCATCGGCTGATTGCTCGAGCAGGGGGAAAGTCTTGTAGTGGCAGGGGATCAGCGTCTTGAAGTCGAAGTATTTTTTGGCGGCATAGGCCGCTCCCTTCATGTCCATCGTGAAATGCCCGCCCGCAGACAGAATGCCTATGTCGGGTTTGTAGTAGTCCGCCATCCACTCCATGTCGGCCATGATCGCGGTGTCGCCTGACACGTAGACCGTTTTGTCTTCGGCTTGAAGCATGAATCCGACCTCGGAGCCGCCGGTTCTGGGGCCGTCGGGCGTGGCAAAAGTCGAGGAGTGGGAGGCAGGGACCATGGAAACGAGAACGCCGTTCAGGTCCACGGTGCCGCCCTTGTTGAAGCCAACGGTTTCGATGCCTTCCGTTTCGCTCCAATGCCCCATGAGGTCATATTGCCCGATCGCCGGGACACCAAGTTTCTTGCACAGCGACACCACGTCGACGACGTGGTCAAAATGCGCGTGGGTCAAGAGGATGTGGGTGGCGCCTTCGACTGCGGCTGCGTGTTGATCTTCCGGCAGCATCGGGTTTCCGGTGAGCCACGGGTCGAGCAGCAACACCTGGCCACCGATTTCAAAGCGAAAGCTGCCATGGCCGAGCCAAATGATTTTCATCGTCACATTCCCCTGTCTCTGTGTAATCGCAACGGCCTGCCGCACCTGGGCAAATCGTTGGCATTCAGGTCCCACAAGAATATGTGCTGATCCAAGTATCAAGTCGGATTGTGATGGGAAGCTGAGCTTTGGGATGCTGAAAGCATCTGAGTAGTGAAGTTTCGTCACATGGTCTTGCGCGTTGCCCGCAGGCTGTGAAAGGTCTGGTGCGAGGGCCGCATCGGAGCGACGCAATGGACTGGACACGGGCTGTAGACGGGTATTGTGAGCGTATTGACCCGTCGCTCTGGGCAGAGCCTCTGAACGCCATCTCGAATCTGGCATTTATCCTAGCGGCGCTGGTGATGTGGCTGCGTACACGCAATCAGGGCATGCCGCTTGCAGTTTGGCTGTGCGTCGTGCTGGCCGCAATCGGGGTTTTCAGCGGGGCGTTTCACACCTGGGCCGTGGTCGGAACAGCCGTTCTCGACAGTCTTTCCATCCTGGTTTTTATCCTGCTCTACATCTTCGCGGCCAACCGCGACTATTGGCACCTGAGCTTCTGGCCGGCGTTGGGTGTCACGGCGCTGTTCTTTCCGTATGCCGCCGCACTGGTGCCAGTGTTCCAGCTTGTTCCCGGGCTCGGCGGGTCTGCCGCTTACGGACCGGTCCCATTGCTCATCCTGATCTACTCCTTTCTGCTGCGGCATAGAGCGCCCGAAACCGCCAGGGGAATGGCGCTGGGCGCGGTGATCCTTGTGGTTTCCCTGACCTTCCGCACGCTCGACCTGCCGCTCTGTTCGGTCTGGCCCAGCGGGACGCACATCGCCTGGCACCTGCTCAATGGTCTCATGCTGGGCTGGATGATCGAGGTGTATCGCCGGCACCGGTTGCGAGAGGCCGCGCAGAGCAACCCACCCGGTTAGACCCGTTCAGAATTTGATGAGCTGATGACTACGAAGCTTCATCGACCTGATGGACTTCGATCACATTCCCGTCGGGATCATAGAAGAAGATCTGATGCCAGCCGGCGACCGCCGCGTGACCCCAATCTGAATAGGGCACACCCTGCGCGTCCAGATGCGCTTTGAAGGCCTCCAGATCATCGGTCCGATACGCGATGTGACCATGGCTGACCGGATTGACGATCTGCCCCGTGGCAAACCCGGCTTCCACATCACGCTGTGCGAGATGCATCTGGATCGCGCCATCCGTGACAAAGGCCACGTCTCCGGCATAGCCTTTGGTCTTTTCCAGTTTCGGCAGGCCAGCGACGTTGGGGTCCAGTTTGAGAACATCTCGGTAGAACCTGTCCATGCGGTCCACATTGTCCGTCGAAAGATTGATATGATGCAGCACCAGTTTCATCTTGCGTCAGACCTCCACGATCAGTTTGCCTGTGTTGGCGCCACTATACAGCATCTCGATGGCGCCCGGTGCCGCCTCGGGCCCCTGCAGGATATGCTCGCGGACCTTGAGATCACCTGCGCGCAGCCAGCCCGCCAGCGCCCGACGCGCTTCGGGGTAGCGATCGACGTAGTCGAACACCAGCAGGCCTTGCATGCGCGCGCGTGCGACAAGCAGTTGACGATGCACACGCGGTCCCACCGGCAGGGGGTCCCACTCGGTGATGGAAGCGGTGCCGCAAATCGTGATCCGGGCGCCCAACGCCAGTTTGGTCATGACCGCATCGGAAATGGGGCCGCAGGTGTTGTCGAAATAGCAATCCACGCCGTTTGGGCAGGCCGCGGACAGGGCGGCGGCGATATCTTCGGATTTGTAGTCGATGGCGGCGTCGTATCCGAACTCCTCGCGGCATTGGCGCGTCTTTTCGGCACCACCGGCGATGCCGACGGTGCGACATCCAAGGATTTTGGCAATCTGTCCGACCGCTGACCCGACGGCGCCCGCAGCGGTGGAAACGACAACCGTATCTCCTTCTTTGGCCGCGCATGTTTTTGTGACGCCGAAATATGCGGTGACCCCGTTCAGCCCCAGGATCCCAAGCGCGTAAGAGCGCGGCAGATCCGTTTCCGATACCTTGCGTGCGATATTGCTGCCATCGCTGAGGACATGAGTTTGCCATCCGAGCAGCCCCTCCACCACATCGCCTTCCGAAAAGTCCGGGTGGCGCGACGCCATTACTTCGCCAACCGCAAAGGATCGCATGGGTGTGCCCAGTTCCACTGGTGGGGAATAGTTGGGCACGTCGTTCGCCCAGCCCCGCATGGCCGGGTCAACCGACCAATGGCTGATCCGGACGAGAACCTGACCGGCTTGCGGGTCGGGTACCGGAGTTTCGACAATGTCGAAATGCGAGCGCTGTGGAACGCCGACGGGTCGACGGGCGAGTAGAACCTGAGTGTTTTTCATGAATGCCTCCGCGTTCGGCGATTTTGGGGGGCCGCTGGTCCCGACGCAAGCGCAATTGCGGCGGTGCCTTGAAGCGCGTCGCACAGAGCGGTAAACGCGCGGGGAGAACAACAACAGGTGACCTATGTCGATCGACGAAAGCACCGCCGCGCGGGTGGCAAAACTTGCCCGGATCAAGGTGGACGACAGCGCATTGCCGGCGCTGGCATCGGAATTCAACACGATTCTGGGGTTCATTGAGCAATTGAACGAAGTCGATGTCGACGGCGTCGAACCAATGACGTCCGTCACGCCGCAGCGCCTGAAACGCCGCGAGGATGTGGTCACCGAGGGCGACCAGCAGCAAAAGGTTCTGGCGAACGCGCCGGATGCGCGCGAAGGGTTCTTTGCAGTGCCGAAGGTGGTTGAGTGATGGAGCATTTGAACAAACTGGGCCTGGCCGGTGCGCGTGATGCGCTGCGCGAGGGTCACGTCACCAGTGTTGAACTGACCGAGGCTTGTCTGAGTGCCATTGATTCCGCCGATGCGCTGAACGCCTTTGTGCACAAGACGCCGGATCAGGCGCTGGATCGCGCGCGGGCGGCGGACGCCCGGCTGCAGGCAGGTGATGCACCTTCGATGTGCGGTCTGCCAATCGGGATCAAGGATCTGTTTTGCACCGAAGGTGTTCCTTCTCAGGCCGGAAGCCGGATCTTGGAAGGGTTCCTGCCCGAGTACGAATCCACTGTCAGCCAGAACCTGCGTGACAGCGGTGCCGTGATGCTGGGCAAGCTGAACATGGACGAGTTCGCGATGGGATCGTCGAATGAGACCAGCACATATGGCAACGCCATCAGCCCGTGGCGGCGCGGCAACGATGACACGTCGCTGACACCAGGTGGTTCATCGGGCGGCTCCGCTGCTGCGGTGGCCGCGGATTTGTGTCTTGCGGCCACAGGCACCGACACGGGCGGGTCAATCCGGCAGCCTGCTGCCTTTACTGGCATTGTCGGGATCAAGCCGACCTATGGGCGCTGCTCGCGTTGGGGGATCGTGGCGTTTGCCTCGTCGCTCGATCAGGCCGGCCCGATGACAAAATCGGTCCGCGACGCGGCAATCATGCTGGAAGCCATGTGCGGGCATGATCCCAAGGACAGCACCAGCGCCGATTTGCCGGTCCCGGATTTCGAATCCCTGCTGACCGGAGATATCCGCGGCAAGACCATCGGCATTCCGCGCGAGTACCGCATGGACGGCATGCCCGACGAAATCGAGGCACTCTGGGCTGAAGGTCGCGCCATGATGGAAGCCGCCGGAGCCAAGATCGTGGACATTTCGCTGCCGCACACAAAATACGCGCTGCCAGCCTATTACGTGATTGCACCTGCCGAAGCATCCTCGAACCTCGCCCGGTATGATGGGGTGCGCTATGGCTACCGCGCGGCCCTGTCGCAGGGTGATGGCATCACCGAAATGTACGAAAAAACCCGTGCCGAAGGCTTTGGTCACGAGGTTCAGCGCCGTGTGATGATCGGGACCTATGTGCTCTCCGCCGGGTTTTACGACGCGTACTACAACCGGGCGCGTCGCGTGCGGACCTTGATCAAAAAGGACTTCGAGGATGTGTTTGCGCAGGGTGTCGACGCCATCCTGACGCCAGCCACGCCTTCTGCCGCCTTTGGTCTTGGCGAAATGGCGGAAGCGGATCCGGTTCAAATGTATCTGAACGACGTATTCACGGTCACGGTAAACCTGGCAGGGCTGCCGGGCATTTCCGTGCCGGCCGGGCTGGATGACAAAGGTCTGCCGTTGGGCCTTCAACTTATCGGAAAACCCTGGGAAGAGGGTGATCTGCTCAATTTTGCCTATGCGCTGGAAGAGGCCGCCGGGTTTGTGGCCAAGCCTGCACAATGGTGGTAGGTCTGGCACTGTGACAGACCGGTCTGGCAGGATGGTGGTGATGCGCGGTTTTCTTTGTTTGGCAGTTGTTGGTGCCCTTGCGGCCTGTGCGCCCCCGGTGCCTGACAGTGCAGGGGTCGGGTTCGACAATTCGCTGGAAGCGCAGCGTGCCCGCGAAGCCGCTCTGGCAGGTCAATCCTCGGTCAACACTTTGCCACCCGCGATTGCCTTGTCCCAAGAAACCCTCGGACCCGCCGGCAGCGTGCCGACTGATGTAGCTGCGGGCAGCAGCGGTGAGGATATCGCCGCACAGACGGCGGCGGCTTTGTCGGCCACCTCCAACCCGCAACCGCTTTCGGCGACGGGTGGGGCAACCGTCACCGCCAGCACGACGGGTATCTCGGACGAGAACGATTTTGAGGCTGTGTCGAACCGCCAGTCCATCGAGAGCGATGCGGCCCGGATCGAAGCCAACCGCCAGCAGTATCAGGTCGTGCAACCCACGGCTTTGCCTGAACGCACAGCAGCCGCGGCTGGTCCCAATATTGTCAGCTATGCTTTGGCGACGAGCCACCCGCGCGGCACGCGCCTCTACAGCCGAACCGGCATCAACTTGCAGGGCAAGGCGGAGCGGAACTGTCGAAACTATGCATCCCCGGATCAAGCGCAGATTGATTTTCTGGAAAAGGGCGGGCCCGAGCGTGACCGGATGGGGCTGGACCCTGATGGCGACGGCTATGCTTGCGCGTGGGATCCCGGCCCATTCCGCAGCGCGGTTCAGAACTGATCACGCCGATCTGGCACCCGTCGCCGAATTTTGGCGAACGGCGGGATGGGGCCACGCCGGCTCTGATCGTGATCCACTATACTGCGATGGCGAGTGCCGAGGCGGCGCTGGAGCGATTGTGTGACCCTGAAGCGGAAGTGTCGGCGCACTACCTGATCGGGCGCGATGGCGTTGTCTGGCACATGGTCGAAGAACAGGCGCGGGCGTGGCACGCTGGTGCCGGATCGTGGCGGGGTCAGCCAGATGTGAATTCGCGGTCCATCGGCATCGAACTCGATAACTCGGGCCGGGTTCCGTTCGCGGAACCGCTTATGGTGGCGCTTGAGGTCGTGTTGGCCGGTGTGATGTCGCGTTGGTCCATCCCGGCCGATGGCGTGATAGGGCATTCCGATATGGCGCCGGGACGCAAACATGACCCGGGCGCGCGATTTGATTGGCAGCGCCTCGCGCGGCAGGGCCTGGCACAAGGGTCTAGTTACGCGCCAGTTGCAGGGACCGGCGATCCGGAGGCCTTTCGTGCCGCTGCGCAACAGGTGGGCTACCCTGACGATGTGCCCGACGAGGCGCTCTTGAACGCCGTGCGATTGCGCCATCGGCCTTGGGCGGAGGGCCCGCTGTGCGCGGCAGATGTCGCGGTGTTGAAGGATTACGCGCAGCGCTCGGGCTGAAGCTGCCGCAGCGATCAGTCGCCGTCTGCCACTCCGCGCGCGCGGGCCCGCGCCCGGCGCGCTCGGTAGCTGGGCAGGATCACAAGCAGCCCGGCGATGACCAACAGGCCCAAAGTCATCGGGCGTTCGAAAATGAACCCGATCCCGTCATAGAGCTGCATGGATCGCGAGAAGTTGTCTTCCAGCATGCGGCCCAGGATAAACCCGATCAGCAACGGCGCCAGCGGGTAGTCGGCAAACCGCAGAACGGTCGCGCAGACACCCAGACCCACAAGGATCAGCAACTCGGTGGCGTTGTTTTGCCCGATATAAGCCCCCATCAGCGTGAAGAACAAAATGAAGGGGATCAGGTAGTTGCGCGGGATCGCCAGAATTTTGGCGATATACGGGATCAGCGGCAGGTTCAGGATCAGCAGGACCAGATTGCCGAGATACATCGAGATGATGACGGCCCAGAAAATCTGAGGGTTGTCGACCATCAGACGTGGGCCCGGCGACACGTTGAGCGCAATCAGCGCGCCCAGCAGGATCGCCGTTGTCCCTGAGCCCGGAATGCCGAGCGTAAGCAAAGGCACGAAGGATCCGGTGCAGGCGGCGTTGTTCGCGGTCTCAGGTGCGGCGAGCCCTTTGATCGATCCCTCGCCAAACTCGGATTGTTCTTCTTTCGTGGCAAGGTTGCGTTCCACCGCGTATCCCAGAAAGGAAGCAATTGTCGCTCCTGCGCCGGGCAAGACGCCGATGAAAAACCCCTGCACCGATTGCCGCCCGATGACGGGCGCAATGCTGCGCGCCTCTGCTCCAGAAATGCGCAAACCGGTGATCTTGCCGCCGCTCTCTCCGCCTGCGCTGGATCGGGCAGGGTTGAGAACCAGAAACAGCGCTTCCGGCAGGGCGAACATAGCCATCGCAAGCGTGATGAATGAAAAGCCCGATTGCAGATCCATCAGGCCCATCGTGAACCGCGGCATGTTGAAAAGGGCGCCTTCGCCGACCGTGGCCAGCATGAGGCCCAGCAACGTCATCAGGATCGCCTTTCCGACTTGCCCGGTCCCCGCAAAGGCAGCAATTGCAGAAAGTCCCACAACCATCAGCGCGAAATACTCCGCCGAATGGAACAGAAGCGCGACCGTTGACAGCATCGGTGCAAAAACCATCAACAGCAGCGCGCCCAGCGTGCCACCACAGAACGAGGCAATGGCTGCGATGGTCAGAGCCTTGCCAGCCTGGCCCTTACGGGCCATGGGATAGCCGTCAAAGCTCGACGCAACGGTTCCGGCCACGCCGGGAGCATTGAGCAGGATGGACGATGTCGAGCCTCCGAAGATGGCACCGTAGTAGACCCCTGCCAGAAGGATCAGCGCGGTGGACGGATCGCCGATCGAGATCGCGATCGGGATCATGATCGCGATGATCGACATCGGTCCAAGGCCCGGCAGCATGCCGATGAAGGTTCCGATCAGGCAGCCGCCGATCACCATCAGGATGTTGGTCAGCGAGAACGCTGTGGACAGGCCGATCAGGATACCTTCGAGCATGGACGCCTCCTATCCCAAAAAGAATGGCCAGGGGCGCAGGAAGATGCCGAGCACCCCCTGAACCAGATACCAGACCACACCAGTCGCCAATGCCGCGACGGGCAGAAGAATGTGAAACTTGCGCTCGCCCAAAATGATCGCACCAACGCTGAGGAACCCGACAGTCGACAGCACAAACCCGGCCGGGCGCAACAACAGCGCATAGGCGACCATCAGCGCCAGCAGTGCGATCGCCTTGCCGATATGGTAGTCGCCGAGCCTGCGGTAATCGATGTCCAGTTTCTTGGAGGTATCGCTCGAGCCTTCCAGACCCAGCAAAATGACAAGCGATGTCAGGATCGCCAGAACGGACAGGACCTTGGGGAACGTGCTGGGCCAGATCGGGTTGCGTTTCATGAACGGCGGCAATGACGCGTCCATCGTAAAGAATGCGGCATAACCGTACGCAAGGCAGATCCCCAGAATGATGAGGGCGATCCATCGGTCGAGGGCCATGGGCAACACTCCGGCGAGGTTGGGGCAGGGCGCAGCGCGGACCGCGCCCTGCACGGGTCTCAGAGGAAACCGAGCTTTCTCATCAGGTCGCCAATTTCCTTTTCCTGCTGTTCAAGAAAGGCGCGGAAATCATCGCCTGAGTTGTGGATGTTGACCCAGCCGTTGCGGGCCCGCACCTCTTCCCATTCCGGTGTTTCGTACATTTTGGCCAGCGCCGCCTGATAGGCGGCCAGTTCCGCCTCAGGCAACCCGGGTGCGCCAAAGAACCCACGCCAGTTGACGAACACCGTATCGATGCCCTGTTCCTTCATGGTCGGCGCATCGCCGTAGCTATCGACCCGGTCATCTGCCGTGACGCCGATGATTTTCACCTCACCGGCATTGGCCAGGTCGATCGCCTCGGAAAAGCCAGTGCTTAGCGCCGCGATTTCGCCGGACAGGAGCGCGGCCATCGCTTTGCCGCCCGCGTCATAGGGGATGTATTTGACGCCAAGCGCATCTTTCCCGGCGGCTTCCATAACCATTGCCGCAACCAGATGATCCATCCCGCCAGGTACGGAGCCGCCGCCGATGGCAGTGCCGTTCGGGTCCGCATCATATGCTGAAATCAGGTCCGACATTGAGTTGATTGGGCTGTCTTTGCCCACGACGATCGCGGCGTAGTCGCCGATGGTTCCGGCGACCAGGGTCAGGTCCTTGAAGTTGTATGGAAACACACCGGTCAGCGAGCGGATCACAATCGGTGTGGAATTCACCATCAGTGTTCCATGCTGGCTGTCGGCGTTCTCGATAAGATAGCCGATGGCTTTGCCACCGCCACCGCCCGACATGTTTTCATAGCTGGCATTGCCGACCAGCCCGGCTGCAGTGAGGGCTTCGCCGGTACCGCGCGCGGTGCCGTCCCATCCGCCGCCCGCGCCACCGGGAATAAGGAAGTGGATGCTGTCCACCATTTCCTCGGCAGCCAAAGCGCCCGCACCGAGGCTCAGCGACGCCACCGACAACGCCATCATGACGCGCCGGCCAAATGTGAGTTTGGTCATTTAGATCCTCCCAATGTGATGGCCCTGTTGGTCGGGCGCATTGTGATAACCATAGTGAGGCGATCCCGCGTTTGTCACGTGCGTTGATTCTGCGTTGTGCGATGACCGTTGACCTGCGGACGTCGCGCGCCTATGGCCGGGGCTGCGCGGAGGGCCGGATGGCCGCTGGGACGGAAAACCCGTCCGAGAGGAAAGTCCGGACTCCCTGAGACAGCGGTGCCGGGTAACGCCCGGGCGGGGAAACCCGACGGATAGCGCCACAGAAAACAAACCGCCGTGCATGCACGGTAAGGGTGAAACGGTGGGGTAAGAGCCCACCGCGCTGCTGGCAACAGTGGCGGCACGGCAAGCCCCACCGGGAGCAATGCCAAATAGGACCCCTGCGCGGGCCCGGTCCCTTCGGGGATACCGCCGCAAGGTCGTCTCAGCCCAAGGGGTCGGGTTGGCAGCTTGACGGGCGTGGCAACACGCCTGCTAGAGGAATGGTCATCGGCTGCGAGGGAACTCGCAGACCACAGAATCCGGCTTACAGGCCCTCCGCGCATCCCGCCATTTTTTCCGTTTGGAACGTGCCGGCTCCCGCGCGCTGTGACCTTCTAGCACGTTGAGGTGTTTCGTTGGCGAGGCAGCGGGGGCGACCCGTTTAAACATTCATTTGAGATGTATTTTTAAGTTGTGGCGGGCGCTGTTTGCTTTACCCTGAGGTAGGGTCGACATCCCCTTTCGGAGTCAGAAAGCATGAAGTACCAGCTGCACGAACGTCCCGTCCCTCCGGACCGAGAGCGCGAAATCTTCGATGTTCTCGGGTACACCGGAGAAACCCTGACCCAATCGATGCTGCAGACTGTCATGGATTGCGTGAAGATCCTGAGCCTCGACGGCCGGTTGCTCTTCGTCAATCAGGTTGGACTGGACGAGTTGATGGGAGGGTCGCTGGACGAGGTCCGGGACACCGTCTGGAGCGCGTACTGGCCCTCCGCCACCCGACCGGTTCTGGAAGAGGCGGTGGAGCTTTGCGCGGGCGGTCGGCACCTGACCTGCCAGGTCCCGCGCCCTACCGAAGACGGAACCGACCGGATGTGGTCTATCGACTTCAGTCCGGTGCATGACAGAGCCGGGTCGGTCGTGGCCATTCTGATCATGTCGCGTGACATCACGGCCAATGTGAACGACGTGCCAATTGGGCACTGAATTGCGCTTGACTCGGCATCGGCACCGGGTAAAAGCGCACGCTCATATGAATTTTGCGAAAGGCACGTGCCTTTCGACGCAGGAGAGATTCCATGGCGAAGCCGACGACCATCAAAATCCGTCTGAACTCGACCGCAGGCACGGGCCATTTCTATGTGACCAAGAAAAACGCACGCACCATGACTGAAAAGATGGTGGTACGGAAATACGACCCCGTGGTCCGCAAGCACGTCGAGTACAAGGAAGGCAAGATCAAGTAAGCCTTTCTGAGTACGGCAAAGTGATGGGGCCACGCGATGCGTGGCCCTTTTTTTGTGACCGGAGGTTTTGATGCCAATCGCCATTCGTCCCGCCACATCGCGCGATCTGGCTGCGGTGGACGCCCTGTTGGCCCGATCCTATCCCAAGTTGTTGAAAGCGGATTACCCGCCATCCGTGCTGGTCACCGCCTTGCCACTGATCAGCCGGGCGCAGCCGGCGCTGCTGAGATCGGGCACCTATTACGTTGCTCAGGGTGAGGCTGGCGCGATTGTGGGTGCCGGAGGGTGGACACCGGATCGCCAGCGCCGCCTGATGGGCCATATCAGGCACCTGGTCACAGATGATCGGGAGGTGCGGCGCGGCGTTGGGCGGGCCTTGATCCAACACAGCTTGGACGCGGCGGCCGATGCAGGTGTGCGCCAGATGGAGTGTTGGTCCACATTCACCGCGGTCCCGTTCTACGAAGCGATGGGGTTTCGCCAGATTGGTCCAATCGATGTGCCGTTGGGACCCGGGATTACCTTTCCATCCGTTCGTATGACGCGAGACTTGCGGGCCTCTCCCATTGGTAAGGGCTGAAAAGCGCCCGGCAAAAGCCTGACTTTCGCCAGATTTATGCGCTGTGCTTGGCGCAATTGAGCGAAATCAGGACAGAGATATGCGATATCAGACCCTGGCCGTGATCGGCCTCGTCGCCGTTGGCGCAGCCGGCTGCTCCAAAAATCAGAGCGTTGGCTTCACCGGTATTGGCAGCGAACCTGCAACCGTCACGCAGCGCGCGCCGGACGTGCGCACCGTGGCTCCGGCCACCGTTTCTTACACACCATCCTATGTGCCCAGCATCACCGCTCCGGCAGCCGGTGGATCGGTGAGTGCCCGTGCCGAAACCGCAATTCGCTATGGGGGAACCGAACCCCGCCGGTCCATCCCCGTTGCCATGGGTGGGCGCATGCTGGCGCTGAGCATCGTCGATGTAGGTGGGCAGGACTTTGCTGTTTTGCGCACGCCGTCTTCAATGCCCGAGGCCACCATACCGGACGCTGCCAAATCAGAGTTTCAGAACAACGCTGCAAGTCTGACGGGTTGCCTGCCGCAAGGGGCCGTCCACGCGTCAGGTGCCTCGCGAAAGGGAAGTGCAGGGTTGGCCATTCCGCTCAATTGCAACTGACACACCCGTGCCACCGACGCAGTCGTGGCGAGAAAAGAAAAGGGCCGGTCGTTCTGACCGGCCCTTTCTGATGTGTATTGGACTTGATTACTCGCGCTGACCGAACAGCGACAGCAGCATCATGAACATGTTGATGAAGTTCAGATACAGGCTCAGCGCGCCCATGATCGCGGACTTGCCCAGCCACTCCTGATCGCCAGAGCTGGCCATCTGAAGATAGGTGTTCTTGATGTTCTGCGTGTCATAAGCCGTCAGGCCTGCGAAAATCAGAACGCCAAGGATCGACACCGCAAACATGATGGCAGGGCTGCCGAGGAAGATATTGATGATCGACGCAACAACCAGACCGATCACACCCATGATCAGGAAGCTGCCCCAGCCGGAGATGTCTTTCTTGGTCGTGTAGCCCCAAAGTGAAAGACCCGCGAAGGCAATCGAGGTCACCAGAAACACCTGTGCGATCGACATGCCTGTGAAGGCTTGGAAGATCCATGCGATCGAAAGGCCCATCACGGACGCGAACGCGTAGAAGAACAGCTGTGCGCCGGAGGCAGACAGGCGGTTGATGGCGGCGCCAAAGGCAAAAACCATGATGAGCGGGGCGAACATGACGATCCAGCCCAGAATGTTCGGCTGCAGCGTTTCAGGGTTGCGGAACACCGCCAGCAACGCCGGGCTTGTGCCCACGGCCCAGGCGACCGCAAAGGTCAGCAGCATGCCCACGGACATCGTGCCGTAGACTTTGTTCATGTGTGCGCGCAGACCTTCGTCAATCTCTGCAGCGCGCGCGCCTGCCGCTGTCCGGATTGTGTCGAATTCAGCCATTCAGAGACTCCATATCAGACCAAGTGTGGCCGCTCGGACCGTTCCGGCAGCCTTCCCAGCAAATATCGGTTTGTTATGCATCATTTTCAAGTGTTTCTGACAGGCGAATTGAGGCAATTGAGTGCAAAAAGAGTGACCGCATCATGGCGGCCACTATTTGATCAAAGGTGTGTTACCGTCGCCAAGTGCTGGGAACGTCCCAAAGCTTACGTTTGGCTTCTTTGTCTGCTTGTGCGCGGGTGACTCCGATGTCTTCCAATGCGCGATCGTCAAGCTGTCTGAGCGTTTGGCGCTGCCTCCATACATCCAACATTGTCCGAAGGGCAAAACCGCTGTTGGCACGGGGCAGAACGGTGTGGTTCGTGTTTGTGTAATGTGTCATCTCGCGTTTCCTTTCTTAATTGAATGTGATGAAATTTTCGTTTTCCATCAGCTTACATGATGTATACAGTTGGAGGCATACATCTTGAAAACGAATGTTTGTGACAAGATGCATCAGGAAGTTTGATGAATGAGAAATCTTGATCTGACGACCCTCCGATCGTTCGTCGCAGTTGCGGACTCTGGTGGTGTGACGAGGGCGGCCGGCGTGTTGCATCTGACGCAGAGTGCCGTTTCCATGCAGTTAAAGCGGCTTGAAGAGTTGCTGGATATCTCGCTGCTAGACCGGTCAGGGCGCGGCATCGCCCTCACCGCAGCGGGTGAACAGCTGTTGGCCTACGCGCGCCGGATGCTGGAGTTGAATGATGAAGTCGTCACGCGGCTCACGGCCAACGAGTTCGAGGGTGAGATTTCCCTGGGGGTACCGCACGACATCATTTACCCCTACATGCCTCAGGTCCTGCGGAAGTTTTCAGCCGATTTTCCAAGGATGCGGATCCGGCTCATCTCGGCACCCACGCGGCGGTTGCGTGACATGTTCGGGCGGGGTGAGTGCGATGCCATCCTGACCACCGAAGAACAGCCGGGACCGGGGGGCGAGGTGCTGGTGCGGTTGCCGTTGGTCTGGATCGGCGCGGTTGGCGGCAGCGCCTGGCGGCGCGAACCTTTGCCTGTGGCATTCTGCAGCAACTGCATCTTTCGGGGCGGCGTCCTGCAAAGGCTGAATGCGGCCGCGGTCCCATGGGAAATGGTTGTTGAGTCCGATCTCGACAACGCCGTCGACGCTGTCGTCAGCGCCGATCTGGCAATCGGTGCCGTGATCCAAGGCAATCAACCGCCACAAACCGTTTTGATTGATCACAAGGGGGCGCTGCCGGACCCGGGTGAGACGCGCATTGTGCTGTACATGCAAAAGATCGATTCCCCGGCGCAGGCGGGTCTGCATGAGATGCTGTGTCAGGCGTACCGGTCCGGTGCCATGGCACCGCCGGAGATGTCCTCGCTTACGGCGTGATTACAACTTTGCCAGTTGATCGGCGGGATCGGAGAAGCTCGAGCCCCTCGCCAGCGCGATCGAGGGGCAGAATGTGGCTGATATGCGGGGTCAGCCTTCCTTCCACGATCCACGCCATCAGCGCGCGCAGGCTGTCCTGAATGATGCCGGGCGAGAACTTCATGTAACCCCCGACATAGAATCCAATGACCGACAGGTTCTTGACCAGCAGGTGATTGGCCGGAATCTGCGGGACCTCGCCGCTGGCAAATCCAATGGGCAAAAGCCGTGCCTCGGGGTTGCAGGCCCGGAACGCGGCCTGCCACGTTGCGCCACCGACGGCGTCATAGACCACATCCGCGCCCCCCAGGGCCTTGACCCGTGCGCGGAGGTTCTCGCCATCGTCAATCAGATGATCGGCGCCAGCGGTTCGCGCAACCTCCAGTTTGTCGGCTCCGCGCGCATGGGCGATGACTGTGGCCCCCATGAGCTTTCCGACCTCAACCGCTGTCAGGCCGACGCCGCCGGCAGCACCAGTGACAAGGAGTGTTTCACCCGCCTGCATCTGTGCGCGATGATGCAACGCCACGTGGCTGGTTCCATAAGCGATCTGGAAGGCGGCCCCTTCTTCGAAGCTCATTTCGTCGGGCATCGGCAGCGCGCGTGCGGCGTCAAAAACCCCTTCTTCGGCAAGACCGCCCTGACCGCAGAACACAACTACGCGATCCCCAACCGCAAAGCTCTCGACCGACTCACCCAGGTCAGTAACAACGCCGGCAACCTCCATACCCTGCGTAAACGGTGGGGTCGGTGTGTCCTGATAGGTGCCCTTTTGCATCAGTATGTCCGCAAAGTTCAGACCGCAGGCATGTATCTTCAGTTTCAGCTGCCCGGGGCCAGGGTCGGGACTGGGTAAGTCCGTCAGGACCGCATCTGCGCCAATTGCAGGAACCTGGTAAGCACGCATATTAAAACCCTTGTTTTTGCGTCAGTTAGCGGGCAGAGTTTCGATTGTGGAAAACGACTCGAACCTTAAATTCTATCAATGATTTCAACCCATGGGGCGACCAACTCCGGCCGACTCGCCTTGATTTTACCGACAATTTTCACCATTTGTTAACCACCATCTCCCGTTTTTCGGGAATCAACGCGCTTGAACTCAACTCAAAACTTCTTAAACTCAGGCGCATCATATCGGTCTCTAGCCAGCGTATTTTGAGGCAGGGGATTCGCAACCAGAGTAGGTAAGTTGGTGCATGGGCTGCCCATTGTGAGAACGGCCCGTTAGCCAGTGGTACAAGGAGACGAGAATGACCCATCCTGTAGATGTGCACGTGGGGAAACGTGTGCGGCATCGCCGTTGGCTGATCGGTATGACGCAGCAGCAACTGGCGGAGCGGGTTGGCATCAAGTTTCAGCAGATTCAGAAGTACGAGACCGGAGCGAACCGCGTCAGCGCATCCCGCCTTTGGGATATCGCGGATGTGCCGGTCAGCTTCTTCTTTGAAGGCATCGAAGAGACTGAAAAAGACGAAGCGCAAAAGGCCATGGTGCCTGCCGATCTTATGGGAGACAAAGAAGCTCTCGATCTGGTGCGCTCGTACTACTCCATTCCGGAGAATCAGCGTCGCCGCCTGTTTGAATTGGCGCGCGTTCTCAGCGACGTGGCTTGACGCTCAAAGACACTTGATCCGCGCGTGGTGACGTGGTGCAAACCACTATGACAGCACGCGATCTATCCGACCTTGATCTCGCCCACGCGATGGCTGATGCCGCGCGTGAGGCGATTTTGCCGTTTTTCCGGGCCGAGGGCCTGATCGACGAAAACAAGCTCGAGTCGGGATACGATCCGGTCACCAAGGCCGACCGCGCTGCCGAGCGGGCGATGCGGGCGCTTTTGAATGCCCACCGCCCGGAGGATGGCATCTGGGGCGAGGAGTTCGGGCAGCAACCGGGCAAGAGCGGGCGGACGTGGGTCCTTGATCCGATCGACGGTACCCGCGGCTTCGTGGCCGGCACACCGACTTGGGGCGTTCTGATTGCGCTCTCACAGGAAGATGGCCCTGTTTTGGGGGTGATCGACCAACCCTACATTGGCGAGCGGTTCATTGGTGATGCCACCGAGGCCAGTTGGTCCGGTCCGATGGGCAAGCGCCCGCTGGCTTGCCGCGACACAGCAACGCTTGAACAGGCTATTTTATTCACGACCTTTCCCGAGGTCGGGCAGCCGCGCGACCGGGATGGATTTCTGGCCGTCTCCCGACATGTGAAGCTGACCCGTTATGGCATGGATTGCTACGCCTATGCGCTGCTTGCGGCGGGGCAGATTGATCTGGTGATCGAAGCTGAACTGAACGCCTACGACATTCAGGCGCCCATCGCCGTTATTGAGGCTGCCGGCGGCGTGGTGACCGGCTGGTCCGGCGCGCCGGCGCATGGCGGCGGGCAGGTTGTTGCGGCGGCAAACCCGACGCTTCATGCGCGCGCGTTGGAACTGCTGCGCCCGTTTGCCGACGCTTGAGCGGGCGAGCCGGGTCAGATAACATCCTATCGCGCTGAGTCCTTTACCCGCTTCTGTCAGCGCCCAGATATCTTCACCGAACGGGCCCGTTGGACAACCGGAGGTGAATGGATATGCCCGAAACACTGCTGAAGAACTGTCACACTGTGCTGACGATGGATGACACGCGCCGCGAGTTGCACGGCGTGGACCTGCGTTTGCGGGACGGCCAGATTGTCGAAATCGGAGCGGGTCTGGAAGGCGAGGTGATCATCAGGGCTGACGACTGCGTCGTAACGCCCGGTCTGGTGAACACCCATCACCATCTCTATCAGTCGATGACCCGCGCCGTGCCCGGGGGGCAGGACGCGCTGCTCTTTGGCTGGTTGCAGACGCTCTACCCGATCTGGGCGCGCTTTGGTCCCGAAGAAATCTACGTCTCCGCCTTGACGGGTCTTGCGGAGTTGGCTCTGTCCGGCTGCACGTTGACGTCGGATCATCTGTATCTTTTTCCCAACGGGTCGCGGCTGGATGACACCATTGCAGCTGCGTCTGAGATCGGGCTGCGGTTTCACCCAACGCGCGGTGCGATGAGCATCGGGGTGAGCGATGGCGGGTTGCCGCCGGATTCACTGGTTGAGCGTGAGGCAGATATCCTGTCTGACAGCATTCGCGTCGTGGATGCCTTTCACGACCCGACCGAAGGGGCGATGTGCCGTGTCGGTCTGGCGCCCTGTTCCCCGTTTTCCGTCAGCCGGGACCTTATGCGCGATGCAGCGCTATTGGCGCGGGACAAGGGTGTGATGCTGCATACGCATCTGGCAGAGAATGAAGAGGACATTGCCTATTCGCAGGCCCAGTTTGGTTGCCGGCCGGGCCAATACGCCGAGGATCTGGGCTGGACGGGTCCGGATGTCTGGCATGCCCATTGCGTGAAGCTGGACGGGCGCGAAATCCAGCTGTTTTCACAAAGTGGGACGGGTGTCGCCCATTGTCCTTGCTCGAATTGCCGCCTGGGCAGCGGGATCGCACCCGTGCGGGCAATGCGTGACGCCGGCGTGTCTGTTGGCCTTGGGGTCGACGGATCGGCCAGCAACGACACTGGCAATCTAATGGCCGAAGCGCGCCAGACCATGCTGTTGCAACGCGTAACGCAAGGCGCAGATGCTATGAGTGCGCGGGAGGCGCTGGAAATCGCAACCCGTGGGGGCGCGGAGGTTCTGGGGCGGACCGATTGCGGTCAGGTTGCCATCGGCAAGCGCGCCGATCTGGCACTTTGGGATGTCAGAGGCATTGAAAGCGCAGGCAGTTGGGACCCTGCGGCGTTGTTGCTGGCGGGTCCAACCCGCGTGAAACATCTGTTTGTGGAAGGGCGGCACGTGGTAAGTGATGGTCACGTGACAACAATCGACTTGCCCGCGGTGCTGGCGCGCCAGAATCAACTTGCCAGAAGTCTGATGGAGTGAAGTGATGCGTGTTCTGATGGTGCTCTGGCTGCTGACGATTTGGATTGTCCCGGTCAGCGCCGATCCGGCAACCGACGCCATCAATCAACTTCGCGCCCAGGTGGGCGCCGCGCCGCTATCACAGTCCGATGCTCTGACCCGCGCGGCAGAAAGCCATGCGCAGGACATGGCGCGCCACGGCTACTTCGCCCATCAGGGACGCAACGGGTCCAGTGTCGGGGACCGGGTGCGCGCACAAGGATACGGGTTCTGTTTTGTGGCTGAGAACATTGCCAAGGGCCAGGCCTCGCTTGCCGAGGCACTTCGGAGTTGGGCCAATTCACCCGGTCATCGCCGCAACATGCTTGACCGCCGCGCGACCGAGGCCGCGCTGGCGCGGGCGGAGGGCAACCTTTGGGTTCTGGTGCTGGCGGCGCCGGGTTGCTGACGTTCCTCAGCCGTTCACGGACCGGCCATTGATCCACACCTGAGCAATGGCGCGGTCGTCCCCCATCATGATCGTGGGGAACACGCTCTCCCAGAAATCCCGTGCGCGGGCGTTTCGTTGTGCGATCACTGGCGTGGAGTTCAGATCCACCACTACAAGATCCGCTTCCATCCCGGGTCTGAGATTTCCGATCCGGTCGCCCATCTGCAGGCTTGCTGCCGACCCCGCGGTCGCCAGCCAAAGAAGCTGCGACGGATGAAGCGCCGCGCCCCGCAACTGGGCAAGCTCATAGGCCGCGGCCATGGTTCTGAGCATCGAGAAGGACGATCCGCCCCCGGTGTCTGTGGCCAGACCGATGCGGTGTTGGTCTTTCAGCAATCCCGCCATGTCAAAAAGACCGGACCCGATGAACGTGTTGGATGTAGGGCAGTGCACCAGCGCCGCTCCGACTTCTCTTAATCGGTCCCGCTCGCGCGGTTCGAGGTGAATCACATGTCCGTAAACGCCGTTCTTCCCCAGCAAACCGTGCGCTTCGTATGTGTCCAGATAGTCGCGGGCTTCAGGGTAGAGGGAGCGCACCCATTCGATTTCGTCGGTTTGCTCGCTCATATGGGTCTGCATCAGGCAGTCGGGATGCTCTGCCCAGAGTGCGCCCATTGCCTCCAGCTGCTCGGGCGTGGATGTGGGTGAAAACCGTGGTGTGATGGCATAAGACAGCCGATCCTGACCGTGCCAGCGACGCAGCAGGGCGCTGCTGTCATCATATGCAGATTGGGGCGTGTCGCGCAGGGCGTCTGGTGCGTTGCGATCCATGCAGGTTTTGCCGGCTACTACGCGTTGCCCGCGTCGTTGCGCCTCGGCGAAAAAGGCGTCGACGCTTTCAGGATGCACCGTGCAGAAACTGCACATCGATGTTGTGCCGTTGGCGGTCGCCAAATCCAGATAGCGGGCCGCGATTTCTTCCGCATACGCCGGGTCACAAAAGCGCATTTCTTCGGGGAAGGTGTAGGTGTTGAGCCAGTCAATCAGGCGTTTTCCCCAACTGGCAATCATGGCGGTCTGGGGGTAGTGAACATGCGCATCCACAAATCCGGCGCAGATCAGGCGGGACCCGTGGTCTGTCACCTTTGCTTGAGGGTGTTCCGCGCGCAGTTTCGATGATGCACCCACTGCCAAAATGCGACCGTCCGCGATGGCCACGGCCTCATCGACCCGCGCGGCGGTTTCCGGTTCCGGTCCGTCGGGGGCGCGGTCAAAGGACAACACCTGACCCAGCAGCAACGTGACTTCACTCATGACAAGCCTCTCAATGGCGACGGAACCCAGAGTAAAGCGCGGCCTTTCTCTGGTAAATTCCACCATTGTCATTGTTTTCGTGTAGCTGCTTCTTCTATTTTGCCGGCAATCGCGCAGGGGGCAGGGCATGGAAACCGGATCGGATCAGACAGAGGCCGAGGCCCAAAGCGACGATGACGTTTACCTTCTAGACCGGCGAACATTGGCCGCGATCCTGTTTGCGGTGGACCGCGAGGATCAGGCTGCGCTCATCGAGTTGATGGACCCGTTGCACGCGGCGGACATCGCTGACTTGCTGGAACAGGTAAATGCCTATGACCGTGGGCGGCTGATCCGCCTCTATGGCCGGGACTTCGATGGCGACATCCTGTCCGAGCTCGACGATGGCATCCGCGAAGAAGTAATTGCAGCCTTGAATCCGCAGGTTCTCGCAGACGCCGTGCGAGAACTGGACAGCGACGACGTCGTCGATCTGGTCGAGGATCTGGATCCGCCGCAACAGGATGCAATCCTCGATGTGCTCGAGGAGGCCGACCGCGCGGCCATTGAGCAATCGTTGAGCTATCCGGAGTACTCGGCCGGTCGCTTGATGCAGCGCGAGGTGGTTGCGGCACCGGAGCACTGGACCGTCGGTGAAGCCATCGATTTCCTGCGCAGCAGCGATCATCTGCCCGAACAGTTCTATCATATCGTGCTTGTGGACCCGCGGATGCATCCGCTCGCCAATGTCGGGCTGGGCAAGCTGATGGGGTCACCCCGCGATCTGCCACTTAGGGACATCACCGAGGATGTTTTCCAGCTCATCCCGGTGGATCAGGATGAAGGTGACGTGGCCTATGCCTTCAACCAGTATCACCTGATCTCGGCCCCGGTGATTGATGCCGAAGGCCGCCTTGTCGGAGTAATCACCATCGACGACGCGATGGTGGTGTTGGACGAAGAACACGAAGAAGACATCCTGCGGCTTGCCGGGGTCGCCGAGGAAAGTGCGCTGTCCGACAGCGTTGCCGAGACGTCCCGGCGTCGTTTGCCCTGGCTGGCCGTGAATATGTTCTCTGCCATTTGCGCGTCTGTGGTGATCTCGCAGTTCGAAGTAGCCCTGACAGAAATCGTGGCATTGGCGATCCTGATGCCCATTGTCGCGTCGATGGGGGGGAATGCGGGCACGCAATCGCTGACCGTCGCTGTCCGGGCACTGGCCACCAAAGATCTGACCCAGGCTAACGTATGGCGCGTGATCCGTCGCGAGATGCTGGTCGGTTTGCTGAATGGTCTGTGTTTCTCGGTCGTCCTCGGAACGGTGGGGCTGATGTGGTTTGGCCAGCCGCTCCTTGGCGTGGTGATCGGAATGGCTCTGATCGTCAATATGATCACGGCAGCGCTGGCCGGGACGGTGTTCCCTGTGGTTCTGGATCGAATAGGTGTCGATCCGGCGTTGGCGTCAGGGACCTTTGTGACCACGACGACGGATGTCATGGGGTTCTTTGTCTTCCTCTACCTGGGGACGGCGATGTTGCTATGACGGATCTGGCCGCCCGCAAGTCCGCCGCCCGCAAATCGGCTTTCGCAGCACGCAAGGCATCCTTTGACCTCGGGCTCCCCGGGGCGGCAGGGCGTCTCTCAGAGGTGCTTGCAGGGCATCGCGGAGTGCCACTGTCGGGCTACATGCCGATCAACACCGAAATCGATCCTTTGCCCGCCATGGCAGAGGCAGCGGCCTATGGGCCTGTCGGCGTGCCTGTGATCAAGGGCGCCGGCCAGCCGCTCAGCTTCTCAAGATGGGACCCGGAGGGCGAGATGGTTCAGGGACCTTTCAAGGCAATGGTCCCGGTTCACGATGATTTCTTCGACCCGGAGATCCTGATTGTACCGCTAGTGGCCTTCGACGCGCAGGGTGGGCGGTTGGGCTATGGGGGCGGGTTCTATGATCGCACTCTGGAAATGCTGCGCGCCAAGCGACCGACATTGGCAATCGGGTTTGCGTTTGACGCGCAACAGGCCGCGGGGTTGCCGCTCGAGCCAACTGACCAACGGCTGGATCTTGTGGTGACGGAAAGCCGCGTGCTGTCTTTCCCGGCCTGATGCCGGGTTGCTTGACGTTCCGGCGGGTTGGGGAGAGAGTGCCGCGCCGCCACCAGAGGACTTTGTGATGTTTGCGAAAGACGCGCTCAGCTATACCGCCATTCCGTTGCCAGATCGCTCTGAGATGACTGACGAGCAGCGTCTCGCGGCGGCGGAGCATTTCTATCAGGCCATGCGCACCCGACACAGCACGCGTGATTACGTAGACACGCCGGTCCCGCGATCTGTGATCGAAAGCTGCATTCAGACCGCTGGGTCTGCCCCGTCCGGCGCAAACCACCAGCCCTGGCATTTCGTTGCGATCTCGAGCCCTGAGCTAAAGGCGCGTATCCGCACCGAGGCTGAAGAGGAAGAGCGGCGATTCTATGCTGGCGGCGGCGGTGATGAGTGGATCAAGGCGCTGGAGCCGATCGGCACCAACGCGGAGAAGCCGCACCTGACGGTGGCGCCGTGGTTGATCGTGGTGTTTGCGCAGCGTTGGGGCACGTTCGAGGACGGAACCCGTTACAAGAACTACTACGTGCCCGAAAGTGTCGGCATCGCCACCGGATTTCTGATCGCGGCCCTGCATCATGCCGGTCTGTGTACGCTCACCCACACACCGAACCCGATGAAGTTTCTGAATGATGCGCTGGGGCGGCCCGCCTCCGAAAAGCCGACGATGATCATCGCTGTTGGCCATCCTGCGCCGGACGCAACCGTCCCCAGCGTGGCCAAGCTGAAAAAACCTCTGGATCAGATCTCGACCTTCCTGGAATAAGCTCCGGGATCTGCAGGTCTAAACCATTGCACACAAAGACATCTGCCGCGCGTCACCATTACGGCGCTAATGTCGACCGAGGGCTTCACAATCATCTTGAAGTAATTGCAACTTCAAAACCTATCGCTGTAGCTAAATGCGTTCTATTTGTCGTGTACCGGCACTGTTCGCCCGCCGCCGCATAGGAGCACGCCATGCCCGCCTACAACACCCAGTTCGAACTCACCGTCGACGATATCGAATTGATCGAACATGCGTTGCAGCTGCGCAAATCGGAGTTGTCGCTGAAGCGGCTTGAGTTGTTGAATGCACCTGTGACCGACACCGATGCTTTGGCGGCGCTCGATGCGACCTTGTCCGACACCCACGACCTGCAGGGCCGATTGCACAATCAGAAAGTGTTTTTCCGCCCCGAAACCGTCAAGGAAACACCCTACGTGGGGGGCTGAAACGCGGGTTCAGAGCTGGGCCATCACCGCATCGCTGGCTTCGAAATTGGTTGTGACGCGCTGAATGTCGTCATCGTCCTCGAGCGCATCAATCAGTTTCATCAGCTTCTGCATGCCTTCGAGATCCATTTCGGTCGTCGTGGTGGGTTTCCAGACCAGCTTGGTGCTCTCGCTTTCTCCCAGAGCGGTTTCAAGTGCTGTTGCCACCTCGTTAAGATCGGTGTCTGCACACCAGATGATATGCCCTTCATCTTCGCTTTCGACATCTTCGGCGCCCGCTTCGATGGCCGCTTCGAAGATCGTGTCCGCATCGCCGGCTTCCGCGGGATAGGTCACTTCACCTTTGCGTTCGAACATGAACCCGACGCTGCCGGTTTCGCCCAGGTTCCCACCGTTCTTGGAGAAGGTTGACCGCACGGTCGAGGCTGTGCGGTTGCGATTGTCGGTCATCGCTTCGACAATGACCGCCACGCCATTGGGCCCATAGCCCTCATAGCGGATTTCTTCGTAGTCATCCCCTTCGCCGGCCATGGATTTCTTGATGGCGCGTTCGATCACGTCCTTGGGGACCGAACTGGACTTGGCTTCTTTGACGGCTAGTCGCAGGCGCGGATTCTTCTCAGGGTCCGGGTCGCCCATCTTGGCGGCGACCGTAATTTCTTTGGAGAGCTTGGAAAACAGTTTGGCGCGCACCGCATCCTGGCGGCCTTTGCGATGCTGAATGTTTGCCCATTTGGAGTGGCCGGCCATACGCGCCTCCTATCCTGTCCTGCGTCCTTGCGCTGATATAGCCGGGCAGGGGGAGGGGGTGCAAGGAGGGGTAGACCTCGTCCCTTAGCTGTCACGTGCAGATCGTTGCAGGTCGGGCAGGGCTTACCCCGTCATGCGCGATCCGGTCCCGTGAAAGCGCTCTGAAACGTAGAAAGGGTGCTTGCCGGTGATCATTATTTCTGATATTCATGAAATATGGAATCAATATTGCTCGATCGTCTGTCAGCCCTCAGCCATCCACAGCGGATGGCTGTGTTCAGATTGCTCGTGCGCCGTTGCCCTGACGCATTGCCCGCAGGCGAAATCGCACAGGTTCTGACGCTCAAACCCAGCACGGCCTCGGTCTATTTGTCCAACCTGACCCAGTGCGGGCTGATCCGACAAGAGCGGCGTGGCACGTCGCTTCTCTACCAACTGAACCTGGACGCGGCGCAAAGCGTTGTCGCGGACTTGTTTCTTGATTGTTGCAGGGGTCGTCCAGATCTTTGCCCGCCACTTCATTCTGATCCAACACGGAGCCTGAGCCCCATGTCTGACAAGAAGTTCAATGTTCTCTTTATCTGCACCGGAAATTCCGCGCGATCGGTGTTCGCTGAGGCGATCATGCGAGCGGAGGCCGGGGACAAGTTTAACGCCTATTCTGCGGGGACACGTCCTTACTCTGAGCTTAATCCCTACGCGATTGAAATGCTGAAGAGCCGGGGCATGGACGTGTCGCACCTTCGCGCCAAGAACGTATCTGAGTTTCAGGGACCGGACGCGCCCGCTTTGGACTTTGTGTTCACGGTGTGTGATCTGGCTGCCAACGAGGAATGCCCGCCGTGGAGCGGCCAGCCGATATCGGCCCATTGGGGGTTGCCCGACCCCGTTAGGGCAGAAGGTACGGAGGCCGAGAAGAGGCTGGCCTTTCAGCAAACCTATGGCGCGATGTACAATCGCATTCGGGCCTTTGCCGCATTGCCATTCGACTCGCTCGACCGGGCATCTTTGCAGCGGCATCTGGACGACATCGGAAAGACAACGGAGCACGCATGACAACCTACGCAGTGAATGGGCTTGGCCGGATCGGCAAACTGATCATCCGGCCTCTATTGGAACGCGGGGCCGATATTGCCTTTGTGAACGATGCGGTTGGCGATCCGCACATGCATGCGCATCTTCTGGAGTTCGACACCGTGCACGGGCGCTGGCCAGCCACATTTTCGTCTACCGACACAGACATCACCATTGACGGAACCAGGATCCCGGTCTTTGGCACGCGCAAGCTTGAGGAGCTTCCGCTTGATGGTGTGGACGTGTTGATCGAATGCACAGGTGCATTCAAAACCTCGGAAAAGTTGGCTGGGTACTTCGAAGCTGGTGTGAAAAAGGTGGTGGTCTCCGCCCCGGTCAAGGAACCGGAGGCGGCCAATATTGTCTATGGTGTCAACGAAGGCATCTACGATCCGGCCCTCCACCAGATCGTGACCGCCGCAAGCTGTACCACCAATTGCCTTGCCCCTGTGGTGAAGGTTCTGCACGAGGGGCTGGGCATTCGACACGGGTCGATGACAACCATTCATGACGTCACCAACACCCAGACGATTGTGGACCGTCCTGCCAAAGACCTGCGTCGTGCGCGCTCTGCCCTGAACTCGCTCATCCCGACCACGACGGGTTCTGCGACGGCGATCACCCTGATCTACCCGGAACTGACCGGAAAGCTGAACGGCCATGCCGTACGGGTGCCGTTGCTGAACGCATCGCTGACCGATTGCGTTTTTGAAGTCGAGCGCGCCACGACGGTCGATGAGGTGAATGCCCTCTTCAAGGCGGCGGCCGAAGGGTCGCTCAATGGCATTCTGGGCTACGAAGAGCGCCCGCTCGTCTCGGCCGACTACACCAATGACGAGCGGTCATCGATTGTGGACGCGCCCTCGACCATGGTGGTGAATGGAACGCACGTGAAAGTCTTCGCATGGTATGACAACGAATGGGGCTATGCGCACCGGCTGGTCGACGTTGCGCAGATGGTGGGCGCCAGCCTGTGAGCAAACCGGAGGGCCTTGCCGCCTACGTGGCGGTGACATCGGCTTATTGGGCATTCATGCTCACCGACGGCGCGCTGCGCATGCTGGTGCTGTTGCATTTCAACACGCTGGGGTTCTCGCCCATCCAGTTGGCCTATCTCTTCGTGCTCTACGAGGTCGCCGGGGTGGTCACCAACCTCTCGGCAGGCTGGATCGCCGCCCGGTTCGGTTTGACCTCGACCCTTTACGCCGGTCTGGCCTTGCAGATTGTTGCCCTGCTGGCTCTGTCGGCGCTGGATCCCGCGTGGACCGTGGCGGCGTCGGTGGTCTTCGTCATGCTGGTGCAAGGGTTGTCAGGTGTGGCCAAAGACCTTGCCAAAATGAGCTCCAAGAGCGCCGTCAAACTCCTTGCGCCCTCCGAAGGCGCAGGTCTGTTTCGATGGGTGGCGTTCCTGACGGGTTCCAAAAACGCCATCAAGGGGCTGGGCTTTCTTCTGGGTGCGGCGGCACTGGGTGTGATCGGGTTTGTGCCATCGGTTCTCGGGATGGCCGCGGTCCTTGCGACCATACTGGTTGTCTTGGTGTTCCGGATGCCGGGCGGATTGCCGACCGGAAAGAAAGGCGCGAAGTTCAAGGACGTCTTCTCAAAGGACCGCAACATCAACTGGCTCAGCCTCGCGCGGGTCTTCCTGTTTGGCGCGCGTGATGTGTGGTTCGTGGTTGGCATTCCGATCTATTTCTACGCGGTGCTGTCTGACGGCACACCAGATGGCAATCGCGCAGCCTTCTTCCTTGTCGGCACTTTCATGGCCGTATGGGTGATCCTCTACGGGGCCGTGCAGGCCTCGGCACCAAAGCTGCTGCGGGCCCGCGATCGGTCTGAAGCTGATATCGTTCACAGTGCGCTCTTTTGGGTCGGGGCCCTGTTCTTTGTTCCGCTGGTACTGGCCGCGGCCGCGTGGCTTGCTGGCGCACCAGCCCTTTGGCTGACGATATGTTTGGTGATCGGATTGCTCGCCTTCGGCGCCCTCTTTGCGCTCAACTCGTCGCTGCATTCCTACCTGATTTTGGCATTCACCAGCACCGATCGGGTGACGATGGACGTTGGGTTCTACTACATGGCCAACGCCGCTGGTCGTCTGCTCGGCACTGTGCTTTCAGGGGTGACCTATCAGATTGGCGGGTTGCCGCTCTGTCTGGGTGTGGCCGCTGGCATGATTGGTCTGAGCTGGCTGAGCATCGGAAATCTGGTGCCACCGGCCAAGTCCGACGCGCGTCAGGACCCGGTCAAGCCCAAGGCCTGACTCGTGAGGCAGGCTATGGGGTGTCTGCCGGGACCAGTTGCACGTCAAAGATCGCGTCAGGAGGCGCATCCGGTTCCCAGGCCTGTCGCCGCTCCAGATGAATGTCGGCGCGGCCCCCCGTCAGATGCAACCGCAGCACCCGCAGGCTTGCGGCACCCGGGGCCGCGTGTCCCGCAGGCGCATAGGTGTCTTCCAGCACTTCGGCGACTGCGCCGTCAGGGAGGGTCCAGCGCATGCCGGTTGTGGGGTTTTCAGGCAGAGCCAATTCGACCACTGCACCTGCGGGAACAGGGACCTGACGGCCCCTGTCCACTTCGGTTAGTCTCAGAATCTTACCAGACATAAATCTGGTGTATCTCCTGATCGGAGCCGATTTCCAGGTTGACCGTGGCCCCTGTCTGTTCGGCATGCGCGGCGAGCATAACCATGGACAGATGAGAGCTGTCATTGGCGTTGCTGATCCGCTTCCATCCCAGTCCGGCGACGGCGGCATAGGCGTTCCGGGTTGAACTGTTCGTCCACATGCCGGTGATCTTTTTGCCATTGTGCCACGCGGTGATGCCTTCCTCGGCCTCAATCGCCGCCTCGTTCGGTGGCGTCATGGCCGGTCGGTTCATCCGCTCGCTCAGCGTTTTGCCCAGCAGGGATTCCACATCCATGGAGGGGGCATCGGATGCCGCATCGGCGGCGGGCGCCAGTACTTCGGCTTCGGGTTTGGCTTTTGTCTTCGCGCTCATCGGAGCATTCCTTTCAAAAAAATGGTTAGAAATCTGGACTGCAAATCCGGTCAGGTGACGTAGATCTCTTTGATCTCATTGCCGTCGATCAGGGCGCGCACGATGCGGTTCCCGGCCTTGGCGCCAACAAGCTCTGCCAGCATCGAATGATGCACCACGTCATCTGCCGTCGAGACGCGCCGCCAGCCTGTGTTCTGGAAGTAAACATAGGCATTGCGGGCGCTGTCATTGGACCACAGGCCCGTGACTTTCAGGTTGTTTGCCCAGGCCCGCAGGCTGACCGAGTTGGCGCCATAAGGTCCGTACCATGTTTCAATCTGACACTGACCGTAAGCGATGCGGAAGAATCCGCCTTCGCCCCAATTGGTGCCCCAGGAGTTCTTACAGATCCAACAGCCCTGCGAGTCATCATATCCGATGATTTCGACGCAATGCCCGCCGGCTTGGCCCCCCGTCACGTGCCGGTAAACACCGCCACGATAGGAGAAGAAATCCTGATAGACGATGAAACAGCCAGTGACTGACCCGCGTGTGGCAATCCAGTCCTTGATCGCGGCACGCCCGGTCAGTTTGGTCCGTCCGGACACTTTGGCAATGTTGTTCTGCCAGCCGCCGGGCACGGCGCAAGCCTGCTGGGTGCCGGTGTAAGGATAGACGGACTCGAGTGTCACGCCCTTGTCCTTGGCCTTGTCCAGCGCCTGATCCGGGAACCAGCCGTTGGCGCACGTGCGTCCTTCTTCACCGCCATGGCAGTAGAACAGATGCGCCTCGGACAGATCGAGGTTCAGGTTCGCCTGATTTGTTGCCCGCTGATACGTGGTCTCCATGACTGCGGCGACACCATGCGCAACGCAAGACCCACATCCCCCCTGATTTTTGGGCGGCGTGGTGAAGTTCTTGCCGTTGACATTGCGGTGATCAAACTTCGAAGGCGCGGTCAGCCCGCTCTCGGCTGCGATCATCGCGCGTGTGACCTCTGGAGCCGCACGGTCTTGGGTGACCGCATCTTCCAGCGTCATGGCACCGGGCGGGGGTGTGAACCCCAGCATGGCGCGGCGCTCGTCTTCGGTCATCTGCGCCATCGAGGTGGACGGGTCCATCTCCCATGGCGCGCCGGCGGCTTCTAATTCAGTCGCCAGCTGTCTGAGATCAAGGGCGTCAGTCATCGTCTTTCTCCTATTACTTGTTAAAATTTCACAGCCCCGCCGCATGGCACACGGAGAGTGGGAACCGCAAACGGCTCTGCTTTGGAACTGCGTTGGGTCGTGGCGCCACCTCGCAGGGCGAAATTGGCGCAGTTCCAAGATAACACAGTTTTGAGGCGAGTTGAGATGGTGGAATTCCCGCCTTTTTGCCGAAGCTTACGTTAGGTCAACTGCGAATCATTCACAGGGCAATTGTAGGTTGTGCGCCTATTTTTATGGCCGAAACAGCGTTTCGGACGGACTTGCGTTTCGTCCGATCACGGGTCAGCCTGTGCGCATCGAACCGGAGGCACTGGCCAGTTGCACGCAGGTCAAATCGGAATTCTTGAACCGGATCATGTCACATGGGGCTGATGTTGGACGGTGTCTACAGGGCCGAAGACCCGGCCCCTGACAGTCGTGACGATGGCCGTTTTCGCCGGGCCGAGAGCGCTTTGCGCAATTGGGTGACGACCGAGGGGCCTTTTAAACCTGAGACCGGCCGCTATCACCTTTACGCCGCTTGGAACTGTCCGTGGGCGCATCGCGCACTATTGGGCCGCGCTGTACTCGGACTGGAGGACACGATCAGTGTCTCCTTTGCCGCCCCGCGCCGTACCGAAGAGGGATGGGTGTTTGAGCCAGACGGCCCCTACCGGGACCCGCTTTTGCAGGTGCAGGCGCTGCACGAGGTCTACGCCCGCCAGTCACCGGCCTATACTGGGCGGATCACGGTTCCGGTTCTTTGGGACAAATCCACCAAACAGATCGTGTCGAACGAAAGCGCCGACATTTTGCGGATGCTGACCACGGTTTTCGATCCGTCCACCTGGCTGTGCCCCGAAGCATTGCGCCCGGAGATCGACGCATGGAACGCAGATATTCATAGCGGACTGAACAACGGGGTTTACCGTGCGGGGTTTGCGCGCACCCAGATGGCGTATGACGAAGCCGTCAAAGAGGTCTTTGAAACGCTGGACCGGATCGAGGCACAACTGACGCAAACGCGCTGCCTGCTTGGCGATGCGCTTACGGAGGCAGATTTGCGGCTGGTGCCCACTCTCATGCGGTTCGATGTGGCCTACCACTACGCGTTCAAGTGCAACATCCGGCGGATCACCGACTACGCCAACCTGTGGGATTACGCCCGTGCCTTGTTCGCGGTGCCCGAGATTGCCCGAACAGTCCGTTTTGACATCTACAAACAAGGTTACTTTTCGGCGTCTGAATTGCGCAATCCGCTGGGCATCGTTCCCGCTGGCCCTGTGATCGACTGGAGTGTTCCCGCGGACCGTCAGATCACACTGGTGGACGCCCGCGCATGACGACCGACCAGATCATTCTCTTTTTGCTCTTCGGAGTGGTCTTCGGCATGCTGCTATGGGGGCGGTTTCGCTATGACCTCGTTGCGTTTTCTGCGCTCATGGCGGGCGTGGTGCTGGGAGTTGTCCCGGTTGATGACGCCTTTGCCGGATTTGGTCATCCCGCAACGATCGTGGTTGCTCTGGTTCTGATCGTTTCGGCAGGGCTGGTGCGCTCGGGGGCTGTCTTCTTGATCACCCGGACATTGGTCGATGCAGCGCGACCCCTCGGTCAGCACATCGCGTTGATGGGGGGCATTGGCGCGGTGCTCTCTGCTTTCATGAACAACGTCGCGGCGTTGGCGCTGCTGATGCCCGTGGACATTCAGACGGCCCGCAAGGCTGGCCGGTCCCCGGCGCTGAGCCTTATGCCGCTGAGCTTCGCCACCATTCTGGGTGGAATGGTCACCCTGATCGGGACGCCCCCCAACATCATCATCGCAACCATTCGGCAGGATGCTCTCGGTGCACCGTTCAAGATGTTCGATTTCGCGCCTGTCGGTGCGGTTGCGGCGCTGGCGGGGCTGGTCTTTGTGGCGCTGGTGGGATGGCGGCTGATCCCGGCCCGCGAGGCGGACAGCACCAGCACGGATCTGGCGCAATACATTGCGGAGCTCACCATCCCGGAAGAGTCGGAGCAGATCGGCAAACGCCTGGCCGAACTGGAACCAACCGCCGAGAAAACCGACGTCGCCATTCTGGGCCTCATCCGGGATGGCAAAAGGCGATACGGTCGCGCGGCCAACAGCATTTTGCAGGCGGGAGACGCCATCGTGCTGGAGGCGACTCCGGATGCGCTCGATGAGTTCCGCTCTGCGCTCAAGCTCGACTTTTCCGATGCGCGGCGGCAGGAGCAACTGACCGCGGCTGGTGAAGGGCTTGAAGTCGTCGAAGTTGTAGTGCCCGAAAGCGCCCGTATCGCAGGCAAGACCGCGCAGGCGCTGGGGTTGGCCTGGCGGCAGAGCACGGTGCTGATGGGATTGTCCCGGCAAGGCAAGCGGGTGACCCAACAGGTGCGGAAAACAGAGGTGCAGCCGGGTGACATTCTTCTTTTGCTGTGCCCGCAGGGGCGCGCTGCAGATGTGACCGAATGGCTGGGCTGCCTTCCGCTGGCCGAACGCGGTCTGAGCGTGACCGCCGATGACAAGGTGTGGCTCGCCATCGGGCTGTTTGGCGCCGCGGTTCTGGCGGCCAGTGTCGGTCTGCTCTATTTGCCCGTCGCGCTGGGCGTGGTGGTGATCGGCTATGTGCTGACCCGGATTTTGCCGCTGCAGGAAATCTACAACCACATCGAATGGCCGGTGGTTGTGCTGTTGGGATCGATGATCCCGTTGGGCGCGGCGCTGGAAACATCCGGCGGCACGGAGCTCATAGCTGGCGCTTTGGTCGGGCTCACGGGCGGGATGCCGGCATGGATGATCCTGACGGTGCTGATGGTTGTGACGATGACGCTATCGGATGTGTTGAACAACACCGCGACCACCATCGTGGCCGCACCGGTGGGGATCCAGATGGCCAATGCGTTAAATGTCTCGCCTGATCCATTCCTGATGGCTGTTGCCGTAGCGGCTTCGTCCGCCTTCCTGACGCCGATCGGTCACAAGAACAACACGCTGATCCTGGGACCCGGCGGCTACCGCTTTGGCGATTACTGGCGTATGGGTCTGCCGTTGGAGGTGCTGATCATCGCGGTTTCGATCCCAGCCATTCTGGTGTTCTGGCCGCTGTGATATCTGCGTCGAGCGTATTGCAGCCGGCAAAAGTCTGAGGAGACCATGTCAAAATTCCTGATCCTTCAGTTGCGGCCCGAAACGGATGCTGCAGATGGAGAATACGTCGCCATACTCGACAAATGCGGATTGCCATCTGAACGCGCGCACCGAATTCGACTGGATTGTGAGACCTTGCCCGAAGGCATTGACGTCACCGACTACGCGGGTGTGATTGTTGGTGGCGGCCCGGGTTGCGTCAGCGACCCTCCGGACACCAAGAGCGCGGTCGATGCCCGTGTCGAAGGCCAGGTGATGTCGCTGATGCCGCAGATCGTTGCGCATGATCACCCGTATATGGGCTGCTGCTACGGTCTGGGGGTGCTCGCGCATCACCTCGGTGGGCAGGTCAGCAAAGACCAGTATGGCGAACCTGTCGGCCCCACCATGGGGCAAATTACAGCCGCCGGGCAGGATGATCCGCTCTTGTCGGGATTGCCGGAAAGGTTTGAGATTTTTGTCGGCCATAAGGAAGCGGTGCAGGTGCTGCCGGACGGATGTGTCCATCTGCTGTCGTCCGACACCTGCCCGATCCAGATGATCCGCTATGGTGCGAATGTCTACGCGACCCAGTTTCACCCCGAGGCCGAGGCGCATGACTTTGAGGAACGCATCCGGATTTATCGCAACCACGGGTATTTTCACCCCGACGAAGCTGACGCGCTGATCGTTGCGTGTCATGCCGCGGACGTCGTCGAGCCGCGTCGCATCCTGAGGCGTTTCGCAGAGCGCTACGGCTGACCTAGCGGCACAACCGCGTCAGCCCCGTTGCACCGTCGCAAGCGCGCCCTGTAAGGTGACCAAAACGGGGGACAACGTGGACATTCTGATATCGGTTGTGCTGCCGCTCGCTTTGGCAGTGATCATGTTGTCTCTGGGTGTTGGCCTGGAACTCGACGACTTTCGACGGGTCGCCCGACGACAGCGCGCTTTTTTGATTGGAGCCGTCAGCCAGGTGGTTTTGATCCCGCTGACGGCGTTTGTTATCCTGCTGATCTTCAATCTGCCGCCCGAGATTTCGGTCGGCATCATGCTCCTGAGCTTTTGCCCGGGGGGCGTGACCAGCAACATTCTGTCCAAACTGGCCAAGGGCGACGTGGCCCTGTCGGTGTCGCTTACGGCCGTCATCAGCCTGCTGAGCATTCTGACTGTGCCGTTTCTCGCCGCGTGGTCGGTTGCGCGCTTCATGGGAGAGGCGGCACCCGAGGTGAACATAGCCGGACTGGCGGTTGCCCTGTTCCTCATCACGACCGTGCCGGTTGCTCTTGGGGTTTCGTTGCGCCATTTCGCGCGCAACTTCGCTATGCGGATCGAGGCGGGCCTCTCCACCGTGGCGACGGTGCTGTTCGTTCTGATCGTGATCGCCGCGCTGGCCGGCAACTGGCAGCTCTTCGTCGAGAATGTCGCGCTGATGGGTGAGGCACTGATTGCTTTGAATGTCGTGCTGTTGTTCGTTGGTCTTGGATTGGGCCGCATGGGCGGTCTGAGCTGGACCGAAATGAAGACAATCTCGATCGAGACCGGAATTCAGAACTCGACGCTTGGCATTACGCTCGCCGGGCTGATTTCGGGTGTGACGGATGGGTTCAGCGCCATGGCGTTGCCCTCTGCCGTCTATGGCATCACGATGTATCTTGTGGCGCTGCCGTTCCTCTTTTGGTTCCGCAGCCGGTAAGGAGACCTTTCAATGGACCAAGCGGACGCAATCATTGTGGGTGGCGGGCTGGCCGGATTGGTCGCCGCAGCGGAGTTGGGCGACCGGGGCAAGAAAGTGATCCTGTTGGATCAGGAGCCCGAACGCTTTCTGGGAGGGCAGGCGTTTTGGAGCCTTGGCGGCCTTTGCATGATCGACACCCCGGAGCAGCGGCGCATGGGAATCCGCGACAGCCGCGAACTCGCCTTGCAGGATTGGATGGGCAGCGCCCAGTTTGACCGGGAAGAGGACCACTGGCCACGCAAATGGGCTGAGGCGTACATCGACTTTGCCGCCGGAGAAATGCGTCCCTGGCTGCATGCTATGGGCATGCGCTGGTTCCCGATCATCGGGTGGGCTGAGCGGGGTGGCTCTTTCGCCGACGGGCATGGCAATTCGGTGCCCCGCTTTCACGTCACGTGGGGCACAGGCCCCGGTGCGATGGAGCAGTTCGAGCGCCGGGTGCGTGAACACGCCAACTCCGGGCTGATCGACATGCGGTTCCGACACCAGGTTGATCGGATCATTATGGAAAATGGCGCTGCCAAAGGTGTTTCCGGGTCTTTGCTTGCGGATGATGGCGCAGAGCGCGGGCAGAAGACCAACCGGGATGTCGTCGGCGACTTCGAAGTTCACGCCCCTTCCGTCATTGTGACGTCAGGAGGCATTGGCGGCAATTTCGAGATGGTGCGCAAGGTCTGGCCCACCGACCGGCTGGGCCCGGCGCCCAAGGACATGGTGGCCGGCGTTCCTGCACATGTCGACGGGCGCATGATCGGGATTTCCGAGGCGGCCGGCGGTCACGTGATCAATGGTGACCGGATGTGGCACTATACGGAAGGCGTGCGCAACTGGGATCCGATCTGGCCCAGCCATGGCATTCGGATCCTGCCGGGACCCTCTTCGATGTGGTTCGACGCCGAGGGCAATCGGTTCGCGCCGCCTGCCTTGCCTGGCTTCGACAGCATGTCGACGCTCAAGATGATCTTGGACACCGGGTACGAATACAGCTGGTTCGTGCTGACACAGAAGATCATCAAGAAGGAGTTTGCGCTGTCGGGGTCCGAACAAAACCCGGATTTCACATCGAAGTCGTGGAAAGAGGTGTTCCGTCAGCGGATCATGGCCGGGGAAAAGGCAACGCCTCCGGTCGAAGCCTTCAAAGAGAAAGGTGAGGATTTCGTCGTGTCCCGCGACCTGGCTGGTCTGGTGCGCGGCATGAACCAGATTGCGGGCGGGAACCTGATCGACGAGGCCAAGCTGCACGCCCAAATCAAGGCGCGGGATGCACAGGTCGACAACCCGTTCACCAAGGACGCCCAGCTCATGGCCATCCACGCCGCGCGCAACTATCGCGGCGACCGCCTTTTGCGCACGGCAAAGCCTCACAAGTTTCTCGACCCGGCCAATGGTCCCTTGATTGCTGTTCGGCTGCATGTTCTGACGCGCAAGACGCTGGGGGGGCTGCAGACCGATCTGGAAAGCCGGATGCTCGGCGCGGACGGTCAGGTCGTTCCGGGCCTCTTCGCAGCGGGTGAAGTTGCCGGCTTCGGAGGCGGTGGGTACCACGGCTACAACGCGCTGGAAGGGACCTTTCTGGGAGGGTGCATTTTCTCTGGCCGAAACGCCGGGCGGTCACAGTCCATCGCCTGATAGACTCACAGATGGCGTCGGCCAGAGGGGTCAGCCCGGTTTCCGGGCCACGATAAAATGCCCGCGTGTGCCTTTGTTGTGATCTGCCGTCTCCACGATCTCGAACCCGGCTCGCCGCATCATATCCTGTAGCTGCGGGGGGCGGAGCATCGCCACATATGGTGCGCGTCCAACCAACCTCAGCGCACCAACTATGATCGGAAAGATCGGATTGCCGCCGATGCAAGGTGTTTTGGAGATCAGCACGCCCCCAGGTTTCAGTACCTCCGCGATCCGCGCCAACGCAACTTCGAGATCTGGCAACAAATGCAGAAGGTTAAAGGCGAGCACCGCATCAAACTCCTCTGCCGAGAAGGCGTTCAACTGATCGTCCGCCAACTCGAAGCGCAGATTGTCTGACGCGGATTTGGCCTGCGCGATCTCGATCATCCCGTCGGCGTAGTCGGTGGCAACGTACTCTTTGACCGAGGGTGCCAGTTTCAACGCCGTGGTTCCGGTCCCGCAACCGATTTCCAGTACGCTATCAGTTGCTTTAAGGTAACCGGTGGTGCGCTCTAGCGTATGGGCATAGGCATCCGGATCATATACCGGGCGGGCGGCATATCGTTCGGCGATGTTGGTCCAGAAAATCGATTTGGTCATAAGCGGAATCTCCTTTTCCCGCGCCTCATATCTCTGCGAAAAACGCATGTCATTTGCCAAAATACGCATGTAATGTATACGGATTTGTATGAATTGGCAGAACATTCAGTTCGACTGGAACCAAGTGCGCGCCTTTCTGGTGACCGCAGAGGAAGGCTCGCTCAGCGCTGCAGCGCGGGCACTCAACCTGACCCAACCAACCCTGAGCCGTCAGGTGGCGGCTCTTGAAGAAGCCCTGGGGGTCACGCTGTTCGAACGGGTGGGGCGCGGGCTGGTTCTGACGGAGACCGGCATCACGCTTCTGGAACATGTCAAGGAAATGGGTGCCGCTGCGGGCCGCGTGTCTCTGGCGGCGAGCGGACGCGCCGAAGCCATTGAGGGGATGGTCACAATCACGGCCACTGATCTGGTTTCGGCGTATTTGTTGCCGCCGGTGCTGAAGACCCTGTCGAGAACCGCGCCCGGCATTCGCATTGATATTGTTGCCGCAAATGACATCCGGGACTTGCAACGGCGCGAAGCCGATATCGCCTTGCGTAACGCCGAACCCACCCAACCCGATCTGATTGCACGGCGCCTGCGGGACACGCAGGCAAATTTCTACGCAATGCCGGAGTATTTCGCGGCGCATGGCCGCCCGACAAACCTTGCTGAATTGCAGGAGGCGGTCTGGGTGGGCTACGGCACAGCAGAGCAGATGGTACAGGCGCTCGCCACGTTCGGCATGGACATGCGCCCGGACCGGTTTCGCTATACCTGCGAAAACAGCGTGGTGGTCTGGGAGATGATCCGGGCAGGGCTTGGGGTCGGGATACTGACAGAGGACATGCGCGCGCGTTGCCCGGAAGCAGAGCAGGTCCTGCAGGATTTTCCGCCGGTCCCGGTGCCATTGTGGCTCATCACACACCGCGAGCTGCGCACCAGTCGCCGGATCAGGGTGGTATTCAACGCCCTGGCCACGGCGCTGGGGTGAGCTGTGGTTCAGTCGGGACGTACCCGCGGTGCTGACTTGTTGGCGAAGGCTTCAAGACGCCCGCGCGAGGCCGGTTGCGTGTTGACGATCCCCGCAACCACCGATTCCGCATATGCCGCATCAAGGGCCGACATGTTCTGCATATGGCTGATGGCGCTGCAGATCGCAAAATTGGACAACGGTGGATTCTGAGCGGCAAGCCTGGCCAGATCCATCGCCTTGTCCTCACTCGACCCATCGACAAGGTATTGGCAGAGGCCGACCTGCATGGCTTCCTGCAGCTTATAGACCCGCCCGGTCAGCATCATGTCGATCATGCGGGCCTTGCCGACCAGATCGGCCACGCGGATCGTAGCACCGCCCCCCGTAAACAGACCGCGCTGACCTTCGGGCAGAGCAAAATAGGTGCTCTGGTCCGCGACGCGAATATGCGCAGAGGACGCCAGTTCAAGGCCACCGCCGACAACGGCACCTTTCAGGGCGGCGATGATGGGTACCCCGCCATACTCCATCTTGTTGAACGCTTCATGCCAGCGCAGGCAGACATGCATAAACTCTTCCGGGCGCCGGTCTTCGGTGTGGTGTTCGACCAGATCAAGGCCCGCGCAGAAATGGTCCCCTTCGGCGCGCAGCACCACCGCACGCGCTCCCATGCGCGGCAATTTCGAGAAGACTTCGATGAGCTCCTCGATCGTCTCGGCGTTCAATGCGTTTCGTTTGGAGGGGCGTGAGAGGGTCACCCGCACCACGCCTTCCGCGTCGTCGTCAACAGTCAGGTTGTCCAGTTTGAAATCATCAAGAGACTGCATCGGAGTGTCCTTTCCCAATCCTCAGTTCCGGCAGATTGGTCAGTGCACGCGAAAAAAGTCTATCCCTGATCTATCCACGTTCGCGGAACGTTGCGGCACAGTTCAGTTGGGGTCCCAAGAACGGATCGGTTGTGGTTTCGCAGAGGCGATGGGGTGCTTTGATAGAATTGCAGCCCTTCGATCATTTTCGCCGAACGGCCAACAGATCCTGGCTCAAGAGGTGGTTTCGGTAGCCATGGCGTTTTAACTCGGAGAGCAAGAGTCGAAGGTTCTCCTGAACCATATGCTTGTGCTCGATAATGATAATCTTTGGTGTGAAGCGCGGAAAAGGGAAGGTCTGAAACACCTCGAAATCAAAGCCCTCAGCGTCGATGTGCAAAACATCAATACACGTCAGCCCCCTTTCGCCAATCAGTTCGCCCAACGTGGCACACTGCACATCCAATTCAATGATATGAGGGATCAGTATCCCATCCAGATGCTTCTCCAAATTCTCTCGTTTGAAAGAAGAAAGCTGGTCCGCCCAGTTGGGTAGTTTTCGTCCAACCAACGCTTCGATGTCTTCAGGGACCGTATAGAATTTAAGTCTGTTTCCGTCCGGTGCTATTGCAAGGTTCAGGCATTCAATACCTTCAGAGCCCCGATGGTTTTTCTGAAGCCTTTCAAACAGGTGGGGCACGGGCTCAATGGCTATTCCGCGCCATCCGTCGGCCTTTGTGTGCTCAAAAAGTGGATCTCCTCTTTTGCCATCATTTGAGCCGACTTGAACGAAGAATACGTCCGGTCCGAGCGATGACAACGCGCGGGTCAGCTTTTGCTCTCGGCGCTTTCGCCACATCCTTTTGGACGAGAGGACGGGCCGCCTCACAAAGCGCGAGGATTTTACAAATGCTGCCTGTAGCGCTGGATATCGTTTCGCGTGTTTGCTGATGCCGCTCATTTCGCATCCAAAGGTCTTGTTTGACGATCGCCCGCGCCGGATGATCGGATCATCTGTCTCTAGGGGGCGGCAAGGGCCAATTCTCGCG
This sequence comes from Paracoccaceae bacterium, assembly GCA_965250275.1. Taxonomy (GTDB): domain Bacteria; phylum Pseudomonadota; class Alphaproteobacteria; order Rhodobacterales; family Rhodobacteraceae. Next base: position 3,492,596 of record OZ252297.1, on the reverse strand, counting down.
GACAGAGGACTGAGCGTTCCCGAAGTCGCCTTGTTCTATATCTCGCGTCGCTGGTCGTAGAACCCTGCGCCAGTCAGGTCAAAACCATAGTGGCATCGTCTGATAAGTCGCAAGTGAGATGGAATCGGCCAACTGAACTGTGTTGTCGCGCGGCGGCACTCATGTGAAGCACCGATGTATCTGCAGCGTGACCGAACTGAGGACACTTTCGCGGAACCAGTTGTGCCCCCAAATCAGCGCGTTCAGATGAATGGTATGACCGAAGAGCACAAGACCGGAGCCGGATCTTCCACACGCGCGCAACCGCTTTCCCAGATCAAAGTGGCCAGATCATTGGAATGAGGGCAGAGGCGAGGAGTCCCACCGTCAGATTGAGGGGGATGCCAACCCGCATGAAATCCGTAAATCTGTAGCCACCCGGCCCGTACACGAGCATGTTGGTTTGATACCCGATCGGCGTGGCAAAACTCGCAGACGCCGCAATCATCACAGCCACAACCAAGGGCCGGGGGTCAAACCCCATGGCGCTTGCCAGTCCAATGGCAATCGGGGTGACCACAACGGCCACGGCGTTGTTGGACACCAACTCGGTCAGCACCGACGTCAGCAGGTAGACCGCCCAAACAATCAGGAATGGTGGCAGCATGTTCATTGCAGGGGCAATTGCTTCGACAATCAAGGAGACGGCGCCGGAGCTTTCGAGCGCGGCCCCGATTGCAAGCATTGCGAAGATCAGCGCCAGCAGTCGTCCATCGACAAAAGAAAACGCCTCGTCCGCGTCGATGCACCGGGTCACCAGCACCACCGCCACCGCCAAAACCGACAGCAGCAGGATGGGGGCCACACCCAGCGCCGCAAGGATCACAATGCCGAGCAGGGCCGCAATGGCGATCGGCGCCCGGCCTCGGCGAAACGCCCGGGCCGAAGGTTGGGAGACATCCACCATGTCCATGTCGGCGGCGAGGCGCTGAATATCGGCGGGTGCGCCTTCCAGCAGCAGAGTATCGCCCACCTTGACGACCAGATCGTCGAGCTGGCGTCCGATGTTCTGGTTCCGCCGGTGCACGGCCAGCGGGTATACACCGTATCGACGGCGCAGGCGCATTTCGCCCATCCGCCGGCCGACCATTCTGCACCCGGGGGTGATCAGCACCTCTACGGTCGTCGTCTCGACTGCTGAAACCTGATCGACCCGTTTGAGTTCCTTGTTGCGCTGTAGGCTCAGAAGTTCTGTCATCTGCGTGCGCAAGACGACGCGATCGCCGACCTGCAACGTCACACCCTGCATGTTGCGGCGCAAAGAGGTATCCCCGCGGATCACGTCGATCAGTCGTACGCCATCGCGTTTGAACAACTGCACGCCCAGCACCTCGCGTCCGATCAGGTTGCTGTCGGGTGGAATCACCGCTTCGGTGAAGAATTTCATGCGGGATTTGTCGCTCAGCAAGTCAGCCATGCTGTCGCGTTCGGGCAGCAGGCGCGGCGCAATGAACCGCAGATAGATCATGCCCCACGCCACTAGGGCCAGTCCCACGGGTGTGACCTCGAAGATCGTGAAGGGCTTCAGACCCTGTGCGCGGGCCACACCATCGACCAACAGATTGGTAGAGGTGCCGATCAGCGTCAGGGTCCCCCCCAGGATCGCCGCATAGCTGAGCGGGATCAGCATCTTGGAGGCGGAGACACCCAGCGTGCGGGCCAGTTGGGTGACCACAGGGATCATCACCACTACAACCGGCGTGTTGGACACGATCGCAGAGGCGAGCACCACGAAGGCCATGAGCAACGCGATGGCGACCTTGGGATTTACCGCAGCCTGCCGCTGGGCCACGCTTGTAAAGGCATCCAGTGCCCCAGTGCGCACCAAGGCGCCCATGATCAGGAACATCGCGGCGATGGTCCAGGGGGCCGGGTTCGCCAGAACCGGCAGTGCGGCCTCATAGGGCAGAACCCCGGTTACGAGCATAAGTGCGACACCCGCGATGGCCACAACTTCTGTGGGAAACACCTCGCGCAAAAACAGTACAAACATCACCCCTACGATGATGATCGCAAGGATCGCACTGCCGGTGTCGCTGAGTTGAAGAAGCTGCATCTGTGTATTGATTTCTCTGCGTGCAGAAGGAGTTGGCTTCGCCGTCCTAGGGGCCAGTGTCCCTGATTGGTGCAATGCTGGCAAGCGCGTCCTGTCGGCGCGGTTGCACCAGAAACACCCCCGCCAGAACCAGTCCCAGTGCTGCCCAAATGTAAGGCGAATAGGTCTCGCCCAGGATCAGCATTGACCACCCGACGCCGAACCCGGTGACCAGATAACTGACCTGCACGGCAAAGACCGGCCCCGCCCGACCAACCAACCAGACGTAGGTGGAATAGACGATAACATGAATGAGCGAGGAGGCCACAAACGCCCATTCGGGCGCGCCCCAGGGGCGTAAAGGGTTGATGAACTGCCCTGACCCCAATGCCAGCGGCAATGCCAGAACGGCTCCCACCAGCGACGCTCCGCAAAGGACCTGGATCGCATCCAGCCCCGCAGTGCCCCATCGGGCCACGTAGTTGCCTTCGAACGCGTAACAAAAGATCGAGATCATCAGGAAAGGAATCCAGATGATCATCGCGGGGTCCGGCAAGCTGGCGCTGGGCAGCACCAAAAGCAGGACACCACCCAAACCGGCGAGCAGGCCGCCGAACCGCACCAGCCTGAATCGTTCAAGTCCGAGGGCCAGCGCAATCGGGAACGCGATCATCGGGATCAGCGACAGGAGTATCGACGCAACCCCGGCAGGAAGATGCGCAATGGCACGGTAATAGACCGAGTTTGGGATGATCGTCCCGATCAGTGCGATCAGGACATAGACCTGCATCGTGTCGCGGCGCATCGGCAGAGCTTTGCCCCGGATCAACAGCAGCGCGGCCATAAACGCCGCTCCGATGACCAGCTGCCAGAATGTGAGTCCGAAATGGCGATACCCCGTGCTGACCGCGACCTTGCTGAGCGGCTGGGTCAGCCCCCATGCGGCGCCGATGATGACCAGCACCACAACGTAGCGCAGCCATATCTGCCGTGTCATGGCGCCGAGGCTTCCAGCCGTCCACCCTGCCGGATCATCTGCACGGATTTGGCTGCACCGGTCCGGTCATCGGTTTCGACGAAGACACCGGATAGGGTGGCCTCTCCCAATGCAGGGGTGAACCGGTTCTTGGGCATGCCGGTTACAAAGCGGCGCATCGGTTCGGCTTTGTCCATGCCAATGACCGAATTGTAATCTCCACACATCCCGGCATCCGTGAGGTAGGCGGTTTCGCCTGGCAGAATCTGGGCATCGGCGGTTGGCACATGGGTGTGCGTTCCAACAACAAGACTGGCCCGGCCATCGCAGTAATGCCCCATCGCCATCTTTTCAGACGTGGCCTCGCAGTGCATGTCCACAAGAATGGCATGCGCTTGCCCGCCGCGGGGGTGAGCTTTCAGGATCGGTTCGACAGCTGAGAACGGATCGTCAAACGCGCGTTTCATGAACACCTGTCCCAATACCTGGGTCACCAGCACCTTGCGCCCATCGGCGATCGCAAAAAGCCGGTGTCCGCGTCCGGGTGCACCCTTGGCAAAGTTGAGGGGGCGCAGCACACGCGGTTCAGATTCGATGAACTGCAGCATGTCCTTCTGGTCAAAGGCATGGTCCCCCAGGGTTATGCAATCCGCACCGGAGTCCAGCAGCGCCTTGGCGTGATCACCGCTCAGCCCCATGCCGCTGGTCGCGTTTTCACCGTTGACCACGACAAAGTCGATTTTCCACGCGTCACGCAGACCCGGCAATTCGCTCGCAACGGCAGCGCGCCCGGCGCGCCCCATCACATCTCCCAGAAACAAAATTCTCATGTGGTTGTCGTAGAATGCGGTTTGGGGCGCGGCAAGATGGCTTAAACAATTTGCGCATCTTTCGGGCAAGGCGCCCGTCGTACACCCGAAGTGTCGGACGGACTTCACAATGGGTCTACAGGCAGCAGCAACAGGCGGGATCGATCTGGACGCGGATTTCGTGCGCGCTATTCTGCAAGAAGAGGGGGGCGGCTCATGATCCGACTGGCGCTAGTGTTCTTGATTGCAGGAGTAATGGCGGCAGCCGCGCAGGAGCGGCGACCCAGCCACTGCATCGCAATTGCGGATGCCACACCCGGCATAGAGTACCTGCACAAGGCGTCCTGGACCGCGCCTCTGGACCCTTATGCCGTGCGTTTGCATTACATCGCCCATGCCAGTTTTCTGATCCAGACACCGGGCGGGCTCAACGCGGTGACGGACTTCACCGGGTTCATTGGAACAACCAGAATGATACCCGATGTAGTGACCATGAATCATGCGCATGACACGCATTGGACGGCTAACCCCGACCCGGCCATTCCGCATGTCCTGCCCGGCTGGGGGGAAAACTTCGGGCAGGGTGTGGATCATCACCTTGATCTGGGCGAAATGCTGGTGCGCAACGTGTCGACGGACATCCGGTCGCAGTTTGCGGGCGTCGAACCCAAGGGCAATTCGATTTTTGTCTTTGAGGTCGCGGGCATCTGTGTCGGGCATTTGGGTCATTTGCATCACGTGCCCAATGACGCTCAGTTTGCCGCACTGGGGCGCCTTGATGTGGTGATGGCGCCCGTCGACGGTGGGTATACGATGACATTGCCCGAGATGATGACGGTGCTGAAGCGTCTCAAATCATCGGTCGTGATCCCGATGCACTGGTTCAGCACCTATTCGCTGGAGGCGTTTCTGGTGGGAATGGCAGGCGATTTCGCAGTCGAGCGGCCTGGCACATCCTTTATCGAGCTTTCGCTGCGCACCCTGCCATCACGCCCGACGATTGTCGTTCTTCAACCGGAATGGCTGCGCGATCCGGAGTGAGTTGACTTGCGTCCCGCGCCTGCCCAAGGCAAGCATCGCCCATGACCCTTGCCCCCGCCAACGCCGACTTCGCCGCGCATCTGGAAACGCTTGTGCCGTCGGTTTTGCTTCGGACGCCCGAGCCGCGCTATCTCGAAGAGCCGCGGGGGCGCTATGCCGGACAGGCTGGCCTGTTGGCATTGCCGAGAAATGTGGCGGAGGTTTCTGCACTCGTCAGCGCAGCCGCCGAAGCGCATGTGGGAGTGGTGCCCTACGGGGGCGGGACTGGTCTGGTTGGCGGACAGATTGCGCCGGACGGATCGACACCGCTGATCCTGTCGTTGGAGCGCATGACGGCCATTCGGGCAGTTTATCCCGACGAAAACGTCCTGATCGCCGAGGCCGGGGCGATCCTTGCGGACGTGCAGGCCGCCGCACTGGCATCTGACCGTCTGTTCCCTTTGTCGCTGGCCGCCGAAGGCACCGCCCGGATCGGCGGCAACCTCGCCACCAATGCGGGCGGCGTAAACGTTCTGAGGTACGGCAACACACGTGATTTGTGTCTGGGGCTTGAGGCAGTGCTGCCGGATGGGCGGATCTGGCACGGGTTGTCCCGGCTTCGCAAAGACAATACCGGGTACGATCTGCGGGATCTTCTGATCGGTTCCGAAGGCACTCTGGGCGTCATCACTGCCGCCTCGCTGAAACTCGCACCGGTGCCAGCCGGGCAGGGTACTGCACTGCTGGTGGTGTCGTCACCCAAGGCAGCGCTCAAACTGCTCTCGCTGGCGCGGTCCCGTCTGGCTGAGGGGATCAGCGCATTTGAGCTCATTCACCGGCAGGGCCTGGACTTCCTTGCCCAGGTCCTGCCGCAGGTCCGGCAACCCTTTGCGTCAGCGCCCGAATGGTGCGTGCTGATCGATGTTGGTTTGCCGCGGGGGCATGATCCCGCCGGGGCGTTGTTGCAGCTGTTTGAAAATGCGTTGGAGGCGGGCCTCGTCTCAGACGGTCTTATTGCGCAGTCGCAGGCACAGCGGGATGATTTTTGGTCCGTGCGCGAGCACATTCCCGAGGCGAACCGGCTGATCGGCGCGGTGTCGAGCCACGACATTTCCTTGCCGCTGGGCGCTGTTCCGGATTTCATTGCCGAGGCGCCGGGGAAAATTGCCGCTGTCGGAACGTTTCGGATCAACTGCTTTGGCCATCTTGGGGATGGCAATCTGCACTACAACGTCTTTCCTGCACCCGGTCGGGCGCGGGCTGATCATGAGGGCCAGCGCAGCGAGATCAAACGTGTGGTCCATGACCTGGTTGATCAGTTCGATGGGTCGGTGAGCGCCGAGCACGGTATTGGCCGGCTGAAGGTTGATGACCTGGAACGCTATGGCGATCCGGTGAAACTCTCGGCGATGCGGGCGATAAAGACTGCCCTCGACCCCAATGGCATCATGAATCCCGGCGCGGTGTTGCGGGCGCTTTGACCAAACCTTTGAGACGGTTCGCTTTGGCAGTAGTCACGCTGCGGCTCAGACCTTGAACTCGTTGGTCAGATAAGTGGGACCGGAATAGTCGATGGCCAGCGAGAAATAGCAATCCCGCGAGAGGAACGACTTCAGGTTTGTTTCAAGGTCCGACAGCAATCGCGCGGTGAATGCGGCGTCGCGGATCGGTTTGGACAGCATGGAGATGCGGATCAGGATATGGGTGTGCAGGAATGTTTCAGCCGGGTAGGCCCGTCCCTTACATGCACCGCTTTCGGGATCGTGCTGCCCGAGGATATCCTCGATCCGCTGCAACATCGCGTGCGCATCAATCGAAAGGTCTGAGCTGTAGGAGATCTCTGCGTGTGGCATCAGGCCCCCTCGAACTCGCACAGCGAATGCACGTCCATGCCAAGCCCTTCCAGGACCTTGCGCCCGCCCAGTTCGGGCAGATCCACGATGAAGGCACAGCTCACGATCTCGCCGCCCAGTCGCTCAACCAGTTTGATCCCTGCTGCGGCGGTGCCCCCAGTGGCCAGAAGGTCATCAACCACAAGAATCTTCTCACCGGCCTGAATCGCATCGTCGTGGATTTCCACGATCGCTTCGCCGTACTCCAGAGAGTACTCCTCGGAGATCACGGCGCCCGGCAGTTTGCCTTTCTTGCGGATCGGGACGAATCCGACGCTCAGCTGATGAGCGATGGCGCCGCCGAGTATGAACCCGCGCGCTTCGAGCCCAACCACCTTGTCGATTTGCATGCCAGCATAAGGGTGCAGCATCTGGTCGATGGCCATTCGGAAGCCGCGCGCATCAGCGAAGAGCGTCGTGACATCTCGAAACATGATGCCTTCGTGCGGAAAATCGACAATCGTGCGGATGTAGTCGCGGACGGTTGTGGCACTGGGCATCATCGGTCTCTGAAAATCTGGTTGGACAGACAGGGTTTGGCCGATGCGCCACGTTCATTCAAGGGGTTTTCAGAAAAACGGCCCGCAATGCGGGCCAAGTGATCATTTCGTGGTCTTTTTCAGATGAGCGGGAACAAACTGACGATAGAAAGCGTCCGCGACCCACCGCAAATGCGGCTTGCGCCAATCCATCCGGTCACGCAGAAGGAGAGATTGTGCCTGTATGAGGTTCATTTGATTTTCCTTTCTTATTGTTGTTACGTTCAAACTGTTATCGACAAAGCCTATGCATTGTATATACAAATGATAGGCGCGATGTCAAGAACTGGGGCGGATCAAAGTGACCAAGAAATCTGGCAAGGCATCGACGAAAAAGAACAGTCAGCTTGTGCTGCGGCTGGACAAGTCAGAGCGGGACGCGTTCGTGGACTTGTGTAAGGATCTGGACACCAGTGCGGCCCGCGAAATTCGCGGCTTTATCCGTAAGTTTATGAAAGAGAATAGGAAATAGGGCTACCCCGGTCGACGCAGGACCGCCGTTGCCACGCCCATTCCCACCAAGGTAAGGCCGCCCAGACGGGTCAGACCCGTGATGACACGTGGCCGTCCGATGGTGGTGCGCAACCGGTCTGCCAGAAGCGCGTAGGCGAGTGCGTTTAGGCCTGCTAGCCCTACAAATGTCGCGATGAGAATTGCAAATTGCGGGAGCAGTGGGGCGTCGGCCCGAACAAACTGCGGCACGAACGCAATGAAAAAGGCGATGGATTTAGGGTTGAGCGCCGTGACCGCCGCAGCATGCCCAAAGACACTTCGCGCAGTGACGTCGCGCCCGGTTCCGACCGGGTTCAACCCTCCGGACGGGGCAGAGCGCAAGAGCTTTAGGCCCAGCCAGACGAGATAGGCGGCACCGACCCATTTCAGAACCGTGAACGCAGTCGCAGAGGCCAGAACCAGCGCGCCCAGCCCCGCCAGCGAGGCCGTCATTGCCACAAGGTCACCAAGGGCGACACCGGCGGCGGACGCAACCGCCACGCTGCGTCCCTTGCTCAGGGCATAGCTCAGCACCAACAGGACGGTTGGTCCGGGGATGAGCAGCAGTGCCAAGGATGCTGCGGCAAAGGTCAGCCAAAGATCAAAGGGCATGGGTTCAAAGGCTCCGGTTGGGGCGAACCGGCACAGACAGCCTCAGCTTTGGCAGGAATGCAAGCGTTCAGCTCTTGATAGCTTGCACGTGCATCCAATCAAAGTTGTCAGTGCGCCCCAGTGACAACCAGCCTTCTTCTTCCCAGAACCGCCAGAACTCGAGAAAATCAGGCCGGGCCATGCGGGCCTTGCGCCAACCCCAATCCAGCTTGTTGTTGCCTGGATCCCAGTCTATGGCCGCGGCAAAGGCATGGGTGGACCACGTGGACCCGGCGCGTTTCCGGCGCACGTTCTTACACCCGCCGTAGATGTTCATGCCCATCTCGTTCAACGCTGTAGTGCCATAGTGGTCGTGGATGTTGGTCAGGATCCGGTTCAGGCTGTCGGACACGCGGGGATGGCAACCGATGCGCCGGGTTTTGACAGAGCGGTCCCAGTCCAGCTTCATCTCCCAAGGGCAGTCGACCAGCACGGTGGCCGGTTCACCGCCTGCGTTCGGGTTAAAGCTGAAAAAGTCGAACAGTTCTGACTGATTGCCATGATCCCGCGGCCATCCGTTGGGATTGACGTCAAGCGGAACGATATCCCGAAAGCTTAGCGGACGTTCGCCATGTTCGCGGAAAAAGGCGATCTCGCCATACGCAAATTCGGTCAACTGCCCCCAAAGCCCATCCGCCGGGCCCGGATCAAACTCTGCGTCCTTGCAGATCAGCTGAAAGGCTGCCACCCGTTTGCGGGCGTCGCTCCAGCCATCTGGCGTCCCGGTCAGGTCTGCTCTGCGGTCTTCGATGAGACCGGCCACAGATGCTGTCAGCGTTGCGTTCAGTTGGCCGTCCACCGGGCCAGTGTACCGTCCCTTGTCCGCCAATTCGGCCTGTAAAATCCGTACTGCGCCCTGTTTCATGCCAATAACTCCTTCAAAAATGATCAGATCAATGAAGGCACTCTATCACATTTTGCGCTTTGGGTTGAGCGAGGCGTTCGGCAGTCGCGCTATCCGTTCAGCACACGTCCGGCCACGGCATCCAGCCGGGCCAGAACCTCGGGGTCGCGTTTGTCCGGGGCGGTCAGAATCGCAAACTCGAGCGCCCGGTCACACCCATGCGGGCAGAGTTCACGGTCGGGTCCCAGCAATGCGGGCAACCGCGCGACCAGTGCCCGGCCCTTGTCCGCGTTGCCTGTCAGGATCGCTACGATTTCCGCAATGTCCACGGCCCCATGCTCCGGATGCCAGCTGTCATAGTCGGTGACCATGGCCACGGAGGCATAGCAAAGCTCCGCCTCGCGCGCGAGTTTGGCTTCGGGCATGTTGGTCATGCCGATGACATCGCATCCCCATTGCTCGCGATACATGAGCGATTCCGCGCGTGACGAGAATTGCGGCCCCTCCATCGCCAGATACGTGCCACCGCGATGGACGGTGATCCCGGCCGCCTTGGCCGCCGTTTCACACGCGTCCCCCAACCGGGGGCAGGTTGGATGGGCAACGCTGACATGGGCGACACAGCCTGTGCCAAAGAAGCTTTTTTTGCGGGCAAAGGTCCGGTCGATGAACTGGTCCACGATTACAAAGTCCCCGGGGGCCATTTCTTCCCGAAAGGAGCCGCAGGCGCTGACGCTGACAACATCGGTCACACCCAAACGTTTCAGGGCATCGATGTTCGCCCGATAGGGCACAGATGTCGGGGAATAGACATGCCCGCGCCCGTGACGTGGCAGGAACGCCATGGGAACGCCATCCAGCGTTCCGGTTAGAATTGCGTCAGAGGGGGCACCGAAGGGGCTTTCCACAGTGACCCATTCGGGGTTTGCGAGCCCGTCGATCTCGTAAAGCCCCGATCCTCCGATGACGCCGATCTTTGTCTTTTCCATCTGAGTGTCCTTGCCCAATCTGTTACAGGCATATTCCGGTGCCTTTCCGCGGGGCGCAAGCGATGAAAAGAGGTGCAGTTGGGAGCGCCAGGCAAGCCCTGCAAGATGACGCCGGGCCGGGCCATGTTCTGACCGCATAGCGGCTATCCGGCTCAGGCCATAGCCAAAGCGGACACGCCAGAGTAACGAGCGGCTTTGATTCCCTCAGCGACCCATACTGGACTTTTGATGACCCGTTCCGTTCTGGCGACGTTCGCCGACCATTTTGCGATGCCCGACCTGCGCTGGATGCCAGACGAGGGTTTGACGCCATCCCGTCTGCGGATTGAGCTGTTGTCCGGTCTGACTGTCGCGTTGGCGCTTGTTCCCGAAGCCGTTGCCTTTGCCTTTGTGGCCGGAGTGCACCCGCTGGTGGGTCTTTATGCGGCCTTCCTCGTGGGTTTGATCACGGCCCTGATCGGCGGCCGTCCCGGCATGATCTCGGGTGCCACGGGCGCGCTGGCCGTTGTGATGGTTGCGCTGGTGGCGCAGCACGGGGTCGAATATCTCTTTGCTGCTGTGGTGTTGATGGGGCTGTTGCAGATCGTGGCGGGGGTCATGCGATGGGGCAAATTCATCCGCCTTGTGCCGCACCCGGTCATGCTGGGCTTTGTGAACGGCCTGGCGATCGTCATTTTCCTCGCTCAGCTGGGGCAGTTCAAAGTGCCGGGCAGCATGGAGCAAACCGGCCACGGTATGTCCGGGGGCGAGTGGCTCTCGGGTATGGAGCTTTACACGATGCTGGGTCTAGTTGCGCTGACGATGGCGATCATCTGGGTGATGCCTCGGATCACGCGCGTGATCCCGGCGCCTCTGGCGGGCATCGCTGTGGTGGCGGGCCTTGTGATCGCCTTTGGCCTGCAAGTGCCCCGTGTGGGCGATCTGGCTTCCATACAGGGAGGGCTTCCGGCTTTTCACATTCCCATGGTGCCTTTGAACTGGGAGACGCTTGAGATCATTCTGCCCTATGCCGTGATCCTGGCCGCCATCGGCCTGATCGAAAGCCTGCTGACCTTGAACCTTGTTGGTGAAATCACCGGAAAACGAGGCGGGGCCTCGCAGGAATGCGTGGCGCAGGGCGTGGCCAACACAGTGACAGGCTTCTTCGGCGGGATGGGCGGCTGTGCGATGATTGGTCAGTCGATGATCAACGTCAAATCCGGTGGACGTACACGCGTCGCAGGGGTGGCCGCGGCCTTGTTCTTGTTGCTCTTTATCCTTGTCGGCGCTCCGCTGATCGAGCAAATCCCGCTGGCGGCGCTGGTTGGTGTGATGTTCATGGTGGTCATCGGCACCTTTGCTTGGAACTCCCTGACCATCCTGCGCAAGGTGCCGCTGACAGATGCGTTTGTGATCCTGTTGGTGACCGTTGTCACGGTGATGGAGGACCTTGCCGTCGCGGTTGTTGTCGGGGTGATCGTCTCGGCGCTGGCCTACGCCTGGCAGAACGCAACGCGGATCCGCGCGACCAAACGTGACTCGGTCACCGAGGAAGGCGCACAGGTTTATGAGATCCATGGCCCGTTGTTTTTCGGGTCTGTCGACGGTTTTACGGAACTCTTCGACGTCGCGTCCGACCCGGAAACAGTGATCATCGATTTCGCCGACAGTCGGGTCGCGGATCAGTCCGCGCTGCAGGCGATCGAGGCGGTGGCGCTGCGCTACGAGACCGCAGGGAAGCGCATTCAGTTGCGTCGGTTGAGCCGCGACTGCCACAGGCTTCTGACGAAGGCCGGGCACCTGATGATCGACAGCGACGACGACCCTGACTACCAGATCGCGGTCGACTACGGCGTGAGAACAGGCATTCTGGGCGGGCACTGACCGCCCAGGACCGCGTTAGTCGTCCGGACGGATCAGCTCAAAGATGCTGGTCACATGGGTGTAGTCCCTGTAGCCCATTCGTGCGAGTGGCTGGAACGTTGACACATCGAACCGGCCGTTCACGACACAGTCGTCCCGCATGTGCACGCCCGTAACCTCGCCCAGCACGAGGAAGTTTCCCTCGCCCGGCAAGGTAACGATGTCGGTGAGTTTGCATTCGAGTGCCGCGGGCGCATCCGCCACGCGTGCGCAGGCGACGGTTTCGCAGGGCAGCGCCTTCAGACCGGCAACTTCGAACTCGTCCGTTTCCTTGGGCAGGTCTGCTGAGCTTGCGTTCATCGCGTCCCGCATCGCGTATTCGACAATGTTCACGCAAAACACGCCGGTCTCGCGAATGTTGGCCACGCTGTCTTTGGTGCCATCCTGATCGGATTTCGTCGTTGTCGAGGCGAACATCACCTGCGGCGGAACATAGGCAATGGCATTGAAGAAGGAATAGGGGGCCAGGTTGTCGATTCCATCTGAACTGCGCGACGAAATCCATCCAATCGGGCGCGGAGTCACGATCGCATTGAAGGGGTTGTGGGGCAGGCCATGGCCTTTTTCGGGGCGGTAGAACATCTGTGTCTCCGGTTGTTTGCCCAAGGGGTAACGTCATGCTAGGGCGAATGCCACCGCTGAAAATTACAGGCAGGGCGCGGGCAGGTGATTGAGCTGAGACCGGAAACTCCGGACGATTGGTGGGAGGTGGAGGCCCTCTTTGACCTGTGCTTTGCGCCGGGTCGTGAAGCCTTGTCGTCTTACCGATTGCGCGACGGCATCGATCCGGTTGACGATCTGTCCCGTGTGGCAAGGGACCAGGCCGGAATTCTGGCTGGGGCAATTCGCTTTTGGCCCGTTCGGGTTGGCGGCCATTCTGCACTGCTCTTGGGTCCGGTGGCCGTGCACCCGACCAGACAGGGCGAAGGGCTGGGCGGGGCGCTCATTCGCGACGCATTGGACGCAGCGGCCCGCAATGGTTGGGATCGGGTCATGCTGGTGGGGGATGCCCCGTATTATGGCCGTTTTGGTTTTGTTGAGTTGCAGGGGGTTGAGATGCCCCCGCCGACTAACCCCAAACGCGTTCTGGGCTTTGGTTTGCGCTCGGACGCCTGGGAGGGTGTGCAGGGCGCCGTGGCCCGCTGGAAGGACGAGCAGCATTGAAAATCGGCCTTTCGATGCCAATCTTGATTGCTGAACAAGAGGTTGGACATGGATGACATCGTCGTTCTGACGCCGGTCGATGCAGAAGCCGAACTGGATGCCCTGGCGCGGCGATACCGCGCGGCCGGCGGCGCAGGTGTACGGCTGCTGAATGCATTGGGCGGGCAGGCTGAAGACTTGCTTCAAAAACTGCCCGCATCGGTGCGCTCGGGTTTGACGGGTGCGACGGAGGCGGCGTTGACGGGCGCCATGGAGGCGGCGCATCGATCTCGCGGCACTGTCCCCGATCAGCCACACTGGGTGAACAGCATGGTCACAGCCGGTTTGGGTGCCGCGGGCGGCTTCGGGGGCCTTCCCTCCGCTTTTGTGGAACTGCCCGTCACCACGACAATGCTCTTGCGCAGCATTCAAGGGGCCGCGGCCGAGCAAGGCTTTGATCCGGCATCAAAAAATGTGCAATTCGACTGTGTCCGCGTCTTTTCAGCAGCCGGACCGCTGGAAAGCGATGACGGCGCGGATCTGGGCTTTATCTCTGTTCGGCTGACGCTTTCCGGAGGGGCCATGCAAAAGATGATTGCTGCGGTCGCGCCACGCCTGGCCACCGTGCTGGGCCAAAAGCTTGCGGCGCAGACGGTGCCCGTGCTTGGGGCCGTGGCGGGGGCGACGACCAATTATGTCTACGCCAACTACTATCAGCAGATTTCGCATGTCCATTTTGGGTTGCGCAAACTCTCTATTCAGGCAGACATCCCCACCGAGGAACTGGTCCTCCGGCTGAAGGATCGCATGCAGAAGTTACCGCGATAGTGGGTCAGGCGATCACCGTAACCCTTTCAAATAAGGCCCTAATGTGTGTGTTAGGCGGCACACCGCGTGACAAGTTTGTGAAGAGTTCTAGGATTGGGGTGCGGTCAATGCCCATGTCCTGTAAGTTACAAAAAAGCCTGAGGCATTAAGAAGAGCAATGTTGATTAAGCAATTGCCGTTGTCGGTTCGTCCGACGAACAAAATGGATATGCGCAGCCAATTTTCGGCTTTGTGCTTTCGCGTCAAGCGCGACAAACCTGAAGTCCTGCTGATTTCGTCACGCGGCACAGGCCGATGGATTGTGCCCAAAGGCTGGCCGAACCGTGGTCTGACACCAGCCGCGTCCGCAGCGCAGGAGGCCTGGGAAGAAGCCGGTGTGGTCGGCGAGGCGATAGACCAGTGCATCGGCATCTATTCCTACAACAAGGAAATGGAAGAAGGCGACGATTTGCCTTGTCTGGCGATGGTTTACCCCGTTCGCGTTGAATCGCTGGCCCGCAAGTATCCCGAGATGGGGCAGCGCCGCCGCAGATGGTACGCGCCACGCAAGGCTGCGGGTAAAGTGGACGAACCCGAACTGTCGAGAATCCTGTCGGATTTCGACCCGCGCGACCTACCGTAAGGTGCGCTGGGGCTTGAACTGGCAGGCGTCTCCGATATGTAATCGTGCGACCGGCCATTTGAGCGACGTATGATCCAGTATGCTTTGAAATGTGCGGAGGGACATCAGTTTGACAGCTGGTTTCAATCCGCTGATGCCTACGACAAGCTGGCCAATGCCGGCATGATTGTCTGTGCCGTTTGTGGAAGCCCAAAGATCCAAAAGGCGGTTATGGCTCCAAATGTCCGTGTCAAATCTGCCAGCGATGCAGAACCAGCCGCGGTCCCTGCGCTCAGCGAACCCCAGCATCCTGCGGAACAAGCACTCGCTGAACTGCGGCGCAAGGTCGAAGAGAATTCGGACTATGTCGGAGATGACTTCGCTTCAGAGGCACGCGCGATCCACGAAGGGGAAAGCCCGGAGCGGTCGATCTATGGCGAAGCGCGCCCCGACGATGCGCGCGCGTTGATGGAAGACGGTATTCCGGTCGCCCCACTGCCATTCCTGCCTCAAAGAAAGACGAACTAGGCCGATGCACGTTCTGATCACTGGCGCCAATCGCGGTATTGGGGCCGCGCTTGTGACGCGCTACACCTCCGATGGGCATCAGGTGACCGGAGTGTCCCGCGACGGCAGCGCCGCGCACAGGTTGGACGTTACACAGCCGGAAGAGCACCGCGCATTGGCAGATAACCTGTCCGGGCAACCGATTGATTTGCTGATCTGCAATGCGGGTGTTTATCCTGACAAGGGCCAATCACTTGAGGAAGGCTATCCCGCTCAGATGTGGGCCGACACATTTGCCGTCAATGTGACGGGTGTGTTTCTGACTGTTCAAAACCTTCTGCCCAATCTGCGGCAGGCGAAGGGCGCCAAGATCGCGATCCTGTCTTCGCAGATGGCCTCACATGAGCGCGCGCCGGGCGGCAGTTACATCTATCGCGCCTCGAAAGCCGCAGCGCTCAATTTGGGTCGCAATCTCGCAACCGATCTACGCAGTGATGGCATCGCTGTGGGCATTTACCATCCCGGCTGGGTCCAAACGACTATGGGCGGCAGCGCCGCAGAGATCACCGTCGATCAGGCGGCGACGGGTTTGGTGGAGCGTTTTGGCGCGCTATCGTTGCAAACCAGTGGCTGTTTCGAAACATGGGATGGCCGCGCGCATCCCTATTGAGGCGACAGGGTTCCGCCTTTGGCACGCACCACACTCTGTTGGTGTGGTTACTCGGAAATCACGAGGTCTGACGGCACTTCGAACCGTTCGGTCGGCCCGACATAGATCAGTAGAACATTGCCTTGCATGTCGGTGCTGATGGGGTCGGTGGAGTCGGTGCCCGTCGGCTTGCCAGCTTCGAAATAGATGTAGCGTACGCTTTGGTCCGGCAGCAGAACCCGCAAGGTCGCGGTCCCGTCAGATTTGCGCAGGGCTTCGAACGGGCAGTTCGAGACCGTTTGTCCAGCCAACTGCGCGCACGGAAGCTTGCCCAGATCGCGTTCGCCATCCGTGGCATCGACCTCGGCCTGGTTGGCTGAGGCGGGCAGTGCAGACACAGTCGCGATCGCAATCGCGGCAAGGAAGCGCATAGTTTGCTCCATGATGGCGTTGCGTGCACCGTTGCACCAGCCAAGAGCCAGTGTAAAGCGCTGTGATCCCCGCGAAACAGGGGAGGAATGTCGCCTTGCTCTGCGCAAAGGGGTCGCTTATGAGGCGCTGACCCAAGCCGCTGGGACCAAGGAGCCCCGCATATGCCCATTCTGGTGATGAAATTCGGCGGAACCTCTGTCGCCAACCCCGACCGCATCCGACGCGCTGCGAAACGGGTCGGTGTCGAAGTCGCCCGGGGGTACGATGTCATCGTGATCGTCAGCGCGATGTCGGGAAAGACCAACGAACTTGTGGGCTGGGTGAATGAAACCTCGCCGCTCTTTGATGCGCGCGAATATGACGCCGTGGTTTCCAGCGGAGAGAATGTGACGGCAGGCCTGATGGCGCTGACATTGCAGGAAATGGACGTGCCGGCGCGCAGCTGGCAGGGTTGGCAAGTGCCGCTTCTCACAACCAGCGCCCATTCGGCCGCGCGGATAGAAGAAATCCCGACCGACAACATCATGCAGAAGTTCAATGAAGGCATGAAAGTTGCTGTTGTTGCAGGATTTCAGGGCATCAGCCCGGAAGGGCGTGTCACCACGTTGGGCCGCGGCGGATCAGACACGACGGCGGTCGCCTTTGCCGCGGCATTTGGCGCTGAACGGTGTGATATCTACACCGATGTGGACGGGGTTTACACCACCGACCCCCGCATCACCGAGAAGGCACGCAAGCTCGACAAGATCGCTTACGAAGAAATGCTGGAACTGGCCTCGCTGGGTGCCAAGGTGCTGCAGACCCGCTCGGTTGAGCTGGCCATGCGGTACAATGTGCGTCTGCGGGTGCTGTCTAGTTTTGAAGGTCAGTCGGACAACGCAGGTACGCTGGTCTGCGCCGAGGAGGATATCATGGAATCGAATGTTGTGGCCGGGGTTGCTTATTCCCGGGACGAAGCCAAGCTCACGCTGCTTTCTGTTGCGGACCGACCGGGAATCGCGGCCCTGATCTTCACGGCGCTCAGTGATGCGGGTGTGAATGTCGACATGATTGTTCAGAACATATCGGAAGAGGGTCGCACCGACATGACCTTCTCTTGTCCGACCGATCAGGTGGCGCGGGCCGAGCACGCGCTGGCCGAGACCAAGGACACCGGGGTACTGAACTTCGCTGAGCTCGTTGCGGACAAGGACGTGGCCAAGGTGTCTGTGGTGGGCATCGGAATGCGCAGCCACACTGGTGTTGCGGCAAAGATGTTCAAGGTCCTGTCGGGTGAAGGCATCAATATCAAAGTTATCACGACGTCCGAGATCAAGATTTCGGTTCTGATTGACAGGAAGTACATGGAACTGGCGGTGCAGGCGCTGCACGACGCATTTGAGCTTGAAAAAGCGGCCTGAACCGAAGGTCTCAGACTTCGCGTCCGCGCTCCAGCCACATCTGATGCAGGTCGTCCCACTCCGGTAGCGCGTCTGCGGCATATCCCAATGTTTTCCCTGTGGCGATGCGGTTGAATTGCTGCATCGCCCGCAGGTGGGCACCGTTTCGCAGGTAGTTTTTCATCGCTTGCTGGTCGCGCCAGAGGCTGCGGGTGTGGTGAACGCCGTCAATTGTGCGTGCCTCGGCAATCAGACATCCCGGATCCTGGCGTGCTTGGGCCATGGCGGCCAAGGCATACCGCCAAAAGATAGGCGTATGCCAGATGCGGCGCACCCGTAGCCCGGTGATCGAAACGTAGTGCGTAGCTTGCATCGCTTGCTCACAAAAGTTGACAGTGTCTACTCAATTCCAGATAAAGTAGACACTGTCAACCAGAATGGAGCTGATCATGACACCGACCACGGCGCAGTTCGCAACAAAATACGGTCCAACCGGATTGGTCACGGGTGCCTCGGACGGGATCGGAGCTGCAATTGCGTCCGAACTCGCCGCACGCGGTTTTGAGTTGGTTCTGGTGGCGCGGCGCGCCGAAAAGCTGAACGAGTTGGCGGCACAATTGCGTGAAACGCATCAGGTCGCCGTGGACGTGGTTCCGGCTGATCTTGGAACGCAATCGGGCGTAGAGCGCGTTCTTGAGTCGATTTCTGACAAAGAGGTCGGGCTCTATGTTGGCTGCGCAGGATTTGGCACCTCCGGCGCCTTTCTGGACGGTCAACTGCAAGACGAACTTGAGATGATCGACGTCAATTGCCGGGCACTCACAGCACTTGCTCATCCCATTGGACAGCAGATGCGCGCCCGCGGACGGGGTGGAATGATCTTGATGGGATCGATCGTTGGTTTTCAGGGTGTGGCGCAATCTGCGAATTACGCCGCGACAAAAGCCTATGTTCAGAGCTTTGCGGAAGGGCTTGCGGCCGAGCTGCGCCCTCATGGGGTGGATGTTTTGTCAAGTGCGCCGGGCCCGGTGCACAGCGGCTTCGCCACGCGTGCCGGCATGAAAATGGGGGCTGCCGCAACCCCGGAGATCGTCGCGCGCGGAACGATTTCGGCTTTGGGCCGCCGCGTGACCGTGCGTCCCGGGGCACAGTCCAAGGTGCTTGGATATGCGCTGGCCACCTTGCCGCGTGCGGCGAGAAGCCGGATACTGGGTCGCATAATGACCGGGATGACCAAACACCGCGATGCCGAAGCTCAGAAGTGACGCTCTCAAGGACGCTTTGATCGACGAAGCGTTTGCAGTTGTAGAAGAAAAGGGAGTGGAAAACCTGAGCCTGCGCGAAGTGGCGCGTCGGCTCAGCGTGTCGCATCAAGCGCCCTACAAGCATTTCGCCTCACGTGATCACATCCTGGCAGCGGTTGTGGCGCGTTGTTTCCGGAGCTTTTCCGAAGCGCTTGAGGCGCGGCCGCGCAGTGACGAGCCGTTCGAGGACCTTGCCCATATGGGGATGGCCTATCTGGAATTCGCCCAATCCCACCCGCTCAAGTACCGGTTGATGTTCAACACACCCTTGCCCGCGCCTTCGGATCACCCGGACATGTTGGCAGAGGCGGAACATGCCTTTGCGCTGCTTCGGGACCGGCTGGCGGATGCGCCGCTGCGCGATCCGGACCACCCCGTTGCGGACTCGCCGCGGCATGACGCGATCTTTGTCTGGTCCGCCCTGCATGGGATCGCAAGTCTGCTGCAGTCGGATGTCACCGGGACAATCGGGCTAAACCAAAAGGACGCCACGATCGCCATTGAACGGCTGATGCGTCGGCTTTCCATGGCCATCGAGCCCTAGTCACTGGTGGCGCGTCGTAGCGCCGACCACTTTGCGGCGCCCCCAACTACCGTTGCCGCGTAGAGATGCATTTCAGAGCACCGACCGGCCAAAAACCGACTCACTGCGAATCATGCCCGAGTTGTGCGAAAGCCACTGAAACGAAACGAAAATCATAGTCTGGTTGTTGAAGCTGCGGCCTTGGTCGGTTGATGATTCCCATTTTACCTGTGGTTGCGGTGTGGTTTAGAAAGAATCGCCGGGATTTCCGGACTGATGGAGGGGATGGGGCGCCGCATGTCCGAACGCACCGACACGGAGAGCCGCAAACTGCTCGGGCGCCTGCGCGAGGCGTTGGCGAGTGACGTGGCAGGTCAGGCGCGGCTTGACCGGATCACGGGACTGATCGGGGACAGCATGGGCACCGAGGTTTGCTCGATCTATCTGTTCCGGGATGAGGAAACCCTCGAGCTCTGTGCCACCCAGGGCCTGAAGAAAGAGGCGGTGCATGAGACCCGGATGCGTCTTGGCGAGGGGCTGGTGGGTCGGGTGGCGAAATCCGGCACGGTGATCAACACCGCCAATGCGCCTGCCGAAAAGGGCTTTCGCTATATGCCGGAGACCGGCGAGGAACGGTACACATCGTTCCTTGGCATTCCCATACAGCGATTGGGCGAGATGCTGGGTGTGCTGGTCGTCCAGTCCCGGGATCCGCGCGAGTACTCTTCGGACGAGGTTTACGCGCTCGAGGTCGTGGCGATGGTGCTGGCCGAAATGACCGAGCTCGGCGCCTTTGTGGGGGAGGGTGCCGCATTGTCCGCGCGGCACAAGCAAACCGTAATGTTCCGTGGGACCACCGGTCAGGAAGGGTCCGCCGAGGGCCGCGTCTGGCTGCACGAACCGCGTGTGGTTGTGACCAACCCGATTGCGGATGATCCGGTCAAGGAAACCGAGCGTCTGACCGAGGCGGTGGAGGAACTGCGGGTTGGCGTCGACAAGATGCTCGCCGTGAACCGTAACGGAGACACGGAGCAACTGCAGGTTCTCGAAGCCTACCGGATGTTTGCCAATTCCAAGGGCTGGATGCGGCGCATGGAAGAGGACATCGCACGGGGCCTGAGCGCAGAAGCGGCGGTGGAAAAGGAACAGAGCCTTGCACGGGCGAGACTGGCGCAAGTGCAGGATGCCTATCTGCGCGAGCGCCTGAGCGATCTGGATGATCTCAGCAACCGTTTGCTGCGGATTCTGACAGGGCAGGGCAATCAGACCGGGGCAGAGATGCCCGCCGACCCGATCCTGATCGCGCGCAACATTGGCCCAGCAGAATTGCTGGAGTATGGCCGGTCCCTGCGCGGCATCGTCCTCGAAGAGGGCTCGGTGGGAAGTCATGCGGCAATTGTCGCGCGCGCCCTGGCGATCCCGCTGGTTGTGCATGCCGGGAACATCGTCAACGAGGCGCTGAACAGCGATCACATTCTGGTCGATGGTGACCAGGGCATTGTTCACCTCCGGCCCGAGGAGGCCGTTGCGACGTCCTTCCGCGACAAGATCGCAATGCAGGCCAAGGCGCAGGAACGATACGCCTCGATCCGGGACCAGCCCGCGGTGACCCGCTGCGGTGCACGGGTTGGTCTGCATATGAATGCGGGGTTGATGGCCGATCTGCCTTCGCTTGAAGGGTCGGGCGCCGAAGGGGTTGGTCTGTTCCGCACCGAGCTCCAGTTTCTGGTGCGCAACAAAATGCCCACGCGGACCGAACTTGCCGCGCTCTATGCGCGCGTGCTGGATGCCGCGGGCGGGCGCCGGGTGGTGTTCCGAACACTCGATATCGGATCGGACAAGGTCCTGCCGTACATGAAACCGAATGACGAGCCGAACCCCGCGCTGGGCTGGCGCGCGATCCGCGTGGGGCTCGACAAACCCGGCGTGATGCGGATGCAGTTGCAGGCACTGATCCGGGCGGCGCAGGGGCGCCCCCTGACCGTCATGTTCCCATTTGTGGCGCAGTTTGACGAGTATCGGGCGGCGCACGCCGAAGTTGACAAGGCGGTGGCACGCGAAACCCGTTTGGGCCACGTCCTGCCCTCTGAGCTTGAGGTCGGTGCGATGCTTGAGACGCCCAGCCTTGCCTTTGCACCTCAGAAGTTCTTTGACGAGGTGGGGTTCCTCAGCATTGGTGGAAATGATCTCAAGCAGTTCTTCTTTGCGGCGGACCGCGAGAACGAGCGTGTCAGACGCCGCTACGACACTCTGAACGTCAGTTTTCTGAGCCTGATCGAGCGGATCGTGGAACGGTGCGCCCAGTCCGGTACGCCACTCAGCTTTTGCGGCGAAGACGCCGGACGGCCCATCGAAGCGCTTTGTCTGGCAGCCATTGGCATCCGGACACTGTCCATGCGTCCTGCATCAATCGGACCGGTCAAAAGTCTGTTGATGCGGTCCAATCTGGAAGAAGTGCGCAAGATCATCAGCGATGCGCGCCACCGCGGCGAACAATCGGTGCGCCCGGCCGTGATGGAGTGGCTGCGCGCACAAAATGGATGAGCATGTCGTTCAGGCCGACAAGCTGATCAGATTTCCAGATGCAGGCGATAACCTGGTGCGTGAAACAGGCGCATATGGGTGACCGGCAATTCCGGCCCAAAGGTGCGCCGTTCCAGAACGATCAGGGGCGCGCCTACCGTGCAATCCAGATGGGCCGCTGTGTCCTGATCCGCCTGCACGGCGCTGTAGTCCAGTGTGCCATGGGAAAAGGGTGCGTTCTGGACCAGCCATTCATTGGCACTGATCTGGTCAAGCGGGGCGGTGTCATAGCCTGGCGCCGCGCTCACGTGCACCCATCGAACCTCAAGCGCGAATGGACGGTTGTCGGCCAGATACAACGTTCTGGTGGCAAAAGTGGGTGCATCGGGGGCAAGCCCCATGCTGATCCGCAGAGCAGACGGCATTGCTGCCGCGGCGTGGGAGAGGAGCACATGACGGGGCTCTGCCCCGCGTGCGGCAATGTCTTCGCGGATCAGGGGTATTGCCAGTTGCGCCCGTCGCTGGGGGGACAGGGCCACACGTGTACCCGCTTTGCGGCGGCGTTCGAGCAGGCCCGCCTCTGCCAATGCCCGCAGGGCGCGGTTCACGGTGGTGCGGGCGCAGCCCAGTTCATTCGCCAGAACAGCTTCGTTCGGGATCAGCGCGCCGGGGGCCCATTCGCGCGTTTGGATGCGGCGCAAGGCTTCGGCGCGCACCTCTTGCCAGCTCGCAGTCATCAGAGCACACCCGCAAGCCGTGTCATGCTGGCGCGAAACGCAGCCTCAATGCTCTCCCTCTGAACATGGCGGCCATCTTGTACGACGTGGCGCCCTGCAGACCAGACCTCCCGCACCAGCGCGTCACCCGAGGTCACCATCCAGGTATCCAGTATGGCGTCTCCGTATCGACCGATCAGGTCCACAGAGGTGCCGTCCAGCGCTACGAGGTCGGCGATCCGCCCCGGCGCAATCTGTCCTGCGTCGCGATCAAGGGCCTGTGCGCTGCCGGCCGCTGCAGCCTCAAACAGGCGCCGCCCGGTGGAGCGCGACCGATCCGCCAAAACCGCGCGCGCGCGGTCTTTCAGGCGTTGCGAATACTCGAGTTGACGCAACTCACCGCTCAGGGTGATGTCGATGTTGCTGTCGGACCCCACTGCCATGTGTCCGCCTGCGCCCAGCCAGCGTGCACCGTCGAAGATACCATCGCCCAGCGACGCTTCGGTGATCGGGCAAAGCCCTGCGACGGCACCGGTGCGGGCCAGCGCTTCTGTTTCTGCCGGCGTCATCTGGGTGCAATGGATCAGACACCAACGTGCGTCGAGCGGCAACTCGGCCAGACTCCATTCAACTGGGCGCGCGCCATAAGAAGCCTCAATTTCCGTCACTTCCGGCACCTGCTCCGCCAGATGCATGTGCAATGGTCCATCCGTCATATCCGGTACCTGTCGCAACGCATCAGCAGGGACCGCGCGCAAGGAATGCGGTGCAACGCCGAGCCTGGCATCGTCGGGCAGGGCGTCTAGCGCCTGGGCCGCGCCCTGCAACAGCGCGGCAAACTGATCGGTGGTGTTGCCAAACCGAACCTGCCCCGGAGCAAGAGCGCGTCCGTCAACACCGCCGGTCTGGTAGAGCACCGGCAGCAGCGTCAAACCAATCCCGGTCTGTTCGGCAGCTTCGCAGATGCGGGCGCAGAGTTCAGCGATGTCAGCATAAGGGGTGCCGCCGGGCTGATGGTGCAGGTAGTGAAATTCACCCACGGCGGCGTACCCGGCTTCCAGCATCTCCATCTGAACCTGGGCCGCGATGGCGCGCACATCTTCCGGGCCGAGATGATCAAGAAAACGAAACATCAGCGCACGCCAGGTCCAGAAACTGTCGGTTTCGCAAGGACCGCGTGCTTCCGTCAGCCCAGCCATCGCTCTTTGGAAGGCGTGGGAATGCACGTTACCGGGGGCTGGCAGCAGCAGATCAACCGAGAGATTGGCAAGCGTTGGTGTCAGCGAGGCGATCCGGCCGCCATTTATCGTGACGGTGACATCGCTGGCCCAACCCTCGGGCAGCAGCGCGGTTTTGGCGTGGATCACTTGCATGGCAGCTTGACGACTCAATTATGTATGCACATAAAAGTAATAACAGCGACATAATATCGGTCAACCGCCATGACGTCCCGCGTTTTCACAAATGCCCGCATTGCAACGCTGCCCGCCTCAGGCGGCTATGGTCTGATCCCACAGGGTTCGCTGGCACTTGAGGAGGGGCGCATCGCATGGTGCGGGCCGGACCTGCCTGACCGCTTTGCAGATTGGCCGTCCGAGGACCTCGGTGGTCGGCTCGTGACGCCCGCCCTGGTCGATTGCCATACACATCTCGTTTTTGGCGGAAACCGGGCGCGGGAGTTCGAGATGCGCTTGCAAGGCGCGAGCTACGAAGAAGTCGCGCGGGCAGGCGGCGGCATCGTATCGACCGTATCAGCAACGAGAGGGGCCTCCGAAGAGGAACTGGTGTCCGGGGCTCTGCCGCGATTGGACACGCTCCTTGCGGAAGGGGTTGCAATCGTGGAGGTCAAGTCCGGATACGGGCTGGACGTGGACACTGAACTCAGGATGTTGCGCGCGGCCCGCCGGCTCGCCGACCTGCGCGATGTCAAGATCGTGACCAGCTTTCTGGGGGCACATGCCCTGCCACCCGAGTATTTGAACCAACCTCAGGCATATCTGGATGATGTCTGTCTGCCGGCGCTGAGGCTGGCGCATCAAGAGGGCCTCGTGGATGCCGTCGATGGTTTCTGTGAGGGCATCGCCTTTGATCCCGAACAGATTGCCCAGGTCTTTGACGTGGCTAAGGAAATCGGGCTTCCCGTGAAATTGCACGCCGAACAGCTGTCGCATTTGGGCGGGATCGCGCTGGCGGCACGCTATGGGGCGCTGTCGGCAGATCACGTCGAGTATGCGACCGAAGCAGATGCGCAGGCGCTCTCCGCATCCGGCACGGTGGCTGTGCTGTTACCGGGTGCCTTTTACACACTGCGCGAAACACAGATGCCGCCCGTTGAGGCGTTTCGTGCAGAGGGTGTTCCCATGGCGCTGGCCACCGATTGCAACCCGGGCTCGTCGCCGCTGGCGTCGCTGTTGCTGACGCTGAACATGGGCTGCACTCTGTTTCGCCTCACGCCCGAGGAGGCGCTGGCTGGTGTGACCGTGCACGCAGCGCGTGCACTTGGATTGACCGACACCGGCACACTCGCTGTTGGCATGCGGGCTGACCTTGCGATCTGGGACGTCGCCGAGCCTGCAGAACTGGCGTACCGGATCGGGTTCAACCCTCTGCATCGTCGGATTTTTGAGGGTTGCGGATGATCGTTACACCGGGCGCGGTTACGCTGGGCGAACTGGAGCAGATCTATCGGAAAGAGCTTCCGGTGGCATTGCCTGAAGCGGCGCGGGCGGCGGTGGACGCTGCGGCCAGACGTGTAGCTGAAGCCGCTGCGTCCAAGGAGCCTTTCTACGGTGTGAATACGGGCTTCGGCAAGCTGGCAAGCCGCAAGATCGCGGCGCAGGACACCGAGGCGCTCCAGCGAAATCTGATCCTGTCCCATTGCTGTGGCGTTGGGGCGGCGCTGTCGAAACCACTGACCCGTCTGATGATGGCGCTGAAGCTGATGTCACTGGGCCGGGGGGCTTCGGGTGTGCGTTGGGAGGTTTGCGAGCTGATCTCCGGAATGCTTGAGCGCGACGTGACGCCGGTCGTGCCGCATCAGGGTTCTGTCGGGGCTTCGGGTGATCTGGCTCCGCTGGCCCACATGGTGGCTGTGATGTTGGGAGAAGGGGAGGCGATTTTCGACGGTCACCGCATGCCGGGCGCCGACGCGCTGGAGAACGCGGGTCTGGCGCCCATCGTGTTGGGGCCCAAAGAGGGCCTTGCCCTGATCAACGGGACCCAGTTTTCCACCGCCTGCGGGCTGGCTGGCTATTTCGAAGCGCAACGTATGGTGTCCAATAGTGTGGTGGTCGCGTCCATGTCGACCGACGCCATCATGGGATCCACCGCACCGCTGGTGCCCGAGATCCATGCGCTGCGGGGGCATGCCGGGCAAATCGAAGTGGCGGCCCGCATGCGCGCGCTGATGGCGGGCAGCGAAATTCGCGAGAGCCATCGTGATGACGATCATCGGGTTCAGGACCCTTATTGCATTCGATGCCAGCCACAGGTGGTCGGTGCAGCATGGGATGTCATTCGAATGGCGGGCCAGACACTTGAAATCGAAGCCAATGCAGTGACAGACAATCCGCTGGTTCTGGCCGAAAGCGGGCGGATTGTGTCTGGCGGGAATTTCCATGCCGAGCCCGTTGGGTTTGCCGCGGATCAGATCGCACTTGCACTTTCCGAGATTGGCGCGATTGCGCAGAGGCGCGTGGCGCTGATGGTTGATCCGGCGCTGAGCTACGATTTGCCGCCTTTTCTGACCCCTGATCCGGGTCTGAACTCCGGTTTCATGATTGCCGAAGTGACAACGGCCGCTTTGATGAGCGAGAACAAGCATCTGGCCAATCCCTGCGTGACGGACTCCACGCCGACCAGTGCCAATCAGGAAGACCATGTGAGCATGGCGGCGCACGGAGCGTTCAGGCTATTGCGGATGGTCGAGAACCTGAGCGTCATTCTGGGGGTCGAGGCGCTGTGTGCCGCGCAAGGGATCGAAGCGCGCGCGCCCTTGAATACGTCCAAGGCACTGGCCAGCGTTTTGACGCGCATACGTGCGGATGTCCCAGCGCTTGAGAATGACCGCTACCTTGCCCCCGATCTCGAAAAGGCCACAACTCTGGTGCGCGATGGTGCGCTGCTGGAGGCCGCAAGATGATTGAGGTAGTGCAGGGACAGGGTCCGATTGTGTTGGGTCTGCCTCACACCGGAACCGAAGTGCCGCCGGAGATCTGGGCGCGTCTGAATGACACCGGACGGGCGCTGGCGGACACCGACTGGCATATTGACCAGCTCTACGACGGGCTGTTGCCGGACGTGACAACCGTGCGCACGCCGATCCATCGCTATGTCATCGACGTCAATCGTGGGGCGGACGACGCCAGCCTCTATCCGGGACAGAACACCACCGGTCTCTGTCCGGTCACAGATTTCGATGGTCAGCCGATCTGGCAGGATGGCGAGGCCCCTGATGCCGCCGAGATTGCGGACCGCGCGGAACGGTTCCATGACCCGTATCACACGGCGTTGTCCACAGAACTGGGGCGCGTGTGCGAAAAACATGGCCTCGCCGTACTTTACGATTGCCACTCTATTCGGTCACATATCCCCTATCTTTTTGGTGGAAAATTGCCAGATTTCAACATTGGCACAAATTCGTCCACAACTTGTGGCAAACCTGTTGAAAACCTTGTGGAAGAGCATTGCCGGCGCGCAGACGCATACACGACGGTGGTGAACGGGCGCTTCAAAGGCGGCTGGACCACACGGCATTATGGCCAGCCAAACACCGGAATTCATGCGATCCAAATGGAGCTGGCGCAATCGACCTATATGACCGAGCGCCCGCCCTGGACCTGGGATCCGGAGCGTGCGGATCGATTGCGTTCGGTTCTGGGCGCCATTCTCGCCGATCTTGAAACCCTTGCCCTCAGCGGAGACCTGACATGACTGACCCCCGACATAACATCCGTGATGTGTATCCCGCCACAGGCACAGAGATCACCGCCCATAGCTGGCAGACCGAAGCGCCGATGCGCATGCTGATGAACAACCTGCATCCTGATGTGGCAGAGAACCCGCACGAGTTGGTCGTCTATGGCGGGATCGGCCGTGCGGCCCGCACTTGGGAGGATTTTGACCGGATTGTCGCCGCGCTCAAGTCGCTGACTGACGAGGAGACTCTGTTGGTGCAGTCGGGAAAACCGGTTGGAGTTTTCAGAACGCACAAGGATGCGCCGCGGGTGCTGATCGCAAACAGCAACTTGGTTCCGCATTGGGCCAATTGGGATCATTTCAACGAACTCGACAGGAAAGGTCTGGCAATGTACGGCCAGATGACCGCCGGGTCCTGGATCTACATCGGCACGCAAGGGATTGTGCAGGGCACATATGAGACCTTCGCCGAGGCAGGCCGCCAGCACTACGGCGGGGACTTGACCGGAAAATGGATCCTGACCGCGGGGCTTGGCGGTATGGGAGGCGCGCAGCCGCTGGCCGCCGTCTTCGCCGGCGCCTCCTGTCTGGCCGTTGAATGCAACCCGGACAGCATCGATTTCCGGCTGCGCACAAAATACCTGGACGAGAAGGCTGAAACGCTGGACGAGGCGCTCGAAATGATCGCGCGCTGGACTGCGGCAGGAGAGGCAAAATCTGTTGGGCTCTTGGGGAATGCGGCGGATGTGTTTCCGGAGCTGGTCCGGCGCGGCGTCAGGCCGGACATCGTGACCGACCAGACCAGCGCGCATGACCCGCTAAACGGGTATTTGCCGCAGGGCTGGACCTTGGGGGAGTGGCGCGCGCGCCGTGAGACGGACCCCAAGACGGTCGAGGCAGCCGCGCGCGCGTCGATGAAAGTGCATGTGGCGGCTATGGTCGATTTCTGGAATGCCGGTGTGCCCACGCTCGATTACGGCAACAACATTCGGCAGGTCGCGCTTGATGAAGGGCTGGAGAATGCCTTTGCTTTCCCCGGATTCGTGCCTGCCTATATCCGCCCACTCTTTTGCCGAGGGATTGGACCCTTTCGCTGGTGTGCCCTGTCGGGCGATCCAGAGGACATTTACAAGACCGATGCCAAGATGAAGGAGCTGTTCCCAGAGAACACACACCTGCACAAATGGCTCGACATGGCCCAGGAACGCATTGCATTTCAGGGCCTGCCCGCGCGGATTTGCTGGATCGGGCTGGGAGATCGGCACCGGGCCGGGCTGGCGTTCAACGAAATGGTGCGTACCGGTGAGTTGAAGGCACCCGTTGTGATTGGACGGGATCATCTGGACAGCGGCTCGGTGGCAAGTCCTAACCGCGAAACCGAAGCGATGAAAGATGGCAGCGACGCGGTCAGTGATTGGCCCTTGCTCAATGCCCTTCTGAACACTGCCAGCGGCGCGACATGGGTGTCTCTGCACCACGGCGGTGGCGTCGGAATGGGCTTTTCGCAGCACTCGGGCATGGTGATTTGTTGCGATGGGACTGAAGATGCCGACGCGCGCCTGGGCCGCGTTCTGTGGAACGATCCGGCAACCGGGGTGATGCGTCATGCCGATGCTGGTTATGACGAAGCCATTGATTGCGCTAAGGAGCACGGGCTGCGTCTGCCCGGCATTCTGGGCTGAGAGTGCGTCTTCTAAAGGCCCGACAAACCAAGAGGTGAAACGCAGTGCGGCCCCGGATTGCTCCGGGGCCGCACAGTGTTCGCTGGCGTGAATTACTGCGCCGGCATAACCGATGTTTCTGGATCAATTGTCGTGGCGACACCCGCGGCTTCGCGTCGACCATCGTTCCAGATTGCCTTGATCAGCGCGATACACATGAGCACCATGACCATGGAGAAGGGTAAGGCTCCGATCACCATGGCTGTCTGAATCGCCCCGGTTCCGCCCGATATGAGCAGCCCCCCGACAACCAGAGCCAGCGCCGCACCCCAGAACATGATGT
Source organism: Paracoccaceae bacterium (assembly GCA_965250275.1). Taxonomy (GTDB): domain Bacteria; phylum Pseudomonadota; class Alphaproteobacteria; order Rhodobacterales; family Rhodobacteraceae. Next base: position 3,462,882 of record OZ252297.1, on the reverse strand, counting down.
GCGGACGCGCCTTGGGGCCTTCATCACCCGCCGCGTTGATGGTGTTTACAATCAAGACCGCGGAGTCCGCTGATGTCACAAGGAAGGTCATCAGCAGGATCACGATCACCACCGCCATGGCCCAGGCCAGGAACTGTGCAATGGGTGCGAGCATGTACTCGGTCATCGCAAAGATCTTGTCGCCGTTGGCCGCATCCAGGATGACGCCGTTGGCCTCGCCATTGAGTTCGAGGTCAATGGCGGTGCCACCGGCCCAGGCAAACCAAACAAAGCACATCAGCGACGGAACGATCATCGCGCCCAGCACGAATTCCCGGATCGACCGACCCCGGGAAATCCGGGCCAGGAACAGGCCGACAAATGGGGCGAACGCAATCCACCAAGCCCAGTAGAACACAGGCCACCAGCCTTGCCATTGGGTCAGAAGGAAGGCTTCGGAGCCTTCGACGCCATCAGAACTGTAGACGTTGAAGCTGAGCCATGGCAACGCGATCAGGTAGTCCCAGATGCCAACGAAGAAGGCAGTGGCACCGAAGAATGTTGCACCAAACAGGATGAAGAATCCCAGCAGGAATATCGACAATGCCATGTTGATGTTCGACAGCCACTTGATGCCTTTGCCAACACCCGAAAGAGCAGAGAGCGTCGAAGCCCCCATGATAACCAGCAATGCCACCACGATGCCTAGGGTCGTTGCAGAGCCATCGTCAAGCGCAAGTCCGCCGATGCCGATCCGTGTCAGGCCGGCCACGAACTGTTCGACGCCGAATCCCAATGTCTGCGCGACACCAAGAATGGTTGCCACAACCGCCACGATGTCGATGATATGGCCGAGCATTCCGGACAGAGACTTGCCAAACAGCGGTGTGAGGGACGACCGGATTGTCAGCGGCAAACCCCTGCGGTAGCTGAAAAAGGCCAGTGCCAGACCCGCGATGGCATAGCAGGCCCACGCGCCAAGCCCCCAGTGCAGGAACGACCAGACATAGGCTGTGCGGACGTTGTTTGCATCAAGCGCGGTGGTGACGCCCTGAATGACAGACGGGTTGTTCTGGAAATGCGCGACCGGTTCGGCCACCGCCCAGGTTAGCATGCCGACGCCGATCCCGGCGCCAAACATCATCGAAAACCAAGAGAAGTTTGAAAACTCTGGCTTTTCACCCTTTGTGCCAAGGACCAGACGGCCGGCAGCGGGCCAGATCGCCAGTCCGATACAGACCAGGACGAAACCAGTTACGACCCAGATGTACCAGGCAGCAAATTGCGCCAGAATGGCCGTATTCCAATTGCCAAGAATTGTGCCGGCCTGTGCTGGCCATACGATACACCAGACGACCAGAATACTGATGATGATCTTACTGACCACCGTCACGTTCACACTGAACCCCCGATAAAAACCGTTGTCAGCGGTCTTGATCGGAAGTTCCGAAAGTGGAGGCTTTATCGCCATATTGTCTTCTCCCTATTGCCGATCGCGCGCGTGGCGGGATCAAAGTACCAAAACTATAGAGAGCACCCTTTGTTTGATAAGTCGAAACATTTCGAGGTATAGTTGCATTGGAAGGAAACCTTGAATGGCCAAACGCGCACTCATTCAAAGCCTCAGCGACGTCGATATCCGACTGGTCCGCATCTTCATCACAGTCACCGAATGCGGGGGGTTTGCCGCATCAGAGCTTGAGCTCAACATTGGCCGTTCCACCATCTCCAAGCATATTTCGGACTTGGAGTTGCGCATCGGGCTGAAGCTGTGCAATCGCGGGCCGTCGGGGTTCTCCCTGACGCCGGAGGGCCAACAGGTCCTCGAGGCCGCGCACAGATTGCTTGCGTCGATCGATTATTTTCAGAACGAAATTGATGACATTCACACAAATCTGACGGGCACCCTGCGTATTGGCCTGTTTGATCAGTCCTCGACCAATCCGAAGGCGCGCATTCACGAAGCCATTCGCAGATATGACGAGGTTGCGCCCGAGGTTGCCTTGGAGATCTCGCTGTCGCCCCCCAGCAGCCTGGAGTCGCGGGTCACCGACGGAACGTTGGACCTGGCGGTTGTGCCGCTGCACAGGAAATCCACGCAGCTCCGCTATCTTCCACTCTACGACGAGCACATGACGCTCTATTGCGGTAGGGGGCACCCTTTATTTGAGAATGACTCTTCGTCGGGAAATGCAGAACCGGACCTGCGAGAGTACAAATACGCTGGCTATGCGTTCAACTCCCCGAACATGAAGGCGGGGATGCATCTTGGGATCGAGCGGGCCGCCCGCGTGCAGGAGGAAGAAGCCCTGTCGCTGTTGATCCAATCAGGCCGGTATCTCGGCTATCTGGCTGATCACGTGGCGGCGGCTTTTCTTCGGGATGGGCTGGTCAGGGCCGTGGCGCCGCAAAGGACGGGCTACACCAGTACATTTGCGGCGATCACCCGTAAAAAGCCGAGCGCTGACCGGAAAACACTGGAATTTGTAAGCTGCCTGAAATCGGCTCATATCGGGGCCTTCGGCAACCCTAGGTGAGCGCATGGCGCGCCGGGTAGGTTACACGCTTAGTCGGCCAACCCAAGCTGGCGGACAATGGTGGCGCTGTCATAGTAGTCGCGCCCCTCGACCACCAGCCCGTCCTGAACGCGCATGACCGAACAATAGCGAACCTCGGCACGTTTGCCTGTCGGAGGGAAGTCGCCAAGGCTGGAACGCAGGAAGCCTGTATGGGTTCCGGTGTTGCGGAACTCGACAGTTGCCCATTCACCGCATGCGCTCACGATGACATTCTCCACTTTGCACAAGCCGTCGGGGAAGGCCTCGCGCCAACGATGGTAGTCAGATTTGTACCCGTCCTTGCCGGGCAGCTTTTCGCCGCGCGCGATGTCTTCGAAGTCGATGTCGTCCGAAATCACCTCTGCACCACGATCAGGATCACGCAGATCCCAGGACTCGTGGAATTGGCGGACGATTTTCTCGGTTGGGTGCATCTGGGGAACCTCTGGTCTTGGCCGTGCTCAGCCGCAAACCTGACTGCTGCAAGACGTTCGGGCAAGCCCTTCACAACTCTTCTTTGTGTTTGGAATCACGTCCAGAAAGTCAGGCAATCCCTTCGATTCAGGTCGCAATCAGGGCGCGATCCGTCCGGTCCGGGCGTGTTCCTTGATCAGAGCGATGCGACAGATTTCTGACAGGGCGCTAAACAGACTTCAGTGTGGTGCAAGAGGTGAGGGATCAAATGGACCAATCGGTGACCCGGGGCCATTGCATGTGCAAACGAACCCGGTGGGAGTTTGTCGGGGAGGTGACGTGGGCGTGTTACTGTCACTGTGATGATTGCCGCCGCAACTGCGCCGCGCCTCTGGTTGCCTGGCTGGGGGTGCCGCTGAGGAACTTCAGGTGGTTGGGCGATGCGCCGCAGTCCCTGCAAAGCTCGAAAGGTGTTCACAGGCACTTTTGCGCGACTTGCGGCGCCCCGATGGGGTTCGAAGCAGACCACTACGCTGGGGGGATGCATCTTTATGCTGCATAAATGGAGCGGCCCGAGGATTTCGAACCGACTTTCCACGTCAACTACCAAAGCAAGCTGCCCTGGCTTCAGATGACGGATGATCTTCCAAAGTACGACGGCACATTGCTCCATGCGCCCGGAGATCTGAGTGCTTACGATCCGTAACGTGACTTGGTCGAGTGGGGCGTCGTCAAATGTGCTGGTAGAAAGACCATGCCGCTTCAATTCTCATTGAATGTCTGGGCTGATTGCCAGACAAGGCAGACGATCGCGAAATGAGACGCCCGTTGATGCAGACAAAATACGCTGAAAACCGAAAGACCGCCCAGCAGACCTTTGCGGAGAGCCTGGAGTGTGTGCGGTGATCACCAGAGCGCGAAAGATGTTTTACCGCGCGCGCGGGCATTACAACGGAACCATCAATGGGGAACCGTTCCGCCTCGATCCCTACCACTCGAAGTTCTGGCGAAAGGCATCAGCCGGGTCTTGGGAACCTGAGACCTTTGAAGTACTCGACAGACATCTCTCACGCGACCGCGACTACATCGATATTGGCGCATGGGCTGGGGCGACGGTCCTTTATGCATCGAGACGAGCACGACATGTCTGGTGTTTCGAACCGGACCCTGTCGCTTTCCGGTACCTCAACTGGAATCTTGAGTTGAATAATATCCAGAACGTCTCTGCCTTCGGTGTTGCGCTTTGGCATTCGACGGGTGTGATGCGCATGTCCAGTCTGGGAGGGGAAGCCGGAGATTCGATGACATCCGTTCTAGGAGACGCGGCGCAGGGAACGGATGTCATGAGCCTCGGCTGGGAACAATTCCGGCAGGCGGTGAACCTCGACGACGTGTCGCTGGTCAAGATGGATGTCGAGGGTGCGGAATTTGAGCTTCTGCCTGTGCTGCAACCCTGGTTGCGCGAAAAGCGTCCGGCGCTCTACCTGTCCACACATGCTCCGTTTCTTAAAGAAGAGGAACGCGCGGCCTCTCTGAAAGCTCTTGCCGAAGCATTGGGGTTTTACGAGCAGTGCAGCATGGACGGGAAGGCGCAGCCGGTTTCGGAGGCGCTTCAAACGTCACGCGCCTCGGAGAAGTTCCCCAGTCTTCTTCTCCAAGGCTGACGTCGAAATCTGGTATCAGGACATGGTGAGGGGTGCCTTCACCGTGGAATAGCTGTCAGCTGGTGGTCAGCTCTGCTTTGTGCGCGGCGACTAGATCAGCCATGCTGTTGAAGCAAAGGTCATAGCTCGGCATCTCGCCCGGGTTCATGGTCGCCCCGAACCCTTCCATTTCGTGCCGGCGGTAGATCCAGCAGTTCGATAGCCCGTGCTTGTTGGCTGGGGCGTGATCGTGAAACATGCTTTCCGCAGTGTGCAGAATGTCGCTCTTGGCGATGCCCTGCCGGGCCAGTGTCTCCAGCATGTAAGTGAAGTTCCTGTCTGATGGTTTGTAACTGCCGATGTCTTCAGCCGTGTAGACACCATCAAAATTCACACCGAGACGCGCGTTCGATCCAGAAAAGCTCAAGTTGTCGGTGTTTGTCAGAACCACAAGCTTGTAGTGCTGCTTGAGATAGCTCAGCGCATCGCAGCTGTCCGCAAAGGCGGGCCATTGTCGTACCGACAATCCATAAGTCTGGCATTCTTCCCAGGAGACCGAGACACCCCATTCTTCGGCCAGCCGCCGGTACACGACGGCCAGCAGGTCTTGGTATCGCTTATTCGGCGTCCAGCGTTGGGTTGTGGATTCGTGGTACGCATGCGCTTCGAGAATCTCGTCCCGCGATAGGCTTGCGCTGACTTTTTCGGTCAACGGAGCCAGTGCCGCGACCATGCCGCTTTCCCAGTCGATCAGTGTTCCGTACACGTCGAACGCCAGCACTTTGAAATCGCTCAGTTTCATTATGGGGCCTTCCTTTGAAATTGCCTTTGCGTCGCGGGGCTCTCTTAACCCCAGCGGATCAGGCCGATGATCGCCGAGGCAGCATAGAACGCCTGAAGCAACAGAAATGTCCATCGGCGGTCAAGCACGGCCCAGCCAGCAAACAGGGCGGAAGACACCAGCAACAACGAAAACCCAAGCATCTCTGCGCCGACGTTCAGAGCAATCGAGAGAGCATAGATCATTGCAAGAACGGACCCAAAAACCTCGAAGGCAGATGTCAGTTTGCGGCGGTCAGCTGCCATGATGGGTGATGCCTCAATGTCTGTCATGTTCGGCCATTTCTCGGAAATCGGATCTTTTGAAGTGATAGGTTGAGTGCTATCCATGACGCAAGTGAATGATTGTCATCATTCCATCTGTGTTTGTCATGCTGGAGGCGGAATGACTGAGAAGCTGGAGATCGATGCGCTGCGTGCATTGCAGGCCATTGCGGTTCATGGCGGCGTGACCAATGCGGCACGGCAGTTGGGTCTGTCGCAATCTGCGGTCAGTCACAAAATCAAGCGGCTCGAACGCGCCTTGGATTGCGATCTGCTCGCCCGTCAGGCGGGCGGGCCGTTGTTCACCGACGTAGGCAGACGGCTGAACGAGTATGGCCTGCGCATGATCAATCTGCACGATGAGGCGTTGGCAGATCTGGGCAAGAAAGCATTGGGTGGGGTCATCCGCCTCGGGCTGACAGAGGACACGACCACCGGAGACATCGCTCGCATTCTGGGCCGGTTCACGCGGGTGTATCCGTCCGTGCGCGTCCGCACCCGGGCCAGCCAAAGCCTGAATGTTCAATCCTGGCTACGGGCCGACGAATTGGATGTGGCGGTTATGCAGGTGCTTCAATCCGAGGTTCGGCCTGATGACCAAAAACTCTTCGGCGACACCCTGCACTGGGTCAAGGCGCCGGAATTTGAATTCGATCCTGCGCAGCCGGTCCCGTTCCTGTCGTTTGACAGCCATTGCTTTTACCGCAAGTGGGGTTTTTCGGATGGGCAAGCGCTGGGCCACGCCTTTGAGACGGTTCTGGAGTGTCCAAGTGCAGCCGGCATTCAATCCGCTGTCCGGTCGGGGCTCGGTGTCGCTTTGCTGAACGGTATGCACGTTACGTCAGATATGCAGGTGATCGAAGGTGTGTTTCCTCCGCCGCCAAACATAACATTTGTGGTCCGGATCAGCCGCAAGAGCCGATCCGCTCCGGTGAAGGCACTGGTGGCCGAGATCGCGCGCGAGATCCAGACGCCATTTGCGTTGCGCGCTGCCGAATAGAGGTAACAAATGCTTTGCCGCGGGGTGTTCAACGGCTCTCACAATTATCAATGTGCGATCGGTCCCGAGACGCTAGGCTTCGTGCAGGAGAAATGGAATGCCGCGCCGCTACGAAGAGATCTATCCGTCTTTGCCGCTGCTCAACAGCGACAAGCAGGAGCATGTTTCCGCGGCCGGACTGATGTCATTACGTTACTTTCAGGCCGAACCGGACACGATGCCGGAAGACGTTTTTGCAGAGCATCATGTCTTGCTGAATCTCTGCTCCAAACCGCACCGCGTCCACAACATGCGGGATGGCGAACTGCACGACTTCATCTTTCGCAAAGATGAGATCGTTGTCACTCCGGCGGGCATGCGATCGGGCTGGCGCTGGTTCGACACCTCGGACGTGATCGTCATCACGCTCGATCCGGACAAGGTCGAACGATTTGCCCAGACCGAGTTGTCCATGCTGCTCGACTCACAGCAGCTTCAGGACACCCCATTGTTCGAAGACGCCGACCTCTGCGCGGCTGGTGTCATGCTGCGCGATGCCCTGCACGATGACGACATCACTTCGGGCGTGATGTTCGAGGCGATGAGCCGGGTGTTGCTGGTCAAACTGCTCCAGCGTTACGGAAAACGCCGACCCGAAGAGGTTGCGCTCAGCGCACGTTTCACGTCTGCTCACTACAGCCGCGTTCTGACGTTCATTCGGGCCCGTCTCGACCAGACGATTACGCTGGATGAACTGGCGCGCGAGGCAGGAATGTCGCCGTCCCATTTCAGCCGGGTGTTCAAAGAAACGGTCGGGTCCACCCCAATGCAATACGTGCTGGCCTATCGCATCGAAACGGCGATCAAACTGATGGAAGACCCAACCCGTCCTTTGGGCGGCATTGCGCTCGATTGTGGCTTTGCCGATCAGGCGCATTTCTCGCGCAGCTTCAAACAGGTCACGGGTCAGACCCCGCGGGCCTATCGTTCAAAGTTGGCGAGCTGAACCGAAAGCACGATCCTTCAAAAGCCAAGCAAGACCCTTCAAGTAACCTCTGCAGGTCAAAGGTATCTCTCAAGTCATCGGGCAACACGCCCATGACACAAATGACAGGAGATGCTCCAATGAGGATGTTTGCCACCACCACGGCTGCTGCGCTGATGGCCTCCACCGCCGCGATCGCACAGGTTGAGACCCGCACCGTGACCTTTTCCAACGCAGGGGCCACGCTGGCCGGAACGCTGTACTTGCCCGAAGGACATGATGGCGCGCCTTTGCCAGCCGTCGTCGTGACGGGCGCCTGGACGTCGGTCGAGGAACAGATGCCCAGGGTCTATGCCGAAGAAATGGCCGAGCGCGGATACGCGGCTTTCACCTTCGACTTCCGGGGCTGGGGCAAATCGGGCGACCTGCCGCAAAAGGTCCGGTTCGTCGAAAGCCCTGCGGCCAAGACTTCCGACATTCGCGCCGCGTTTGAGTACGTCGCAACGCTGCCCGAGGTTGATGCAGCCAACATCAATGGTCTGGGTATCTGCGCCTCGGCGGGCTACATGGTCGACGCCGTATCCGGCAACAATCTGGTGCAGCGTATCGGGCTGGTCGCGCCCTGGCTTCAGAACGCGGAGATCGTCGAAACCGTTTACGGCGGATCCGAAGGCGTCGCCGGGCTGATTGCCGCCGGTCAGGCGGCAGAAGCTGCTGGAGGGCAGATCATTCCTGCCGCTGGTCCCGAAGGTGCCGAAGGCGTTCTGATGCCGATCGGCGGGTACTACTACGACGCAGATCGAGGTGCGATCCCGGCCTACGATAACAAGTGGAACAATGCGGGCTGGGAGGGCTGGCTGACCTACTATCCAGCGGATCACGCCGCAGGTCTGTCTCAGCCGCTGGCCATCGTCCATTCCGAAGCCGCGGCAATCCCGCAAGGCGTGCGTACGTTTCTGAACGGATACGTCGGAGAAGCCACGCTGCAAATGCTCGAAGAGGTCACGCAGTTCGACTTCTACGACAACCCTGAAGATGTCGTCCGGGCCGCGGACACGATGGCTGATCATTTCGGCGCCGCACCCGACAGCGAAAGCTAAGCGCCCGCGCGGTTCGGGCCAACGCCGGGCCGCGGCACACACGCAAATTAAAAAAGGATACCTCAAATGACGCGTTTTCTCGCAACAACCGCACTCGCGATGACCTTACCCGTTCTGGCAGCGGAGGCAGGACAAGACCTGCCGCCTGCCGGCGACCCCGCCACCGCGCAGATCACGACGCTCGTGTCGTCCATCCCGCTTGCCGTTGACCGCGCTGCCTATGATCTGGCGGAAGCTGCTTTCGCCCCGGAGATTGTCATTGATTACACCAGCCTTTGGGGCGGGGAACCGGCAACCATGAGCCCTGCGGACCTGATGACCGCCTGGCGCGGAATCGTGCCCGGGTTCGATGCCACATGGCACGAGTTGGGACCTGTTACGGTTGAGATCGATGGCGAAACAGCCACGGCCACGGCGGCCGTCGATGGTCGGCACTGGATCGGCGAGGAGCTGTGGCGCCCTGTGGGGGAGTACCATTGGGACGTGATTCAGATCGAAGGGGAATGGCGGGTCTCGCGCATGGTGTTCGACATGACCCAAGAGACCGGCGACCGGGCGCTGGCCGCTGAGGCTATGGAACGCGCTGCTGCGGCGAACTGAGCGCGGTTTGGGAGGTGTCGTTGATTTCGCCGGGCCGACAGGAGCGGTGCCAGCTCATTAAAAGATTGGCACCGACGCGCGGAAGTGCGCCACACATGAAACGCAGGCCGAAAAGAACCGGCCTGCGATTTTCGGTGAATCCCCTAGGCACTTGATAAGGAGCCCAAAGTCTTAACGATTTCGCTAAAGAGTCGCTCTGAGCCCTTTATTTGCCGTAGGGGAAGCGCGGTGGAGGCGAGTACCGGAATCGAACCGGTGTACACGGATTTGCAATCCGCTGCGTCACCACTCCGCCAACTCGCCGCCGTGTAGTGCGGTCTGCGATCTAGCGGATCTGCATCGCCCCTGCAAGAGTTTCGCGAGCGAAACATGACGGACCCCGTTGCCCGGCAGGCGGCGATGTGGCAGATACTTTGCAACAGACTGAACGGAAGAGTTTAGCAATGCCAGATTTCGCCGACCGGCGCCGCGCGATGGTGGACACGCAGGTCCGCCCTTCGGATGTCACCAAGTTCCCGATCATCGATGCCATGCTGACCGTGCCGCGCGAACTGTTCGTGCCGGATGCGCAGCGTGAGGCGGCTTATGCCGGTGAAAACGTCTCGCTGGGGGACGACCGTGTTTTGCTTGAGCCGCGCACGCTGGCCAAGATGCTGGATGCGCTGAACATCGGTGGCGATGATCTGGTGCTGGATATCGGCTGCGGCTACGGCTACTCCTCCGCTGTGATTGCGCATATGGCGCAGGCCGTGGTGGCGGTGGAAGAAGACGAGATGATGGCCGCGGAGGCCCCGGCGCTGTTGTCAGAGGTCGGCGCCGACAACGTGATTGTGCACCCCGGCCCATTGGCAGAGGGTGCTGCAGAGCACGGGCCCTATGACGTCATCATCGTGCAGGGTGGTGTCGAAGAATTGCCGGAGGCGATCGCGGCGCAGCTCAAGGAAGACGGGCGCATTGCCTGTGTGTTCGTCGAGGGGGCGCTGGGCGTTGTGCGCATCGGTTACAAGCATTCCCACCATTTGACGTGGCGGTTCGACTTCAATGCGGGCGCACCGGTTTTGCCCGGATTTGCGGCACAGGCAGTCTTTGCGCTTTGACAGGTGCTAACCCTGTGCGAAAACGATAAAGCGGGTGGATTGGCGGCCAAACCGTCAGGCAACCCCAACGAGACATCGGAGGCGAAGATGTTCAGAGCAGTGAACACAAGATGGATCCGACCGACACTGGCGGCCATGATCATCGGTCTGGCGTGGGTGCCGGGCGGCGCAAAGGCCGAAAACCTCGCCGATGCGCTGGTGGGTGCCTACAACACCAGTGGCTTGCTCAAGCAGAACCGGGCACTGTTGCGGGCCGCGGACGAGGATGTGGCACTTGCGGTGGCGTCGTTGCGACCCGTTGTGGACTTTATCACGCGCATCACTCGGACTGTGGTCAATGACCAGTCCGGAACCACCTTCAACAGCCCGCAATCGACGGACGGCTTCGTCGGGTTCACCGCGGAATGGTTGCTCTATGATGGCGGCACTCGGATCGCCAACAAGCAGGCCCTACAAGAAACGGTCTTGGCCACGCGCCAGGGCCTGTTGGAGGTTGAGCAGCTCATCCTTCAACGTGCGGTCGCGGCATACATGAATGTTTTGCGGGCGGCTGAAAACGTGGGATTGCGCGAAAACAACGTCAGGGTTCTGGGCGAGGAACTGCGAGCGTCACAGGACCGGTTCGAAGTCGGCGAAGTCACCCGAACCGACGTTGCGTTGTCTGAATCGAGCCTCGCGGCTGCTCAAAGCAGTCTGGTCTTTTCGCGCGGTGATCTGGTCAACGCGCAAGAAGAGTATCTGGCGGCTGTCGGAACGCGGCCGGGCTCGCTGGACAACGCTCCGCGCCTGCCTGCAGCACCGGCGTCGCTGGACGAGGCCAAGGCCGTGGCGATGCGCAATCACCCATCGGTGTTGCAGGCTCAGCATCAGGTGGCCGCGTCCGAACTCGTTATTCGCCAGGCACAGGCCAATCTGGGTCCAACCGCTTCATTGCGCGGTGATGTGGGTTGGACCAACGATCTGGGCAATGATGACTACCGGGACTCCGCATCGATTACGTTGGAGCTGCGGCAACGGCTCTATCAGGGTGGGGCGCGATCCGCCAACATTCGTCAGGCGATGGCAAGCCGCGACAGCTTTCGGGCAAACCTGCTGACCGTGCAGGAGGATGTCGCGCAGGACGTGGCAACGGCTTATGTGGGTCTGCAGGTTGCAACGGCCAGCCTCGCCGCAAACCGGTTGCAAATCGAAGCGGCACAGGTTGCCTTTGACGGGATCCGCGAAGAAGCCACGCTGGGTGCACGGACAACCCTGGACGTGCTGACAGCAGAGCAGGACCTGCTTGATGCGCAAGCCCTCAGAATCGACGCCAGAGCCAGTCAGTATATTGCCGCCTATCAGCTTCTGGCGGCACAGGGTCTCCTGACAGCTGAACGTTTGGGTCTTGGCGTACAGATCTACGATCCGGCTGCCTACTACAATCAGGTCAAAAATGCACCGTCGATCATCAGCCGGCAGGGGCGGGACCTGGACCGTGTTCTGCAATCGATCGGGAAACAATAAGCATTTTCGCTATCGGTTGTGAGAATCTTCGGTGCGGGCTAGACTTGCAACCGAGGCAAGAGTGGTAAGGCAAAGATGTCAGATCCTGTATCCAACGCAGAGATTGAGGATGTGCTGTCCTCGATCCGTCGACTGGTCTCCGAAGATCATCGTGTCGCGCCGCAACCCGAAGCGCGCGAAGATGCAGCCGGAGAACGGCTTGTTCTGACGCCATCCTTCAGGGTTCCAGAGCCCGCCGAGCACGCCGATGAGGCGAACGAGGCCGATACGGACAGTGCGCCACAACACGCGAAAGATGCGGCATCGGACGATGCGCTGGGTACGTCTTACGCCCTTGACAGTTTCGAGATCACGGCGCGGGGCGCTTCAGAGGACGACGACGCGCCGGCACCCTGGACCGATCCGGAGGCAACGCTCTACGACGCTGCAGACCTTGAGCCTGAAGAAGCTGCAGCACCTCAGATGGACAATTCGGATGAAACGCCTGTCGCGCCAGCACAGGACACGGCCGAAGAGGTGATGTCCGTGTCGGAACCCGATGCGCTTGCCGATGACGGGGCCGATGAAGAGATCGGGCAGGGGATCGACGAAGAGACTGCCGCAGCGCCGCTGGTAGAGGCTTCGCAGGACGCTGTACAGGCGTCGCACACCGATGAAACTGACGTATCTGCCTCCGAGTTGGAAAGCGCACAGGTAGAGACTGATCCGGAACACACAGAGGCTCATGCGGATCCTGACTCTGACGCGCCAGATGCCGGTACCCCAGAAGATGTCCTGACCGATGCAGAGCCGGTTTCAGAAGTGGAGCCGTTGCAATTGGTTCCGGAACTGGCGGCGGAGCCGCAGCCGGAAACCGGTTTCGTGTTTGGCTCGATGCGCGGTGCTGACGCTGGCAAGGAACCGTTGAGCGCAAAGATTGAAGCCCTTGAGACCGTGGTGGGCAACGCGGATGAACAATGGGAACCTGACGGCGTTGGGGGCGATGATTACTCCGGTACCCCGGTTGAAACCCTGACCTGGGAGGATCACACCGAGGACGATTCCGAAGCCGCGAAAAGCGAACAGAGCAGCGCCGAACCTGTGTCCGCCACCACCGTGGACGACACCGACAGTGCCTTCGAAGACCCCGAGGTGGATCAAGGACTCGACGCAGATGTGATTGCCAGCGACGAGACCATCATGGATGAAGAGAGCTTGCGCGAACTTGTCTCCGACATCGTTCGGGAAGAGCTTCAGGGCGCGCTGGGCGAGCGCATCACGCGGAACGTCCGCAAGCTGGTGCGCCGCGAGATTCATCGGGCCATGACGGCACAGGATTTCGATTGACCTAAAGAGGTCCAACTGATGCGCGGCTTTGGTATCCCGTGACGGAGTTACCGGGAGCTCCTCGCTGATAAATCCAACCAAATCTCCAATAGTCCGCACCATCCCGTGCCCGCGCACGGAAATGCGTGATTTCAGAATGGACCACGCGCCACTAGGGCACTTAGTCTTTGAACCATCGACTTGGCTAGAAAGGCAGACCCGTGTGAATACACCGGCGCATTTGCTTATGGGGGCCGCCGTCTTTGGTGAGTCCAATCGGCCCGCGATCATGGCTGCAGCGTTGCTTGGGGCGCTGGCGCCGGACGCGTCACTGTACCTTATGGCAGGCTGGACCCTCTATGTGCAGCAGATCCCACCGGACGTTGTCTTTGGTGAACTCTATTTTTCGTCGGCGTGGCAGACGGTCTTTGCGATCGACAATTCCGTGCTGGTATGGGGCACTCTGCTTGTCATTGGGGCATTGTGCAGATGGCCCGTTCTGATTGCCTTTGCGGGCGCAGCGATGTTGCATCTGCTGTTTGACTTCGCGTTGCATGCCGGCGACGGGCGCCCGCATTTCTGGCCCTTGTCGGTCTGGGTTTTCGACAGTCCCATCAGCTATTGGGACAGCGCATACTACGCAATTTGGGTGATGCCCATTTCGATCTTGATCTGCCTGATCTGCTACATCGCCCTGTGGCGCCGAGGCGTGGGCCCGGCCGGACGCCTGGGTTTTGGCGCACTAATGGCCGCAGAGATCTGGGTGGCCGCGCAATGGGTGCTGTACTTCTAGGAAGCACACATGAAAAACGCGCCCCAGGGGCGCGTCTCTCAGATACAGTTCTAGAACTGTGGATTAGGCGGCTTCAGCTTGCTGCGCCGCATTGCGCCGCTCACTTTCCTCGCGCGACAGAGCAACAGAGGTCCGCACGCCCCGTCCGACAAAGTCCATCAGGCCCGTTACGACCCGTTCATTCGGATCGATACCCGCACAGCTCAGCACTTCGCGCCCGTCGCGCGAACGCGCCCAGCGGGCAATCTGCTCGGGTCCATTGCCATACTTCTTGTCGTCGGCAATTGCATCATCCAGCGCAGCCAGCACAACGGCTGCAAAAAGTTTACGAGCACGGTTGCCTTGCTCATTGTTAAAGGCCGTGCCGTCAACGAAATCTTTCATCTCGTTTCCCTTGTTTTTCTTGCTCTTGTGTTTTTCGGCGTGACGTTCCTTATGGCTCATAAGGAGCGATTCGGATACCCTGTTTCCGCATGTCTGCTATGCACATGGATCATAGCTAATGCACCCGAAATACGAGATATCGTTGTCTTGTCAGCCCAAAGCCCGCCATATATAGGACCGCTTAACGACCCATCAACCACTCGCAAAGGTTTTGTGACATGCCGAAAATCAATGGCAACGAGATACGCCCCGGCAATGTGTTGGAACACAACGGTGGCCTTTGGGCGGCGGTCAAGGTTGATCATGTGAAGCCGGGCAAGGGTGGAGCCTTTGCACAAGTCGAGCTTCGCAATCTGCGCAATGGTTCGAAGCTGAACGAGCGCTTCCGCAGCGCGGACAAAGTAGAGCGCGTACGGCTTGAGCAAAAGGACCAGCAATTTCTCTATGAGAATGACGGGATGCTGGTGTTCATGGACACCGAAACCTACGAACAGGTTGAATTGCCAGCAGAAATTCTGGGGGATCGACGTCCTTTCCTGCAAGATGGCATGACCATCGTCGTCGAATTCCACGAGGCCGAAGCGCTGAACGCAACGCTTCCGCAAAAGGTGACGTGCCGGATTGTCGAGACAGAGCCGGTGGTCAAAGGGCAGACAGCGGCCAACTCCTTTAAGCCAGCGATCCTGGACAACGGCGTCAAGATCATGGTGCCGCCATTTGTCGGACAAGATGAAATGGTCGTCGTCAACACGGAATCCATGGAGTATTCCGAGCGCGCATGACGTCGCGTCGCCACCGACTTGCGAATGGTTGAATGTAGAGTCTGCGTGGTTTCTCAACGCCAAACTGTTGCCGCGGACCTGCTCCTGGCGCCCCCGGCAGCGCGGCGCGACCAAACGTCACCCGCGGTATCCGCTCTTGAAGCTCACCGCCGGTGACTTCACGTCAAGGTCACCAATTCTGAACTGATTGTGAGTTGCCGCCTCCAGCAAGCGTGGCTTAGCGCGTGTTCGTCATTCGTCAAATCGCGTCGGCGAAAATCCCACTTGATCCGATTTGTCTTCCGCAACGTAACCCGACTGTTCATGCGACCGCGACGAAGCGAACGCAGACTTAACTGGGTGATCAAGGCCGCTGCGCCTTGCAAGGAGACGAAAATATGCAGACTTTCGCAGAAATTGCGACGAACGACCCGGAGAGCCGGTTCGATATTCTACTGGCAGCCGCCGGTTTTGTGGACAGCTCGTTGCCAGGCACAAACCTGGTGGCAACCTTGTCCGATCCTACTCAGTCGCTGACGGTTTTTGCGCCCACGGATGCAGCCTTCGTTCAGTTGGCCGTTGACCAGGGCTTTGCAGGTGACACAAGCGATGAGGGCGCGGTGACAACGTTCCTGACGGGGCTGGGTCCTGAACTGCTGCGCGACACCATCCTGTATCATGTCTCCGCCGGCCCGCAGACCGCTTCGGATATTGCGACTTCCGGCACCGTCACATCGCTCTTGGGCCCGACCATCACCGCAGATCTGCCGACGCTGGTCGATCAGGAGCCCGATCTCATCGATCCCACGTTGATCGCCACTGACATCATGGCGTCAAATGGCGTTCTGCACGTGATTGACCGCGTTTTGCTGCCAATCGACCTTGCTGGCAATGATGTGCCCAGCATCGCGGGCATTGTGGCAGCCAGCGGCACTGGTTTTGACGACAACAACGCAGATTTTGACATCCTGCTGCAAGCCGTCACCACGGCCAACCTTGTCGGTGCGCTCAGTGATCCCACCGCGGACCTGACCGCTTTTGCGCCGACTGATGCGGCGTTCCTGGGACTGGCGCAGGCGCTTGGTTTCAGCGGGACTGACGAAAGCGGAGCATGGTCGTATCTCGTTGATGCGCTGACGCTGCTGGGTGGCGGTGACCCGATCCCACTGCTAACCGAGATCCTGACCTATCACGTCGCCGGGGAATCCCTGCAAGCCAGCCAGGTCCTGGCCAGCGCGGGCATCACGACCCTGCAAGGCGGTGTGCTGACACTCGACGGCACCAGCATCGTGGACGCTGACCCGGATGTGCCAAATCCCAACCTGATCCAGACCGACATTCAGGCCGAGAACGGGATTGTGCATGTGATTGACGGCGTGCTCCTGCCTGCTGACGTTCTGGCAAGCGATGGCAGCAACGATGTTGATTTCATCCTCGCTGGGGATGGGTTCGACTTCATCAAAACCGGTGCGGACAACGACCTTGTCGACGGCAATGGCGGTTTGGACGTGATCGACCTGGGCAGCGGCAATGACATTGGCTTTGGCGGCTCCGGCGCAGACGCATTGTTCGGCGGCTCGGGCAATGACACGGTCAACGGCGACAGCGGCTTTGACTTCATCGATGGCGGTTCCGGAATGGATGTGGCCTCCGGTGGCGATGGGAATGACATCGTTCTGGGTGGCGGTGATGCCGACTCCCTGACCGGCGACAACGGTCATGACTACGTCAATGGTGGCTCCGGCAACGACGAACTCTTCGGCGGGGCAGGCGACGACTTTGTGGTCGGCGCTGACGGTGATGACCTGATCTTTGGCGGCGAAGGCAGCAACTACCTGCAAGGTGGTGGCGGCGAGGACGTCTTTGTCATCGATCCGGGTGCCGAACATGATGTCATCACTGACTTCCGGGGCGGCGAAGACTTCATTATCCTCAGCGGGGTTGCTGATTTTGATGCGCTCAGTGGTCAGATCGTCGACCTCGGTGCCATCGGAACCGAGATCGGTCTTGGCCAGGACAGCTCGCTCATCCTGTTGGGTGTGGATGCCAGCGAAGTGTCCGCAGACCTCTTCCTGTTCTGAGGATCGAGGCTACCAAACGAAGGGCGCGTCCGCGACGACGCGCCCTATTTTATGGCTGATCTGTTTGTGTTCTGGCCACCTCGCGCAGGAGGTCGAATTTGACCCGCGTGGCGCTGACCTGCCTGTAAAACGCGATCAGGAAGGCTGTCGGCCCCTGCAGTCGGCTCAGCCCCAACGTCGCGGCAACAACCGTTCCAACGTCGGTCCGTCCGTCCAGCACAAAGATGCCGCCCAGCAGCAGGACTGCGACGGTCGCGGCTCCGTTGATTGCGCTGAGCACAAATTTGGTCGAAAGCTTCCACACGAACATGTTCCGCCGCGTCAGGTAAATGCGGTCAAAATCATCGAGCACCGATTGTTTGATGCTTTCCGCGGTCTGGGCATCGATCCTGTCGGATGTGCTGCGCAGAATGCGCACGCGTTCCTCGACAAGGCGATTCACCTGCCGCTGGGTGCCCAGAACAATGAACACCTGAGGGATGATCATCGTCAGCGCGATCGCACCGAGCCCGGGCTGAGTGCTGGCAATGAACGCGACAACCGAGACCAGGGTCCCAACCTGTACCACGGGTTCAGAAAAGGCCGATCCGGTGAATTTGCCCACCTCTTCGGCCTCGGCAGAGATCACGGTCGTCAGTGTGCCGCTGCCAATCCGATCCGTTTCATGACCTGCGGGGTCGGTGTTCAGGTCATAGACTCTGGTCCGGATGAACCGGATCACGTCTTCGCCCAACAGACTGGACCGATACCCCAACACCCACTTCAGCCCAAGGCTTAACAGGATGAAGGCGAACATTTGTCCGCACATTATCCATAGGCCCGGAATGTCCGTGGTCTTTTCTGTGAGCGCGTTGATGATGTCCTTTTGGTAGTTCAGAGGTACGGCGGCCAGCGCGGCAATCGAAATTGAAAGCAGGATCAGGATGACCTGACGCCGGCCACTGATCCTCCAGATGGCGGAGTATAACGCGAGCATTGAGTGTTGAACGTCCCAGTTTAGGGCGATGTTGGCGCGCCACTATGAGCAACGCAAGCCCCAAGTCGGTGTCGGCGCTCGTACGTTCGGCGACCGCGCTGCTCTGTCAGGACAGGTGGATTTCAGCGTCTGCCGCCTGCATGGCACCTTTCGCGCGATCAAGCCGCAGATATGCAATCGCATGATCACCCGACTGTGTGTAGAGCACACCGGCGGGCTTTTCGCCTGACAAGATCGGCGTGCCGGGTTCCGCTGCGCCCTTGACGCGGACAGTGCGCAACCCTTTGCGCAGCTCTGTTTTGTGCTTCATCCGCGCTGTCACTTCTTGCCCGACATAACAGCCTTTGCGAAAATCCACGCCTTTCAGGGTCTCGAACCCGGCTTCCAGGATGAAGGTGTCCGGCGTCAGCTCAACGCCGCTTTCGGGAATGCAGTGTTCGACCCGGACGGCGTCCCAATCCGTGCCGTCATCGCTTTCGGGATCGGCGCTGTAGAGACGCCAGCCCATGTCCGGATGCCTCGGGTCCGAAAGCGCGCCCGTGGGAGCGTTCCCCGTGCCGCGCTGCACGTGAAGCCCGCTTTCCGCGATCGTCACGTCGGCGCGCAGCTTGTACATAGTCAGACGTTTGACCAACATGTCCGCCAGACCCTCCGCCACGTCCAGCAAGACCCCGTCCTGATCGCGCATCAGAAAGAAATCAGCGATGTACTTGCCCTGCGGCGTGAGGATGGCCGCATAGACCAGACCATCTTTGAGCGCCTCGATGTCATTGGTCACAAGCCCCTGCAAGAAGGCATCGGTGTCCGACCCGGTCAGGCGAAGAATACGGCGCGTGGTCATGGGTTGATCCTTGAGTCTCTTGACCGGTGATATAGGTAAGTGAATGCGTTTGAACAGGGAACCAAACAATTGCCCGCACAAATCAGTGTCATCATACCGACCCTGAATGCTGGACGTCATTTGCCTGTGTGTCTGGAAGCCTTGATGGAAGGGCTGCCTGCCGGGCTGATCCGCGAGTTGATCATCAGCGATGGCGGGTCCGAAGACACCACTACAAGGATTGCCGAAGACGCGGGCGCGGTGATTGTGACGGGTCCTGCGTCGCGGGGCGGACAGCTTCGGCGCGCAGCCGCAACTGCGCGCGGGTCGTGGCTTTTGGTTCTACATGCGGACACGGTGTTGGAGGCAGGCTGGTCTCAAGCTGTGGCCGCTCACTTGGCGACCGGCGGCGGCCCTGCGCATTTCCGGCTGGCGTTTCGTGCCCGGGGACCGATGCCGGCTCTGGTCGCAGGCTGGGCCAACTTGCGTTCGAAGGTCTTTGGCTTGCCATATGGCGATCAGGCGCTGCTTGTCTCTCGCGCGGATTACGAAGCCGCGGGCGGATATCCTGACCAGCCGTTGATGGAAGACGTCGCACTTGTGCGCCGCCTTCCGTCCGTGACGGCGCTGCCTGCTTTGGCTGTCACGGATGCGGAGCGGTATGTGCGTGCCGGGTGGTTGCGCCGTGGCGCCCGAAACCTCTGGACTTTCGCGCGATACACAGCCGGGACCGATCCGGAAGTCCTTGCGGAAAGCTATCGCCGGTAGGTGAAACTTCTGTCGCAATTCAGGTAATCACTGAAATGGCCCAGCTAGTGCTCCCCAAAGGTAATGCTTCGCCGAACATTTTGTGACAAGGCGAAGTTCAGAAGACCGCTCAACCTGCTTCCAGGATGTCCCTAGCAAAGCGATCCGTGCTAGCGGCTGACGCTTGCGTTGTAAGATGCTTCAGAAAACTCCGACGGGCATTCGCTGACATTGTGTTTCTTAGGTCAGGTGAATTCATAAGAGATGTTATCTGGAGTTTCCAAACCTCCGGGTCATTTGAAACCACGCCGCTCTCCGTGTCAAAGAAACATGCGTGGTCGGCCTCGTCCGATGTAATCACAGGCACCCCGGCGGTTAGGTACCCAAGAATCTTCCCAAAGGATTTTCCACGGCTAAACGGTGAACTTCGCATGATTGGTGACAGCCCCACCGCCACCTCGTCTAGAGATTGTAAGAATTGAGTATACTCCATAAATGGCATCAGCTGCAGTTCTATCCCATGAGCGCGTAGACGTCTCAACTCGCTTCGCTCTTGATCGGCCGGCGAGCATCCATAAAGCCGAAAAGCGAAGTTGGGATTTTCGATACTGCAAAGTAGGCCCACAACAAAAGCAAGTTCTTCCTCATAGTCGAAGGGGGCGCTCTGAGCCCAAGTCAAAATGCGTGACCTATCTTCATGAGGGGGAACCGGTTTGTTCTCCAACGGGGTGCCCGTCCAGATCACTTTGGTTCGAGGATTGCGCTTCTTGCACCACTCTGCCACATATCGTGAGCCCGCAATCACCCCATTGGCTAGTCTGACATCCTTGTCGATGCGTGCTTCGAGTTTGGGATCGTGAAAGTCAGCATCGTCGAGGTCATAAATGTAGGGGATGCCCGACAACAGTTCGGCATTGTTCAATGGGTGTCGAGACCCCAGCAAGAAAGCAAGTTCTGGATTAAAGACGCGAAGAACGCGACGTCGTTGCAGCAGACTGATTTGCGAGGGAACGACAATGGCGTTCCATCCCAATGAATTCATCTCCGACGCAACATTGTACGCCCGCAAAAGGCTAGACATACTTTTGCCTTCCGGCGGCAAGAAAACGATGCGCGTTCCCCGGCGAAAAAGCCGTTTGTATAGTGCAATCTCTCTAGCGCGGTGAACGCAAAACCTTGCTGCTCGCTTTGCCCCAGTTTCAAGGCGGTGTTTCTTACGATCGAACACTGGCAACTCTTTGTCTATGCGGTCAGGTGAATTCAAGAAGGTGGAGATCGTTTTTGGTTTAACCGAACAGCTTCAGCCCCACCCTGCGCAGCCATCCGGGCGGGCGTTCGTGGTCGGCCGGCGTCTTGGGAGCAAGTGCGGCGGCGCCCTCTGGGTCGATGACGGTTTTGCCGTCCTGAAACTGCAGGCGGTAGAGATCAGCGTACAGGCCGCCGCGCGCGAGCAGATCGTCATGTGTGCCCTGATCGACCACCTGACCACGGTCCATAACAATGATGTTGTCAGCATTGCGGATCGTGCTGAGGCGATGCGCGATCACGATTGTGGTGCGCCCGCCGGATAGCTCGTCAAGCGCGGCCTGCACCACCTTTTCGGAATGTGCGTCCAACGCACTGGTGGCTTCGTCAAGCAGCAGGAGCGGGGTGTCCCGCAACAACGCACGCGCGATCACCACACGCTGGCGTTGCCCGCCGGACAAGGCGGAGCCGCGTGGTCCCACAAGCGTGTCCAAACCATCGGGCAGCTTTGGCAGAAAATCTGTGACATGAGCAGCTTCCAGCACGCCCTGAAGGTCGGCGTCGGAAATGTCGTGGCGCCCCAGCAGAATGTTCTCGCGCAGGGTGTCGTCGAACAGCATCGCTTCTTGGGAGACGACGGAATAGAGGTTGCGCAGATCGGCCAGCGCCATGTCGCGTACTTCGATGCCGCCGACCTGAACCGACCCGGATTGTGGATCAACCAGCCGGGTCAGCAGGTTGAAAATCGTCGACTTTCCGGCCCCCGACGCGCCGACAAGTGCTGTGGTTTTGCCGGGCGCGGCTGTCAGATCGAGATTGCGCAGGATCTGCGCGTCTCCGTAGGACAGGTTCACACCTTTGAGCGCGATGCCCGGCAGCCCGGTGGGCGGTGCAACCGGGTTTGCAGGCGACGTCAGCGTAATCGGGGCTTCCATCAGGTCTTTGAGCCGTTCAATCGCGGCGGCTGCGACCTGCCAGACCCCGCTCATGTTGCCAAGCCGGCGGAGCGGGTCAAAGGCCAGGCCAATCGCCGTGAAAAAGGACATGAACTGCCCGACCGTCTTTTCGCCCGAGATGATCTCGGCTCCGCCATAGAGCAGAACGCCCATGAACCCGACACCGGCCATCACGTCGATCAGGCCGGTGATCCCCGCTGTGCCAAAGGATGCCCGGACCTCGGAGCGAACAAAGGTCTCTGTGTGCGTGGAAAAGCGGTCCTGTTGATAACGTTCAAGATTGTTGAGTTTGGTCGGCACGATGCCGTGAAACACCTCATCCAGCCGGGTTGCCAGAACCGCGCCAAGGTCGCGGACCAGTGCGGCCTTTTTCCGGACATAGCGCTGGGCCCAACTGATCGGCAGCAACACAACGGGTAACCCGATCGCCATGATCAGGGTCCAGCGCCAGTCGACGCTGATCGCAACACCAGTCAGGACAATCAGCGAGATCACGTCGCGCCCGGCGCCGGTGATGATCGACCGCCAGACATCGTTCACCGCGTTCACGTCAGTTTGAATCCGTTGGATCAGAAAGCCGGGCGGGTGGGTCTGATGAAAGGCGGTGTCCTGCCGCACCATGCGCGCCAGCAGGTCCATCCGCAAACTGGCTGCGGTGCGCTGGGCGATCATCGTCAGAAGCACCTTTTGCACAACGCTGGCGCCACCCCGCACACAGAATATGATCAGGAAAACGATGCTGACCCAGACCAGCGCGTCGGAATCACCTTTGACGAAGACCTGATCGAACATTGGTTGCATCATGTAGCTGAGTGCGCCGATGGTGCTGCCTTCGATCAGCATGAACACAAGAGCTACGGACAAAAGCGCGATATGTTTGCGCAGGTAGCCCCGCCAGAGCCAGCCAAACAACTCACCTGAGGATTTGGTGTCTGCGCTCATGGAGTTATGCAGGTCTTGGGGGTGATGGACATGGTCCCGTTCCAGTCGGTCAAAGCGGTGTACGCGGGTGCCGGACACACTTCAAGGGCGCGGATTGACGCCGGGCCGCGTGCGCGTAGTGTGTGCCCAAACAACGACAGGCGGCTTTCATGACAAAGAACGTGGCTTTCACGCAAGGGCGCAGTTACTTGGCGATTCCCGGTCCCTCGGTAATGCCGGATGCGGTTTTGCAGGCGATGCACAGGTCCGCTCCGAACATCTACGAAGGCCCTTTGATCGACATGATGCCCGGACTGGTAGCGGATCTGCAGCGCGTTGCGCGCACGGCGCATCACACGGCGATCTACATTGGTAACGGTCACGCCGCGTGGGAGGCGTCGTTGGCAAACACCATCGCGCCCGGCGAAAAGGTACTGGTGCCGGCTACAGGGCGGTTCGCCCATGGTTGGGCGGATATGGCCTTGGGGCTGGGAGCCGAAGTAGAGCTGCTGGATTTCGGCAAATCCGATCCGATTGATTTCGAACAGGTGGCGGAGGCCCTTCGTCGGGATAAAGCTCACGAAATCAAGGCGGTGTTGACGGTGCACGTCGACACCTCCACCTCGATCCGCAACGACGTCGCCGCGATGCGGTCTGTTCTGGACGAAACCGGGCATCCGGCCCTTTTGATGGCCGACTGCATTGCGTCGCTGGGATGCGATGTGTTCGAGATGGATGCCTGGGGCGTCGACGTGATGGTCACAGGCAGTCAAAAGGGACTTATGGTGCCGCCGGGCGTCGGGTTTGTTTTCTTCAACGACCGGGCAGATGCCAAACGGAGCGCGATGCCCCGTGTGAGCCGGTACTGGGACTGGTCGCCGCGCGCCAATCCGGGTGAGTTTTTTCAGTACTTCGGAGGCACGGCTCCGACCCACCACCTTTATGGCCTGCGCACGGCGCTCGATATGATCCACGGGGAGGGGCTGGATCATGTCTGGGCAAGACATGCACGACTTGCCCGCGCCATCTGGGCGGCCTGTGACGTCTGGGCAGAGGGCGGCGTGTTGCGTCTGAATGTGTCGGATTCTGCGCATCGCAGCCATGCCGTTACATCTCTGAAACTCGAAGACGGGCAGGGCAGCGCATTGCGGGCCTGGCTGGAAGCCGAGCTGGGGCTGACTTTGGGGATCGGGCTAGGCATGGCGGAACCCGGTGATCCCCGACGAGACGCTTACTTCCGGCTGGGCCATATGGGGCACGTCAACGGGCAGATGATCCTGGGCCTCTTGGGCGGGATGGAGGCTGGACTTGCGGCGCTGAACGTGCCGCGCGGAACCGGGGCCGTCGAGGCCGCTGCGTTGGTCATCGCGGACGCATAGGGCTCAAAGTCGACCCGGACCGTCGCTCGATCTGCGCGCAGCGTCGATGCGGTTGATGAGATGATGGATCAGGGTGGCCAGAACCAGCACGGGGATCAGGCCGTAGAGGGCCCAGAGCAAAAAGAAGACCCATGTCATATTGACGCCCAGCATGATCAGGGAAGCGGTCGTAAAATCGGGCGCACGTCCCGGGCGGCGCTGATTCATCTGAAGCTCCAGAGCTTATCACTCCGGTACCCTAGCAATTTGTCACCAAAAGTCAGTGATTCCAGTGCCGCCCGACCGGGATACGCGGTTATGCGCGGGCCTTCGCCAACGCGACAGGCAAGGCAGCGTCGAACAGATCAAGGTCCCCGGTCTTGCCGCAACTGATCCGGATGCATCGGTTTTGTGGTGCAGCGAACGGCATCCGCACAAAAATCCCTTGTTCGATGAGGCCATTCAGAACAGCGGTCGCAAAATCGGCGTCGCGCCCACAATCGATGGCAACAAAGTTTGTTGCGGACGGCAGTGCCGAAAGACCGTTCTCCTGCGCGATCTGACCGATGCGGTCCCGGGCAGCGGCAATGCGGACCTGTGTTTCTGACAGCCAGGCTTGATCCGCCAGAGCGGCCAGTGCTGCGGCCTGGGCGGAGCGGTTCATGCCAAAATGATTGCGCACTTTGTGAAAGGCTTTGATCAGCTCTGGCTCGCCCAGAGCATAGCCCACGCGCGCGCCGGCCAGCCCGAAGACCTTTGAGAATGTGCGCATGCGGATGACGCGTGGGTCGTCCGGCGAAACCGGGGCCGCCGTTCCTTCCGGTGCACATTCTACATAGGCTTCGTCCAGAACGAGCAACGTGCCGGATGGCAAAGTATCCAGCGCATCCACGATGTCCTGGCCATTGTGCCAGCTTCCCATCGGATTGTCCGGGTTGGCCATGTAGACCAGCTTGGCATCGACGTCACGGGCCTTTGCAAACAGCGCAGCAAGGTCTTCGTGGTCCTGTGTGTAGGGGACGGTGTGCAGAACGCCACCGTATCCGGCCACATGGTAGTTGAACGTCGGATAGGCCCCCAAGGATGTGACCACAGGATCGCCAGGACCCACCAGCAGTCGGACAAGATATCCCAGCAATCCGTCAATGCCTTCGCCAACCATGATGTTCTCAGGCTTCACCTCGTGATGTGTGGCCAAGGCGTCCCGCAGATCATGATTCTCGGGGTCACCGTATTGCCAGATGTCCTCGGCGCTGGCGCGCAGAGCGGCCAGGGCTTTCGGGGAGGGGCCAAACACGTTCTCGTTGGCGCCCAGCCGTGCTGCAAAACGCGCGCCGCGCTGCCGCTCCTGCGTTTCCGGACCGACAAAGGGCACGGTGGCGGGCAGGGACTGAGCAAGCGGGGTGTAGCGCGGATAGGTCATTCGCGCAGATAAGCGAACTGCGGGCAGGCGGGCAAGCCTTGCCAGCTTACTCCCCGCATGTCAGTGCTGTGGCAGGGCAATCAAAGGACAGCAGTATGCGCATCTTAGGGATTCTCGTTCTGGTCGGGCTTGCCTATCTGCTGTTCTGGCCTGTGCCTGTGGCGCCTGTGGCCTATGAGCCGCCCGAGTCACCGGGATTGACGGGTCCTTTCGAATTGAACCGCGCACTGGATGCGGCAGAGTTTGTGCCATTGCCTGACGGGGCGCTGGGGCCAGAGGACCTCGCTGTCATGCCGGACGGGTCGATCCTGACGACGGATCAGGACGGTGCGCTCTACCGCATTGACGGGCCGCAACCTGTGAAAATCGACCAGTTGGACGGCCGGCCTTTGGGCCTGACATCGGGTCCGGATGGCGCGCTCTACATTGCTGACAGCTATCGCGGCGTTATGCGGTGGACAGGGCCGGGGACACTGACGCCGGTGATCGAAGAAATCGGCGATGCCCCTGTGATCTATGCCAATCAGGTTGCGGTGGCAGAGGATGGCACGATCTACTTCTCCAACTCTTCGGACCGGTTCGACCCTGAAACCATGGGCGGCACGAAACCGACCTCTGTTCTAACCATCTGGGAACAGTCGGATACCGGATACGTGGGACGCCGCAGCCCGGACGGAACGGTCGAAAAGGTGGCTGATGGATTCGTGTACACCAATGGGCTGGCCCTGTCGCCTGACGCGGATTTCCTGCTGATCGCTGAAACAGGCCGGGCGCGGATCCACCGGCTTTGGTTGACAGGCGAACGTGCGGGCGAACAGGAGGTCTTTCTCGATAACCTGCCCGGCTATCCCGACAACATCGAGGCGCAGGGCGACGGAACCTATTGGGTGGCCTTTGCGAGCCCCCGCGTGCCTGCGGAAGCGCTGATGCCTTACCCCTTCCTGCGCAAGGTGATCTGGCGGCTGGGGCCCCTCGTGCGGCCCGCGCCAATTGAACACGGGATCATCATTCAATTCGATGGCGAAGGCCGGATTCTGCGCGTGCTTCAGGACCCGGACGGGCGTCTGGGCATCACGACGGGAGCCAAGGTGGTGGGTGACACATTCTATGTGATGACACTGGAGAGTCCGGGGTTCGGTCGCATGCCCGTCTCGGACCTGCCTCCGGCCAACTGACGGATTTGCCCTAACGTCTTGCTGGATCTGAGATCAGAGCTCGGCGAAGACTGCTGGCATCTGCAAAGAGGAGACAACGCCATGGCCCGCGTTTCGGTGGATTACAAAGATCACGTTGCTCATGTCACGCTGACGCGTGGCGACAAGATGAACGCGCTTGATGATGCGATGGTTCAGGCGATTGTGTCGGCGGGCCAGGAAGTCGCCGCCTCGGACGCCCGCGCGGTTGTGCTGTCTGGCGAAGGCAAGAGCTTCTGCGCCGGTTTGGACATGGCCAGCTTTGCAAAGATGGGAACCGTCGATCCCGAAGCCTGGCTGATGGAGCGCAGCCACGAAGACGCCAACATCATGCAGGAAGTGGCGCTGGTTTGGCGCCGCGTTCCGGTTCCGGTGATCGCCGCGCTGCACGGCGCAGTCTACGGCGGTGGGCTGCAACTGGCGCTGGGTGCTGACATCCGGATCGCGGCGCCGGACGCGAAACTGTCCATCATGGAGATGAAATGGGGTCTGGTGCCTGACATGGGCGGCATGGTTCTGCTGCCGCAGCTCATCCGCGCGGATGTGTTGCGGGAACTCACCTACACCGCACGCCCGGTTTCGGCAGAACAGGCCGAGCATTGGGGACTGGTGACGCGTTTGCACGAGGACCCCCGGGCCGAGGCCGAAGCCCTGGCCCTCGAAATCGCGAGCAAAAGCCCGTCGGCCATCCGGGCCGCCAAGCGTCTGATCGATGTGGCCGAAAGCGGCACGCCGCGTCTCGATGTCCTTTTGGCGGAGTCGCGAGAGCAGGCGGCCTTGATCGGCAAGCCCGATCAGATGGAGGTGATCGCGGCCCAAATGCAGGGCCGCACGCCTGTCTTCAAGTGACGGCGTGGTCCCTGCCGGGACTAGGGTCTGGCCTCAGGCCAGTTCCGACAGGCGCGAAAGCGCTTCGGAGAGTTTTGCCTCTTCTTCTTCCCGTGCGGCCAGATTGGCGCGGGTTTCCGCAACCACATCTTCCGGGGCAGACGCCGCAAACTTGGGATTGCCGAGCCGACCGCGTAATCCGCTCAGCTCCTTGTTCAGCTTGCCCAGCGTTTTTTCGAGCCGCGCACGCTCCTCGGCAATGTCGATCACGCCAGCGAGGGGCAAGCCGAACTGCCCACCCGTGACGCCGAGGGTGACCGTGCCTTTGTCGAATGCGTCAACATCGTCGAGCGTTTCCACGCGTGCCAGTTTGCGGATCATCGCCGCGTTCGCGTCCCATGCCGCGCGGGCCTGATTGGTCATGCCGACCACGACAAGCGGGATGTAGGTGCCCGCAGGGACATGCATCTGTGCGCGCGCCGACCGGATCGCTTCGATCATCGACACGACCCAACCCATCTCGGCATCGGCGTCGGCCTTCACCAAATCCTCTGCGGTGTAGGTCGGCCAGTCGGCGTGGATCAGCATTTTGGGCCGCGTCACCTGTCCCCAGAGCTCTTCCGTGATGAAAGGCATGATAGGGTGCAGCAGGATCAGGCACTGATCCAGCGCCCAGGCATAGGTCGCGCGGGTCTCGGCCTTGGCCGCCTCGTCGTCACCTTCGAAGATCGGCTTGGTGAATTCGAGGTACCAGTCGCAGAACACCCCCCAGACAAAAGCGTAGAGCGCATTGGCCGCATCGTTGAAGCGATAGTCGGTCAGGGCCGCATCCACTGCTTCGCGGGTCTTGGCGACCTCGCCCTTGATCCATGTGTTCAGGGTCAGGCGTGTCTCCGGGATCGTGTCCTGCGGCGGCAGCTCGAAGATGCCTTGGCGCGCACCGTAAGAGGCGGCATTCCAAAGCTTGGTGCCGAAATTGCGATACCCCGCGACGCGCTGGGTGCTGAGCTTCAGATCCCGACCCATGGCCGCCATGGCGGTAAGGGTGAACCGCACCGCATCCGCGCCAAACTCGTCGATCAGTTCCAGCGGATCGATCACGTTGCCCAGCGATTTCGACATTTTCTTGCCCTTCTCGTCACGGACAAGGGCGTGCACATAGACCGTGTCAAAAGGGCGCTGTCCGACCACGGCGTATTGCATCATCATCATCCGGGCGACCCAGAAAAAAATGATGTCAAAGCCCGTGACCAGAACGGAGGTCGGGAAGTACTTCTTTAGTTCTTCGGTGTCTTCGGGCCAGCCCAGCGTGCCAATGGGCCAGAGACCGGAGGAGAACCAGGTGTCGAGGACGTCGGGGTCGCGGTAAAACGGAAGTACTTCCGCTGCACTTATGCTGCCGTTTGTAGCATTTGCAAAAACGTCTTGTACTTCGTCTGCGTCAGCCAAAAATCTAACGTTCCGATGTCCTGCTATTGCCTCAACGTGATTCAAGAGGTCTGCTTCTGAAGCAAAGCAATATGGGCGAAGGCCATTCTCTTTAATGACCATTCCGTCTTCGATTTCGTAGCCATACCAAACCGGGATCTGATGTCCCCACCAGAGCTGGCGCGAGATGCACCACGGTTCGATGTTTTCCAGCCAGTTGAAATAGACCTTCTTGTCCTGCTCGGGGAAGATCTGAACCTCGCCCGTGCGCACGGCGTCGATGGCGGGTTGCACGATCTTCGCGGTGTCGACGAACCACTGATCCGTCAGCATCGGTTCGACCACAACTTTGGACCGGTCGCCGAATGGCTGCATGATTGGCTTGTTCTCGACCATGGGAACGGTGACGGCGACCTCTTCGCCATCCTCGGTCTTTTGCATCTCGGTGGTCATCACTGCGAGGCCTTCGCCGGTGATCTGCGCGACCACTTTCTTGCGCGCCTCGAACCGGTCCAGTCCGCGCAGATCGTCGGGGACAAGGTTGATCTTGTCCGCTTCGGCTTCGCTCAACTCGCGCGTGCCCTTTGCAACAGCCATAGCGACGTCGGCCATATCGGCATAAGCCGCCCCATCGGCCCGCATGGCGCCCTTGGTGTCCATCAGGCGATACATCGGGATGCCGCCGCGCTTGGCAACCTCGTAGTCGTTGAAGTCATGGGCACCCGTGATCTTCACAGCGCCAGACCCGAAGTCCGGATCGGGGTAGTCATCGGTGATGATCGGGATCAGGCGGCGATGCTCTTTGGGACCGACTGGGATCTCGCAGAGCTTTCCGACAATCGGGGCATAGCGCTCGTCCGACGGGTGCACCGCAACGGCCCCGTCGCCCAGCATTGTTTCAGGCCGGGTGGTGGCGATGGAGATGTAGTCGCGCGTTTCCCGGAGTGTGACGGTCCCGTCTTCGTCTTTTTCGACATACTCATAGGTCTGCCCATCGGCGAGCGGGTACTTGAAGTGCCACATATGGCCCGCAACTTCGATGTTCTCGACTTCCAGGTCGGAAATGGCGGTTTCGAAATGCGGGTCCCAGTTGACCAACCGCTTGCCGCGATAGATCAGGCCTTTGTTGTACATATCCACAAAGACCTTGATGACGGCATCGTGGAAATTGCCCTCTTCGCCTTCGGGTGCCGCGGGTGCGCCCGACATGGTGAAAGCCTCGCGGGACCAGTCGCAGGAGGCGCCGAGACGCTTGAGCTGCCCGATGATGGTGCCACGCGACTTGATCTTTTGCTGCCAGACGCGTTTTTCAAACGCTTCGCGTCCCATCTGAACCCGCGTCGGTTCCTGATGTTCCATCATGTCGCGCTCGGTCACCATTTGGGTCGCGATGCCCGCATGATCAGTGCCCGGCTGCCACAGCGTGTCGTAGCCCTGCATGCGTTTCCAGCGCATCAGCAGGTCCTGCAGGGTGTTGTTGAACGCATGGCCCATGTGCAGAGAGCCGGTCACGTTTGGCGGCGGGATCAGAATGCTGAACGTCTCTGACCGGGAAGCGTTTGCTCCGGCCGTGAAACAGCCGGCTTTCTCCCAGATCTGGTAAAGCCGGTCTTCCGCCTCAGCGGCGTTGAATGTCTTGTCCAGTGCCATCGGTCACGTCCCATTTGCGTCGGGCACCATGTAGCGAATGACACGGTCAAGGGAAAGGCGGCGTCAGGATTTCTTGATCAGACGTTTTCCTGCCTTCGCGGCACTGAGAAAACGGTGGGCGCCTGGACGTCAGTCGGCGCGCTCCGCCGCGCGGTCTGCATCTGTGAGCGGCACGCGGGTTTGCGGTTGTATCACTGCCGGGTCATAGGCCGGACGCGCAAAGACGCGATGCACGAGCGGCGCAAAATCCTCGATTGGCATCGTGTCATAGTCCGGGTCAAAGCTGGCCTGATCCCAGCGCTCGCAGAAGGTCGCGCAATCGTCAAAGTAGATGTGGCCAGCGTGACGGTCCCGCTTGTTCTGGTCGAACCCGTCCAGGTGGTGCCCGTAATAGAGCATCTGGAAGTCGCCGTGGGTCTGAACCACCCAGGTCACCTGTTCGCGCACAAAAGGTTTGAGCACTGCAGCGGCATATTCGTCGTGATTATAGGGCGCATAGATGTCGCCGATGTCGTGCAGCAGAGCCGCCACGACCCAGTCGTCATCCGCACCGTCGCGCCACGCACGGGTCGCGGATTGCAGTGAGTGACCCAGCCGGGTGATCTGATACCCCGACAGGCCTTCATCCAGTTCGACCAATGCCGAGAGCAACCGGTCGGCTGTGCCCTTGGTGTGTTCAATCTCATGGGCGTTCAGGAATTCGTACTCTTCGCGCGTGCCATCCTTCATCTGGGTGAACCTGACCTTGTCCATCATGCGTAGAGCCCCTTGTCGTTCGAAGTGCCGGCCATCGTGGCCTTCGCCTGAGCTTGACGGATTTCATCGTAGAGTTCGAGGGCCGATGGCGCAAAGGGCGTGCGGGGTGGCGCGATGTTGATGAAGTTTCCGGTGCGATCGGCACCACGCACCAGCATCCCATAGTCCTTTTCAGCCACTTGCTGGGCGATCTGCGGGGTCACATAGCGGATAACGGCCGCAATCCGCCTGTCGTCGGTCGTGTTGGGGCCTGATCCGTGAATGGTCAGACCGTGATGCAGAGATATCTGTCCCGGTTGCAGGACGATTGGGGTCCGATCCTCAGGGGCGACGTCCACCTGCACCTCCTGACCACGCGACAACAGGTTGTTTTCGTCGGCACTGTCGACATGCGGCAGAATTGGATTCTTGTGTGAGCCGCGCACAAAATCCATGCAGCCGGAGGCGGGCGTGGCGGGCGACAAGGCCAGCCAGACCGTGGTCAGGCCATCAATGGCGCCGAGACCCCAATAGGTCAGATCCTGATGCATCGAGACCATGTGGCGCGTCTGCGGCTCCTTGATGAAGAACTCCACACCGTACACGAGGATGTCGGGACCGAGTATGCCCTCCACCACGTCCAGAATGCGGGGATCGGCCCCGATGCGCGCCGCCAGCGGCATCACGCAATGAGCATTCACGCGTTTGTAGGTGTTGAGCGGCAGTGGCAGCCCGTTGTCGCGCCATTCCGATTCCATCTGTTCCAGTTCGGCGCGCAACCCCTGGGCTTCGTCCGGTGACATCACATCGATGGGAAAGAGATAGCCGTCGTCCCAATAGCTGTCGGCATCGGATCTGGCGCGGTGTGCAGTGGTGGTCATGGCTGAGGGTCCTTTGGTCTGCCCGCACAACCTACGATACATTGCCGGATCGGCAGAACGGTGCTGCTTGCCCGTCAGGCTAAGTAATGCTTAGTCTGAGTCATGTCCCTGCGTGTCCCTTCGCTGAACTGGCTGCGGGTGTTCGAGGCCGCTGCCCGCACCGAGAGCTTTGCACGCGCGGCCCTGCAACTGAACATGTCTGCCGCCGCCGTCAGCCAGCAGGTCAAGGCGCTGGAAACGCATCTGGGTACGCCGCTGTTTCATCGTCACGCCCACGCGGTCACCCTGACGGAGGCAGGTCGGGCGTATCTGCCATCGGTTCAGCAGTCGCTTCTAATGCTTGAAACCGCGACGTCGGGACTATTTGGGGACAGCCGTTCGCAACAGCTCTATGTTCAGTCGGTGCTTTTGTTCGCACACGGTATCCTGGCCCCCCGGCTTGGTACGTTTCAGGACCTGCATCCAAAGATCAACCTGGTGCTCAGCACCGGCAACTCGGCGATGGATTTCAGCAACCAGTTTACGGATCTTCAGATCGTCTTTGGTAACCCCGCCACGTACAACGCAGATGGCGACCGGCTGATGGAAGAAGTGCTGTGGCCGGTGGCGCCGCCGGACTTGGCGGATCAGATCAGGGAGCCAAAGGATCTTCTTCAGCACACGCTCATCGAAGTGGCCACCCATCGCGCCGGTTGGCCGTACCTCTTTGACGCGTTGCAGGTGCTGCCCGGCAGCGCACGCTACATGTTTGCCGACAGCACCGTTATGGCGGTGGCCCTGTCAGCTGCAGGACTTGGTATAGCCTTGGCCCGCGCCCCGGCCAGTGATGCGATATTGCAGAATTCGGGGTTGGTGCGATGTCTGCCCGAAGTCGCCGTCGTGGGTCAGGAGGCATACCATCTGACCTATCCGGATCGCGGGGCGCTGCGCCCAGCCGCGCGGAGGTTCCGCTCCTGGCTGTTGGATACGGTGGTCGCCTAGCTGTGGTCGATCTTGGTTGCCAGGTGAATCAGGCTCTCGGATGAACGTACGCCTCGGGCCTCGCCAATCCGATCCAACGTGTCGTCCAGCTCTTCGGTTGTGCGTGCGGCCAATTGCACCAGCAGGTCCCAGCGCCCCGACGTGGTATGTACAACCTCCACGGCAGGCAGCACGCGCAGCCGGTCCAGCACGGCGGGCGCGCTGCGCGGTTCAATCGCCAGAAGCGCGGTGGCACGCAGTGGGGGCCGTGTCGCGGCGCTGTCCCGCAACGTGTACCCGGCGATGACCCCGGCGTTTTCCATGCGTTCGATCCGGGCTTGCACCGTCGTGCGCGCGAGACCCAGTTTGCGGGCGAGGTCTGTCACCGGCGCGCGGGCATTGGACCGCAAAAGCCGCAGCAGGTGCTGATCAGTTTCGTCAATTTGCATGGTCTTCTCGGCAATTTGCCCAAACTAGACTCCGTATTGGGCAAGGTGCCGCAGGATCGTGACGCGGACAAGCGGCAAACTGAGAAAAAATCCGAGGCACAAGATGCAGACCCTTCTCCCTTTCTGGACCGATCCGACGGCACATCTTGTGCGCACGCAACCTGACCATGCGGTGCTCTACTTGTCCCCGCAGACTCTGCAGGCCACGGCAACGCGGTTTCAGTCGGGCTTTGATGGCTTGGTGACTTACGCCGTCAAAGCCAACGACCGCAGTGAAGTCCTGGGCAATCTGGTGGCAGCGGGAATTGGCGCCTTCGACGTGGCCTCCCCCGCTGAAATGGCAGCCGTCCGTTCGGCGTTACCGAATGCGGTGTTGCACTACAACAACCCGGTCCGGTCGCGATCAGAGATCGCGGCGGGGGTTTCCGCCGGAGTGGCGAGTTGGTCCGTAGATGACCGAGGCGAGTTGTCCAAGCTGGAACAGGTGCCCCGCAATATTGAGGTTGCTGTCCGGTTTTCGCTTCCCGTGGCTGGTGCTGCCTACGACTTCGGTGAAAAGTTCGGGGCCGCACCTGCAGAGGCCAGCCGATTGCTGAGGCAGGTCGCGGCGTTGGGATTCCGGCCCGCGCTGTGTTTCCACCCCGGAACGCAATGTGAAGACCCGCAGGCCTGGGCACAATATGTCGCCGCGGCGGCCACGATTGCAAAAGATGCGGGCGTGCGGGTGGAACGTTTGAACGTTGGCGGTGGATTTGCCGCCAATCGCGGCGGAGCAGCACCAGAGCTTGAGGCTGTTTTCGGGGTCATCAATCGCACAGTTTCCCAAGCCTTTGGTCGACATGCGCCAGGTCTGGTGTGCGAGCCGGGCCGTGCCATGGTTGCCGAGGCTTTCAGCCTCGCCACGCGCGTGAAGTCTCTGCGCAGCGACGGCCGAGTGGTGTTTTTGAATGACGGTATCTACGGCGCGCTTGCGGATCTGCGGGATATGGGCGCGACGGGGCGTGTCCGTGTCATGGCGCCGGATGGTACGTGGCGCATTGCTCCGACATCGCCAAGGGTGGTCTTTGGTCCAACCTGCGACAGCATCGACCGGTTGCCGGACGGGATGGCATTGCCGGACGATCTGCAAGAGGGCGACTATGTCCTGTTCGACGGCATGGGAGCCTATTCTGTCGCCATGAGCACCGCGTTCAATGGATATGGCGTGCGCGACGTTGTGACAGTGCATGACCTCGCTGGACATCAGCCCGCCAAGAGCTAGTGTCGCGCGTGTTGGATCACGCGAGGGCAGAGCAATGGACAGGTTTGGAAAAAGTCAGCCAGTGAAACGGGTTGAGGACCTTCGCTTTCTGACGGGCGACGGTCGATATGTGGATGACATCGCCCCCGAAGGCGCGCTTTTTGCTTATGTGCTGCGCAGCAGTGTGTCACATGCAAAGGTCCTGTCGCTGGACGTCGACGAGGCCCGCGCGGCGCCCGGTGTCCATGCTGTCCTGACCGCCGCTGATTTCGACGCCGCCGGTGTTCCGTTGGGGATGGACGCCACCGTCACCAAGAACCGGGACGGTTCCAGCGGTGCCGCGCCGGAACGCCCGGTGCTGGCCAAGGACACGGTGCGCTTTGTCGGCGAACCCGTTGCTCTGGTGGTGGCTGAAACCTTGTTGCAGGCGCGTGACGCGGCGGAGTTGATCTGGCTGGATACCGAAGACTTGCCCGCCAAGATGGACGTCGCACCAGGTGGTCCGACGATCCACACCGAAGCTCCGGACAACACGGCGTTCGATTGGGGTATGGGGGACGAAGAGGCCACCGCGACCGCCTTTGAACAAGCGGCCAAGGTTGTTCAATTGGAAGTCGGCGACAACCGGGTCATCGTGAATTCAATGGAGCCGCGCGGGTGCTTTGCAGAATGGGACGGCACCCGCCTGCACCTTTCCTTCAACGGGCAGGGCGTATGGGGCATGAAAGACAAGCTGGCCAAGACCTTTGATCTGCCTGTCGAAAATGTCCGGGTCACCAATCCCGACGTTGGTGGGGGGTTCGGGATGAAGGCCATGGCCTATCCAGAATACTACATGGTGCCTTTCGCCTCCAAACTCCTGAACCGGCCCGTGCGCTGGATGTCAGACCGGACCGAAGCCATGCTTAGCGACAACGGCGCACGCGACCTGACGTCGCTGGCCGAGTTGGCTTTTGACGAGAACGGCAAGATCACGGCCTATCGGGTGCGCACACGCTGCAATCTGGGCGCCTATAACTCCCAGTTTGGCCAGCAGATCCAGACGATGCTCTTCAGTCGCGTCCTGATGGGCTGCTATGATGTGCAGACGACGTGGCTTCAGGTCGAGGGGTACTACACCAACACTGTTCAGGTGGACGCGTACCGGGGGGCCGGGCGCCCCGAAGCGATCTATGTGCTGGAACGTGCCATGGACCGGGCCGCCCGTGAGTTGGGGTTGGATCCCTGGGAACTGCGCCGGCGCAACTTCATCAAGCCTGATCAGTTTCCCTACAAGACCGCCACCGGCGAGACCTATGATGTCGGCGATTTTGACAAGGTTCTGTCGCGCGTTTCGCAAGAAGCGGACGCGTCAGGTTTTGCCGACCGAAAGAGTGCCGACGCAGAGCGGGGTTTGCTGCGCGGGCAGGGCCTTTGCTACTACATCGAGAGTATTCTGGGCGATCCCTCCGAGGGGGCAAAGATTGAGTTCTGCGACGACGGGACCGTTAAGATCTACGTCGGAACCCAGTCGAATGGTCAGGGGCATGAAACCGTCTACGCAAGCTTTCTGGCGGACAACACCGGCATTCCGGTTGAGTTGATCACGGTTGTGCAGGGAGACTCTGACCTGATCAAACAGGGTGGTGGAACTGGCGGATCGCGGTCCGTGACAACGCAGGCCACGGCGACCCTGGCAACGGTGGACAAGATGGTCGCGGCCTTCGCACCCTACCTGGCCGAGAAGATGGGGGTGGACGAGGCTGCGGTCCAGTTCGACGAAGAAAGCTTCCGGGCACCCGGCTCGAATCTGACGCCCACTCTGATCGAAGCCGCCGACATGGCGCGCGCCGATAACAGAACCGATCTCTTGGTGCATGAAGCACGCGCAACTTTGCCGGGCCGCAGCTATCCCAACGGTGCCCATGTTGCAGAAGTTCTGATCGATCCCGAGACTGGTGTTGTGACAGTCGACAAATACACTGTCGTTGACGATTTCGGTAATCTTATCAACCCTATGCTGGCCGAGGGACAGGTCCATGGCGGCATCGTTCAAGGCATCGGACAGGCGATCACGGAGCATGTTGTTTACGACGAAGATGGTCAACTGCTCACGGCATCGTTTATGGATTACGCCTTGCCGCGCGCCGACGACGTGCCCACTATCGGATTCACCTCGGAGCCCGTGCCGTCAACGGCAAACCTGATGGGCATGAAGGGGTGTGGCGAGGCCGGGACCGTTGGGGCGCTGGCCGCCGTGGCAAATGCCGTACAGGATGCGCTCTGGGACGCCGGGGTGCGGCAGGCGGATATGCCCTTTACGCCGCTGAAGGTTTGGGAACTGTTGAGGAATGAACCTATCGCAGCTCAGTAAGAAGCTCTTCGGGTGGATTGGTCGGCCGCTGCAATCCGACCATTCTCCCGAGGCCAAGCTGCGCGGACCTCAGACTCATGTGATCATTCTGGACGGTACCATGTCCACGCTGGAGCCGGGCTTTGAAACCCACGCCGGCGCGCTCTACAAACTTTGCCGCGAAATGGGTGCCGGCGTATCCGTATTCTACGAAGCCGGCGTGCAGTGGCCGAATTGGCGGCGCACACCAGATGTCATGATGGGCCGTGGCATCAACCGTCAGATCCGCCGGGCTTACGGTTATCTCGCATCACGGTACCGGCCCGGCGACACGATTTATCTGTTCGGCTATTCCCGAGGTGCCTACGCCGTGCGGTCCCTCGCGGGCGTGATCGATATGGTGGGGCTGGTTCGGGCCGAGCATGCCACCGAACGTAACATCCGGACGGTTTACCGAAACTACGAATGCTTTCCGGACAGTCCCGCTGCTGCGGCGTTTGCGGAACGGTTCTGTCACAAAGACGTCCCCATCGAATTGGTTGGAGTTTGGGACACGGTCAAGGCGCTGGGCCTGCGGTTGCCGTTCGTCTGGCGGTTTGCCGAGGCCCGCCATGCGTTTCACAATCACGAGTTGGGTCACTCGATCCGCCACGGGTTTCATGCGGTTGGCCTGAATGAAACCCGTGTGGTGTACGATCCGGTCATGTGGACCTGCCCCGACGGGTGGAAAGGCCGCGTTGAACAGGTCTGGTTTCGGGGCACCCATGGCGATGTGGGGGGCCAGTTGAACGGCTACGAGGAGGCGCGGCCTCTTGCGAACGTGTCACTGGTCTGGATGCTGGACAAGGCCGAGAACGTGGGATTGCCTTTGCCCGATGGGTGGCGCGCGCGCTTTTACGCCGATCCCAATGGCCCTTCGGTGGGCACCTGGCGGGGATGGGGCAAGATATTCCTGCTGCGCCAACCCCGCATACCGCTGCGCGACCCGTCAGAAAAACTGCATGAAAGCGTTTCGTCAGAGACGCTGCCGCAGACCCGATGGCTGCCCTCGTTGCCGTTCTTCAGCGCCAGATGAACCGGTTGGATGGCGTGTCGCGTGCCGCTGTGATCTTCTGTTCAAAACTGATTGGATGGGTTGGAGGTGGAGATGTCGTCACTTGAAGGCAAAAAGGCGTGGATCACGGGGGGCGGGACCGGAATAGGGGCGGCCTCCGCGTTTGCGCTGGCCGCGGCGGGTGCACAAGTTGTGGTTTCAGGGCGTCGCGCGGCCCCGCTGGACGACGTTGTGGCGCAGGTTGCAGACGCGGGTGGTAAGGCGACGGCGTTGCCTTTGGACGTGGCCGACGCGGACGCCGTCAAAGCCGCCGCCGCCCAGATCGGTCCGGTCGATATCTTGCTGGCCAATGCCGGTCTGAACATTCCCGATCGGGCGATGGCGGGGGTCTCGACCGCGGATTGGGATCGCGTCGTCAACGTCAATCTGAACGGGGTGTTCTATCCTGTTCGCGCAGTTTTGCCTGGGATGCGGGCCGCCGGGGGCGGCACCCTGATCCTGATTTCCAGTTGGGCCGGGCGCTATGCCACCGCCCTGACAGGTCCGGCCTACAATGCGACCAAACGGGCGGTGATCGCGTTGAATGAATCGATCAATGCTGAAGAAGGTGGGCATGGCATCCGCTCGACGGTGATCATGCCGGGCGAAGTGGCCACAGACATTCTGAAATCACGTCCGAACCCGCCGTCAGAGAAAGAACAGGCCCGGATGCTGCAAGCGGAGGATCTGGCGGCCA
This sequence comes from Paracoccaceae bacterium, assembly GCA_965250275.1. Taxonomy (GTDB): domain Bacteria; phylum Pseudomonadota; class Alphaproteobacteria; order Rhodobacterales; family Rhodobacteraceae. The sequence continues at coordinate 3,423,664 of OZ252297.1, read as the reverse complement.
CCGTCCGGTTCGTGGCCGAGATGCCGGCACGGGCCTGCGTGAACGAGATCCTGATCGCCCCCACCTGGAACCGGTTCTATCAAGGATTTGAAGAGCTTTAGGCGTCAGCTCTTCGAGGGCTTGGACATGTCCATGATGATGCAGGTGGTGGAGCCGGTGGCATAGAGCTTGCCGTTGTCCACCCCGCGGATCTCACCATGCGCGACGCCGGTTGAGCGACCCGCGTGGTCGATCTCACCGATGCAATCAATCTCCATGCCGATGGGAATCGGGCGCATGATGTTAATCTTGTACTCGAGCGTGGTGTAAACCGATCCGCGCGGCACTTTGGTCATCACAGCGCAAGCCATCGCGCTGTCCAGCAAGGTGCCGTACCACCCGCCATGAACCGTGCCCAAGGGGTTAGTCGTGTTGAACTCCGGACGCCCCCGAAACACCACGTGGCCGTCTTCGACGAGGTGCAACTTGTACCCCAACGTCTGGCTGATCGGCGGCGCCGGATGACGCCCCTCCAGAATGCCCTGCATGAACTCCAAGCCTGACATGGACAGAACTTCGGAGACATTGAGCAGGTCTGCGGGGCTTTGCGCGTAGTTCATCAGGCACCTCTCCATTCGGCCTCACGGTAGGAGGCCCGAAATCGGGCAACAAGCGCTACGCTACGTTCTGAAGCTGCACTTTCGGTGTGACGCCCAGAGCATGGCACACATCGCGGGTGAGCTCCGGCCGGTTCAAGGTGTAGAAGTGAAGCTTGTCCACGCCCTCATCCAACAGGTCACTGCAAAGCTCAGTGCAAATCGCGGTGGCCAAGAGGTCTTCGCGCCCGTCGCGCGTGGCCTTCTCGAAGGCCTCTTCAATCCATGCCGGAATGGTCGCCCCGCAACGCCGCGCGAAGTTGCGGGCGCCCTTCCAGTTTTCGATTGGCAGAATTCCGGGGGTGATCGGTGCGTCGATGCCGGCCTTTTCGCAGGCATCGCGGAACCTGAAGAAGGTTTCAGCTTCAAAAAAGAACTGTGTCAGGGCCTCGTCCGCGCCGGCATCGATCTTGCGTTTCAACCAGTCAACATCGGCCCCGGCGTCGGGCGCCTCGGGATGGATATCCGGATAGGCGCCAACACGGATCGAGAATTTCCCGGTGTCCGCCAGCGCCGAAATCAGCCCGCAGACGTCAAGGAAGCCCTCAGGATGGGGGGTAAAGCGGTTCTGCCCTTTGGGGGGATCGCCGCGCAGCGCAACGATTTCGGTCACGCCAGCGTCGGCAAAGTCATGCGCGATCGCGAGGGTTTCTTCTTTGGTTGCATTTACGCAGGTCAGGTGGGCTGCAACGTTCAGCCCGGATGATTTGTGCAGCGTCGCGACCGCTTCACGGGTCAGATCGCGTGTGGTGCCACCCGCGCCATAGGTCACCGAGACAAACCGTGGCTCCAGTGGCGCAAGTGTCTGAACCGTGTCCCAAAGCCGGAAAGATGCCTCCAGCGTTTGTGGGGGGAAGAATTCGAAAGAGACGTCAGGTGCAGACATAGGGGGCAGATCCTCGGCTCGGTTTCACCCCTTGTCGCACTTGCAGCATTGTGAGACAATTTCATAATACTCAAGAAAGTCATGAATGGAGTGATGGGATGCACATTGAGTTTCGGCACCTGCGCACGATCAAAGCCATCCACGAAGCTGGTGGTCTGGCGCGGGCTGCCGATCAGCTGCACATCACGCAATCGGCCTTGTCGCATCAAATCAAAGGGTTGGAGGATCAGGCAGGCGTTGAGCTCTTTGTGCGCCGGTCCAAGCCGATGAAACTGTCGCCTGCGGGGCAGAGGTTGCTGCGGTTGGCCAATCAGGTCCTGCCGCAGCTCGAAGCGATGCAGGCGGAGTTCTCGTCCTTGCGCGACGGCAAAACCGGGCGGATGCACATCGCGATCGAATGCCACGCGTGTTTCGAATGGTTGTTCCCGGTGCTGGAGGAGTTCCGCAAGCACTGGCCCGATGTCGATGTGGACATCCGCGCAAGGCTTGCCTTCGATGCGCTGCCGGCTTTGATGAAAGAAGAAGTCGATCTTGTTGTGTCTTCCGACCCCGAGGAACTGCCTGGGGTCGATTTTATTGAACTCTTTGATTACGCGCCGGTTTTTGTTGCCGCTGCAAACCATCCTTTGGCTCAGAAAAAGTATGTTGAAGCCGAGGATTTTCGTGGTCAAACCCTGATCACTTACCCGGTAGAACGCAGCCGTCTGGATGTGTTCAGCCAGCTCTTGATGCCCGCGGGGGTCGAGCCGGAAGCTATCCGCCAAGTCGAATTGACGGCCGTGATCTTATTGCTGGTCGCGTCAAACCGGGGGGTTGCGGTCTTGCCCGATTGGGTGGTGCGAGAGGTTAAGTACAGTTCAGACTATGTGACGCGCCCGTTGACGGCGCGGGGAATCACACGGCGGCTTTACGCTGCCATCCGCAGTGACGATGCTGACAAGCCCTTTGTGCAGCAACTTGTTAAGCTGGCGCGCAGCGAGGCGCGCAAATTGCAGGCCGCATAGTCGCGGCGACCACTGGAGAAAGCGCGTGGTCGCCGCGCTTGGCAGGTCAGTCCCACCTGTTTCGACAGGTGCCGCTCGTTCAGATCAGTTTGACGATTTGCTTGCCAACATTGCGGCCCTGCAGCAGGCCCATGAAAGCCTCTGGCGCATTCTCCAGACCTTCCGCGATGTCTTCAACGAACTTGACCTCACCGCTTGCCACTTTGGGACCCACGTCACCAAGGAACTTGGGCATGTTGTCCCAGTGGTTCGAGATGATGAAGCCCTGCACCGACAGGAATTTGACCAGAATGTTGCGCCACAGGAACGGCGCGGTCAGGCTGCCATCTTTGGCACCGGCACCAAGGTTTCCGGCGTTGTACCAGCTGATCATGCCGCAGACGGGGATCCGGCCAAAATTGTTCATCAGGGGAATGACCGCTTCCAGAACTTTGCCGCCCACGTTCTCGAAGTAGATGTCGATGCCATCCGGACAGGCTGCCGCGAGGTCTTCGCGCAAATCGGACGCGGTCTCGTAAGCGCGATGATCAAGGCAGGCGTCAAACCCGAAGGTGCCCGTGGCAAGGTCGCACTTGTCCGCGCCGCCAGCGATGCCGACGGTCCGCAATCCGGCCAGCCGCGCGAGCTGGCCCACCATCGAACCAACCGGGCCGGTCGCTGCCGCGACAACCAGCGTCTCGCCGGCCTGCGGGCGGCCATATTCCATCAGGCCATGCCAGCCGGTGAACCCCGGCATGCCCAATACGCCCAGGGCTGCCGTGATCGGTCCATGCGCCGGATCCAGTTTGCGCAGCATTTCCGCGGGTTGAACTGCATGGGTGGCCCAGCCCAGCATACCAAAAGCAAGGTCTCCCGGCTGGAAGGCCGGGCTTTTGGAGGCAATGACTTCACCGACGCCGCCGCCTTCCATGGTCCCGCCAATCGGAACCGGCGCGGCATAGGACTTGGCGTCGTCCATGCGGCCGCGCATGTAAGGATCCAGAGACATGTAGTGGACGCGCACAAGGACCTCGCCGTCGTTGGGTTCCGGTATCGGCCCGGGCTCATAGCTGAAATTCTCGGCACTGGGGGCGCCGGTCGGGCGGCTTGCCAGGGCGATGCGGTGCATCTGTTCGGTCATGTTGGATCCTCCTGTGATTGCGTGCGACCGTGGCGGTCGCGTCTGCGCTTTGCAAGGGCAGCCGGGTTCTGACGCCGCGGAACAGCCCTTGGCAAGCGGAGGGCACAGGCCTATACGCGCCCTCTGACAGACAAAGGGATCCGCGTCATGGTTGGCAGTGCAAATCTCAACATCATGCTCAAGGCCGCGCGCCGCGCGGGCCGGTCGCTGGTCAAGGACTTCCGCGAGGTGGAGAACCTGCAGGTGTCCATGAAGGGGGCAGGGGATTTTGTTTCCAAGGCGGATCTGAACGCTGAAGCTATCCTGAAAGAGGACCTGCTCGGCGCGCGCCCGACCTATGGCTGGCTGGCCGAGGAGGAGGGCGAGATCGAAGGGCAGGACCCGACCCGGCGCTGGATCGTCGACCCGCTCGACGGCACTACCAATTTTCTGCACGGGCTGCCGCACTGGGCCATCTCCATCGCACTGGAACACAAGGGTCAGATCGTGGCTGGTGTCGTTTTTGACGCCGCCAAGGACGAGATGTTCTTCGCCGAAAAAGGCGCCGGCGCGTGGATGAACGACAAGCGCCTTCGCGTGTCTGGCCGGACCCGGATGATCGAGAGCATCTATGCCACCGGCGTACCCTTTGGCGGACGCCCGGACTTGCCGGAACTGCTGCAAGATCTGGCGCGCCTGATGCCCGTCTGCGCGGGTGTTCGGCGCTGGGGCGCCGCCGCCCTCGATCTGGCCTATGTCGCGGCTGGTCGCTACGACGGGTTCTGGGAACGGCGTCTGAGTCCGTGGGATCTGGCGGCGGGCATCGTCATCGTGCGCGAAGCGGGCGGGTTGATACAGGCGGTCGATCCATCAGGTGATATTCTGGAGTCCGGCGACGTCGTCTGCGCCAACGAGGCTCTGTTTGACAGCTTTTCCAAGGTGATCCGCGGCTGATCCGGCCGGGAACGACCGCGCCGTCAGGCCCACCGCCTAGCGCCGTGGGACCTTCGGGATACGGCTTGCGGTGAAGCGATACTTTGCCTCCGGATGCGGCGGCAACCCGCGCGTGAGGGTCCAGAATCCCGGCCCGCCGCGGCGCAACCAAAGCGGAATTGTCAGCACAATGCCGACCACAAAACCACCCGTATGCGCCCAATAGGCCACGCCGCCCGCTTCGGGGTTGGAGCCAATGCTTCCCAGAAACTGCATCCCGAACCAGAGCCCCAACATGAGCCATGCCGGGATCGGGAACACGCGGAAGATAATGATGAGAATGATCAGGATATCGACCCGCGCTTTCGGAAACAGCAACAGATACCCTCCCATCACGCCCGCAATCGCGCCGGAGGCCCCCACTGTCGGCACGCCGGAATAGGGGGCGGAGATCACATGGATCAGTCCCGCAGCAAGACCTGCGGCCATGTAAAACATCAAAAAGCCGACATGGCCCATCTCGTCTTCCATGTTGTCGCCGAAAATCCACAGAAACAGCATGTTCCCGGCGATGTGCAGGAACCCGCCATGCAGGAACATCGAGGTGAAAAAGGTCTCGTAACCGCTCCCGGTGGTGATCCGTGCCGGGACAATGCCCCATTCGATAAAGAAGTATGACAATGCGCGGGGATCGCCGAACAATCCAACGTAGCTCAGGAACACACCGATGTTTGCGGCCATCAGGGCATAGACAACATAGGGTGTGCGGCCGGACGGGTTGTGGTCACGGATCGGAAAAATGGCGTGGGACCTACTCTTGGCTCAAAAACTGTCCCTTGATTGCGTAACTCGCAGGCAACGACCCGTCAATCGACGCACGCAAGCGAACTCATGGTAGCCTTGCGCATCATTCGGAACCGCCAGAAATCGAAACGGTGAGACGCGCTCGCTTGGTGCGCTTTGCCGACGTGACTTCGCTCAGATGGACCCCATCGCCGATGTTATCAGAAAGAAAATCGTCGCAGATAGAATGGCCGCCGCCGGCACCGTGATCACCCATGCGGCAATAATGGTCAGGAAATGTGACCTGCGCACAAGTTTTCGGCGTCGTCTCTCCTCCAGCGCATAGGTCGGTCGATCCGGCATTGCGAGCCGGGCTTTGCGGATGCGACGCTCGGCATCCCACTCGCGGAAGAATCCGACACCGAATACACCGCCAACCGCAATGTGGGTGGAGCTTACGGGTAGGCCGAGCCAGCTTGCCACGATGACCGTGATGGCTGCGGACAGAGCGACGCAATAGGCGCGCATCGGATTTAGTTTCGTGATCTGGCTGCCGACCATTCGGATCAGTTTCGGGCCGAACAGGAACAGACCGAACGAGATACCGAAGGCTCCGATCACCATGACCCAAACCGGTATGCTTACGGCATCGGTAAAGTTGCCGGACGCAGATGCTTGCACAATCGCCGCAAGCGGGCCAACTGCATTTGCCACGTCATTCGCACCATGTGCAAAACTCAGAAGCGCGGCGGAAACGACCAAGGGTATTCCAAACAGCACTTTCAATGACTTGTTTCGGTTCTCCAGCCCTTGCGATTGATTGCGAATGATCGGGATCATGACGGTCCAGATGATCCCGCCAACCACCGCTCCAATCAGCAGAGCGGTCGCCAGGTCAATCTTGATGATCTTCTTCAGGCCCTTAAGCGCGAGATAAGTTGCGAACGTGCCCGCCATAATGCCGACCAGCACGGGGACCCACTTGCGCGCCGCGGCAATCTTGTCGTCCTGATAGATGATCCGGGATTTGATCAATGCGAGAAAAAGTGCGGCAATCACGCCGCCGAGCACAGGGGAGATCACCCAGCTGGCTGCGATCGCGCTCATTGTCGGCCAATTGACGGCGGTAAATCCGGCAGCGGCGATGCCCGCGCCCATCACGCCGCCAACGACGGAATGGGTCGTTGATACGGGGGCACCGACCCAGGTCGCGAGGTTCACCCACAACGCAGCGGACAGCAGTGCAGCCATCATTGCCCAAATGAACACTTCGGCTGTGGCCATACTTTCTGGCTCGATGATGCCCTTGGCGATTGTTGAGACCACGTCCCCGCCGGCAATCAGCGCGCCCGCGCTTTCAAAGACTGCCGCAATCGCGATGGCCCCGCCCATGCTGAGTGCACTCGCCCCGACCGCAGGGCCCATATTGTTAGCGACATCGTTGGCCCCGATGTTCAAGGCCATGTAGGCTCCGAAACAGGCCGCCACGATGACGATCATGGAATTGTTGGCCTGACCAAAAAACAGCGCAGCAGCCAAACCGGCCAACGCGACGAAAATCAGTGATACTGCCGGGCCGACCAGAGGTCGTCCCACATAGCTGGTCGCGGTTTCAAGGTTGGAGAAACGATCCAGATCACGATCCAGCGTTTCGAGATGGCGCGGATCGCCTTGTTGTTGCTCTGTCATCTAGTCCCCCCAGAGTTCTAACGCGTTTAGCTGGGGGAAGTGCGAGCCATCAATGATTTTTTGCCCTGACCTCGGGGCGCCTTGTCTCGAAAGCTTTGATGCAACGTCGGGGTATGAATGGCTGAGCGGCAAGGCTGCGGCGCTGACGTCAGTTATGCAGACACTGGAAAGGGTTTGCCGCTACGACAGCTGGCCCGAACCGATGCGGGTTATCCAGACCCGCCCAGCAAGGCCGCGTTGCCGCCCGCTGCGGTGGTGTCCACGCATAGATGCCGTTCGCTCATGACATGAGCGATGTCGGGCACGCCAAGGATCACGGGGATCAGCGGCCCGTCGCGCGCCGCCAGAGCACGGTCAAACAGATGGGCGGTCGCCAGATCGCCCCACCAGATCGCGCCACCAATATGGGGCAGCGTTTCGAGGACGGCCGGGTCCAGATTTCCGTCCACGGTGATGGCCTGCCCGCCAAGCTCCTGCACCATCTGCGCCTGTTCTTTGACCGCGTTGGTGCCGGGTCCAAGGCACAACAGAGGGGCGCGTGTCACAAGACGCATCCGGTTGGATTCCCCGGTCGGGCCCGGCAGGGTGATGGGCGGCGGGGCCGGCTGCGCAGGTTCGGGGCCAGACATCTGGTGCGACGGACCGCCGAACAGGTGGCTTGCGGTGCGCCGGCTGCGCGCCCCGAACCGCAGCATGTAATGCGGGCCCCCAGCTTTGGGCCCGGTGCCGGACAGTCCTTCTCCGCCAAAGGGTTGCGAGCCGACAATGGCGCCAATCTGGTTGCGATTCACATAGATGTTGCCGGCATGCACGGTGTCGGTGATGTGCTGGACCCGGTCGTCGATCCGGGTCTGCAGCCCGAAGGTCAGCCCATATCCGGTGGCATTGATATCAGCGATGACGGCATCGATCTGATCGGAGCGGAACCGCGCAACGTGCAGGACCGGCCCAAACACCTCGCGCGTCAGCGCCCCGATCCCTGCGACAGAGATCAGGGTCGGCGCCACAAAGGTGCCCTTTGCGGGGGTAGGGAGCTCCTTGAGAATGCGCCCGTCTTGTCGGGCGCGGTCGATATGGGCGGCGATGGTGGTTTGCGCAGCCGCATCGATCACCGGGCCGCAATCGGTCGACAAGGCCCACGGATCCCCAAGCGACAGTTCGTCCATCGCACCCATCAGCATCTCGAGCAGATCGTCCGCAATGTCGTCCTGCACATAGAGACATCGCAGGGCGGAACACCGCTGACCGGCGGACTGGAAGGCGCTTTCGATGATCGCCTGTACGGCTTGCTCAGGCAGGGCCGTGCTGTCCACGATCATGGCATTCAGCCCGCCGGTCTCGGCAATGAGCTGAGAGCCCGGCACAAGCGTATCGGCCATCGTCGCGCGAATGCGGCGTGCCGTGGCGGTCGAACCGGTGAACACAACCCCATTCACCCGCGAATCCGATGTCAGCGCAGCGCCAACCTGTCCCGTCCCGGGAAGCAGTTGCAAAGCGGTCTCCGGGACACCCGCTTGATGCAGCAGCGAAACCGCCAGATGCGCGATGAGCGGGGTCTGCTCCGCAGGTTTGGCCAGCGCCGCATTCCCCGTTGCAAGCGTGGCAGCGATCTGGCCTGTGAAGATTGCGAGCGGAAAATTCCACGGTGAGATGCAGGTGAAGACGCCCGCGGGCTGCATCTGTGGGATGTGCGCTGCGTAATAGCGCAGAAAGTCCACAGCCTCGCGCAGCTCTGCCACGGCGTCCGGCAGCGCCTTGCCGGCCTCCCGTGCCAGCAATGCAAAAATTTCACCAAAGCTGGCCTCGTAGAGGTCAGCCGCACGGTTCAGGATCTCCGCGCGCTCGCGCGGATGTGCGAACCATGGTGCGGCTTGCGCCAGCGCGGTTTCGATGTCCGCGACGCTGGCGGTCGCAACGGCGCCGGGACTGTCCGATGGATCGGCCGGGTTCGTGAGCGGCGTTTCAGGGTCCGGGGCGGCGTCGCCGGCCAGCAACGGAGCCGCGAACCAGCGATTGCTGCGCCAGGGGCCGCGTGCGGCATCGATCTTCTCCAGGGTGGGGGTGTGGGTCAGATCGAAGCCGTGGGCGTTCGGGCGCTCCGGTGCAAAGAGATCTGCACCGGTTGAGATTGACGTTGCTGCCTCGTCCATTGCCGCAAAGGGATCGGCCGCCACGGTCTCCGGGGCTACGGATTCATCGACGATCTGGTTTACAAATGAACTGTTTGCGCCGTTTTCCAGCAATCGACGCACCAGATAGGCCAGCAGGTCGCGATGTGCCCCAACGGGTGCGTAAATGCGGCATCGCGAGGCATGCTTGTCCATTACGATCTGATGGAGCGCTTCTCCCATGCCATGCAGGCGTTGGAACTCGTAGGTCTCGCCGTCAGACATGTGCAAGATCGCCGCAACCGTGTGCGCGTTGTGCGTGGCGAATTGAGGATAAATGCGATCGCTGAGCGCGAGCAGCTTGCGGGCATTTGCGATGTAGGACACATCGGTTTCCGCTTTCTTCGTGAAGACCGGAAACCCGGTCATCCCTTCGACCTGGGCGCGTTTGATTTCCGTGTCCCAGTAGGCGCCCTTGACCAGCCGCACCATAATCCGGCGATCGTGCTGCACCGCCATGTCATATAATCTGTCGATCACCGCGCCGGCACGCGGACCATAGGCCTGAACAACCACGCCCAGCCCATCCCAGTCGCGCAGGGCCGGATCGGCCAGCACGGCCCCGATGACATCCAGCGAGAGAGAAAGCCGGTCTGCTTCTTCGGCGTCGACGTTCAGCCCCATGCCCGCCGCCTTGGCCAGAAGGGCCAGCGCCTGCAGTCTGGGGACAAGCTCTTCCATCACGCGGTGCTCCTGCGCAACTTCGTAGCGCGGATGAAGGGCGGACAGTTTGACGGATATTCCGGGGTTGTCGCGGATGTCGGTGGACGCGCAGGCCTCTGCCAAAGCTGAAATTGCGCGTGAATAGCTCAGTTGATAGCGGGCGGCGTCTTTCTCGGTCCGCGCTGCCTCTCCCAGCATGTCGTAACTGTAGGTGTAGCCTTTGTTCTCCATACCCGCGGCGCGCTTCATCGCGGATGAGATGGTCTCGCCCAAAACGAACTGGCGACCCATTTCCTTCATCGCGCGGCCGACGGCTGTGCGGATGACCGGCTCTCCAACGCGTTTGATGGCTGCGCGCAATGCGGATGCCGGTCCAGGCGCGTCGTCATCCAGAACCTTGCCGGTCAGCATTAATGCCCATGTCGAGGCGTTGACCAGCGGTGATGCAGAATGACCCAGATGCTTGCCCCAGTCGGATGGCGCAATCTTATCCTCGATCAGGGCGTCAATCGTGTCGGCATCGGGCACCCGCAACAGCGCCTCGGCCAGACACATAAGAGCAATACCTTCGTCGGTGGACAGGCCATACTCCGCCAGAAAGACCTCCATCAGACCGGGATTGGCGTGGGATCGGATGGCCCGCACCAACGTGGCGGCATCCGCACAGATCGCAGCCCGATCCGCGTCGTCCAGCGCTGCGGTCTCAACAAGCGTCTTCAGAACGGACGCAGGGTCGGCATAGGTCAGTGTGTCAAGTGCACTGCGTGCGGATTGCGGTGTATCGCGGGCCATGGAAACCTCCGGTGTGTTTGACTAGTCTAACTTCAATTTGGCGGTCATTTGGCCCGATCTTTGCGGTTTGATGGGCGGTTCGCCTGAACTTGAAGGAGAATTCAATGCAAATGGACTGGTCTGATCTGGATGGGTACGATCGTGCGATTCTGTCTATCCTTGCACAGAACGGCCGCATCAGCATTGCGGATTTGGCGCGGCAGATCGGTTTGTCGAAATCTCCGACACAGGCCCGCCTGCGCAGGCTGGAGGACCAGGGCGTGGTCACCGGTTATCGCGCTTTGATCGATCCGATCCGCCTGGGGCTTGATCATGTTGCCTTTCTGGAGGTCCGACTCAGCGACACCCGTGAAGCCGCGTTGAGCGCCTTTAACGCGGCTGCGTCCGGGATCGCAGAGATTGAGCAGATTCATATGATCGCGGGAAACTTTGACTATCTCATCAAGATCCGAACCCGCAGCATGTCCGCCTATCGCACCGTTCTGGCAGAGAAAATCTCCACCTTGCCCCACGTGGCCAGCACGTCGACCTTTGTGGCCATGCAATCCGTGAAAGAGGCCGGCGCGCTGGGGCTGCCCGATTGAAGGGTTGACGCCGCGCGTTTCCGGCCCAGCATTGCAGCATGAAACGTCTATTGCCTGCTGTAACCCTGTCCTTGGCGCTCGCTGCCGGGCCGGTATTGTCTGACACCTGCCCTGTGGCGCCTGATCACAGCGCGGAACTTGATCAGTTGATCGCAGATATCCGTTCCGCCGAAACCGAGGCCGCGGCCCGTCCAATCGCGGCGCGGATGTGGGAGTTATGGGCGGATGCGCCCAATGAGCAGGCCCAGGCCATTCTGGATCGCGGCATGCGCAAGCGCGCCTCTTACGATTTTCTGGGGGCGCGCGCGGATTTTGACCGGCTGGTGGAGTACTGCCCGAACTATGCTGAAGGCTATAATCAGCGCGCCTTTGTGAGCTTTCTGCGGCAGGATTTCGAGGCGGCGCTGGTGGACCTGGACCGGGCGCTCGATCTGTCCCCCAAACACGTCGCGGCCCTGTCGGGCAAAGCGCTCACACTGCTGGGGCTGAACCGCAATGACGAAGCCCGAGAAACGCTGGCGCAAGCGCTGGCGCTGAACCCCTGGCTGCCCGAGCGCGGTTTGGCAGACAAGGGCCAGCCCCTGGCGCCGCCGGGGCAAGATATCTGACACGCATGACCTTGCTGGCGGGCCTATGGAGCAATTCGCTCTTGCCCTCAGCGGCAGAACCGATACCAAAACGGAGTGCCGTTGAATCCCGGCGGTAGAGACGGCACGCGCGGGCGTGATGGAATGGTAGACATATCGGACTTAAAATCCGAAGGCCTTTGTGCCGTGTGGGTTCAAGTCCCACCGCCCGCACCATTTTTTGCACTCGTTATGACAAACGAAAGTGGCAGCTTTCAGAATTTCTAGGGCTGTTATGCGAACCGGCAAAGAGACATTCCAAGCAGTGCCTGTGGGACGCCGCAGGCGTGCAGACTACGAAGGTCATACAGGTCGTGACATATGCGCGTCGCGTCTTTGGAGACCCTAGTTCAGTCTAACGCTTGATCGCGCGATTTTGCCGGGGGCGCTCGCCAGGGAACCTTGTATAATCCGGGCAAGGCGAACGGAGGGGATTTGACATGCCAAAATTTGCATTGCCCAAGCTAAGTGCCGTGCTTGGTCTTGCCATTCTTGCGGTTTCACCTGCCGGCGCCGCGCCCTTGCTGCAGCTGGTGACAGAGAATGAGGTCCTGACCTTTGCGGATACAGACGTTGAACATGCCGCGATTGAAGGCGCGCAACTGGACCTGGAAATCACGCCATCTGCCCGTGCGCGGCTCTTTGAATTCACCAGCAACCGTCTTGAGTCCGAGGTTCTTCTGATTGTCTGCTGGAGCACGGTGCAGAGCCTGACGGTGCGGGAGCCGATCGATAGCTCGCAGTTGAGCATCGCCCTGTCCGATGATCCGGGGGACACCTCCAGCACGGACAAAAGCGACGGTTCTTATTGCGACGCGTTCGGGTTCTGATTGGATCTGTTCTCCCGCAGGTGTCCCTTTGGGGGTTTTGCAAGATTTCGCCGCCCCGGCAGGGATTGATGGCGAGTTCTGTTGATCACTGCAGCGATCTTGGATGTTTTCTGTTATGATCCCGGCGAGGTGGATCAAGCAGTGAGTTCGTCCTGAGATGTCAAATCCGTTCTTCCGCGCCATGATGGCTGCGGCGGTGTTCGCATTGGCAGCGTCAGCGCCAATCCCTTTGTCAGCTTTGTCGTCTAATGTTCCTCCGTGGCTGCAAAGGCATGTCGGGACGGGGGAGGGGCAAATCGCGCCAGTGGTCCTCGCCCGGGCGCGCGCGCTCTATCAGAAAAAGCTGCGCAGCGGCGCAGTCAGGAACCCGTGTTATCTCGCCATGGATGCCACGCGGCCGAGCGCGTCGTCAAATGGGAGCCCGGGGCGCCGGTTCTATGTGATCTGCGAGTCCAAAGGAACGTATCGCGCGGTCTCATCGGGCTATGGAAACGGGCGCAAGCTGCAACGTGCGAATTTTTCGAATGGGCGCCAATGCGCGAAAAACTTCAGTAATGCCGAAGGGTCCAAGCTGACAGCTGGCGGATCTTACGTAACGGCCGAAACGCGGACTTCGTTCAAGGGCTATTACAACAGTTCCGGTACTGCGCGGCCGTTTCACCGGACCTTTCTCCTGTTTGACGGAGAGGGAGAGACCAGCAATGCGCGCGAACGCGCAATCGGCGGGCACCGGGCTATGTTTCTGAAGTGGCAATGCCGCCTGAAAAAACCTGACAGCCGGTATGCCGACGAGGACGGTTATGTGCCATATGGCAGGCTTGTCGACTACACCGCCGGTCGCAGCAACGGGTGCACGACGTGGTCCGGGGCTGTTTCCGAAGAAATAATTTCGCTGGTCGAGGGCAATCCGACCACGCTCTATATCTACCCGGAATCCCGCGACATCAATGCGGTCGCCAGCGCCGTGACAGGGGGGACGTCCCCGGCGCAAGCCGGGCTCTATTGGAACGCAGCCTGTCTGAGCTCCATTGGAGCGCCGCGCTTCTGGCCCAAAAAAACGCTGCAGCCGATCATCAACCAGTGGAGGCGTTCCCTTCCGAAACAGCCCCCGCTTGTTTTGCCCATCTGCCAGTAGTCGCGCCGAGCGTGTCGCGAAGATCTGTCAACGGAACCTTAAAAGGTGCCGGACGACTTATGAGGCACCAGTGCACAGACCAACTCTGAGGCCGCGCATTTAAACGCGATCCAGGTTGTTTCTTCGGGGCGGTCCGGCAGAAAGGCCAAAGACTGCGTTTCGCGCGTGTCACAGATGTATGCCCTGATTGCCCGTTCCAGCAATTCGCCTGTAACCTCCCGCACAACCAATCCTTTTTTCGACAACAAGCCGCGGAAGCTTGGAGATGATGCTTCGCATTTGTGCTTTGTTCAGTAAAGTGAAGCCGGGAGAAGGATATGGAACTACCGGCACTGACCTATGAGATGATCGCAGTCCTCAGCTTGCTGTGCTTCACGGTCATTCTTTTCGTCACCGAAATTGTCCGGATCGACCTGGCGGCCATTCTGATCATGGTTCTGCTGGGCGCTCTGAGCTATCTGCCGGGACTGGGGAACCTGGCAAACATCTCAGAGCTCTTTTCCGGTTTCTCCTCCAATGCGGTCATGTCGATCATTGCGGTGATGATCCTGGGCGCCGGGCTCGATAAGACCGGCCTGATGTCAAAGGTCGCGGCCCTGATCCTGAAACATGGCGGCACCACAGAAACCCGGATCATCCCGATTGTCTCGACAACCGTCGGCGTGATCAGCTCTTTTATGCAAAACGTCGGTGCCGCGGCGCTCTTTCTGCCAGTGGTCAGCCGCATCTCCGCGCGCACAGAGATCCCGATGAGCCGCTTACTGATGCCTATGGGGTTCTGTGCGATACTCGGCGGCACCATCACGCTGGTTGGCTCGTCGCCCTTGATCCTGTTGAACGATCTGATCGTGTCGGCAAACGAAACCTTGCCCGCGAACCAGCAAATGGAACCCTTCGAGCTGTTTTCGGTGACGCCGATCGGCATTATGCTGGTACTGACCGGTGTGCTTTACTTTGTTCTCTTTGGCCGGTGGGTTCTGCCGGCACAGCGCGAACGCGGCGAGGATGCCGGCTCCGCCCGGTCCATGCAGGCCTATATCGAAGGGACCTATGGGTTGCGCGCCGACATGTTCGAAGTGCGCGTTCCGGAAGGGGCCATCATCATTGGTCAGACCCTCGCGGATCTGATGGTCGCGCATCATATGTACATCCTTGGGACTTCGTATCGCGGGCACAAGGTCATTGCGCCGATGGCCGACACCACGATCGAAGCACCGGCACGGCTGGCAGTGCTTGGCCTGCGACGGGTGGTGCAGGAGGAGTTTGCCGGACCCTACGGGTTGGAAATCATGCCGCAGCTGGACGTCTTTGCAGATGATTTCGCGGCGACGCAGTCTGGTGTCGCGGAAATCGTCATCCCACCGGGCTCTTCGGTGATCGGGCAAACCCCAATCGATCTGCGTCTTCGCCAGAGCCACGGGCTGTCTTTGCTGGCCATCCACCGCGGCGAAGAAACGATGAGCCACGTGGAAACCGACGATCATCCAGCGACACATATTGGTGAGGTGCCTTTCCAGGCCGGCGACACAGCGGTGGTGCATGTACAATGGGATCGGCTAACCCGGGTGAAGTCGGACCGGGATTTTGTCGTCGTCACATCGGATTTTCCACAAGAGGAGCTGCGGCCTCACAAAGTCGGCTGGGCGCTGGTGTTCTTTGTTCTGGCAGTTGGGTTGATCCTCTTTTCCGACATTCGGCTGTCTTTGTGTTTGCTGATTGGCGCCGTGGGCATGGTGTTGAGCCGCGTGCTGTCGATTGATGAAGCCTATGAGGCGATCAGCTGGAGCACCGTCTTCTTATTGGCGTCGCTCATTCCTTTGGGACAGGCGGTTCAAAGTACAGGAACGGCGGACTGGATCGCGGCGCATGTGCTTGGCCTGCTCCACGGTTGGCCGCTTTGGTCGCTGCAGGCGGGGCTCGCCGTTCTTGCGACCGCTTTCACGCTGGTGATGTCGAACGTGGGCGCGACGGTTCTGCTGGTGCCGTTGGCCGTGGCGATTGCCGTGACAGCAGGCGGAAATCCGGCTGTCTTCGCCCTGACCGTCGCGATTTCCACGTCAAACTCCTTCCTGATCCCAACCCATCAGGTGAACGCGCTGATCATGGGGCCGGGTGGCTATCGCGTCATCGACTTTGTCCGCTCAGGCGGGATCATGACGTTGCTTTTCCTCGTGGTGTCCATGACCGGCTTGGCAATCTTCTTCTGAGCAGATCGCAAGCGGCTGCGGGCGCTGCTGCCGCGGCACTCCGCTACGCGGTGTTGTTCCACCGGGCTGAGTCATCGACTTGGTTGTGCACAAAAAAAGACCGGCACACAGGGTGGCCGGTCTTTCAAATGAGATAAGGTGACGGCGTCAGCTCTTCCTGCGACGGCGACGCGCGATGCCAAGCCCGGCCAGAGCGGAACCCAGCAGCCAGACGCCGGCGGGAACCGGGATGGGCTCGACGGTGCTCGAGAAGCCCTCCAGAACCGCAAATTCAAAGGCGGCGCGGTCGCTACCATTTGCGTTTTCAGACGAGAACTTCACGAAGCGGAACTCCGAGATGTCCTTGAAATCAACAACGGCGACACATTCGACGTTGGTTTTGCCGGGGTCGCATGTTGCGTCGTCGTCAATCGCAGAGGCGACATCACCACCGGAGATCGTGGTGTGATAGGTCGAGTTATCCGCGCTGAAGCTCATACGCCGCAGAAGTGCATGAATTGACAGGTGAATATGGCCACAACTTGGCTGCAAACGCAGTGGTTTGGGCCTGACAAATCGACAGTGGCCGCAGACCTGCCGCAGCAGAACGAGGGCGCTCAGAGTTCCTCTCGCCAGGGTGGGTTTGCGCCCGCGCGGGACACCGCAACGGCGGCGGTGGCGGCGCCCATGTCAAGCGCTTGCTCGAGCTGGGAGTGGGTGATTTCGGCGACGCCCGTCTTGGTCAATGCGCCTATGTCAGAGATCTGCGCCAGTACGCCCGCATTGAAGCTGTCGCCGGCGCCGACAGCATCTACGAACTCAACTGTGCGGGCGGGCATCTCGATGCGTTCGCCGCCCGGCAGCCACCCTGACGCCCCTTGCGCGCCGCGCGTCAGGATCACGATCTTTGGTCCGGCTGCGCGGAGCCATTCGACTTTCTGCTCCAGCGATGTCTGCTCGGGATGCAGCCAATCCAAATCTTCATCCGAGATCTTTACGATGTCTGCGAAGCCAATCATGCGCCCAAGTCGCGCCCGATAGAGGGTTTCGTCTTCGACAAAGCCCGCCCGGATGTTCGGGTCCAGCATCACAACTTTGTCTTTGCGTGCGTCGTGTGCCAACGCTGCATAAACATCTCCCGCAGGTTCACGGGCCAGGCTGATGCCCCCGAAAAACAGGGTGGAAACCGCTGGTGCGATGGGAGGCAAGTCACCAGGCCGCATCAAGCGCTCGGCGGAATTTTCGTCGAAGAAAGCGTAACTTGCCTGACCATCCCGAAGCGCCACAAACGCCAGGGTGGACGGGTAGGGAGAGCTTGCCAGATGCGACAGGTCTACATGGCTTTCCTGCAGAGCAGACCGCAGCTGCTGGCCAAACATGTCCTCGGACAATGCAGTGAGCAGGCCGGACTGGGCGCCAAGGCGTCCCAAGGCAATTGCGGTGTTGAACACTGCGCCACCTGTGTGCGGGACAAAACCATCCGGCCCCGACCGCGTAGGTGCCGGGATCATGTCAATCAGCGCTTCGCCGCAGCAAAGGATCATGATGGTGGGCCTTTCAATGGACAGCGCTTGTTCGGTTCCAGGGTCTGCATCGCTTCGCGGGTGCTGGCCTAGGACGTGAGATAAGCGGACACAGTAGCCGATACGCCCTCGTTTTCCAGACGTGTCAACCATCTGGCAAAGCTGGATGTCAAAGCGGGATGATCGGCAAGGTCCCCATAATAGTGGCGCTGATCCAGCCACGCCTGTGGACGCGCGCGGGCAGCATGCGCCGCGGATACGAGATCCGACCAGGCCGGGTCATTCTCTATTATCTCGCTGCCATCTTCGCGTCTGCCCAGACACATGCGCGCCCAAAGTGCCTCGACAAGCGCCAGTCCTTCAATCGGGCGCCCGGCCTCCAACTGATCGCGCAAGATTGGCAGGACAAAACCGGTATGGCGGGACGATCCGTCAAACGCCACACGCTGAACGGTGTCGACAACAGCACGGTTGGCAAACCGCCGTGTGATCAGCGCCAGATAGTCTTTCGGATCCAGTTCTGGAACGGGCGCAACTGCGGGCAGGATCTCTTCGTGCTGAACCTTGTCAAAAAAGGTCCTGATCAGGGGATGGGACATGCAGTCAGCGATCGTCTCAACACTCAGCAATTCTCCAATGTTGGCAACCACTTGGTGGCCCGCATTCAACACCCGGATTTTCATGGTCTCGTAGGCGTGTACGTCATCGGTGAACACAACACCAACATCCTCCAGCGGAGGGCGGCCCGCGCAAAACCTGTCCTCCAGAACCCACTGGCGGAAATTCTCGTGGCTGACCGGCGCGGCATCCTCGATGCCGAGTTCGCGTGTCAAAGCAATCTCGCGGGGGCCGGTTGCAGGCACAATGCAGTCGACCATGGAATTGGGAAAGCTGGCGTTGGCTTCGATCCAGTCCGCGAGTTCGGGATCACCGAGATGCGCGAGCGACAGCACCGCCTGCCGCGTAAGGTCGCCATTTCCGCGCAGGTTGTCACAGCTCATGACGGTAAAGGGACCAAACTCGCGCTCGCGACGGGTTTTCAGCGCCGCGACGAGCGCGCCAAACACGGTGATGGGCCGGTCGGGATGTCCAACATCGTGGACGATATCGGGATGCGACGGATCAAAGGCTCCCGTGACGGGATCGGCGTAGTATCCGCCCTCTGTTACAGTCAGCGACACAATCCGAACCGCGGGATCGGACAACTGCCGGATCAGGGCAGTGTTGTGCGTCTCGATGGGAACATAGTCGATCATGGACCCGATGACCTCGGCCGAGGCTCCGTCGGGATCAAGGCCGATCAGGGTGCTGAGGCTGTCCTGGGCCATCAGCTTCTTCCGCATCTCCACGTCATAGGGACGGATGCCTGCACCGATGACCGCCCAGTCCAATGCTTTGCCAGTTTGCATCAGCCTGTGCAGGTACCATGCCTGATGCGCTCTGTGAAAGTTGCCAAGGCCGATATGCACAATTCCCGGCGAAAGTGCGGATCGGTCATAGTTTGGGCGGGCGACATGCTGTGGAAGACGGCTCAGCGCTCCGTCCGACAAAGGCACAGTCTCCGATACGGGTCGGGGGTCCGCCATCAGTTCATCCATTGTCCGCCGTCGACATTGTAGGTTTGGGCCACGATATAGTCGGCGGCATCACTGGCCAGAAAAACGGCCATTCCGGTCAGGTCTTCGGGACGCCCCATACGCCCATGCGGCACACCTGCCGCCACTTCCGCCTTTTTCTGTCCGGGCGCCTTGCCTTCGTACTTGGCAAAAAATGCGTCCACGCCGTCCCAGTGCTCGCCATCGACCACGCCCGGAGAAATTGCATTCACGTTGATGCCGTGTTCGATGAGGGCGAGGCCTGCGGACTGGGTCAGGCTGATGACCGCCGCTTTGGTTGCGCAATAGACCGCGACGAGCGGTTCACCGCGCCGCCCGGCCTGGCTGGCCATATTGATGATCCGCCCTTGGATGCCCCGTTCAATCATGTGCCGCGCCACGGCCTGCAAAGTGAACAAGGTGCCCGCAACGTTGATCTCAAATGTCCGGGCATAGTCTGCGCGGTCGATCTCCACGATCGGCGCAGCAGTGAACACCGCCGCATTGTTGATCAGGATGTCGATCTGGCCGAACGCTGCGATGGTTTCCCGAACGGCCTGATCAATGCTGTCCTGTTGCGTCACATCCATAGCCACTGCGACGGCATCCGGACCTAGTTCGGAAGCCGCTTCGCGTGCGCGTTCAAGGTCGATGTCTGCAATCGCCACGCGGGCGCCCTCCGCCACATAAGCCCGCGCAAAGGCCAGCCCGATGCCGCGCGCAGCCCCGGTGATCAGGGCGGTTTTGCCGGCCAGCTGCGTCATTCGATCCGGAGCGCATTCTGGTCGAAGCGGTGCAGGTGTTCCATCTGCGGGGAAAGAAAAACCTCTGATCCATATTCGAGCTTGCGCTCTCCGGCGGCGCGCACAGTGAGCGGCTCGGGGGAGAGCCCGCACTGGACGTGGATAAAGGTGTCAGAGCCAAGATGTTCGGACACACCCACCGTGCCCTGCCAGACGCCTTCCGTCTCCGAAATGTCGATATGTTCGGGGCGAATGCCTATGGTGGCTGCATCGTGTTTGGCGGCCTCAGGGCCTTCGATCAGGTTCATCTTCGGCGACCCGATAAACCCGGCCACGAAAGTGTTGCGGGGGCGTTGATAGAGCTCCAGCGGGCTGCCGACCTGCTCGACAACACCGGCGCGCAAAACGACGATTTTGTCGGCCATGGTCATGGCCTCGACCTGGTCGTGCGTGACATAGATCATCGTTGTCTTGAGGCGCTCGTGCATCTCGCTGATTTCCAGCCGCATGCCGACCCGCAAGGCCGCGTCCAGATTGGACAGCGGTTCATCAAACAGGAAAGCGGCAGGTTCACGGACGATGGCCCGTCCGATGGCGACCCTTTGCCGCTGTCCGCCGGACAACTGGCCGGGACGCCGATCCAGGTAATCGGTCAGGTTCAGCGCCTTGGCCGCAGCTGCGATCCGCCGCTCCTGTTCGGCCTGATCGATTCCGGCCATGCGCATTGGAAAGGCGATGTTCTTACGCACCGACATATGCGGGTAAAGCGCATAGGACTGGAACACCATTGCCAGGCCGCGTTTCGCGGGGGGCACCGAGGTGGCGTCGTTGCCGTCGATTGCGATGTGTCCGGAGGTGATGTCTTCCAGACCCGCGATCAGCCGCAGAAGGGTGGATTTGCCACAGCCCGACGGGCCGACGAAAACTGTGAACTCCCCGTCTTCGATTGTAAGGTCCAGTGGCGGGATGACCTGCACGTTGCCGAAGCTCTTGGTCACCTGGTTCAGTTGTATTTGTCCCATTGGTGCGTTTCCCTATTTGACGGCGCCGAAGGTCAAGCCGCTGACAAGTTGTTTCTGGCTGAACCAGCCAAGAATGAGGATGGGCGCGATGGCCATGGTCGATGCCGCGCTGAGCTTGGCGTAGAACAGCCCTTCGGGGCTTGAATAGCTGGCGATAAAGGCTGTCAGCGGTGCCGCTTTTGCGGCGGTGAGGTTGAGCGTCCAGAACGCCTCGTTCCATGCAAGAATGACGTTCAGGAGCAAGGTTGAGGCAATGCCCGGGATCGCCATGGGCGTGAGCACATAGAGCACTTCGTCCTTCAGTGAGGCCCCGTCCATTCGCGCGGCTTCCAGGATCTCGCCGGGGATCTCTTTGAAGTAAGTATAGAGCATCCACACGATGATCGGCAGGTTGATCAGCATCAGGACGATGGTCAGTCCGAACTTTGTGTCGAGAAGCCCAAGCTGGATGAAGAGCAGGTAGATCGGGTAGAGGACGCCAACGGCCGGCAGCATCTTGGTCGAGAGCATCCACAGCAAGATGTCCTTGGTGCGTTTGGACGGTACAAAAGCCATCGACCAAGCGGCCGGGACCGCGATGATGATCCCGAGGATCGTCGAGCCGCCGGCGATGACGATCGAATTCCACAGGAACCGGGCGTAATTTGAGCGCTCCATAACCACACCGTAGTTTTCGAGCGTCCAGTCAAAGGCCAGGAAGATCGGCGGATCTGCGATGGCCTGTGCTTCGGTTTTGAAGCTGGTGAGGATCGTCCAGAGGATCGGGAAGAAGATCAGCAGGCCAATACCCCAGGCAACAGCGGTATTGATGATCTTGCGGTTCTGCGTGACTGCGCGTGCCATGGTGTCCTCCTCACGCGTCCAGGTTCTTGCCAACGATGCGCATCAGGAAGATCGCGACGATGTTGGCGAGAATGATTGCGTAGACGCCTCCTGCGGAGCCAAGCCCGATGTTCTGACTTTCGAGCACCCGCTGAAAGATCAGGTACGATAAGGTCTTGGTGCCGAAGGCGCCGCCGGTGGTGACAAAGATTTCGGCAAAGATCGCCAGCAGAAAAATGGTCTGAATGAGGATCACGATGGTGATGGCGCGGCTCAGATGCGGCAGGGTTATGAACCAGAACCGCTTTATTGATGGCGCGCCATCCATCTCTGCGGCTTCAAGCTGTTCGCTGTCCAGCGACTGGATGGCGGTCAAGAGGATCAGGGTTGCAAAGGGCAACCACTGCCATGACACGATCACTATCAGAGAGGGCATGGAAGCCTGGCTGAGCCACGCGATTGGTTCGGCCCCGAAGAACTTCCACAGATGCGCCAGAAGACCGTTGGTTGGGTCCATGAACATGTTTTTCCAGACCAGCGCGGACACGGTGGGCATCACAAAGAACGGCGCAATGACGAGAATGCGTACGACACCCTGACCCCACATCGGTTGATTGAGCAGAAGTGCGAGAAGGACGCCCAAAACGACCGTTATGACCAGAACACCGCCCACGATCGAAAGCGTGGCCTGAACGCTGGGCCAGAATGAGCTGGAACTGACGAAGCGGACGTAATTGTCGAAGCCCACCCAATCCAGACCGTTGCTGATCGAGTCTCCACGCAAGGGCAGGTACTTCTTGAAAGAGAAGAAGAGGGTCATGGTCAGTGGGACCAGCATCCAACCAAGGAGCAGTATGACCGCGGGTGCCATCATGAATCGGGCTGCGGATCTAGAGTGCTGTGTTGCCATGACAAATCTCCTCTGTTGGCGGCACTGCCACCCCAAGACGGATGTTCATTGAATTCGGATGCAAGAACCAGGGGGCGATAAGGTCGCCCTCTGGGTAGGAATGCCTAGCGGTAGCCCGCGGCCTCCATGGCGTCGTTGGTCAGAGCCTGCGCTTTCTCCAGCGCTTCTTCGACGGATTGCTGCCCGGCATAGGCCGCCGAGAATTCCTGGCTGACTTCCGTGGCGATGCCGGCAAACTCCGGGATCGCGACAAACTGGATGCCCACATAGGGGACCGGCTTGACGGTCGGGTTGTTTGGATCCGCGGCCAGGATCGAGTCGAGCGTCATCTGGGCGAACGGGATATCCTTGTAGTTCGCATTTTCATAGAGCGAGGTCCGCGCACCGGGAGGAACATTTGCCCACCCCTCTTTCTCGGCCACAAGTTCAATGTAGCCTTGCGAAGTCGCCCACTCGATGAACTCTTTGGCGGCGTCTGCCTTTTGCGTCCCTGCCGGGATGCCCAAAGCCCATGCCCACAGCCAGTTGGAGCGCTTCTCGACGCCTTCGCTGTTCGGTGCCAATGCAAAGCTAACCTTGTCGGCAACTGTGGAGTCGTTGGGATTGGTCACGAAGGAGGCAGCCACGGTGGCGTCGATCCACATGCCGCACTTGCCCTGCTGGAACAGGGAAAGGTTCTCGTTGAACCCATTTGTGGCATAACCCGGAGGGCCGGATTCTTCCATCATGTCGACATAAAAGTTCAGCGCCTCGGCCCATTCCGGCTGATCGAACTGGGCGTTCCAGTCCTCGTCGAACCAGCGTGCGCCAAAGGAGTTGGCGGTCACGGTGATGAAGGCACCTCCTTCACCCCAACCGGCCTTGCCGCGCAGACAGATACCGTTGATTTCGTTGTCCCGGTCCGTCATCGCTGCCGCAGCTTCGCGGATGAACTGCCATGTCGGCGCATCGGGCATCTCCAGACCAGCCTTCTCCATCAGGTCGGTGCGGTACATGATCATAGAGCTTTCGCCATAGAACGGTGCCGCGTAAAGCGTGCCATCATGGCTTAGGCCGGCGCGCATCGCCGGCAGCAGGTCGTCAACATTGTAATCGGCGCTCAGGTCATCGAGCGGCACCAGCCAACCATTGGCGCCCCAGATCGGGGTTTCGTACATGCCGATGGTCATTATGTCGAACGCACCGCCTTTGGTGGTAATGTCCGTGGTCACACGCTGACGCAGTACGTTTTCCTCCAGCGTCACCCACTCGACCTCGTGACCTGTCTTGGCGGTGAAATCGTCCGTCAGACCCTGCATCCGGATCATGTCGCCGTTGTTCACAGTCGCGATTGTCAGTGTTTCGGCCACGGCACCGCTGGCTGCCCACAAGGACAGGACGGTTGCCGCACCAAGTGCGTTCTTGAGATACATGTTCTTCCTCCCTTGGTTACGTCTCATAACCCGGGAGCAGAATTGCGACTAGATTGACTCGCGTCAAGCAAAATTTTACGCGCGTGAAGTTTTGTCAGGCGGAATCCCGCATAATCAACCGCGCCGGAAACAGGGTTTCCTCGCGCTGACGGAAGTCTCCACCGCTTTCGATCAACCTGAACAGGGTCTCCACTGCGTGGTCTGCAACAGAGGCATAGTCATGGGCGGCAGTCGTCAGGGCAGGGCAGGTGAACCGGGAAAAGGGGTGGTCGTCATGCGACGCGACCCGAATGTCGCAGTCATCGCCGCGCCCAACGCGTATCCCGGCCTCGAAACAGGCCGACAGAAATCCGATGCCGAGGCGATCATTGCTGCATAGGACCGTGTTCGTTGGAAGCGTGCTCTCCTGGAACAGTTTCAACCCGCCCTGGCGCCCGATTTCTTCGAAACCCCAGCCGGATCCATCAACCTTGATGACATGCGGTTCCAGCTGCAGCCGCTCCATCATACTCAGATAGGCTTCACGTCTTTTGTTGGCATTCGGGTTGGCGGGGGTGCGCATCTCAAAAAAGCAAGGCGGCTCGCCGGTGCGCGTGAGATACTCCACCGTTTGCGAGACAAAGCTGTAATTGTCCGAACCCACAAAGGCCTCGCCCAGCCCTGCAATGTTGCTGTCAAAGAGAACCGTCGGCACGTCACGGCAAAAAGCCTCGATCGCGCTCTTGTCAGACAGCCGGCCAAGCGGCGCCAGCAAGACACCCGCCGGTTTCAGCGACCGCAAGGTGTCCAGAATTTCGACCTCTAGCGAACTGGTGCCGTGCGCGCTGAAGAGCGAGGGCATAAATCCGGCGCCGATGCAGCGCTCCTCGATCACGCGCACAATCTCGGCAAAGAACGGGTCAGCCAGGTACGGGACAACGATGCCGATGTTCTTTGTCATCCGCCGGTTCTGGTTCATCGCATAGAAATTCGGGCGGTAGTCGAACTGCTCCAGCGCTGCTTCGATCCGCGCACGCGTGGACTTGCGAACGCTGTCGGGGTTGTTGAAGTACTTTGACACGGTCGGACGCGAGATTCCGCTCACCGTGGCAAACTCTTCCATGTTCTTGATCTTCTGTTCGCTCATTGTTGCGCACGCATCTGGCAGCCAAAGGAAGTTCGTGCGCCATGATGGCGGCGCGCCGTGGCAAGTAATATTGCCGCGCGACAAAAATCTATCAAGTGTTTTACATTTGCGCGAGCGAGCCGGCTGCGACGCACTGCGTCCGGACCTCGCCCTCCATTGGACGGGCGTAGGACGGCAAAAGGACCCGGATCGTTGCCCGTTAAGATCTGCATTCCCGACGGCATGGAGATTTCTGTTTGCACCGAAACAAATTTGGACAACTGTGCGGATCAGGACGTCGCATTGAAGGACCACTTACAATGAGTGCTTGGCCAGCCCCGTTTTCAGTCCATGGAGATCACGTGTCTGTCGAGCCGCTGTCTCTTGCGCATCACGACGATCTGGTTGAGGCGACCAACGACGGAGCGCTGCACAAGCTCTGGTACACCACGATTCCCAGCGCCGAGGAAATGGCGGGCGAAATTGAGCGCCGGCTGGCTTTGCCGACGATGTTGCCCTTTGCGGTGATTGACCGCTCCACCGGAAAGGCCGTGGGGATGACGACCTACATGAATATCGACGCCGCCAACAAGCGCGTGGAAATCGGATCAACCTGGTATCGGCGTTCGGTGCAAAGCTCACCTCTGAACACCGAATGCAAGTTGTTGCTGCTGCGGTATGCGTTCGAAACCCTGAACTGTATTTGCGTCGAATTCAGAACCCACTTCCTGAACGTGCAGAGCCGCCGCGCCATTGAACGATTGGGCGCAAAGCTGGATGGCGTCTTGCGGTCCAATGCGATCATGCCAAATGGGTCCGTGCGCGACACGGCGGTTTACTCGGTGATTGCAAGCGAGTGGCCCGCCGTAAAAGCCAACCTGACGTGGAAGCTGGAAAGTCGGGCCGGATGATGGACGAGGCACCCAAACGCGACCGCGTTCGATCCGAGGTCTCAAGGAGCCATGAAGGGGCTGCCACGCAATTACGCGCGGGAGAGCGTTGATATGTCGGAGCGGACCCGCGATCTGTTGACCAGTGCCCACTGGGGCACCTATCGGGTCGAAACAAAGGACGGCCGCGTCACCGGTTTGCATGGGTTCCACCACGATCCGGACCCATCGGAGATCGGTCATGGGATTGTAGACGTACTGGACGGTCCAACGCGGGTCACGGCGCCCATGGTGCGAAAGAGCTGGCTGGTTGATGGACCCGGGGCGGCCGGAGAACGGCGCGGGTCAGAGGAGTTTGTCGAAGTCAGTTGGGACGATGCGAACCGGCTGGTCGCAGACGAATTGAACCGCGTTCGGAACAGCTTTGGCAATCAAGCCATCTATGCGGGGTCTTACGGATGGGCCAGCGCCGGGCGCTTCCACCACGCGCAGAGCCAGCTGAAGCGGTTTCTCAATTGCATCGGCGGTTACACAAGCTCCAAGAACACCTATTCCTTCGCCGCAGCAGAGGTTGTCGTTCCTCATGTGCTGGGCACGTTCAGGGGGCATCTCGATACTACGACGAGCTGGGAGAGCATTGCCACGGATTGTGAGCTGTTTGTCGCCTTTGGTGGTGTGCCGCTCAAAAACGGTCAGATCAGCCAGGGCGGCACCGGGGCGCATGTCCAGAAGGATGGCAAGCTCGCGGCCCACGAGGCGGGCGTTTCGTTTGTAAACATCTCGCCGTTGCGATCCGATTTTCTGGATCAGGTCGGCGCGGAATGGTTGGCGATACGTCCCAGCACAGATGTTGCGCTCATGCTGGCGCTGGCCCATGTGCTTCTGACCGAAGGCTTGCACGACCGGGCTTTCCTGGCGCGCTACACCACAGGCTTTGACCGGTTTGCACAATATCTGGCCGGTGAAACGGACGGGGTTCCCAAGACCCCCGAATGGGCCGAGGCCATTTGCGAGATATCGGCGGATACCATCCGTGATCTGGCGCGGCGTATGTCAAAGAGCCGGACCATGATCTCCACTGCCTGGGCCTTGACGCGTCAGGACCATGGCGAGCAACCGTTCTGGGCAGCCATCGCTTTGGCCGCCATGCTGGGACAGATGGGGCGTCCCGGCACGGGGTTGGGATTTGGCTATTCCGCCATGAACAATACCGGCCTGAACCGGCGTCACATTGACTACGCCTCGCTGCCGCAAGGGCACAATCCGGTGCCTGATTTCATTCCCGTGGCGAGGGTTACGGAAATGCTCGAGAACCCGGGTGGGCGTTTTGACTACAACGGGCAGTCTTACGAATATCCTGACATCCGGCTGGTCTGGTGGGCGGGTGGCAATCCTTTCCATCACCATCAGGATCTCAATCGGATGCGCCGGGCGTGGTCCAGACCCGATACCATCATTGCCAATGAATGGTGCTGGAACGCGCTTGCGCGGCACGCCGATATCGTCCTGCCCTGCACCACGCCGCTGGAACGCAGTGACCTGGCGCTGACCCCTAAGGACCCTTATCAGGTGGTCATGGACCAGGCCATTGCGCCCGTCGGTCAGGCGAAAGACGATCATGACATTTTGCGGGGCATCGCAGCGGCGATGGGGGTCGAGGACACATTCACCGAGGGGCGCAGCGCGCAGGAGTGGCAACGCTGGATCTGGGATGTGTCGCGGCAACAGGCCGCCCGTCAGGACGTTGAGCTGCCGGATTGGGAGAGTTTTCAGCGGGACGGATGGGTCAAAGTACCTGCGCCGGAGGCACCCACCATTATGCTGGAGGCTTTCCGCAGGGACCCAGAAGCGAACCCATTGGCGACCCCATCCGGGAAGATCGAAATCTTCTCGGAAACCATTGCCGGTTTCGGTTATGAGGATTGCCCGGGGCATCCGGCATGGATGGAGCCGGCGGAATGGCTGGGCCGCGCACGGTCAGAGCAGCTCCACATGATTTCCAACCAACCGCGTAACAAATTGCACAGCCAGCTGGACCACGGCCCAGTCAGCACGGCAGATCGCCCAAATGGAGTCGAGCCGGTCACCATGCATCCAAGCGACGCAGCGGCGCGCGGGCTGGAGGAGGGGCAGGTGGTCAGGCTGCACAATGAGCGCGGCGCGTGTCTGGCCGAACTCAGGCTCAGCGATGCCATTCGTCCTGGCGTGATCCAGATCGCGACGGGGGCGTGGTTTGACCCGGACGCGGACACTTGCCAGCGCGGCAATCCGAATGTGTTGACACTGGACAAGGGGACTTCTCGCCTGGCTCAGGGGCCTATTGCGCATTCCTGTTTGGTCGAGGTGGAACACTACAGGATCGGGACAACCCAACCCAAATGAAGCAGGGCGACCAAGCGCAGCGCTTTAGGCACTGGACCCATTAATCACCACCACTCCAAAAAGCAAAACGCCCCGCAGATGCAGGGCGTTTGTTTATCTGTCAGAGCGTGTCAGCTTCGGCGGCGCCTGCCAGCGATGCCCAGAGCGCCAAGACCGGCTAGCAAGAGCGGTAGGGCGGCTGGAACCGGTACTGGTGTGGTATCCACAAGTTCGAACACGGTCGGGGCGAATCCCCTATGGTCGGTATTGAATTCTCCGATATCAAATTCGTTGCCGGAAAACAGTTGTGGGACGAAGTCAGAAAAGCGACCGAAGAACAGAGCGTCTGAGTTCCCGTCGCGTCTGAAATCTGCAGCCGCAAAGGTCACGGTTTTGTCGTCCGCGACGGTGAACGCGTCAATAGCGGTTCCCTTGCCTTGAAAACTCCAACCGCCGCCAAGTACATTTCCAGAGGGCGACGACAGAACTTCGACGGTCAGCCCGGTTCCGTCATTGGACCCGATCTCCAAGCCGGAGATTGTTCCGCTCACAGTGCCAAGGCTCGTTCCTGTGGTCGCCTCAAAGGACCAGTTGTACGTCAGCGCGCTTGCACCTGTCGCTGCGACAAGCATTGCCGCAGTCGCGGCACTCAAAAGAGGCGTTTTCATGGATTTCCCCAATGTTGGACGCCCGACCGTGGGTGAAACGCCTGAACAAAGCAAAGAGTATCTTGGGTTCCCTTACGTCAACTGCTGCGATTCCGCAGTTGCTTGCCGACCAAATTTTTGTGGGTCCTGACCCTAGGAGTGATCTGTTCCAACTGCATTCAATTGATGCAAAATCCCGCGGATAGGATAAGGTTGAGGTCATAGAAGGAGATTCACCGCATGGTGGTTCGGCTTGCGACCTTGGGGATAATCGCAGCGTTTGGGGCAGGCTCAGTGCTGGCCGAGGACGGCGGTGCCATCGGCCATGGCGGAACCTCCGAGGCACATCGACACGCGAACAAGTTCGAGTTTGTGCTGTCCAACACCCACACAGAGCATGGTGAAAACGCGGTGACGGCCGCGATGTCTTATCATCGGCGGATTTCACCACTTGTCTCTGTTGGCGTGCTTGGCGAGTACGCTTTTGGGGATATCGACACTGGCATTGTAGGCATTCCCGTCAAACTCTATCCGGGCCAAGGCTGGGTCTTTACAGGGATGCCGGGCGTGGAGATTCACGATTCAAATACAGAGGGATTGTTCCGGGTTGGCGTCGGCTATGAGTTTGAACTGGAGGGATTTTCCCTGACGCCCGAAGTGAATGCTGATTTCGTCGACGGAGAGACCAACATCGTGACCGGTATCAGCATTGGGTTTGGGTTCTAGTCTCAAAACGAGAGCCGATGGACGCGAGATTGGCAGCGTCCGGACAATGACCCTTTCAGCTGTTGCCCGAAGCCTCCGGTGTTAGCCCCTTGCACCTGCGTCGACTGGGTATGCGTCGATCATCTTTGCGGTCTCTTCCTGTGTTCGTGCCGTCGCCAGAATGCGCTTGTCTGGTCGCACCAACACCGCGCAAGCGCCAATTGCGCGCAACTCCTGATCCAAGGACGGTTCGTTATGTGTCTGGAGTATGCGAAGGTTTGGCGCGGTTTCAGGCACAGAGAAGGGCTCTGAGACAATCAGCACAGCAGCGTGGCCAACTTCGTCATCCATGCGCTGGCCGTTGCTGAGTATGAGTTGAGGAAACAATAGGCCGCGGAAGCGATCACTGTTGTTGCCCAAACCCTCGCCCAGCCGGGTCTCGGGACTCGTCATCGTTCTGGGTTCAACGGCCTTGCCTGAACTGCCCATGCGGTTGATCAGCTCGCCAAGGCGAACTGCCGTCTGAATGTACTCGATGGCGACAGGTTTCCGCTCTGAGTGATAGCTCTGAAGTAGTCCCGCTTCGCCGGTGCGACAGCAAAGCGCAAGTTTCCAGGCAAGATTGGCGGCGTCGCGGATGCCCGCGCACAGGCCTTGCCCCATGAAAGGAGGGGTCAAATGCGCAGCATCACCCGCGATCATCAGCCGGCCCCGCACCCAATCCTGGGAAACTTCAGATTTGAAGGTGTAGATCGCGCTGCGCTCGATCAGGGCATCACCCGGACTCAACCATCTTGAAAGCCTGTCCCAGATGCCGTCTTCGCGGCTCGCGTCGGCATCGCTTTCACTCTCTGAGAGCGCGAATTCCCAGCGCCGGCGCAGCCCGACATTGCGGCAATAGGTCGATGGTGTCTGCGCGTCGCAATATTGCAAAGTATGGTCCCCGAGCTCGGGCATTTCCTTGCTCAGCATGATATCCGCCACCAGCCAGCGCTGTTCAAATCCCAGCGCCTCCATCTTTGTGTCCATCGCCTTTCGAACAGTTGAGTTGGCACCGTCACATCCGACGACGAACTTGGCGTCCGTTTCGTGTACGGTGTCATCCAACCTGTTTCGGTAGCGCAGACGCACTTTGTCGCCGCGATCATAGACCTGTTCAACAAGGTGCGAGCGCAGGATCCGGACATTTTTGCGCTGCTGCAAGGCTTTGTGCAATGCGTGTTCCAGATCCGGTTGGTGAAACCGGTAACTGGCATGCCATCCGTTTGATGTGATGTGCTGGGGTCGCGGCCAGTCGAGCAACAGGTTTCCAGCACTGTCCACAAATCGCATGCCTTTGTTGACCAGCACTTGATCCTGATAGCTGTCCGCCACCCCGATCCATTGCAGGACCCGCATGATTTCATCGTCAAAATGCACCGCGCGTGGCAGATCGTAGATGTCAGCCTCGCGATCCAGAACCAGCACGCTGCACCCCATGTCGGCCAGCAGGGCCGCGAGCACCGCACCTGTCGGGCCGAGCCCGACAATGGATACGTCATAGTCAGGCATGTTTTGGAAAGCTCCATGCGCAACAAACCATGAGTCAGCGCGCCTTCAGGATTTCGGAATATAGCCAAGGGCAATCGACAATCGGCGGTGCCTGAACGCCCTGCGCCGCCAGCTCCAGACGCATCTTCTTGAACTTTTGCCTCGCATCTTCCGGCAGATAGGGACGGTCGTGCCCCCAGAAACTGGGGCCCGTCGTGGTTTCATGCGGTTCCCAGGTTTGGGGATCGATGATCCGGCCACCCCAGCCGTTTTCGACGAAGAACCCCGATGGGGAACGGGCATAAAACGACGTCATCCAGTCGTTCGTATGTCGCCCTAGCGTGTAAGCAATCAAGTCGTCTTCGATTGCAAGGTCGTGCCCCTGGCCGACGTCATCCAGTGTATTGAACTCGATCATAAAGTGATGAAATCCGCGTTGCCCGCTGCCCACCAACGCGAAACTGTGGTGCCGACCATTCACATGAAAGAAGTAAAGCGGGACGGGTTTGATCCCATAGTCGCTCAGGCGAAAGTCCAGGAAGTCCACATAGAAGTGGACCAGCGGAGCAGGGTCTTCGACATGCAATACCGCGTGTCCCATGCCGACCGGCCCGGTCTTGAAGCCGCTATGGGGCCGTCCGGGCTCGAAGGGATCGGTGTCGATCTGCGGTCCATAGAACAGTTCGAGTCGGTTTCCGGCCGGATCGTCAAAGCTGATCAACCTGTCGACGAAGCGACGGTCTGCGATCTCGCGGGTGCCAAGCGTCACTTCAATCCCATTGGCGTCGAGTCTTGAGGCATAGTTCTCCAGATCCGAGGGGGCATCGACTTCCCAGCCCATAAAGCTGAGGGCATCGCCGGGCTCGTTTGCGACAACCAACCTTTGCTTTCGGTCGTCCATACGAAAGCTCAGATTGCTGCCCCCGGCGTCGACTTTCTGCATGCCCAGGAGGTTCCCGGCAAAGGTGCCCCAGTCTTCCAGGCGATTCGATCTGACACCCAAGTAACCCAGCGCACAGATAGCCATTGTCGTCCTCGATTTCATTGCCTGCCCGGCCAGATGGCCGTTCGCGTCGGCAATAACCATCTTTCAAAAATCAGGAAAATACAACTTGATAGAATGCCATGTTATCGAAAAATGAGAAAAAATGTGAAAACATACTGGAGAAATGTGCATTTCTTGTTGAAATCTGGTCCGGAAAGACGTTTCATTCGCGAGCCAACTTAGAGGTTCCACTAAAGGGAGGGGTCCTGATGAAACGACTCACTACATTCGCTGTTGCGGCGGCGATTGCGGCAGGGGCAGGCATGACTGCGATGGCGGAGCCGGTCACGCTGAAGTATCACAACTTTGCGCCGCTGCCTGCGAACCAGAATGCGAAATTCGCGCAGGTCTGGGCTGACCGCGTCAATGAGCAGTCAGACGGCGAAATCAATGTCGAGATGTACGGGACCATGCAGCTGGGAGGAAAGCCACCACAACTGATCGACCAGGTGCGCGAAGGTGTGGTCGATGTCACGTGGACGGTTGCCGGTTACTCGCCAGGTCGTTTCTCCAAGCTCGAAGTTTTTGAACTTCCCTTCATGGCGGCAAGTGCCGAAATCACCTCGCAGGCTGTGATGGAGTTTGCGGAAACTACCGCAGCTGACGAGCTTGAGGACTACAAGGTTCTTGCGGTTCACGTTCACGCGCCGGGCAAGTTTCATACCAAGGAAACGCTGATCAGGTCCAAGGACGATCTGGCCGGCTTGAAAATGCGCGGCCCCACGCGAGTGACGACGCAATTGCTGGGGGAGTTGGGTGCGACCCCGGTCGGCATGCCTGTTCCCGCTGTGGCCCCTTCGCTGTCAAAGGGGGTCATCGACGGTATGGTTGTGCCCTGGGAAATCATGCCTCCGTTCAAACTGCATGAACTGACCAATATGCACACAACGGCTGCCGGAGACCGCGGGTTCTATACAGCTGTCTTCCTGTTTGTGATGAACAAGAGTGCCTACGAAAACATGACCGATGCTCAGAAGGCGGTTATCGATGCAAACTCCGGGATGGAGCTGGCCAGGTTCGCAGGACAGGCCTGGGACGGGTTTGAAGAACCCGCCAGACAAATGGCTGCCGATGCGGGGGGTACGTTCCACGAAATGGATGGCGAAGCTCTGGCCGAGATGAAGGCCGTTGGTGATCAGGTCATTGAGGCCTGGATTGAACAGGCGAATGAGAAAGGCCTGGATGGTGCCGCGCTGGTTCAGGAAGCGCGCGATCTGATCGCCAAATACGAAGCGCAGTAAACCTTGGCTGACTACGTAGAGACCTTTCAGCGCCCGAACGACAGGTTCGGGCGTTTTCTTGAAAAGGTCGTTGTCTCACTTGCTGCGATGGGGGGGCTGGTTCTGATGGCCGTTGTCGCCATCAACGTCGCCTCCATCATTGGGCGTTACTTTTTCGGCAGCCCGCTCTTGGGAGACTTTGAGCTGGTAGAGGTTGGATGTGCCGCCGCTGTGGCCTCGTTCTTTCCCTTGTGTCAGTTCCGTGCGGGCAACGTGATCGTAGACTTTGTGACCCAAAATTTCAGCCGGAAATCGAACGCCTTGTTGGATGCGATCAGTTCGTTGGTCTTTGCATGCGTCTCCGCCTTTATTTTCTGGCGAATGATTTTCGGGGCTCAGGACATGCTGTCCTATGCGGAGACAACAATGCTGCTGCAGTTTCCTGTCTGGATTGCCTTTGTGCCGGTTGTGATCTCCTTTGGTGTGCTGGCCGTGACCTGCGCCTATACCAGCGTCATCAGTTTCAACAGAGCCATGGGGCGGTAACCGATCATGGACAGGCTGACCCTGGGCGTGATTGCCTTCCCAATCCTGTTCGTCTTGCTGGCGTTGCGGGTCCCAATCGGGCTCGGCATGCTCCTGGTCGGCGCAGGTGGGACGGCTTACATCGCCGGCTGGTTGCCGATCATGAGCCAGGCCAAATCCAGCGCTTTCTATCTTTTTTCAAACTATGAGCTATCGGTCATTCCGCTCTTCCTGCTGATGGGGAACTTTGCCTCTCGCGCAGGTATGAGCGGCGCGCTCTTCAGGTTTGCCAGTGCCTGTCTTGGGCATCGCAAAGGCGGGGTCGCCATGGCGGCGGTCGGCGCCTGCGCTGGCTTTGGCGCCATATGCGGATCATCGCTGGCCACCGCAGCGACGATGGGAAAAGTCGCTTTGCCCGAGCTGAGGCGGCTGGGCTATTCGGGCTCTCTGAGCACCGGCGCGCTCGCTGCCGGAGGCACGCTGGGCATTCTCATTCCGCCTTCCGTTATCCTGATCATCTATTCGATCCTGACCGAGCAAAACATCGCCAAGATGTTCCTTGCGGCTATGGTGCCTGGCGTGCTTGCGGCCATCGGCTATATGCTCGTGATTGCCATTTTCGCGCGTATCGTTCCCGGCGCCGGCAGAGAGGCCGCCCGGGTGCCCATGGCTGAACGGCTGAAACTGTTAGGCGGCATCTGGCACATCGTCCTGATTTTTGTGGTCATGCTGGGCGGCATCTATGGCGGGATTTTCACGCCAACCGAGGGAGCCGCAGTTGGAGCGACCGGCACCGGCCTTTTGGCCATGTTCAGTCGCAAATTTGGCTGGTCGGCTCTGATGGATGTCATTCAGAACACGGCGGTGACCACCGGGATGATCTTTCTTGTGCTTCTCGGTGCAGAGTTCTTCAACGCCTTCATCGCGCTGACCCGGCTGCCCTACGAACTTGCGGCGTATGTGGATGCTGCGCAGTTTTCGCCACTGTTTGTCGTTGCCTGTATTCTGGTGATCTATGTCTTTCTGGGCTGTCTGATGGACAGCATGGCGATGATCCTGCTGACCATACCGGTGTTTTTTCCAATGATATCGGGCATGGATTTTGGGATGTCAGTCGAGGAAGTTGCGATCTGGTTCGGCATTTTGACGCTGATCGTGGTCGAGGTTGGGTTGATCACGCCACCGGTTGGCATGAACGTTTTCATTATCAACAAGATGGCCGGGGACGTCCGGATCGCGGATACATTCAAGGGTGTGCTGCCCTTTCTTCTGAGTGACTTTGTGCGGGTGGCGATCCTGTTTGCTTTCCCCAGCATCACTTTGTTCTTGCTCAGGCTTTAGGGTGCTTCGTCTTATCGAGTGGAGAAGGGTCCTTTTGATCGATGTCGCCAATATCTAACTCAAGTTTTCGCAGGGGCAGGGCCGATCGCGCCGAGAGCGCCCGCAAACTAAGCCCTAGACACGGTTGGGGACTGTCGCTCTAAAGACTGCGCAACCGAGCGGTGATCTCCAGGCTGGCGCGACACCGCGAATAGCGGCTTTCCAGAATCACCGCCTTACGACGCGCTTTCGTGTTCTTGACCGATTTCCCTCAGCGCCTGGGTCAGCATGTCTCCCGAAGAGACAAGGATCAGGACGATGCGTCGCTCGGTTTCTGGGTCCAGATCGACCTGCCGCATTACAACACTGACACAAGCCGAAATGGCAAGCTCGGGGCAATTGATCGGGACGGAAATCCCCGCCAGGCCATCGTCGACTTCCCCTCTGGTGATACAATAACCGCGTTTGCGGATCACCGTCAGTTCCTCTTTGAGTTTCGAAAGCTCTTCTTCGCTTTCTCCATCCGACAGGAGCTTTTTGAGCTTCCGGCTGGGCAGTTGCGCAAGGATCGCCTTTGACGTGGAGCCTTTGATTAGCGGCATCGGGCGACCGCGCTGGAAACTCGTGGGAATGCCTTGCGCATCGTTGCGTTCGTCAACCGTGCACATGACCCGGTCGTCATAGAGCCTGGCCAGCATCACCACGCATGGCAGTTTTAGCTCCGTCAGAAGGTTCCGAAGGAACTGTGTGCCAATCCGGCCAAGCGGATCTGTCCGGCGCACCATTCTGTCAAATTCAATGAAGGCAGACCCTAACCTGTAATGCGCTTCGTTGGCCGGCTCCAGAAATCCATGGGAGACCAGTTCCCGAACCGTTCGATACACCGTGCTTCCGGGCACGGCCAACTCTTCGGCCAGTTCTGAAACGGTGCGGTTGGGTCTTTCTTCGTCGAAGCATCTGAGCACTGATAGGAAGCGATCTAAACCAGCCATGCGTCGTATCGTCTTTCAGTTTCTTGAGCGTCCGCTTTGGAACCGCACATGTTAAAGGCCAACAACGCTGGACCAGACGGGAGCCTGCAAGCCAACCTCGTTTGCGAAGCCAATCGCCTCTTTGGTGCCCTGCAGTGCGATTGAGCAAACAGTGGTTGAATATCAGAGATCTGACCGCGCGCACGGCGCCCTTCCTCCATTCTTTGCAAACCGTTTCGAAAACGCATCGCTTTGCTGTCACCGAGCACGTTGTTCCCCTTTGACGCGGTCACCGGTTGTGACCGGGCAGCGCACTGACCGCAGTTTAGCCCCAAACCTTGCAAAAAACGACTGTATTCTCGAAATTCACCATTTACATGTAAGAGAAACTACGAAATTATCAAAAAACGATAAAAACGGGCAACAACGTGCCACCTCAAGAGGTTGAAATGAAACTTACAGCAGTGCAGGCGCGTGCCTACTTGCATCACATCTCTTTGCAGAGCGAAAATCCAGCCGAACTTGCCCAGTTTTACGCCATGGCTATGGACATGCGCGCAGATCAGGTCTCCGCTGATCTTTGGCGCCTCACGGGGCCGGGTCGCCGTGTTGAAATCGCAAGCGGCAAGAGCAAAAAACTGGGTTACGCGGGTTTCGCCCTGAAAGATGCGAAAGGCCTTGAAGGTTTCAGGTCGCATATCGCCTCGGCGGGTATCGAAGTCCAGCAAAGCCCATCCAGTTACTTCGGGGATGACGCGTTTGCCGTTGAAGATCCGGATGGCAACCTGATCTGCTTCGGGCTTTCGAGGGACACGGCACCCCATTCCGATGGGCTTCATGGGCCAATTCAGCATCTGACATTCGCATCGACCGATGTGCGTGCGATGATCGCGTTCTACTCGGAAATGCTGGGGTTTCAGGTGACCGATACCGTGACCGATGACGCAGGTGAGCTGAAGACATTTTGGTCGACTTCAAACCATGAACATCACACGCTCGCCTGTTTCAAAACAAGCGAGCAGGGGATCGACCATCACAGCTACGAGGTGGGAGACTGGGCCCTTATCCGCGATTTTTGCGATCACTGGGCAGCGCATGACATAAAGGTCATCTGGGGGCCCGGCCGACACGGCCCGGGCAACAATCTCTTCGCCTTCATCAAAGACGTGGACGGCAACAAGATTGAAATTTCTGCGGAGCTGGAGGTCATACACGACCGCGAAACGCAGGATTGGCCTTTGGAAGAGCGTACTACCAACCTTTGGGGACCGGGTTTCCTGCGGGCCTAATGCAATGCTCAGGCAAATGAAAGAACACAGACCATGAAGTTCCTCTCGTACTCAAAGCAAGGCCGGACCGGCTTTGGCGCCGTGGTAGAAGGCGGCATTGTTGACCTCACCGAAAAACTGAAACCCGGTGTCTGTTCGCTCAAACAGGCCATTGCAGGGGACCTGCTGGGTGAGGCGGCTGCCTTTGTCGAAACGCGCAAGCCGGACCTATCGGTCGGCAATGTCACCCTGCTGCCGACCATCCCTGACCCGGCCAAGATCCTGTGTATCGGGCTGAACTACCTTTCGCACAAAAAGGAGACCGGCCGCCCGGATGTCGATCACCCAACGGTGTTTGCCCGATATCCCGACAGTCAGGTCGCGCACGGTCAGCACATGATCAAACCCGATATCTCGGATCGCTTCGACTATGAAGGCGAACTGGCCGTTGTCATTGGGCGCGGGGGATACCGCATCACCGAAGAAGATGCGATGAGCCACATCGCCGGGTACTCATGCTACAACGAGGGCTCCATCCGGGATTGGCAACTTCACACCTTCCAGTTTCTGCCCGGAAAAACCTTTCCCGGAACCGGCGCGTTCGGACCCTATCTGGTGACGCCAGACGAAGTCGGCGACTACCGTAAACTGCCCATCCAAACGCGTCTGAACGGTCAAGTGATGCAGGAGGCAACGCTGGCCGACCTGCTGTTCCCGATTGATACGCTGATCAGCTACTGCTCCCACTTTACACCGCTTTCGCCCGGCGACGTGATTGTAACGGGGACGCCTGGCGGGGTCGGCAACAAGCGCGACCCTCAGGTGTTCATGTTCCCGGGCGATTTGGTCGAGGTCGACATTGGCGTCGTCGGCACCTTGCGCAACCGCATTGCCGCAGAGACCTGAACAGGACTCTGGGAGGGCGCATTGGACACCCACATCACGGATATCACCATTGTGGGGGCAGGCCCGGCGGGTCTTTTGATGGCCAATCTGCTTGGTGCCATGGGCGGCATCAAGACAGTCCTGATCGAACGCAACACCACCAGCGTGACAGCACCGCGGGCGGTTTCGATCGATGATGAAAGCATGCGGGTCCTTCAGGCCGCCGGTCTGGACGAAGAGGTCGGAGCGATTACGACGAAGGGCTACGGTTCCATTTATCGCGGACCCACCGGATGTGCATTTGCTGAGGTGAAGCCATTTGCCAAGGAGTTTGGCTTCGACAAACGAAACGCGTTCGATCAGCCAGAATATGAGGGTCTGCTGCGCGAAAAGGTGGCGCGTTTTGAGGATGTGACCGCGCGCTACAACACGGAAATGCTCTCGTTCGAGCAGGACAAAGACGGGGTGTCCGTCATCGTTCAATCCGGCGAAGATGACCCTTACGAAATTCGTAGCAAATACCTGGTCGCTTGTGACGGTGCGAAATCGACAATCAGAAAGACGCTCGGGATCAAGCTTGTTGGTTCTTCATTCAAAGAACCTTGGCTGATCATCGATCTCTTCACGACAAGAAATCGTGGCTTTCACACCGAGGTGTTCTGCGATCCGGCCCGCCCCGGTATTACTTTGCCCGGTCCGGGCGGTATTCGTCGCTACGAGTTTATGCTCCACCCGGGTGAAGATCAGGAGGAAGCAATCCGGCCCGACAATGTGCGCCGCCTTCTGGCGGCCGTTGGACCTGACGCCGACGAGGAGGTCCGGCGGGCGCAGGTCTACACGTTTCACGCACGGATCGCAGAGACCTGGCGAAAGGACCGCGTGTTCCTGGCTGGTGACGCGGCGCATCTGACCCCGCCCTTCGCCGGGCAAGGCATGAACAGCGGGGTGAGAGACGTCCACAATCTGTCTTGGAAGCTCGCAGAAGCTTTGGGTGCGGCTCCCGGATCAGCGGAGCAGTTGCTTCAGAGCTATCAAACGGAACGCAAACCACATGCATGGTCCTTGATTGAATTGGCCCTTCGGATGGGCCAGGTCATGATGCCTGCGTCAAGACTGCAGGGGGCGCTCACCCGGTCCGCTTTTCGGCTGCTTCGACTCTACCCTCCGGCCCGGGATTACTTTGCGCAGATGAAGTACAAGCCCAAGCCGCGGTTCGAAGAAGGTTTGATCTGGCCCGACGGCAGCTCGCGGAAGACCTCGATTGTGGGACAGATGTTCCCGCAGCCCATTGTCGAGATGACCGATCGCGGGTACCGCCTGCTGGATACTGTTTTGCCAGACCAGCCGGTTCTTCTCGTCTATGCAAAAGCGCCCGATCTGGTTGTGAGTTCTGACGTGCTCCGGAAGTTTCGCGACGTTGGCGCAGCGGTTATTGGGATCACGCCGGAGGATGTGAAACCGGCGCATGCAGAATTCGTCATCGTCCGGGATCAAAGCAGATTTCTGTCTGCTCACCCCCATCGCGCTTACATTGAACATGGTCTGGTCCTGCGCCGGGATCGCTATGTCGCGGCGGCGGAACCGGTTGAAAAATTGGAGCGTTTGCTTCCGGTCGTTTCCAAGCTGCGCCCTTGCGTGCCGGTCCAGAGCCAAGATGAACATGCGGCGTAACGCTGGCTGATCTCAGAGGTCAGGGATGGCCATGGGCTGTATTCACTTTGCTGTTCACCTGCCTGACACTCCGTTTCCCGGCGAAGAGATCGACAAGACGGTGTACGGCTGCGTGGGCGCTCACAACGGTTCAAACACCGCCGAACACGGCATCGGCGTCTTCAAGACCAGCTATCTTGACCGGTCACATAGCATCGAGGAAATCAAAATGACGCGGCAGATCAAACAGGTTTTGGATCCATCAGGCCTGTTGAACCCGGGCAATATCCTGCCGGGCGACCGCCACCGCGATTGACCACAGTTTGTTTCAACGATCCGGTAAGAGCGGCGTTGTTTGAACCAGTTCGGTCAAAGTCCGGAAATCCCGCTCGCTAATTCCAGACCCTGACGACTTTCGGCGCAATCGGATCTCTCTCTATGGCAGCCTCAGTTGTCAGCCTCGCTGATCTGATACGCCGCTTGGTCAATCCAATCGGCGCGCACTTCCACGCCCCAGCCGGGTGCGTCCGTGACCGTTGCTTGGCCGTCCGTGATCTCGAACGGAGAGATGACAAAAAGCCCCTCCTGCCATGGATAGTAGTCCGGACCTTCGATCGCGAATTCCAAATACTTTCCCGCGTTCGGGATCGCCCGCAAAAGGTGCATCGTGAACAGCGTGACCATCGACAGGTTTGCGCAGTGAGGGGTGACCGGAATGCCGGCTTTCGCTGCCATTTCCGCAACGCGCAGTGTGCGGGAGATGCCGCCAAGGTAGCACACATCGGGTTGTACGACGTCGACCACGCGGTCCTCGATCATGAGCTTCCAATTGGCCATCATGCAATCCTGTTCACCGCCCGTGACATCAATCGAAAGCGCGTCGGTGACCTCTTTGGTCTGGTCAAACTCCCAATAGGGGCAGGGTTCCTCGTAGTGAGAAACCCCGTTGTCGATCAGGAGTTTTCCAACTTCGATTGCCCGTGCCGGATCGAAACACGAATTCGCATCGACCATCAGCGCCACATCATCGCCCATCGCCTTGTACATCGTCTTGACAATTTCTTCGGTGCGGCCGGGCCATTCATCCACGTTCCGGCCAACCTCCGCCCCGACCCGGAACTTGAACGCGTCAAAGCTCTTGGTATCGCGCAGACGGACAAGTCGGTCGGCCTCATCCTGGGCTGAGATGTCCCGTTTCATCGACGAGGCGTAGGCCCGCACCGTCCCGGGTGTGCCCCCGATCATCTCGCAGACCGATTTGCCAGCCCGCTTGCCTTTGAGGTCCCACAACGCCGTGTCCAGACCGCCCATCGCGCGGCGCAGGTAGGAGCCCGGAAACTTGTGTTCACGATCCCGAACGATATCGAGCAAACCGTTGATGTCCTCATCATCCTGACCGAGCGCGTAGGGCGCGACCTGCCGGTGCAAGACCTGTGCCGTGATGTCCGCATGATAGGGCGCGACCTGTCCCCAGCCTTGCGCGCCATCTTCGCCCGTTACACGGGTGAAACATACAAACTCGTTGGTGAACGTTTCGATGGACTTGATCTTCATGGGTACTCCGCGCCCTGAGCTGACTGGCTGAACTCATTGACGATACTCGGCTTTGGATATTTATTAAGGTCCATTCAGCCAGATTGGGCAGTCCAATTTTCGAAGGGGCGCACCGATGAAGAGACAAGACGGTGCGTTGTTGTCCTCCATCGAGATTGACCGCACAGGCAAGCGGGCGATTGGCGTTCAGCTCTACATGGTTCTGCGCGAGATCATCTTGTCCGGTGGTTTGCGTGCTGGC
Source organism: Paracoccaceae bacterium (assembly GCA_965250275.1). Taxonomy (GTDB): domain Bacteria; phylum Pseudomonadota; class Alphaproteobacteria; order Rhodobacterales; family Rhodobacteraceae. The sequence goes on along the minus strand of OZ252297.1, from coordinate 3,381,707 downwards.
GAAAGGATACCTGCAAGCCGGACGCTGGCGCGCGAGGTCGGCGTCTCACGTACCACTGTCATCGACGCCGTCGACAAACTGATTGCAGAAGGCATGCTGGTCTCACGGGTCGGCGCCGGAACCTTTGTCAGCGATATCCTGGAGCAGCAACGACCTGCTGCGGGCGAGCTTCGCCACCGGGAGACTCAGACGTCGAAGCCCCGGCTTTCTCATACCATTGATCATTCTTTTGCGTCTTATGCGCCCCGGGCCTGGTTGCCACATCGCAGCCGTGCGTTTGTGACGGCACTGCCCGCGCTGGATGCCTTCCCGATTGCGCAATGGTCGCGCTTTGCCGCCAGGCATTTGCGCGGCGAGCGCGAAGAGATTATGGGGTATGGTCAGCCCCAGGGGCACCAGGGTCTGCGCAACGCGATTGCCAGTCATCTGAACGCCGCGCGGGGCATTAAATGCAATCCTGAACAGATCTTCATCACCTGCGGCGCGCAGCATGCCTTTTCGTTGGCGGGTCGGGTGTTGCTGAACCCCGGTGACAAGGTCTGGTACGAAAACCCGGGCGGAACAGGGGCCCGCAACGCTTTGATTGCCGCGGGTGCCGAGCTGGTGCCGGTAAGTGTCGATCAGGACGGCATAAATGTCGACGAAGCTAGACGGCTTGCGCCACATTTCCGGCTGGCGTTTGTGACGCCGTCTCATCAGCAACCTTTGGGTCATGTTATGTCGCTTGCACGTCGGCTGGAGCTGCTGGAGGCCGCCAACGATGCCCAGGCTTTGATCATCGAAGATGACTACGATGGGGAGTTTCACTATGGCGTCAGCCATCGCCCACCGCTGAAAAGCATCGATACGCAGGGACGCGTCATCTATGTCGGTACTTTCTCCAAAACGCTGTTTCCGTCGCTGCGGCTCGGCTTCATGCTGGTCCCGGAACAGCTGACGCAGGCTTTCGACACTTTGTTTTCGTCCTGGATCAGCACACCGCCGACGTCGGTGCAAGCAACCGTGGCGGACTTCATGGATGAAGGGCAGTTTGCAGCCCACATTCGCCTGATGAGGCGGCTCTACAAGACCCGCTACGATGCGCTGATGAAAGCGGGGCGTGATCATCTGCCCGATACGATCAAGCTGCAGGAAACGTCCAGCGGGTTTCACACCACCGCCTTGCTGGACGAACGCGTGGACGAGAACGCACTGATTGCGCAGGCCACCGAAGCCGGTTTGACGCTCGCCTCGATCCGCCGCTACAGCCTGACCGACAACGCGGTGAAGGGGTTGGTTCTGGGGTTTGGCAGCACCAGCCCGCCGGACATCGACAATGGCATATCAGCGCTTGTCAAACTGCCCGCGCTCAGGCTGTAAATTGGTCTGTACAATATTCCATAATGGATATGTGGGCCAGTCCAATACTCCACTAACATTGACCGGTGTTCATGCATGTCACTCGGCGCAAACTGGCGCCAACAAGGGAGAAAACTATGAAAAAGAAAAGCTATTTTGTCGGCCTGGCGGTGACGGCGGCGCTGTCGACCGCATCTGCTGCCCAGGCCGAAACACTGCGGCTGCTGACCTGGGGGTCATATGCACCCGAAGAGCTCATCCAGAAATTTGAAGAAAAGTATCCCGATATCGATGTCGAGGTCACCTTTTCAAACAATGAAGAGATGATCGCCAAGCTACGCGCCACAGGTGGGGCCGGCTTCGACCTCGCCCAGCCCAGCCACGATCGCATCTACGCGGCACAGCTGGAGTATGACATCTACAAGCCCCTGGACCTGTCAAAGATCGACACGTCCGTGATGGAGTCCACGCACCTCGAAGGCGTGAAGGCCAACACCACCATCGACGGTGAAGTCTATGCGGTGCCGCATCAGTGGGGCACGTCCGGGCTGATGGCCAACAAGTCCATGGCCGCCGATTTCAACGGATGGGACGATCTCTGTGATGCGGAGTACAAGGGTAAAACCTCAATGCGCCTGAAGCGCACGATCCTGCTCGGGACCGCGTTCTCGATGGGATATGATCCGTTCGCCGCCTATGATGATCTCGACAAGTATCAGGACATCCTCGATGAGGTGACCGAGAAGCTGATCGCCTGCAAAGACAACATCAAGGCGTATTGGCAAGGCGGTGATGATCTTTCCGCGATGATGTTGTCGGGCGAGATTGTTGCGTCCGAGACATGGGATTCCACCGCGTACAAACTCTACGCACAAAACCCCGACATCGTGTTTGTGCCGCCAGAGACCGGTGCTTTGGCGTGGATCGACACTTTTGCGCTGCCTCGCAAAGGCAAGGCGGATGATGCCGCCTACAAGTGGATCAACTTCGTGATGCAGCCCGAGAACGTCACGATCATGTCCGGCAGCACCGGCGCGATCGCAGCGGTGAACGGCGGGCTGGATCTGTTGCCGGAAGACAAGAAGAACGCGGTTAACGCGGCGTTCACTGCCGACGACATTGCCAACCTCAAGTTCTTCGCCAACATTCCTCCGGGTGTCGAGGACATGGAAGGCAAGGCGCTGGAGAAGATCAAAGCTGCCACCGGCGGCTAAGCAAAAGGCATAAAGGCTGGGCGGCGATGCATTTGGCGCGCCGCCCAAGTTGTGTCAGCACAGCGTGCAGGGGAACGGGCGCAAATGAACGACGCTGGACAATTCGATCTGGAGTGCACGGGCCTCTCCAAGCATTTTGGGTCTGTGCGGGCGGTGGATGATGTGTCCTTTAACATCCCCCGAGGCTCGTTTTTTTCCATCCTCGGCCCATCTGGGTGTGGAAAAACCACGCTGATGCGGATGATCGCAGGGTTTGAGGAACCCACGCGCGGAGACATCCACATCAAGGGACGCTCCGTCCTGAAGATCCCACCCAACAAACGCAACGTGAAGATGGTGTTTCAGCATCTGGCCTTGTTCCCGATGATGAACGTCTACGAGAATATCGCCTACGGGCTGCGATGCGCAGGAACGCCAAAGTCCGAGATCTCGCAAAAGGTTGCCAACGTGCTGGAGCGCATCGCTCTGCCGGATGTCGGCAACCGCGAGATCCACCAGCTGTCAGGTGGCCAGAAACAACGCATCGCGATTGCGCGGTGCATGGTGCTGGACCCCGATGTGCTGTTGCTGGACGAACCATTGGGCGCGCTTGACCTCAAGCTGCGCGAAGCAATGAAGATTGAGCTCAAGCTGCTGCAGCACCAGTTCAACACCACATTTATCTACATCACGCACGATCAGTCCGAAGCACTGGTCATGTCCGACAATGTCGCTGTGATGAACGAAGGCCGGTTTGAACAGGTCGGTAAACCGGAAGAGCTCTATCACCATCCAGCGACGTCTTTCGTTGCTGGGTTTGTCGGCGATTCAAATCGCTGGTCGGGCAAAGTGGAACAGGTGGCAGACGGCATTGCCAAAGTTGCAACCGATGGGGGCTTGTCCATGCTGTGCAAACCCCAGGGCACGCTGGACCAAGGTGTACCGGTGTCCATCTTCGTGCGCCCCGAATTCATTGCGGCAAAGCGCGCGGACGATGCCGACCCATCGGACGGGAACACCAATGTGATGTCCGGCAAGGTCGACTCGGTCCTCTTTAACGGGGCCAACAGCCGCATTCTGGTGCGCGGCCCTGCGGAGGTCCTTATCGAAGCGGATGTCGTGGTGACCGGTGGCACGTCCGATCTGCGCCCCGGGGACACGGTTCAGCTGAAATGGGCCCCTGAACAGGCGATGTGTTATGCAACGTGACGTCAGGCGCCTGTCTCTGATCCTGCTCTTCGCACCGTTTGCGATGTGGATCCTGCTTCTGATCGTCTTGCCGCATCTGGGAATGGTGTATCTGTCACTGCGCGAAAAGGTGGCGCCGCGCGTCTATGAATTCGGCTTTGGCAACTACATCGATTTCATCCAGGAACCGATATACTGGAACACGTTGCTGCGGACCGGGTCGATGTCCATTCTGGTCACGGTCCTGGCACTGCTGATCGGGTTTCCAATCGCATATTATATCGCCAAGATTGCCGGTCGCCGCTCTCGCGGTGCGCTCTTTCTCTTGTGCCTGATACCTTTGTGGGTCAGCGACCTGATCCGGGCCTTTGGCTGGATCCTCTTGCTGCGGGAAACGGGCGTGGTGTCGACCAGCCTGCAAAAGCTGGGCCTGATCTCGGGTCCCATCGAGTTTCTTTACAACGATGTCACTGTGGTGATCGGACTGGTCTACACCGTGATCCTGTTCATGATCGTGCCTCTGGTCTCAACGCTGGATGGCATGGATGATGCTTTGGTGGAGGCGGGTTACAATCTGGGTGGCAGCGGCCCAACTGTTCTGCGCCGCATCATCATTCCCTACGCCATGCCAGGGATCGTAGCGGGGTGCATCGTCGTGTTCATGCTGACGGCCGGAAGTTACCTCACACCCATCCTGTTGGGTGGCAAGAACTCCAGTTGGTTCACGGAACAGATCTATGACCAGTTCATCACCCGGTTTAACTGGGAATCCGGGGCGGCATTTGGCTTTTTGCTGCTGGCATTCACCTCTTTTGTAGTCTGGGCAGGTCTGCGACTGACGGGGCAGAGCCTTGCTAACACCGTGGCCAGGAACTGAGGCGCGCCATGGCTGTTTCCACGCAAAACAAAGGCTTCCTTCTGGGTTACCGCCTTTATGTTGGCGCCTTCTTTGTCTTTCTTGCGGCGCCGCTGATCGCCGCCGGGACGTTTGCGTTCAACGACTCCCTGTTCCCGGCCTTGCCTTGGCAAGGATTCACCTTGGATTGGTTCTTTAACGATACGGAGCCGAAGCTGGGGATGTTCCATGACCGCCGCTTGCTGCGGGGGCTCTATTACTCCAGTGTGATCGGGATCATGGTGGCGTCCCTTTCGGTCTTTGTGGCCACCTGCAACGCTTTCCTGTTTGTCCGCGGGGAGTTTCCGGCAAAGAACTTTTTCTACATTCTGATGATCCTGCCGCTGGTGATCCCCGGTGTGATCCTCGGTATTTCCATCCTGGTTATGGCCAGCAACATCGCCAATGGCCTGGAGGACGGTCTCAACATCGAGATCGAAGCGCTGAGGCCCGGGCTGCCGTTGGTGGTATTGGGACAGTTTTCCTTTATCACCACCATCACTTCGCTGGTGATCTCGGCCCGGCTCAAGAAGTTTGACGCCTCGATGGAGGAAGCTGCCCTGAACCTTGGGGCAACACGTGCGCGCGTCCTGCGCACGGTGACACTTCCTTTCCTGCGTCCGGCGATCATCGCAGCGTGGATCGTGGCGTTCCTGGTGTCGTTTGAAAACTTCAACACCACGCTGTTCCTCGTGGGATCAGAGGCTCCTCTGACGATCACCATGTTCGATCGGATGGCGAAGGTCGGGTCTACCCCTGTGCTGAACGCGGTCTCATTCTTCCTGATCATCGGCTCTGGTTTGCTGGCGCTCATCAGTGTTCTTGTACAGCGCGATCCGCCGGAAACCTGATAGTGCCTGCGATGGGGGAGTATGACTTTGTCATCATCGGTGCAGGCTCGGCGGGGTGTGTGCTTGCCAACCGGCTGAGTGAGAACAGCAAGTATTCCGTCTTGCTGCTGGAAGCGGGAGGCAGCGATCTGCATCCGTGGGTCTGGATGCCAATTGGCTATGGCAAGGCCTTCTATCACAAAGGGCTGAACTGGATGTATGAGGCCGAACCCGATCCGGCCCTGAACAACCGCAGATCCTACTGGCCCCGTGGCCGCGTGATGGGAGGGTCCAGTTCAATCAACGCGATGGTCTACATCCGGGGGCAGCATGCGGATTTCGACGACTGGGAAGCGATGGGCAATCCCGGTTGGGGCTGGCAGGACGTCCTGCCATATTTCAAGAAATCCGAAACAAATGATCGGGGCGGCGATGACGTGCGTGGGGGCAGTGGGCCCGTTCATGTCTCGACCCTGGACACTTTTCTCCATCCGCTCTGCCAGAACTTCATCGAAGCGGGGCAGGAGAACCAATGGCCTCATAACGCGGACTTCAATGGCCCCAGTCAGGAGGGCGTTGGCACGTACCAGGCGACCACCAAGGGAGGTCTGCGTATGTCTGCCGCGCGGGCTTATATTGGACCGGCAAAAGGGCGTGCGAACCTTCGGATTGAAAAGCAAGCACAGGCCACACGTGTATTGTTCGATGGCGCGCGCGCGATCGGTGTGGAGTATCACCAGCGCGGCAAGCTGCATCGGATGATGGCTGGGCGCGAGGTCGTGATGTCGGCAGGGGCCATCAACTCCCCACAACTGCTGCAGTTGTCCGGGGTGGGGCCTGCATCGGTCTTGCAAGCGCAAGGCATCGACGTGTTGCATGATCTGCCGGGCGTCGGGCGCAATCTGCAGGACCATCTGGCCGTGGATTTCTTCTATCGCTCAAAAGTCCCAACATTGAACGATCAGCTGCACTCATGGCATGGGAAACTGCTGCATGGGATGCGGTATGTGCTGACGCGCGGGGGTCCCCTCTCATTGGGTGTCAATCAGGCGGGCGGGTTTGTCAGGTCCCGCCCGGACGCACCACGTCCGAATGTTCAGCTCTATTTCTCACCCGTGAGCTACACCAAAGCGCCGAAGGGCAAGCGGCCCCTCATGAACCCAGATCCGTTCTCCGGGTTCCTGACCGGGGCACAACCGACCCGGCCCACCAGCCGCGGATATCTGGAGATAACGTCACCGGATCCCATGGCGCCGCCGGCCATCCATCCGAACTATCTCAGCACTGAGCACGACGTTCAGGAAATGCTGGAGGCCGCTTGGCTGCTCCGCAAACTGGCCGATGCCCCGTCCTTCCGCCAGATCATAGAGCGGGAGACACACCCGGGCGCAGATGTGCAGTCAGAGCAGGATATGCTCGGATACATTCGTGAGACGGCTGGCACCGTTTTCCACCCCGTCAGCACCTGCAAGATGGGGCCGGACGCGACGAGCGATGTGGTTGATGCGCGGCTCAAAGTGCATGGTTTATCAGGACTGCGTGTGGTGGACGCGTCCATCTTTCCAACCGTAACATCTGGCAACACCAATGCGCCGGCGATCATGGTGGGTGAGAAGGGCGCGGATCTGATCCTGTCTGACCACGCTTCGGGAGGCCAGCATGTTCACGGATGATTTCAAGGCAACACCCTATTGGTGGGACCACGCACCGCGCGAGCACCCGACGCCCACCGATCTGCCGAATGCTGTTGATGTTCTGATTGTCGGCTCGGGCTATACAGGGCTGCACGCCGCCCTGCGTACAGCCCGAGCCGGGCGCTCGACGCTTGTTCTAGAGGCTGAGGCCCTTGGACACGGTGCCAGCAGCCGCAATGGCGGGCAGATCTCGACTTCGATCAAGCCGGACAAGGCGGCCCTGACCCGAAAGTACGGCGCAGAGATCGCCGAGGGAATCCTGGCAGATGGTCAGGCGTCGCGGGACTACATCGAAGAGTTTGTCTCGTCCGAGGGCCTTGAGTGCGACTTCAACGTTCCCGGTCGCTTTCACGGGGCGCATTCTGCCCGGCACTACGAAAATCTGGCAAAGACAGCAGGTATCAACGACTCGTTTATGGTGCCCCGTGCCTCACAGCACACCGAACTTGGGACGGATGCCTACTTTGGCGGGATCGTCTATCCGCATCACGCCAGCATCCACCCGGGCCGCTATCACGCGGGGTTGCTGGAGAAAGTGCGCGCTGCGGGTGCGCAACTTGTCAGCCATTGCCCGGTGCGGGCAATTGAGGCTGAACAAGACGGTGCTGTTGTCGACACGGTTCACGGCCGGGTTCGGGCGGGACGCGTGATTGTGGCTACCAATGGTTACACCACGGGCCTGACCCCACAGCTTCAGCGTCGGGTGATCCCGATCGGGTCATACATCATCGCAACCGAAGAGCTGCCGCAGGACCAGATGGATCGATTGGTCCCGACCGATCGCATTTTGTCGGATACGCGCAAACTGGTCTATTACTATCGCCCGTCGCCGGACCGCAAACGCATCTTGTTTGGCGGGCGCGTGTCGCTGAAGGAAACGGACCCGCGGGCGACGGGTCCTCTCTTGCGTGCTGAACTGATCCGGCTGTTTCCGGAACTGCGAGACGTGAAGATCAGTCACTCCTGGTCCGGCTTTGTGGGCTACACGTTTGATAGCCTTATGCATATCGGACAGCAGGACGGCCTCTACTATGCGATGGGGTATTGCGGATCGGGGGTTGGAATGGCCAGCTACCTCGGCATGAAGCTGGGTCTGATGGCGGTCGACGATCCTGCCGGTGAGACGGCGCTGGCCAGGCTCCCATTCCCAAGCCGCGTGTATTTTCGCGGAAACCCATGGTTCCTCGCGCCCTCAATTGCCGCTTTCAGGCTGCGCGACAGATTGGGGATTTGATCTGCCACTGCAAATCTTCGACGGTCTCTTTCAGGGTCACGACCTTCAGTTCAATCACTGTCTGAGGGCAAGCAAACGGTGACGTTATGAAACGAGACATCCGTCAAAAGGTCAAAACCTGTGAACAGAATCGTAGTCCACGTATGTTCTTTCTGCCCGAATGACAGCTTCTTCTGGCACCAAAGTCCGCATCCAACGCTCTAGTTCTTTTTGCGTCTCGCCGATAAATGCGCCCGATGTGACCTTCTGTTCGCTTGGAGGAAACCAGTGACCAAACGTAGAGGAGACGAACACTCCGTATTCACCTTTCGTCGTGTATCCAATTGCCAAACGCACGCTGGGCATTCCAGAATCCACCGTACATGTGTGATACTCACGCGGAGGATTCAGTAACTTGCACTCACCTCCAAGCATCTCGGCTTTTGCATAAACCTTCGCAACGAGGTCGTCGCGCAGTTGGTCCGTCAGAACGGCTTGGTCGATCAGGAGATATGACGACGAGATTGACTGCGCGCAAGCGCTCACCACGAGCGCCATGTTCAGAGTCAGGAAGAGTCGTGCTTTTGGCGTTCCCATTTCATCTCCGCAAGGGAGTTATCCAAACCTTGCGGTGAGATTTTACCAGATTTCTCACAAAGAGAACGAACGCTTTCTGTCACCGGACGTTTCTATGAAGGTCTTTCCGGAAACGCGATTTGGACACTGATTGGTAACTTGCTCAGCCGCCCGAGAGCGATGCGCTTCTCTAGCCACTCTTCTCGTACACGATGAACGGCGTGCGCTCGGCGACCTGATCGTAGAGCATGCGGCCCTTGTAGTTGAACTCCTGGGTCATCCAGTACGTGATGGGAATTCCGGCGGATTTGGCCGCACCGTGAACGGCGTCGATCAGGGCACGGCCGACGCCGCCACCGCGGGTGCCCGTGTCGACATACAGGTCCATCAGGTAGCAGGTGTCTTCCACGCTCCAGAGCGTGCGGTGAAAGAGGTAGTGGGCCAATCCCACGGGAGCGCCATCTATCTCGGCGATGAACCCCTGAAACTCCGAAGCGCTGCCGGACAATAGACGTTCAAATGCAGTGTCATACACTTCGTCGCTGACCGTCGTTTCGTAGAAATCCAGATACGCGGTCCACAATCGGCGCCACTCGGCGCGATCCGTTTCGCGGATGGCGCGCACATTTACAGTTTGGGTCACGTTGAACTCCTGAATCGAACTGAACCCAGTGATACCCGACCTCGCCAGCGAAAGGCCAACACGTTCAGCATGCTCTGTGCTAGAGGTGGCTCACACATCAGAATGGCAGAGACATTCGTTAACCCATGGGACGGAGCAGGCGTTTCTTTGAAGAGCTCGGTCGCCCGTTGTGGACGGCAGCGGGTGTGCTGTCTCTTGGCCTGGGTGCCGTTGGGGCGGTCTTGCCGGTCCTGCCGACCACGCCCTTTGTCATTCTGGCTGCGTTTTCCTTTGCAAAGGGCTCGCCCCGGCTGGCTGCGGCACTGGAACGGCACCGCGTCTTTGGGCCGATGATCCTTGAATGGCGCGCCCATGGCGCCATCGCCCCCCGGTACAAGGTGATCGCGCATGTGATGATGGTGGGCGCGCTTCTCATCAGCCTGTTGGTGGGAGTGCCCGGCACGGTTTTGCTGGTACAGGTGCTCTGCCTTGCCGGGGCAAGCAGCTATATCCTCACGCGGCCTAACGGAAGCGTGTCGCGTCCGATGGAGGGTCAGAGCGCGAAGGCCCACGCAGATCAGGACTGACGCGCAAAGGGTGCAAGTGGGGTGGGCAGCGGCGCCGTCGCAACAGCTGCGACGGTCGTGGATCAGGTCATGGCGCTCAAATTCGCGATGAGCATGTCCCGCTTTTTGTCCATTTCTTCCTGGATCTTGTGCGCCAGATCCGCCTCCGGACCACAGGCGATCACGGCGGTTTCTTTCATCTCGCGGTGTGTGCGAGCTGACGCATCGGACATCGCACGGTGCACAATCTCCATGATTTCGTCTTTTTTGCCGGACGAAAGCTCGTCGGTGAGGGCGCCGTCCAGTTCTTGCATCACCCGCTTGGTCAATCTTTCAAGGTTCATCCGGTCTTCTCCGTTCTTTCTTGGCCGCTCCGTTGCCTTGGTCATGGTGGCAGGGCGTTGTGAATGTTCATAAACCACGCGCCGGATTTCTCCAAACGTCATGGTGAAATGGTGCGCATATGGGACAGGTGGTTCGACCCTCTCAGCTTGTTGATCTAGGTATGCGATTGCTTTGCGTTTTGAAGTGCCGCTTCGCCGGTTTGTCTATTGGAGACTGGCTCAAAGGAGCTTCTCCTATTGATTCAATCGCTCGGGTGCACTGTGCCCCGTTGAGACCGGTTGGCTCCGTACCGCAAACGGTACGGAGCCAACGCTTGAACCAACACAATCGTTACGATGGTCTCACAATTCGCCACTCTGTACTGATCACCACATCACGGCTGTTCACCGACTTAACAACAAAGTGGCTACGGCGTGGTCCCAACTCCAGCGGTCCCTTGAGACTGTGTGGGCAAATTCCCGTGCGCGTCTCCACCGATGACACGGATTTGGGGATCGCCCATCTGGATCGCCTTTGCCAAATGGCCAGATTCATGTCATTTCTTGCCAATCGTTATCATCTGATGGTGTGGAGGCGGGTGGTATGGGCGCAGACACAGGTCGGTTTCGGTTTCTGGTCACAGCGTTTGAGCAGCAGGCAAAAGACCCGGTCGCACTCAAGACAGTTCTGCAGCACTCGGGCCTGTCGCAGGCAGAGAACGAACGGCAGGACTCGGTCGAACCACAGGCCGAAGCGGAGTTCGTGCGAAACGCCTGTGACTTTCTGGGTGATGTGACCTTCGGTGCCCGCTCCGGATTGAACATTGGCGAAACAGCCACGGTCATCAGCTACATTGGCAAGTCTTCTGCCACATTGCGCAAGGCGATTGAAAACTCTCAACGCTACTACCGGGCCATCGATCCAAGCCACTCCTACAGTCTGCGTATCTCGGGAAACTCTGCATCCTTTGAACTTGAACGGTTGAGCCCGATCTTTGCGAGATACCACAGGTACACAGAGTTCTTGCTGTTTGCCGCGTTGACCCGGATGCGTACGATCCTCGGTGTGGAATTCTTTCCGATCGAAGCGCGGTTCGATCATCCTTTGAAAACCGACGCCCGCGCGGTGCAAAAACTGGCCGGATTCCCGGTCAGGTTCGGAGCGGAGAAGACTGAAATCCTGTTGCCGCTTTCGGCTCTGGATTTGCCCGTGCCGACTTATGATCCGAAGCTGCGGACGCACCTGATGCGATACGGCGAGCGACTGCTCAAGGAAAGCCCGGATCCGGCGCCGACTGTTCGATCCAGAGTCGAAGCCGTTTTGTTGGCCAGTTTGCCGGGCCGCATTGTGCCAGCAGACGAAGTGGCTTCAAGCCTCGGCATGAGCCGGCGCACCTTTGCCCGGCGTCTCAGCGAGGAGGGGCTGAGTTTCAGAACGATCGTTGATGATCTCCGCTGCGATCTGGCAAAGACCTATTTGAAAGAGGGATTGAGCCTATCCGAAGTGGCATTCTTCTTGGATTATGCCGACCAGGCGGCGTTTTCGACGGCGTTCAAACGTTGGTTGGGGGTGAGCCCGTCCAGCTTTCGCGGTGGCGTCGACCCCTAGACCGTCCGGACCCGGAATACTGGATCGAACGATTTCAGACGCGCTGGTCCGAAGTGGGTGGCGACCCCCTGTCTCGCGCAAAAAATACCGCGGCTTGACTTCGGGTAGGCTCGGTCCAAAAGGGTTGGATTTTGATTGCATTGCCTGTCCCGCTCAGTCTCAATGGAAGCAAGCTTCGGACGATGTCTTGGAAACAGACCAAAGAAAGCAGGAGAGCAAATTGAACATGATCTTTCGGATTTGGGCGGGATTGGCGCTGTGTGGCGCCATGGCCGCCTGTTCGCCCAGTACACCTGCACAGCATGAAGTGGCGTGCGTGGGTGGGACCCTCGCTGGGGCCGCGCTTGGCGGCGCCATCGGAAATCGCTTTGGCGGAGGTCGGGGGCAGACACTGATGACCGCCGCCGGGGTGTTCGCGGGTGGCGCAACTGCCGCGACCGCAATGGATTGCTGAGGACGAGTGCCATGAGATTTTCTGTACTTTCAACTGCTGCCGTCATCGCGCTGTCGTCACCAGCATTTGCCCAAAGCATGCCGGGCGAGGCTTTGCTACTGCTGGATACCGACAAGAACCAGGTGGTCACGGCGGAGGAGTTTTCTACGCAGATGGACGCCTTGTTCGGAGCGATGGACACCGACGGGGATGGTCAGCTGGAAAGTGGCGAGGTTGGCAGTTTCATCAGCGAAGATGTGTTTGACGCCGCCGACACGAACCGCAATGGGCGCCTGTCGAAATCGGAATTCGACACCCAGACCCGCAAGGATTTCGAAAGCGCGGACCGCGACGGCGACGGGTCGCTGGACTAGCTTCAACAGCTTCTGTCCAGCGGTGGTGCCATGGCGACCGCTGGACATTCTGCATCTCTTGGCGCGCTGTTCTCGCGTTACAAAACCTGTTCGAGAACCGCTGTGAGGTTCTTCGAGTTCAGGTCCACGGGATTGCCACCGCAGCTTGGATCAGTGAGCGCGCCTGCGATGATCTGATCGACATTCGGGTTTTCAACACCGAGTCCGGACAGTTTTGCCGGGATACCGAGTTCCTGGTTGAAGCCGTCCACAAAGGCACAGAACCCCTCAAACCCCCCATCGATCCCGAGGTAGCCCGAAGCCCGGTCAAACCGCTCTCGTATCGCGGGCGCGTTGAGCTGCAAGACCGGGGGCATGAAGACGGCGTTCGTCGTTCCGTGGTGGGTGTGATGCATTGCCCCAACGGGGTGGCTGAGAGCGTGGATTGCGCCAAGTCCTTTCTGAAACGCCGTTGCCCCCATCATCGCGGCGGACATCATTTCGGCGCGGGCCTGCAGATTGCTGGGGTCCCGGTAAGCGATCGGCAGGTTCTCAATGACCAGACGCATGCCTTCGAGCGCGATGCCCTGGCTCATCGGATGGTAATGCGGACTGGAAAAGGCCTCGACGCAGTGCGCGAACGCATCAAGTCCCGTGCCTGCTGTGATCGCCGGGGGCATGCCGACCGTGAGTTCGGGATCGCAGATCACCACCGAAGGCAGGATCTTGGGGTGAAAGATGATCTTCTTTTCCTGTGTGAGGGAGTTGGTCAATACGCCCGCCCGACCAACCTCTGAACCGGTCCCGGCGGTGGTTGGAACCGCGACATTGGGATAGATGGCGTCTGCATCCGCGCGGGTCCACCAGTCTCCGATATCCTCGAAATCCCAGACGGGACGTGTCTGACCTGCCATGAAGGCAATCGTTTTGCCCAGATCCAGTCCCGAGCCGCCGCCAAAGGCCACAACACCGTCATGGCCACCTGTTTTGAAGGCCTCGATCCCCGCCGCAAGGTTGTTCTCGTTCGGATTTGGGTCGACATCGGCAAACAGTGCTGCGGCCAAACCGGCCTCTTTGAGAATGCCGAGCGCCTTCTCGGTGATCGGGAGGGCGGCCAGGCCCCGGTCTGTCACCAACAGCGGGCGCGCGATGCCCGCCGCTTGGCATGCATCGGCCAGTTCCGACAAACGACCCGCACCAAAACGGATTGCGGTCGGGTAAGAGAAATTTGCCACCGGGCTCATGATGTCACCTTTTTCCATTGACCTAAGCGGGTCCGATTAAACTGTGGATGCGACGCCGGACTTGAGATTGCCACAGGGCAAGGCAAGGGGCCGCACGCGGCGCGGAATGCTCGCCAAAGCACGCATCTCTCCAGCACCACGCTCATGAGCGTTCAAACCCACGCTCAACCTCCCAGTCGGTCACGCGCCGATCGTATTCAGAAACTTCCCAGCGGGCCGCGTGCACATAATGATCGACAACACCATCACCAAATGCGGACCGCAGCATCTGGGACCCCGCTGCCGCATCGGCCGCCTCGCGCAATGTACCGGGAATTTGCCGTGCCGTGTCGTCTGAATAGGCGTTGCCGCTGATCTCCGGCTCCAGCTCGAGGCCCTGTTCGATCCCCGCAAGACCGGCTGCGATTTGAGACGCAAAGGCCAGGTAAGGATTCAGGTCGGCCCCACCCACGCGGTTTTCAATCCGAATACCGGCACCGCCTTCTCCAACAAGACGATACCCCGCCGTTCGGTTGTCCCGGCTCCAGACAGCCTTGGTCGGAGCGAAGGTGGCCGCAACGTAGCGTTTGTAGCTGTTGATGTTGGGCGCAAGGAACAGAGTGACGTCGCTGGCATAGGTCAGCAGACCAGCCACATAACTGCGCATCATCGCCGACATGCCATGGTCTGCACTCTTGTCCAGAAAGGCAAGTTTGCCGTCTGCAGTCCAGAGCGACTGATGGATGTGGCAACTCGACCCGGCCGGGGCGTCGGCATACTTTGCCATAAAGGTTGCCGCATGGCCGTGGGACAAGGCGGTTTCCTTCACAGCCTCTTTGACCAGAACATGCGTGTCTGCCGCCTCAAGCGCGGTGCCGTACTTCACGTTGATCTCATGCTGTCCCGCCCAGGCTTCGCCCTTCGAATTCTCGACCGCGATGCCAGCCCCGTAGAGCCCGTTTCGGATTGCACGCATGACACCTTCGGCGCGCGCCGTGGTGAAGATGTGGTAGTCTTCGTTGTAGGGGCTGACCGGTGTCATGTTGCGGTATCCGGCATCCCGCACCTCTTCATAACTCTCCCGAAATAGATAGAATTCCAACTCTGAGGCCATGAGGGCGCTCAGACCTTTCTCGGCCAAACGGGCGGTCTGCTGTTTCAGGATGGCGCGGGGGCTGACGTCAATTTCGGCATGACCATGGTGATCAAGGATGTCGCAGATGACCAGAGCGGCGCCGTCGGCCCACGGAATGGCGCGCAGCGTCGAGAGATCAGGCTTCATCATGTAATCGCCGTAACCCTGCGACCAGCTGGCGGAGTCGAAGCCCGGAACTGGTTCCATCTCCTGGTCGACCGTCAGGAGGTAGTTACAGGAATGGGTTTCGTGCACGCCGCTGTCCAGAAAATGGCGCGCATGAAACCGTTTTCCCATCAACCGGCCCTGCATATCGATCTGGGCCATGATGACGGTGTCGATCTCTCCGGCATCAACGGCAGCCGCCAACGCCTGAAGTGTCAGCAATCCCTTCATTTTGGGGTTCCTTGTCCGGTTGACGCCCGCCCCGAAACACGGGGCGGGCGCTGTTTTCATCAGGTGTAGCGGTAGGGCCGGCCGGCCTTCTGCATGTCGGCATTGTACTGGCGGAAGATTTCAACCACCTGCGCCTTCACCTCCGATTCCGCGGCAATCTCATCCCAGAATTTGACAGCGGCGGCTTCGACCTGGGCCCATTCCTCGTCGGGAATGGTGGTCAGTTCCATCTTTGTCCCGTTCACCCGCAGGCTGGCTTCGCCGCCCCAGTACCACCACTGGCGGTAATAGTGCGACTGGTCACAGCACACGCGGAACAGCGTCTGCAGATCTTCGGGCAGTTCGTTCCAGCGGTCCTGATTGGCAAAGAACGACCCGGCCCAGGCCCCGGACACGTTGTTGGTCAGGAAGTAGTTGGTCACGTCGGCCCAGCCAACCGTGTAGTCTTCGGTGATGCCGGACCAGGCAATGCCGTCCAGCTCGCCGGTCTGAACGGCAACTTCGATGTCCTCCCACGGCAACGAGACCGGGACCACGCCGAACTGGGTCAGGAACCGTCCGGCCGTCGGGAAGGTGAAAACCCGCTTGCCTTTGAGGTCCTCCAGCGAGCGGATCGGGTCCTTGGTGGCAAAGTGGCAAGGGTCCCAGGCGCCTGCGGAAATATGTTTGACCCCGAGCGGTGAATACTGCGCGTCCCAGATTTCATTCAGCCCGTACTGGTTAAAGAGCACAGGCACATCCAGAGAGTAGCGCGAGGCAAAGGGGAAGTAGCCGCCAAACACCGTCACTTCCGTCGGCGACGCCATCGAGTCGTCGTCGGACTGCACCGCATCGATCGTGCCCTGCTGCATTGCGCGGAAGAGCTCTCCGGTCGGGACCAGCTGGTCGGCGTAGAACAGCTCGATCTGCATCCGGTCGCCGGCGATCTTGTTGAACATTTCGATGGCCGGATCGATGACATGTTCGGCCAGCGCCGGACCCGCATAGGTCTGCATCCGCCAGGTGATTTTTCCCTGCGCGATGGCTGGTGCGGCCAACGGCGCTGCCGCAGCGCCAGCCGCCGCGGTGGTGAGGAATTTGCGTCTTGTTGTCATGTTCTTTCTCCTTATTGGTCGGGGCCCGTTTGTCAGGCTTCTCAATTGATTATTTTCCGTAAACGTAATCCGGCAGCCAAAGTGCGATCTGCGGGAACATCATGATGGTGGCCAGCGCAAGGACCATGACCCCCACAAAGGGAATGATGGACACATAGATGTCGCGCAACTTGACTTCGGGAGGTGCCATCGCCCGCATCAGGAACAGGTTATATCCGAAGGGCGGTGTCATATAGGCGATCTGGGTCGTGATCGTGTAGAGCACCCCATACCAGATCAGATCGAAGCCCAACGCTTTGACCAGTGGGACGTAAAGCGGCGCAACGATCACCAGCATCGCGGTGTCGTCCAGAAACGTTCCCATCAGGATGAAGCTGAGCTGCATCAGGATCAGGATCATCCAGGGGTCCAGACCCATCTGCTCGGTGAAGAGGTTGTCGATCGCCCGCACTGCACCCAGACCATCGAACACGGCACCAAATCCCAGAGCGGCCAGGATGATCCACATAAACATGCATGAGATGCCGAGCGTTCGTTTTGTGCAGGTCTCAAAGACTTCCCACGTCATCCGGCGCTTCAGGATCGAGGCGGCGAGAGCTGCAAGCGCCCCGATGGCTGAGCTTTCCACAAGCGACGTCCAGCCGTTGACAAAAGGCACCATCATCGACGCAAAGATCGCAAGCGGCAAAACCCCAGCCCACAAAAGTCGCAGTTTCTCGGCCCGTGGGATCTGATCTGTCCCTTCCATTGCCGGGCCGAGATGCGGCTGAAGCTTGCACCGGATCCAGATGTAGAGAATGAACATGCCCGCCATCATCAAACCGGGGACGATCCCTGCAAGCCAGAGCTGACCGACGGGTTGACGCGCGATCATGGCGTAGAGCACCAGAACAACCGAAGGGGGCACCAGAATGCCCAGAGAGGAGCCGGCCTGTATCACGCCCGTCACCATGATCTTGTCGTAGCCGCGACGCAAAAGCTCGGGCAGGGCGATGGTGGCGCCGATGGCCATGCCCGCAACCGACAGTCCGTTCATGGCTGATACCAGTACCATCAGGCCAATAGTGCCGATCGCCAGCCCTCCGCGGATCGATCCGAACCAGACATGGAACATGCGGTAGAGATCGTCCGCAAGCCGGCTTTCACTGAGGACGTATCCCATGAAAATAAACATCGGCAGCGTCAGAAGCGGGTACCATTTCATCAGCTTCATGGCAGCGGAAAACGGGATGTCCTGCCCGCCGGTGCCCCAGAGCGCCAGTGCAGCAATTGCGGCGACCGCCCCGATTGCGCCGAACACACGCTGTCCGGTCAGAAGCATCAGCATCATCGTCGCAAACATGAAGATGGCGATGTGTTCCTGGCTCACGAGCGGGGCACTCCGATCTCTTGACCCTGAAGGCGAGCAATGTCCTTGCAAAGCTCCGATATGGCCTGCAGCAGCATGAGGAAGAACCCGCAGATCATGATCGACTTGACCGGCCAGATGAACGGCCGCCACGCCGTTGACGATCTTTCAAGCCGGCCAATCTCTTCCGTTCCCGTCAGCAATCCGGAGAAAAAGGCCAGGGGCTCTTTGCCCCAGTAGCCCAGGGAATAGGCGGTGGACCCGATGGCGCCGTAGAGCAGGACGGTGAGGAAAAAGATCAGAAAAAGCACGGTGAAGGCGTCGATCAGTGCTTTCCGGCGCACGCTCCACCGATGATAGAACAGGTCCATACGAACGTTCGCACCCATCTGCAGCGAATAGGGACCACCGAGAATATAGTAGGTGACCATGGCAAACTGCGCCATTTCCAGCGTCCAGAGTGAGGGCAGCAGAAAGGTCTTGGAGAATGAGGACCACAGAAGGATGCCCATCATTATGAACAGGCCCCACATGATGACGCGGCCGACCCGGTAATTGATCGCGTCGATGACGCTCACATATGCGCGCATCACCCTCATCATGCGCTGGTCGCCTTGTGTTCGGTGAGGGCCTCATCGATCCATGGCGCAAGCCATGCGGCCATTGCCTGCTGGCTGGCTGTGTCTTCGATAAGGTCGTTGCGGATCTCGATCATCACGGACAACAGGTCGTTTGGCGGTCCGTGACGGTCGAGCATGTAGGCCACGCCATCTGCCGCGCTGTATGGCTCGTTCAGGCGGATATCATAGGCGCCATCCCGGGGGACTCTGTCCATCATCATGGTCGCGAACCGATCATCACGCCCATGGATCAAACCGATCTCCACTGACCTGCCAACCCCTTTGTAAACTGGCGTGAAGCTGTGCACGGTGACCATCAAGCGGAGCTTCGGCCTCTGACGTGCGATCTCCAGATCCAGCCCGGCATGAAAGGGGGAGAAGACGTTGTCGATGCGGGCATCTCGGGCCGGGTCGGACAGGCCGGCATTGCCCGGAATGCGATAGACCTCGCTTTGCGCGGGAATAGCACTCTCAGCCTCGGGCGGTCGGTTCAGGTCGTAGACAAGGCGCGAAATCGTGCCGTGCACCAGTGTCGACCCGCTCAGTTCCGCAAGACCTGCCGCGACCCCCAATGCACCCGGGTCCCACGCCACATGGCTGCGCAGTACATCGGCACCGACCCCCAAACCATCTAACGCGGCGGGAATCCGGTTGGACGCGTGCTCGCATACAATCAGCGCAGATGCAGAGGCATTGCCCGGAATGACGCGCGCGACATCCCCATATTCACTTTCTAGCAGCACGTGAGAAGAATTCTTCAGATCACTCCGCGACGTCAAGGGATTTTCAGAAGCAAAATTCACACACTTGCTCAATCTGTATAATTTTGTACATTTTTGTCCCGAACAAGCGGAGTGGAACGTGACGATTGCCGAAAAACTCCACGCCATGCGTCCCGAGATGACCCGTTCGGAGTCGCAGTTGATGAGCGCGATTCTGGACGAATACCCAATTTCGGGACTGTGCAGCATCACCGAGCTTGCCGAGAAATCCGGCGTGTCGACGCCTACCGTCGGGCGGCTCGTCCAGAAGCTGGGACTGCGTGGCTATGCGCATTTTCAATCCGAGTTGCGCGACGAACTTAGTGAGATGATCTCGGATCCGATCGCCAAGCGCGAGGTCTGGAAAACCGACCTGCCGGAGGAGCATATCCTCACCCGGTACTCGCGTCAGGCGCTGGAGAACCAGCGCAACTCGCTGAATGATGTGGATTTGGAGGAGTTCGATCGGCTCTGCGATCTGCTCGCCGATCAGAACCGCAAGATCATCATTGCTGGCGGCCGCATCACCGGGACGCTGGCGCGCTATCTCTATCTGCATATGCAGATGATGCGCGCAAATGTGCGGCTGATGCCCGACGGCGCGTCTTGGTTGCACGACATCATGGATGTCAGCGCGGGCGACGTTCTGGTGCTCTTCGATGTCCGGCGCTACGAGAACACCACGCTGAACATGGCGCAGCTTTGCCGCGAGAAGGGGGCGGAGTTGGTTTTGTTCACCGATCAATGGCGGTCGCCGGTCCATTCGATCGCGCGGTTGACCTTCTCGAGCCGCATTGCGGTCCCTTCGGCCTGGGATTCGATGACTGCATTGCTGCTCATAGTGGAATGCGCCGTTGCCTCGGTGCAGGAAAAGCTGTGGGACAGCGTGGCCGACCGGACCGATGCGCTGGAAGCCGCGTTCGACCGCACCAAGCTCTTTCGGAAGTTCACTTAAAGTCGACTGACTCTGGCGCTAACCTAAGGTTCACACACCACTTCGATCAAGGATGGCCCATCGCTGGCCAGCCCATCGGCCAGGGCCTTGGCAAAGGTATCGATGTCCTCGGCACGGGTTCCTGGCACGCCATGCCCTTTGGCCAGGGAAACCCAATCCAGCTTTGGATTCTCCACGTCAAACATCGCCTGCGCGTTGCGCCCGACATGCTCGACGCCAACATTCGCCAGTTCGTCCCGCAGGATCTGGTAGCCCCGATTGGCAAACACCACCACCGTAACGTCCAGCTCTTCGCGCGCCATCGTCCACAAGGATTGCAGGGTGTACATGGCGGACCCGTCTCCGGTGAGCGCGATGACCTTCCGGTCCGGGCAGGCCATGGCGGCTCCGCTGGCGCATGGCAGGCAAAGCCCGATGGCCCCACCTGTCCCCGCCAGCAGATCATGCGGACGCGCGGTCGCTGTGGGGGGCAAGACGTGAAATCCCGAGGTGACGGATTCGTTGCAGACAATCGCATTCTCGGGGATCAAAGCGGCAAGGGTCTGCCCAACCTTGGCCAAGGTGAGCTCCCCGGTCGGAACTTCGGGTAAGTCGAGTGCAAAGGTCCGGGCTTTGGTACGGTCCGAGACGCCAACGGCATCGGCCAGCGCCTCCAGGGTCCACGCGATGTCATCTATCGGCATACAAAGGCTGGTGAGCGTGCAATCGGATGGTTCGGGGGCATTTGGCTTTCCGGGATAGGCAAAGAAGGCCACGGGGCGATCCGCGCCAACCAAGGTGATGGATTTGGTGTCCTTTAGCTGAGCGATCTTGGGTGTGATCGGATAAACAAGCTGGTCCAGCCTGGCGGCTCCCGCACCCCGCGACGCGCGGGGCACCAGGGTGTCGGACAAAAGACGGCAGCCGGTTTCCGCCGCGATCTTGCCGGCCAGTTCCCGCAACGCGCCGAAAAGCGCAGGCCCGCCAACCATAAGCGCCGCTCCCGGCATGCGCAGGCGCGCGGCTGCGGCGTTGACATCCTGATCCGAAGGCCGGTGCAACGGCCACGGTTCAAGCTCTGCCAATGCCGGGCCATCCGCGGGTTCCCAGGCCGTATCCGCAGGCAAGACCAGTGTTGCGAGCTGACCGTTTTTCGACCGCGCCGCCTGAATCGCGGCGGCCCCGTCTGCCGCGACGCTTCGGGCATCGCCGCTCGCGCGGGTCCAGTGGCTGACGGCCTGACTGATGCCTTCGATGTCCCCTTTCAACGGGCTTTCATAGCGCAGGTGGTGGGTCGCATGATCGCCCACCACGTTCACGATGCCGGAGCCGGCTTTTCGCGCGTTGTGCAGGTTCGCGAAGGCATTGCCGAACCCCGGCGCCAGATGCAGCAGCGTGCCCGCAACGTCCCGTTTCATCCGGAAGTATCCGTCCGCTGCCCCGGTTGTCCCGCCCTCGAAGAGGCACAAGACGCATTTCATTTCCGGATGTTCATCCAGGGCCGCTACGAAATGCATCTCGGAGGTACCGGGGTTCGCAAACACCGTGTCCACCCCATGATGCAGCAGCGTTTTGACGAGGGACACAGCACCGTTCATGACATCACCTTTTGCTCAGAACTTGGGCGGACCCTACGGCAGGGCAGGCCCGAGCGTAAGCGAAAAGACATCAGGCGGGACAACCATCGCAGAGGCGTACACTGGTTTTGCCGGGGGTCCGAAAGGCTTGACTGAGATTGATGCTAAAGCTGTAGTGATCGATTATGCGAAAAATTGGAGTAAGAGTTCCCATGCGACATCTTCTGGTCACCGCCGTGGCACTGCTTTTTGTGCCGCTTATGATCACTTCCGCAAGCGCAGAAACCCAAGGGTCTACAACAACGTCAGCGCACATGCTTGCAGGTCCGGGCAACAGCTACCCGGTGGTGGCGACATTGCCTCAGGGCGCGGCAATTGAGATACATGGCTGCCAAGGCGGGTACAGTTGGTGCGATGTGTCCTGGAATTCCGCGCGTGGCTGGATTTCAAGCAACTACATTCTGGTGGAAGACGATGGACAAACGAAGGTGTTGAATCCGGTCGTTGCCGTCGCGCTGGGCATAGCCATTGTCGAGTTCACCCAAGCGTACTGGCAAAACCACTATCAAGCCTACCCCTGGTTTCCTAACTGGAACCACTACCACCCTTATCATCCGGGGCCATACTGTTATCATGCGCCACAAGACCCTGCGTGTCATAATGCGCCCTACAATCCAAATCGGTTGTACCAACCTGACTCACATCATCATTCGAACCATCACGGGCACGGAAACGGGCACCATCACGGGCATGGGCATGGGCATGGGCATGGGCACGGGCATGGGCATCCTCACAACCACCCGCACCATGGCGGGGGTCACGGTGGCCACGGCCATCACCATCACTGACCTGCTCCGGCACTTGGGCCGAAGCTCCGGTGCGTCCTAAAGGCGGGGCGCATCAGGGACTGGTTCGACGTTAGATAAGAGAAAATGTGCAACTGCCGGGGCAGTGCGCGCGCAGTGACGCTTGGAACAATACACTGCAGTCTTTCGGGAGTAGGTGGCAGCCCGTAGGGGAATCGAACCCCTCTTTCCAGGTTGAAAACCTGGCGTCCTAACCGATAGACGAACGGGCCGTGCTGACCGTGAGCGGTCGTTTAGGCAATCGTGGAGGGTCGCGCAAGTGGAAAATGGCGGCGGCGATCCGAAATCAGCCCTGGGTTCTCCCGGACCCAGTGGCAGGCCGTTGCCGCGAATGGGCAATCCGGAAAAGCCAGCAGCGCGACGGTCATGCCCGCCCGGCCTGCGCTGCATCGTCCAGCCGCAACTGCACGGTCTGGCGTCCTTGCCAATGGTTCACTTCCAGCCGCCCGGCCACGTGAAAGCGCGCGCCGCCATGGTCGCTCAGCGCAGGTCCAAGCGGTCCGTCAAAGGCCCCAAAGGCAATCGCGTCAATGCGATGTCCCGCACCGTCATCCAGCGTTAGTTTCAGATGCGTGTCCCCAACCCTGCGCGCGTGGCGCACGGACAGATCAGGAAGGGCGAAACGGGGTGCGGAGGCGCCCGCACCGTAAGGCCCTGCCTGATCGATCTGCTCTAACAATCCGACCGTAGCGGCACCAGGCATCAGCGTTCCGTCCAGCCGCAGGTCCGCTGGTCCTCGCTGACCTGCACCCTGCTTGGCCAGCAGGGCACCCAGCCGGTCCATGGCCGGTTCCAGCTGGTCCCGTTGCACGCTCAGACCTGCCGCCATCTTGTGCCCACCCCCTTTGATCAGCAGCCCTTCGGACGCGAGGCGCTGTATCGCCGCCCCCAGATCGATCCCGGCGACCGAGCGGCCGGACCCTTTGCCTTCGGTCCCGTCCAGGCCGATGACCACCGCCGGGCGGTTGGCCGCCTCCTTCAGACGTGCGGCAACAATACCCACAACGCCCGGATGCCAGCCTTCGCCGGCCGCCCAGACGAGCGGTGCCTCCAGACCTCGCTCTTCGGCCTGCGCTAGTGCTGCGGCACGCACCGCGCTTTCGATGTCACGCCGTTCGCTGTTCAGTTGATCGAGCCGCTCTGCGAGTGCTGCGGCCTCAGCCGGATCGGTCGTGGACAAAAGGCGCGCACCGAGGTCAGCCTTTCCAATACGGCCGCCCGCATTCACGCGCGGTCCGAGCAGAAACCCCAAATGATATGAAGTGGGTGCTGTATCCAGACGCGCGACATCTGCCAGCGCCACCAGTCCCGGCCTGCCGCGCTTGGCCATCACCTTCAGGCCTTGCCGGACAAGCGCTCGGTTTGCGCCAACCAGGGGCGCCACATCGGCCACTGTGGCCAGCGCTACGAGATCAAGGAAGGCCATCAGATCCGGGCCTGCCCGACCGGACGCCTTTAACTGGCGGCCCGCCTCGACCAACATCAAGAATACCACGCCTGCTGCACACAGGTACCCCAGGTCGCCGTCCTCATCCTGCCGGTTCGGGTTCACCACGGCGACCGCATTGGGTAGCGTCTCGGACCCCAGATGGTGGTCCAGAACGATGACATCTGCACCCCTCGCGGCCGCGATTGGTTCGTGGGACAAGGTTCCGCAGTCCACGCAAAGGATCAGGTCGTGATCCTGTGCCAGCGCCTTCATCGCGGCGACGTTTGGCCCGTATCCTTCGTCAATCCGGTCAGGCACATAGAGCGTTGCGGTTTGTCCAGCGGCGCGCAGCCAACTCAAGAGAAGTGCCGCCGAACTGCCGCCATCCACGTCGTAGTCCGCAAAGACTGCGATCTTTTCGTTGCGGTCCACAGCTTTCAAGAAACGGGCAGCCGCCTTTTGCATGTCCTTCAGCCGGTGTGGGTCAGGCAAGAGGTCCCGCAAGGTTGGGTTGAGGAAGGTCTCGGCTTCGTCGGGCGCGACCCCCCGACGGGCCAGGACCTGGCAAACTGGACGGGGCAGGGCGTGGGTCTGGGCCATCATCTCGGCTGCCCTGTCGGTCTCAAGCGCCGGACCAAGCCAGCGCCGACCGGTCAAAGACGCCTCAACCCCCAGATACGCCGACTGCGTCAAAACGCTCCCCTTTGCCTCCAGCTCTTGCGATGTTTGTCCCGCATGCGGGTGTTGGGCAGACCTCAGCCGATCGGCGTGCGGTATTGCATCCGACGGACCGAGCCCGTTTTGGATCGCATCAACAGAGTTTCTGTGGTCAGCCAGCCGGGTTCGCGCCGGATGCCCGGCAGCAGGGTTCCGCCCGTAACCCCGGTGGCGGCAAAGATGACGTCCTGCGTGACCATCTCGTCGCGCGAGTAAATCCGGTCCAGATCGGTGATCCCTGCCTTCGTCGCGCGCGCGCGTTCGTCATCGTTGCGGAAGAGCAGCCGACCTTCGATCTGACCACCCATGCATTTCAAGGCCGCCGCGGCCAGAACACCCTCGGGCGCTCCGCCTTCGCCCATGTACATATCGATGCCAGTCGTTTCGGATTCGGCGCAATGCATGACGCCGGCCACGTCGCCATCGGTGATCAGGCGGATCGAGGCCCCTGTGGAGCGCACCTCGGCAATCATCGCTTCGTGGCGCGGGCGCTCCAGTATGCAGACTGTGATGTCGGTCGGCGCGCAGCCCTTTTCGCTGGCCAAGGCTGAGACTCGCGTGGCGGGAGGCATGTCCAAAGTCACAAGCCCCTTGGAATAGCCGGGTCCGATGGCAAGTTTGTCCATGTAGACGTCCGGTGCATGCAGCATGGATCCGCGTGGGCCCATGGCGATGACCGTCAGCGCATTGGGCATGTCTTTCGCGGTCAGGGTTGTTCCTTCGAGCGGGTCGAGGGCAATGTCCACCCCGGGACCGTTGCCGGTGCCGACCTCTTCCCCGATGAAGAGCATCGGGGCTTCGTCCCGCTCGCCTTCACCAATCACCACAACGCCGGCGATGTCCAACAGGTTCAATTGCTCACGCATCGCATTGACCGCGGCCTGATCTGCGGCCTTTTCGTCGCCGCGACCGACCAGTGACGCCGAGGCCAATGCGGCCTGCTCGGCAACCCGGGCCAGGCCCAGGGACAACATGCGGTCATGAAACTCTATCGTGTCAGGCATAAAAATACGGTCCTTTGAATGCGGCGATTGTTTCGGGTTTAGACGTCCGCCCTGATTTGGACAAGCGCGTCAAACCCCTTCGATGCGCAGGGCCACCGGGGGCGTTGCAACAACCTCGGTGCCGGCCATGGCCGCCAAAGCCTCGTCCAGCGCGGCGCGCGTCGTCTTATGCGTGACAATCAAGACCGGGGCAGTGGCTTCGGAATGGCCATATTGGCGCATCCGGTCGATGGAAATGCCAGCCTCGCCCAGAATCGAGGCGATCTGTGCCAGCGCACCAGGTTTGTCCTGCAAAGACATGCGCAGGTAATAGGGGGCCGCAACGCTCGAACGTGCACGGGGAGACTGCGTCAGCGTGGTCGCGGGCTGCCCAAAGGTTGGCAATCGCACCCCCCGCGCCAGGTCGCACACGTCGCCCATCACTGCGCTGGCAGTGGGGCCTTCCCCTGCGCCCGGACCGCGCAGGACAATCTGTTCGACCGCATCCCCCTCGATCACCACCATGTTTGTCCCGCCTTCAAGCTGGCCGAGCGGTGAGGTGGCCGGGACAAGACAAGGGCGCATGCGCTGCTCAAGCCCGCGCCCTGTTTTCTGCGCTACGCCAAGCAGTTTGATTTTGTATCCCATGTCTGCGGCGTGCCGGATGTCTTCCAGGCTGACGCGCTGAATGCCTTCCAGTTCAATGCCATCGAAGTCCACCTGCGTTCCGAAAGCGATTGATGACAGGATTGCCAGTTTATGGCCTGCGTCGATCCCACCCACATCCAGGTTGGGATCCGCTTCCAGATAGCCCAGTTTGCCGGCTTCTTCGAACAGGGCGTTGTACCCCAATCCATCAGCTTCCATTCGGGTCAGAATATAGTTGCAGGTGCCATTCATCACGCCCATGACGCGTGTGATTTCGTTGCCGGCCAGCCCTTCTGTCAGTGCCTTGACCACCGGAATGCCACCGGCGACGGCCGCCTCGTACCGAATGACTTGCCCGCTGGCTTCTGCAGTCTCAGCAAGGCTTTGACCATGAATGGCCAGCATTGCCTTGTTGGCAGTCACGACATCCTTGCCTGTGGCCAAAGCAGCCTGCGTGGCCTCCAGCGCTGGTCCGTCCGCGCCGCCCATTAACTCGACAAAGACGTCGATGTCGTCCCGACGGGCCAAAGACACCGGATCATCGGCCCACGCGTAGCTGGCGAGCGAAACGCCGCGATCCTTGCTTGCGTCACGCGCGGTCACGGCGCTGATCTCGATCCGCCGCCCGGTGCGCGCTGCGAGTAGATTTGCTTGGGTCTTGACGATCTTGACCACGCCGACGCCGACGGTGCCCAAGCCTGTGATGCCCAAACGCAACGGTGATGTCATTCGGTTGCTCTCCTGAACTGGCCTGCGATCGCGATGTAGCGGCTTGGCGCGGCGGGCGCAACGCAGCAGTGCGCGGTGCCTAACTGTCGACGCCGGAGTTCATCCGTTCACGGGTCTGCTCGTCGACGATGGTCGTGTTCAGGCGTTCGGCTCGAGCCCTCAACCGTTCTGCGCGCGCGGTGACGTCTTCTTCGATCTCCGCGCTTTGCGTTTGAGGCAGCGGCGCATTGGCCAGCGCGCGGTCCAAAGGAACAAGGTCAGGATAATCGGCGTTGTCCACCCAGTCGGGGACCGCGGCGTCAAGCTCCGGTACCTCTGAGCATGCCGCGAGCAGCAACGGGCACACCAGACCAATTGCCATTAAAACGCGCCGGTGCTTGGCAATTTGCGCGGGTTTCAAATCACACATGCCTGCTGACTGAACCTCTGATCCTTGAAACTGAGTTGTCGCTGCCGAACAGTAAGTGTAACTCACCGTCTGAACAGAAGTTTAGCGGCTTTGGCAATAATTCAAAGAGAGTTCGGATATGCAAGACGTTTTTGGAAGCGATTTCAACGAATTGGGTGGCTTCAACTGGACCGATCAATTCAGGAATCGCATGAACCAAAGGGCGAACCGCATTTTTACGCCAGAACTCGATTTGATCAAAGACAAGACCGTGCTGGACATCGGCGCCCGTCATGGGGTTTGGTCCTGGGCGGCGTTGTCGCTTGGTGCAGCCTCTGCTTTATCGGTTGAAGGGCGCGCCAACAGCATTAAGCGCGGCGAGAAGATGTTCTCTACCATTGATCCAGCACGCTACACCGCGATGCATGGTGACATCTACGGGGTCCTGCCAGAACTTCTGGCACAAGGAAAAACGTTTCAGACCATTTTGTGCTTGGGCATCTACTACCACGTTTACGATCACTACGGGCTGATGACGCTGATGGACCAGTTCGAGCCGGAATACATTGTGATCGATACCGAGGGCCCTGACACGATGGATCCGATGGTGCGCATACGGCTTGAAGTCACTGACGATTGGAACAACGCCATTGCGCAGAACGAACGCCAGAAAAAGGCGGCGGTTGGCGACATTAGCCGCGGCGGCGTTGCCATGTTGGGCGAGAGTTTTGGCTACAAGATCCACTGGTGCAACTGGGACGATCTGGACAAGCCCGATGGGCTTGAGCGGTATTACGATCGCAGACGCTACACCTGCGTGCTGCACAAATAGCGGACCTTGCATTTCCCGCACTTTTCCGGGGAAGGGGTTCTATCTGAACATGCGTTCAGATAAGCTTCGCCCATGGCACGCACGGCAGGTTCTCACTCTGACATCACCGGGCCGCGGATCGAAGCCGCGGCTCTGAAGCTCTTTGCGCAACATGGGTACGCTGCGGTTTCAATGCGGCAGATCGCTTCTGAGGTGGGTGTTCAGGCCGGGGCGCTCTACAACTACACCACCGACAAGCAAAGCTTGCTTTTTGAGTTGATGAAGCAGCACATGGAGAGCTTGCTAACCGCCTATGCGGCTCAGAACGCACCGGTGGATGCGCTCGCCAGGCTGGAGGCTTTTACTCGGTTCCATATCGGGTTCCATCATGAACGACCGGACGCCGTTTTCATTGCCTATATGGAACTGCGCAACCTCACGCCCGAGAATTTCGCCGTGATCGAAGATTTGCGAGGGGCTTACGAGGATAAACTGGAACGCATTCTGCGGGACGGGGTGGATCAAGGGGTCCTGAACGTGGCGGACCCCAAGATCACGACCTTGGCCGTCATCGCAATGCTGACCGGCGTGAACACGTGGTTCCGGTCCGAAGGACGACTTTCACTTGAACAAGTCGAACAGATCTACTGGGATATGATCCGTCGCGCAGTTGCGGCGTGAAGCTTTCCCTTGCGGCGCACCGGTCAGTGCGCCGCCTTGATGAACGTCCCGTTTCTGAGGTCCTGCATCGCCTGCAACAGTTCGTCTTGGGTGTTCATCACAATCGGACCGTGCCAGGCCACAGGCTCATCGATGGGTGCGCCTGAGATCAACAGGAAACGGAGCCCCTCCGGGCCGGCCTGAACCGTCACTTCGTCACCTGTGCCGAACCTGATCAAGGTACGGTCGCCGGACAGATCACGAATGTTAACCTCCTGACCGGCAATCTCTTTTTCCAGCAGCACCCCAGTGGGATCGGAGGCGTCTGCGAAGGCACCTGCACCTTCAAAGACATAGGCAAAGGCGCGGCGGTAGGTGTCCACCTTGAAGGTTTTCTTCACCCCCGCCGGGATTTCGATGTCCAGGTATTGCGGGTCTGCGGCGATACCGTCCACAGGACCGGTCTGGCCCCAGAATTCGCCGACAATCACTTTGACGCGGGTTCCATCATCGTCCGTGATCACGGGAATATCTTTGGCCGTCACATCCTGATAGCGCGGCGCGATCATCTTCTGACTGCTAGGGAGGTTGCCCCAAAGCTGAAAGCCATGCATTTGGCCTTTCGAATTCCCTTGCGGCATTTCCTGATGCAGGATGCCCGACCCGGCGGTCATCCATTGCACATCTCCGGCGCCGAGCGTGCCGGTGTTGCCGAGGCTGTCGCCGTGCTCCACCGTGCCGGACAGCACATAGGTGATCGTTTCGATTCCGCGATGCGGGTGCCAGGGGAAACCTTTTTCAAAGTCTTCGGGCCGCTCGTTCCTGAAGTCGTCGAACAACAAGAACGGATCGAGTTCCGAAGGGTCCTGAAAGCCGAAGGCGCGATGAAGTTTGACGCCGGCGCCCTCGAGGGCGGGCACAGCGCGGCGGGTCTCGAGTGTAGGTCTGAGGGACATGTCTTGGTCTCCTTTTGCGTTGCAGCGGAGATAGGGCTTGGTCCGCAAACCGGCAATTGCGGGGCCATGAACCGGTTCTGTGCAGGGGCGCACAGCACCCCCATGGCAGGCCTTGCCTCAGGGCGTTCCAGCCCACCAGTCACCGGGTTTTTTCCGTTTGCCACGGCGCCGGTCGAGCCACAAGGCGAGACGCCGCAGTGGCGACAGTGCCAGGCGGAGCCAGATCCTGTGCAGCGGTTTTGAAAAATCTCGGTTGAAAGGGCATACCCGCATACAGATTGCACAATCCGTCCGGGTCTTGGCCCAGAATCCAAAGCAGGCCTCGGCGTCGGAGGTCCATTTGCGCACACCCGCCAAAGCCGAGACATTTTCGCCTCCGATCTTCGGTGGACCATAGGGCAGAGCTTTGACCGGGCAGGCGTCCGCGCATTTCGTGCAGATATCGCAAAAGGCCCGCACGCCGCGTGGTTCGGGCGTATCGTGTGCCAATGGCAGGTTGGTGAAGATCTTGGAGAACCGCAGGCGCGGACCAAACTCAGGTGTGATCACCAACTGATTGCGCGCGTATTCTCCCAATCCTGCCTTGATCGCGTAGGGGATCACCAGTCCGGTGTCATTCATCGATGGAACCGCGTCGTAGCCCAGATTGCGGATGTACGCCGCCAGTTGCATGACGATGGCGGCTTCGTGGCTGTACTCCCGACCCGTTGCGGCACCAGCCAGCGCCGATGGATATGTTGCGACAAGTTCTTCGTCCATCTGATGGCCCAGAACGATCACGCTTGTCAGCCCTTCGGGCAATCCCAAGGGGGCCGCACTCAGATCGCGGGTGTCAACCCGGTCAGCATAGAGCCAACGCTCGTCCAGATCGGTGATCCCGCAGAGATCCGCTCCAAAGAACCGGCTGATCCGTTTGATTTCCACCGCCATTTTCGCGGGATCGTCGACTGGGCACTGATCCTGCGCGACAGGCGTGTCATAGCTGATCGGGGCCTGAAAGCCTTCGCGCCGCCCCGCGTCGGCAAAACGGTTGGTCATCACATCGGAGATCAGCCATGACGCGTTCCGCAAAGCGAAATCCCGCTGTGAAAACCCATCGCCACGGCGCGGTGCCGCCTCCATCCGGTAGGACGCAAAAAACGCGTCTGTATGCGCGGAGCGTACTGTGTCGTCCCACATAGCTCGCGTGAAGATATCGTTGCGCTGACTGAACCGTTCGAAGTCGTCGGTCACCTCGATGCCTGCCGCAGAATCGCCAGGTCGCGAATGGTCGGGACGGTTCGCGGGATAGCTCATAATCGAATGCTAGTGACGGCACATGTCGCGATCAATACGAAAGGTCGCAAACGGATGCGACGCAGGGTGACACCACCGCCAGCGTGCCACGAAACGAATACATCGGAGACGAACAATGCAAATTGGATTCATCGGGTTGGGCAATGTGGGCGGCAAGCTGTCAGGAAGCTTGATCCGCAACGGCGTGTCCGTCCAGGTCCACGACCTGAATGCCGATCTGGTCGCGGCCAAGGTGGCGGCTGGTGCGACTGCTGGCGAGGATCCCGCAGCGATGATGCGCGCGTGCGATGCCGTCATCACATGCTTGCCAACGCCAGAGGCGTCCGCCGCTGTTGTCGAGGCGATGTTGCCCGAAATCGAAGCCGGCAAGATCTGGATGGAGATGTCGACCACGGACGAAGCAGAGGTGAAACGCCTGGGCGCCGAGGTGATGGCGCGCGGTGGTGCTGCGGTGGATTGTCCGGTCTCGGGCGGATGCCACAGGGCGGATACGGGTAACATCAGCATCTATGCCGGCTGCGACCGGGCCACCTTTGATCGGATCCTGCCACTGCTGACCGTCATGGGGCGCCGGGTCCTGCACACAGGCGATCTGGGCAGTGCATCCGTTCTGAAGGTGATGACCAATTATCTCGCCACCGCGAATCTGCTGACACTGTGCGAGGCGCTGACGACCATGAAGGCGGCGGGCCTCGATCTGGGCGTCACCTATGAGGCGATCCGCATCTCGTCGGGAACCAGCTTTGTGCACGAGACTGAAAGCCAGATGATCCTGAACGGCTGCCGCGACATCAACTTCACCATGGATCTTGTCAAAAAGGACATCGGACTCTTTCAGGCCATCGCGGAGCGTTTCGATGTGCCGCTGGAAATCAGCCCGTTGATGAACACAATCTTTCAGGATGGCATCGCGCGGTACGGGTCGCGGGCGCAGTCTGACGACATCATCCGCCGGTTGGAAGAAGCGACGGGGCTGGACATCACCGCGCCTGGGTTTCCCTCTGAAATGATCGATGATGAACCGGAAGAACCTGGCGCCGAGATTGTGGTTCGCCGCGCTGCGGCCGAATGATGATGAGCGCCGCTGCGGCAATGCCGCCGCGCAGGTCGTTTGCCCTGTTTCAGCCAGCCACAATGCGCTAACTGACGGCAAAACCTCTCAAGGGGGCTGGGATGGCCGACGAAGTGCTGGCAACCGTTAAGGCGTCGCCTGCAAGAAGATGGATGGGTGTTGGCGTGCTGCTCGGTGTGGGCGCATTGATGATTTACGTCGCACTGGCATCACCGCCTGCATTGGGCTGGCAGGTGTTTTTGGTGATTACGGGCGTGGTGATGCTCTGGGTGGCAGAGCGGATGCGGCAAGCCACGGCTCTGCAGATCGAACTCACCAAAACCGAACTGCGTGACAGCAGCGGAACCTGTCTGGCTCAGGTGGCTGACATTCAGGCCATTGATCGCGGCTTTTTCGCCTTCAAACCTTCGAACGGGTTCCTCGTGAAAACCCGCGCTGCATCAGGGCGGGCATGGAACCCGGGCCTGTGGTGGCGCATGGGGCGACGCATCGGCGTCGGTGGCGTGACCCCGGCCTCACAGACCAAGGTCATGTCCGAGATGCTGGCCGCGATGCTGGCGGTTCGGGATCAGGATTCGCAGGATATCCAGCAGACCTGAGGCGCAAAGCGGGGCCGGGTGAACACGAAGTTCTCCAGTTCGACATTGCTCATTCCCACACCGGGGAACACCGGAATAAAGGTGTTGGTCGTTTCCACAAGGATCACACGCTCGTTGTGGGGCATGGTGGGCAGCCTGTCTTCGATCTCAACCATATCGCTGTCGGTGAGAGGGGCGATGCCACCGCGTCCTTCTGACCAGTCGCGGCGATACTTCTTCTCGTCGTTGTTCCAACGCACCACCGTGACCCGCAACGTCGTGGGGGAATCCGCACGGGTCAGCAGTTTGTGCAGATCATACATGCTGTCGATGTACTCGTCGGTAATGCCTTCGGTCTCTCGCGAGATCAGGTCGCTGATCGTGTATGCAGCTTTCAGGTTCACCGTGCTCTGCCGGTAGCCATCAAAGTAAACGTAGACCGCCATAAACGCCCAAAACAGGAAGGGCATGACCAGAATGAATTCCAGAGCAGCGACACCGCGGGTGTCGTCGCGAAAGTTCCGGAACCAGGACAAAAAACGTGTCTGCAACATCATTTCGGCTCCTGCACAAAGGCGGAGAGCGACACCAGCGCGTATTCGCCCGAGGCTTCGTTTTTCACCAGCGCTTCACCAAGACCGGTGGTTGGGAAAACAGGGTCGATCACGGCGCAGGCGCGCAGCAACATCAGCATGTTTTCCTGCCCGTTCACAAAGTTCCGGACAGGTGCGACCTCTTCGGACTTGTCGATGCAATCGGCATCATTTGGCAAAGTTGACCAGTTGCGCGGATCGACCTGAATCATTTCAAGACGCAAGGAATCTTTGCAGTCGTCGATGAAACCGGCGCGTTCGCAGATCAGGTCCTTGATGGTGTCGTGCTGGGGTGCCGAGCCCGTGCCAAGCCGGATATCCCGAACGGTGATGTCCACCGCGCGTTCCAGCATGGCGTGGTGCAGGTTCACAAATCCCAACTCGATACCCGAGAGCAGGATCATAAAGAACGCCGGGAAGGTAATAGCGAATTCAACGGTGCTCTGGCCGTCCTCGGACCGGCGGAACCGCGAAAGAAATGTACGAAGCCTTTGCATCAGTTCACCAGTTTCAGTTCGTTGATCTGACTTGCGATCGATGTGAACACCGCATCGATGTTGTCCGTGCCAGCGACAAAGAAATGCGACGTGCTCGACGCGCAGTTACGCATCTGAGTTTTCGCGCTCGAAGGTGCGTCGAAGGCAATCGTGTAAACGATGATGTTCCGGCTCGGGTCCTTCGCAAGATCGCATTGCTTATAGAAACTCTGGACGTTTGTGGACGCGCTGGAGATCTTCTTGCTCCCCGTTGCGTTCCCCTCTTTGAGTTCCTTGGTCGGGTTGTCTACGTGCATACCGTCGTTTGGCCGCAACTGGTCGGTGATCTGTCCGTCCGTCATCAGGACAACATACTTCACCGTTTCGGAATCAAGCCACGCTGACGGCCGCGACTTGAAGTCGTCTGGCACGATCCCCGCAGTGTTCAACGCATTGAAGGTTGGCTGGCTGGACGGGTTCAGAAGGGCAACAGCGTATTTCATCGCATAGTGCGTGCCGGTGCCGTCATGCATCCGCATTGTGTTGATCCGGTTGTTCAGCGCGGTCGCGCTGTTGGAAGCATAAACGATCGACGTTGCATCTTGCGGGCACCAGCCCCAGTCCATCACGCTCGAGGCGATTTTCCAGTTCATGAAGTGCGGGGTCTGATCATAGGAAACCGCGTTCGGCAGCGAAGGTGTATCAAAATCGGAGTAGTTCAACTCCAAACAGGATGAGACATTGGGGTACCGGTCGTTCTCGTCCCCGCCATCTTCTTCCAGCAACTCGATATCAGGATAACGGTTCCCGTTCAGGCGGTTGAACATGAACGGGCCAGGGTTGGTCTGGCCCGCATACGGAATAAGGTTGATGGACGTCTTTTGCTTGGCGTCGTCTTTCAGCAACTGATTTACGAAATTTACCGCGGCCGGACGCAACGCGGTCATGCGTCCGTTGAACCGCATCGAACCCGAGATATCGAGTACCAGCGACACTTCGACATTGGGTACACGCTCTTCAGCGGCGCCCACGGCGGGTACCGTCAGGCTATCGACCCCGGTCATGTGCATGAACTGGGTCTGCATCACCGCACTGGCTTCGGCAGAGACGAGGCGGAAGTTAACACCAGGGGTGACAGTGACATCGTCGATGTAACTGCTCAGACCAGCCTTGTCGAAATAGTCACGCACAACCGATTCCGGATCCAGAGGCTGGTCCAGATCAGCCGCTGCGAGAACCGCGCGGTCAAGCGTGTACTGCAGGTTTGTCCGGTCTCGCTCAAACCGCATCAGGTCGATCCCGATGCCGCCAACCATCAGCATGAGTACGAAGATGTAGACACCGAAAATGGTGTAGGTTCCGGAGTCGTCCAGGACGAACCGGCGGATCCATCGGGTGGCGCAGACCCCGCTGCTGGACGCGTTACCTGCGGCAGCATCTCTCACCTGTCGATCACTGCGAACCATTCTGAACACCTTTCTGCTCCCCAAACCACGGCGCACTCCACGCGCACGCGGTCCTTTGTTTTTTGCGCGCAGAAGGTGGCTGAAATTGGGCGGATTTGGTGCAAAATGAGGAGTATTGGCCACGATGTTGAGGAAGAGCCGATGGATCTTGGTCATCTGTTCCGCCCAGCGAAACAATTCCAGAGACTCACTTTGGATGCCGGATCAGGCCTAATTGGACCAATCCGACCCGAAATTGTCGCAAACCTTAACAACTTCGTCTTAGACTGGGCGTCACAATAAGACGGCCGGGCGAGTCGCCGGGCGGTCCGGGAGGAACAGTAACGATGCTAAAAAAAGAACCGAGTTTCCGTGAAAGCGTGGATTTGATGTTCAACCGCGCGGTGGCGCTGATGGACCTGCCACCCGGATTGGAAGAGAAAATCCGCGTCTGTAACGCGACCTACACCGTCCGTTTCGGGGTGCGTCTGAGAGGGCAGATCCAGACCTTTACCGGCTACCGGTCGGTGCATTCCGAACACATGGAACCGGTCAAGGGTGGCATTCGCTACGCCATGGGGGTCAATCAGGACGAGGTCGAAGCGCTCGCCGCACTGATGACCTACAAATGCGCTCTGGTGGAGGCCCCGTTTGGCGGCTCCAAAGGAGGACTTCGGATCGATCCGCGCCAGTATGACGAACACGAGCTCGAGTTGATCACACGTCGGTTCGCCTATGAGCTGGCCAAACGCGACCTCATCCATCCGTCCCAGAACGTGCCGGCCCCGGACATGGGCACAGGCGAGCGGGAAATGGCCTGGATCGCCGACCAATACGCCCGGATGAACACCACAGACATCAATGCGCGTGCCTGCGTGACCGGCAAGCCGCTGAACGCGGGCGGGATTGCCGGTCGTGTCGAGGCCACCGGGCGTGGCGTGCAATACGCGTTGCAGGAGTTTTTCCGCGACCAGCGCGACATGGACAAGGCTGGCCTGACCGGCAGCCTCGAAGGCAAACGCGTGATCGTGCAGGGTCTTGGCAACGTGGGATATCACGCAGCGAAGTTTCTCGCAGACGAGGACGGCTGCGTCATCACAGGCATCATCGAGCGTGACGGGGCGCTGTTCAATCCCGACGGATTGGATGTCGATGCCGTCCACAGCTGGATCAGCGGTCGTGGCGGGGTCACCGGATTTCCGGACGCGGCCCACACAGCTGAAGGGTCCGCGGTGCTGGAGGAGGAGTGCGACATTCTTGTGCCCGCCGCGCTCGAAGGTGTGATCAACCTGAGCAATGCCGAACGGATCAAAGCCCCACTGATCATCGAAGCGGCGAATGGTCCGGTCACCGCGGGTGCTGATGACATCCTGCGGGCCAAGGGCACAGTCATCATTCCGGACATGTATGCCAATGCCGGCGGTGTGACGGTGTCCTACTTTGAGTGGGTCAAGAACCTCAGCCATATCCGGTTTGGCCGGATGGGCCGGCGCCAGGAAGAGGCGCGTCACCAGCTGGTGATCGACGAGCTGGAACGGTTGAGTGCGGACAGCGGGGTGGGGTGGCAGCTCAGCCCGAACTTCAAGCAGAAATACCTGCGTGGAGCGGGGGAGCTGGAACTGGTGCGCTCGGGCCTCGATGACACGATGCGGATCGCCTATCAGTCCATGCGCGAAGTGTGGCATGCGCGCGAAGACGTCAGTGACCTGCGCACGGCGGCCTATCTGGTGGCTATCGACAAAGTGGCGGCCAGCTACCGCGCCAAAGGGCTCTAAGCGCTCTCCGACAGGTTTCGCCGCCGATCAGTGGCGGCGAAACAGATGTATTAGGCGGTGCTCTGACTTCCGCCAAGCATCCCTTGCGGCCTATCGCGCCTGAAAGTGATGCCATGCAGCGCGCAGATGGCCCAATCGCAGGCTGTGACCGGCATCGTAAAGGCAAAGCGCAAGGCTCTGACCTGAGGCGTTTCGGTGCATCTGACAGTCCGCCCCGCCCAGGTCTTGGGCAGTCGGTGGCCCAAAACCTCCCAATGCGATGTACATCTCGATTGCTTGCGGGACCGATCCCTGACGGGTGTCGGCAATGGCACGCCCGTTCAGCGGCACAACCCGATCGCGCGTGCCGTGAAAGTGCAAAACATTCGCTGGTCCGGTCGCGCAGGAGTCGGGCACCGGGGCCCAGAAGGTTCCGGCAATTGGGACAAAGCCGATGAACCTATCGGCGCGCCGGCAGGCCATGCTCCAGGTCATCATGCCACCGGCGGAGAACCCGCTGGCCATGATGTTGTCGGGGTCGATGGGCAAACGTTGGGTGACATCGGCGATCACCGCGTCGACATACGCCATTTCATCGTGTGGCGGGGTGCCCCCGACGTTTGGCGCATGGGGCAAAGCCCAATCGTCGCCTGCAGACTTAGGGGCAATCAGCGCGACGCCCAGTTCATCTGCCAGGGCAAGAAGGCCGGCGTTGCGCATCACGCCTGCGGCGCTGCCCTTGTAACCATGGGAAAAGAAGATCGCGCCGTAAGGTGTTGATCCATCGGTTTCAGATGGGACACGGACCCGGTAGGTCCGGTCCCCAATTACGCAGTCGCTGTCAGCCCCGCAGCCCAGTGCGGCTGATGCGGCGAGTGCACCCGCACAGATAGCGGTCAACAAGTATCGCATCCAAAGCTCTCGATCTTTCTTTCACCGGACGCTCTTGTGTTGGACTCTCTTTGGCAAGACACACGTGCGACTGCGCAGATCACCGTCGCGTGAACCCGACGGCCGGCAAGCGCGGTCGCCCTGCGACCATTTATTGTCGAAAAGGGGTTGGGAACCGCGCATCAGAGTTGATACTCGTGTCCAAGACCAGCGGCGCTGGGACGGTTCAATGTTGGGGGGAGGGTTATGCGTTTTTCCGGTCTGCGCATCCTGAAAGAGGGTTTGACGGGCAACACCGGCTGGACGCCACACTGGCGCGATCCGGAACCCAAGGCCGAATACGATATGCTGATCATAGGAGGCGGTGGTCACGGGCTGGCCACGGCTTACTATCTCGCCAAAGAGCATGGCCAGCGCAACATTGCCGTCCTGGAGAAAGGCTACATCGGGGGCGGCAATGTCGGGCGCAACACCACCATCGTGCGGGCCAACTACGCTTTGCCGGGCAACTCCGAATTCTACTCGCATTCGCTCAAACTGTGGGAAGGGCTTGAGGCTGACCTGAACTACAACGTGATGCACTCCCAAAGAGGGGTGATCAATCTGTTCCATTCCGATGGGCAGCGCGACTACGCTGCGCGGCGCGGGAATGCCATGGTCAATCAGGGGGACGACGCGATCCTTCTGGACCGCGAAGGGGTCCGTAAACACGCCCCCTTTCTGGATTTCGACAACGTGCGGTTTCCGGTCTATGGCGGGCTGTACCATCCGCGCGGCGGCACCGCGCGTCACGACGCAGTGGCATGGGGCTTTGCCCGTGGCGCCGATCAGCGCGGGGTCGATCTGCTCCAGAACTGCGAGGTCACGGGCATTGATGTGACCGACGGCCGGGTAACGGGCGTTCAGACCTCGCGCGGCCCAATCCGGGCGCGCAAGATAGGCATTGTTGTCGCCGGGCGTTCAAGTCAGGTCGCGCAGATGGCCGGTATGCGGCTGCCGATTGAGAGCCACGTTCTCCAGGCTTTTGTCACCGAAGGTCTGAAACCCTGTATCGATGGCGTGATCACCTTTGGCATGGGGCATTTCTACATCAGCCAGTCTGACAAAGGTGGGCTGGTGTTCGGGGGCGACCTGGATTTCTACGCGTCCTACGCGGCGCGCGGCAATCTGCCCATGGCCGAACACGTGATGGATGCGGGCATAACGCTGATGCCGATGATCGGAAAGGCCAAGGTGCTGCGCAGCTGGGGCGGCATCATGGATATGTCACCCGATGGGTCGCCAATCATCGACAAAACCGGGATCGAGGGGCTCTATCTGAACTGCGGCTGGTGTTATGGCGGGTTCAAGGCGGTCCCGGGGTCGGGCAACGTCTTTGCGCATCTGATGGCGACCGGGCGGCATCACGAGAATGCGACAAAGTTCCGTCTCAACCGGTTTCGGGATGGCTTTGGCCTGATGGATGAAGAGGGCACCGGCTCTCAACACAACCTGCATTGAGGATGGCGTTCGCGATGGTTTTTTCTTTCCAATTGCCGCGACAAAAGAGGCGCTCATGAGGTTGCGTTGTCCGATCTGCGGTGAGCGCGATCTGCGTGAGTTTTCCTATCAGGGCGCGGCAGTGGCGCTGGAACGCCCTGCGCCCGATGCCGGCGATGACGCTTGGGAGGACTATGTTCACCTGCGTGAGAACCCGGCCGGGGTGACAAAGGATCTTTGGTATCACGAGGCGGGGTGCATGTCCTGGATTGTCGTGGAGCGAAACACAATGACCCACGAAGTGATCAGCACGACCCTTGCGGCGGAGGTCAAGCGATGAGGGTCGACGGCAAAGGGCGTATCGATCGCAACAAGCCCATCCAGTTTTCTTTTGATGGCGTGCGCTATCGCGGGTTTGACGGGGACACATTGGCCTCCGCGCTGCTGGCGAACGACATCCGACTGGTGGGCCGGTCATTCAAGTATCATCGTCCGCGCGGCATCCTGACGGCGGGAAGCGAAGAGCCAAACGCCCTTGTCAGCATTGGCCAGGGGGCCGCGAAAGAGCCCAACGTTCGCGCTACAGTTCAGGAAATCTATGAAGGCCTGGAGGCCGTGAGCCAGAACCGCTGGCCCTCGCTGGCATGGGATGTGATGTCGGTGAATGACCTGGCGGCCCCGTTTCTCGGGGCGGGGTTCTACTACAAGACCTTCATGTGGCCGACCGCATTCTGGGAAAGGATCTATGAACCGCTGATCCGGCGCGCGGCAGGACTGGGCGCCTTGTCCGGTGCCCACAACCCCGACAAGTACGAGCGCGCTTTCGCGTTCTGTGATCTGCTGATCATCGGATCGGGTCCCGCCGGTCTGATGGCCGCGCTGACCGCGGGCCGCGCCGGCGCGGATGTCATTCTGGCAGACGAGGACGCCGTGCCGGGAGGCCGGCTTCTGGCGGAGACGGGCGAAATCGACGGGCGCAGCGCTGCGGATTGGGCGGTTTCGGTCGTGGCCGAACTGCGGGCCATGCCGAATGTGCGCGTGATGACGCGGACCTGTATCACCGGCGCCTACGACCAGGGTACTTTTGGCGCGCTGGAGCGGGTCCGTCAGCACACCGGGGTGCGCGGCGACGGAGCGCCCTTGGAAACCTTCTGGCGCATTGCCGCAAAGCGCGCCGTATTGGCCGCCGGCGCGCTGGAACGACCGGTCGCGTTCCGCAACAATGACAGGCCCGGCATCATGACGGCCGGGGCGGTGCGCGCGTATCTCAACCGCTGGGGCGTGGTTGCGGGCAAGGCGGTGTCGATCTTCGGAAACACCGATGATGTCCACCGCACCGCGCGCGATCTTTTGGCCGTCGGCGTGCATGTGGCGGGCGTCGTCGACGCACGTCCCGACGCGCCGGACGGTGATGGTTATCGCGTGTACAAGGGGGCAGTGGTCTGCAACGCGGAAGGCCGTCAGAGCCTGGAGTCCATAACGATCGGTTCGATGAGCGGCGAAGACAAACTTCAGACCGACTGCCTCGCGATGACCGGCGGGTGGAACCCGACCGTGCATCTGACCTGTCACATGAATGGCCGCCCGATTTGGCGGGACGATATCGCGGCATTTGTGCCCGCAGCGGACGCGGTTCCGGGACTGCAAGCGGCTGGGGCTTGCAATGGCGCATTTTCGACTGCGGAATGCCTACGCGAGGGTCATGCCGCCGCCTCGGCGGCGTTGGACGCGCTGGGCAAGAAAGCTGCGCCGGCGGACCTGCCCGAGGCAGAGGATGATCCCTATCGCATCTCCCCGCTCTGGGCCGTTCCGGGGAAAGGGCGCGCGTGGCTCGATTTCCAGAACGATGTCACCGTAAAGGATGTAAAGCAGGCCGCGGTGGAAAACTTCCGGTCCGTTGAGCATATGAAACGCTACACCACCCAAGGGATGGCCACC
The DNA here is from genome assembly GCA_965250275.1 of Paracoccaceae bacterium. Classification (GTDB taxonomy): domain Bacteria; phylum Pseudomonadota; class Alphaproteobacteria; order Rhodobacterales; family Rhodobacteraceae. The sequence goes on along the minus strand of OZ252297.1, from coordinate 3,340,077 downwards.
GATCAGGGCAAGAATTCCAACGTGGCGGCCCTGGCCGTGCTGGCGGACGCCACCGGGCGGGGTATCCCGCAGACCGGGACAACGACTTTCCGTCCTCCCTATACACCCGTGCCGATCGCGGCGATGGGGGCGGGGGCACAGGGGGTCGGGTTTGCGCCCCAGCGATTCACCACATCTCACGCTGCCACGGTGGAGCGTAACGCGCCGATGATCGAAGCCGGTTTGTGGTATCGGCCGAGTTACTTTCCGCAGACCGGAGAGACGAACTGGCGGCAGTCCTGCGACCGGGAGGTAGGTTTTGTCCGGGACGCAGTCGGCATTTGCGATGTCTCGACACTCGGCAAGATCGACATTCAGGGTCCGGATGCTGCGGCGTTACTCGATTTCGTCTACAGCAATATGTTCAGCACGCTGAAGGTTGGGCGCACGCGCTATGGCTTGATGCTACGCGAAGACGGGCATGTGATGGACGATGGGACCACGGCGCGGTTGGGGGACACGCATTTTGTCATGACCACCACCACTGCCGCTGCGGGGCAGGTCATGAAACATCTGGAGTTCGTGCGACAATGCCTGCGCCCGGACTGGGACGTCTCCCTCGTCTCGGTCACTGAGCAATGGGCGCAGTTTGCCATCGCCGGGCCGAAGGCGCGGGCGCTGCTGAACGATCTTCTGAGCACGGAACTGAGCGACGCGGACTGGCCGTTCATGGCCTGCGGTCCGGTTCAGCTGGGCAACATCGAGGGGCGCTTGTTTCGGATCTCCTTCTCCGGTGAGCACGCGTATGAACTGGCTGTTCCGGCCCGCTACGGTGACAGCCTGTTCCGAGCATTGGTTGCGCGGGCCGAAGCGTTGGGTGGCGGCGCCTACGGGATGGAGGCTCTGAACGTGCTGCGGATCGAGAAGGGCTTCATCACTCATGCGGAGATACACGGGCGCGTCACGGCGTTCGATATCGGCATGGACCGCATGGTGTCGGCAAAGAAGGATTGCATCGGAAAGACCATGAGCGAACGGCCCGGCCTGATGGATGCGGAGCGCGAGCGCCTCGTCGGGCTAAAACCCGTTGGAGCGGTGAAGCAACTGACCGCAGGTGCACATCTCTTCGATATAGATGCCGAGGCCAATCGCCAGAACGATCAGGGCTACATCACGTCGGCCTGCTACTCTCCGACGCTGGAGTCGACGCTGGCGCTTGGGTTTCTGAAAAACGGCCCCGCCCGCATGGGGGAGATCGTCAAAGTTGTCGATCAGATGCGCGGGCTTGAGGCACAGGCTGAGGTTGTGAACCCGGTCTTCTTTGATCCCGAAGGAGTGCGTGTCCGTGGTTGAACTTGTTGCCAAATCGCCCTGCGCGGGTCTGCTGCCACTCACGATCGGGGCGGTCACCCTCACAGAGGTCGCACCCGGCGTGATCACGTCCCTGTCGCCCCGCGCAGGTCAGGAGGCTGCGCTGTCAAAAGCGCTGAAAGCGGCACATGGCATGGCATTGCCCGGAGCCGGGCGAGGAACGGGACGTGAGGGCGCGCGCGCCATCTGGTTCGTGCGGGGACAGGTGATGCTGATGGGCCCAGCGCCGGATCCCGGTCTGTCCGAGTTTGCGGCCCTGACCGATCAGTCGGACGCCTGGGCGGTTGTCCGGTTGGAGGGCGACGGCGCAGAAGACGTCATGGCCCGCCTCGCGCCGGTCGATCTGCGCGCGGAAAGCTTCAAACGCGGACATACGCTGCATACCGATATCCAGCATATGTCCGGATCGATCACGCGGGTCGGCGAGCGCGCCTTGCAGATCATGGTGTTCCGGTCGATGGCGCAGACACTGGTACATGATTTGAAAACGGCCATGGAAGGGGTGGCGGCGCGCAGGTAACCTGTGCCCGAAAAACATGATTCCCTCGGAGCCCGCACCATGACCCGCCTCGTTGCCCTGATCCTGTCCCTTGTTTTTGCCCTGCCTGCATGGGCACAGAGCGAAAAGGAACTGGATTGCCGATATCAGGCCGACGTCGCCGCCGCGGTTCAGAAGGCACGTCTTGACGGGGTCAAGGAACGCGATGTTGCCGCAGCAATTGCGGCCACAAACCCGACATGGCCTGACCGCTACAGCAACGCGATCCCGACCATGGCCGGTCAGTTCTATCAGTATAAGAAACGTCAGCTGCGGCAGGTGGATTTGGGAGCGCAGTACTTTCAGCTTTGCATGTCGCAATAGACTTTATTCCGCTTTGATCTGATAATCGCTGCATGTCTCTGCCACCCGGATTTCTGGAAGAGTTGCGCGGGCGTGTGAGCCTGTCTCAGGTCGCCGGGCGCAAAGTTACGTGGGATGCGCGCAAGTCGAACACCGGCAAGGGAGACATGTGGGCGCCGTGTCCCTTTCATCAGGAAAAAACCGCCAGTTTTCACGTCGACGATCGCAAGGGGTATTATTATTGTTTCGGGTGTCACGCGAAAGGCGACGCGATCAGCTTCGTGCGTGAAACCGAAAATGTGAGCTTTATCGAGGCCGTGGAGATTCTGGCCCGCGAGTCCGGCATGACCATGCCTGCCCGGGACCCGCAGGCCCAGCAAAAGGCCGACCGCCGCAGCCTGCTGGCTGATGTCATGGAACAAGCGGTCAAGTATTTCAGGCTGCAGTTGAAAACGGCGGGCGCGGCAGAGGCGCGGGCCTATCTGGAGCGGCGCGGATTGAGTGCGGCGGAGCAGGATCGCTGGGAGATCGGCTTTGCACCGGATGCCTGGCAGGGGTTGTGGGATCATCTGAGCGCTAAAGGGGTGGCGCCTGATCTGATCCTCGGCGCCGGGCTGGCGAAACCTTCGACAAAGGGCGGCAAACCCTATGACACCTTTCGGGGTCGGATCATGTTTCCGATCCGGGATGCACGTGGACGCGCCATTGCCTTTGGTGGCCGGGCCATGGATCCCAACGACAATGCCAAGTATCTCAACTCCCCGGAAACGGAGTTGTTCGACAAAGGGCGCAGCCTCTACAACCATGCCGACGCGCGCACGGCCGCGGGGAAGGGACACGCCCTGATCGTGGCCGAAGGCTACATGGACGTGATTGCGCTCTCGGGCGCCGGGTTCGCTGCGACCGTGGCGCCGCTGGGGACCGCGATCACCGAAGCGCAGCTGCAGTTGCTCTGGCGTATTGCACCAGAGCCGATCATCGCGCTGGACGGCGATGCGGCTGGACTGCGGGCGGCGATGCGGCTTGTGGATCTGGCGCTGCCGCTGTTGGAGGCAGGTCAGTCCCTGCGTTTTGCGATCATGCCGGACGGCAAAGACCCGGACGATCTGATCCGGGAAAATGGGTCCAGCGCCGTCCAGAGCGTTTTGGATGCGGCCATCCCGATGGTGCAACTGCTCTGGCGACGTGAAACCGAAGGGCGCAACTTTGACAGCCCCGAGCGCAAGGCTGCACTGGACAAGGCACTGCGCAACAAGATCAAGCTGATCCGCGATCCTTCAATCCGCGCGCATTACGCGCAAGAGATCAAGGACCTGCGCTGGGCGCTCTTCCGCACCAAACGTACAACGGCAAAAGCGCGGGGCATCGCAGGTCGCGCCGAAACCAACGCACCCATGCCCGGCACCCGCAGTTCGATGTTGGCTGCAGCTGGCGCCCAGACGGACGTGCATCTGCGCGAAGCGGTTGTTTTGGCCACCATCGTGACGACACCGGAGGTGCTGGTAGAGTTTGAGAGCGGGGTGGAGCGCATGATCTGCGCCGACCCGGAACTGGCACGGCTGCGGGATGCTGTTTTGCGCGGGCCCGGTGATGCAGCTGTGTCACTGCGTGACCACATTGAAAGCGCTTTGGGCGTCGAGGCCCTTGAAAACCTGCTCTCGCTTCGCCATGTGGCCATCAGCCCATGCGTGCGCAACCCAGGCGATGCCGAACTGGCCCGGATGACACTGGCCGAAGAGCTCGCGAAACTTGAAGCGCAGCGCGGGTTAATTGCAGAGATCGCCGAGGCGGCCGAGGACCTGAGCGGACCGGCCGACGAAGCGGTCACATGGCGTTTGAGCCAGGCTGCAGAAGCCCGTAACAGAGCGGTGCGCAGCCTGCATGAAGACAAGGCAGAGTATGACGTTGGCGACAACGGCGCGCGAATCAACCGAGAGGAACGAAGCGCTTTTGACGCCCTTATGGAAAAAATCACGTTTTCCAAACCGCAGCGCTGATGCGTTTTGGTAAGGAATTGCGAAAAAAATCAGGGTAAACGGGTAGCCGAATCACTTGACCGCGCTATTGATTCGTTTTCATCGAATCGCCCGTCAGCCCCAGCAGGAGCACCGCATGGCCGCCAAAGATACCGACGACCGCAAACCTGACGATCAAGACCCCGAAATTTCGCTGGATATGAGTCAGGCCGCGGTCAAAAAGATGATCGGCGAGGCGCGCGAAAAAGGGTACATCACATACGATCAGCTCAATCAGGTTTTGCCCCCTGATCAGGTCAGTTCCGAACAGATCGAAGACGTGATGTCGATGCTGTCGGAGATGGGCATCAACATCATTGAGGATGAAGAAGCGGAGGAGGAGGAGGCCAAGGGCTCCACCGAGATCGTGACGACGACCGATGCCCGCGAGGTCACGCTGGCCGCGTCCACCACCGAGAAGCTGGATCGGACCGACGATCCTGTCCGCATGTACCTGCGTGAGATGGGCAGTGTTGAGCTGCTCAGCCGTGAAGGCGAGATCGCGATCGCCAAACGGATCGAAGCCGGGCGGAACACGATGATTGCGGGTCTCTGCGAAAGCCCGCTGACCTTTCACGCCATCACGATCTGGCACGACGAACTTCTGTCCGAAGACATCCTGCTGCGTGACGTGATCGATCTGGAAACCACGTTTGGCAACCAGATGGGAGAAGACGGAGAGGTTGAGGAGCCCATCGTCAACACCGCCGCTGTCGAGGCCAAGAAACCCGAGGCGGAAACAGGGCCGGAGCTGGATGCAGACGGGAATCCCATCGCCAAGGACGATGATGACGACGAAGACGACCAGGCCAACATGTCCCTTGCGGCCATGGAAGCCGCCCTTAAGGATCAGGTGCTGACAACGCTGGAACGCATTTCGTCCGACTACGCGTTGCTGAGCGAGATGCAGGACAGCCGAATTTCGGCGACCCTGAACGAGGATGGTTCGTTTTCCGAGAAGGACGAAGCACGGTATCAGGCGGTGCGTGCGGAAATCGTTGAGCTGGTCAACGAACTGCATCTGCACAACAACCGGATCGAAGCGCTGATCGACCAGCTCTATGGCATCAACCGGCGGGTCATGTCGCTCGACAGCGCGATGGTCAAGCTCGCCGATCAGGCCCGGATCAACCGCCGTGAGTTTGTCGAAGCGTATCGCGGGCGTGAACTGGACCCCAACTGGCTCGCCGAAATGGCCGAAAAGCCGGGGCGTGGCTGGCAGATGTTCATCGAACGCTCGACGGACAAGGTCGAAGAACTGCGCGCGGACATGGCACAGGTCGGGCAGTATGTCGGTCTGGACATCCCCGAGTTTCGCCGCATCGTACAGCAGGTTCAGAAGGGCGAGAAAGAAGCGCGTCAGGCCAAGAAAGAAATGGTCGAGGCCAACCTGCGTCTGGTGATCTCGATTGCCAAGAAGTACACGAACCGTGGCCTGCAATTCCTTGATCTCATTCAGGAAGGCAACATCGGTCTGATGAAGGCGGTGGACAAGTTCGAATACCGGCGCGGCTATAAATTCTCGACCTACGCGACCTGGTGGATCCGCCAGGCAATCACCCGCTCGATTGCGGATCAGGCCCGCACGATCCGTATTCCGGTGCATATGATCGAAACGATCAACAAGCTGGTCCGGACCGGACGTCAGATGCTGCACGAGATCGGTCGCGAGCCGACTCCCGAAGAACTGGCGGAAAAGCTGCAGATGCCGCTGGAGAAGGTCCGCAAGGTGATGAAAATCGCCAAGGAACCGATCAGCCTCGAGACGCCGATTGGCGACGAGGAAGACAGCCAACTGGGCGATTTCATCGAGGACAAGAATGCCGTGCTGCCGCTGGACAGCGCCATTCAGGAGAACCTCAAGGAAACCACAACGCGCGTACTGGCTTCACTCACTCCGAGGGAAGAGCGCGTTTTGCGCATGCGCTTCGGCATCGGCATGAACACGGACCACACGCTGGAAGAGGTCGGCCAGCAGTTCAGTGTGACCCGCGAACGTATCCGCCAGATTGAGGCGAAGGCTTTGCGTAAGCTGAAACACCCCAGCCGGTCCCGCAAGTTACGGTCCTTCCTCGATCAGTAACATGCAATACGTTGTAACGAAGGTGGCGGCATAGCTGTGACCTCAGCGCGCACCAAACGGATTGTGATGGTGATTACCGTCGCTTTGGCCGCGGTAATCGGTGTGCTGACCTTGCTGCCCTTGGAACTGCCCCCCGGGCCTCCCGGAAACGACAAGCTTTATCATTTCATAGCCTTCATGGCATTGGCGGCACCCATCTCGGTGTTCTGGCGCGCCGCTGTGCCATATGCAGCGCCGGTTTTCGTGATTTACGGCGGCGCGATCGAGCTGATTCAACCTCATGTGGGGCGATCCGCGGAGTGGGCGGATTTTGGCATGGACGTCCTGGGTGTCATGGCAGCCATCGCTCTGGGCGCCTTGGTTTTGCGCATCCGCAAGCACGGTGTCGCCTCGCGCGCCTGAGATGGTGTCGTATTGATCCGGGGTTGCAATCCAATTGGCAGACTCGCGTCCGTGCTCTATCCTTTTTGAGTATTGTTCATCAAAGGACTTCAGCCCATGAAACGCATCGGAATACTCGTGTCCGCATTTTTGGTCGCCGCGCCGGCCTTTGCGACAATGCCCAAGAACTGGGAAGTGAACCCGGTGAACGACATCGTTTACGAAGTGGTGTCGGAAGGGGCGTACTCCGGGGCCGCTTTTTGGTGCGCAGCCGGCGACTATGTGGAACGCGTACTCAAACGATCTCCCAGAACGGAAATCTATGTCTATCGCAAGGGTGGTCCCAGCGTGACGACCAACCGCAAAACTGCAGCGCAGTTCACGCTTGATCCTGCGGCTGCGGGGATCACGCCAACTGATATCGGGAGTGATATCAACGAATTGGTGGTGGGTGGCCATATGCAGGCCGGCCTGGCTCGGAACTTTTGCTCAACCGGGTAAATCTTCTTCGAATTGGTAAACTGGACGTGAGGACAGGTGGGCGGGCGTGACATTGCGGGCTACGCTCTACCCCATGCAATTGGAGGCACTGCATTCATGAAACACGCCGGGCATATTCTGGCCGTCGCCAGCACCGTATTCTTACTTTTACCGCAGGTCGCAGACGCATTCAGCGGGCGCCGCGGCACAACCGTCAACCCTGTCAACAACGCTGTGTTCGAGGTTGTCGCCCGTGGTGCCGCGAGCGGAGCGACCTATTGGTGCGGTGCAGCTGACTATGCGCGCCGCGCGCTTGGGGCGTCCTGGACGACGCAAATCTACATTGCGCGCGGGCGCGGCCCGAGTGAAACCACCGGGCGGAAAACAGCGGTTCAGTTCACGCTTGATCCGGCAGCGGCGGGGATTGCGGCGACCAGCCCGAATGTGCTTCTCAACGCTCTGAAGACCGGAGACAACATGAGCGTTCAGTCGGCAAACCTGTATTGTGCCCAGAACCCGGTGCGCTTCTGAGAGGAGACAGCCAAATGATCCTACGATACCCAAAATGGGCCTTTGTCGCCGCGTTGTCCCTGCTCCCGACGACCGCGTTTGCCTTTCTCGCCCAGAACCGGGCAGAGGTCCTGCCGGTGTCGGATGGCGTGTTCGAGGTCACCAACTCCGGCGGGTCTTCCGCCCAGGCCTATTGGTGCGGCGCGGGCGACTATGCAATCGCACAGTTGCGCGTCGGCGCCTCGCAGCGGGTCTACATCTGGAAGGCAGAAGGTCCCAGCGTCAATCGACCGGGACGTAATGCGGTGCAGTTTTCGCTGCAGCCGCCACCCGGCGCGAACACCACGCCCGGCTATTCGCTGTCCGTCAGGGCGGTTGGCGACAATTTGACGGCGGCGGCGGCGCGGGAGTATTGTTGGGGTCTCAGAATACTCGATCCGTAGGCCACGCAGACGGAGGCAAAGAAACGAGTGATACGTAAAAGAGTGATTGGCGCTTGTGCCGCCGCGGCCTTGATGATGGTCCCGGTCAGCGCCTCCGCCTTCCGCGCCTTGAATTGGCTTCAGGTCAATCCGATGCCGGGTGGCGTGTTCGAAGTTGTCGGCGAACCGGGCTCAGGACCCATACAATACTGGTGTGCAGCCGGGGACTATGCGCGGCAGGTGCTGGGCGCGGCGGCGAACCAGCGCATCTACATCGTGCGTGGCCGGGGCCCATCAGAGACCACAAATCGGCGCTCGGCGGTTCAGTTTTCGCTCACAAAGCCGCCGGGTGACTATCAGCCGACCTATTCGTTGTCGGTGACAGCGGTGGGCGAGAACCTCAGAGCAGCGTCTGCCCGGTTCTATTGCGAGCCCAGGATCATCGACGATTTCTGGTAGGGTGCGTGCCACAGACTGACCTGATCATTCGCACGCACGGGCCCGGGCTCTACGATGTCACCGAACAGGTCGACAACTGGATGCGAGTGCAAGGCGATGGGCTGCTGACGCTCTTTGTGTGTCACACGTCCTGCTCGCTTTTGATCCAGGAAAACGCGGATCCGCAGGTGCAAACCGACCTGTCCGCTTTTTTGTCCCGTCTGGTGCCCCCGGCGGACGACCCCTCCATGTCTTATCTGCGTCACGTGTCCGAAGGCCTGGACGACATGCCGGCGCATATCAAGGCGGCGATCCTTCCGGTCAGTCTGAGTATTCCGGTACGCACGGGGCGCCCCCAATTTGGCACATGGCAGGGGATCTACCTGTTCGAACACCGCAATGCGCCACACCGGCGGCGCATTGCCTGCCACTTCATGGCGGGTTGAGCCGCATTATTTTGCGGTTCAAAATCCCCTCTACCCAAACTCTAGCGTGTGCCCTATAGTTGTGGATAAGTGAGCCAAAGCGCCCACAACAAGAGGCAGAAAAAGACGAGGGAGACAGCCCATGCGCTGCCCGTTTTGCGGCAACATTGACACTCAGGTGAAAGACTCCCGACCGGCAGAGGATCATGTATCGATCCGGCGCAGACGGTTCTGCCCGGCCTGCGGGGGACGGTTCACCACCTACGAGCGAGTGCAGTTGCGCGACCTTGTTGTCATCAAGTCCAGCGGCAAACGCGAGGATTTCGACCGCGACAAGCTGGAACGCTCGATCCGCATTTCCATGCAGAAACGTCCCATTGATCCTGAACGGATCGATCAGATGATTTCGGGCATTGTGCGCCGGCTTGAGAGCATGGGCGAAACCGATATCCCCTCCAAGCAGATCGGCGAGATCGTGATGGAGGCGCTGGCCCGGATCGACACGGTTGCCTATGTCCGATTTGCCAGTGTTTACAAGAACTTCCAGGCTGCGGACGATTTTGAAGACTTTGTTGCGGAGCTGCGTCCCGACGCACCGCGCGAAGAGTGAGCGCCAATGACGCCCGATTTATGGCGATGGCCCTGACACTTGGCCGTCGCAATCGCGGCATGTGCTGGCCCAATCCTGCCGTGGGATGCGTGATCGTGAAGGACGGACGCGTTGTTGGGCGCGGCTGGACGCAACGCGGGGGCCGACCCCATGCGGAAACCGAGGCGCTCTCCCAAGCCGGAAGCGCGGCAAAGGGCGCGACCGCCTATGTGACCCTGGAACCCTGCGCGCATCATGGCCAGACGCCGCCATGCACCGAAGCGCTGATCGCCGCGCAGGTTGCCCGCGTGGTGGCACCCCTCGAGGACAGCGATACGCGCGTGTCGGGGCAGGGGTTCGCACAGCTTCGCGCCGCCGGCATCGATGTCACGACCGGTGTTCTGGCCGAGCAGGCCGCTCGCGATCACGCCGGGTTCTTTCTCAAGACCGAACAGGGGCGTCCTTTTCTGACGCTCAAACTGGCCAGCAGTTTCGACGGTCGCATCGCAACTGCGACGGGTCAGAGCCAGTGGATCACCGGCCCGCTGGCACGGCGACAGGTGCACGCGATGCGCGCGTCTCACGATGCGGTGCTTGTGGGGGCAGGCACGGCGCGCGGGGACGATCCGTCTCTCACGGTGCGGGACCTGGGCATTGATCACCAGCCGGTGCGCGTCGTTGCATCGCGCAGGCTGGACCTGCCGCTCATGGGGAAACTGGCACGTTCTGCAAAATCCATCCCGCTTTGGCTGTGTCACGGTGCGGATGCGGACAGTGACCGGAAGAAAGCGTGGGAAGAGGTCGGCGCACACCTGATCCGGTGCGAGACCGACGGCCCACAACTGGATGCCGGTGACATGCTGGCGCAGCTTGGTGCGGCTGGACTGACGCGGGTTTTCTGCGAGGGGGGAAGCGCATTGGCGGCTTCGCTGCTGGCTTCTGATCTGGTGGACGAGTTGATTGGATTCTCAGCCGGACTCGCGATTGGCGCAGAGGGACTGCCAGCGATTGGTGCCATGGGTCTCGACAAGTTGGAACATGCGCCACGCTATGCGTTGGTCGAAACACGGCAGATTGGCGGTGATGTGTTACATCGCTGGCAGCGGGTAACAGACTGAAAAGAATTGATTTCGGGGGTGATTGGGCCGGACATCGAAGTCCCTTTCCCCAACGAGCATTCTTAATTGCGCCACAGATGAGCATAGGTCGCAAATGCGCCTTGCAGTTTTGCGGTGAGGCGGTTCAAGGCGCCGGGATGGGGTATCCGACCGGAACTGATCCGGTTTGCCACGACCTCCACGGGACAGGCCTGAGCTGTTACGGGGTCGTAATAGCGCGCATAGTCGATCAGCGTCGCATGCACCAGACCGGCAAGCGTTGGGCGTGCAACGCGTCGGGCAGGGACCCTGCCCAGATCGTTGGTCAGGCCCCAACCCGCGTAGAATGGCGTACCATAGGTCGTCACGGTCAGCCCGCGGATCAGTGCTTCGAACCCCATACCTGATGTAATGGTGTGGAGTTCTTGCACCTCGTTTAGCAATCGGACCGGATCCGCGTGGGTGGCCACGACATCGGCAATGCCTGTGGCGTCAATTTTCCCCATCCGCAAGCCAGCCTCGACGTCCGGGTGGGGTTTGTAGACAATCACCGCATTTGGATGAGTGGCGCGGACCTCTTGCAGCAGTTCGAGATTGGTTCGGATCGTTTCCGCGCCCGTCAGAACCGATGCATCGTCTTCGACCTGTCCCGGCACAAGAATCCGATGCCCCTCTGGCAGGGACGGCATCTCACCATCAAGATTGTATTTGCTGAGTCCACGTTCGCGCAGCGTTGCAATCAGGTCCTCGGCCCTGCGGGCCTGATCCGGCCGCAGGGTTTCGCGCTGAGCGATACAATGCTCTAACCGGCTCTCGCTCTGGGGGTCGTAGTAGATCCCGAGATCGTCGAGAACGAGCGAGAGGGGCGGGACCAGCTCTGCACCCAGCCCACGCGATCGCAGGAAACCGTCCTCGACCCGGACCGCGTCGGCATGTGTCGCGTTTGCCTTGCTCGCCCAGACCATCCATGGGCGCCCAAGGGTTGTTGCCTTTGCAGGGTCGTCCTGGAAAACCACCTTTTTCTGTTGGCCAAAAACCCGTTGGAGCGGTTTTCGCTTCCAAAGACGCATCTCGCTGGCGACCCATCCCTCGCGATCCGTGCGGAATGCGTCGGTCTGCGCCTCCAGGATATCCATCGCGCGCTCCAACTCACACAACCTGTCCTCAAACGGATCGTACCAGACCGGATAAAGGATCATTGCTGCTGCGAAGAGTTGTGCCCGGGTCAGTGTGCGGGCGCGGCGCGGGACGGGGTTTTCATCCCGGGTCAGGCCCCAACTTGCGTAGAAAGGTTGGCCAAACACACGAGGCTTATGCCCTGCGAGAATGGCCTCGAACCCAAGTTGCGAAGAGACGGTGTAAACCCCGATCGCTCCATCCAACAGGGTCCAGGGACTGACGGGTTCATCAAAGAGATGAACGCGGTCGCTTTCGTCATCGGAGGTGAAGTACCCGGAGCGAAAACCTTGCTGGGTTTCAGGGTGCGTCTTGATCAGAACGGGTGCACCGGGGTTCTCTTCCTGCGCAAAGACCAGCATTTCGCGAAACCGGGCGAGGTCGGCTTTGCTGGCTGTCACAGAGGCATCGTCGCGGGTCTGGTCGACCACCAGAACATATCCCGGTGCCGGGACCGGCAGCGAAGGGTCGATGCCGCTGTATTTGGTCAGATGGTTCTCTTGCAAACGCGCAATCGCATTGCGAGCGCGGTCGAGCAGTGCGGTGTCGTCCAGAGCGGCTGTGGCCAGCATGTGTTCGAGATCGGAAACTGTGCCGGCGTCGAAATGCACACCAGAGCGGTCCAGATTCAGCCCGATTGGAGGCTCGCCGCTGCGGCCGGGGTGTAAGGAGCGCAAGAAGGCATCTTCAACCCGTAAGACAGGGCAGCCCCGGCGTTTGGCAATTTCCAGGCCCCGATGGGCGGTGGGGCTTTGCCCCCAAATGCCCACCATATCCGTTTCGCGGGGCAGCCCCAGGCTGACACGATATTGCGCCAGTTCCAGAATGCGGCGCACGCGGCGTTGGGTCAGGAATCCGGTGTTGTAGACATAAAGCCGCTCAGGCGACGCATTGGCGCCTGAGCTGGGCATGTTTACCCGCCAAAGACGGTCTGCACGTTGGCGACCGGGGCAAGCGAACCAGTGATGGAGGCGAGGATCTTGCTCCACTGCGCATAGGGTGCCTCGGTGACATAGAGTGTGTCATCGTCCCGGATGACGAAGTCACGCGCGTGGAACAGGCCGTTCGGTTCGGTCAGGTTCAAAACGTAGATCATCCGCTGTGCCCCAACCAGATCATCGCGGCCAAGTACCTGACCTGCGATCTCGGCCGGTTCGTTGCGGAACACGAATACACCCGTGGGATCGGCGGAGGTGGACAGCAGACCACCGACTTGCGCGATTGCTTCCAGGGCCGAAAGGTCCTGAGATTCAAAGGGAACGCGGGACTGCTGGGCCGTGGCGCCGAGGGCCGTGAACGAACGGGTATCTTCTTCGACCAGAATGCGATCCCCGCCACGCAAAGCGATGTCCAGACCCGGGTTGTCGTAGAGATCCTGGAACCAGATTTTGCCCTTGTGCCCCCCGCGCGTCACGGTCACTTGCGCGATTTCGGGGGTGATGGAGATACCACCCGCGTTGGCCAGCATGGTTGCCAGCGTACGGGTCGGCCGCTCGATCGGGTACACACCCTGCGCCGACACAGCGCCCACCAAAGAGACGGTTGACCCGTCGCCGGCAAGGCGTCTGACTTGAACCTGCGGATCGGGCGTTTGTTCCTGCAGACGGTCTGTGATCAGGCCGCGTAGCTGCTCTGGCGTGTTGCCCGAAGCCCTTAACCGGCCCGCGTACGGCACGAAAATGAACCCGTCGCTGTCGACCTGCACTTCTTCGAGGATGGTCGAGTTGCTGCCGCCCCCAGCCAACAGGCCGTCATCGACGTTTTCCCAGACGGTCAGCCCGACCGTGTCGCCGGGCCGGATCGTATCGGATGTCAGGGTGGACGCGTTCAGGAAATTGTCCGAAAAGCCCAATGCGGGGGTCACCGCGGTCGCGCGGGTGACGCGGTCGTTGACCGAAACGACAAAGGCATCGCCCTCTTTCTGGACGGAACCTGCAAAGATTTGACTTTTGTTAGGGCCAACCTGCGGTAAGCCGCACGCAGCAAGAGTTGCGACGGCTGCCACCAGCGCGGCGGGGCGTGCCCACCGAACGAATTGAGTTTTCACGACGCGGTCTCCTCGACCTGAAATGCCTGCCTCGGGTATTTTTTTGTTCAATGTAACGAGGACTCTCGTCGAAATCCAGCATTGCGGCGCGTGATAACTAGTTGACGAGTCTCAACTGTTGCCGCGGAGCCGCTGTCCCGGATTTCAGTGCGTCATAGGGGTCTTCCGGGGAGAGCATCATGTCCACGACCTGCCGCAGAAGCTGCTGGCGCGCGCCACGTGCATAGAATCCGCCGGGGACCTGACTGGTTTCAAGGAGATAGCGCCGGTAATCCTTGTACGCACGCCCGTCAGGACGCACGGCCCCGGCAAAGAACTCGCGCAGGTTTTGCCCAGATACAAACTCCGGTTTGTCATAGACAGCCCGTCCCAGGACTTTCAGCGGAATTCCGCGCCACAACACTTGCTGACCCGCCGTCGAGTTCACGGTCACGGCAGACCGGGCATCGTTGAGCAGCTGGGCGAGCTTCCCGCCCCGCACGTAGTGAACGCGGCCTGAAAGCCCGTGGAGCTGAGTCAGCCGCTTTACCTCGCGGCGCAGGGGCACTCGTCCATCTTCCAGCGGGTGCGCCTTGATCACAAGATGGTGGTGCCGTGGTGCACCGCTTGCAAACCCTTCGAGGATCTCGGCCAGAAAATCCGTCATTGAGCCGTAGGGAGAGTGCGTCTGAAAGCTGCTGTCATGTTCAAGCTGCAGCAGCGCCAGATGATACGGGAATCCGCCGTTCCGGATACGTTGGGTAGCCAGCATTCGATCCACGGCCAGGGCCGGCATGAACAGCAGTCTTTGTAAATAGAGCTGAAACTCGCGCGTCACCGGCAGCGACCGGTGCGGGCGGAAGTTGCGGTAGTCGGCGTTCCGAAACATCACGAACCAATGATAGAGCGCGCCGTAAAAGATATGCTCCCGCATATCACCCCAATGACTTGGGGGCAGGGGGGCCTCCATATCCGACTGCGCCAGCGCGGCCTGCATGTCGGCAATCGACATCTGCATCAGACGGGAGTTGCCGTTCGAACCATTGCGCTCGTAGGTGACCCAATAGGGGCGCATGTAGCCTTCTTCGAACACATGCACGGTTACCCCGCGCCGTCGTGCCTCGGCCACGGCATCCGCGTGAACGGGCCGGGTGTCGCCATAAAGCACAATGTCGGTAATGTTGCGGTCCGAGATCATCTGGCCCAGCGTCGCGCGCCATGCCTCGATTGTCCCGCGATAAGGAACATAGCTGCGCTTGTTGAACCAGAACGCCCGGTCACCGGCATTGAACCCAACGCGGCAAATGCCGCATCCGGCCTTTTCCAGCATGCCGGCCAAGCGATAGAAAAACGGGCCGTGCGGGCCCTGCAGGAACAGGAATTCTCGCTTCTTTACAGGCGCTGTCGGCATGTGCGTGCTCTCTTGCCACATCGGACTTGACCTGTTCCTACCCTTTCAGTCGGTCAAAACTATGGCGGCTTGGCGACAGGTCTGCAATACACAGGGGCTTGTTCCCGGCCAGTCACGCCTCTAATTCACTTGCAACCCGAATACAGGAGCGCGGACATGTTCACCGGTATAGTCACGGACATCGGCACGGTCACCCATCTGACACAAGAGGGCGATCTGCGCGCCCGGATCAGCACGGCGTATGACACCAGCCAGATCGATATCGGTGCATCGGTCGCCAGCGACGGTGTGTGCCTGACGGTCGTGGACCTTGGGTCCGACTGGTACGAAGTGCAGGTCAGCGCAGAGACCGTGTCCAAAACCAATCTGGATACCTGGCAGGTTGGCTCGCGGGTCAATCTGGAACGCGCCCTCCGGGTCGGAGATGAACTGGGCGGGCATATCGTCTCGGGACATGTGGATGGTGTGGCCGAGGTGGTCAGTGTGACCGATGAAGGCGACAGCACCCGCGTACAGTTGCGTGCACCCGATGACCTTGCGCGGTTCATTGCACCAAAGGGCTCCGTCGCCCTGAATGGCACATCGCTGACCGTCAACGAAGTGCAGGGCGACATTTTCGGGATCAACTTCATTCCCCACACCAAGGAAGTGACGACCTGGGGGTCAGTTGCAGTCGGGGACCGGGTGAACCTGGAAATCGACACACTGGCGCGGTACGTCGCGCGGCTGGCCGAAGCCGGATAACACGTCCGCAACGCCGCGTCGGTACTGGCATTCGGCGCGGCGGTGGTCTATCTGCGCTTCGACACCTGAGAGGACGCGCGCCATGAGTTTTGAGACCCCGGGCCCGGTTGAGACCGACTGGAGCGATGCGGTTTCGTCGATCGATGAAATCATTGAAGACGCACGAAACGGTCGCATGTTCATCCTCGTTGATCATGAAGACCGCGAAAACGAGGGGGATCTTGTGATCCCGGCACAGATGGCGACGCCGGATGCGATCAACTTCATGGCAACGCATGGGCGTGGTCTGATCTGCCTGTCGATGCCGGGCGAACGGATCGATGCGCTGGGCCTGCCATTGATGTCCACCTATAATTCCTCGCGCCATGAAACTGCCTTCACGATTTCGATCGAAGCGCGCGAAGGTGTGAGTACCGGCATTTCCGCGCATGACCGCGCCCGCACGGTTGCGGTTGCGATTGACGCGACCAAGACCTCCGCAGATATCGCAACCCCGGGGCATGTCTTTCCGCTGCGCGCGCGCGCGGGCGGCGTGTTGGTGCGGGCCGGTCACACCGAAGCAGCAGTCGACATTTCGCGGCTGGCCGGACTGAACCCATCAGGCGTGATCTGTGAAATTATGAACGAAGACGGCAGCATGGCGCGCCTGCCGGATCTTGTGGCGTTTGCCCAGAAGCACGGTCTGAAAATCGGAACGATCAGTGACCTGATCGCCTATCGCCGCCGGCACGACAATCTGGTTCGGGTGCGGACACAGCAGACCATCACAAGCGAATTTGGCGGTGAATGGGAAATGCGCGTGTACACAGACGAAACCCAGGGGGCCGAACATATCGCGCTGATCAAGGGTGACATCGCGGGGGACGATCCGGTTCTCGTTCGTATGCATGCTCTGGATCCCTTGCTGGATGTTGTGGGCACTGGCGGTCCTGGTCGCGCGGGCGAATTTGGCGATGCCATGCAACTGATTGCGCAGGAAGGGCGGGGCGTGCTTGTTCTGCTGCGCGATCTGCACATGAAGCTGGCCGCCAAGGACGAGGTGTCGCCTCAGACCCTTCGCCAGTATGGCCTCGGCGCCCAAATCCTGTCGTCACTGGGGTTGTCGCGGCTCACCTTGTTGACCAACTCGCCGGCGCCAACCGTCGTTGGTCTGGAAGCCTACGGCCTTGAAATCTCGGGCACCCGCCCCATCACCGGAGCGTGACCCATGGCGCGTGAAGAAACCCACTACTCGTTGCCACGGCCGACCTTCGACGCCCCGGTCAAGCTTCTGATCGTTGTGGCGCCGTATTACCGCGACATTGCAGACCACTTGATCCAGGGCGCGCAGGACGAGATCGAGGCCGCCGGCGGGACGTCCGAAGTCGTCGAGGTTCCGGGCGCCCTCGAAGTGCCGTCGGCCATCGGGATTGCCGATCGAAAGTCAAACTACGACGGGTATGTTGCGCTGGGCTGCGTGATCCGCGGCGAGACCACGCACTACGACACGGTGTGCAATGACAGCAGTCGTGCGCTGCAGCTTCTCGGACTGCAAGGACTGTGTATCGGGAACGGAATCCTGACGGTCGAAAACCGGGAGCAGGCCGTGGTGCGCGCGGACACGGCGCAGGCCAACAAGGGCGGTGGGGCTGCGGCTGCGGCCTTGCATCTGATTGCACTCACCCGTAGATGGGGTGCCCGGACCAAGGGGATCGGGTTCAAGGCGCCGTCCGAGTCGATCCTGCTGGCCGGTGACACCAACGGATCTTCCGGGACATGACCACCCTTTCGGGCAATCAGAAACGCAAAATGAAATCCGCGGCCCGGCTCTACGCCGTGCAGGCGCTCTTTCAGATGGAGCATTCCAGCCAGACCGCAGATGCGGTTGTGCGCGAGTTTCTGGACCATCGATTCGGGGCCACCTACGAAGAGACCGAAATGGTCGATGGCGACGTCGACCTTTTTCGCTACGTGGTCGATGCTGCGGTCAATTATCAGGCTCCCATCGATCAGATGACCGACCGCGCCCTGGTGGCGAAATGGCCGATTGCGCGCATTGATCCGACCCTGCGCGGTCTGTTTCGCGCCGCTGGCGCAGAGCTCAGCCAAACACAGACGCCTCCAAAAGTCGTTATATCAGAATATGTTGATATCGCGCGGGCGTTCTTTCCCGAAGGCAAGGAACCCAGCTTTGTCAACGGTGTGCTGGACCACATGGCTCGCGAGGCCCGACCGGACGCGTTCTGAGTGGTGACCCTGTTGGTTGAGTGGCTCAGCCAATCCACGCCCATGGCGGAAGTTTGGACTAGACGCTCCGCAACAACGGGTTAGATTGTTTGTTGGGAACCAAGGGGGTGGACCATGCCGGAACTCATAAAGCTTTACATCCGCCACTGCGCCATCGGATTCGGCATCGCCGCCGCGTTTGTCGCGATGCTTCTGTGGTTTGACGTGATGGGACTGCAGCATCTTGTGCTGAACTCCGAGTCCGCGGTCATGGTGGTCTTCCTGCTGTGGTTCATGAACGGGATCGTGTTTGCGGGCGTTCAGTTCGCTTGGGCGGTTATGAACCTGGCGGAGAAAGAGGATGACAATCGCGGTGGCAACTTGCCCTTGCTGCATGAGTATCGTCCGGTGCCAGTCCCGACCGAGGAGCGCCGCGATGCGCGGCGCACTCTGCGCCGCTAAGTAGCGGTAACCCCTTCGAACTGTTGCACCGCGCGCATGCTTCATGCGCGCGTTTCTCATTCGAACTTGGGGTGATGTGGCGGGACCACCAGTCAACCGTGTGGTTCTGATTCCCGAGGACCTGTTACTACAGGTGGGCGCCAGGTAAACGGACCAGGATCCGAACAGAGCCAGCTCCCTCGGAATTGCTTAAGGCCACCGGAATGCAACCGTTCACGCGTAGGGCAGACCCCGCCGATCCCCTAGGTATGTCACAGGGCAGAGGTGGACAAGGGTTCAACCGTCCATATCGTGTATCGACGTCCGCATCCGGGCGATGTGATCGTCCCAGCCTTTGTCCAGGGCCAGGGTCAGACCGAACGTATCGGCGCTTTCCGGCAGACCACTGTGTTCGAGTGAGAGGCGTGTGCCACCAGCCACCGGCTCCAGCGACCATTTCACAAGGCTGACCGCGTCGCCCATAGGTTTAACAGTGAAACTGTACTCCAGGCGGCGCGGTGGGTCAGCGACCTTGACCTCGCCCCATATCAGGAGGTCCCCGCTTTCGGTCCCAAACATTTCGAGTTTTTCGCCTTCGGCCAGCGGGGTTTCCGGGCGATGAAACCACAGGCCAAGCTTTTCTGGCTGCGTCAGGTATTCCCAGACCTGCTCGGGCGCGGCGTTGAGAAAAATCTGCTTTCGAATGGTGCGGTTGGTCATGTCTTGTCCTTCTCAATTTCAGTTTTGAGCGCAGAAAGGCGGTCATCCCAAAAGGCATCGAAGTAAGCCAGCCAGTCCAACACAGGTGCAAAACCCTTTGGATTCAGGCGATTGATCTTCTCGCGTCCGCGGGGTTCGACAGTGATCAGGCCCCCATCTGACAACACCAGAAGGTGCTTTTTGACGGCGGCGCGCGTCATGTCAAAGCGGGTGGTGAGCTGGGCAATGGTCATATCTTCTGTCGCCAGCAGGCGCACGATGGTGCGTCGTGTCGGATCAGCAAGAGCGCGAAAGCAATCTTGAGTCGGAGCAGCCATGGAAACCTCAAAGTGATACCATTTGGTATCTCTTATATATGATACCTATTGGTATCGTGTCAATGCTGGGCGAAGCGGGAAGAGGGGTCGTCAAATCTCCGGGGCTGGACAAATGTTCACCTATTGTTCATGTTTGCCGAATGGCTGAAGTCCTGATCACTCCGCATGACGCCCGCCCAAAGCCGGGCCAGTTGCTGGCACGCGGTGTCGCGCGGCATCTGAGCGGACATGGCTTTGTCTCGATAGAAGAATTTGTACCCGCACGCGGTCTTCGTGTGGATGTCATGGGGCTGGGCCCCAAGGGAGAGGTCTGGATCGTCGAATGCAAGTCCAGTCGTGCCGACTTTCAATCAGACAACAAGTGGCACGGGTATCTGGAATGGTGCGATCGGTACTTCTGGGCTGTTGATACAGATTTCCCCAGCGATTTGTTGCCGGAAGACACCGGTCTGATGATCGCGGACGCCTATGATGCGGAAATCATTCGCATGGCGCCTGAGGAGTCACTGGCGTCGTCCCGGCGCAATGTGCTCATCAGAAAATTTGCGACACATGCTGCGCGTCGTTTGCAGGCGGTGCGGGATCCCGGTTTCAGCGTTTGACCGTGCGCGCCGCGCGCGCGGCGGCCTGAATTTCTTCGGCGATCTCCTGCGCTTCGTCCGGATCGAAATCCATGGGGATTTCAATGCCCTGAGCCTCGATGAAAATACGCACCATGCCCTTGTCCGTCGGGCCGATCTGCAGGTTCGCTTCGACGTCGCGTTCGGTGTTGATACCCATCGGGCCCTCCTCGGATCGGGACTGTCTGCTAGCGTCAAAGGGCTTGAAAAGCAAGCAGTGTTGCGGCTTGTTCGGATCCATGTCCGAAGTGGTTATCCGCAGATTCAAACCGACAGACGCTCCCTGGATCGTCACGCAGCATAGTACGCTCTATGCGCGCGATGAAGGGTTCGACGACACCTTTGGCCCACTGGTAGACTCCATTCTGAAAGCCTTTGTGGCGGATCATGATCCAGAGCGGGAACGCGGTTGGGTTGCTGAAGAGGACGGGACGCGGTTGGGGTGCATATTTTGCGTTACCCAGGCCCCTGAAACGGCCAAGCTGCGCCTGTTTCTTTTAACGCCGCAGGCCCGCGGAAAAGGGTTGGGCAAACGGTTGTTGCGGCAATGCATGCAATTTGCGCGCGAAGCGGGCTATCGCGACATGCGGCTGTGGACGCATGAAAGCCACCGCGCGGCCTGCGCCCTCTACCGCTCCTTTGGATGGACGCTGGAAGACTCCAAACCGGTACGGTCCTTCGGGGTGGACCTCGTGGAACAGAGTTGGTCCATCACACTCTGAGCAATTCCGCTGCTCCGGTTGGCGGCGGCGTGCCTCAGGCGCGTGTTGATGCGGTGCAGACTATGGTGCGGGCCTGGAACAGCTCATCTTGAAAACGAGATGGATTTCGACCAGCCTCAACACTGCCCCGCAAATGTCGCGGAGAGGCGAGTTCAAAGAGGTTCTTCATGTCCGAGTATGTCATCCGATCCCTGAGTGCCGAAGAAGTTCAACAGGCCGTCGATTGGGCCGGAAAAGAGGGTTGGAATCCGGGCCTACACGACGCCGAGTGCTTTCGCTCGTCTGATCCCGAAGGTTTTGTTGGAGGATTCCTGGACGGAGAAATGATCGCCTCTGCCTCGTCCGTGAATTACGACGATGCATTCTCCTTCCTGGGTTTCTACATCGTAAGGCCTGAGTTTCGGGGCTCTGGCTATGGCATACAGGTCGCTCACCATGTGAAAGACCGTTGTGGTGATCGGAACATGGGTTTGGACGGCGTTGTCGAGCAGCAGGAGAATTATCATCACTTCGGCTTCAACCTGGCCTATGACAACCATCGGTTCTCCGGCACCGTGGCTGGCATCCGTGCGGGCCTTGCCGATGCTCCGGCCGGGCGCGCCACCCCGCTGACAGACAGCAGCGCCGATCTGCGTGCCTATGACCGGGGCATGTTCCCGGCACCCCGTGATATCTTCCTGCGCGATTGGCTGGGCGCGTCCAGCCACATCTCGCGGGTCTGGCAAGAGAACGGCCAGATCAAGGGCTACGCCACCCTGCGCCCCTGCCTGAGCGGCTATAAGGTTGGCCCACTCTTCGCTGACGATGCCGAGATTGCCGCGGCGCTCCTGGCTTCCCTGATGCAGGCCCTGCCGCAAGATCAGGACGATCAGCCCGTCTTCATCGATATGCCCCGTCCCAACGATGCGGCGTTTGCGATGGCAGACCAGCTGGGGCTGGGGAAGGTGTTTGAAACCGGGCGCATGTATTCCGGCCCGGCCCCCGACATTGATCTGAACCGGATTTTTGGGATCACCAGCTACGAGCTTGGCTGACACTGGCGGGGCTGATCGTGGGGCAGGGGCCTTGGCCTGTTCGGCGATCATCAAAACAATGGTGGTTCGTCCTGAAACTTTCAGCGCGTGGACGTGGATCGATGCCGCGGGGGCCAGATTCGGCTCGCCTTATCTGGCTCGATTGCGCGCGACCCGCTCTGTGCGGTGCAATCACGGATCGGGACTGAAATCCGAGTACCAGAGCGCATTTTTGACATTGCACTTGTGCCAAATTGGTTGGTATAGGACCCGCGGTCGCGCCCGGCGCGTCACAGACCTGACCAATCGTCAGTCTGCCCCTATAGCTCAGCTGGTAGAGCAACTGATTTGTAATCAGTAGGTCCGCGGTTCGAGTCCGTGTGGGGGCACCACAAAATCAAAGGCTTAGCCGCTGTTAACAAAAAAGTAGGATCGAGTAGGATCAAGAGTAGTATCGTTCTGTTCTTACCTCGTTCTCCTTTGTCTCACTTCTTCTGTCTCAACTGGACGACCTTGTTGGCTGAGTCGCTTCGGGCGCGCATGTAGCCATCCGTTGTGTCCACTTTCTTGTGCTGGCCAGCATCGCGGATCATGAGGGGATCGAGGCCAA
The DNA here is from genome assembly GCA_965250275.1 of Paracoccaceae bacterium. GTDB lineage: Bacteria > Pseudomonadota > Alphaproteobacteria > Rhodobacterales > Rhodobacteraceae. The sequence continues at coordinate 3,317,441 of OZ252297.1, read as the reverse complement.
TCTGTTTCGCCTCTGTCAGCCCGCCCGCGCGAAGGTCCATCGCAGTGATTTCCTCGGGCAAGTTCAAATCATCTCGAATGCGGCGGAACGCTTGGCTCCAACTGTAGAGTGTGTATGGGCGCCCGGTGCCTGAAACGATCACGGGGCCAACACCAGAGCCGGACTTGTGAAGCAGTTTCAGCCGCTCAATCAGATGGGGCAGGGGGGTGAGGTCGAAGGTGTAAGGTTCTGGCAAGGACTTCGCCGTCTTGCTGATCACCTTAGAGAAGGAAGTCAGGTCGGGCGAGAACATGTCCCACGTCAGCCCGTCACGCCATTGCTTGCCCTCATGCCAAATCCCAGACTGATCCTCAGAGACGTGCCATTGGCCGCGCACATCAACAGCCCGAAGGCAGAGTTCGAAACAGAGGATGGTTCCGACAGACACTGCAATTAGTCCGCGGCGGTCTGCTTCTTCCACGATTGCATAAACCTGCTCGCGTGTCGGCGCGACAGCGCGCTTTGGTGGGTTGGCTATACGCATGTCACCAAGGATTCCTGCCACGTTGCCTGCGCCGGGAAATTGGGTCAATCGCCCGTACCTGGTGACGAGCCGCAGCATCGTAAACATCCGTTTGATGTAAGACGCAGAGCGCCCCTTGTTCTCCATTGCCGTATGGATGCGCATGATCCCTTCATAGCCCAGATCACCAACCTGCATCTCACCTATCACGGGGATCCAACGGTTCAGGAACTCGGCATAGCCCTTCTGTGTGATCGGCTTTACCTTCTGGAACGGGCTGAACTCATCTGTCAGGTACTTCTGGATCAGGTGCCCGTATGTGCCAGCCTTGGGCCCGTTGTGATCAAGCCCCTCCCACCATCGCAGCATGTCGCGCGTCAGTTCCCGGCATCGCTGTGCACGCAAGGCATCCAGCCCGTCACCTCGGACGCCCTCTAATTTCACGTCAATCAGATGATAGCCCGCTTCGGCATATCGCTTCGGCGCTTTCCACCTTGGATACTTGAACTTTGACCAGTTCAGACCGGGCGCATACAGGGGGTCGCTCCCGTCATAAAGTGCGTCCTTAAATGGCATCAGTATTGGTCTCCTTTCCAGAGTCGAATTAGATTGATTGCTTCATTTTGGGTTCGTTTGAACGGAATGATGGCGCCATATGAACAAACAGGCATCCAATGACCCGGAACTTTATCGAAATGCCCGTTGCGCGATTCAGTGGAGACGAACCTGCAAGGACCATACCTCAACTAGGTAGCGGCACCAATCGTCAGCTTTGGGAGTTTCTACCAAACAAAGAGCGCTTTGCTCCGTTGCTTGACTCCACTGCAAGAGTCGAGGCAGCATCGCGATCCCAATCTCCGCCCCTGTGATTGCTTGTTTTGGCTGTAACCACGCGGTGCGTCTACGTCGAGACCATGAAGGATAGAGGAAAGCGTGGCGCTGCTGATGCGCCTGGTATTGGGGTTCTCGGTAACCCAACACGGCTCGCCCCAATACCATAAGTCTCATGAGCGGGGGTTCATCCACGGGAAAAGGCCAGTCCGAAAGTCAGAAGGCCGGATGAAGGCGCGAGGTTTAGCGTCTTACAGTAGCTGACAACCGATGCACGTAACCTCGCGATGTGTCGGGCCTGACGATCACAGGATGACGCAGGCACAGGGACCGCCCCGAGCTTCGGCTGGGGGTTGGTCGTCCTATGCCTAAGCCAAAAGCCCAAACGTATGAGTGGTTTGAAACGGTAGTAACTTGCTTAGAAACAAGCACAACAGTTCAGCTGTAGTACTACGTTAAGGGGAACTGTCTTTTAGAGCCCGTTTTCAAGCAGATCGCTTACGGTAAGGCCGTCAATCCCATGTCTTGGACCATCTGTTTGAAGAACTCTCTCACAACCGAAGGATCAAGCTGACCGCCCGTTTCCTTCATCACAACGCCCGTCACATGAACTGTTGAAAGGTTCCACCACTCGTCTGATTGGACGACAGGATAGAACCCACGGACAAGCAAGGCGGTGCGTGATGCAATGGCATATGGCGTTCGGTCGTCAATCATCAAACTCTGACCTCCTGTCGCGTGTGTGCAGTGTTTCGGCATGGTTCGCGGTGATCATAGATCGCTGCCACTGGAAATTCAGCATCAATCTCCTGCCACTTTTTGGCTGTGACGCGCGAGGCCTGCTAGATCGCCCGTATGGGTAGACATCAAAGCTGGGTCGGACAGTCGATCTATCACAAGGGCAAGCGATTGCGCCCGAAGATCACGCGCGAGGAGTATACGGCCCGTCTGATCGCGGCTGCGGCTGATCCGTCCTTACAAACCAAGCAACAAGACCTGAACACCGGCAACCCGCGCGGCTGTCTGGATGGTCCGCCCGATGAGTTCCGTTGCGTGTTCATCAATAAGAACGGCCGCAGATGTAAGAAGTGGCGGATGCGCGGCGCGACACGATGCTCGAAGCATGGGGGATTGCGCGAGAACCCAGAGCATCCCGCATCAGCCAAGCGGATCGACTGGTGGACGCGCATCAGGCAGGAGCCAGGTAATCGGGCCAAGCCATCGCAGGACATCGCAACCGCCCGTTTGGAGCAGGATGTAGCCAACGCCCTCAAGTCCAAAGGCCTGCCACACTCAGACCGCGACAGGCTCAGAGAAGGCGCAGAACTCTTGCGAATGGATGACGGTGGGACTGCGTGGCGTCGATGGCTCGCCCGTCAGAGAGCGATTGCGCCAACAGGTGAGATGAAGGCCAGACGGAACCTTAAGCCAAACCGCCCGTAAGAGACAGGCGAAGCCCACCATAAAAGAAAGACAGAACCATGAACTACGAGACAGAGCACTTGATGGACGAGAGCGAACAATCGGAGGAGGGGGAGAACGGGAAATTTTCCTTAACAGACATCGCGATTGCGCATTTCCGCGATGTGCTGACCGATCCTCAGGCCTCACCAGCGCAAAAAAGCCAAGCAGCAGCGGAACTTGCGAGGATTGACAGGCACAAGGACGAGGGATCAGACGGCAGTTTGTCGGGGATGAGCCGCCAAGAATTGATCGCTGAGATAGCCAGAATCAAGGGTATTATCGCGGCTGGTGATCCTACTTCTGCGTAAAAGCTAGAGGGATCATAGGCTTAGGTGGGCATGAGGTACTGATTGGCTATCATGAAGTTCCTTGTTTTTAAGGCCCAACCCCACCCCCCGGCCCACCCCGGCGCCCGCGCGGTTTTCTTGTCTAATACTAGCCCACAAACCTATTCCCATTTTCAATCCGGTATCGCTTTGGTGATTGGAGGTATCGGTATGGCGCGAGAGAGATTGGGTGGTTTGAAGTTCACGATGCGGTTTCCGGAGGGAGTTGCGGAGCGGATAGACGCGGTTCGTGGTTCTGGTCGTAGGGCTGAGTTTATTCGGGAGGCTGTGGAGGCTGCATTGCTGCGCGTGGAGGGCGCTCAGAAGGAGCCTGCGCCTGTTGTGGTCCCGAAGGCGCCTGAGAAGGTGATTGCGCGCTCCTTGCCCGAGTTCAAGCCAGATGGTGATGCTGATGTCATACGGGCGGTTTTGGGTCGTGGAGTTAAGACGGAGCGTCAGTTGAGCCAGGATTTGGATTGGCCGGTGATGCGGGTGTCTCGTGTTTTGGAGCGGATGGGCGACCTTGAGTGGGTTCGGGGCGGTGTCCGCTTGCCTTTGGGGGATTTAACAGGCGCGTCCCTACCTCAGAGGTCGAAAGCTTCTGGCGTGTAGAAATGACAGCCTGATGGAGCTCCGCTGTCATCGGACTCTCGGCTTTGGTTTGTTTTGGCTTTCCTTGAGAATGAGCTTGTTGAAATCGGGCTTTGCAACGGACTTGCTTGAGTCGGGCGCATTCTTTCTACAGGTTCTTCATTCTCATCCCAAACAGTTGGTAAAACCTCCATTAGAAGCATCATCCATTTGGCGATTGATCGACAGATTGGAGGATTACAGCTACCGCAATATCGGTTGGTAAGTGATCGAAGCGGAGGTTCTTAGCAGACCGTTAGAGTGTCCGGGACGAGGCCTTTCCTGAAATTGAAGTTTCAGCCCTGAAGCCTGTTTGCTTCCAGAGTGCGTCTACCGTCTAACGCGTTCCGAACTCAAAGGCCTTGATCCAAGCGTACGTTCCAGCGAAACTAGCAGGCAATGAAGGTTTTCGCGGTGCGAGTTTTTTTGCCGACAGGGACCAAGAGATGGAAGTATCAAGACTTTTGGATTTTTTTGTCTCCGGTGCCAAGAAGATCGCATCACTAAAATATGCCCTGGCGGCATTCTTGATTGTTCTGGCAGCCGCCTCTGTGATTGAGCAGTACGGTGCTAGCTTAGGAGCGTTCATCGCGGCCGCAATAATCGCGTTTGCCTTCGTGTTTCTTGTGGTGGTCTTAGAGCGAACCATCAAGCTGCCATCTCGATTCACAAACATTGCTGCAGCACTGGTCATCTATGCCGTTACCATTATTTTTGTCGGCTCTTTGAGCGCTCTAGCAGGAAGGGCATTCCTTTCATTTCCCAGCTGTTTGCCGCTTGTGGAGGAGTGCGATAGCAGCTCGGACGAAACAAACCTTGAAATTGGATTACTAAATGCGCGCATACCGAAGGTTCGTGCAGACACAACGATCTGGCGGTTGCAGAGGCTTTTTGGCAAACACGACAGGGTCTTCGAAGTGGACAAAGATGTCTATCCTGATCTAGCGACACTTGGACTAAGGTTCTTGGTCTTTGAGAATGACCACGTTGATGTAATTGCGGCCACCATTGAGGATGAGGTGGTAGCGGCTGGCATCTTTTCACCGCGCCAGATATCGGCAAAGATACCGCTCCTTGAAGGGATGAGTACCGTTACGCCCACTGGCGACGAGCACATTTACTCAGACCTTGACAGTTGGTCTCTTGAAAGCATTGTTTCGGATTGCAGTTGGATGGGCAGAGCGACTTTTCAGATGATCGAAGGTGCTACCGCAACTCTGCGCTCGATATGCGTGTTTGGCAGCCGTCGTTCAGTCTATCTGGGATCAATTGCTCATAGCATTTATGAAGACTGCGAAATCAAATTCGGGTTCTATGCTTTTGATGAAAATGTGCGACACTGTCTTGATGGGCAATCATACGAGACCTTTATGCCAATGTTTGCTATGGCATTTTCTCCTGAAACAAACAGTTTTTTTGATAGCAACTACGACAGTTTCATTTTCGCGACAGATGACGTTTTCCTCAGACTTGTGAAGGGAGTTTGATCACCAGTTGAGTTGATCAATCTTCGCTATGTTTGGCAACACTGGTTGGTTTTTCAGTCTCAGAACTGCGTCATGTGCAAAGGAGATGCAGCGGTTTGTTTTGGCGCGCGTGCACTGTAAGAAGGGGAACCTTGATGTCTGCTTTGGGCTCGAAGTGGCCCTTCTTGGCAGACTTCATGAAATTGCTTCGACCTTCGATCCACAGTCTCTCCGTTCCTAGAAGAGCACTGACCAATTCCAAAACTCATACAGGACGATATCCACTAGACAGAACCACATCTTCAAAAGCGCTCGTATTGGCACTTCTGGCCCACGAACCAAGAGCATTCGGAGTGCCTGCGTCGGGGCGAACACAAGGTCGCCTGGGCCAAGGCGGGCTTGAAGTAGAGCTGCCAGCAAACAACATTAAGGGACGCAAGGGGGCCCATATGTCCCGAACCGCTTTGATTGTCGTTCTAGCCCTTTCAGCGTGCAGCACGACCCAATCCGACCTAAAATCTGCTTAAAACACGGCTAAAAGGTCGACTACCTACGATAAAAATTTCCAGGCCATTTATCGGAACTTGGCGACCACCGCCGAATGATGCTCAGATTGGGACTACCTGCTCGGCACATCCATGAAAGTCGACTCTGAATTGTACTCAGAATTAGGGTTCGGAGAGATAAGCTATCGCGTTAACTCCTTGTATAGGAAACAATACTATTGGACTGCCAAGGTTGAGGCGACCGGCGATCAACAAAGCAAAATGACGGTTTGGTCGGGCAACACAACCAACAACGAGGTTTGGCCCACGAAGCTGAACTCTTGGGCCAGAGGCGAGCAACGCTGCAATTTTTTGACTGAGAGTCAGTTTGCCACGATTCTTTGCACAATCCCACAGCTCGCCCAATCGGAACCGCGCCCTGATCGGGGGTGCGTTTCCTGCGGTTTGGCAGTCTACTGAAATTTGCAGCCCACAGTTTCGCCTTTCTCCGAGGTGGCCTCCAGCGCTGTACTGACCATCTTGCGCAACCTATCACCGACCTCAACGGGATCTCCTGGCTTCTCCATGTCTGGAAGCCACGTTACATCCCACTTGAAGTTCTGAGGTACACCAAGCGTCACTTCGACCTCTGCATGAGTAAGGACCGTCTCGCGGGTCACAGGGATATCGTATCGCAACGCATAATCTACTACGGCGTCGCAAAGGCCCTCCACTTGAGCAATCGTAATTGGGAAATCTCCCCGTTTGAACGGTCTCTGCTGGGTGTGCAACATACCGGCCATCGCCAGCCCTATCGAGCCGGTGTTTAATCCTCGTGCATGTGCCACATACTGGCCAGGTTGAAGCGGCGGAAGATTGGCTTCCGGAGGTAGCAGTCCTGGTACCCGAGTGCCGTCGCCGGCGATGATCTCGTGATAGTTGATTCTATCCGTGGGGCTGACTGTATGGCGTCCAGCGGTCCAGTTTAGTATTATCCTCGAGAGGTCGCCGACTTTCGGGCCGCGTGAACTTGCGTTCAATGACAGGGCTGACGGCGTCGAGAGCGTCTTTCCTAGACTTACAGCCTTTGCCAAGCCCTTCGCATAGGCAGGAACGAGATCAGCTGCGATCAGGAACTCAATGTTCGCGTCGGCTCGATCTTCCTCGGCCGTAACAGCCAGTTTTATTAGCTCTTGTTGTGCGACCTGGTTTTGTAGGGTGAGCGCATTCGTCGCCTCTTCGGATGCCAACTTTGCTTGCTGGAATTGGGAGTAAGCGGTTGCGATTATTGATGCGGTTGCACCAATGACAGCGACTAGAACTGGAACAAAGAGGCTCCAGTTGAACCTTTTTCGGTCGCGAAGCGAAGCCAATTCGTCTTCGAGTCTGGATTGTGTCTCTTCCGCCATACGAAGCCGTAGCAACGCATTCCTTTCCCGGTCCAAGATCGACTGTTCGGAGTACTTTCGCATTGCAAAGCGGCCTATTCAGGAGTGCGACTATCGGTTTGGTGCTCGGCCCATTTAACCCGGCCCGTCTCTATCGTAGTCAGTAACATCCATTGTGGCCAGAAAGAGTGTTGTTTCTGCTCCAACGGCAATCATCGCCGTATTGGACACTGTGCACAGGATCGATTGATACAACTCTTTCACTAGAGCGGTGGCCTTGAAGAAACCTCAAAAGAAGTTGCGGACACTATCGCATGACCTTCCGACGCTGCCACCAGCCTTGCCCGATGAAACTGGCACCACGCGCCACAAACAACGCCAGTTCAATGAGCCTTGGCGCGGTTGGTATGGTCTGGCGATTTGGAAACGTCTCAAGCGGGACACCATCAAAGAAGCTGGCCAGCGTTACACACATTGCGGCGTGGCATGTTTAGGGCCAGCAGGCACACCCAACGCGCCAGAGGTTGACCACATCAAGCCGCACAGTGGCGACTGGTCACTCTTCAAGGACCGGAACAACCTGAAACTGCTCTGCAAGCAATGCCACCAAAAGAAAGAAGCCAAGGACCGTGCGGAACGGGCGCAGGATTGGCGTTGGGCGGTGGACCGATGTAGCCATCCAGCCTTAACGCATTATCCCCTTTGGGCACCCGGCTTCTGCACCAGTTGATGGCGATCTGGTCAGTGGCACAGCGCCGACTTGCCAAATATGGAGTTAACAAATGCCCTATTCATTAGCCCTTTGGATCAACGCAACTAAATCTCTCAAGCGCTCCTTGAGATCGAGGCGAGTTATGTCCGGCAGTTGTTCGCAAACCTTTAAGGCAACACCTACTTTGTCGCCACTTTTGTAGATGTCAGATTCCTGCTGCTTGGAGCCGTTACGCTCGAAGTAAAATGCATGATCGTACGGACCGACTTTGTCTGGAGCCTTGTAAATCTTGGGATGGCAGGATTTGAGCGCGCTTTGTAGTAGTTCGGGGTCCACATAGTTCTCTATCTCACGTCCTTTCGTGATCCAAACCAATCCACCCCCATCGCTCATTTCGTTCTTTATTCGGAGAGCGGCCGGTTTGAGTTTGGCTTGGGCGCTAGCTTTGTCGCTATCGATGATCACCGCGAGATTTCTGTTCAACTCTCGCAGCTTGATAAAGTCATCGATTGAATCGTCATCGGCACTTAAGTGCTTTAGTAGGCCGCCACCGTAGAACACTATGCTGTAATCAATGCCTTCGATCAGCTCCGGCGCTTCATGGTGCAACCAGTGCCGAACGTAAATCCTGTCGGATGGACCCTCGACCCAAACCACAGCGTTTGCTTGCACAATGTCGGATGCTCGGTACCCCAGCTCATCAACCAGGGCTCTGCGATCTGACTTGACCAATGCTGGGCGGACATAGGTTTGGGTGCCGTCATTGTGAACCCTGAAGACTGAAGCACCGTGCATGTCGATGAACGTGGCAGAATGCGTCGCTATGAAGTACTGGTTTGACGTATTCTCCTGCAGATAGTGGATGAGTTTTCGTTGAAGAACGGGATGCAAGTGGATCTCCGGCTCCTCGATGCACATGATAACATCTTGATGGATCGTGCAAAACGCTGCGATGAGGATCACCTCATGGATGCCTGTGCCAAGTGATGCGAGAGGTAGTTCCTTGTTGTCCATACGTACCAGGAGATTTTCTCGATTGTATGGGACCTCAAGAACTGCATCGGACTTACCGGTGACAGCGCGAACAAACGCGTTAATCTTAACGAATACCTCTTTTCGGTGACGTTCGTGGTGGTCGGGGTTCTGAATTTGCGCCAAGTGATCAATCAGACCTTTGCCAGATAAGTCATCGAAGGTTTGATCCTTTGGACCGAGTTGCCGCTTCGCGGGTATCAACATGCACTTGGGAAGACTTATCGGTACCGCATTACCAAACGCGGAGAGCGATTGGGGAACCCAATGTTCGAGCAAGCTGCCTCCATTACTATTCGTTATCCAACCCCAAAATTCCCTCCAGTAAGCGCTGTTCATCCATTCTGCAGCCTCCTCCACCGCTGGCTCGTGCAGCAGAGCTTTTTCTCTTTGTTCAGCCTTCACCCAAATGTGTCCGTGGTGCTGGATTGATTCGACGATTACATCAAGCGCGGTGAGTATGCTGTTTCGTCCTAACGGATAATCCTTCGATCGGCCTTTTAGGTGATCCAACACCTGCTGAGTGGGGATACCAACTGCGACGGCAAACTCTCCGCTGTTTGCTCCGAGATAAATCTCTGCAGAGGCTGCATTGAGTCGACTTGCCTCTGTTTTGACGCTAAAGGGCAAGCGATCATGCAGGCAATTGAGAATAATGGATTTACCCGCGTTGTTTGGCCCAACAAAGAAATTCATCTCCGAGAATGGTTCGATGTATTGGGTCTCGGGACCAATTCCACGGAAATTCTGAATTGATAGTGCATCAAGAAAAACAGGCATATCTGATCTACCTCGAAGTAACGCGCAGCCACGAGCACACTATGGTTCGATAAGAACTCGAGCAACGTGGCATTCGCGAAGGGCTAAGACCCCGTGACTGCAAAGGTCTCTCACATCGTTTTAAGGTCTGTTTTCCAATGACGGTACTGGGAGCGTCCGCCTTGCGCCAAGGGGTCTGCGAGCGACGGCGGCACCGATGAGACGGCTAGATGACGCGCCGATGCTACCGCTCAGCCAAACTTCGCCAGATCAGGGCATTGGACCAGTGGGAGCCGATGGGGCATGCGACACTCGCAAATATCGCGATGCGATAGCCGCCCGGAATACCCATGCAGTCATCCCGTCAAGCACGAACGCTAAACCGCAGGAACCAACCAACGCAGGAGGTATCGCCCACAACGAGACAGTCAATGCATAGCGATACTTCGACCGCGCCATCCGGCGAAGGTGGGGCAGATACCACCGTCGAAGCCGCGTCGAGACCGAGATGAACTGCATCAAACTCCTCGGCCAATCCCTAATGGCGAAAGACTTCGATCGGCAGGTCGCTGAAACACGGCTCCGCGTCGCGGTGCTCGACCGCTACACCGCTCTCGGCATACCCATCACGTTGCCCGCAGGATAGTTCTGTCCGGGGAAGGAGAACTCCGAAAGTCAACCGAGCTGTGCAACACAGCCTCATCATTCCTGCAAAGATCATCACTGACGCGGCGAGCATCAAGAAGATGCCCAGCGCAAGGCGCTAGCAAGCAGTTATCACAATCGGGTGCATGAGCCGGTTAAACCGTTATGCTTTCAGCCAGCACTTGACGCCAGCCAGCCCGTTCATCATCCCAAGATTCGGGTCTTCGACCCAGCCGCCGATGTCGTTGGATACGCCTTCGACGAAGTCATTGAACATCGGGCAGATCAGTCCACCTTCATCACGCAGCAAATGCGCCATCTCGGAATACAGCGCTTTCCGCTTGTCCTGATTCAACTCGCCTTTGGCTTCGTTCAACATCCGATCGAAATCGGCATTCTTGAACCGGGTGTCGTTCCAGTCCGCGGTGGACAGATACGCGGTGCTGTACATCTGGTCCTGCACCGGGCGGCCGCCCCAATACGAGGCGCAGAACGGTTCCGCGTTCCAGACTTCCGACCAATATCCGTCATTCGGTTCGCGCTTGATTTCAAGCGGAATACCAGCGGCTTTGGCCGATTGTTGGAACAAGGCTGCGGCATCTACTGCGCCGGGAAAGGCGACGTCTGCAACACGCAAGATGATCGGCGATCCGTCATGGCCGGATTTCTTGTAATACTCGGCAGCCTTGGCCGGGTCGTATTCGCGTTGTGGGATGGTATCGTCAAACAGCGGGTAAGAGGCGTTAATCGGAATGTCGTTGCCGACGCTGCCATAACCGCGCAGCACCTTGTCGACCATTTCCCGGCGATTGATTGCGTGCTTCAGCGCCATGCGCAGGTCGTTTTTGTCAAACGGTGCTGTGTCCACATGCATGATGAACACATAGTGGCCCGGGCCGGACACGGTTTTCACCGAGAGGTTCGGTACGCGGTCCAGAAGGTGGGCGGTTTTGGGTTCAACCCTGTTGATCATGTGAACCTGGCCTGATTGCAAAGCCGCGGTCCGGGCGGTCGCGTCATTTATTACGAACAGTTCCAGTGTATCTGCGTGTCCACGGCTGTCGTCCCAGTAGTTCGGGTTCTTCTGCACCACATGACGCACACCCGGCTCGTCTACGTCGATCGTGTAGGGGCCTGTGCCAATGCCTGCACCGGGATTGTCCATGCCGCCTTCAGGCTGAATTACCAGATGATAATCGGCCATCAGGTAGGGTAGGTCAGCATTGGGCGTGGCCAACGTGACGGAAACCGTGTTGCCTTCGACCTTCATTGCTTCAATGCCGCGCATGATGCCCAAAGCACCAGATTTGGACTCTTCATTTGAGTGGCGTTCAAGCGTCTTCATTACGTCTTCGGCTGTCAGAGATTTGCCGTTGTGAAATTCGACCCCATTGCGGATCTTGAACATCCAGGTCTTGGCATCTGAAGTCGCCTCAACGCTTTCCGCCAGCCGGTTTTCGATTTTCCCATCCGGGGTCACTTCGACGAGGGTGTCGCCGAAGGCGCGCAGGTTAAAAGTTGGCACACTTGATGCCGCGAGGCCGGGATCCAGGGTGTTGGTGCTCTCACCACCCTGAATGCCCATCTTGATCGTGCCGCCCTTTACAGGGCCGGCGGCGCGAGCTGCATCCGCAAAGATCGTGCTGGCCATCGCGGCGCTGACGCCCAGGGCAGCGGCTTTTCCTGTGAACTCGCGACGCGTCATTTTCCCGGCCGTCACACGGCCTGCCAAATAGTCGAGTTGATTGGTCATTGCATTCTCCGTCGGTTGAAAGGTCTATGAACGCGCAGAGGAACCTCGCCCAAGAAAACTAGAATGGAAGCGGGATCGGCAGAAATGATAATTTTCGTTCATTCCAATCGCGTTTTCCAATTGGCCTAAGCCGCGAACAATTGCCGGACACAAGACTGTACTGACCTGCACCGCAATTAACGCATTTTTCTCTTGCAAAGCAGACGCGGCCCACACAGGAAAGAACAGGCCGTCGCTACTTTCGTGTTCTTTCACCAGACGCCAACGATCGGTTCGAGACTTTGTCGAATGCACCTGCCCAAATTGCTGGAAACACCCTAGTGCTCGCCGTCCCGCATCTGCTCTTTCCGGCGTCTTTGGCGCCGTAAGGTAACGTTACTGGATCGAGCTAGGACACTCCAAACTCTGCGGCCGTCTGATCTAATGCTGCCCGGTAAATCCTCATGATCGCATCAACTTCATCATGTGCGATAATCAGCGGCGGGGCCATCACCATGGAATCGCCTGACGCCCTTACCATCGCGCCCATCTCGACACAGATCTCATGGCAGCGCCCGGAAAGCGTGCCGACCGGCTCCATGAATTTTCGCCGCCCCTTGTCTTGGACAATTGCCAGTCCGGCAATCAACCCGATCCCGCGGATATTGCCGACCAGAGGGTGATCGGCGAGCTCGCGCAAACGGGCTTGGAAGTAAGGGCCGATATCGTCGCGAACACGTCCGACCAGGCCTTCGCGTTCGATGATGTCGATGTTTGCCAACGCCACGGCACAGGCTGTTGGGTGACCCGAATAGGTAAAGCCGTGGCCCAGATCACCCCCTTTGGTGTAAAGCACGTCGGCAATCCGGTCGCTCACCGCCACTGCAGAGAGCGGCAGATAGCCCGAAGTGATCCCTTTGGCCATGGTCATGAAATCCGGCTCAATGCCGTAGGTTGTGCTGCCAAACCATGAGCCTGTGCGGCCGAAGCCGCAGATCACCTCATCGGCCACCAGAAGGACATCATACTTCCTGCAGATCCGATTGACCTCTGGCCAATAGGTGTCGGGTGGCAGGATCGCTCCGCCCGATCCCTGGACCGGTTCGCCAAAGAAGGCTGCGACCTTCTCCGGTCCGATTTCCAGAATGCGCTCTTCCACAGCTCTGGCCGCCGCGAGACCAAACTCCTCTTCTGTCCGGTCATCACCTTCGGTGTACCAATAGGGTTGGATCACATGCTCGATTCCTGCGATCGGAAGATCATCCATCTCTTGCATCCCGCGCATACCGCCCAAGCTCGCGGTCGCGGTCGTCGATCCGTGATAGGCATTGTCGCGGCAAATGACGGTCTTTTTCTGTGGCTGCCCCATCAGATTCCAATAACGCTTGATCAGCCTCAGGATCGTGTCGTTGGCCTCCGAACCCGAGCAGCCGAAAAACACGTGATTGAGATCGCCAGGTGTCAGCGACGCAAGCTTCTCGGCCAGTTCGATCGGCGGCGGGGTCGAGGTTTTAAAGAACGTGTTGTAATAGGGCAAATCACTCATCTGGGCGTGTGCCGCATCGGCCAATTCCTGACGACCATATCCGACATTGACGCACCACAGACCCGACATCGCATCAAGGATGCAGTTGCCTTCGGAATCCTCAAGCACGCACCCTTGCGCCTTAACGATGACACGAGGGCCCCCACTACGGCGCAAGGTCTCGTTGTCGGTAAAGCTGTGGATGTGATGGCGGCTGTCGGCCAGTTTCCAGGCGTGGGTCGAGTTTCTTAGGTTCTGCGTGTTCATTGCCCTGTATCCTCAGATATAGCCCGTCTGATCAAATCCACTTTTCAGACCGTCCGTCGTCACGCGATCCACCGCTCTGCGCATACTTTCAATAACCTTGTCCACGGTCGCGTCCTCAAACGGATCACACTGGATGTGCAACGCATAAGGATCCTGAATTCTGGACAGGTACCACATCTCAGTCTGCATCAGTTCTGCCACCGCGTGGGCATCGCAGTTGTCGGTGGCAAAGCTAAAGACATTCGATTCCGGAGCGCCCAAAATATACATGCCCGGAATGCTGGCAATGCCGCCAATCAACCGCTCTTTGGAGTGATACATGCCCTTGACGAGCTCTTTGTATCCTTCAATCCCTAGATGATGCAGAATTGCCCATGCTGCTGCCATGACATGTGAGGGGCGCGAGCCCGGAAAGCCTGGGCTCTTATACGCACCGAATGGCCAGCCTTCGGTGACATGAGATTGATATTCCAACAATGCGGCATCGCGATAGATCAAAGTCGAGATGCCTTTTGGCACATAGGCGTGCTTGTGCAGATCGGCCGACATAGACCGCACGCCGGCAAGGCGAAAGTCATAAGGCGGGATCTCAATCCCGACCATTTCGGCAAAAGGAGAGACATAGCCACCGACACAGGCGTCGACATGTAGCCAAAGGTCCTTGCGCAATACCAGTTCCGAAAACTCTTCGACTGGATCAAAGATACCGTGCGGGTAGGCCGGGGCCGACGCGACGACCATCGCGGTGTTTTTACCAACCAGCGGTTCGATATCGCTGATGCGGGCGCGAAAGTTCTCATCGAACTCGGTCATGACGGTTTTCATGCCCAAAAGATGCGCCGCCTTCTGGAAGGCTGCATGCATCGTGCAGCAGCCGACAATCTCTGGGACCGCCGTGGAGCCAGGGTTCCGTTCCCGCCAATAGTTACGCGCCGCCCAGCAGGCCGAAAAGATGCTCTCGGTCCCGCCCGCAGTCAGCGCCACACCGGCCCCTTCTGGCGCATTCTGAAGCGACATGGCGATATCTCGCAGATCGCTCATCACTTGGGTCACACTCGGGATACCGCGCGCCAGCATGGCATTTTCGTGCGAGAACATGTTCATCGCCTTCAGCCCTACATCGAAGAACGAGTCATCTGCATAGGGGGTTAGAAAATTGAACTTGCCATGTTCAAGCGGCATGTCATGCGAACGCATCTCGCGCAATTGATCGAGAACCGCCGATTTATCCATGCCTCGGGTTGGGAGAACCTTTCGGGTCATTGCAGTTCGCTACCTCCACAGTACGAGACGTCATTTGCTCCGAACCTCGACACTAGGAGTGCCGTGTCAGGATGAAAATCGAATTATTTCGTCCCCACTGATCGAAGAAACCGATTGATCGCCGGGCCTCGAAATCCTGGTGCTTTTGAAGGCATGAACTCTCAGATGCCGCTGCCAATGCGCGGCAACCGGCTATGATTCCTCGTCGGCGTCCTTGCGATCAGCCGCGTATCTGGCGACCGCACCCTGGGCCTCCATTTTGTCAATCTGAGCGGTGTCATATCCCAGCACACGCTTCAATACCGTCTCGGTGTCCTGGCCGAGCATTGGAGGAGCGCTGAACTCATTGGCCCCCTGAGCCGCCAACCCATGGGCAGGCCGCACCAGCCGAACCTCTCCAAGAACCGGATGGTCGAGCGTTTGAACAACGTCTCTTTCGACCACCGACCTACTGGCGAAAGCCCCTGCAACATCCTTTACAACGCCGGCCGGAATACCGGCGCGCGCGCATGCGTCAAGCCAATGGGCACAGGGTTTGGACGCGAAACAGGCAGCTAAGTGAACAAGCAGGTCTTCACGATAAATCGCCCTGCAATGCGCTGTTTTAAACCGGGGGTCCTCAGCCAACTGGGGCTGGTCAATGACGTCACGACACAAAGAGGAAAACTGCCGGTCATTTCCGACCGCCAACACGAACTCCGCATCGCTGCCTTCAAAAACCTGGTAAGGCACCACTGTTGGATGCGCGTTACCAAACCGTTTTGGCGTGTTCCCGGTATTGAGATATCCAGAAGCGACATTGATCAGCAGATTGAGCGCACAATCCAACAGCGCCACATCGATGCGCTGACCTTTCCCTGACGCACGCGCCTGCAATAGCGCCGCCAAAATCGATTGTGTCGCGGTCATTCCGGCGATGACATCGGTGATTGCGATCGGCGCACGCAACGGATCGCCATCAACTTCTCCGGTGATCGACATCAGCCCGCTTTCCGCCTGCAGAACAAAATCATAGCCTGGGCGATCTGCCTCTGGCCCGACTTGACCATAGCCCGAGATCGAGCAGTAGATCAGCTGCGGGTTTAGCGCGTGTAGGTCTTCGTAACCGAACCCAAGGCGATCCATTGTACCGGCGCGAAAATTCTCGACTAACACATCGGCCTTCTTGGCCAGTTCGCGCACGATCTCGCGCCCTGCTGGGTGCTTTAGATCGACCGCAATGCTCTGCTTGCCGCGATTGGCACACAGGAAGTAGGTGCTGACGCCCTTGTAATTCGGCGTCGACCAAGCCCGGGTATCGTCGCCGCCGTTGATGTTCTCGATTTTCCATATCTCGGCCCCCATATCGGCGAGGCTCATTGTTGCCCAGGGCCCTGCAAGCACGCGCGACAGATCAAGCACCTTCACGCCCGTCAAGGGTAGGGAACCGGCGCTATCCTGCGCGAGTAGTGTGGGGGCCGATTTTGGTTCGGTCAATTGCGCAACTCGCATGTTGGTCTCTTCCCGGCACCACTGGCGCCAGGTGGCAGATCAATAACGGTCCGTTCGTCAGTGAGGCGCTCTCTTCGAAAGAGTGACGGGTCCAAAATGGTCCGACACGATCTCGCGCCGTTCAGGTTCGCTGCCGCGTCAGGCGTCGCAGGCGAACCGACATAGTGCCATACCAGTTGTTCCGTCGGTTCGATGTTGATGTCTTTGAAGGTATGAAGAGGCACTCCTTTTGAAAACCGAAAAGAATCAAACGAGGCAATTGAAACTCTCGATTGCGTGGCGGTCCAAGCCACGGCGAGTATGCGGTGTTCTGGATTAGTCTTAGACCCGACATGCGCCTTATTGCCGGGAAGCGTATTCGGCTCCATTTAGTGCAATCATATCAGCACCACCGAACGCCCCCGAAACTCTGCCCAACCCTTATGGGTCTACGGAGGCCCCGGCGGTTTCGATCTGATCGCATAAACGCAAGAGCGCAGGTTCGGTGGGGCAAGCAAACATGCCTTGCCGTTCATTGCAGCGTCTTTGACAGGTCTTGGATCCGCTCTTCCATGCGCGCTGTCGCCGCGCGCAATCCACGTAAGCCAAGCTTCAGAAGATCGGGATCTGTGGGGGCATTGCTATAAACGACGCTGCCTACTCGTTGAAAGGTCGGTGATCCCTTCACCCGCGTAAGGGTACCGCTCCGAACAAGCTCGTGAGTCATCCGCAACGGCAGATATGCGCTGCCGCCATGGGTAAGGATATAGTCCAAAGCGATGCTGCCCAAACCGACGGTGATCTCGGGCACGATATCGGGGAAGGCTTCATCGTGCTGATGTCTGAAATCCTCACCCCAGTCGATCAGCGCGTATCCGCGCCGCCAATCCTGATCGCTTACCGAACTCCCCTTGGTCGTGGTCAGCAGATAAAAATCGTCGGTCAGAAAGTCTTCGACCACAAGCCCCGACATTTGACGCGGTTGATACATCACGCCGATATCCATCGCGCCATCTGCCAACTGCCGCATCAATCCAGGCGAGTAATCTGCGACGACATGGAGCGCGACATCAGAGGCTTCGTTGCGCATCCATCCACACCATTCAGGCACGAGTTGATCCCAGACACTGACGACAACCCCCATACTAATCGATGCTCGACGCTCCTTCGATAGAGCGACATCTACCTCTGCTCGGTGCCACAGTCTCAGCAGGCGTGTTGCATAGCGCTGAAGGCGTTCGCCAGCTGGCGTCAGCTGTGCACCGGAATGCTCGCGAACAAACAGATCCCGCCCAAGTCTATCCTCAAGCGTCTTGATCCGGGCGCTGACCGTCGATTGGGTGACGTTCAAGGTCTCGGCCGCTCGGTTGAAATTGCCGGTAGACGCAACTTCAAGGAAGGTTCTGATCTGATCAATATGCATCGCTGTCTGAATCTGCCTAAAAAACCACGTTCTTTAGCTCTGACGGAGGCAGGAATGCTGGTCTCGAGATCCGGAAGCGGGCGTCAGTTTTAGGCCTGCCTGCTTCGCGCATAACCCTGTCAAACCGATCTGCTTGTCAATCCGATTGCGGGAATGATCCGTCTGCACGCCCAAGGATGACCGCTGGTGACGTTCAAGGTCATCGTGAGCCCGGGAGGCATAAGCGTTCGTCCCTTTCCTCAGGGCTTTCTAGAGCCCAGATACATGTATGGAGCATTCGACAGTGTCTCCGCAAGTCCAGGGTAAAACGCCGAAACGCCATTCTCCGCAATCTCGAAATAGTAGAGCAGCGGAAAGTCAGTCTGTGTGTAATCCCCTGCTATCATCCCATGATACCCGCCAGCCTTCCAAAGCATTGGGACACTGACCCAAGGCTCAGCTTGGTTGGCACGACGATAATGCAGGGTGACATCCAGCCGAGAGGCGCTGGAGGGGAAAAGAGACAATTCAACAGGCTGACCGCGAACGAAGTTCTCGGGCGCAACATGATGGCACATATGCTGCTGGGAGGTTGACCAATTGCGGACTAGATCAATCTTGCAGTCCGTCAGCGCACTCGATGGCGGATGATCCGGCCCGCGCTTTGCGACAAGCGCGCCCATGTCTTCGATATCCTGCTCTATCGCCGGAAGCCGATCATCCCAGCGACCACGCAGCCATGAATGTGGCCCATAAGTGATGTCGGGCAGATAGACATCCTTACAAACCTCAGCCGCCTCCTGCCATGCATCGCGGGCCCGATTGTAAAACGCGAAAGCCTCGTGGGCCATCCGTATCTCGTCCGACAGCAAGAAGTACTCCCAAAACACCGCGGCTCTGATCTTGTGCGCAAAGAACCTGCCTATGGCTGACAAGATCGTGACGTCGACAGCTACCAGATGCATTTCCGCTGATGGATCCTCCACTGTCTCCAGGGCACGTTCCATATCCAGCCCGGAATGTGTCGCATGCCGCTCTAGCCAGTTTGCCCAAGTCAACGGCGCGTACCGCTCAATGGGTCTACCGTCGTGAAGACGGGTTGCGAACTCGCGCGGCGACATGAACATCTGTGGATCGGACGAACCGACAGTGCCGAAACGCGCAGGTTGGATCAGTTCGTAACCATACGGAAATTGCGGTGCGCTACGCAGGATCGACATGTTCTCGTACATCTCGGGCCAGTAAGAATTATTCGATGCCGTAGGCGTGTGCGCGAGCGTGATTAAAGGCAAGATGCGGCTTGCAGAGGCCAGTGCTGCGCCAACACCGTCGGCGGCGTTCCCAAACCTTGACCGCAAGTAGCGTTGAAATGCGGCAGGCTCGTCCTCGGGGTTGTAAAGCGACCGCCCCCAGACGCGGTATGTATAGTCGAATTTCTGCCAATCCCACTGATGGATTAGATGTTTTTCCTGGTACCCGGTCCGGCTGCCATGCTGTCCCGAGCCCATCCGACCCTTGAACGAAAGCGGTTCGCAAAGCTCGACTCCTTGTGACCCAGAAAATGTCGAGTGACGCCCATACCCACCGGCCAGCACCGGATCCCCCCAGAGCAGAACTCTGATCGTCCCCGGCCAGATTCGATAAACGATGTCATAGGGCCGATCCTCGCGCATTAGATCGCCGTAACTATAGCGCATGAACTTTCGCGATCCTTCGCTGAACTGCCACTTGCCAAGATACCTGTCGATATCGCGCCCGTTATAGAGTGTGGCATTGTCCTCGTCGTCGCCCGCGGCGATCACCAGACCATCCGCCTGCTCTGCACCTTCAAGAGCTCGAATGGAGGCTTGGTGATAGGGCAGCCCAAGATGCTCGGACGTGTATTTCGGCGAAATCCCAACCGGCATACCTGTCGCCAATGCCGTCTCGATCAATTTGCGATCAATACCCTTAGCGTGTAGATCAAGCCTGATCGAACGCCCGGCCTCTTTGACCGCATCGAAGTAGGTGCGCCAGAAGCCATAATCCCCCTCGGCAATCCCGCATTCGACATGAACGCGCAAGGTCAGCCCGGAGATCTCCGGCACCTCACGAAGAATGATGGCCAACGCGTCGCGGCAATACTCCGCGATGTTGTCAGGGCCCAGGCCGCTGATCTGATGTTTGGCATCGGGACAATCCTCGAAATCATAACTCTGTGTCCAGAGAGCCAGCTGAAATTCCAGCCCCCGGCGATCTGCTTCCCGCGCAATGAACTTTAGGGTCTCAAGATTACGGCGCACCTCGTCCTGAGACAGATTTGAGACCGAGACGTTGTGCCCCGGCACCGAAACCAGAAACGGATAAGCGAGATAGAAATAGACATCCGAAAGAAAATCGTTCCCGTACGGATAGTTGTACTGCATACCAAGCGTCAGGGCGAACCGGTTAAACCGGTTGCTGACGAGCTGGGTTAGATATGCCTTCCATCCCTCTCGGTCGTGAAACCAGGGCAGATCCTCTACTTCGCTTTGAAAGCACTTTGAAATGCTGCGTACTTTCGCCGATGGTGCATCCACGATCGGCTCGGGGAAATCAAATGCCTTTGATGGGTCGGCGGCATAGCGTACCCTGTCCACAATCTCGGTAATGGCATAGATCAAGCCGCGCAGATCGGCGCCATAAATGTAAAGCGTCCGCCCCGCCTCTTGCGAGCTTGGGAAAATGGCAAAGGCCTCCGCTGCATCGGAAAGTGTTACGCCGGACGCCGCGCTCGCCTGAGTAATCTCCGCACCACGAGACAGGGCGAATAAGAGGCGGGTCACTCCGCCAAAATCGGTGTTTTTCTCCAAGACTTTCTCGAGTTCACCAACCGCCCAAGCGATTTGTGAAGGTAGCTCATCGAAGAGGGAACCAGCGAAATCGAAACGTAAAATGGGCTCCGAAATCACATGCGTTTGGTTTTGGTTGCTCAAAGCACTGGCCATTATTCTGAAGCGCTAGGACTGCGCAAAAAGGGATCATCGTTCAAAGATGCTAGGATGTAAGCTTGAACGGTAGAAACGATAATTCTCGGTCGCCCCAATCGTGTTTACCAATTGGCCGGCCAGCGTACTCACACATCGAAACCGTTAGCGGCAGACGTGTTGCCTGCCACGGATGGTAAGACACAGCATCATGTTGGTAGCCGCCCCGTCTAAATGTCTATGGTCATCCATGATTGATCCAAAGCAGACTGTCGCGTTCTGGCACCGTCGCGGAGGAGAGATCAGAGAGCCAAAATGGAGCAGCCCAACAGTTCAGTGTGGTGAATCAGTGCAGGGGGCGTGCAACTGAATTGAGGGCCTTAGTGAACGGTTACTCTATGCATACGACGGCGAAACCCTTTGCCGCCTAACCGCGCACCAAAGTCGTCGCTGGGAACATCATGAATGACGGCGCGATTGTCCCAGATGGTCAACGTGCCGGGCGTCCAACGGATGCGACATGTAAATTCAGGGCTCACCGCCCAGTCATTTAAGTATCCCAGCAACGCGCTGCTTTCATCCCAACTCATTCCAACGACTTCCCGCGCATAGTAGGGCGAAACCATAAGCTGTTTTCGACTGGTCTCTGGATGACTTCCTATGACGTCGTGGGTCGTGTGACGACGCACATGCGTTCGCTGCCCCTCGCCGCCACGCACCGCCATACCTTGAAATCGGGACAGGTCGTTCGGCCAATTCTCATGGACAACTTGCAGCGGTTGAAGCATTTCCCGCATTTTTTCGCTCAAACAAGCGTATGCCATTGCCAGACTCGCGAACCAGGTGTCGCCGCCAACAGGAGGAACTTCAACTCCGTACAGCAAGCTCGCTTTGGGCGGCGTCTGTAGATACGACATGTCCTGATGCCACTCATGGCCAAAATTCTCGGTTTCGCCAGGCTCCTTTACGATAGCTGTCACGTGCATTTCACCGTCAACACCTGTCTCCAGGCCGTCACGTTGAGGTGCGCCAAACTGGCGTGCAACTTGAACGTGGGCTGCAGGTGATAGGTCTTGATCCCGTATGGCCAAGACGCCGAACTGCAGAAAGCAACGATAGAGCTCAGCCCAAAACGCTTCGTCATGCGGCTTGGACAGGTCGGCGCCGAACACCTCTGCTCCGATGGCGGTTGATATTGGAACGACTTCCATCTTCTACGCCCCCTATGAAAAGCATCTTCTGAAGCCACAACTTCATCGGAACGAAGCACATCGAAACCCCATCGCCGCCTTCTCCGCAAATCGAAAGGGCGGGTTCGCCCCGCTTCAAAAACTCCAGGCTTAATTTTCCGACTTGCCTATCTCTGGGCGTGTTTCCCCAAATCTTAACGCGCCAGATCTCGTGCAATCTAGTGTCATAACTTTGCGCTAGGGAAGTGAAACATTTGGATCGCGTCAATCGTTGAACCCGATCACGTCAGTGTATTGGTTTAGGAGCCGCTACGTGGTCGAACGCAATTCACGCAAGCCTGTCTCGACGAGTTCAGGTGTTTTAGGTTCAACTGGAAGCTCGGCACTCCGTCCACACGGTGCAGCGAGGAGCTTGGGCTGACGGATAGAGACCTTGATGTACTCAGGGACCGATACCTCGATTGAGTAGCAACGAACATGCGTTTCCGGGCCACTCAATAGTAGGACAAAACGCCTGTCGCTCTGATCCAAGCGCACTCATCAGCAATGCTCATTTCCATGTTTCTCCGTGGAATCGAAAAGATTTCGATCCTACTCACGTTGAAAACACTTGGCGTTTCTTTTGATTTGTAATCAGTAGGTCCGCGGTTCGAGTCCGTGTGGGGGCACCATCTATCAAATCTAAATACCTGAAATAAAATAAGAAAATCAAGAATAGAAGACTTCTATCCCCCTTTTGATCCACCGTTGTGCGTTGTCTGCTGCCAAAATCAGTACCCATCCTTTTCTGAGGTCTTCTGCCTGTGAAGCAACGCATCTGCCAGCTTCCGAGGCACTATCTGCACAAATTTGCCTCATGTGACAGTTGCAGCTTGCCTGCACTGGGCAGTGTCCTAACGTCTTTGGTGGCTGTGACCCGTAGGTTGCCCATATCCTCGCGGTGAGCTGCCAGACCCCCAGCAGGTCGCGCTCCCCAGCGTGGCCTGTTTTCATTTCAGGGCGGTGCCTGTGGTTAGGTGCCGACTGAGTTCCGGGATGCTGAGGCGATCAGTGGGTGGTGCAGAAGACCCGTCCAAACGATAATGCCAAACGGCGATGCCACCGCGCTTGTCCTGGCAAGATGTCTTTCATGCGAACCACCAACGAGGCTTGTGGCGCCGACCTCCGGGAATTTTCGTGCGTTACCCTCCAGAGGCCGGGCGCGGCTCATCTTATCATAAGATGTTGAATTGCAGCGTAAAACGCATTTTTCGCAAAACCTGTTTACGTATCGAATATCTCAAATGCATCAAAGCCAATTAAGGTAAGCGTTGACAGCGGAAACACGAATCACTCTATCATAAGTAGTATTATTTTGGGGGGTTTGGTGATTTGAAACAGTGCATTTCCACTGCCTTTATCATTTCTGTTACATTTCTTTTACTTAGTCTATTTCTTCCCATTTCTGGCTCCGCTCAACAACAGGCTGCGGTCGATGCAACCGATCCCAGCATGGTGGCAAAGACCAGTGTTCCTGATGACGTGCGGGGAGATGGTGCCTTTCGGTACAGGCTGGACTTTGAGCTACCCGACTACCGGGGTCTGCAGCCGAACCTTGGACTGCGCTATGCCTCCAGCTTTTCCGGCCACGGGCGTGAAGAGACATATCTGGGCGCAGGGTGGCAGCTGAGCGGGTTTTCGTCGATTGAACGGGTGTCGATGGGGGGTGGTGCTCCGACCTTCGTCGATAGCCGCGACCTCTTCCGTCTCGATGGCATGGAACTGATGGCCTGCGATGATGGGGCGGCAAGCAATCCGTGGCCGTCATCGCGCCCTTATCCTGACCGCTACAAGACCGATACCAGCAGCGCCAGTTGTCGGGCGGGCGGGAATCTCTCAACGATGGTAGAGAGTTACCACAAAGTGGAAATGCTCTACCAGACTGTCGGATCGCAGCAGGTCGAGTACTTTGTCGTAACAAAACACGACGGGGTTCAGTTCATCTATCGCAGCATTGGTGTGCTGGCCGGTGATACGACGGCGGGATCATCTGACGACTACAATGTTCTCTTTCGGCGCAAGTTTCTGCTGTCGGAGATACGTGACGCGCAGCAAACGCCAAACACCGTTTCATTCAGTTACCAATTCGGCCCGGTCAACCGCGGGCGCCCGCATCGCCCAAGAACCGTGAGCTATGCGGGCTACCGGGTGAAGTACTACTACGACGCCCAGACTGACCCCATGGCGACCTACGCGATTGGATCGCCTGACCGGATCGGCCGGCATTTCATGCGATTGAAGACCGTCATCGTGGAGAATGGCGCGGTAGCAATTCGCGGGTACAGATTTAACTACAACGTCGCTTCGTTGACGCGCGTCAGCCGTTTGACCCGAGTAGAACGTTTCGGCGATGACCTGACGGTTGATGGGACCAATACCATTACGGGTGGGAGCCAATTGCCAAGCCCTTTGCGGAATTTGGTTTACAATGGTGATCAGGTATCGCTGAGCCAGCAGGTTTTTGCAGGTGAGAAATTCCACCGAGAATTCCGGGCCGTCGACATGGATCGCGATGGCAAAGACGACCTTCTTTTCGTTCCTAAACAGATTGCGGGTGATGTATGTAGTCCCGCACCATTGCAGGCCGTGGCGCACCAGGAAGTGTCCGTTGCGGCCAATGGCACCCGGTCTTTGGTGGATCAGCCCAATCAGAGCTTCTGGGATGTGTTTCGCGCGGAGCCGCCGAGCCCCGGCGAGAGCGCAACGTTTGAGGGTGTGGCGCCTTACACCGACGTTTTGGGAAACACGTTCCTCTTTGGAAACACGACGACCTGGGTGGCAAGTGATGTGGGCTTGACGCCGACAGGAATTGAGCTGCGCGCCTACGGTATGTCGCCGCAGGTGAATGGGGTTCCATTGGCCGGGCTGGCTGGCGGCGGAAAGACCTACCGGTTTGGCAATTATGATGATGATCCGGAATACGAGATTCTCAGTGGTCAGACGAGTGGGTCCACAACCACAGTTTCCAAATTCGACTTCGACGGCAGTGTCGTAACCCCCGGATGGACGCGAAACGCAGTCAGCTTTGAGTCGACCACCAACATCGATGTTGATGGGGATGGCACGTCTGAACAGCTGTTCCACGGCTACAACGCCCAAGGGTCAAGTTTTACGGGCGGAGGGTATCTGCCAGGGGGGAATGGGACGGGCTGGACGCTTGCCGATCATCGCGGGGCAAATCTTATCCAGACCAATTTGCCGCCCGCATCCGTCATTCCAGGCGCCATGTTAACAGCAGCGGATATCAACGGGGATGACAAACAAGACCTTGTGCTGATGACCAGTGCGGGCATCTATGTCGCGCTCTCGGTCGGAAACACCTTTCAGGTGCCAAGTCTTTGGCTTGCAACACCCAATTCGCCCGCCCTCCAGGATGTGTTCCAGACCGCGGGCAGCGAGCGCAGTATAGGGGCCGGTGACTTTAATGGCGACGGTCTTGATGACCTCGTGGTGCACGGCGGGTACACCTCCTCGGTGTACTGCGCGGGGAACCCTCCGGCCCTGGACCCCTATGGCAGCCGGCGGGCTTATGTGTTCCTCTCAAAGGGGCATGCGCTGGTGCCGGAAGGCACAGCAAACATTCCCGCGATAGTCCGTTACATCGGGCTGGGCGATTTTGACGGCAACGGGCTGAGCGATGCCATTATCGAAGGGGCGTCCGCGGCGGCGCCCATCGGGTCAGGCTCCAATCCCTCCATCTGGTTTGGGGATGGGCCGGTTGCAAATCTGCTGACTGAGGTCGAGGACGACAAGGGTGGCACAGTGGCCGTCGAATACGCCCCCTCGACAGCCATCGGCAACAACAACAATAAGGTCCCTGCCGTCACGCAACTGGTCGCGGCCGTGGAGCGCGGAAACGGGCGTGGCGACACCCGCCGGAGCACCTTCACGTATGTAAACAACTCTTACGATTATGAGAACAGGCGCCCGCTTGGGTTTGGGACCGTGACGGCGGCTTTGCCTGCCATTGCAGGCGAAACCGAGGGACCGAGCGTGGTGACCACGTTCTTGAACAGCCATATCGGCCAGCAGGGCAGGATCAAGTCGCAGTCGTTGCTTCACAACTCCCAGACGCAGCGCTTTGTTACCAACGACTGGAGCGCGATAACAGCAACAGATGGACCCTACCGCACTTACCTGGAGGATGCCTCGCTCCGCACCCGCTACGGAAGTGACTTGATCGAGACCAGCGAGCGCTATGAGTGGACAGATTATGGTCGGCTGTTCCTGCTGAGGGACATGGGGTTCACCGTTGGCGGGCTTGACGAAGATTCCAGCGACAACACGGTGACGCAATATCGCTACGCGCCGAACCTGGCGAAGTATCTGGTGTCCTTCCCGTTCGAGATCAGAATGCAGGCCGGGTACAACCCGTCATCGGATCGCGCCAAATGGCTGCGCTACGAGCGGTATCGGTACGACGGTCAAACGGCCTACAATGTGCCGCCACAGAACGGCAACATGACACAGCTCAGGATTTGGAACGGGAACATGACCGGCACCTTCGCGATGGAGGTGCGCGACAACTACGGGTTTGATGCCTTTGGCAATGTGACCAGTCATATGCGCCCCGAGGGGAACACATGGTCGTACACCTATGAGACCAACAAGAACCTCTTTCGCATCACGGAAACCAATCCGAAAGGGCACGTGGTTGAAACCGCATGGAATGTCAGGTGTCAGAAACCCACGACTATCGAGGACGTAAACAACAACCTGACGACCTATGTTTACGATGTGCATTGCCGCGAAACGCAGGTCGACCTGCCCGGAGGCGATCAGCACGAGACCTCCTATCTCAACTTTGGCAATCCGAACCTGCAGGCCATCGAGAGGCGTCAGAAGTCGCCGTCCTTTCTGACGGGTGGCGATCAGGCGCGCACGTTGGATCTCGACTACTTTGACGGGTTTGGCGAGACCTACCTGCAAGCCAGCACCGGCAGAACGGCAGCCCTGGCTGATTTAATCTGGACGCGGCGCGCCTTTGATAAGCGCGGCAATCTGGATTGGGAGAGCATCCCGCTGACAGAGGCCGAAGCGGATGGGTCCAATCCCGTTCCCAACACCAAACGTGTCCGGTTCCGTTACGACCCGCAGAACCGCCCGATTGAAACGCTTCTGCCGGACGGCGCACAAACCACCAGCGAATACACCAATCAGCTGATCAATGTGGGGGCGCCCGGTCAGGTTCGCTTTCCGGTCACGGTGTTCAAGGACGAGCACTGTTACGACAACACTCCCGAAACCGTCTGTGGCCAGGTCGATGATCTGATGGACCCGCGGGACAACGTGATTGCCCGGACGCTCTATGACGTCAACATGACCGATGTCGGGGCCAGCGGCACGTTCCGGCAAACCGTGTACACCTATGACCTGCTCAATCGCCTGACCGGCATTCAGGACCCTGGGGGTGCGGCCTGGGCCTATACCTATGACTTCCGTGGCAACCGCCTGACCTCGTTCGATCCGGACCTTGGCTACTGGGTGATGTCTTATGACGACAACGACAATCTCAAGACCCAGATAGATTCGGCGGGTCAGGCGATTGAGTTCCTCTATGACACGCTGGACCGGGTCACGGAAAAGACTGTGTTCTGGTACCCGGGTGGCACGGTAACCGCTGACAGCACGACCTATGTCTACGATGTGAACTACGGCGCGCTTCCGGGCCAGAACAACATCGGGCAGCTGTCCGAAGTCACCAACGCACACAACCGCATCCGCTACGGGCATGACGAGCAGGGACGCGTGCGCACAGAACAGCATCGCATGAACGCGACCAACGACTTCTACCGGATGGAGAATATCTACTTCAACACCGGTCACCTGCAGTATCGCAAACTGCCCTCAGGAACGGGTGAGCCCGTTCTGGACACGGTCAACTTCCGGTACGACAGGGCGGGCCGTGTCATTGGGCTGGGCGGTCACATCACCGATGCGACCTACAACCTGCGCAGCCAGCCCACGGAAATGAACTATGGCAACGGCAACAGGAGCCTGTGGACCTACGATGCGGAACGTGGGTGGGTTGAGCGCATCGATGTTGAGAACAGCGCCAATGTTCTGCTCAACCGCCGCGATTACTTCCGAACGGCCACGGGCAGCGTCAGACGCACCAACACACTGCGCGGGATTGGCGACTACCACTATTGCTATGACTACGCCGGCCGGCTGCTGGTCGCCGCGGACCTGATCGGAACGGGACTGGATTGCACCACGGTCAGCGGCTGGCCCGGGGCCTCTCCGCAGGATCAGTTCTTCACCTACCTGCCGGACGGCTCGATGCGCAGCAACAGCTTCGTTGGCACCTATAGCTACGGCCTGAGCACGGTGGCCCATGCCCCGCAACGGATCGTAGGTGGGGATGTCTTTACCTACGATGTGAACGGCAACCAGACTGTCGGGCTCAACGGCAAGACGGTTGAGTATGACGGTGAGAACCGCCCGATACGCGTGACCAACAGTCTTGGGCACACGACGGAATATGTCTATGGCGCGGACGGGGAGCGGTTGCAGCGCATCGTGACTGAAGGCAGCACAGTGACAACCTCGCTCTACCTGGGGGACGTTGAGATTGTGAACCCGGCAGCAGGGCCCAGCTCGTCCGAGGTCGTGCACTGGTATCTGGCCCCGCAGGTGCGCGAGACCCGGCGGCGCGGCACCACGCGCGAAGTGAACTACATGCACCGCGATCAGCTGGACAGCGTTGTGCTGATCGCCGACGCCACCGGTGCCGAAGACATTGAACGCATCTATCAGCCATTTGGCGTGGAAGAAGAGTTTGTGCTCGACCCCGGTGCGGACGAAGAGGACTTCGGGTTCATCGGCGAGCGGTATGACGAGGTCGCAAACCTGCAATACCTGAACGCCCGCTACTACGATCCCGAGCTGGCCATGTTCATCCAGCCCGACCGGCTGGACCCGACCGAGCCGGGTGTGGGCACCAACCGGTATGCATATTCTGGCAATGACCCTGTAAATCTGAGCGATCCGGGTGGTGAAAGAGCTTTAGGCGCCGGGGCGGTAGGCGCAGCAATTGGAATAGCCTCGGCAGTTATCGCACAAGGGGTGTCCGATGCATTGTCTGGAGAGTTAAGCAGCAAGGAAACGTATGCGGAAGCAGCGGCTATCGGAGCAATCTCTGGAGCGACCGGGGGAGTGTTCGGTAGTGCGATTGGCAAGGCCGTTAGATCCGCTCTTTCACATTCAAACGGACCACTGACAGGGCTTCATGCCAATGTCATTAGTGGTACTGTTGCAGGCGCTGTTAGTAGCGCAACAGGCAGTGCGCTTGACCAAGCCACTCAAGACGGCTTTACCAACCCGGACATTTCGCAAGTTGACCCGGGGGAAGTTGCAGAAGATGCTACGATAGGTGCGATGGTCGGAGGTGCTGTCGGTGGTGTAGGGTTGGGAGAGTACGTTGGTGACAACATCGCCAGAGCCGCACCTGGCCCAGTCGGTCGATTTTTTAGCCAGTTAACGTCAACTGTTACAGATATGTTTGCCGACGTCGCCGCTACCGAAGGCTTGAAAAGTTTAGGTGGCCAAACGGAGAGGGATGAGCCCGATGGGGACGAATAAGGGCAAATCAGAGGATAATCGCAATATTGTTTTTACAGCGCTATTTCTTGCTTCTGTTTTTGTATTGTTTTTGTCCGCATTGTATATTCATTTCCAAGAAGACAAGCTCCGGCTGATTGCCTTCGCTACCCAAAGAACTGTAACTGCATCAATTATTCCAATACTTATTTTAAGCCTTGTTTGCCGTACTGCATTTTTCTGGATTTTTCTTTTTACCTATTCAGCTATCGGCTTCGTTGCAATTTTTGCCTCGTATTGGGCTTACTCTAGGGGGGAGGCGTCGTTTTCAGTTCTACTAAAGTCGTCTTTTGTAGACTTTCTACCATATCTTGTGGCATGCGGAGTTCTAATGCTCGGAATATCAATTCCGATAAGATATTTAGTCAGAAGAAAGGAAGGAAAAGGTTAGCGTTTTTCTCAAATATTCGGCTTCAGTTCTGATCTCAATGTGTGAGTATAAAAAGGAAGGTGCTCGCCGCTTCGAGCTTCTACGCCATGGGCTTTCGGAGCACGGTCGCGGGTCAAACTCTGCGTGCAGTAAAACGTAGAAACTGGTTTCGAAGTCAGCAGAACCGTATCTGACGACATAGGCAGCGCGGCAGCCGCAGGGACTTCCGGCGGCGTGATGGGCGTTGATTCTGAGTTTGAATGAATGCAAGGGTTTTGAATGGCTGGCTATGAACGAAGAGAAGTATTCGAGAAGTTGCACCAAGCCTTTCTGCGCGATGTTGTTCCAGTGATTGAAGTGGCAGAGTTCCAACCCTCCGTTTTTTCTGCACATCATTTTGGCAGAGAGGGAAGAGATGCAATTTATACCTTTGTTTCATTGTCAGAGGCGAAGGTTCTCGACCTTTTGTGCTTCTTTGTAAGCTACAAGAACATGGCGATTGGCGTGCGCTACAATAGGTTTGCACTGGACAGGGATGTGCTTGACCTGTCTGAATTTGAGGGCAAAACCGGATTACCACTGTTTTTGATGCCTCTTAGATCAACAGAAATGAGGGTTCACCGATGGGTTCCAATTCCATTCCTGCATATACCTAAACTTTACGCTGTCAAAAGACCGAAAGGCGTCAAGAAATCCGTTGATAAGTCCATCGCCAGAGTCGTGGCCGACCTTGCAGGTGACATTGAGTACTTCGAGATCATCAGAGCGGACTGGGACGAGTTGTATGAGCCCAATCTGATAAAAGTATCCGAACTGGAATGAGGGGGTGAAATAGATAAGTGGAGCCCAATCAAGCGGAAAATGCAATGAACACGGAGCCAGCGAAAAGCCGAAAGGTCTCTCTCGCTATAAGCTGTCTTTGGCGGCATCATGTTTTAAAATTGGTTCACATCACCCCCACGCCACCACCAGCCTCGGTTCAACGGGAAACATATGGATATCTGGACATTCGTCGTAGAATACGGAGACGGAAACACACTTGTTTCCCAAGTTATGGCTGACAATGTGATGATTGCCGTCAGTGCTTTCAACGAAAGTAAAGAGGCGAAACAGGAAGGCCTTTCTCTCCCGGATAAACTGTCGGGCAACTACATTGACGAGACGGATATGCCTGTGAAGATAACGGGAACAAAAAATGTGTGGTGCACGACCGGTGTCGGAAGTGACCAGAAATATGTGCTTGCGAACATAGTAAAGACTCATCCTGAATAGTGCATCCTGACTTGAATCCAGACCATTTTGCATAACTTGATATGGTCCCTCTCGATGTGACCGCTTCCGTTGGCCAAGCTACTCGAGAAGGCATTGCCAACACCGACTTGTCGCACGTGGACCCTGTGGAAGTTGCAGAAGATGCCGCGATAGGAGGATTGGTCGGTGGACCGCTTGGTGGCTTGCAGCCAGGGAGCAAGTTGGGAGAACCTATTTCTAGAGGTATCCCTGGTGGTGTAGGCAAGTTTGCTGGTGACGTTATATCTGCCGTGGTAGACTTCGCCTCTGATTTTGTGGGTACAGCCGGTCTTAACGCGTTAGGCGGTCGAGAAGATGGAGAAGAACGCGATGGAAAAGACGAAGGGCCCGATGGGTTATAGCCGCAATACGTTTGCGACAGTAGTTTTTTCTCTCAGTTTCGTTATCTTTTTTTTGGCGTTGGTGCTGATAAATTTTCGCGAGGACGACAAATTTTTCTTAGTTGCCCTAGCAATGCAAAAGACGCTCGTCGTATCGACCATTGCAATCATCCCCTTTAGCATTTATTGTCGCTCAGAATATTTTTGGAAGTTTCTTTTCACCTACTCCGTTGCTGGGTTTGCTATTCTATTTGCCTTGTACTTTCTATATTCTCGGGGTGGCTCTTCTATCAGCCGTGTGTTTGAATCAACTCTTGAAGATTGCTCGACCTACGCGAAAATATGTGCACTCTTTACTGTCGGAATATCAATTCCGGTGAGGTATTTGTACAAAACGGCGGAAAAAGATACTTAATGATTGATTAGTCAGATCAACGCTGTACCGCGACGGGCTGTAGAGTATTCTTGGTAATGTTATCGCTTGAACTGTTGCACCAAAGAGAGTCTTTGGGCAGGGGAAGTGTTTGAAATGGTTCCTAAGTGAAAGGGACTGCCGACAAAGCAGGTCAAAGACGAAAAGAATCTGCCCACTGTCGCTGCGCTGCAGACCCTGCTACCACCAGCCTTGGTTCAACGGGAAACGACCGGATGTCGAACCATTTGAACCAGGTGCCATCGGGGTTGATCTGATCCCCCATATGCAGCCTGTGTCCACCGTTCCCGTGCCGTATGAGCGCCGCTCGGAAGGCGCGGAGGTCCAGAAGCCACCAGTGCCGCACAAAGCGCTGACAGGCGCTGGAGTGGCCGTAGAACATCCAGTCGCCGTATCCATTTACAATCTTGGACAGCTCGGTCTCGCCTCCTGAGGGCAGCCGGGACCTCACAGTGAACTGGTACGGATAGCGCTGCGCGTATCCAGGGCGCCTGACACGGGCGGCCACGCGGATGTCGCGGGCATCCAGCAACAGCAGGTCAGTGGCCTCCTGACGGTCGATATGGGCCGGTGAGGCTCGTAGCAGTTGCGCCCCGACAATGCGCTTGATGTCAGGAAGGAACTGATCCGACCAGCGACGGTTGAGGATGTAATGGAACGACATTGCAAACAGGAACTAGGAAACGGGTTTGGTGGAAAATCTGATGATGTGCCGAAATTGGAGTGTTGTAGCGCGCTGCTGAGCTTAGTCTTTCACCGCACGATAAAGCGCGGTGCTGAGGCCAAGAATTGCCTTGCGCAGACGTGCCAGCGTCGGGTCTTCGACGGTTTCCTGGCACAAATGCCAGCAGACTAGCTCCAACGCATCGACCAGGCCGCGCACGTCATCGATTTGGGCATCAAGGCGATTTACCTCGTCCAAGAGGGTGTACGTTTCTTCGGCTTCGGGTTGCTCACATGGTGCCAGCACATCCGGGGCGGGGGCAGCATCCGCAAATGCTCGCTGTGGGGCTGCTGAACTTAATCCTACCGACATACGGTCACCTGACGGTCGCAAGTGCGAACGGGTGGCAACGGTTCGGGCGGTATCAATCCAGCTTCGTAGAGCCGCTCGATGAGTTCTGTGAGCTGATCATTCGTCAGACTCCGCACTATCTCCTCAAAGGACCTAGCCTGCTCCCTTTCTGCGGCTCCAGAGGCAGCTTTGCGTGCGATGGGTGGGCTGGACATTGACGTCTCTCCTTGATGGGTGGGCAGCTCTGCCTGGGTTTGGTGTTCAGGCTGTAGATGCCTATTGGCGTTGCTCGGACAGGTGGACCTTCTCCATGTCCGTCACCAGCGCCATGGATCGCGCTTCGATGGTCCGGATCAGGGCAGGCACAGCGCTGGGGTGATGTTTCTGATCCCGTGCATCATCGTCCCATGTCAGGGCCAGAAGCGCTTCGGCTAGCCCATGCAGCGTGATGGCGTCTTCCTCGAGCTGCAGTCTGCACTTCTCCGGCGCCGGTTGGTTGGCTCGTGGGGTGGCCTCTACAGCTTCTGCGCATCGTGTCGGGCGGTGTTTGCCGTTCTCATCACCGAGCAGGATGAAATCGAGGCTCAGACCGGTCTCAGCGCAAAAGCGCATCAGTTCATCCGATGGGCCTTCGTCGGCATCAAGCAGTCGTGTTGGCGCGTCGACACCCAAGGCTTCGGAGACCTTGGTGATGCGGGCCTGTACTTCATCGATTGCAAGCTGGTTCATGGCATTCTCCCTCCTGAGGGCTGTTACTGATACGTGTGGACGGCACCGCCTGCGGCGATACGGGACACGGTGGCGAGGTTCACAGAGCGGGGTGCGCCAGCATCCACGTCCCACACGGGCATGAGATGCGGGTGACGGCGTGTGCGGGTCACAGCGGCCCTACGGGCGACGTCTGACGCGGAATTACTTCTCACGCGTTGTGGCAGGGTCGCAGGCTGGACGCGCATGGTGCGCAGGCTGCCATCCTTCTTGGTGAAGGTGATCGAAACGAACTGGCCCTTGGCCTTGGCAA
The DNA here is from genome assembly GCA_965250275.1 of Paracoccaceae bacterium. Lineage (GTDB taxonomy): Bacteria > Pseudomonadota > Alphaproteobacteria > Rhodobacterales > Rhodobacteraceae. The sequence continues at coordinate 3,283,296 of OZ252297.1, read as the reverse complement.
TCAGAGCGCGTTTGACAGCGTAGGCATCGGCATTGGCCTCGTGATCCAGCGCCACCTTGAGCGCGGCGACAAGGTCGTCATGCCTGCGATAGTCCGCATCCGACCATGTGTCTTTGTTCTCCAGCATGCCGATGGCTTCGCGGATGTGGTTCGCCTCGGTCATGTCAGCGCGGCGGGCCGCGTCTTTGGCCTCCTGCCACGCCTGCCGCAGCGCATACACCCAGTTGATCCGGTTCCGAGGACGGTCCGCCATGATGGCCCAGGCGCGGTTCATGATCTGCTGGCGGTTGTGCATCGGGCGGGTGGTCCTATGTTGTCATTCGGTATCTCTCGTGGTACCAAAAGTATATGCATTGGGTTGAACAATTGCAATACCAAAAGTATCATTAAGGCGCAAAAAGTATCATGCACTATGCAGACATAACACCTCAACACACAAAAGCCGCGCGGATGCTGTTAGGTTGGTCGCAAGAGGAATTGGCCAATAGGGCCGGTCTGGGTGGCTCAACGATCAAGCGCCTTGAGGCCAACTTAGATGCGATGGCAAGAGCTGGCACTTCAACCAAAGCCGCAATCTTCAATGCCTTAAGTGCGGCGGGAATAGAGTTCTTGAATGGTGGTGAGCCGGGTGCCAGGCTACGCAAGTCGCCCCAGACACTTGCAACTTTGCGACCTGGCGCACCCAATGCGGACTAGAGACTAAGGTATTCGCCTTTCAGACATTGGTGGCGTGAATGACTGACCCAGAGCTATACCGAACCGCTATCCATGAGGCCGGTCACGCCGTTGCCTTCATCCGCCTATTCCCGGATCGGGACGGCAGCCATGTCACCATCGATCCCCATGATGGCAGCCTTGGGGCATTTTATGCAGAAGATGTGGCGTTTACTGAAATGTCAGTCTCCGAGGCCGACGCAGAGCGGCAGTTCTTGAATCACGCGGTCTACTGCTGCGCTGGATATGCCGCAGTGTTGGCAGCTGGTGAGCCTGATGAACTGGCCTTGCGGGGTTGCGGACAGGACTTTGAACAAGCTGGTCGATTTCTCGATGAGGGTAAGCGGATCGCGGTAGCGCTCATGGCTCAGCCGAAAAACGTTACCACCGTGAAGTTCTTGGCCGACGAACTGATGCGCTGGAAAACGATACCTTGGGAACATGCGGAAGTGGCGGTGGGTGTCGGTGACGGCGAATGCACCATGGAGGAATACCGGCAATATCTGTCGATGTTGGAGCTTTTCAGTGTGTGAGCGACAAGCCCAAACGCGGGCGGGGCGCCCAGCCGTCTAAGAGGCGTCATCCTCACGATTTGTGAGCAACTTCACAGCTTCTTCAACCGAAACGCTGATTTCATGGTCGTAAAGGTAATCTGGTCTATCATACATGTATGAGACCTCGCCCGCATCCTTCAAAACATCGCCAATCTGTTCGTACCAAACAGAACAAATACCCCACAGATTTTCGGGACGCGGCCTTTTGAAGGGACCCGTCCTCAAATACCGAGCTTCAATGTAATTCTGGTCACATAGTTTGAGTGTCTCGAAGTCCCCAGGCAAGACGTCCAGACCGAGACTATGAGCCTTTTTTGCGGTCTTCAGCAGTTTGTGGCTGAACTCTTTTCGAAGCTGGTCATGTGTTGCCCCATTGTGAAGCAGATAGGATTTCAGCAGCAGTTCGAGGGCGTGAAAATAGAGATAATTGACTGGCGATTCCCGGTGCCCAGAATCGACCTTCACGAGTTCCAGCGCTGAAGCCGACGCCCAGTAAGCGTGCCCAAAGAAAAACAGTCCTGACGCGGTTGCATCCTGTTTGCTAAACCCTGAGCCGGTCATGCACGGTCCTCCTTTTGGGGTGGTAGGGCTTCAGCGCCCATTTCTTAGGTCATACCTGTACGACGTGTGCGGCCTCCTTGAGGCGGTCGAGTTGACTCCTTTTGTCTTAACCCATCACATTCAACCCATGCATTTTCTTTACATCGACGATTCAACCGAGCGCCCAATCAACATCTTTTCTAGCCTCTGCGTGCCATGTGATAGATGGAACGAAGTCTTTGATCGCCTCAAGAGGTGGAGGAAGCACCTTCGAGACGTTCATGGAATTCCGCTCAATTATGAGCTTCACGCTAGAAAATTCCTGTCCGGTAGAGGAACGGCTGGTGTCGTTGGCGGGCTTTCCAGGCACAAAAGGGCGCAAATTTTCCACACAGCTTTCAAGGTCACAAATTGGCTGCAAGACTGTGGCGTGTCGGTCTTCAATGTGTGCAACGCCGAAGACAATCAATACCGAGCGTTTGAGAGGCTCTTGAACCGAGTTGATAGAACCATGAAGGCTAGAAACAGCTTTGCTCATTTGATTTGTGACGAAGGAAAGGAAGATCAATACATTTCCCTCGTACGCAGAATGCGGGTTCACAATCACATACCCAGCCAATACGGGACTTGGGAGGATGGCGCGACGACCAAGAACATTCCGCTGAAGCAAATCATAGAAGATCCGCAGTTTAAGCAGTCTCACAAGAGCTATTTTATCCAACTCGCGGACTTTATGGCCTACGGCCTTCTTCGGCAGGAAGCTCCAACCCCAAGAATAAAGCGTTACGGGTCGCATAAGTCATTCTCCGTCTTAAACGGAGATACGCTTGAGTTAGTATGCAACAAAAACGACCCACAGGGGGTAATAAGGTAGAGGGGCAGCCGAAGCTGCCCCTGAGCAGGACCTACCCCAGCTACTACCACTGGATCAGCCGCCGCGTACCTGTGTACATGGCATATCTCGCCTTCTTTTTCAAGTTTAGATACTAGGTCTAGCATAGGTCAGGCGCTTTCCAGAAGCGCCTTTGAGCGCAATCTGACCGCGTTCCGCGTCGTGAACGCTACGGTTTTGACAGGGTGTGTTTCTGCCTTGGGTTCAGAAACCATAGGGGTAATCTTAGGGTACGCCGTCACAGACTATGAAGCGGTTGCAGGCAGACAGCTTATTCTCATCTGAAATAAGCTTGCTGGCCGAGCGCCTTCTCAACCCCCATCTTTCTGTGGTTTGACGAGTTTCACCTGGGCCAACCCCACCAACCCAGTAGGACCGTAGTGCACAGTTTTGGCGCGACCATCGCGGTACATCGCTTCGAAAGCGTCACGTTCTTCCATCGTCAACCATGCGATGGGCTTCCCATCCAAAACATCCATTGTCTCTATTCCCCTCATGGCGATCCAGGCTGGACTGCTGCTCGCAGCAGACTGTTCGGCTGCATCTAAGCTGAGCGCCGCAGGGACGCATCGCTTTTGAATTGCGGCCAGTTCTGTTTGGATTGAAGCCAATTCACCGAGCAAGATGTGAGGGGACGTGGTAAGAAGGCTGTCTACTTTCAGCAGCATTGCGAGTTTCCCGCGGTCAAGTTGACGCTTTGCGAACCCACCTGCCGTTTGATGAAAGTCGGCTGTCGGTTACTGGCGATAGGTTGCAATCTTGTACGCGGCGACGCTGAAGAAGATGCCAAGCGATCCTTCGATCCATCGACGCGCCTTCTGATATGCAATAACCACGGGTGCCGTAGAGAACGTAACCGCATAGAGAGCGTGAACGGCCAATGATAGCGCGGTCGCAATCAGAATGAGCGCCAAACCAACCCACAAAGGTGCATCATTGCCGAGACCAATGCCAACGATGGCGATCCATTGAAGCGCCGCTTTTGGATTTGTCAGTTGAATCGCGATGCCCTGGAGATAAAGATTTTTCCCACGAGCGGCCTTTGGTTCGTGCAAGCGTGACGGCGTAGCCGCCGAACGAAATGCCTTGTATGCCAACCACATCAGATACGCGGCTCCAAAAACCTTCAGAAGTGTTACGATTCCTGCATAGGCAGTGATAAGAGCTGTCAAACCAGCGACGGTGCATGTCGCCCAGACTGCCGAACCGGAGCCCACTCCCAGAGCCAGTTTTACTCCTGCATCACGCCCGCGCTCCATCGATGTACCGATGATGGCGAGTATGTTCGGACCAATGCTTACAAAGCCCACAGAGAAGATGCCCAGGGCAAAAAGCAAACTGGAGATTTCTGGACTCATTGGATTTTCCCCGCAGTTATTCAGAACACTAGCAGGCGGGCTCGAAAATAGAACCGGCTATGAGCTGCACTGTGACCAATCCGTAGATTTTTCGCCCCGGGCGGATTATATGCACGGTATGGAAACCAGTACCGATGTACAGGACCTCACCGTGGTGATTGCAACCGCTGCCACCTTCACAGTGATCCTGCTATTCGCTCTCAGTCGTCGTATGGATAATCCGTTTAAGCCACAGCTATTTGTCAATATCCTCTTTTGGGCGATGGTGGCAGGCGGGGCTTACATCCTCTTTTTCAAGCTGGACGACCCCTTTTGGAACGAGTTCATGGCCATCGTACTTGGGATTAACATCGCCTTAGCCGTGACGTTCATCGCAGATTACCTCTGGCGCCTTCTAGGGCAGGCACTCCACCGCCAACAACAGCCCCCTGAGGACCGGTAAGGCGCGGCATGACCGGTGGTTTCGCAAAGCCGCCAACAACGTCTTGAAGCATCGCTGCCCCCTTCGTCGCGCCGCGATCCGCCGCACCCTTGGCCATCGCCCCTGCCGCCATAATCGGCAATGTTGCGCCTTGCGATGCAACGCCTCCAATGACGTGAAGGGACATCATCAAGCCATTGCCGTTGGGCGACAATTTTCCGATCCGACGCAACACATTTTCAGAAACATTGCCGCGCACGAAGTTCTGCATCAAATCCAGTTCCTCGGCGGAGAAGAACTTGGCCTTTTTCTCGTTGTTAATGATCTTTGTAACCGCTTGGCGGAATTTGTTCACTTTGTTCCCACCCGACCCAGATGCAGCGGTCTCATTCTTCGCCTTTGAAAAGGCATCTTCCAACAACGCGAACTTCGCGTAGCGGGCATTGGCGGCACGTGCCACTTGCATCAACTTGCTGGCACCGGCCCGCTGATCAATCAGATCATCAATGGCGCGGATCGCATCCAAAATTTGCGGCTGGTCCTTTGCATTTGCATACCGGGTCCACATATTTTGCCGAATGTTGTCCAACTGCCCCAGCTTGGTGGGTTGCCCGCTGCGCTTCTCCAGGAGCTTGAGCGTAGCGAAGGCAGCGCGGTCGGTTTCCTCTACGAAGTTGGATGCTTCAAAAATCTCCGTCACAGAGGCATGCAGGCGCTTCATCTCCTCGCCGGAAAACGTCTCGCCGCTATCGTCCACGGCTTTGTATGCAGCGTTTTTTGCCCTCTTCAGGAGCGCACTGTTAGGGCGTTCAATCGACTTGTTGAACAGGTTTGCCACGACACGAGGGACGTTCGACGCCTTGCTAACAACCGCCGGGGCAGCAAGCCCAAAGAGCATACCAAGACCACCAGCCTGAAAACCTGACTGCATTCGTTCGCCAGCACCGCCTTCGCCTTCATTGAAGCCATACATCGCACCCGACAGACCGCCTAACACCATGCCCGCCCCTGCTCGACCAAACTTGCTGGTTAACGCAGCAATCAGCTTCGCACCGCCCCAGCCGGGAATAAGCGCTGGCGCGACTTCCGACGCAAACGCCAACACAGGGTTTTGGTCCCGAAGTTCTGCCTGATTGGTCCGATAGAATTCCAGTCGATCCTCATAAGAGCCACGCCCGAGCGCCGCGTCGAACGCAGCCGCCGCCTCATCGCCAACCACGCCAACGGTCATGGACTCGCCGCCACTATTCAGCGCCGTGCCCAACTTCTCGCCGGGCGACATGGTCCCATTGTCCAACCCAACGACGTTGTCCAAAATGGGCGTAATCAGCGTGGGATCGTCCGTTACAGGGTCAAGCACGTTAAGCTTCGGGCTGGCCGGGACCTGCTGCCCCTGACCGGCTGGCGACTGCCGAAGAAGCGCCATTGGATCGGTGTTTGTCTTCTCAGCCCGACGCGCTTTTTCTCGCTTCGCCTTTTCCAGTAGCGCGGCCTGCAAAGCGTCACTCATTGCTGTGCTCCGAAATATATTGCTCCAGTTGTTCATCGCTCATGGCAGAGAAATCCGGGACACTTGAAGCTTGGCTGTCTGGCGTACCTGTAGCCTGCAACTGATCGACGTAAGCAGCACCGGCACCGGCACCGGCGCGAACGCCCGCGATGGCATTGATCCGATTTTGGCGCTTCTGGGCTATGACCTCCGGCGAATCTCCCGGAACCGGAAAATACTGCTGATCTGCGTTTGCAAATTCCTGCTCGGAAATCACTGCGCCACTTTCACGCCGTAGAACTGCGTTCACAAAATCGCGCCGTGCCTGATCAAACTTTTGAAACTCTGGATCGCGCAGGAAGTTGCCAAGTCCGAGCGGGATCAAATCAGCATTTTGCTGACCGAACCGAGTTCCTTGGCCCTCCAAAGAGTTCAACACCTCGTTGGCATCGTTCAGCCGAATGAGAAAGCCAGTATTCTTGCCTGCATCTACAGTCATCTTCGGGGGTACAGGTGTGCCACCTTTGGCCCCAGTTGTACCGATTTGGACCAAAGGAGTGTTCGCCCGCAAAGGCGTCCCTTCCGGCAAAAGACCGGCATCAATATCCGCCTGAATCCGGCCCAACGACGAAAGCGGAGCGGCTCCGGCCTGCCGCTCAAGTATCTGCGCCGCCGTCATGAACTGCGAAAGCAACGCATCTTTCTGCCCGAACTGGCCCACCAAAGCAGGCTGTCCGAACCTTCGTGCAACATCATCCCACTGCTCCGGTGTCGCTGCTGTAGACGCTGCGAAAATGCCCTTGCGGATCTCCTCAGCGTCTTTTGCCGCCTGCGCTGCGTCAAGGCTGGCCGCGTGCTGCGCAACTCGCATCTCGAACTCTTTTGCAGAGCGTGCGCCCGCCGCTCGGGAGTTGTCGACCTGCGACTGCAGAAGCTGTTCTCGCAACGGCGCGAGCGCGTTTTCGTGGCGCCGTGTTTCAAGGGCCATGCCCTGATGAAGCCCTGCCTGTAGCGCGTTGATGTATCGCGTACTGAAGTCGTTCATTGCTCTCTCACTGCCTCCAAGTGGGTGGCCTTTTCCTGGCACGCGTCGTCGAATGCCATTGCCCGAACGCTTGCCACTACGATGGCCGTGAGTTCGGGTGTGGCAAACTCTTTTGCATCCGGCTGCTGCTCGTTTTGGTCGGTCTTTTGGGTCGGTTTTTCCATTTTCGAACCCTCAGTTTTTGGTGTGACAATGGTATCATGATACCCCATTCAGGTCACCCCCGATGATGCCAATCCGGCGCGGATTTGCGGCTTCCGCGGTCCGGCATGCCTATCCGTTGCCCGGCATTGGCAGCTGCGAAAATCTCATCCAGGTCGCCCCACATCACGACCTCAAAATCATGCTGGTGATGATCACCGGTTTGTACGTCGGCGTGCACAGGATCGGTGATGGACTGCTCCTGCAGGAAGGTCTGAAGTGCCTCCTCTTTTTCTTCCTCGGTCCAGCCCGCAGGTGCACGTGCAATGACGGTGATACCCCCCGGCGGTATCATGCGTTCCAGCTTGGTCAGTCTGATTTTAAGTGTCATGGCGTTGGCCTCCGTTCCGGTGCCGGCTGTTGATCTCGTTGGTGCCATTTCAGTGCCGCTACGGGTGACTTCGACGCCTCGACAACCTGTGCCTCTTTGTCGGTGAGCTGCGAGGCAGGTTTCTTATCCCAGCCGTGATGTTCGGCACTGAGCTTGCAGACCCGCATGAGGAAGCACCCTTCGTCCTCACCCTCACCGCGAAACACCTTTCCCTGCATGCCGGGAATTGAAACTGCGAATGGCGTGCCAGGCACATCTTTGTCGGAGACGAGGGTGTAGAGCACCATCGTGATTGGCGGCAGACCGGCCCCCTTGCTCCGCTCAAGGCGCGTCACGCGTTCACTGATCCCCATTTTCGATCCCCAGCAGGCATCGGAACAATTTGCCTGTTCCATCGGTTTGTTGGGCGTATCGATGTGCACGCTCAAGAACAGCGGGTTCGTCGCGTCCGTCCAACAGCAGCGCCGCAACCGTAGCCGGCGAAACTGAGACCAGAATGTCTGCGACGGGGGTATCCCGCACCCTTTCAGCAATTTGCCTCAAGTTTCCGACAAACTTGTCATGCACATCGGACGTGCTTGCGATGTGTTCCCGGTTTGCCGCTTCCAGTACTTCCATTCGGGACTTCAGGTTCATTTGCTCGCCTCCAATGCAGTGATGCGGGCCTCAAGTTCCGTGGTCTCCAGCACACGCCGGAACTGCTCGACCAGCCCCATGACGGCGGCACCCTCGAGCGGTGTGACGTCCCCATCAGAGACGGCTTTCAGAACGGCCTGCGCGGCCTCTGATGCATCCGCCGCAGATTTGATCGGTGGCAGGTCGAACGTGATCGGTGCATCCTTCCGGGCGGGTGCGATCCGCTCCAGGCACAGCCGCAGCGCAGTCGTATCGCCTTCAAGCGCCAGCTCGACGGCCTTTTGGGTCAGCGCCTCGCTTTGCCCTTCCAGCATGACCTCAATCGCCCGCGTGGTCTTATGGCGCGCGCCCTTGGGCCTGCCTGGATTGCCAGCGACAAATCTGCCTTCTTCGTCGCGATGGCCCGTTTCAGCTCCGTTTTTTCGGTTGCTCATCCTGCTTCCCTCATTCCTACGACCAGGGCACTGCGTTTGAGACTTTCCGACGGTCCCTGCTGTGACCGGTCCTTGCGGATTTCATCCTTTCTCAGCACATCCGCCGTCTGAGCCTGTGCCAACGCCTGATCGTGTTCACGTTGCGCGAATTTTGCGCCGTCTTTGTTTTTGTCTTCGTCTTGGTTTTGGTCTTGTCTACGTCTCGTCTTGTCTACGTCTTGTGTGTCGACAGGGTGGGGGGACGGTGTGGACACGGTGTCCTGCTGATACTGCAGGAGAGTGGGCAATAGCCCTTCGATTTCGGTCCGTGTCGGTCGGCCTGCGCCGTCGAGTTGCCGCTGGATTGCGTCCAGAAATCGGTCTCCAAAATCCTGCGCGGTTGCCCTCAGAAACTGGCCGATATCATCGCGGAATCTGGCGCGGTCTTTCTCCCAGCGAAGAGAGCGACCAACCGCCGCGACCGAGAACTCTGCAGCAGCGGTGAGCAGCATGCCCTCAAGCTCGCTGTCTGCGTCGTAGAGCCTGTCTGTCAGGTCCATACAGAGCCGTTGAGCGGCGCTGGCATTGTCGGGGGGACGCTGTTTGATGAACCCCGTGACCCGCACCACTTCGAGGCTGTCAGACCATTCGATCAGGTTGGCGCTGACAAGGGATGCGATGATGCCGTCCATCTCTTCGGCTGGCAGCTCCGCATCGATTGCCCAGAGCTGCTTGGGGTACTCTGCAATGCCGGCGTAATCCGCCTTGAGATGCGCGCAGAGCCACGCCCATCGCGCCCTGTGGCCGAGGCCGCGGAACTTCCGCGACCCCGTGATGCTGTGATTTATCTGGGAATATGTGCGAGAGGCCATCAAGCAACCTCCCGCTGATCGGACAGCTGACCCAGGGCAGCCAGCACGTCATCCAAAAGCTCAGCCTTGAACGCGATACCCTGCTTGCCCGGGCGGTATTCACCCGTTCCGTCGTCGTACCAGACACGGACGTTGACCAATGCATGTCCACGATAGCTCTGGCGCTCCACGCGGATCACCTCGCGCGCATTCTTTCGGATCGCAAAAGTGTCAGCCATTACGCAGCGCCTCCGTAGTGGAGGCCGGCGATAAGGCGTGCTTGGGTCTCTGTGAGACCATGCTGCCAGCGGATGCGACGTTCTTGACGTTTGCGGGTGAGTGTCTGGGAGGTCTGCATTATGCGGTCCTCCCGCTGTCAATGCGCTCGACTTTGGACTTGAGCACGTAGACCCCGTACTTCTCACGACCCGTCTCCGGATCGTTGCGGTACATCTCGCACGCGATGTCCACGCCGTCATCACGGCGCAGCGGAAGCACCTGATCACTCAGGCGGCAATAGCTGGCCGCATACAAAGGGTGCTGCATCAAGCCTTCGAGGACTTGGCGCTTGTGTTTCGAAGCGCCAATCACGCGCGGCTCGTGGCCGGGGTCCGTGATACGGAAGAGCGCAGGCTCTGTGGCATCGGGAAGGTCTGCCCAGCGATAGATGCGCTTGGCGTTGGAGGGCGGGCGATCCGCGGGAAGGAAGTTTCGTACAAATTTGGTCATTCATAGAGCCTTTCAAGATTGAAAGGACGGACCAGATGCGCTATTTCTTAGCTGTTACTCAAAGAAATTTGGCCCCTGTCCGTCCGGTACGGCAGGGGTTTTCTTATGCAGCGTTCTCAAGGATGAGGTCGTCTACTTCTGCTTCGACCCAATAGAGCCTTGCACCGATTTTCAACGGCTTTGGCAAACGTCCGAGATCAACGTCGCGGTAGATGGTGGTGCGACCTCGGCCACCAAGTTTCTCTTGAAGGTCGCGGAACGTTAGATAACGCATGCAGCGGAACTCCCGCCTTGCGATGCGCTACCCGATTGAACCACTATGCGCACCGGTGGGTTGTGGTGCACTTTAGATAGCAAGCCCGGAGAATCGGGTCATAGGTAGGGTCAGATAATGATCTTACCCACCTTACGATCATGATATTTATAGTAAATTTTTCTCACGGTCTCATAAGACGAGACGCCGCGGACACCTGACTTCAGACACGCCTCGGCAACGACATCACAGGCGCTGGTCTTGGGGGAAACGTCATTTCTAGTCGGACTGAAACCATGCTGGCAAACGACCCTTACAAGGCTGCACAAGTGGTGGTTTTGAACTTCTGTTGCCCAAGCCTTTGGTCGTTTGGATGGGGGTTTGGAATTTCCCACAATTGCGCTCTGAAACCACATTACGAAGCTGCGTGGTTGTGAATCCAGGCTTTCTGTTGTCATCGCCTGCAAGCCCATTTCCCATAGAAGCTGGTAAGCGAGTCTCGTGCTTTCTGATTTCGACAGGAGCTTTGTCCAAAGCGTTTCAGGAACAATTATCTCCTGCACAAGAAGTCCAGTCGGCGCGATGCACGGTTCAGCGAGTTTGACATCCGCCAAACTTTCAATGAGCTGAATGAAGAGCTCTGACGTGTTTTGTGCCCGGTCCTTTTCAGCGGGTTTCTTTTGAGTGAGTTCGTCGATGCAATGCTCTATGGCTTCAACAAAGCTCCATTCGTCGTTTACGGACTTCGGAACACTGCGGCATACGTCATAACGGCCGCGGCCGACGAGCATCTCTTGCTTCGGAACGCCTCGTTTTACAATGTGGTGTGGTTGAAGTGGCACCAAGATGCGGATGTCCACTCTGTCGCTTGAGTTGAGGCTAGGGCAAAAGTCAGCCACCCTAATCCACAAATCATGTTCGCTCGAAGACGTCTCATTGTGATCCAAGGGTTCACTCACAACTTTCTCCGGTTATGTGAGCTGATCTGTTTGCAATGACGCAGAGTTTTGCCCATTGCTCCATCAGCACGCGTCTCTGATCCAGAAAATCAGTTCTTCGGTAAGCCCGCTCTACGGTCCCGCCTGTCACATGACCCAAGGCAGCTTCGGCTACGTCATAGGGCGTGTTTGTGGTTTCAGCGACCCAGTCGCGAAAGCTCGAGCGAAACCCGTGGGGTCGTGCCTCCATCCCTCGCCGCTTCATGTATTGGCTCATGGTCATATCGGAAATCACACCGCGCCGCGCATTTGGGAAGAGGAAGCCATCGCGCGCGAAGGGTTTGGCCGCCTCGATCACGGCAAGCGCTTCGCCCGTTAGCGGCACCCGGAAGTCTTGGGTGGCATCCTTGCGACCTTTCATAACCTCTGCCGGGACGGTCCAGACGTCGCCGTCGACTTGATCCAATCGGATTTGTCTGATCGGGCTGGATCGTACCGCCGTCAGAATGAGCAGGCGCAAGGCAAGCTCAGTGATCGTGCCACCGTTCAGGCTTTGATAGAAGGCAGGGACGTCCCGCCAGGGCAGGGCAGGGATGTGGCGGGCGGTGTGGCGCTGTTTGCCCAGAAGAGCGCGTGCTTTGTCGGTGGCCTGCAAGTCGACATCCAATCCGAGGGCGGCGGCATGGCGCAGGCAGAGCGACAGGCGGTTCATCGCTTTGCGCGCGGTATCCGCCTTGTCGTGCCAGATTGGCGCCAACGTATCGCGAATGTCGCGCTGATCGATGTCCGAGACCGGTACACGGCCCAGCTTTGGGAGGACATGGAGTTCGAGCGGCGTAAACCAACGACCTGCCTTGCCATCGCCCTTGAGCTCAGCCTTGCGGCTTTCAAAGCAATCAAGTGCGACGTCCTTGAGCAGGTGCTTGTTCCGGGCGTCCTCGCGCCGCTTGCGCTCCCGTTCCTTAATTGGGTCGAGACCCACCCGCACCAAAGCGCGGGCTGCTTCAGAGCTTGACCGCGCTTCCTTTAGAGAAACGTCGGGAAAGGAACCCAGTCCCATTTCGCGGCGCCTGCCATGCACGTGCACACGCAGTATCCACTGGGCACCCCCGTCAGGTCGCTTGAACAGCCACAGTCCACCCCCGTCAGAGTGCTTACCCGGCGGTGCCGCTTTGACGGAGGCGGCGGAGAGCTTGTTCAAGGGTCGTGACAATCCTGTCCCCTTTCCTATCCACCCTCAACATATAGTATACCGTGGGACGTGCTGGAACAGTTTGGAACAGACTTTTATATAAAATACAGGCGCTCGGCGAAAACGTGGGGCACCGTGGTGTATCAAGATATAGTAGCACTGTGCCGTGTGGGGGCACCAAAATAATCAAACACTTAGCCGATGCTTCCCAAAAAGTGTGACCGAGTGTGATCAAGATTTTGATCGGTCTTTTCTTGCCTCATTGTCCTTTGGCTCACTTCTTCTGACTCAACTGAACAACTTTGTTGGCTGACTCGCGTCGGGCGGGCATGTGTCCGAGCTGTTTTTCAGAGACCTGAAGCGAGTTCGCCTCAACCATCGTGGCAACTTGGCAAGTTTTGCGAACGGGTCACCATGTGGATCTCGATGCCGCGAATACATTTTGCCAACTAAAGTCTCATCGGCCAGCACTGCTCCAAAGAGGTTCGCGGGCACAGCTAGATCACAAAACAGCACAACCACCTGTTCGTGGAAGAAACTCGCGGGCATTGATGCAATCAACATGATCCGCAAAGGGCGGCCAAGACCTTCCGCAAGCGGATTCCGCCGATTTCCTGAGCTCGATGGTTAGATCCCCCCATTCCTCGCGATCGCTTTGAGACAGGCCAAAATTTGCGATGTAACCCACATTTTGTTTACATGGTCGGCAAAAAGGCCATGCAGGCCGTTCTGGAGGAAGCCAACCACACACTTTCATTGAAGGAGGCCATTATGGCACTTAGCGTCGAATCCCTTATGGACTTGAGTCAGGAAGAACTGGACGATTTGTTCTCCAGCGTGGCGGCCGGGGATATTCCCGACGGCGAGGCTGAAGGGACTGCCATTGTGGCTCCAGGCACCGGGTTCACCCCGCTGATCTCGCGTTTCATCAACAGTTTTGCCTGGCAGGGAAAAGTCTTCGATCAATCGAAAGGGGTGCTGCGCAATCGCATCCTGCCGTTCGGACTCAATGCGATACTGGCCAAAGTCTACAAGGACAAAAGCTGGCTCGACGGGAAGGAATGCATCGTGCTGGACTATTCCGATACGTCACTGCTCGCGCACTGGATCCGAGACGAAATACGCGCCATCGGGCCCGGTCTCTATCTGGGAAAGGTCTATTGGGACGACAATCGTCTGATCGATTTTGCGCTGGACTTCAATGCTGATACGTCATTGCCCTGAATCTGGTATCCTCGTCTTGCCATGGCGCAGCAAAGCACATTTCTGATCTTGGCCTCTGTCGACGAGGGGCGCATCGAGGATTTGCGCGCGCTCTTGTCCGAAATGGTACTAAAGCCCGGGCTTGCGGACGCGAAGAACCCGATTGTACCCTTTGCAGATTTCGACCGCCTGCATGTCGCGCGGTTCTTCCTTACTCAGGTCGACACTTGGCGCGACATCGAAGCCTATGGAGTGGAAGCCCGCCCATTTCCACCGCATTTGGCTTTTGTGGGTGATATGGACGGAGATCGGGACAGTTTTCTGGACGAGTTGGCAAGTCACGCAGGCGAAGGATTACGCCGGATTTTTTTGCATTGCGAGGACTTCGACGAAGGCACGGATCTGAGCGATTGGATGGCCCGGCACAACGTGGTTGAGGCTGCCAACTACGTGAACATGCGTGGCCGCACCGTGCAGCAGGTTCATGAGGAAGCTGCGCTTGCCCGGGCACTGAAATCGGAATTGCGCGCGCTCGCAGAGTCGCATGGCGTGGATGATGCCATCTTGCTGCACGAGCGTCTGCAAGAATTCGCCTTGACCGAACAGCGGGCGGGGCGTCTGCGCCTGACGCCGCCACAGCCAACGCCGTTGCCACAGGCCGCCATGGACTGGATCGAGAAGATCGCTGTGCCGATGCTGCTGCTCGCGATCTCGCCCCTCGTTCTGCTGGCCTCGCCGCTGCTGTTGTGGTGGTTGCGGCGGCTTGAACGGTCGGACCCCGAAATCCTGCCGCGACCAGACGACGTGCATATCGCCGCGATGGGGACTTACGAAGATCACGATGTCACCAACCCCTTTACCGCGGTTGGTGATCTAAAGCCCGGTGGTTTCCGGCGCGCGATCACTGCGGTTGCGCTGTACCTGCTGAATTACGCTGCCAAACATATCTTTTCGCGCGGCTATCTTACCCGCGTGCAGACAATCCACTTCGCTCGGTGGGTCTATTTCGACAACAAGCGCCGCGTGATGTTCTGCAGCAACTACGATGGCGCGTTGGAAAGCTACATGGATGACTTCGTGAACAAGGTCGCCTGGGGGCTCAACCTCGTGTTTTCGAATGGCGTTGGATATCCCAGCACGCGCTTTCTGATCAAGGATGGGGCCGAGCAAGAGAGCAAATTCAAGCGGTTCCTGCGCAACCGTCAGCAGGCCACTTTGGTTTGGTACAAGGCATATCCCGGTCTGACTGCGATCGACCTCGACAGGCACTCACAGATACGCGAGGGGCTTGAGCGACGCCCGGTTGGGCTCCGGGCTTTGCGAAAATGGCTGGCCAAAATATGAGAAAAGACCTGGATATCTCAGTCACACCGGTCGACTTTTCCGATATGCAGGGTTTGGTCCGGTTTGGTCATGGCAAGCTGACTGAAGCAGAGTTCCTCCTGCTGACGATCTCAAGCCCGCAGGCCGCGCGGGACTGGCTGGAGACCGCGCCGATCACGTCAGCCGAGTGGACGGATACCCCCCCAGAGACCGCACTGCAGATCGCGTTCACAGCCAGTGGATTGCAGGCGCTTGGTTTGTCGGGCGAGGTTCTTTCGCAATTCTCGCAGCCGTTCCTGGCGGGGATGGCCGGCGAGGAAAGCCGCATCCGACGGCTTGGCGATACCGGCGGGAACGCACCGGGCAACTGGGTGTGGGATGGTGGCCAGGTCCATGTTTTGGCCATGCTCTATGCTCGGGAGGGCGGGCTCGCTTCCTTAAAATCGGCGTTGCTGGAAGGGCGTTTCAAAGATGCGTTCGACGTCATCCACGAACTGCCGACACGATCAAATGACGGTATTGAACCTTTCGGCTTTGCCGACGGTATCAGCGAGCCAAAAGTGGATTGGGATCAGCAAAGTCCACCGCCAAAGCATGGTCGCGAGAAATACGCCAACCTTATCGCACCCGGCGAGATCGTTTTGGGCCATGTCAATGAATACAAGGAAGTTTCACCTGCCCCGCAAATCATTGGTGGCGAGGGCTATAACGACTTCGGATTTAATGGCAGCTATTTGGTCCTGCGCCAACTTGAACAGGACGTGCCGGGTTTCTGGCGCTATGTGGATTCCGCGGCAGGCGGGGACCCTGCGCATCGCGAGGCGCTGGCGACCGCAATGGTGGGCCGCGCGCGCGATGGCACGCCTTTGATAAAGGGTCGGCGTGAGATCGAGGGCGGGCGAAAGGGGAACGATTTCACCTACGAGGATGACGTCGATGGCGTGGTCTGCCCGGTCGGCGCCCATATCCGGCGGGCTAACCCGCGAACCGGTGACCAGCCACCGGGCGTCGAGAGCCGATGGGCCTGGATCACCAACACCCTCGGGTTCCGGCGTAGGCCTGATGGCCTGCCGGGCCGGCACGATCTTGTCGCTTCGACACGCTTTCACCGTCTTGCCCGTCGTGGACGTGCCTATGGGTCGCCGCTGTCACCTGAGCAAGCGCTTTCGGGCAAACCGGACACCCAAGAGGCGAGGGGGCTGCATTTCATCTGCCTTTGCGCTGACATCACGCGCCAGTTCGAATTCGTCCAGAACGCATGGATGTCCTCCCCGACGTTCGATGGTCTGCATGGCGAGGCGGACCCGCTCGTCGGCAGCCGCGAACCCGTCGGCGGCGTGCCCACAGACAGTTTCAGTATCCAGACCGCGACCGGCATTGCCGAACGGCTCGAAGGTCTGCCCCAATTCGTGACCGTCAAGGGCGGCGGCTATTTCTTCCTGCCCAGCTTGCGGGCAATTCGCTTTCTCGCAGGGCAGAAGGACTAGGGGACATTCATGCGCACCATCCTTGTCGTCATTCGCCGTTTCTTACACTCTCTGCTTCAGATCGGGCTGCACTTCGAACGCAGGCTCGAGCCGTTCTTCCGCCCACAGTTGAACCGCCTCGTGCGCGACCCCGCGGCCCGGTTCCTTCAGCGCCGCAAGAACCGCAAGCGTCCAAACCACGGGCTTGGCTTGGCCGAAGAAAAGATATTCGACTGGGAAGAAGAGGCTTTGCAGACGATCATCGATGAGATGCGTGAACAGATGAATCTGCATTTTCAACCCGGTGCCTACGAACGCGGTGGGAATACAAAAACGCATGGGCTGGTACGCGCAACCTTTGCGGTGAACTCCGACTTGCCCGAGAACCTGCGCAAAGGCGTGTTCGCAGATGAACGAAGCTATCCGGCCTATATTCGCTTTGCCGGGCCCGGTCCCGACGTCCCCGAAGATATCCGCGATGTCGGTTTCGGATCGATGTCAGTCAAGCTTATGGACGTGCCTGGCCCGAAGCTGATGGAAGAAGAGAAGTTCACGCAGGACTGGCCCGCTGTTGTCACGCCGACATTCGTCACGCCGGACGTGCGCGAGAATGCCAAGCTGCAGTACTGGAGTACGATCGACGAGCCGATCTGGTATTTTCTGAACCCCAAGGATACGCATCTGATCGATTTTCTCATGCAGGGTCTGTGGAACGAAACACAGTACAATCCACTGGGCCAACGCTACTATAGCTGCGTGCCGTATCTGCTGGGCGAAGGGCAGGCGATGCTCTACTCCTACAGGCCGCTCACGGATGTGCCGATGGATATTCCCGGTGTCCCGTTCGGACGCGTGCCCCCGAATTACTTGCGCGACAACATGGCGCGCGCCCTGCGCACGGGTCCGGCAGAGTTCGAGATGCTGGTCCAGATCCAGACCGACCCACACCTGATGCCGGTCGAGGATGCCTCGGTGCTGTGGCCCGAAGAACAATCGCCCTGGATACCGGTCGCGCGCATTCATATCCCTCAGCAGGATTTCGACACGCCTGCCCAAATGTCCTTTGCGCGGAACTTGCGGATCAACCCCTGGCATTCGCTGCCCGAACACCGCCCGCTGGGGAACCAAAGCCGGGCGCGCCGGCGCATGTATCAGGAGTTGGCGGCGTTTCGCCAGAAAATGAACAAGGCGGACCACGTCGAACCCGACGGCTCCGAGACGTTCGAATGACAATTTCGCTGATCCGTTGTGAGCGCTTGGAGCGGCAAGATGCAGTGTTTCACCGCAGGACCAAACACCTAGGGTGAGGCGAACCGCTCAAACATCTCCGGCAACAGCGTATTCCGGTAAAGGCCTTCAAAATCCGACGGACGGATCGCAGCTGGTTGTCCGGTGCGGGCGAGCATGCGGAAAAATGACTCCCATTGCTTGGTGGTGAGATCATCCAAAGCCTGTTTCTCTGCCAAGAGCGCCATGAACTCTTTTTCCGGGATCAGACCGTCGTCATGCTTTGCAGCCATGTCTGACAGTGTCGCCATATAGCCCGCCAACACATCTTCATCGACCATACCGTCTTCGTCATAGACCATTGTGCGTTTGCCCGGTCGGCGTTTCGCCATCTCTTTGAGGGGAATGCCACGACCCAACAGGAGGTTGGCTAACCCGCCAAATTTGAAGGTCGACCCAAGAGTAAGAAACAGTGCTCGGGATCCGCTCGTTTCAAATGTTTGCCAGCCGTTCAGGTTTTCCGACAGTCCAGCGCGCGAGATGTCATTGCCCAGGTTGAAGGGCAGGATATGCTTTTCCATATCCGTCAGCTTAAGCTGCACACCTTCGCGTTTCTCGTCCTTGCGATAACCCCTCAGCTGGTTGACTTCTTTCTGCGTCAGAACCCACTCGCTCACAAATCCAGGATGATCAGGCGATTGGGTGCCGGGCCAAGGATACTTTTTCTCGCCTAGAATAGCCTTGGCCGCTGCGATCAAATCGGTACGGGTGACGCCATCGGGATCTTTGGTCAGCATATCGCGGGCGAAGACTCGGCCTTTACCTTCCGTGTCGGCGAACACGACACCATCGGTTATGTCGACGATATAGACAGTGCCCGCATGGGCAACGCGGATCAGTTGGTTGGGCACATTGTCCTTGAAATGCGTGTCCTTCCACGGATCACCAAGACCCATGTCGCGGATATGCTGATCGCCCCACGTGATGATTCCGTTGGCTTCCAGCGGATGCTCGTCCGGCGCTTCGGCTGCAGAAGTGCCTGCATATTCGTAGGTGTTGACCGTCTTTCGGGTCTCAAGCCAATCGCGCAGTTCAGGGCAGTGCAGGTAGAGCATCTTTTCCTTATCAACGGCTTCTACCAGATTGATGGCTGTCCAACCGACTTCGTCCGGGCGCCATTTCTCGGTGAGGTAAGGGTTTTTGCGGATGCGGCTGGTGGCTTCCTGCACAAAGGTCTGGAAGCCTTCGTTGGTGATGGCCAGACCCTCAGGCTTATGCTCGTTCAAGGTCAGCCCGATGATCGCATCCAGTGTTTCGATGCCTTCGGGATAGAGTTTTTCAAGCTTGGCAATCGTCGCTTTGGACGCCTCGCTTGATGGTTCGAGGAAAAGGTGTTCCCACTTCTCGCTTGGCGGGATGTTGTGGGCACGCTGATAATCTGTCCAGAAGGGCGTGCCACGCTGCCGGTCTTTGCGGATTTCCTGCTCCAGCATGTTCATGACACCTTCTTCGGTCGCCATGTTCCGGAAGAAATCGGCCGTATTGCCCGCAACGGGTGCGCCGAGGCGGGTGTTCATCATGTAGTAGTAAACTGCGCCCAGGCCCTCATCCTTGAGGAATTGGTGGCCATCGAGCTCGCGCAAGTTCATCATGTTCACTTCGCGTGTGCCGTCGTTGGCGGTCTCTCCGATGGGCGGGCACTTCAGCTGATCGACCCAGATTTGGTGGCCAAAGCGGTAGGCTTTGCTGAAGAAATTCCCTTTTATCTCTGGCTTGTTCTTCTCAACCTTCCCCGCGGCGATGCCGTGGGCCACAGGATCCCTGCCTTGTTCAGGTCGGTAAATCTTCTTGTCGAAATGCGGCAGCTTGCGTTCCGCGCGGCCGAAAAGATTGGCGTTCAGCCCGTTGACCACGGCTTCATTGGCAAACAGCGTGTGCGTCCAGGTGCCGGTGTGGATTTTCACATAGGTCATGGTGACCACGCGCCGCGCGATCTGGAAGATCTGATTATCTGACCAGTCCGGATAACGCTCCTTTAGAACCTCCGCGACCCAATTGTGATGGCGCGCATAGAGAGTATGTTCTGCTTCCAACGGGGCCGTCATATTGCGGCCAAAGCCGGTAACAATCTGCTTTTGCGGCGGGCCATCTTCGCCAACAGGCACGTCTTTCAGCGGAAGAAATCCGCCCGTGCCGTCTTCTTCCGTGTCTTCCAGATAGAGTTTTCCCCCCGGCACGGGTGTGCCGTCTGGATAGGAGCGCACTTCCGCCAGCGTTTCGATATCGCTGCCATAGATGTGGCTCATGTCCCACCAGACCGTGGTGCCATGCATGCCTTCGCCATCTTCGCGCAAAGCATGCGGAGCATCGGACCGGCTCCAATCGAATTTCACGCCAAGCGCTGCCCATTCGCTCTCGGGGTTGATGGGAATCGCATGTTTCAATGCATTGTCAGGCGCGGTTTGGGCCACGTCATGGACCAGCTGCTGCAGGTGGGCGGCGGCATGAAAGCTGGCGGTCCCGGCTTCGATGGTTTTGCCATTGCGATAGCCAAAGGCTCTCACAACATCCGCTTCGCTTGGCAGTTTCGGATTTTGGGACTGGTCTTGCGGGCGATAGCCTTCTTGAAGGCCGTGATCGACAAACTCTTGGCCGACGCGGCCTTCGCCTGGCCCAAAGCGTGTATCAATATGCGCGCCATCGGGGGAAAAGCCGGAATCTGCCCATTTTGGCGTGTCGCCTTTGGGCAGTTGACCGACGATGTCGCCGCGTTCTCCGTCAGGATCGCGCTCACCCTTTTCCATTTGCGTGCGTGCATCGCCCAAAGCCGCCAATTGAAGAATGCCAAGCTTGCGCTGCGTCCAGCGGCCTGCATTTCCAGGCGTCGCGCCGGAATTCGCCCAGGCACCAACGGGACCCAGCGCCAGAGACACCAGCGAATCCTTGAAGTTTCGCGCCCTGTCCAGCAGCGATTTTTCGGGGATATGATCACCCGGGCGCTTGAAGTCTGTGCACAACACCCAAGCATCTTTGTGGCCGTCGTACGCCCTGGAAGGGTCGGTTTTTAGGTACTCTTCCGTCAGTGCGTTGGGCCGCAAGACGCCCGCACCACTATCGCCATCCACCCGGTTCTTGGCGATCTGTTCGTTCCAGAATGCTGCAAACTTGTGGCTTGGCTCTTTCTGAGCGGCCTTCTCGAACCAATCCGCCGCCGAGTGAAAGTCTCCGACATTGCGGAAAGCGTGTGCGCCGAGCGCATAATCTTCCGCCGTCGCAAGATCTTCTTTGTGGCGTTCGACATAGAGCTTAATGGCTGTCGAAAAATTGCCAGCGTTGATGTTTTCCAGCGGGTCTTCTGAGTTAAAATCAACCCGTTGGTCGTGCTTTGCGGCGACAGGACACCCGGAAACGACATTCATTTCAACCTCCAACAATACCTTGGGTTGAGGCGCGGCAAGACGCCAAAAACCCTGAATGAGAAATAGAAACGTCACATCTGCCAGCCGAAATTGGCCGGTTGGTTATGGTTTATTCTAGATTACCCGGCGATTCAGGGCGACTATTTTTTCTGGCACTACCGGGATGCTTGCAATCTCGGTACCCAGGGGCCTTGTTGTGTAGCCCCCACCAGACACACGTCTGCCCCTTTCCCCGCTGACGGGAGTTTTGACGTTAACGCCCAGTTCACAAGGATTTTCTAATGCTTAGATTTCAAGCGACTTGAGTGGCGACACTCCAGGTGTCAAAGGCCTCGAGGCGGTGATATTGGGTTGTTGAGGCAGAGCGGCGGCGAGCGGCGTGCTAGAGCAAAATCGGATGGCTGGGTGGGTCGCCACAGACCTCTTGGACCCTCCTGGAGACCGATGGCGCTGCATCGTGCGTCACCGCTTTCGTAATGAGATGGCTGTTCTCAGCTCGTTGATGGTGCCCTTGTGTGACCAATGATCCAACTCTGGCCCGCGCTCAAGCCTGGCTGCACCCTACACGCAGCTCACCAGATCGACACAGCAAAGACACGCGAGCGGGCGGCGGATATTGAATTCTGACCCCTCAACTCCAAAAGGCACATGTACTCAATGGGTCCTTTGTCCGCAAAGCAGCCTTTTATGCACGGCGCATCCAACGACCGCTTGGAGCCTAAAGTGGCGGATGCTGCATCAAGCATGTGTAGCCGCGAAGCGCAGGAACCGGAGTTCACAGAGTCACGCAGCGAGACATGACAGAGAAACCGTGCTTCACTCCAGAACGAATAACGGCCAACCTGAACAGGCGGCCATGAACCGTGAAATCAATGACAGATGCAACCGCTTTGGTGTCCTACGCATTTGTTACGTTGATACATGTGCGTTGGAAGATGGTCGCGTCGCCGGGGTTCAGTGCGGACCACAACTATGTGTCTCGCGCTGCCGCGTCCCGTCTGATTCGCGACAACGTTGCTGATAGAGCGTCCGATTGCCCAAAAGTCACTGTCTGGTCAGTCTCGTTGTGAGGTCACGAATTTTCAATTCGGAAAAGATGCTGCGCAATTTGCAGCGGGCAGTACATTTTCTTCGGTAACACATTGAACAAAAATGGAAAATAAAGGCGCCTGCCGGAGGGGCGCGCAAACTCCCGTATTGCGAGTTTGCAAAACGGAAAACCATTCGGATGGAAATTGACTCGTGCAACTTCCAGCCTGCAGTGTCGCGCTGCGACGGCGGCAACCCGCCTAACTGTATGTTTTCTTGAGGAGTATTGTACGCCTATGACTTCTAAAACAACTTTTGGAATGGGGTTGAGGTCGGCCATGTGCGCCGCAGCCTTTATCGGGGCAACGTCGGTTTCTGCTGCGACGGTGGAATTGGTGGTGAACGGAGATTTCTCCGCGGGATCGAGCGGGTTTACGTCGGATTTCGGGGATGCCGGTGGAAGTGGTCCGGGGCTTGCGCAATTTTCGATCCGTAACAGCAACACTCTCGGGCTCCTTCCTCAGGACGGCAACTTCATGGCTGTGAATGGGGGAAACCAGGGTACATTTCCGACCGTTTGGTCGCAGGACATCGCGGTCACATCCGGCACCGAATATACGTTTTCGTTCCTGCTGGGCGGCACAACGGCGGCGCCTTTTCCTCCAGGGCAATTGTCCATCCAGTTTGATGGCGCGGAAATCCTGAATGCGACAGCCTCCACGGGCAGTCCAGCCGCGTTCCAGTTGTTCGGAACAACATTTGCGGCGAGCGCGACCGGGACATTTGCGTTGTCCTTTGTCGAACAAAGCAACGGGTTCGGCGGGAACGATTACGGCATCGATGACATTTCATTGACCTTCGACGACAGCGTCGTTTCGCCGCCGGCCATCCCCTTGCCGGCCGCTGGTTGGATGCTGCTGGCTGGCCTGGGTGGTATCGCGGCCATGAAGCGGCGCAAAAAAGCCTGACGCACAAACTCAGAAGCACACGAAAGGCGACCAATCGGTCGCCTTTTTTGCTAGCTGAACGGATGCGTCTATTGCTCAACCATACGTTCGTTTCGGGCTGGTTGCAGTCACTTAGGGCAAGAGAACAGACGGCAGGTTTTTCCTCGCAGTGGACACTCTGACGAGCAGCAGCGAACGACCGCGTCGAGCCCTGAGCGGAAGCCAACCAAAGATGCAAATCGCAGCCGCAACTAGCCCGAAGGCGAAACGGTCAACTACCGCACCATCGTCAATCTGTCCCAGTCCGCGTACTCCGGTGACCCTTCACCTCTGACAACACCGGTGTATCCAAACTCGACCATGTGAACCATTGTCGTACTCTCGGAAGCGAACACAACGGAATAGGCTTCCGTCAGAGATGCCGATGATAACAAACGGGTCGCCGCAAAATCGGGCCATCCTGCATGGTTGGTCCCGCGAGGTGCCGAAAACGGGATGCCGTGCAGCGAACCCGAAAGCGGCAGATGGCAATGTCCATGAAAGATGTGCCGTATCTTTTCGCGATGGGGCGCGATCGTCGCGGCAAATCTCGCGCTGTCGAGCAGCATGATCTTGTCCATCGGAGCTATCCCCAATGGCACCGGGTTATGGTGCATGAAGAGCCAAATCGGTCCCGGAAGTTCGGTGAGTTGCGAATGGAGCCATTTGGCCCGTGCCTCGCAGAAATGCCCCGCATGGGTATCGGGGGCCCATGTGTCCAACAAGACAGCGTGTCCAATCGGCATTGGGATGACATGATGCACGAACCCGCCTTCCCCTTTCATCTCAGGGAAAACGCCGAGCAGGGTGGCGCGATCATCATGGTTTCCGATCAAGAGGTGCACAGGCAGAGGGAGTGTCTCAATGCGCGCCTTGAGCCGATCGTAATCCGCCGCGTCACCCCAGTCTGACAGATCCCCGGTAATGAAAAGCGCCGTTGCATCCGAGTGCAAGTCCATCGCGTGATCCAGTGCGCGCTCAAAGTTCGCATTGGGATCGCGCCCGCCGATGGTCTGACCTGGGGTGGTCAGGTGGATATCCGTGAACTGTAGGAATTTCATTGGAGCTGACTTTCGCAAGAGCTCCGGCCCACAGCGGGCCGGAGCGATGGCCAGAAGGGTTCAGGAACCGGTCGGAAGAAGGTCCTGGACCTCGTCAGTCAGTTCTTCCTGCAATTCTTCCATGCTTTCGAACTCGCCGGTGACGATGCCTTCGATACCGTCATAAATCACCTGAGTCGCGGCCAGACCATTGTCCCCCGGATAGGCTTGCCATTCGCGCAGCAAAGGCAGCTGACGAACGGCTGTCGCTTTGGCAGGGTTCTCCGCATAGAAATCAGCCAGAATGATCTCGTTGGCCGCCTGGTTCGGTGGCATATAGCCGGTGGTACGGGCAACATCGGCCGCCCCTTCACCTGAGGTGATGAACTTCAGCCAGGCCCAAGCGGCTTCCAGCTCCGCGGGGTCCTCGGAGGTCGACACCAGCATGGCTGAGTTTCCGCCCGCAGGCAGGCCCATCGGGCCATTTTCGGTCAGGCCCGGGTACTCGTTGGTGACCAGCGTAAAGTCACCCATTGCCCGTTCGACGGCGCCAACGGCCGATGTGGACCAATACATCATGCCAATTTCACCGGCGGAGAATGACGCCAAAGCCGCTTTCCATTCCAGGTTCTGCATCTCGCAGCCACGGAAGAGATCGTTCATTGTGTTTAAGGCCGTCAGCCCTTCTGGCTCATCCAGAGTGAAGTCGGTGCCCATGACGGTGGGTTTGTCCTGACTCCACATTAATGCCTGCAAGAACCAGTTCCCGGTGATGTTCCATCCCCAGAACATTGGGTTATCGACGCCTGCTTCGCGCAATTTGCCACAGGCCTCGATCACCTCCACCCATGTGACGGGCAGGTTCTCTTCGGTGTAGCCCGCCTTCGCCATGACTTCCATGTTGTAGTAGCCAACCGGCAGCGAGATTGAGAATGGCAGACCGTGCACATTGCCGTCGAATGTCCCAAGGTCGAGCATCGCCTTGTGATACCCGTCCTTAGCGAAATTGGCCTCAGCCGCGATGAAGGGCTCCAAGGACTTGGCGATGCCTTTCTCAACAAGGATCGCCTGACGGTTCAGACCTTGCATGGTCACATCCGGCAACGTGCCCGCAACGGCTTCGCGCAAGATGGTGTTCGTTCCATCTTCATAAGATTCGTAGGTCGCGCGCATTTTGACCTCGATGTTGGGATGCTGCTCATAGAACTTCGGCAGGATCTTTTCATAGGTCACGTCAAAGAGGTGACTGTACGGATATGCGAACTCGATGACGATCTTGTCTTCGGCCGTTGCTGCGGTGGCCGCGAGCGCTAGGGCCATTGCGGTGGTGAGTTTTTTCATTACTCTCTCCTAAGTGCTTTGGGTCTGACGGTTTGGCGATTGGCAGATCCCTGGTGGACATCCCCTTTGGGATTTCGGGGTTGGGCGGGGAAACCCGCCCTACTTCATTCCGGATAGCGTGATCCCTTCAATAAAGCGGCGCTGTGCGAGCAAAAACGCGACGATCAACGGCGCCACGATGATGCAGGCCGTGGCCATCATCGGGCCGAAATTGTCGCCATCGGCATCGCCCTTGAATTCCCGAAGCCCAAGGGGCGGCGTGAACAGCTCCCGGTTCCCCGTTATGACGATGCGCGGCCAGAAGTAGTCATTCCAATGCGCCACCACACTGAAAATCCCGAACGCCAACAGCGCAGGTATGGCGGTGGGCAGCATCACGTTCCAGACAATGGAATATTCGCCCATCCCGTCCATGCGCGCAGCGTCGATCAGATCGTCGGGCACAGTCATGAAGAACTGGCGCATCAGGAAGATTCCAAACACGCTGATCGTCCACGGAATGATCAATGCAGCGTAGCTGTTCGTCAGCCCGAGTTTGGCCAGCAAGATGTAAAGGGGCAGTGCGATTGCGTGGACGGGTATGAGCAAACAAAACAATACCAGCCCGAAAACGGCGTCTCTTCCCCAGAACCGAAGTTTCGCCAGTGCATAGGCACAGGGCAGCGCGACAAGTACCTGAATAAGGAAGATCGACACCGTAACGATGACGCCGTTCAACAGGTACCTGATCAACGGCGCCTTTTCGAATGCGGTGGTGTAGTTGTAGACAATTGGATTGACCATACAGTCTTCGACCGCGTTGCCCAGCTTGATACAGAAGTCATCGCGAAAAGGTTCCTGGCTGCCCAGGAACCCGCCGGTTTGCTGCATGATTTCCGCCGGAGCCTTCAAGGAATAGCTGACCATCACATAGAACGGCAGCAATACGATGATCGCACCGAGGATGAGGACCGCATGCTTGACGGCTTCTCGCGTGGAAAACCGTAGTGTCGAAGACGTGGGTACAGCGGCAGTATCCGTCATGAATAGTGCGTCCTTCTTTCAACCAGCCATCGCTGGATCAGCGTGAGGAACATGACGAAACACAGAAAGACCACAGTGATTGCCGCCCCGATACCCATCAGGTTTTGTTGGATGGCCTTTTCGTAGATGGCGAACATCATCACGTAGACGGATTTCGATGGTCCTCCGCCCTGCGGGTAGAATGCCTCGACCGTGTCGAATACCTGGAACGACCGTATGAAGCTGATGGTCACGACAAAAACTGTTGTCGGGCCCAGCATTGGCCATGTCACCAATCTGAAACGCTCCCATGCCGACTGCGCACCGTCCATGTCGGCTGCATCGTAAAGAGATGGCGGAATTGAAGTTAGTCCGGCCAGATAGAGAACCATGTTGAAACCAAAGCCCTGCCAGACGCCGATAAAGGCAACGGTCCAGATCGCATAGTCGCGGTCGGTCAGCCAAAGCGGGAACGTCCGCTCGCAACCTTTGGCAAACCAGCTCCAGGTCTCAAGCCATGTTCCACACCCCAGCTCCAGCGTGGAGTTGATGATCCCGATGGTCGGGTGCAGGGCAAACTCCCACACGATCGCCATGGCAATCAGGGCCGCCATGACCGGCAGAAAGTAGATGGTTTTGTACAGATCTCCGAAACGGGTCAACGAATGGATCAAAAGGGCGGCGCCCAATCCAAGTGCGACGGTCATCGGGACGACAACGAGCACGTAGCGGAACGTCGCGCCGAACATCTTTTCGTAGGTGGATCTGGTGAAGATGCGCTCGTAGTTTTCGAAACCCACATATTCAGCACCTGCGTTGCCCAACGAGTAGTTTGTGAAACTGAGCACACCTGCAATCCCGATGGGCAACAACAGGATCGTGAACATCAGGATCAGCGCCGGCGCAACGAACCAAAGATAGGCGCGAGACCCCGGCATCAGGCGACCTCGACAAGTTTGGGCTTTGCCGTGTGCAAACGCGTACCGTCGGCGGCGAAAACGAGCATTTCACTGGCGGAGGCCGCAAATCTAACAGTCTCTCCCAGACCAGTACCGGCCTGCACAGCAGACGCCGTCCGCAAAATCACCGGCTGTTCGATCCCGTCGCTGCGGATATGCAGATAGAGATCGGAGCCCAGATTCTCGCGATGGCTGATGACACCGGTAAAAGCGCCGTCTGCGTCCAGTTTCAAATGCTCAGGTCGGAGCCCGACCGACACAGGCTGCCGCTGCAGGCGGGTGTCGGTGGCAAAGGTCCTGCCCGAGATTGTAAGAGCGCCTGCGTCGTTGATCTCGCCCGGTAAAACATTGATTGCCGGAGAACCGACAAATCGCGCCACCTGAAGGCAATTGGGCGCGTGGTAGACCTCATCCGGTGCGCCGAACTGCAGAATTTCGCCATTCATCATCACGGCCATCTTGTCCGACATTGTCAGAGCTTCGGCCTGATCGTGGGTTACGTAGACAAAGGTGGTTTGCAGCCGGCGGTGCAGCTCTGAGAGCTCGGCCCGCATGTGCACACGCAACGCAGCGTCGAGGTTGGACAGGGGTTCATCCATCAAGAACGCCACAGGATTGCGTACCATGGCGCGACCCAGAGCGGCGCGCTGGCGTTGTCCGCCAGACAACTGCCCCGGCTTGCGGTCCAGCAGCCCTTCGATTTTCAGTGTTTCGGCCGTCTTCTGAACCTGCCCACGCAACCGCGCGTATTGGGCACGTGCGGTCAACGGTCCCAAACCAGGCAACCGCCCGGTCCAGGCAAGGTCCCGCAGCTTCAAGGGGGTCATCATGTTCTCACCCACCGTCAGATGCGGGTAGAGCGCGTATGACTGAAACACCATGGCGAGATTTCGATCGGCTGGACGCACGGCCGTTACATCCCGATCACCGATCGCCACGGTCCCGGCATCGGCAGAGTCCAACCCCGCAAGGATGCGCAGCAATGTCGACTTGCCGCATCCTGATGGGCCAACCAGCGTTACAAATTGCCCTGCCTGTATCGTCAGATCGATGCCCTTCAGCACCTGCGTGTCGGCAAAGGACTTACATATTCCTGTCAAAGTAATCTGCGCCATCGAAGCCTCACGCCAAGCCGGGTCAGGAACAACGCTAGCCAGCCGAGGTCTCGATTCTGTGACGAAATATTAGTGTCACTAATGCCCCTTAAACCTCACAACGAAAGGGCTCACATGGCGTTCAATCCTCACCACTTTAAGGCACTCGCCCAAGTTGTTCGCGAAGGAAGCTTTTCCGCCGCGGCCCGTTCGATGGGCGTTTCGCAATCTGCTGTCACGCAGCACATCGCGAACCTTGAGGCAATTGTCGGCGTGCGGCTGTTAGTGAGAGACCGCCATGGCATCCAACTGACGACCACGGGGCAAGAGTTCTTTGAACTTGCCGACAGATACTCCACGTTCGACGCCTTGGCCGAGGAAAAGCTTCGCGGCTACTCAGAGTTAACCAAAGGGCACTTGCGCTTCATTGCCAATGCGCCACAACCGGCCTTAAGGCTGATCGCACGCTACGCAAAGGCGTACCCTGATGTCAGCATCGATTTTTCTCTTTTCGATTGGAGCAAGGCAATGGAGATGCTCCAGACTCACCAGACCGACATCGCGATCGTAACAGACCCGACACCGCATAAGGATTGGCACAGGGTCAAGATCGCTGCTGCGCGTTATGTACTCTATTTGCTGAAGGATCACCGGCTTGCCGGGCATGCCGAGGTTTCCCTGAAGGACATAATGTCCGAAACTCTTCTTCTTCCCGAAACCGGATCGTTGACGCAGCGCATCGTGTCCTCTGCCCTTGATACACATAAGCTGTCGCCAAAACGAGTTGTCAAAACGACAACGTTTCCGGTCATGAAAGAAGCCATTCTGGAGGGGCTGGGCGTCGGCATTTTTCTGGAACAAAGCGCTCAGAAAACGCGCCATTTGCTCGAACTGCCCATCAAGGAACTAAAGCACCGGCACGAAACTTGCGTCGTCATCCCCAACTACAAACTCGATCTGCGCCTGGCACAGAGTTTCTTGAGTTTCCTGTGATCCGGCCATCCCGGTATGAATAGTCACTTACACGCGCCCAGCGCGCCAAAGCGAATGGCTGCCTTTTTGGGGTAAATACAACGTTGACACCGGAGTGCCTGGCAGCCCGTGCCAAGATTCTGATCTGGTAGCATTCGATTTACCGGGTCTCATTCTGGTACCGCGTCAAATGACCGTTAAGTCTTGCGTAGCGGACACTCTGACCGGCTGTTGCGAATGGCCGCAACGAGCGCGAATAATCTAATGCTGCAACACGCGCGAATGTCTGCTCAGCCCAGAACGGAACTCTTCAAGCAATGCTGCTAGCCTTGTTCAATCGCCTGAAGAATCGCATTGACTATCTTTTGCCCGCCTTTTGAGGACGGCTCTATCGGAGACACTTCCGAAAAGTCATCTTCATCTGCACATTCAACATCCAATCGGATCACCGATACGCCGCGAACCTCAGCAAGTCGCAGTATTTTCGCATTGAAGGCGCCAATCGCAGACGGAGCATAAGCCCTCATCTCAGGCTCTGCGAAAGGGATGGCAGTGTAAATGGTGCAAGCGCTTACGCTGCGACCCGGTTCAGATACTGTATCCAACATCCAACCGTATGCGATTTCGAAGTCCGCGAGCGGTGATGCGATGAGTTCCTCCAGTTTCGCTCCCTGTGCAACCTGTGCAAGCTGATGACGGAATTTCATGAGATCGTTTCCACCTATACTCACGACAATATCCGTCGTGTGCGCAGGCACTTTTTGAAGCTGGTTTGGGATGTCCTCAATACAATCGCCGTCTACAGCGACCTTGTAAGCCGACCAGTTTTTTGGAATTGAGCGGCGCATCTGTTCGATAACGCCGGGTTCGCCCGGAATGTACTCGTCATTGTCAAAGATTGAGTCACCCATAAGACAAATATGCTTCTCAGCCATCGGATTGCTCGCTAGTGTCACAATGCTTGTCGGATGAGTAACTGATCGAGCCACAGACTCAACCGCTGCAACCGTAAGCAGTCATTCCGTCATTTACCCTCAAAGGCAGCAAAGTCTTGAGTAGCGGGCATTCTGACGGGCTGCTGCGAATGCCTGTTTCGCGTCCAATCCAGATATCGGGCTCAACTCTAGCTTTGTTGCTGCGATGAATTGCGAAATGCGGACTGAAATTTCATCATCGGAACCAAGTGCTCATCGTTGGGTTGGGGCCCTTGGCGGATGTCATTTTTAGTTGTTGATATCTTCAATTGAGAGATCAAGGTGTGGCAGTTGCCTTCGGAGTCGGTTGGAGCCGTTCACGCTGCTCTCCTAATCAGTACGTTGCCCGCCTCGCTCAGGCTTTCGGAGGTCCGACAGGTTCGGAGCACATTTGCGAGCTGTGGGACGTCGAAAGTGTATGCTGGGGCAATAGCTAAGTGCGATTATGAAAGGAAAAAGCATTCGCGTTTGATTGCGGTCTAACCTAACTTGGTGCCATGCGGGCCGCTCCTGAGATACTGGTTTTTTCGGATCTGGATGGCACGTTGCTCGATCACAAGACCTACTCGTGGTTGCCAGCCGCATCAGTTCTCGAAACCCTGCGAACGCGTGGTCATGGGCTGGTATTGGCAACGAGCAAGACCGCCGCGGAAGTAGAACCCATTCAAAACAGTATTGGATTTGCCGGTTGGCCAGCCATCGTAGAAAACGGCTGCGGTTTGCTGATACCCGGGAGAACGCACGAGAGCACAAACCACAGGTATCAAGAACTGCGCGCTTCGCTAAGGGATCTGCCGACCGGTTTTTTGGGATTTGGAGACATGACGGTCAAAGAACTCGCTGCTTTGACCGGTCTTTCGCAAGAGGCAGCGCAACGAGCCAAAATGCGCCAGTTCAGCGAACCCGGTGTTTGGCACGGCAACGAGCAGGATTTCGCCGTGTTTTTGTCGGCGGCTGAAGACATGGGATTGGTTGCTCAGCGGGGCGGGCGATTCATCACGCTGTCACATGGCGGTACGAAGGAGGATCGTGTTGCAGAGCTCATTGCAGATCATGCGCCCGGAAAAACCATTGTACTGGGCGATGCGCCTAACGACATCAACATGTTGCAACTGGGCGACTACGGCGTGATTGTCGCCAACCCAGATGGAACTGACATTGCAGCTCAGCCCGGAGAGGATAGCGGACGGATCCGCCGCACGATACGGCCCGGGCCTGCGGGTTGGGCAGAAGCGGTGACGGAGATACTGGACGAAATCTCAGGCGCGAAAGAAACGGCGGATTATGGCTGATTTTCATCAAAACGGGAACATTGCGACGCTGCACAATCTCAGAACGCGCAGCTTGGATGACCTTACAAATGAACTGGTCGCGTTTTCCGAAACGCGCAAGATCACGTTGGTTCTGCCCTGCCTCTATTCTGAACTGGAAGGCCCCGCCCTCAAGGTGATTGTCGACGAACTGTCTGAAGTTCCTTACCTGCATCGGATCGTGGTGGGGCTCGATCAGGCGAACGAAGCGCAGTTCCGCAATGCAAAAACGTTCTTTGCGAGACTACCCCAACCGCATGTCGTGCTCTGGAATGATAGCCCGAGGATGAAGGCACTTGGTGCCCGTCTCGAAGATATTGAGTTGGCGCCGATGGAGCCGGGAAAAGGCAAAAACGTTTGGGGATGCATCGGCTATTTGATTGCGTGCGCTGACAGCGCGGTGATGGCCTTGCACGACTGCGATATTCTGAATTACCGCCGGGAGATGTTGGCACGCCTGGTCTATCCTGTCGCCAATCCGGCGTTCGGCTATCAGATGGCGAAAGGGTTTTACCCAAGGGTCGATGGCCAAAAGCTCAACGGTCGGGTCACGCGGCTTTTGGTCAGCCCTTTGCTGATTGCACTCAAAAAGGTCGTGGGTGACCGGGATTACCTCGATTACCTGCGCAGCTTTCGCTACCCGCTCTCGGGGGAGTTCGCGATGCGGATGATGACTTTGCCCGATTTGCGAATTCCCTCGGATTGGGGGCTGGAGATCGGTGTTTTGTCCGAAGCCTGGCGTAATCTGGCACCGCAGTCGGTGTGCCAGGTCGAGATTGCCGATGCTTACGATCACAAGCATCAGGACCTTTCGCCTGAGGATGCCTCAAAAGGTCTCAGCCGCATGTCCACCGACATTTGCAAGGCCATTTTCCGCAAGCTGGCTGCCGACGGCACGGTGTTCACGCCAAATTTGTTCCGTTCGCTCAAGGCCACATACTACCGCGCCGCGCTGGATCTTCTGGACAGCTACTACAACGACGCAAAAATGAATGGCCTGTCAGTCGATCGTCACGTCGAAGAAAAGTCAGTCGAGCTCTTTGCAGACAACATCATTCGCGCAGGGCAGCTTTTTATCGAGAACCCCAACGAGACACCTTTCATTGCGACCTGGAACCGCGTTCACTCTGCCGATCCGGATTTCCTGTTCGACTTCAAAAGAGCGGC
This sequence comes from Paracoccaceae bacterium, assembly GCA_965250275.1. Classification (GTDB taxonomy): domain Bacteria; phylum Pseudomonadota; class Alphaproteobacteria; order Rhodobacterales; family Rhodobacteraceae. The sequence continues at coordinate 3,250,227 of OZ252297.1, read as the reverse complement.
AGCGGATGACGAGAAGGAATTCTGCTGACGCTGTGGTCCGGTCAAAACCGGTTGGTGATCCAGCGACATTGGTAAGGCTGAAAAGGGATGTCTGGCCCGGTCGCAATCACTTCCTCTGCCGACAGAAGGTCGCTCCACCTGTCATCCATGATGAGATTGATTTCCGTTGGGTTGAGCAGCACGATCTCGTCGCTCACATTGTGGATCGCAAAAATGGATTGATGACGATCAAGGCTTTGTCGCCAGACGCCAAACAACCGATCATCAAGACGCAAGGTGAACTGCGTGGCGTTGGGGTGGAAGGCCTCTTGCTGGGACCTGATCTTGAAGCGTTCCGTCAGGGACGTCATAACACGGTGCTGATCCGTTGAGGGGTCTTTCAGCCGGGACAACAGATCCGGATACTGCCAGCGGTGACGGTTGATTGCGCGATTCATGCCCCGGCGGGCCACGGCCTCGTGGTCGCTGGGCGTGGCAAGGAGCGAGTGAATATAGATTGCGGGGATCCCTTCGAGCGACATCGGTATCGTCTGGGAGCACAGAAATCGCTCTATGTGATTGCCGTCCACTCCCTTGAACGTGCGTCGCATCACATCGAACAGCGAGCAGTTCAACTCGTAAGCGGACTCCGCACCATCGGGCAACGCACGCATGGAGACCAAGGCGCCGGCCTCAAGTGCTGTATCGATCATTCGATCTCTTTCCCCGGGCGGTAAAACGCCCTCCGCCGGGCGCAACCCGATTCCATCATGGCTCGCGGTGAAATTCAGATAAGCACATCCAAGTTGTGCCGGCGGCATGGTGGACTGCCACTGATGCAGATACCGCGCCGTTCCCGATTGCATCGCATGCAAGACCAGGGGTGGAAGTGGGAAGTTGTAGACGGCATGGGCCTCGTTCCGATTGCCGAAGTAGCTGAGGTTCTCGGCACGTGGCACATTGGTTTCGGTCAACAGAACGACAGGCTGGTTTTCATAGTCGCAAAGCAAGCGAAGCAACCGAACGATCGAATGGGCCTGCGGCAGATGAATGCAGGACGTGCCCGGTGTCTTCCAGATAAATGCCACCGCATCCAGTCGCAGAATGCGCACCCCGTTGTCGATGTGCATGCGGATAATCCGCAACATCTCCAGCAAAACTTCGGGATTTTGAAAGTTCAAATCGATCTGATCGTGACTGAAGGTGCACCAGACATGCCGGTCGCCATGGCGGGTTTCGACCTTGCGCAAGAGCGGGGTCGTGCGCGGACGGACAACCTTCGAAAAATCATCGTTTGGGTCCGCTTCGCAGAAGAAGTCATCAAAAGGAGCATTCCCCTGCTGGTACTCGTGAAACCAAGCACCTTGGCTGGAGACATGGTTTAGCACGAGGTCTGACATCAGGTGAAAGCGCGAGGCGATCCGTGCGATGTCGCTCCATTCTCCGAGGCGTGAGTTAACCGCGCGGTAGTCGGTCACAGCGAAACCATCATCCGAACTGAAGGGAAAAAACGGCAGAACGTGGACTCCGTTCACTACGCCCTGCAGATGGCGCGCCAAGAAATCCTGCAGCAAATCCAGGGGTTTGTGCTGCCCATCCAGCAACGTGTCGCCGTATGTAATCAGAACTGCATCCCGTTCCGACCACAATCGATTGCTGGGCAATCTGGCGCGTCTGCGCGGCGTAGTTCCCTTTGGCCAAAAGATCTCACAAATCGACGCAGCCAGACTCTCTGCGTTTTCGTCGGGATAGATCATTCCGACAAGCTCTTTGAGGCGCGCAAGCAGAAGGCGATGGGTCTTCAACAAGGGTTAGGCGCTCCTCAGGGTCGCACGAGAGATAGGGACAAAAGCCAATACCCCCAATTGCCGAAGTTTTGAGAGCGTTCCGCATTGCGAGCGCGCATTGTGCAACTGACATCGTTTTAGAGCAACACGAACTTGGCTCTGGTGTTCCCTCGGCCAAACCCGCGCCGGTAGTTTTTGTTAGCCTGCCACTCGTTTCAGCTTCGTGATGCTGGGTGCACAATTTCCGGGCTGCGCGCCACACGCGAAACTCCACCAAATCCTGTACTGGCTATCTCCGCAACGCTGCTGGTAGTTATGTCTCGCACTAATGTCCGCTTCGACCTTAAAGCCGACACCCGGATGTTTTGGGACGTACGACTGCTTCGAGCCCATTTTACTTAGTGCGGCGCCTAAAGCAGACGTTGGTTTTCTCATTTCGATCTCAATGGAAGGATATCAGGAACTTTGGCGTAGGGTGCGGGCGGCAGCCAGTCCTGAAATGTTCGAGCCAGTCGTGGATCACCACTAAGAAAGAAGGACCCCATTTCCGTCTCTTTGGCCAATGTGGTTCGACCCATGATGATTCCGTCCATCGCGACCAGTGTTGTTTCAACATACAGGTCAACGTCCAGATCAGGATCGTGTACACACAGTTCAGGTGGTGCTCCTCGCTGGGCCAGAAACCAAAATGTGTCGTAGTCCGTTGGCTCATCCCTGAAATGAAAGCGGATCACGGATCGCTTGTCAGGCAGAGCATCTACCTGGAGCACACTTTGACATTTCCACATCATCGGTGAAGCCAGTGTTCCCGCGAGCGCGACTTCAGCTTCAATGTTTTGCTGTGCCCAGACCCCGAGCGCTTTGATGACGGGTTCCAGAGCTTCAGACTTTGGTGTTCGGAAGTAGTCTACGGAACCCGTTGCCTTGTCTTCGACACGCTCCACGAGGCCATTGTTCTCCATCTCCGAAAGCCGTCGTGACAGCACGCCGGGGGAGATGCTGCCGAGGCGTCGTCGCAACGTGTTGAATCTGGTGGCTCCGGCCCAAATCTCAGTCAGGATTGGAATAGTCCATCGAGGTTCCAGCAATTGGCTGGCGCGGGAAATCGGGCATAGAAGACCGTATGGTTTGACGTTCATGACAAGCTCCTCACCGCCTATCATAACCGGCAAAGACTCTTGGGCTAGTACGTTTGGAGTACCAGCAGCAGTACCTCCGGCGCACTACTTTGACAGAAATGATCGATGTTTGACTTGGTCATCGCAAAAGTGAGGAGAAAACGATGACACAGATCAACAGTATGACAGGGATTACAAACGGGGAGTTGTGGGGCCACCGGGCGCAGGATTGGGCCAAGTACCAGGAAGCCTCGATTGCACCTGTCTTCGACACGGTGCTCGACCGTACTGGCGTGAGCGAGGGGACAAGATACCTTGATATCGGCTGCGGGGCAGGAATGGCGGCAGCAAAGGCCAGCGCGCTGGGTGCGCTGGTGACTGGTCTCGATGCATCGACTGCATTGATCGACATTGCCCAGTCTCGCTTGCCGGCAGCGGCCTTTCATGTGGGGGATTTGCAAGAACTCCCGTTCCAAGACGGCGGCTTTGATCTGGTGACAAGTTTCAACGCCATCCAATATGCCGGGGACGTCGCCGCTGCTTTGTCAGAAGCAAAGCGCGTCCTTGCGCCAGGCGGAACACTGGCCATTGCAACATGGGGCGATCCAGAAGGCATGGAGGCGGCTGAGGTGGTGACAGCGCTAAAGCCGCTTTTGCCGCCGCCACCACCCAACGCGCCTGGCCCATTTGCGTTGTCGAACGACCTCGTTCTACGCCGGTTCGTCCGGAAAGGTGGTTTCGAACCGTACGATGTCTTTGATGTCGATAGTCCCTGGTCCTATCCAAACGAACCGGCTGCAATTGCGGGCCTTGCTGCATCTGGCGTAGCGGCGAAAGCAATAAGCTTGGCTGGGAAAGATGCGGTGGACAAGGCGCATCTTTCGGCTATCGCGCCATTCCGAAAATCAGATGGCCGGATCGAATTCGGCGCCACTTTCAAAGTGGTTCTGGCTAGGTCAGCAACCGAATAGTGTTCGACGCCCGAGCTTTGACCCCCAAGCAGCCGTTGCTGACCTCTAGGGCAATACCTGCTTTGTCAACCAAAGCAGACATTTGTAAAAGCCGAGGTGAACGACCGCTTAGACCCTGATCATAATTGAGCGCTCGATGCAAAAATTGTTTCTCTGCCCCGGCTCGGGTTATCTTTGAACCCAGTCCAGTGATTGCCGGAACCTATCCGCTGGCGTGTTTTAGCTCGTTGGTTCAAACCTGTGCAGAGCGACCAAATCACGGGCCTTGCCCGACGTCACAAGCGAGATGACATGATCGACCGATCCTCCTCAACAACAGACCTGCCAGTCGTTATCGTAGGCGCCGGGCCTTCCGGCTTGCTCTTGGCAATCGAGCTCTTGCGGCGCGACGTGCCGGTGCGGATTTTTGAAAAACACAAGGACCTAACCCAGCTCACGCAGGCCACATCGATCAAACCTCGGTCGCTCGATATACTTGATGACCTTGGCCTGGTCGAAGCGTTTTATGAGCGTGGCGTCGAAATCAGAAAATTTCGGTTTCTCAAGGACGGCACACATTTTGCAGAGGTTGACTTTGGTCTGATCGAGGGCATCCACAAATGTACCCTTTCCCTGCCTGAAACGGAAACGGTCGACATCTTAGGAGAACATATCCGGACCCTAGGTGGGACGATCGAGTTTGGGACCATCTGTACGGACTTTTTGCCGTGTGAAGACCGAGTCGACGTATCAATTGAGATGGACGAACACCAAGATGTGATTGCTGCCAGTTGGTTGGTTGGTGCAGATGGGTATCATTCCAAGGTGCGTGACCTGATCGGTGCGAGTCTGGAAGGGACGGAATACCCTGAGACTTGGGCCGCTGTTGACGCTCGGATCGAAGGTTGGTCGATCGAAGATGGGCGGATAGACTTGTGCCTGGGACTTCCAGTCGTCGCACCATTTCCCATAGGCAATGACACGTGGCGGCTGGTTTTTGGGCCGTGCGAGGACACCAACGATCCGATCAGCACAATCATTGGACGTCTCGGTGAGACGCGCCCCGGTGCCAAGCCGGTTTTTGTAACGCCGGTCCAGTATTTTCATGCCAACGCAAAAATTGCTGACAAGTTCCAGAACGGCCGCGTTTTTCTGATTGGCGATGCCGCCCATGCGACCAATCCAATGGATGGGCATGGGATGAATATGGGATTGCAGGATGCGTTTAACCTGGGTTGGAAACTGGCGCTGGCGTGGCATGGATACGCCAGCGAAGAGCTGCTCAGCACATATGCCGTAGAACGACGTGAAGTAAACAGCATCGCGGTGAACACCGGTGTGACCACCAATTCGCGCCTGATGGATCGGACCGGGAAACTTCTGGAGGCGCATTTTGAAACGCTAAGCGACTCGGAACAAAAGCGTGTCAGCGCCATGGGGGCGTCCGAGAAAGTCTGGAGCTATGGCCCGAATCGACGCACCCCAAATTGCCGGATCGGTTGCTCCAAGTATCGAAGGGCTGGTCTGGAACGGCAAAACGGTCCGATTGGCGGATCTACTTCGACACACGGATATGACCATCCTGCATTTGTTGGGAAACAACACCAATCTGAATTCGGTCGCTGAGGCAGCCAAGGCAACGCGAGCTTTTCCCGCTCTGCGACACATTGTTGTGACGTCAGAGGAACTGGGGTCATTTGATCTCGCCGGCATCGAACTTGTCTTTGATCCGCAAAACAGATTCTGGAAGAAGCTTGATATTAAAAGCCCAATGATCTGCGCGATCCGCGCGGATCATCACATCAGCCACCTGGGCCGGTGCCACGCGCCGGACCTAGTGGCTCATCTGAGCTGCCTGTTCCGAACAGAAGACAGCGCAAGTACCTAGGTGGGATTGCCGCTCTCTGGCACGATTAGTGCAGTCGGTGCATTTAGGCCGCCCGATCATCCGTCTCATAGTATCGTTTTTTGGATAGGTTGCTGCCATCAGATGGCCATCAAGATGTGAGCGAAAACGACGAATCCCAGCAGCCAACCGAGTTCGTCGTGCTATTCTGCTGGAAAGAGAGCAGCGTCGGTTAGATTGGGCTAGGTACGGCCTAAACCTAGATACCCGCACAAAATGCAGGCCACTCGATGTCCGTGGCCTGCCAGTTAACGGCAATTATCCGCAGCACTATAGGAACTCCACGGACTACAGCCGCCGATGAGGGTAGGATCCTCACCTGCCGCGGCAAGCGTTGAACGAACAGCTTTGCCTGCGAGTATGCCCCAAAGATGCAATGAACCTTAGAAAGACAACGGTGTTTGCGGGCAGCAGTATGGGCAGCGCTGCGATCATGTCTTTTGTCTCGGGCGAGCCCTGATTTGCTCTCAGCGCCGTCGCCGACCGCAGCGCGCCGCCATCAAATCAAGTTCTTGAGTTCTTGCCGGTTTGCAACGAACGTTCCAGGGCCGCAAATGTGCTTGGTAAGATTGCGCGGAACGCAGGTTCAACGTGGACAAAGTGCTAAAGTTGCCGTTGGTCCAACGCGCATTGCGTGCGTGCGTGCTTGCGAAGCGCGTTGTTTGGTGAACGAAACTCGAGGTTGAGATGAAGCCGCAGGCATTTGTTCTGGTTCACGGGCTTTGGCACGGAGGGTGGTGCTGGTCGCGCGTTGCTGACATCCTGCGGGCGCGGGGCTACCGCGTTGACACTCCGACCAATACGGGCGTCGGGGAGCGATCCCATTTGTTGAACCATGACATCACCCTTGCGACCTTTGTCGAAGATATCGTGCAGCATGTTCTCTTTGAGCAATTGCAAGACATTGTTCTGGTCGGTCACAGTTTCGGAGGGGCCACTGTCACAGGGGTGGCTGACGAGATCCGCGATAGAATTGCCAAGCTGATCTATCTTGACGGCGCAATCCTTGAGGCAGGCGAAACGTGGTTGAGCCTTCTTGACCCGGAACTCGCCAAGGCCAGAACAGAACTGGCTCAATTCAGCAGCGATGGGCTTACCTTGCCCCCGGTGGAACCGGCTGCCATGGGTGTGGCAAAAAAAGACGATGCCGAGTTTATCCAATCCCGGCTGACACCGCATCCTTTTGCAACGCTCGCGACGGGTTTGGACCTTGAGCGGCCTGCAGGAGATGGTCTGGATGTGCACTACATCCAGTGCGCAGACCCTCCCTACCCACCGGCCAATCTCTCGCTGGCGCGGGCCCGTGCGAAGCAATGGCCTGTCACCCAGATTGCAACGGGTCACGACGCGATGGTTATGGCTCCGGTAGCTGTGGCGGACGAGCTCGATCGGATTGTGGCCAAGTAGCTTCCACACTTCTCGTCGTCTGGCTGACGCTACTGGTCTCAGGGATCAAAGTTGTTATGACGCAGAACGGAGCACGAAATTTCTCATTCACAGCGGCTTATCTTACCGTTCGGCCTTAGTCCTCACCCGAAGCTTCGAAAAGCCATGAATGTTGAACACCTTGAAAAGCGGGAACTCCGTCTCAATCAGCTCAAAGCTGTCCATGTGTTTCAAGAACGCTTCTAGTCCCAGCCGGGCTTCGAGCTTTGCCAATTGCAAACCCGCGCACATATGCCGGCCAGTGGCGAAGGCCAGGTGATGAATGTGATCGCGAGTGATGTCGAACACGGTTGGGTTCGGGAAGGCGACCGGGTCCCTGTTGGCCGAGGCGATGACCGGCAGAAGCAGGTCACCTTTCGGGATCGTCTTCCCGCCGACCTCGACATCCTCGAGCGCAAAGCGACCGATGAACTGGATGGGTCCATGCAAGCGCATGATCTCTTCCACCGCATTGACAATCATCGCGGGGTTTTCGCGGATCAGGGCCACTTGATCCGGATGTTCGAAGAAAAGGCGCATCCCATGCCCCAATGTGGCCGTGGTGGTTTCGTTTCCGGCTGCCAGCATCAAAATTGTATTGGCCAGCACCTCATTGCTCGACAGCACCTCGCCCTCTTTTTCGGCATCGGCAAGCGCTCGGAGCAAGGCGGAGCTGTTTTCCGTTCTTAGCTCCTCAATGCGTTGCAACAGATAGGCCCGGAACTGGGTGATCGATTCCATGCCGCGTTCCATGACCTCGGTGCTGACCGAGGTGTAGAAGTCGACCGCAACGGCAGCGTAGTCGTCGCTCCAGGCTTTGACCTGGGGGCGCATTTCAGGCGGGATTCCCACGATTTCGGAGATCACCGTTATGGGAAGAGGCACTGCAAAATCCTGAACCAAATCCGCCTCGCCAGCATTGACGCAGGCTGACATCAGCCGGCCTGCCAAGGCTTCGATCCAGCCCGCGTAGCTGTCGACCTCTGTGCGAGTGAATGCGGCATGGACCAGGTTTCGGATGCGGGTATGGTCGTCGCCATCCATGTGCGACAGCAAACCATCAAAATCATCAAACACTGGTGAAAAGCGTTTGGCATAGTGTGCGCGCACAGGCGTCACCCGATCGACCGAGAACCTTGGGTCTTTCAGGATTTTTCGGATGTCCTTGTTCCGGGTGATGACCCATCCGTTCAGAGAGTCGTCGAAGTGAACCGGGTCTTTCTCGCGAAGCTCTTCGTAGACCGGGTATGGATCCTGACCCATGTCCATCCGCAACAGCCCGCCTTCGTTGCGAAGCGGAAGTTGATCAAACTGCATTGTGGAACTCCAAAGGTGAGTTTTCACTAGTGTTGTGAGAATAGCCAGCGTGGCTGATCAGGCTGGTCTCTGACTCAACTGGAGAATTTTTATCGATCATCGTAGTTTTTCGGAAGTGTTCATTTTTGAGGGCCGTATCCAGTCGATGAACAAGCGACCACGGTCGCCGCACTGGCGAAAAAAAGAAAAGAGCAAATCGGATGATGCAAAGAGCAAATATCGTTGGGATTGGTGCCGTAACGGGTTACGGGGCGGGCATCTCTTCGCTCGTCGAAGGGTTGAAATCCGGCGTGTCGGCGGTGCAGCCGCAACCAGGGGACGGCACATTCATTCATGATGAAAAACACTTCGCCCGGGTTCCAATCGAGGAGCCCGAAGATCACAAACTGACCCGCTTCACGGTTGGGTTCGAATTGGCATTTGATGAAGCCATTGCTGACGCGCGCAGCCGCGGTTGGACCCCGGGAGAGCGCGTGGCGGTTGTTCAGGGCAGTGCACGTGGCGACGTACAGGGCACAATGACGCTAATGGACGATCCAAAAGAGCACATACGTCGCACCTACATCTCGTGTCTGGCTTCTACACCTATGGCGGTTGCAGCCAAAACCTATGGTTTTCACGGACCGGTTTTTACCGTTAACGGCACGTGCGCGACGGGTCTGTTTGCCCTCGCAACCGCGCAGCGGCTGCTGATGTGCGATGACGCAACAGATGTGATTGTCTGCGGCACCGATATCGGGTCTTCGGACGCGATTTTTGATGGTCTGGAGCGGTTGGGCGTTTTGATCTCGGACCAGCCAGCGCTTGAGGCCTCCAAACCGATGAATGCTGAATCACAAGGGTTCGTTATGGGTGAGGGCTGTGGCGTTCTGGTCTTGTCAAAATCCCATCCCGACAGTCGCTACATATCCGTTGGAAGCTCGGTTCTGGCCAATGACGGATATCACCCGATCTCGATAGATCCCGAGCACCTTCAGATCACCTATGCCATCGACGATGCCTTGCGTCGTGCGCGTCTTTCAGCGGACACGATCCAGTCCTACGTTGCGCATGGCACCGGCACAAAGCAATGCAATGCGTCCGACTGGCATGCCTTCGCGAAGGTTCCAAATGCGGGGCGGGTTCTGGCGCCAAAGCCGTATCTTGGACATACGCGCGCTGCAGCCTCCGTGCTCGAAACCATCATCCTCGCCTGCCATTCGGTCGGGCGATTGGACACAGCGGATCTGGAGACCATCGCACCGGATATCACAACTGATCGGCCTGCATCGGCTGATTATCTTCCTGCATTGCATATGTCCCTCGGAGCCGGTGGGAATGTCGCGGTGGCGGTCTACGAACGATGAGTGCAATGCAGTGATCCTATCGCTTCGGATCCGCGTTCTCTACTGATTGCGGGCGCGCCCAAATCTGATGGATGCAAAACAACCATATGAGCACCGTGGTCGCGGCCCCGAACCAGACCAAAAGATCCAGTTGCGCGAGTGCGGTGGCCTTTTGAGAGCGTCCAAATTGCGTATTCGAAATCGCAACGATCAGCACTGCGACGGCCATCCGCCTGATTGTTTGAACCAGCCCCACGACACGTTCCTGCGCAGCCTCAGATGGGGCAGCAATGGCAAACGTATAGCTTGTGCTCATGGACAACCCGACCCCCAGACCGCAAATCGCCAACCCCAAAAGTCCCAGATCGATGCGGCCGGCGCCCAGACTCTGCGCAAAAGCAAAAAACCCGATTGTGTAGAGTGGCACGCCAATAGCGATCGGGAGCAGATGCGACACGCGATCATAAAGCTGCCCAGCGGGACGAGCCGCCAGAAGTCTGGTTGCCACCAATGCCAACATGCAAAGACCGGCCTGCGATGGCGACATGGCTAATACAAGCTGCATGGCGTGCGCTCCAAAGACCAGCACGGCCGGTAAAAAGCTGGCGATCAGGGCAAAGAGGATCGTCCGAATGGTAAAGGAAGGCCGGGCAAAGAGCGACAGCGGCAAAACCGGGTGTGTTTGGCGCTGGTCCCGCCAGAGCCCGAAGGCAAGGATAACAAGCGACCCTCCCCATAAGAACCACCCGGGATTTACAGCGCGCTCTGACGCGCCGGTCTGCGCGAGCATGCCCAGCGACCCGATGCATCCGCCCAATCCCAGAGCCAGCCAAGCGCCCATCCAGAACAACCGCCCAATCGTCGTGAGATCTGCGCGAAGTGTCTGCTCAGGCGACGTGGGTGATTTGTGCATCGCCCAGAGCGCAATGGGGCTGATCAATGCTGTTGCCATAAAGACCATGCGCCAAGAAAGGAATTGCGCGAGCAGTCCGCCGACCAACGGAGCGGCAGCAAAAAGGATCACTCCACTGCCCGTGAAAAGCGATACGACGCGCCCCCTCTGATCATCGGGCACGTCTTCCAGCACCATTACAATCGCGGCGGGCGTGATGAGGGCGCCGCCGATACCCTGCAATGCGCGGCAAGTGATCAACCAGGGTTCAACCGGAGCCCAGCCGGTCGGCAAGGCAGCGCCTGCAACAGACCCTATGGCAAAAACAACAACCCCAAGCCCCAACACTCTTTGAGCACTTGTGCACTCCACCATCCGGCCGGCCACACCTACAAATGCCCCAAAGGCAATGATGAATGTGTTCAGTATCCAGATGGCTGACGAATGGCTCAGGCTCAAATCCCGCGCTATTGTCGTAAGCGCCGTACCGAAGGCAGCAGTATCGCCATAGACAAGCCCCTGCGTCAGACCCAATGCGATCACAAAGAGCCGGCCTTTCGGGTGTCGCGTTGCGCTTCGTCCTTTCAACCAAGTCCTCCATCATCCTTTGCGGGCATGCTAGCACGATGCTGGCCATAGGTTTGGCGGGGAATTCTTAGAGAGTAGGTTCGCAAATAAGGGAACACCGATCTTCCAATTCGAAGAAGTACTACCAATCTAAATCGGCTGAATTTGCAGGGGTGAATCAGATTCAGAATGCTCAGACGCCCAAGTTCTTCACCATTTTGCGCAGTTTTCGCTGCGCGCCCAGATGTCGCTGCGGTCCGCGCGGGAACGATGGCTGCTGCACAAGCAGAGTTCGCAGCTCTAGACGCTCACCGGCAAAGTGCATGATCTTCAAACTGCATTTCTATCTTGCGATGATCAAAACCTTTCTACGACGTTGCCTAGAGCGCTCACCTTCCCAACCCAGTGAGTTCGTTTTCCATTCTGCGACGCGATCAGTCTGGGTGGGTGCGGCATCCCCACCAAGTAGACGGTCGATTATCGGACCAGCTCCACTTTTCATCCCATCCGTCATAGCAACCTGCATGGTACCCGCTCTACTCGCTATGTTGTTAGCCGCCGTTAGGACAAAATGTGCTTCGACCAATCGAGGAGCCCCCGGATAATCGATGTAAGCCCAAGTCGAACGTTCAGACTCCCCCGAATCTCTGACTTCCTCTCACACTGCAAACCAGGGCAAATGAAATCCGAATTTCAGCCGGACCTCGGTTCCTTTTTCGAGAGCCGTTCTCGCAGCCGTTCCATGACAACATAGAGAACCGGGACCAGAACAAGGCTCAGGACCGTCGCGACGATCATGCCGCCGAACACTGCAGTGCCAAGGGAACGGCGCGCGGCGGATCCGGCGCCGCTGGCAAACACCAGCGGTGCAACACCCAGAATGAAGGCAAATGCCGTCATCAGAAGCGGCCGAATTCGGATACGTGCCGCTTCCATCGCCGAGTCCTCGATCGAAAGACCTTCCTGACGCCGGCGGCGCGCGAATTCGATGATGAGAATAGCACCCTTGCTTGCAAGACCGATCAGCATCACAAGCCCGATCTGGCAATAGATGTTGTTGTCATAGCCGCGCAGCCATTGCGCCACCAACGCGCCGAAAATCGCTAGGGGCACCGCCAGCAACACCATGAACGGCATCACGAAACTCTCGTATTGAGCAGCCAGAAACAGAAACGCAAAGACAACGGCCAACGAGAAAAGGATCGGCGCCACGTTGCCTGCCTTGATTTCCTGATACGCGTTGCCCGTCCACTCAAAGCTGTAGCCGCGCGGCAGGGTTTGATCGGCGAGGTTTTCCATGGCGGTGATCGCCTGGCTGGAACTGTACCCGTCTCCCGCAGAGCCGTTGATACTGGTCGATCGGAACAGGTTGTAATGGTTGATGGTGCGCGCGCCAATCTGAGGCTGTACCTCGATAAGTGCGCTGAGCGGGACCATACTGCCCTGTGCATTGCGCACATACAGGCGCCCAATGTCTTCCTCCACTTTTCGGGCATCCACGTCGGCCTGCAAATAGACCTTGTAGACTCTGCCATACGCGTTGAAGTCATTGACGTAGACGCCGCCCAGAAATGTTTGCAGAGCGTCAAAGACATCTCCGATTGATATCCCCTGCGTGAGCGCTTTGGTTCGGTCAAGATCAATGTGCAGCTGTGGTGTGCTTGCCGAAAATGGACTGAACAGACCGGTTAGCTCGGAACGGGCATTCCCAGTGGTGACCAACTCTTGGGTCACCTGCTCTAAGTCCTGAAGGGAGCCGCCTGTGGTGTCCTGCAGTTCAAACTGAAATCCTCCGGTCGGCGAAAGACCAAAGATGGGAGGTGGATTGAACGTCGCGAGCACGCCGCCGGGCAGTTGATCGAACTGCGCCTGCGCCTTGGCCATCAAAGCCGTCACACTTTCACCCGACCCCTTTCTTTGGTCCCAGGGGTCGAGGATTGCGAAAAGGTTCCCCTGATTAGGGGCGGACGTGTTGGTCAGAAAGCTGAAGCCGGCAAACGCAATCACACCCTCGATGCCGGGCAGATCGTGCAAAATCTCGTAGGCTTCATCGACGACCTTCTGCGTCTGGCCCAGCGCGGTCCCTTCCGGTGTTTCAAGGCTGATGATGAAATAGCCCTGATCTTCGTTCGGGATGAATCCGGTCGGCACGACGGTGAACATAAAAATTGTTCCAGCCAAGAGTGCAGCGAATCCCAAAGCCACGGGCTGCCAAACGCGGATAAACCAGCCAACCACCGCCTCGTAGCGCAACGTGAACCAGGCGAATCCAGCATCAAACCGCTGGATAATCTTGGCTTTCGGGCGCGCGCCGCCCAGCAGCAGCCCGCAAAGGGCCGGGCTGAGCGTGAGGGCGTTGATTGCAGAAATCGCCACGGCCGCGGCGATCGTCAGGGCAAACTGCTGGTAGAGCTTCCCCGCCAAGCCGGGCATCAGGGCAACCGGGATGAAGACCGCCATGAGAACCAGTGATGTGGCCACGATCGGGCTGGTGACTTCGTCCATTGCGCGGCGCGCCGCGACCTTGGCATCGGTTTCACCATCCTCAATGTGCCGTGAGACGTTCTCGACCACGACGATTGCATCATCCACAACCAGCCCGACCGCCAGCACCAGACCGAACAACGTCAGCAGGTTGATTGAAAATCCCAAAGCCAGCATCAGTGCAAATGTGCCGATCAGACAGACCGGGATCGTAATCACCGGGATAAGGGCCGCGCGCAGATTGGGCAGAAAGACAACAATGACGAACACGACCAGCAGGATCGCCTGCCCGAGGGCAAAAAGAACATCCCGGATCGCTTCGCGATCAAAGTTCGTGGTGTCATAAATGACCTTGTATTCCAGACCATCCGGAAAATCCTGGGAGAGGTCTGCCATGGTTGCGCGCACTTCAGAGGCAAGTTGCAGCGCATTGGCGCCGGGCAGTTGCATGACACCGAGCCCGACTGTGGGGCTGCCATCCAGAGTGGAGTTGAAGGAGTAGTCTTCGGCGCCCAGCTCGACCCGTGCCACGTCTTTCAGTCTTATGACTGCACTGTCCTCACCAATGCCCAGAACGACATTTTCAAACTCCTCCTTGCTTTGAAGCCTGCCCTTCGCCGTCAGGGTCAGCTGGAACTTTTGGGCCTCACCGATGGGTGGCGCCCCCAAAGCACCGGCTGCGACTTGCTGGTTTTGCACGGTGATCGCTTCGCGCACGTCGGACGCAGTTAGGCCGAGACTCGCGAGCTTCTCCGGATCAAGCCAGATCCGCATGGCGTAGACACGTTCGCCCCAGACCATCACTGTGCCGACACCCGGGATGCGCTTGAGCCGGTCGGTTATGTGAATGTCCGCATAATTTGAGATGAAAAGTTCGTCGAACTGCCCGTCTGGCGAAATCAGGTTCACCCCCATGGTCAGATCGACCGATTGCTTTGTGACCGTCACACCAGAGGCAACGACCTCATCGGGAAGTTGCGCCATTGCCGTGGACACTCTGTTTTGCGTATCCACGGCCGCGATACTCAGATCGTAGCCTTCTTCGAAAGTGACGGTGATGTTCGACGTGCCATCATTGGAACTGGTGGACGACATGTAGACCATGCCCTGAACACCATTGATCTGCTCTTCGAGCGGAATGGTGACGGCCTTTTCTACAACTTCGGCGCTGCCGCCCGTGTAGGTGGCACTGACCACAACCGTCGGCGGGACAACTTCCGGGAACTCGCCAACGGGAAGCAGCGGTATGGAGATCAGCCCAGCGATCACAATCACCAGCGCGATCACCGAAGCGAAGACCGGCCGGAAAATGAAAAACCGGCTCAGCATTCAGCCGTCAGCCTTATCAGCGCCCGATCCGGCGGATGGTTTCTTGATGTCGACAGCCATGCCTGATTTGACGCGCTGCTGCCCCTGGACAATCACCTCGTCGCCATCCTTAAGCCCCTTCGCCACGATGCGGCGACCTTCATAGTCACGACCAACGCTCACACGACGCATTTCTGCCTTGCCGTCTTCGCCAACGACAAAAACGAAGAACCCGGCCTGGTCCTGCGATATCGCCTCGGAGGGCACGGTGATCAGACCCGATTGCTCGGTGAGTTGAATGTTCACCTGCGCGTATTGACCGGGACGCAGCGTCTTTTCAGGGTTGGGGAACACTGCACGCACAGCAATCGTCCCCGTCGCTGGGTCAATACCCGGGTCCGAAAAATCGAGTGACCCTGAGTGTGGATGCCGGCTGCCATCGACCAGGGTTATCGCGACTTTCAGGTCCGGGTTCTCCGAACGGTATCTCTCCAGTTCCAGAAATTGCGCTTCGCTGGGGCTGACATAAATGAATAGCGGATCCAACTGGACCAGTTCGGTAAGTATGGTGTGGTTTGCGGTCACGACGTTGCCGACGTCCTGATAGACGCGCCCGATGCGCCCACTGATCGGGGCGGAAACGGTGGTGTAGTCGAGCTGAACCTGCGCGGAGTCGACTGCGCCCTGCCGACTGTTCAGATCGCCTTCGGCTTCGGCCGCTTTGGTGTTTGATCGGTCGATCTGCTCCTGCGCTACGGTTCCGTCCTGCGCCAGAGCGGTAAAGCGCTCCTTCTCTCGGTTTGCGAATTCCAGACTGGCTCTGCTTTTGTCACGTGCGCCTTTGAGGCGGCTCAGGTCCGTTTTGAAAGGGCGCTGGTCTATGATGAAGAGCGTATCGCCCTTCACGATGTCTGCCCCCTCTTTGAAGGGTCGGGATTCGATGTGACCATTGACCCGCGACCGAACCGAAACTGTGTTCGGCGACTCCGTGCGTCCAGTCAACTCAAGAAAGAGCGGCACTTCTTCCGTGGTTGCTTTGGCGACTTGAACCACCGGTGCAATGGTTGTTGTCTCTGCCGTGTCTTCTTCGTAGCAACCGGCAAGGGCGATCATCGCGCATATTGGCAACAGATGGCGTACAATCCGGTTCTTCCCCGTTTTCCCCCATCGTGACTGCAACGAAATCTCCCAAACCAATCGGCATCAACTGGGACTAGGCTATTTTGATCCTGTGATGATCGACAACCTTTTTGTTTGGGAGATGCGGTTGTGACCTTCTCTGAAGGTTACTTTTGAGCTTCCGACGCGGCACGAGATCCTGAACGTCAAACCAACTTGAATCTTGGCGGTGTGAACGTCGACAGCATCGCTCTGTTACATGCAGGGATCGGCCGATTGAACCATGAGTAGTAAGAAACAGCTACCCCGGCGTGGAGTTTGTTTTGCCGTGGCTTGTTGCCCCGAAACGGACATCCTGCCTGAGTTTCGCATAGGTCGATTTCTCCAAGCGACAGGGAAAGAGACCAGGTGCCGCCGTCAAAAGAATGTCCTGAGCTATCGGCTCAAAATCCGCCCGAAAGTGCGCAGTGCTCTTCACACAGACAAGCCGGGCGGTTTCCGGTGACAGTCCAAAGTGATGGAATTGCGCCAGATCGAGGCATTGGTTGCGAATGCTCGTCACGACGAGGGAAATCTCCGTGCCTTCAATGGACAGCGCTGCGGACGGCCCCAATGTCGCGACACCACCGCCATACATCAGACCGGTATATGGGACATTACCGGGACTCAGTTTTCGGACTTTCACCTTTGCCAGAACAGGATGATCGCCGGGACCCCGTCCGCCAATTGCGGCATCAAAGCAGGCGCCTTCGCCAGATCGGTGTGCGCATGCCGCTAATGCAGGGTCATGCATCAGACCCAGCAGAGACTTTGGCGCATTCGCTCGGAGCAACGCGCGCAAAAGCCCGGTTGTATCTGACGAGGCGCCAGCGCCGGGATTGTCCTGTACATCCGCGATCACAACTGGTCCGGCATGGCTCGTAGCAATGGCCTGCGCCACAGCGTCGTCTGGTTCCAGCAACGTGCAGCCGAACTCGGCCTCCGCCTGTTGCAAGCGCGCGCCAAGGACCATGGCCATCTCATCGGCGTCCGCCTGGGATTTGGCGTAGCACAAGACGGATGGGCCGGTGTCATGAATGTCCGCTGCAGTGAATCCCAGCGCTATTTCAGCCAGCTCCGTGTCAGGCCCATCGAAACTTGTCAGGTCCGTATAAAGCGACCGGGCAGGGTCACTGCCGGTGTGCTGCGCAGGCACGGGGATCAGATAATCGGCCTGCTGCCATGCCTTGGCCGGAGGTCCGTTTCGCTCAATCTGTTCGAGCATGGAAAAGGCGCGCGCCCCGGTCTGGGCCATGTCGATATGCGGGTATGTCCGAAAAACCGTCAGCGCATCAGCACAATCCACCATCTGCCGGGTGAGGTTGGCATGCATGTCGAGGCTGGCGACAAGTGGTGTTTCTGCGCCTATGTGTTCCCGAACCCGGTTGAGCAGGTGTCCTTCGCCATCATCGTGGCTTTGCGTGACCATGGCGCCGTGCAAATCCAAATAGACCGCATCGATTTCTCCCATTTCTATAAGCGCACCCAAGATCCTTTTCGAGATCGTGTCGAAAGCTTCATCCGCAACCCGACCGCCCGGCTCTGCAGCACACCACAAAATGGGCAGGAGTTCCGTGCTGGGATCTATCTGGGCCGCTGCGATGAACCCGGCAATGGGCAGGTTCATGCCCCTGGTCTCCTCAAAGACTTCGTCGCCACGCAGCAATCCAGGCCAGCTGTCGGCCTGCTCGAAATCCTCAAGGCGCGTCGGCTGGGAGACAAACGTGTTGGTCTCGTGTTGAAATCCGGCGATTGCGATCCGCATGACGCCCTGTGCCCCGATCAGCCGCGCACCAGCTCGGCGGCAAGGATCTCGCGCAGCTTTGCGGCAACCACCTCAGGTTTGTGCCGGGTCATGGACACGTGACCGAGCCCGGGGATTTCATGGAACTCACCGTCTGGCGCAAGGTCGGAGACCACTTTGCACATCGACGGGGCCGTCTGAACATCTTCGGAAAAGGCGATCACACGGATCGGAACAGGGCAGGTCTTGAGCCCTTCGCGGCAGTCAAAATCCAGACAGGCCTCCCATTGATCAATCGTGTCTTGCGGATCGCGATCGCGGAAGCGCTCAGTGTAAGACGCTTTGATCTGCGCCCACAGTTCCGGGTCATGCAGCGCCGCGGCCGGAAACGCGTAAACCGCATAATGCGGTGCCAGAAAATAGTCTGGCAGGGCGATACCGTCTTTGCGCAAATCGATCTCGGCTTGCATCCAGTCTCGGGTGAAGCCGTCGATATAGGCAGACGTTCCCATCGGGATGGCCATGCTGACCTTGTCGGGAAAATCAATGGCTGTCTGCTGAGTGACCAGCCCCCCCAATGACAGACCGCACACCACAGCCCGTCCTCCCGCAAAAGCGTCGATCACGGCGGCACAATCCACAGCATAGTCGGCCATGGTCCAAGGGGGAGGTGGTGCGGTGGTTTCACCTGCGCCGCGGGGGTCATAGGCGATGCACCGGTAACTGTCCGCCAGCCGCGCGAATTGCTGCGAATAGCCTTCGGCCGTCTGATCACCACCGGGCACGAAGACAATGTCCGGACCGGTGCCTTCGATGACCACACGCATCGTGACGCCGTTCTTTGTCAGTTCGTGCTCAACGGCGTTTGGTCCGAAACTGGGAAACGCGGCCATGTCTTGGTTCCTCAGGCAGGGGCGGTTTCAGCGACCGGAGGCCGTGCGCCGGGTTCAAGCGGGTAGTGGCATGCGACGGTGCGGTTGTCCTGGTCATGGCGCGCCGGCGCTTCGCTGCGGCAGCGGTCCTGCACCCACGGGCATCTGGTGTGAAATTCGCATCCCGAGGGCCGCGCCAGCAAAGATGGCACCTCAGCCGGCAGCGTAATCCGGTCATGTACCTTGTCCGGGTCTGGTTCCGGGTTGGCCGACAGAAGGGCCGCAGAATAGGGATGTCTTGGGGCACCAAACACTTCGCCCGTGTCGCCCGCCTCCACGAAGCGCCCCAGGTACATCACCGCTGTCCGATCTGCCACGTGATGCACCACGTGCAAGTTATGGGTGATGATCATCATGGCCAGCCCAAGCCGTTCCCTCAAATCATTGAGCAGGTTCAAAACCTCGCCCTGCACCGACACATCCAGCCCGGCAGTAGGTTCATCTGCGATTATCAGCGCGGGGTCCAGCGCAATCGCACGGGCCACGCCCACCCTGCGCGCCTGACCGCCGGACAGCTGATGGGGGAAGCGACTGACAAAATCAGTTGGCAAACCGACAAGGGTCAGCAAACGCGCCGCCTCTTCCCGAAGGTTGCGCCCTTCGATGCCGTGTATCCGGAAGGGCTCGGTCACCAAATCACCCACAGTCATGCGCGGCGACAGCGAGCCCACTGGGTCCTGAAACATCATCGACATGCGACGACGCACGGATTTCATAGATCGCCGGTCCAGACCGTCGATGCGCTGACCCTCAAAGGTAATTGCACCTGCGCTGATCGCCTGCAGCCCGTTGACGGCCCTGGCGAGCGTGGTTTTGCCCGACCCGCTTTCCCCAACCAGGGCAAAGGTTTCCCCGCGATGAACCTCAAAACTCACACCGGCGACACCGAGAATGGCGTTTTTCCGCCCGAGGCTACCGACGGGAAAGGACACCTGCACATCTTCTATCTTCAGGATTGGGTCGGTGCTCATACGGTTGCCTCCGCATGGTCGGGTTCCTTGGCCACAAAACAGCGCGCTACATGCCCGTTGCCGATCATTTCTTCCGGCGGCGGCGCGCTGCACGCCTCAAGCACGCGATGGCAGCGATTGGCAAAGATGCATCCGGGCGGCCGGGCCCGCAAATCGGGAATTTCACCTGGAATGGTCGGCAAGTGCCTTGTGCGTTGGCTTTGTCGTGCCGGATCGCATTCCAGAAGACGCGCGGTATAGGGATGGCGCGGGTCATGGAAGATCTGGCGTGTGGTGCCGCGTTCCACCACTTCGCCGGCATACATCACAACCACATCGTCACAGAGTTCGGCGATCACGCCCAGATGGTGCGAAATGAACATGACCGAACACCCGATCTCCTGTTGCAGATCCTTGAGAAGCTCAATGGTGGTGACCTCCAGCGTCGCGTCGAGTGCTGTCGTTGGTTCATCTGCAATCAACAGCGCGGGCTCCATCATCAGGGCCATAGCGATCGCGATCCGCTGCTTCATTCCCCCGGAAAACTGGTGTGGGTATCGCGCCAGCGCGGCGCGCGCGTCTGGTATGCGGACCAGCTCCAGCATTTCAACCGCGCGATTTTCCTTTTCTCTTTTCGACAGGTTCGAACGGTACTGGATGTTGATCATCTGCCGTCCGACCGAGATCACCGGATTGAGCGCACCCATCGGATCCTGGAACACGGTCGAAATCCGTGGTCCCCGCAGATCGCGCATTCTTGCCGGCGACAATGTGGTCAGTTCATCCTTGCCTTCGAAGAGGATCGAGCCCCTGTCGATAGTTCCGTTGTCGGCCAGAAGCCCGAGGATCGCGTTGATCAGGGTCGACTTTCCACAACCGGATTCACCGACGATCCCAACAATTCGGTTTTCGGGAATGTCAAAACCCACATCTTTCAAAGCGTGCAGCGGGCCGGCCTCGGTTGAGAAGGTCACGTTCAGATTTTTAATCGCGAGCGTGGTCATCAGCGCCCTTTCAGCCGAGGATCAAAGACATCCCGCAGCGTTTCGCCAAGGAAGGTGAAGCCCAGCGTTGTGATGATGATCGGCACCCCACCCGCAATCGCGATCCAGCCGGAATCGCGTATGCCCGTGAACCCATCATTCAGGATCGACCCCCAACTGGGCGTGGGCGGACGGACCCCCAGTCCGAGAAAACTCATTCCGGCCTCGATGCCGATCACGACCGGGATGTCCATGGACGCGAGAATGACCAATGGTCCGACCACGTTGGGCAGGATGTGAACCCGCAGAATGCGAGCCGGTGATGCCCCCATGCTTTGGGCGGCTGTGACGAATTCAGAGTTCTTCAGAGCAATGGTCTGGGTTCGAATGATGCGGGCATAACCAGGCACGGTCACCAGTATGACGACCACCATTACGGCTGTGAGTGATGGCCCCATCAAGGTCACCAGCGCCAGAGCCAGCATCACAGTCGGAAAGCTCTTCATCGCGTCAAACAAGAGGATCATCAGATTGTCGAGCCAGCGCGGACCATAGCCTGCGATCAGACCCAGAACGATCCCGATCACGAGCGACACCGCGGTCGAGACCAGCGCTACATAAAGCGCGATCCGACCGCCATAGAGGACGCGCGCAAACAGATCGCGTCCCAATTGGTCCGTTCCCAACAGGTGCTCCGCACTCGGTCCCTGAAAACGGACGCGGGGATTGATCCGAGTCGGGTCATAACTGGTCAGGAAATCGGCGAATACTGCACCGAAAATGACCAGCAACACGAGAAACAGACCCAGCGCGCCCAAAGGCTCTCGCAGAATTTTGCGGATCGGGCGCCAGATCTCGGCCATGTGGACGGTTGGTTTAGAAACTGCTTCTGACACGGGGGTCCAATGCTCCGATAATGAGATCCGCGAGAAGGTTCAGCAGCACGAAGAGAACCGTTGTGACCAGAACCGTACCGGTCACCACCGGAAAGTTCCGGGTGAGGATCGCGTCAAACACCAGCTTGCCAACGCCGGGACGGGCGAACACGATTTCTGCAAAGACGGCGGAAGACAACATCTGCCCGATTCCAACTCCCAGCAAGGTAACCGTTGGTAGAATGGCGATGGACAGGGCGTAGCGATACGTGATCACACGGTCTGGCAGGCCAAAGGCGCGGGCTGTGCGGATGTGACTGGCTTCCAACACTTCCAACATGGAAGCGCGCACCATCCGCGCGATGTATCCGACCCAGCCCAGGCCGACGGCCAGCGATGGCAGGATCAGATGCGTCAGTTGATCGCCCAGATTGCCGGGCTCACCGGCGCCGATGGCCGGCAGCCACCTGAGTTGTACAGCAAAGATCAGCAGTGCGTAGATCGCAATCACGAAGGAGGGCACCGCAATCACGGCCACCGACAGAATGCCGACGATCCGATCGGCCGTACTGCCCCGGCTCACCGCCGCCCAACAGCCCAACGGGATGCCCAGTGCCACCGACCACGTGATGCCCCCTGCAATGAGCGCCAGCGTGTAGGGCAGTTGTTCCAGAACCACGGTCATAACCGGACGGCCAGAGAGAACTTCTTCGCCCAGATCTCCGGTCCAGGCGCCGACATAGAAGTTCCAGAACTGCACGATCACGGGCTGGTTCAGGCCCATCTTTTCGCGCAGGGCGGCGCGCATTTCCTCGGTTGCACGCGGACCCAGGGCAACAGATGCCGGATCCCCTGGGATCAGGTAGATCATGCAAAACAGCAGGAACATGGCCACCGATACGATGACCGCAGCCAGCCCCAGGCGTTTGACAAAATAGGTCAGCATCATCGCTCTCCGCGATCATGCGGGCGGCCCCGGGGAGTGCGAGGCCGCCCGCGCTGGGCTCAAGCCGGTTGGAACAGCGGCAGGAGCGGTTCGCCGTTAGGCTTCAGGCCCGGAGCCACAGTGTCCTTGTGGATCAGCCCGACCACTTCATGGGTCAGGAAAACGTAGCACCCGCTTTCATCCATCAGACCTTGCATTTTGCGATAGATCTCATCGCGTTTGGCCGGGTCGCTCTCCACAAGCCCTTCTTCGTGCAGCGCCTTGTATTCAGCACTGTCAAAGCGCTCCCAGTTCCAGACGCCGATTTGCTCCGGCGTGAACCAGACAGTGGCCCAGCTGGGATCGGGGTTCATGGAGAAACGGCTGAGCACCAGTTGCAGGTCCATGAAGTAGTCGCCGTCTTTGGAACCAAGGGTCCAGAAGGTGCCGGAGTCGTTTTGCTTGATTTCGCAGGTCACGCCGACATCGGCCAGATTGGCCTGAATCACCTGAGCAGCGGTCAGCCGTTCGGACTGGTTCAGGATGTCCAAAGTCACGGTGAGGTTCGTGGCGCCTGCCTCTTCCAGCAACGCACGTGCCTTGTCCGGGTCGTAGTCGTACGTCACGCTGTCGCGAGAGCCGGGCAGACCAGGCGCGATGATGCCATTGCCCACGGATGCCGCGCCGAAATAGGCCGCATCGACGACAACTTCGCGGTCAATCGCATGCTGGATTGCGCGGCGAATGCGAACATCTTGGAGAGCTTCGTTGTCCTTGTTCATCCCCAGCCAGACATAGGCCAAAGATGGTTTCTCATCGACGACCGATCCGGCGGGCGGGTTTTCCTTGAGCCGGGGCAGGGACGACACAGATGTCCAGGTGTAGTCCAGATCACCCGCTTCAAAGCCCAGTTCCGCGGTTGCCGGATCTTCGATGGGCAGGATGTGGATTTCCTCGTACCCGCCTTGTTCATAGGCCCAGTCCGGATTGCGCTTGAGCACGGTTTTCTGCTTGGGCACCCACTCCGTCAGCAGGTAGGGGCCGGATTGCGCAACCGGCTCGGACCCGATTTTGCCACCCAGTTCTTCGACAGCCTTTCGGGAGATAACGCAAGAGGCGGGCGTCGGCAGCGTCGTCGTCCAAAGCGGCACGAACTTGTTGTTCAGGTGGATCAGTCCGGACAGCGTGTCCTTGACCTCCACTTCTTTCAGCGCGCTCCAATCCCCGGCATAGGGGCTTTCATTGGCCGGGTCGGCGATCCGTTCGATCGAGAACTTGACGTCATCGGCTGTCATCTGGCCATAGCCGTCCGTGAAACCGATGTTGTCGCGAAGCTTGAAGGCAATGGTCAGATCATCAAGCTGTTCGATGCTGTCGACGGCCACCGGGCGCCAACTCCATTCATCACCAGCCTGGTTGGAGATCAAAGGTGCGAAGATCGACCGCATGATGTCCGCTTCTGGCAGTGACAGCCAGAAGGCCGGGTCGAGAACCTGCAGGTCGCTGTAGGATCGGACGGTGAGAACGGATCCATCCGCGCTGACGGCCATGTGCGGAAAAGCAAGGCTTGCCGCGCCAAAGGCACCAGCACCGGCCAGCACGGACCGTCGAGATATGTCGTTTCTGAATGTCGAGCTCATATGCGTTTACTCCCTGTGTAGATCAGGCCGAACAACGTCCGGACAGGTTTGAGCGAGAGCCGGTCTCGCTTGATTGGGTGATGGCGGGTGTCATCCGCTCTTGGTTTCTTTGATGTCTTTCTGGTGTTCCGCGTCTTGCCGCTCGAGATACTTCGGAATGATGACGGGGGAATTGACCCACAGCAGTCTGGCCGGTTGGTCGCTGACATTGCGGGCGCTGTGCACGATCTGGCCAGGAAAGCTGAAACTATCGCCGGCATGCAGTGTGATCACTTCGTCGCGCAGCGTCAGTTCAAACGTCCCTTCCAGAACGAGCCCATGCATTTCGCCATCACGCTCGAAGAGATGATGCGTAACCAAATCGGAGTGCGGACTGTAATCAGAAACACCCATGTAAAAGTCGCCACCGATCGAACTGGACAGCAAGCGATCAGAATACCCTGACTGCTCCACCGGCTCACCATAAAGCAGGTCCAGATTGCGCCGGTTTTGCCTGCGCACCACATAGGTGCGTTCCATCGGCCCCGATCCGGGACGACGGTTAAAGAACCATTCTTCCGGCACGCTCAGCGCCTCTGCAATACGCGAGACTTTTGGCAGCGATGCATTGACCGTACCACGCTCGATGGCGCTCAGATGGCTGATCGAAGTGCCGCTTGCTTCGGCCAGTTCTGCCAGTGTCATCTGCCGCGCCTTTCGCAGCTGGCGCACCTCTGCGCCGAACGCAGACATGGCCTCCGCCGGTGTGGCGCGCGCGATTTTGGATGTTGCCTTGTCCGTCACGAATCCCCCTGCCGTGGCGTCAATTTGAGAAATGCTACCGCGAATTTTCGGCAAAACAAGAAAAAATGCTAAAAATTCTTGTAGAGAGGCGATTGGTCGGTCAAATTCTTCCTCGAAAGATGCAAAGGCAAGCCATGGTGGACAAATCGGTCTCGGCACCATTCCGGGTCGAACACACAGATCACCTCTGGATCGAATTGGCGGATGGTGTGCGTTTGGCCGGGCGGCTGTGGCGGCCTGTCACGAACACGCCCGTTCCTGTTCTTTTGGAGTACATTCCTTATCGCAAAGCCGACTTGGTGCGGGCACGCGACGAACGGAACCATCCGTTTTTTGCGGCGCACGGCTATGCCTGTATCAGGGTCGACATGCGCGGGTCCGGGGACAGTGAGGGCCACATGCCGGACATGTACGCGCCGGCAGAACTGGACGACGCACGGCAGGTTATTGAATGGCTCGCCGCGCAGGACTGGTGCAGCGGGCGCGTAGGGATGTTCGGCACGTCATGGGGTGGAACCGCCGCGCTGCAGGCCAGCGTCCGCGCCCCTGACCCCCTCAAGGCCGTCATCGCGGTATGCGCCACGCATGACCGGTTCGAAGACGATATCCACTACATGGGCGGCTGCGCCCTGTCCGACACATTCGAATGGGGCGCAACGCTGCCCGCCATTCTGGGCGCGCCGCCGACACCATATGTCGGAACGGACTGGAAAGAGAAGTGGATTGACCGGCTCGAGTCACTGGCATTCCCTCTGGAAAGCTGGCTCCGCGAGAAGGGGCGCGGCGCCTACTGGCGGCATGGGTCGGTCATTCATCAGGCTGACGCCATGTCCGTCCCGATCTTGTCGGTCGGTGGTTGGAGCGATCGGTACTCGAACTCTGTTATGCCGCTGGTCGACGCCCGGCCTGATCTGGTCTGGGGCGTTGTGGGTCCCTGGGGGCATCACTATCCCGATCACGGTGTCCCGGGTCCGGCGATTGGTTTTCAGCGCATGGCCCTGGATTGGTGGGACCATTGGTTGAAACCCGAACATCCAACGCAGCCCGATTTTCCCCGTCTGAGGATTTGGCTGTGTGAATTCGACCCTCCAGCCGACACACTAGCCACTCGGACAGGCAAGTGGATCGAGACCGGACCCGCGTTTGAGCAGACCGGCTCAATCCGGTACGAGCTGTCAGATCTGGAGAAAGGCCACAGGTTTCCGTTGGACCTTCCGGTTGATCCCTCCATCGGGCAGGCTTCGGGTGACACGGGGTACTTCGGACGGTCCGGAGGACTGCCGCTGGATCAACAGGAAGACGATGCGCGGTCCGTGATATTTGAAACGCTGCCTCTGGAAGAAGATTACATCATTTACGGAGCCGCAGAGGTGACACTGCGGGGTGAGTTGAACGATGAGCCGTCTCAAATTGTCGCGCGGTTGAGCGATGTTGCGCCGGACGGCATTGCGGCGCGGATCTCGTACGGAGTCCGTAATCTTGCGCTGGATGAGCATTTGGACCTGCCAGACACTACCCATCAGTCCGGCCCGTTCGAAGTGACCTTGCATCTGCACACGACGGCCTATCGGGTTCGAAAGGGGCATCGCATTCGGGTCGCTCTATCGCGCAGCCTGTGGCCGCTGATCTGCGCACAATTGCAGCCCGGCCCCGTGCGTATTGTGGCTGGTGCGGTGACACTTCCGGTTATGGTCCGGGAGCCGAAGGAACTGAGCACCGCATTTCCACCCACAGAAGACCTCCCAGAAACCGAATCGCACAAAGTGATCGAAAGTCCGGAGCTGCAGAGGTGGCGCGACGTGTCCGAGTCCGGCACGACGATGGGTTGGCATCAGCCCATGACCAAGGTCGAATACACCGAAACCGGTACGGTGTTCGGGTACGAAACAAAGTGCCGCCACACCTTGCACTTAAGCGGGTTACCCGCAGAGAGCAGATCAATCACCCACAACATGGTTTTCGAGCGTAGGGACGGGGTTGCTGAGATTGCGGTTGAGTTAAACGCGCGCTCAGAGAATCGGACGTGCAAGGTGGATGCTAAGCTGCGAGCGCTTTGGAACGGTGAAGAAGTGGCGACCCGGAAATGGCGTATCCATTCTTCATCGCCGGGCGACACGTGAGTCTTGCAAGACGTGAGTTGAGCAACGCTCTACTTTCTATCTTTTCGTCGATTGGCCTTGTTGCTTGCCACTCGCGACCAATAGCAAGGGTTCACTCCGCCGCCTGCAGCATCGGCACGTGCTGCGTACCGGTGGTTTCTTTGCGGCGGCTTGGCCTTGCATAGACCAGTCGGAAGGCCGCGGGAGTGAAGTAAAAGCTGATCACGGTCGACAACAGCACTCCGCCCGCCACAGCCATCGCGAAAGGGGGCCAGAAGCCACCGCCCGCAAGGATCAGCGGCAGGAACCCGCCCACCGTCGTAATCGTGGTCGAGACGATGTGCCGGGAGCTGTCCATGACAACCCCAGCCATCGCCTCGACCTTTCCGGCTGCAGCCTGGGTGTCGTTCTGCAGCGCGGTCATGATGATGAGTGCGGCGTTGATTGAGACGCCGATCGAGCCGATCAGTCCGATGATCGCATTGATCCCGAACGGGTAGGAGAAGATCGCCAGCGCGAGCATCGACAGCCCGGCCGAGAGTCCGCTGACCACAAGCGCAACCGCGGCCAGCCGAAACGAGCGGAACGTCATAACCACGACCGCGATCGAGAGAGTGACGATCAACCCGAGCGGGGCCAGAAGGTTGTTCAGTGTCGACGAACGTGCATCGCTGTCGCCGCCGATTTCCAACCGGTAACCAGCAGGGAGTGCAAACCCTTGCGCTGCAAGCTGTGCCTGCACGGCAATGAGTGCTTCTTCCGGCAGCACGCCGCGCAGGAGAAAGGCCTGTATGGTATTCGCACGTTCGCCGTCGCGGCGCGTGATCGTGCCTTCACCGGGAGCGAGCGTTACGTCGGCGATGGCGGATAAAGGGACTGCCGGGTACACGCCGGTTGCACCGCGGGCGGATGCGTCCCCGGGCAAGAGCCCCATGTCCCGGATTGCCGCCGGATTGGAGCGCAGGGCGTCTCCGAGCCGGACCCGCACCGGCAATTCCTCGGTGCCTTCGATGAGCGAACCACCGGTGATCCCAACCAGTGCGGCCTCAAGCTGGCCGGCCACATCAGCAAGGCTCAGCCCCAGTCTGCGGGCTTCGGCTTCGTCCACGTCAATGGCCAGTTTCGGCGCGCCTTCGGTGATCGAGGCACGGGCCAGTGTGACGGCACCCTGATCTGCCGCGAGCCGGCGCAGCTGTGCGCCCTGGTCCCGCAGAACAGCGATGTCAGGACCAACGATGCGCAGCTCGACCGGCGCATTCACGGGAGGGCCTTGGACAAGGCCGCGGATCAACACCTGCGCCTCCGGGGCGAGCATTGGAAGGTCGCGTTGCAGTTTCGGCAGGACCTCTTCGGTGGCCTCAGCGGACGTGGTGCGGATCAACCCGTGCGCATAGCCGGGCGCGCCGTCCCGGCCGCCGACAATGTTGTAGTAAAAGGCCGGAGCCGAACGACCAAGGACCCATGTCACTGCTTCGATCTCTGGCACTGTCGCGAGTTTGGCATCGAGCCTGCTGACCACCTCCTCGGTTTGCCGGAGCGCGGTGCCGGGTGGCAGATCCACTTCGATGGTGAACTGGTCACGATCAACACCCGGAAAGAATTGTGCTGTCAGAAGCGGCAGGCTCGCGAAACCAAGGACCGGCAAGACAAGCGCCAGGGCGATGGACCGAATAGGGTTACGAATCGAAAGACGCAGTGATGCCTCAAAGACCCGTCCCAAGAGACCTGCGGGCACACCATTGGCGAACCGGCCGCTGGAGGCATCCGGCAGGATCCAACCCGCGATGGCCGGGGTGATGGTCACAGCCACAACGAAAGACCAGCCAAGCATGATCACCACGGCAAGGGCGATCGATCCGACGAAATCCCCCGCCGGACCCGGCAGCAGGATCATCGGAAGGAAGCTGAGAGCCGTCGTCGCCGTGGAGGCGAAGAGCGGCATCGTCAGGCGCCGAACGGCACGGGCCACGGCCAGGCTGCGTGGCGCTCCGCCCCGAATGCGACGGGCGATCTCGTCTGTCATAACGATCCCGGCGTCGACCAGCAGCCCAAGGGCCACGATCATCCCGGTCACACTCATCTGGTGGATCGGAAGCGCGATGGCGTTCATGGTGGCAAGGCTTGCAAGGCTCACCACGGGCAAGATGATCGCAACGATCATAGCCGCACGCAGACCCAGCGTGACAAGCAGCACGGCAATGACCAAGCCAACGCCCAGCGCCATGTTTCCGCCAACCTCGGCCAGACGATCTGCGGTGTAGGTCGATTGATCGAACACGAGGTCAAGCGCCATGCCGCCGGGCAGCTGCGTCTCGAAGCGCGCCAGTGCGTCACGGATGTCACTGGCCCAGATATCGACCTGTAACCCGTCCTCAAGCTTGGCCGCGACCAGAACAGCGGGCCGGGAATCCTGCAACGCGACCTCGGCAGCGGGCAAACGCGGGCCGCGGTCGATGTCCGCGATGTCGCCAAGACGCAGGGTCGCCCCCGCGCTGCCTTCGCGCAGCACGATCGATGAGAGCCGTGCAAGGCTGTCGATCTCGCCCTGAACCTCGACGACCAGCTCGTCCGACGCCCCGGTCACTTGCCCGGCGCGCAGTTTGGCATCTGCGGCCTGGATCGCGTTTGCGACCTGCCCGGCCGTCAGTCCCAGCGCAGCAGCGTGTGCTGCATCCAGCTGCACGGTGATCTCTTCATCGGGTAAGCCGTAGAGTTCGACCAGTTTGGTACCAGGCACGTTGCGCAAGACATCCGCGAGAGCCTCGCCATATCGCCCCATCAGGGTCAGCGGCACACCATCGCGTGCCGGTGTCAAAGCAACGATGGCTCCGAACGCGCCTGCGCCGTCAGTATCGAGTTCCGGCTCTTGCGCGCCATCGGGAAATCCTTGCGCGACATCTGCCAGGTCATCACGGATCTCGGACCACACCTGTTCGATCCGGCCTTCGGGGATGGTTTCGATCAGCTCAACGGATACGATGGAAATGCCCGTCGACGATGTCGACTCGATCACGTCGACTTCGGCAATCTCGCGCAGCGCGTCTTCGATTTCTGCTGTGACCAGGGCCTCGACACGCTGTGGCTCGGCGCCGGGGTACGGGGTCGTGACCGTAGCAAAGATATTCGTGATTGTCGGGTCTTCCTGCCGTCCGATTGAGATCAGCGTGGATAGACCTGCGGCGATGATGACGAGCAGGGCCAGCGCAACGATCCGCGGCTCCCGCCAGGTCAGGGATGCAAGCGCGCCCTGCATCAGCCTGCCTCCGACAGGCGCACGGTTTCGCCGGGGACAACACGGTGCGTGCCATCCGGCAAGTAGAGCGCACCGTCGCCGAAGCTGCCGCGGATGAAGGCGCGGCCTTCATCGAGATGCAGGACCTCTGCGGCCTCTTGCGCGACGGTCGCGGCCCCATCCTGAGACTGCTCCAGCGTCAGCAATGTCCATGCGCCGCGCGGACCCTGGCGCAAGGCCGAAAGCGGCACCCAGGCGCCGTCAGCGGTTTGGATGTCCGGCAGAGTGATCTCACCTGTAGCCCGCGCGGGCGGCGTCTCGCTGCCCTGAACAAGGTCGAAATAGACGACCTGACCCCGGGTCCCGGCGTCCAGCTCGGGCACCAGTTCGGCGAGGCGGGCGCGGAGCGTCGCGCCTGCAACCTCGATCATCACGTCAGAGTCGCGCGTCAGCTGCGCGGCCAGTTCCGGATCGATCGCAACGCGAAACCGCGCTGGCCCGTCCTCAAGGATCGTTGCCACACCGGCACCCGGCGCGGCCACCGCACCATCGTCCAGGAGTCGCGCGCCGATCCGCCCCGTGAAGGGCGCCCGTATCTCGGTCTTAGAAATCCGAACATCAAGCGTTGCGACGGCGGCATCGATCTCGCTCAGCGATGCCTCCAGTTGCGCCAGCAACAACGAAGTCTCGTCGATCCGTTGCTGCGTGACATGACCTTCGGCCAGAAGGGCGACTTGCCGGTCATGGGTGCGGCGCGCCAGCTCTGCCTGTGCCTCGGTCGCCTCTCTGGAGGCCTGCAAACGGTTGCGCTCGGCGTCCAGAAGGCGGGTGTCCAGACGTGCAATCACACTGCCTCTCGTGATTGCTTCGCCTTCGCGGGCCAGAACCGCGTCAATGGTTCCGCCCTCCTCGAAGCCCAGCACAACCTCTTGTGGGGCTTCGAACTGCCCTGTGAATCGTCGTGGCAGAGTGACCGTCGAGGTCATCTGCAACACCTCTGGCGCAACCGTCGTTCTGGGTGCGGGATCGGGTGCCTCGGCGTCTGATGCGCGCTCTGACAATGCGGCATGGCCGGCGACCCCTGCCCCGATGGCGCCCGCTATGACGACCAGTGTCAACACCGTGCGGCCAACGCTCAACAACATCCGGGACCAGAGTGGTCGCGCCGGGCCTTGATCTGCGGTATCCATGACAAAACCTCGGTCAAAGCTTGTGAAGTTAGTGTTGCTCACATATGTTAGCGCCACTAACAAAGTCAAAGAAAAATGTTCATAACGCTAACATAAAGGCAGTAACCTGTTGATCGCGCAGAGAAAGAAATATCACCACGGAAACCTGCGGGAGCAGCTTCTGGAAGCGGTTCGGCAACTGATCGAGGTTCATGGGCCGGATGGCTGGTCGATCGCCGAGGCGTGCAGGCTGGCCGGGGTCAGCACCGCGGCCCCCTACAAACACTTCAAGGACCGCCAGGACATTCTGCATGGCGTGATCCTCTCTGGCATGCATCGGATGGGCAGCGCGATGCAGAGCGCGGCGGACGCCTATCCCGCCGGTGACCCAAAGCGCATTGTGGCGCTGGGCAAATCCTATATCGACTTCGCCCGCAGTGAGCCGGGCGTCTTCGCCCTGATGTTCGGCATGGCGGGATTGAGAGAAGACGCGCCCGATCTCGCGGAGGAGGGCCGCGAGAAATTCGCCATCGTCATCCGGGTTGTCGCCGAGCACCTCGGCCGGTCACCTGACGATCCCGATGTCTCCGCGCGCGCCTATGCGCTCTGGTGCGCGGTGCACGGTCATTCTTTCCTGGTACTGGATGGCAAAGCTGACGAGACCAAGGTGACAGTCTCCGAAGACGATTACCTGCGGCTTGTGGGTGAGGCATTTCTGCCGACGCCTGATATTGTCGCGGGCGAAGACGGGGCTCTGCTTTGACATGCTGAAATGGCCGGTTGCTGTATCGGCGTTTTCGGCCCTTTCGCTTTTGATGGCTTCGACATTTGTTTGGCCTGTTATTCAGCTGCTGAGCTTTTTTACGCTGATCATATGTTTGCTGACTATCTTTGCCATGCTCGCAGTTATCGAAAGCAAGTGGTATGAAACTGTGCGCGTCGCCTCGACGATCTATGGAAATTCTGGTCGCACAAATGAAAGAGGGAGCGCTATCGGTGGTGACTCGGCCCGACCTCGATTCAGATGGCGCGGTCATGCAAACTCACATGGATAAATCAGTGAACAGGCGGCAATTCCTGAAATCCAGCCTCACCGCATCCGCGGCGCTGGCGGCCGCCCAGGGGGCGCAGGCCAGCCCGTCGCTTTATGACGGCACGGGCGCGGAGATCCTGACGGGCGCCGCGGGACCGGACGGGTTTGTCTTTCCGGCAGAATGGGAGCCGCATGAGCGCACCTTGATGAAGTTCCCGGCGCCGCAGAACTGGCCCCGTCGCGATCTGGAGGATGCGCGCCGGGAATGGGCGTTGACGGCCAACACGATCGCGGAGTTCGAACCGGTGGTTATGGCCGTTCGCCCTGCCGATCGCAAACACGCCGAACGGCTCCTTTCGGGACAGATCGAGTTGCTCGAGACGCCTTTGAACGACGCCTGGTCACGCGACAGTGGTCCGATGATCGTGCGAAACCAAGAGGGTCAGCGGCGCGTGGCCGGGTTCAATTTCAACGGTTGGGGTGGCAAGTTTCCTCCCTATAGCGACGATCAGCGCGCCAAGGGACACTTCGCAGCTCATCTGGACATGCCCATGTATGTCAGCGATCTGACGACCGAAGGGGGTGCGCTGGCGATGGATGGGCAGGGCACGATCCTGACAACCGAAGAAAGCCTGCTCCACACCAATCGCAATCCGAACTGGTCCAAGACCGAGGTGGAGCGCGAGTTGATCGCACATCTGGGCGCTAAAAAAGTCATCTGGTTGCCCAAGGGTTTAACGCCCGATCCGATCACCGATGGTCATGTCGATGGGATCGCGGCCTTTGCGGGCCCCGGCGTCGTTCTGCTCCACACCATCTACGACCGAAATGACCCCAACACCGAAATTACAGCTGCTGCAAAGGCTGTACTGCAGAGCGCGACCGACGCGCGGGGGCGGCGGTTTGAGGTCATCGAGATCCCGCTCACCAGCTTTGATGTGGTGCACATGAACTTCTACATCTGCAACGGGGCGGTGATCTTGCCCATAAGTGGCCGTGCGTCCGAAGATGACATACCGCTTGGCATCATTCGGGAGGCTTTTCCCAGACGTGAAGTCATCGGCGTCTCCGGCATCATGATCGGCGGTGGCGGCGGTGGGGTGCACTGTATCACTCAGCAGGTCCCGGCTTAGCCTCCGTACCGAAACGCCCGGATTGGTGCTGTAAAAAGCATAAAGACATCGAGAACAGGTGGCGCGGTGCTTGCGCGTTAAGCGCTTGGACGTTCGACCGTTGCACCCAAAACCAAGCTGCGAGCTCGAGAACACTGGAGTCTGCGGTCAGTTTGTTCGGCAAGCTTCCCAAAGCCAGAGCGGCGGCATTGAAGTGATGCGGCAGGCCACATCCTGAGTTTGACGGATTTTGTCGCCTTCTTTGGGGGCCGCGAAGTCAACACAAGGCGACCGCTGAGGCGCCTAGGCAGAACGAGTGAAAAAAATATTGTACAAATGTATAAATAAATAAATGATACACATGAGCTTGATTGATTCGAGGACCGACACGTGACGCCAGAGTTTACAGTCGAATGTCTTCTCACGGTCGACAACCACCTGGGCGAAGGTCCCATCTGGGACGTTCAGGACCAATGCCTTTACTGGGTGGACAGCACCGGCGGCCGGGTCGGCAAAGATGCAATCTGGCGGCTGGATCCTGCGACCGGCAATGTGCAAAGCTGGCCGCTTGCGTCTGACGTGGGTGCGATGGCGCTTCGCAAGGCTGGCGGTGCGGTGCTGGCCCTTGCGGACGGATTTTATACCTTTGACTTCGAGACAGGTCGGACAGAGCTCATCGCCAAAGTAGATGACGATCCGGCGCGAGCGCGGCTCAATGATGGCAAGTGTGACCGGCGAGGGCGTTTCTTTGCCGGCGGCATGGATGATCTGGAGGAGCTTGGGGTCTGCGGTCTCTGGCGGCTCGATCCGGATCTGACGCTGACCAAGATCGAAGATGGGATCATCTGCTCAAACGGACCCTGCTGGAGTCCCGACGACACAACATTCTACTTCGCAGACACGTTTCAGAACGAAATCTGGGCCTACGACTACGACATAGAAAACGGCGCGGTCGCAAACCGGCGGGTCTTTGCGTCGACGGCCGCCGATGCCGGATTTGCTGATGGCTCTACCGTCGATGCAGAAGGGTGTCTTTGGAACGCGCAAGTGATCTCCGGCGATTTGATCCGCTATGCGCCCGACGGTCAGGTCGACCGCAAGATCTCGATGCCGGTTCGGAACATTACATCGGTCATGTTTGGCGGACCTGACCTCGATGAGATCTACGTCACCTCAATGGCGCGTGTGAGCCACCCGGCGACACATGACAATTTCGCATTTGAGGCAAAACCCCAGTTTGCGGCAGGCGGACTCTTCCGCATCCGAGGACTGGGAATTCGGGGCGTCGAAGAGCCTCGGTTTGCCGGCTGAAAAAAGGGAGGACACCATGAAACCAGCACCGTTCGACTACCATCGGCCAGATGATCTCAAGGGCGCACTGGCGCTTCTTGCATCTCACGATGGTGCGACCATCTTGGCGGGCGGACAAAGTCTTGTTCCGATGATGAATTACAGGCTCGCGCAGCCTGATCATCTGGTCGATATCAATCACCTGTCAGAGCTGGACTACATTCGAGAAGACGAGAGCCAGATCGTGATCGGCGCCCTGGCCCGCCATCGCGCGGTTCAGTCATCCCCTGTTGTCGCCCAGCATCTTCCGCTGGTGACGCATGCCTACGAATGGATTGCGCACAAGGCCGTGCGGAACCGCGGCACGCTTTGCGGAAATCTTTGCCACGCCGACCCGGCATCCGAGATGCCAGCCATTGTTCAGGTGTTGGAGGCATCGATGGTCCTGGCGCGCGATGGGGCGACCCGAGAGGTCTCGGCGACGGAGTTCTTTGTGGGCACCTACGAGACGCTCCGGGATGACGATGAAATGCTGGTGGAAGTGCGCATCCCCAAGCCCGCGTACGGTACGGGTTGGGGGTTCGAGGAAGTCAGCATGCGCAAGGGCGATTTCGCATGGACCGCCATCGTCTGCACAGTACGCCTCGGTTCGGGCAAGCTGGAAGATGTCAGCATCGCTGCTGCGGGAGTTGGCGCGGCTGCGATGCGTCTTGGTGAGATCGAAACCATGCTCACTGGCCAGGCGCCGACGCGTGAGCTCTTTGAAGAAGCTGCGGCAACTGCATCCAAGTCCATCGATCCATACGGTTCTGCCGCGGTCACCGCGGACTATAAACGCGACCTTGTCTGCGCACTTTTGCCCCGCGCGCTCGCGTCCGCCGTTGATCGCGCCAGCTAATCGGGAGGAAGAAATGAACAAGCTAGCAATAGAACTCGTTGTGAATGGCCGCAGACGCGAAGCGAGCGTTTCGCCAAGGCTTTTGTTGAGTGACTTCATTCGTCAGGACCTTGCGTTGCCGGGAACCCATGTCGGCTGCGAGCATGGTGTTTGCGGCGCGTGCACCGTCATGCTGGATGGCCAGGCCGTAAGAGCCTGTCTGATGTTCGCGGTGCAAGCTGACGGGTCGTCGCTGACGACTGTGGAAGGCTTTGGCAGCGCCGAAACATTGAGCCCGATCCAAGAGGCCTTCTGGGAAGAGCACGGGCTACAATGCGGGTTTTGCACGCCCGGAATGCTGGCGGCCGCCCACGAGCTTCTGTCAGAAAACCCCAACCCGACGGACGAGGAAATCCGCGAGGCAATTTCCGGAAACCTCTGCCGGTGCACCGGTTACGAATACATCATCGACGCAATCCGCACGGCTGCCGAGAAGTTACGGGCGCCACAGGCGGATGACGCGTTGCAGACCGCCTGATGAGCGCGCAGGGAGAAAGACCATGAGTTCACATCTGAAGAGCAATGTTATCCCGCCGAGCCGTCAGCGTGAGAAACCTCACCAAGGCATGACCTGGATCGGGCAAAGCATCAAGCGAGTGGAGGATCCGCGTATCCTTGCCGGCAAGGGGGGCTATGTGGACGATGTGGTCGTGCCCGGCATGGCGCATGCCGCAGTGGTGAGCAGCCCTCATGCCCATGCCCGGATACTGTCGATCGATGTTTCCAAGGCAAAGGAATTGCCCGGGGTCATTGGCGTCTACACGGGCGCTGATCTTGCCACTGTTGTTGATCCCTGTCCGAGTTTCGCCTCTCCTCCAGTGACCCAGCATGCGATGTGCATCGACAAGGTGCGGCATGTGGGAGAAGTGGTTGCAGCCGTGGTGGCCGAAGACCGCTACATCGCAGAAGACGCGGCGGCGCTTGTCGAGGTGGAATACGAGGTGCTTCCCGCAAATGTGGATATCGAAGCGTCGCTGGATGCCACAGGGGATGCCGTTCTGCATCCTGATGATCGCGAAAGCAATCGTGCGCTGGATGAGAGTTTCAGCTTCGGCCCTGTCGAAGAGGATTTTGCGGGCGCGGACAAGGTGATCAAACGCCGCCTGCGCTGGCATCGCTCTTCGGCACAGGCCATCGAAACCTGTGGTGTTGTGGCCGAATACGACGCTTTCAAAGGGGGCTACACGATCCACGCAAACACAAACTTCTACAACTTCATTCCGTTTGTGATTGGTGGCAGCCTCAAAGTGTCTCCGGGAGAGCTGCGTTTGATCCCCGTCCTGACCGGTGGCAGCTTCGGGTCCAAAGTGTTCATCCACAAGATCATCATTCTGACGGCCGGCCTCTCCCGGCTGGCAGGGGTGCCTGTGAAATACATCGAAGATCGGCTAGAGCACTTTACCAACTCTGACAGCCACGGTTCCGACCGGCTCTATGATTGTGAGTTTGCGGTCATGAATGATGGCACCTTCAAGTCACTTCGCTTCACGGTTCTCGATGACTACGGCGCGTATCTGCAGTTTGGTGTCGGTACCCATGGCAATGCCATGGCGCAGGTGACCGGCCCATACCGGATCGAAAGCTTCGCCATGCGCGTGATCGCCGTGCTGACCAACAAATGCCAGCAGGGGCCCTACCGCGGGTTTGGATCCGAGGTCACCAACTGGGTCATGGAGCGAATGGTCGATGCCGCCGCAGACGAGCTGGGGCGGGATCCGGTTGAGCTGCGCGAGCAAAACATGATCCAACAGGACGAGTTTCCATACATGATCACCACCGGAAACATTTATGACAGCGGCAATTTCCAGGAGGTGCTGTCCCAAGCAAAGTCTTTGTTCGATCTGGACGGGTGGAAGCAGAAGGCTGCCGCCGCACGTTCGGAGGGCCGGTGTATCGGTGTTGGCGTGGCGACCTGCATGGAACGGAGTGTTTATGGACCGACCGAATGGTGGTTCCTGAACAACAAAGAGGAGCCCGGCTTTACCCTGACATCCACCCCCGAGGGAATTTCGGCGCGTTTCGACCCGTCGGGAAAGCTCTTTGTGACCCTCAATTCCTGTATGGTGGGCACCAGCCCCGAAACCGTTGTGACCCAGGTGCTGGCGGAGCGCCTGACGGTGGCCCCCGAAGACATCGTGTTCAACTACGCCGACAGTCAGACCGGCTTCAATGGCGTGGGTCCGCAGGGCAGCCGTTTTACCGCTATGGTTGCGGGGGCATGTATCACGGCGTCGATCCGGCTGGAGGAAAAGCTGAAGCGTTTCGCCGCCCACCTGCTGCAACGTCGGCCTGACGATCTCGAGCTTCGCGATGGGAGTGTCGCCGTGAAAGGCGGGTTGGAAGATCAGGCCAAGACCTTTGCCGACATTGCCCTTATGTCGAGCTTTTTCCGGCTCAGCTTTCCGGATGACGAAGAGTTTGACAGCGGGCTTGAGACAACAGCGGTCTACGACCACCCGATCTCTGCCGAACCCCATCCGGATCGCGAGCATCTTGGCATTTTCTATCCGATTGTCGGGCACATCTGCCACATGGCAGCGGTCGAAGTTGATGCGGAAACCGGGAAAGTCGAGATCCTCGACTATGCGGCCGTGCATGACAATGGGACAATTGTGAACCCGCGCACGCTGGGTGGTCAGGTCTGGGGCGGCACGGCAAACGGGATCGGCACAACGCTGACCGAGCAGTTCATCTATGACGAAAACGGGCAGTTCGCCAATCCGAACTTCGCGGAGTTTGCGTTGCCTTCAGCGCACGAGATGCCGACCAACTTGAAACTGGGACATGTGGAGACGCCCAGTCCCTACACTGAGTATGGCATCAAAGGCGGTGGTGAAGGCGGGCGCCTTGGAGCGCCTTCGGCGCTGACCACCGCGATTGAAGATGCGCTTCGCGACAAAGGTGTGAAGATCTCGGCCTTGCCGGTCACGCCTCCGGTTCTTCGGGGATTGATCCGAGACGCCGAACGCATTGCGGCGGAGTGAACGAGGGAGCAATGGCACAGCCAAGACCTGTCATCATCACCTGTGCGATAACGGGGGCAATCCATACGCCGTCGATGTCGCCCAATCTGCCGGTGACGGCCAAAGACATTGTCGCATCAGCGGCGGAGGCTGCCAAAGCGGGCGCCGCGATCCTGCACCTCCACGGACGTAATGACGAGACAGGCCAGCCGGATCAAAGCGTGACGGCGTTTCAGCAGATTGTTGAACCACTTTCGGCCAGCACAGATGCGATCTTGAACCTGACAACCGGCGGCAGCCCATACATGACGGCTGCCGAGCGCGTGGCGCCGGCGCGCGCCCTGGCGCCGCGGCTTGCGTCTCTGAACATGGGGTCGATGAACCTCGGACTGTTCCCCATGTTGAATAGGCATACCGAGTTTCGGCACGGTTGGGAGCGCGAACACCTGGAGCAGAGCGACGATCTCATTTTCCGCAACAGCTATCGAGACATCGCTCATATCCTGAAGGCATGCCGGGAAAACGGAACCCGTTTTGAATTCGAGTGTTATGATACCTCCCATCTCTATAATCTGGCATACTTCGCCGAGATTGGAGCAGTCGAACCGCCGTTCTTTGTCCAAACCGTTTTTGGTCTGATGGGGGGAATTGGGGCACACTTGGACGACATTGCACATATGCGCCGCACCGCCGAACGGCTGTTCGGCACGGACTTTGTGTGGTCGGCGCTGGGCGCGGGCGCCAACCAGATGCGTGTTGCCGCAACCGTCGCCGCATCGGGTGGGCATGTCCGCGTCGGATTGGAGGATTCTCTCTGGTCAGGACCCGGGCGGTTGGCGGCCTCAAATGCCGAGCAGGTACAGCAGGTCAAAGCGATCCTTGAAAACCTGGGGCTGCGCGCAGCCACGCCGGAAGAGGCTGCCGAGATACTGGCCCTGTCATCAGATCAGTTGGACAGGAAAGGTGCGGCGTGACGCAGAGCATGGACGGTTCTGACCCGGATATCAGCCTCGAGACCGCCTTTGAGGCAACACCGCCGACGCCCAGAAAGCCCGCGCGTAGAAAGCCGGGGCGTCCCAAGGGCCGGTCATCTGATGAGACCCGCGAGCGCATTCTGGATGCCGCCGAACGGCTTTTTGCGGACGAGGGGTACGATGGGGCCACCCTGAGAGATGTGGCCGCGGCAGCTGATGTGCAATTGCACGCGGTCGGGTACCACTTCGGGCCCAAGGACGCGATCTTTGACACTGTGATTGCGCGGCGCTCTGTCATCATGACAGAACTGCGGATGAAGGCACTCACCGCAGCGCGAACCTCTGCTGCGGGTGATGTCATCCCGATCGAGACACTGGTACGCGACTACATCAGCCCTTTTGTTCTCTCTGCAGGCGAAGGCGATCGGGGATGGCGCACTTACGCTGCTTTGATGGGGCGATTGGCCAATTCTCCGCTCGGCACCGAAATCATCGCACGTCATTATGATGCAACGGCACGGGAATACCTGATCGAGTTCCGCCGTGCGCTTCCGGAGGTGCCCGAGGCGGATGTAATCGAGGGGTTCTCTGCCATGGTGGCCGCGATGCTTGGGCTTTGTGCAGATACGGGCCGCCCCGCACGCCTGGGCGGATCCACCGGTGCCCGCCGTAACACATCCGAAAGTCTGGAGACGCTCGTGAAATTCCAGACCGCAGGCTTTCAGGCGCTGAGAGGCGTACTATCCTTAAAGGGACATGATGACTGAGACAAAACTACTGCGCGCCATCGAGAAGAAGCTTCTCTGGCTCGCGTGCTGGACGATCCACAACGCCAACCATCTGCGTCCAAAGGATGAAATCAAGGTGGGCGGGCATCAGGCGTCGTCAGCATCCATGGTGACGATCATGACGGCGCTCTACTTTGCTGCATTGCGCCCCCAGGACAGGGTGGCGGTCAAACCGCATGCCTCTCCGGTGTTTCACGCGCTGCAGTACCTGATGGGGAACCAGACCCGGTCGAACCTGGAAATGTTCAGAGGCTACGGCGGGGCTCAGAGCTACCCCAGCCGGACCAAGGATGTAGATGATGTCGATTTCTCAACGGGGTCGGTCGGGCTCGGCGTCGCCATCACGGCCTTCGCGTCGATGATACAGGACTACATCCGGGCCAAACCGTGGAGTTCGGCGGGGAAAGAAGGCCGCATGATCGCGCTTGTTGGCGATGCGGAACTGGATGAAGGCAATATCTACGAATGCCTGCAAGAGGGCTGGAAACATGGGCTGCGCAACACGTGGTGGGTGATTGACTACAATCGCCAAAGCCTCGATGGCATGGTGCGCGAGGGACTCTACGCGCGGATAACGGAGATTTTCGAGGCCTTTGGCTGGCAGGTCGAAGTCCTGAAGTACGGCGCGCTCCAGCAAGCGGCTTTTGCGCGTCCCGGTGGCGAGGCCTTGCGCGGGTGGATCGACGCATGCCCGAACGCCGTGTACTCAGCCCTTCTTTTTCAGGGTGGCGCCGCATGGCGGGAACGCCTGCTAAGTGATCTCGGGTCTGACGAGGCGGCGCGGGGCTTGATCGAGAGCCACACCGACGAGGCCCTGGCCACTTTGATGGAAAACCTCGGCGGTCATTGTCTTGAGACACTTGCAACAGCGTTTGCAAGCATTGATCACGACAAACCGGTGGCGTTCGTGGCTTACACCGTCAAAGGCTGGGGAACACCGCTGGCGGGTCACAAGGACAATCACGCCGGGCTGATGACCCAAAAACAGATGGATGGCTTTCAAGAGCTTATGGGCGTTCGGACGGACCATGAATGGGATCTCTTTGAAGGCCTCGACGTCGACGAAACGGAGATCGCTGCATTCCTCAAGGAGGTGCCATTCTTCTCGGAAGGCACACGGCGGCGGCATTCGGATCGCGTCTCGGTTCCACAGATCCCGTCCCCAAGCGACGACACGATTTCGACGCAGGCGGCTTTCGGAAAGGTGCTCGATGCCCTGGCGAAAAGTGACAGCGACCTGGCCGCCCGGATTGTGACGACGTCGCCGGACGTGACGGTGTCGACCAATCTTGGTCCCTGGGTGAACAGGCGCGGTCTTTTTGCTCATGATGAGAGGCCCGATGTGTTCCGGGACGAACGGGTTCCGAGCACGCAGAAATGGCGGTTTTCACCATCGGGGCAGCATCTGGAACTGGGCATCGCAGAGATGAACCTGTTTCTGGTGCTTGGTGCGGCGGGGCTCTCGCATTCTCTCTTCGGGGAACGGCTGATCCCGATCGGCACACTCTATGATCCGTTTGTGAGCCGCGGGCTCGATGCGTTGAACTACGCCTGTTATCAGGACGCGCGCTTTATCCTCATCGGCACGCCGTCCGGGGTATCGCTGGCGTCCGAAGGCGGGGCACACCAATCGATTGCATCTCCGTTAATCGGAATGAGTCAGGACGGTTTGGCGGCATTCGAACCCGCCTTTGCGGACGAGTTGGCCGTGATCATGGAGTGGGCGTTTGACTACCTGCAGCGCGATGGCGAAGGCGATCCGGATGAGCGCACGTGGCTCAGAGATGAAACGGGTGGCTCAGTCTATTTCCGCCTTTCGACCCGACCGATTGATCAAATGGGACTCCCAATGACCGATCCCAGGCGGCAGGGCATTTTGGACGGCGCCTATTGGTTGCGGGAGCCGGGCCCGAATTGTGAGGCGGTCATTGTGTATCAGGGCACTGTCGCGACCGAAGCAATTGCCGCGGCGGGACATGCCGGCGCGGATCGGCGTGATCTGGGCGTGCTCGCCGTGACCTCAGCGGACAGGCTGAACGCCGGATGGCAATCAGCCCAGCGACAGCGCGCGCACGGAAACGCAAATGCGACCTCACATATCGAGGCTCTGCTGGCGAACATCCCGCGAAACGCATCTCTGGTGACCGTGATTGACGGGCACCCTGCAACGCTGAGCTGGATTGGCGGGGTGCATGGTCATCGAACGATCAGTCTCGGCGTGGAACATTTTGGTCAAACCGGGACTGTTGCCGATCTTTATCATCACTTCGGTATTGATCGGCACGCGATCCTGTCGTCGCTTGACCGGCTCAGTGCAGGCCGTCCAATCAGATTGGCCCATGTATAGCGGCACCTTTGAGGGAGGAGACCGATGGAAATTGGACGACTTGACCATGTGAATGTCCGGACAAGCAGGCTTGATGAGATGGTGCAATGGTACGAAGAGTATCTTGGTCTCAAAAATGGGCCGCGCCCGGATTTTGAGTTTGGCGGAGCCTGGCTGTACAGCGGCGAATACCCGACGGTGCATCTTGTTGAAGTTGACAACGAATGCGCCTCTCTCGAGCCAAAGATCGAGCACTTTGCGTTCAGGGCAAGCGGCTATCACTCCTTCATCGAGAAACTGGAAGCCGGCGGGATCAAGGCCGACGTGCGTCGCGTCCCGGGACTTCCCATCATTCAGGTCAATGTCGAGGATTGCGACGGCAATCACATCCATATCGATTTTGATGCCAGCGAGGTGTGAAACCGCGGCCAAAAAGAGCCCGCTCGATGCGGAACGCCTGGCGCTCTGACGGGTGTACGCGAATTCATCATCGCTCGCGCCATGGCTTAAGGGGCGAGTGCGTCGACCTTACGCTGGCTTAGCGCCGGGCCATCCCGGACACATTATCCGACGGCTTGATGCACTTCGATCACGTTGCCTTCGGGGTCGTGAAAAAACACCTGATGCCACTCCTTGGCAAAGGCCGTTCCGTAGTCCGAGTATGGGATCCCCTCGCGGTCGAGGATCGCCTTGAACGCATCGATATCGTCGGTCCTGAAGGCAATGTGACCACGTTCGACAGGGTTTATGACCTCGCCGTTTTTGAAGGCGACACCAAAGTCTCGCTCAGCGAGATGCATCTGCATATGCCCATCCGTGGCAAATCGGATTTTGCCGGCGTAGCCTGTGTCATCGGAGGCCGTGGGGCGGGGAAAGGACTGGATCGGAATATCCTCGAGCCCCAGAACGTTTGTGTAGAAATCGTGTAACCTGCCGACGTCATCGGCAACGTAATTGATGTGGTGGAACTCTAGCTTCATCTTTGCGGTTTACCCCTTAACGGAAGTCAGCTTGAAAAATCCTGGGCTAAGAACGTCAAAACCTCGTTCCAAGTTCCAGATTGATCAGGTCCGACTCTGCTTTGCTTCATACCTTGTCCTGAACGAATTGCCGGAACCGTTGCACGGCCACCTCGTCGCTGAAAGCTTGCGTCGGAAACCGTGCAAAAAAGCCATTGTGCCCCCCGAAGCGGGTGAAGATGGGTTCAAGCGCCGCGGTCTGCGGCAACGCATGGGCGTAGTTCCATCGAACGATCGGATCATCCATTGCTGTGAGCAACGTGATCGGAACAGGACAGTCAGCGAAATCGTCAGGCCCAATGCGATAGGCAGCAAAATACGCATCGATCGATGGGTAGTCCGTCCATTGCTGAACCGAGAATTCGGTTAGTGCCCGGATCGACTGATGAGTGAGGACCTCCTCAATGCCTTCGATCTGCGGAAAGGTGGCAAGTTTC
Organism: Paracoccaceae bacterium; assembly: GCA_965250275.1. GTDB lineage: Bacteria > Pseudomonadota > Alphaproteobacteria > Rhodobacterales > Rhodobacteraceae. The sequence goes on along the minus strand of OZ252297.1, from coordinate 3,205,800 downwards.
TCCCGCGACAGCCTGAAGAACTTCTTCAGGAAGTAGCGCCGGAACAGGCCCGCCGCATCGATCATGTCGCACGTATCCGAGGGCTCGATGACCGGACTGATCGCCAAAACGTGCCGCAGTTGTGGGATCGGATGGGCTTTCAGGTCCCGCGCCAATCGCAGCGCGAAGTTGCCGCCAAGCGAGAAGCCCATCAGCCCCAAGGGAGTGTCGGGGCGCCGAGACGCCAACTGTCTGACGGCCGTGCGCAGAAAATCATGCCGGGTCAGGTCGATGACCTCGGCGTTCATCAGCGCCGCATCGCCGTGCTCGGGCAGCGTCATCCTGGCAACCGAAAACCCGTTGTCGAACAGCGACTTGGCCGCCGACACAACATATGAGGATTGTGGCGTGCCAAGCCATCCGTGAAAGAGAACGATCATACCGGGCGCATCGGGCTGCTCGTTGAGATAACAGCTCGTCTTCAAACCTGACCCGGCATCCAGATCCAGCCTGATCGCGCTGGCATCCAGGTCCGCTTTCCGGCTCTTGCGCAGGCTGTTGCTGGCCAGAGCGGTCTGCACCATCCCGGATCGGAGCCACAAAGGGGGTCGAAAGTTTGAGTTTGCGGTCATTCAGGTCTCGCTCGACGGCATGGGGTTCGGGTAGACGGCACCGGTGCCGCTCCAAACCTTTCAATGGCAGGCAAACCTGAGAGTTACATGTAAAGTTTCGCAGCAGGAAGGGGCGGCGACCACATGGCGACCTGCTGCCGCAACGATCGGCACATCTTCAATGTCAAAACCAATTGCCCTCTTCCGAAGAGGAGCTTTCGAAGGGCGGGGCTCCAGCGACAAACACCCGAGAGCGCACGCTGGAGATGTTCAATGCCGCGTTTGCTGATGGGGAAACTGCTCAAGAGCGATCCCGAAGGCCCGCCGTTCGTCGATGATCGCGCAACGTGTGGCCGAGTAGCTGCGGCTGTCACGGGCGACCCAGAAGACGCGTCGCATGGCCTCGAGAGCCGCTTGTGAAACCAGATCCCGGCGCGGCAGCAAGAGGTCGAGGTCGTCGGTCCAGTTCCCGCCATCCTGACGCGGTGAGTTGTACTCGTCAGCCGCCATGATGTTGTAGAGATCCTCGGCCATGATATCGAACTCGTGCAGCGATTGGAGCGCTTCGGCCTCGGCCCGTTGTGCTTCGGTCATCATCATCGGTCTAAACCCCGCAATTGTTACGCCTTTCCGGCCCAACACACGGACCGGTGCTGTCGCCCGTTGCCTCACCAAAACCGAGGGTGCCGGGGCGGTCCACCCTAGTTGGCTGCGCGCGTCCGCGGTTCAAGATCGGGTGCCCCGGTGCCCTGTTCACACCTGATCGCGCAGATTTGTAAGCTCGATCGCTTGTAAGCATCTTGTTCTGAAACCAACGACCGCGCTCATCGGCTTTGACGCATCTGCGCGCCGAAACCTTGTTGTTGCATTCGATGGGAACTTCAATGTTCCTGATCGGGTCTGCCTACAAGAGAGGTATCAACGGATGGCCCGAAAACTCTACCTTGGTCCGCTGACCGACAACCGCCGCTGGGATATGGTTTCCATCCGTCCCGATGATGTGTTCGTTGTCACACCTCCGAAATGTGGAACCACATGGATGCAAACCATCGTGGCGTTGTTGCTATCGGGCGATCCCGATCTTGAAACAGAGTTGTCGGTCAAGATGCCGTGGGTCGATATCCGCATCCGCGAAATGGAGGAGGTGGCCGAGCGGCTTGAGGCGATGAAGCACCGCCGCAGTATGAAAAGTCACACGCCGATGGACGGGCTGCCGCTGGACGACCAGGCGCAGTACCTCTGCGTGTTCCGCCATCCGCTTGATGCGCATTTCTCCTACAGGAAACACGTTCGGAACATCCCGGTGTCCTGGTTCGATCATTGGTATCCCGAAGAGGACCCGGAGGGCATCACATTCCGCAGGTTTCTGGACGGGGGCGCCGAAGGTTTTGACGGCGATGCCATGCCGCTTGCGCATATCCTGCAGCATTACAAAGCGGCCAAGGTGCTTGCGGAACGCCCGAATGTGTCGCTTTTTCACTATGCAGACATGGCGCGCGACCTGGTCGGCACCTTTGCGAGAGTGTCGGACCTCCTGAGCATTTCCCATGCGCCCGACGTCTTGGCCCAACTCATTCGGGCCGCAACCTTTGACAATATGAAGCAGAACGCCGAACGCTATGCGCCGTCAGGTGGCAAGGGCTTCTTCAAGTCGGATGTGGCTTTTTTTCACAGCGGCACAAGCGGCAAATGGCACGGCAAGCTGACCGAAGACCAGCTCGCGGCATATGACGCCTCGATGGACGCGCACCTGACGCCCACGGATCGTTTGTGGCTGGAGCATGGCTCTGCGGGGCATGGGGTAGGCTGAGAGATCCTCTTACAATCGCCGGCGCAGAGACAGGTCTTGGGCGCGTGAAATCTTGCAAGCCGTGCGCAGGGAGTGGCTAATTTGAGCCCTAAGCAGACAAAACTAAGTTAATGCAAAAAGATGCCACTCACCTGGTATTCCGCGTAGCGAACGTGACCTAAGTGGCTCAAATGGGAGGTCAGCACCAAGCGACAAGTCTTTGGCGGTTTGAGAGGCAAGAATTTGACCAGGTTGAGCTGCATCCATGATCCGCGCGGCAACATTAACAGCAAGACCGCTCAGGTCTTCTCCGTGAATTTCGCATTCGCCTGTGTGCACACCAATCCGAATTTCTAAACCCAAACGCGCTGCATCGTCTTGCATTACCGAAAGACACTCAATTGCATTCGTTGGGCCATGAAATGAAACCAGATATCCATCGCCTGTATGCTTGATCTGTTTGCCACCAAAAGAACTCAGGCGTCTCGACACAAGGCGATCTAGCGCTTCCAAAACGCTCCGCCACCTATCGTCTCCAATACGCGCAAGATGTTTTGTTGATTCCGCAATGTCGATGAATGCGACCGTTTTGAGAACCCGATCCACAGTCCGCGAAGCGGACTCCCCGGTCAAAAACGATTGAATCTCAGCAATCAGATTGTCCTGATCGCCATACCAGACAATGTGATCCTCACCTGGCAACATCTTGAGTTCAGCATCGGGAATATGTTCAGCCAAATAATAAGCGTGATCGGCGTCGCACCAGCGGTCGCCCTCACGATGCAGGATGAATGTTGGAACCTGAACAGACGAAAGCACAGCTCGATAATCAATGTCATAGTTCATTACAGCTAGCTTGTTCAGCGCTCGGGGGCTTGCCGCATAGCGCCAATAGGCGGCAAGCAACTCAAGCGCGGCAGAATCGTCAGCAATGCTTGGCGCGCCATCAGCGCACACTTCTTCACTTATCTGAAATGATGGATCAAGGAACACGTCAATTTCAGCTCGTAGCGCGTCTGGTTTCAGCCCGCTCGGGTAATCAGGATACCACTTGTAGCAGGGCCGACTACCACTCAACACCAAGTGACTGACGCGTTCTGGAAACGTGGCAGCAAAGACTGTGGAAATGGCACCGCCTTCAGAAACCCCAAATACAGCCACTTTTTCACTGCCGGCGGCATCGAGCACCGCATTGATGTCTTGTGATCGCTCTTCCAGGGTAGGATAGCCGACATCCCTGTCTGACATGCCGACGCCTCTCTTGTCGAAGAAAATTACCCGCGCAAATCGGCTTAGTTTGGCCAGAAATCGTGCGTAGTCTGGGATCTCCCAAGCATACTCGATGTGCGTTGCCCAACCCTGACACCAAAGTAAGTCAATCGGTCCTTCTCCGAAGACTTGGTAGGCGACGTGCACATCATCCGCTTTTGCATATTGTGTCTTGGGCCGTTTCATGAGTGCAGTATTCGTAGCACGGTCAAAAGTGTCAAATTCGCACAAGCCCATATCGTGCGAAGACCTACATCTGCCATATCGTGCTGAGCTGGGCTCAATAATCTGAAACGCAATTTCTCTCGAGCGTAGGCTCCAAGCAAAGGACAAAAAAGTCATCCGATTAGTTTTTTCAGTCTTCTTCGAGATCGTCTTCAAGGACTGCTTTGTCCGCAGAGCATACGTTGGGTCGCGGTGCAGCGATGCAGCGTTACCTCCCCGCGACACACGCAAAACTTGGACTGCGGAAAGGCAGACTCACGCAAATGCAACCCTGTTTGTGTCAGATGTCACTGGGATTTTTGCCCAAAAGCGGGACAGGAAACCTTCTTACCCCAAGCTACCAAGTGAAGCAGCGTTCGAATTCGGCAGCCAAGTTAACTCGGATCGCCGGCACCCCGCCTTGCCATCACATGGTCCATGGTCAGGCTCAGTACCTCGACGTCGTTCTGGTTGAACGTTCGATATCGAAACCGGACCGTTCCCCTGTCAGGCTTTGAGCGCGAGGGGGTGATGGCTTCGACCGTGACTCGCGCTCGGATCGTGTCGCCCGCGTTCACAGGCGCCAGCCAGCGCACCTCGTCCATGCCATGGCCACCCAGGTTTGTCCCGGTCAGGACGCCGGTGTCGCGAAACAGCCGAAAGGTCAGTGCAATGGTTTGGAAACCGCTGGCGATGAGGCCGCCGAAAATCGACTCCGTGGCTGCGACCCTGTCCACATGGAAGGGTTGGGGGTCGTGCACCAATGCAAAATCAATGATCCCGCCGTCCGTAAGGGTGATGCCGCCGGTTTCGAAAGTATCGCCGACGGTCAGATCGTCTAGGTATTTTCCGCTGGTCATGCCGAAAATTAGCGGACTGGTTGGTTTCCAGTCAACAATCGGGCCGCGTTCCGGCCCAGCAGAGCGCGAGTGGACTTGGTTTATCAGCTCTAGTCTCGACCTGTCAGTGGGGACCCATGCAACACGCTAAAGGTTCAGTTTCATAAACAGCAAGTATGGCAACACCTCAGGGTCGCTTTCGCCTTCCGGGTAGCTGTCGATTTGGGAAAAGCCCAGAGTACGATAGAGGTTCTGCGCGGCGGTGTCATAGATGCCCGTGTCCAGCAGAACTTCTTGCGCGCCCAGGTCCTTTGCATGGGATAAGATACCGACCATCAGTTTTCGTCCAAGGCCCAGCCCGCGCGCAGAGGGTTTCACATACAACCGCTTGATTTCGAACGCATCCGGACGATTTTTTTCAGGAAAACGCACCCGTGCAGCTTATCATGCCCATCGATCACGACGTGCAACGCTCCGGTCGGGGGCAAGTACTCTGCGATGTGATCGAAGGTGTTTCCAACCAGCTCGTCGACACTGAGATCAAGGCCGGAGATCTTACGCAACTCTGACACTTCGTGATCGAGATACTCGCGAACCAGATCATGGAGTTGGGCATCATGTTCCAGCTTGTCGAGTGAGTGTATCTGCATTGCGACGCTTTCCGGCTGATGAAAGCAAACGTAAACCAATCCTGTCCATCGTGCCACTTTGAGCCGTTTGCCTGACCACCGCCGGTTCTTGCCGCAGCGTCTGTGGCGCTTGCAGGAGTGAGATGCGCGCGCCGGAACGCCCGTCAGAATGCCCAACTGAAACCCGTTGCCGTCTCGGAGACCTCCCAGAGCCGTTCCATCGTCGGTTTGTCATGGGCGTGAGGTTCAAGGGTGCCTCTGCCGACGGGCCCCACGAACTCCATACGGCCCGTGGGTCCATAAAGGGCGCGCTGCGCCAGACCGTCCATGGTCGCACACATGATTTCGGGATAGGCGCCCCGTTCAGCGGTCTGAACCATGGGGGAGCTTGACATGAGCCACCATGCAATCCGTGTCATCAGTCCGCCGCTTGTGCTGATCAACGATGTCGCTGACGACCCCGGATGGCAGACATAGACTTTGACGTTTTTGGCCGCAGCCCTGACCCGGTCCTGCAGCTCATAAGCAAACATCATCTGTGCCAACTTGCTTTGGCTGTAGACGGCGTTGGCGCTGTAGTTCTTGTCCCAGTTCATATCGTCGAACTGGATCGTCCTGATCCCCAGTTTGTAACCAAGGCTCGCGACAACCACGATCCGGCCATGTGCCTCTTCAATCCGGTCGAACAACATGCCGCAAAGGACGAAGTGTCCGTAGTGATTTGTGCCCAGTTGGCTTTCGAACCCGTCGACGGTGAGGCGCTGTGTCGGGACCTGAGCGATGGCGGCGTTGCAGATCAATGCATCGATCCGTGGAACAGTTCGCAGCACCTGCTCTGAAGCGGCGCGCACACTTGCAAGCTCCGAAAGGTCCATGCGGACATAGCTGACATCGGCACCTGCGCCGAACTCCTGCTTCAGGTCATCGATCGCCGCGGTCGATTTTTCGATGCTGCGATTGAGCATGACGACCGTGGCCCCTTTGGACAAAAGGATACGCGCGGCTTGAAATCCCGTGCCGGTGTTGGCGCCCGTGATGATGAAGGTCTTGCCCGCAAGCGAACCGATTGACGTCGGGGTCCAGCCTTCGGCTCCGAACTCTGTGCTGTTCATGGTCTTTGTCCTGGTGTCGATTGGCGTCGGGCCATGAGATGTGCCTCACTTTGCTGAGATCGCACATAAATCTCATCTTTCGCGCAAAACAGACCAGATCGTCTCGAATACTTGCCTGATTGTATCGGGGCGATTGAAAACACCACTCCGCCAGCTTTAGATGAGTGGTATGAGCAAACAACAGATCAGACGCCTTATCGAACGCCAAATCCGCGAAGACGGTCTGACGGAGACCGGTTTACGGGGCCTCAAGCTGTTCCGGGCCAGTGCCTCGATCCCCTGCGCGCCCGCCGTTTATGAGCCGAGCATCATTGCCATCGTGAGCGGGTCGAAAGAGGCGGTGCTGGAAGGTGAGCGATTTACCTACGACAGCAGCCAATATCTCTGCTGTCCGATGTCCATGCCGATCCAGGCGGGCACACCGGCCGCGTCGCCGGAGAACCCACTTTATGGCGTCTACATTTCGCTCGATCAGCGCGTCATGGCTCAGTTGGCCATGGAGATGGATCACGCCCCGAACAGCATTCCGGCGGCCAAATCAGAACAAGCGCGTAGTGGGATCCGCTTTGCCAAATGGGAAGATACCTTTTCGGACGCGTTGCTCAGGCTGCTGAAGCTGTTGGGGAGCCCCACTGACATGGCCATCCTCGGCGAAGCGCGGATGCGCGAACTCTATTATTCGGTTTTGAAGGGCGAAGCGGGTGTGTTTGCGCGGCAGGTCTTCGCCGCGGGGAATGGTATCGCTCGGTCCATTGCACATGTGTCTTCGGATCTAAGCTCAGAAATCTCGATTGATGACATGGCGGCGCACGCAGGCATGAGCCGGGCCGTGTTCCATCGCAAGTTCAGGCAGGTGACAGCGATGTCCCCCCTTCAGTTTGTGAAGGCGATGCGCCTTAACTCTGCCGCGATGAGGATTGGCGGTGGTATGACGGTAAGCGAGGCTGCTCTGGACGTGGGATATGTAAGTGCCTCCCACTTCAGCCGAGACTTCAAACGATTGTACGGACAATCGCCACGACAATGGGGTGACGCCCATCAAGTTCCAATTGGGGTCGCATAGCGGGTTTCCGGACTGCCACACCTCTGGCCAAATGGAACGGGGTCAGAGCGGTGCAGAATATCGCAGAGCAGGCGTCGCAGCCTTGATCCCGCACACGCGAGAGCCATGTCATGCTGAGTTTCGTGGAGATTACCCGTGAGCAAATGGTATTCCTTCTCTGGTCGCATTGTCCCACTTGAGTGGGGAGATAGCGTGTATACGGTTCTGCCACTGCCCGACGACATCTCAGGCGAACTTGCAAAAGAAGGCGCTCGTCGGGTTGAAATCGAGTTGAATGACCATCCCCTTAATCTGGCGCTGACAAAGGCGCCCGTCATTTCACAAACCTTTGTCTACACAGGGAAATCCGTTCTGCAACAAACCGGTATCGCACCCGGAGACGAGATCGAGGTTCGGCTGCGACGCGCTGACCCGAATGCGGTCGATGTGCCGTCAGACATCGCATCTGCAATTCGCAGCGCAGATTTATCGGGCGAATGGGGTGCTCTGACGCCGGGAAAAAAGCGGGGGCTTCTGCATCAGGTTTCGACTGCCAAGCGCGCAGACACGCGTGCGCGCCGGATAGCACAGCTGATCAAGACACTGACCGAATAGGGTCGGCCAGTGTATTGCCCACTCGGTCCGGGCGCCGGGCCGGTTTCCGTCTGAAGGACTGCGCGTTTCAGGCTGCTGAAACCTGATCCGGGAAGTAATCCTCGCAATTGCCCTCGCGGTAGACATCTGCCGTACAGCAATGCAGGCCGCCGCCAAAGGCATAAGCATCGCGCAGTTCCACTTTCACGACCTCCATGCCCAGCTTGTCCATCTGTTCCGCCTGATAGACTTCCGATTTTTCGACACAGACTGTCTTGGGGTCCAGAACCAGCACGTTCATCGACAGCCAGACACTTGAGTAGCAGAGCGGCGGTGGCGCGTTGTGCGCAGGCTGCGCGGCATCCACGATCTCCCAGCCGTTCTTTTCGAACAGATCACGTTGCTCTGTGGGCAGCCGGCGCTGCGGGTTGTTCAGGATAAGACCGGGTCGAAGCGGTGTGAAGGTCGCGTCGATGTGGATGGGGTAGGGGTCGCCCGGGAAGTTCACCGCATGGACGCGGTGATCCGGGAAATGGCGGCGCAACCACTCGATCCCCTTCAGATTGGTGGTAAAGCCATGCTGCACGACAAGGTCCTTGCCGAACCGCAAGACGTCTGCCGCGTCAAAGAGCGGCTCCTCTTCGGTGGTGACAAAGAACTTGTCAGCGGCCCATTGCAGCCGTTTCTCCACGCCGATTTTTTCCGAAAGGTAGTCTGGATGATAATCGGCATCGGTCAGCCGGGGCTTGGGCGCCGCTTCGTGCCGGAAATTCAGGTCTTCTTCCCAATAGCGCTGCAGCAGCGGGCGGTAATTCAGGTACTCAAACCAGCGGCAGCGATAGGACATCGTTGCCTCCAGCATTTCGGAGCCGACCGTCAGCAACACGTCGCGCGGGGGCATGCACCCAAACTGGCTGTCTGTGTGAAAATCCGGTGTCGTGGCAGGCAGCGCATGGTCGATTGGCGTGGGCCGGTCCACGCGTATACCACGCGCCTCCAGTTGCCCAGCAAAGCGATCCAGAAGCTCATTTGCGCGATCAATCGTCTCCTGCGGGCGCCGGCCCCATTGCCCTCGCATGTCGCTGTCTTCGGGAACCTTCGCATCGAGCGCCGGTTCTTCGGGCGGAATGTGGCAATCGTCAGCGCGACCCACAATCACATGTTTCAGCGGGTCCCATTCATTCCAGCTGTTGACGACTGTTTTCTGCATGTCTTCCTCCCGTCGAGCGGACAAAGCGATAGGAGTTTTGTCGTTGCTTCACAAGAGGGGTTCACTGGCCCGTTTGCCGGTTCCGGCGAAGTGACTCTGTGACAGGCCGGATTGCAGAAAATCTGGTTCGGCTGGGGGGTGAAGTTTTGACCGCTCACACACCCCTACACCGAAACAAGGTCCAGCAGATCGCTGCGCGCAAACTCGGCCTTTGGGCCTTGCCGCACGACGGCACCGCGCCTCAGCACCGTGAACCGATCTCCAAGCTTGTAAGCAAAATCGAAGTATTGCTCGACCAGCAGGATCGCCATGGTCTTCTGATCCCGGAGGTGCTGAATGACCTCTCCGATCTGAGAGATGATGTTGGGTTGGATGCCTTCGGTCGGCTCGTCCAGCAGCAAGAGCCGGGGGCGCGTGACGAGCGCGCGCGCGATGGCCAGCTGCTGCTGCTGCCCGCCGGACAAATCGCCGCCGCGACGCCCCTGCATCTCCTTCAGGACCGGAAAGAGGTCAAAGATGTCATCCGGAACGCGGCGTGCGTCGGGCGGCAGGCAGGCAAAACCTGTCTCCAGATTTTCCCGGACGGTGAGCAGTGGAAAGATCTCGCGCCCCTGCGGAACATAGGCGATGCCTTTATGCGCCAGAACGTGAGCGGGCAGGGGACCGAGGGTTTCCCCATCCAGACGCATCTGGCCGCCAGATCGGGGATGGCTTCCGGAAATCGCCTTCAACAGGCTTGTTTTGCCCACCCCATTGGTGCCCATGACGCAAGAGACTTCGCCGATATCGGCCCGGAAGGAGACGTCATAAAGGATTTGCGAGTGCCCGTAGTGCAGGGTCAGGTTGTCCAGTTCCAGCATGCCTTACCGTCCCAGATAAACGTCGATCACGTCCTGATTTGAGGTCACGAAATCGAGCCCTCCCTCTGCCAGAACCGCGCCTTCGTGCAAGACAGTCACCTTGCAATTCAGGCGGCGGACGAATTCCATGTCGTGCTCAACCACCACAACTGCGCGCGTTTCTGCAGCGCGCGACAGGATTTCGGTGGTGTGTTCGCGTTCGGCGGGCGTCATACCGGCGGCAGGTTCATCCACCAGCAGCAGGCGCGGGTCCTGTGCCAGAAGCATACCGATTTCGAGCCATTGCTTCTGTCCGTGACTGAGTTCCCCGGATTTTCTCGGCAGCGCGTCACGCAATCCGATTTCCTCGGCCAGCTCTGCAACCTTGTCGAGGTCCTCTCGATCGGGGCGATAGCGAATGACACCAAGCCAGCCCCGCCGTTTCTGGAGAGCAAGCAAAAGGTTCTCTTGCACGGTCTGATCTTCGAAAACGGTCGGCTTTTGGAACTTTCGGCCAATACCGATCTGTGCAATCTGCGCTTCACTCAATTTCAGGAGAGAGATCGATTTTTCGCCCCAGATCACCCGTCCTTCGTCGGGGCGAGTCTTGCCGGTGACGATATCCATAAACGTGGTTTTTCCGGCGCCATTGGGCCCGATCACGGCCCGCAGTTCGGGCTCTCCGATCCGGAATGACAGGTTGTTGATCGCGCGAAACCCATCGAAAGTGACGGACACGCCGGAGACTTCGAGAAGCGTGCTCATTGGTTGGCCTCCCGCTCGCGCAACGCGCCGTCATCCGGTCCAAGGTCTGCGCCATGCCGCTCCGGACTGCGGCGATGTGCGATCAGATCAAAAAGACCACCAATGCCTTTCGGGGCAAAGAGCGTGACCAGGACGAAGGACAGCCCCAGCAGGACCAGCCACCAGTCCACCCACTTGATCGTGTAAAACCCCAAGGGGATATCTGGGGCCTGTCCGCCTGTGAACCACGTCGAAAGCAGGCTGACAAAGGCGGCCCCGATCACGGCGCCATAGAGCCGGCCGCGTCCACCGATGGCCACCCAGACCGCCAGATAGATCGAGGCGATCGGCGCAATCTCAGCGGGATTGATGATACCGGCCTGAGGATAATAGAGCGCCCCGGCAATGGCAGCGATACAAGCCGTCACCGTGAAGACCACGAGTTTGTAGGTTTCAACCGAGTAACCCAGGAAACGAACCCGCGCCTCGTTGTCTCGAATGCCGCGCATAACAGAGCCGAACTTCCCCGAGACGATCCAGGCCGCCAGCACATACCCCAGCCCCAGTGCCAGCGCGGAGGCCCAGAGGAACCAGAGCGAAACCTGATCCTGCGCGGCGGTGACACCCGGCAGGTTCTGCAAGCCAGAGAGGCCGTTGTTGCCCCGCAAGCCGCTGTCGTTCTGGAACAGGTAGAGCGCCAGCGCGAGGGTCATCGCCTGTGTCAGGATCGAAAGGTAGACACCGGTCACCCGGCTGCGAAAGGCCAGCCAGCCAAAGACAAGCGCCAGCAATCCCGGCACCAAAACCACCAGCATCAGTTGCAGGAACAGACTGTCAGAAAAGGCCCAGATCAGAGGGAAGTCGGAACTTCCGACAACACCGAAAATCTGATTGCCAATCGCAGCCACGATTTCTTCGCTGGTCGGAGGGATATCCGCATTGGACAGGCTCTCGATCACGATCAGCCGGGTGCGCTCGTACATGAGCCACATGCCAATCATGTAGCCGCCCAGCCCGAAGAACGCGAAATGCCCCAGGCTGAGGATGCCGGTGAATCCCCAGATCAGGTCCATCGCCACTGCAACGAGGCAGAAGCACAGCGTCTTGCCCAGCGTTTTGACGAAGCTGGTGGAGATCACTCCGATGCCCGCGCCTTCGGACAGAACGGTCACGACCAGCGTAAACAGAGCGAGCAGGGCGAGGAAGATGAGGACCGAGGGGTTTCTGACGACAAAAGAGCGTTGCATGACTCAATCCCCCGCAGCGCGCCCGCGGAGGGCAATGATGCCCCGGGGACGGAACTGAATGAATATGATGATGAAGACGATCATGTAGGTCTGGGCGGCCAGGGTGTTCGACGGGTTCATCCATTCGATCCCCTTTTGCAGGAACCCGATCATTGTGGCCCCCGCCAGCGTGCCCCAGATGTTGCCCACGCCGCCGACTACCACCGTCATGAAACTCTGCACGATGTAGTCACTGCCCATCTCCGAGGTCACTTTTGCAAAGAGCCCGATCGCGACGCCGGCCACACCGGCGATGCCGGACCCAAGGCCAAAGGTCAGCATGTTCACCTTGTCCGTGTTGATCCCCATGGACGAGGCCATGCGTGGGTTCTGGGTCACGGCGCGCGTTTCCAGACCCAGTCGTGATCGCTTCATGATGATCAGGAAAACGACCAGAAAGATCAGTGCGAGAATGAAGATCGCGATGCGGATGTAACTGATCGCGACGACATCGTTCAGCACCAGCGCGCCGTCCAGCCAATCGGGTGCGGTCAGCGGGCGGGCTTGTGTGCCAAACACATTCTTGGCCACCTGCTGCAAGGCGATGGATATTCCGAAAGTCGCCAGCAAGGTCTCCAGAGGGCGGGCATAGAGCTTTTGGATGACAAGACGCTCCATCAGGACGCCGGCACCGAATGTCACGGCAAAGGCCAGCGGCAAGGCGATCAGAATGGACAAGGTATGATCCGGCACAATCTGCTGCACGACGTAGCCGGTATACGCCCCCATCATGATGAACTCGCCATGCGCCATGTTGATGACCCCCATCACACCAAAGGTGATGGCCAGCCCAATGGCCGCTAGAAAATAGATGGAGGCCAACGACAGCGCGTCGAGCGTAAGGTCGAGCGTCTGGTTCATCGCGATCTTGAGCGAGATGGCGTCCAGCGCTTGCGTCGCTGCCGTCGTCACCGCAGCGGACCCTTCGGCATAGCGGTCGAAATAGACATAGGACTCCAGGACGGCGTCGATCTCCGCAGGGGTCAGGCGTGGCGGAACTTTTCCGGCATCTGCCAGCGCTTGGTAGGCGTCGAGGCGCACCTGAGGATCACTGAGTTGCGCCACGGGCGTTCCAGCGACGCGCCCCCCGGCTACGTGGGCCGCAAGGGCCTTGCGGATATCTTCGGAGGTGGGCAAGGGGGCCGCGAGACCCGCAGCCACCAGCAACCCCAAGGCCTCGTCGCGCGAAAAGCCATTGCTTCCCGGGATCAGGCGTTTCGCGATGTTGGTCTCGTCCGGGACGCGTTCTGCGACCTCGCGACGCGTGGCCACCAGCGGGTTCAGCGTGGCGCGAACATCGACACCCAAGTCGCCGGCAAATGCTTCGATCGCTGCGATGCGCGCCGCGTCGTCTTCGTCAAAGCGGATGGTCAGCAGACGCTCGGTCCTCTGTTTGGCCGCTTTAAGCTCCGGATCCGGTTCGGCGTCGATGGAGGCGCGCAGCGGTGCCAAGGCTGCAGCGTTTGGATCCCGGCCAATTGCAATCAAGGCCTCCCGGCGTTTCTCGGCATCCGGGTCGCTGAGTTGGAACTGAACCAGCGCCGTCCCGATCAGTGCGCGAATGCCGCTGTTCGGTTTGAGTTGTTTGAGATCACCCTTAGGGAAAGTTCCGATCGTTTCTCCGCTGTCGAAATCGATCAGGCGATAGGTCCGCGCCTCTGCTTCTTCGCCCAGAAAAAACAAACCGTCCGATTTGCGCATCCACATTGATTTTGCGGCCCACGCCTCCAAAACCGTCTGTGCTTGCGGCAATCCGCTTGCGGCGATCGCGTTGATGGCCGGACCGATGGTCTTGCGTGAACTTTTGGTAATCTCCGCGCTGTGTGCCTGCAAGACGGGCTGGATCTCTGCGGGTTGAGCGAGGACGGGACTGCTGGTCAACAGCCAGCAAAGGCCAAAGCCCACACCGGCAGCTAGAATTCGGATCATGGAGGCATTCCGGTTTGGGCTGTAAAGGGAGGCGCCTCACACGCCTCCCTTCGCAGGATCAGGCCTTAGTAGTTCGACAAGGTCTGAACACAGGTCTTCGTCTCGGTGTTGTACATGCCGCACTCGAGCTCCTTCCAATCCGAAACCAGCACTGCAGATTCCGGCAGGAAGTCGGTCCAGGCATCGCCCGGCACTTCCTCGGTCTGGCTGATGATGTCGAATTGGCCATCGTCCTGGATTTCACCGATCAATACCGGCTTGGCCAGGTGGTGGTTGGGCAGCATCACGGCTGTGCCGCCGGTCAGGTTCGGATACTCCTGCCCGTACATCGCTGCGCGCACCGCGTCGACTTCGGTCGAGCCAGCTTCGGTTGCGGCATTCACCCACATGTTGAAGCCGATGTAATGGGCTTCCATCGGGTCGTTGGTGACGCGGTCTTCGCCCATGGTTGCCTTCCATGTCTCGACGAAATCTGCGTTCACGTCGGTGTCTGCGGACTGGAAGTAGTTCCACGCCGCCAGATGTCCGACAAGGTTCGTGGTATCCAGGCCAGAGAGTTCCTCTTCGCCCACGGAAAACGCCACCACGGGAATGTCATCCGCCGAGATGCCGGCAGCGGCCAACTCCTTGTAGAACCCGATATTGGCGTCCCCGTTGATGGTCGAGATCACGCCGACTTTCTTGCCATCCGCGCCCAGTGCCACGACGTCTGCAACGATCTTTGACCAGTCAGAATGACCAAACGGCGTGTAGTTGACGAAGATGTCCGCGTCCGCAATGCCGTTCTGCTTCAGATAGCTTTCCAGGATGTTGTTGGTGGTCCGGGGGTAAACATAGTCGGTCCCCAAGAGGGCGAACTTTTCGACGCCCAACTCCTCGAGAAAGTAGTCCGTCGCCGGAATGGCCTGCTGGTTCGGAGCCGCACCGGTGTAAAAGACGTTCTTGGAGCTTTCTTCGCCTTCGTACTGCACCGGGTAAAACAGCAATCCGTTCAGTTCTTCGATCACCGGAAGAACCGACTTGCGGCTGACACTGGTCCAGTTGCCAAAGATCACGTCAACTTCGTGCACGGTCAGAAGCTCGCGCGCCTTTTCAGCAAAGAGTGGCCAGTCCGAAGCCGGATCGACAACCACCGCTTCCAGTTGCTTGCCCAACAATCCGCCTTTGGCGTTCTGCTGGTCGATCAGCATAAGCATGGTATCTTTCAGCGTGGTCTCGGAGATCGCCATCGTGCCGGACAGAGAGTGCAAGACTCCAACCTTGATCGTGTCGTCGTCTGCGAGCGCCGCTGTCGCCAGCCCGGCAAAGACAACCGACCCGGCAAGGGTTGTTTTCAGAAAGTTCATGTATACCTCCTGCGGGATGGCAGACGGACGACTTGCGCCTTCGCGCATTATCCCGTTACCTGATCCCGCAACTTCGTGTTGCAATCCGTGTGGCGGCCGGTCGAGGTCCAATTCGCATGGTCGCCACACACCCCCGATTTCTCAGACATCCGTCCCCGGCAGGTGGCCTATTGGTTCTGCATTGCAGCATGGAAGGCAAACCGGCGAAGGGTTCTGCGCAATGCGTGCTCATATCTGCCTAGTTTTTGAGCAGTCATTTTCGAGAACGCACAATTTGTCACCAGAAGCCCCCCGGATTGGGCAGGAATGACCGTTTGAAATGGTGTCTGGGTGGGGTTGGGCGCGAAGTCGGACCGACAAAGAACCTGTGGGCCAAAACCATCAACCGCTTGACTGAAACCCCCGTCCGCCCGGCGCAGCCGCGCGCCGAAGGCGAAACCCGTCTGACCGTCAAACGGCGCGGCGGTCGGACAGTGCTGGACCGGTTCCGGCAGTCGGGATCGATGAAATGCCTGTTCCCGCGGGTGCACGGGCAGAACCTGCAAGCCGTTCTGGTGAACACCGGCGGCGGCGTCACAGGCGGTGACCGGTTTGACACCTTCGTCCACGCAAGGTCAGAAACCGATCTGATTTTGACAACCCAAGCTTGCGAACGGGCCTACCGGGCGCTGCCGGGACTAGAGGGGCGCATTCGCACCCGTTTGCGCGTGGGCAAAAGGGCGCGGCTTGTTTGGGTGCCTCAGGAAACCCTGTTGTTCGATGGCTCTGCGCTGGACCGACGCCTGTCGGTCGAACTGGCGGAAGACGCGTCATTCCTCATGGTTGAGCCGCTGATTTTCGGCAGGACCGAGATGGGCGAAACTTTGCACTCCGCTCGGTTTTCCGACCGGATCGACATTCGGCGCGGCGGTGTCCCTCTTTATCTGGATGCCCTTCACCTGGCCGGTGACGTAGAAGAACACCTGTCCCGGCCATTTGTGGCCGGGGGGGCGCACGCCATGGCAAGCCTCGTCTTAGTGTCGGAAAGGGCTGAGGCGCATCTCGAGCCGTTGAGGCAAATGTTGCCGTCCACCGGTGGCGTCAGCTTGTTGCGGCCTGATGTGCTGGTCCTGCGGCTGCTTGCACAGGACAGCTTTGATCTGCGCCGGACGCTGATCCCAATACTGACCCGCCTGAGCGGGAGCTCTTTGCCACGATGCTGGATGATCTGACATGAACCTGACCCCCCGAGAGAAAGACAAGCTGATGGTTGCCATGGCCGCCGAGGTTGCCCGCAAGCGGCTGGCGCGCGGCGTCCAGCTCAATCACCCGGAGGCGATTGCACTGATCACCGATGCCGTGGTCGAAGGCGCGCGGGACGGGCGATCGGTCGCTGACCTGATGGAGGCCGGCGCGCAGGTCATCACGGTCGAGCAGTGCATGCCCGGGATTCCGGAAATGATCCACGAGGTGCAGGTCGAGGCGACGTTCCCCGATGGCACGAAACTCGTCACCGTACATAACCCCATTCGATAAAGGAGACCGGACGATGAAAACGGCAATCTTTGTGTCCGTACTGTTTGGAGCCACGTCAGCCGCCGCACACTCCGGGGCGCATCTGCATCCGCATGGCGTGGGGGACTGGTTGATCGTTGCGCTGGCGGCCTGCGTTGTCGCCGGCACAATGGTTCTGGTCCGCCTGAGGGGTCGCAAATGATCCCCGGAGAGCTTTTTCCGGCCGAGGGTGACCTGACCCTCAATGCCGGGCGCCGGGCCACCATGCTGATGGTTTCGAACACCGGGGACAGGCCCGTCCAGGTCGGCAGTCACTATCATTTCGCCGAGGCCAACAAGGCGCTGACATTTGATCGCTATGCGGCGCTGGGCATGCGTCTGGATATCCCGGCCGGAACAGCCGTGCGGTTTGAGCCAGGGCAGCGGCGTGAGGTGATGTTGGTGCCTTACATGGGGCGTCGGCACATCTATGGGTTCAACCAGCACATCATGGGGGCCCTGAAAGATGCCCGGTAAGATCAGCCGCCGTGACTATGCGGCCATGTTTGGTCCGACCACCGGCGACCGTTTGCGACTGGCCGACACCGATCTGATCATCGAGGTCGAAGACGATCTGATCGTCGACCGCGCCACAAAGGTTCAGTTCAGCCAGACCGGGTTGCGTGACGACGTTTACGGCGAAGAGGTCAAATTCGGCGGCGGCAAGGTGATCCGCGACGGCATGGGGCAATCCCAGGTGACCCGCGCCGAAGGGGCTGTGGACACCGTCATCACAAACGCGCTGATCGTGGATTACACGGGCATCTACAAAGCGGATGTTGGCCTGAAGGATGGCCGCATCGCCAAGATCGGCAAGGCGGGCAATCCCGATACCCAGCCCGGCGTGGATATTATCATCGGACCGGGCACCGAAGCGATTGCCGGCGAAGGCAAGATCCTGACCGCTGGAGGGTTCGACAGCCACATCCACTTCATCTGCCCTCAACAGATCGAGGATGCCTTGCATTCGGGCCTCACGACAATGCTGGGCGGGGGCACCGGACCGGCGCATGGCACGTTGGCCACAACCTGCACGCCCGGGCCATGGCATATCGGGCGGATGCTGCAAGCTGCAGATGCCTTTCCGATGAACCTCGCCTTTGCGGGCAAGGGCAACGCATCCCTGCCGGCAGCGCTACAAGAGCAGGTCCTGGGCGGGGCCTGTGCGCTGAAACTGCACGAGGATTGGGGAACGACGCCCGGCGCCATCGACAGTTGCCTTGGCGTGGCTGACGACATGGACGTGCAGGTGATGATCCACACCGACACGCTGAACGAAAGTGGTTTTGTGGAAAACACGGTCGCGGCCATGAGAGGCCGCACGATCCATGCGTTTCACACCGAGGGGGCAGGGGGCGGCCACGCGCCCGACATCATCCGCATCTGTGGGGAGGAGCATGTCCTGCCGTCCTCGACCAATCCCACGCGTCCTTTCACGGTCAACACTGTGGATGAGCATCTGGACATGCTCATGGTGTGCCACCATCTCGACAAGTCGATCCCAGAGGATGTGGCCTTTGCCGAGAGCCGGATCCGACGCGAAACCATCGCTGCAGAGGACATCCTGCACGATATGGGTGCGTTTTCGATCATCGCGTCGGACAGTCAGGCCATGGGGCGCGTCGGAGAGGTGCTGATCCGAACATGGCAGACCGCAGACAAGATGAAGAAACAACGGGGCCGGCTGCCCGAGGAGACAGGCGAGAACGACAACTTCAGGGTCCGACGCTACATCGCGAAATACACGATCAACCCGGCCATCGCGCACGGGATCTCGCATGAGATCGGCAGCATCGAAGAGGGCAAGCGCGCCGATGTGGTGCTGTGGAACCCGGCGTTTTTTGGCGTGAAACCGGAAATGGTGCTGCTAGGGGGCACCATCGCCATGGCCCAGATGGGAGATCCCAACGCGTCGATTCCAACGCCTCAACCCGTCTACTCGCGCCCGATGTTCGGGGCCTATGGCCGGTCGGTCGAACAATCCGCCGTCACGTTTGTGAGTGCTGCGGCACAGGACAACAACATCGGGCACCACCTTGGGCTGGCAAAGCAGACGGTGGCCGTGCACACCACCCGCAAAATCGGCAAGTCGTCCCTGAAACTCAACGCTGCGACGCCCGAGATCGAAGTGAACCCCGAAACCTACGAGGTGCGGGCGGACGGCGAAATCCTGACCTGTGAGCCAGCCGAGGTTCTGCCCATGGCACAACGCTACTTCATGTTCTGAAAATGGTGATCAAAATGGAAAACACCGCGATTGCACGCGTTTATCGTGCTCAGTCCAACAATCCGGCCGCTGACGAGATTGCCCTCGGCTATGCGGATCGCTTCTTGCGGCGTAAAGTGCTGCGCACCAGCAGCGGGCAAGCGCTGCTGGTCGACTTGGAAAAGACCACCTCTCTGGACCATGGGGGGGTTCTCGTGCGAGAAGACGGGGCCGAGGTGACCATCACCGCAGCACCTGAAGCGCTGCTGGAAGTGACCGGGCACAACCTCGCCCGCATCGCGTGGCACGTCGGCAATCGCCACACACCCTGTCAGGTCGAGCACGACAGGCTTTTGATCCAGCGCGATCACGTGATCCGCGACATGCTGCTGAAAATTGGCGCATCTGTTCGGGAAGTCGAAGAGCCCTTCACACCCGAAGGCGGCGCCTATGGGCACGGACGCACCCATGGCCACGCACACTGACGTCCTGACACTGAGCCAATGGTTCTCCCCGGCCTTTCCGGTGGGGGCGTTCGCGTATTCGCACGGGCTGGAATGGACCATCGAGACGGGGGAGGTGCGCGATGCGGCAAGCACTGAAACCTGGCTGGAAACGGTGTTGCGCGATGGAGCGGGGTGGAACGATGCGGTCTTGCTGAGCGCCGCGTTTCAGGCAGAAACAGACGATGCGATTCAAAGCGTCGACGCAACCTGTCGCGCGCTCGCGGCATCCCGTGAACGCCTTTTGGAATCCGAACGTCTGGGCGCTGCCTTTTGCGAAACGGTCTCTGCGGTATGGGGTGCGGAGTTGCGGGGTCTGACCTATCCGGTTGCGGTCGGACGGGCCGCGCGGCTGGAAGGTTTGCCTGTTCTGCTGACAACACAACTCTTTCTGCAGGCGTTCATCAGCACGCTGGCTTCGGTCGCAGTTCGATTGGTGCCACTGGGGCAAACCGACGGGCAACGCCTGATCCTCGCCTTGACGCCGCATTGCGCCGAAGTAGCAGAGCAAGCCGTGACGGCAGATTTGTCCGATCTGCGGTCTTCCGCCTTTCTGACGGACATCGCGGCCATGAAGCACGAAACCCAACACACAAGGATCTTCCGAACATGAGCAAGATGAATGGCCCGCTGCGCGTCGGTATCGGTGGTCCCGTCGGTGCCGGCAAGACTACCCTGACCGCGCGGCTGTCAGAAGCCTTGCGCGACGACCATTCCGTTGGTGTGATCACCAACGACATTTACACGCAGGAGGATGCTGAGGCGCTGACGCGCATGCAAATCCTGCCACAGGACCGGATCATCGGAGTTGAGACCGGGGGCTGCCCCCACACGGCCATCCGCGAGGACGCGTCCATCAATCTGGCGGCCGTCGCTGAGATGCGCGAACGCCATCCCGATCTGGATGTGGTGTTGATCGAGAGCGGCGGCGACAATCTCTCAGCGACGTTCAGTCCCGAACTGGCAGACGTGACCCTCTATGTGATCGACGTTGCCGCAGGCGAGGAAATCCCGCGCAAGGGTGGTCCGGCCATCACCCGGTCGGACATCCTGATCATCAACAAAACCGACCTGGCACCACATGTCGGGGCGAACCTCGATGTGATGGACCGAGATGCGCAGAGAATGCGTCAAGGCCGACCGTTCGTGTTTTCCGCCCTGCGCAAGAAGGAGGGTGTACCCGAGATCGTTTCACTGCTGAGTGACATCGGGGGGTTGTGAACTTGAACTGCTTAGGTGCGCGCTGCCCATCCACGGTTTTTCTGCCCGCCCCTAAAAACTCTGGAAACCCATTACGTCGACGACAATCAGTCTCGTCAGAACGCGTGTCTTTTTCGAACAGACACCGTTGCGACCGCCAAGCAGTATCGTGATTCAGACCCCCAACCTATCCTTCAGGCGTGTACCAGATTGGCGACGTATAGGCACGCTCCTGCAACACCCGGGTCACCGCATCGTCCATGCGGATGCCAAACCGCACCTCATCAAATGTGGTCC
The DNA here is from genome assembly GCA_965250275.1 of Paracoccaceae bacterium. Classification (GTDB taxonomy): domain Bacteria; phylum Pseudomonadota; class Alphaproteobacteria; order Rhodobacterales; family Rhodobacteraceae. The sequence continues at coordinate 3,184,639 of OZ252297.1, read as the reverse complement.
AGCGCGGCGTCGGGATTTCGAGAACCCGCACGTAGTAAAACGCGCGTTCCGCTCCGTCGAAGTCTGGATCGGTCCAGACAGTGCTCAGAAAGGGCGCGCCGATGGAGTTTGAATAGGTCGCGGTTTCCAGATCCACGGTCGAGCCGACGGGTCCGAGCTTGCCGTTATCCGCTATTGCCCGCTCGTCGCTCCATGCGACGTCGTGAACCTTTTCGTGCAGTTCTCCGGCCATGTCACGCCATCCTTTGATGACCTGGATCCGGTCGAGGTTTGCGCCGTCCGGGTCGCGCATGGCGGATATCAGGAAACTGGGGGCCGCCGCGCCGTCTGTTACAGGGAGATCACCGCCCATGGGCACCCCTTTGGCGTACCCCACAGCGGCCAGGTTGTTTCGCATGGCGTCTTCGGCTTCGTAGTCCCATCCACCAAAGAAGCGAACCGTCAAGCGAGGGCCGGTTGTGGCATAAACCTCTTTGCGCTCCATGGCGTCCCAAATCGCTTCACGCGTGTTTTCACGCGCCCAAACAGCCGCGTACCCTGACTGCGAGCTTTGCCATTCGTCGAACTGAAACAGTATTCCGGGAACCGTATCTGGCGGGAATTTCTTGGTCCAGCGATCCGGCTCAGGAGATGTGGTGGCGTATTTTCCCAGATAGTTGTCTTCTTCAGCATTGGACCAACTTGTATGGGCATCCGTCGCACCAATCATGCCGAACTTGAATGGATTGACACCCAGCTTTTCTGCCTGAGAAAGACCGATTTTCAAAGCTGATCGGCTGTACTCGGTCTTCATCAGTTCTGGCGTGGTCGGTCTTAGACCGAAATTGCCAAAGTCCCAGGTTTCGAAATCCGCGAACTGATCGTCGGGAGACAGCACAGGGTGTGTTTCGCTGTCACCTTTCATCTGGGTGGTCTCGACCAGTGGCTCCCAGCGCATACGGGTTTTGGCGAACTCCGCCGATAGCGCATCACCGTCAAAGGTTTCGAGTTGGAACATACGACCGGTAGACATGTTGCCGTTATGCGGGATGGACATCACGCGCCCGCCTGTCGTTTCCTCGTAGACCTGCATATAGGCCCAGAGATCTTCGGGCGATGGGCTGTCAAAGGAACTGAAGGGAACAGTCTGTTCCGCCTTATCGGCACCGTCACGGAAGATCACCACACGATGCAGGTTGTCGCCGTCCGGAGACGACGTCCATTCATATCCGATCAAGGCCGTGAAGCGCCCCGGATCATTGTGCTGTTCTGCTGCATCGATCACCTGTTGCCAAACGGAACTGGAAAAGCCTTCGCCCAGATCGCGCCTGTTGTTCGTGGCCAAATCGTTCACGATTTCCCCAAGCACTTCGATCAGTTGGTCGTCTTCGGCCATTTTGCCCCAGCGCGCGCCGGCTTCGGATGACAAAAGCAGCTCGTTACCTTCAGTAACGCCTTGGATGACGCCAAGATACTCAGCGTGATCTGCCAAGACCAAAAAATCTATGGGCCGGGAAATCCGCACTGGCACACCATCGTGGCCGGGCATCTCTTCGCCTTTTGCAAATCTGTAGGCTTCGTCGGCTGACATTTTGATGTTGCCATCGCCATAGGCATCAAACGATATGTTTGTGTGCACATGTGTGTCGCCGAAGTACACGTTGTTGGGAAAATCCTGCCCGGCATAAGGCGAATAGGCCTGATCTTGCGCAAACGACGGTGACGTCGAAATGCAAGCCGCCATCAATCCAATTAGGTAAATCTTCACAATAAACGCCCCCCATGTATTTTAGGGAACCGACCTTGACAGCAGTGGCAGTTTTCACCAAACGCCTCTGATTTGTTGGCGAAAATCTGGGTCTCAAAGATCATTGCGCTGAGGTGGCTGGTTTGGTTGCAGTATTGCGCGTTGGCAGCTTGCAGACACACGGTGCGCCTACCGACAGCGTTGTTTGGACATTCAAGGCGATCGTCTGGAATCTAACGAACATCAGGTCCCTAGGATGCGGCCTGAACGCAGGCAAAAGTGCGCGAACGAGCGAAAACAAGACGAAATAGATCGAAAACCTACCTTCAACATTGACCGGTGGACGCATTCGGGGTCTTGATACGGTCACGCTCGAAGCTTGGGAGGATGGCGTGGCAGGAAAGTTTGAAATGTACACCGACAAGGCCGGCGAGACGCGCTTTCGTCTGAAGGCGTCGAATGGTCAGGTAATTTTGGCCAGCGAAGGGTACAAGCAAAAGGCAAGTGCGCTCAACGGCATCGAGTCCGTACGCAAGAACGCGGCGGACGACTCCATGTTCGAACGCGCCACCTCCTCGAACGGCAAGTGGCGGTTTAACCTGAAAGCCTCTAATGGCCAGGTCATCGGAACGTCGGAGCTTTATGAGAGCGCGGCGGCGCGGGACAATGGTATCGCATCCGTTGCCAAAAACGCGCCTGACGCAAAACTCGAAGATCTCACTTAGGCGCCATCCGGCATTTGGTGCCTTTTGACGGGCCCGGGCCAGCTTTGGCTTGGGCCGCGACATCCGGGTTGCGGAGGTTTCCGGGGTCGATTCAATTCGGGACGCTCTCAGGACAGAACGCACAGCTGCCGCTGGGCTGTACCGCATCCGGAAAAGCGCAGTATGCCCACAATATAGGCAACTCTCCAATTGTACCAAATTGGGTGCGCCGGCATTGATCTGTCAGCGCGATTTCTAAAATTTTCTAAATTTATCAACGTCTTGCGGGTGAGTATGTCAGCGCGCAAAAAAAGCAATTTGCTCACTTGCAACGATTCAGCGCTCGGTTCACGATTGAGTGATCAAAGTTTAGCCAATCCAAAAGGTCAGGCTGGACGAGAAGGAGGCATTGAAGAATGGCATTTCTTGAACAGATTTTCGGGTTAATCGGCGATCTCACCTGGGGTTGGGCTCTGATCCCGTTCCTCGTGATTTTCGGCTTGTTTTTGACCATTGCGACGGGTTTCGTCCAGTTCCGGTACTTCAAACGGATGTTCCGGGTCCTGTCGGGAGACAACCAATCCGCTGATCCGAATACGATCTCCGCACGCGAAGCCCTGTTCGTCTCGGTCGGTGGCCGGGTCGGGGGCGGCAACATCGCCGGTGTCGCGGTCGCCATCACGCTCGGCGGCCCTGGTGCTGTGTTCTGGATGTGGATGATCGCGCTTGTCGGTATGGCCACCAGCCTGGTGGAGTGTACGCTCGCACAGGTCTTCAAAGAGAAACAGGAAGATGGCTCCTATCGCGGCGGTCCGGCCCGGATGATCATTCACGGGCTTGGCAAAGATTTCAGGTGGCTTGCGATGCTCTATGCGATCTGTCTGATCGCCGCCTTCGGCATCGGCTTTCCCGCCTTCCAGGGCAACACGGTGGCTGGTGCCGCAGAGAACTCCTTTGGGTTGAACCGGTACATCACCGGGGCCATTCTGACCGCTGGCACGGGGTACATCGTGTTCGGCGGCTTGCACCGGATTGCAAAGGCGTCCGACATCATCGTGCCTGTCATGGCGCTGAGCTATATCGCAATGGCGCTTCTTGTCATCGTGATCAACATCGCGGAGATTCCGTCCATTATTGCGATGATCGTCAGAAACGCGCTGGGCTTCGAAGAAGTGGTCAGCGGGGGCATGGGGGCCGCCATCGCGCAGGGTCTGCGCCGCGGGCTGTTCTCCAACGAAGCGGGCCTTGGATCGGCCCCGAACGTGGCGGCCGCCGCGGATGTCCGCCATCCGGTTAGCCAGGGGATCACACAGTCCTTCTCGGTCTTTATCGACACGATCATCATCTGTAGCTGTACGGCTTTCGTCATTCTGATGAGTGACGTTTACCAGCCTGGCGCGGATGTGGACGGTGTTGTCCTGACCCAGAACGCGCTCGTCTCGCATCTCGGCGCCTGGACGCAATACTTCCTGACGATCGCGGTGCTGCTCTTTGCGTTCAGCTCGATCATCTACAACTACTATCTGGGCGAAAACGCGCTGTCGTTTATGACCCCTGCGCCATCAGCCCTCTTTGTGTTCAAGCTTGTGCTGATGGCGATCGTGTTCCTCGGCGCGGTGGCGCCGGCTGCGACATCGGTCTTCTTCTTCTCGGATCCGATGATGGGTGTTCTGGCGGTGGTCAACCTTCTGGCCCTGATGATGCTGTTCCCGATCCTGCGCCGTGTGCTGCGCGACTTTGACGAACAGCGCAAAGCCGGGGTGGCACGCCCGGTCTTCAATCCAGAGCAGTTCCCTGACCTGGATATCGACCACTCTGCGTGGCATCACAAAGACGCAAGCTAGAGGTCCGAAAACGCGAACGATGTGCCCGGCCTTGTGTCGGGCACATTTTGTTTGAGGGCGATGATGTTGCCCGATCAGAAAAGCGTTCGGTCTCTGCGGGGGCTGTATCTGAAAACAGGTTTTGGCCTTAACGGCGACTTCGCGCCACCAGCGGATGTTCGATCGTTCCGGAGCAATGACTAAGTTGCGGACAAACCGAACCCGGGGATTTGTCGCGATTGGGCTCGCTCCAGAACTTCGTGAAATTCCCCGCGATCAACGATATGTGTCCGGGTCTGGCACATGGTTGTTTACAAGGTATTTTTCATTTCCTAGAACTTGTGCCGTTTTGCGGTAGGGTTCTTCAGAGACTTAGCAATGGGGTAGCCAATAGATGGTTCGCAGGCTCGCCGCAATTCTAGCCGCAGATGTGGTGGATTATTCGCTTCTGATGAGCGAGGACGAAGCCGGTACAATTGCTGCGCTAAGATCGCTGCGAAAGGAATTGTTCGAACCACTGACCAAGGAACACGGGGGCACCATAGTCAAACGCATGGGCGACGGGTGGATCGTGGAATACCCCAGTGTCTCAGAAGCAGTTCGCGCCGCCGTGAAAGTCCAAGAAGGGCTCAATAGTCACGAATTGATCAAACTGCGCATTGGCATTCACATCGGTGAAGTGACGTTTCAGGACGAAGACATATACGGTGACGGGATCAACGTCGCGGCGCGGCTGGAGGAACTGGCACAGCCCGGAGAGATTATGATCTCCGATACGGCCCATCACAGCCTTGATGGCAAAGCGGTCGCAGAATTTTATGGCGGAGACACGCTTCAGTTAAAGAACATCTCGAGGGCAGTTGCCGTCTGGCGATGGCCAGGCGAAGACAATTCAATGGGCGATCGACGCGCGCATGTGAGGCCGTACCGCGAAGAAAGCAAGCCTGTTATTGCCGTGCTCCCGTTCGACAACATGTCATCCGATCCCGAGCAGGAACACTTCGCCGACGGGATCGCCGAAGATATCATCACCGTTTTGTCCCGGTTCCGCAGTTTTTCAGTCATAGCCCGCAATTCCACGTTCACCTACAAAGGACGCGCCGTCGACATCAGACAAGTTGCTCAGGAGTTTGGCGCCACTCATGTCATTGAGGGAAGCGTGAGGCGCGCCGGATCGCGATTACGAGTGACGGTTCAGCTGATAGATGCTGGGAGAGACGATCATGTTTGGGCGGAACGGTATGATCGTCAGTTGGAAGATATTTTTGATGTGCAGGATGAAATCACTGAACGTGTTGCAATGGCAATCGGACCTGAGATTCAGGCTGCTGACCTGGCAAGAGCACAGCGCAAAGAAACAAACGATCTGTCGGTCTGGGAAACGCTTTCAAAGGTTGCCTGGCATTATCAGCGGCTAACTGAGGAAGACTGCGACAACGCAGAGCTTCTTCTCCAAGACTTACTTGAGGCCGACTCGAACAATTCCGCAGCACTTGCTTGGCTGTCATCGATACATACCATGCAATTTCTGTACGGTTGGAAACGAACCAAGCCCGAATCCTTGGCTCTGGCGCTGGCTAATGCCCAAACGGCCGTAAGCAATGACGCAAACAACGAGTTTTCCCAGACGGCTCTGGGAACGGCTCATATGTTCAGCAGACGCCACGAAGATGCGCAGTCTCGGTTTCGCGCTGCACTAAAACTGAACCCAAACTTCGTAGATGCGATCAGTGCTTTGGGCATGTCGTGTGTTTACACCCATGACTTTGTGACCGCTGAGGAAAATCTCCGAAAGGCGCTGGAACTGTCGCCAAAATCTAACTTCGGCATGTGGGCGAAAATTCACTTTAGCTTCATGTATTTTCTGAAAATGGACTACGCGAAGGCAATCGAACATGTAGAGGAGTGTTTGGCCGAATATCCAAATGTGCCGACCGGTTATCGCATTTTGGCTGCGGTGAATGGACAGTTGGGTAATCTGGATGCAGCAGCAGCGGCGTATGCGAAGTTTTCTGAATTTCTGCCGCACGAGACAATTAGGGACACAAAAGCGACTGTCATGTTCATCCGGCAGGAAGACATCGACTTGTATGCCGAAGGGCTGCGCCGCGCCGGCATGCCGGAGTAACTCTGGTGTCCGCTTTGGGCTCAAGGCAGTCCTTTGGTCAATTCCGCTCTGCGTCCGGTTTGCGGACAAAGCAACCACTTCGTCCTACAGATCATGGCTTGACCTCAACCAAGCTAGAGACCCTATGGTCAGTTCGAAGTTGGTTGACCGGCAATCAACTAGCGAAGGTGCAGGACGTGATGAAACAGATAAACAGTCTTGTTCCGGAACTCTGGTGCTCGGACTTTGAAGAAAGCCTCCGATTTTATACGGAAACGCTCGGTTTCGAAGTTGTGCAGCGGCGCGGCCAAAGCCTCCATGCCTACCTGGATCTTGAAGGTGCTCAGATCATGTTGGCGCATTGGAAGCAAGACGGGTCATGGGAGACGGCGCAGCTTCAAAAGCCCTTCGGGCGCGGCATCAACTTCCAAATTGTTGTCAAAAACGTACGGCAAATTTACCAAGCCGTTCGTTGCAGCGGCGTGAAACCCTTTGTTGAAATCTATACAAATGACTACTGGCGAACCGATCGGATGGACAAGCGAAAAGAATTCGCCGTCCTTGACCCGGATGGCTACCTCTTGCGGTTCACTCAGATTTTGTCTGATCGCCCGATCGAGCAATCTGATTTGGAAAACTTAGGTCGCACCTCATAGCGCCTGTTGGTTTCTTCGGATTCGGAGCCGTCGTATGAGCTTATCTCTCGGTCGGCAGCGCTGCTGTGTGGCGCTGCCGTTGTAGGTTTTGACTTACAGGTCCTGACCCTGACTAAGCCGCATCACCCATCTGAACTTCACCATTGTTCAGGAAAAAGACCTTGTCGAAGGACGAGAGGTCGAGAGGATTGGGGAGACGCACATCCGAGAGCATCGGCATGGACCTTCCGCTCAGTTCAAAGGCCCGGTCGATTTGTGAGATCAATACGCAGATGGCACCCGAGGCTCGCGTATAGGTCCGAAGCGCATCCACCTGATGCGCAACGCTGGGCAGGGTACGCCGCTGATCGAGCAGTTGCAGGTAGTCGATCACCGCGATGGACGGAACGCCAGCACGCGAGAGTCGAGCGATCACGTGATCGGCACAGATTTCGTCGGATGTGTCGACGATCAGGTCCGTGTCACCCTTGGGCCGAGTCAGCCCGATTGTGGCCAGACGATCGGCGACCTCCCGGTCGTGATAGTCCAGCGTAAAGAAGAACCCGGTCCTGCCGATGCTTGCGGCCCGGGCAGCGAGTTCCAGACCCAAAAGGGTTTTCCCTTGGCCAGGGCGTGCGCCAAGCAGCACCATGTCACCGCCTGCGAGGCGGGGAAGGATGCTTGCAGCCGGCCCGCGGTTGGCATGCTCCGACGCCAGATGGCTCCAGCTTTGGAAGCCTTCCTCGATGGCCACGCGGTCCAGGGCTTTGTGCAATGGAATGGCGGTCTGGCGCGCGAGCAGACGCGCTTGGCGTTTCAGCCGATACATGGGTGCGGACAGTTGCATTCTGAGGTCCTCCTCTTTCGGGCGACGTCTGCAATCCCTCCTTATGCGCGCACCCGAGCGAGACAGGTCCAAATGTCGATATGCCCTGCATGATTGATGCTTCCCAAATGGAGGGTGGAGGCCCGGGCATGGCCTGACAGAGTTTGGTCAGAAACACTGCGGTCAGGCAACCCAAAACCTCTTGGGCTGAGCGGCCCGCGTTTGGTACGTGGTGGCCAGAGGCAGGCTTTGCTTCTGTTTTTCAGATCAAATGATAGCATGGGAACAGGCTACGGACGGGCCTGAAGAAAAAGGAATACCCATGCTGCTCGTACTTCTGCTTTATGCAGCGCTGATCTGGCTGGTCTTTGTAAAGTTCCGAGTGCTGCCACTGAATGGATTTACCAAAACACTGATCGGATTGGGGGGACTGACCATTTGCCTCGTCGTTCTGGCATTGCTCAACACTCGAACGCCCTCTGGCCGCGTCGCGTTGCTGAGCCCAACCGTCGATGTCACGTCCGAGGTCAGCGGGATCATCGAAGGGATTCACTTCACGCGATACGAACCGGTCCGGGCTGGCGATCTCTTGTTGACGCTCGACAAGACCTCGTTTCAGCTGACGGTAGACCAGGCGCGCGCGGCTTATGAGTTGGCGGAGAAGAACTACCGCCGCACGTCCGATATGCTGGAAAACCGCTCGGCCGCTGTGAGCCAAAGGGATTTCGACATCGCCAAATCGCGGCTCGATCAGTCGCACGCTGCGCTCAAAAGCGCGGAATTCAATCTCGAACGCACGGAGGTTCGCGCCGCCGCAGATGGGTTTCTGACAACTTCCGGTTTGGATATCGGGGATGCGGTCGTGGCCTTCACTCCCTTGATGCCGCTCATCAAACACACCCAATCCGAGCTGGTCGGGGCCTTTGACCAAAGCGGCCAGCGGGCCATCCAACCGGACACCGAGGTTGGGATAGCGATGCGCAGCCGTCCGGGCTGGGTTTACTGGACCACAATTGCAGAGGTGATCCCGGCGTCGGCCAGCGGCTCTATTCCGACGGGTGGTAAGCTAGCTGGGTCTGCCGATCTGGGGGACGATTCAGTTCTTTTTGCCGTTTTGAACTGGCCCGAGGGTCTGGACCTTGCGGAGTTCGAGACCGGCAGTATCGGTCAGGCCACCGTCATCTCTGACGGTGCGGGACCCATTGCGCCCGTTGCCCGGATCCTATTGGCATTCAAGGCGTATCGTCAGTACTTCTGAGCGCAAATCGCCTGAGTTGTCACGGCGCTCAGGCCTCAGGCGGCGTCGAGCCGTCCTGAGGCGGGGCTTTGCCGATCCGGCGATAGATGCGGCTGACCGGCCCGCGCACAAGCGTGTAGGGGATGGCGCACAGGATCACGGCAATGGCGATGGCTTCGAGAATCCGCACCGGACCCGGCGTCAGGTATTGGTAAAGACAATCCAGAAGGATCGCCATGATGACCACCGTTCCCGCGGAGGCCCAGGCGCTTGCGATACGGTCTCGGCGCTGATCCTTTCGAAAAAGGATCGCAAAAATATAGGGTTCCGCGCCCGACTTGGCGTCATTCACGCCGTCGCGGATTGCAAAGAGGATCGCAAGGGTCGGTTGCAGCAAAAGCCGCAGACTGACGGGTCCGCTGGCCCTTTGTGCCAGTTCGTTTGCCACATCAGGTTCCATCCTGTGACCTCCGTTCAGAGCCGATCCGATTGCTGACGTGCCGAACCCTGTCATTATGTTGCCTCATGCTAAACAGCGAAGCTTGCGGGTCCAACTGAAATCTGGCGCGGCAGCAGTGGTCCGATGCTAACAACGGAAGAGATATTCGTAGATGTCATAGTCGAACGTTGAGGGACGGGCGGAGATCAGCACGGCAAAGGGGCAGACCTCCTTGGCCTGTTCGACCATGCGTGCGGAGGGGGCCGGGTCTTTCCCAAACTGCTTTGGTCCGGTGATTTTCAACCGGCCGCGATCATCAACACCCTGAACCTGTCCCGGTGTGTCATCGAACGAAGAACAAGCCGCAAGCAGGCCGACCATCAGGAAAATCGAAACGACCCGCATACCAGTGACCCCCGCATTTCTGATAACGATGTGATAGCATTGTTTTCATTGCCCGCACGAGCGGTAACTGCGGAGCGGCGGGGCACAACCGACATCACTGCAAATTTTTCATCTGCAGAAGCTAAAAGGGGCCGCCGTCGACGTGTTTCGGGTGTTCACATTTTCGAATGCGGTGCAAGATTTCGAACACTTTCACCGAGAATCGTTCAAGCTATTCAAATGTCGACGTCTAAGGAGCCAGACCATGTCAAATCGAGCTACTTTCGCAACCGTTGCAATTCTTTCCGCTGCAGTCTTTGGCACAGCCATTGCCCATGAAAGCGAAAACCCCGCCGTAAAGGCGCGGACATCCGTGATGCAGCTGTATGCGTTTGAACTTGGAACACTTGGTGCGATGGCCAAAGGTGAAGTCGAGTACAACGCCGAAGCCGCCCAAAAAGCTGCCGACAGTCTTGTCGCGGTCACACAGGTCGATCAATCCAATATGTGGCCCGTTGGTTCGGACAGCGTTTCAGACCCGAGTTCGCGCGCCCTGCCTGCGATCTGGGAGAACTTTCCCGATGTTGCCGCAAAGGGCATGGCCATGAGCGAAGCGGCGCTGGCCATGCAGTCGGCTGCAGGTCAGGATCTTGAGTCCTTGCGCGGCGCAATGAGCGCTTTGGGCGGCGCCTGCTCGGCGTGTCATAAGGCGTATCGCGTGCCCAGTAACTGACAGGTGCCCAAATGAGGGGGGCTCTGTTCGGCGTTTTCAGCATCGTCATCATCATTGCGGTGACGGGGTGGTTCGCGACGGCGCCCCGCACTGTTTCGGGGGCGGCGTTTGATGGTCTCGAACCCGATCTGGAGCGGGGTGAGACCGTCTTTTATGCCGGGGGCTGCGCGTCTTGTCATTCCGCGCCCGGTGCTTCTGAAGAAGCAAAGCTGATCCTGGCGGGCGGCAAGCGGTTCCCATCGGATTTCGGAACCTTCGTGGCGCCAAACATTTCCAGCGACAGCACGTCAGGTATTGGCGACTGGTCCGTACAGGACCTCGCCAATGCCCTGATCCATGGCACCACGCCAAACGGGTCCCATTACTACCCGGCCTTTCCCTACACCTCGTATGCCAGAATGACGCCAGAGGACGTGGTGTCGTTACACGCGTTCATGCAGAGCCTTCCTTCTGACGCGACCCCCAGTGCGCCCCATGAGGTCGGGTTTCCATTCAACATCCGGCGCGGCCTGGGGGCGTGGAAGATGATGTATGCCGACTCCGACTGGATCGTGACCGGCGACCTGACGGAGGAACAGGAGCGCGGGCGCTACCTTGTCGAGGCGCTGGGACACTGCGGCGAATGCCATACGCCCCGCGACGCGTTGGGGGGACTGGAGACGGCTGCGTGGTTGTCCGGCGCCCCGAACCCAACCGGGCAAGGACGCATACCGGGGCTCACCCCGGCGGAACTGGACTGGTCCGAGCTGGATATTGCCGAGTATTTGCGTTCCGGCTTTACGCCCGACTATGACAGCGCGGGCGGAGAAATGGTGGAAGTGATCGAGAACACTTCGAAGCTGAGCGATGCCGACCGGGCAGCGATTGCAGCTTACCTCAAAGCGGTTCCGCCAACGTCAGGCGAGAGCTGACATCGCAGCGCCTCTCGCGTTCGTTCTTCGCAGGTGCGGTCCGACCGGCCAGTCTGACGGTCGGATCCGAGGCTTCGCCGAATGGCGCTAAGTGCTGAGGATCTTGGCCTTTTGCGCCGCAAACTCCTCGTCGCTCAACACGCCTTTGTCTTTCAGGGCCGCCAAACGCTCCAACTCATCCGCTGCCGACACATTTGCGACCGATCGCACATAGTCCCGTTGCGCAGCCTCGAGTTTGTTCATGGCCTCAACATTGTGCTCCTGCATCTTGTCACCGCGCGCGATGAGGTAGACCAGCACGCCAAGCCAGGGGAGCAGGATCACAAACGCGATCCAGATCGCCTTGGAGATGCCATTGAGGTCTTTTGACCGGAAGACATCGGCGACAACTGAGATCAGCACCCAGAACCATGCCACCATCAGGAACAGCCACAGTATCGACCAGAAGATGTGAAAGAAACCGATGCCATTTTCCATGTTGCGTAACTCCCCAATTGGTTGTGCCCCATTTATGTTATCAATTGAGTGATTTGCCAAGCTTTGTGGCATTGCTCGACGGGGCGAAGTGCTTGGAAAAGCCGCGCTTTCTTGCGGTGTAGGGTTGGAGTGTTGCGCCCCGCGCTGGCGACAAAGCGCAAGGTTGCCACCGCAAAACCTCGCCGGACCGGGTTGATCGGCGATACAAATTGCCAGACGATGCGAGCGCGGGGGATTGTCCCTTTGGGCAGGCTTACCGCAACGAAGATTGATCGAGCGGAACCAAAAGTGTTCAGACATCGTTGGGAACAAAAGACACGCCCCTTAAAGCCATGGGTGCGCATAACCTTGATGTTCAGGGCCCTGACTGCCGCATTGTCGATCGGGATGCCGGTTGCAGCCACGGCCGATGACGTGGCGCTGAGCGTGCGCGAAACCCTGACGGCACAAGGCGTTCAACTGCCCTATGCCGTCTACATGCGGTTCTTTGATGTGACACCCACACGCATGGGCGTGGATGCCTTTGTGGATCTGCGCGGCATACAGGCGAACGCCCCCGGATTGCTGTCGAGGGTTCTGGACGAGACCTGCAAGCGCAAACTGGCCGTTGCAATTGCGGACGTCTCTGCGAAAGGCGAGGACCTGACTGTGCGGGGACAGTTTCAGGCCAAGTTCTACCGCTGCAACACTAAAGATCCCAAGATTCATTACCGCAAGGCGCAAATCCTTGGCCAAAACGTGAATTTCAAAGTGACTGCGCAGGCCGATGTGCGTCATCCCTGTGTGCGGGCCAGGCTGGTCGCGTTGGACCTGGACCCCCTTGGTTTCTTGGGCAGCGTCGTGAACCTGTTCGGTGTGACCGCTTTGGCCGAGCGCCTGATCACTGAAAAGGCCGGGGAGGTGCTGAATGACAACCCGGTTTGCCCGAAACTGCCATCGGAAATTGCAAGCCTCGACCCACGTTTTTCGTCCGGGGGTGCTCGAGAGATCGGCGAGAGTGGAGTGGGGGCCGCGTTGAGCGGATCCGTCGACACCAGTGCCGCTACTCTTCTGGATTTGGTGCGGGTGATGAAAACCCGTGGCGTTCTGGGGCCTGAAAACGAATGATGCGCCTCCGAACTGTACTCAAAGCGCTGATTTGCGTGATCCTTGCGTCGCGGGCCTCTGCAAACGATGTTTCCCTGACTTTCACGCAAGACCTGACGCTCAGAGAAACGCAGGTTCCTTACACCCTCGACCTTGTATTGACCGAGACCGGCGCGACACGCATTGGCGTAGAGGCGCTGTTGGACCTGACTTCGGTGCAGGCGGAATTGTCTACTGCAATGGACGGGTTTGTGATTGCGGACGTTTGTAATTTGTACGCCGAGATCCGCGAATTGGACGTGACCGTGCGCGGCGATGTATTCGAGTTTGTCGGCGTAGTCGAGGCGCAAGTTTATGAGTGCGCACGAGAGGGGCTGCAAGCCACAGATCGCGGCGCGTTGGTTCTGTCACAAGCCCTGGCCTTGCAGGCCCAAGCTGCGGTCAGGGTGCAGGAGAACTGTGTTGCGCTCACCATCCCGGATCTGACCCTGACGCTCGCCGGGGCAATCGAATTGTCCCCAGAGCGAAAAGAAACGGTTCGGGCTGCGTCGGACGCGTTGCTGAAAGCGGCAGAGCGGCTCATGGCCAGGCATCCCATTTGCCCGAAACTGCCCGAGGCACTTCGCTCGCTGTCTCCAAGCTATGACAAAGGGGGAACGCAAGAGATCGGCGACGGAGGGGCAGGGGTGGCCTTGCAAGGATCAGTAGATGTGAGCACCCAGACCATCCTGAGCGTCATGCAGGCGCTGCAATCTGCAGGAGTCCTGCCCCCCGCGCCATAGCCAACAGCGCGTGATTAGCCAAGCTTGCGGCCGCTGAACGGCGCGTGCGTTGACCTCAAAACTTCAAATGCTCTTTCACGTCGAAGGTCGGCGGTTCGCGCAGCAGATCCATCAGTTTGGCCACGTCGCCGCGCTCTGCTCGCCATTGTAGATACGCTTTCTGATCGTCAAGCTTGGACCAGACTTCGTGCACCATGAAGGATTTGTCGTCCGGGTCCGCAGTGCAGGAGATCAGTTCCGCGCCATCCCGCGCCGCAGTGTCCGGAAGTATGGCCACCATGGTATCGTACAAAGCCTGATACTTATCCGGCTGCGCCTTAAACGTTGCGTTGACCACGATTGACATGGAAACCTCCCTTACTTTCCTGCCCATTTGACGGGCAATCCTTTGTCTTCCTGCCGTTCCCCCGCCAAGTCCGGCGAGGTGCGGGTACAACAGACGTTCTTACAGTCGGATGCAGGTTGCAAGGTTGGCGTACCGGGGCGAGTCGCGCCGAAACGCTATGGCTGGAAGATGGGCCCGCGGTTCGCTGACTGCTGATGGACCACTCGCACGCGGGGTAGGGCTGCCCCATTTTTGCAGTTCTCGCGCAACCCTGGAGGCCTACTTGCTTTACTCTGGCCCGAGAGATGGTTCTATGGCGATAAAAATAGTAAGTGAGATGACCAAGGGCAAAAAGCGGTCCATAAGCATTGGCCAAAATGTGCTAACATGGACCACGCCATCCAGCGTGAAAGGTTGAGTTGTGTCGGTTCGAGACTGGACAAAGAACAAGCCCTTGGGCCTGAATGCGGTTTCGGCCTTTCAAAGTTTGGGGTCAACGCGCAGGTCGCAAACACTCTTGAAACGCGCGCGGGTGATTAGGGCCGCTACCCTTACAAGACGCGCAATCGCAGCCTTTGCGTGCGGTCTTCTCATACCTGTGGGCGCAATGGCACTCGATTTGCCGCGACGGGACGGACCCATCCCCGAAACGACCAAAGGGGTGCCGCATGTTCAGATCGGCGTGGTGGCTGATGCTGAGTTGTCCGAACAGTTGCTTCGGAAGGTCGCGGGGTATGACGGGGTGACTCTGGGGCCGACACGCGTGTCATTGCCGGGCGCGATCGGGTTTCAACTTGGCCCGCAGGTGCCGTTGGTCCATCCCGAAGCCATCCCGGGCGGCCGCGAATTCGCGCATCTGCACCCCGACGGTAGTCTGCATGCGGCCCTGGATCCGGACATAGCGTTCGCGGCTGTTGAGACCGGTTGGGCAGTGGCGCATCCATGGTCCAGTCAGCGCCCGGGCTGGGAAGGGTTTGTCATGATCTTCACCCCCACCACAGTGGTGGAACTGGAAGTGGTCTTGGCGCTGGTTCAGAGTTCCTACACCTATGTGACCGGGCAGACGCCGCAGGAATAGCACACGTTCCGGTTCGCCAAGTTACGCCGACCGAACGATCACTTATGCGTTGGGTACTTTGGTCACACCTAGCATTTCTCTAGAGCTCGGCGCCGGCCTTCATCTCCTGCCACTTCAACAAAGCCGTTGCGCCGGGCCTGGCGATGAACGCAGGGGGCAATTTGGATGGTTCCGGTGCGCTGAGCGCGCGGTCCAGACGCTCGGACCCGGTTCCCGTGGCAAGTTCCGCGGCAAGCAATCCTGAGAGCGTTCCGCGCGTGGTTCCCAGACCGTTCTGACAACAGGCGGAGTAGAGGCCGCTTTCCAGTTCGCGCACGACGCTCACATTGTTCCGGCTCAGGCAGAGGCGCCCGCCCCATCGGTATTGCATGTCCATTCCTGCCAGCGTGGGGAAACGCGCCGCAAAGGCCCGGTCGTGATCCCGCGCGACAGAAATGATGCGGCGGTCGCTGACCTCCATAGACGGGTCGTAAGTGAACCGGTTGCGAATGAGTATGCGGCTGCCTTCGCGTGACGAAATGCGGCGTACGGTGGTTCCCACCGGGTCGGCGGGCGTGACCCCCCAAACGGCCCGTCCGCCCAGGGATGCCGCTTCGCCCTTTCGGAGTGGCCGGGTCAGCGAGGCGTAGGTGAACACGTGGACCAGTCGGTCTTGCATGAAGCCAAAACTGTTGAGATGCCCGTTCACGGCCAGAATGATCTTGGGCGCTTGCACCGACCCTTTGGGGGTCCGCGCCGTCCAGGTTCCGTTTCGCGACAGATCCGTGACGGGGCTGTGTTCAAAGATGCGCACCCGGTTGGAGGACAACCCCTGTGCCACACCTCTCACAAAGGCTGCAGGCTGGATCATTGCTGTCCCGGCAGTGAACAGCCCGCTGCGGTAGTGGTCCGTACCGGTCAGGTCCTTCATCGCGGCAGCGTCCAGCATCTCATGCGGTTCCCCCATCGCAGTAAGGTGACGGGCATAGTCCCGGTTATGCGCGTCGCCCTTGGCGGTGGCGGCGGCATTCACCTTGCCGCTGCGCGCAAAGGTGTCGTCGCCGAGCCCAAACTCCTCAGCCATGTCGGCAGCAAAGGCGATGGCATGCCGGTTGTCCGCGGTTAACAGGAGGTCCTTGTCCAACGCACCCCCATAGTCCGTCGAGGACAGGTCGTGCGGCAGATCGATCATGAACCCCGAATTGCGCCCGGCCGGGCCGTCCGCGATGCGTCGCGCTTCGAGCACCACAATGCGGTCAGACGGGCAAAGCTGCGCCAGCCGTCGCGCCGCGGCCAGGCCGGCAAATCCCGCTCCGATCACAACCCACTCGGCGGTGAGGTCTTCCTCCAGCGCCTGAACCGGGGTTGGGTCCGGCAGCAAGCAGTTCCAGGCGGCGGGCCCGGGATCGACAGGCAGTTTGCGCACTGCGATCTGGCTCATCTCAGTGGTCCTGGTTCAGCGCATCTGCCGCAGGTATCTCGCGTTCGCGCCGCGCAATGTAGTCCAGCAGGGCCTCGTCAATGCCGGGGTCCAGCTTGGGTTCTTCGTACTCGTTCAGCAGATCCCGCACGCGCTGCAGGGCTCTTTCATTGACCTCGACGGCCCCTTCGGCCTGCCATTGTTCGATCGAGTTGTTGTCGAACAGCTCGGGCATGAAGAACGCCTGCTGGAAGTTTTCCAGCGTGTGGGGGTGGCCCAGATAATGGCCGCCTGGTCCTACGTCGCGCACGGCCTGCAATGCTTCGTCAAAGTCGCCCCATTCGATGCCCGAGACCATCCGGTGTCCCATCGCACATTGCTCGGCGTCCACAACAAACTTGGCCATGGAACAGTGCATGCCCGCCTCGTTCCATCCCGCCGAATGCCAGATGTAGTGCGCGCCGGACATCAGGACGGCCATCAAGGTGCTTGCGCTTTCGTACCCGGCCTGTGCGTCGAAGGTCTTGGCGCCACCCAGGGTGTTCGAGGTCCGCCACGGCACATCATAGTAACGGGCCATCTGACCGATCATCATATTCATCAGGCTGATTTCGGGTGTGCCGGCCATCGGCGCACCGGATTTCATCGACACCGTGGACAGGTAGTGCCCGTAGATCGCAGGCGTGCCCTTCTGGACCACCTGGGTGTAGGCCAGGGCACTCAGCGCCTCGGCGTTGAGCTGTGCGACAGTCGGCGCGACGCCCGCGGGTGTGTTGGCCCCACCCAGCACAAACGGAGAGCAAAGCACGGGTTGATTGTATCTGGCGAACGCGCGCATTGCGCCTAACATGGTTTCGTCCCAGACCAGGGGTGAGTTTCCGTTGCAATTGCCGGTGACAACCGGGTTTTGCAGCATGAACTCCTTACCAAAGAGGATTGCGCACATCTCCATGACGTCTTCGGCGTTTTTCGGGCTGGTGGTCATCCCCATAAACGTCTTGTCTGAGTACTTCATCGAGGAGTACGTGATCCGCAAATGCCGCTGGCTGATCGGGTGATCGTAGGGCTCCACGATATGGTGCGCCGAGGAATGCATCGCAGGCAGCATGTGGCTGAGCTTGTGGAAATTCGCGAGGTCCTCAAGCGTCGGGTTCCGCCGCACATCGTCCATGTCCCGCAGGTATGGTGCGCCGGTCATGGGTACGAAAATCGAATGATCGTTGCCGAAAGGCAGGTTGTTGGCCGGGTTGCGCGCGTTGTAGGTGAAGTCGGCCGGGATCGAACGGATCAGCTCCCGCACCATGCCACGATCCAGATGCACAGTCTCGCCGCGCACAACTGCGCCGGCACCTTTCCAGTCTTCCAGAGCAATCGGATCACGAAACACGACACCGACGTCTTCGAGAATACCCATCGAGGCGTTGTCGATCTTTTCGACCTGGTCCTCGTTCATGGGCTCCATCAGTGGAATGCCACGCTTCAGGGCGGGCAACATCGAGGTATCCCGTTTCTGGCGCACAGCCCGGCGTGCGCCACGTCCCCGGCGGACTTTCCCTACAGCCTCAACGCTCATGCGACGTTGTCCCCCTCGGTCGGATCGGTCAGATCGATCCAGATGGTTTTCAGTTCGGTGAACTGGTCATGGGCGTGCACGCCATTGTCCCGCCCGCCGAAACCGGATTGCTTGTAGCCGCCAAACGGGGTGGAGATATCGCCCTCGCCATAGCAGTTCACTGTCACGGTGCCCGCCCGAATGTCGCGGGCGGCGCGAATGGCGCGCCGCGTGTTCGCCGTGAACACGCTGGCGGCAAGCCCGTAATCGGTCTGGTTCGCGACCTCGATCGCCTCGTCGTTGCTGGCCGTTTCGATCACGCACAGAACCGGGCCGAAGATCTCGTCCCTGGCTCTGGGATCGCGCTTGTCGACCTCGTAGATGACCGGATCAACAAAGGCGCCCTTTCCCCTGTCTTGCTTGTCGAGGAAACCACGCACCTTTTTGCAGTGGTCGGCGTCGATTAGGGCCCCGATATGCATGCCGGGATCAAGCGGGTCCCCGGTCTTCCAATCCCGCACGCGCGCTTCGACGCGGGTCATCAATTCTGCTTTGACATCCTTGTGCACAATCAGCCGGGACGTCGCCGAGCAGTTCTGCCCCGCATTCCAGAAGGCGGCATTCACCACATGCGCGGCCACGTGGTCGAGATGTTCGGCATCGTCAAAAACCACCGCCGGGTTCTTGCCGCCGCATTCCAGCACAACTTTCTTGAGGTTGCTGTCCGCCGCGTAGCGCAGGAAGCGTTTCCCGGTTTCGGTGGAGCCGGTAAAGCTGACCATATCGACGTCGTTGTGAAGGCCGAGCGGGGCGCCGACGTCCGGCCCGTCGCCGGGAAGGACCTGTAGCACGCCGCGCGGGACACCTGCTTCGTGCGCCAGTTCGGCCACGCGCAGAGCAGTCAGCGACGTCTGTTCTGCCGGTTTGACCAGAACAGAACACCCAGCCGCAAGCGCCGGACCGATTTTCCAGGCCAGCATCATCAGAGGGAAGTTCCAGGGCAGCACCGCCCCAACCACGCCGATGGGTTCGCGCACGATCATCGAGATGGCATCATCGCCTGTCGGGCCAGTCTGGTCATAGATCTTATCCACCGCTTCAGCATGCCATTTGATGCAGTGGATCGTTTCGGGCACATCGATGGTTTCGCAGTCCAGAATGGGCTTGCCGCTGTCGAGGCTCTCCATCACGGCCAGTTCGCGTCGGTTGCGCGTGATCAGTTTGCACAGCCGGATCAGAACGTCCTTCCGCTCGGAGGGATGCAACCTGGACCAATGGCCTTGATCAAAGGCTTCGCGGGCCTTTTGCACCGCGAAGTCCACGTCCGCGGCATTGCACCCGGATATCTCAACAAGCGTCTCGCCTGTCGCAGGATTGATGGTCGCGAATGAGGCGCCGCTGCCAGGGCGGTACTTTCCATCGATAAAGGCGGTCTGCGGCAGGGCCAGTTCCTGGGCGATGGCCTGATACTCGGCAAGGGTGAGAAGATCGGTCATAGCGCCTCTCCGGTGATGCTCGAAACTGTGGTGGTCATGGTCCTGATGACTTCGGCCAACTGGCGCTTGTCATCCTTGTTCAGCGGTTGCAGCGGTTTGCGTGGCGGGCCCGCATCAATCCCACGCAGGGTCAGCCCATGCTTGATGCACTGCACGAATTTGCCGCCCTGTTCCAAGACGCTCATCAGCGGCAGCATGGCCGACATGATCGCGCGGCCTTTGGTGAAATCCCCCTCCACGGCGCAGGCATTGTAGAGCGCGATATGCACCTCTGGTGCGAAGTTGGACCCGGCACAGACCCAGGACCGTGCGCCCCAAGCGAAGAACTCCAGCGCCTGGTCGTCCATGCCGCAAGAGAGCGCAATGTGCGGATAGTCCCGCGCCAGCATGTGCAGGCGGTTGATATCGCCAGAGCTTTCCTTGATCGCACAGAAGTTCGGCGACCGGCCCAGCCGGTCCAGCGTTTCTTCATCCATGTTCACCGACATGCGACCCGGATAGTTATAGAGCATGATCGGCAGGTTGGCCGCGCGGTCGATGGCCAGCGCATGCAGTGCGATTTCACGCCCGGTGGGATAGGCGTAGGGTGGCGTTGCGACCAGCAGGGCATCAGCGCCCACAGCCTTGGCGGCCTCGGCGAACCGCACACTGTCCTCGGTGCGGATCGCTCCGGTGCCGACGATCATCGGCAGGCGGCCATCGATCAGTTCAGCACAGCGGTTCATCATCCAGACGCGCTCATCTTCGGTCTGGGCGTAGTACTCACCGGTTGAACCCGCAACGATGATTCCATGCACGCCGGCGGCGATGAGGTGCTCCACGGTTTGGGCCAGCGCCTCTTCGTTACACGTGAAGTCGTCACGATAGGGGGTGACGATCGGAGTGTAGATGCCTTCAAAGCGCATGGCGTTGGTCTTTCATCGAGATCACATCCAACGGGAGCGGGTCCGGTCGGACATACTTTTCAAGCTGGTCGCGCGAGAGATCCCAGTGCTGCAGCGTCAGGTCGATCGCCAGCGGGGGTTCCTGCGCCTCGATGGCACGGATCATCGCATCGTGCTGTTCGATGGCCTTGCGGATGCGGGTTTCATCGGCTGCAGAATCCGGCCGAAAGAACGTCTGGCTCAGCCGGGTGTGATCGACCAGCATCCGCTTCAGACCCGCAAAAAGATATGGGTTCTGCGCCATTTCGCCTATTTTTTCATGAAACTCGTGATTGAGCAGCCCAGCCTGCCGGGCATCGCCTGCCTGTGCCGCGACGGAAAAGGACCCTTGTATGTCCTTGAGGTCGGCGATTTGACGGCTGGTCCGGTTCTCCGCGGCTTGACTGGCGATCGAGGAGTAGATCAGCGGGGCCGTCTGAAAGAACACCCGCATGGTGGCAAAATCCATAGATTCCACCTTGGCCCCGCGGTTTTCCTCCAGGCGTACAAAGCCGCCACCCGCCAGACGATGCAACACCTCGCGCAGGGGCGTTCGGGAAATTCCGTACTCGTCCGCAAGGCTGGCCTCGTCCAGATCGGTGCCGGGGGGAATGTCCTGTGTCAGGATCCGCGCCCTGAGGTCCGCCGCGCAATGCGCCTTCTTCTGCTTGGCCATTATACTTCTCCTATACAAATTGTATAATGAGAGTCGCGAAACTTCGTCAACACGGAAAGACACGGCCAACCGGGTCGAAACTCAGCAAGAATTCTACGCGACGGCAACGCGCAGGGGATCGGGATCGAGAGAGGCGCGAGCCGGCGTCCGGTTCTCAACTCGCTGCTTTACTTTTGGGTGCGGATTGGCGGACATGACACCATGTCCAACTCTACCGGCTCGCTCGAAGAGCCCTCACTTCGTTCCCTTATGTTCGGTGATGGCACGCCCAAGAAAGCCCTGCTCACGGCGCTGGTGGTTGGTACAGTTCTGATCCTGATCAACCACGGGGACACGCTTTGGCGCGGTGAATGGCCGCCCTTACCCAAAGTAATGCTCACCTATTGCGTGCCGTATTGTGTTACGACGTGGGGAGCTGTGACGGGCAAACGCGCAAAGCTGCGCCAGTCAACAGCCAAAGATCAACCGGCAGGACCATCAAACAAATGAACGCGGAACAATTCTTCAGCCAGAAGAGCATTCTGGATCTGAGCTTCTTTAATTTTAGAAATGCGATAACCGCCGCGTACTTTGCAAATCCCGATCTTGAGATTCAGCGGGTGAACGAGAATTTCCAAAGCTTTTTCCCGCTGCTGGGAAATGTGACCAACGTCCCTTTGCTTGACGTCTTGGAGCAGCTGCACGTCCCGGGAAAACAGATTGATGAGTTCATTGCCGCGCTTGAAGCACAAGGTTCGGTCCTGCTACCGCATATTGAGATCAATGTCGGGGGCGAACTGCGAGTCTTCTCCCTGATGTCCGCAAAAACAACCGACAGGGATTTCTCTTATCTCAACGGAGTCCAGGGGCAATTTGTGGATCGCACTGCCGAATGGGAGTTGAAGCGCGAACGCGAAGCGTTGCTGGAACAGAAGATCCGTGATCGAGAGATTATCGAGCAGAAAAGTCAACAGCTTGAAAGTCTTGCAACCAGACTTGCGAAGTATCTTAGCCCACAGATCTACCGAAGTATCTTCACCGAGAGCGGGGAGGACGCACACGCTTATCGACGGAAGAACTTGACGGTCTTTTTCTCGGACATCGTCCGTTTCACAGACCTGAGCGACACCCTGGAACCCGAACGGCTGGCGGCGCTCATCAACACCTACCTTTCGGAGATGACCAGCATCGCGCTTGAATATGGCGGCACGATCGACAAATTCATCGGCGATGCGGTGATGGTCTTTTTTGGGGATCCCGAAAGCGCCGGTGATACTGAAGACGCGCTGCGGTGCGTGGAAATGGCGTTGGCCATGCAAGAGCGCAACAAAGAATTGCAGCGCCATTGGAAGAAGTTGGGTGTAACAAACGATCTAGAAGTGAGGATGGGGATCACATCCGGGTTCTGCACGGTCGGGAACTTTGGCTCGGATCAGCGCCTCGATTACACTGCGTTGGGAAGCCCGGTGAATCTTGCCGCACGCTTGCAGTCAACGGCGGAGCCGAATGGAATTTTGATCGACCATGCAACACAATCCCTGCTGGATCATGCTGTTGTCTCGGAATTCAAGGGCGAGATGACGCCCAAGGGCTTTGCGCGGCCGGTTAAGTATTTTGAAGTGGAACGCCTGCGGGCCTCACGCAAACTTGGAGAGCGTCAGCAGCTGGTCCACGTCAGAGACCACGTCGAGGTCAGCGTTACCGACAGCTCGGATATTCGTGCGGCGATCGAAGAGCTCCGGGAGATCCAGAAAAGCTTTGAACGGCAGCTTGCCGAATTGGAGAGCTAGCGGTGTGACTTCGCGCTCTGACGCCTGCATGTCGCGACTTTAGCGTTCGCGCAAAGCCTCATACCGGGCTTTGCGGAAGGGCCGCAGCAGATAGTCAAGCACCGTCTCTTCGCCCGTGAGGATATCGACGGACGCCACCATGCCGGGCCGGACGTTGAGTGTCTCACCATTCCGCTCCAGCGTATTGCTGTCGGTCTGGACGATGATGGGAAAGAAGATCTGTCCGGTGGTTTCATCCTGCTCGGCGTCCGCCCCAACGCGCGTTACCCGCCCGTCCAGCGCGCCGTAAACCGTAAAGTCGAACGACGTCAGTTTCACCCGCGCGGGCAAGTCGGGCCGTACAAAGGCGATGTCTTCAGGACGTACGCGTGCTTCGACCTGCAGACCGCCCTCGACCGGCACGATCCGCAAGACCTCTTCGCCGGGCGCGATCACCGCTCCGATTGTGTTGACATTCAGGGCCGAAATCACGCCGTCCACCGGCGCTCTCAGATCCGCCCGAAACACCACGTCAGAGGCCCGTTTGATGCTCTCTTCGATCACTGTCAGCTGATTCAGTGTGTCCGACCGTTCGGCACTGATCTCGGCGCGGCGCTGCAAACGCAGCTCTTCCAGCCGGGCCGTCGCTTCATCGACCGAAAATGCAGCCTGGGCCCGGCCGTTCATGACGCTGTCCCGTTCCTGCCGTTTTCCGGTCCGTTCCCGTTCAAGCGGTAGGATCTGCGCTCTTGAAACCACACCGCTTTCCGACCGCAGCTCGATTTCTTCGTCCAACAGCGCCAGTGTTTCATCGACCCGCATCAGTGCAGCGTCGAAGTCAGTGATTTCCTGCTGGCGCTGTTTGATCTGCGCTTCAAGTACCGCGACCTGGCTCTTGTAAGAGGCCAGCCGGTTGTCGAACAGCGCAGTTTCACGCAGCGCCAAGGGCGTTTCGGGGTCGGTATCGGTCCCGTCGAAGATTAAAAGCTCCTGTCCTTCCGCCTCGGCCTTCAGTCGGTGCGCGCGCGCCGACAAGGCGAGTGACTGGGCCTGTAACTCACCCAGGTTTGCGCCTGATCCGGTGTCGTCGATCCGGATCAGAACCTGCCCGCTGGTGACCTCGTCGCCCTCGTCGACAAGGATCTCGCGGATGATCCCACCCTCAAGGCTCTCGACCGTCCGGGCCAGACCAGAAGGTACAACACGACCCTCTGCACGCGCCATTTTTTCAATGACCGCCCAGGAGGCCCAGAGCACACCGCCAGCCACCAGCGCTGTCAGCACAAGCAGCACAAATCCATAGGCGCGCGGCGCACGGCCCAATCGGCCGGCGTCTCCGCCTTGGGCAAAGTCGCGCAGGTCCCAGCTTTCCTGCGTCACGCGCCGACCCCGCTCGGTTGTGTGGATAGGGTTTTCAGAACCGTCTGTTTGTCATCATCGGCTCGGATTTTGCCCTTATCCAGCAGGATGAGGCGGTCCACGAGGCTCAGCAGCCCCATTCGGTGCGTGGAAACGATCAGCGTCATGGGGCGCTCGGTCAGGATTTGACCCAGCCTCCGGATGAATATGGCTTCGGTCTGGGTGTCCATCGAACTGGTGGGTTCGTCCAGGATCAGAACGCGGGGGTTGGCCAAAAGCGCACGGGCCAGCGCCACCATCTGCCGCTGCCCGCCCGACAGGTTGCGCCCTCGTTCGGCAATCGGCATGGAAAACCCTTCGGGATGCTGCGCGGCGAACTGATCGACACCTGCCGCCCGTGCTGCGCGCATGATCTCATCCCCGCTGACCGCCGTTGCGCCAAAGGCGATGTTTTCGGCAAGCGTGCCAGAGAACAGGACCGCATCTTGAGGTACCAACTGAACTTGGCTGCGAACCCGTGCTGGACTCAACTGATCGATGTTCAGCCCATCCAGCAGAACGATCCCCGTGCTGGGATGCAAAAGACCGGCCAAGAGCCGAACGAGGCTTGTTTTGCCGGCGCCCACCGCGCCGATCACGCCTATGCGCTCCTGCCCGGCGATACGCAGCGAAACATCCGTCAACGAAGGCAGTGTGGCGTCGGGATAGCTAAGGCCAACACCGTCAAGCTGGTACGCCCCGGTATCGAGGCTCGCATTGATAGCATTCTTGCGCGGCTGCGCGTCTGATGGGCGCGCCATCAACTGGTTCAGACTTTTGAGGGTGGAGAAGGCGAAGCCTGCCCGGACGAAGAGGCTCGCAACAGCAGCAGTTGGCGCCAGCGCTCGACCCGACAGGATCATTGACGCAATCACGGCCCCCATTGTGACCTGACCTTCAAGCGCAAGATACACACCGATCACGATGATGCCGACCGAGGATGCCTGCTGTGCCAGCCCGGTCATTGTCGTGGCAAAGGTTGCGAGTTTTTTGCTGTGTTCAACGGCTGCCCCGCTGTCAGCAACCTGACGCTCCCACCGCGCCTGCATCCGGCCTTGGCCGGCAATGGATTTCAGGGTTTCGAGCTCGGACACCGCTTCGACGGCCACGGCATTCTTATTGCCTGTTGTCTGTCGTGCCTTGTCCGAAGCCGCCCGCAGGGGCCACAGGATTACAAGGCCGAACACCAGCACGAGCACATAGGCGATCGCAGGCGGGTAGGCGAGGGGACCGCCGATATAGTAGATGACGGCGACAAAGAAGAGGCCAAAACAAAAGTCGGTCAGCGTCGCCACGGTCTGCGACGAGAAGAAATCCCGAACTTGCTCATAGTCTTTCAAGGTGTTGATCATTGCACCCGTGGGAACGCTGCGATCATCCAGCCGCAAATCCGAGATATGACGGAACAGCGTGGAAGAGACGGCCTGATCGACGCTGCGACCGACCCGGTCGACCACGCCTGCGCGCACCCATTTGAGGATGCCGTCAAAGACCATGGCGAGCGCGATGCCCGCGACAAGCGACCACAAGGTGATCAGCGCGGCATTGGGAAACACCCGGTCATAGACAGTCATCGTGAAGATCGGCGTGGCCAGCGCCAGGATGTTGACCACGACCGAGGCCAGGATCACCTGGCTGTACTCGGGCCAGTACTGCCGTGCCGCACTCCAGAACCAGTGCCGGGGCATTGGCGTAGGTTCGGGCGTGCTGGCGTCCGCAGCATCGGGGTCTTCGCGCAGCAACAAGACGTGCCCGTCAAACTCCTTGGTCAAGTCGGTCAGTGCCACGTCCTGCGGGTCTTCTGAGCTTTCGGGCCGGATGATCCGTGCTGTGTCTCGGTCCTTGCCCACAAGCACGCATGCACCGCGCCCCTTTAGAAAGAGCACGCAAGGCAAGAGCTCCGAGGCAATGCGGTCGAGCGCCTGGCGGGACAGTTTCGCGCGAAATCCTTGCGTTTCGGCGGCCTGCACAGCCAATGGCGGCGTGAGACGGCCATCCAACGGCAATGGCAACCCTGCCAGTAAGGTGTCCGTGCCGACGTCGCGCCCATTCAGCAACATGCACTGCGCCATCGCGGTCAAAAGCGGATCACGGCTGATCGGGTCAAATCCCCAGTCCTGCGCTTCCGCAGGCTTGGGTTTCGGCGCTAAGATCACGTTCGCTGACTTGCCGGTTGGTGCAGGATTGTCTGATGCGATTGGAGGTCTCCGATCTGTGCCGGCAGGTCTTCAGACGCTAGCGCTGTGCTTTGCGCCAGTCGCTGAAAGACTTTGCGTCAAACTGGGTTTCTCCACCGCTCAGATTGACGCCCGGCGCGTTCTGCTGCTCGCGGGCATAGGGTTTGGCGTCTTCGGGCGGCTCGATCCCGAGCGACGACAAGAGCGTGCCGGATGCGGCGAGCAGGCGATACCCCACAAAGGTGCGCAACGAGTTGGCGTTCACGAGATTGGCCTCGGCCTGAAACAAGGCGTTTTGCGTGTTCAGCACATCCAGAAGAGACCGCAGCCCAACCTCGTACTCTTTCTCGTAAGTGCCACGCAGGTCACGTGCCAGTGATGCCTGACTGCGCAGGGCAATGGCCCTGCGATCCGCGGCCTTCAGGCTGGACCAGCTTCGGCGCACCTCGCGTTCCACCAGACGCGATTGCGTCAACAGGCGTGCGCGGCTTTCGTTCACGCGCTTGATCTGCTCCTGACGTGCAGCGCGTTTGGCGCCGCCCTGAAAGTCATAGCGCAGAACAAGCCCGACGCGTCCCTCGGACACATCCCCCTCGTAGCCGCTCACATCCTCGCCCAGCCGCACGTCCGCTTCCAGCGACAGGGTAGGGTACTTGTTCGCGTCGACCTGGCGCATCAGCGCCTCGGACGCGCCCACATCGGCCTGCGCAAAGAGAACGTTGGGGTTCTTTCTACGGGCGTTGGCCAAAGCGGCGTCCAGCGTTGCAGGCACATTGCTTCCGGCAGAGGCAATGGCAGACAGGTTCGCGGGTTCCACGCCAACAATGGCCAGGAACCCGGTTTTGAAGTTCTCGGCATTGAGCTGGAAATCGATCAGCGTGTCTTCAGCCAGAAAGATCCGCTCTTCGGCTTGCTGCAGATCGCCAACGGGCACAACGCCGGTGTCAAATCCGCGCTGCAGGCGATCCCGCACCTCACGGTGGTAGGAGAGGTTCTGGCGCGCCAGCGAGACCAGTTGCTGGGTTCGCAGCACATCGGCATAGGCCCGGATCGCTTCGAGCGACAGGAACTCCGCGCGTTCAAGCGTGCGGAGCGCCGCCGCGTCAATCCGGTAGGCCTGCCGCTCGATCTCGGACCGGGTCGCATATCCGTCATAGAGCAGTTGGGACACCCGACCGATGAACTGATACCCTTCGATGGGATCAGCTGCCGAGGTCAGATCCGGCGTGGTTGTGCCGTCATTGTAGCTGGACCCTGCCCAGGCCTCGAGTTCAAAGCGAGGGGCAAAGAAGCTGCGCGCCTGATCCAACTCGAATTCGATGGCCTGTTTGTTGGCCTCGGCTGTTGTGATTTCGGGGTTGGTCTCCAGCACATAGATGATCGCATCTTTCAGCGAGAGCGCCATCGCCGGGGCCGTGCCCAATCCGAACCAGAGCCCCGCCATGGACGCGCAAAGCGCGTTTAGGAGCGCGGCGCGGCCGCGATTCTTTGGCTTCTGAGTTCCCCGTGGCCCGTAGCGCATGCGAGCACCTTATCAGATGAGTATTTTATGCCTCTTTTCTTGCCACTTAGATTGTCGATGGTAAAGAACAATGGCACAAAGGATGCACAAAACGGGGGATCCGGATGCACAACGCTCTCAGATGGATGATGCTGGCCGTTTTTATCGTGTTCAGCTCCCAGGCGGTCGCCCAGACCTTTGGCACGGTCAACTTCGATTTTGACAGTGCTGAGCTGGACGCCACGGCACTGGCCGAGGTGCAGGAGATCGCAGAGCGGCTGAAGGCGACCACGTCCTACAAACCCAGTGTCGTGGTGGGCTACACCGATGCGGTGGGCAGCAATGCCTACAACGACAACCTTGGGTTGCGGCGGGCGCAGGCGGTGGCCAACGCACTGATCGCGGCAGGGGCACCGGTTGACCGGGTGGGCACCATCGAAAGCCGGGGCAAACGTGAGCTGCTGGTGGCGGTTGCCACGCCCGAACGGGCGAACCGGCGCGTCACCGTGGGTCTGGAGGATATTCTGGCCGCCTGTCGCAGCTATCGCGACGTGGCGCTGACCTCAGCGTCGGTCGGGGCCGCATTGCAGACCGATATCGAGGCGCGGCTGAGCAACGCCGTGACCGTGCTGGCGCAGCTTCAGAGCAATGGCAGCAATGGTGCGGCCTATCAGATGGCCGGGGCCGCGCGCGAGGACTGCGGCATTGCCGCCGGCTACATCGCCGACGCTGACCGCAAGGTCGAATACGCCAAACGCTGCTTCTGCAACGCGGCGCGCCTGGACAAGGCACTTGGGAATTAGGGTCGAGGGCTATCTTCGTGATGCGATAGGGCTTGCAAGCGGGTTCCTATCCGCGCCTTAGTCGCAGCGCGGATTCTAGTTCTTTTCCAGCGACTGCTTTGCGGACAAAGCGGACCTTCGTAGCACAGCGTTTAAGTGCGAAAGGAGGCGCCGAAATCCATACGAACATGCCACTTGGGCACAGTTACCAGTAGTTTTGCTGTTGGAAGAAAGACTTTTTCTCGTCGCGAGCTTTGTGTACGCCGAGATCTTCCACCGTTAGGCCAGTATCCCTTAGAAGCTGTTCCGAGAGTTGAGGATCATTGGACCAAGTGGGTAGCGGCCCGTGACGTTCGGATTTCCTTGGCGCGCCGAGCCGAAGCATTACTGGCAGCGCAGTAACCAAGCAGTTCAGAGTGGTTGTAAACATGATCGTGCTCCTTGAGTCGATAAGCTGTCTGTGTGGAAAACAGACTGCACCGCTCCAAGATCGGCCGCTTGAGCGCCATTAAGGGAAATCTTGGTGATTTGTTGGTGGTTGGTTAACCTTATCCTCATGGAGTACGCATTCGGCGAATTTGTCCTTGATCTCAATCGCGGGGAGCTGCGTGGAGCCGGTGGCCCGATTCCTGTCGAGCCACGCGCGTTTTCGCTTCTCATCCATATGCTAGAGAACCAAGGACGTTTGATCGACAAAGAAGAACTTATTACGTCGGTTTGGGGCGGCCGTATAGTTTCAGACGCAGCAATTTCCACGGCAATCAAAGCGGCACGACGGGCGATCGGCGACGATGGCTCTTCGCCGGCCTGGTTAAGGACAGTGCGTGGGCGCGGCTTCCGTTTCGACGGAATGATTAGCGTGAACTCGTCACGTGCCCCATCTGAGAACCTCATGTCCAGAGGTGCACCAGCTGCCAAAGTTGCGGCCGATGACACGGTTTCGAGCATGACACCGGAAGCAGCTTCGATGGCGATTTTCGATCGTCCCTCGGTGCTTGTCGTCGGCTTTGACTGCGCAAACAGGGACGGGCCGGATTTTGCGCTCGCGCTTGGTTTGGCACAGGAAGTTCGGCTGAACCTGTCGCATTGGCGATCGTTTCCCGTCATCGGTCCCGAAGCTGTAAGCCACAGGTCAGCCTGCGAGATAGACGTGCGTGAAACGGGCCGAAAACTTGGAGCGTCCTATGCACTCTCTGGTTCGGTTCGCTCAATCGGCGATAGGGTGAGGATAGACGCAACGCTGAGTTCGATCGCAGATGGTAACTCGATCTGGTCCCGCAATTTTGACGGGACGCTCGACAACCTTTTCGATTTCGAGGAAGAGGTAAGCCGCGCAATCGTGGCTCAGATTGAACCCGAGCTATCACGGGCCAACTCCCAGCGGCTTTTGCAGGTGCGCCCGAACGACTTGTCGGCATGGCAATTGTTGCTGGCGGCTGGCGAATCCCAACGACGTGCCGGCGAGGCTTACGGAACGCCCGCTGCAAACGAAGAACAAAAGCAGTTGTTGCAGGAGGCTCTACAAAAAGACCCCGGGATGGCGCGCGCTTGGGCATGGCTTGCCAAGCGCTATTGGCGGGAAACGATAGTGGGCTGGGCAAATGACCGAGAGGCGTGCATCAGTGCCACGCTAAATGCTTCGCATAGGGCAATGGAGATCAACCCCGCTAATTGGGAAGCCAGATGTTACCGGGCGCTTGCACTTTTGTTCGGACGTCATGAGTTCGTTGAGGCCGAGTTTCATGCGCGCGAAAGCGTTCGGCTCAACCCGTCGGATACAACGGCCAGGCACGCGCTTGGCTGCGTATTGGAGAATGCAGGCAAGACCGAAGAAGCATTGGAGCATTTGCTGGCCGTTTTCGCCTGAACCCGAATTCTCCAAACTCCGCAGGAGTTCTGGGGGATCTAACAACCTGTCACATGCTCCTTGGTAACCGCGAAGAGGCAGTTGAGGCGGCGATTCGGTTAATTGCACTAGCCCCGGACTACTCCCGCGGTTTGCAGCGCGCCATCGCTGCACTTTCTCAGGCCGGGGAAATGGAGCGTGCGCAGGAAGCGGTAGAACGCTTCAAATCGCCTCAGCCGGATTTCAGCGAAGACTACGTGCGGACTACCTATCCATTTCAGGACAGTGAACCCATGGAGACCTATATCTCGTTCCTCGACGATGCCGGGGCATTTGGCAGGAATAGCTAATGAATCTCAATCGGCAGCGCTTTCCCCCTTGCCATGGCCCAGATGGGTGTCGAAGCCAAACCTATTGACAGACACCAACCTCACCGGCGGCTTCTTTAGCAACAGCGTGCGTTCGACGCATCCTGAGCAACGTCATGGCAGTGGGCCGTCACGGCGTAGCGCATTAAGCCCGATTGAACCACTGCATTGCAGAAAATCGTGCGGATCACTTTTCAGCAGAC
The DNA here is from genome assembly GCA_965250275.1 of Paracoccaceae bacterium. GTDB lineage: Bacteria > Pseudomonadota > Alphaproteobacteria > Rhodobacterales > Rhodobacteraceae. The sequence goes on along the minus strand of OZ252297.1, from coordinate 3,153,297 downwards.
GCGCTGAAAAGTCCGAATATACATCAATACACCGCGCTTGGATTGCATTGCTGCGACTTGTCATTGATGTTTCTGAGCGTTCATGTCGGCACGCCGAGACAAAATGTTTCTCGGACCCACGCTGGTAACCGTTTCAAAAAGGATGGTGGGCTCGAAGATCGTAGCCACTTAAATGAGAAAACTGTCGGCTCACTGGGAACCAATGACTTCAGACCAACTTATTCTGCGGCCAGATGCACGGGAGTTGTTGCGAAACGGCGAAAGCGTTCACGTTGAAACCCGTGTGTTCGATCTGCTGCTCGTTTTGGTGGATGCCAAGGGCGATGTGGTTGATAAGAACACACTGATCGAGAGGGTTTGGAACGGCCGTCCGGTTTCAGATGACGCAATTTCTGCGGCAGTTCGCGACTTGCGAATTGCCGTTGGGGATGATGGCCGTCGCCAGTCGGTTGTGAAAACCGTCTACGGTCGCGGGGTACAACTTGTTTCCAAAATCCTGCTCGAAGACAACGCGCGTCAACCCGCCTTAGTCATTGTACCATTTGCCTCCGATGAAGCGACGGATCACTCTGCACTGGCCTTAACGCTGGATGTGACGGCGGCGCTTGCCCGCACGCGCAGCTTTGCCGTCATATCCCATCAAAGCGCACTGGCTGCTCTTGAAAGCTCCGATCTACAAGTCAAACCTATAGGTCAACTCGGCGCAAGTTACTCACTATCAGGCCGATTGAGCGGCTCTGGGACCAGTGCAGCTTTGACCCTGCTTTTGTCAAACGCGCAAAGCGGAGAGGTCGTTTGGGCCGACCGAGTCACAATGTCGATGGACGAATTAATCCGCGGCCTTGCCAATTTGGCCGACGAAATTGCAAACAGCGTTGAAACTGAAATCATCATCCACGCTTCGGATCACGAAAAACTGCGCCCAATTGACAGCCTCGACGCCTGGAGTGCGTATCACCGGGCTGTTCGCACAATGATGCAGTTCAAAGTCGAGGACGCCGAAGACGTTGATGCGCTTTTGCGGCGCGCAGCCACGCTCGATCGCCGATCATCACGTATTCGAGCGGCCCAGTCTCATCTTGCGTGGCAACGGGCTTTCCTGCTGTCAGGCAGCGAGCGGGCCGATGCGGAGACCGATGCCATGGTGCTCGCAAACGAGGCCTTGGAGCTCAATGAGCATGATCCGCAAGCGCATTGGGTATCCGGTCGCGCACTGCTGATCGCCGGTGAAACGGACGAGGCCCGCCGCGCTTTGCGAAGATCAATTTCACTGAACCCCAGCTTCGCAAATGCTTACTATACGCTGGGCTGGACCATGAGCCATGATGGGACGCCAACGCCGGACGCGATACCACTGGTGCAAAAGGCGCGGCGCCTGAGCCCGTTTGACCCGATCCGTTACGCCTTTGATTTGCTAGAAGCCGATCTGTGTTTTTTCTTGGGTGATATGGACAGCGCGCGCCGGCTGGCGCTTGACGCAGCGCGAGACCCGAAAGCGCACCATCAAGCGCAGGCTATCGCCTCTTGGCTTTTGCATGCCACCGGCGCGGAAGCCGAAGCACACAGGCTGGCAGCCGAGGTTCGGCGAAAGCGACCAGGTTATGGTTTCTCCGACTACTGTGCTGCCGTACCGGCCAGGGGTGTAAAGCGCGCCAAGGTCGAAAAGCACTTTCGCGCATTGGGTTATTGAGTTTTTCGTGTCCCACAGACTCTCCACAGGATTCGACCATTGGGTTTTGCTAGGCCTCAGAAAGGAGCATAAACCCAAAGCGAGTGATTGATGGATCTGAAGGGCAAAAAGGCGTTTGTGACAGGCGCCAGCGGAGGGCTGGGTCGGCACATAGCGGTATCGCTCGCAGCGGCTGGCTGCGATGTGGCGCTTGGCTATTACAAAGGCGAGGAGCGAGTGGCTGCAGTGTCCAAGGCGGTCAACAGTCTCGGAAGACATGGTACGCCGGTGTCGTTCGATCAGGGTGACGAGGCGAGCATCGCGTCAGGCGTCCATCAGGCGGTGGACGCGCTCGGTGGCATGGACATTCTGGTCAACAACGCCGCAGTGGTCAAAAGCGTTCCCTTCAAAGATCTCGACACGCTTGGAGCGGAAATCTGGGACTACACCATGCAGTACAATCTGCGTGGACCATGGCTTGTCTCGCGCGCTGCCGCGGCGCATCTGTCAAATGTCGGGGCCGGACGGGTCGTCAATGTCGCTGCGATGGCCGGCCTTAAACCCATGGGGGCAAGCATCGCCCAATCCGTCTCGAAAGCGGGCGTTATCCAGATGACACGCTGTCTCGCGGTCGCATTGGCGCCGAAGGTGACGGTAAATTGCGTAGCCCCCGGTCTCATGGAGGGCACTGTTATGACGCAAAAACTCACGAGCGAATTCCGGGACGCCTTTGCGTCCCAAGCTGCCTTAAGCACCACAACTTCCATGCAAGATGTAGCTTCGCAAGTTGTTCATTTCTGCCAGTCCGAGACAACTACAGGCCAAACCACCGTCATCGACGGAGGCGTTTACTTTCACTGACAAGGGAGTGAAGCCAAGCCATCTATTGATGTTTCGATCCTTGAAGATGTTTTCTCTGCGGACGAAAGGGTGAAATCATCAAACGTGTCACGGATGCCTTTGGAAGCATCGCAGGTGAAATTTTATCGAATGGCGCGACTGTACGCATTCATGAGGTCAAGAGTGGCTACTGCGCTGATCGGCGAGTTGACTGCTTAGCGTGAAGCATCACAACACTTCAGGAAGCAAGTCACGCAGTCAGTGTATTGGCGATGCGTTCTTGGTTTGGTCGGAAAAACTGAGGTATCCAACTTAGATGTCGAACGCGCTGGGCTTGCCGTTCTCTACCCCGACTAGGGAAGGACCTTCGATGCTGTGGCGAGCCACGGCAGTCGCAGGAGGCCGACAAATGTCTCTCTTGTCTCAGTATGAACACGCGGACTGGTCGCGCCAATTGCTCTGCCGCAAAATCCAAGCCTCAGTATAAACAATTGCTGCTTTCGGTACAATGAGAGCAAACCTGCCTTCCCATCGATTGGGTTTGCAAATACGCAGATACTGAACGCGCAATGCACGAGATCATCCACGAGGCAACATCGGGAAGGACGTGCAGAGGATTGATACGAGGACATATGAGACACGCTTACCTAGCACTGATCATCGCCGCTTCTCCTGTTCTGGCCGAAGCCCCTTCCCTCACTGGAACCTACAGCGGCGCCGTAGCGTGCGAGCGCACGGAGAACGGCTTGCCCGGTGTGTTCCTCCTCAATCTGGACATTCGCGTGCATCAAAACGGCGACCGCTTGGACATAGCCACCTGGACGGCAGAGGATGAAGCCTTGCAGCGGCGCACCGCCTCTCTCTACGCGGGAAAAGCTGCTGTCGCCAATGGGCAGGTCTCTGGATATGTCGCTGCGTGCCGCCCGGATTTCGAGTACATCGAAACGATCCGGATCCTTCCCACTGCCAGCACTACCGAAGATTTCAGCTTCGCTGCTGACACCATCTTCGTCACCGAAGCGCTGCCCGGACGCGAAGGTCATCTGATCGTGGAGAGTTGTCGCTGGGTCATGACCCGGACCAGCACCGAGGTTCCGGAAATGGAGACATGCAGCGGAAATTGATTTCAAAACTCTGGAGTGAAAGCTCCGACGTAGAAGAGACTGACACGTCCCTCAATGAACCGGTCGATGTTGGCGTCGTCGTCGGCACGTGGTGTGATGTCGGGCAGCGGGTTGCCGTCGATCCTCGAACATCGATCGTCAAAATTACCTGTGGGTGCAGCGCTGATCGGAACACGCTGCCACCGACCGCCGGGTCTTGCTGACCGGCTTCATCAGCATGCGCTGTGCCCTGCGTGGTCCGTCAAGAAATCGATCAGGCGCCGAGTCAGTTTCTTTTGCGGACCAGAATCCGGCCACACGGCGTAAACACCCAATGTCGGAAGGGACCATCTGCGGGAGACTTCAACCAGCGCGCCGCTGTTCAGGTCATCCTTGATTTCGTTGAGCGGCAGGCTCATCAACCCCAGCCCGGCCAAGACCGCCGCCCGGCCGGCCGTTACGGTGTCGACCTCAAGGCGGATGTTCTGCAGGGTTACGGTGACGTCTTCGTCTTTGTTCCTTACGGTCAACTTGTTGGGCACCATGGACAGGGCTACGAAGTCGCGTTCGGCCAATTCGCTTGGATCGGTGATCTTTGGATGGTTATTCAAGTATTCAGGTGACGCGACGATCTTACGTTGAAATGTGCCAATCCGGCGGTTCACCAGGGTGCTGTTTGTCAACTGGCCGAGGCGGATGGCGAGGTCATAGCCTTCACGGACGAGGTCAATCGTTTTGTCACTGCTGTGCAGGGACAGTGCAACCATGGGATGGGCCTTCGCAAATTGCCAAACCGATCGATACAGCGCGTTGTTCAGACCGAACGCGGGCAGCGTGATCCGAAGCGTTCCGACTGGCTGAACGCTGTCATCTGACAACGCGTCGAGCGCTTCTTCGCCAGCCGCCACCATGCGCCTTGCCGCATCGAGGATCTTTTGTCCCTCGCTGGTCAGCGTCAGGGACCGCGTAGACCGAAAGAACAGCGGGACGCCGAGTTTGTTTTCCAACTTGGAGATATGATGACTGACCACAGAGGTTGACAGTTTCAGCCGTCGTCCAGCGGCGCTGAAACTGCCGGCCTCATGAACCGCCGCGAAGACGGCAAGGCCGCGATAGTCATCATTCATCTTTCTAATCCATAGAACGCAGATGCCAATGATTATGGGATAATCGAAATCATTGTTCGGGTCTATCTTCGGTTTTGCCACACAAAAAGACTGCGCGTGTCTGAGCCAGGGGCCGCCACGCAACCTGCTGCCCGAACCCCAAACGGAAGAGAAATACATGACCAATTCGCCAAAACTTTCCCGCCGCGCTTTGTTGCAAGGGGCGACGTTGACCCTCGGTGCCGCGGCCTTCATGCGTACGGCACTGAAGCCGCGGTTCGCCATGGCGCAGAGCGACTTGCCGCCCGGAACAATTCATCGCTTTTCACAAGGAGGAGTGACGTTCCACACCTATGTCTCCCCCGCCATGGCCGTGAATGTAACGTCGCATCTGGTCGAATTCGATGATCAGCTTTTGCTGGTGGATGCGACCTTCATGCCGCCAACCGCACAGGAAGTCGGCGCCTTGATCGCAAGCACCGGCAAGCCTGTCGGCCAAGCCATTACCAGCCATGAACATCCCGATCACTGGGGCGGCGCGTCCTTTATCGAAGGGGTCACGTTCGACACCTTGTCCGAGGTCCGAGAAGGTATGCGCGCCGAAGCCACCAGTGGCCAATTCCCAGAGCCGACAAACGTATTGCAAGGTGGTGACATCACGCCAGGCCTGACGGAAATGTCGGGCGTGGCTGTTGAATACCGTCACTACCGCGACAACGAAGCGCCGCATATGCTGGTGACGGTACTCCCTGAACAGAAAGTCGCCATCGTACAGGACCTTGTCTATAACGGCGTCTTCTTTGCACCCGGTGTGAACCGCGCGAACTGGATCGCCACGTTGGAATCGATGCGCGATGATCCGGCGTTTGACACGTTGCTCGTTGGCCATGGACTGCCCACGTCACGCGGTGAACTGGACACAGCAATCGCCTACATCAGAGCTTTGGATGACGCGATGACGAACTCGGCAAGCCCCGACGAGGCGGCCGCGCAGATCAAAGCCGCCTATCCAGGATACTCGGGCGACTTTCTTTTGAGCCTGATCGGTGAGTATTGGACGCGTTGAGCCTGGCAAGTGAGTGCGACGAATGTCGCTCCTCAGGAGAACCGGACAACCAAATGCCGCTGTGTATAAGCTGGCTCTGGCAATTCCAACGCTTCCGAGATCTGGGAAGCATTGGCAGCGAGATACGCAGAGTGTCGCAAATGATCCTATTTTGGTAGTCAGGGTCGCATGAAAGATTCTGCGCGCTGTTCAGCGAACTGTGACACCTGTTCTCGCGATACCTCTCGACAACCGGTCGAGCATATTTGCCGACCATGCTGGTCCCTAGAGCAATTGGCCGCACCAAAAGGGCTGCATCAATGACTGCCACCACACCCACTGCCAACTGGTTTGCGAAACTGCGTCTCAGGGCAATGATAGGCACCGGCCTTGTGATGTTCGTGTTTATCTCGATGCACCTGACGAACTTGTCGCTTGGTCTGTTCTCGATCCAGATGATGGAAGATTGGCGCTGGGCGCTCAGTGGCGTCTGGTCGTCGTTTGCACCGCTGAAGACTTTGCTAATGGGGTCCCTGGTCGTTCATTTCCTGCTCGCGCTCGTTTCGCTCTATTTGCGAAACACTTTGAATGTGCCGCCCTACGACATGGCACAGATGATCGCGGGCATTCTGATCATCCCGCTGTTGGGCCAACATGTTTTCGGGATTATGGCGGTCAGGGACCTGGGGCTCGAGCCGACGTACGCGGTCGTTCTGGGTCAGTTCTGGGTCGTGTCTCCGATCGCAGGTTTGCAGCAGATCGTGATGTTGGTTGTCGTCTGGATCCACGGGGCAATCGGCGTCTACACTTGGCTGCAGTCCCGTGATGGCTCGGTCCGCGTCATGCGGTTCTTTTACCCTTTTGTGGTGGCCCTGCCTATCCTGGCGATGCTCGGTTACGTTGAGGCCGGGCGCCAAGTCATTCCCTTGGATGAAGGCGGTATTGGGTTTGTCCTCGAGAACGACCCCAACGCAAATGGTCCTACGGTTGATCCGGACATGATCCCGGTCATTTTGGAACAGGCGCGGGAACGGCCAAAAGTTGCAACGCGGGTGTCTTTGGCGCTGGTTGCCCTGGCATTCGCTGCGCGCTGGTTGCGTGTGCGCCGAAGCCGGAAGGGAGGGGTTCGAGTCACGTATCGCGGTCGGAAGCCTGCAACATTCGAGGCAAACACCGGTTTGACACTGCTGGAAATGGCGCGCGAAAGCGACCTGCCGCACGCCAGCGTCTGCCGCGGCCGCGGGCGTTGCGGAACGTGCCGTGTCAGAGTGCTGTCCGGTGGTTCAGGCCTTCCGCCGCCGAGCGAAATTGAGGCCAGAGTTCTGGCGCGTTGGAAAGCCGCGCCAAATGAGCGTCTGGCCTGTCAGTTGAAACCGCTCGGCGGCCAACTTGAGGTCGAACGTGTGATCGCGCCGGATTATTCTAATCTGGATTACTCACAGAAGAAGCCATCGGACGAGCTGCCGACAGGTGCAACGTGACGGCCTGGGTACGTGCCATCCTCGCCGCGCTGGCGATCATTGGGTTGGTCCAGTCCGCCAACGCACAAGTCGTCGCAAGCGGGAGCAGCCCGGAAGAAACCGCCATTCCGGCACCCTCCCCTAATGATGTCCGAGAGTTTCTGAGGCTTTTGGGGGATCCCAGCGTTCAGGAATGGATCAAGGACAGCGCCAGCGAGAACGATGGCCTTGACGATGGGTCGGGCCTAACCCTTCGGGAACAGATTGACGCGCAACTTGCAAGCATTGCCGCGCGGGCCCAGTCCCTGGTGCTGGCGTGGGATGTGTTTCCGCAATTGCCCTTGCTGGTATCCGAGGCATGGAACGATGAGTTGTCGCATGCCCAAAAGGTCCGCTCAGTCACCTATGTTCTGACCTTCCTGCTGATCGGCTTCGGGCTGGAATGGCTCTATCGGCAGTATATGCAATATCCCAAATTGCGTATGGAACAGACGCCAAGGGATGCACCTTTGGAAAAACTAGTGGGCGCCTTGATCCGGGCAGCGATTGTTTTTGCTGGTCTCGTCGTTTTCGCAGTGGGCAGTATTGGAGCGTTCAAGAGTTTCCAATGGCATCCACTTATCGAAGCTCTGGTACTGGATCTGCTGGTCATGATCCTGCTGTTTCGGGTCATCATGACCGTATCAATGTTCTTCCAGGCACCGCGCGCGCCGGAGTTGCGCCTTGTGCCTTATGGCACGCCGGAAGCGCGATACTTGCACAGGATGATACGTCTGCTCGCTCTTGTGATAGTGATTGCTTTGGCGCTGTCGTTCATGTTCTCCCGGTTGGTTTCACTGCGCGCCACAGAACTGGATGGCAACCTCGCGACCGTGGCCCTTGCGCTAACCGTAACCTTGGCGCTGGTGGTCGTCCTGGTGATATGCGCATGCATTTGGACGGCATTCCGCAGAGTGCCGAACCTGTCTGGCAGTACAGCTGATCCCCAGGTGCTTCAGTTCTGGAGGAACTATCTGCTCATTCTGGCCGGACTTGTTTTTTTGCTTTGGCTGGCAGGTTTGTTTGCTGCGATGTGGGCGGTTTTGATTTTCGGGTTGGCGGTACCGGGTCTCAAGCTCATGCAGGTCTGGATCGATCACTTTTTTGATCAGTCAACCTTTGCTTTGCACGAAGAACACAGGGCCGAGGCACAAAAGGTGTTGGACGCCTTTTTCGAAGCGGAGCAAAAGGGCGAGCTTCTGGAAGGGGAACCGCAACCCGATGTGCCTGAGTTCGCGGATCCTTACGCAACAACCCGGCCCATCGTTCAACGCGCAGCCCGTTTCGTTTTCCTGATGTCGATGGTGCTTTTGCTTTCTTCTGCATGGGGCGTGAATATTGCCGATCTGTCGTCGGATCGCAGTGTTCTGGGACGTATTCTGGAGGTGTTGATCGACAGCATCGTCGCTTTGCTGCTTGCGGATCTGGTGTGGACATGGGCCAAAACCGTGATTGACAAACGGATTGCTGACTACGAGCCGCCGACAGATGGGCAGGCGCCTGGGCCTGAGGCGCGAATGATCACACTGCTTCCCCTGCTCCGTACAATTCTGATGGTGGCATTGTTGATCATGGTGTCGCTCAGCATATTGAGCGCCGCCGGGGTGAACATCGCGCCCATTCTTGCCGGCGCCGGGATTATGGGAATTGCGATCGGGTTCGGCACGCAGTCGTTGGTGCGCGACATCGTTGCCGGCATATTCTTCCTGATCGACGATGCCTTCCGACTGGGGGAATACATCGAGGTAGGTGATCTCATGGGCACCGTCGAAAGCATCTCCGTTCGCTCCATGCGCATTCGCCACCACCGCGGAAAAGTCCATACTGTGCCATATGGTGAGCTCAAGAGCCTTACCAACCACAGCCGTGACTGGGTCATCATGAAGCTCGAATTTCGGGTGCCCTTTGACACAGATCTGCAGCTTGTCAAAAAGTTGGTGAAGAAAGTGGGGGCCGAGCTTGTTGAAAACGAGCATTATGGCAAGTCGATCCTCAGCACTTTAAAATCCCAAGGCGTTCGCAGAATGGAAGAGTTCAACATGGTTGTGGGTGTGAAATTCATGACCAAGCCGGGCGAACAATGGCTTGTGCGGCGCGATGCCTATCAGAAAGTCCGGGATGCCTTTGAAGCCAACGGCATTCGCATGGCAGAACGGAACGTCAAAGTTGCGATTGAGGGCGGTGGACATCTGACAGAAGAGCAACGCACCGCGGCCGCCGGGGCGGCTCAGGAGGCCGTGCTAGGGCCCGCGGGACCGGCAAAGCCGGTGCCCGACGAACCATAAGCGACGGTCGGCGTCGGAGTTCTTTGGGTCAGCCGCGTCAAGCTTGCGACAGCCGGTTGCCTTGCAGCCCGCGGCACCACTCGGATGGCAAGCCTTACCAATGAAAGTTGCAGAAGGTCGAAGCAAGGGAGTGTCACCGCTCAAAGTACCGATCTTCATTCGCCTGGATTGGGCTCTGAGCGGACATTGGTCTAAGTATTTCTTCTCAAGGTCTACTTTGCGATCTAAACAGCCACTCATGGAGTTCGACGCGCCAGGAATTTCTGTTAACATCAATTGATGATTTATGAATGCGGCGATCTGACATTGGACTTCGCCCGCCAGGAACTTCTGCGTGGCGGCGATCCAATTGATGTGGAACCCTTGGTCTTCCACCTCCTCAAAACGCTGATCGAAAATCGTGACCGGCTTGTCTCAAAAGAGGAGCTGTTGTCGTTGTTGTGGGACGGTCGGGTCGTGTCTGATTCCGCGTTGTCGACATGTGTGAAGTCCGCGCGGCGCGCAGTCGACGATTCAGGAGGTCGGCAAGAGATCATCAAGACGGTTCATGGCAAGGGCTTTCGTTGGGTTGCACCCATTCGAGAGTTCACCCCGGCCAGCGCCGAGCATTCGCCCGCAGATCTGGACGCTGGCGACGATGCTTGGATAGATGCGGCCCGGCGTCCCTCTATTGCTATTTTGCCCTTTGAAACAATCGGTTCAAGCGAAGAGGCCCTGACCCTGAGCGAGGCTATTCCACACGAGTTGATTGCGACAATTGCCAGGCTGCGCTGGATTTCCGTTATCGCGCGCGGATCATCATTTAAGTTCCGCTCTGCCGTGAATGATTTGGGAGAAGTGCGCAAACGATTGGGCGTTCGCTACTGTGTGACCGGCACTGTCGAAGTTCTGCGCCGCCAGGTTTCTGTTGGAGTGGTGCTTACCGACACCGAAGACGCGCAGGTGATCTGGGCGGATCGCTTTCGGTCGAGTATCGACGGGATACATGAAGTTCGAGAGACAATTCTCGCGCAAGTGATTTTCGCTGTCGAAATCCAGATCCCTTTGAGCGAGGCAAACAAAGCGCGCCTGCGCACGCCAGATAGCATTGATGTATGGGCGACTTACCATCTCGGGCTGCAGTCGCTCTACAAGTTCGAAGAGGGCGAAAACGAAAAAGCCATGGCCATGTTTGAAAAGGCCATCGCGTTGGAACCCAGCTTTGCGCGCGCGCATGCCGCGTTGTCTTTTGCGCATTTCAAGACGGCCTTTATGCATTACTCGAGCGATCGCGATCATGCTGCTGATGCGGCACGCGTCGCGGCAGAGCGTTCTATTGAGCTCGACCCAATGGACCCGTTTGCAAATTTCAGTATGGGCCGGTCGCTGTGGCTCGTCGGCGACCTCGACGGCGCAAAGAGTTGGCTTCATCGATCGACGACCCTCAGCCCCAACTTTGCGCAAGGAATTTATGCCCGCGCCTGGACGGAAACCGTTTCAGGGTCCAGTGACACGGGCCGGCGTCTGTCGGACGAAGCCCGGAGCCTGAGTCCGCTTGATCCAATGCTTTATGCGATGCTCGGCACGCGTGCGCTGAGCCACGCCATTGACGGACGCTACGACGAAGCTGCGGATTGGGGTGCCCGAGCCGCAAACGCTCCCGGAGCCCACGACCTAATCGCTATGATTGCTATTTTCACCAACGAATTGGCTGGAAACCACAAGGACGCGGCGGATTGGACCAAGCGGCTTCGGATCAGTCGCAACGACCTCACCCAGGCTCACTTTTTCAATTCGTTCCCTTTCGCTGATCTGGACGTTCGCGAGCGTTTTGCTGCCGCACTCAGCCGCCACAACATACCGGAAACCTGAGGGGCCTGACGTCAATTTCGACGGTATTCCCAAGAAATCCTCAAGAACACCTCAAGACCCTTCAGATTTTGCATTGCAGTCTGATTTGGGAGACCGGCAGGCTGCATTCAGTCGGTGAGCAAAGACATGAGGATCGAAGATGACTATAGGACAACTCAGAACCACCAAGGGAAACGGACGACTGTACGACAGCGTCATCGATACAGTCGGGAACTCCCCGGTGATCAGGATAAACAACCTTGGGCCAAAGGGCGTTGATTTATTCGTCAAGTTTGAAGCGTTCAATCCAGCGGGGTCCGTGAAGGATCGTCTGGCAGCAAACATCATTGAAGCGGCGGAGCGCAGTGGCGCCCTGAAACCTGGCCAGACAGTGGTCGAAGCCACGAGCGGCAACACAGGCATCGGATTGGCGATGGTTTGCGCCCAGAAGGGCTATCCCCTGGTCGTGACGATGGCCGATAGTTTTTCGGTCGAGCGGCGGCAGTTGATGCGGATGTTTGGGGCAAAGGTGGTTCTGACGCCTCGCGCCGAAAAGGGGTTTGGCATGTATCGCAAGGCGGTCGAGCTGGCCGAAGCTCATGGATGGCTTCTGGCGCGCCAATTCGAGACCCAGGCGAATGCCGAGATTCACGAAGCAACAACCGCACAAGAAATTCTTGGCGATTTCGCTGATCATCGGTTGGATTACTTCGTAACAGGATACGGTACGGGTGGCACGCTCACCGGAGTAGCCAGAGTGCTGCGCAAGGAACGACCAGAGACAAAGATCGTGCTGTCTGAACCGGCGAATGCGCAACTGTTGGGCAGCGGGATCGCGACAGATCGGGATGCCGACGGCTCCCCCACAAGCAGTCACCCTGCTTTCGAGCCACATCCGATACAAGGTTGGACCCCCGACTTCATACCAGCGGTGCTACAGGAAGCCGTTGATAAGTCCTATTATGACGATCTGCGGCCCGTACCAGGAACAAAGGGGGTTGAGTGGGCGCGCAAGTTAGCAAGCGAGGAAGGCATTCTGACCGGGATCTCAGGCGGTGCTTCCTTTGCCATTGCCATAGAGGTGGCAGAAAGCGCTGACCCCGGCGCAACGGTTCTTTGCATGTTGCCCGATACCGGCGAGCGCTACCTGTCGACACCGCTCTTTGAAGGTATCGCTGAAGAGATGACTGAGGAAGAAGTCACAATCTCGGAATCCACGCCCGGCTATCAGATGAGCTGACATGTCAGACGTGCTTAAAGTTCTGAATTGCGGTTTTTCTCACGCACACGCTTACCGCAAAGGGGTTAGCGAGCGACCATGTGGGCCAGAGCGCAGCTATGCAGAGTCGCTGGACGCGTTCAGTGAGCCTCTTCCTTACACAGGTCAGCAGGGTGAAATCGTCATCGAAGAGCTGGTCCAGAAAGGAGAAGCTGGCCTCACTCACATGGTTCATCCCAAGTTTTTTGGCTGGGTCCTGGGTGGGTCAGATCCTGTCGGGGTCGCAGCCGATTGGCTTGTTAGTGCGTGGGGGCAGAATGCCGCCTTCCACGGATCGTCCCCGACGGCTGCGGCGATTGAGGAGGTGGCGGGGCAATGGTTGCTCGAAGTACTTGACCTGCCACGACAAGCCGCTGTTGGTTTTGTTACCGGTGCGACGGTCGCCAATTTCACGGGTTTGGCGGCTGCTCGCGGTGCAGTTTTGCGAAAGCAGGGATGGGACCCCGACGCAGACGGGTTGTTCGGCGCGCCGCCGATAACCGTCTTTGTTGGTGAGGACGCGCATACATCTGTCTTATCTGCGCTGGGCTATGCAGGTCTTGGCCGAAACCGCGTGCATCGACTACAGTCTGATGAACAAGGCCGGATGTTCCCTTGGGCCTTGGAACAGCAAGTCAAAAAGTGCTCGGGCCCAACAATTGTTATCGCCCAAGCCGGCCAGATCAACACGGGTGCATTTGATCCATTTCCAGAGATTGTGCGCATCGCGCGCAATGCAGACGCATGGGTCCACGTCGATGGTGCTTTTGGGCTCTGGGCGCGGGCACATCCATCCTATCGACAACTAACCGATGGCGTGGAACTCGCAGATTCTTGGGCGGTGGATGGACACAAATGGCTACAAACTCCATTTGACAGCGGTTATGCGATTGTGCGCGACGGGACGACGCTTAAACAAGCTATGCGAACTGAAGCAAGCTATTTGCCGACGGAGACTGGTGGCGAGCGTGATCCTTGCTCTTTGGTGCCTGAACTCTCCCGAAGGGCGCGAGGTATCCCGACGTGGGCGATGTTGAAATCACTTGGCCGTGCAGGTGTGGAAGAACTGGTCGGTCGCCACTGTGGCGTTGCGCGTCAAATATCTGTGGAGCTGGGCCAGGTCGCAGGCATTCGGGTGCTTAACGACGTCGATCTCAATCAGATCATCGTCGAATTTGGGTCCGAAACCTCATCTCCAGAAACGCGTAGAGACCTAACCAAAGCCGTGATTGCACGAGTCAGGAAGAGTGGCGCCATATTTGTGGGTGGCGCGGAATGGAAGCGAGCCTGGGTGATGCGCATTTCCGTGATTTGCAGTGCCACAAGCTCGGCGGATGTCGAGGCAGTCGTTGATATCATAAGAGCCGCATGGGGCGAGGTGCAAAAGGAAGCATGCAATCGAGGAGTTCCGGTGTGACTGAACCCCGCATAGACCGAAAGCTTGCCGCCATCTTGGTGCTTGACGTCGTGGGCTACACGCGCCTGATGAGCAGTGATGAGGAAGGCACGCTCGCGGCCCTAAAGCACCTTCGCCAGAGCGTCATTGCACCCCAAATCGCAGCTTATCGCGGTCGGATCGTCAAGGTAATGGGAGACGGTGCAATCGTCCTTTTTGCAAGTGTTGTGGATTCGGTAAATGCGGCAATTGCAATACAATCTGTCCTAGGGCGCTCAGACGTAAATCGAGTTGCAGGAGAAAAGATCGAGCTTCGCATAGGCATCAATCTTGGAGATGTCATCCAAGAGGGTGCAGACTTTTATGGCGACGGCGTGAACGTGGCGGCCCGGCTGCAGACGATCTCTCCATCAGCTGGCATCGTACTGAGTTCTGCGGCCTACGATCAGGTCAAAGGTAAAATAGCCGAGGAATTCGTGAACGGTGGTGAGCAGCAACTGAAGAACGTCCCACAACCGGTGCGCGTCTATTTTTGGCCTGTCAGTGCGATAGACGAGGTGCCTGCCGAAACCCAACATCAAGCACTGCCAGACAAACCGTCGATCGTGGTGCTTCCATTTGACAACATGTCAGGCGACCCGGCGCAAGAGTACTTTGCGGATGGTGTGGTCGAGTCGCTGACGGCAGATCTATCGCGCATCCACGCGTTTTTTGTAATCGCACGGAACTCGGCGTTTGCTTACAAAGGCACCCACAAGAACGTGGGCCAGATCGGTAGCGAACTGGGTGTTGCATACCTTCTCGAAGGATCGGTGCAGCGCGCAGGTGGCAGATTGCGCATCACGGTGCAGCTGATCGAGACAGCAACCGGAGCGCATCTTTGGGCAGAGCGGTACGACGGCACAGAAGAAGACCTATTCGAACTACAGGATCGCATCACCGAACAAGTCGCGGGCGCTATTCTTCCGTCGATTCACAAGGCCGAAATTGAGCGGGTGCGCCGCAAGCCGCCAGAGAGCCTTGGCGCCTATGATTACACGATGCGAGCCATGCGCCATGTGTGGATGCTCGATAAAGATCAGTCAAACCAGGCACTGGTTCTTCTGAACCAAAGCTTAGAAATTGATCCGGACTATCCATTGGCACTTGCCCTGGCAGCTTGGTGCTGGGCGCAGCATTCTGTCTACAATTGGGTACACGACATTGAAGGCGCCAAAGCTAAAGCTTTGGAGCATGCCGAACGAGCGGCCGCATTATCCTCGGAGGACCCTTTGATCCTTGCCGTCTTGGGGACCGTTCACACATTTGCGCGGAACTACGACGACGCACGAATGTTGCTTGAACGGGCTGTCAATTTGGACAGCAACTCCGCCTGGGCCCACTCCCGGCTTGGATGGCTGGAGGTTTACGCAGATCGCCCGGAGTCCGCCATTCCACATTTTGAGCGGGCGATCCGGTTGAGCCCTATCGATCCGATGAATTTTAACAACTACGTTGGCATCGCCAGCGCTCACCAGGTGAAAGAGGAGTACGGAGCGGCGGCTGACAATTTCAAACGCGCATTGACCGAACGCCCCACTGCCCATTGGATCCACCGAAACCTTGCACCAGTTCTGTTAGCAGCTGGCCGCGAAGCCGAAGCCATTGCTTCGCGAGAGGTGCTGTTTTCCGAATTTCCCGATCTCACAATCGAAAGTTACAAGAAAGCGATGGTGTTTTCTGTCGACGCTTTGGAACGTGTATCGGTGTTTCTGCGGGAACTCGGTGTTCCCGAGCGATAAGTCGCTTCTGGAATTCTTACTTCGATTTGCTGCTGCGCGGGTAACCATGTCCAATCGAAACCAAGCAGCAGGAAGTGGCCCGAGTTCTTCTTTGGTTCCTTATGTCCGCTTTGGGCTCACAGCAGTCGTTTGCTGTTTCATGGCGGCGGATGCCGATTGAGCTTTCTTATCAGTCTTAGTTGGACTTCAGAGCCGGGGCCGACCTCTGGGTCATTCAAGTTGATTTGGCGGCGATTTCCCACCAACACAGCCTTTCAGTCCATCGGGCATAAACAGTGTCGCCGTCACTCAAGCCGGACATTTGGCACGCACTCGAGATCGGGATTCGGTCAGCCCCCCTAAGCCCGCGCGAAGCACTCGCAGTTTGCCGGGCATGTACATTTACGCACGACCCTTCGCCGAACCTGCCCACATCTACAAAATGGCACTCTCCTGTGTGCCGCTGGCGTTTTCGAAGATGATGGCCACTTCGTTGGCAAAGACGCCAGGGCTGCTTTCAACAGTCGCAACCGGTGTCAGATCGACAGACAGGGCTCCGGTTCCGTTGTTGTAGCCAACGCGGTCGGCGATCCCTTCGGTGCCGGTCAACTGGACCAGCGAGGACAGATCGATCTCATCGACAGGTACCGTGAGGACCGGGCCCGCGAAATCATCCAGCACATCCACGCTGCTCAGGTCGTCCACTACGAACAGATCCGCGCCAGCACCGCCACTCAGAACATCGTTGCCCGTTCCACCATTCAGGATGTCGGAGCCGGTGGAGCCGATCAACCGGTCCGCACCTGCACCGCCATCGACAGTGTACCCGGCACTGGCCGCGCTCAGATCGACGAAATCCGCGCCATCCATCAAGGAGAACCCTTCGATCTCTGCGTAGTTGCGCCCGGCGACCTCAAAAACCACGGCATCATCATTTGCAGTGCCCTTCGCTATCTCGGTGCCCCCCGGTGCGCCCACGACGTTAGACATCAGATCCTTGGTCGAGGCGTCCGGCGCGGTGAAGGAGCCGATGGATTCCATTTGCAACGTGTCGATGTCCAGATTGGCATTGCGCGGCGTGCTGGCCGGGCCGGGTCCGTCGTCGATCACATCCACGGTCAGCACCGGCGTGCCGACATAGGCGTCCGGAACGGTGATCTGCACTGAGTCCGTCAGCAGCGTTGCCACAACGTCTGTATCGTTGGTGACCGGGTTGCCGATGGTCAGGTTGTCGGAGTCCGTCACGCCGTTCAGCAGATCGGCAAAGGGGATGGTAAAGGTCGTCTGCGTGGACTCGACGGCGATGGGGCCGGGCACAACGGGCTGGTCGTTGACATCCACAGTGAAGAGTTGCGCCGGGGAGATGCCGTGGTTGGTTTCGACGGTGATTTCGCCCTGCAGTGACCCGTTGAACGTGCCCGGCAGGGTGATCGACAGCGCGGCCACCAGCAGCGCAAAGGTCGCCACATCGGTGGACCCGCGGGTCAATGTGACAGCGGAGCGTCCTGCGGTTGTGGAAATGGTTGCCCCCGAGGACGCGGTGGTCCCGGCCGGCAAGACAGAGTCGAATTGCACAACCACTTCTTCGAGGGTCTCGGACGGTGTGGCCTGCACGTCTGTGACGGTGGCGTCCACGCCGAAATCCACGGTCAGGGGGTTGCCGTCCTGCGGCGCCTCGGTCGGTGTGACATTGGTCAGGACCGTCAGGTCCAGTTCGCCGTCGATCGCGATCTGAAAATTCCCTGACTCGTCGCCGCCTTCGTCGGTGGTGACATTGATGCTTCCGTCAAGCGGCGTGCCGTTGGTGGCATAGTCGGTCGGGAAGGTGACCGTCAGAGCGTTGAAATCTGCCAGACTGCCAGTGAAGACCAGATTTCCGGTGACCGGCACCGGCGTCCCGCCACCCACGGCATAGCTTGTACCCGCAGGCACGTTCTGGATGGTATAGGTCACCTGATCGACGCTCTCGGACGGGTCCGTCACAACAATCGAGAAGCCCGCAGACGGCGAGAAACTGACCGGCGCATCGGTCTCGACCAGATCAACCACATCGTCCGTGACGGTCAGGGTGAGATCCGGTGCGGGGTCAATCGTGAGATCGACCGTATCCGGTGCGGACGTCTGCGTATCGGTGTAGCTGCCATTGGTGTCCGTTGTGACGGAGACTGCGCTCAGCGTCACCGGGCCGGAGAAATCTGCGGCGGGCAGGAATTCTACAGTGCCGGCAGGGGCGAACCCCTGTCCGCTCAGATTCCCCACAAGCGGTTGCCCTGGGATCGTGACCACGTTGCCGACCACGGGTTGTTCAACGTTGTTGAAAAAGACCTTCGATCCTGCAGGAATCGTAATCTCGAAATTCAGCGTTTCATGAGGATCTGGCGTTACTCCGAGCAAGGTCAGGGTAAACCTGTCGGGTGCATCTTCGACCCCGGTTGTGGGCGCCACTTCAAGATCGACCGTCGGCAGATCCGCATCCGGCAGCACAACGACGTTGAAATCCGCAGTGTTCTGGTTTGTATCCGCATTGGCCAGTTCCAGCGTGAAAGCGGAGATCGTCAGGGGAATCTGGGCGGGCAAGGTGGGGTCCAAAGCATCCGGCGTCCGGGCATGTTCTGTGTCCAGAACAAGTTTCACCTGCGGAAACGCGGTCTCCGAAATGGTGAAGCTCCCGTCGCCGTTGTCGATGAAACCCGAGCCCGACGGTCCGGTGACTTTCAAGTAGTCCGGAACGTTGGACAGCACGATCGACAAGGTCTCCGATCCATCCATGTCGGGCGTGAACACGTCCAACACCTGATCAAGGGTGAAAGGCACGTCTTCTATGATGTTCACCACGGGCACGGGGCCGCTTGTGTCCACGATCGGCGCCCCGGTTTCCGGATCGATGATGGTGTTGTCGAAATTGATCTCTGGCAGGTCGGCAACCGGATCGATGTCCAGCACGCGCGTCACGGAGTTTGTCAGGGTCGCGCCATTGATATCCTCGGTGGTCGCGCTGACCGAGATCTCCAGTGGCCCGCTGTAATGCTGGGTCGCTGACAGCTGCAGGCCGCCGATGTCGGCCACAGGCACTTCGTACCGGATTGTGCCATCGGGTTGCGGCACGCCCGTGAGCGGGGTGCCGGAGGAGTCAAGCAACTGGCCGCCGTTGGTGCCATCCACGCTGATGACCACATTGCCCACAAGCCGTTCGCCACCATCGATGCCATTGATTTGCAGATCGAGGTCAAACAACATGTCTTCGTCGAACGACCCGCCCCCGGCAATGATGATCTCTGGACCATCCGGGACAGGGTTGATGGTCAGAGCAAAAGACGAGTTCGTCGTGTCTGTGGTCCCACAGGTCAAGTTGTTGAGAATCATCGAATATTGCAGCTGATTCAGGTTGTCGTAGGGATCGTCCGGACCCAGCGTTTCGGCATCTGTGAACGGGTTCGCAGGGCTGGATTCATGCTCCGGTGGCGTGAAGAGCAAGCTCCCTTCTGTCTGGGTCGGATCATTCGGGTCGACGCCCAGTTTGCCGATATCGATCACATAGAGACCCGTGGACGGGTCGAACAGAACGGCCCCCGGCGGATCGCTGGACAAAGTCGCCCCGGGTGGCAGTCTGATCCCGATGCCAAAGTCGCCGACAACTCCGTTCGGCAGATTCACCAGATCGTCGATGCTGTCATAAAACGGCGGAACTGGCGTGATCTTCAGCTTGAGCGCAATTTCAGTGTCTTCGTCACCGCTGCCGATGAGTTCGAGGCCGGGCAGTGGCAATTCCTGATCCGGCTCGCAGTCGCCGGGCCCGGTTCCGTTATTGGGATAAACGATGACCGTGAAGTCCTCGCTGACAACAGAACCGCCCTTGAGATTGTTAATGGCTTCCAGCCGCTCTTCCGGCGTACCTGAAACGCCGGATGTATCCGCATCGTCTTCCAGGACGATCGCCGAGATGGTCAGGTCGTAGTAGGTGACTTGCCTCACTCCGGTGGGCACGAAAGCGATGTTACTGATCTGAGACGCGGTGAAGATAAAGGTCTCGCCGGTGGCATCGACCGGAGAACCACCCAGGATCGACACCGAAGGGTCGACGCCAGTGACCAGATAGTAAAGCGTTTCTGACCCATCAAAGTTCCCGGCGGGCGGGAAGGTGATCTCTGTCATCTGCGCAACAATGTCGAGCGCGGATTCAAAGGTGCTGGCGGCGCCGGTTGGATCGGCCAGAAAGTCGTCCGTAAATCGCTGGTTCAACTCAAAGGGGGCGTCGTCAAACCCTGCGTACCCATAAAGGCGGGTGTAGTTTAAGTCCCCGAGATCGTTGCCAAACGGCCGGAACTCGGAATCAACCGATGTGATCGGAATCGGCGTGCTTGTTGCCAGCGGATTGTCGTTTTGCACGGTCAGGGTTGGCACATCGGCGACGCCGTCGACCGTGATGGTCACGGTGCCCGTTCCCGTCGTGACCTTGGTGATATCTATGGTTTCGTAATAGGTCACCGTGACATCGAACTGGATGTCTTCGTTGCTGTCCTGTCCTGGCAAGACCCAAAGGTTTGCAGCAGTGGCCGGCGTCAGGCTCAGCGACCCGCCAAACACCGGCAACTCATTGAGGAAACGCGCAGAATTGGTGGGATCTACCTGAGGCGGACCATCAAAGAAACTCGGCACACGTCCCTGCGAGTCCGGCACGATGTTGCTGAGGACAATCGCACCCAGGATAGCCTCGGGAGAACCCGGCGAGTTTCCGCTGTTGTCGATGATGTTGCCATCGATCGGCACCTGTACCGCGTCGTCCTCGCAGGTGGTGGCGCTGGTCGAGGGATTGCCGCCGTCCGCCACCGGTTCAATGAAGAAATCGACCGATAGGGTGGTGATACGCGTGCCCCCGCCATCCGCTTCGGTGGTGACAATGTCCGTTGTCAGGGGGAAGTTGCCTGCGGTGTGGATGTCCAGGCCCCGAATTTCGAAATCCAGCCATTCGCCGTTTTCGAGGCTCCATGAATTGAACCCGGGCGGGTTGCCGAGCTCGGAGATGAGAGCCGGGACCTTCGGGCCTGTGGGGTTGGCAGCATCAGTCACATAGATGGTCAGATTGTCCGGCACATTTTTCAGGACAATCGCAGTGATGCTCTCGCTGCCGTCGGTGTCCTGAATGGCTGGTACGATCGACGTGGCCCAGACACCGCCGGCATCGTCGTTGACCTGCTCGTTGCCAACCGGCGGTGTCAGGACAATTGCAATGTTGTTGACCGGATCGACATCCACATCGAAATCCGCCGAAGAGACCTGATCATCCGTTGTTGCGGTGTTTGAATCCGTCATGGTCATTTCGATCAGCAGATCGTCCGCAAAGAAATCCCCTGCCGACGTAAAGGGATCGGCATTGTCGCGGTCCACATCGTAGTCTTCATAGAGTGTCGGCTGCAGATTGACCGCGCCGTCGAAGGAGGTGACCCCGGGCACAAAAGTCAGCGTCAGTTGCCCGGTCCCGGCGTCATAGGTGGCGGATTGAATCTTGTCGTATTCGCTTTGCGCCAATGGCGTGGAGCCATCGGGGCTGAAGAATGCGGACTGAGACACGGATGTACCGGTCACGTATTGCGCGATCCAATCAGTTGGCACATTCGCAACCGTGATGGTCGAGAGCCCTTCGGACCCGTCTTTGTCCGGAGTGTCAGCTGCAATGCCGACGAAAAGATTGACCTGACCTGGTCCGGACCCGTCAGATGTGCTCTCCAGCAGCGTTAGGATCTCCGCACCCGAGACAGTGCCATCTTCTACCGAGGCGGCAACTTCGGTCGGGCTGTCGGGCGTGACTTCGGCGGCAGTGCGCACAAAGACCCGCGCGTCGAGATCCGCTTCGGCGCGCGGGTTGATGGTTTGTGTGATCTGGAAAGGCGAGCTGTTGAAGTTGTCCGATGTGTCGGTTTCGACATCGCCTGTCCGTGTCTCGTTCCAGAACACTTCTCCGTCGATGGTCGTCACGCCACTGAAATGCTGCGGGTACCGGATGCGGAGGTCTTCTAGTGCTGTGATGAACTGCGCATCGGTTGCGGTCGCAGAAGGTTCGATCAGGTAGGAGACCGTATCGGCGGTCGAACCGGTCTGAGTGATCACCGCAAAGCCGCGATTTGCGGAGTTGCCGATACGCAAGTCCAGATCGTTGGTGTCTGCAGGATCAAAGAGCGTGCTGTCTGTGGCGACCTGAATTGTCAGTTCGAGCTTTGAAATGGCCTCGGACCCGTCCGTGTCTGACAGCGCAATTCCCGAAAGATCAATGTCGACATTCTTGCGACCGTCCCGGTTTTCATTGGTCTGAACATCATTTGCCGTCAGCGAGATACCGTCGACCACGGCATCGACATTCACATCCACGCCATCGGACGCAGTTTGCGTGTCCGTCGGAAGCCCGGCTGCGGTGTCCTCTGACGTCACCGTTGCGGTCATGTCGCCGCCGGTCAGAGTCTCCACGTCCCGGTCGTCGTCGGCCAACGGGGTCACGTTCAGCTGGTCCGTGAACTGCGTAACCCCCGGCTGAAAGACCAGCGTCAGTGTCTGCCCTGAAATCGTGGCAGACGCGAGCTCGGGCGCGCCGTTGTCGAACAAGGAGAGGTCCACAACACCGCCCGTATTGGGCACCCAGCCCGCAGGGACATTCTCCACAACAAGCGTTGTGAGTTGCTCAGACGAATCCCGATCCGGCGTGGCCGCATCGAAGGTCAGCTTGAAGGTCGTGTCTTCTTTGACGCTGAACACCCCGGGCGCGGTCTCTTCGACCAGCGAGCCGTTTTCTTCCACCGAGAACGTCAGGGTTGGCTCGGCGACGGGTGTCACGTTCAGCGCAAACTGCTCTGACGTGCCGGCCGGCGTGCCTTCATCCGTCACGACGGTGACAGTGATATCGATGATGCCAGAGAAATGCGTCGGGAACCCAGCAACGCCGAGGGCCTGAAGTTCGGCCAGCGTCCCGGTCCAGCTGTCGGTTGGTCCGATGAGGGCGGTGCCATCCGTCAGAGTCGTCCCGCTTGGCGGCAACCCCGCGAACGCAACGGTGATGCCCGTGATGGACTCAGAACCATCGATATCTGTGACGCGGGCATTCAGGTTGAGCGGGATGTCGGTTCCCAGATCTTCGATCACCGTGATGTCGGCGGTGGTAATCTCGACATCCGCCTCAGAGGCCACAGATACCGTGAACGCAGCGGTTTCGATGCCGTCTGTGCCGTCAACATCCGTCTCGCCCGCCAGCAGTGCTTCGTCCGTGCGGTAGGTCACGGTGCCCGTGATGTCGGTCGTGGTTGAGAAGTCATCCGGCAGGCGGAACACCAGATTGTTGTATTCGACATCTGTCAGCATCAGGACAAAGGTCGCGCCGGGTGTTACGGCCACAAAGTTCAAACCGCCATCTGTGGAATACCGTGTTCCGTTGGGCAGGCCGGATATGCTGACATCAACCTCGGCGATGCTCTCGGACATGTCTGCATCGCTGGCCAGGCCCTGAACCGCATCCTTCAGCGCAAAGTCTTGGGGCGCCTGGGTCGTCGAATCTTCGTCGCTGTCTCCCGGCGCGTCGTTTTCCGTCAGATTGATTGTGCCACTGCCACTGAGTGTCAGGTCACCTTCAACAGGAACGGACACCGTCAGAATGCCAACGTCAGACCCGCCTTCGTCCGTGGCGGCCGTGATTTCTGCGGTCAGCGTGGTCGGCGGGTTCTGCGTCGAAAAGTCAGCCGGCAACTCGATGACCAGCAACTGATACTCGGCCAGCGTGCCCAGGAAATCGAGCGTTGCCGTGGCGGGCTGGAACGTCACTCCGTCGTCAACAGAGAACCGTGCGCCCGCCGGTAGAACGTTAAACACGACAGCGACATCCGTGATGCTTTCAGAGCCGTCCGCGTCCGTGGGGACGGGGAGCACCTGATCGACGGGTTTAAACACAACGACATCGTCGGTTTCGGGCAAGGTGACACTGCCATCGGGAACGTCGACGTCGCCCTCGGCAAAGATCGTAAAGGGTATTGGGGCCGCTGTCGTGCCGGCGTCGGTGACAATGGTCACGGTCCCGGTCAGTTGCGGCACCTGCAGTGGCGACTCAGTCGAGTAATCCGCCGGGAAGACCAGCGTGACATCTTCGGGTGCGGTCGGCGATCCGATGGAAGAGTAGACAAAGCTCAGCGTATCAGGCTCGCCCGGTGCGCCCGGTACAACGGTGAACGTGCCGGCACCGCTGGCTTCAGTGGTGTTGAGTGGCAGTCCCGAGATTTCGAACCGCGCTTCCAGCAGCGTCTCGTCCGGCGGGATCACGAGATTTACGAAATCGGACAATTTGATTGGCAGATCGAGATCGGTTTCGGTCGAGATCACCTCTCCATCGATGATCACATCGGTCTGAGGTTCAACGACAATGACTTGCGCCGTTGCGTCCACGCCTTCGGGCGTGGTGGCGGTGATGATGCTGACGATCGGGCCAAGGGCTGCCGTGTTGAAGTTTGGCGGCAAGCTCAGGGCCAGAACATTGGCTTCGGCCACGGTACCGGTCCAGGTGTTGCCGGTTTGCGTCCCGCCGCCGATCAGAGTGGCACCAACGGGCAGGTCGTTGAACAGGATCGAGACCACTGTCGCAAACGCCGGATCGGTCGAAGTCGCCGATTCCGAAAAATCGTTGTCCGTCACCGTGACCAGAATACCGAGGTCCACAATTACGCCAGGGCTGGTTGGGTCACCGCCGTCCTCAATCACGTCCAGCCGGAGGGGCGCGGTGACGTCCACGTCCTCTTCCACGCCAATGTCGATGACCCGGCTGGCGGTCGCCTCGCCGTCGTTCGGCAACCCATCGCCTGCGGTTTGATCTTCGGTGGTGCGCACGCTCAGTCGCAGTGTCAGCGGCAGCTGCGTGCCACTCGACAAATCGGAGCGGTTGTCGGTCGAGAAATCGGTTGGCAGTTCCAGTGTCAGAGCGTCATATGCCGCCTGCACATTGCCCACCGCTGCAGCGGTCAGTGTAACGGTCAGGGTGTCCGACCCGTCTGCCGCGCTGACAAATCCACTGGTCGCGCCGGCGGGCAGGGTCAGGTTCAGACTGGCCAGTGAAGAGCCGGCAGGCAGGCCCTCGATCTCCAGTACAAGCGTGTCGATAGCCTCGGAGCCATCGAGATCGGTTGCACGCGTGGCCAGCAAGTCCGATGGCGTCAGCGGCGTTGGCCCGTCCGTTTCATCCGGAACGGTGTCGGGCAATGTGTCGTCAATCTCAACATCACCTTCGGGTGTGATGCGGAGTGTGACGTTTGTGGATTGTCCGGTTGGGTCTTCGGTGGAGGTTGCGGCGAGGGTGCCGGTGATGATGGGGCCGTCTGCGGCGGGGCTTTCGGTGGAGTAATCCGTGGGGAAGCTCAGCTGCAGCGCGTCGTACTGGGCCTTGGTGCCGGTGAAGGTCAGCGTGCCGGCGACCAGCATGACAGTGCTGGCGGGCACGCCCTGGGCCAGCGTGCCGTCGGGCACGCCGGTCAGTGTCAGCGTGATCGTGTCCAGCGTTTCGGGCGGCGGGGTCGGGTCGCTGTCGGTGACCGACACCTTCCACGCGCTGGAGGGGCTGACCAGAACCCGCGCATCGGTCTCGGCGGTGACCAGTTCGGTCACGTCAAAGACGATGTCGCCGGTGGGAGCGATGGTGATGGTCTGCGGGGTGCTGGCGGTGCCCTCGGGGCTGAGCACCTCGATGACCGAGGTGATCTGACCGGAATAGTCGACCGGCAGGGTGAGCGTCAGCGCGTTGGCCTCGGCCCGCGACCCGGTCCAGATGCCGGTGGCGCTGTCAAAGCTGCCGCCCGAGAAGCTGGCCCCGGCGGGCACACCGGCATAGGTGATGCGGACGGTGGCGCTGTCCTCGGAGCCATCGATATCTGTGACCGCCGCGCTGATCCCCAGCGCCACGGTGACGCCGCCGCCCGGCGCGCTGTCCTCAGTGCCGGTGACATCGGCGGGCGCGCTCAGGCTGACATCCAGTTCGAACCCGATGTCCACCACGCGCTCCAGCGTCGCCTGGCCATCCACCGCGCTGTCGTCGGTCAGGTCCTGATCTTCGTCGGTCTGCACGGTCAGGCGGAACACCAGCGGCTTTTGCGTGGCGCCGGTGATGTCGGTGCGGTTGGCGGTCGAAAAGTCGGTCGGCAGGGCCAGCGTCAGCGCGTCATAAGCGGCCTTGACGTCGCCCACCGCGGCCGCCGTGAGCGTGATGGTCAGGGTCTCGGAATTGTCCGCGGCGGTGACAAAGCCGCTGGTTGCGCCGGCCGGCAGCGTCAGGCTGAGACTGGCCAGCGTGGAGCCCGCGGGCAGCCCCTCGATCTCCAGCACCAGCTGATCCAGCGCCTCCGAGCCGTCCGCATCCGGCACCGACACCGCGAGCAGCTCCGACGGCGTGACCGGCGTCGGCGCATCCGTCTCGTCCGCAACCATGTCCGGCAAAGACCCGTCAATCTCAACATCTCCCTCCGGCGTAATGCGGAGCGTGACGGGCGTGCTCTGTCCACCCGCATCTTCGGTTGACGTGGCACTCAGCGTTCCGTTGATCACGGTGCCATCGGCGGCGGGACTTTCGGTGGAAAAATCGGTTGGAAAGGTCAGCTGAAGGGCCGTGTATTGGACCTCTGTCCCGGTAAAGGTCAACGTTCCGCCAACAAGGGTCACAGTGCCGGCCGGAACGCCCTGTGCGGTGGTGCCTGCCGGCACGTTGGTCAGCACCAGCGTGACCGACTCCAGTGTTTCGCGCGGCAGGTTCAGGTCGGTGTCGCTGACCGAGACCTGCCAGCTGGCGGATGGTGTGATCGTGACCGGTGCGTCGGTCTCAGCAGCCAGCAACTCGCTGACCGAAAAGTCGATGTCGCCAGTGGGCGTGATGTTGTAGCTCTGGGTGAGCTGGGCGCTGCCCTCCGCGTTGCTGGCGGTCACGACGGTCGAAAAACTGCCCGAGTAATCCCCTGGCAATGTGATCTGCAACGCATTGGCCTCGGCCATGGTGCCGGTCCATGTCTGCGTCGTGGTATCAAAGCTGCCCGTTGAAAAAACACTGCGTGCAGGTAGATCGGTGAACGCGATCGTGACGGTTGTCATGTCTTCAGAGCCGTCCGCATCCGTGACCGACACAGCGAGACCGGGACTGACGGTCACGCCGCCGCCATCCACACCATCACCGTCTTCAACATCTGCAATGGTGCCCGGCCCGGACAGGACGATGTCGGATTCGAAATCCACCTCTACCCCGAACGAGGCAGAGGCAAACCCGCCCTCGTTGGTCACGGCCGTGACCAAGCCACCCAGCGTGGTAGGCGGATTGGCGGTGGAGAAATCCGCAGGCAGGCGGATCACCACTTGCTGGTACTCGAACAATGTTCCTGTGAAACCAACGGTGCCGCCAACCGGTGCAAAGGTATTGCCGCCGTCCAACGACACCTCGGTGCCGGGGGGGAGTCCCGGGACGCCCAGCGTCACCTGTGTCACCCGCTCCGATCCGTCCAGATCGGTGGCAATCGGCAGCAGCGCCTGCGACGGCAGGAAGTCGACCGGAGCATCGGTTTCCACCAGCATCAGGGTGCCAGGACCGCTGAAGCCCACATCACCTTCGGGTGTGATGCGGAGGGTGACGTTTGTGGATTGTCCGGTTGGGTCTTCGGTGGAGGTTGCGGCGAGGGTGCCTGTGATGGTGGGGCCGTCTGCGGCGGGGCTTTCAGTGGAGTAATCCGTGGGGAAGCTCAGCTGCAGCGCGTCGTACTGGGCCTTGGTGCCGGTGAAGGTCAGCGTGCCGGCGACCAGCATGACGGTGCTGGCGGGCACGCCCTGGGCCAGCGTGCCGTCGGGCACACCGGTCAGTGTCAGCGTGATCGTGTCCAGTGTTTCGGGCGGCGGGGTCGGGTCGCTGTCGGTGACCGACACCTTCCACGCGCTGGAGGGGCTGACCAGAACCCGCGCATCGGTCTCGGCGGTGACCAGTTCGGTCACATCAAAGACGATGTCGCCGGTGGGAGCGATGGTGATGGTCTGCGGGGTGCTGGCGGTGCCCTCGGGGCTGAGCACCTCGATGACCGAGGTGATCTGACCGGAATAGTCGACCGGCAGGGTGAGCGTCAGCGCGTTGGCCTCGGCCCGCGACCCGGTCCAGATGCCGGTGGCGCTGTCAAAGCTGCCGCCCGAGAAGCTGGCCCCGGCGGGCACACCGGCATAGGTGATGCGGACGGTGGCGCTGTCCTCGGAGCCATCGATATCTGTGACCGCCGCACTGATCCCCAGCGCCACGGTGACGCCGCCGCCCGGCGCGCTGTCCTCAGTGCCGGTGACATCGGCGGGCGCGCTCAGGCTGACATCCAGTTCGAACCCGATGTCCACCACGCGCTCCAGCGTGGCCTGGCCATCCACCGCACTGTCGTTGGTCAGGTCCTGGTCCTCGTCGGTCTGCACGGTCAGGCGGAACACCAGCGGCTTTTGCGTGGCGCCGGTGATGTCGGTGCGGTTGGCGGTCGAAAAGTCGGTCGGCAGGGCCAGCGTCAGCGCGTCATAAGCGGCCTTGACGTCGCCCACCGCGGCCGCCGTAAGCGTGATGGTCAGGGTCTCGGAATTGTCCGCGGCGGTGACAAAGCCGCTGGTCGCGCCGGCGGGCAGGGTCAGGCTGAGACTGGCCAGCGTGGAGCCCGCGGGCAGCCCCTCGATCTCCAGCACCAGCTGATCCAGCGCCTCCGAGCCGTCCGCATCCGGCACCGACACCGCAAGCAGCTCCGACGGCGTGACCGGCGTCGGCGCATCCGTCTCGTCCGCAACCATGTCCGGCAAAGACCCGTCAATCTCAACATCTCCCTCCGGCGTAATGCGGAGATCGAAATCCAACAAAGGGCCGGCGCCGAAATTCGACGTCGCCGTGATTTCGCCGGCCAGATCACCCGAGGCGATGTCGCTGCGGTTGTCGGTGGAGAAATCGGTCGGAAAGGTCAGGCGCAATGCCTCGAATTCCTGCGGCGTTCCCATGAACTCCAGGCTCAGGGTCCCATCAGGAGCAGCGGTCAATGTGCCATCGCTGACCGTCGTGCCGGCGGGCAAACCAGCGAGCTGCACTTCAATCGATATGATTTCCTCGCCGAGCGCGGCGCCATTTGCCGTGATCTCGAAGAAATCGGACAGGAAAAGGTCCACGTCCGCGTCGATCTCGGCCGCTTGAACCGGCGCGAGCTGCACGATGCTCACGTCAGGTGTTCCCAACCCACCACGATCCTCAAACTCTCGCAGCCGTTCGGGGGCAGGATAGTCCGTTGGCGGCAGCAATGGGCTGATCGGCAGGCCGATGAGAGGGTCTCCGACGTTCACCGGCTCTTCGTCACCCGATCCAGGCGCGCTGGTCTCACCACGATTCAGGATACCGGCAAGGTTCACCAAGGGGACGGTGTCGAGCAGGGCGGTGTTGGGATCGACATCGAGAGACTGTGCGGCTTCGACAAGGCCCTGCGCCGGAACAGCGATCAGATCCGTCTGGATCACGAAGTCGAGCTGTGCCGCATTTTTCAGAACGATTGCGCTGCCGTCAGGCTGAATCAAAACCAAATGACCATTGACGACCAGGACCTGCGAAACCTGACTGCCCTCAGGCAGGCGAATGGCTGTCAGACCGTCAGGATCGATCAGCGTCAGGCCAGCAATGTCCTGACCCGCGATTAACTGCACGAGTGCGGCGGACAGATCGTTGAGGCGAGCGGTGGACAGGTCCAGTTCCGCGGTGTCGGTCAAATGGCTGGTCAAAACGGCGTTCCTGAATTTTGTCTGGCACGGGCGCAGATCGTTCGAAGTCTATAGAGATTGGTGTTTCGATCAACGCGCTGTGGGTCACATTTCCAAAGCGACCTTGGGTAAACTGGCCGGATTCGGCCGGTTCAGCGCTTGGTAACGACCCAGCAGGCCGAATTTTGCACTGGAAGCTCTGCCTCACCCGCGCGTAGGGTCAGTTCGTCAGGGCAGGGAGCGGACATGGTCACAGCGTCTCATCGTCTGGGTGTGGATATCGGCGGCACCTTCACGGACGTGGTACTCGAGACCGCTGACGGGTCGTTCTCATCCAAGGTTCTGACAACATATGCCGCGCCCGAAGAGGCGATCATTCAGGGGCTTCACAAGGTCTGCGACCTCGCGGGAAGCACGCCGCGCGAGATCGGTCAGATCATCCACGGCACAACCCTCGCCACAAACGCCTTGATCGAGCGTCGTGGCGCCAAAACCGCACTGATCACCACGCAAGGGTTTCGGGACGTGATCGAGATGCGGACCGAAAGCCGGTTTGAGCAATACGACCTCAATCTCACATTGCCGGAGCCGCTTTTGCCGCGACACATGCGATACACCGTTTGTGAGCGTGTCGATGCGCGCGGCGATGTCCTGATCCCACTTGAAAAGACGGATGTTGAGGAGGTTGTGGAGCGCATAGCAGTTGCCGGTTTTGAGAGCGTGGCTGTTGGCCTGATGCACTCCTATCTGAACGACGCACACGAACAGCTGGTGCGCGAGGTTCTCAACCAGCGCCTTCCGGATGTTACGGTCTCTTTGTCGTCAGAGGTTTCTCCCCAGATGCGGGAGTACGAGCGTTTCAATACCGTGGTCGCCAATGCCTATGTAAAGCCCCAGATGAAGTCCTATCTTCTGCGCCTCGAGGAGCGCTTGCAGGCCGAGGATGTCGCGTGTCCGATTTTCCTGATGCACTCCGGCGGCGGCATCATTTCACTTGAAAGCGCGGCGGAATTCCCGGTGCGGTTGGTGGAGTCCGGTCCGGCCGGTGGCGCAGTTTTTGCGGCCCATATTGCGGCGCGGTACGGGCTGGACAAGGTTCTCAGCTTCGACATGGGTGGCACCACGGCGAAAATCTGCATGATCCGGAACCAGACGCCACAGACGTCGCGCGTGTTCGAGGTGGCGCGCAGCTACCGGTTCAAGAAAGGGTCCGGGATGCCGATCTCGATCCCGGTGATCGACATGGTGGAAATCGGGGCGGGCGGCGGATCACTGGCCCATGTCGACAGCCTGCACCAGATCCGTGTCGGACCCGAGAGCGCAGGGTCCGAACCGGGACCAGCCTGTTATGGGCGGGGCGGGGACAGGCCAGCGGTCACGGACGCCGATCTGGTTCTTGGGCGCTTGGACCCGGACGGTTTTGCAGGCGGAACGCTGCCATTGGAGCCCGATCGGGCCGTGCTTGCCCTGGACGAGGCGCTTGGAGCGAAACTGGACATGGATTCAACCAGCGCCGCATTTGGTCTGGCCGAAGTGGTCGATGAAAACATGGCCAACGCTGCGCGGGTGCATGCCGTCGAAAATGGCGAGGACCTCAGCGAGTACACGATGATCGCCTTTGGCGGCGCAGCTCCGTTGCACGCCGGGCGGCTGTGCGAAAAGCTTGGCATTGATCGCCTTCTGATCCCGCCGGGGGCCGGCGTCGGCTCTGCCATTGGCTTCCTGCGTGCACCCTTCAGCTTTGAAGCCAGCCGGTCGGTCTACATGAAACTCTCGGATTTCGATGCGGACCGTATCCGGGCGCTGCTGGCCGAGTTGAAAGACGAGGCAACAGGGTTCGTCCGCACGTGCAGCCCATCGGCGGAGATCCAGTCGGAGTTCAAAGCGTACATGCGCTATACGGGGCAGGGCTGGGAGATACCGATCCTGATCACGGCTGAGCAGGCAGCCGCTCCGAACGCAGCGGCGTTGCTCGCGGCGTTCGAGGATGCCTATGCCAGGCTGTTCGGGCGCACCGTGGCCGGGCTTGATATCGAAGTGACGGTCTGGTCGGTCAATGCGACGACACCGCCAGACACAGTTGCACGCGTAAATCCACCGCCCGGTATCGAGCCTGCCGCGGTGGCTACACGACGAAATGTGTTCGAACCAGCTACCGCAACTTTTGTAGACAGCGCGGTGGTTCGCCGGGCTGATCTGGCCGCCGGGCATATGGTCGACGGTCCTGCGGCGATCACCGAAGACGAAACAACCATCATCGTGCCGGCAAGCCGTGTGGCCACCGTTCAGGCAGACGGATGCGTCGATGTGTGCAGAAAAGGCTGAGCCGATGGCAGACGATCACACCAATGTGGCGCATCAGGTGATGTGGAACCGCCTGATCTCAGTGGTCGAAGAGCAGGCCCAGGCCCTGATCCGGACAGCGTTTTCCACCTCGGTGCGCGAGGCAGGGGATTTGTCCGCAGGGGTCTATGACACGCATGGCAACATGCTGGCGCAGGCCGTGACCGGCACACCCGGCCATGTCAACGCAATGGCGGACGCCGTGGCGCATTTCATCCGGCGCATCGGGCGGCAGAACATGTTCGAAGGGGACGTCTACATCACTAACGATCCGTGGGAGGGCACAGGGCACCTGCACGACATCACCATGGTCACCCCTTCGTTCCACAAAGGCCAACTCGTAGGATTCTTTGCCTGTACGGCGCATATCGTGGACATTGGTGGCCGAGGCTTCGGAGCTGATGCCGCGAGCGTATACGAAGAAGGGCTCTATATCCCCATAATGAAATTCGCCGAACGCGGCGAGGTGGATGAAACTTTGGTGCGGATCATCCGTGGAAACGTCCGGGAACCGGATCAGCTGATCGGTGACGTCTACGCGCTGGCGACCTGCAATGAGATTGGCCATCGGCGGCTGATCGACATGATGACCGAGTTTGGCATGCACGATCTGGAGGACATCGCGTCCTTCATCCTCACGCATTCGCGGCGTGCGACGCTGGAACGGATCGCAGCCTTGCCCCGGCGCGTGGCCAGTGGCGAGATGACAGTGGATGGGTTTGAGACACCGATCACGCTGCGCGTGAAGCTGACCGTTGAACAGGACCGGGTGATCTCGGACTTTTCGGGTACATCACCGGTCGACAAAAAGGGGATCAACTGCCCGCTGGTCTATACCAAGGCCTATGCCTGCTATGCTTTGAAATGCGCGATCGCGCCTGACATTCCCAACAACGCTGCCTCGCTGGCGCCTTTCGAGGTGACCGCCCCGGAAAACACGATTGTCAACGCCTTACATCCCGCACCGGTGGCATTGCGGCATATCATTGGCCATTTCGTCCCAGATACGGTGTTTGACGCTCTGGACAAGATCGTGCCCGGCGTTGTGCCGGCCGAAGGGGCCGGTTGTTTGTGCAATTTTCAGGTGTCGCTGCGCCCCCGCACGGACGCTCCAGCGCCAGACGGGGCCGTGCGGGCCGAAGTTCTGACCTTCAATTCCGGCGGATCCGGTGCACGCCCGTCGCTGGACGGGCTGAACGCTACAGCCTTTCCCTCTGGTGTGATGACGATGCCAGTCGAGGCGACCGAACATGCCGGTCCAGTGATTATCTGGCGCAAAGAGCTACGCCCGGACAGCGGCGGTGTGGGTCAGCAACGTGGCGGTCTGGGGCAATACATGGAGGTCGGCGCGCGTGAAGGGCAGGAGTTTGACATTCAGGCGATGTTCGACCGCGTGCATCATCCCGCCCGCGGCCGCAAGGGCGGAGGTCCCGGCGGGCCGACGACGATTGTGCAGGATGACGGCACACCAATGAACGGCAAGGGCAAACAGTTTGTCGGGCATGGACGGCGCGTGCAGATGGCTTTTCCCGGTGGTGCAGGCTACGGCGATCCCTCCGATCGACCGGTAGACCTCGTCAAACGTGACCTGGCACGCGGATACATTTCGGAAGACGCGGCCGCACGGGACTATAATCTTGGCCCGGAGGATATCGCTGCCGTCCGAGCGGCGATACGCGATGGAACGGCGATCTAAGTAAATGAGAAAGATGGCGTAAGGAGTTGGAACATATGAGTGATGTCAAAGTTGCGTTGGTCACGGCGGGTGGCAGTGGCATGGGGGCTGACAGCGCTCGCGCCCTTGCTGCGGATGGCTTCAAGGTGGGTGTTCTGTCTGCATCCGGCAAAGGGGAAGCTTTGGGCAAGGAATTGGGTGGGCTCGGCGTCACCGGAACCAACCAATCCACTGAGGATTTGCAGAAACTGGTCGACCTTGCCATGGACGCATGGGGGCGTGTCGATGTTCTGGTCAATTCCGCCGGGCATGGGCCGCGTGCACCCGTCCTGGAACTGACAGACGAAGACTGGCACACCGGCATGGATGTGTATTTCATGAATGCGGTGCGCCCGACCCGGTTGGTCACGCCCATCATGCAGGCGCAGGGCGGTGGCACCATCATCAACATCTCGACCTTTGCGACCTTCGAACCCAACCCGGTGTTTCCGACCTCGGGTGTGTTCCGCGCCGGGCTCGCGGCCTTTACGAAGCTGTTCTCGGACAAGTATGCCGCCGAAAACATACGCATGAACAACGTCTTGCCGGGCTTTATTGACAGCCTGCCTGAGAAAGACGAGTTCCGGGCGATGATCCCGATGGGACGGTATGGCAGTTCACGCAACGAGATCGCCAGCGTGGTGGCGTTCCTCGCCTCCGAGGGCGGCGCTTACATCACCGGGCAGAACATTCGCGTGGACGGTGGGATCACGCGTTCGGTGTAAAGTCGGCCTCGGCCTTACCGCGGACTCGCTCGGTCAGCTCGGGGTCGACTTCTGATCCATCGTAAAGATGGATCAGAATTCCCTTGCGCAAGGACTTGCCGCGCATGGCTTTGATCTGGTCGTCTGAAAGCGTGGTGCGCTGGCTCATGCGGCGTGCCCATTCGCCCAGATGATCATACATTCGGTCAATCACGTCGTCATAGGCCGGATCGGCCCCAAGATCGTTCAGTTCTTCCGGATCGGACTCGAGGTCGAACAACATGGGCCGGAACCCGCCTTCGGCGTGCATCATTTTCCAGCGCGCATCGACCACCATGAAAAGCCGGGCATCCCGCGGGCTGACCCCCAGACCCTCGGCCATCGGGGTGGTGGCATAGTCGAACTCGCTGATCGCATAGCTGCGCCAGTCAGTAGGAGGCTTGCCATGCAGGAAGGGCTGCAGCGGGCGACCCTCGACGATGTGATCGGGCACGGAGCTGGCAGCCGCTTCAATGCAAGTGGCGGTGACATCGATGCTCTCGACCAAAGCATCGCAGACGGTTCCGCGTGTTGCATCTGCCTCGGGCGATGGGTCGTAAACGATCAGCGGCACCCGGACCGAGCAATCGTGGAACAGGCTCTTTTCACCCATCCAGTGGTCGCCGAGATAATCACCATGGTCCGAGGTGAGGACGATCATCGTATCGTCCATGCGCCCGGTGGCCTCAAGGTGGTCGAGCAAGCGACCCAACTGGTCATCACATTGCTT
The DNA here is from genome assembly GCA_965250275.1 of Paracoccaceae bacterium. GTDB lineage: Bacteria > Pseudomonadota > Alphaproteobacteria > Rhodobacterales > Rhodobacteraceae. The sequence continues at coordinate 3,118,236 of OZ252297.1, read as the reverse complement.
GATCAGCCCCATATAGGCGGGGACCACCTTGTCGCGCACCTCATCCCGCTGGAAAAGCCGGCCAATCGCATTTGAGAAATACGCTTTGAACACGGGATGGGCATCGACCTTCTCCGCTTCGTTCCGATTGACCGGCAGCATCTGGTTGTGTCCGTACATGGCGTGGTAGGGCGCTGGCACGATGTAAGGCCAGTGCGGCTTGATGTAACTGAGATGAGCGCACCAAGGCGCTTCGCCCTGCGCGTCGATGAACTCAATGGCCTGACCTGTCAGCCAAGGGGTCTCGCTATCCTCTTCTCTGATATTGGCGGGCTTTTCGGCGTGTTGTGTGAACCAGCCCGAAGCGATGTCGCCATCGCTGGTGCGTCCGGCGTTCGCGTGCGTGTGCCAAGGGTTGTCAGATGGGTAGCCTTTGGACTTGAGGTATTCATTGTAAGGGCTTCGATTTTCATCATAAAATCCGTCTGGGCCTTCGGCCCATAATCCGTCGTCGCGCACCCAGACATCGAACCCGCATTCGGCCACACGTGCCCCGATAATGCTGTCATGCGTGATGCCCAGGCGCTCCATGCCGGGGACGTCGGCGCGCATGTGGGTTTTGCCAATCAGCCAGCAGCCCATCCCGGCGGCGCGCAGGTGATCGCCAAGCGTCTGTTCGCCGACCTTGAGCGGGTACCCGTTCATTTGCGCTCCGTGGCTGTGCACGTAGCGGCCCGTATAAAAACTCATGCGAGAGGAGCCGCAAATGGGCGATTGCACATAGGTCCGGTCAAAGCGTACGCCCATAGCGGCGACGCGATCGAAATTCGGTGTCTTCAGAAAGGGATGCCCGGTACAGCTCAGGTAATCGAATCGCAGCTGATCATACATGACAAAGAGGATGTTCTTGGTTGCGCGTGCCATGTCTCACCCCGACGGTTACTATCGCGACATTGCCGGGACCGGTACCACTTGTCCATCCATTGCGATGATGGTCGCGAGCTTAGCCTGAAAGCCCCATTTGCCGCGCCGCAAGGTCTCGCATGATTTCCTCCGACCCGCCGCCAATGGCCATGACTTTCAGTTCCCGCCAGGCCCGTTCCACAGGGTTGCCGCGCATATAGGCCGCGCCCCCAAACACCTGCATGCATTCGGACGCGACGAACTCCAGCATCTTGGTGGACAGTACTTTGCCCTTGCTGATCTCGGCGATGGGCATGGGGCCGGTGTTCACCTTCCAGCAGATCACGTCCAGGTAGGCCGCGACAGAGTCGATGCGGGCCGACATATCCGCGAATTTATGAGCGATGACCTGATGCTCGATCAGGCGTTGTCCGAACGTTTGCCTGTCCTGCGCCCAGTCCAGCGCGGCGTCGTAGCACCGCCTTGCCATACCGACACAGCCGGCCATCATCGCCAGCCGTTCCATGTTGAAGTTGTCCATGATTGCCACGAAGCCTTTGTCCTGCGGGCCGAGCAGCGCGTCTTCGGGCACGTGGCAATTGTCGAAGTGCAGCGTGGCCTGATCGGAACACCACCACCCCATTTTCTGGCCCAGTGGCGTGCGCGCGAATCCATCCGCATCCTTTGAGACCAAAAACAGGGAGATCCCGCCCAAACCGGGTTTGCCGGTGCGGGCCCCGACAACGAACCAGTCTGCGGTCATGCCCCCGGTGATGTAAGTCTTCTCGCCGTTCAGCACCCAGCCGCCCTGCACCCGTTCGCCACTGGTGCGCAGGTTTGCAACGTCCGATCCGCCCGAAGGTTCCGTGATGGCCAATGCGGAGTTAATCCGCCCGGCGATGATGTCCGGCAGGACGTCGCGTTTGAAAGGTTCGGGCGCAAACCGGGCCAGTGGCGCAATCGATATCATGCGCCCGCCAACGGCCGCTGCAACACCCGAAGCGCCGCAGCCAAACAGAATCTCGCCAAACCGGGCCCGCATAAAGGCATCGTCCATGCCCAGCCCACCATATGCGGTGTCGACGCCCAGCCCCCAGACGCCAAAATTCCCAATCTTTTCATGCAATTCCCACGGCACCTCGCCCGCCTCGTCCCACTCATCCACAAAAGGCGTGACTTCGGTGGCGACAAACTTGCGAAATGCGGTTTCGAACGCGTCGCGCTCGGGGCTGGAGAAGGGATTGGGTTCGGTCATCACGCGCCTCCTGAAGGCGCATTTGACGCGCCGTTCCTGCTGTGCGGTGATCAAAGCGGCTTGACGGCGGCGTGGCAAGCCACTGTCATCACGCTCAGGAGGAGTGACCATGTCGGACAAAATCCGGATCGGTGGGGCCTGCGGTTTCTGGGGCGAGGCGGGGCACGCCACGGCCCAGTTGCTGACGCATCCGGACATTGATGTGCTGATTTATGATTACCTTGCGGAAATCACGCTGTCGATCATGGCGCGGGCGCGTCAGAAGGACCCAGCGGCAGGATACGCCCGCGACTTCGTGAGCGAGGTCATGGCCCGGAACGCGGTGCAGATCGCCGAGAAAGGCGTGAAGATCCTGTCCAACGCGGGCGGAATGAACCCTGAAGCCTGCGCTGCCGCCTTGCGCGCGGTTTTGCAGGAGGCTGGCGTAGATTTGAGCGTCGCGGTGGTGACGGGCGATGACCTGCTGGACAGGGCTGACACCTTTGTGGACGTCAAGGAAATGACCACGGACGCGGATTTCCCGGACCCGGCACGCGTGGCCTCCATCAATGCGTATCTGGGTGCCTTCCCGATCGCGGCGGCTTTGTCTGCAGGTGCGGACATTGTGATCACCGGACGCTGCGCCGACAGTGCATTGGCACTTGCGGCCGGCATCCATCGTTTTGGCTGGCAAGCAGACGACCTCGACCTGCTGGCAGCGGGGTCGCTGGCGGGGCACCTGATCGAATGCGGACCGCAGTCGACAGGGGGCAATTTCACCGACTGGGAACTGGCTGGTGATATCGCGCAGATCGGGTATCCCGTCGCGGAGCTGGATCGCGACGGCACCATCGAGATCACCAAGCCGGCTGGGACGACAGGCCTTGTGTCACCCGCGAGCGTGTCCGAGCAGCTGCTCTATGAGATCGGGGACCCGTCAGCCTATCTTCTGCCGGATGTGATCTGCGATTTCCGCGAGGTTCGCGTCGTTCAGGCCGGTTCAGACCGGGTGCGGGTGACCGGCGTGCGTGGACGTCCTCCCACGGGCAAGCTGAAAGTATCCGCAACTTACGCCGACGGGTTTCGGGCCGGCATTCAGTTCCAGTTCAACGGGCGCGACGCTCGTGCCAAAGGCGAAACCTATGTGCGCGCGGGGCTGGACCGGGCCGAGGCGCGGATTGGGGGGTCTTTCGCTGAAACCTGCATCGAGGTGTTTGGCGGGCGCCCCGATCCCACGGCGGACGAACAGGTCATGGTCAAAGTTGCGGTGCGTCATCCCGATGCGCGCGCGGTTGGTGTCTTCCTAAAAGAACAGATCGGTCTGGCCCTCGCCACCCCGCCGGGTCTGCATTTTTTCACCGGGGCAGGGCGTCCGAAGCCTTCGCCAGTGGTGCGGCTGTTCTCTTGCCTGATCCCAGGCGACGAGGTCCAGGTGAACATCGCGAGGGGCGGCGCACCGGTGCCCTATGTGGCGCCGGTTTGCAGCCTCGCCGAGGCCGACGCGCCGGCGCTTCCGGAACCCGACGCGCCGATAGCTTCCGACGATATGGTCGAGGCACGGCTGGAGACGCTGGCCTGGGCGCGATCCGGAGACAAGGGCGACGCCGCAAATATCGGCGTGATCGCACGGCAGCCAGAGCTTCTGCCCTGGATCTGGCAGGCACTGACACCTGATGTCATCCGGAAGGCCTTTCCACAGGCCGCGGGCCCGATCTCGCGGTTTCATCTGCCGGGACCGCACGCGATCAACCTGTTGCTGGACAATGCTTTGGGTGGAGGCGGGATAGCGAGCCTGCGAGACGACGCCCAAGGCAAGAGCTACGCACAGACCTTGCTGGGCCTGACCATACAGGTGCCGCGTGATCTCGTTCCGGGACAAGACGAGGCAATCGCATGACTTTCACCTCCCAGTTCGTTGCGAATTCAGAGACATCACAGGCAAACCGGAAGGGTATGCTGGCCTTGGTCGATCAGCTTCGCCAGTTGGAGTCCCGTGCGGCAGACCTGTCCGAACAGCGCCGTCCCCGCTTTGAGGCGCGGGGTCAGATCACGCCACGAGACCGGCTTGCCAGACTGCTCGACCCGGGTATGCCGTTTCTGCGCCTGCATACGATGGCGGGGTACCTGGCCGACACAGACGATCCAGACAAGACGGTGCCAGGCGCTTCGATCCTCTGCGGGATCGGGTTTGTGGCGGGTGCGCGCTCGATGATCTGGGTGGATGACAGCGGGATCAAAGCCGGGGCGATCGGGGAGATGACGCTGCCTGCCATCCTCAGCATTCAGTCCCTGGCAAAGCGGCACAAACTGCCCCTGATTCATCTGGTCGAAAGCGCTGGCGCGGACTTGATGGAGTACAAAGTGAAGTTCTGGGCGCAGGGTGGCGCGATGTTCCGCAATCTGGCGCAGATGAGCGCTGCGGGGATCCCGACCCTCTCGGTGCTGCATGGCCCATCTACGGCGGGGGGCGCCTATATGCCCGGCCTGTCGGATTACGTCGTCGGCGTGCGCAACAACGGCATGGCGGCGCTCGCAGGTGCGGCTCTGGTGCGTGCGGCAACAGGGGAAGAGGCCGAAGACCGGGCGCTGGGCGGATCGGAGATGCACGCGTCCGTTTCGGGGCTTGTTGAGTATCTGGCTGACGACGATGCGCACGGCGTGGCGCTGGCACGAGACGTGATGGGGCGGTTGGACTGGAACCGAAGTTTGCCACAACGCCCGGAGCGCGCCTATGCGTCGCCACGGCATGATCCAGAAGAACTCGCCGGCGTCGTGCCGTTGGACTACCGGACGCCCTATGACGTGCGCGAAGTCCTGTTGCGGGTGGTGGACGGCTCGGAGTTCACCGAGTTCAAGCCCGGCTACGGAGTGTCGACCATATGCGCGCAGTCTGGCATTCACGGGATGCCCTGCGGGATTGTTGGCAACAACGGACCCATCGACCCGGATGGCGCCACAAAAGCGGCCCAGTTCATCCAGCTTTGCGATCAGGCCGATATCCCCCTGATCTTTCTCAGCAACACCACCGGTTACATGGTCGGCACGCAATACGAGCAGGCTGGCATGATCAAGCACGGTGCCAAGATGATCCAGGCGGTGTCGAACGCGCGCGTGCCCTGCATCACCATCTACGTTGGCGCCAGCTTCGGGGCTGGCAACTACGGGATGAACGGCTACGCTTATGAGCCGGATTTTCTGTTCAGTTGGCCCAACGCGGTCACCGGTGTGATGGGCGGACAACAGGCGGCTGGCACCATGACGATGGTGGCGCGCGGGGTGGCCGCGCGAAAAGGCGTCGAGGTGGACGAAGACGCACTCTCGGCGCAACACGCGCGCATTGCCGCTCATTTTGACGCTCAGTCGGATGCTTTCTACACCTCTGGCCGATGCCTCGACCATGGCATCATCGACCCGCGCGACACGCGGCGGGTTCTGGCCTTTTGCCTGGAAACCTGTGCCGAGGCGCGCGCCCGGGTGCTGCGGCCCAACAGCTTTGGCGTGGCGAGGATGTGACGTGATGCAAACCGTACTTGTGGCCAATCGCGGCGAAATCGCCTGTCGGATCTTGCGCACGCTGCGGGCGCAGGGACTGCGCGGCATCGCGGTTTACACAGATGCCGACGCAGCGGCGCCGCATGTGGCGATGGCGGACATTGCCTTGCGGATTGGTGCAGGGCCCATCGCCGAGAGCTATCTGAACATAGAGGTGATCATCGACGCTGCGCGCTCGGTCGGGGCAGACACGGTGCACCCCGGCTATGGGTTCCTGTCAGAGAACCCGGCCTTTGCCGAGGCGGTGACGGACGCAGGCATGACCTTTGTCGGCCCGTCCGCATCCGCCATTCGTGCCATGGGCGACAAAGCGCTGGCCAAACAGGCCATGCAGGCGGCGGGTGTGCCCTGCGTGCCAGGATATGACGGGCAGGATCAGGACCCGGCGGCAATGGCCACTGCGGCGGAGCAGGTCGGATTTCCGCTGATGATCAAGGCCTCCGCCGGGGGTGGTGGCCGGGGTATGCGACTGGTCGAAGCGGCAGAGGACTTGCCGGCGGCGCTGGCTTCAGCAAAAGCCGAGGCCGCGTCGGCCTTTGGCGCGGATCACCTCATTTTGGAGCGGGCCGTTCGCGGTGCCCGGCATGTCGAGTTTCAGGTCTTTGCTGACGCGTACGGCCATGTCGTACATCTGGGTGAGCGGGATTGTTCGGTCCAGCGGCGTCATCAAAAGGTGATCGAGGAAGCGCCGTGCCCCGTGATGCAACCGGAGCTTCGGTCCGAGATGGGCGCGGCTGCCATCAAGGCGGCGCAAGCCGTGGACTATCTCGGCGCCGGGACCGTGGAGTTCCTGCTTGAGGATGATGGTGCGTTTTACTTTCTGGAGATGAACACCCGGCTTCAGGTCGAGCATCCTGTCACCGAGCTGATCACGGGGCTTGATCTGGTGTCGCTGCAGCTTGATGTTGCGCGGGGCCTGCCGCTGCCGCCAGAGCTGGACGACATCTCGCTCTCCGGCCATGCGATCGAAGCACGCCTTTATGCAGAAGACCCCGCAGCGGGCTATCTGCCTTCGACCGGTCCCGTGCACCTCTGGCATCCCGCAAAGGGGCAAGGGGTGCGGGTCGATTCAGGCATTTCGCAGGGCCAGGTCATTTCGCCCTATTACGATCCGATGCTGGCCAAGGTGATGGCCTGGGGCGAAACCCGTGAGATCGCGCGCCAAAGGCTGATCAAGGCCTTGGAGGAGACAGCTTTCATTGGCCCAAGCAGCAACACGGGAGCGCTGATTGCGATCCTGTCGCATCCCGAGTTTGTCTCGGGCAAAGCGACGACCACCTTTCTGGAAGAGACCGGCTGCGATCGTGTCGAGGTGCAAGATCCGGGGTCAGAAGTGGCGGCTCTGGCGGCCGCGTTGTTGCTGCGCGCCGAACAGAGTTCCGCAGCAAAACTGGCGGGGTATGTCAGCTTGGATCTTCTGGGATGGACCAGCGGCCCCGCGCCGGACATCCCCATGTCGCTGTCCGGGCCGAATGACACCGACATTGCGCTGACGGCGCGATGCGACGCAGACACATGGCACATCACCCAGTGCGGGCAGGCCCATTCGGTCAAGGTCGTGGCGCAGGATGGCGCGCGTGTGACGGTGGAGCTTGACAGCCGTCGTTTGCAGTTATGGGCTGTTCCCACCGATCATGGAGAGATCGCGGTGCAGCGCAGGGGGCAGGTCTGGCGCTTCAGGACGCAAAAACCCGGCGCGGGGCAGGATACGCAAGCGGATGGCCGCATTGCGGCACCGATGCCGGGGCAGGTGGTTCAAATAGATGTGCACGCGGGGCAGGCGGTTCAGAAGGGTCAGGTTTTGGCCGTACTAGAGGCGATGAAAATGCAGCACCAGATCATCGCGCCCGCCCCAGGGGTCGTGGCAGAGATACATGCCGGCCCGGGCGAGCAGATGGCACAGGGCGATATGTTGTTCGTCTTGGAACTGGAGGAGGGATAGGGCCCATGCAACAGGCACAGGATTTTCTGGAAGAATCGGAGGCCCTTGCCGCGGTGCTGGCCGGTCTCGATGCTGGGGATTGGGAAAAGCCCACCCAGTTCAAAGGCTGGACCGTCAACGATGTGCTGGTCCATCTCTATTTCTGGAACCGGGCGGCTGATCAGGCTCTCGTTGCGCCGGATCGGTTTCAGTTGATGATGGGGACCGTGATGGCTGAGATGGCGGGTGGCGGGCTGCGCCCCATCGAAAACAAAATGATCTCCGAGCGAGGAACAGACCTGTTTGAAGTGTGGCAAGCGCAGTATCGCGACATGGCTGCCCGTTGGAACGAGATTGATCCCAAGACGCGGGTCAAATGGGTTGGCCCTGAGATGTCCGTTCGCTCTTCGATCACCGCGCGGCAGATGGAAACATGGGCCCACGGTATGGAGATCTTTGATCTGTTGGGCCGAACCCGTGAGGACACGGACCGCATCGGCAATGTGGTGATGTTGGGTGTGAACACATTCGGCTGGTCGCACAAAGTGCAGGGGCTCGATGTTCCCGAGAAGATGCCGTTTCTCCGCCTGACAGCTCCGTCAGGCGCTGTCTGGGACTATGGCGAGGCCAGTGAGGACAACCGGATCGAAGGGCCAGCTGTGGAGTTTGCCCAGGTCGTGACCCAGACCCGCAATGTGGCTGACACCACGCTCCGGGTCACCGGGCCGGTTGCCGCGCAATGGATGCAAACGGCGCAGTGCTTTGCCGGCGGCAAGGAAACACCGCCGGCACCGGGCACACGGTTTGTGGCGCAGGACCATGGTGCCTGAACAATAGGCAAAGCGGTCACCAAACCCGGATATCTCGCCGCCTCAAAAATTTACCAATTGATAAAAAATTTGAATGTGGCACTCTTTGTCGTGGAGATACGCGCAAGGAGACACCGATGGCAAATCGCCAGATGGCATCCGGAATTGTGGCAGGTCGCCTGCCGGCTGATGAAATTTCTAAGAATTTCAGCGACCTGCATCCGCCGCTGGCGGCGCACGAGGCAGCCGTGGCCGCAGACCGCTGTTACTTTTGCTACGATGCGCCCTGTGTGACGGCCTGTCCAACCGCCATCGATATCCCTCTGTTTTTGCGTCAGATCCAGTCGGGCCATCCGGAAGGTGCGGCCAAGACGATCTTTGATCAGAACATTCTGGGGGGCATGTGTGCGCGGGTCTGTCCCACCGAAACACTGTGCGAAGAGGCCTGTGTGCGCGAAGCGGCTGAGGGCAAGCCCGTCGAAATCGGTCGGTTGCAGCGCTATGCCACCGACACACTGATGTCCGCCGGGATACACCCTTATGAGCGCGCGCCCGAGACAGGCAAGCGCATAGCGGTCGTTGGCGCGGGGCCGGCTGGTCTTGCCTGTGCGCACCGGCTGGCGATGCATGGACATACGGTTGTGATGTTTGAATCCCGCCCCAAACCCGGCGGACTCAATGAGTATGGAATCGCGGCCTACAAAACCACCGACAACTTTGCGCAGGCCGAAGTGGAGTGGCTGATGCAGATCGGTGGCATCACGATGGAGTTTGGCAAGATTCTTGGGGACGGCCTGTCGCTCGACGACCTGCGGGCCGACTACGATGCTGTGTTTCTGTCCATTGGGCTTGCAGGTGTAAATGCCCTGCGTGCGCATGGGTCCGAGAAGTCCGGTGTGCATCACGCCGTTGAATTCATTGCAGATGTTCGCCAGTCGGACGATCTGTTGAGCATGCCCGTCGGGCGCCATGTGGTTGTGATCGGTGGGGGCATGACGGCCGTGGATGCGGCCGTGAAGTCAAAGTTGCTGGGCGCAGAGCATGTCACCATCGCGTACCGGCGCGACCGCGCCGCGATGGGCGCCAGCCGGTTCGAGCAAGATCTGGCGGCGTCCAAGGGGGTCAAGCTGATGTTCAACGTGCAGCCCGTAGCGATACACGGCGAAGGAGACGCGCGCGAGATCGAACTGGAATACACCACATCGCAGGATGGCGAGTTGAAGCCCACCGGTGAAACCGTCGTCCTCCCTTGCGATCAGGTGTTGCGCGCGATCGGCCAAAACCTGCAGGGCGCGCCGGGCGAGCTTGATCTGGAAGGTGGAAAGATCGCGGTGAATGGAACCGGCCGGACCAGTCTCGACGGCGTGTGGGCCGGTGGCGATTGTGCCAGCGGCGGCGACGACCTGACCGTGACCGCTGTTGCCGAAGGACGCGATGCTGCTATGGATATTCATGCGAGCCTCGTTGATGGCTGAGCGCGAAGAGAGTTTGTTGATTGGCTGTGGGGCTCGGTTCTATCGATCGGGCGGCACGCTTCATGTCGAGGCTCAGACGGGGAGCGGTTTGCGTGGCTGGCAGCAAAATTTCGGGAGAGTCGTTGCTTTTGGGGTCTGCCTTAGAGAACCGCCGCCGGTTGGTTGGAGCACTGTCGAGGAAGCAGGGCTTGATGGCCCGGAGTTTGAATTCATCGAACTGCCGAACGGTTATGATAGAAGCGTTTTTCTAAGGGCTAGATCAGCTGTTCGCAAGATCCTTCTGGCTGCAATGAAAGAGGTTGACTACCGAGTCTTTAGCTTTGGCGGCTGGATTGGCGATTGGGGCGTGACCGCTGCCGATCTGGCGCGAAAAAATAACCTGTCCCATGCGGTTTGGCTGGATCGCGTCGAATCTAACATTGCTCTGCTGGAGAGTGGCGAGACCCTCAAATCTCGCGTTCGTTCCAGGGTCATGCATCAAGTGATCGCCTTTAACGAAAGGCGGGCATTGGCTGGTGCCGAGCTAGCGCTGCTGCACGGCAAGACGGTCTACGACAAACTTCATAACATTTCGCCAAATGCCCATGTAGCCGAAGACATTCATGTGGTTGCAGCTGATGCGATTTCGGCTGAATCACTGCAGAGAAAACTAACAAATGCGGCCACAGCGCCAGCCTTGCATCTGGTTTATGTCGGTCGGGCCGACCCGATGAAAGGACCGCAACTTTGGGTCGACACATTGTTGGCATTGTCCAGGAGAGGGGTCGATTTCGAGGCGCATTGGATTGGCGATGGCAGCGAGCTTGGCGCGATGAAAGAATTTTGTAAGTCCAACCATATCGAAGGGCAGGTAAAGTTTCACGGTTTTGTTTTTGAGCGCGACAGAGTTCTGTCTTTTATGCGCGACGCCCATTTGTTTCTGTTTTGCCATGTCACAGACGAATCTCCCCGCAACCTCATTGAGGCGCTTCATTCTGGTTTGCCTTTGATCGGTTTTGCCGACTCTTACGCTGAGAACCTTGTTGCTGAGAAAGGGGCAGGCACTCTGGTCCCGCGAGGCGACGTAGCTGGGCTTTCCGAAGCTTTAACGTTGTTGGCGAACGATCGTGCCAGACTTGTGCAGCTGATCGAGTCGGCGGCTGAATCTGCCCATGAACTGACGCATGAGAAGGTTTTCGCGCATCGCAGCGCGATTGTGAGACAGGAACTTGGGAAACGTATGATGTGACAACGGACGCAGCTACTTGCGTGGCGCATTTGGGATCTTCAGCGCAGGGAGACATAAAATGGCAAATCTTGAGAGTAACTTTCTGGGCATTTCCAGCCCTAATCCGTTTTGGCTGGCCTCGGCGCCACCGACGGACAAGGAATACAACGTCCGTCGCGCTTTTGAGGCGGGGTGGGGCGGTGTTGTCTGGAAAACCCTTGGGTCCGACGGGCCGCCCGTAGTGAACGTCAACGGGCCGCGTTATGGCGCGATCTACGGGGCGGACCGACGGCTGCTGGGCTTGAACAACATTGAACTGATCACTGACCGACCGCTGCAAACCAACCTGGACGAGATCACACGGGTGAAGGCTGACTACCCCGACCGTGCTGTCATCGTCTCGCTCATGGTGCCTTGCGAGGAAGGGGCGTGGAAAGAAATCCTGCCGCGCGTCGCCGAAACGGGCGCCGATGGGATCGAACTGAACTTCGGGTGCCCGCACGGCATGTCAGAGCGTGGCATGGGCAGTGCGGTGGGACAGGTCCCCGAATACATCGAGATGGTCACGCGCTGGTGCAAGCAGCACTATGACAAACCAGTGATCGTCAAGCTGACGCCGAACATCACGGACATTCGCTATCCCGCGCGTGCGGCCCAGAGTGGGGGCGCGGATGCGGTTTCCCTGATCAACACGATCAGTTCGATCACATCCGTCAACCTCGACACCATGAGCCCCGAACCCTCGATCGATGGCAAGGGCAGCCATGGCGGCTATTGCGGACCGGCGGTCAAACCGATTGCCATGAACATGGTGGCCGAGATTGCGCGCGACGCCGAAACCCGCGGCCTCCCGATCAGCGGCATCGGGGGCGTCACGACTTGGCGCGACGCGGCAGAGTTCCTCTCGCTGGGATGCGGCAATGTTCAGGTGTGCACCGCCGCCATGACCTACGGGTTCAAGATCATCGAAGAGCTGACCGCCGGTCTGTCACAATGGATGGACGAGAAGGGGCACACTTCGGTGTCGGATTTCATGGGTCAGGCCGTACCCAATGTGACCGATTGGCAGTACCTGAACCTGAACTACGTGGCCAAGGCCCGCATTGATCAAGAGTCCTGCATCAAGTGCGGGCGGTGCTATGCAGCCTGCGAGGACACGAGCCATCAGGCGATCTCGATGTCACCTGAGCGCGTGTTCGAAGTGATCGACGCCGAATGCGTGGCGTGCAACCTCTGCGTGGATGTCTGCCCCGTCGAAAACTGCATCTCGATGGTCGAGATGCAGCCCGGCGAGGTAGACCCCCGGACCGGGAAAGTGGTCGAGGAACACTACGCAAACTGGACCACGCATCCCAACAATCCGTCAGCGCAGGCTGCGGAGTAAGGCACGCGCAGCGCTTGGTTCCGACGGTTCAGTCTGCCGGTGCCAGCAACCGCACATAAAGAGATTCGATGAAATCAGGCGCATTGGCAAACGGGTCTTCATCTCCCAGCACTGCCCGCACCTGCACGTCGAAATCGGCATAGTGCTGCGTCAGCGACCAGATCGAGAACATCAGATGGTGTGGATGCACGGGCGCCAGACGGCCCGCATCAATCCAGGCCTGAATGAGCTGCGCTTTTTCATCGACCAGGGTTTTCAGATCGCCTGAGAGCGCATCGTAAATCCGCGGTGCGCCTTGCAGGATCTCATTGGCGAACAACCGGCTTTCGCGCGGGTAGTCACGGCTCATCTGCAGTTTTCGCCGGACATATCCCAGAACCTCTTCCATTGGATCACCCGACGGGTCCATGGCCCGCATCGGATCAAGCCACGTGTCCAGCAAACGCGACAGCAAGGCGGCATACATGGCTTCTTTGGACGGGAAATAGTAGAGAAGGTTGGGCTTCGACAAACCCGCCGTTTTGGCAATCTCGTCGACCGTGGCGCCGCGAAACCCCTGCGCGGAGAAGACCTCCAGTGCGGCTTCCAATATGACGGCCCGGTTCTTTTTCTGGATCCGGGTCGGGGATTGGTTCCGTTGCATGTAGCCTCTGCCCCATTCTGCGCCGGTCGCGGTCAAAAAGGGCTCCGTCCCGGGCAAACGGTGCCTGAAATCTTGACTGCTCCGACCCTCGTGTTAGCGTGAGTTTGACCGTTTGGTCAAACCAAACATGGCCAACGGGATCGGGGGAAGAGACTATGGCGGCTCCGGGCGAAAATCTGAAAATCAATGGCGACCGGCTGTGGGACAGCCTGATGGAAATGGCCAAGATCGGGCCGGGCGTGGCAGGCGGAAACAACCGCCAGACCCTCACGGACGAGGATGCCGAGGGCCGCGCCCTGTTCCAAAGCTGGTGTGAAGCGGCGGGCTGCACCATGGGGCTTGATCAGATGGGCAACATGTTCGCCCGGCGCGAAGGCTCCGACCCGCAAGCTTTGCCGGTTTATGTGGGCTCGCACCTGGACACCCAGCCGACCGGGGGAAAGTACGACGGTGTGCTGGGCGTGCTGGGCGGGCTGGAAATCATCCGCTCGCTGAATGATTTGGGGATCAAAACCAAACACCCGATTGTGGTGACGAATTTCACCAACGAAGAGGGCACCCGCTACGCGCCGGCGATGCTGGCCTCAGGCGTTTTTGCCGGTGTGCATACCCAGGACTGGGCTTATGCCCGCGAGGATGCGGAAGGCAAATCCTTCGGGGACGAACTGAACCGCATCGGCTGGCGCGGCGGCGAGGAAACCGGCGCACGCAAGATGCACGCCTTTTTCGAGTTGCACATCGAACAGGGCCCAATTCTGGAGGCCGAAGGCAAAGAGATCGGCGTTGTCACCCACGGTCAGGGCCTGAGCTGGACGCAGGTTACGATCACCGGAAAGGACAGCCACACCGGCTCCACGCCCATGCCTATGCGCAAGAATGCAGGTCTGGGTATGGCGCGTGTGCTGGAAAAGGTCGAAGAGATCGCTTTGAGCCACGCGCCTCATGCAGTCGGTGCCGCGGGGCATATCGACGTGTATCCCAATTCGCGCAATGTGATCCCCGGCAAGGCTGTTTTTACAGTTGATTTTCGTTCGCCGGACTTGGCGGTGATCGAGGATATGGAAGCCCGGTTGCGTACCGAAGCCACGGCGATTTGCGATGCCATGGGTCTGGGTGTGGCATTCGAAAAAGTGGGTGGTTTCGACCCCGTGGCGTTCGATCCGACCTGCGTGGGCGCAGTGCGCGCCGCAGCGAAACGGTTGGGCTATGGCCATATGAACCTGATTTCCGGAGCCGGGCACGACGCCTGCTGGATCAACCGCGTGGCCCCTACGGCAATGGTGATGTGCCCCTGTGTGGATGGTCTGAGCCACAACGAAGCCGAAGAGATTTCGACGGAATGGGCCACCGCCGGCGCAAATGTGCTCTTTCATGCGGTTGTGGAGACGGCGGAGATTGTGGGATGACCCGCGACGTGCCACCCGGTCAGTACAAAGACGCAGGTGGGGGCGCAGGGCGACCGCTGGACGCGATCCGGGCGTTGCTGGCGGAAGAAATGGCAGCCTGCCCGGACGCGGCGACATTGGCCGATTTTCGCGGGCACCTGCAGACGCCGCGAGAAGTGGAAGTGACGTTTTCCGGTGGGATCACGCAAACCTGCTGGTCGGTCACGCGCAGCAATGGCGACTACACAGTGATCTACATGCCGACTGCGGGGTACTTTTCGCTTTGTGTGGAAAGCGCGTTCGGGCCGCTCGACATCGGCGTGCATGGCCCGGCCATCAGCTGTTTCGGGTCGGTTTGATGGATATGAGGTTCATACAGCAGGTCGTTGTTTTTGCAGCGGCATTTCTGTTGTTCCAGGTCGGGTTCGATTGGTTGCAGGGTCGACCGATCACGTTGGCCTCGCTGGGGGTGATGGCAGCGACATCGGTGGTGGCCACCGCGATCTATGCCGGTCTGATCCTGTGGCTGAAGAAACGCAAGGAACGGGGAGAGTAAGTCATGAGCACTGTCATCAAGGGCGGCACCATCGTCACCGCTGATCTGACATATGATGGGGATGTGAAAGTCGAAGGCGGCGTGATCACCGAGATCGGCCCTGACCTGAGCGGGGACAAGGTTCTGGATGCCACCGGATGCTATGTCATGCCCGGCGGAATTGACCCGCACACCCATCTGGAAATGCCTTTTATGGGCACCTATTCGAGTGACGATTTCGAAAGCGGGACCCGCGCGGCACTGGCTGGCGGCACTACGATGGTGGTGGATTTTGCCTTGCCCAATCCGGGTGAGAGCCTGCTGGACGCTCTCAAGCGATGGGACAACAAATCCACGCGCGCCAATTGCGATTACTCGTTCCACATGGCTGTGACCTGGTGGGGCGAGCAGGTTTTCGACGACATGAAAACCGTGATCGAGACGCGCGGCATCAACACGTTCAAGCACTTCATGGCCTACAAGGGCGCGTTGATGGTGAATGACGACGAACTTTACGCGTCGTTCCAGCGGCTTGCAGAACTTGGCGGCATTGCGATGGTGCATGCCGAAAATGGCGACGTGGTTGCAGAGTTGAGTGCCAAGCTGCTGGCCGAAGGCAATACGGGTCCCGAGGCGCATGCCTATTCCCGCCCGCCACAGGTCGAAGGGGAAGCCACCAACCGGGCAATCATGATCGCGGACATGGCCGGTGTGCCACTTTATGTCGTGCACACCTCCTGCGAGGACAGTCACGAGGCGATCCGCCGTGCCCGCATGCAGGGCAAGCGGGTCTGGGGTGAACCGCTGATCCAGCACCTGACCCTGGATGAGAGCGAGTACTTCCATCACGACTGGGACCATTCAGCCCGCCGGGTCATGTCACCGCCTTTCCGCAACAAGCAGCATCAGGACAGCCTCTGGAACGGATTGCATGCGGGGTCTTTGAGCGTGGTGGCCACGGACCATTGTGCGTTCACCACCGAACAGAAGCGGTACGGCGTCGGTGACTTCACCAAGATACCGAACGGCACGGGCGGTCTGGAGGACCGGATGCCGATGCTGTGGACCTATGGGGTCAACACGGGACGGCTGACCCCCAACGAGTTTGTTGCCGTGACCTCGACCAACATCGCCAAAATCCTGAACTGCTATCCGAAAAAGGGTTCGGTGCTGGTTGGCGGGGACGCAGATCTCGTGGTTTGGGATCCTGAAAAGACAAAAACCATCACGGCTGATGCCCAGCAATCCGCCATCGATTACAACGTGTTTGAAGGCAAAGAGGTCAAGGGCCTGCCGCGCTTCACCCTGACACGCGGTCAGGTGGCGGTGCATGATGGCGAAATTCGCACGCAAGAAGGGCATGGTGAGTTCGTGGCGCGCGAGGCAAACACCCATGTCAACAAGGCGCTGAGCACATGGAAGGAGTTGACCGCGCCGCGACCGGTGGAACGCACCGGCATTCCGGCGTCCGGGGTCTGAACCCTGCGGGCCGTCGGACCGAAGCTGCGCAACGCAACCGGCGATCACAGGCGCGAGGCGCTGACGGAGCCGGTCGACGGGGGCCGCAAGGATAGACATACGACAGGTGCGCGGGCGCCGAGAACGCGGGCGCAAGGAATGAGACCTGAATGAAAGACACCACACAAGAGACTGTCGTAGAGGCAAAAAATCTCGATCTGACCTTTCAGACCAACGACGGTCCTGTACAAGCCCTCAAAGATGTAAGTCTGACGATTGCCAAAGGCGATTTCGTCAGTTTCATTGGTCCGTCGGGATGTGGCAAGACCACCTTTTTGCGGGTCATGGCAGATTTGGAAGCGCCCACCGGCGGGCAGATCACCGTCAACGGCGTCAGCCCTGCCGAAGCACGGCAGGCCCGCGCCTACGGCTATGTGTTCCAGGCGGCGGGTCTGTATCCATGGCGAACCATCGCCAAGAACATAAGGCTGCCGCTGGAGATCATGGGTTATCCCAAAGCAGAGCAGGATGAGCGGGTAAAGAACGTCCTGCAGCTCGTTGATCTTGAAGGGTTTGGTGGCAAGTATCCCTGGCAATTGTCCGGCGGCATGCAGCAACGCGCCAGCATTGCGCGGGCGCTGGCTTTCGACGCGGATATCCTTTTGATGGACGAACCTTTTGGCGCGCTGGACGAGATTGTGCGCGACCATCTGAACGCCCAGCTTCTGGCGCTGTGGGAGCGCACAGGCAAGACCATTGCCTTTGTCACTCACTCGATCCCCGAAGCGGTCTTTCTCAGTACAAAAATAGTGGTGATGTCGCCGCGTCCCGGGCGGATTACCGATGTGATCGAAAACCCATTGCCCGCGGAACGGCCGCTGGAAATCCGTGACACACCTGCTTTCGTCGAGGTTGCGCAACGTGTCCGCGAAGGCTTGCGCGCGGGGCATTCCTATGACTGACGCGGTGGCAAGCCCATGAGGACGATTTTGGCGGTTCTCACGGTGGTCGGGGCAATTGTCCTCTTTTGGTATGCGGCAAGCGTTCCCATGAACATCAAGGGTGTGCTCGTCGAGGCGGAGCGCGCCGGAGAACCGGTGACCCCGCCAAAGGCCACCGAACGGCGCGACATGGACGAGTTCGAACTGATCTTGGACAACCCGTTCGCCATTGACGAAACCTGGGAGCAGGAGCGTCCGCGCTTGCCGGCCCCGCACCAGGTCGCCGAAGAGCTATGGGACACCACAGTTGAGAAGAAAATCACATCCAAACGGAGCCTGGTCTATCACAGCTGGGTGACGCTCAGTGCGACCTTGCTTGGTTTTGCGATCGGCACCGGTCTGGGCATTCTGCTGGCGGTCGGCATTGTGCACTCAAAGGTGATGGACATGTCGGTCATGCCCTGGGCGATTGTCAGTCAGACGATTCCGATCATCGCATTGGCGCCAATGATCATTGTGGTGCTCTACTCGGTCGGGGTGCAGGGCATCCTTCCGAAAGCGGTGATTTCCGCCTATCTGTCGTTCTTCCCGGTGGTGGTCGGAATGGTCAAAGGGCTGCGCAGCCCCGATGCGATGCAGCTGGATTTGCTCCGGACCTACAATGCCAGTCAGTCGCAGGGGTTCTGGAAACTGCGTCTGCCGGCGTCGATGCCCTATCTTTTTGCGTCTCTGAAGATCGGGATCGCGGCCTCACTGGTTGGTGCCATTGTGGGTGAGCTGCCCACCGGCGCGGTGGCTGGGTTGGGCGCGCGCCTGCTCGCGGGCTCATACTATGGGCAAACGGTGCAAATCTGGTCTGCACTGTTCGCGGCGGCCATCCTTGCGGCGTCACTGGTGGCCATCCTTGGCCTGATCGAACGTCTCCTGATGCGGCGCATGGGGTTGGCGGCATGATGCTCGTTGCTGCAGCGTTGTTGCTCTGGGGGGCAGGATGGTGGTTGAACCTCTATCTCGCAAATGGCCCGGCGGCAGAGACACGTGCCGTTCGGCTGGCCGTGCCGGTGATCTTCGGTCTTTCCATCCTCATCGTCTGGGAGCTGCTGGTTCGGGGGTTGAACGTACCCTTGGTGATCCTGCCGGCCCCAAGCCTGATCGCCACGCGATTTGCAGACAGCCTGCCGATCCTGTGGGCGGACTTCGTGCAGACCTTCCTCAAAGGTGCGCTTTCCGGCTACGCCATTGGATGTCTGGCGGCGTTTGTGGTGGCGGTTCTGGTTGACCGGAGCGACTTCTTGCGCCGTGGCCTTCTGCCGGTCGGCAACTTCATGGCGGCGCTTCCGATCGTCGGGACCGCACCTATTCTGGTGATGTGGTTCGGCTTTGACTGGCATTCAAAGGCCGCGGTGGTCGTTGTCATGGTGTTCTTTCCGATGCTGATCAACACAGTTGCCGGGCTGAACGAAACCACAGCGATGCAGCGGGACCTGATGCGCACCTACGCCGCGAGCTATTGGCAGGGCTTTTTCAAACTGCGTCTGCCCGCCGCAATGCCCTTCATTTTCAATGGCCTGAAGATATCGACTACACTGGCGTTGATTGGTGCTATTGTTGCTGAGTTTTTCGGCTCACCGATCGTGGGAATGGGGTTTCGCATATCGACCAGTGTCGGGCAGCTTGCCCTTGATCTCGTTTGGGCTGAAATTGTTGTCGCCGCTTTGGCGGGGTCAGCATTCTATGGGGGAATTGCATTGCTCGAGAAGGCCGTGACGTTTTGGCATCCGTCACAGCGCCAACGTGCGGGCAAGTAATCAAGCAAGGTAAAAAAACAACCAGCAAGGAGAGTACGATGAATAGGATAAAGAGCTTGGCGGTCGCCGCCGCCATGGCCGTCTCAGGAGCGGGCGCCGCGCAAGCTGCTGATGACGTGACATTGCAGTTGCAATGGGTCACGCAGGCCCAGTTCGCGGGGTACTATGTCGCTCTGGAAAAAGGCTTCTATGAAGAAGAGGGCCTGAACGTCACGATCAGGCCGGGTGGACCGGACATTGCGCCGCCTCAGGTTCTTGCCGGGGGTGGGGCCGACGTGATGTTGAACTGGATGCCGTCGGCATTGGCTGCCCGCGAAAAGGGCCTGCCCGTGGTCAACATTGCGCAACCGTTCAAGACGTCTGGGCTGATGCTGACCTGTTGGAAAGACACCGGCATCACCAAGCCCGAAGATTTTGGCGGTCACACCATCGGCACATGGTTTTTTGGCAACGAGTATCCATTGTTGAGCTGGCTCAGCCAGTTGGGCTTCTCCAGCGATGGGTCCGATGGCGGCGTCACGATGCAGAAGATCGGCTTCAACGTCGATCCTTTGCTGCAGCGGCAATCCGACTGCATCACCACCATGACGTATAACGAGTATTGGCAAGTGATCGACGCCGGTGTTTCCGAGGACGAAATCGTAACCTTCAAGTACTCTGATCATGGCGTTTCAACGCTCGAAGACGGCATGTACGTGTTGGAAGAGAACCTCGAAGATCCGGCGTTCGAGGACAAAATGGTCCGCTTCGTGCGCGCGTCCATGAAGGGGTGGAAATGGGCCGAGGAGAACCCTGATGAGGCCGCTCTGATTGTGCTTGAGTATGATGAGACCGGTGCGCAGACCGAAAAGCACCAAAAGCGGATGATGGGGGAAATCGCCAAACTGACAGCAGGCTCCAACGGAAAGCTCGATCCTGCTGACTACGAGCGGACGGTCGCCACGCTGCTTGCAGGCGGGTCCGATCCCGTGATCACCAAGGAACCCGAAGGGGCCTGGACGCATAAAATCACGGACCAGGCGCTGAACTGAGCGTCGCTCCCATTTAAGAACGCCAGCGCGGCCCTTTCGAGGGCCGCGTTTTTTTGTGGTCGGATCGGATGATACTTTCCGGGTTTTTTCGCGTGACGCCCCTCTGCGAAATGCGTATGTTTTCTGCGTAAGCAGCTGGAATCGCCACAAAAAAGAACAGAATGCATAATTTTTCACAAGAATTCATACACGGCCTGCGACTGATACTCTCAGGTGATGCTGAGCTGTGGGCCATCGTGCTTTTGTCGCTCAAAGTATCGCTGATGGCTGTAGGTGTTTCTGCGCTGATCGGGATGCCTCTGGGGGCTGCGTTGGCAGTTGGTCGGTTTCCCGGTCGGCAGGCGGTGATTGTGCTTCTGAATGCCTTGATGGGTCTGCCGCCCGTGGTTGTCGGGCTGATGGTCTATTTGATGCTGTCGCGGTCAGGTCCGCTTGGGGTGCTGGAGTTGCTCTATACACCCACGGCCATGATCATTGCGCAGGTTGTGCTGGTGACGCCGATCATCGCCGCCCTGACGCGCCAGACAGTCGAGACTTTGAATGCGGAATACGCCGATCAGCTCCGGTCGCTCGGGGTCAGCCGATTGGGATCCGTGCCCACGCTTTTGTGGGACGGACGGCTGGCTCTGTTGACGGCACTGCTCGCGGGCTTCGGACGGGCCATCGCCGAGGTTGGCGCGGTGATCATCGTGGGCGGCAACATCAACCATGTGACGCGCGTGATGACGACGACCATCGCGTTGGAAACGTCCAAGGGCAATCTGGCGCTTGCGCTGGCGCTGGGCGCAATCCTCATTCTGTTGGCCATATCGGTGACCGCACTGGTGAGTGTGCTCACAAACCGGTCGGCGGTGCAAAGCGGGGCAGCACATGCGTGATTTCACTGCCCTTTGTGGTACACGCCTGGCTGCAGAAAACTTGCGCATCATCCGTGAGGGTCAGGTCCTGTTGGACGTCTCCGAACTGTCACTCGACGGGGCAGGGCCGACGCTTATCCTTGGGCCGAACGGCGCGGGCAAAAGCCTTTTGCTCCGCTGCTTGCACGGATTGATTGCGCCGGACACCGGCACCGTCACGCAGGATGGGGCCGCCCTCGACCGCGCGCAGCGGCTGCAGCAGGCCATGGTGTTCCAGACCCCCGTTTTGCTGCGCCGCTCGGTTTCTGGGAACCTCGCTTATGTGTTGCGACGGCAGGGCCTGCCGCGGGCGGCGCGAAAGGACCGGATTGCAGCCTTGCTGGCAGAGGGCGGCCTGTCTGGCAAAGCGCGTCAACCCGCGCGGAGCCTGTCCGGAGGCGAGGCCCAGCGACTGGCAATTCTGCGCGCAATGGCCATGGGCCCGGATGTTCTGTTTCTGGACGAGCCGACCAGTGCGCTGGACCCGGCGGCGACGCAGGCCGTCGAGCGGCTGGTGCTTTTGGCGGCCAATCAAGGCACCCGCATTGTGATGGTCACGCATGACATCGGGCAGGCGCGGCGCCTGGGGCGCGACATCGTTTTCATGACATCCGGCCAGATCGCCGAACGGGCTGACGCCAACAGTTTTTTTGAATCCCCCGCCACGCGCGCGGCCCGGCAGTTTCTGTCCGGCGCGCTGGTGGTCTAACCCAACCCAACTGTTTGAGGAGAGATCAGATGATCGCGAAGACCCTGATAGGTGTGACTTTTGGACTATGGGCGTCAGTTGCTGCTGCCTCGGAGTTCATCACGGTGCAGTCGACGACCTCCACCCAGAACTCTGGTCTGTTTGACGAGATCCTGCCCGCGTTTCAGGAGCAGACCGGGATCGAGGTGCGCGTGGTCGCGGTGGGCACAGGTCAGGCCATTCGGAACGCGCAGAACGGCGATGGGGATGTTCTGCTGGTCCATGCCAAACCGTCGGAAGAAGCCTTTGTGGCCGATGGCTGGGGCGTTCAAAGGTTCGACGTCATGTACAATGATTTTGTCATCGTCGGGCCTGCGTCCGATCCGGCCGGAATCGGGGGAGGCGGCAACGTCGTGGCGGCGCTCACCGCCATCGCGACAGCAGAGGCTCCCTTTGCCTCACGCGGCGATGACAGCGGCACCCACAAGGCAGAGTTGCGGCACTGGGAAACGGCCGGTGTGGATGTCGCGTCCGCATCAGGCGGCTGGTACCGCGAAACAGGTTCGGGCATGGGCGCGACGCTCAACGCGGGGCAGGGTATGAACGCCTACGTGATGACGGACCGGGCCACCTGGATTGCATTTGGCAACAAGGGCGATCACCAGATCCTCGTTGAGGGGGATCCTGCGCTCTTTAACCAATACGGGGTAATTCTTGTGAACCCGGAAAAGCATCCCAGTGTGAAGGTCGAGCCAGGCCAGGCTTTTGTGGACTGGCTGATCGGCCCACGCGGACAGGCGGCGATTGCCAATTACCGCGTGGACGGGCAACAGCTCTTTTTTCCCAACGCGGGCGAGTAAGTTCGTCTGAGCGCGGGTGTCGGGGCGCTCAGCCCCCGGCACCGTTGTAATGAACGCGACCCAGCCCTCCCAGATCGTAGCCGCCCAGTTCTTCGGCGCGCGTCGCGCAGGCGTCTGACCGGAGGAACGTCATCAGTTTCTGCATGGGCGGATCGAACCAGGCGCGGCGCCATACCGCGAGGTCAAAGCGCTCTTCGCGCAGCGGAACGAACCCGAGATTGTAGAGACCTGCCATCGCGGCCAGCCCGAATCCGGCGTCCCCCTTGCCGTCATGCAGGGCAATGGCCAGTTCCTGTTCCGTGCGCGCGCGCGTACTGCTGGCATCAAAATCCGTGACATTCGCGCTCGACAAAAGCGCGGTGAATTGGCGCTGGCTTGCGGCGGTCTCTTGCCGCATGATCAATCGGCGACCCTGCAGGTCTGCAACCGTTTTGACGTCCAGGGCATCGGGCGCCAGAAGCAGTCCGCGTTGCCGCATCGCAATTTCGACCAGCACCACGGGCGCGTTCCCCAGACGCTCTGCGATCGTGTCGCGGTTCCAGCCGTCCTCTTCGGCGATATGAAGACCAGCGGCCTGCGCACTGCGATCGGCCAACCGGTCAAGACCGTCAAACGAGCCGTCATAAAACGTGGCCAGCCCGGCCCCGGATTGTTGCAAGGCCCAGTCCAGCAAGGGATCATGGCTGCCGGCGAGGATCGGTGGGAGAGGTGGTGCCACAACCGTAGGACCCTCGCGCGATGCGGCGAGCCATGCCGAAATTTCGGCACGCGGAAAGAGGAGTTTGCCCACCGCCCTGACACAGGGCACCTCACCGCTGGAGGCAAGATCATAGACCTTGCGTTCCCCGATCCGCAGCAGCTCGGCCAGCTCACGCGTGGTCAGATACTCTGACATCGTCACTCCAATCCCGAGAAGCCGCCGTATTGGCCGCGTTTGAATATCAGGCCGCGGCCTTCGCGGTGACTGGCACGATCCACATGCCCCAGGATGATTGAATGGTCACCTGCGTCGTGCAGGGCCGTGCG
Source organism: Paracoccaceae bacterium (assembly GCA_965250275.1). Taxonomy (GTDB): domain Bacteria; phylum Pseudomonadota; class Alphaproteobacteria; order Rhodobacterales; family Rhodobacteraceae. The sequence continues at coordinate 3,094,501 of OZ252297.1, read as the reverse complement.
GTGGCATTCGAACCGCGCGAGGCAGCCGGGTAGGATCGGCGCACCGTTCGGCCCGGAGCGCCAGTCGACCAGATCGAACTCGGTCCCCGACCGGGCGAACCCATGCGCCACAGAGTGCTGGTCCTCGGCCATGACGTGGATGACATAATGCTCCGCAGCGACAAAGGCATCGTGCCGCTGCGAGGCCTTTGCCGGGCACCACAAGACCAGCGGTGGCTCCAGCGACACCGAGGCGAAGGAGTTGGCGGTCATGGCCAGCGGGCCATCCCGGGTCAAGGTTGTGACAACCGTCACGCCCGTGCCGTAACATCCCAACGCGTCGCGAAAGGCGCGGGCCGTATCGGGGCCGGGGATGAAACTGGTTTCGGTCATCGCGGTCTGCGCCTCGCTGTTTCGGCACCGGGGTGCCATGACCGGGCCGGATTGTCCACGCGTTTGCGGGACTGGGGCAGAGCATAGAGCGCGCGACACCGAAAAAGACGCGCAACGCAGCGAAGTGCACGCTTTTCGAAACTCAGTTGAGGTCTTCCAGCAGGCGACCATGCTTGCGGGTTTCGGCGATCACATCACCGAAATCACGCAGACCCCGCGCTTTCAGCAAAGGCAACAGCCGGCACAGCACCTCGGCGGTGACCTGAGCATCACCCAACGCGGTGTGCCGAAGGTCGGGTGGAACGTTGACCTCCAGCCTGTCACACAGCGCATCCAGAGTGTGGGTCTCGCTGGTGCCGTACACGACCGCCGACAGCAGCACGGTATCGAGGATCGGATGATCCCACGCCACGCCCATGCGTTCGGCATGCCGATGCAAAAAAGCCATATCGAATGGTGCGTTATGGGCAACGATGACTGCGTCCCGGGCAAAATCGTGAAAGCTGCGCCCGGCTTCGGCAATCCCGGGGGCGTCCTGCACCATGTCATCGCTGATCCGGTGCACCTGGGTGGCGCCGGGGGGAATGGGAATGCCGGGATTGACTAGTGTATCCAGCACCTCGCCGGAGACGATCTGACCGCGGACCACGCGGACGGCGCCGATTTGCACAACTTCATCCTTGTGTGGCAGCAACCCGGTCGTCTCGGTGTCAAAAACAACGAAACACAAGTCATCCAGCGCTTTGTCTTCGGATGCCGCGGAAATGGCCGCGTCGAGCAGATCGAAATCATAGACCAGCGGACGCTCTGCGTCGGATGCAAGTCGCACATAAGCATCGTCGAAAATCAACATGTATCCGGATGATTCCCCCAACGCTTTCAGCCGCAGCTCGTAGCTTTGCGCGCCGTTCACGCCCAAGGCGGAACAGGTCGTCTCGTCGCCGGTCTGCACCAACCTGTCATAAGCGGCGCGGATCGCATCTTCCTGGAGGTAGTCAAACAGCGAGGCGTTCAGGCGGGGATGCGCCATCTGGGCCAGGACGCTGGCCGCCTGCCCGTCATACAAAACGATCTGATGCGCGGGGTTGACGATGACAATCGCCAACGGGATGTCCGTCAGAAGGGCGGTCAGACGCTGCCGCTCCGCATCAAGCTTTGCGGTTGCCGTAGTGACGGCATCCGCGGTTGCGGTCGCCCCATCACTGGCCTGCGCCACGACAGCCGCTGCCGCGGGTGCCAGGTCACCCAGGTAGCGTGCGGAATGCAGATCCATGTCACCGGTGACACCGGCATGCGCGCGCGTGCGCATATCCGCGGCGATCCGTTCGATCGGTTTGGCAACGTTTTCATCAAAGAGGAGCCAGACAACGGTCGTGAGCGCCAAACCCAGAAACCCAATGACAATTCCGCTGAACACAAAGCCGTCAAAAGCCACAGGATCACCGACGCGGTAGTACCCCGCCATCAACCCGCCTGCAGTGATGGCCACGCCCCCGAAAGCAAGCAGGCAGAAGAACAGGAAGATGCGCGCGCGCAGGCTGAACCGCGATGGTTTCATGTTGCCTCGCAAACCGTCGCCACGATCGGGTCGTCGCTGTCGACCGCGATCCAGTCGACGTCGAGCACCGCGCCGTCTGCGCCAAAACTGGTGTTGTCCATCAGGTCCGCACGCCGGGACCCGTCACAATCGACCAGAACCGGGACCTCGGTCACAGGGCTCCAGCGTCCAAAGAAGTAAAGCTGAGCGATGTGTTGTCCGGGGACATCCGGGTGCGAGCGCAGGGTGCCTGCATCAACCGCCACGAACCGGTCGATGTAGGGCACAAGATAGGTCCATGGTTGATAGAAGGCCGTTTTCTCCACAGTCTCAGCGACGGTCAGCCCTTCGGGAAGCGTGGACACGGTTCGGTTGTACCATCCATACTCGCTGGCAATGGTCACGCCGATCATGGCCAGCCCTGCGGCCACGGGTGTCAGCCAACGCGGCAACCGTCCACCGGTCAACCGACCCAGCAGCATCATCACACCCGCCGCCGCCAATCCGGCAAACACCGTGGCAATCAATTCAAGAAACATGCTCCTCCTTCACGGGCCGGGTCGTGAAATGCCCGTCAATTCCTATCGCGGCAAACGGATCTCCTCACCCATGCACCGCTTTAACTCAACATGCCTCGCCCATGTCCGAGCGCAGATTGCATCGTTTTTACCACCACAAAGGCGTTGCGAAGATGACTTCGCTCAAAGTCGGACAGACTGGCAGGGACCAGGTAGTTGTCCGGCGATCCACCGCTCCGGATTTGCTCGGCCTGATGTTTCAGCCGGGTTTCTGCAATCAGGTCATAGGCGTCGCGCAGCTCACGCCCGCCACTGGTACTCAGTACACCGGCACTCTCCGCAGCCAGCAGCCGGGCGCGCGTGCCGACTTCGGGCAGATGGGCCTGCAGCGCATAGACCCGGCCAAGATCAACAATCGGGACCACACCGTTCAGTTTCATGTCGAGGCTGTGGCGGTGTTCGGCGGTTCGAATGGTGGCAAAACCGCGCAACAAGCCGAGGGGCGGCGCGTGCTTCAGTGAGTTGGCGATCATATGAGCCACAAAGATCGAATTCTGCGACGCGGATTTCAGTGTTTCTGTGCGAAAGGCGTCGAACATTTTTGCAGCGCCACCGATCGGTCGCAGGTCAAACATCACGCTTGCTAGCATTTGCGCCTCTGGATCCGGGTTGGCAATCCAGCCGGCAAAGTATTGGCGCCAGACACGCTCCGGCTGCCGCCAGCGCGGGTTGGTGGCCATCATGTCACCCGGACAATACACGTATCCGCACGTGTTCAGCCCATCACAGACCAGCCGCGCCAACTGCTCGAAATAGGGCATCTGGTCTTCGGTCACGGCGTCATCGAGCATCAGACAGTTGTCCTGATCGGAGACGCCGGTCTGTTCCTGACGCCCCTGTGATCCGCAGGCCAGCCACAAGTAAGGCACCGGCGGCGGTCCGAGCTGTTCTTCTGCAAGGGCCAGCAGGCGCCGCGTGGCGGTGTCGGCCACATCCGTGATGAGCCGCGTTACGACATCGTGGCGATTTCCGCTGGCCGTGAGCTGAAGCAGCAGGCGCGGAATCTCGGATGTGACCTGCGCCATGTCCTCGGGGGTCGTTGCCGAGGCAACCCGGCGCACGAGTTCAGCGGAGCTGACCGACTGAAAGCGGGTCAGATCGGTCTGGGTCACGATCCCGGTGAGTTTGCCTCCCTCGGTGATCGGGATATGTCCGATGCGATGTTCCATCATGGCATGCAGGACATCGGAGCCGATGGCCGACGGACCCAGCGTCATGGGATTTGCGGTCATGATCTGCTCAACAGGCGTGTCGTAGGGCAGGGCGCCGGCGACAACTTTGCCCGAGAGATCACGGGAGGTCACGATCCCCGACAACGCCCCATCTTCGGTGATGCACAAGGACGAGATATGGTGCGTCCGCATCAGATCTGCGGCCTCCCGCACAGTTGTGTCTGGCGCGCACGTCACGGGTGGCTGCGCCATGAACGTATCCACCTGCGCCATGGCCAGATCGTTTGCGGGCGCAGACTCGGCCCGTTCGCGCGCGAAAAACTTGGAAAAGGCGGGTTCCTCAGACAACAGCCGCGCAAAGACTGATCTCGGGATCAGGATCAAAAGCGTATCGATGGTGGCGCTTGCCGTGGATTGGGCCAGTCCATCCGCCAGCAGACCGCGCTCACCGAATGAGTTTTGCGGTCCAAGGATCGAGATCGGACTGTCCCTCTCATCGCGGACATCCACTTCCCCGTGATGGATGAGATAGAGCCCCTCAAGGCGCTCACCGAACGTATAGAGCCGGGTGCCCGCGGGAGCCGGAAGCACGGTGACCTCCGACGTCAACTGCGTCAGCGCGTCCGCGTTCAAACTGTCATAAGGATGAACAGACGCCAGAAAGCGGGACAGATCTTGTGATGCGAGGGTCATCATCTGAGGCGCCTTTGTCAGTGTTGCTCCGCCCGGTCAGTCCGGGCGGAGCCATTTCATGCTTGGGCGGGTCCGGACACTATCCGAACGCGCCTTGTCCGATCAATGATCGGCGGCCGCTGCACCTGCACCGCGGGGCACCCGGACACTCTCCACAAGATCCTTGATCTCTTGTGGCGTCTCCTTGGTCATGCCGGCAACCACGTAGGCCACACCGAAGTTGATCGCGGCACCGATCGCCCCGAACGAGGTCGACTTGACCGGTCCCAGCAAGGGATCCGCATCGGTGAAGCTGTTGGTTCCGGGGATAAAGAACCAGCCCTTGTGCAGGAAGATGTAAAGCAGCGTCACGGTCAGACCCGCCAGCATCCCAGCCACGGCACCCACGTTGTTGATCCGTTTGGAGAAGATCCCCATCATCAGTGCCGGGAAGATGGACGCAGCCGCAAGGCCAAAGGCAAGGGCAACGGTTTGCGCCGCAAAGCCTGGTGGATTGAGCCCCAACAGCACTGCGACCACAATGGCAGCCGCCATCGAAATCCGTGCCGCCATAAGCTCGTTCGCCTCGGACATGTTGGGGGTCAACTGACCTTTCAGCAGGTCATGACTGACCGCCGACGAGATCGCCAGCAACAGACCCGCCGCCGTGGACAGAGCTGCGGCCAGACCACCTGCGGCCACCAGACCAATCACCCAACCCGGAAGGTTGGCGATTTCCGGGTTGGCCAGAACCAGGATGTCGCGGTTGAACTTGGTCAGCTCGTTGCCAACCCAGCCCGCGGCTTCGGCCCGTTCCTGCATCGCCGGAGAGGCGTCGTTGTAGTACTGGATTTTGCCGTCGCCGTTCTTGTCTTCCCAGTCCAGCAGACCGGTCTTCTGCCACGTGGCCATCCAGTCATAGCGCGGATCGGTGTTGATCTGCTCAACCGACACGGCTTCCCCCTGGGTTCCGTTCGGCCACATCATGTCGGTGATGTTCAGACGTGCCATCGCACCAACAGCCGGAGCCGTCAGATAAAGAAGCGCGATGAAAACCAGTGTCCAGCCGGCCGACCAGCGTGCGTCAGACACTTTGGGAACGGTGAAGAAGCGCATGATGACGTGGGGTAGACCCGCTGTGCCGATCATCAGACTCAGCGTGAAAAGCACCATGTTCAGCGTGGACCCGTGCGCGGCCGTGTACTCCTTGAAGCCAAGGTCGGTCACGATCTGGTCGAGTTTTTGCAGCAGAGGCTCGCCGCTGGCGATGTCCGTACTAAAAAGACCCAGCCCGGGGATCGGGTTTCCAGTCAGTTGCAGCGAGATGAAGACGGCCGGGATCGTGTAGGCCGTGATCAGAACACAGTACTGCGCCACTTGTGTGTAGGTCACACCTTTCATGCCGCCGAAAACGGCATAGGCAAAGACCACACAGGCTCCGATCAGCAGGCCCCAGAAGGCGTCAATCTCAAGGAAGCGTCCAAAGGCAATCCCGACACCCTGCATCTGGCCGATCACGTAGGTGATGGAAGCCACCAGCAAACAGATCACAGCGACCATACGCGCGGTGCTTGAGTAGAACCGATCTCCGATGAACTCCGATACGGTGAACTTGCCGAACTTGCGCAGGTATGGCGCCAGCAAAAGGGCCAGCAAGACATAGCCGCCGGTCCATCCCATCAGGAAAGAGGAATTGTCGTAGCCGGTGAAGGCGATCAGGCCCGCCATCGAGATAAACGATGCGGCCGACATCCAGTCGGCGGCTGTGGCCATCCCGTTCGTGACGGGGTGCACGCCGCGCCCGGCGGCGTAGAACTCGGATGTGGACCCGGCGCGGGCCCAGATCGCGATGCCGATGTAGAGCGCAAAGGACGCGCCTACGAACAGCAGGTTAATGGTAAACTGATCCATTGGTCTGGTGTCCCTTCGTTACTTTTCTTCGACGCCGAACTCGACGTCGATTTTGTTCATGCGCCAGGCATAGAAAAAGATGATCGCCAGAAAGACGAGGATGGACCCCTGCTGCGCGAACCAGAATCCCAGGTCCGTGCCGCCGACCGAGATCCCGGACAGTAATGGCCGCAACAGGATGCCGAAGCCGAACGAAACCAGCGCCCAGATGATGAGGCTGATGATGATCATCCGGACGTTTGCCGCCCAGTAGCCTTTGTCAGTTTCTGCCGTGTCATCGGCATGAGTTGATTGGTCCGCCATGGCGGTTCCTCCTTTTCTTCGGGACTTGAAAGGCTCCGTGCGTCCGTCAGAGCCCGGCTCGGGTTTTACCGCATGGCACGTTCAACGATCTGCGTGAGACCGGCCGAGATCGCGTCGATCTCACCCATCGCATGCAGCGTCTCCAGTACATTGCGGTCCGCGTAGTAGGTAATCAGGGGTGCGGTTTGCGCGTGGTAGGCGTCAAGCCGGCTGGCCACTGTCTCCGCGTTGTCGTCAGCGCGTCGTTTCATCTCGGTGCTGCCGCATTTGTCACAGGTTCCGGCAACCGCAGGCCGCTTGAACTGATCATGGTATCCTTCACCGCAGGCCCCGCAGGTGTACCGGCCCGAGATGCGCTCAATCATGGCCTGATCATCCACCTCGAGGCTGATCGCGGCGTTGATCCGCTGCCCCCGCTCGCGGAGCAAGTCGTCCAGTGCGGCGGCCTGCACCGTGGTGCGGGGAAAGCCGTCGAGGATCACGCCGCGTGCGCAATCCGGCTCGTCCAGCCGGTCGCGCAGGATTGCGATGACGATCTCGTCGGAAACCAGATCGCCGGCTTCCATCACCGCCTTGGCCGCTTTGCCGGCGTCGGTGCCCGCAGCGACAGCCGCGCGCAACAGATCCCCGGTGCTGAGCTGAACCAGCCCAAACCGATTTTCGAGAACACGGGCCTGTGTGCCTTTGCCTGCGCCGGGTGGCCCGAGCAGGATCAGCACCGCGGAAGGCGCCACTGTTGTTGCTGCGTTCGCCGTTTCCATGTTCAGCGTCCCGCGCGGTTTTCGATCAGGTCTTCGACAACGGAAGGATCGGCCAGTGTAGAGGTGTCGCCCAGCGAGCCAAAGTCATTCTCGGCAATTTTGCGCAGGATGCGGCGCATGATCTTGCCGGACCGGGTCTTAGGCAGACCAGGGGCCCACTGAATGACATCGGGCGAGGCAATTGGCCCGATCTCGGTGCGAACCCAGGTGCGCAACTCCTTGAGCAAGTCGTCCGTGGCCTCGACCCCGTTCATCAGGGTGACGTAGCAATAAATGCCCTGGCCTTTAATCTCGTGGGGATAGCCAACCACCGCGGCTTCGGCCACGGAGGCGTGTGCCACCAGCGCGCTTTCCACCTCGGCGGTGCCCATGCGGTGGCCAGAGACGTTGATCACATCGTCAACGCGTCCGGTGATCCAGTAGTCCCCGTCTTCGTCGCGTTTGCACCCGTCTCCGGAGAAGTAGTAGCCCTTGTAGTCCGAGAAATATGTCTTCTCAAAGCGCTCATGATCGCCCCAGACGGTGCGCATCTGGCCCGGCCAGCTGTCTTTGAGGCACAACACGCCTTCGGTCGGATACGCATGGATTTCTTCGCCCGACTGGGGATCCAGAACCACGGGCTGAACGCCGAAGAACGGTTTCATCGCCGAGCCGGGTTTGGTGGCATGCGCGCCGGGCAGCGGTGTGAGCAGGTGCCCGCCGGTTTCAGTCTGCCACCACGTGTCAACGATCGGGCAGTTCCCTTTGCCAACCACGTCATTGTACCAGTTCCACGCTTCGGGGTTGATGGGTTCACCCACAGTGCCCAGAATGCGCAGGCTGCTCAGGTCGCATTTCTCCACGAATTCAGTGCCTTGACCCATCAACGCACGGATCGCCGTGGGTGCGGTATAGAACTGATTGACCTTGTGTTTCTCGCACACCTGCCAGAAGCGGGACGCGTCAGGGTAGGTGGGTACCCCTTCGAACATAAGGGTCGTCGCGCCATTGGCCAGCGGACCGTAGACAATGTAGCTGTGTCCGGTGACCCAACCCACGTCTGCGGTGCACCAGAAGATGTCGCCTTCGTGGTAATCAAACACGATCTCATGGGTCATCGAGGCGTAGACCAGATAACCGCCGGTGGTATGCACCACGCCTTTCGGCTGGCCCGTGGATCCAGAGGTGTAAAGGATAAAGAGCGGGTCCTCGGCGCTCATTTCCGCAGGCGGATTGTAGTCGTCCGCCTCCAGCGCCATTTCATTATAGTCATAGTCGCGCCCGTCCACCCAGGTAGTCTGACCGCCGGTCCGCTTCACCACCAGGCATTTCACGCTGTCCTTGCAATGCAGCAGCGCGGCATCTGCGTTTGATTTCAATGGGGTTTCGCGTCCACCGCGAGGGGCGTAGTCCGCCGTGATGACAACCTTGGCGTCAGAGCCGTTGACCCGCGCGCCAAGAGCGTCAGGAGAGAACCCTGCAAAAACAACGGAGTGGATCGCGCCAATACGGGCGCAGGCCAGCATCGCAAAGGCCGCTTCGGGGATCATCGGCATGTAGATGATTACGCGATCACCTTTCCGGACACCCATGGTCTGCAGAATATTGGCCATTTTGCAGACGCTTACATGCAGCTGCTTGTAAGTGATGTGCTGTGTTTCGCCCGCAGGGTCGTCGGGCTCGAATAAAATAGCGGTCTGATCGCCGCGCGTGTCCAGATGCCGGTCGATGCAATTGGCCGCAACGTTCAGTGTGCCATCGGCGAACCAGTTGATGCTCACATTGCCAAAGTCGTAATTGACGTCCTTGACCTGAGTGTAGGGCTTAATCCAGTCGAGCCGCTTGCCATGCTCACCCCAGAATGCCTCCGGATCAGCGATCGACGCAGCATACATCGCGTCATACTTGGCCTCGTCGACATGAGCGTGCGCGACCGTTTCAGCACTGGGCGGATAGGTTGCGTGACTCGTGGCGTCGTGTTGATCGGCATTTGACATGAAGAGGCTCCTCCCTCTGACATTGACTTCGCTGGACCTTCCGGCCCGGTATTGCTGCAGGAGACAGGCCTCCCCACCAGCACAAATACTACTCCGATTTGAAAATTATGAAATAAGATACCGTAAACAAACGATTTGCTTGTAAAGACTTTTCGATTTTCCAGTTAGTTTTGTAAATTCAAGGACGCGCGGCACGGAAAAACCCCTTTGACGTTAGGGCATTGCCTGTCAACTTCGTGAGCGCTTCGTGAAGCGGCGTGACCGGCTTGTTTGTAAAACGCCGCAAAATTGTGCGTACCGCCGGTGTGACATTTTGTTTCGGTCTTGGCCGGATCGCCGGTTTTCCCACATCAACAGGGCGCTGGCGCACCCGGGTGAGTCGCCCGAAATGGACGCCAAAATCAGCGCCACGGACGGGGGTTGGCACCGGACAGGTAGCGCGCTAGCTTTCCGGTCAAGCCGCCCGCAAACAGGGCGCATCAAGGGAGTGAGATCTATGAAAAAGTACCTAACCGGTGCCGCCGCGGCGGCCATCAGTGTTGCGTTTGTGGCCGAAGCCGCAGCAACGGAGTGGAACGCCTCGGTCTGGGGCAAACGCCGCGCGTTCACCGAGCATGTAGAAAAACTGGCTGAGCTTGTCAGCGAAAAGACGGGTGGCGATTTTACCATCAATGTCAGCTACGGCGGGCTGTCCAAGCCGCGTGAAAACCTCGATGGGATCAGCATCGGCGCTTTCGAAGTCGCACAGTTCTGTGCAGGCTACCACCGCGACAAAAACCGCGCGATCACGGTTCTGGAGCTGCCGTTCCTGGGCGTGGAAAATCTGGAGCAGGAAGTTGCGATCAGCCATGCGGTTTACGACCACCCCGCGGTACAGGACGAGATGGCGCAGTGGAATGCCCGTCTGCTGATGACCAGCCCGATGCCACAGTACAACCTTGTCGGCACCGGCGACCCGCGTGATGAGCTGGCCGATTTCGACGGTATGCGTGTGCGGGCGACCGGGGGACTGGGCGAAGCGTTCAGCGCAGTTGGCGGTGTTCCGACCTCCGTGCCTGCAACCGAAGCCTACAACGCGATGGAAAGCGGTGTGGTTGACACGGTGGCCTTTGCGCAGCATGCGCATCTGTCTTTCGGCACGATCAACAATGCCGACTGGTGGACGGCCAACCTTAACCCGGGCACCGTAAACTGCCCGGTGGTGGTCAACATCGACGCCTATGACGCCCTGAGCGACGAGCACCGCGCGGCGCTGGATGAAAGCATCGATGAGGCGATCGCGCATTACCTCGCCAATTACGCCGAGCTCCTGCAGCGTTGGGACGACGTGCTGGAGGAAAAAGGCGTCCAGAAAGTCGAGATCCCTGAAGCTGTGATCGCCGATTTCCGGGCCAAGGCGGCAGATCCGATCCGCGACAAGTGGATTGCCGACATGACAGCACAAGGCATGCCTGCCCAAGAGCTGTACGATCTGGTCGTGAGCACGCTCAACGAAGCCAAGGGCGGAAGCTGATCTGCGGTATGGCCCCGGCTGAAGTCCGGGGCCGTGGCAGACCCGGTGGTGCCGCAACGCGGCGCCACCCAATAGAGATAAAGGGATAGGTGGCATGGCCGGCAGTTCCTCGGTGCTCGAAGACGGCAGTCTTCTGAGCCGCCTGGACCGCACGCTTCTGCGTTTGGAAACCATTCTTGCATTGCTGAGCGGCCTTGCGGTCTTCAGCCTCATGATCCTGGCGGTGGTGTCGGTCGGGGGACGCAACCTCTTCAACGCCCCATTGCCCGGCTATGTCGACTGGATCGAACAGGTCATGCCGCTGATTGCGTTCATGGGCATCGCCTATGTGCAGCGCAATGGCGGCCACATCCGCATGGACATTGTGGTCGGACAACTCAAGGGCAGGGCGCTGTGGTTTGCCGAGTTCGTTTCTGTCATCCTGATCCTTGCTCTGATGATTGCGCTGGCCTGGGGCAGCTGGGCGCATTTTCAACGCAGCTTCGACTTTGGCGCGCCCATGTGGAGCCGCGACAGCTCTATTGATATCGGTATCCCGCTCTGGCCGGCAAAACTGCTCGCACCGGTGGCGTTTTCCGTTCTGTGCCTGCGGTTGCTCTTGCAGATTTGGGGGTATGGCCGTGCGCTTGTGCTGGGTCTTGAGAACCCGGTTGCGGTCCCGCTGATACAGGACGCCGCCGCGCAGGCCGCGGCTGAGGCCGAACAACTGGACGGGCGGGAGTAGCGCTATGGACCCCATCGATATTGGTCTGTGGGTCACCGCGGGCATGCTGGCCATGGTTGTTCTGGGAATGCGCGTGGCTTTTGCCGCAGGTCTTGCCGGGCTGGTCGGGCTGGTTCTGATCTTCTGGGCCAAGCGCGACTTCGGGATGGAACATCTCGGCTGGGCCATGACTGTGGGCATCAAGACCGCGGGGCAGGTGCCCCATTCCAAGGTTGCCAGTCAGGCGCTCAGCCTGATCCCGACATTCATCCTCATCGGATATCTGGCCTATTATGCAGGTCTGACCGTGGCGCTGTTCGAGGCTGCCAAACGCTGGATCGCATGGGTGCCGGGCGGTCTCGCGGTCTCTACGGTGTTCGCGACCGCGGGCTTTGCCGCGGTCTCAGGCGCGTCGGTCGCCACCGCGGCGGTGTTCGCGCGCATTGCCATCCCCGAGATGCTCAAGATCGGCTACAACAAGCAGTTTGCCGCCGGGGTTGTGGCCGCGGGTGGCACGCTGGCCTCGTTGATCCCCCCGTCCGCGATCCTCGTGATCTATGCCATCATCGTCGAGCAGGATGTCGGCAAACTGCTGCTGGCCGGATTCATTCCCGGCGCGTTTTCGGCTCTGGTCTATGCAACGCTGATCATCGGGATTGCCGTGATCTTCAAGACTGTGGGCCCGCCGGTTGGCGGGTTCAGCTGGCGGCAGCGCTTTGCGTCTCTGCCGGCTGCGATGCCGATCGTCTTTGTGGTCGTGATCATCATATTCTTTGTCTACAACCCCTTCGGCGATGCCTGGGGCACGCCAACCGAAGGTGGGGCACTGGGTGCTTTCGTGGTCTTCTGCATGGCGCTTTATCGCGGGATGCGCTGGTCAGAGCTGAAATCGGCACTGATCGAAACCGCGAAGCTCACGGTGATGATCTTCACCATCATCTGGGGCGTTCTGATCTACGTGCGGTTCTTGGGATTTGCCGATCTGCCGGGCGCATTCTCGGACTGGATCACCGGCTTGCAAATGTCGCCGATGCTGATCCTGATCTGCATTCTGCTGGCCTATGCAGTCCTGGGCATGTTCATGGATGCGATCGGAATGCTGCTTTTGACCCTGCCGGTTGTCTACCCGGCGGTCATGGCGCTGAACGGCGGTGAGTTTGTCAGCGCCGAAGACAGTGCATTCGGCATGTCTGGTCCAATGTGTGCGATCTGGTTCGGGATTTTGGTGGTGAAGATGGCGGAGTTTTGCCTGATCACGCCCCCGATCGGGCTCAATTGTTTTGTCGTCGCAGGTGTTCGCGAGGACCTGAGCGTTCAGGACGTCTTTCGGGGTGTCATGCCATTCTTTGTCGCAGACGGCGTCACGATCGCCCTGTTGGTGGCATTCCCGGCGATCGTTCTCTACCTGCCAAGCCTTGCCGGGTAGAGATGGGATTGCCGGGGTTGGATCGGCCTGTCAGAATGACGGGGTGTCTCTGACAGGACCGGAGGATCCGCATGCCGGAATACCTGAGCCCCGGCGTCTATGTCGAAGAAGTGAGCTTTCTCGCGCGGCCAATCTCGGGCGTATCGACGACTGTGGCGGCGTTTCTCGGGCACGCGCCTGATCCGCAATCGGTGGCTGACGGCCCTGTGCGGGTGACCAGCTATGCCGGTTTCGAGCAGCACTTTTCTGCCAACCCGGTGCAAAGCACCCACCTGCAACATGGGGTCCGCGGATTCTTTCAGAACGGAGGCGCCGTCGCCTATGTCGTGCCGGTGCCCGCCGCGGACAGCTCGGTAACGGACGCGCATCTGGCGCCGCTCGCGTCACATACCGACATATCGATGATTGCGGCCCCCGGATTTTCCGATGCCCAAAGCCACGCGGCGCTGGTGTCGGACACCGAATGCAAGGGCACGCGCATGGCGGTTCTGGATGGACCACCCACTGTGACCGATGCCCAAAGCTATCTGCGTTCACCTTCTCAAGGCGGTGCGGCACCACCCGAGGCCTCGACGGGACATGCCGCATTCTATGCGCCTTGGGTTGAGATCGCGGACGCCGTGACCGGCGGGCGCACACAATCCCCACCCTCGGGGCACGTTTGTGGTCTCTTTGCGCGCAACGACACCCGCAGGGGGGTCTGGAAAGCTCCGGCGGGGCTGACCCTGCAGGGGGTGACAGGTGTGCATCAGAGCTTTGGGCGGGCAGATCATGCAGCGCTGAACATGGCAGGGATCAACCTGATCCGCCACTCGCCCAGGGGAATCCTGGTCTGGGGTGCACGCACGCTTGCTGGTCACGGGAGCGACTACAAATACGTGTCAGTGCGCCGGTTTGCGACCTATGTCGCGCAATCCCTCTCGCGCGGCCTGCAATGGGCCGTGTTCGAAACCAATAGCGAGCGGCTTTGGTCATCAGTGCGGCGCGATGTGAGCGATTTCCTGAACATCCAGTGGCGCGACGGGGCGCTGGCGGGCACCAAACCGAATGATGCATTCTTCGTGCGCTGCGATCGCACCACGATGACACAAGCCGATATCGATGCCGGACGGTTGATCCTTCAGGTCGGGTTTGCCCCACTGAAACCCGCCGAGTTCGTCATCCTCCGCTTGGTGCAAAAGAAGCCGGACGACCAACCTTGAACTTACGTCTCTCCATCGTTGCCGGTTTTGTCGTCCTGATGGCCGATGTTCCGCAGCTGCGGGCTGCGGATACATGCGCGCCGCTGCAGCAGACCAATCAGTATGCGCGATGCCTGACGGATCAGCTTTCCCTGCTCTCCGCCGAAACGGCCGCAATGGAAGAAGAGGCGCGGGCGCGGGGGCTCGTGGAGATCCCGGCGCCGGTCTATCGCATCAATCCCGAAACACCGTTTCTGTCGCCCTATCAAGACGGCTACGCGGCGCAGCAGCGGGCGCGGACCCAGAACCTGCAACGATCCTCCACTCAGCGCAGCCTGCAACTGCAAAACAACATTGGCCGGGCCACGCGTCCTTCTCTGCAGATCGATCGGATCCCACGGGCCGGATCAAACCTCAGACCGTGATCATCGGACGTTGTGTCGTCGGTATGTATGCGTTTTGTGAGTGCGGGTCTCAAGTTGTGCATTCCCTTTGAAAGATGCGCTTTCGAACTGCACCCAGATGCCCTCAACTGGGACAAAACGCTTGCCCGCCAAGAGCTTGGCTGTCAGCAATGGGACATGGACACTTCGTCCTGCACGACAATTAGGAGGTCCCGATGATCGCGCTGCTGTTTGTCTTGTTATCGGTGGCGATGTTGCTGACTTACTATGATCGCCTGACTTTGGGGTATGTGGTGTTCGTGGTGAGTGTGGCTCTGGGGACCTATTGGCTGAAGTTCCACGCCACCTCTCAGTTGCAGATACAATTGTAATGGCGCGCCTGACGCTCACCCCCGAACGGTCGCGCACGCTCAACGCGGTGGGCATGCTTGGCGTGTGCGTGGTGTTGATCCTCGCCTATGTCTATCAGTTCGTGCTCTACGAATTGCCTTGTCCGCTTTGCCTGTTACAGCGGGTCGCGTTTGTGGCGGTCGGATTTGGTCTGGGCCTGAACCTTCTCTACGGACCGCGCCCACGGCACTACGGGGTGATGCTGATTGCGGCGGTTTATGGCGGCAGCGTATCGATCCGCCAGATCCTGTTACACATCATTCCCGGAACGGGGCATTACGGGTCGCCGGTGTTCGGGTTGCATTACTACACATGGGCCGGCTTGTGTTTTTTGCTGATCATCGCGGGAACGGCAGTGATGTTGCTCTCGGAGCATCAATACTCCCACAATTACACGACAAAGGAACCCGCACGCTTCGGCGGTAACGGTCTGGCAAAGGCTGCTTTCTTCCTGATGCTGGCACTCGCGCTCGTGAATGCGGTCACAACCCTTTTGGAATGTGGACCGCTGATCTGTGATGATCCGCCGACGGATTACAAACTGCTTGAAGAACTGAAGAATTGAGCCCACCTAGAGCGCCAAAGGGCTCCGCCCGGCGTTCAATGGCAAGTACAGTCGGCGCCGGGTTGAAGAGCTGGAACTGGTACTGGAAGGGTTTGTCATGCGTATGGTTGGAGCAGCTGCAATCGGGGCACTCATTTTCGTGGCGGGAGCCGCACAGGCGGATCGGGCAGCCGCAGATGCGTGCAGTAAGGGTCTCTCCCCTGTCCAGCAGCAGATTTATGAGGCCGTTGTGGCTCAGAATCCCACGCAGGCAACGGGCCGTGATCTGGTGACGGCAGAGGTGAAAAAACTGATGTCCGAAGGGAAGATCAGCCTGCTGGATGCGCGCAGCGACGGCGAGGCCGCGGGGCATTGTCTGGAGCTCCTGAAGGGGTCCTGACCTAGAAACTCTCACCCAGCGCCATGTAGAGCAGCACACGATTGTTCAGCAATGCCGCTTCGGTCTGGATCACGTCGACCTGTCTTTCCAGTTGGAACTGCTGCAGGAACAAAAGCCCGGTCATGTCGATTGTGCCCTGAACGTAGCGGTCATTGGCAAAATTCAGTGCTTCGGTGGCGTCGGTCAGCGAGTCGCGCCATTGCGACAGTTGCGCGCGCAGCACCTTTTCATTTGCCAGAGCGGTTTCAACCTCGCTGAACGCCTTCAGAACGGTTTGCCCGTACTCGGCCACGGCGGCGCGTTGGCGCGCGTTCATCCGCTCGATATCGGCATTCAACGCGCCGCCGGCAAAAATGGGTTGCAGAAGGTTGATCCCGATCCGCAAGAACTCGGGGTTTGCCCCCAAGAGTGCCAGATCCGTGTTCAACAAGCTGCCCCCTGCCGCGCTGAGGGAAATACCGGGCAAGAGCGCCAGTTCTGCCTCGCGCGTGTTAAAGAACGCAGAAATGACCTTGTTGCGGGCGGCGGACACGTCAGGCCGCCGGTCCAGAAGCGACAAGGGCAGACCTGACGCAGGCAGAGAGCCTGGCATGCGCGGGAAGGTCGAAGAGGGGCGCAGGTTCAGTCCGGGATAACGGCCCAGCAGCACCTCCAGGCTTCCGATGGCTTCGTTTTGTGTCGTCTGGATCTGGCTGGTTGCGGCCTTGGCAGCTGCCACGCGCGACCGCGCCTGTACCACGTCAAAATCCGAAACGGTGCCAGCTGCCAGCTTATCGTTGGTCAGAACCAGAAGGCCTTCGTAGATTGCGGTGGCCTGACGGCTGACCGCGATCAGCCGCGCCAGCTCCACATTGGCAATCCAAGTGCGCGCCACGGTTGCCGCGATCGATTGCTGAAGATATCGCGCGTCGTCGGCCACGCTACGGGCCAGTGCAGCTGTCGATGCCTTTTTGGACCGAAGCTTGCCCCAGACGTCGATCTCCCACGACGCTGCGATGATGGCGCCTGTGGTGTCGAAGGACCGGTCAATGCGCGTCAGCTCCGATTGCTGATTTCCCGCGTCAAAGCCGACCTGCGGCAGGATCGGCGCGCCCGCGATCACCACGGTTTGCAACGCAGCCTCGACTCGGGCCAATGCGGCGACGAGATCACGGTTGTTCTGCAGCCCTTCATTGACAAGGCTGGTCAGATTGCTGTCGCGAAAGCTGGCGACCCAGTTGCCTTGCACCGCGGAGGTGGGAACCCCGGACGTGGACCAGGCCGATGGAATCTGCGTGCTGGCAGGCAAGGCCTCCTGCACCAGCTCGGCCTCGGTCG
Source organism: Paracoccaceae bacterium (assembly GCA_965250275.1). GTDB lineage: Bacteria > Pseudomonadota > Alphaproteobacteria > Rhodobacterales > Rhodobacteraceae. Next base: position 3,077,341 of record OZ252297.1, on the reverse strand, counting down.
GTGGTTCAGCCAGTTCGCACCCTGCAAGTGCCAGCAGCCCGACCAATGGGGAAACCAGTCTGATCGGCAAGCTGCCGGAGCGGTGATGCATCGGGTCCCCTCGGTCTCGTTAGATGGGCAGCGGATAGACCCAGCGGGCCCACGCATAGGTGCGCAACGAGATCTGGCCCAGCCAGGTGAACGGGCTGTCACTGGTCAAAATCAGAGTGGCGCCGCCGGCCCCGATGGGTAGGCGCACCGTCGGGTCGTCGAGCGTGATTTTCACAGGCAACCGGACCTCGGTATGGATCGGGATGTCCGGAAAGAGCGGCAATTCTCCGGACGGCGTGAACTGGCCGCGCCGGCTGGCCCACCAGATCTCTTCGACGCGGCCTGTGAAATGCCGGCCCGGGTAAGTGTTCAGAGCGATCACAACGGGCTGACCTTCACGGACATTGCGCAGGTTTTCCTGCCGGTAGGCCGCCAGAAGATAGGGGTTCTCGTCCACGATCAGCGTGGCAATTGCACCGATGCGCAGGATACCGGACACCATACCGGTCTGCACCTGCAGATTGACAATGACCCCGTCATGCGGTGCCTTCATCTCGGTCTGGTCGAGGTAGTACTGTGCCTCTTCCAGCTGTGCCTGCGCCTGTATGACGGACGTGTTGACTCCGTCGATCTGCGAGGCAAAGGCCAGCTCAGCCCGCTTTTGGTTCTCCTGCGCCTCGGCCAGTGCGGCCTGGGCGGAGATCACCCGCGTGGTCCATTCGTCGGCCTGCTCCTGCGAAGCCGCACGCTGCGCGGCCAGATTGGTGAAGCGCTCCTGCTGCACCGTTGCAAAATCCAGATCGCTCTGCGCGCGGGTCACACTGTCTGCGGCAATCGCGATATCCGCCTCGAGTATCTTGGCGTTTTGTTCAGCAGCCACCAGCGCGGCCTCGGCCGACTGGACCTGCGCGGCGTAGACGGTCTGATCGAACACAAAAAGAAGGTCGCCTTTTTTCACCGGCGCGTTCTCTACGACGTGCACTTCAGTCACTTTGGTTGGGTGGGGCAGGCGCGGGATCAACTGAACCGTATGGCGAACGATGCGGACATCGCTGGTCATCGGGGACTGCATGCGGGCGCCGACCAGCGGCACGATCAGAAGGTGCAGCAGGAAGAACCCCGAAATGATGCCCCAGGTCGGCGTGAACCTGAGCCACTTGAATTTGAAGAACACCAGTCTGACAAACGCCACGTAGATCAGCGTGATTGCGACAACGCCCAGCATGCGTCAGGTTTCCTTTTCGCTCTCAGGCGTTTCAGAAGGTGAGGCCTCGCTGCTGTCAGGCTCTTTTTCGCCATAAGCATAGGCCTTCAACCGCGCCAGATCACGCTGGATGGCTTCACGCTCCTCATCTGGAAACCGGCGAATATCGACCACATCCGTGGGTTTGAAGGCCCAGATAAAGGCGTTGATCCAGGGCACGATGGCAAGAAAGCCGGTCCATCCCATCGCGTAGACGGCCTCTGCCTCGGGATGATTGCGCGCAACCGCGATGCGGCCCGGCAAACCGAGGATGTATACGAAGATCGCGAGAAAGCCGAACACCCCGATCATCCCGCACAACAGCATGATCACATCCCAGAAGTAATACGAGTTCTGGATGGCGGCCCAGCCGCTCTCAGTGTTTTCCATTGTCACCCTCAAGAACCTGTCGGCGGTTTTGTTGAATCAGAGCTGCTCTATACCAGTCATTGCACATGATTCTGCTCAGGAACCTACATCTTGATGGTTTCCATTCTCCGGACTCGATCCGGGTTTGTCCAGCATTTGGTTTTTTCCGGGTTCGGCTTGCGCAAGAGTGCCGGGTTCGAACGCCGGAACCAATGCGGTTGAGCGGGCAAGTTTGGATGGTCCAGCGCCCTAGGTGGCAAGGGCCATTCTCACGGTGACAGCGCATGTCACTCCGGCTATGCATCAGGACGCATTGGTCTGAGGAGCCGCTGTATGAACGCCGCAGACACCCCCGCGGTGCCAAGCCGATTGATCCGCGTGGTCGAACATCCGGTTTTCAGGGTGGCCGTTCCGCTGCTGATTGTCGGCATTTCGGCCTATGTGCTTCACAGTCTCGCGTCAGAGGTGCATTGGAGCGATGTCGAGGCGGACATCCTGGCCAGCACGTGGCAGTCTCTGGCGCTGGCGGTTCTCTGCACGATGCTCAGCTTTGTGGGACTGTCCTTCTATGACATCCTCGCTGTCCGTAGCGTCGCACGGGGGCAGGTCCCCGACTGGATCGCGGGGCTGGCCGGCGCCAGCGGATCGGCGGTATCCAACCTCTTGGGCTTTTCCTATATCACCGGGACCGCGGTGCGATATCGGATCTACTCGTCGCTGGGGCTGGACCTCAGCCGCGTTGCCGGGGTGATCGCGACGTCCTGGGTCGGGTTCTGGATGGGCCTGATCCTGACGCTGGGCATCCTTCTGACGATGCATCCCAAGGGGCTCTCGTCGGTTCTCCCGCTAGATAACACGACGGAGACGGCGATCGGGGTCGCGTTGCTGGCGGCTCTGGTGGGGGTGTTCGTCTGGCTGTCGCTTGGCGCACGCCGCCTGTCGCTGGGCGGGTTCGGGTTCCAGTTGCCAAACGCAAGGCTGGCCTCCGGTCTGACGCTGGCAGGCATCGTGGATCTGAGTTCTGCGGCGCTCACGCTCTATGTGCTGATGCCCGCCGATCTGGTCGAGAGTTTCCCCTTCTTCTTTGTGGTTTATGCGGCTGCGATTGCGCTGGGCATTCTCAGCCACGCGCCAGGTGGGCTGGGTGTTTTCGAGGCCACGATCATTGCCGGTTTGGGGGCATCGGGCCGGGCGGATGTTCTGGCCGCGCTGCTGCTGTACCGCCTGATCTATACCATTATGCCTTTTGTCGTCGCCGTGGCTGGATTGGGCGTAGGGTGGTTGTTCACGCAACGCGGCACGGTGACCCAGACTGCGACACTGATTTACCAATTGGCGCGTCCGGTTGTCCCCTTTGCCACGGCAGGGATTGCGCTTGTCGCGGGCACCATTCTGCTGATTTCGGGCAACCTGCCGTCAGACACGGCCCGCTTGGGTGTCCTGCGAGACGTTTTGCCACTCTCCTTTGTCGAGGCGTCGCATCTTGTCGGCAGCATCGTCGGCCTGCTTCTGATCGTGATTTCCCGCGGGCTCTTCCGGAAACTCTATCGGGCCTGGCTGATCGCAATGCTGCTGATGGTAGTGGGGTTTCTGGCGTCGCTGACCAAAGGCCTGGATTGGGAAAGCGCGCTCAGCCTGCTGGTCTCCATCGGGCTGCTCGGCATGTTCCGCTCCGCATTCTATCGCGTCGAAGGCGAATCCGTGTTTCGGTTGAACGGCACCTGGATTGTCAGCCTTGTCACGCTGCTGGTCGCTGTCACATGGGTCGGCTTTGTCTCATACAGCAACGTGGCTTACGATAATGACCTGTGGTGGGATTTTGCGTGGCACAGCGATGCATCACGCTTCCTCAGGGGCAGTTTGGTCGTTGCCTTCCTGCTTGCCGCCATTGCGCTTGATTCCGTTCTGGCAAACCGCCGCGAAGTTGCACCGGGGGAACCGATCCCGGATGTCGTGCGGCGGTTGGTGGCCGAAAGCGAGGACACCGAAGCGAACATGGCCCTGATCGGGGATAAGCGGTTTCTGATTTCCGAGGACAAAAAAGCTTTCCTGTCCTACGGTGACACCGGGTCCTCCCTGATCTCAAAAGGGGAACCCGTTGGCGATGAAGTTGCCGGGCGCAAGCTGATCTGGGAGCTTGCCGACAAGGCCGATAAAGAGGGCAAGCGCTGTGCATTCTATGCGGTTTCGCCCCGTTACTTGCCAACATTTCTCGATCTCGGTCTGTCCATCCTCAAGATAGGTGAAGTGGCACGGGTCGATTTGCGGGAGTTCACGCTGGAGGGCTCGTCGAAGAAGCGCTTTCGCCAAGCACGCAACCGCGCGCGTCGCGACGGGTTTGTCTTTGAGATCATCGCCAAGGAAGACCTCGCGCCCGTGTTCGAGGAGTTGCGTGTGGTGTCTGACGCGTGGCTGGCGTCAAAGCAGGGTGAAGAGAAGGGCTTCACCATGGGTGGGTTCGAAGAGGGCTATCTGTCCAATTTTGATCATGCAGTTCTGCGCAATCCGGAAGGCCGTGTTGTCGCCTTTGCCAACCTCTTTCAGGGCGGCGACAAGTCAGAGATGTCGTTGGACCTGATGCGCTACAGTCCCGAGGCGCCGGGATTTGCGATGGATGCGCTCTTTGCCGAAATGATGTCCTGGGGGGCGGAACAGGGCTATCACTGGTACTCCCTCGGCTCAGCCCCGTTTTCCGGGATTGAGAACCGCCAGCATGCTGCCATCTGGAACCGTGTCGGGGGCTTTGTCTACGAGCATGGCGAACAGTTCTATCACTTTGAAGGGCTGCGCAGCTTCAAGCAGAAATTTGATCCGGTCTGGACGCCAAACTACCTTGCCAGCCCCGGTGGCTTGGCTGTCCCACGCATTCTCTACGAAGTGAACGTGCTCATTTCCGGTGGCATTCGGGGCTTGGTCAAATGACGTCGCGCCGATGAGACAACGCGTTGCGGTTCGACGGGGAAAGCGCGCGCGCGTGGTGGGCGGAATGGACGCCATCGGGGCACGCGCATGAAACGGATCGCGCGCGTTCCTTTCACGCTGATCTTTCTGGTCGTGATGATCGCGGCGAACACCGTTGCCGGCACAGTGTCGGGCCAGCTGCCGGCGGAGGCTTTGGAAAGATGGGGGCTTAGCCATCACAGCATTAAGGCTGGCGAAGTGTTGCGTTTGTTTACGGCCACCTTCCTTTCGCATGATCTGGGGATGTTCTTGCGTCAGGTGGTCTTTGCGGCAGCCATCATCGGCGCCTACGAATGGCTGATGGGGACATGGCGCGCAGTGGCGATGTTTGTCGGACTGGACCTGTTCGGAACGCTTGCGGTGTTGTTTGTCGTTTTACCTGTATTGGCCTCCGAGGGCGGCCCAATTGCACCCGAGGCGCTCTTTGACTTCGACGTCGGAATGTCAGCGGGCGGCTTTGGCCTGATCGGGGCGTTGATTGCCCTGCAAAAGTGGCGCTGGGGCCTTCTGGTGGCTGTCGCTCTGTCCATTGCAATCAAGATATGGATCGCCTTTGACCCGATTGCCGACAGCGTTCATGCCTTGTGTTTGCTGGTTGGTTTTGCGGTGCAGTCGGCTCAAAACGTACATCGCAACAACAGCGCCATTGCGAAGTGATGAATCTGGCGTAAAGTTGGGTACGGCAGAGCACCTCGCGGACGAGCGATACAGCGGGGCTCCACCCTGGAACGTAGAGCGGGTAAACAGGTATTGAGGCCAGCGTGACCGGACCAATCGCCGAAGCAGAGAATATTCTGTTCTGGAGAGCCTTTGGCCTGATGCTCATCGTGGTTGTCCCGGTGATTCTGCTGACTCTGTTTTTTGCCTGGCGGTACCGGGCGTCCGGAGGCGCTGGACAGTACCAGCCTGACTGGGATCGGTCTCGCCTCGTGGAGTTCACTGTCTGGGGCATTCCTGCGGTGCTGGTCACGGCCCTCGCGACGATGGTGTGGACCAAGACCCATGCGCTCGATCCCTATAAACCGCTTGCCGGAGATGCCCCGATCGAAGTGCAAGCGATCGCTTTCGATTGGAAATGGCTGTTCATTTACCCCGATCTGGGCATCGCGTCTTTGAATGAGATGGCCTTTCCGGCCGGTCGTCCTGTGACGTTTCGGATCACGTCGGATGTGGCCATGAATTCCTTTATGATCCCGGCGCTGGGCGGTCAGATCTATGCAATGGCGGGTATGGAAACCCAGCTGAACCTGAAAGCTGACGCGCCGGGGCGCATGGAAGGGCGCAACATGCAGTTCACAGGCGACGGATTCGCGCATCAAACCTTTGAGGCTGTCGCCATGACGGATGCCGATTTCGAAACGTGGATCGCAGAGGTGCGCGGGGCCGAGACCCCGTTTGACGATCAGGCCTTCGCAGTGTTGCGCAAGCCGAGCGTCTCTGACCCCGTGCGTCATTATTCGTCCGTCCCGGACGGGTTTTTCAGCGAATTAGTGGAAAGCTACATGGGGATGTCCCATGGCACGCATATGCAGGACATGAACGAGTGATTGCAGAGGTTTCCCCCGTGCTGGGCCGGTTGGGGCCGGACGCATTGCCGCTCTATAGCTGGGTGGCGCTGGGTGGCGCACTCGTCACGGTGGCAGGCGGATTGGGCGTCCTGATCCTTGTGACGTGGCTCGGGCAGTGGCGGGCGCTGTGGTCGGGCTGGCTGACCACCGTGGATCACAAGCGTCTGGGCATCATGTATGTCGCGCTGGCGCTGGTGATGCTGGTGCGCGGCTTCGTGGACGCGATCATGATGCGGCTTCAGCAAGCGATGGGCTATAACAGCGAGGGGTACCTGCCGCCCGAGCATTTCGAACAGATCTTCAGCAGCCACGGCACTATCATGATCTTCTTTGTGGCGATGCCGTTTGTCACAGGGCTGATGAACTTTGTCGTCCCGCTCCAGATCGGGGCGCGGGATGTCGCCTTTCCGCTGCTCAACTCGATCAGTTTCTGGCTGACCGGCGCCGGGGCGGGGCTGATGCTGATCTCTTTGGTGATCGGTAAATTCTCTACGGCAGGCTGGAGTGGGTACCCTCCATACTCCGGTGTTGCCTTCACGCCCGGCGTGGGCGTGGACTACTGGATCTGGGCGATTTTGGTCAGCGGGGTGGGGTCAACCCTGACTGGCATCAATTTTGTGGTTACGATTCTGCGCAAGCGGGCACCGGGCATGAGACTGATGCGGCTGCCCATGTTCACATGGACTTCCCTGTGTTCGAGCATCCTGATCGTGTTCTCGTTTCCCGCATTGACCGTTTCAACTGCCATGCTGGCGCTGGATCGCACATTGGGGATGCACTTCTTCACCAATGACGGCGGCGGCAACGTCATGAACTACATGAACCTCTTTTGGATCTGGGGCCATCCGGAGGTTTACATCCTGATCCTGCCAGCCTTCGGCATCTTCTCGGAAGTTGTGGCGACCTTCAGTTCCAAGCGCCTTTTTGGTTACCACTCGCTGGTCTATGCGACGATGGTCATCGCTGTGTTGTCGTTCACGGTCTGGCTGCACCACTTCTTCACCATGGGCGCGAGTGCCAATGTGAATGCGATCTTCGGGATCGCCACGATGATCATCGCAGTACCGACCGGGGTCAAAGTCTTTGATTGGCTTTTCACCATGTTCCGCGGGCGAATCCGGTTCGAGCCGCCGATGCTCTACACCATCGGGTTCATGTGCCTCTTCGTGATAGGCGGCATGTCCGGGGTTTTGCTGGCCATTCCGCCCGTGAACTACGCGACCCACAACACGACCTTCCTGGTTGCGCATTTCCACAACATGATCATTCCCGGCGCTTTGTTCGGCTATGTAGCCGGTTACATGTACTGGTTCCCCAAGGCGTTTGGTTTCCGGTTGAACCGCGCGTGGGGAGTGCGTTCGTTCTGGTTCTGGCTGATTGGTTTCCTGCTGGCTTTCATGCCGCTCTACATCACAGGGTTCCTGGGCATGCCGCGCCGGATGGAAACCTATTCGAACCCGGATTGGCAGCCGTGGCTGATCTTGGCCTTTGCCGGCGCCTGTCTGATCCTGATGGGGATTATCTCTCTGGCAGTGCAGCTGTGGGTGAGTGTCCGGGATCGCGCCGAACTGGCAGATACCACCGGCGATCCCTGGGAAGGCCGGACGCTGGAATGGTCCACCACATCTCCACCACCGCCCTGGAACTTCGATGATCTCCCGGTTGTGTCGAGCCGCGACGCCTTCAACGAAGCCAAGAAGGCAGGGGGGCCGTTGCCCGTCATGCCGCGGACCGAGCCGCTCTATGTGCCGGTGAACTCCATGGTCGGGCCTGTTATCGGGTTTGCGGCGTTCTGCGTCGGGTTTGGTGCGATCTGGTACATTTGGTGGCTGTTCCTGTTCGGCCTGGCATTGGCGCTGGGCGCGATCATCGGTCGATCCTTCTATGACGAGACAGAGAGCGAAGTGGCTCCATCCGGCTCGGCGGGGGCGGTATGAGCGACGTAATGGACGACGCTCTGGCCAAACCCGAAGCCGAAACCGATTTCGGGTTCTGGCTTTACCTGATGAGCGACGCGGTTCTGTTCGGGCTCATTTTTGCAACCTTTGTTGTGATGTCACCCAATCTGGCCGGAGGTCCGGGCGGATCAGAACTGTTTGATCTGCAAAATCTCGCCATCCAGACCGCATTGCTTCTCTTCAGCAGCCTGACCATCGCATTGGCCCATATTGCAGCCGCTCAGAAACGGGTCGCCGGGGCAGTGTTTTGGATGGTTCTGACATGCGCGCTGGGGGCCGGATTCCTGATTTACGAATTGATGGAGTTGTCGGATTTCATCAGCCGGGACGCGGGACCAGGCCGCAGCGGCTATTTGTCCGCCTTTTTCACGCTGGTCGGAACCCATGGGCTGCATGTAACGGCGGGACTGATCTGGGCGTTGGTGTTGATCGTGCAGCTGCTGGTCAAAGGGGCAAGCGCACCGGTTCTGTCACGTTTGTCCCGCCTCACGCTGTTCTGGCACTTCCTGGATATCGTCTGGATCGGGGTGTTCTCGCTCGTCTACTTGCCGGAGCTCATCTGATGCACGGAATGCGCAACACTTTGATCGGATTTACCCTCGCGCTTGTGCTGACTGGCATTCCTTTCGCGCTTGTGGCGGCCAAGACCTTGCCGCGCGAGGCCACGCTCTGGGCAGTGGGGATCTGTGCAGTGGTCCAGATCGTTGTGCATTTGCGCTTCTTTCTCGGGATCGGGACCGGGTCGGTCGAACATGAGCGCGGCCGAGGGGCAGCATTGCTCTTCGCCTGTGTGCTGCTGTTCATCATGGTTGGTGGCACAGTCTGGGTCATGGGCAACCTGAATTGGAGGATGATGTATTGACGCATTCGGGTGGCGTGATGCGAAGCCTTCGACTTGGTCTGGCGTTTGTTTTGGTTTTGGCAGGTTGCGCGCCACCTCCCAGACCGACAATGGATTTGCAGGAACAGCTGGTCGCGCAGTCTGCCGGGTTCCAGAACATCCGGTTCTTTTCGGATGCACCGGGCTGGCAGGTCGAACGCTTTCAGCCTTCATATCGCCCGACCGGCGGGGGGCGTGCGCCCAAGTACCTGGCTATTTCCGGTGGCGGCGAGGCCGGGGCCTTTGGCGCGGGCCTGCTTGTTGGCTGGACTGAGTCCGGGACCCGCCCGGAATTCGACCTGGTGACGGGGATCAGTGCCGGCTCTTTGATTGCGCCCTTTGCCTTCATTGGCTCGGAGGCGGACCCCGACCTCAAGAAGTTGTTCGGCGGCGACTTGGCAAACCAGTTGAACAGCAGCCGGTCGATCTTTCGCGCCTTGTTCGGTGAAAGCGTTCTGACGGCAAAACCCCTGCGCAATCTGATTGATGAATATGTTACGCCTGACCTGCTGGAGAAAATTGCGCGGCGCCACCGCGACGGGGCGCGTCTGCTGGTTGTCAGCACCAACCTTGACGCCGAACGCAGCGTGGTCTGGGATATGGGCGCCATTGCCGCCTCAGGCCACCCGGAGGCGCGAGAGCTTTTTGCACGCGTGTTGTCTGCGTCTGCCAGCATTCCCGGTGTTTTCCCGCCGGTCCCCATCGCCGCGATCGCAGACGGAGAACTCTTTGAGGAGTTGCACGTAGACGGCGGCGCGATCCGGCAGATCTTCTTCTTCCCGCTGGCGTTCTACCAGGATCCGACATGGTCGGGGTTTGGCGGGCAGCGCCCGACCTACTACGCCATCGCAAACCATGAAATCATGCCGCGTTTTCAACCAGTCGAGGACCGGACCTTCGATGTGGCGCAGCAGTCCTACCGATCTCTGATTAAGGCCAATATCTTCAATTCTCTGGCCCATGCCGGCGATTTTGCGGCCGAGAATGGCATGGGGTTTCGCATGGCCTTCATTGACCGCTACATATCAACCAACCCGAGGGTTGAGTTTGATCCGCAATTCATGGCTGCCGCCTTTGCACTGGGGAAGTCCAAGGGACTCAATCAGGAATGGAGCCGCACCGTGCCAATTGGCACCGACTTGCTGACAACCCAACCGCCCGTCTCACCGACCCAATAGGGCTCTAATCGGTCAGTGCGATCCGGCAATCAGGTCGCTGGCCTTTTCGCCGATCATGATCGCGGGTGCATTAGTGTTGCCGCTCACGATTTCGGGCATGATTGAACAGTCGGCCACGCGCAGGCCTTCGATCCCGTGTACACGCAGTTGATCATCCACAACGGCCATATCGCCCTGGCCCATTCTGCAGGTGCCGGTCGGGTGGTAGATCGACGCCGTGTTGTCGCGCACCCAATTCAGCGTTCCGTCAAAGTCCTGCATCGACAGCGAGGAGTCCGGACGAAACTCTTCGGAGATTTTCGAGTTCAGCGGTGCGTGCTTTGCGATGGTGCGGGCAATGTTCACCCCGTCCACGATGGTCCGGCAATCAGTTTCAGTAGACAGGTAATTTGGGTGGATTTTCACATGGGTCCTCGGGTCGGGGCCATCCAGAAGAAGATGTCCCCGGCTTTCGGGGCGCAGCTGACACACGGACATAGTGAAAGCAGAGAAAGGATGCACGCCCTCACCTGGGCTGTCCGCTGACCAGGGTTGCACGTGGAACTGTATGTCGGGGGTTTCCACCTCGGGTCGGGTTTTCATGAACCCGGTGGCCAGGCTGGCAGCCATCGTCATCGGCCCGGCGCGGAACATCGCATATTTCAATGCGATGCGGGCCTGATTGAACAGGCTGCGCACTTCGTCGTTCAGCGTGGGTTCGTTGCACTTGAAGACCAGCCGCGCCTGCAGATGATCCTGAAGCCCCTGTCCCACACCGGGCAGCGCGTGCAGGGGGGTGATCCCGTTCTCCTGCAGATGTTCCGGCGCGCCGATTCCGGACAACATCAGGATTTGGGGCGCATTTATGGCCCCTGCTGAGACGACAATTTCGCGCCGTGCCTTGATGGTCTGCTCCTGGCCCGAGCGATCGAGAAAGGTGACCCCGGATGCTTTCTTGCCATCCAGATCGATCCGTTTGACCATCGCGTGCGTGATGATCTGCAGGTTCGTGCGGTTGCGGATGGGCTTGAGGTAGGCCACGGCGGCGGAACACCGGCGACCGTTGCGCGTGGTCAGTTGGAAATACCCCACGCCTTCTTGCTCAGCGCCGTTGTAGTCTGAATTGAAAGGGTACCCGGCCTCCTGTGCGGCGGCGACCCAGGCATCACAGATCGGGCGCTGGATCCGCATGTTGGACACGGCCAGTGGCCCGCCCGTTCCGTGGTATTCGTCCGCCCCGCGTTCCTGGTCCTCGGACCGTTTGAACAGTGGCAGGATCGATTCCCAGTCCCAGCCCACATTGCCCATCTGCCGCCAGCGGTCGTAGTCTTCTTTCTGGCCGCGCACATAGAGCAACCCGTTCAGCGAGGAGGAACCGCCAAGAACCTTGCCGCGCGGCCAGTCCAGTGATCTGCCGTTCAGTCCGGGGTCCGGCTCGGTCTTGTAGCACCAGTCCACAGACGGGTTGTGCATGGTTTTGAAGTAGCCAACGGGAATGTGGATCCACGGGTTGGTGTCGCGCCCGCCTGCCTCGAGCAAAACGACGCGGACCTTCGGATCGGCACTCAACCTGTTGGCGATAACGCATCCGGATGAACCTGCCCCGATGACAATGAAGTCAGCCTCCAACCTTCGTCCTCCAGCCCTGTGTTGAAAAAAATTCTATGCAGATTGTGCAAAGCAAGCTAGCATTTTCGAAACAAAATGTCTCAATAATTGACTTCTAGGGAGAGAGAGAATGAGAATCAAAGACAAACTAAGTCACATTTCCCGGCGGGATTTGTTCAGAGTTGCGGGACGTTACGGGCTGAGCTCGACCTTGCTGGCTGCGGGAGGCTTCGGAGGAGCGATGAGCCTCGCGAATCTGGCCAGTGCGGCGGAATCAACCTACGAAAAGCGATTCGCCAAGCCCGCGAAGTTCAACCTGAAGTTCGGCGCATCGGGGTTTAACGACCAAAACCTGCTGATCGAACGCGCAGGCGCTTTGGAGTTCGCGCGTGACGTCGAGAGCCGGACCGACGGCGAAATCCGGATCGAGTTCATCGGCAACAACCAGATCTGTGGCCAGACTTCCTGCGTTGAAAAAACCCAGCAGGGAATCGTCGATATCTATGCGGCATCCACCCAGAACTCGGCCGGCGGTGCGCCGTACCTGAACGTTCTGGACTATGCCTACATGTTCCCGGGTCGGGCCTCGCAGTATCACTTCCTCTATAGCCCCGACTCCCAGCGCATCCTCCGCGAGCCGCTGGAGAAGCGGCATGGCCTGAAATTCCTGTTCAGCCACTGCGAACTGCGCGGGATTCAGCTTGGTCTGGGTTGGGAAGACAAGCCGACCGTGACAAAGCTGGAAGAGCTCTTCGGCACCAAGAACCGCGTGACCGGCACCCAATTGGGCCGGATCGCAATGCAGGCGCTGAACCTCAACCCGGTGCCAATTGCCTGGGAAGAAACGCTCGATGGCCTGAAGCAGGGCCTGATCGACGGTGCCGAGACCTGGGCCTCTGCCGTGGCTTATGCCAACATGTCCCCGGTTGTGTCCCAATCCGTCGACCTGAAGTTCTTCTGCGGCACGGAACACACCTCGATGTCCGCATCGGTCTTTGACAGCCTTGATGGATATTTGCAGGACGCTGTCATGGAATCCGCCTACTGGGCACAGACCCATGTGCAGGCTGCGAACGAGGCCGCACTGGTGAAGACCGTTGGTCAGTCGGATCCACAGTTGCCCGGCACGATCTTTGCGGAAAACAACGTCCGCAATGCCTTCCTGGCCGAAGATCAGATCAAAATGGCCGAAGAGATGTGTTCGCCCGAGTTCCAGCCTCAGCTGTGGGAGCAGTGGCGCGACCGGCTGAACAAGTGGGCCGGTGGCATCGACACGTATCAGGAAATCTACGACATCGCGCGTCAGGTCCCTGCGGACATGAAGCCGGAGAATGTCGAGCCACGCCGGTGGTGGAAAGCCTGATACCATCTAAGAACTGGACCCGGCGCGCAGGATAAGCGCCGGTTCAATAACCTTGGCGTGGCCAGAGTTGTCACGTCCGGGCGAGTGGGAGGGGACAGATGACGATGTGGTCGGACATTGGTGCGATCTTTGCAGCCTTTGCAACGCAGGACAGCTACGAGATCCGAAATGCGCTGCAATCAGATGCAGCTTGGATCGTTGGGGTGTTCGCAACCGCGATCGGCGGTCTCCTCGTCCTCTGGATTTACCGGCTGGTCCCGCTTCTGGACCGACATCTGGAACGCACCATCATGGTCTGGAGCTATCTGGCCATTGCGTTCATCATTTTCTGGGGCGTGATCGACCGCTTCGTCTTTTCGAACCAACAGCCATGGTCCACGACCATTCCTCCCTTGCTGTTCATGATCATGGCGTGGTCGGGCGCTGCCTTTAATGTGCGGCTGCGGACCCATCTCAGTTTTGCAGAGTTTCGCGCGGTCATGCCCCGGTGGGGGCAGATGGCCTGTCTGTGTCTGGACGCGGTTCTGTGGTTCGGATTCTCGGTCATTGTCCTGGTCACTACGACGCGGGTGACGGCGCTGTCGGCGTCGAACTTTCAGATCGTGCTCGGCACGGACAATGTCATGCAGTGGTGGTTCCTGATCACCGCGCCCCTGTCTTTCTTGCTGATGAGCGCTCGGGTTCTGGAGAACCTCGGTGATGACATCAAAAACTGGCGCAGCGGGGACCCGCTGATCCGACAGGCTGTTATCGGGGGGGATGTGTGATGACGGACGGTACATGGGTTACACTCATTTCTCTTGGCGTCACGTTTCTGTTCATGCTTGGCGTGCCGGTTCTGCTGGTGATTGCCTATTGGGTGATCGGCTGTTCGTTTGTGCTGGGCCTGACGCTCGACAACATGGGCGCGGAACTGCTCAACGTTTTCAACAAGGGCTTCGCGCTGCTGGCGATGCCGCTGTTCATTCTGACGGGTGACCTGATCAACCAATCCGGCATTGCGCGAAGGCTGAGCGATTTTGCCTACGCCTGTCTTGGGTGGTTACGGGGCGGTCTGGCCATGGCCTCGCTGGGGGCCTGCGGCCTCTTCGCGGCCATCTCGGGGTCGAACTCAGCGACCACCGCGACCATCGGGTCGATGCTGCACCCCGAAATGGTGAAAGGCGGATATGACGAGCGGTTCTCGGCGGCCACTGCGGCGGCGGGCGGCACCGTGGGGATCATCATCCCACCCTCGATCATCTTTATCGTCTACGGGTTCCTGATGAACCTGCCAATCTCGGACCTCTTCGTCGCGGGCATCTTGCCCGGCGCGCTGATGGTTTTCGGCATGCAGTTTGCCTGCTGGATCATCTGCCGGATCAACGGCTGGGGGTATCTGATCCCGCTGCAGCTGAACCGTGTTCTGAAAACGGCATTCGGCGCGTGGCTGGGCTTTTTCGCCATCGGCCTTGTGCTGTGGGGCATCTACACCGGCAAGTTCTCTCCCACCGAGGCGGCGGGCGTGACAGTTGGGTTCTGTGTGATCGCCGGCCTGATCAGCTACCCGCTCAACCGGATCCTGGGGTCCTCGCGCGACAAACCCGTCGTCGAGAAGAGCTTTGCCGAGATGTTCGTTGTCGAAGGCTTCACGATCCCTCAAATCCCCTCAATTGTCGTGCGGTCTGCACAGATCACAGGGATTCTGGCGCCGCTGATCGCGATATCTGTGGTCATGCAGCAAATCCTCTCGCTGCTGGGCGCGCAGCAAACCATCGGAGATTTCGTCACGTCGATGGGCGGCTATCACGCAGTTCTGTTCACCTCGATGATGATCGTTTTCTTCTCGGGCATGGTTCTGGAAAGCTTGCCGGTGACGATTATTCTGGCGCCCATTCTGGCCCCGATTGCGGCATCCGTTGGCATCGATCCGATCCACTTCTCGGTGATCTTCCTGGTGGGCGCGTCGATTGGATTCATCACACCGCCTTACGGGTTGAACCTCTATGTGGCGTCTGGCGTAACCGGCGTTCCCTATTTCCGGTTGCTCCGCTATACGGTGCCCTATCTTGCAGCGCTGATCTCGGTCTGGTTCCTGGTGTCTCTGGTGCCCGATCTGGCGTTGATGCTGCTGCCCAACAGGTAAGATGATGCGCCGATGCCAGATGATGCGAGGAGCCAGAAACCGGCACAGATCCCAACCAATCTGAGGTTGCTGGCCCTCCTTGCAGAGGTGGCGCGTCAAGGCGTCCCGGTGAAGCCCTCACATCTTGTGGAAACCATCGGGTTGCCCAAACCCACCATCCACCGGTTGTTGCAAACCGCCGAATCCGAAGGGTATCTGCAACGCGATCTGGACGGGCGTTCCTATGGTCCTGGACCGCAATTGCGCCGTCTGGCCGTGACGGTTATGTCATCCGAGCATCTGCGCACTGCGCGCCTGGCGATCCTGAATGCCATTGCGGAGGAACTGGGCGAGACCTGTAACCTCGCCACGCCAGACCGCGAAGGGATGACTTACCTTGACCGGGTGGAGACCAAATGGCCGTTGCGCATTCAGCTTCCGATCGGAACACAAGTGCCTTTTCATTGTACGGCCAGTGGCAAGATGTACCTGTCAACTCTGCGTCCCAGCGTGCTGTCCGGCATTTTGAGCGCGCGTCCGCTGGAAGCCCATACCGACAGAACCATGACCGACCCCGATCAGCTCCGCGAGGAGCTGGAGGCGACACGGCTCAGGGGATATTCCACCGACGACGAAGAGTTCATGGCGGGCATGACTGCCATTGCCGTACCGATTGAGGATCCCGAAGGGCGTTTGATGGCCACGCTCTCGGTGCATGCGCCGGTCCAGCGCCATTCGCTGGCCGGTGTTGTGGCCTTTCGGGACAGGCTGAAAGGAGCGGCCGCAAGGCTCGCCAGCCTTTACAGCACCTGACAAATGGCGCTTCGAAGACCAGAGGGCTCTGGCGTCGAATGCATGCCCTATACATACGTGCATTGGATCAATTAATCTGAAAGCCTCAGATTCCGAATGAGGCAGGTTGATGAATTTTCGCCAGCTGGAAGCGTTTCGCGCCACTGTCCGCTGCGGTTCGATCACCGAGGCGGCCCGGATCATGCACATCTCACAGCCCAGCGTCAGCCGGCTGGTGGCTGATCTGGAGCGGTCCGTCGGGTTTCCGTTGTTTGTCCGTGTGGGGCGCGGGCTGACCCCCACGGTGGAAGGGCGAAATTTCTACGACGGCGTCGAGGGTATGTTTCTGGGCATGGGCCGGCTTGAGGACCTCGCCAGGTCCATTCGAACCGCTCAGGGCGGAACAATATCAATTGGGACGATCCAGTCGATCGCCACGATAGAGCTCCCCAAGGCGATTGGTCAGCTCTATCGCGAGTCCGAAGATATTCGTTTCGTGGTTCAGACCCGCAACACCCCGGCCATCCTGGATGCGGTGCAAACCCATCAGCTTGATCTGGGGATCGTCGGGCGCGAACCGGACTACGAAGGAGTCCGCAAACTCTATCAGACCTCAGCTCCCTATGTCTGTCTCATGCCGGACGCGCATCCGCAGGCCGATGAATACGGGCCCGTCGATTTGGAGGATCTGGCGGAGACAGAGACGTTTGTCACCTTCGGCGGCACCTATCCGGATTCGATGATGTCCATTGACCCGTCACTCTCGGACAAACTCAGGGAGCGATCCCGTCTGTCGGTTGCTAACCTGCCGCTGGCCGCGGCGCTGGTCCGCGAGGCCGAAGTGTTGGCCATTGCCGATCCGTTTTCGGCCGAACAGGCGGTCCAGATGGGCGGCGTGGTGTTCCGCCCGATCATACAGGATCTGACCTATTTCGTGACGGTGATCGCAGCCGGGCGCGAACATCTGTCACGGCAGGCGCTGGCCTTTGTCGACCTACTTGCCGCGCAGCTGGACGATCGCGTGCGGGCGGTCAAGGCGTTGGGTGGCTGAGCCACGACGCTCAGAAACTGAAGATGTCATCGATATTCTCGATAATGGCGACCAGCAGCACCACACCGGCGACCAGCAAGGCCACCCACCAGAAAAACTGAAAGACGATCGCCGAAGCCCCCAGGCTGAACCCATAAACCAAATAGCGCCGGTTCTCGTGCCGCAGCCCGGAGATCAAGGACAGAAGAATGGCGCAGACCCCAAGGATGGGTGTGGCAATCGCGAGATAGGTCCAGACGGGGACTGCACTGATTTCGGGTTCGGGACGTGGCAGCCCGAAGAAAGAGCGCCAGGCATTCCGCCTGATCTCCCCGGCAATTTCTCCCACCTGTTGCGCGACGGATGGCCGGGTTTCGAATGTGGGACCAATGATCTGAACAAAGACAAGTACCAGCGCAAGCGCACCAACGATGACAGCCCAGACGCCCCATCTCTGCAAGGGAACGGGCGCGCGCGGTGCCTGAGGGTTGGTGGTCTGTTCCATAGCCGGGCATCAAGCAGCAAAACATGGCAGAATGATGCCGTCGGCGCGGACGCGGCTTTGATTAGCATGCCGACGTGACAAATTCGCACTGCGCCGGGGCTGCTATACGCACGTCGCAACGCAAGCTAGGGTGGGTCGTGCGTCCTGACCCGGAGGGCGTTGCAACCTGCGAGAGTCGCGTACGTGGTGGCCGAAGAACACAGACAATGGTGGCTGCTGGGCGCGATGAGCGCAGTCCTCGGGCTGATCGTGTTGGATGAAACGGCCGTCTCCGTTTCATTGCCGACAATTGCCAAAGACCTTGGACTCTCCGTTTCGGCGGCCCATTGGGTGGTAAACGCGTACTTGCTCAGCTTCACCTGCTCAGTTGCGATTGCTGGCCGCTTTGGGGACCATTTCAGCAGGCGCGTCTATTTTTCAACGGGCGCCGTGCTCTTTGCCGGAGCGTCTCTGTTGGCGGCGCTCGCTCCGAATGGTGCAACTCTGATTGGGGCACGCGCACTGCAGGGCATCGCCGCAGCATTGATTTTCCCCACTTCGATTGCCCTGATCACATCGGCCTTCGCGCCCGAAAAGCGTGGTGTGGCCTTTGGCTACCAGACGACCGTTGGCGGGATTTTCATGGCGTCTGGCCCACTTGTTGGTGGTTTGCTGACCGAAGCAGTGTCGTGGCGGATGATTTTCTGGATCGGCATTCCCATCGTGCTGGGCATTGTGGTTTTGCTGTGGATTGTCTGGTCGCCCTCATACGATGCGCAAAAACCCAAGGCACAGGGCAAGACCACAGGTCTGGAGGTTGCCGGACCGGTCCTGCTGGTGCTGGGTTTATTCAGCCTTGTGACCTTTGTCATGCAAGGCCCGTCCTGGGGGTGGATGTCACCTCCGACGCTTGGCTTGATTGTCGGGTCGCTCCTGATGCTGGCCCTGTTTTTGCATCGGGAACTGAGCCATCCCGCGCCCTTGCTGGATCTGTCGCTGCTCAGGATTCCGGCCTATGGCGGTGGCGTTGCCATTTTCGCGATCTTTCAGCTCGAAAAAATTGCGGTCTTCGTGTTCGCGGCACAATATTTTCAGACCGTGCTCGGCATCTCTCCGATCCTGTCCGGAGCCGCTGTTTCTCTGGCGATCCTGCCGACACTTGTCACATCGGTGCAAATCGGCAAATCGACAGATCGCATCGGGTCGCGCCGCACCCTTGTGCGGGGTGTGACAGTGCACGGAGTTGCGATCCTGTTGTTTGCAGCGTCGACCCTCCAACAGAGTTATGTCTTGGCGCTCATACCGCTGATCCTCTGGGGCGCATCGATGCCAAGCATCGCCATTCCGGTCAGACGGGTGCAGATGAACGCGGTTCCGGCGCACAAACACGCTCAGGCCAGCGGGATCAACATGACGATGCAAATGCTTGGCGGCAGTCTGGGGCTGGCGGGCTGCAGCGCGCTGCTTGCCGAAACGCAGAGCTATGTGCTGATGTTTGCCCTCGTCAGCTTGCTCACGCTTCTGATCGTGCCCATCGCACAGCGCAGCTTGCCGAATGGGTAAGCCGCGACATCATTGGCCTTTGCCAGTGCACCACCGTCCGGATTTGGGGAGCGCGCTATGAAAATCATGTGTCTCAATGGGTGGGGCGGCAAGCTGTGTGATGAATTGCTGCCTTATCTTGCGGCGACCGATCCGGATGTTTTGTGCCTGCAAGAGGTCGTGCACAGCCCCGCGACAAAGCGCGATTGGCTGACCTATCGGGACGGTGATCATGTGCTGCCGCAGCGCGCCAATTTCTTTCAGGATGTTTGCCGCGTGTTGCCAGATCATGCAGCAACGTTTTGCCCAGCGGCGCAGGGCGTTTTGTGGGATGAAGATCAGGTGGTCCCGTCGCAGTGGGGGCTGGCCACATTCGTGCGCAAATCCATCCCGATCATCGG
This sequence comes from Paracoccaceae bacterium, assembly GCA_965250275.1. Classification (GTDB taxonomy): domain Bacteria; phylum Pseudomonadota; class Alphaproteobacteria; order Rhodobacterales; family Rhodobacteraceae. The sequence continues at coordinate 3,057,851 of OZ252297.1, read as the reverse complement.
ACAGGTGCAGGACTTCGTGCATAAATCCTATGCCCCGGATGGTTATGGTGATCACCCAAGATCACGCAGCGCCCACGGCGTGCGGCTCTATGATCATGACACCGCGAGGACCTTGAGCATCACGCATATGCATGGGCTGCGCGATCTGAATGGAAAGATGGACACCCCTGCGCGGCGCCATCAGGTTGACCGGCTGATCGGGATTTCCCAGCGGGTGAGCGCTCCTTCGGACCTTATCGTCGTTTGCGGAGACTTCAATGTTGAGCCAGGAAGCGAAACGTTGCGCCGTTTGAACGATGTCGGGTTGACGGACCTCGTCACCACACGTGGTTTTCCTGGAACAAGGACCAAGGCCTATACCAAGCCGGGAAAGTTTGCGGACTACATGCTGGTCAATCGCGTGAATGCGGTCGTGGATTTTCAGGTGGTTTATGACCCCGAGGTATCGGACCATTGCCCGCTGATCTTAACGTTGTAGCAGTGATAGCCGGGGGGCAGTTGCGGTCCGCAAGCCACGGCAGAATCACGTTTTTTCCGATGATTTGCGCAGCAGATAGGTGTCCATGATCCAGCCGTGGGTCGATCGCGCAGCGGTGCGTTTCTGCGCGATAAGTTGCCCGACGTCCCCGACACGGCCCTTGCACAGCACCTGATCGTCTGTGCCCAGATACGCCCCCCACCAAATGGACAGATCGGGCATATCCAGCCCCAGAAAGCTGCATTCGCTGTCGAGCATCACGATGACAGTTTCGGCGTCGCGCGGCCAACCGAAGTCCCGCAGGCGTCGCCCTGTGGTGATGTGGACAGGCCCGTTCACAGTGTTCAGAGGCAACGCATGCGCCGCGGTCAGAGCCTGGATCGCCGTTATCCCCGGAACGACACGCAGCTTCGGGGGCGGGGAGAGGCGCCCGGCGATCCGGATCGTGCTGTCATAGAGCGACGGGTCCCCCCATACGAGCAACGCAACAGGGCCGGTTTTGGGTGTGGCAGCCAGCGCGGCCTGCCAGCGGCGGGCTATCTCGTCATGCCAATCGTGAACGCGGGTCTGATAAGGCAGATCCGGGTCGCGGGTGGGGTACTCGAACGGGATCACGTGCGCCGGGCTATCCGCGGAGCGGATGATCCGATGCCGAACTTCCGCCAGTTCATCTTTCTTTTCGCCCTTTTGTGGCACCAGAATAACGTCCGCGTCGCGGATCGCCTGCTGTCCCTCCAACGTGACGTGGGACGGACTGCCGGTTCCAATTCCAATGAGCCAGAGATCACGGATCATGCGGGTCGGCCTGACAGGTTACCCCCGCTGCGTCGCGCACACGGCAGTTTGGTTCGATCATCGCAAACACTGGGGGATGGGGCCATCATTCTTCTGCGAGGGGTCCAAACAGGATGAGCGCCGGTTTGTTGCCGACTTCTGTGCGGAGTGCCGTGCAAAGACTGTCAATCGTGTGGCGCGCCAGGGCTTGATCCGGCGTGCTGACACTTTCCGCCAGCAGGGCAGGCGTGTCGCCCGGCAATCCTCGGTCCTGCAACTTTGCGGCAAGGTCGGGAAAGGTCCGTTTGCCCATGAACACAACTGTCGACGTGGTTGGGTCAGCAAGCGCGTCAAGATTGATATCCGCGGGCAACTGACCCGTGACGTCATGCCCCGTGACAAACTGCACGCGTCGGGCCGTCAGGCGTCGCGTCAGCGGAATACCCGCCGCCGCAGCAGCGGCACAGGCCGATGGCACACCCGGAATGATCTCGAACGGAATGCCGGCTTCTTTCAACGCCGTGATTTCTTCTTCAAGGCGTCCAAACAAACCGGAATCACCTGACTTAAGGCGCACAACCTGTTGATTCATTTGGGCATAATCGACGAGTAAACGGCTCACATGCCGTTGCTTGGGTGAAGGGCGACCGGCGCGTTTGCCCACTCCAACCAGATCCGCACCTGCGCGGGCATGGTCCAGAATCGGGCCTGAGGACAGGTCGTCGAACAAAACCGCGTCCGCCTGTTTGAGGCGGTTCACCGCTTTCAGGGTCAGGAGTTCGGGGTCCCCCGGGCCAGAGCCCACAAAACTGACGAAGCCGGTCATTGCGCACCTTCACGCGCAATCAGGTGGAAGAAGGTCCCGGTGACATTGCCCCGCACTGAGCCGGTTTCCGGCACGCTGTTCCCGTCGGCGTCGCAGACCTGCGCCAGCGGTGGATCCGGTTGATCAAGGATCGTGGTGTAGTGAAACTCGTGGCCCCGCAGCGCCGTACCGGGGGACAAGCCGGGCAACGGCGCATCCAGCACGGCGCGGCGGTAGCCCAGATGGAACTTCCGCTTTTCATAGCTTGTGACCAGCCCGAGCAACCCGGCCATCTGATGGCGTTGCCCGTCCTTGTCGATCAGCGCTGTGCCAAGCGCCATGTACCCGCCGCACTCTCCGTGCACAGGCCGCGTTTCGGCGTGCTGACGCAGCCCATTCAGAAACGTCGTCGCGCCGGCAAGCGTGCCTGCATGCAGTTCCGGGTATCCGCCGGGCAGCCAGACCAGATCCGCGTCCGAAGCGGGTGCTTCATCCGCCAAAGGGGAAAAGGGAAGAATTTCGGCACCGGCACGCCGCCAGCCTTCTAGCAAATGAGGATAGGTGAATGAGAATGCGGCATCCTGTGCCAGAGCGATCCGCTGCGCCGGAGGATGCGGCAGGGTTCCCGCTGGCGGCGCCGCCTTGCCCGCCGCTGCAGCCTTGATCGCATCCAGATCCACATGGTCCCGCAAAAATGTCGCGTAGCCGGCGATCGCGGCGTTCAGGTCCGGATGTTCAACCGCCTGAATGAGGCCCAGATGCCGTTCAGGCAAGGTCAGATCCCCGCGACGGGGCAGCACGCCGAGCACAGGTAATTCAGCGCGTTCCATCCCGACACGTGTCAGCCGTTCGTGCCGTGGCGAGGCCACGCGATTCAGGATCACGCCCGCCACCTTCAGACCGGGGTCGTAGCTGCGGAACCCGAGCGCGGTTGCGGCGGCAGACTGGGCCTGACCGCCGACGTCCAGGACCAGCACAACGGGCCATCCCATCGCCTTGGCGGTTTCGGCGCTGCTGCCAAACCCCTGTTGCCCGCGCGTCGCCACGCCGTCAAAGAGACCCATCGACCCTTCGGCCACGCAGATGTCCGCCCCGGCGGCCTGTTCCGAGATGCCCTGCCAGAGGTCTGCATCCATCGCCCATGTGTCGAGATTGTAGGACGCGCGCCCGCTGGCGGCGCGATGGAACGCCGGGTCGATGTAATCGGGACCGGATTTAAAGGGTTGAACCGCCAAACCGTCCTCTGCCAGCGCCCTGAGCAACCCCAGCATCACGGTGGTCTTGCCGGTGCCCGATGCCGGCGCGGATACAAGAAGGCCGGGGATATCAGTCATGGTGGGGTTGATCTTCTGTGTCGGGCGTCCAGCCCTGCCATGGGCTGTCTGCGCTTTGTGGCCGGTAGCGGCGGTCATACTCTGTTGAATAGAGGCAGCTTTCCGCGAAACCCTCTCCGCCGAGGGCGGGTCCAACCAGGATCAGGGCGGTGCGGGTGATGTCAGGGCCGATCTTGCCCGAGATATCCGATAGCGTGCCACGAATGATCTGCTCGTCGGGCCAACTGGCGCGGTAAACCACGGCAATCGGGCAGTCAGCCCCGTAAGCGGGTGAGAGATCGGCTGTCACGGTCTGCAGGTTCTGGATCGACAGATGTATCGCCAGCGTGGCCCCTGTGGCCGCAAAGTTTGTCAGCGTTTCGCCCGGCGGCATCGAGGAGGCCCGTCCTGGCGTGCGGGTCAGAATAACCGATTGTGCCAGCCCGGGCAGGGTCAGTTCGGTGCCCAGTGACGCCGCCGCGGCTGCGAAGGCCGGCACGCCGGGGGTGACCGAAACAGGAATGCCTTCGGCGCGCAATCGACGCATCTGCTCGCCCATTGCCGACCAGACGGACAGATCGCCGGAGTGTAGCCGGGCGACATCCTGGCCCGCATCATGGGCAGTTTTGATCTCGGCTAAGATCGCGTCGAGATCCAGCGGCGCAGTGTTCACGATGCGCGCGCCTTCCGGGCAGTGGTCCAACAGGGCCTTGGGGACAAGCGAGCCTGCATAAAGGCAAACGGGGCAGGTGGCGATCAGGTCGCGCCCGCGCAAGGTCAGTAGGTCGGCGGCGCCGGGCCCGGCCCCGATGAAGTGAACTGTCATGCCCCGTCTCCCATCGCCAGCGCGCAGGTGGCCATGCGATCACCGGACACGACGCGTGGTCCCAGAAGACGCGCGCCGGGACCAGCGGCGGCCAGTGCCGCAGCTTCGGCAACCGAACCGGTCTGCCGTGCGGATTGGGAGGCCGCGGATTGGGATTGGGTCACCTGCTTCTCCATCATGTCGGGCGGGACAGCCCGGACGGGCAATTCGGTGTCCAGCGCGAACGTCTGAAATGCCGTTGTGTGCGCTTTGTCCGCCGCCGTTGCAAGCATCATTGGCGTGATATCTCCACAGGCCAGCCGATGAGCGTCCTGCAGGCTCGCCACTGTGGCCTCACCGCGAAACCCAAATCCGGCGACGATCATAAGACACAACTCCATTGCACGATCGGAAAGGACGCTTTCCAGCCCTGCTTGGTCCCGATCGCCGTGACAGAGGAGAGTTCGAAGCGGTGCAACTCACCGCCCAGCCGGGAATGCGCCGCCGTCAGCAACGCTTCGGTCTCCAATGTGACAGCGTTGACGACCAGCCGGGTGCCAGCGCCCAGATGGACCGGCAGCCAGTCCAGCAAATCCTGCGAGAGACCGCCCCCGACGAAGACGGCGTTCGGAGCCTTGAGCGATGACAGCGCCTGCGGCGCTGTTCCCTTAACAACGGTGAGACGGTCCACGCCCAGACGCCGTGCATTGTCCGAGATGCGGGTGGCGCGGTCTGCGTGCTGCTCAATCGTGGTTGCGGTCAGGCTGGGGTCCGCCAGCAACCATTCGATGGCGATGGAGCCGGATCCACCGCCTATGTCCCACAGATGCTCAAAAGGACGCGGGGTCAGGGCCGATAGCGTCAGCGCGCGGACGGGCCGTTTGGTGATCTGGCCGTCATGGTCGAACCAATCGTCCCGACGCCCGGACGCAAGCGGTAGGACGGCGCCGTCCCCCTGCACCGATAAAGCAACGCAAACCGGGTGCGCAAAGCTCTTATCGATGAGTGAATCGGCGCGCAGTACGGTGATCTGTTCCCTTGGTCCGCCAAGCGCTTCCAGAACAGAGATTTCTGTCGCGCCAAACCCCTGAGACGTCAGATAATGGGCAAGGTCCTGCACCGCTTTGCCGTCACGCACCAGCACAATCATCTTCCGCCCCGGCGCGAGATCTGGACGCAAACGCTCAAACGGTGCGGCGTGAAGCCCATGGCATTTTGTCTGCTCGAGCGACCAGCCCATGCGGCTGGCTGCCAACGAAAAGGTTGATCGTCCGGGAAACGCGGTCCATTCGGCGCGGGACAGGCGATGTGCCAGAACTGTGCCTGCGCCGAACCAGAACGGATCGCCTGATACCAGCATCACGGTGGGGCGTCCCCGATACGACAGAAGCTGCTCGACCCCATCCGCGAACGGAACCGGCCATGGGATCGCCTCGGCGGACAGACCATGCAGGAGTTCCAGATGTCGTGGCGGGCCCATGACGATTTCGGCAGCCTCCAGCGCGGTTCGACTTGCAGTGCAAAGCCCATCGCGGGCATCTTCGCCCAGACCGACAATCGTGAGCCAGGGACCGTCAGACATGGATCTCAACCTGCTGATCCTCGGAGGAACGAGCGAATCCAGCGCTTTGTGCCAGCGCGTGGCAGAAGCGGGTCTGACGGCGACAGTTTCTTTCGCCGGGCGCGTTGCGCATCCCCGCCGCCAAGCGCTGCCGCAGCGCGTGGGTGGCTTTGGGGGCGTTTCGGGATTGGCTGAACATCTGCGCCGCGAAGCCGTCACACATGTGATCGACGCCACGCACCCGTTTGCGGCCCAGATGAGCACCAATGCCATCGCGGCCTGCGCGCAGTGCGACATCCCTCTCATGGCCCTGACTCGGGCCCCATGGGTGCCCGAGGCGGCGGACCTCTGGACCCGGGTCCCGGACATTCCGGCTGCGGTGGCGGCGCTCGACCGGCCCCCAACCCGTGTCATGCTGGCGGTCGGGCGCATGCATCTGGCTGACTTTGCTCCCATCCCGCAGCATTTCTATCTTTTGCGGTTGGTGGATCCGCCTGATCAGCCGCTCGGATTTCCCGCCTGTCATGTCGTGGTCGATCGCGGCCCGTTTGATGTAGAGGGCGACCGTGCTCTGATGCGCAAACACGGGATCGAACTTGTAGTGTCGAAAAATGCCGGAGGGACGGGCGCCGCAGCCAAGATCATCGCCGCGCGTGAAAGCGGCGTGCCCGTGATCATGATTGACCGCCCCGTGATCCCGGCCCGAAACGAAGTGCACACGGTCGCCGATGTGATGCATTGGCTGGGTCATGCCGGAACAGACCTCGGCGTATAGACGAGCGGCGCTCCCGCGCGCTCAATCAGGCGTGTGGCGCTTGATCCCACAATCACGAGAGTCCGCATGTCCGCCATGTCTGCGCTGCATTCGGTCAGCGGGACAACGCGGATGTCCTCTTGGGCGGTTGAAACCGCGCGGGCAAAGATCACGGGGCGGGAGTCCCCGCATGCCTCGCGCAACACCTCAAGCGTGCGCTCGAACCCTTCGGGGCGGGACTTGGAGCGCGGGTTGTAGAACGCCATCGCAAAGTCGGCCTCTACCGCCAGTCGCAATCGTTTTTCGATCAGCGCCCAGGGTTTGAGATTGTCACTGAGATTGATGGCGCAGAAATCGTGGCCCAGCGGAGCACCAGCCCTTGCTGCAGCGGCCAACATCGCCGTTATCCCCGGCAAAACCCGGAGATCGAGATCACGCCACGCCTGTGGTCCATGCTCCAACGCCTCCAGCACGGCCGCCGCCATTGCAAACACGCCGGGATCACCTGACGACACGACCACCACGCGCCGCCCCGCCGCCGCCATTTCGAGCGCATGGCGCGACCGGTCGATTTCGACGCGATTGTCGCTGGCGTGCAGCGTCAGCCCGGCACGCGGTTCAACCCGCGCGACATATGGGATGTAGCCTACAACGTCGGTCGCCTCGGCAAGCGCGGCCCGAACATCGGGTGTGACAAGGTTCTCGTCACCCGGACCAAGACCCACGACAGCCAGCCAGCCGGTCATGGCCGCCGTCCCCGGCCATGCACAACCACGATAGAAAAGTAGGGAATGGTTTTGCCGTCAAATTCTGAGAGCTTCTGGACAGACTGCCCCTCCATGCTGGCATATTCCACCAGCCAGGCGGCATCGAACCGGCCGGCGGTCCGCAGCGCGCGGCATACCTTGTCGAGATGACGCCCGATCTTCATCAGCACAAGGGCATCGGCGCGCTCCATATGCTCTGACAAAACGTCCTCTGGCAGCGTCCCCATCAGGACCGTCATCACATCGTCGCCCCACGTGATGGGCTGGCCGGTGGCAGTCCAGGCTGCGGACATGCCGGTGATAGCAGGGACAACCTCCACGGGCGTGAGATCCGCCAACCTACTGTAAAGGTGCATAAACGAGCCGTAAAAGAACGGGTCGCCCTCGCAGAGGACCACAACATCCTGGCCGCTGTCAGCGAGATCGCGCAGATGCGCGGTGCACTCTTCGTAAAAGGCCGAGAGCATCTGGTTATAGCGCGGATCGGAGAGCGGGATCTCGGTGGTGACGGGATACTCCATCGGGAATTCCACCACGTCGTCGCACAGCATGCCGTTGACGATCCGCCGTGACTGGCCGGGGCGCCCGGCCTTTCTGAAAAAGGCCACATGACGGGTGTTGCGGAGCAGACGGTCGGCCCGAACGCTCATCAGGTCCGGATCGCCGGGGCCAAGGCCGACGCCATATATGGTGCCCTGTTGCGTCATTCGGCGCGACTTGCGAGCGCATTGACCGCCGCAACCGTGATGGCACTGCCGCCCAGTCGTCCCTTTACGATGCAACAGGGGACTGGTTGATCCTGCCAGAGGGCCTCTTTGCTTTCCATTGCACCGACAAAGCCCACCGGGCATCCGATAATGGCAGCCGGGCGCGGGCATTCGGGATCCTGCAACATGTTGAGCAGGTGGAAGAGGGCAGTGGGCGCATTGCCGATGGCGACAACGGCGCCTGCCAGTTTTGGGCGCCACAGCTCGAGTGCGGCGGCACTGCGCGTATTACCCATTTCCGCAGCCAGTTCGCGCACGCCTTCGGCATGCAGCGTGCAGAGCACTTCGTTTTCGGCCGGGAGCCGGGCCCGTGTGACCCCTTCGGACACCATACGCGCATCGCAGAGGATCGGTGCACCGGCCTCCAGCGCCGCGCGGGCATCCCGCGCGAACCCGGGGGAAAACCGGATGTGCTCTTCCAGTCCGACCATGCCGGCGGCGTGGATCATCCGGACAGCCACCTGCTCTTCGTCTGGATCAAAGCGGTCGAGCGCGGCCTCGCGCCGGATGATGGAGAAGGACTGCGCGTAGATCGCCGCGCCATTGCGTTCGTAGTCGTAAGTCATTGATATTCCTGAATGGCGGTCAAGACGTCCCGAGGCGCGATGCCTGTGCGGATCGGATGATCAGCTGCCGTTCCGTTGCGAATGAGGTCAAAGCGACCCTCACGTCCCACCAGCGTGACGTCAGCGGCGCTGGCCATGGCGCACCCCTTGGCGCAGCCCGAGACATGCAACGTTTCTGGCAATTGGCGGGCCAGCTGTCGTGCAACCTTGCGTGTCTCGACACTGGCCTGCGGACAGAACGGCGCGCCGGAGCAGGCATTTGCCCGCAACAACGGGTCGCCGGGTTTCGAAATGAACGCGGAATCGTCGAACGATGCGGCGTTCTCGAACAACATCAATCTCCAAGGCATCACGCGGATACCCGTGGCACTGGAGCTGTTCACCGCGCGTTCGAGCGCGTTAGCCATGATCTGCCCAAACGGCGCGCCGAGGATTTGCGCCGCCGGGGACATTCCCGGTGCCGGACGCGCAGCTGCGCCGACCGGAGCGTTGGTGCGCCACTCCAGCGGAAGCTGTGTTACCGCGACCACGCGGGACATGCGCCGACGGGTCTGCGCCTGGTGCCGCGCGAACCACCGCGCCATCTCGAGAACGGCGCCGATGACGTCCGCTTCCGCCACGGCACGGCCGTGTGAAGCACCATCTGCCCGCACCAAAAGGCTGCCTGGCGCGCGCTCGATGCGAATGTCAGCCGAGGCGTCCTGCAGAACCGGGCGGGTGCCAGTATCGACGGCAAAGCCGAATTTCGCAGGTAAGTCCGGAAGCTGGGGAAGGGACTGGATCAGCGCCTCGCCGATCCGCTCGCTCAGGTCTCCCGGCTGCGAAAATGGCGTCGTGAGAATGTTCCGCCGCAACTCAGTCGCCGGATCGGGGTCCAGGAGCTGCAGTCTCGCCAGTTCTCCCAGAAGCGCGTCGTGGTCGTCTGCGGCGACCGCCCGAATTTGAAGGTTGGCGCGGTTGGTCAGGTCCAGAAACCCGTTCCCAAAACGTCTGGACAAATCACATAAGCCAAGGGTCTGCTCCGGCGACAGGCGCCCGTGCCGCGGCCGAATGCGCACCACCAGGCCGTCGCCCGACATCATGGGGGTGTACGCTCCGGGGCACCAGCCTTTGATCACCGCAGCGCTCACCGCATGCCTCCCGCCGCAGACAGAATAGAATTTCTTCTTGTTTGCCAGAGACCTGCGGCCAAAAGCTCAGAAAACCTGTTGCACATCGCTTCATGGGCGCCGGGATTGGCGTCCTGCAGGAACTGGTCCGTGACCGGGTCACCCAATGTGGCATCGTGAAAGAGATCGAAGAGATGGGGGGACACCGCGCCAGCAAGATGCGCGAAGGCCGCCATATGATCCAGCGTGGCGGCGATCTGGGCCGCCCCCTGAAACCCGTGCCGCCGCATGCCGGCCACCCAGTCGGGGTTCGCGGCGCGGGCTAGCACGACGCGCGCGATCTCTTCGGTGAGTGCGCGTGCGCGAGGGCGATCCGGCTGAGTGGCATCCAGATGGTAGACGGCAGCCGATCCACCCGTGATGGCTTGTGCGGCTGAAAATCCCGCCTCATGCGCCGCGTAATCGGACGCGAGCAGCAGGTCGGTTTCGGGAAGATCCTGAAGATGCACAAAGACGTCTGCACGCGCCACGATGTCTCGTATGCCAGCCTCGTTTTGCTGTGCGTGTTCGCCGTCAAAGGCCCAGGACGACGCGCGGAGCCATGCTTCACCCGCCGCAGCGCGCGCTTCAGGCGTGAAGTCCTCCAGTGCGGCGCCCATCCCCAGTCCGAAACTGCCTGGCGCCGGGCCATACACGCGTGCCTCGGCCGCGCGGCCCGCATAGGGGTTCCAGTCCGGTGCTTCGTCGCGGTCCGCAAGTGCGCGCACTGCCTGTGAGAAAAGTGCCGTAAGGGTCGGAAACACATCGCGAAACAGACCTGACACCCGCAAGGTTGCGTCAATACGGGGCCGGTCCAGTTCGGTGATGGGCAGCACTTCGATGCCCGACACACGCTCTGATCCGTCGTCCCACTTCGGCCGCACCCCCAACAGGTGCAACGCCATGGCAAACTCTTCACCTGCCGTGCGCATCGTCGCAGAGCCCCACAAATCGATCACCAGCCCGCGGGGCCAGTCGCCTTGGTCCTGGAGGTGTTTGCGAACGAGTTCTTCAGCCAGCTTCACGCCTTGCGCATAGGCCGCCCGGCTGGGAACCGAGCGGGGATCCGTGGTGTAGAGGTTGCGCCCGGTTGGCAAAACATCGGTGCGCCCACGATAGGGCGAGCCGGAGGGGCCTGCCTCGATCCGGTGCCCATCCAGTGCGGACAACAGGGATTTGCGTTCTGATACATGCGAGTCCGCGGTCTCGAACGCTCCGTTTTGAGGCCCGGCCCGACCCCAGATGTGCAGGCCATCGCCGAACTGGCTTTCCTTGATGTCGCAGACGAACCGGTCAATCCGCGTGATCGCCTCGGCGGTTGATGTGGCACGGCTCAGGCCCAGATCGCCCTCGACGCCCAAAGCTTGTGCTTCACTGCGAATTTCGCCCTGCAGACGGTCGCGGCGCGCCGGGTCAAGTCCATCGGCATTGGAGAACTCATCGAGCAGGGTTTCAAGTCGCGCCAAGCGGTCCGGCGTGCTGCTGTCGCGCAACGGGGGCGGGATATGGCCCAGCGTCACCGCTCCAATCCGGCGCTTGGCCTGCGCGGCTTCGCCCGGGTCATTCACGATGAAGGGATAGACCACCGGCATGGGCCCGATCAGGGCATCCGGCCAGCACTCCGACGACAGGGCAACCGACTTGCCGGGCAGCCATTCCAGCGTGCCATGCGCCCCGATATGGACCATCGCCTGCACCTGCTGACGCAGCCAGAGATAAAAGGCGACATAGGCGTGGCGCGGAGTGCGTGACAGATCGTGGTAGTCTTCTTCGCGCTCCGCGGCCCGACCGCGTTCGGGTTGCAGGGCCACAAGCGCGTTGCCCACGCGAAGGGCGGCAAACTGAAACACGCCATCCTGCGCGTCCGGGTCATCCTCTGGTGCGCCCCAGGTCTGCAGAAGGTCTTCGCGCAGCGAAACCGGCAGGTCCATCAGAGCCCGCGCGTAGTCAGCGACCGGCCAACGCAGGGTACGGTTCAAGAGGCCGGTTGTCAGGTCTTCCGGTGCGTCGGGCACAGCATAACCGGCACCGCGTAAGTCGTTCAGAATGGCCAGTGCCGAGGCAGGGGCATCCAGCCCGACCGCGTGACCGATGTTCCAGTCTTTCCCCGGATAGGTCGACAGGATCAGCGCCACGGACCGGTCGTGAACCGGCGTGGACGCCAGTCCGGTCCAGGCCTCAACGCGGTCGACGATGGATGCGACGCGATCTCCGACGGGTTTGTGGGAGTAGCGGGCAAATTCCAGATCGGGGTCTGCCGCGCCGGGCTCTTTGAAAGACGCCACACCAGCCATCAGACGCCCGTCAACCTCAGGCAACACGACATGCATCGCGAGATCCGCGGGGGAGAGGCCGCGTTCGGACGATTGCCAGGCGGTCTGCGTCGCGGTGGCCAGGGCGACCTGGAACACCGGGACATCCCCGGCGTCAAGTGGCGAGGTCCCGTCCGCGCCTTTTCCGCTGAAGGCGGTGGCATTCACAATGGCATGAGGCCCGAACTGGCGGACCTGCCGCGCAAGCCACCCGGCAGCCTCGGGGGCCTTGAGTGAAGGGGTAAATACGGCGCGCACGGCATAGCCTTTGGCGCGGAAGGCCTTGAACAGGGCCTCTACGGGCGCAAGATCTGCGGCCACAAGATAAGACCGGTAGAAGACAATCAGCAGCCTTTTGGATGCTTCGCTGTCGGCCGCTAGCTGAACCAGAGGGCAGGCGATGCCGTGGTCCGGTGTCCATGCCCCGACCAGCGGGACGATCTTGAACCCGGCCACGGGCCGCGCGTAGAGCCCGGCGGACAGGGCAAGCTGGGCCAGCGCAGCCTGTGCGGCGACCGCCCCGCCGCGGTCACAGAGCTCACCCAGCCGGGTCAGCGTGGAATGCGGCACGGTAGAGTAGGCCGTGAGGCGGGGGTCGGGTCGCCCGTCACCCGGCAATACTACAAGGGCGATACCACGCTCCTCAGCCAGGACCCGGACCTGATCCAGCCCATAGGACCAATAAGGCACCCCGCCGATCAACCGGATCAGGATGCCCTTGGCACCTGCAAGGGTGTTCTCCACGTAGGTGTCGACCGACAGCGGGTGTTTCAGGGCGGCCAGATTGGCCAGCCGCAGGGTCGGCAGCCCACCGCTTTTGCCCTGTCCGCGATGCCAGGCCTCCGCGAAAGCCCCGAGGTCGCTGTCGGAAAAAGACAAAACCACCAGGTCCGCCGGGCTCTGGCCCAGATCGGTTGGCGTGTCTGTTTCCTCCAGACCGTGGCTTTCCCGGAAGATCACGTGCATGGCGCTTAGCCTGCGGCCTCCGCTGGTTCCATTGCCAGGATCGACTGGATGGTTTCGGGTTTGATGTCGTCATGCTCGGCGATCACCACTAATCGACCGGTGCGGGGCTCATCGGGGCCCCACGGCCGGTCGAACTGATGGCGGACCCTTGCGCCCACCGCTTGGACCAGAAGGCGCATGGGTTTGCCTTCGACGGCGGCATAACCCTTGATGCGCAAAATGTTCTGCTCCTTGGCCAGCCGTTCGATCGCGGCCACAAGATCGGCGGGGTCGCGGACTTCCGGAATTTGCACGACGATGCTGTCAAAATCGTCATGCTCATGGTCGTCATGATCATCATGATGAGAAGGGCGTGCATCCATGTCATCTTCGGCCGCCGCCTCAAGCCCCAGGATCACGCGCGGATCAACGATGCCTTCGGCCACTTCGACCACCGGCAACGGGCGTGGTGTTTCCGCGGCAATGATCGCCTTGGCCGCGGCGATGCCATCGGCACCGGCCAGATCAGGTTTGGTCAGCAAAATGATGTCTGCGCAGGAAATCTGATCCTCGAACACTTCGGACAAAGGCGTTTCGTGATCCAGGCTGTCATCTGCTTCGCGCTGTGCATCGACCGCGGCGACATCCGGGGCGAAACGGCCTGCGGCAACGGCCTCGGCATCCGCCAGGGCAATCACGCCATCCACCGTGATCTTTGAGCGGATATCAGGCCAGTCGAAGGCCTTGAGCAACGGTTTCGGAAGGGCCAGACCTGAGGTTTCAATCAGAATGTGTTCCGGACGCGGCTCAAGCGCCATCAAGGCCTCGATGGTCGGAATGAAATCGTCTGCCACGGTGCAGCAGATGCATCCGTTGGCCAGTTCCATGATGTTCTCTGCGGGGCAATCGGGTATCGCGCAGGATTTGAGAATTTCGCCGTCCACGCCAACGTCCCCGAACTCATTCACCACAACGGCCAGGCGCTTGCCGCCGGGGTTTTGCATCAGGTGTCGGATCAGGGTGGTTTTTCCCGAGCCCAGAAAGCCCGTGATGACAGTTACCGGCAGTTTCGAAAGATCAGCCATTTTCGGCCTCCAGCTTGGGTTCCTCAAAATGCATCGGCGGGACACGCGCGATACAGTTCCGCTTGAAATGTTCCGGGCGCTGGCGCCAGGGGATCAGGCCATTGTCGGTGGCATGATAGAGGGCGGCCCCCTCAACCAGCATGTCTGGATGCGACGTTTCATCCACGTTGCCAAACACATAGCTCCACCGGTTGCCGCCACGCAGCGCGACAGAGCACCCCGAATCGCAATTTTGCAGGCATTCGACCGGCCGCAGCGTGACGCCGTCGGGCATATCCCGAACGCGCAGCGCGTCATAGAGCACGCGTCCGGGGCGGCGGTCGTCGTCCGTGAGGTCGCGCCCGCGCCGGCACTTGATGCACACCAGCAATTCGGTTGGGTCTGCCGCTTCTTCGTCGCTCATATCGCGATTGCCCTATCCATTTTGCACGGCAGGGGTAAAGATGACGGGCAGGCAGTCCGGAACGGCACAGCACCCGACACCGGATCACCCCGCCCGGTTTCGTCGTTCTGCAGCTGGCAGGTTTCCCGGCTTGCGGATTTCAACACCCAGCACAGCGCTGGTGTTTGCGGTTGCACCTGCCTTCCCGGCCAAATGGCCAGTGGCGCCGGGCAACCTTTCCGGTCACGGTCGCGGGGGCGGCTGCGCTTGGCCCGAAGGGGGCTGCACATTCCCTTTTCACCTGTTTACACAGGCACCAACTGCAGGCGACCTGATCGCCAATAACAGGGGTTGTCAAGCGGAGGATTTGGCCCATGACAGACGACGAGAACGCCCGTCACGCAGAAAAGATGCGCAAAATCAAAGCGGCGCGGGACAAGATGATGGAAACCAAAACCGAAGAGAAGGGTTTGGTGATCGTTCATACTGGTTCTGGCAAAGGAAAATCGTCCTCCGGGTTCGGTATGATCATGCGGTGTATCGCCCATGGCATGCCATGCGCGGTCGTGCAGTTCATCAAGGGCAACTGGGACACCGGAGAGAAATCGTTTTTGCGCGAACGATTCGCTGACGAATGCCGGTTCTTTGTGTCCGGCGAAGGGTTTACGTGGGAAACGCAGGACAGAGAGCGTGACATCGCCGCCGCTACGCGGGGTTGGGAGATCGCAAAGGAACAGATCCGCGACCCCGATATCCGGTTCGTTCTGCTTGACGAGATCAACATCGCACTGCGCTACGACTATCTCGACATCGACGAAGTTGTCGCGTTTCTGCTCGAAGAGAAACCTCAGATGACACATGTCTGTCTCACCGGCCGGAACGCCAAGCCTGAATTGATCGAAGCTGCAGATCTGGTGACCGAGATGACGTTGCTGAAACACCCGTTCCGCGACGGCATCAAGGCGCAGCAGGGCGTGGAGTTCTGAAGTTGGAAACCGGAAAGGCGGTCTGATGGCGCGCGCGCTGATGATCCAGGGCACCGGCTCGAATGTCGGCAAGTCCATGCTGGTCGCCGGTCTGTGCCGGGCCGCCCGGAGGCGCGGGGAAAAAGTGGCGCCTTTTAAGCCGCAGAACATGTCCAACAATGCCGCCGTCACCCCCGAAGGAGGGGAAATTGGGCGTGCCCAGGCCTTGCAGGCGCTGGCATGTGGAGTTCCACGGCACACGGATATGAACCCGGTGCTTTTGAAACCCGAAACGGATCAAGGCAGTCAGGTTGTGGTGCAGGGGCAGCGCTGGACAACGGTCAAGGCCCGCGACTATGCCGCGTTGAAACCAAAACTCCTGACGGCTGTGCTCGAGAGTTACCACCGGTTGGCATCAAACCATGACCTGGTCATTGTCGAGGGCGCGGGAAGCCCCGCGGAGGTCAATCTGCGCGATGGTGACATTGCAAACATGGGGTTTGCAGAGGCTGCAGACATCCCGGTCGTGTTGTGTGCTGACATCGATCGCGGGGGGGTCATTGCCCAGGTCGTGGGCACACAGGCGGTCGTGTCGCCTCAGGATGCGGCTCGCATCAACGGCTTTCTCATCAACAAGTTTCGCGGTGATCCGTCCCTGTTTGATGACGGCTACAAGCTGATCGAGGATCGGACCGGATGGCGCGGCTACGGCGTGGCGCCATGGTTCGGCGAGGCATGGCGACTGCCCGCCGAAGATGCTTTGGACATCGCGACCGGCCCGCTGCGTGGCGGGTGCCATGTGGTTTGCCTGCGTTTGTCGCGCATCGCGAATTTCGACGATCTGGACCCGCTGTCGCAAGAGCCGGGCGTGCGCGTGACAATGTTGGCACCTGGCCAGCCCATCCCGGGGGACGCCGACATGGTAATCATCCCCGGTTCGAAATCGACACGTGGTGATCTGGCGTTTCTCAGAGAGCAGGGCTGGGACCTTGATCTTGTTGCGCATCACCGCAGGGGTGGCCGAATTCTAGGAATCTGTGGCGGATATCAGATGCTTGGGGCAACGATATCGGATCCCGACGGCATTGAGGGGGCCGCCGGGTCCTCGCCTGGACTTGGGCTGCTGAATGTCGAGACGGTGATGGGGGGTGACAAGAGCCTGCGTGAGGTGTCGGGGGTCCATCGCGGATTTGATCAGCCCTTTAAAGGGTATGAGATCCACATCGGGCGAACCCAGGGTCCCGATTGCGCCCGGCCATTTGCCCGCATCGATGGACGCGACGAGGGCGCGGTGTCTGATGATGGGCGGATCAGCGGCAGCTACCTGCATGGAATGTTCTCCGATGATGCGTTTCGGCGCATGTGGCTGAATGAGATTGGCACGCAAGGGTCCGATCTGCGCTACGAGGAGACGGTGGAGGCCACGCTGGATGCGCTTGCCGACCATCTCGAGTCCCATCTGGACGTAGAGGGTCTGCTGGCGCTTGCCCGCTGAGAAGATAGACCACGTCGCTGACGGATTGCTGTTTCGGCAAGGAGCTAGGCGCTGTGCTCCGGTCCATCGCGGCAGGCATGCGAAATCGCGCTTTCAATTATCAAACGAACCTGCTTCTTTGCGCCAAAATGGACGCCCAAGGCTCAATGCGCGGCACGATGCAGTAAAGGTAACGCTGAATGACACGTCTCTCCGAAATCACCTCGCTGGAGGCCATAGCCGGACTGGCCGGCGCATTGCCATCATCGGACGCGGCATCTGTCCGGGCGGCGACAGAACGGCAGATGAGCCTGACCAAACCCCCCGGTGCGCTGGGTCGGTTGGAGGAGCTCGCGATCTTTATGGCGGGCTGGCAGCATACCGACCGTCCGGCGATCAACGCCGCGCAAGCGCTTGTTTTCGCAGGGAACCATGGGGTTTGTGCTCAGGGCGTTAACCCGTTTCCGCAGGAAGTGACCGCGCAAATGGTTCTGAACTTCGAGGCCGGCGGCGCAGCCATCAACCAGATCTGCGCGGTCAGCGGGGCAGAGCTTTCGGTCATCGCGCTCGACCTCGATCGCCCCACGGCGGACATCACCGAAGCCCCCGCCATGAGCGCTGCGGACACGTTGCAGGCCATGCAGCGCGGGGCCGGAGCGGTCTCGTCAGACGCGCAAGTGTTGGTCCTTGGGGAAATGGGCATCGGGAATTCGACGATTGCGGCGGCTCTTGCTTTGGGCAGCTTTGGCGGCGATGCAGCGGAATGGGTTGGGCGCGGCACCGGCGTGGACGAGGCGGGTCTGGCCCTGAAGGCGGACGTGATTGCACGGGCAGTGGCGCGCCATGCTGGAGTGCGGGGGCTGGATATCCTGAGCGCGCTGGGCGGACGGGAGCAGGCCGCAATTTGCGGGGCTGTCATCGAGGCGCGCAGCCGCAGCATCCCGGTCATTCTGGACGGGTTCATCTGCACCGCTGCAGTGGCGCCTTTGTTTGATGCCGATCCTCGATTCCTGGATCATTGCCTGGTTGGTCATGCCAGCCGTGAACCCGGGCACCGCAAACTTCTGGATGCGATGCGGATCGATCCAATTCTCTCGCTGGATATGGCGCTGGGTGAAGGATCGGGAGCGGCGTTGGCGCTGGGTGTGCTGCGTGCGGCGCTGGCCTGCCACAATGGCATGGCAACCTTTGCAGAGGCCGGGGTGGCAGACGGCTAGTCGTGGCGGTAACCCGCGCTCCGGTCTAGCAACAAGCACGCGCGGGGCAGGGCAGTTCTCTCAGGGCACGCTTAGGCCCAGCACCGGGGCGCTCAGCTCACGCAGAAGCTTCCGGCGCATGGCACGGGCGTAGTCTTCGTACCCGTTGGCAACCATCGCAAACGCGCCCGGCCCAC
Source organism: Paracoccaceae bacterium (assembly GCA_965250275.1). Classification (GTDB taxonomy): domain Bacteria; phylum Pseudomonadota; class Alphaproteobacteria; order Rhodobacterales; family Rhodobacteraceae. The sequence goes on along the minus strand of OZ252297.1, from coordinate 3,039,557 downwards.
GGATGACGTTCCGTTCGAAATAGCGTTTCAGCCCGTCCTTGGTCAGCCCCGTCTCCTGCGCGATCTCGCGGACAGAGGCGGGATCCCCAACGACCAATGCGTTTACGGTGGTCCTGTCAAACGCGCTCAGTCGATACACCTGCGGAACGCTGGGCCCAATGTTGTTCTTCCCGTCGCCCGAGACATCGATGGTGCGCTGCCAGCAGTCGGATTGCTGACGCAGCAGGTCAGCGGCAAAGAGCAACGCCGTGCTGAGCGCCGTTTTCAGCCCGGCGCGCTGTTTCTTGTAGGCTTGAATGCGGGAGACCGCGGCGTCGATGCGGGCGTGGCTGTCCAGTGTGATCCAGGGCTGCACAACGAACTGATGATTTTGGGAACTCCACTCAAAGGCCGCGAGATTGACCGTGCCACCCCCTGTCAGGATGGCCGACCGGACCTCGTCACTGCCAAGGGCTGACGCCAGACCGTCCAGTTGTTGTCGGTATTCGGTCTCGTTGACCGAGCCTGAAACATCCAACGCCAGCACGAGCGCAATCCGGCATTCAACGGCGGCGGCTTTCGCAGCAACGAGGGGCAGAGACACCAGCAAGGCGAGCAACAGACGCATGACGCGAATGATGGCAGATCAGGATCTGTTTTCGAGTCCTATTTGCGCGACAGCGCTATGCCGAGACGACGAAACGCTGCGCAGCATCACTCCGCAACGTAGCGGTAGGAGGTTTCAACCGCATGCAGGAATGACAGGGCGGACGAGCTTGCCGACATCAGGAGGTACCGGTCCGACTCAAGCCGAACAATGATCGCACCCATATGTTCCATAACAGTACGCCCGGCGGCGTCGACGGTCATTTGCGCGGTGTCCAGCGGGCACAAGCGTTCGAGCGCGGCGCGCGTTTGTGGCCCGGACACTTCAAGCACGACCCAGACATCGGTCTGTTCCGTGGTGTACCCTGTGCCGGCCAGTTTATCCTGCGCCACAGCGTTGGCGTTCGGCGATGTGTGGGGGAAAATCAGCAGCACCTGATCCGGCGCCGTCCAGATTGCACGCGTGTCTCCAGCTGTTGTGCTCATGCCGGGTTCGGGCAGACGTATGCCCCAGCCTTGCTCGGCAGCCTGCGCCAACGCCGCGCCGCCACCCAATGGGGTTGCCAGCGAGACAATGGCAAGGTCGTTGCGTTCCACAATCCGGTTATCGCCAATGGAGTGGTCAACACCCCCCAGTATTGGCGCGGCAGTCAAGGTAAAGGCAAAGTCAGCCACGTTGGCGCACTCCCTCTGCATCGATGTGATGGGGTGAGCAAACCTCGACCAGGACGTCTTGATCGCGCACCGGCGAGTAGGCGCGTACCGTTTCGCCCATGCGTTTGTCGCCACGTTTGAGGAAACCGAGCCCGACCGAATGACCCAGTTCCGGCGAATAGGCCACCGACGTCATCCACCCCTGATCATGCGCCATGTCCTCGGGATCACCCGGGTTCAGGAAATGCGCTCCGGCGGTCAGCAGAACCGAGGTGTCGCAGGGGCGGAACCCCACGAGCCGCAGATCGCCGTCGCGGTTCATCTCCGGGCGCTCTGACAGTTTCGACCCGATTGCGTCCTTTTTCTTGGAGACCATGCCGCCCAGTCCGAGGTTTTGTGCCGTTGTCTGACCGTTCAACTCGTTTCCTGCCGCATGGCCCTTTTCGATCCGCATCACGCCGAGCGCTTCTGTGCCATAGGGGACTGCGCCAAATTCCTCTCCAGCCGCCATCAGACCGCGGATCATGCTGTCGCCAAAACGTGTCGGAACTGCAATTTCGTAGGCCAGTTCGCCGGAAAACGAGATCCGGAAGAGCCGCGCAGGGGTGCCGCCAAACACCGTGCATTCTGCGCAGGCCATGAATGGGAATGCATCGTTTGAAAGGTCAAGCTCATCCACGACTTTTTGCAGCAGCGGTCGCGCATTGGGACCGGCAACGGCGAATTGCGCCCAGCCATCGGTGGTCGAGATCAGATGCACATCCAGATCAGGCCACAGGCATTGGCGCGCGAATTCCATGTTCCGGAACACCGTCACCGCATTGGCGGTGGTGGTGGTCATTACAAAATGGGTCTCGGACAATCGTGCGGTTGTGCCATCATCATAGGCTACGCCGTCTTCGCGCAGCATCAGGCCATAACGCACTTTGCCCACAGCCAGTTTGAGAAAGGCATTCGCATAAACTCGGTTCAGGAACTCTGCGGCATCGCGCCCCTGAATATCGATCTTGCCGAGTGTGGTGACATCGCAGATCCCAACGCTGCTGCGGGTTTGCTGGACTTCGCGGTCCACGCTGTCGCGCCAGCCCTTTTCGCCGGGCTGTTTGAACCACTGCGCGCGCAGCCACATACCGGTTTCGACGAAGTCAGCGCCGTTTTCCTTGGCCCAGGCGTGGCTGGGCGTCAGGCGGGTGGGGCGGAAGTCTTTGCCGCGCGCCCGGCCCGCGAAGGCGCCGATTGCCACGGGGTTGTAGGGCGGGCGAAAAATCGTTGTGCCGGTCTGGGGGATGGTTTTGCCACTGGCCTCCGCCATCAGCGCGAGCCCAAGAATGTTGGCGGTCTTTCCCTGATCCGTGGCCATCCCGAGGGTGGTGTAACGCTTCAGGTGTTCAACGGCGCGGAATCCCTCCTGATGGGATTGCTTCACATCCTTTGCAGTGACGTCGTTTTGAAGATCGACCCAGGCACGGTGTTTGCTGTCTTTCACGTGCCAGAATGCAGAGGTCTCGAAAACCTCATCGCGTGCTTCGGGTGCCGCACCCGCATTGCCGGCGGCGCCGAGCGTGTGCGCTATTTCGGCTGCTGCCTTGTGTCCCTCGCGCAACGCTGCCGCCAGCGTCAGAGCTCCATTGGCCGCGCCGGCAACACGCATGCCCGTGGGCAGGTCTGCGCCGGGCACAAATGCGGCGATGTCCTCGCGCCACGTCGGGCGACCCCGATGGTGGCATGTCAGATGCACGTTGGGTGACCAGCCGCCCGAAACTGCAAGGCAATCGGCCTCGATGGTCTTGCCATCCGCGAGGGTCACCGATGTCAGCCCTTTTCGGCCTTTGGTCGAGACCACGTACTCGTTCTTTCTGCTGTCGATGACACCCGCAATTTCAACGCCTTGTGCTTTGAGATCGGTCGCTGTTCGCAGCCCATCCTGGTTGTTGGTGAAGATCGCAACGCGTTTGCCAGGTGCCACCCCAAACCGGTTCACATAAGTGCGCACCGCGCCCGCCAGCATCACGCCCGGGCGATCGTTGTTGCCGAAGGCAATAGAACGTTCGGTTGCACCCGCGGTCATCAATGCGCCCTTGCTGTAAACCCGCCAGAGGACTTGCCGGGGCTTGCCGTCACTATTGGCCAGATGATCGGTGCACCGTTCCAGCGCCCCGTAAATGCCGTGATCATAGGCACCATAAACGGTTGTGCGGGTCATCAAGCGCACATTGCCCAGAGTAGCCAGCTCCGCCACGGCGCTGTCGACCCAGGTCGCTCCGGGCTGGTCCGACACCACATATGTCTCGGCGTTCAGCCGTCCGCCCATCCGGAAATCTTCGTCCGCCAGGATCACCCGCGCGCCAGCCCGTCCCGCCGCCAGCGCCGCAGCCAGACCGGCGGGTCCTGCGCCAATGATCAACAGGTCGCAATGCAGGTAACCGTGATCGTAGGCATCCGGGTCCGCCGCACCCGACAGGCGGCCCAGACCGGCAGAAGACCGGATCACGGGCTCGTATATCTTCTCCCAGAAGGCTTTGGGCCACATGAAGGTCTTGTAGTAAAATCCTGCGCTCAGAAATGGGGAGAGCAGGTCGTTGGCGGCCATCAGGTCCCATTCGAGTGAGCCGCGATGGTTCTGGCTGGTCGCAACCAGAGAGTCGTAGAGCTCCACCGTCGTGGCGCGGGTGTTGGGCTCCTGTGCTGCCCCTTCGCGCAACTGCACCAGCGCGTTGGGCTCTTCTGACCCGGCCGAAAAAATACCGCGCGGGCGGTGGTACTTGAACGAGCGTCCGACCAGCCGCACGCCGTTTGCGAGAAGCGCTGATGCAAGCGTGTCTCCGGGATGGCCGGACAAAGCCCGTCCGTTCCAGCGGAAATTGAGCGTGCGTGTGCGGTCGATCTGGCCGCCGCTGATCCGGTTCACCTGGGTCATCGTGATCGCCCCATTGCAAGGGCCACGTCGCGGGCCAGTTCCACCGATGTGATTTCGTGGCTCAGGGTGTCGCGAGTGACAACCAGCCAGGAGCGGTCGCCCTGTTCATGGTACCATAGTTCGCGGTGTTCCCCGGCGGGGTTGTCGCGAAGATAGGCATAGTCGTGCATCTCTTCGTCGCTGGCGGTCATGCCGTCGGGGCGGTTGATGAGCGACGCATCACCTTTGTAGACAAATTCGGCAGCGTCGCGTGGACCAAGAAGGGGGTGGTTGATGATCATCGCCGACCTCAGTGCAGATTGGGTTGGGCGCCCTGGCCCTTTTCATCGATTGGCGCGCCGCGATGGAACCGATCGAGCCGGTAGGCCGTTGCTGTCTCGTGGGGACGACCGGTGGCCAGCAAATGCGCATAACAAAAGCCCGAAGCGGGGGTGGCTTTGAAGCCGCCGTAACACCAGCCACCGTTGAAGTAGAGCCCGTCGATATGGGTTTTGTCGATAAACGGAGAGCCATCCATCGACATGTCCATCACGCCGCCCCACATCCGAAGCAGCCGCGCCCGCCCGATCATGGGCATGATTGCCATGCCGCCTTCGCATACATCTTCGACAACAGGCAGATTGCCGCGCTGGGCATAGGTATTGTAGCCGTCAATGTCGCCGCCAAAGACCAGCCCGCCCTTGTCGGACTGGCTGACATAAAAATGGCCGGCACCAAACGTGATCACGCCCGGGATGACAGGTTTTAGCCCTTCGGAGACAAAAGCCTGCAACACATGGCTTTCGATCGGCAGTCGCATGCCTGCCTGGGCCATCACCCGCGAAGAGGACCCGGCCACACACACCGCGATCTTTTTCGCCCTGATCGACCCTTTGGATGTCTCTACGCCCTTGCAAACCCCGTTTTCGATCTGAAAGCCTGTGACCTCGCAATTCTGAATGATGTCGACGCCACGCGTGTCGGCGCCCCGGGCATACCCCCAGGCCACTGCATCATGGCGGACCGTTCCGCCGCGAGGTTGCCAGATTGCGCCCTGGATCGGGAACCGCGCGTTATCGTAATCAAGAAAGGGGCACATCTCGCGGATGGCGTCAGGGCCAAGGATCTCTGCATCCGCGCCGGACAGGCGCATCGCGTTTCCGCGACGGACAAAAGCGTCGCGCTGCGGATCGTTGTGAATGAGGTTCAGAATGCCGCGCTGGCTGACCATTGCGTTGTAGTTGAAGTCCTGCTCGAGCCCTTCCCAGAGCTTCAGGCTGAGCTCATAGAAGGGTTGGTTGCCTTCCAGCAGGTAGTTGGAACGAATGATCGTGGTGTTGCGGCCCACATTACCGGAGCCCAGCCATCCTTTCTCCAGCACCGCGACATTGGTGACACCGTGCTCTTTGGCCAGATAGTAAGCCGTTGCCAGTCCGTGCCCGCCGCCTCCGACGATGATCACATCGTAATCGGCTTTTGGCTCTGGCTCCCGCCAGACCGGCGCCCAGCCCTTGTTGCCAGTCAGACCCTCTTTGAGAATGTTCAGAACCGAGTAGCGCATTGCAATTCCATGAAATTGGTTCACTATCGAGCTTACACGCGCTCGGAACGCTCAATATATGCAAAAACCGGACAAAAACTTATCAGAAAACGACGAGTTTGGTTCACTCAATCGAGTGCACAGGATCGGGATCCTGCCGATTCCGGGCTTCGCTCTGATGTCGTATGCTTGCACGGTCGAGCCGCTGCGCGCTGCAAACCTTCTGTCGCGGCGCACACTCTACGATGTGGTGCATTTCGGTGAGGCGGCGCAGGTAGAAAGCTCTGGTGCGGCTTCGATCGAACGACGCCATGCAATCGGTGATGAGGTGGCGCTCGATCTTTTGCTGGTTGTGGCCGGAGGCGATCCCTTTGCATTCAAAGACCCTGCGGTGTTTGCATGGTTGGCAAAACTTGCGCGCCGTGGTGTGCGGATCGGGGGCGTTTCAGGGGGGTCGGTGATCCTCGCCAATGCCGGGCTCATGTCGGGACGCCGGATGACCGTGCACTGGGAACACGCCGCTGCGCTGGCGGAGCAGTTCCCTGACAGCCTTGTCGAGCGGCGTCTCTACGTGATGGACCGCGATCGGGTGACGTGTGGGGGCGGAACAGCGCCACTGGATCTGATGCACGCGCTGATCGCCACCCATCACGGCAGTGTTTTTGCGCGGCTCGTCAGCGACTGGTTTCTCCACACCGATATCCGCGGTCCCGCGGCACCTCAGCGGGGCGGGGTGGTCGAGCGGTTTGGGGCGCACTCACCCCATCTTTTGGAAGCGGTGGCGGCGATGGAAAGCCACGTGGGCGATCCACTGAGCCTGAAGCAGCTGGCGCTCGTGGCGCAGGTCTCTCCGCGTCATTTGAATCGGTTGTTCGGGGACGCCATGGGGCAAAGCGTCATGGAGTACTATCGCGATTTGCGCCTGGATACTGCCAAGCGCCTCATACGTTCGACCGCCATGAGCATGGGCGAGATTTCGGACGCCACCGGATTTTCGAATGCCGGACACTTTTCGAATGCCTACAAGGCGCGGTTTGGTCTTCGGCCGCGCACTGACCGCAAGACACCACTGGCGGCCTGAGCCAGATGCAACCAACCTCTTAGGGGCAAGCTTATGAAACTCCTCGTCCTGCAACATGCGACAGTCGAACATCCCGGTGTCTTTCGCCGCTTTCTCGAAGAGGACGGGCACAGCTACGACGCCGTGGAACTTGATCAGGGAGAAATATTGCCTGCACTGGACGGGTATGACGGCTTGTGGGTCATGGGCGGCCCGATGGATGTCTGGCAGGAAGACGAACATCCATGGCTGAGCGAGGAGAAGGCCTTTATTCGTGAGGCTGTAGAGGTCAAAGGACTGCCGTTTCTTGGGTTGTGCCTTGGCCATCAGCTGCTGGCAGAGGCCTTGGGTGGCACGGTTGGCCCGTCCGACACACCCGAAATTGGGGTTATGGATGTTCAGCTCACGGAGGAAGGTGCATCGGGTGTCATCCTTGACGGCCTGCCAGAGCGGTTCCCCTGCCTGCAATGGCATTCAGCAGAGGTCAAACAGATGCCGGCGGGGGCGACCTGTCTGGCCACGTCGCCGGATTGTCCGGTGCAGGCGATGAAGTGGGGGACGCGGGCCTATTCCGCGCAGTTCCACATCGAGGTCGAACCCGATACGGTGCAGAACTGGGCGAAGATCCCCGAATACGCGGGGGCGCTTGACAAAGCACTGGGGACAGGGGCGACAGAACGGCTGGACCGCGACGTTGCCGCCAGGATGACCGAGTTCAACGCGATGGCGGAGCGCCTCTACATCAACTGGATGCAGACGTCGGCACAGGTCTGATTTCAGGTATCCGCAGCGCGCGTTAGCGACAGGCGCGCGGTTTCCAAATGCACCTTCATCTTGCCCGCCGCGCGCTCCGGCTCGCGGGACCGCAACGCATTGAGTATTTCACGGTGCTGCAGGTTGTAGGTCTGGATGATCTGATGATCGAGCGTCAGGTGGCGCATGCGGGTCCATTCATCCAGTGACCGGACAGTGTTGATCTGCCCAATCAGCCAGATCAGCAGGCTGTTGCGCGTCGCGTTGGCCATCGCGCTGTGAAACTTTGTGTCGGCCTCTGCAAAGGTGATCGGGTCGTCGATCGCAGCTTCCATTCGCTGGCACAGCATATCCATATGCTCGAAGTCTTCGCGCCGCCCATGCAATACGCAGAGCCGGCAGATATGAGGCTCAAGCGCAAAGCGTGCATCGATGAGTTCCAGTGGCGTCGCATCGTCCATCGCCGCCGGCACCGTGTCCCGGTTTCCGGCAATCTTCACATAGGTGCCACTGCCGGGGCGGGTCTCCAGCAGACCTTCGCGTTCCAGCTGATAAAGCGCATCGCGCAAGGTGTTGCGCGCGACACCGATGTCCTCGGCCAGCTTGCGCGAGGGCGGCAATCGCTCGAATCGCTGGTACGTGCCGTCTTCGATTGAGCGCCGCAGCAGCGTTGCCACATCCGAAAAACTCTTTCTTGGCATAGTAGACCGCCTTTGTGATCCAATATTAATCCAATACTATGAGATGAGAGCCAAATGGCAAGGATTGGTTCAGAAATGTGTTGCTTTTGGATTGATTCCAAGCTCAGACTTTTATCGAGCAAAGTCAGGCGAGGTCGACATGGCGTTTCCCCAGCATGCGGATTACGTGATCATTGGCGCTGGGATTCACGGAGTCTCAACAGCATGGAAACTGGCGGAACGTCTGACTGAGCGCGGCGAATCCGTGGAAGGCCGGATCGTCATTCTGGACAAGAGCGGCATTGCCGCAGGCGCCAGTGGGATCGCGTGTGGGGTTGTCCGCAACAACTACTTCCAGCCGGCGATGCGCCGTTTGATGGCCCATTCTGTGGACGTCTGGGAGAGTGATCCCGAGGGGCTGTCCTATCATCCGGTCGGATACATGCAGATCTCCAGCGAGAGTATGCGCGATGATGTCGGTTCCATCTACGCCCAACAGCAGGCCATCGGCTATGAAAGTGTGTTTGTCGAGGGCGGGAACGCCTGCACCTCTTACATGCGCGGTTACTTCGGAGACTGGCAGGCTCAGAACATCACCAGTGTGCTGCATGAAAAGCGGGGCGGGTTTTCGAACCAGACAAAAACCATGTACGCGCTGGCAAAGAAAGTCGAAGACCTCGGAGTTCGCATCCTCACAGGGGTTGAAGTCACGGGCTTTGACGCGATGAACGGGTCTGGCGCGATCCGGGCCGTGGAAACGAACAAAGGCCCCATCACCTGTGAACATGTGGTGATCGGCGCAGGGCCGTGGGTGCGGGATTTCTGGTCGATGCTGGATCTGCCCAGTCAGATCACCGTCAAGGATCTGCAGGGTGATGTGCACGAGAACGTCGATATGTGGCGGTTCTGGCAACTCGAAGAAGGTGTTCTGAACGTCGACCCGGATCTGGGCCGTGCTGATGACGGCACACTCGCGCCGGTCATCCATGTCGATACTGACGCCCCGCTGACATCAACCGTCGATGGGTCGACCATCACCGAAGACATGTGGGGCATCTATTACAAACCTGATTGGCACTTCGGTGGCATTCAGGGGGGCGCGTCTCCCTACAAGGTCGAAACGCCCGTAAACGATGTGCAGATCGATCCCTATGGGCCGTCCAGCCCTGAATTCGTGTCCAGCTCCGAGTTTGCACATATGTGGGTGAGCGCCTTGGCGCACTGTCAGAGCCGGTATGAAGGGCTGATGCCCAAGTACCACAAGGAAGCCAGCGGGGGCATCGGATGCTTCACCGCAGACAGCTTCCCGGTGTTTGACCATTTCCGCGAGAACGTGACCGTGATTGCCGACAGCAACCATGGTTGGAAAATGCTCGGTGTCGGGCATCTGATTGCGGATGAGGTTCTGGGCGAGCCCCAGGATCTTCTCGAGCCTTTCCGTTTCGACCGGTTCGCAAAAGGCGAACTGCACCCCGTTTCGAACAGTCCCTATCCGTGGAGCTAGGAGCAATCCATAGCCCCGCTCGTTGAAAGGGCGCCAGAAGAGCGCTCTCGCCAAGACCAGCAAGGAGATTAAAAAGTGGCCACCGATCTAGAGAGATTTGTAGACGCACCCGGGCGTGACGAAAAGATCAAGCAAGTGCGCGAGATGATCGATGCAAAAGGCATCGAGTATCTTTACCTTCAGTTCGTTTCGGTCACCGGCAAGATCATGGGCAAGGGGATCCCGGCAGATCACTGGGAAACCGTTGCCAAAAAGGGTTTCCAGCTGGTCTATGGCGCCACTGTCAATCTGTTCACAGACCGCGCCGGCAACTACCTCGGGTATGGTCCTGAAGCCGCAGAGCTGGTCGGTATCCCGGAACCTGAAACCTTCATGCAGTTGCCTTGGGCGCCTCAGATCGGGCGCTTTTACTGCACGCTCTTTCGCAACCGGGAGGAAAAGGAGGATCCGGGCGGGTATCTGACTGCGGATTGCCGCGGAAACCTGCGGCGGATGCACGAAGCCTTCCAGAAGAAACATGGGCGCAGCCTGCGGATCGGCACCGAGCCCGAGATGATGTGGCTCAAGTTTGACGAGGACGGCAAGCCGGGTCCGGGGTACTCCAAACCTTACTGCTATCACATTGACCAGTTCGAGAGTCTGCGCCCCGTGTCGATGCAGGTCATCAAGTATGCACGCATGATGGGTCTGGACATGATTCAGGGTGACCATGAGGACGCGCCCGGCCAGCTTGAACTGAACTGGATGTTCGATGATGTGCTGCGCAATGCGGATCGTCTGACAACCTATCGCCAGATCTGCGCGCAGGTCGCGCGTGAGAACGGTATCTTCGCCTGTTTCATGACCAAGCCGTTCATGGGTGTTTCGGCCTCTGGCTGCCACCACAACATGAGCCTCTGGCGCGGGGGAGAGGACGAGTTCGTTCGTACTGGCAATGACCCCGACGATCTGCCGGGCATGCGTGAGAACTACATGTACGTGAAGGGTGGCGAGAACACCTTCATGCCCGACGACGATGATCCGCAGATGCCCGGTAAAGAAGGGCTTGAAGCGATCGGCGGGGTTGTCACGCACCTGCAGGCGCTGACCGCAATCGGATGCTCAACGGTGAACTCCTATCGCCGGCTCTGGGACACAGGATTCTGGGCGCCGGTTTTCGCGGACTGGGGGTTCCAGAACCGGACGACAGGGCTGCGGGTTTCTGCGCCGGGCCGGTTCGAGTACCGCTCGGTCGACTCCATGGTGAACCCATACCTTATGGGAACCACGCTTCTGGCGGCGATGGACGATGGCATCGACAACAAGTTGGATCCGGGCAAGCCCGAGGAACGCAACATCTACGAAGCCATCAAAGAAGGCAAAGACGTCAAAAAGCTCCCGATGTCGTTGGGCGAGGCGTTAGTCTACTTGGAAAACAACGAGGTCGTGCGTCGTGGCATGCCGGGCGAGATGTACCGCCTGTATCACGAGTACAAGCACGACGAATACGCACGGTTCATGTCCACTGTGACTGACTGGGACAACGAAACCTACATGGAGTGTCTGCCGTAAGGCGGGCACACGGTACCGGGGCCTGTCCCCGGTCCACCCCCGAACTTTGGGCGGGCAATCCCCGCCGGAAACTGGAAGGAGGCGCACCTAAATGTGCGGAATTGCTGGAATAATTCACAAAGGCAAAAGCTCCAACGTGGGCGGCGAGATGACCGCCATGTTGCAGGCCTTGAAGCATCGCGGCCCGGACAGCACCGGATACGCCGTCTATCGCGAGAATGCTGAAGACTACGTAATGCGCGTCAAGGTGGCCGAGGCCGAAGACATGGACCGCGGCCGGAGCATCCACGAGGTGTTGGAAACGCGGATCGCCGAAGTCGACGCGATTTTGGAAGAACACGGTGCCAAGGTGAAATCAAAGGAGCGCGTGCGCCCCTATGCCTTGCGTTATGTGCTGACACATGACGGTGCCACCGGCGATATGGCTGAACACATCGAAGAGATCGAGGATGTCGAGATCCTCTCGCTTGGCAACGGGCTGGAGCTGATCAAGGACCTTGGGGATGCCAGTGTCGTGGCAGAAGCCTATGGGCTGAACGATTTCGAAGGCACCCATGGGATTGGCCACACCCGGATGGCCACGGAATCAGACGTCGATATCAAGTCGGCGCACCCTTACTGGGCTTTTCCCTACAACGATGTGAGCGTTGTTCATAACGGGCAGATCACGAACTACTGGATCATGCGCCGCGAGATGGAGCGCAAAGGCCACCGGTTCATGTCGAACTGCGACAGTGAGTTGCTGGCAGTCTATACCGCACACAATCTGGCAAACGGTGTGACGCTCGAAGAAAGTCTGAAACGCTCGATCGATGAAATCGACGGCGTCTTTACGTATCTGGTGTGCACCAAGGATCAGCTGGGTATGGCCAAGGACACTATGGCTGCAAAACCGCTGGTGCTCTACGAAAGTGATGACCTGATCGCCATGGCCTCCGAAGAGGTCGCGATCCGGGCCATCCTGCCCCACGAAATCGATACAACCGACCCGTACGATGAGGAGGTCCGCGTATGGCGAGCATAAGTGATGCCGAACTGAAGGAAATGACCCAGGAGGAGCGGGTCAAAGCCTTGGGCATGACGACCGACCAACTGACTGGCCGGTCAATGTACATAGAATTCGACCCGGATGCGACGGAGCGGATGGCCTATCCCTGGGCGCCGGTTGTTGATTTCAACAAACGTACGGAGCTGGACTGCGACGGTCTGACCGCGACCGAGGTCAACTCAAACATCCGCGCGTTGATGGAAGAGGGATACGGCTCCATTGTTTTGAAGAACCCGCGCGGGATGCACTCGCTGGGCGTGGGTATCCTGAACAAGCTGAACCTGATCATCGAAGGATCCACCGGCTACTTCGCCGTTGGTCTGATCGACGGGCCCAATGTGCGCGTAAACGGCAGGGTCGGGTGGTCCTGCGGCGAGAACATGATGGCCGGGACCGTTGTCATCGAGAAAAACGCCGGATCCACATTTGGTGCCGCCATTCGCGGTGGCGATCTGGTGTGCAAAGGCTCGGTCGGATCACGCACCGGAATCGACATGAAGGGTGGCACGATCATCGTTGGTGGCGATACCGGCGCGCTGTCCGGGTTCATGATGCAGCGCGGGCGCATGGTGGTCTGCGGCAACGCGGGCAAGAACCTTGGCGACTCGATGTATGACGGCACGATCTACGTCGGCGGCGACATCCAGTCCTGCGGTGTTGACGCGGTCGAAGCGGAACTGACCGATCTTGATAAGGCCTGGCTGACCCGCAAGCTGACGCAATACGGGCTGATGCCAGACAAAAGCGTCGACCATTTCACCAAGATTGTCGCGGGCAAACAGCTCTGGAACTACGACAACCTCGAGCCAAACGAGAAAAAACTCATCCTGTAAGGGACGGTCCTCTACGCGAGGAATGCCCGACACCCCTTTGAAAGGAAACCAAATATGCCTGACGGTACCCCGCCCACCAAGAAGCCGCTCGATCGCGACGTCAATCGCATCGGTGACAGCTTCATCTTTCCCCCCCGCGTTATGGACGACATCCATATCAAGTCTGAGCTTGGCCGCTATCGGATGCGCGGGTTTTCCCTTTTCAAGAAAATCCCGCATTGGGACGATCTGACGTTTCTTCCGGGCACGCTGACCCGGTTTGTGATCGAGGGCTATCGCGAGAAATGCGAAACCCGGACCATCATCGGCCCACGTGCCAAGCGCCCGCTGGATCTCGACATTCCGGTTTACATTACTGGGATGAGCTTTGGCGCCCTGAGCTATGAGGCCAAGACCGCGCTGGCCCGTGGGGCCACAATGGCCGGCACGGCGACCTGCTCCGGTGAAGGCGGGATGATCCCGGATGAACGCCGCTATAGCTCCAAGTGGTTCTATCAGTGCATTCAGTCCCGCTATGGGTTCAATCCGCACCATCTGGTTCTGGCTGACGGCTGCGAATTCTTCATCGGGCAGGGCTGTAAAGTGGGCTTAGGTGGCCACCTGATGGGTCAGAAAGTGACCGATCAGGTCGCAGAGATGCGCTCTTTGCCAGCCGGGATCGACCAGCGGTCGCCCGCACGTCATCCGGACTGGCTGGGCCCGGACGATCTGGCTCTCAAGATCCAGGAAATCCGCGAAGCGACAGACTGGCAGATCCCGATCCAGCTCAAACTGGGCGCCGCGCGTGTCTATGATGACGTCCGCATGGCGGTGAAGTGTGATCCTGACAGCATCTATATCGACGGGATGGAAGGCGGGACCGGTGCCGGTCCGCACCTTGCGACTGAAGACACCGGTGTGCCGGGGATGGCCGCGATCCGTCAGGCCCGCAAGGCCATCGACGATCTGGGCAAGCGCGGCGAAATCAGTCTTGTTTACGCTGGCGGGATCCGGAACGGCGCCGATATGGCCAAGGCCATTGCGCTGGGCGCTGATGCCATTGCCATCGGCCATTCCGCGATGATGGCGCTGAACTGCAACAAAGATATCCCTGAGGCGAACTACCCCGAAGAGATCGGGGCCGAGCCGGGGTATTGTTATCATTGCCACACGGGCCGGTGCCCGGTTGGCGTGGCAACGCAGGACCCTGTGCTGCGCGCCCGGCTCGACCCGGACGAGGCGGCTGAGCGCGTCTACAACTTCCTCCATACGCTCACCATCGAGGCACAGCTCTTTGCCCGCGCCTGCGGCAAGACGCACCTGCATTCGCTTGAGCCCGAGGATTTGGCGGCGCTGACCATGGAAGCCTCTGCAATGGCCGGGGTGCCGCTGGCTGGCACCAGCCACACCGTTGGCGTCGAAGACTATCACCACCTCTAACCGCGTAAGTGATCCTGCACCTCGCACTCCAGAGGTGCAGGCATCACGCATAAGACCGGAGAAACAAAATGGCTGGAACACAATACCGCGGGTCCGAAATCAAGGACGTCGACCAGTTCCTGAACGACGCCGCAGGGCTTGAATCCGAACGCGAAAAGGAAATCGGGCAACACATCGGGTATCGCTATGATGTGAACCTTGTGCCTGATTACGATCGGCTCACACCGTTCCTGAAGGACTACATGGAGTTCATGGGGTGGGATGACCTCAATTGGCTCGAAGACATCCACATGGGGTACGAAGAGGGGCGCCCGGCGGTTTTTGATCGCAACATCAACGGGTGGGTCCGGATCCCGGATACTATCGAACTGCCCGACAACCAGCAGGATCGCGACATGATCGCCCGCGAGCTGCTGCTGAAGTTCCAGATGTCGGACCGGCACCCGCTTGTGATGCTGCGCAAGGCCTACATGAAGTTCTAGGACACAGCCTTTGGGGATTTGATGCCACGCCCACTTCATATCGCCTGCCTTCAGACCCGGCCCATGCCGACGATGGAGGCTGCTTTGTCCGAAGCGCTGCCCATGGCGGACGCGGCCACGCGCGCCGGCGCGCAGATGCTGTTTTTGCCAGAGTACTGCGGTGGGCTGATGTCGGACGGCGTGCGTTTCTGCCCGCCGTCCGAGCCGGAATCGATGCATCCTGTGCTGTCGGCTTTGCGGGACTTTGCGGCCAAACAGTCCGTCTGGCTGAACATTGGTTCGATTGCGGTGGATGGGCCTGACGGAAAGATCATCAATCGCGGGTACATGATTGACGACAAAGGGGAAATCTTTGGATCTTATGACAAGATCCATCTCTTTGACGTGGATCTGGCAAAGGGTGCCACCTATCGGGAGAGCGATACGGTTGCGCCGGGTGGGTCCGCGAGAATTTACGACACGCCGCTGGGCGTGGTGGGGCACACGATTTGCTATGACTTGCGGTTTCCGGGCCTGTTCCGCGATCTTGCGCAAGCGGGAGCCGAAATCCTGATCTGCCCTGCCGCGTTCACCAAGGTGACCGGCGAGGCGCATTGGCATGTGCTGAACCGGGCGCGCGCGATCGAGAACACCGCTTATGTCGTGTCACCCTGCGCCATCGGTCCCGTTCCAGGCGGTGGCGAAAGCTATGGCCACTCCCTCGTGATCAGCCCCTGGGGCGAGGTGCTCTCGGATGGCGGGGACATACCGGGCGTTTTGCACGCACAGCTCGATCTGGATCAGGTCCGGGCTACAGCAGGGCGTGTTCCCAGCCTGACCCACGACCGTCCCTACAAGCTGGACGCGCCTGACAAGAGGACCGTGACATGAGTTCGCTTGGTGCAGCGTTTGGAGAGAGTTATTCGGTGGCGCCCCTGCGACTGGCCTTCCTGAAATGGCAATGCCGTGTGCGCCAGATATCGATGCGGGACAATCAGGGACGTCCCGATGACGGGATCACGCCGGCCCTCTACTTGCCCGACGCCGAAGAACCGCTTGGCCATATCATCACGCTGCTGAACAAAGCTCCGGGGTACTCCGTGACGCCTGAGATGGAGCATATGGCCAAGAAGACCAATGACCCGGCGCAGCGGCGCAATCAGGCCATTCAGTTTTTCTCCGCCACGTACTACCAGAAAGCAGCCGAGTTTTCCGACATCCTGACAGCCACGTTCCCGCCCGGATCCCCCGGCGCGACCACCATCCGTGAGGCGGAAAAAGTGCGTTTGCGTTTCGAGGCTTACACGCAGGTCTTCGATCTGAGTTGCAAGGTATGGCGGTTGACGGCGCGCAACCCACTCTACAGGGCAACCATGGCGCATAACAGGCTGTTCAACCCAGCCTTGCCGCATGACACCGAGGTGCTGGGATTTGAACCCGACTGGGACGCTTCAAGCTCGGATCCGGAGCTGCGGTAAATGAGCTTAGGACACGTCATAGCGCAAACCACACCGATGGACGCCAGGACGTTTCCCGAGACGGGCCGCATATCAGGCCGCCGACGCGTGAGCGCAGCAAAAAACAATCAAACCATTTTGGAGGGCGTCTTGTGACGAAACGTATTTGCATCATTGGAGCTGGTCCATCGGGTTTGGCGCAACTTCGCGCGTTCCAGTCGGCCGCGGATGGCGGGGCCGAGATACCCGAGATCGTCTGCTATGAAAAACAGGCGGATTGGGGTGGTCTGTGGCGCTACACGTGGCGGACAGGCGTCGACGAGCATGGCAATCCCTGCCATGGGTCCATGTATCGGTATCTTTGGTCGAACGGGCCCAAAGAAGGCCTGGAGTTTGCCGATTACACCTTTGAAGAGCATTTCAACAAACCGATTGCATCCTACCCTCCGCGCGCCGTGCTGTTCGATTACATCGAAGGGCGGGTCAAGAACGCCGGTGTTCGCAAGTGGATCAAGTTCAACACGGTCGTTCGCGACGTGCGCGCTGTTGATGGCGGTTTTGAAGTCACTGCGCGAGATTGCGAAACCGATACGGAAGAACGCGGCGTCTTCGATCATGTGATTGTGGCGTCGGGGCATTTCAGCTTCCCCAACGTGCCGCATTACCCGGGTTTCGAGACCTTCAACGGACGCATTCTGCACGCCCATGATTTTCGCGATGCGCGGGAGTTCGAAGGCAAGGACATCCTGATCCTCGGCACGTCGTATTCGGCTGAAGACATCGGGTCGCAGTGTTGGAAGTACGGGTGCAAATCGGTGACTGTCGCGCACCGGACCGCGCCGATGGGATTTGACTGGCCCGAAAACTGGCAAGAGGTGCCAGCGCTGGAGCGGGTCGAAAAACGGACCGCCTATTTCATCGACGGCACGTCCAAGGACGTCGATGCGATCATTCTGTGTACGGGATACAAACACCATTTCCCGTTTCTGCCCGATGATCTGCGTCTCAAAACGGCAAACCGGCTGGCAGCATCAGACCTTTACAAGGGGGTCGTCTACACCGGCAACAAAGACCTCTTTTACCTCGGGATGCAGGACCAGTGGTACACCTTCAACATGTTTGACGCACAGGCATGGTGGGTCCGCGACGTGATCATGGGGCGCATCGCACTTCCTGATGCGGCCACGATGGAGGCCGACTGGAAACAGCGTCAGGCCGACGAAGATGCGTTGGAAGATGACTATGCCTGCATCGCCTATCAGGGGGCGTACACGCTCGAACTGATCGACGAGACCGACTACCCGACCTTCGATGTCGAGGCCGCCAACCAGGCCTTCTACGAATGGAAGAAGCACAAGAAGAAAGGGATCATGGAATTCCGCGATCACGGCTATGTCAGCCCGATGACCGGAACAAAGGCGCCGCCGCACCACACGGTGTGGAAAGAAGCGCTGGACGACAGTCTTGAGGACTACCTGAAGATCTGAATGAGCGGGGAATCCCGCCAAAATCCAGCGGTCACTGGCCGCACAGCAACTGGGAGAGTTGAACATGAAGAAACTGAAACTACTCGCAACCGCGAGCGCACTATCGGTGATGGGGGTGATGGCTCATGCTGCCGACAGTGACGAACCAATCGTTATCCCGATCCACAACTGGTCGAGCCAGATCGTGATGTCGAACGTGGTTGGCCAGATGTTCGAAGAAATGGGCAACAACGTTGAATTCGTCACCACCGACAGCCAGGCGGTCTATGAATCAGTGCGTCTCGGCGACGTGACGCTGGAACTGGAAGTCTGGGAAGGGGCCTTTGGGGCATCCTTCCGCGAGGCGCTGTCCAAGGGTGGTCTGCATGACGCGGGCGATCATGATGCGGTGACGCGCGAGGATTGGTGGTATCCGATGTGGACCAAGGAAGCCTGCCCGGGCCTGCCGAACTGGGAAGCGCTGAACGACTGCGCGGAACTGTTCGCGACCGCCGAAACCGGGGACAAGGGCCGCTATCTGGACGGACCGGTGGACTGGCTCAAGCATGGTAAGGAACGGGCCGAGGCACTTGGCCTGAACTTCACCGTGATCAATGCAGGCTCGGCTGCGGCGCTCTGGGCGGAAATCGGCGCGGCAGAAGCCGAGAAGAAGCCGGTTCTGGTGTTCAACTGGACGCCGAACTTTGCCGAGGCCGTCTGGCCGGGTGAGTTTGTCGAGTTCCCGGCCTGGGAAGACGGCTGTGACACGGACCCCGCCAAGGGCCCGAACAAGGAAGCCCTCTATGACTGCGGCAACCCGGCAACCGGCTACCTGAAAAAGGCGGCCTGGGATGGCATGAAGGACCAGTGGCCAACGGCATATTGCGTGTTGACCAAGATTTCATTCACCAACCCGCAGATTGCCGAAATGGCGAAGCTGGTCGACACGGATGAGCTTGAGCCGGAAGAGGCCGCAGAAGAGTGGCTGGCGGCCAACCGGGGCGTCGTCGAGCCTTGGATGGAGGCCTGCGCGAGCTGATCTGCCGTGCAATTTGACAAATCCACCCGCCCCGCAGGAGACTGTGGGGCGGGTGACCTGACTGACGGGGGTGAGGCATGGCATCGGTAATCTCGGCCAAAAACGTCTGGAAACTGTTCGGGCCAGACCCGGAGGGATACCTGCGTTCGATGCCCGCCGGCCGCAGTTTCGACGAGATTAGGGCGGACGGGTACATCGCCGGCGTCAAGGACGTTTCCGTCGATGTCGACAAAGGCGAGATGCTGGTCATCATGGGTCTTTCCGGATCCGGCAAGTCGACTCTCGTGCGCTGCTTTTCCCGTCTGCATGACATCACTGGTGGCACGATCGAGGTTGAAGGTCAGGACATCATGTCCCTGTCCGAGAGCAATCTGATCGAGTTGCGCCGGTCCAAGATGGGCATGGTTTTTCAGTCATTTGGACTACTGCCGCACCGCACCGTGCTCGAGAATGTGGCCTTCCCGCTCGAAATGCGCGGGCAGGACAAGCACACCCGCCGCGAGCGCGCGCTGGAAGTTGTGCGACTTGTCGGTCTGGAAGGGCGCGAGGATTACTTCCCGCGGGAGCTGTCGGGCGGCCAGCAACAACGCGTTGGCATTGCCCGCAGTCTGGCAATTGAGCCAGACCTCTGGTTCCTTGACGAGCCGTTCTCCGCGCTCGATCCGCTGATCCGGCGGGAGATGCAGGATGAGTTCCTGCGACTGCAGGAGATGCTGGGCAAGACCATTGTTTTCATCACCCACGATTTCGATGAAGCGCTGCGTCTGGCTGACCGGATTGCCATCATGAAAGATGGGGCGATCGAACAGTGCGACACGCCGGATGAAATCGTGATGCACCCGGCCACGGATTACGTCCGTAAGTTCACAGAAGATATTGACAAAGCCCGCGTGGTGCACGCGAAAGGCCTGTCGCTTCCGATCAACGGGGTCGCGCCTGAGGGGCAGCCCGTGGATGGCACCGCCACGATTCAGGACCTTGCTCGTCAGCTTGTGAACGAGACGCGCGAAGTCATTCCGGTTGCTGACAAAGCGGGGCAAATCATCGGTGTGATGCATCGCAAGGACGCGCTGGATCTGCTCCTGGGGGCGGGCTGATGTCTGTCGCCTCGACAACCGAGGCTGGCCTGCCCACAGCGCAGAAGGCGCGCCGCGACCCTGTCTTGCTGGCGTTGCTGGGCACGGCGTTCGTGATCATCGCGGCACACGCCCTTGGTATCTTGCCGCCCTGGCTGCAACGCATCCCCGAAGCCATGATCCCGCCCACGGCCGAGGCATTGGATGTTGTCTTTGACTTTGTTCAGAACGACCTGGGTTTGATCTATGTAACGCGCTTCATCGCGGAAGGCCCTTTGGAATTCCTGCTCGATGCAACGGCGAACCTGCTTTACGGCAAACGCCGTTGGCCCAATCTGGGCCCGATTCCATGGACGGCGATCGCGGCGGCCGCGGTGGTCTTGGGATACTACCTGGGGGGCTGGAAAATGGCCCTGCTGTCGGGCGGAACGTTTGTCTGGACGGCATTGATCGGACAGTGGGACATCGCGATGCAGACCATGTCGGTGCTTGTCGTCGCCGCGCCGGTTGCGTTTTTGCTGGGCCTGCTTCTGGGCATCACAGCGTGGAAGTACCCGTGGTTCGACACCGCAATCAAACCCATCCTGAGCGTGCTGCAGACCTTACCCTTCTTCACTTATCTCTTGCCGGCTGTGATCTTCTTCAAAGTGGGTCCGACTGCGGGCGCGGTAGCCACGATCATCTACGCCATCCCGCCCATGGTTTTGATGACAACGCTGGGCCTCAAAAAGGTCAGCCCCGAGGTCGTCGAGGCCGGCAAGATGGCGGGTTGCACACGCTGGCAGATGTTGACGCGGGTCTATTTGCCCGCGGCGCGCACTGAACTTCTGGTCGGTGTGAACCAAGTCATCATGCTGTGTCTGGCAATGGTTGTTCTGACCGCCTTTATCGGGATGCCGGGGCTGGGCGCGAAGCTGCTGGCGATGATGGGCAGTTTCAAGCTGGGCCGATCTTTTGAGATCGGCGTGACCATTGTGCTCTTTGCCATCATGCTCGACCGCTTGTCCAAGGCCTGGGTCGTCAAGCAACCCGAGCATTTCGAGAAGGGCACCCCGTGGTGGAAGCAGCATATCTACCTTCTGGTGGCCGTTGCTGCGTTTGTTTTCTTTTGCATCGTGGCGCAGTTCATTGACGTCTTTGCCGAAATCGGGCGGCGCCAGTCGTTTTCGAAGGGCAAGGAAATCGATGCTCTGATCAAAGGCTTCCTCGCCATCGACGCCGTGAACGCGGTGACCGAATGGCTCCGCTGGTTCCTGAACGTCAAGATCCTGATCCCGTTCCGCAACTCCCTTCTTTGGATCCCCACGCCCGCCTTTATCCTTCTGGTCACGGCGCTGACGTACTGGATCGGCGGGCGCAGATCGGCGATCTATGGCTTCATCTTCTTCACACTTGTCGCCTTTTCAGGGTGGTGGGACCGGTCGGTCATCACGCTTTACACGGTGATTTCCGCTGTGATCATTTCGATGCTGATCGGCATTCCGCTGGGCATTTTCGCGGCACGGTCGAGACGCTGGTCGAGCCGTATCCTCTTGGCCTGCGACACTGCCCAGACCTTCCCGAGCTTTATCTACCTGATCCCGGCGATCATGCTCTTTGGTGTGAATGACGTTGCGGTGATCTTTGCGATCGTGATTTTCACAACGGTGCCTTTGACGCGGTACACGATTGAGGGGCTGCGCACCGTTCCGCCCGAGATCACGGAAGCCGCGGATATGTCTGGCGCAACGCGCAGGCAAAAACTCTGGACCGTCCAGATCCCCATGGCGCTTCCGACGATGGCAGTTGGCTTCAATCAGGCGATCATGTTTGCCTTCTTTATGGTCATCATCGCGGCCTTCATCGGCACTCAGGACCTGGGACAAGAGCTGCAGCGGACACTGGCCGGCACAGAGCTGGGCAAAAACATCGTTCTGGGTATGAACGTCGCCTTAATGGCATTGACCTTTGACCTGGCGGTCATGGCATGGGCCGAAGAGCGCAAGAAGGCGCTGGGACTGGAATGAGGCGCCAGCTCAGCAGGGCCCGTGTCGGACAATTGTGGGAAGGCGCAGCATCGAAGGCTTACGGAAAGGGTATGCAATGAACCGACCTGCATTCTTTGAACACCCTTGGGAGCGTCGGGGAATCATTCAGCCTGGCCTTCCGATCCTGCCGCATGGGGTCGAACGGCACCCCGTGCCTGGAGGTGGGTCACGCGCCATTCCCGTCTACAAAGGCGACCAGATCAGCGTGCTCGACAAGGACGGCCTCCAACCCGGAGAGCTGGTGTTCTTTGCGCCCGACCGGTCGTCGGATGCGGCGATGCTGGGGGCGAAAGGGCAGGGACGCCCCACCGCAACCATCGCCACGCTCGCGAACGGTTCTCGCTCGGGTGCCAATGTCCTGAAAGCGCTGGCGGCGGCCGGGTTTACGATAGAGACCGGAGATGCGATTTCCGTTTTCCCCGATGGATCGCATCCCGGTGACACAGCGGACTTCACCGCCGAATGCGATGGGCTCTTGATCTGTGCTGCGCCCGGCGGCCCGATGAGCCCCGAGGCACAGAATGCGCCCACCGAACTGATGCTCTACGTCAGACGCGCCAATCCCGGGCAGGCCAAAAGCGTCACCGCGCCACCTGATCCGCTGGCGGATCCGCTTGCGGACATCAACATCCAACCCGGCCATGCCACTGCTTATGAAGTCAAGGCCGGTGAGTTCATCCAAATTCTTGATGTGCAGGGACGGGAATGCTCGGATTTTCAGGCGTTTTCACGCCGCGCGCTCGACAAAGGCCTTGAGCGGGAAATTGATCCCACGACAACGCGCAGCCTGATGGGCAGCCTTTATCCCAATCCCGGCATTTTTTCGAAGTACTGGAGTGTGGATCAGGAGCCGCTGGTTGAGATCGTGCAGGACACCTGCGGGCGCCACGATACATTCGGACTAGCCTGCACGGCGCGGTACTACGAAGATCTGGGGTATCCCGGTCATGTGAACTGTTCCGAAAACATGAACCGGGATCTGGCCCGGTTCGACGTGCGTCCGCGCGGCGGATGGCCGGCCATCAACTTCTTTTTCAACACAATGCTCGATGACACGAACGCGATCGGTATGGATGACCCGTGGTCGCGACCGGGCGACTACGTGTTGTTGCGGGCGCTGTCGGATCTGGTTTGCGTGTCGACGGCATGCCCTTGCGATGTCGATCCGGCAAATGGCTGGAACCCAACGGATATTCAGGTGCGCACTTACAAGGCGAGCGAGGATTTTCAGCGCTCATCCGGATACAGAAAGTCTGCGGAGGCGGATGTGGAAGAAACCAAGAAAACCGCGTTTCACGACTGTTTTGCGCGGCACACGCAGGACTTCGTTGAATACAACGGCTACTGGCTGCCCAACACGTTCACCAGTCATGGCAGCATCGAGGAATACTGGGCGGTCCGGGAAAAGGTCGCCATCATGGATTTGTCACCCTTGCGCAAATACGAAGTGACAGGGCCCGATGCCGAAGAGCTGATGCAGCATTGCGTGACCCGGAACGTCAAAAAGATCAGCGTGGGTCAAGTCAGCTACACTGCGATGTGCTACCCCCATGGCGGGATGATTGACGACGGCACGATCTACAGGCTGGGCGAGATGAATTTCCGGTGGATTGGCGGCAATGATACCAGTGGTCTGTGGCTGAAAGAGCAGGCCGAAGCGCTGGGATTGAACGCCTGGGTGCGTCCATCCACCGACCAGTTGCACAACATCGCCGTGCAGGGCCGCCACTCCAGAGATATTCTGACCAAGATCTTCTGGACCCCACCAACCCAGCCCTCGGTCGAGGACCTGCCATGGTTCCGGCTGACCGTGGCGCGCGTGGGTGACTATTCGGGGACGGCGGTTGTGATATCCCGAACAGGGTACTCAGGCGAACTGGGGTATGAGGTTTTCTGCCATCCCAAAGATGCAACCGAGATTTTCGACAAGATCTGGTCGGTCGGGCAGGCGTACGGGATAACCCCGCTTGGGCTTGGCGCGCTCGACATGATCCGGATCGAGGCCGGCCTGATCTTTGCCGGCTCGGAGTTCGACGACACCACTGACCCTTTCGAAGCGGGCATCGGCTTTACCGTGCCACTCAAGTCAAAGACGGATGACTTTGTCGGGCGGGCCGCGCTCGAAGAGCGCAAAGCGCATCCGCACCGCAAGCTGGTCGGGTTCGAAATCGATGGGGGCCTCGTTCCGTCGCCGGGTGACTGTGTCCGTATGGGAAAGGCGCAGGTGGGGGAGATCACTTCTGCGATGAAGTCGCCCATTCTGGGCAAGGTGATTGCGCTGGGCCGGGTGGCCACCGCGCATTCAGAGATCGGGACAGAGATCGAGATTGGCCAGCTTGACGGTCAGCAAAAACGGCTGAAAGCGCGAATCGTGCCCTTCCCCCATTTCGACCCCGGCAAAGAGCGGGTGAAGGGTCTTTATGCCTGAGTGGTGGGTAAGAGCCGCCACGCAGCTGATGCGCCAACGCCCAATCTGGAATCCGCCCCTTCGTCAGCAATGAGCCTTTTTGCCCAAGACGCTGCTCCGCCCGGACGGCCCTATTGGTGGGAGGATGTCACCTGGCCGGATCTGAGCGACGAGATGTTGCCCGACCAGGTCGATCTGCTGGTCATCGGGGCAGGGTATACGGGTTTGTCTGCCGCGCTTGCAGCGCATGACGCAGGGGCCCGGGTCGCTGTCATCGACAGCGGGCAACCTGGACAAGGCGCGTCCACCCGAAATGGTGGCATGCTCGGCGCGCATCCAAGGCTGGGTTGGGACACACTGGCGGCCCGCTACGGCGTTGATGCGGCGGACGGGATCTACAGCGAGGCCGAGGTGGCGCTCGATTGGGCAAAGGGGCTGATTCAAACAGAGGACATCGCGTGCGATTTCGAGGAAACTGGACGCA
The DNA here is from genome assembly GCA_965250275.1 of Paracoccaceae bacterium. Taxonomy (GTDB): domain Bacteria; phylum Pseudomonadota; class Alphaproteobacteria; order Rhodobacterales; family Rhodobacteraceae. Next base: position 3,014,617 of record OZ252297.1, on the reverse strand, counting down.
TCCAACTGGCTTACACCGCATCGCATTTTGAGGCCCAGAAGGACAGAGCGGTCCAGGTGTCGGAAAAGGGTGGGGTGCCTTGCCATATCGTTCCGCGCGCTGATCTTGGGTCGGAGATCTCTAGCCCGCTTTACAAAGGCGGCATGGTTTTTGCCTCGCACGCAGGCCTGCATCCCGCGAAGTATCATCTCGGGCTGCTCGCTGCGGTGCGCCGCCGTGGTGTGCCTGTGGTGCCCGGATGTGCAGCCAGCCGGGTAGATCGGACCAAGGCAGGCCAGCTTGTCGCCACTTCGCGGGGTGATGTGAAGGCCGACAAAGTGGTGCTGGCAACAAACGGATACACCGGTGCCGCCTTTTCGTGGTTCGCGCGCCGGGTGTTTCCCTTGCCCAGCTTCCTGATCGCGACCGAACCGCTGTCACCCAATCTGATCGGCGAATTGGCACCGGGTCGCAGAATGATGGTCGAGACGCGCGCGCGGCACAGTTACTTTCGGATCTCCCCTGATGGCACCCGCATCTTGTTTGGCGGGCGCGCTGCTATGATGCCCATTGGGCTGGACAAAGCGGCACACCGCTTGCATGCGACCATGACAGAGATCTGGCCATCGCTTGCCGGGGTGAAGCTCTCCCATGTCTGGACCGGAGACACCGGGTACACGTTTGGTCACGTTCCGCATGTGGGTGAACATAACGGCCTGCATTATGCCATGGGATTTTCCGGTGGTGGCACTGTGCTGGCACCCTGGCTCGGGCGAAAGGCCGCCCTGCAGGCGCTGGGCCTGCCGGGAGGTGAAACGGCCTATTCCGCGCCGCGTCTGACGTCGCGTTGGTTCTATCGGGGCGCGCAACCACGTTTCCTGCATGCGGCCGATCTTTGGTATCGTCACGTGGTGGACCGGCGTGAAAACCGCGAGAGCCGCAACACCAGCCGCTGAGAGATTGGGGCAGCGTCTGTTGTCATCGCTGATTGCCTGCAATCCCGCTGCATTTGCGCTCCATCTTAATGCTCCGCGCAGGAAAAAAGGGCCGCGTGTAACCGCGGCCCTTCCTTTTGGTTCAATCGGATCCCTGATCAGGATTGCAGCTTTTTGTAGGCATCAAACTCGTGCCGCGATCCGATGATCAAAGGGACGATGCAAAGGATGATCGCCACGATCAGCCAGATCATCTCACCAGAGCCGTACCCGGTATAGTAGGCCCCTTCGGCGGCAGCCCAGTCTTTGATTTCCGTTCCCATCGAGTGCTCTCCTTACTCTGCTGGTGTGGCTGCAGTGTGCATGCCTTCGGGATAGGCCCGGCTGGGCACTTTTGTCAGATCAAGCCCGGCAATCTCGGCCTCTTCGGGCACCCGCAGAAGCCCGACGCCCTTCAGGATCAACGAGCAGACATAGCCTGGCACGATTCCCAGAAGGAACATGATGACGATGCCCACAATCTGGCCCATGAGGGAAATGGTCGGAACCTCGCCTTCGGCGCCCTGCAGGGCCGGATACCCGCTGGCAAAGATACCCACGGCCAGAACACCCCAGACACCAAGCGTTCCGTGAACGGTGACCGCACCGACGGCGTCGTCGATTTTCATCCGCTCAAGGAAGGCCGCTGCTGGCTGCATGATCGCACCGCCGACAAAGGCAACGGCAAAGGCCAGTGGCGGCCACCACAAGTCCAGACCGGCTGCGCAGGAAATGATCCCGCCAAGCGCACCGGACATCATCCAGAAGGGATCACGTGTGACCATCCAAGCTCCAATAATCCCACCGGCAAAACCCATGAGAATGTTGAAAGCCAGCGCACCAAGGGTCATCGGCGTGCCGTAGATGTTGGCCCATTTGTTGTCGAACCAGCTCCAGGCTTCGCCCGGCACGATCACACAAGCCATGAGAAAGCCCCAGAAGCCCACGATGATCAGCATGAGGCCGACCAGGGTCAGAGGCATGTTGTGGCCCACAATCGCGTTGGGTGATCCGTCCGGATTGTACTTGCCGATCCGCGATCCGAGATTGATGAGGACCCCCAGGGCAAAGAACCCGGCAACCATGTGCACGACACCCGCAGCACCGAAATCATGATATCCGAAGCCGGTGACGAGCCAGCCGCTGGCCGACCATCCCCAGGCCGCCGCAACCACCCAGGCAAACGAGCCCAGCACGATGGCAAGAATGACAAATCCAACGACCTGAATGCGCTCGATAACGGCGCCCGAGAAGATCGACGCAGTGGTGGCGGCGAAGAGTGTGAACGCCCCCCAGAACACGCCTGTGGCGTTATCCGCCAGGTGCGGCCCCATAACCTCGCCCATCGGGTTGGCGAAATCGATCGCCGTTTGCCAGCTTTCTGCGGTTGGCAACAACCCCGGGGTCCAGGCCCAGTAGACAAACCAACCGAAGAAATAAAACGTCGGGACCATAAACGCGAAGGCGAGAATGTTCTTAACACCCGAAGCCAGAACGTTTTTCAGACGCGACGCGCCCATCTCATACGCCAGAAACCCGGCGTGAATGATGACCATGAGCGGTATGGTCAGGTAGTAGTACATCTCAGCGAACATCGTGTTCGATGCTGATGCGCCCGCCCCCTCCATCGCAGCGACCTTTGCCGCTAGTTCTGCCAGTTGTTCTTCCATGCTCCAAACCCTGTTGCTCTGTTCCGTAGCAGCCCATTTTCAAGAGGCTGTGACAAAATGTTACACTAAACCAATTAGGATCCGGAAAGGATTTCTTTGCTCCAATAGTGAACCAATATGAGCTGACCTAAGGTGATTTGGCCATCGAATCTGTATCGAGAGGTGTGAGCTTATTCATCTAATTCAGTGGCTTAAGCCGATTGCGTCGCTTGCCCGTGAAATCGATCCCGCCCGACGGGACAATTTCGAAAAAGCGGTCAGGTTTGACTAGAATTGCAGCACCGCAATCTCGGGCATCGCGGTGTGTGTTCAGTCTGCGAAGACTTCGTTCCTCACAATCCGCAGTGCCGCCCAACGATCCCTGCTGTTCGGACCAACAACCCGACGCGTCCAAGGCCTGGCGGGGCACTTATCCTACCAGATCCTTTTGCCTGTTGTTGGTCAGCAAGAGCTTGTGTCGGACATCGCCCGCAAAACTCGTCTCTATGGACTGGCGAAGGTTTTCGTTGCGGTCCGTGAGTTTGCGCAGCTTCTCTGCCCGAATGCAGAAACAGCGCAATTTCGTCTTGGCGACGACCGTTGCGGTTGCGGGCTCCTTGGACAGGCACGTGATTTCGCCGATGTACTGATTGCCGGCCATGGTCACGAGCAGGTTGTCGCTGAAATGCACGTCGACCTCACCTGTCGCTAGGTAGATCAATTGGGGCACAAGCTGTCCTTCGGTGGTCAGAACCGAACCGGGCTCCACATCGATCCAGCGCCCACTTTTCAGAAAACGCCGCGTGAGGTTTTTAGGCAGGTCGGGCAGCTTTTCCGAGATAAAACCCTGTTCTTCATCGTTAAACTTGTGAGCGATGGAGATGTAAAAAAGCCGGGCAATCCCGACCAAACTGATCGTGATCCAGCTGATCTGGATGAGCGCAGAGGATTGGTTGAAATCGGTCTGCAGGTCATAGAGGACACAACTGGGCGCGATGATGTTCAGTATGGCGTAGACGTAGGTCTGGCCGCGGATGAACCCGGCTTGCAGCGCAAAGTATGATCCGAGATATGTGAAAACGCCCAAGAGGCCGATAGCTTCGGGAAATGAGGACGTGGACAAACTCCACATGATAGCTCCAAAATGTCTTGTTCTAAATGGATGAAGTTGTTGCTGTAGGCCGGGTGGTGTCCTTTTGAAATGCGCCGGGTTCAAAATCCCGATGAGCACCCCGCCAATGACCGCGCAAAAACACGCGTAAGCACCCGGAAATGGTCGATAATTGACCGGCCGATGTGCATGAGAGAAAGATGTGTGAGAATTGCAGGTTAAGCAAGGTTTTTTGTTCTCTCATGTAGCGGCGACCGAACAGGCGGTGATCGGAAAAGGAGCGTTCAGTGACATTTGGCCAGATCACAGGATCGGTTCCGGACGGGTTTCGAACCGACGAGATCTTTGTCCGTGCCTTGCGCCGGTCGGACGCTGCGCTTGACCACGAGGCGGTCATGGAAACCCGTGTGTTCCTGCGAAAATGGGAACAGTCTGCGTGGCCCGAAGACGATTTCACCGTCGAGGCAAACCGAGCCGACGTAGAAGCGATGGAGCAGCGCCATCTCGATGGCGTGTCGTTCACCTACACCGTACTGGACCCCAGCGAGGCGGCCTGTCTGGGTTGCGTCTACGTGTTTCCACTGGACGCGCCCTTCCTTGCTCGTTGTGACGTTGAGTTGGTCGCAGGTGCACCATGGGCGGAGGCATCAGCGGCCATCTATTTCTGGGTCCGGCAGTCCGGCATGCAGGACGGGTTGGACAGCCGGTTGCTCCACTTGTTGCTACCCTGGCTCAGCGAGACGTGGAGGTTCGAAGATCCACTGTTCGTCACCAATGAACAGGTTCCGCACCAGGTATCGCTGCTCGAGCGTGCGGGACTGGGCCTCAGGTACACGCTTGCCGATCCCAAAGCGCCGGGGCGGTTCCTCGCGTTCGGCAAGGCAGGGTGCCGGGGTTGGCACATGGTACTGAAGCTCCGTGTTGGAGGTGAAAAGAAACACACTCCCTCGGGTGGTTCCGTCAAAAAGAAGCCAAAAAAGGTCGCCTCTTGACGTGAAGACAGGCTTTGACACAGCAGAGACTTTGACGGTGCGAATTCGAAAGTGAATGATTGACCGACCAAGAACGGAGTAAGGAATTGTCCTTCAAAGAAGACTGCCAGAAACTATTCGTCCGTTACGTTGCCTGCTATCGACAAGGCGACGCCAAGGGGTGCGCCGCCGTTTATGCGCCGAATGCCGAGATGTACTCGCCCTTTGGACCGGCCGCGATCGGGCGCAAAGCAATCGAAGATACCCACGCCGAATGGGTGATCGAGGGCGCAGAGGACAAGCAGATCAATGTAAAGAGTGCAGAATGCAGGGGTGATCTTGGCTGGTGTCTTGCCCAGTTCAGCGAAGGATCGACCGGCGAAGGCATCTCGTTGAATGTCCTGGCGCGCCAGCCCGAAGGATATTGGCTGATCACCCATTGCAGTCTGAACGAAGAGTGAATGCATAGAAAAGGTGGGCCAGCCGCTTGTGGTCGAAGCGGGTATTTGGTCGGCGATGAAACACCGGCACGAGCGCGCGCCGGATCGCGATCTTTTCATTTAGCGAACACGTCCGCCCGAGCTGCAACCCGATATTGAGCTGGCTGGACAGGCTGCCGCAGTCTGCAGGCGGCTTAGCGGGAATGTCCGGCGTTATAGCGATTTGGTGGCGACGGGGGATTGGTACGGTGTAGGCGTAGCATCTGAACGACAAGGCCATCGCCCAGACCGTCGACATCTGGCGTGGTACAGGTGCGGCGCACTCGGTCCCGACGTAACGCGGGGTGCGTCTGCGCGCGGTAGGTGTCGCCAACCGCAGGAGTTGGGAGGTTTGGACGGATGATATCTTGCCCCGTTCAACACTGGGTTCGCTCGTGCTCTCTGCGCCAGTTCCAGCATCGGCACTTGCGGAAGATCAAAGACCGGCAACGCGTTTTGCGTCAGCTTGCGCGCCACAGGTCTCTTTGGGAGGGGAGCACCATGACAAACGAATTGCTTGAAACGACAATGCGCGCCTTTGAAGATCGCATGGCGATGCGGCGTAAGATGCTGAAACTGACCGGGGTCACCAACTGCGGCATTTCGGGATCGCAAAAGCTTGAAGATTTGCAACGCGAAAGCGTGGAGAATTGCGTGAATTGCAAAGAAGCCGAAGCCTGCAAACTTTGGCTCATTGCTGCGGATTCCGGTGTCGATGCCCCGGACTTCTGCCCGAATGCCCAGGCAATCCGGGAGTTCAAGGCGATGCAGGCCATATGAACGGCCTGTGAGAACGTTGAGCAGTCGGGCACGCCCGCCAGATCGGCGCGACCAGTCGGCAAGGTCACGTCTTCGATCCAGGTCTTTGCGACGACGGCCCCTGGCAGGCCCAACGGGCCTTGCATTTTTCAAATGAGGTCGTCGTCAATCAGCGGGCTGGGTTTGGCAAAGGCTTCGAGGTCTTCCTGATCGTTGATCGTGATGCGGGTGCCGGCCACGTCGATGCCGTATGCTTGAAGACTCTTGAAAGCCCGGCTGAGGTTCTCCGGCGTCATTCCCAGAAGCGAAGCAAGACGCGCCTTTCCAAAGGGCAGACCGAAACTGGCACCTCCCCCGGCGCGCGCTTGTTCCCTGAGAAGGTAGTTTGCGAGCCGCTCCAGCGACGTGCGCAGCTTCAACTCCTTCATCTTCTTCACCTTGCGGCGATAGGCCTGCGACAGCTCGGTTACGATGGCGCGGGCAAAATTCGAGTCCGCATCGAACACTGCGCGCACGTCCTGGCTGGGAATAAGCGCAATCCGGCTTTTCTCGAGGGTTCGTGCAGACATGAGATATGGGGCGTCCTTGATCGTTGCGGCAAGGATAAAGGTCGCGATGGGGCGCACGGTGGCAAGGCTCGACTCGCGCCCGTTCCATGACGAGAAAAGGTCGACGGACCCCGACATCACGATGTGCAGGAAGTCACTGGGATCCCCTTCGGCAATCAAGTCGATTTGCGGTGGAAACGTCTGCACGTAGCCGCCCCGCATCAGGCTTTCGAAGTGGACATCTTCCATCTCGGAAAAAAGCTCGAGGGTCCGGATGTCCGGAAAGTCCGATTCAGGCATGCTTAGTTTCATCACGCTATACCCCTTGATAAATATCAAGGTTTGAGACGACAAATGTCAAGAAACAAAATGATCGATTCTTGGTGGTCATTTGATGTGTCGCACCCTGCCGCATGATGTTTTTTGGTAAGTCATTTATTTCACTAAGTTTTCGTTCATTAGCTGATCCAGATCAAGTCCCGATCCGAGCGCAGGTCTCAGGAAAAACCAAACGCGCAAGAACGCCCCGAGCTGGGCGGACAAAACCGGAGGGACAGATGGAAATCATGCTGGCGTACGACCATTCGCGCAACGCGCGCATTGCGCTCGACGCGATCCAGGAGATGTTCGGTCCGCTGAAACCTGCCGTAACGCTGGTGTCGGTGGTCGAGGATATCGGCAGCGCAACGGCAGAGGCCGACGAGCTTTTCACCGAACAGTACCAGGAACAAAAGGAAGGTGTCGAAGCTGCGGCCGCCGAACTGATGGCGGCAGGCATTGAGGCCAAGGTGATGCTTGCCGAGGGCGATGCGCGCAAGATGATTTTGCGCGCCACTGAAGAGCGCAAGCCGGATCTGCTGGTGATGGCGCGCCATAGCCATCAGGCCGACGGTGGCCCTCTGGGGTTCATTGCCAAGAAGCTCGATGCACTCGTCGAGGAGTTCGACCACATGACCTTCGGTTCGGTTTCGGCCTTCCTGGCGCGCCGCGCGAAGTGCCCGATCCTGATCATTCCCACTCATGTCGCTGCATCGACGATGCAAGCCGCAGAATAAGGCACGGCGGACAGATCCATGAAAGTATCCAGCCTATTCCGGGTTCAGGACCGTGCGATCCGCGCACTTCACCTGACCTGGATCGCATTCTTCATCACATTCTACGTGTGGTTCAACATGGCGCCGCTGGCGTCTTCGATTCTCGCCTCCAATGACTGGCTCACGCGCGACGACATCAAGCTCTTTGCGATCGCCAACGTGGCGCTGACGATCCCCGCGCGGATCCTCGTGGGCCTCGCGCTCGACAAGTTCGGACCACGCCGCGTGTTCTCCATCCTGATGGTTGTCATGGCGGTGCCAACGCTGTTCTTCGCCTTCGGCGATACCAAGATGCAGCTTTTCATTTCACGCCTGATCATGTCATCCGTGGGGGCGGGCTTTGTCGTCGGCATCCACATGACCGCGCTGTGGTTCAAGCCGCGCGACATCGGCTTTGCCGAGGGCTTCTACGCCGGCTGGGGCAACTTCGGGTCTGCGGCGGCCGCCCTGACGATCCCCACCATTGCGCTGCACATGTTCGGCGGCGACGACGGCTGGCGCTATGCCATCGCAATGTCGGGCGTCATCATGGCCGCCTATGGCGTGTTCTACTGGTTCGCCATCACCGACGGTCCAACGGCAGATACGCATAAAAAGGCCCGCAAAGGCATGGCGCTGGAGGTCTCGACGTATAAGGATCTCGTCCTTCTGGCGATCTTCACCGTGCCCCTGATCGGGATCCTGTCGATCCTTGTCTACCGGGTGCAGTCGATGGGCTATATTGACGGCTTTGTGGCCACGATCTGCTATGCCACCGTTGCCACGATGGTGGTCTACCAGGTCTGGCAGGTGCTGCGCACCAACCTGCCGATCCTCAAACAGGGCGTACCAGAGGATGACCGTTATCCGTTCAGCTCGGTGGCCGCGCTCAACACCACCTATTTCGCCAATTTCGGTGCGGAACTGGCCGTGGTGTCGATGCTGCCGTTCTTCTTCCAGGAAACCTGGGGCTTGACGCCGGTGACGGCGGGCCTGATCGCGGCGTCATTTGCCTTCATCAACCTTGTTGCGCGTCCGATGGGTGGGTTGGTTTCTGACCGTATGGGCAACCGGCGCTTCGTGATGCTGGCCTATATGCTGGGCATTGCCATCGGGTTTGCGCTGATGGGGCTGCTGAACAGCTCCTGGCCGCTGATCATTGCGATTGCGATCACCATCTCGTGCTCATTCTTCGTGCAAGGCGCAGAAGGCGCGACCTTCGGGATCATCCCGTCGATCAAGCGCCGGGTGACCGGTCAGATCGCGGGCATGGCGGGCGCGTACGGCAATGTCGGAGCGGTTTTTTACCTCTTCATCTTCATGTTCGTCGACGCCTCGACCTTCTTCTTCATCATCGCAACGGGCGCGATGGTGTCCTGGATCGTCTGCTTTTTCTGGCTGAAAGAGCCCGAGGGCGGCTTTGGCGAGGAATATGTCCTGAGCTCAGTCGATGAGGCCATCGCGGCAGAAGCCGCCCAGAAGAAGGAGGCCGAAGCAGAACTCGCGCTGATCTTCCAGGGCTCGGAACGCGTGGCGCTGGCCGAGAAGGGCGACAGCCTGACGGTCACGGCCCGGTTCAAGGACATCGACGATCTGAGGGCCGCGCTTTCGCGACTCGGACCGAAATCTGGCGGGCAACCCGCTGAATAAGACTGAAATGGCCAGCCCGGGCACCGTGCTCCGGTTGGCCAATGCCAAAGACCAAGGAGACATCTCAATGGCAAGAGACCTGACAGGCTACGCGCCGGACGACGAGGCTTTCTGGGCCTCCACCGGCAAGGGGATTGCGAACCGCAATCTCTGGATCTCAATCCCATCACTCTTATGCGGGTTCGCCGTCTGGCTGTACTGGGGGATTATCACGGTTCAGATGATCAACCTGGACTATCCGTTTGAAACCGCACAGCTCTTCACATTGACCGCGATTGCGGGCCTCTCTGGCGCGACGCTCAGAATTCCCGCGACTTTCTTCATCCGGATCGCGGGCGGCCGGAACACGATCTTCTTCACCACCGCGCTTCTGATGATCCCGGCGGCTGGCACGGGGATTGCACTGCAAAACCCCGACACACCTCTCTGGCAATATCAGATCCTGGCGCTTCTGTCCGGTATTGGGGGCGGGAACTTTGCGGCCTCGATGTCCAACATCTCGTTCTTCTTCCCCAAGAAGGTCCAGGGTTACTCGCTGGGCATGAATGCGGGTTTGGGGAATTTCGGGGTCACCACGATGCAGATCGTGATCCCGCTGGTGATGACTTTCGGTCTCTTCGGCGGCGAAAGTCAGACATTGGTCAACACGTCCGGCACTCTGATCGGACGCATCCCGGCCGGCACTGAGACCTATATCCAGAACGCAGGCTTCGTTTGGCTGCTGGCGCTGATCCCATTGGCTTTCGCCGGGTGGCTCGGGATGAACAACATCCGTGACGAGCATGTCAGCCCGGACATTCCCAATCCGTTCGGGGCCTTCGGGATCATCGGGTTCATGTATCTGATTGGTCTTGGCTGCGCCGGCTTTGGCCTCTGGCTGATGCTGCCGGCTGCGGTCGGCGGGTCGGGCTTCATGATCTCGAAATGGTTCGTGCTGCCCATCGTCATCGTGCTGACGGTCGCGCTTTTACGGATGATCCCGGGCCAGGTGGGCCAGAACCTTCACCGGCAGTACCGGATCTTCGGCAACAAGCACACCTGGGCGATGACCATCATCTACGTGATGACCTTCGGCTCCTTCATCGGCTACTCTGCCGCGATGGGTCTGACGATCAAGGTCGTCTTCGGCTTTCAGCACCTGATGGTCGATGGTGTTCTGGCCCATGACACCCCGAACCCGAACGGCCCCTCGGCGCTGATGTTCGCCTGGATGGGACCCTTTATCGGCGCACTCATCCGCCCGCTGGGCGGGGTCTGGGCCGATAAGGCCGGGGGCGCGAAGGTCACCCAGATCATATCGGTTGTGATGGTGCTCTGCGCTCTGGTACTGGCGTGGATCTTGCAGCAGGCCTATGCCTCGGCGACACCAGAGACCTATTTCCTGCCCTTCCTCCTGATCTTCCTTCTGCTCTTCGCAGCCACGGGGATCGGCAACGGCTCAACCTTTCGGACCATCGCGATTGCCTTCGACAAAGAGCAGGCCGGGCCGGTTCTTGGCTGGACCAGTGCAGTGGCTGCCTATGGCGCTTTCCTCATTCCGCAAATCTTCGGGGAACAGATGAGCGCCGGAACACCGCAATACGCGCTTTATGGCTTCGCTGCCTTCTACGCGCTCTGCATTGGGATCAACTGGTGGTTCTACCTGCGCCCGAACGCCTACATCAAGAACCCTTGAGCTGATCCTGGCCTGTCCGGAGATCGCTCCGGGCAGGCCTTCACCCGCACACCCCTTTAGGGAGCTACACACATGAGCCACCTGCTCGACAGACTGAATTTCCTCCAGTCCAGCAAACTTGAAGAGTTTGCCGACGGCCATGGCCAGGTCACCAAAGAAGACCGCGCTTGGGAGGACACCTACAGAAACCGCTGGCGTCACGATAAGGTCGTGCGCTCAACCCACGGGGTGAACTGCACCGGGTCGTGCTCGTGGAAGATCTACGTCAAGTCCGGGATCGTAACCTGGGAGACGCAACAGACGGATTACCCGCGCACTCGGCCCGATTTGCCGAACCACGAACCACGCGGATGTGCGCGTGGCGCATCTTACAGCTGGTATCTCTATTCCGCGAACCGCGTAAAGAACCCGCTGATTCGTGGCCGATTGATGAAGCTGTGGCGCGAGATGCGAAAGACCAAATCGCCGATCGAGGCCTGGACAGCGATCCAGAGCGACCCGATCCTTCGCGGCTCCTACACCTCCAGGCGCGGCTCCGGCGGCTTCGTCCGCGCCACCTGGGATGAGGCGACCGAAATCACGGCTGCCGCCAATGCCTATACCGCCAAGACTTATGGACCGGACCGGATCTTCGGCTTCTCGCCGATCCCCGCGATGTCGATGGTCAGCTATGCCGCAGGCTCCCGTTACCTGAGCCTGATGGGCGGCGTCTGTATGTCCTTCTACGACTGGTATTGTGACCTGCCGCCTGCATCCCCGATGACCTGGGGCGAACAGACTGACGTGCCCGAAAGCGCGGACTGGTACAACTCCAGCTACCTGTTGCTCTGGGGCTCGAATGTGCCCCAGACCCGGACGCCGGACGCGCATTTCTATACCGAGGTGAGGTACAAAGGCACCAAGTCGGCCGTCATCTGCCCGGACTATTCCGAAGCCTCCAAGTTCGCCGACGTCTGGCTGAACGTGAAGCAAGGCACAGACGCGGCGCTGGCGATGGCCTTTGGCCACGTGATCCTGCGCGAGTTCCATATCGATCGGCAGGCGGAGTATTTCGAAAGCTACTGCCGCAAGTATTCCGACATGCCGATGCTGGTGCGTTTGGAAGAAAAGGACGGCAGCCTGGTGCCGGGCCGGTTCCTGCGCGCTGATGACCTCGACGACAAACTTGGGGAGGAAAACAACCCCGAATGGAAAACCGTCGCCTTTGATGAGGAGAATGGTGCGCTTGTCTCGCCCAACGGGGCCATTGGCTATCGCTGGGGCGAGAAAGGCGAGTGGAACCTTGAGGAGAAGGCCAACGGCAAAGACGCCAAACTACAAATGTCGCTCATCCTCGATGATGACCATGACGATATCCGCGGCGTCGATTTCCCTTACTTCGGCGGGGCCGCGACCGAGGCCTTTACCACCGGGGACACCCGTCCCGACATCCTGACCAAAAACGTCCCCGTCAAGCGCGTCAAAACCGCCGAGGGCGAGGTTCTGGTGGCCACCGTGTTCGACCTCTTCTGCGCAAACTATGGCGTGGATCGGGGACTGGGCGGCGATTGGGTGGCCAAATCCTTTGACGAGGATGTTCCCGGCACACCGGCTTGGGCCGAGAAGATCACTGGCGTGCCCGCCGACAAGATTGCTCATGTGGCGCGCGAATTCGCGGACACTGCTGAGAAGACTCAGGGCAAGTCGATGATCATCATCGGGGCAGCGATGAACCACTGGTACCACATGGACATGAACTATCGCGGCGTCATCAACATGCTGGTGATGTGCGGCTGTGTGGGGCAGTCGGGCGGTGGCTGGGCGCACTATGTGGGGCAGGAGAAACTGCGCCCGCAAACCGGCTGGCAGCCTGTTGCCTTTGCCCTCGATTGGGGCCGCCCGCCACGGCATATGAATTCGACCAGCGCGTGGTACGCCCATACAGATCAGTGGCGCTATGAGACGCTGGAGGCCGATGAGATCCTGTCGCCAACCGCGCCCGAGGGCGACTGGGATATCTCGCTGATCGACTACAACATCCGTGCGGAACGGATGGGCTGGTTGCCCTCGGCACCGCAACTGAAAACCAACCCGCTGGAGGTCGCGAAACAGGCGAAGGACGCTGGGATGGAGATCCCGGCCTATGTCGCACAGCAGCTGAAATCGGGCGAACTGGAAATGGCCTGCGAGGACCCGGATGCACCGGAGAACTGGCCGCGCAACCTGTTTGTCTGGCGCTCGAACCTGCTGGGGTCGTCCGGCAAGGGGCATGAATACTTCCTCAAACACCTTCTGGGCACCGATCACGGCGTTCTGGGCAAGGATCTGGGCGAGGAGGGCAGGGCGCTTCCCAAGGAAGCCAAGTGGCGTGAGAAAGCCCCTGAGGGCAAACTCGACCTGTTGGTGACCATCGACTTCCGCATGTCCACCACAGCGGTCTATTCCGACATCGTTTTGCCAACCGCCAGTTGGTACGAGAAGGATGACCTGAACACGTCGGACATGCACCCGTTCATCCACCCACTGCAGGCGGCTGTGGACCCGGCATACGAGTCGAAATCAGATTTCGAGATCTTCAAGGCGATTGCCAGGAAGGTGCAGGACGTTGCACCGGAAATCCTGGGGAAAGAAACCGATATCGTCGCGCTGCCTTTGCTGCACGACATGCCGGCCGAGATCGCTCAGGATCAGGTGCGCGACTGGAAGAAAGGCGAATGCGATCTCATTCCGGGCAAGACCGCACCCGCCTATGTGGCCGTGGAACGTGACTACACTGCGATCTACGATCGCTTCACGGCGCTGGGTCCGCTCATGGACAAGCTTGGCAACGGCGGCAAGGGCATCACCTGGAACACCGAAGAGGAGGTCGAGAACCTCGCCGCGCTGAACGGCGTGAAACAGGATGGCGCCGCAAAAGGACGGCCCAAGATCGAGACGGCAATTGACGCCTGTGAAGTGATCCTGATGCTGGCGCCTGAGACGAACGGCAACGTCGCCGTGAAGGCGTGGGAGGCGCTCGGCGAAAACACAGGGCGCGAACACGCGCATCTGGCCGAAGGCGAGCATCACCAGAAAATCCGCTTCCATGACATCGCAGCGCAGCCCCGCAAGATCATCTCCAGCCCCACATGGTCCGGCATTGAGTCGGAGAAGGTCAGCTACAACGCGGGCTACACCAATGTGCATGAGCTGATCCCATGGCGGACCCTGACCGGGCGGCAACAGCTCTATCAGGATCACTTGTGGATGCGTGCCTTTGGCGAAGGCTTCATGTCGTACCGCCCGCCGGTGGACCTGAAGACCGTCACTAAGGATGTGCAGGATGATGGCGACAATCTGGTGCTGAACTTCATCACGCCGCATCAGAAATGGGGCATCCACTCCACCTATTCCGACAACCTTCTCATGCTGACGCTGAACCGGGGCGGGCCAGTGATTTGGATCTCGGAGAACGACGCCAGGAAGGGCGGGATTGTCGATAACGACTGGGTCGAACTTTACAACGTGAACGGCGCGCTGACCGCCCGGGCCGTTGTGTCCCAGCGGATGAAGGACGGCACGACCTTCATGTATCACGCGCAGGAGAAGATCGTGAACACGCCCGGTTCGGAGAAAACCGGCAAGCGCGGCGGCATCCACAACTCTGTGACGCGCGCTGTCCTGAAACCCACGCACATGATCGGCGGCTATGCCCAGCAATCCTACGGTTTCAACTACTACGGCACCGTAGGTTGCAATCGGGACGAATTCGTCATCGTGCGGAAAATGAAAAAGGTCGACTGGCTCGACCGCGAAGCGACCGCAAAGGAGGCCGCAGAATGAGAGTGCGAGCGCAAATCGGCATGGTGTTGAACCTCGATAAATGCATCGGGTGCCACACCTGTTCGGTGACCTGCAAGAACGTGTGGACCACACGGGACGGCGTCGAATACGCCTGGTTCAACAACGTCGAGACAAAGCCGGGTACCGGTTATCCGACCGACTGGGAAAACCAGGCCAAATGGAACGGCGGCTGGGAGCGGACCAAATCGGGCAAGCTCCAGCCCAAGCAGGGCTCGAAGTGGCGGATCCTGGCCAACATCTTTGCGAACCCCGACCTGCCGGAGATAGACGACTACTACGAACCGTTCGATTTCGACCACGATCATCTGAAGTCGGCTCCCGAAATGGAGGCGTTCCCGACAGCACGCCCCTATTCCAAGATCACCGGTGAGCGGATCGAGAAGATCGAGAAAGGCCCGAACTGGGAGGAAATCCTGGGCGGTGAGTTCGCGAAACGGTCTCAGGATTACAACTTCGAAGGCGTCCAGAAGGAGATCTACGGGGAATACGAGAACACCTTTATGATGTATCTCCCGCGGCTCTGCGAACACTGCCTGAACCCGACCTGCGCCGCGTCCTGCCCCTCGGGTGCGATCTACAAGCGCGAGGAGGACGGCATCGTTCTGATCGACCAGGAGAAGTGCCGCGGCTGGCGGATGTGTGTCTCTGGCTGCCCCTACAAGAAGGTCTATTACAACTGGGAAAGCGGCAAATCCGAGAAATGCACGCTGTGTTATCCCCGGATTGAAAGTGGAAACCCGACAGTCTGTTCGGAAACCTGCGTCGGCCGGATCCGGTATCTCGGTGTGATGCTCTACGATGCTGACAAGATAGAAGAGGCGGCCAATGCTCCGACTGAACAGCAGCTCTACGACGCTCAGTTGGACGTGTTTCTCGACCCAAATGACCCGGTGGTGATCGAAACCGCACGCGCAGACGGCATTCCGGAGGATTGGATCGAGGCCGCGCAGGAGAGCCCGATCTGGAAGATGGCGATGGACTGGAAGGTCGCCTTCCCGCTGCATCCCGAATACCGGACACTGCCGATGGTGTGGTACATCCCTCCATTGAGCCCGATCCAGAACGCCGCCGAGGCCGGGAAGATCGGAACGGATGGCATGATGCCCAACGTGAAGGACCTGCGCATCCCGGTCCGCTACCTCGCTAACATGCTGACGGCGGGCGATGAGGCCCCTGTGGTTTCTGCGCTGGAACGGATGATGGCGATGCGCGCCTACATGCGGTCAAAGACCGTGGAGGGCGTGAACGACGAGGCGATTGCAGCCCGTGTCGGTCTGTCCGGTCGGGCAATTGAGGACATGTACAGGGTCATGGCTTTGGCGGACTACGAGGATCGCTTCGTCATTCCGACAACCCATCGTGAACAGGTCGAAGTTGCCTATGACATCAAGGGCGGCTGCGGCTTTACCGACGGCAACGGGTGTTCGACGGGCAAATCGAAAGCCTCCCTCTTCGGAAGGGCAAAGCGGCCCCTCAATATGCCGGAGGTGATGTGATGGATCGTTCCCTGAAAGCCCTGTCGCTCATTCTGAGTTACCCGACACGCGAGTTGCAGCATGCCATGCCCGAGATCGGAGCCGTTCTGGCCTCGGACACGCGATTGACAGCAGCAGCGCGCCGGGCGTTGCGCCCGCTCGTAGGGGAGCTGAGCGGGCGCAACATCTACGATCTTGAAGAGACCTATGTCGGGCTCTTTGACCGGTCGCGGACCCTGTCTCTCAATCTTTTCGAGCATGTCCATGGCGAAAGCCGGGACCGTGGCGGTGCCATGGTCAGTCTGGTCGAGATGTATCGTGAGGCGGGGTACGACCCCGCGACGAGCGAGTTACCGGACCATCTGCCGGTCTTGCTGGAATTCCTGGCCATCCGACCCTTCGCGGACGCTCAGGAAACCTTGGCGGACGCGGCCCATATCCTCGAAGCCCTGCACGCCCGGCTTGTCCGGCGGGAAAGTGGATATGGCGCCGTGTTCGCCGCCTTGTTGCAACTTTCGGGCGCCAAGGCGGACAAGGCCGCCGTCGCCGAGCTTCTGGAGGAACCGGAGGTCGACCCGGACGATCTCGAAGCGCTCGACAAAATCTGGGAGGAAACCGAAGTCCGTTTCGGCCCCGATCCGAACGCCGGATGCCCCGCAACCCGCGAGATGCTTGCGCGGATGGATTTGCCCGTAACCCCCGAGCCCGCGTCACACGCGGCCGAATAAGGGAAACTGACCATGTTTGCCAACTTCGACATTGATTTCGCGCTCTTTGGTGTGATGCCTTATGTGGCGTTGACGGTCCTGATCATCGGGTCCATCGCACGTTACGAGCGCGATCCCTTCACCTGGAAAAGCTCTTCGAGTCAGCTGCTGCGACGCAGGCAACTCGTTTTGGGCTCGATCCTGTTCCACGTCGGTATCCTGACGGTGTTCTTCGGGCACCTTGTAGGTCTTTTCACGCCCGTCTGGGTGCTCGACGCTCTCGGCATTCCCTATTGGCTCAAGCAGTGGATGGCGGTCCTGATCGGCGGTCCGGCCGGTATTGCAGCACTTGTCGGTGCGACAATGCTCTTGCACAGGCGTCTCTTCGATCCCCGTATCCGCGTCACGTCGAGCTGGCCCGACATCGTCATCATGGTGCTGATCTGGCTTCAGTTGGTGATCGGTCTCTTGACCATCACGCAGACACTTCAGCACATGGATGGAGCCGAAATGGTGCGCTTCATGACATGGTCACAAAGCGTGATCACCTGGAACCTGAATGCATGGGCGATGGTGGTGGACGTGCACTGGCTCTACAAGCTGCACATTTTTCTCGGCCTGCTGATCACGATGCTGTTCCCGTTCACGCGTCTGGTTCACATGATCTCGGGCTTCGCCGCGCCGTTCCGGTACCTCGGACGTGCTGGCTATCAGGTCGTGCGGTCGCGACGCCAGACCCCTCTGCCGCAAGCACGCGATGGAGGGTCCGCAGCGGTCAAACTCCGCAACACGGCTGCGGCCGGAACGCCCCCGACGCCAGCGGAGTAAGCCACGATGACTCCGCTGTTTCCAGATCTCGTCGTCAACGGCGAAACCATCCCCGCCGCGACCATTGCGGCGGAGACCCAGAACCACCAAGGTCCCGCCGGAAAGCCTGGCATCGCCTGGCGGAAAGCCACAATCGCCGTCGCGGTGCGAACCCTCCTGTTGCAGGAGGCACGGGCCCGCGGGATCGAGGCGCGCGTTCAGGAGGTTGGACCCGGCCGCTTCGAGACGGAGGAGGAGGCCCTTATCCGGGGCCTTCTCGATCAGGCAGTGTTGGTAAAACCACCAACCGAGCAGGAGATACGCCTGGAGTGGCAAAAGGACCCGACCCGGTTCCGCGCGCCGCCGCTTTGGGAGGTCTCGCACATCCTCGTCGCCTGCGATCCGCGGGACGAAACCGCGCGAGGCGACGCCCTTGTCCGCGCGATGGCCCTGACGGGCCGCGCCCTTGCAAACCCCAAGGCGTTCGCCAAGCTGGCCGCCGAGGTCAGCGATTGCGGTTCCAAGTCGAGTGGCGGGTCGCTTGGGCAGTTGAACCCCGGGGATACGGTTCCGGAGTTCGAGGCGGCCTTGCATGATCTGGCTGACGGAGCCGTGACGGTCGAACCTGTCCTGACCCGCCATGGCTGGCACATCATCAAGATGGATGCTCTGGCCCGCGGCGCTGTCCTGCCGTTTGCGGCCGTCACGCAGACGATTTCCGACGCCATGGAAAAGGCATCCTGGGCCGGTGCAGCCCGCGACTACGTGCAAACGCTGGTTGCGTCCGCCAAGATCTCCGGCGCGGACCTCCGGCCGGTCTCGCCCCGGAAGGCAGATCATGAGACCCAATCTCACTGACCAACGAAACGCGGACGGCAAATCCCCGACCAGTGCGCTGCTGCTCCGTTGGCGGACGAGGACTTGGCCGGGTTCCGATTGGCGATGTTCAAGCGCCGTTTGCCCAGTTTCCGCGATCACCTTGCGTCAGGCACATGACAACCCTAACCCGAAAAGGTCATAAGAAATGACGTTCATCTCAAGACAGATGCCGACAGGGTGCGGTTGCGATGAAACTCTCGCTTCGTCTCCCTTGATCGGAATTGACCTGGCTCTGGCAAAGATTGCCACCCGTTTCTGGCCAGTGCAGGGGACAGAGCGCATCGCATTGTCCGACGCCAAAGGGCGTGTTCTGGCAGAGGAGGTCTGCGCGCGGTCGGACATGCCGCGCTTCGATCATTCAGCGATGGATGGGTATGCGATACGCCGCGCAGATCTTTCGGGTGAAGGGCCCTGGAACATCCCTGTCAGCCTGCGCTGCGCAGCGGGCTGTGGCCCGGCGCCTGCGCTGCGCGAGGGATCCGCGGCACGCATATTCACCGGGGCGCCGGTTCCGGGCGGGTCTGACTGTGTGATTATGCAAGAAGCCGTGGAACTCGCCGGAGACCGCATCGAGATTTCCAAACGCCCCGCCATCGGAGAAAACATCCGGTATCAAGGCGAAGAGCAGCGCGCGGGCAGCCTGATCCTCCCAAGTGGGTCACGCCTGACCTCGCGGGCGATCGCGGCAGCAGCGGCTGGCGGTCATGGCGACGTACTGGTGCGCCGCAAGTTGCGCGTGGCGCTCCTCGTATCCGGGTCGGAGGTCATTTCGCCCGGCAGTCTGCCGGCAGAGGAAGGGGCGATCTGGGACGTGAACACTCCGATGCTGCGTGCGGCCCTCTCGCGACCGGACATCCAGTTGGTCGATGTCCGCACCATGCCCGACAACGCGGAGGACATCCGTTCAGTTTTGGCGAAGGCCGCCAAGGTCTGCGACCTGATCGTCACGACCGGCGGCGTCTCAGTGGGTGACGAAGATCATCTGCACGCGGCCTTCCGAAGCAATGGCGGGGTCGAGGTGTTTTCCGGCGTCGCCATGAAGCCCGGAAAACCGGTGAGTTGCGGCACGGTCGATGGCGTGGCGTGGCTTGGGCTCCCGGGCAATCCGCAATCGGCCTTTGTGACGTGGACCTTGTTCGGCACGGCCCTGCTAGCTCGGTTAACTGGCCTTGATGCGCAGCATCAGGCCAGGCGGCATGCGGTCCTGTCGCAAGAGATGCATCGAAAAGCGGGGCGTTGCGAGGTCCGTGCAGCGTATGTTTTGGGTTTCGATGGGTGCGGGCGCGAAATCGTGGATTGCACTTCACCGGTGAGCTCTGGCCAGGTTGGCGCACTCAGCGCGGCGGATGGTCTCGTGTTTCTGCCGGCAGACGCAGAGTGCCTCCCGGAGGCAGCACTCATTGAATTCCTGCCATTCTGTTCCGATTAGAGGCGAAAATGAACCTAGCATACACCATGGCGCCGGGCCCTGGAGACACCGATCTTCTGTTGCACAGCTTGGCCGAGAGGCTGATCGCCAACGGGTTTCGTCCCGCCGGCACAGCCCAGATCAACACCAAACCCGCGGATGCGGGTCCCTGCGATATGGACGTGATCGTTTTGCCTGATGGGCCGACGATCCGCATTTCGCAGACCCTTGGGCCTTCGGCACGCGGATGCCGTCTCGACCCCGACGCTCTTGAGCGCGCGGTCGGTTTGGTCCAGGCCCAGCTTGCCGAATGCGATTGCCTGATCGTGAATAAGTTCGGCAAACACGAGGCCGAAGGTCGGGGTTTCCGTCCATTGATTGCGGATGCGCTGGCGCTTGAGGTCCCTGTCCTGGTCGGGCTGAATGGCCTGAACGAAGACGCCTTTCACGCCTTCAGCGGTGGCCTGGCCCAACGTCTTGAACCCGCGGGAGATGCACTGCACGCTTGGCTTCGATCGCGCATTTGTCGCGGAATTGAAGCTGCGTAGTCCCGCCAGTCGCCCGTCCAGCTGGCCTTCGCACTTATGCTAAAACTTAGGTTGTCTTTGTGGGGCGTATGGTTTTGGTCTCTTTTGGAGGATCGGACCGAGAACTAAATAACTGCAGGTTGGTCAAAATGCAGACAAGCTTATGAAAGGCTTCCGGCACAGAGCGGGGAGCCCGAACTTCATGAACTCCATCCAGATTGGATCAAGACCCTGATGGGGGATACCACCTCGCATTGTGATACGCGGATGTGATCAGAACTGAATTCGAAAACAACAGTCGCGGTTGATCACTTTCGCCGATCGGGCTGGCGACATGATGCGTGCGTGTTTATGGTCTGAGGCGCGGCGCTGTACCGAGAGCGGCCCCGCCGGAGGAGAATTCCAGATGCCCTCAATGCCCGTTACCAAGGCTGCCTGCCTCTCTGTCGCACCCATGATGGAATAGATGTTGAAGTAAAATTCCATTTCTAAAACAGCTACTTACCATCGACCCGCCCAACGGGTCCGACAAAGGTCGGACAAGTATCCCATGTTAGCAGCAGATGTTTGTGGTGCAGCATCAAGCACGCATTGACTATTGGGCATGAGCATTTGAAATTTGCGGCCATGGCAGCATTGAGCGTAGGGCAAGTCTGGGTTTGCGGGGCGAAGGACACAACACCGCCGTTGATGTGCATTATCGGCAAGTTGGACCAGTTTCCGGAACAAGGCGACGGCTCAAAAGTTGTGTCAATTTCGATTACCCCTCATCCGAAAGCGAAGGAAGCTGGCTGGCCGACTGTCTCTCATATGCTGGTTTTTGAAGACGCGTTTCAAGCAAGTGGATTGGAGTTGGTGAAAGAACGAGTCGCCTTGGGCCAGGATTTCCATG
Organism: Paracoccaceae bacterium; assembly: GCA_965250275.1. Taxonomy (GTDB): domain Bacteria; phylum Pseudomonadota; class Alphaproteobacteria; order Rhodobacterales; family Rhodobacteraceae. The sequence continues at coordinate 2,993,232 of OZ252297.1, read as the reverse complement.
ACGGATATGCTCTTTGGTTGGCGGCGTTTGAGGAGAGGAAAGCGGGAGCGTTTTCCGTAAGTGTCAGCGAAGCGTATTCGGGGATGGTTTCAGTTAAAGAGTCTCGATGACTTTGGGTTCTCTGAGCAGATTTGGGCCAGTTGGCGGCTATCGACCACATCATGACGTCCTGTTATTGCAAACCCATGACCTCAAACCTCGAATCCCACGCCCGCTTCTCTGTCGCACCCATGATGGATTGGACCGACAGGCATTGCCGGTACCTGCACAGGCTGCTCAGCCGGAACGTCCTGCTTTATACCGAGATGGTGACCGCGCCAGCCTTGGTTCGGGGCGGGGCGCTGCATCTGCTGGATAAGGACCCCGCAGAACACCCCGTTGCGTTGCAGTTGGGCGGTTCGGATCCGCAAGAATTGGCGCGCGCGGCGCAGTTGGGGGCGCAGGCGGGCTATGACGAGATCAATCTGAATGTCGGGTGTCCGTCGGATCGTGTGCAATCGGGCCGCTTCGGTGCGGTGCTGATGGAGGAGCCGGCGCTGGTGGCTGAATGCGTGGCCGCAATGGGTGCGGCCTCGACGGCAGAGGTGACGGTGAAATGCCGCATCGGCGTGGACAATCAGGATCCCGAAAGCGTTCTGCCGGATTTTCTGTCCCGGATCAGCGACGCCGGTGTGCGCCGCGTTGCTATTCACGCCCGCAAAGCCTGGTTGCAAGGCCTGAGCCCCAAGGAAAACCGCGAGGTCCCGCCGCTTGATTATCCGCTTGTTTTGAAGATGAAACAGGCGTTTCCTCATCTGCACGTGTCGATCAACGGGGGCATCACGTCGCTCGAGCAGGCACAGGTCTTTCTGGCCCAAGGGCTGGACGGCGTGATGATTGGACGCGCCGCCTATCACCAGCCGGCCGACATCCTCTGTGCCGCTGATCCGTTGATCTATGGCGAGGGCGCGCAATCTGATCCGGCGGAGGCGGTCAGGGATATGCTGCCCTACATCGAAACACATCTGCAATCTGGTGGTCGACTGCATCAGATCACGCGGCACATGCTGGGACTCTTTGCAGGGCGTCCCGGTGCCCGCGCCTGGCGGCGGACCCTGTCAGAGGGTGCCACGCGCGCCGATGCGGGGCCAGAACTGCTGGAGCACGCGTTGGCGCAGGTCCTTCCGTCGCCCGAGGTGGCTCGTGCCATCTGAACGGATCCGCACTGGCTTTTTCATGGGTCGGACGTGGTCCTTTGAAACCGGGAGCTTGGGTCCTCATGACTGAGGACGAGGTCGCGGAGCGGTGCGACGCACTGGGCTGGGCGACAACCCCAGTCAGCGCGGTTTTGCGGGCATGGGCGGGCCACGCACGCACTACGGCGCGCTCCGTGGTGTCGGACCCGGCCTTTGCGCATTGGCATCAGTGCGAGGGGACCTGGTTCGTCGGGGTCGACGCCTTGCCCAATACGGAGGACGGGCGGGTTGGTGACTCGAGCCCTTTAAGGGCCGCGGATTTGGGTCCGCTGGGCCGCTTGACGGGTCCGTTGCCTGCACTGCATCGCGCACAGCTCTCGGTGACATATCCCGGCTATCCCAAGCCCCGAGAGGGCGAGGGAGAGGCAGCTTTTCGCTATCGCCGGAACCGCGACGCCGCCCATGTCGATGGTGTTCTGGCCACGGGGCCCGACCGCCGTCGGCGCGTGCAGGAGCCGCATGCCTTTATCCTTGGCCTGCCACTAACCTGCGCCGACCCGGAAGCGTCCCCGCTGGTGGTGTGGGAAGGCAGCCACCGCATCATGCGGGCCGCTTTTGTGCAGGCCTTTGAAGGGCATGTGCGTAATTCTTGGAGTGATCTTGATGTGACGGATGCCTATCAGGCGGCGCGGCGAGAGGTGTTCGAAACATGTCGGCGCGTGCCTGTGATTGTGCCACCCGGCGGTGCTTTCTTGTTGCACAGGTTGGCGCTGCACGGTGTGGCACCATGGCTGGCCGGCGCCGAAGCTGATCCTGACGGTCGGATGATCGCTTATTTCCGTCCCCCGATGCCGGGCGGAGTTCCGGCATGGCTCGATCTGGCGTAAGACGGTACTCACAGTCAGCGTTGTCTTTGAAAAGAGAGGTGTGTCCCATGATCGAACAGATCCCTACAAACGATGCCGGGCAGTTGGAGTTCCGGTTCTCGGGCCAGATTACCCAAGGTGATTATGATGCGGTGATGGTGCCCGCGCTGGAAGCCGCCCTCAAGCAAAGCGATCGGGTCCGCGTGCTCGCACTCTTCGACGACAGCTTTTCAGGCTATGACATGGATGCGGCCTGGGCGGACACGAAACTGGGTCTCTCGCATTGGCGCGGGTTCGATCGACTGGCCGTGGCGACCGATACCGGGTGGCTGCGCATTGCCATCCACGTGGGCGGAGCGGTCCTGCCGTGCCCGGTGAAAGTCTTTAAGCTGTCAGAGGAAGAGGATGCGCGCCGATGGCTGCGGGAGTCGCTGGGGTCGGTGCACTTGACCGAAATGGACGGTGGTGCGCTGCACGTTCAGCTGATGGGGCAGCTGGACGAGGAAAGCATCCGGCGCGCGGAAGACGGGATTGCCGACCACATCCGCAAGACGGGTGGGCTAAAGCTGATGATCGATCTGCGGGAGTTCGACGGTTGGGCCGGGCTGTCGGCGCTTGCCGCGCATTTCAATCTGGTCCGTGAGAACGCCCCGGACGCCGATCGCATCGCGATCCTGGGGCGCCACGCGTGGCAGGAGATGGCCGAGCGCATCTTTGGGCGCATGCTGCCGGGTAAGACCAAGTTTTTCGACGAGGATGAAAGGGCCACGGCGGAGTTCTGGCTGACGGGGGCCGACGCGGGCTGATCGCGACCGACGTTCGTGACCTCAGAGCTTGGGTGGGGTGCGCAATCTGGCGGCGCGCCCGCCACGCCGCTTGGTCAGTTTCGATCCGCGTGCGGGAAGCTCTTCGGTGATCCGGCACCGCTCCGCCTCGTCCAGCTTCGACCACTGCGAAATCTCGTCAATCGTCCGATAACACCCTGTGCAGATGCGCTCCACGGGATGAACCACGCAGATCTGAACGCAGGGCGAGGCGACCTCGTCGCGTTTCCAGACAGGGGTGTTCATGACGGGCTTTGACCTTCTTGCCTGATGAAGCGCATGCGATCCAGCGCACCCTGCAAGATATAACTTGCCGCCACGTGATCAATGACTTCGGCGCGACGTTTGCGTGTCATATCCGCCTCCAGCAGCGCTTTTTCCGCAGCAACGGTGCTGAGCCGTTCATCCCAGAACCCAATTGGCAGGTCGGTCAGCCGCTCCAGATTGCGCGCGAAGGCCCGCGTAGACTGGCATCGCGGGCCTTCGCTGCCGTCCATATTGCGCGGCAATCCCAGCACAAACCCGCCCACCTCACGAGACCGGGCAATGTCGAGCAACCTGGTCGCATCCTGACCAAACTTGCGCCGCCGAATGGTTTCCACCGGTGTTGCAACGGCGTGCAGCCGGTCCGAGATGGCCACGCCAATGGTTTTTTCGCCCAGATCCAAACCCATCACAGGGCTGTGCGGGGCGCAGGCGGCGATGAATGCGTCAATCTCTTCGCAGATCACGGGATAAGTCCGGCTTGCCGCGCACCGGCCCGAATGACATCGAGCGCCAACGTGTCGCCGGCAAACACTTCAAGCGCGTTGTTGTAAACCGCGATGGCTTGCGCCTCTTCGCCAAGCACACCCAATGACGAGATCAGGCGGGCCCAGTCTTGCGGGGGCCCCCCTTCGGTTGCCAGACGATCTGACAGTCCGCTCACCATGCCCCGGATCATCTCTGCGCGGTCTTCTGCGCTCATATCTCCGGCGGCTTCGACATCTTCGGCCGATGGTCCGCTCAGTGGTTCAGCGGCATCCGGCAGACGATAGTTGACGCCGGCCCGAGCGGCCATGTCCTCAATCTGTGCACGGATCGGAGGGACCCAAGGAGCTTGCGGCGCGCTGTCCCGCAACAGCGTTTCCCACGCCCGGAAGGCCAGATCCGGGCGCCCGATCTGGCTCATCATCAGGCCAACATAGTAACGCCCTGCGCCATTCTGGGGATCGCGTCGCAGGGTTTCGCGCAGAACATCCTCTGCCTCGGGGGACACATATCCGCCGGCCGCAAGGATCATCATGTTCGCGAGATCTGCAAAGTCGCCGGCTTCGACCGAGCCCCCCTTCAGCCGGATTACTTCCTGCTGCGCCTGATAGGCCGCAGCGTAGTTTCCGGTATTCGCTTCGTTTCGCGCCAGCAACATCTGGCCTTGCAGGTCTTCGGGACGTTCGGCAACCGTCTCGCGCAGCTGTTCAACCAACGCGATGTAGTCCGGGCTCAGCTCGCGCGCGGGTGACGGGGGCAGGTTGGCTTCCGCCTCGGCCTGACCCGGTCGGTTCTGCCGCGCCGTTTCGGCCAGTGCGATCCGGTCGGTCAGGGCCAGATCGCCATACCCGGGCGCGCCGACGTCCCGATAAAGCCAGACACTGCCCAGAATGACTGCAACGGCCACCAGCGCCGACACAATGGCTGTCGTCGCACGCGGCTGTCCGTGCCCGGCCTGCTCGGCCTGCACCTGCGCATCAGCGGTCAGGATACGGCGCGAGATTTCGGTGCGGATACGCTCTGCATCAGCTTTGCCAATCACGCCGCGTGCCAGATCGCGGTCGACCTCGCGCAACTGATCCCGGTAGACGCGCAGATCATAGGCTGCTGCCGGCGTCATGCCGCCGCGCGGGCGCAGCAGAGCGAGGCCCAGCAATCCGGCCACCACAACTGCCATTCCAACTGTCAGGATCCAAAAGGTCATGCGTGCTCCCGTCTGAGCGTCATCTATAGCCGCGGAACCCCCGAAAAAAGAGCAAAAGCGTCTCCCTGCCACGCCATGTCGCAACTGGGATGTATTGCGACGGTTCGCGGCAGGGATATTCTGCGTGCGCACGCCATATCTGCGCCACCTGCCAGCCCGGAGTCGACCGACATGAAACGCTATTCCGCCTTTGCCGTTGCCCGCGAAGCTTTGCGGCATCACAGTGGTTGGGAACGAGCATGGCGATCCCCCAAACCCAAGGCACGGTATGACGTGATCATTGTCGGGGCAGGGGGCCACGGGCTGGCGACCGCGTACTACCTGGGAAAGCGGTTCGGCATAAAGAACGTGGCGGTTCTGGAGAAAGGTTGGCTCGGCGGTGGCAACACCGGGCGCAACACCACCATTATCCGTTCTAACTATTTGCAGGACCCCTCCGCCGCGATCTACGAAAAGTCCCGCAGCCTTTATGAAGACCTGAGCCAGGACCTGAACTACAACATCATGTTCAGCCCCCGTGGCGTGATGATGCTGGCCCAGACTCAGCATGAGATCCGCGGGTATCAGCGCACAGCGCATGCCAACGCGCTGCAGGGTGTCGAAACAGAGTTCATCGGCCCGGAGCGGGTCAAGGAGCTATGCCCGATCATCGATATCAACGGGCCGCGTTATCCCGTCTTGGGCGCCCTTTGGCAGCCGAGAGGCGGAACCGCGCGCCACGATGCGGTGGCCTGGGGATATGCGCGTGCGTGTTCGGACATGGGGATGGATATCATCCAGAAATGCGAAGTGACCGGGATCCGCCGCGAAGGCGACAAGGTTGTCGGGGTCGACACCACCAAAGGGGCCATTGATTGCGACAAGCTTGGTATCATTGTCGCCGGGCATTCGGGCGTGTTGGCCGACATGGCCGGGTTCCGGCTGCCGATCGAAAGCGTCGCCCTTCAGGCGCTGGTCAGCGAGCCGATCAAACCATGCATGGACGTGGTGGTTATGGCCAACACGGTGCATGGCTACATGAGCCAGTCAGACAAGGGCGAGATGGTGATTGGCGGGGGCGCAGACGGGTACAACAACTACACGCAGCGCGGGTCTTTCCACCATGTGGAAGAGACAGTGCGTGCGCTGATCGAAACCTTCCCGATGATCTCGCGCCTGAAAATGCTGCGCTGGTGGGGTGGGATCGTCGACATGACCGGAGACCGGTCCCCGATCCTGTCCAAAACACCGGTTGAAAACGTGTTTATTAATTGTGGCTGGGGCACGGGTGGCTTCAAGGCTATTCCCGGTTCAGGATTTGGCATGGCAGAACTCATGGCCAAAGGGCACTCGCCCCTGACCGAGGCATTCTCGCTCGACCGCTTCAAAGAAGGCCGCTTCATCGATGAGAGCGTTGCGGCGGGGGTGGCGCATTGACCCTTTGCCATTCTGACCAACGCGGTATCCATAGAGCAGGGACACCGGTTCGCCGCCGCAATGCGGTTGCGAGCGGGCTTTTGCCGGTTTGCGCTGGCCGGATCGGCGGAGAAGCGGGCAAACGCATCCATCCGGCGGAGTTTGGCCGGGCGGGATCGGGCAATCCGGCCAGTCATGGCCGAAACCGTCCGCTCCTAGATGCGCCGCTTGTCCGACAAGGCCTGCCTGCCAAACTGACCTCCCATCAGACGGAGGCACAGACGACATGGACGAGTTTACCACCGCCAATTCGCGCGACCTTCACCGGCAGGGCGGAGCCGGTTGGACATTGGCTGCGGTCGTGCTCTTGCTGCTCATCCTGGGCGGCATCATCTTGCTGGGTTCCGGAGAGGGCAATCTCTCCACGACCGAACCGGCAGCCGTTGCACCCGCAGCTGAAACAGCACCGGCCGCGAACGAGTAGTGCGCCAACTGCACAGCGCCCTGTACAAGGGCGCCGCCTGACCGGCCGCACTGTCGCTGTGGCCGGTTGGATGCGTGTTTCCGCGTCGCAATGCGGCCCGGTAGAGACACGCTGTACAGCCCACACACGCATATTGAACCTTCACGCCGTGCGCGTCGGGCCGGACTTTCCTGGTCCCGACCGTCGAACAGCGGCGACCCGTCCCTCACCAATCCGGAACGGAGGTGTATCATGCTGATCCTGCGCTGCCCCTATTGCGGTGTCGACGCTGATGAGACCGAGCTGGCTGCAGGTGGCGAGGCCCATCTGAAGCGCTTTGGCCCCGGCGCGTCAGATGAAGATTTCCATGATTACCTGTTTCAGCGCGAAAACCCCAAAGGCGTGCATTTCGAACGTTGGCGGCATGTCTACGGATGCGGCAAGTGGTTTCATGCCGCTCGATGCACCAACACGCTTCAGGTCTTCGGAACCTATTCGGCCCAGGAGCTGGAACCTCCGAAAGAGGTCCGGGATGCCATCACCAAAGCACGTCCAGGCTGGTCATGGAGGGAATTCGGATGAGCACACGCATTCCTGAATACGGGCGGCTGATCGATCGGTCAGACCCGATTGGCTTCGCCTTCAATGGCAAGGCGATGACGGGCTATCGCGGCGATACGCTGGCCTCTGCGTTGTTGTCCAATGACCAGATGCTTGTGGGGCGGTCGTTCAAGTACCACCGTCCGCGCGGGATCGTCGCCAGTGGTGCCGAGGAGCCCAACGCGCTGGTCAACATGGGCAAGGGGGCGTCGTTTGAGCCGAACCAGCGCGCCACCACAACCGAATTGTTTGCAGGGCTAACAGCGAGTAGTCAGAACCACTGGCCCAGCCTCGAGTTCGATATTGGCGCGGTGAACTCTGCCCTATCGCGCTTCTTGCCGGCTGGGTTTTATTACAAGATGTTCATCCATCCCCGGCCATTCTGGAAGCATGTGTACGAGCCGTTCATTCGGCAGTCCGCGGGGCTGGGGCAGGCGCCAAAAGAGCGCGACGGCGACACCTATGAGCATTTCTATGCGTTCACGGATGTGTTGGTGATCGGTGGTGGGATCGCCGGATTGCAGGCCGCACGCACAGCGGCCAAGTCGGGCGCAAAGGTGATGTTGATCGAGCAGACCGCCCATTGGGGCGGACGCGCTGTCGTGGATGGGGCCGAAAGCGTTGGTGACCAAAAGGTTAACGACGGGTCTGTGGACAACTACGTGGACCAGTTGCTGGAAGACCTCCAAGCGATGCCCAATGTGACGCTGCGTACCCGGTGCATGGGGGCTGGTGTCTACGATCACGGATATGTCCTCGCTTATGAACGCCGGACCGATCACGCGCCGGAACAGGGCGGTCCACGCCACCGCTTGTGGCGCATCCGGGCCAAGCAAGTGGTGACAGCGACTGGCGCCATCGAGCGTCCATTGTCCTTTGCGGGCAATGACCTGCCAGGTGTGATGCTGGCCGCGTCGCTGCGAGACTACGTCGTTAACTATGGCGTTGCACCGGGCCAGCGTACGGTGGTCGTAACAAACAACGATGATGCCTACCTGACAGCGATATGCCTGAAAAAGGCCGGTCTGGACGTCCCGCGTATTCTGGATGCGCGCGCGGCGGGTGGCGGTGATCTGATGGCCGAAGCGCAGGCGCTGGGCATCCGGGTGGACTGTGGTCGGGCCATTGCCAAGGTGCAGGGGCGCGCACGCGTCACCGGCATCGAGATCTGCGCGCAAGGCGGCAGCGGTGACCGGTTGGAACAAATTGAGTGCGACGCTGTTGCCATGTCGGGCGGATGGTCTCCGGTGGTGCATCTTTGGTCGCATTGCGGCGGCAAACTGGTCTGGGACGACGCGCAGGCGCATTTCCGCCCAGATGTGGATAAACCCCCAACCGGGGCAGATGGCGCTGGTTTTGTCGTCACCGCCGGGTCGGCCAGCGGTCCATTGGCGTTATCCGACGTGCTGGGGGACGCCCATGACGCCGGACGGCGCGCCGCAATCGCCTCCGGGCACAAGCTGCGCAAGTCCGCACCACCCAAGGCACCGGAACAAACCGACGCTCCGCTGGAACCGGTCTGGCTGATGCCCGCCAAGGCCAAACCGGCACTGCGCGCGAAGTCCTGGCTCGACTACCAGAACGATGTGAAGGTCAGCGACGTTCAGCTCGCGGCGCAAGAGGGATTTGAAAGTGTGGAGCACACCAAGCGTTACACCACGCTTGGTATGGCCACGGATCAGGGTAAATTGAGCAACATCAACGGATTGGCGATCTTATCTGATGCATTGGGTCAGCCAATTCCGGCCACTGGCACGACGACTTTCCGGCCGCCCTACACGCCGATTTCCATGGGGGCGATTGGCGGTGAGGCGCGCGACGAAACCTTCCAGCCGATCCGCCGCACACCCATGCACAGCTGGCACGATGACGCCGGTGCGGATTGGGAGCCGGTGGGACACTGGCGCCGTCCTTATGCCTTCGTGAGGTCCGGCGAAACAGTGCACGACGCGGTCATGCGCGAAGTGACAAACACGCGCGCCAATCTGGGCCTGCTGGATGCCTCGACGCTGGGCAAGCTGATCGTGAAGGGGCCGGACGCCGGCAAGTTTCTCGACATGCTCTACACCAACATGATGAGCACCCTGAAACCGGGTCGGTGCCGTTATGGTCTGATGTGCACAGAGAACGGCTTTCTCACAGACGACGGCGTGGTGGCGCGGATCGATGAGGACACGTTCCTGTGTCACACCACGACCGGCGGCGCCGAACGTATTCATGCGCATATGGAGGAATGGCTCCAGACGGAGTGGTGGGACTGGAAGGTCTACGTCGCCAACGTGACCGAGCAATACGCCCAGATCGCTGTGGTTGGTCCCAATGCCCGAAAAGTATTGGAAAAACTCGGGGGTATGGATGTCAGCAAAGACGCTTTGCCCTTCATGGCGTGGGCTGATGGCACCATCGGTGGCTTCGATGCCCGCGTCTACCGTATCTCATTCTCCGGTGAGCTCAGCTATGAAATTGCAGTCCGCGCCTCTGAAGGGCAGGCGTTCTGGGATGCACTGATGCAGGCCGGTGCAGAGTTCGGCGTGATGCCTTATGGCACCGAATGCCTGCACATCATGCGGGCCGAAAAAGGCTTCATTATGATCGGGGACGAGACCGATGGCACCGTGATCCCGCAGGATCTTGGGCTGAACTGGGCGATCTCTAAGAAGAAAGAGGATTACCTGGGCAAGCGTGCGCAAGAGCGCAGCCACATGACTGATCCGGACCGTTGGAAGCTGGTGGGGCTGGAAACGCTGGACGGGTCCGTTCTGCCCGATGGGGCGTATGCCGTGGGCGCCGGGACCAACGAAAACGGACAGCGCAATATGATCGGCCGGGTGACCTCGACCTATCATTCGCCCACATTGAACAAGGGTATCGCGATGGGGCTGGTGCTTCATGGCCCAGACCGCATGGGCGACGTTCTGGAGTTCCCCGGCACCGACGGTCATGTCCATAAGGCCCGGATCGTGGACCCGGTGTTCTATGACAAGGACGGGGAGAAGCAAAATGTCTGAGGCTGTAACAGCGCTGAACGGGGCTTCTTTCGACGGTCTGGTGCGGGTCGAAGAAGTCGGGCTGCAGGGGATGATCACCCTGCGGGGGGACCTTTCCGCAGCCGCAATCAAAAAGGCGGCCAAGGCCGCCACCGGTCTCGCGATGCCGCGTGTGGGGCGCCAGTCCGGTGATGGCGCCACAGGACTGTGTTGGATGTCGCCCGACGAAGCTTTGGTGCTATGCCCCTATGACGAGGTCTCCGACAGGCTAGACAAGATGCACAAAGCACTGGGCAAAGCACATGCGCTGGCGGTGGATGTTTCAGATGCGCGCGCAAGTTTCCGACTGACTGGCGCGCGGGTCCGCGAAGTGATCGCAAAAACCTGTCCGGTCGACATGGCGCCCGGCAGTTTCGAGCCCGGCATGTTCCGTCGCACCAGAATGGCCCAGGTGCCGGCAGCGTTCTGGATGCCGGACGAGACCACGGTTCAGATCATCGTGTTCCGATCGGTCGCGCAGTATGTCTTTGACCTGCTGTGCACCTCCGCAGCGGCAGGCAGCGCGGTAGACGCTTTCTAGCGCAGCGCGCCGTTCAGTGCTCGGCGGCACCGCTGCGTGTTTCGCGGACAGGGTTGTTTGTCGGTGGAACTCTTTAGTCGTTCCTCTGGCCGCCGGATCATCTCAGGCGCCTGTTTGCCTTTCAGCGAAATGACCTGGATCAAAGACCTTTGTCTCATCCGCACCAAAAGTGCGGACAGCGCAGACAACAAAGTGCTCTGCACTGAGAAATTACCACGAGAATTCAATTGATTGCCATTTGTTTGGAAAAAACCATCATGAATTGCAGACTATTCGCCACAACAATACTTCTATGCGCACTCGGGTTTTCGGCCTCTGCGCGGACGTATGATTGCGAGTTGACGTCAGGAACGCAGTCTACCGATTGGATGGAGCGGATGATCCTGTCTTACGATCCCGAGGCGCAAACTGGGGCGGCTTATGATCCGATCATTCACTCCATCCACGAGGTGCCGATCCCGGTCGAGTTTGAGCGTGAGAATGACATCCGTGTTGTCTGGCGCTGGACCTTAGAAAACGTTCAGCCAAGTCGGGGAGAGCGCCTCACCCTGAGCTTCAGTGCGCGACTTAACGAAAAAACCGGTCGCGTCAGCGTCGTGGTGATCTATCACGGCTATGACAACGAGGCTGTTCGTCGTGGTCGATGCAAGGTGATTTCTTGACTGGTTTGATCTGACAACACCCGGATGGCTGCTGTGTTCGTTGATTGGCCATTCGATCTGACGAGTGTCAGGCCAGAGTATCGTCGGCTTTTGCCACAGTCCCCCTTGACCATCGGTCACCTGCGCCGCATGTACCGGGCAGACGACACTTTAAAGAGCGGGGGGCCCAATGGCTTTCGAATTACCAGATCTTCCTTATGCACATGATGCGCTGGCGTCCAAAGGGATGTCCGCGGAAACGCTGGAGTACCACCACGATCTGCACCACAAGGCCTATGTCGACAATGGCAACAAGCTGATTGCAGGCACCGAGTGGGACGGAAAAAGCCTCGAAGACATCATCACCGGCACGTATGACGCGGGCGCGGTTGCGCAGAATGGCATCTTCAACAACATCAGCCAGCTGTGGAACCACAACCAGTTCTGGGAAATGATGGGCCCTGGCGGCAATGGCATGCCGGGGGAGCTGGAAAGCGCGCTGGCTGAAAGCTTCGGCTCGGTCGACGAGTTCAAAGCGCAGTTTTCCGCAGCGGGTGCCGGTCAGTTCGGCTCGGGCTGGGCATGGCTGGTCAAGAACGCGGACGGATCGCTGGCCGTGACCAAAACGGAAAACGGTGTGAACCCGCTCTGCTTCGGTCAGACGGCTCTGCTGGGCTGCGATGTATGGGAGCATTCCTACTACATCGATTTCCGCAACAAGCGTCCGGCCTACCTGTCGAATTTCCTCGACAACCTCGTGAACTGGGAAAACGTCGCCTCCCGGATGTGAGGTAGAACACCACACAAACCTTCAAGCCCCGCGCGTTTGTGCGGGGCTTTCCTTTTGGGGGCCACGTTGTTGCGGCTCAAGCATTGCGGACCGCGGAAACAGCCAGGGCCGGCATGGGAATCCGGTACTGCCCTTGCACGAGGTAGTCCTCGAGTTGCGTTTCCCATGACTGGTAGATGTCGCGCACCACCGTCTCGGTTTGCTGGTCCAGTATGACAGCAGCCCGGGCTGCGAACACTCTGAAATGGTCGGCAAATTTTCCGGCAGGGGCCTTGAAGGCCAAGGGCAGCGTGCGGGTGGTGACGTCGGCAAACCCGGCGGCTTCCAAGGCTGCCCGCATTGCCTCTTCCGAAGAGAGCGCAAAAGGGGGAGGCGAAGGCGGAACGACCGACATATCCGCAAAGCGCTGGATCGCGCCAAAGACAATCCGAAAGAGCGGAGAGTCTGGCGGGCCCACCCAATGGCTCAGTGCCACGCGCCCTTGCGGTTTCAGGACCCGCGCCATCTCCGCAAACAGGGACTCTGGGTTGGCAACATGCATCAGCCCAAAGGCGCACAGGACCGCATCATAGAAGCGATCTTCGCGCGGAATCGCCTCTGCGTCTCCCTCGTCAAAGGTGAGATCGGGGAACTTGGCGCGGGCGGTGTCTATCATCGCGGGTGAGACATCAATGCCGTCCGCGACAGCCCCCAGGGCATCGGCAGCGCCAGCGGCCCTGCCGGTGCCGCAGCAAAGGTCGAGAATGCGCGTGCCCGGGGCTGTTTCGGCCATGGCCAGAAGTGTGGGTATGGCGTGCGTTGTGACCTGTCCGGTGTAGTCGTCATAATTGCGCGCGCGCGCATTCCAGCCTTCAATCTCAGCGCTCTTGAATCCATCATAGCTCATGGTTTTTCTCGCAAGTTGACAATGATTGAGGCAGTCTGCGCGCAGAATTGGGCGCGCATCAGGGTCAGATTGGCCGCGACCGGGCCATATCGGCCAAAACGAGTGAAGCGGGGGAATTGTGCAATGAGTCGGGATTTTTCCTCAGATCCTCTTCGCATAGACATTCTGGCTGCTGAGAGCTGCAGGGGCGCAATTCTCTATGGCATGTACGATCTTCTCGAATCCGTCGGGACCGCGTGGTCCTATCTGACCGAGGGCACCCCCAGCGCGCCGCTGACGCGTGTCCGGATCGTGGCAAAAAATGCCGAACCGTTCCGGTGCATTGCCGGTGTTCCAGTGATCCCGGACGTGGACCTGCAACATGCGGATGATGCAGAGATCATTTGCGTGCCGAACTTTCGGCTCGGAGAAAACGATCGGCCAAGAGAAGTCCTGGGGGAAGAGCTAGACTGGATTTTGCAGCGCCATGCGTCGGGGGCGCGGTTGGCAACTGCGTGCTCGGGATCTGCGCTTCTGGCGGATGTTGGATTGCTCGACGGCGAAGAAGCGACGGCCCATTGGTCAATGCGGGGTCTTTTTCACAAACGGTATCCCAAGGTCTCCTTCTGTCCGGAAAGAACACTTGTCTTTGCAGGTGAAGGCGATTCCATCGTTATGACGGGCGGGATGGCGTCATGGCAGGACCTGGCACTTTATGTCATCGCGCGTTTTCTCGGGCCTGAACATGCCGCAAGATCCGCACGGTTCTATTGTGTTGATCCCCGACCCGATGGGCAGCGCCACTTCGCGGCACCGACGCGGCGCCTTCAGAGCGACGATGCGGTTATCAGGGACTGCCAGGAGTGGCTTGCAGCGGAATATGGGCACAGCGATGCAGTTGGCCGTATGGTGACCCGTTCCGGGTTGCCGCGCCGGACGTTCGACCGGCGCTTTCGCGCAGCCACCGGGCACAGCCCAACGGATTACATGCAATCTCTCCGGATCGAAGAGGCAAAGCAGCTGCTGGAGATGGAAGAGCTCAAGGTCGAAGCAATTGCTGTGGAAGTGGGGTATGCCGATGTGCGCGCCTTTCGCCGCCTGTTCAGCAAGATGACAGGCCTGAGTCCCGCAGAGTACCGGCGGCGCTTTTCCAGCAGCGGGTTTTTGTCCGCGCGATAGTGCCGGGCCCATCAGCTGGCGTCGCGCTTAGGTCATAGATCGGGTTGACGGCCTGCACCCACCATGCGACGCGGGTTTTCCAAGCGAGGAGGTGGCATGAGCGAGCCGGGCAAAGGCATAGCTGCGATGATTGCGGCCTGCACGATCTGGGGCCTCTCGCCGCTTTACTACAAAGAACTGGCCCATATCGCCCCGGCTGAGGTTCTGGCGCATCGCGCGTTTTGGTCGCTGGCCTTCTTTGCCGGGCTGTTGCTGTTGCAGGGGCGTCTGCGCGAGGTGCGGCTTGCATTCTCGGACCGGCGCCGCTTCCTATTGCTTGCGCTGGCGATGTTTCTCATCTCTATCAACTGGTTTCTCTTTATCCTCTCGGTTCAGATCGGTCGCACAACCGAGGCGAGCCTGGGTTACTATATCTATCCACTGGTGGCGGTTCTGATCGGACGTTTTGCCTTTTCCGAGCAATTGCGCCCATCGCAGTGGGTGGCCGTCGGCCTGGCGGCTCTTGCTGTTATCATCCTGACCTGGGGGCTGGGCGTTGCGCCGTGGATTTCGCTGACGCTGGCGGGCACTTTCGGGTTCTACGGAATGATCAAGAAGAACTTGCCGCTGGGGCCGGTTGTGTCCGTGACCTGCGAAATTCTGCTGTTCCTTCCGGTCGCCCTGATCGTGCTGGGAATTGCACATGGCACGGGGCAGGGCGCGTTTGGCGGAAACTGGAAGGACAGCCTGCTGCTCAGCCTGGCGGGCCCGATCACGGCGGGTCCGCTGATCCTGTTCAGTGCCGCGGCACGACGGGTTGCGATGTCGACAGTGGGTATTCTGCAATACATCAATCCGACGTTGCAGTTCCTCTGCGCGGTTCTGGTCTTTGCAGAACCGTTCACGCGATGGCATGCGATCGCCTTTTGTCTGATCTGGGCGGCGCTGGCGCTCTATTCCATCACGGCCTTGCGTCAGGACAGGGCCGCGCGCAAGGCATCCATGGCAGTGGCGGGCGTGTCGACAACCGTCAAGTAATCGCGCAGCGACGCATCGGCAAAGCCGTGATCGATGACGTGATCGATCAGTGACAGCAACGGATCCCAGTAGCCTTCGGTGTTCAGGACCAGCAGGGGCTTGGAATGCAGGCGCAACTGACGCCATGTCAGGACTTCAAAAAGCTCATCAAGCGAGCCAGCACCGCCGGGCAGAACCACCACGGCATCGGCATTCATGAACATGACCTTCTTACGCTCGTGCATGGTCTCGGTGACCACATAGCGGGTCAGATCGGTCTTGCCGACCTCCCATGCCACCAGATGGGCCGGAATGACGCCAAACGTATCGCCGCCCGCGTCCT
The DNA here is from genome assembly GCA_965250275.1 of Paracoccaceae bacterium. Lineage (GTDB taxonomy): Bacteria > Pseudomonadota > Alphaproteobacteria > Rhodobacterales > Rhodobacteraceae. The sequence continues at coordinate 2,977,574 of OZ252297.1, read as the reverse complement.
GCGCGGCGCGCGCAACAGAGCCCATCAGTCCCACATCCCCCGCGCCATAGACCAGTTGCCAGCCGGCCTGTGCAATTTGCTGGCCGATCGCGGTGGCGGCCTCGGTATACGCGGGCATTGCCCCGGCCCGCGATCCGCAATAGACACAGACGGATTTGGCAGTCATCAAAGGGCCTTTCGCGGGTGTTCTGGGCTGTCAGCCATGTGTTTTGACCCCTGATAACGCGGTTGCTAGGGTGGCTCAACCGCGGCCTTGGGGGGTCGCCAATAAGAAAGGGCGCAGATGGCCTCAACATCTGGCAGTGGTGGGATTGGCGTTGCCGGAGGCGTGGCCGCCGCGGTGGCGGTTGTCGTTGCGGGACTTGCTGCATTGTATCTGACGGGCAATCTGGCGCCGGGTACGGCACCGGAAGACGCAGCCGCCGTTGTTCCCGAGCCTGCGACGTCCGAACCCACGGTGTCAGAGGCACCTGAGCAGACGGCAGAACCTCAGTCCGACACCCCGGTTGCTGAGCCGCAGCCACAGGCGGACCCGGATGTGGAAACACCTGCACCAGATGCGGTTGTCGCAGCGGACGAGCCGGAACCTGAGCCCGAACCCGCGCCGCAGGAAAGCGCAGCGACCACCCCCGAGGCCCCCGCAACCCCCGCGGAACCTGAAACGGACACGGCGTCCTCGGAGGCTGCGCGTGCCCCATCAGCACCCGAAGAGCCGGAGCCCGACGTCTCGCAATCCACGGTGGCGGAACCTGATCCGCCGACGCAAGACGAACCGGTTGTTGAACCCGCCCCCGAGGTCGCGGCTGAACCGGACGCAGAGGAGCCGTCTGCGATTGCACCGGCGTTCGACGTGGTGCGGGTCGCTCCGGACGGCACCACAGTGATTGCCGGGCGCGGTGCACCGGGAGCAGAGATCACCATCTTTCTGGACAATGAGGCGCAGGATACCCTGGTCGCAGACAGTGGCGGGCGATTTGTGGCGTTTCTGACATTGCCGCCGAGCGACGCGGCACGGGTTCTGACCCTCGGCGCGGACATGGCAGGGCAAGTGGTTGCGTCGCTTGACGAAATCATCGTCGCCCCATCGCCGCGCGTCGCTGCCGCCGCCGCCTCTGCATCGGAGCCCGCGCCGGGGTCCGAGCCGGATGAACCGGTCGCTGCCACAGAAGACGAAGCCCCTGCAACGCCGTCAGAGACTGCCGAAGCCACTGAACCTGCGGAGTCCGCACCCACAGGGGTTGCGAGTGGCGCACCGGAAAGCCTCGACACGCCCGAAGAACCGGACACCGTGGTGGCCGGATTGCCGGACACAGAAACGGAGACCGCGCCGCCAGAGGTAGCGCCAGCTCCGGTCACCGTCCTGAAATCCGGGCCGGACGGCATTGAAATCCTGCAAGGCGCAACGGACAACCCGCCTGAGTTTAAGGCGAAAGTTTCCCTCGACACGATCAGCTACAGCGAGCTGGGCGAGGTGCAACTCAGCGGCCGTTCACAGGCACAGTCAGCGATCCGTGTCTATCTGGACAACCAGCCCGTGAAAGATCTGGCCGCGGATCAGGACGGACGCTGGCGCGGTTTGCTGGAAGGGATAGAGCCGGGGGTCTATACCTTGCGTCTGGATGAGTTGGACGCCGATGGAACGGTGCTCAGCCGGCTGGAAACCCCATTCAAGCGCGAGCCGCCATCAGTCCTGGTGGCGACGCCCGAAGATTCGCCGCCACAGACGCCACCGGTGCGCGCTGTGACGGTGCAAACCGGCGACACCCTCTGGGCAATTTCACGCGAACGCTATGGAGACGGCGTGCTCTATGTGCGTGTCTTTGAGGCCAATCGTGACAGCATCCGGGACCCTGATCTGATCTATCCCGGTCAGATTTTTACCATTCCGGATTGAGGCGGGGCTGCCCGGGGCCTATCTGTGCATAGCAAGAACAAGAAGACATACCCCGTATGAACGACACGAAAACAGCCCGCGACGAGCGAAACTCGGGCTGGCGAACGATTGTCAAAGTCTCTCCTTACATCTGGCCTGACGGACAGTCCTGGGTAAAGCGCCGCGTGATCGTCGCGCTCGCAATGCTGGTCACGGCCAAACTGGTCTCGGTCGTCATTCCGATCCTGTACAAAGGCGCAGTGGACGGGCTCGCCAACGAAGGCGTGCCGATGCTTGGGCTTGGGGCAGTGGGCCTGACCATCGCTTACGGCATGGCGCGTCTGATGAATGTCGGGTTTCAGCAGCTGCGGGACGCGGTCTTCGCACCAGTGGGACAGCGTGCCCTGCGGCAATTGGCGTTGGAAACTTTCGGCCATATTCACCGATTGTCCCTGCGCTATCATGTGTCACGCCACACAGGGGGCCTCAGCCGCATCATCGAACGCGGCGTGAAAGGGGTCGATTTCCTGCTGCGATTCCTGATCTTCTCAATCGGGCCCTTGTTCCTCGAACTTCTGATGGTCGGGGTCATTTTGCTGGTGCTGTTCGACGTCTGGTACCTCGTCATCGTGATGGTGACGATCGTCCTGTACGTCTGGTTCACCTTTGCGGTGACCGAGTGGCGCGTGAAGCTGCGGCGCCAAATGAACGATCAGGACACCGATGCCAACCAAAAGGCCATCGACAGTCTGCTGAACTACGAAACGGTAAAGTACTTTGGTGCCGAAGAGCGTGAAGCCAAGCGTTATGACGGCGCTATGCAGCAATACGAGGCTGCCGCACTGAAGACCTCGTATTCGCTGGCCTTCCTGAACTTTGGTCAATCACTGTTGATCACGGCTGGCCTGGTCGGCGTGATGGTTCTGGCAGCCAGAGGTGTGCAGGCCGGGACCCTGACTGTTGGCGATTTCGTGATGGTGAATGCCTACATGATACAGATCACCGTGCCGCTGAATTTCCTGGGGACGGTGTATCGCGAGATCCGGCAGTCTCTGGTCGACATGGGCGACATGTTCGATCTCCTGGAGCAGCCCGAAGAGGTCAAAGACAAGCCCGGTGCCGGTGTTCTGAACGTGTCGGGCGGGCAGATCGATCTCGAAAACGTGCGGTTTGGGTATGATCCGGAACGCGAAATCCTCAAGGGGGTCACGCTCAGCGTTGGCGCAGGAGAAACCGTGGCGATTGTCGGGGCCACCGGGTCGGGGAAATCTACCATCGGACGTCTGTTGTTCCGGTTCTACGACGTGACGGCCGGGGCGTTGAAAATCGATGGGCAGGACGTTCGCGACGTCACGCAAACCAGTCTGCATCGAGCCATCGGCGTGGTGCCGCAGGATACAGTGCTGTTCAACGACACCATCCGCTACAACATCGCATATGGTCGGGACGATGCCACGCAAGAGGACATCGAACAGGCCGCGCGGGACGCCCAGATTCACAGCTTCATCGAGTCGTTGCCGGACGGATACGAGACCCGGGTCGGGGAACGTGGTCTCAAACTCTCCGGCGGAGAGAAGCAACGCGTGGGCATTGCACGCACCTTGCTGAAAGACCCGCCGATCCTGCTGCTGGACGAAGCCACCAGTGCGTTGGACAGCGACACCGAAGGTGAGATCAAGGATGCGCTGGCACGGGCTGGGGAAGGGCGGACGGTGATCACCATCGCCCATCGCCTCAGCACGATTGCGGAGGCTGATCAGATCATTGTCCTGCACGACGGCGAGATCGCGGAACGTGGCAAGCATGACGCATTGCTGTCGGCTGGCGGGCGTTATGCCAATCTTTGGAACCGGCAGGCCTCCGAAGAGGCCGCCTGACCAAAGTGGGGCCGAGCGGGCGACCCTACTGCGCAGCTATCGAAAGGTCACGTGCCTGCCGGTGTCACGCCGCCGTCAGGCACTCAGATCACTCGGCGGCCTTGAGCGGTGGCGTCGGTTTCGGGGGGCCGTCCGGCGTATCGTCCGCTGTCACCTCTTCGAGCACCGGGGGCGGAGTGGGGGTGGCCACATCTTCCCAGATGATCTCCGGAGATTTGATTTTTCCGGCCGACCGGCGCAGGCGCATGTCTTCGCGGATGCGGCGTCCTTCGGCCGTCCAGCCACCTGCGCGGACTGCCGTCCATGCGCCATAGGCACCGGACACCGCCCAGACCCGCAGCGCCAGCAGCGAAGGGGTCAGAACCAGCGTCAGAACCGTAGCGATCCCAAGTCCGAACACAACGGCTGTGGCCAGTTGCTTCCACCACAGCGCGGTCGGACTGTCGATCGAGTACCCGCCGCCGATGAAATCCAGGCTGAGGCCGAACATCATGGGCGCCAGACCGGCCATTGTCGTGATCGTGGTCAGCAGAACCGGGCGGATCCGGGATTCCGCCGTGCGCACAATCGCTTCGAGCCGGGGCATATAGCGGCTGTATTCCTGATAGGTGTCGATCAGAACAATGTTGTTGTTCACAACGATCCCGGCCAGCGCGACGATCCCGGTCCCGGTCATGATGATCGAGAACGGTTGGTTCATCACCAGCATTCCGATCAGCACCCCCGTCGTGCTCAGCACCACGGCCAGCAGGACCAGAAGGGAGTTGTAGAAGCTGTTGAACTGCGCAAGCAGGATGATGAACATCAGGCCCAACGCGCCCATAAACGCGTTCTGCAGGAAAGCCCCGGATTCGGCTTGTTCTTCGCGGTCACCTGTCCATTGCCACGTGATGCTTGGGTCGAAGGGCTGTGTGTCTAGCCATTCCGTCAGCACGGCAATCCGCTCGTTTGCGTTGATCGGAACAAATCGCGCGCCGTCCGTGATGGCCTGACGCAGGTCGTCCGTGCTTTCCGAGCCTGACAGGCCGACCACTTCGAAACGGTCACCTGAGGCGTTTTCCACCACCGCACCGTTGGCCGGCGCCCCGGCCTCCAGCGCGCGGACGGTTGCAAGCCGGTTTTCCGTCCCGTCATCGTTGGTGACAATCACCTTGGACATGCCTGTCGCGACATCTGCTTTGACGTCGTAGTAGCGCTGCTGATCCACGCGGTCGATCTGGGCCAGCTTTGCCACCGGTTGCCGCGAGATGAAGTTTGACAGCGGAACAAGCCCGTCTGATGTCCGCACCTTCAGCGTGTCCAGCGTGCTCAGGACACGGTCCTTCTCCGGCAGACGAACCCGGATCTCAATTTCCTCGTCGCTGCTGTCCACGCGCATCGTGTCCAGCAGGATGCCGCGAGTCACGAGTTGCACCATTGCGCCGACGGTGGCGACGTCCGCGCCGTAGCGGCCCGCCTTTTCGACATCGACATCAATCTGCCAGTCGATGCCGGGCAGCGGCAGGCTGTCTTCGATCTGCGTCAGCGCCGGAGTGTCTTCAAACTGAGCCCGCGCCAAACTGGTCGCGGACCGCAGCGTATCCCAGTCCTCGCCTCTCAGGCGCAGATGCACGGGCTTGCCCGACGCTGGACCTTGCGCCAGCGCGAGAATTTCTGTTTCGAACCCCGCCAGACCCGCCAGCGCCGCGTTCAGTTCATCGATGACATAGTCACCGTCAAACTCGGGCTGGGTTGTTTCACGGTCAAACAAACCGTTCAGGATCGGTTCGCTGACGGTTGGCCGCTCTTCCCAGGGAATGATTTCGAACTGGACCTGTCCGACAGTGTCTGGCGGAAGTTGCGCGCCCGAGCTGTCCGTGTTCAGGCCACCATCCCCGGCAAAGGAGAAGACGTTGATCACGGCCGGGTGCTGACGGATGATATCCTCGGCCTCGCGGACCATCCCATCGGTTTCCGTCAACGAAACGTTGCCACGGGCGCGGACATAGGCCGTCGCCTGTTCGGGTTCGCTTTCGACAAAGAATTCCACACCGTTGTTGTTGGCGCCGAAATACGTGAACACCGAAACGACGCCAAAAACGATGCCTGCGAGCACCACCAGAGGCATTACCGGATTGCCGGCGATCAGATGGATGATGCGGCCGAACGGTGTCAGGCGATGCCCGCCTCGCACGCTTCGTTGGCGCCGCTCGATCTTGGCGGCACCCAGTGTGATGCTCGCCGCAAAGGCGCCGAACAGGAAGATCGCAACCCCGGCCAGTTCTGCGGCCAGCAACGGCACCCCTTCCGGCAGCAGGTAGGCCGGGTTGAGCATCTGCATTGCACCGAGGAACATGGCGTAGAGCGCAAACGGCACGAGCGCTGCGCAGACAACCCAGGGCAAGCTCGCCCGCAAGCGGTCCGAGGTGTTGCCAAAGACCCGGCTGATCCGCCCGGTGACCCCACCCATGACCGGCAGATAGATCAGCGCGACGACCAGCGAAGCCGACAGAACGAAGATCAGCGTGACCGGCAGCATGCCCATGAATTCGCCGGGCACCCCGGGCCAGAACAGCATCGGCAGAAAGGCACAGAGCGTGGTGGCGGTGGAGCTGACAATGGGCCAGAACATCCGCTGCGCCGCCTCGACATAGGCGTGCATCGGGCCGGACCCCTCTTTGATGCGTTTGTCAGCGTACTCGACCACCACGATGGCCCCGTCGACCAGCATCCCCACAGCCAGGATCAGTCCGAACATCACAATGTTCGAAATGCTGACCCCCATGACGGCCAGAAAGGCGAAACAGAGCAGGAAGGAGGTCGGAATCGCAAAACCCACCAGCAAAGCGGCGCGGCTGCCCAGAGATGCCAGCACAACGATCATAACCAGCGCGACAGCTGTCAGCACCGACCCCTCGAGCTGGCTGACCATCGACCCGACCACACGGCTCTGGTCGTTGGACGTGCCGAGCTGAACGGCGGCCTGCAGTTCCTCGGGCCATCTGCTGCGGGACTCTTCGATGGTCGACTTCACCAGGGCCACAGTGTCGATCAGGTTGTAGCCCTTCCGTTTGACCACTTGCAGTGCCACGGTCTTTTCGCCGTTGAACCGGGCCGTTCCGGCGCGATCTTCAAAGGTAAAGTTGATCTCTGCCAGATCGCCAAGGGTCACAACCCGGTCGCCATTAGTTTTGATCGGCAGGCTGTAGATGTCCCCGACATCCTTAAAGGACGAGGGGATCTTGACGCTGAAAGTCCCTTGCGGGGTTTCAACCTCACCAGCGGCGATCAGTTGGTTGTTGTTCTGCACCACGCTGATCAGTTCGCCGGCGGTGACGTTGTACGCCTCGAGCCGCAGGGGATCGATCACCACTTCGACCATTTCGTCACGGTTGCCCGCGATCCCGGCTTCGAGCACGGCGTCGAGTGCCTCCAGATCGTCCTGCAGGTCCTTTGCGATGCGTGCCATCGTGCGTTCAGGTACTGCGCCGGTGAGGTTCACGATGACGATCGGGAACTCCGAAAAGTTGATCTCGGTGATCGAATACTGCTCAGCGCCGTCGGGAAAGTCGGCCTGAGCGGAATTCATCGCATCCCGCACGTCCGCCATGATCGCGGTTTTGTCCCAACCGAACTCGAACTCAAGGGCAACACCGGCATAGTTCTCGGCCGCGGTTCCGGTCATTTCTTTCAGACCGTCCAGATCGGCCAGTTCGGTCTCCATGGGCTTGACCAAAAGACTCTCGCTGTCCTCCGCCGAGATGCCGGGAAACTGGACCGAGACAAAGAGCGCGGGGATCTCAATGTCGGGCTCACCCTCTTTGGGCAGGCTGACATAGGCGAAACCACCGATGATCAATGACAGAGCGATAAAGGCCAGGACCATCCGCGCCCGGGACGCGGCCCAGTCGACGATTCCGGTCATTGAGTGACCTCCTCATAGGTCGGGTTGACCCGGACTCCTTCGGTTACAAAGTCCTGACCGACGACAATGACGTCGACCTCTTCGGGCAATCCACCCAGCCAGACGCCGTCGATATCGTCGCGCAACAGGCTGACGGCGTGGAATTCCACCACATTGTCTGCATCTACAGCACGAACCCCCAGGCGCCCTTCGTTGTTCAGGGTTAGAGAGGATTGCGGCAGTTTGTGCGCGACCGCGCCATCAGCGGCAATTGCGATCTCGGCCGTCTGGCCGTCCCGGATGCTCAGATCGGCGTTGTCCACTTCGATCTCAACCAGAAATGTGCGAGTGGTGGGGTCGGCGGAGCGGCTCAGGAATGTCACACGCCCCTGCACCTGACGCCCGCTGGCCAGTTCGGCCCCGGCCAGCGCACCGACGTTCACGCGACCGACCTCCGTCTCAGGCACGTAACCAATCAGCTTGATCGGATCCAACTGGATCACGGTGGCACACAGGCTGCCGGGTTGCATCAGGCTGCCCAGTTCAGCGGTGTCGGACTCCAGCAATCCCTCGAACGGGGCGGTGATGGTCAGGCGCGCGATCTCGCGTTCGGCAACGGCCACTTGGGCCGAGGCCCCACGAATGCCGGCCCGCGCGGTCTCGAGTCCAGATTGCGCAGAGGCGATGCTGGCTTCAGCGGCCTGAACGGCAGCGGCAGACGCCGCAACACGGGTGTCAGAGGCAAAGCCACCTGCCGACAGCTTGGCCGCGGCGTTGTCGTTGATTGTGGCCTCCCGCAAACGGGCTTCGGCCTCTTCAAGGCGGGCCTCGGACTCAGGAACGCGGGTGCGGGCCTCGGCAAGGCGGGCCACCGCTTCGTCCAATGCCGCCTCGCGCGTGCCGGGGTCCAACTGGCACAACAGGTCGCCCTTGTTCACATAGGCGCCCTTGCGCAGCGGGTCCGAAACCACGATGGCAGAGGTTTCCGCTCGCACTTCAACCTCGCGCGCGGCCTGGGTCTGCCCACGCAGGATCACGGCACTGTCAATCGTCTGGGCTTGAGACTGACGCACCAAAACCCCAATTGCAGGGGCAACATCAGCAGGTTCGGCAGCCTCAGCGAGCGTTGCGGCCTCTTCGGTATCGGTTTCGTCGCCTCGGGCAAAGGCCAGCAAAGCGTCGCGTTCAAAGACAATGCCATAGAGCGCCAGGGTAACCAGTATCGCGGTTAACAGCGGGATCGGTCGCATTACATTTGTTCCTAAACTAAAGCGCATGTGCGGTGCGGGGGGTGGCACCGGTGGTGATTCACGTTCGCGCGATATATGTGCTTTTTACGCTAAACTAACCAGTTCAGATTATTTTTTTTCGCCATGCGGCGCAAGCGGCACAACACCGCGCGTGCACGTGCCACTTGGCTTGCCACCGCAAGCGGGGTATGACGGGGCCGATTGGGTGCGGCTTTGCCGGTGAAATCCTGCAAATACAGATAGATGGCACATCTGAGGAGGGGGCATGAGTAACACCGACTCGTTCATTGATGAGGTGACAGAGGAAGTTCGCAAGGACCGACTCTATGCATTGCTGCGCCGTTACGGTTGGATTGCGGCGCTGCTCATTTTGCTGATCGTTGGTGGCGCTGCCTTCTCCGAATACCGCAAAGCACAGCAGACCCGGGCCGCTCAGGACCTGGGCGATGCCATGCTGGCGGCCCTGGAACAGGACGATCTGGAGAGCCGCACGGCGGCACTGCAGGAAATCACGGCGGAGTCGCCGGGCAGCAATGCGATGTTGCAGTTCATGAAATCGGCAGCACTGGCAAACACCGGAGACGTCGACGCCGCTGTCGCTGGGCTTAATACGGTCGCGCAGGACGGTGAACTGCCCGAGATCTACCGCCAGATTGCGCTGTTCAAATCGCTTTTGCTGCAGCGCGACACTATGGACAGCGCCGATCTGCGCCTGCAATTCGAGGCGCTGGCCCAGCCGGGTGCGCCATTGCGCACGTTGGCAGAGGAACAATTGGCACTTCTGGACATTTCCGAAGGGCAAACAGATGCCGCCATTGAGCGCTTGCAGGCCCTGATGCAGGACGCCGAGGCGAGCGGCGACTTGCAACTGCGCGCCTCGCAGGTGATTGTGGCGCTGGGCGGAACACCCGTACCGACGGTCGGGTCACAGGGCTGACCGGATCGCGGATCGGGCGGTATAGGAAGATGAGAAGAGCGACAGGCGGGTTGGTATGAGTGGTGTGGTTGTCCCGTCCCGTGTTGGGCTTGCGCTGATTGGCACGCTGGCGGTCTGGCTTGCCGGGTGCGCCGAGCAGGAAACGATCCTCCCCGGTATCCGCGAAGACATCCGTCCGGATCAGGCCACCGAAGAAAGCGTAGAAGCGTTTGTCAATCAGAGCCGCGCCATTCGTTTGGCGGCCCCCTCCGTCAATGCGGACTGGGCACAAGGGTTCGGAACGCAGGCCTTCCGCACCGCGAACCCCGCCCTGCGAGCGAAACCGCAACTGATCTGGTCGACCAGCATCGGCGAGGGCGACAGCCGCAGACAGCGCATTACAGCCGAACCTGTTGTGGGGGGCGGGCGCATCTACACGCTCGATTCCAGCGCGCGGGTCGCGGCGGTTTCTCCCAGCGGGTCGCTGCTTTGGAGCACCGATCTGACCCCTGCGCGCGATGATGCCCGAGACGCAACCGGTGGCGGCCTCGCTTATGCGGGGGGGCGGCTCTATGTCTCGCTTGGGTTTGGCCAAATTGCCGCGCTGGATGCGACCAGCGGGTCGGTGATCTGGCGTCAGCAGCTCGAAGCAACCGGCAGCGGGCAGCCGACAATTGTCGATGGGCTGATCTACCTGGTGGCGGGGGACGAAACCGGTTGGGCCATCGAGGCAGACACCGGACGCATTGCCTGGCAAGTGGATGCACCACCCAGCGTTGCGAATATTCTTGGTGCGCCGGCTCCGGCCGTGACCAATCGGTTTGTGATATTTGCCTTTGGGTCCGGAGAGCTGATCGCGACCTTCCGCAAAGGTGGCCTGCAACGTTGGAGCGCGTCCGTTGCCGGACAACGTACCGGACGGGCATCAGCCCGAATTTCGGACATCACAGGTGCTCCTGTCGTGGTGGGCAGCCGGGTCTATGCGGGGAACCATTCTGGACGGCTCGTGGCGCTCAACAGCGAGTCCGGCGAGCGGATCTGGACCGCGCGCGAAGGGGCCCTTGGTCCGGTCTGGCCTGCGGGGGACAGCATTTTTGCAATCACCGACCGGCGACAGCTGGTCCGGATCGATGCCGGAAACGGCAGCTTGATCTGGGCGGTCGATCTGCCTGGCTTTGTCGATGACAGACCACGCCGCCGCGGCCCGGTTGTGGCAAGCTATGGGCCCGTCATGGCCGGGGGACGGATCGTTGTCGTATCCAGTGATGGGGTCCTGCGCAGCTTTGCCCCCGAGGACGGACGCCTGGTCGGCACGACCGAGATCCCCGGCGGCGCCTCAACACCGCCCGCGATTGCCGGCAATACGCTGTACGTCGTGAACGCATCGGGTGATTTGCTGGCTTTCCGTTAAGCGCGGGATGCGCTAAAGGGCGCCTCTGAGTTTTCGAAAGTGGCGGTCATGTCCTTCACCCTCGCTATTGTGGGGCGCCCGAACGTGGGCAAATCCACTCTGTTCAATCGCCTTGTGGGCAAACGCCTAGCGCTGGTCGATGACCAGCCGGGCGTCACGCGCGACCTGCGTGAAGGGGCCGCGCGGTTGGGCGATCTCCGGTTTACGGTGATTGACACGGCGGGTTTGGAGGATGTCACCGACGACAGCCTGCAGGGCCGCATGCGGCGCCTGACGGAACGCGCTGTCGATATGGCGGATATCTGCCTGTTCATGGTGGATGCCCGGACTGGCATCACTCCGACGGACGAAATGTTCGCGGACATCCTGCGCAAACGCAGTGCGCATGTGATCCTGGCGGCCAACAAGGCCGAAGGGTCTGCTGCGGATGCCGGCGTGCTCGAAGCCTTCGCGCTGGGGCTTGGCGAACCAATCCGCATGTCGGCAGAGCACAATGAGGGGCTGAACGACCTTTATGCGCAGCTTATGCCGCTGGCCGATGCCTTTGCTGAAAAAGAGATCGCAGACGCCCCTGCGACGGATGTGGATCTGGACGAGGCAAGTGACACGGAACTGCCGCGCATCACAGAAGCAAAGCCCCTGCAGGTTGCGGTGGTCGGGCGTCCGAATGCCGGGAAATCCACGCTGATCAACAAGATCATTGGCGAGGATCGGTTGCTAACAGGGCCCGAAGCCGGGATCACGCGTGATGCCATTGCTTTGCAGGTCAACTGGGACGGCACACCGATGCGGATCTTTGACACCGCGGGCATGCGCAAGAAAGCCAAGGTGCAGGAAAAGCTTGAAAAGCTCAGTGTCGGCGACGGCCTGCGCGCGGTCAAATTCGCGGAAGTTGTTGTTGTTTTGCTGGACGCTGCCATTCCATTCGAACAGCAAGACTTGCGTATCGCCGATCTGGCGGAGCGCGAAGGGCGCGCCGTGGTGGTGGCGATCAACAAATGGGACATCGAAGAAGACCGGCAATCCAAGCTGAGAGATCTCAAAGAGGCATTTGAGCGGTTGTTGCCGCAGTTGCGCGGCGCACCGATGGTCACTGTATCCGCCAGGACGGGCAGGGGGCTGGACCGCCTGCATCAGGCGATCCTGCGGGCTTACGAGGTCTGGAACCGGCGCGTGACCACTGCGCAGCTGAACCGGTGGCTGACGGGAATGCTGGAACAGCATCCACCCCCAGCGCCGCAGGGCAAACGGATCAAGCTACGCTATATGACGCAGGCGAAAACCCGTCCGCCAGGCTTTGTGGTGATGTGCAGTCATCCTGACAAGATGCCGGAAAGTTATACCCGATATCTGGTCAATGGCCTGCGCACCGATTTCGACATGCCGGGCACCCCGATCCGCCTGCATATGCGGTCTCAGAGCGAGAAAAACCCCTACAAAGGGCGCAAGAAAGCAGGTCCTTCAAAGCTGCGCAAACACCTCAAAGGTCCCCGCTAGGCCGCTCGAAACGTTCAACAAAGCGATTTCGTCGGTTTTTCCGCCGATCACGGAGCCAGATCTTGTCGCGCGCAGCGATTGGGATTAGGTACGCAAGTGTGAACGGCTCAGACCGGGAGCGAGGGCATAACATGGACTTGCGTGCGCACACACGTCAGTTTTGCGAAAAGGACAACAGGCTTGCGAGCCTGAGCTACTTCGGCACGTTTGCGGTCTATTTCGCGTCCCTTTATCTGGCGATCGTCAACGTACATCTGTGGTACGTGCTGGTGCCGGCCGTCATCGTGCACGCGTTTTCGGCGGTCCGGTTGTACGTGCTACAGCACGATACCGGGCATCATTCGCTGTTCGAAACCCGCGGTCAGAACGAGCTGGCCGGACATGTACTGTCCCCATTTACATTCGCGCCCTTCGAGGTGATGAAACAGAATCACAACCTGCATCACGGGCATCTCGGCAATCTTGAGCATCGGGAAACCGGCGAGATCCACACCATGACCCTGCGGGAGTGGAATGCGGCGGGTTTCTGGGAGCGGCTCCAATATCGGCTGTATCGCAACCCGTTTATCTTGATCCCGCTCGGGGCGTTGTTCACGTATTTCATTCGGTACCGCTGGCCCAAGAACACCGTTCAGTTCGGCGTGACCGGCGTCCTGCTCCATAATCTCGCGATCGTCGTCATGATCGCGGGCCTCTATTGGCTGGCGGGTCTGACGGGTCTGCTGGTCTGGTTTTCCGCTAGTGTTCTGGGGGGCATGATCGGGGTGTTTCTCGTCTATCTTCAGCACAATTTCGAAGACACCTATTGGGACCGCCGTCCGGATCTCGACCCGCAACTGGCTGCGATTCAAGGATCTTCTTGTCTGGACTTTGGTTGGCTGTTCGATTTTGCCGTTGCCAACATCACGCTGCACGACATCCATCATTTCAATGCGCGCATCCCGAGCTACCGTTTGCGCCGCTGCCACCATTCGCTGCCGCCCGAGGTTGCGCCGCGCCGCATCGGGTTCCTCGAAGCCGTGGCTGCGCTGCGATTGAAACTCTGGGACGAGGACCAGGGTCGCCTTGTGCCGTATCCTAAAGCGGAACGCCGGGGCCAGGACACCGTACTGGGCGCGAACTGATCCTTGATCATGTCGGTTTGGTGACGCATCACCAGACCCTCAAAGAACGTATATACAAAAGATATGCAATTGCTGTAACGTCTTTTCGGAGAAACGTAGCAAGCAATTAGGCAATCCCTGAGCGCCCGATTTGAACGGCCCGGGAGCGCACCAAAGGAAATGAGTATGTCCGACCTGATGAAAATAGCCGGGATTGGTCCGGCAATGGCGCGAGGCCTGACCGATATTGGCATCACCACACCGGCAGGGCTCGCTGCCGCATCGCCTGAACACCTCGTGCAAGTGCCGCGGATCGGGGTCGCACGTGCACCGGCTCTGATCGCGGCGGCGCGCGCGCTTGTCGGTGTGCCCGAACCAGCCCCTCAACAATCCGCGCCCGAACCCGCCAAACCAACGAAAGCAAAAGCGCCAGCGGCAAAGCCGACCTCGGATCCGGAGCCCAAAATCAAAAAGTCGAAGGAAAAGGACACCAAGGCATCCAAAGGTAAGAAGAAGGCCAAGTCTTCCGCCAAATCGAAACCCAAGGATAAGAAATCGTCCAAAGCTGCCAAGTCGGCGTCCAAGGACAAGACAGTCGGCAAAGCAAAGCAAGCCAAGACCAAGTCCAAGGACGCCAAGGCGTCCAAAAAGGACAGCAAAAAATCGGGCGGGAAGAAATCCGCCGACAAATCGAAACCCTCGAAAAAATCCGGGAAAGCGAAGAAAAAGGGGAAGTGATCAGCGTCTGGCGTTGCGCAGCGTAAGCGCCCCGATCAGGGCAGCCCCGGCCAGCGCCAGCCAGAAGACCGACATGTCACCACCCCAGTTCTGAACCGCAATCGCGATCACCGCCCAAACAACCGCGATCCCGTATTCCGCAATGTCGCTCACGCGCGAAAGAATGAAAGCTGCAATTGCGAGCGCCAAGACAAGGCTGAGAATCGCCGCCGTGCCCTGATTTGCGCCCAGATACCCTGCAAGGATCAGGCCAATCGAGACGCAGCTGGCTGCAGTAAGCCATCCGGCATAGAGCGCCACTGGCGCCCGTGCCCACCACCGGTCAAGGCGCGGCGCAGCGCGCAGCGCCACCAGTGCCGGAACGAGCATCGCCCAGATCAGCACTGTGGCACCCAACGGACTAAGTTCCGCCACTGGCAACCATGCCGCACCGATTGCGAGGCTGAGGGCCAGCGGTGGACGCATTTCGGCCCAGTCCACTTCCTGCGCGCGTGCGATCAGCCCATAAGCCGCCGCTGCCAACAGCCACAGATAGATCACGCCCCAGATCGCAAAGGCATATCCTGCGGGCTGGACCGGCGGGTCGTCCTGCGGGATCGGAAACTGTTGCGGGTCAAATCCGCCAAATCCGGGCACGATCAACACGGATCCGGCAAAGGCGAGCGTGGCCAGCGCCACCACGATCGCCATGACCGGAGAGGGGCGTGGTGTCATGCCAGCACCCCGTCCGCCGTCAGCACCGTTTTTCCGCCCAGATATCCGGCCAGGACATCTGGCAGGGTCACGGACCCGTCTGCTTGCTGGCCGTTTTCCAGCACCGCAATCAGGCACCGCCCGACCGCCAGCCCCGATCCATTCAGGGTGTGCACAAACTCCGGTTTCTCTCCATCGGCAGGCCGGAATCGCGCATTCATGCGGCGTGCCTGAAAATCACCGGTGGTCGAGACACTCGAAATCTCGCGATAGGTGTTCTGCCCCGGCACCCAGACTTCGATGTCGTAAGTGCGGCGCGCGCCAAACCCCATATCGCCTGTGCACAGGATCACGGTCCGGTAGGGCAGGCCCAGCCGCTCCAGCAGGTCTTCGGCACAGCGCAGCATGCGCTTTTGTTCGGCGTCGCTGTCATCGGGATGCGTGATCGACACCATCTCGACCTTTTCGAACTGGTGCTGGCGCAACATGCCGGACGTGTCCTTGCCAGCGCTTCCGGCTTCGGACCGGAAACACAAGGTATGGGAGGTCAGCCGGATGGGCAGTTGGTCTGCATCCAGAACGTCTCCGGCAACCGAATAGGTCAGCGGCACCTCGGATGTCGGGATCAACCACCACCCATTCGTCGTCTGGTAACTGTCTCCGCCGAACTTCGGCAGTTTGTCGGTGCCGTACATCGCCTCGTCACGGACCAGAACAGGCATCTGCATCTCGGTCAGCCCATTCTCGGAGATGTGGGTGTCGAGCATGAATTGCGACAAGGCGCGGTGAATGCGGGCCACGGCCCCTTTCAGCACCACAAAGCGCGCGCCGGAGGTCTTCGCCGCCATCTCGAAATCCATGGATGCGGCGACACCGGCAATCTCGAAATGCTCTTTGGGTGCAAAGTCAAACTCGGGCAGCGTGCCCCAGCGGTTGACTTCGACATTGTCGTTCTCGTCCGCTCCGTCAGGCACGTCATCAGCGGGCAGATTGGCGATCCGGGCCAGTCGGTCCGTCAGATCGGCGTCCAGATCCTTGGCCTGGGCCTGCATCGCGGCGATATGGGATTTCTTTTCCGAGACCAGCGCGCGCAGGCGTGCGAATTCAGCGTCATCACCTTGGGCCTTCGCAGCGCCCACGGCCTTGGAGGCTGCGTTCTGTTCCGCCTGTGCCGTTTCAGCGGCTGTGATCTTGGCCCGGCGCGTCGCATCGACCTCCAGCAAGGCGGACGATTCCGGTGCATCCCCGCGACGGGCCAGGGCGGCGTCGAACGCTGCGGGATTTTCGCGGATAGCGCGGATATCGTGCATGGGTCTGATCCTACGTGTATTGAGTCGTCCGCGCCCTTATGCCCAATCCGCCCGTCCTATGGTAGGGCACGGATGGCGGGGATCGGTTCGAATTGAGCGACCGGTCGGGCGCGGCGGGGCGCATCAGTTGTTCGAGTCGCGCCAACCAACGCGAAAATGACGTCAATCGGCGTCACTTTCCCGATGCAATAAGACCGTTCTACATTCATAGCCGGACCGCTCTGACTTTCGGCAGTCGTGCCTTGCGCCTGCCCCCATGAACGCATAGGTTCCGGCAGAATTCGCGGGCCGGGCCCGCCCCCCAGAGACGAGGTTTTTCCATGGACGGTGGCAGCGCATTTGCCCAGTTTCTCCCGCTCATTCTGATCTTTGCGATCATGTACTTCCTGTTGATCAGACCGCAGCAGAAAAAGGTGAAACAACACCAGGCCATGGTAGAGGCGCTGCGCCGCGGCGATCAGGTGGTCACGCAGGGCGGGTTGATCGGCAAAGTGGTGAAGGTCAAAGACGACAACGAGATCGAGGTCGAGTTGGCTGAGAACGTCAAAGTGCGGGTTGTCAAAACCACCGTCGCACAGGTCGTGTCCAAAACCGAACCGGCAAAGTAACCCCGCCTTTCCCGGCAGTGACAAGGCAGGGCCATGCTGCAAATCGAAACCTGGAAACGTGTGCTGATTTGGCTGGTCTGTCTGACCGGGCTGATCATGGCGCTCCCCAACGGATTTTACTCGCGCGTCGAAACCCATAACGACGCGGTTGCGGCGATCGAGCAGCGGGGAGAAACCCCCGAACTGGCTGCTGAAGCCGCCGAATGGCCCAACTGGCTGCCATCATCGCTGGTCAATCTCGGGCTGGACCTGCGCGGCGGCGCACATCTGCTAGCCGAAGTGCAGGTCGAGGACGTCTACGCGGCCCGCATGGAGGCGATGTGGCCTGATGTGCGTGATGCCCTGAGACCCGAGCGCGCGGTTGTCGGCACCATTCGACTGCAACCCTCAGAACTCGGCGAACTGCGGGTCCGTATCGGAGAGCCCGAGGGCATGCCACGCGCATTGCAGGTGGTGCGCGACCTGGCCCGTCCGATCCAGTCCCTGAGCGGCGTTGGCGCCACGGATATTGATGTTCAAGCCGACGGAGACGTGATCGTCATCACCATGAGCGACGAGGAGCAGCGCGCTTCGGACGATCGCACGGTTCAACAGGCCTTGGAAATCATTCGGCGCCGGATCGACGAGGTGGGCACCCGAGAGCCGACAATCCAGCGCCAGGGCGCGGATCGCATCCTGATCCAGGTGCCTGGCATCGGCAGCGCCTCGGAACTGAAGGACATCATCGGGACCACGGCGCAGTTGACGTTCAACCCGGTGGTGGGACGCGGCACAAACCCCGACGCGGCACCGGGCCTTGGCAACAAAGTCCTGCCATCGCTGGACGAAGAGGGCCTGTATTACACGCTCGAGGCCGCCCCGGTGGTCACGGGTGAGGAACTGGTCGACGCCCAGCCGTCCTTTGATCAGAACGGCCGCCCGGCCGTGAACTTCCGGTTCAACCCCACTGGCGCGCGTAAGTTTGGGGATTACACAGCCGAGAACATCGGCAACCCGTTTGCGATCGTTTTGGATGATGAGGTGATCAGCGCGCCGGTCATCCAGAGCCACATTCCCGGCGGGTCCGGGATCATCACGGGAAACTTCACCGTTGAAGAGAGCACCAATCTGGCCGTGCTGCTGCGCGCGGGCGCCTTACCTGCCGGGTTGGAATTCCTTGAGGAACGCACGATTGGTCCGGAACTGGGGCAGGACAGCATCGAAGCCGGACGGGTGGCCACAATCGTGGCCTTTGTCGGGGTGCTGGTATTCATGGGGCTGAGCTACGGCCTGTTCGGGCTTTTCGCGAATATCGCGCTGATCCTCAACATCGCGCTGATTTTTGGATTGTTGAGTCTGATCGGGGCCACGCTGACATTGCCGGGCATTGCCGGGATCGTTCTGACGGTGGGGATGGCGGTTGACGCCAACGTGCTGGTGTTCGAGCGGATCCGGGAGGAGCTGAAAACCTCGAAAGGACCAGCGCGTGCGATCGAGTTGGGCTATGAAAAGGCGTTGAGCGCCATTCTGGACGCCAACATCACGACGTTCATCACTGCTGTCATCCTGTTTGCAATGGGTTCCGGCCCGGTGCGTGGGTTTGCCATTACGCTGGGCCTTGGCATTCTGACATCCGTCTTTACTGCGATCTTCGTCACGCGGCTGATGATCATCATGTGGTTCGAACGCCGCCGCCCCCGCACGATAGAGGTCTGATATGCGCCTGCGATTGGTTCCCAAAGAGACGTCTTTCGATTTCTTCAAACGGTGGAAGCTCTGGCTTGGCATTTCCGCTTTGATGATGGTGGTGGCCTTCACGTCTTTCCTGATTCAGGGGCTGAACTTCGGCATCGATTTCCGGGGTGGCACGACTATTCGGACCGAGAGTGCGCAACCGGTCGACGTGGGGGTTTATCGTGGTGCCATTGAAACGCTCTCATTGGGGGATGTGACCATCACCGAGGTTTTTGATCCGACATTCGAAGCGGATCAGAACGTCGCGATGATCCGCATTCAGGCACAGGACGGTGAAGAGGCTGTCACCTCGCAGATGATCACCGATGTCGAAGCGGCATTGTCCGCGGACATTCCCGACATAAAGTTCGTGTCGGTTGAATCCGTGGGCCCCAAGGTCTCTGGCGAACTGATCCAGACAGCCGTGATTGCTGTCGCGCTCGCGATAGGGGCGGTTCTGGTCTACATCTGGTTGCGTTTTGAGTGGCAGTTTGCCTTGGGTGCGGTGGCCGCGCTGGTGCATGACGTCATTCTGACGATCGGCATCTTCTCGGAACTTCAGATTCGCTTTGATCTGGCGATCATCGCGGCGCTTTTGACCATCGTCGGCTACTCGCTGAACGACACCGTGGTTGTGTTCGACCGCGTGCGCGAAAACCTGCGGAAGTACAAGAAGAAGTCACTGGCCGATGTCCTTAACATCTCGATCAACGAAACGCTCAGCCGGACGGTGATGACCTCGGTGACCACATTGCTGGCGCTGATTGCGCTCTTTGTATTGGGCGGGGATGTGATCCGCGGGTTTGTGTTCGCGATGATCTGGGGCGTGATCGTTGGCACCTATTCGTCGGTGTTCGTGGCGTCGGCCATCCTGCTCTACCTGGGTGTCAAACGCGACTGGTCCAAGCCTGACGCAAACGCCGGAACGCAGTTCGCCAACATCGATGCTTGATGATCTGGGCCAGGTTCTGGCCCAGACACTCGCCATCCCCGGACTGATCTGGGTTCTGCTGGTGACTTCGGTCGCCGGCATTGTCTACGGCTTTGCCGGCTTTGGCGCGGCACTGGTGTTCATGCCCGTGGCCACCGTGTTTATCTCCGTTGAAATGGCCGTGGCGGCCTTCGCTGTCAGCGCGCTTGCCTCTCTGGTGACCGTGGTGCCACGTGCGTGGGGACAGGCGGATCGCAAAGCGGTCAGTCTGATGGTGGTCTGCGCCTCGATTTCTCTGCCGGTCGGCATCTACATCCTGCGCACGAATGACGTGACGACGATGCGGTGGGCGGTTCTGGGCGTGACGACGCTGACCCTGATCGCGCTGATTGCAGGATGGCGCTACACCGCTGCGCCGGGCTTCCTGACCCGCAGCGGGGTGGGGCTGGCCACCGGGCTGGTCGGGGGCGCAACCGGATTGGTTGGACCGATCATGGTGCTCTTCCAACTGGGCGGGCAGGACAGCATCGAACGGTCGCGGGCCAACACGCTGGTCTTTCTGACGACAACGGGTCTGCTGACAGCTCCGATGATGGCCTTTCAGGGTATTCTGACGCGGGAAGCTGTCGCGTTGGGGCTGATCCTGATGATCCCCTATGGACTGGCTGCGCGGGCGGGGCAGGCGATGTTTGATCCTGACCGGCGCGTGCTTTACCGCCGGGTCGCCTATGCTATCATCGCGGCGGCGGTGGTGCTGGGCCTTCCCGTCTTTGAATGAGAAAGCGAACCGATGCGCCTGAACGAAGTGGTTTACACCGATGCCGAGCCGATCGAGGGCTATGGCCCCGGCTTCTTTCGAATTGGTGGCGTGGTGATTGAGGGCGCCGTCCTGACGGGGCCAACAGGTACGGCGGCCTGGGGCGGATACGAGGATCCTGAAACGCTGCTGGCGCTCGCCGGGACCATCGATGTGCTCTTCGTTGGCACTGGCGCTGATATCGCCCACTTGCCTGCAAGCCTGCGCGATCCGCTGGAAGAGGCGGGCATCGGTGTTGAGGCCATGGGCTCGCCAGCCGCTTGCCGCACGTACAACGTGCTGCTCTCTGAAGGGCGGCGGGTGGCCGCTGCACTCTTGCCCGTCTGACGGAACATCGGCCCCACGCCATGATCCGCACTTCATACTTTTGCCCGCAGGTCCAATAGGCTATGCGCAGAACATGACCCTGAGTGTCACCGATCTGACCATAGCGCGCGGAGGGGTGCCGGTGCTGACCGGTCTGTCTTTTGCGCTGGAGCCTGGGGCCGCATTGATTGTGCGGGGCCCCAATGGCATCGGTAAAACCACGCTGTTGCGGACACTGGCGGGATTGCAGCCGCCGCTCGCCGGAGCCATCGACGGGGCCGAAGACCGGATCGCCTATGCCGCGCATTCCGACGGGATCAAGCCAACACTGACTGTGGCCGAAAACCTGACCTTCTGGGCGCAGATATTTGGCCAGCGGGACATCGGCGCGGCAATCGAGGCCTACAGCCTTCAGCCTCTGCAGGCCCGCCCGGCCGGAGAGCTTTCCGCCGGACAAAAGCGACGGCTTGGACTGGCCCGTTTGTTGGTGACCGGGCGTCCGATCTGGGTGATGGATGAACCCACGGTATCACTGGACAGCGCGTCGGTCGGCATGTTTGCCGGCGCCGTCCGTGCGCATCTGGAACAGGGAGGCTGCGCACTGATCGCCACCCATATCGACTTGGGTCTGGAGGCAAAGGTGCTGGACGTCGCCCCGTTCCGGGCAGATGTCGACTATGTGGATGCCTTTGACGAGGGCTTCCTGTGATTGCGCTCCTGCTTCGGGATCTGAAACTGGCCGTGCGTGCGGGCGGCGGGTTTGGTCTGGGTCTGGCCTTCTTCCTCATCGTGACGGTTTTGGTTCCATTCAGCGTCGGGCCTCAGCCGGCGCTTCTCTCCACGATTGCGCCCGGCGTGCTGTGGCTTGGCGCACTCCTGGCCTGTCTCTTGTCGCTCGACAGGCTACTGGCTCTGGACTGGGAAGACGGATCGCTCGATTTGCTGGCCACCGCACCCTTGCCCCTCGAGGCCACGGTCAGCGTCAAAGCGCTGGCCCATTGGCTGACCACGGGCCTGCCGCTGGTGCTGGCCGCGCCTGTGTTTGGTGTGCTGCTGAACCTGCCGGCCAATGGGTACTGGTGGCTGGTCATTTCGCTGGCTGCCGGGACCCCGGCGCTGTCGGTCATCGGTGTGTTCGGGGCGGCGCTGACCGTCGGGCTCAAGCGGGGCGGGCTGCTTTTGTCTTTGCTTGTTTTGCCGCTCTACGTTCCGACACTGATCTTTGGCGCGGAGGTGGCGCGGCGTGGTGCCACGGGGATGGAAACCACAACACCGTTGCTGATGCTGGCCGGGATCACGGCGGGGGCGATTGCCCTGGTGCCTTTTGCGAGTGCCGCCGCCCTGCGCGTCAATCTGCGCTAGCGGTTGTGAATTGTGGTGGCACGCACAAAGGATTAGATAACGGCCATGTCGCTCTGGGAATATGCCAATCCAAAGAAGTTTCTGCAGACATCCGAACGGGTCATGCCAACCCTTTGGGTGACCGCATACGGTTGTCTGGCTGTGGGTCTGATCTGGGGCTTTTTCTTTACGCCGGATGATTTCAGACAAGGCTCAACCGTCAAGATCATCTATCTGCATGTGCCGTCTGCGCTCATGGCGATCAACTGCTGGTTCATGATGCTGGTCGCATCGCTGATCTGGATTGTCCGCCGGCACCATGTGAGCGCGCTGGCGGCGCGGGCTGCGGCACCCGTTGGCATCGTCATGACGCTGATTGCTCTGGCGACCGGAGCAATCTGGGGACAGCCGATGTGGGGCACGTGGTGGGCCTGGGATCCGCGCCTGACCTCGTTCCTGATCCTTTTCCTGTTTTACCTCGGCTACGTGGCGCTGTGGGAGGCCATCGACAATCCCGATACGGCTGCTGATCTGACTTCGGTGCTGTGTCTTGTCGGCTCGGTCTTTGCACTCCTCAGCAGGTACGCGGTGAACTTCTGGAACCAGGGCCTGCATCAGGGGGCGTCGCTGAGTCTCGACAAGGAGGAAAACGTGGCGGATGTGTTCTACTTCCCTCTGCTGGTTTGCATCGCCGGGTTCGTTCTGCTGTTTCTCGCGCTGGTGCTCTACCGGACGGGCACTGAAATCCGCGCGCGGCGGATCAAGGCGCTGATGGCGCGGGAGCGCGCCGCCGCATGATGCCTGATCTTGGAAAATACGCCGACACGGTGCTGGGCGCCTATGCCGCGTCTCTGGCACTGCTCTTTGTGCTGGTGGTTCTGACGCTTTGGCGGGGCCGTCGGATCCGGGCAGAGATGGAGCAGATCGAAGGGAAACGCCAATCCGATGCCTAAGATTTCGCCGCTGATGATTGCCCCTCCGGCAATCTTTGTCGCTTTCATCGCTCTCGCTGCGGTCGGCATGTTCCGCGACAATCCTGACGCGCTGCCGTCGGCGCGCGAGGGCCAGCCCGCACCGGCGGTGAAGCTGACCGAACTGCCGGGCAAAGTGTCATTCACTGACGAGGCGCTGCGGGACGGTCAGGTGAAGCTGGTGAATTACTGGGCCAGCTGGTGTGCGCCATGCCGGGTCGAACACCCCACCTTGCAACAGCTCGCGGACGAAGGGCTTCCGATCTACGGCGTCAACTACAAAGACAATCCTGACAAAGCGTTGACGTTTCTGGAGGAACTCGGAGATCCCTACGTGGCAATTGGCGCGGATGCCTCGGGCCGGATGGCGCTGGATTGGGGTCTCTACGGGGTTCCGGAGACCTATGTGATCGACGGAGACGGCGTGGTCGTATTGCGGTTTGCGGGCCCCGTAACCCAGCGGGTTCTGAAAGAGACGCTGCGCCCTGCGCTTGAGAAAGCCGCCGGCAGTTAGGTCGCGTCGAAAATCGACAGATCCAGATCGAGACCCGTGCCAAGCCAGATCCCGTGATCGCGGTGATCACGCAGGTCGTCCCCGGTCTCTGGATGCGCAAAAACGATCAGTCCATTCCGGTTGAGGGCCAGCCAGGGCAAAAGGGCATTGAATTGCTCTGGCGTGGCCGCCAATTGGCAAGACCACATCGGATGCGGTCCAACGGCGCGCTCGTGAACGCGGCCCATCACTACTCCGAACTGCTTTTCCGCGTCCGTGCAGAGTGAGCGGGCCTGTTCCACTGTCTGATCGTCGAAGTAGACGTGCGCGTGATAACCGTTGATCCCCATTTCGTCGCTCATATCCCGTTCTCCTTCAAAGTGCCTTTCATAACCGGTATCCGCCTGAGACTGTCAGTACTTCTCCGGTGATGAACCCTGCCGCATCCGAGGCCATGAACCGGACAGCGGCAGCCACATCCTGCGGCGTGCCGATGCGTCCCAACGCCGTCAGCTCAGCAAACTGCTGGACCAGTTCCGGGTCACGTGGCGCCTCTGGGATCTCCGTTGCGCCGGGCGCAACACCGTTCACGCGGATACCCGCTGATCCCAGTTCCTTGGCCATGCCACGCACCCATGTATTGAGTGCTGCTTTGCTCGCAGAGTATAGCGTCGCGCCTCGGGCAGGCAGAACCGCATTGCAAGACGATATCGCCACGACGCTCGCACCCGGTTTCAGATGGGGTGTCGCGGCTGTCAGCAAGGTGTGGTTGGCCGTGACGTTCACGGCAAAATGTCGGCTGGGGTCCCCGGTATCGTCCATACCGATATGCCCGGCGTTCAGCACAAGCGTGTCGAGACGACCGTATCGGTCAAGCGTCTGAGCAAACACCTCGCTGACGTCTTCCGTGGTGGTCAGGTCCGCCCGGATCATCAAGGCGTCTGGTCGCTCGGACAGGAGTGGCCCGGGATCGGTGCTTAGATAGGTGCAGGCCAGGTGATGATCTGAACCCAGATCCGTGGCAATCGCCCGGCCAATGCCGCGCGCGGCCCCGGTGATCAGGGCCACGCGCATCGGTTCAGGCCGCCTTGGCGAGGTTGCGCAGCACGTAGTGCAGAACACCGCCATTTTCGATGTATTCGATCTCGATCGCGGTATCGATCCGGCATTTCAGCGTGATCTCTTTCACGGTGCCATCCGCCATGGTGATGGTGCAGGGCACCTCTTGTAACGGCTGGATCGTATCGAGGCCGTGAATCGAAACCGTCTCGTCCCCGGTCAGGCCGAGTGTTTTGCGGGTAACGCCATCGGTGAATTCGAACGGGATCACACCCATGCCGACGAGGTTGGAGCGGTGGATGCGCTCGAAGCTTTCAGCAATCACGGCTTTGACACCGAGGAGCGCTGTGCCCTTCGCGGCCCAGTCACGGGATGAGCCTGCGCCATACTGTTCGCCACCGAAGACGACCAGCGGGATGCCTTCGGCCTGATAGGCCATGGCCGCGTCATAGATCGAGGTCTCTTTGCCATCGGGGCCCTTGGTGTAGCCGCCTTCGACACCGTCCAGCATCTCGTTCTTGATCCGGATGTTGGCGAACGTGCCGCGCATCATCACTTCGTGGTTCCCGCGGCGGCTGCCATAGGAGTTGAACTCGCGCACGGGCACCTGACGCTCGATCAGGTACTGGCCGGCGGGGGTGGTGTCCTTGAACGACCCAGCGGGCGAGATGTGGTCGGTGGTGATCATGTCACCCAGAACCGCCAGCACTTTGGCACCGTCAATGTTCTCGATCTTCTTGGTGTCCATCGTGATGCCCTGGAAATAGGGCGGGTTCTGAACGTAGGTTGATTGCGGCGGCCAGTCATAGGTCTGGCTGTCGGTGGTTTCCACGCCCTGCCATTTTTCGTCCCCGGTGAAAACTTCGGCGTATTTCTCGACGAAAGCTTCGCGGGTGACGGTTTTTTCGACCAGTTCGGCAATCTCGGCCTGGGTCGGCCAGATGTCTTTCAGGTACACATCCTTGCCGTCCGGTGTCTGAGCAAGAGGCTCGGTGGTCAGATCGATATCCATCGTGCCAGCCAAGGCGTAGGCCACGACCAGCGGCGGTGAGGCCAGATAGTTCGCGCGCACGTCCGGTGAGATCCGGCCTTCGAAATTGCGGTTGCCCGAGAGCACAGATGTTGCGACCAGATCACCTTCGGCAATCGCATCGCTGAGTTCCTTCTGGATCGGCCCGGAGTTGCCGATACAGGTGGTGCAGCCATAGCCCACAAGGTTGAAGCCGATCTTGTCGAGGTCCTCCTGCAGGCCCGCGGCTTCCAGATAGGCGCTCACCACCTGAGAACCGGGCGCCAGCGAGGTCTTGACCCAGGGTTTCCGATCCAGGCCCAGTGCGGCCGCCTTGCGCGCCACAAGGCCCGCGCCGATCATCACATAGGGGTTCGACGTGTTGGTGCAGGAGGTGATTGAGGCGATCACGACGTCGCCGGAGCTCAGCGTGTAATCTTCGCCGGCAACGGGCATTTCCTTGTCCATCGGACGCTTGAACGTCTCGGCCATTTCACGCGTGAACGCGGCTTTGGCGTCGGTCAGCGCGACGTAATCCTGCGGACGTTTCGGGCCCGAGATCGCCGGCACGATGGTTCCCATGTCGAGCTCCAGCGTGTCTGTGTAGACCGGCGCGTAGTCTTCGCCACGCCAGAAGCCGTTTTCTTTGGCATATGCCTCGACCAGCGCCACACGGTCGTCGTCGCGACCCGTTGCACGCAGATAGCGCAGGGTTTCGCCGTCGATCGGGAAAAAGCCGCAGGTCGCGCCGTATTCCGGCGCCATGTTGGCGATCGTGGCGCGGTCGGCCAGGGGCAGGACGTCCAGACCGGGGCCGTAGAACTCCACGAATTTGCCCACAACACCCTTTTCACGCAGCATTTCGACAACCTTGAGCACGAGGTCGGTCCCCGTGGTGCCTTCCACCAGCGCGCCAGTGAGTTTGAACCCGACGACTTCCGGGATCAGCATGGAGATTGGCTGCCCGAGCATCGCGGCTTCGGCCTCGATCCCGCCAACGCCCCAGCCCAGAACAGCAGCGCCGTTGACCATGGTTGTGTGGCTGTCCGTGCCAACGAGCGTGTCAGGGTAGGCAACCTCGTTGCCGTCCTGATCCGTGTCACTCCAGATTGTCTGCGCCAGATACTCCAGGTTGACCTGATGGCAGATGCCCGTGCCGGGCGGAACAACGCGGAAATTGTTGAACGCGGACTGGCCCCATTTCAGGAACGTATAGCGCTCCATGTTGCGCTCGTATTCGCGGTCCACGTTCATCTGAAAGGCGCGCGGATTGCCGAATTCGTCGATCATCACGGAGTGGTCAATGACCAGATCGACCGGGTTCAGCGGGTTGATCTTTTCGGCATCGCCCCCAAGCGCCACCAGCCCGTCGCGCATGGCGGCCAGGTCGACCACGGCAGGCACGCCGGTGAAATCCTGCATCAGCACGCGGGCCGGGCGATATGCGATCTCGCGCGGGTTTTTACCGCCTTTCTGGGCCCATTCGGCGAAAGCTTTGATGTCATCGACACTGACGGTCTTGCCATCTTCGAATCTGAGCATGTTCTCCAAAACCACTTTGAGCGCAGCCGGCAGGCGTGAAAAGTCGCCAAGGCCTGCGTCCGTGGCGGCCCCGATCGAATAATAGTCGATGCTCTTGCCGTTGATGGTCAGGGTCTTGCGGGTCTTTGCCGTGTCATGACCGACTGTGATGGGCATGGGTGCCTCCTCAGGTGACGTACAGAAATGGGAATGCCTTGGCGGCTGAATGCCTCAGCCGCGCCTGCGGTTCAATAGGGATATAGGGTGGTGCGACCATTTTGTATACCATTGTATGCCAAAATTTGCGCGGCGGCACATTTGACACACTCACCCGGTCTCAAGAAACCTTGATTGGTCATTACAGCTTACCGAAACTAGACCAAGGGATACAGTCACGACGAAAGCCTATCCAATGAATCGCCTTGCCGCCGGTTTCGCCGCCCTCTGGATGACCTTTGCCGCGCCCCTGTTCGCGCAGAGCAATCCCGTGGTCGTGGAGCTGTTCACGTCGCAAGGTTGTTCATCCTGCCCGCCTGCTGACATGTTGATGCACAAACTGGCCAAACGGGACGATGTGATCGCACTGGCCCTGCATGTCGACTACTGGGATTACATCGGGTGGAAGGATCAGTTTGCGGACCCCGCCTTCACCAAACGTCAGAAGGGCTATGCCCGCAAAGGCGCGCGCAAGATGATCTACACCCCCCAGATGATCATCAATGGCAAAGACGATGTGGTTGGCGCACGGTCCATGGAACTGGCCGACCTCATCACGGCGCACAAAGCGGTCGACTCCGGTGTGCGCGTCTCGGTCGCGCGCAGCGGAGATACGCTCGACATTCAGGCCGAGGCCGCGAATGCACCCCGCACCGGACCGCTGTTGGTTCAACTGGTCCGGTTCACGCCGGAACGTGAAAGCCACATCACGCGCGGCGAAAACGCGGGCAAACATCTGGTCTATGCAAATGTCGTGGACCGCTGGTCGGTGCTGCAGGAATGGGATGGACGGGCGCCGCTGCAAATTCAGGCCGATGCGCCCGCTGGTCGTCCAACGGTTATTCTTATTCAGGAACCGGGACCGGGCCGGATACTGGCGGCGGCCCAGATCGACTAACCTGCGGCCTCATCGGCGGGTTGCAGTCCCAGACCACCCCAGGGCTTCCACCGCCTGTGAATCCAGAACCACTGGCCCATATGGGCCCGCACCATGGCCTCAAGACCATCGTTGATCTCTTGAGTCATGGTTTCGGGGTCGCTGTGCTCAATCGGGTCGTGCAGCACGATCTCGAAGTCCAGACCGTTCGGTTGCCGCACGGCATAGCAGGGGATCATTATGGCGTTGTATTTCAGCGCAAGTTCGGCGTTCAGGATCGACGTGACCGCCGGTTGCCCAAAGAAGGTCAGTTCTTTGCCCCCATGGGCGTGCAAGTCAGAGACAATGGCGATGATTTCACCCTGACGCAGCGCCCGGACCATTTCCATCATGCCGCGTCGTCCCTGTTCGAACATCGGTTCGCCCGTGCGATGGAAGGCGTCGACATAAATGCGGTTGAAGTAGGGGTTGGCCATCCGGCGATAAAGGCAGCCGATGGGCCGACCGCTGCGCGCCTGCAACGCCACCCGGGCCGCAAGATAGTTTCCAAAATGCCCGGTGATCATCATGATCGGCCGACCCGCGTCACTGGCCGCATCAAAGGCCGCAAGGCCGGGTCCCGAGACCTTTGCGTGGCTTTGCCGGGCGACAAACTCTTCCGGAGAGAAATGCTCCATGATGGCGCGTCCGGCAGTGTTGGGCACCGCGCGGCAGAGGCGATCGACCTCGTTAGAGGGCAGGTCGGGGCGCGCCAGCTTCAGATTGTTCCGGATCCGTTTGCGGAACCCGGCCAGCGGCGCCAGCACGTTGGACACCAGACCACCCATAAAGGCAATCCGTTGATCGTAGGGGATAAGGCTCGCACCGCCGAGAATGCCGCGCAACACGAGGTAGGACAGGTAGTACCCGGCGCGTTTTCGGAATGACAGTTCAGAGAGTTCTGCAGGCATAGGACGTGCTCAGCGCCGGAAAGTTTCGCGATGCCAGACATAGAGCCCGGCTCCGGCAATCACAAGCGCGCCGACCACGGTCCACAGATCTGGATATTCTGCAAAAAAGACGACCCCCCAGATCGCGGCGAAAATCAGCCCTGTGTAGGAGTAGGGCGCGAGCATCGCGGCTTCGCCCTGGCTAAAGGCGCGGATCAGGAACCATTGGCCCAATGTGCCTGTGCCGGCGATCACGCCCATCAGGATCAGGGCGGTTGCGTTCAAAGGATGCCAGTCGAAGGGCACGGCCAAGCTGAGCAGCACGGTGCCGACCAGCCCGGTGTAAAACAAAGAGGTCCAGTGGTCTTCATCCGGTCCCACGCGACGGGTCAGCAAGGCATAACCGGAGTAACAGACGGCTGCGGCGAGCGGAAAGAGCGCCGCGGGCGCAAACACGTCGCTGCCGGGGCGTATGACGATCAGGGCGCCGATCAGGGCAACGATGATGCCGCCGATGCGCCGGGGTCCCAGTGCTTCGCGCAGAAAGAGGGCGGCGCCCAGCGTGATCAGGACTGGATTTATGGCCATCAGGGCCGCCGCCTCGGAGAGCGGGATCAGGCTGAGCCCCATGAAAAAAAATCCAGTTGCAGACATCAGCAACACCGAGCGCAGGAATTGCAGGCCGGGGTAATGGGTTTGGGCCACCTGGCGCAGGCGAGGCGCCACCAGAATAAGCACCAGAACCATCTGTCCGGCGTAGCGCGCCCAGATTGCGGGCAAGACGCCAACTTGCGGAGCCAGCGCTTTCACTGCCGCATCCATGACGGTGAAGCAGAAGATGGCGCCGATCATCAGCAAAATGGCGCGATTGCGGGTTGCGGTCGGGTCGAGCGCAGTCACCTCAAGCCTCGCGCGATACAATGCCAAAAAGGCTGGTACTGATGGGCGACGTGCGCGGCATGCCAGAGGTGTAGGCCCGAACGCACGGACTGTCCATCGCAGACCGGGCGCAACCAACTGTGTTCCCTGGTCAGCTCTGTTATTCGTTCCGAACCTTTGACCCTGCGAGACGCGTGTTTCGGGTCCGATCAACAGCCCGGATCAAGCAAGTCCGGCCCGAACGTCAAGCATTTTGAACTTAAGAAAGCGAAGCGGAGGAAGCTGTCGTTGGGGTTGCTCTGCGGACAAAACGGAAATTCGCTGCGGTTTTTCGAAGAGCGACTTTTCTAACCTAATGCTCGGGCTTACCTGAGATCAGAAGCCGAACAGCCAACCCAATGAAGAAGACGCCCGCAATGCCGTCCATCCATTTTCCGAAACTTGTTCTGGCCAACCATCCTGACGCTTTCCCCGCGGCAAGCCCGATACCGACCAGAAATGTGATGCCGATGGCGTTGTGGATGCAACCGAGCAAGAAAATCTGAAGCCCGACATTGCCAAGCTCGACGTTAACAAACTGTGGAAGCAGCGCCAGGTAGAACACAATTACCTTCGGATTGAGGACATTCGTGATCAGCCCGCGGCGGAACACGTTCCAAGCAGAAATCTCCACGACAGTCTGATCCGGATCGAGGTTTTTTGAGTGGTTCCAGCAGGACTTCAGTGCCTGAGCGCCCAGAAAAGCAAGGTATGCAGCACCAGCATATCGCAGAGCATCAAAAGCCGTCGGCGACGCGGCCACGATTGCCGAGATACCCAAAGCTGCCGCGAGTGCATGAAGCACCGACCCGGTTCCGATCCCAAGTGCGGACGCAATCGCCCCTTTCGCCCGGTGCTGCATCCCGTTGGCAACGACGAACAGCACATCTGGGCCTGGCGCTACAGCAAGCGCCGTTGCGACGAGGATGTAGGCAGTTGTAAGAGTTGGATCGAGTATCAAAGAAGTACCTCGGTATCAGCGCGTTTTCTGGTTAGTGTACTTTGGCTGCAATGCAGAAACTCCGCAATCTGCGCTCTCCGCTCGCTTTCACCGCAGTGGTTCCAGTGACGGGTTTCTGTGCGTCGATGCGGCGTGGTTCAGACGCGGTTGTCGCATCGTCACCTTCTCTTCCAGGCTCAGGGGATTTGGACAAGACCAATAGAAAAGCCGTGTCCTCGCTGCGCTGCGGGCCGCATCAACCTAATCGATTGATCTTGTCTCGCCCCCCGCGATCGCCACATGGCAGATTTGCAGGAGCAGGCGGTTTTGCCGTCTTTCCTCCAAATCACCCCCGATTTTTCGGGCGGGAAACGGGTTCACACGAAACAAGCAAAATGGGTCTGATCAATGATCAGGTCAGTTTACGATGCGAAGGTCAAAGTCACATGACGTTCGACAGGCCCATGCCGGTCGGTGATGGGACGGCGCGAGGGTCACTCCTCCTCCGCGTAGTGCAGCGTGATTTCGCCTGCCGCTTCCAAGGTCCGGATTGCTCCGACCACCGCAGCATGCGCAGCCTCCACGTCGCGGGGTTTGACCGCATCATGCTCTTCGATCTCTTCGCGCAGCGCGTCGGCCATGCGCCGGGAGGTGTTGGCCAGCAGGAATTCGGCGGCAGGGGCGTCGTCCGTTCCCTGGGCGCCCAACAAGGCGACAATCAGTGTGGGCTGATCCATAGCGCGCAGAACCTTCGGCACATCGCGCGGCGACACGCGGTGGGGCATATCGGCGAAGGTAAAAATCTTCCGGCGCACAGAACTGGCAAAGTCCGCATCGGTGTCGTCAAGCGCTGCAAGCATGTCTTCGCGTGTTGTCGCGCGGGACTGGTTGAGGATGGCGCCGACACGTGCGTCCGGCCCGTCCTCGAACGCGGCAAGCGGTTTGCGGTCCAGCTGCGCGGCTAGGGACAGCCCGATCCGGTCCACGGCGTCAGGTGTCACGCGCTCCGTCAGCGATATGGCGTAGGTGATGCGGCGTGCCAGCGGGCCAGGCAGGGTGCCCAACAGCTCAGCCGCCTTTTCAACGTTGAGTTTCGACAACAGAACGGCCGCCACTTCGATGCTCTCGGCGTGGGCCAGCCCCGCCAGTTCGTCAATCGGAAGAGCGCGCAACCGTTGCCAAGGATCACCCGCCTGTCGCACACCCGCTTCCTTGCGCAGCCGGGCCGCGGTTTGCGGACTGATTTTGCCATCCATAGCGTCCAGGGCATTGGCAAGCCCATGCGGAAAGGACAATCCGATGCCATCCAGCGCATCGGCAAACTCATGTGCAACGGTGGCCAGCGTGTGGCGATCCACCAATCCCATCTGGCCCATCTGCGTGGTCAGACGCGCCTGCAGGTCTTCTGGCAGATCCTCCAGCGGCAGGTCTGCGCCCTCATTCAACAACAGCCGGACAACGATTGCTGCTTTGGCCGTGCCGTCGAGAGACACCGGGTCGCCGGCGGCAGGGTCTGCCGCCGGACGTTCTGCCGGCGCCGTCAGTGCCAGTTGTGATCCTGCTCGATCATTGTTCATGCCCGCCCCGACCGTCTGCACATCCCAATAGATGCGTCACTCTAGGCGACACGGCGTAAACAAATGCTGAAACCCGAAACCGGGATCGAGGTCAGTAAGAGTAGGTGATACCGGTCTGGATGGAGTTACGCAGCGAGACCTCGGCCCAGGACCCTTCGCCACCGCGCGCCTTGATTTCACGCCACTGCGCGATGGCAGCGTCGGTTTTGCCTTCGCTCACCAATCCCTGACCCATATAAGAGCGGGCCAGCAGGTTGTCGGGGTTCCGGGTGATGGCGTCTTCGTAGAACATCCGCGCAAGTTCAAGGTTGCCCAGTTTGCGGTGCGTGAAGCCCCAATATGTGAGCACGAGGTCATCGGTTTGATCCGACATGGCCAACAAGACGCCCTGCGCGTCTGCATTGCGACCGGCATAAGCCAGTTCGCGAACAGCCTCCATCAGGACGTCCTGATCCAGAGACGAGCCGCGCGGGTTCACGCATTTCTTGGTGCTCGCATCCCAGACCTGGATCCCTTTGCATTTTTCAGTGGTTTCGGAGGGTTTGGGGCTGAAAACGGTGCCGCTGCTCCCGCTCCCTCCGCCAGCGGCAAAGGCCAGACCGGGGGCTGTGATCAACAAAGCTAACAAAATACGCATGGACTGCTCCAACAGTTGAAATCGTCTTGGTAACGAACCTAGCCCGGACACGAAAATGCGGCCACAAAAGTGACCGCATTAAACATCACGTTGCAGTGAGGAGGGGTCAGCTGGACACCTGCTCCACACACCGCTGGGTTTCAGCATCCCAGATCGTCCCGGTGGCACAGGACTGGGCTTGATGGTCCACGCCCGAGCAAAAGGCAAAGCTCAGTGTGGGCAGCAATGTCAGGGCCAGTGCGGCCAGCGCAGTTTTGAGGGGCATGTCGGCTCTCCTGTCGGTCACGTTTGATCTTGACCTAAGGTAACCGGAATGTTGCCTCAGACCAAATGAAACCTTCGCGGCGGCGTTTCACTGGCGGCAATGGCTGCTCAGGGCCGTAAAATCAGGCAGATCTCGACGGGCGGTGCAGGCTATGTCCCGAACACCCGATCGAAAATCGTGTCGACATGTTTGGTATGATAGCCAAGGTCGAATTTTTCTTCGATCTCCTCGACGCTCAGCGCCGCAAGAACGTCGGCATCGCCCAGAAGCTCGGTTTTGAAGTCTTTGCCCTCTTCCCAGACCTTCATCGCGTTGCGCTGTACCAGCTTGTAGCTGTCTTCACGGCTCACACCGGCCTGCGTCAGTGCAAGCAGCACCCGCTGACTCATCACGAGGCCGCGAAACTTGTTCATGTTGGCAAGCATGTTGTCGGGGTAGATCACCAGCTTGTCGATCACACCCGTCAGCCGGGCCAGTGCGAAATCGAGCGTGACGGTCGCGTCCGGCCCGATGTTCCGCTCAACCGAGGAATGCGAGATGTCCCGCTCGTGCCAGAGCGTGACATTCTCCATTGCAGGCACCACCGCCATGCGCACCAGTCGGGCAAGCCCCGTGAGGTTTTCGGTCAGGACCGGGTTGCGCTTGTGCGGCATGGCCGAAGAGCCTTTCTGACCCGCGCTGAAGAATTCCTCTGCCTCGAGCACTTCGGTGCGTTGCATGTGGCGGATCTCAGTGGCCACGTTTTCAACAGAGCTGGCCACGACCCCAAGGGCCGCAAAGAACGCAGCGTGCCGGTCGCGTGGGATCACCTGGGTCGATATCGGCTCAGGGGTCAGCCCCAACTGCGCGCAGACATGCGCCTCGACCCGCGGATCGATATTGGCAAAGGTGCCGACAGCGCCCGAGATGGCGCCGGTTGCAACCTCGGCTCTGGCCTGTTGCATGCGGCTGAGGTTGCGGTCCATTTCGGCGTAGAACCGGGCAAATGTAAGGCCCATCGTGGTGGGTTCAGCGTGGATCCCGTGGCTGCGCCCGATGCGAACCGTGTCCTTGTGTTCATAGGCGCGGCGTTGCAGCGCCTCCAGCAAACCCTTGAGATCCGCGATCAGGATATCCGCAGCACGTACTAGCTGGATGTTGAACGTGGTGTCCAGCACGTCGGACGAGGTCATGCCCTGATGCACGAACCGGGCCTCATCACTGCCCACGATTTCCGACAGGTGCGTCAGAAAGGCGATCACGTCATGTTTGGTCACCGCTTCGATCTCGTCGATGCGGGCGGCGTCGAACTCGACGTCACGGGCCTTCCAGACCGCGGCCGCGTTTTCCTTGGGAATAACACCCAGGTCCGCCATTGCATCGCACGCATGGGCCTCGATCTCGAACCAGATCCGAAACTTCGTCTCGGGGGACCAGTTGGCAACCATGTCGGGGCGGGAATAGCGGGGGATCATCAGGCAGGGCACCTTTTCGTGATTGTGCGGGTGACGTGAGGGGTCTTAGACTGAGCGTGACGTAACAACAAGGTATCCAGCATGCGTTTGAAGCGCTTTGTCCTCTTGATCCTGATCTGGCCAACGGTCGCGCTTGGCTCCGGGTGGGAACACCTGACCGGTGATCAGATCCGGATAGCACTGGAAGACCGTCAGCTTGTTTACGATTCCGGCGCCACACAGGAGTTTCGCCCCTCGGGCCGCACGCTCTATACCACCGCGGACCAGAGGTGGGGAGACTGGGGCGTGCAAGGCGATCAGTACTGTTCGCGATGGCCGCCTGCCGACGAGTGGAAATGCTGGGACGTCCACTCCAACGGGGTGAAAGTGCGTTTTGTCGAAGCCTCGGGCCACGCCGTGGTTGGCACATATGTCAAATGAGGTCCGGATGCTTTCGGACTTTGCCGGGGAGTGGACGCTGGAGCGGATGATCGAGCCGGCTCAGGGGCCGTCCGGCCGGTTCGAAGGCACCGCGCTTTGGGCACCTGAAGCCACGGGTCTTCTGTACGAAGAACAAGGCACATTGAAGCTCTCCGGGCAGCCCGCAATGGCGGCCCATCGCCGGTACCACTGGCACCATGACCTCTGGATCACCTTCGAAGACGGGCGCAGGTTCCATCAGGTGCCGGCGCGTGGTGGCGAAACCAGCCATTGGTGTGATCCCGATACCTATCTTGCCACTTATGACTTCGAATCATGGCCACAATTTTCGGTGGAGTGGACCGTTCGGGGGCCGCGCAAAGACTATCAAATGACCACAGTTTACCGCAGAGCCTGAACCGGCGCTGACGCTTTGACCTACGTGCTTGCGGCGCCGGGGCAGTTGGGGCATTCCTTGCCCCCGATACCGATTCAAACTGGAGCACTCGCTTGATGCGCAACCCCACCTCGACCCCCGTTCTTGCACAGGCCATTGGCCCGGACACAGGCACCGCACTGCTGCTCAAACAGGCGACTTTGGTCGTGCTTGGGATCGTTGCGCTGGCGATTGCTGCGAAGATCAAGGTTCCGATGTGGCCGGTTCCGATCACGATGGGCACCTTCGCCGTGCTCAGCATCGGCGCGGCCTATGGGGCAAGGCTGGGCTTCGTGACCATCATGGGCTACCTGCTGATCGGTGCACTTGGTTTTGACGTCTTTGCGGGGTCTTCCGCCGAAGCCGCCGGACTGAGCTACATGATGGGTGGCACGGGCGGCTATCTGGTGGGTTACGTGCTTGCCACGGTCGCGCTGGGCGCACTGGCGGCGCGCGGTTGGGACCGGTCGGTAGGCCGGATGGCCGGAGCGCTGCTCATCGGCAATGCATTGATCTATGTGCCGGGCCTGATCTGGCTGGGGATGCTCTATGGCTGGGACAAGCCAATCCTGCAGTGGGGGCTTTTCCCGTTCCTCGTCGGAGATGCGATCAAGCTGGTGCTGGCTGCGCTGTTGTTGCCGGCGCTCTGGAAACTGGTCGGAGAGGCCCGTCGCTGAGCGGCGCTGGGCCGGATCCCGCTGGAAAACAGCGTGTTCATCGAAGAGTAAGGCGCGGCACCGGTCGCGCCTTTTCTAATTTTTACAAGGGCTTGGGTCGACCCATTGATCTAATTCCAACTTTCCAGAGAACCAAGGCCGCAGGCGCCCTTAGGGCGTGGGCAAAAGCGTGTTTTGTATGGACGGAAGCGGTTAGTCCACCAGTGTCGTGATGACGCGGGCGCCGGTTTCCAGGGTTCTATGCACCGGACATTTGTCGGCGATTTCCAGAAGCCGCGCGCGTTGCTCGGTGTCCAGCGGACCGGTCAGGCGGATCCGCCGCTCGAAATGGTCCACGCGATTGTTCGTGGCGGTTTCGGCGTCCTGCGCGTGCACCTTGTTGTGACTGATATCGACGCTGATCGCTTCGAGCGGCCAGCCTTTCCGGCGTGCGTACATGCGGATGGTCATGGACGTACAGGCGCCAAGCCCGGCGGAGACCAGACCATAAGGGGTCAGGCCGCGATTGGTGCCGCCATAGGCCTGGGGTTCGTCTGCAAGCAAGTGATGGTCGGGGCCAGAATTGATGTCCTGCAGGAACCCGTTCGGGTCAGCCTCGCTCACGCGCACAATCCCCTCTGGCGCGCCGGGCGGTGGGGCAGGCGGTGTCAGTTTGAGATAGCGCTCGACCCAAGCGGAAATCACCTCCGCCGCGTATTCCGCGTCCGCCGGGCGCGTGATCAGGTGATCGGCGTCGTCCAGGGTGACAAAGCTCTTTGGATGTTTGGCTGCCAGGAAGATCCGGCTGGCGTTGTCGATTCCCACAGTGTCGTCCAAAGGTGCATGCAGCACAAGAAGAGCAGCGTTCAACTCCTTGATTGCATTCTCAAGTCTGGCGCTCTTGACGTCTTCGACAAATCCTTTGCCAATCCGAAACGTGCGTCCGACCAGAGTAACCTCGGCCTCGCCATTGGCATGGATGTCATCCAACGCGTCCGCGAAGTTGTGCGTCACATGCCCCGGATCAAATGGCGCACCGAGCGTGGCGACGGCCTTGACTGACGGGATATCTGCGCGTGCCTGCAACACGGCCGCGCCACCCAGTGAGTGGCCGATCAGCAGGTCCGGCGCCATGTCGCGCGAGTCCAGATAACGGGCGGCGGCGACGAGGTCGTCAGCGTTGGAACTGAAGGATGTGTTGGCAAACTCGCCCTGGCTGTGGCCAAGACCGGTAAAGTCAAACCTCAGGACCGCGATGCCCATACCCGCCAGCCGGCCCGCAATGCGGCGCGCAGCGGGGATGTCTTTTGAACAGGTGAAGCAGTGGGCAAAGAGCGCCGTCGCAAGATGCGGCCCATCGGGAAGATCCAGTCGCGCGGCCAGTTCGTCACCTGCATGGCCGGGGAAAGTGATGCGTTCGGTGGGCATGAATGTCTCCTCTGTCCGGATGGAGGGTGGAGCGGTGGACAGGCTTTGCCAAGGGATGTGTCGGGAGCCTCACGGGGAGGTGACACAAAGCGAAGGGTCGTGCGCGACCTGATCTGCGGTCTTTGACGTTCAATCACGGGCTTGGCTTCGGGTGGTGGCCGGGCTAGGCCAGCGTGATCCCTATCGAGGCGCTGCTTTGGCAATCACACGGGCACTTGCGGTTTTGTCGCTGACTCTGCTGGCCGCTGGGTATGGCGGCGCGGTAAGTCCGGCAGGCGATGCTTTGGCGGTGTTGCGCGTGCCGCTGGCGGTTTGCAGCTTTGTGCTCTGCCTGGTGCTCTGGCGCCACCGCTGGGCCCGCGCCGGCGCCCTGGCATCTGTGGTTGCTTTGGCCGCCCTTGTGCCAGGGTGGATTTCGCCGTGGCATGCACCGGACGAGAGCTATCGGCTCTATCAGAAAAACTGGCTCTTCAAGAACAGACGCGTCGGGCTTTTGGAGAAAGATGTCGCCGCCACGCGTCCACATTTTGTGACCTTGCAAGAGATCCGGGTGAATCGATATCCCGAACTGCGCGCCGCACTGACGGGCCTGCCGCACAGTTACTTTTGTGAAAGGCGCACGAAGCTCAGGCGCGATTTCTATGGGCTCGCGCTGTTCTCGGTCTACCCGTTCTTGCCGGGGACCTTGTTTTGTCACGAAGACGTGGGACTGGCCGGAGGGCAGGTGGACACACCGGATGGACCGGTCTGGCTGATTTCGCTGCATCTGGAATGGCCCTGGCCCTACAACCAGCCCGAGAACCTGACGCTGGCCGAACCGATTCTGAAAGCGCTGGATGGACCCAAGCTGATTGGCGGCGACTTTAACGCCATGGCGTGGAGCAATGCGGTCGCCCGGCTCGAACGGGCATCCGGCACCCGGCGGGTTGGGCCAACGCGACCCAGCTTTTACATCCCTTACGTTCCGATCCCGATCGGAATCGATCACGTTCTGACCACAGGGATGGGCCCGCAGAAAGTGCAGATGCGTCCCTGGCTTGGGTCAGATCACAAGGGTGTTCTGGCCGAAGTTACGGTGACTCGCCCATAAGCGCGGGATCGAACGGATACTTGGTCAGGTTTTCGAAGCCGTCTTCCGTCACCAGAACCTGATCCTCGAGCTTGATCGAAAAGTCCCCGCCCTCCGGGGACACCAGCGCCTCGACACAGAGAACCATCCCCGGCTCCAGGGCGTATTCAAACGCCCCCTCCACATGATGATCCGGATACGCCACCAAAGGCCACTCGTCGCACAGTCCCACACCGTGCATCAGACACCCGTATTTCAGCGCTTGATACTGCGGGTCGAGCACATGGGTGTTTGCGCTCAGTTCCGGGATGGTCACCCCGGGTTTGATCATCTGCATGTTCGTCATGATGTGCTCATGCGCGTGTTGCATCGCATAGATCATGTCAGGACGCGGCTTCTGATCTCCGATCCACATCGTGCGGCTGATATCGGTGCAGATGCCGTAGCTGCCAACCAGATCGGTGTCGTACGCCACGATTTCATTGTTTTGCACGATGCGCGGACCGCATTCCTGAAACCAGGGGTTGGTGCGGGGGCCGGACGCCAGCAGCCGGGTTTCGATCCATTCGCCGCCCCGGCGAATGTTCTCCGCGTGCAGCACCGCCCAGATGTCGTCTTCTGAGACGTTGCCGCCCGGCACGTTCTCGCGGGCAAAGCGCTCCATCTCGGCACAGGCAGTTTCGCACGCATGGCTGGCACAGCGCATGGCCAGAATCTCATCCGGGCCTTTGACAGATCGCGCCTTCTCGGTGACCTCTTCGCCTTCCATCACCTCCAGGCCGCAACTCTCGAGCGCCCGCGCGCCATGCAGCATGATTTTGTCCACGGCGAGTCGGGAACTCGAACCTGCGTGCTCACGCAGAACCTCTGCAACCTCCGCTGCAAAGGTGGAACTGTCCTGCATCGCCTTGTCACCGCAAGAGAAATAGAACATCGAAGCGCCGGAACGCTGCTCGCGGACAAGTGGGTTGAATTCGCTCAGAAACGGCGAATTCTTGTAGTCCCACATGACCATGTATCCATCGGCACATAACAGCACGGCCCGGAAGGGGTTATGCGTGTTCCAAAGTTGCATGTTGGTGCTGTCGGTGGCGTAGCGGATGTTGAGGGGGTCAAACATCAGCAGCCCGGCGTAATCGCGCTCGACAATATGGCGTGTCAACCGTTCCCACCGGTAGCGCCGCATCTGGTTCAAGTCGGGCAGGGTCAGCCCTGCCGCCTCCCATTCGCGCAGCGCCAGCAATGTGGGCCCGATCTCAACCCGGTCCGCGTCGTTCGGCGTCCCGTCGCCCAACACGGCGCCCCGGTGCGGGTCGATCTTTCGCGTATCGCGGTAATGGTGGTTCATCGTCCGATACTCCGTCCCTCTTGACCGCAGTTTTCCGCATCGCAATCGGGGTCGCCGGTCGGGAACCGACATGGCCGCAAATCTTTGGTGTCGCATTTGGCCGATACTTGGCCTGCCGCGCCCGATCTGACAGAGTGCGGCAAACGCAATACGGCAGGATTCAGGCGCAGTGACCCGCAATGAAGTACTTCAGACCAAGCTGCCGTTTGACGTTCACAATCCGCGACCTTTGCCTGGTATCGCACCTCTGGATTGGACGGACTGGCTGATCTTTGACGAGGCCTTTGCGGGTCAGATGGCAGAACGCGACCGGCTTTTGACAGAAGCACGCGCAGCGGTGGTTGCGGTTTCGCCCGAGGCGGAGCCTGCCGCACAAGAATTGCTGTCGCTGGTGCTGCAGCACGCCTACCCAGACCATAGTGATACGGTGGACCGGCCCGATGGCGTTCAGGTTTCGGTGAATCGCACTGATCCGTTGGGCACGCTCGGCCGGTTGGTGCAGCAAGACTTCTGCATTCTTCAAAAAACGGGCGACGAACATGTGATGACGGGTGCGGTGCTGTGTTTTCCGGCCAGTTGGACCCTGTCTGAGAAGTACCTGCATCCTCTGACGGACATTCATGTGCCGGTCAGCAGCTACGACGCGAACATCGCGCGCCGGGTGCAGCGGTTGTTTGATGGCATCCAGCCTTCGAGGCCGCTCTGGCGGTTCAATGCGCTCTGGTATGCGGATGCGGCCCTGCATCAACCGCGCAGCGTCGGCGCACGCCGGCCGCGGGCAGATCCCGAAACCGCACCCTATCTGCGCAGTGAACGGCAGAGCCTGCTGCGGCTTCCCGAAAGTGGGGCCGTTGTCTTTGGCATCCACACGTTCGTCCTGCGCCGGGCGGATGCGATGCGACCGACAACCTAGTTGGGTAAGGACCCCACCACGCTGGCCAGCGCACCCGACGAACTCAGCACGCCTATAGATACAGTCAACGCCAGAACATGTGAGTTCAGCCGCATATCTTCGCCACGCAATACATTCACTGCAGCGACGGATAATCCAACCGGGCCGGACACTACAGTGATCGCACCGGTCAGCCCCCAGATCGCCATGCGCTGCCACCAGGGCTGCTCAGGCGGTTCGGGCGGAGTCAGCGTGTAAGCCAGCGCCAGTTCCGGGCCCAGGCTGTCGAACAGGGTACGACGTTGCCTCGGATCGACCGTTGAATATTCGTCATAGCGAACCGAAAGACGCTGAGCATCGGTGTCAATGGACCCAAAGGGACCGGGCGGGTCATCATCGGCACCTGCGCATTTTGGCAGACTGAGTTGCGCCATGGCAGACGCGAACTGCTGCGCCGGAACCAGCCGGTCCTGCGCACGCCATTCAACGAAGCGCGGCTCAGAAGCCAGCACAAGCCGACGCAGTGTTTCCGCGAGCAATCGCAGGGCATGATCTTCGTCGACCCGCGTTGGATCCGCTGCGCAGAATGTCACCACCAGACGCCGTTGTGGCCATTCGGTGGCCTCTTCGGGAATCAGGTGGCCCACCGCATCCAGCTGCGATCGGCGTCTTTCCGAGTCGGTTGGCTGCGGCACCGCGCGGGTCGCGAGTTTGACCATCCAACGCGCGCTTGTGACACGCGCGCGCCCGTTGCTCAATGTGCTGCGCCGGTCTATCTGATGGCAAAACGCTTCCATCGTGCCTGCCACCAAATCCGTTGCCTTGGCCAGCCCAAGGTCGTTGTCTTCGTAAAACACCAATCCACCATGAAACATGCCTGTATGCTGCACAGTGCGTCCTCCTTCTCGGGGTTATTCTGCTGACAGCTTATGCGTGTATTGGGGTCAAATTCTGACGCAATATGTCTCAAAGAGTGACTTTGTTGCGTGTCCGGGTCCGATTGTATGATGCTCGGAAACACAGTATTTCATGGTTCGAGACACCATCTGTGGCGCAGATGTGTCGGCAGGACGTCGCTCAGGCGTCAATCTGCGCAGCCATGATAGCAATGGCCTGTTGATAGACGCTGGCCGCGTTCCATTGCTTGATCACTTCGAAATTCGGTTGCCCCGGCTGATACCCTACGCCGGGTTTCCAGCCTTTTTGGCGCAGGAAGTTCGCGGTAGAGGCCAGCGCATCGGTGATGTTGTAGAAATCCACGCGTCCATCGCCATTGGCATCAACACCATAGGTCAGGGCATTTCCCGGCAGGAACTGCGTGTGACCCAACTCTCCGTGCTTGGCGCCCTTGGTCGCCGGGGTTATGGCGCCCATATCCACCAGTTTCAGCGCGCCTATGGCATGCGGCCGGAAAAACTCTGATCGCCGGCAATCGAATGTCAGCGTCACGATGGCCGAGACCACCTCGCTGTCGCCCATGAAACCGCCAAATGCGGTTTCCATGCCATGCAACGCAATCAGAACACCCGCGGGCACGCCATATTGCCGTTCCAGCGCGGCGTAGAACTCCGCATTGCGGGCCTTGCGTTTCCGCCCCTGCGCCACAATCGTGTTTGCGCCGCGCACTTGCATGAATTTGTCGAGCGTATAGCGAAAACTCTTCTGGTTGCGGTCAGCCGAGATGGTGCGCGTTGCGTAGGTTGCGTTGTCCAAAGCCCGCAGGCCGGCCTTGCGCACACCTTCGCGCCGCGCTTCCTTGGCGAAATCTGCTTTCCACGCATTGAATCCGGCACTGGTATTGCTGCATTGCGCGGCGCCAACAGCGCCCGCGGTCAAAGACAAAACCATAGCGAAGACAAAGCTGTGCGCGGCTCGGGGCATTGGAACCTGTACTCCAAAGACAACAATCACCTGCTGCGATTATGACCTGTCAAGCCGTGTTGAGTAAACCGCGAACTGGAGATGCTGGCCGTGGTGCGACTCACCTGCCACCACGTTCGATGTGGGTCAGACAACAAGGCATCCAACTGTGCCCTACAAATAATGAGGCGCCCCGCAAGGGGCGCCCCGGTCTTCCATGCTGAGAGGGAGATCAGCAGCTGTAGTACATTCCGAACTCCACCGGGTGCGGTGTGTGCTCGTAGGTTTCGATCTCTTCCATTTTCAGCTCGATGTATCCCTCGAGCTGGTCCTTGGTGAAGACGTCACCGGCCAGAAGGAAGTCGTGGTCGGCTTCCAGCGCCTCGATGGCTTCGCGCAGGCTGCCGCAGACGGTCGGGATACCGGCCAGCTCTTCGGCGGGCAGATCGTAGAGGTTCTTGTCCATGGCTTCGCCCGGATCGATCTTGTTCTTGATCCCGTCCAGACCGGCCATGAGAAGCGCGGCAAAGCAGAGATAAGGGTTCGCCGAGGGATCGGGGAACCGGGCCTCGACGCGC
Source organism: Paracoccaceae bacterium (assembly GCA_965250275.1). Taxonomy (GTDB): domain Bacteria; phylum Pseudomonadota; class Alphaproteobacteria; order Rhodobacterales; family Rhodobacteraceae. The sequence goes on along the minus strand of OZ252297.1, from coordinate 2,933,775 downwards.
TTGGCCTTGGGGCTTTCGGTCCACGGAATACGCACACAGCCGGACCGGTTACGGGCCGAGTAAGCGCGCAGGACCGGCGCTTCAAACCCGGGAATCAGGCGCTTGTAGCTGTTGGTCGACGGGTTGGTGAAGGCGTTCAAGGTCTTGGCGTGCTTCAGGATGCCACCGATGTAGTAGAGCGCTTCCTGGCTCAGATCGGCATATTTGTCGCCGGCAAAGAGCGGCTTGCCGTCTTTCCAGATCGACATGTTGCAGTGCATGCCGGTGCCGTTGTCGCCGTAAATCGGCTTGGGCATAAAGGTTGCCGACTTGCCGTAGGCGTGGGCCACGTTGTGGATCACATACTTGTACTTCTGCAGCTCGTCCGCCTGTTTGGTCAGGCTCGAGAAGATCAGGCCCAGCTCGTGCTGACAGGATGCCACCTCGTGGTGGTGCTTGTCGACTTTCATGCCGAGCCGCTTCATCGTCGACAGCATTTCGGAGCGCAGGTCCTGGCTTTCGTCGATCGGGTTGACCGGGAAGTAACCGCCCTTGACGCCGGGGCGGTGCCCCATGTTGCCCATCTCGTAGTCTGTGTCGGTATTCCATGACCCGTCGGTGGCATCCACTTCGTAGGACACCTTGTTGATCGTGTTGGAATACTTCACGTCGTCAAAGAGGAAGAACTCGGCCTCGGGGCCCCAGTAGGACACATCGCCGATGCCGGAGGATTTGAGGTAGGCTTCGGCCTTTTCGGCAGTACCGCGCGGGTCGCGCTCATAGGCTTCACCTGTGTCGGGTTCAACCACCGAGCAATGCAGGCACGCGGTCTTTTCGGCGTAAAACGGATCGATGTAGACACTTTCGGTGTCCGGCATCAGTTTCATGTCCGAGGCTTCGATCGATTTCCACCCGGCGATCGAGGAGCCATCGAACATGAACCCTTCGTCCAGAAAATCCTCATCCACCTGATCGGCCATCACCGTCACGTGTTGCAGCTTTCCGCGCGGGTCAGTGAAACGGATGTCGACGTATTCGACGTCTTCGTCCTTGATCAGTTTGAGAACTGCGTCCTTGCTCATTCCTTGGTATCCCTATGACTGGTCTGATGTTTAGAGTGCGTCCGATCCGGTCTCGCCGGTGCGGATGCGAATGGTCTGTTCGACGGCGCTGACAAAGATCTTGCCATCCCCGATCTTGTCGGTTTTGGCCGCGCCAATGATGGCCTCGATGGCGCTGTCGACCTGATCGTCGTCCAGAACCACCTCAATTTTGACTTTCGGCAGGAAGTCCACCACGTACTCGGCGCCCCGATACAGCTCGGTATGGCCTTTCTGCCGACCAAAGCCCTTCACCTCGATAACGCTCAGTCCCTGAACGCCCACATCCTGCAACCCTTCCTTCACCTCATCGAGCTTGAAGGGTTTGATGATTGCTTCGATCTTTTTCATGGGGTCTCCTCGCAACCTTGTTGCACAGGGCAGAGCACTTCCCGTTCCGGGCCACAATCGTATACGGTTCGGACAGGGCAGGGCGCGGACCCGATCGAACGGGCGTGGTCTGTTTTTGGGCGCGTTGCCTGTTTTTTGTGCGAAATGGAATCGCAAAGGATTCTGATGTGACAGAGCTGTTAACGTCGGCTCAGATGCGGGCCATCGAAACCGCCGCAATCGAGAGCGGCGAAGTGACCGGTCTGGACCTGATGGAGCGCGCCGGGCGCGGCGTGGTCGAGGCGGTTTTCGAGGAATGGCCCGAGCTTGCCAAAACCTCTCATCGGGCGGTCGTCCTGTGCGGGCCGGGCAACAACGGCGGCGACGGCTTCGTTGTGGCGCGGTTGCTGAAAGATTGGGGCTGGGAGGTCGAGGTGTTCCTCTACGGCGATCCTGAGAAATTGCCGCCGGATGCAAGGACGAACTACGAGCGGTGGCGGGAGTTGGGGGAGGTGTCTCGGCTCGAAGATGAGAGGTTTAAACGGTGGCCAGACGAAGATTCTGGAGTCTCATTGATACTTGATGCGCTCTTTGGCACCGGTTTGGCGCGAGGTTTCGAAGGATTTGGTAATCTAAGGAAAACACTGAATTGGTACAGCGAGTTTGCGGATATTGCTGAGAGTGATCCAAGGGTTGTAGCAGTCGATTCTCCCAGTGGGCTTTGTGCAGATTCCGGTCGTTGGCTCGGATGTGAAATGCCGATTCAATTCTCAGGTGCGGCCAATCTGACAGTAACATTTCATTCTGCGAAGCCTGGGCATTTTCTTGCCTATGGCGCTGAAAGTTGTGGAAAAGTCGTTGTCGTAGACATTGGTCTTTCTTCTACGAAAAAGCTTGGTTCGCTTTCGCGCCGAACTCTGACCGATATGTTCGGTGATCCCCGTTTGGGAAGAAATTTGACGTCAGTGTTGTCGGTCGACGACACGAACGCTCATGGCACCAAGAAAGTAGTTTTTGAACATAAGTACGCCCACGGCCACGCCCTCATCCTGTCCGGCCCACTCGGCACTGGCGGGGCTGCACGGCTGGCGGCGCGGGGCGCGTTGCGGATCGGGGCGGGGCTGGTGTCCGTGGTGTGCGACGATACAGCGTTAGCGGAGCATGCCGCTCAACTGACTGCCATCATGATCAAAGCGGCAAACGGGGCGGACGACCTGACCGCGTTGCTCGAGGACCCGCGCTTCAATGCGCTTTGTCTCGGGCCGGGGCTGGGATACGAACGCGCGCGGGCTCTGGTCCCCGTGGCGTTGTCTGCGCACCGCGCCACGGTTCTGGACGCCGATGCGCTTACCGCGTTTCGGGACGATCCGGAGGATCTGTTTGGACAACTGCACGACTCCTGCGTTCTCACACCGCATGCCGGTGAATTTGCGCGGTTGTTCCCGGACATTGCGCAGAAACTGAATGCCGTTCCCACCAAGGGCCCGGCCTTTTCAAAGGTGGATGCCACGCGTGACGCCGCCGCGCGGGCCGGGTGCGTTGTCCTGTTCAAAGGGCCAGACACCGTGATTGCCGCCCCCGATGGGCGTTGCAGCATCAGCTCGGCCCAGTACGAGCGCGCGGCGCCGTGGTTGGCGACGGCCGGGTCAGGGGACGTACTGGCCGGTTTCATCACCGGACTTTTGGCAAGAGGGATGGATCCGATGCAGGCCGCAGAAACCGCCGCATGGCTGCATGTGGAATGTGCGCGCGGCTTCGGGCCCGGACTGATTGCCGAGGATCTGCCCGAAGCGTTGCCAAAGGTTTTTCGCGCGCTTGACGTGTAGGCTTACGCGGCGCGACGGCCGGGATCAGCCTCAGGCACAACGCCCGACATTTCCAGCCCGCCAGCATAGATCACCTGTCGTGTCTCGAAGGCCAGGGAATAAAGCTCCATCCGCATCAAGCCCATATCGGTTACTCCATCACCATCAGCCAGTTTTCCCGCCCGGACAAAGGCTTGCGCGCGCCCGGTCCGGGCGACTGCGCATTCGCCGCGCAGCAAAAGGGGCTGTTCCGTAGGTAAAATCAGATCTGCACTGGGCCGTTGCGGGCCGAGCGCACCACACCGCACCTTGACCGCGTGGGTCATGACCTCTTCCCGCAGCAGAGCCAGAAGCGGCACGTATCCCTGCTCGCGAGTGATAATCTTGTCACCCGGTGTCAGAAACTCCACCGGGATTTCTCCGTCCTGGGTCAGCACCAGCGTGCCCGGCAGACAACCGGACATTCGCACTGATGCCACAGAAGGCCGCGGCGCCGGTTGATCCGGTCCGGGCCCAAATGGGCTGGGTCGCATGGGCATACTCGCTCGATTGCCTCTGTTTTTTTTACGAAGCTAACTTAGCAATTCGTAAAAGTCGCGGCCCAACGTCGCGTCCCTGCGGTGCGCGACTCCTATGCAACACCGATTTGCCCTCGCATCTGGTCAAAGGCTTTGGTATCCAGCCGCGACCGAATGTTCATCTGCGGGTGTGGCGGAATTGGTAGACGCACCAGATTTAGGTTCTGGCGCCGCAAGGCGTGGGGGTTCAAGTCCCTTCACCCGCACCATTTCAGAGATCAAGACGGCGTTTTCGCCCAAACCGCTTCGATCGCGTATTTCGCACATTATGTGGTTTTGAGTGGCCTGATCCTGGTGGATCGTCCTTCAGCGCCCGAAGAGTGCGCTCCAGAGTTCACTGAAGCTGAAAATCGCAGGATGCAGAGCAATGGCATCGACAGTTGCGGCGCGCGATTGGTCCGAGGCGACGTGCAGTTGCATGTAAGTGTTGGGTTGGATGTAGGTGTTCATTGCGGGTTCCTCAGCGTTGTTCCTCTTTCCCATTTGGAAGCGCTGCCGCCGGACAGCATGCGAAATCATGCCAATCCGTTTTGCGCATTGGCCATGTCGCCCGCCAACGCGCTATGAAGGTTGGATGGCAAAGGGCCGACCCCTCAAATGGATGCGTGTGGATCAAGCCACCGACCACGTTTTGCACGTGCAATATCTCTGCGGCAGGGACGTTCGGATCGAACTGCGCGACCCGCGCTGGCAGCAATATGAAGACGTCGCCGACATTGTCGAGCGATTGGTTTGCCGGCACTGCGCAAGGCGCGCGGGCGAGACCCGGCTGGCGTTTGCGACGATGTGAGCAGAAGAAACCGTGCGATAAGGGACGTCGAGTCAATGGCACCCGCTAGAACGGCTGCAGCGACGTGTTGCGCGTCGCGTCGGCATGCCAGCCGCGGCTGATCTCGACCAGCCAATCGCGGAACTGTTCCGCCGCAGAAGAAAGGTCTGCGTCGATTGGAACGATCAGATGGTAGGCGAACGATGTTGGGAAGGACCGGCGGAATGGATCGACCAGTTCGCCGCTTTTCAGTTCCGATTGAACGGCCCACTCGGCAAAGAGGGACACGCCCAAACCGTTGATGGTGGAACTGAGCTGAAAGTGGCGATCCTCCAGCATCATTTGCGGTCTTGCCGAGGAGAAGTGCACGTCGTTTTGAACGAACCATTCTTCCCACATCCTGTGATCATCGACATGCAACAACGTGCAGGTTTCCAGATCAGCGGGTGTTCGGATGGGATGGGCCTCGAGATACGCGGGGCTGCACACGACAACGAGCCGTTCCGGCCAGAGTTTGGACACAGTGAAATTCGCCCAGTTTCCACGTCCCCATTGGATGCCGAGATCGGCAAAGTGTTCAGGGTTCTGCATATGGGCGTAGCTGTTGTTGTGGTTCTTGATCGCCAGTTGCATTTCCGGGTGCAATTCGAGCAGGTCGCCGAGACGCGATGACAGCCAGCGGCTGGCAAAAAGTGGCAACAAGGCGATCTGCATGGATCCGGCGCGGCTGGCGACCTGATCCAACCCGGTTCGTATGGCGCCCAAACCGCGCGAGACATGGCCTGCCAACACTGTTCCGGCTTCGGTCAGTTCCAGCCCGGCGGCGTTTCTACGAAACAGGGCCGTGCCCAATTCGGCTTCCAATTTTTTGATGTGATAGCTGACAGAGCTTTGACTGATGTTCAGTAAACGGGAGGTGCGAGTAACGTTCTGCACTTCCGCAACTGTGTTAAACACTTGAATAGATTTGATATTTCTGATTTCGCCAAGCATAGGCTTAAAATATCAGATTTAGGTTCGATATCAAAGGTCATCTAAAAAATAGATTGCTTTCCCAAATCATTGTATTTTCTTTGCCGGACCTTGGCGGGTTAGGCTCTCGGAAACTGCTGAAAAAGCAGGCCGGAGGACCACGTGACAACTGCCACCCTAAAGGTTGAAAAGCTGTGCAAGTCTTTTGGCGGCGTTCATGCAGTGCGCGATCTGTCCTTTTACGTTGCGCCGGGAGAAATTCTTGGACTGATCGGTCCAAACGGCTCGGGGAAATCGACGACGGTAAATGCGCTCGCAGGGGTCTATCCTGTCAGTTCCGGAGAGATCTTGTTGGCGGGGGGGCATATTCAGTCTCTGCCGGAATACGAGCGCGTGTCCATGGGTCTGGCCCGGACCTTTCAGACGGCCAGTGTTTTTCCGGAATTCACGGTGCGCGAACAGATACGGCTTGGCTGCAATGTGACCCTGCATTCGCATCCGCTGTCATCGGTTTTTGGCATCGGCCGGCACCCCGGGGAGGACGAGGCGGTTGCCAGTCGCATTGAAGACATTCTCGAACTGACCGGCCTGTCCGGCGTGGCAGATGCCAAGGTCGGTACCATCACCGCCGCAGAGCAGCGCTTTCTGATGATTGCAACGACGCTGGCGGCCCAACCAAAGATTGTTCTGCTGGATGAGCCTGCGGCCGGATTGGTCAGCCATGAGCGCAAAATCCTGTCAAATTTGATCGGCGCCATTCGGGACACGGGCATTTCAGTGCTGGTGATTGAACATCACATGGCTCTGATCATGGAGGTCTGTGATCGCATCGTCGTTTTGAATTTCGGCTCCAAGATTGCCGAGGGCACGCCGGAGGAGATCCGCAACGACAAGACCGTGATCGACGCCTACCTGGGGGAGGCGGTCTGATGTTGTCGGTCTCTGATCTGCGAGTCAGCTATGGCCCGATCGAAGTGATCCACGGCATCAGCCTGGAAGTGAACGAAGGCGAATGCGTCGCGCTGATTGGTGCAAATGGTGCGGGCAAGTCTTCGACGCTCAAGGCGATCTGCGGGCTTGTACCTGCCAAGGCCGGGACCATCGCGTTTGAAGGGCAGGACATTACCAATCAAAGCGGTCACGCCATCGTGCGTGCGGGGATCACCATGTGCCCCGAGGGGCGCCAGGTGTTTCCGCAAATGAGCACGGTTCAGAACCTGCGCATGGGGGCCTACGCCCGCAGGGACGACAAGCAATCCAGCGATCTTGACGAGATGATGGACATGTTTCCGATCCTGCGGGAGCGGGCAAGCCAGGCCGCCGGCACGCTGTCTGGAGGTGAACAGGAGATGCTGGCGATCGCGCGTGCCCTGATGGCCCGGCCCAAGCTTTGCATCTTTGATGAACCGTCGCTCGGTCTTGCGCCGAAAATCGTGGCCGAGGTCGGAGCGACCATCGAACGCATCAAGAAGATGGGAAAGACGATTCTGCTGGTGGAGCAAAACTCACTGATGGCGCTCCGATTGGCGGACCGGGCCTATCTCTTCGAAGCCGGAGAGATCGTTCTCAGCGGGACCGGCGAGGAACTTCAGTCACATCCGGAGGTGGTCAAGGCCTACCTGGGTCACTGATCGACTGCGCAATGCAAATGGGAGGAAACATCATGAAACTTGGTACTCTGACGGCAGCTCTTGCGCTTGCCGGCACGGCGGTTTTCGCCGGAGAAAAGACCCTTGATATCGGAGTCAGCGACGCGCTGACTGGTGGTGCTGCGGTCTATGGATTGCCGCAGACAAATGCGGTGAAGCTGGCGGCCGAAGAGATCAATGCCGCCGGTGGGATTCAGGTGGGTGATGACACCTACATGCTGAACGTCATCGCTTATGACGACAAAGCCAATCCCACCGAAGCGTCCAACTCGGTGCGCAAACTGTTGGACCGCGACGGTGTGAAATACATTCTTGGGTTCTGCTGTTCCGGTGCGACCGGCGCCGTAGCGTCCTTTATCGAAAATGAAGATGCGGTGATGCTGGTCGGAAACGCGGCGGAACGGTCGATCACCACACGAGAAATCCCGAACCTGACGCGCACCCGTCCGCCTGCGGACTACACCGGTGCTGCGGCAGGCACGTTCGTTGCTGAAAAAGGGCACCGCAAGGTTGCCGTGCTGGGCGCCCTCGACGTTGGTTTCTATGCCAGCTACGTTGATGCGTTTGAAAAGGAGTTGGAAAAGGCGGGAGGTGAAATCATCACCCGCGAAAGCTTTGGTCTGAAAGACCGCGATATGAGCCCGCAGCTCACAAAGATCCGTGAGTTGCGGCCCGACGCAATCCTGGTTGTGGGGTATGTAGAGCCCGCTGCATTCATCTACCGGCAAGCCGTTGAACTGGGCATTGACGTGCCGCGCTATGGCTTCACAAGTGGGTCCGAAGAGCAGTTCTTGAGGGTGGCGACGTCAGACCAGATGGAGGGTGTTTGGGACCTTCGTCCGACCGAGTTGACGCTCTTGTCGGCCAGTGACAACGGAATCGCCTATCACAAGAACTATTCCGACAAATTCGGCATCGCACCTTCTCCGAGCTCGCCATATGCGTATGACCAGACCTATGCGCTGAAAGATGCAATCGAAGCAGCCGGAACGGTCGAGGATACGCAAGCGGTCGCTGCGGCGTTGCGGGCGCTGCCGGTCCCTGACGAAGTGGTGATGCAATACTTGCCGGTCGACGGAAAGATGTTCGACGGCAATGGTCAGGCCTACACCTCTAACGGCGCCTTTCAGTGGCAGGACGGAAACTGGGTCTTTGTCCAGGATCTCCCTTCGGATGCGGCAGCATACTCCGAATTCCTGAGCAGTATCGACTGAAAGACCCGGCGGCGCGGGGCCTCCCCAACCCCGCGCCGGTCATAGGGATCGACGGATATGATCGAGATACTTCAGCAAATCATCAACGGCATGGCCATCGGCGGTGTCTACGTGCTCATCGCACTGGGACTGACCACGGTTTTCGGCATACTCGGGATTGCCCATTTCGCCCACGGCTCGGTGTCGATGTTCGGCGGGTATCTCACCTTCTTTCTGGTGGCGATGCAGGGGTTGCCGTTGTTTGTGGCCATCCTGATCGCTCTGATAGTCGGATTGGTTCTGGGTGTTCTGATCGAGCTCCTGGCCTATCGCCCGGTGCGAAACGCAAGCCACATCAACGCCTTCATCGTGGCACTTGGGCTGACCATGATGGTCGAAGGGCTGAACCTGGAATTCTTCGGGCATGAACAGGTCGTGATCCCCACCAATCTCAGCCGGGTCTTCAACATCGGTGGCGTGACCATTCCCGAACTCCGGCTTTACGTGATCCTTGCAGCTGCCTTGCTGATTGCGGCCATGACCCTGTTCGTCGAAAAGACCAAGACCGGCCAGGCGATCCGCGCCGTCGCGGAAAACCGCGATGCTGCGATCCTGATGGGGGTCAATGTGAACACCATCCCCTTGGTGGTCTTTGCAATCTCGACCGCACTGGGAGTGTGCGCCGGTGTAATGGTCGGATCACTCTTTGCAATCGCCCCGGGCATCGGCGAAGGGCTTGTCGTCAAAGGGTTTGCAGTTCTGATCCTGGGAGGGCTTGGGTCAATTCCCGGGGCTGTGGTCGGGGGACTGGTGCTCGGTATCACCGAAGCCCTTGCGGCCGGTTTCATTTCTTCTGCGTACAAAGATGTGATCGCCTTTGTTGTCATGATCCTTGTGCTGCTGGTGCGCCCACAGGGTCTGATGGGGAAAGCATGATGGGCCTGAGCGGAAAAAGCATTCTCTGGCTGCTGGCGCTGGTCGGGTTCATCCTGCTGCCACAGTTCATCTCGGTGAAGTACTATCTTCACCTTTCGATCCTCGCCCTTGTCTGGGTGATCGCAGCGCAGGGCCAGAACCTTATACAAGGGTACACTGGCTATGTGTCTATCGCGCAGGCCGGCTTTATGGGGATCGGGGCCTATGCCACCGCTCTCATGGGACTGCACTACGAGTTGCCGGTCTGGCTGACGATCTTGCTTGCGCCACTGGTGACCGCTGTGCTGGCTGTCGCAACCGGGTACCCCAGCCTGCGGGTCAAAGGACATTACTTTGCGATCGTCACACTGGCCTTCAATCTGGTGATCTTCATCGTCTTGATGAACTGGCACGACCTCACGCAGGGAGAGGCCGGGATCACGGGTATCCCGAAGCCCGGCTCTGCAGACGGGTGGCTGAACTGGCGTGACCGGGAGACCTACTACTACTTCGTACTGATCATTGCGGTGCTGATGACCGGACTGGCTGGTCTGATAGTGCGCTCTCGCATCGGACAGATCCTGATCGCAATTCGTCAGAATGAAGATCTTGTGGGTGCAGTTGGAATATCTGCATGGAGATACAAGCTTTTCGCCTTTGTGACCTCCGCGATGTATGCAGGTTTGGCAGGCGCGATCTATGCCCACTACCAAAGCTTCATCAATCCTGAAATCTTTGGTGTGGCCCAGTCGCTTGACGCGATTCTGGCGGTGATCATCGGGGGTTCCGGAACAATCGCCGGACCTGTGATTGGGGCCTTTTTCGTGGTTTTTCTGCCGGAGTACCTTCGCTTTGCCGACAGTTTCCGGCTGATTCTCTATGGTCTCGTGCTGGTCCTTGCGACGATCTTCATGCCGCGGGGCATCGTTGGCGTAGCGAGTGATGTCTGGGCACGCGTTGGGCGGCATCGCTCTTGAGCGGCGCGCTGGAGTTTCTGAACGATGTGAAGGCGTTCGCCAGCGGCCCGCTCAGCCAAGCCGCGCAAGCCTGGACCCTTGGTGGGGCTCCCGAGCAGGTACTTTACGATCAGGCTGCGAGACTTGGGCTGACGGGGTTGACCATTCCCACCGAGCTTGGCGGCCAGGGGCACGGCTTCGACACCCTGGTCGCGGCCTGCGAAGAGCTGGCAGCAGTCGATTTTGGCTTTGCGATGTCACTGATCAATTCGCACAATGTCGGCCTGCGTCTTTGCCAGTCAGCGAATGAGAGGGTACGCGATGCGCATCTATCGCGCGTCGTCGCTGGCGAGGTTAGCGCCTGTACCGCACTGACAGAGCCGGGGACGGGCTCCGATTTTGCGGCGATCACGACCAGGGCGGTCGAATGCAAAAACAGCTGGCGGATTTCCGGCGAAAAAATGTGGATCGTGAATGGTCGTCACGCAGAGCTGGCCATTGTGTTTGCGCAATGTGCCGAGGTTGGCGATGCCAGCGGTATCGGCGGGTTCGCAGTTGATCTGAGGTCGCCCGGCGTTCGTCGATACCCTGTCGAATCCGGCTTCTCGCAGGCCTCCATGGGGACGGGTGGGTTCAGACTGGACGAGGTTGCAGTTGATGCCGACACATTGCTGTTGCCGCCCGGTACAGCCTTCAAATCTATCCTGACCGAGATCAATGCTGCCCGAACCTACGTTGCAGCCATGTGCAATGCCATGTTGGCGCGCGCGCTGGAACAGGCATGGGCCTACGGCGCTCGACGTCGCAGCTTTGGAAAGACACTGGATCAGCATCAAGGTTGGCGCCATGCGCTGGGGGTTGCCGAAACAGATCTTGCGGCCTCTCGGGCACTGACCGGGCGTGCAGTTGCGCTGGTGTCCTCAGGTGAAGATGCGCAACTTGCAGCCGCCGAGGCAAAGGTCGTTGCGGTCCAGACTGGACAGCGACACCTTCCGGAGTTGCTGCACGCCATGGGCGCGGCGGGCCTTTTGCCGGAGTATTGCTTTACCCGGCATTTGGCGGCCGTTCAGATTGCCGGGTTCACCGACGGCGCCACAAGCATTTTGCAAGACAGGGTGGCGAAACTCAGCCGCGCCCGAGAAGACAACCCCAAGAGGTAATCCATGCGCGTTTTCCAGATCGAAGGAGACTGGGGTTTTCAGAACCTCACTTTGTCGGATAGCCCCAAGCCTGTGCCGGGGCCCGACGAGGTTTTGATCGAAATGCGCATGGCGTCGCTGAATGCGCGCGACCTGATCGTGCCTGAGCGTGGGTATGGTCGCGCAACCGGAGAGCTGCCGCTCATTCCGGTGTCCGATGGCGTGGGCGAGGTGGTCGAGACTGGCGAAAACGTCACCCGCGTCGCGGTCGGAGACCGGGTGTGCCCGACCTATTTCCAGAACTGGACCGCCGGTGCGCCCACCCCCGACCGTTTCGCGTCTTCATTGGGTGGGCCTTTGGATGGTGTGATGGCCGAATTCATGTGCCTGCCGCAACATGGCGTGGTCCGGGTCCCGGAGTACCTGAGCGACGCAGAGGCCGCGACACTGCCCTGCGCCGCCCTGACGGCTTGGAGTGCCGTTGCGACCCACGGGCGGACTGCGGCTGGTGACAAAGTTCTGATACAGGGCACCGGCGGTGTGGCGTTGTTTGCGCTGGCATTTGCCAAACTGCATGGCGCGCATGTCACGGTGATCTCGTCCAGCAACGACAAACTTGAAAAGGTCCGTGCGATGGGAGCGGACGAAACCATCAACTACGTCGAAACTCCGGATTGGGCACGGGCAAGCCGACCAGTTACCGCCGATCGCGGCGGCTTCGACAACATCATTGAACTCGGCGGTGCAAAGACCTTGCCTCTGTCGCTGCGAGCGGTGCGCCCCGGCGGGACCCTTTCGATGATTGGTGTCCTGTCCGGTCTCAACATCGAAGCATCTTTGGGTCCGATTGTCGCGCGGCAGGTTCGATTGCAGGGCGTGACCGTCGGGCACCGTGACGGGTTCGAGGCGATGCTGGCTGCGATGTCGCAGCACGAGACACGCCCGGTTCTGGGAGAGGTCTTTGTCTTCGAAGACCTCAAGCCAGCTTTCAACCACCTGCGGTCGGGCGGGGCCTTCGGTAAGACTCTGATCCGGTTCTGACGATCGTGTCGATATCTGTCTATCCTTATCAGCCACGGCATTATCCGCCGGACAAGCCAGCGTTTGTTCTTTGTGAGACAGGTGAGGCGGTGTCGTTCGGTGAGCTTGAAGCGCGCGCGAACCAAGGAGCCCACTTGCTTCGCTCACAAGGGATCGGCGCCGGAGACCACATTGCGATCCTGATGGAAAACCGCCGTGAGTTCTTGGAGATCTGCTTTGCCGCAGATCGGGCAGGGGCCTACTACACCACCATCAGCACGCATCTGTCAGAGGATGAAATCGACTTCATCCTCGATGACAGCAACGCCGGTCTCCTGATTGCATCTGATCGATTTGCGGGTCTGGCCAATGCTCTCGCGAACCGAAGTGAGCGCAAGGTCCTTTGTGTCGGGCGTCCGGACAAAGGGCTGGCCGGTTGGTCCGAACTGGCTGATGCGATGCCGGCGTGGCCCATTCCTGACGAGCGTCAAGGGCTGGACATGCTGTACTCCTCGGGCACCACCGGGCGCCCTAAGGGGATCAAGTGGCCATTGCCGGACGAGCCTCCCGGCGGGCGGACTATGCTGATCGATCTGTTGGCCGGCCTCTTCGGCTACGATCACAACACGCGCTATCTCAGTCCCGCGCCACTCTATCATGCCGCACCGCTGCGCCATTCTATGGTGACGATCAAGGTTGGCGGCACCGCCTACATCATGGATAAGTTCGATGCGACCGGGGCTCTGCGCCTGATCGAAACACACCGGATCACCCACAGTCAGTGGGTGCCCACGATGTTTGTGCGACTTCTGAAGCTGCCTGAGGAAGTGCGAAGCGGGTACGACCTGTCATCCATGGAAATGGCCGTGCACGCCGCTGCACCATGCCCGCCGGAAATCAAACACAAGATGATCGAGTGGTGGGGTCCGATCATTCACGAATACTACGCCGGCACGGAGAACAACGGGTTCACCTCGATCACCAGCGAAGAGTGGCTGGCGCATCCAGGATCGGTAGGACAGGCAAAGCTGGGCCAGTTGCACATTTGCAGCGAAGAGGGCGCGGAGTTGCCAACTGGCACGACTGGCGAAGTCTACTTCGAAAACGGCCATCAATTCGCGTATCACAACGATCCGGACAAGACGGCGGCCTGCACCAATCAACAGGGCTGGACCACACTGGGCGACATTGGCCGGCTGGATGCAGAGGGATACCTGTATCTCACGGACCGAAAGTCTTTCGTCATCATCTCTGGCGGTGTGAACATCTACCCGCAGGAAACCGAAGATGTCCTGCTGAGCCATCCTGCGGTCCTGGATGCGGCCGTCATTGGGGTGCCCAACGAAGATTTCGGGGAAGAAGTGAAAGCGGTCGTGCAACTGATGCCTGGGCATCTTGGCTCAGATGATATGGAAGCGGCTTTGATCGATTACTGCCGGGCGAGACTTTCAGTGCTCAAATGCCCGCGCAGTGTCGACTTTATGGAAACCCTTCCCAGATCGGCAACGGGCAAACTCTTCAAAAGAAAGTTGCGCGACCAGTACTGGCAAAAAGCTTAGGAACTCTAGGGGCATCTCACTCAGGGTGTTTGGCCTAGTGGGCCAAATGTGACCCCCAAGCGATCAGTTTGTAGATCACCCAGCCGTAGAATCCGAAGGCAAAAACAAAGAGATAGGCGATCCACCAGCCGGGTCGAAACTGCCATGTAAAGGAGACCCGGATCGACCTCAGGCGCCGCAGCGCAGAGACATCGAAGAAGATCTCACTCAGCATCGCGCTGCTCGCGAAAATCAAGGCTGCGCGATATGGTCTTTTGACACTTCCAGACCGTTCGGGAGGATTGGTTTTTCATCTCGCGATGATCCGTTGCACGATTTCCGAGTTTCTTCGGGGAAGAATATCCGTGCAATGATCCTATTCGCTGTTTTGAGTTTCTATTCTGATCTGAGTCAAACCTGATCTGAATTCGGACTATCGCAATCGAAAGAATTGCAGGTTGCAATAGCCGGAGGTCTATTCTGCATTTTACCTGTCACGGATAGGGATCAAATCACGCGCTGCATTCAAGCGTGTCGGGCGCTCGCGCTTCATCGCCCAATGATCCTGTGCACGCGACCTGAAATCGACCACGCGCATCCTTGGACCAGGTCGCGAGTGCGCAAACGTCCGCCGGTCAGGCCGCTTCGGTGTGCCCAACCGTCTCCGCAAAGCTCTTGAAGAACTTTCCGGCGAGCTTTTTGGCCGTGCTCTGGATCAAGCGGCTGCCCAACTGGGCCAGTTTCCCGCCGATCTGCGCGCTCGCCTCATAGGATAGCTGCGTGCCGCCATCTTTTTCTTCCAGCACAACTTCGGCGCCGCCCTTCGCGAAACCTGCAGCACCGCCGTTGCCTTCGCCGACAAGGGAGAATTTCTCCGGCGGGGCGTCCTGGCTGAGCGTCACGGTGCCCGAGAAACGGGCCTTTACCGGTCCGATCTTCAGAACCACTTTGGCCTCGAGCTCGTTTTCGGACAGCCGCACGAGCTCCTCACAACCGGGAATGCAGGTTTTGAGCACGGTGGTGTCATTTAGTGCCGCATACACGTCGGCACGGGGGGCATCGATAAAGACGCTTTCTTTGAGTTCCATGGGTTTTCCTTTCACAGAAGCCGGAGGAGTTCGGATCGCGGGCATGCGCGTCTTTGCGGCGCTCGGACCCGTGATGCTTGGGTTAGGGGTTCAGGTGGACGTTGCCGGATGATCAGCCGCAGGTCCGGTGCGCGTGGCGGCGCGGTGCACCTGGATGATCCGGGCCAGGATCGATAGCGCAATTTCATCCGGAGCAATGGCGTTGATGTTCAGCCCGGCGGGGGCCTCCACGGCCTCAAGCGCTTCTGCTGAGATCCCTTTGCTGACCAATCGCGCTGCGAGGGTGGCGAACTTTTTGCGACTGCCGACGAAGGCAATGTAGTTGGCCTTTTGCGCCAGTGCCCGGTGCAGGGCCGCTTCGTCGCCGCTCCCTTGTGTCGCCACCACGATGAACGGCGCGTCCTCCCAGATTGGGCCGGCGTCGAAACTCGTGATCAGCTTCTCGACGACGGGCAGGGGTTTGTCGGGTGCGGAAGGCAGGCACAGAATCCGTTCAAATTCAAAGCGTTCGGCCATTTCGGCAAGTGCCAGCGCGACCGCGGATTGGCCGCAGATCACCAGCTTGGGTTTGGGCAGGACCGGTTCAACAAAGATGTCCATTGACCCACCGCTCGGGCATCCATTGCGGGCATACCGCACGCCTTCAACCTCTTCACCCCCGCTCAACCCATCCGCTTCAAGCAGGTCCTGTGGCTTGAGACTTACAAACTGGGTTTCGGCGCTGGCAATGGCGTCGCATGCTGCCCGGCGTACTGCACCGCGCACGCAGCCGCCGCCCAGAAACCCGACAAGAATGTCTCCGTCGGTGTCCAGTAACGCCTTGTCGCCGGGTCTGGCGGATGTTGAAGACACCGTCCGGACCACAGTTGCCACGGCAAAGGCCCGTCCTTCGGACCGCAGCCGTTCTATCTCACGGTCGAAATCTCTGTCATGGGTCATGATGTATGTCACAGTCTTGCCAGATCCGTTTCCAGTGCCGCGAGGCTTTCAAGGGTGTTGGCCGCCGAAAACAAATCCAGATGCGGCAGGGCCGCAGCCATACCACGGGCGACCGGTTCATAGTTTGCCCACCCCTTGAGCGGATTCAGCCAGATGATCCGGCACCCGCGGCGTTTCAGTTTCTCCAGCGCCGAGGCGATCAGGTCGGGCGGGTCGCTGTCATACCCGTCCGATAGAATGATGACGACGCTCCGGCCATCGACAAACCGGCGGGCATAAGTGCTGGCGAAGCTTTGCAGATTGCTGCCGATTTTTGACCCGCCACCCATGCCGTCGGCCAGCAGGGTCACCCGGTTCAGCGCGCGAAACGGGTCCTCGTCCCGCAAAGCCTCGGCGATGCGCACAAGCCGGGTGTGAAAGAGATAGGCGTCCGAGGACGGATCAGCCCGCATCATTCCAGCCAGAAAAGCAAGGAACGGGCGCGCATAGGTCAGCATGGACCCGGACACATCGCAAAGCGTTACGATCTTGACGGGACGCTCCGGGCGCTTGCGGCGGGCCAGCTGAAAGGGTTCTCCACCCGTGGCCAGCGACCGCCGAATGGTCCTCCGGAAATCCAAGGCACGCCCCTTGCGCGCGGCTTTGCGGCGTCGGGAGCGGCGGTCCCGCAAAGCACGCCCCAACCGGATGGCGATGACTTCGGCGCGCCGGATGTCATCAGGATCAACCAGTTCCCGCAGGTCCTTTTTCATCAGGTTGCGCACGTCGGAGGCTACAAGCTTGCTAACACCGTCGGCGTGGGCTTCTCCCCCTTTTGCTGTGTCCGGGCTCTGGGGTGTTCCGGGGCCATCAGCGGACGCGCTTGAATCGGTACGCGTGCTGCGGGTGTTTTTGGGCTGTCCGCGCCGCTCAACCGGGACGACGCGGTCACGCACCCGTCCCTCGTTCATCCAGTAGCTGTCGAACAGCAGATCGAATTGCGCCACGTCCTGATGCGTGCCCGAACAGACTGTTTTGAGAGCCAGTCGCGTTTCAGACGGGTCGCAGGCGTCGACCTTGGTCAGGGCGGCAAGCGCTGTGTCGGTCTCCGAGACCCCAAGGTCGAACCCATGGTCCCGTAGATGCGCCATGAACCCCGACAGTCGGGCAGCAGGGCCCGGATCACGCCCGGCGAACCGGGTGACACGGCTCATGCGGCCCTGCCGGCCAGGCGTGCGGCCACTTCAAGCGGGACTGCGGCGCGATCCTGTTCGGTCTTGAGCAACGTAGCGAGCGTGGTCATCAGGACAGTCTGATCTGCGGCCAGATCGTTGACGCCCAGCCCCGACAAGGCTGCGGCGAAATCGAGCATTTCGGCAATGCCGGGCTTCTTTTCCAGCTCCTCTTTGCGAAGCGACTGAACAAATCCAACGATCTGTTCGGCCAGTCTGGCCTGTACCTGCGGGCATCGCGCATTGAGGATCGCCAGTTCTGTCTTGCGGTCCGGGTAGTCGACATGGGCATAGAGGCAGCGCCGGCGCAGGGCATCCGACAGATCCCGGGTTCCGTTGGCTGTCAGGATGACAATGGGTCGGGTTGTCGCCGTTATGGTTCCCAGCTCCGGCACTGTAATCTGGAACTCGGACAGAATTTCAAGGAGGTAGGCTTCGAACTCCTCGTCGGCACGATCGATCTCATCGATGAGCAAAACCGGCGGTTTGTCCTGTTGGATGGCCTGGAGCAATGGGCGCTCAAGCAGGTAGTCGCGCGAGAACACACGTTTCTCTACCGCAGCACCCGTCTCACCGGCTTCGGATGCGGCCCGGATGGCCAGAAGCTGGCGCTGATAATTCCACTCATAAATGGCCTGCGACGCGTCCAGACCTTCGTAGCATTGCAGGCGGATCAGCCGAGTGTCGCGCGCTTCGGCGAGCGTGCGGGCGATATCGGTCTTGCCGACGCCGGCGCCACCTTCCAGCAGGATGGGACGCCCGAGTTCTATGGCCAGATGCAGTGCCATGGCCAGATCGTCGGACGCGATGTACCCGCGTCCGGCGAGAGCTGACTGCAAGTCGGAAAACTGTGTCATCGGTTTGATTGCGGGGCGCGCCTCGCGGCGCACCCCGTCCTTTGTTCAGCCATGCAGACCAAGTTCGTTGGCGGTCTTCCAGATGCGCCAATGGTCATGTGGCATATGGGATTGCCGCAGGCCAAAAGCCCGGAACGCGTCATGCACCGCATTCGAGAAGGCGGGAACGCCCCCGACATTCGGGCTCTCGCCAACGCCTTTTGCACCGATGGGGTGATGCGGCGAGGGCGTCACGGTGTGGTCCGTCGTATAGTGCGGTGTCTCCCACGCGGTCGGAATGAAGAAATCCATCAGCGTTGCGGTCTTGCAGTTGCCCATTTCGTCATAGGCAATCTCCTGACCCATCGCGATCGCCAGCGCTTCGGTCAGACCGCCATGGACCTGCCCTTCGATGACCATCGGGTTGATCCGCGTGCCGCAATCGTCCAGCGCATAGAACTGGCGAATGTCAGCCGTGCCGGTGTCGACATCAACATCCATGACGCACACATAGGCCCCAAAGGGGTAGGTCATGTTGGGCGGATCATAGTAGCTGACGGCTTCAAGGCCCGGCTCGACGCCCGGAATGGCCTGGTTGTAGGACGCATAGGCGATTTCCTGCATCGTCTTGAACCGCTCGGGCGCACCCTTGACGACAAAGCGATCCACATCGAATTCCACGTCGTCGTCGTGCACCTCGAGCAGATAGGCCGCAATCATCTGTGCCTTGGCGCGGATCTTCCGCCCCGCCAGTGCCGTGGCGGCGCCGGCCACGGGCGTGGACCGAGACCCGTAGGTGCCCAGGCCATAAGGTGCCGTGTCTGTGTCGCCTTCCTCGACCGTGATGCTGTCGGCAGGAATGCCAATCTCAGATGCGATGATCTGCGCGAAGGTTGTCGCATGACCCTGACCCTGAGAGATGGTCCCAAGTCGGGCGATCGCCGATCCGGTGGGGTGGATCCGGATTTCGCAACTGTCGAACATGCCCATTCCCAGGATGTCGCAGTTCTTGACCGGGCCCGCACCGACAATCTCCGTGAAGAAGGTCAGTCCGATCCCCATCAGCTTGCGAGTCTCTCCACGCTTGAACGCCTCGACCCGCTCGGCCTGTTCTTTGCGTAGACCCTCATAGTCGATGGTCTCGAGCGCTTTGTCCCATGCCGCATGGTAATCGCCGCTGTCATACTCCCAACCCAAAGCGGAATTGTATGGGAACTGGTCCTTCTTGATGAAGTTGATGCGGCGCAGTTCCGCCGCGTCCATGCCCAGCTCGATCGCTAGTACCTCGATCATACGTTCAATGAAGTACGCCGCCTCTGTCACCCGGAAAGAACAGCGATAAGCCACGCCGCCCGGGGCCTTGTTGGTG
This sequence comes from Paracoccaceae bacterium, assembly GCA_965250275.1. Lineage (GTDB taxonomy): Bacteria > Pseudomonadota > Alphaproteobacteria > Rhodobacterales > Rhodobacteraceae. The sequence goes on along the minus strand of OZ252297.1, from coordinate 2,914,389 downwards.
TAGACACCGTCGACACCCAGATAAGCCACAGGAATGTCATAGGAGCCTGTGCAGATGCTCATGAACCCGGCGGGATACTTCGTTGGGTCGGCACAGGCGTCAAAGGCGCCGTGATCCGCTGTGGTGTGACACCAGAGCCCGGTGATCTTGCCGTCCTTGGTGGCGGCAATTTTGCCCTGCATCCAGTAGTCACGCGCAAAGGCGGTGGCCATGAGGTTTTCCATGCGGTCTTCGACCCATTTGACCGGGACACCGGTGACGATCGAAGCCACGATTGCGCAGACATAGCCGGGATAGACGCCAACCTTGTTGCCAAAACCTCCACCGATATCGGGGGAAACGACACGAATGTTGTGCTCTTCAATGCCGGACAGCAATGAGGCCACCGTCCGCACCACGTGGGGCGCCTGGAACGTGCCGTAGAGCGTCAGCTTGCCGTTCACCTTATCCATGCTGGCAACGGACCCGCAGGGTTCCAGAGGGCAGGGATGGGTCCTGTGATAGTACACCATCTCTTCGGCCACGACGTCGGCTTCGTCCAGAACGGCCTCGGTCGCCGCCTGATCACCCGCTTCCCAGAGGAAGATGTGGTTGGGATGTTTGCGCGGACCATGTGCGCCGTCGGCGTTGGGATCGAGATCCTCGCGCAGTACGACGTCGGATTGCAACGACTTGAACGGGTCCACAAGGACGGGCAGCTCTTCATACTCGACCTCGACCAGTTCAACCGCATCCGCCGCGATGTAGCGGTCTTTGGCGACCACAAACGCCACTTCCTGTCCCTGGAACAACACTTTCCCATCGGCCAGTACCATCTGCTTGTCGCCGGCGAGGGTGGGCATCCAGTGCAGGCTCAGCGGTTCGAGATCCTTGGCGGTCAGAACGGCGACAACCCCGTCCAGCGCCATGGCGGCATCGATATTGATGGATTTCACACGGGCGTGGGCATAGGGCGAGCGCACGAAGTCACCATGCAGCATGCCGGGCAGATTGATGTCATCAATGTAGTTGCCCTTGCCCTGGGTGAAGCGGACATCTTCGACGCGTTTGCGTGATGAACCCAGCCCTTTGAGTTTGGCGACGCGTTCGTCGCGATCGGGAGCCATATCGTTCATTGGGCCGCCTCCTTCGCAGAGTTGATCTCGGCCGCGGCGGCGAGAATGGATTTCACGATGTTCTGGTAACCGGTGCAGCGGCACAGATTGCCCGCAATCCCGAAGCGGACCTCTTCTTCGGTCGGATCGGGGTTTTCCTGAAGCAGGCGGTGCGCCCGCGTGATCATGCCGGGTGTGCAATATCCGCACTGCAATCCGTGATGCTCGCGAAAGCTCTCCTGCAGAACATGCAGCGCATCCGGCGCGCCCAGACCTTCGATGGTGGTGATTTCGGCGCCATCCGCCTGTACGGCGAACATTGTACAGGATTTGACCGACTTGCCATCCATATCGACGGTGCACGCGCCGCAATGAGAGGTCTCGCACCCGACATGAGGGCCGGTCAGCTTCAACTTCTCCCGCAGAACATAGATCAGCAACTCGCGGGGTTCGACCAGAACCTCTTGGGACTCGCCGTTGACGTTCAGTGTTACAACTTTGCTTGCCATGCTGTTTTCCTCCCTTAGGCGCGCGACCAGGCGCGCTCGATGGCGCGGGCGAGAATGATGCCGGCGACATGGCGCTTGAACGCAACAGGTCCCCGGTTGTCTTCGTTCGGATCGATGTCTGCCAGCATTGCTGCCACGGCAGCTTGGACTGCCGCGTCATCGCATCCGGTGCCGACAAGAGCCGCACAGGCGGCTTCGGAATAGACCGGCACATCGCTCAGATTTGTCATCGCGACGGAAGCGGCGGAACACGTGTCGCCGTCCTTCTGCAGGATCACGGCCGCCGCAGCGGTCGCGTAATCACCAATCTTTCGCTTTTGCTTCTCATAGGCATATCCCCCGCTGGGCGCCTGAAAGCTGATCGACGTCAGGATCTCGTCATCTTCGCGGCTGGTCATGTAAGCCGCCTCATAAAACTCGCGCGCCGCAACCGTGCGGGTCCCGTCCGGACCGACCAGCGTAAAGGTGGCGTCGAGGCATTGCATCAGGCCGGGCATGTCGTTGCCCGGATCGCCGTTTGCAACGTTGCCGCCGATGGTGCCGACATACCGCACCTGCGGGTCTGCAATCTGCAACGCGGCCTCATGCACAATGGGGGCGCTCTGTGCGATCTCTGCACTGTTGATCAGTTCGGCCTGCGCCGTGGTGGCGCCGATGGTGATCGTGTCGCCCGCCACGGATATGCCGCGCAGTTCCGAGATGTCCTGCAGATCGATGAGATGCGGCACGTCTGCCATGCGCAGCTTCATCATGGGTATCAAGCTGTGACCACCTGCCATCACACGCGCGTCGTCACCATGTTCCTGGATGATCGACAAAGCGCCGGAGACACTGTCGGGCCGATGATATTCAAATGGAGCGGGTATCATATAGATCCTCCCTGACCACGCCATTGGGTATGGGAGGGCATAGGCAGGGGCACGCAGGCTCAACGCGAGTCATTCTGCGCCAGCGTCGCAAGTCGCTGCACGAAATGCGCCATCTCTGCACGAAATGCGTATGCAGGTGCAGCATTTTCGCGCCTGTTGTGAGGGTGTCAGACGCCCAACAATTCCTGCACTTCGGGCAGGCGGGACCGGCTGACCGGCGCTTTCGTCAGGGCTTCAGTGTTTTCGAAGTAGCAGACGCCGTTGTCCTTTTTGCGTTCGAAACTCGTAACATGGGCGGTGTTCACAAGGTAGCTGCGGTGCGTCCGGATGAAGCCGGGAGTTCTCACGCGGGCTTCGGCCTCGGTGATGGACCATGGACAGAAGAGCTTTTCTTTTCCGGCATAGAGCACCGTGTAGTGACCTTCGGCGCGAATGGCCGAAACCGACTGCGCGTCAATGAAATGGGTCTTGGCATTGGCTTCATAGGGGAGCCGGGGGTCCGGGGCTTCGGCAACCGGTGGTGTGGGTTCCGGAGGCTCCGCGACAGGCAGCGGAGCAGGATCGGGTTCCGGTGCCGCAGGCGCGTCAGCTTCGGCAAACGTGGCCCCGGTCAGCAGCGAGGCGCCTGACAGAACGAAGGCAGACAGCGCGACGCCAAAAGCCAGAACTTCGTTGCTGAGTCTGGGGCCTGTTCCGGTGGTTCCTTCGTCCAGAACAAATCCAGTGCCGGACATGGCGATGAAATGAACCGCAAAGACGGCGACGGCAAATCCCAGCACGCCGAGCAGGATGCCGCGCCGGCTGCGCGTGCCATAGGAGATCAGGAACGACATGATGCTGAGCGCGATGGAGGCGGAAATCGCCGTCAGGATGCCCACAAGCGAATAAACCGGGCGACACACCTCGATGCCCGACATGCCGACATAGTGCATCGCGGCGATCCCCAATCCAAGCGTCGCACCTGCGGCGACAATCTTGGTGGTGGTTCTCTGGCCGAAGTGCACCAGAACCAGGGCAAGACCGGTCACCAGGATCGCGATCAGGGCAGAGATCAGGGTGATCAGCGGGTCGTAGTAGACCAGAACCGGCAGTTGCAGACCCAGCATGGCCACGAAATGCATCGACCAGATGCCCCAGCCCAGAATGACGGCGGATGCCGACACCACCAGTTTGCGCACAGGAACAGCAAGTTGCGCGGCGCCGCGGGTCAAGGACAGCCCCGCGAACCCTGCGATCAGCGCGATCGCGAAAGACCCGAGCACATACAGGTTGCTATGGCTGAAATCCAGCAGTGGCTGCCCTCCCGACCGAATTGTTAACGCATTTCAAGGCGCTGTCGCCAGCCCTTTCGCGTCAAATTGGAGTGTGGGCAGAGCGATCAGGACACGAGGTTTCAGAACGGCCGCCGTCCCTTCGCAATCATTGCACAGCGGTGTGCAGATCGTTGTGTGCCTGATCCCATGGCGCTCAAACACCCTTGGCAGCCGGGTCAGTCAGCGGACGCCCAGACCCATCTGCATAAGGCTCTTGCGAACAGGTGTGAGAGCATAAAGCGCGTCAAGGCCGAGCCCGCGCAGGTCCCTGAGGGGACGTGCCTGTAGCATCGATGCGCGGTTCAGCAGATCAATGCCCTGAACCCGAACCTGGATGTCGCGTATGCGGGCATTGTGATAGGCGTCCAGCATTTTTTGATCGCCAAGCCCCTCTGGCCGGTCGCGCGCCAGTTCCAGCAGACAGCGCAGATCGCTCAGGCTCATATTCAGCCCCTGCGCCCCGATGGGTGGCACTACATGCGCGGCTTCTGCCATGAGTGCAACGCGTTCGGCCACCAGTGAAACGGCTTCCTGGCAGATGATTGGCCAGACAGTGCGCCGCGAGACCAGTGTGAGTGGTCCGAAGAGATGGCAGGAGCGTTGGCTCATAGCGTCTTCGAACGCAGACACCTCCATGTCCATCAGAGCTCGGATCTTGCGCCCGTCATCCATCCAGACAACCGCGGAAGAGGGACTGCCTTCGTGATCCGGGAGCGGCACGAGCGTGAAGGGCCCACCGGTGCGGTGGATTTCCGTCGAGACGTTGTCGTGCGGAACCGGATGTGTGACGGCAAAGGCGAGCGCCTTTTGCCCGTAGCGGCGTGTATGCACCACGATGCCCGCCGCATCGCGCATAGGGGAATTCCGACCATCGGCCGCGACGACCAGCCGTGCCGTCACGCGACCGCCGTCGCTCAGGCCGACCCGCGCCATGCCGGTCCGGGTAAAGAGGGATGTGCTGCCAACGCCGGGTCGGAAGTCGACAGCAGGGAGTTCTTGGAGCCGCGCAACCAGTTCCCGGCGCAACGCCCAGTTCGGGACGTTCCACCCGAACGGCTGGTCCGAGATGTCGGACGCATCGAAATCGCGGGTGATCCTTGGCTCCGGCAGTTCCCCGCCCGCATCGATGATGCGCATGACCTGAAGCGGTGCGGCGTGATCGGACAGACGGTCCCACAATCCGATGTCGTCCAGCAGGGCCCGGGCCGGTTGAAGGATCGCGGTGGTGCGCATGTCCGACCCGACGTCGTCCCGGTTCACAACGGGTGGCGTCGGGTCGACACAGATCACTTTGAAACCCGCATGCCCAAAAGCAGCCGCTGCGGTCAGGCCAGCGATCCCGCCGCCGGAAATCAGAATGTCGCAATCATAATCCATGCGGGTCCTCTCCCGTGAACTCTAGGGAGCATTCGCCACAAAGGCCAAGCGACATCGTGTCCGGTCTGGTCAGATGCCCGTGATCAGCAGCAGGACCAGCCAGATGACCGGAACCATAATCAGGGCTGGAATGTAAAGACCGGGCAATCCGAAGAACAGAATGGCGCAGCCCCATGCGCTGATGAAGGTGATGACCGCGGCCCACATGTTGCCTTTGGGGTCGTTCGCAAGATCGCGCGCGATCCAGCCCAGAACCGGGATCGTAAAGAAAAGCCGTTGCCACAACGGGCGACGGCGCGGGAATTCTGCAAGTGCCATTCAAGGTGTCTCTTCTGTTCGCGTTTTACAAATTGCAGGTATGCTGCAACGCAGAAAGGGCCAGATACAGAATGCCGCAGGTTTGACGATTCAGGTCAGGTTTCGCAGAAAAGACGTCAGGTCACTGGTGTGGTGGTGGATGTGATCCGCCTCGTGAGGGTCCGGGGCGACGTGCACAGTGCGCATTCCCATGGCGTGAGGCTCCGCCAGATTGCGAGGGTCGTCCTCGAACATGGCGGCACGTGTCGGATCGGTGCCGTCGCGGGTAAAGATGCTCTCAAATGCGGCGCGCTCCGGTTTCGGGAGGTATCCGGCATGCTCAACGCCATAAATTGCGTCGAACAGTCCCGCCAGACCGCGGGCTTCGAGAACCTTCTCGGCATAGGGGGCGGTCCCGTTGGTGTAGACGATGCGGCGACCGGGCAACTCGGCAATCTGATTGGCGAGCAGCCGGTCTTCTTCCAGATGATCCAGAGAGATGTCGTGCACATCCGTCAGATACGGCGTCGGATCGACATCGTGCTCCCGCATCAGACCCGCGAGCGTCGTACCGTACTGATGCCAGTAATGCGTGCGCAGCCGGTCAGCCTCGGCTTGCTCGACCCGCAATGCCTCCATGACATAGCGGGTCATCCTGACTTCGATCTGGTCGAACAATCGCGCTGCGGGCGGGTACAACGTGTTGTCGAGGTCGAAGACCCAATAGCTGACGTGAGAGAACGCATCTTTGACCATAGCTGCGGTGTAGGGCAGTCCGCTGGACGAGGCAACGGCAGGGTTGATCGCGGCGCGGCGCGGACGGTAGACAAGTTAAAACAGGAAGTCTGCGCATATGGCCCGAACCAAATCACCTCAAGCTGACGCTTACAGCCTCATATTGGAGGCGATTGATGTGGGTGTTTTTAAACCCGGCGATCGCCTCGTCGAAAGTGATCTTGCGGACCGGTTCGGGGTGTCGCGCACGCCGATCCGCGAGGCGCTGCAAAGGCTGGAGACACAATCTCTGCTGGAACGCGACGGGCGCTCGCTGATCGTGGCCTCGCTGGATCACAACCAGATGGCCGAGCTCTACGTCGTGCGCCGGGAACTGGAAGGTCTGGCGGCCCGTCTGGCCGCACGCCATGCCACACGCGAAGAGGTTCAGGTGCTGCGCGACATGGTGGAAGCGGATGACGCCCTGATCAACGATCCAGCGGCGCTGGCCCGTGCCAACCGACGGTTTCACAAGCAAATCCACCTCGCCTCGCACAACCGGTATCTCGTGCAACAGCTTGACCTTGTGCATCGGACCATGGCGCTCATGGCGACAACGTCGCTCGCGGCGCAAGGACGTGGGCCCATCGCGCAGGGTGAGCATGACGGGATAGTGCGCGCCATCGAGGCGCGGGACGAAGATGCCGCCGAGGCAGCCCTGAAGGAGCATATCTCAGTGGCATTCATGACCCGGCTGAAGCAGGATGCCGGGGCCCGCGAACAGGAGCGCTAAGCAGCGCCTGCGTCACCGTCTGGAAGGCTCAGCCCGTGCTCGGTTTTGTCCCAGTAGAAAGGGCGGCGGATCAGCTCGGCCGCCGCTTTGTAGGCCGCCAGCGCCCCCATCGGAAAGTAGAGCGGGAGCGTCGGAACCCAAATCATAAGAAAGCGGTGGCGCGGCCCGCTCACCGCGAGGCACCCAATGATGAGATTGATCACTTCGGTGAAGAAGAACAGTCCACAAATCGCCCAGAGCAGAGCCGGGGAGAGGGTCAGCGCAACCGGGTGGGGCAAACCGAACGGGATCATCCAGAATGACAACAGAACCGGAGACAGCAGAAACTGCGCCAGCGTCCCGAGGAAGAAACACTGAACGCCGATGAACCTTTTCCAACCCAGGTCGCGCAGCAGCCGCCGCGGCGCCCGCATATGCACGGCATAGGTCATCATGAAGCCCTTAAGCCAGCGCGAACGTTGTCGGATCCATCGCAAGGGATGACAGTTGGCCTCTTCGCCCGTGACCGTTGGGATAAGTTCGGTCTTGTAGCCAAACCGCGCCAGCCGCACGCCCAGGTCGGCGTCTTCGGTCACATTGTGAGCGTCCCATGCGCCCACGCGCTCCAGCGCGGCGCGACGCACGAAAAACGTCGTGCCGCCCAGCGGAATGACGAGCCCCAGACGCGAAATCCCGGGCAAGATCACGCGGAACCAACTGGCGTATTCGATGGTGAAGCATCGCGACAGCCAGTTTGAGCGCGGATTGTAGTAATCGAGGATCCCCTGCAGGCAGGCTGTTTTGGCAGGGGCTTCGGAAAAGGCCTGTGCCACCCGGTCCAGCTGGTCCGGTGCCGGGGCGTCTTCGGCGTCCCAGACCCCGATGATCTCGCCTTTGCAGTAGCGCAGGGCGTAGTTCAGGGCGCGCGGTTTGGTGGTGATGGTTCCGCTGTCTGGCACCTCGATGATCCGCATCCACGGTGGCAGGGCGGTCTGGCGCAGGGTCTCGCGGGTCTGCGCGTCGGAGTCCTCAAGAACCAGCAGCACATCCAGCAGCGGTTCCGGATAGGTGAGCTGTTTGAGCCGTTCTACTAGCGTGTCGGCGATCTCGGTTTCATGGAACAAGGGCACCAGGATGGAGATGCGCGGCAATCGAATTGGCCGAAAGCGCTCAGTTGTGGTTGGGATTTCCTTGATGCGAAAGGGCCAGGCCAGCAGGCCGACGAGTTTCAGCCCCGAGATCAGCGCCAGCGTGAACACGGCGATCATGCAGAGTCCGGTGAAGAGGGCCAGCGGCGCCAGCCAGAGAGCCGCCGTGCCAAGGCAAAGCGCAACCAACATTCCTATGGCTGCCGGTTTTGGGGAGATGCACCAATGGCGACAAGACAGGGGTGCAGCGAGCTTGGATTCAGCATCGCGCACCATGGCGCGGGCATAATGTGCGCTCAGGTGCGCCATGATCCGGTCTTCTGGCGCGACGACGAAGAGCGTTTCAGAACCGGCGAAACTGGCGCGCAGGGCGGGAATGGCAGCAACGTTTTCCGTTGCAATGATCGTCGCATCGCCGAGCGTCATCCACGGGACAGCGCGGTGCCTGAACCAGAATTCCCGCGGCCGGTGATCCATCAGGTCGCTTTGCCGATGTGGGCCCTCCAGATTGGCGCGCATCAGCCCGGCCTGTTGCGCCAGAACGTCCAGCAATTGATGCTTCTGCAGAAGCCCCTTGCTCACAAGGATCTCGCCCAGCGGGACGTTCAGGCGCAGTTGCGCTTCCAGCGCTTGCACCAGCTGAGCGGGTGAGATCAGCCCGGCTTCGACCAGCAGTTGCCCGAGCCGGCGCACCGGCGCATCGGGACGCGCCGATGCAAACGCCGATGCGGGTGAGGTTAGGCGCAGTCTGGAATGGTTCATCGGGCACCGGCAGGAACTGGGTCGCGCCCAAGCTGCCAAAATCACGGTTAATGCCAGGTTAAGAGGACTGGGGTCCGCATTGCTGAACTTGATTTGCAGGCCCAAAGGGCCTCACCGGCAGATCCAAAACGTCAGGGGATGGCCCTTTTTCGCCCAAACCCCAATGTGCCTGCCCAGAGCGACGGTTCTTCCCGATGGCGGCTCATCGAAACGGAGCTCGGAATGACGGCAGGGTTTCGAGTTTGGTTCGTTCCAATTCGCATCTGGAATGGGGGGCGGCGCCGAGCGTCAAAACTACCGCTGCGAACGTGCGCTTGAAGCCCAAATCAGTTGGGCTTGGGCTAATGCCTCTCGAGATCAAGGCGCGAATTAGATCGGAGAAACCGACCCCTGCGAGAAATTTACAATTCAAGCCCGATGTTGCTGTCGCAGACCAAAATCCCGCAAGCCATTGTGAGCCAATCTCTGCTGTGGTCAAATCGCGAAGGAACAAAGGATGGGTGGCGCACGTGCCTCGGAAGAAACCTAGCAGAACCCTAAGGTTGAAGGGCATCAAACCCCGAGACGTTCGCCTTTGGGGCAAAGTTGACCCCAAGGACAAGAGGTACTCCATAATTGACAAACGAACTTTGATTTACCTTTCAGACAATGTGCCCCGCAAAAAGGTTTTCGACCCTGCAGGTGAGTGCATCTATTGCGGTTCGAAAGACAACCTAACAATGGAGCACATAATACCATACAGTCTTGGGGGTCGGTTCGAGCTACCCTCCGCCACCTGCGATAAATGCCAAAAAATTACTTCGAAGCTAGAAGGAAAAATTTCTCGAGATCAGCTTCACGTCCCGCGCTCTGTGTCAGGCATACAGACACGCCGAAAAAAAGATCGGGCAACGTCTGTTCCAGTGACACTCCACTACCGCAAAACGAATAGGAAAAAGAAGCATTGGGTCGACGTCGATGTCGCGCCATTGGTCTATTGCATTCCACTATTCGAGCAGCTTGATGATGCGAGGTTTGGCGAGCACTATTTATCAAAAAGCATACTTCACTTTACTCAAAATCGAGACTTTAGAGATTTGTATGATATGCTGTTCGAAGAAACCAAAGCTGACGACATTATTCTTAGGTCGCCGCGCATGTTTGTTAGCCCATTCGTTCTTGTCTTATGGAAGATTGCAGTAGGCTTTTTTTGGCTGACCGCAAGAAAGAGCCTATTGGCGTCCAGGCGCAACAGATCAGTTATTGGCAGCGGCCCACCTGTCTCTCATGTAGATGATAGAATTGTTGGTGAAAATGGGGAGCCATTACAACTCTACACAGATATCCGTTCGTTCGCAACTGTTCCACACCCTAGTCGATTTGGAGTTGCTCGAGTCTTTTCAGAAATGCGGGGATTTCAAGAATGGTTGGTATGTGAAATAAATATATTGGGGGTTCTTAACTTCCCGAATTACCAACTCTCAATTCCTTGTATTGAGGATAAGTTTGAGGAGGCCAATTTCACACTTGACGTGTAAAAAGGTTGGATATTGGATTGCTCGTTTCGTTCTTTCCAAATCGCTTACGCAAGTGAAGCTGACCTGCAAGAAAGTCTTAGACAGCATCACTCTGACAGCGAATGACTACTACCCAACATTCCCGCGCATTGCCGCCTCCACTTGGTTTTCCTCGGTGCACTTGCGACGAGACACGGGAAAGTCCGCGCGGCGGATGTTCAATCAGTTGTTGCTCAACTCGTCTTTGCAACACGCAAATCTACAGAGCCGGCCGCGCCAACTTTGTAGTCCAAACGCCTTCTTAGGTCGTTGGCCCGCTTCACCCACAAACCGCCCAAAGTGTGCTTCCAGCGACGCAAAAACCAAAAACAAAGGGCGAGAAGGCTGGTCATCACTAAAAGGTAAAAGCGGCAAGGTAGCAGCATGCTTTCGGTCAAACCAAAGCAACCGAAGAACAAAACTCAGACGGTCTCGCGGTCCTGCATGGCGGCGGCGAACCGTTCGAACAGGTAGTAGCTGTCCTGCGGGCCGGGGCTGGCCTCAGGATGGTACTGCACGGACCAGACGGGACGGTCGGTCACGCGGATACCGCAGTTTGATCCGTCAAACAGCGAAACATGCGTTTCTTTCACGCCGTCGGGCAGGGTTTGACTGTCGACCGCAAAGCCATGGTTCATCGATGTGATCTCGACCTTGCCGGTTTCGAGATCCTTGACCGGATGGTTGGCGCCGTGGTGGCCGTGGTTCATCTTGATCGTGCTGGCACCCAGGGCGAGGGCCAGCATCTGGTGGCCGAGGCAGATGCCGAACACCGGCAGATCGGTTCGCTCCAGAACCTTTTGGATCATCGGGACGGCATAGGCACCGGTGGCCGCGGGATCGCCGGGGCCATTGGACAGGAAAACGCCGTCGGGCTCGTGGGCGAGCACCTCGTCGGCGCTTGCCGTGGCGGGCAGCACCGTGACATCGCAGCCAACCGAGGCCAGACACCGCAGGATGTTGCGCTTTGCCCCGTAGTCCACAGCGACAACTTTGAACTTGGGGGCCTCCTGGCGGGTGTATCCTTCAGGCCAGGCCCAGCGCATCTCGTCCCACCGATAGGACTGCGCACAGGTCACCTCGCGGGCCAGATCCATGCCCTCCAGCCCGGCAAAACCGCGGGCGGCAGCCACGAGGGCGGCGATGTCGAAGTTACCCTCTGGGTCATGGGCCAGCGCCACGTGGGGCGCACCCTGCTGGCGGATCGCGCGGGTCAGACGCCGCGTGTCGATGCCGCCAATCGCGATGCGGCCCCGACGGGCGAGCCATGTTTTCAGATCCTCGGCAGCACGCCAGTTGGAGGCCGTTGTCGGATCCCATTTGACAACCATGCCGGCGGCCACAGGGTCGCCGGTTTCGTCATCGTCGGGATTGACGCCGACATTGCCGATATGCGGGAAGGTAAAGGTCACGATCTGCCCGGCATAAGAGGGATCAGTCATGATCTCCTGATAGCCGGTCATCGCTGTGTTGAAACAGAGTTCCGCGACTGTTTGTCCCGTCGCTCCGAACCCATGGCCGTAAAAGACCGTACCATCTGCAAGTGCAAGGCAGGCCGTGGGCCGGGGTGGATGAAGCGGGGGCATGACGCGACTCTCTGGCTCGGGCAAATTGGGGGAGTCCTAAGGGGCAGGGCGGGGCGGGTCAAGCCCGTGTCCGATTTCTGCACATCCATTTCGAATCAACATGTTACGTGGCGTGAGGGATGGTTGTGCGTCGGTCAAGCTTTGGGTATGCTGACAACTTTCAGAACCCCGTGGGGATGGGACGAAAAAATGGACATGCGCGAACGGGTCGCAACGGCCCTCAAACAAGCGATGAAAGACCGAGCAGCAGAGCGGCTATCGACCTTGCGGCTGATCAACGCCGCAATCAAGGACAAGGATATCGCCGAGCGGGGCTCGGGCGACGATACCGGTGTGACGGACGAAGACGTCCTGGCCATCCTGGCAAAGATGGTGAAGCAGCGCCAGGAAAGCGCGCGGGCGTATGAAGAGGGCAACCGCCTTGATCTTGCCGAGCGGGAAGAGGCGGAAATCAAGGTCATTGAAGAGTTCCTGCCCAAGCAGATGAGCGACGACGAAGTGGCGCAGGCCATTCGTGATGTTGTCGCTGAAACCGGAGCAGAGAGCATCCGGGACATGGGCAAGGTCATGGCGGCGCTCAAGGGCCGGTTCACCGGGCAGATGGATTTCGGCAAGGTTGGCCCGATGGTTAAGGATCGGCTCTGCGCTGGCTAAGCTGAAGAACGCGAAAGGTCTGAACCCCACGCGGACGATGAGCAGCGGGGATCAGGCCTTGAGATGCGGCAGCACGATCCGTTGCAGCACAAGCGTGGGTGTCATCCAGTCGTCGCGTCGGTTGTAGCCGCCGGCGAAGACGACGACGCACAGATCGAGCTCTGGCAGAATGTACAGTCTTTGACCGCCGTTCCCGGCTGCAGAGAGCATCCGGTAGGGCTCTGGCCGAGCCCCTGAGAACTGTGAAGACAAGTACCACTGGTGACTGTACTGCAGCCCGAATGTCGTTTGTGCGCGGGGTTTGCGCAGCAGGTCCAGCCAGCTTGACGGGACGACCTGCGTGCCCATCCAGACCCCATTGTTCAACATCATCTGGCCAATCCGCAGCAGCGCAGGTGCGGTCAGGCGCAGGCCCGAAGCTGCCGACGCACCATCGCGCCCGCCCAGCCACTCCTGTTCCGTGATCCCCAGTGGCGCGAACAGGGCGTCCTGTGCAAAGACATCCAGCGCAACACCGGCGCCCCGTGCGATGATCTCACCGATCAGGGCTGTTGCGCCGCCGTTGTATGACCACGTGGTACCGGGCCGGGCCACAATGGCTCGGTCCAGCACAAAGCGCACCCGGTCGGGCGCGTTCTCCATCTGGATTTCGCTATTGGCCGGGTCTGTGTAGGGCAGGGCCTCGTTCCATTCGGTGCCCAGCCGCATGTTGAACGCATTGGAGATCGTCCAGCGCGCCCGGACAGGGTCGCTCGCGAGATCAGCGTGCTCGGGAAAGGCATCGAGCAGCCGCGCCTGTGGTGGTGGCACCATTTCGCGCTCCAATGCGATACCATAGAGCAGACTCACGATACTCTTCGTGACCGAGCGCAGGTCATGCAAAGAGCTCGGGCCAAAAGAGACCGACCCCAGCGGTGTACCCCAGGCCTGGTCTTCGCCGGAGAAATACGCCTCCAGAACGACCCGACCGTTTTGCGAGGCCAAAACCGCGTGCAAATCGCTGAGCAGGCCAGAGCGGTAGCCAAGGTCCAGCGCATCGTCCATACCGGTCGCGGACGAGGCCCGCGGCAACAGGAGACCTGCTGCACTGGCCGCGGCGGCGCTCAGGACGAAACGGCGGCCAATCGGCATCGGGCTCTCCTCGCATGGGGTTCCTCGCGCAATGGTTGCGATAGCTGCGCATGCGTTTGCCTGCAAGAGCCTGGCCGCAATCGATCAAAGATCCCAGAGGAAAATTGTTCTCAAATCGGCAACAACTGTTTCCTTGACAGAGTGACCAAGCGTCAAGACACTTGGTTGCATTCTTTTGTGTTGCAGCGATCGGGGGCCATCTATGCATACGCGCACAAATTCTGCGATCGGGATTTTTGGAGCCGCACTGCTCGCGGGATCGTTGAACATCGCTGCTGCAAATGCATCGACAATCACGGTGATGATCGGTGACGACGATGGTTTCGGGGGAACCCAAGGTGCAACCAGCTCGGCTGGTGATGCTTATAGCAACGCAGCAGCAGCCGTGCTTGGAACAATCGCACCGGGCACTATCGTGGACGAAGCGGGGCTTGACGTGAATACGACGTCACCTTGGGCTCCGTACATTTTCGAGTTCAATTTTGTCTACGATCTCACCGCTGAAATAGCAGTCAATTCGGCGATAGTGGGAATCCAGCACGGGTCCGTTGGCCGCCGGACAACCGGAATTCCAAGCGGATCGGGACCAGGGTTTGGGTTTGCGGAGGTGTCTGGCTCGACCGGTGGCCCCACAACGTCTTTGGGGGATTTCTATACGTTGGACACAAGTCCGACAGGCAGCGCCTCCGAAGAGAGCGTCAAGATCAGCACATTTGATGTGACCAGCCTGTTGGTTGCTGGAACCAGTGGAACATTGACGCTCAGTATTGACGGCATGAACATCAGCCCAAATCCAGTGGATTTGTTTGCGATGGATTTTGCGAAACTGACGATCGAAACGACGACCATTCCGGTCCCAGCGTCTCTACCGCTTTTGTTTGGTGGACTTGCCGGCCTGGTCCTGATGCGCAGGCGCCGCAGTCCTCACTGAGTGCTTTTCCGCAATAAAGGCTTTGAGACCGTGAGCTTACGAGCACCGGTCGGCGATAAACTCACGCGCGCAATGCGCGGACTAGATCGTCATAGAGGGACTTGCGCTCGTCTTCGGATAAGAACGCGCCGATTTCGACTTCGCGCCCGTCGCCGCGCAGCGTCACATAGTGTGGTACCGGTCCGCCGCGCTTGTGCATGGTGGGCTTTGCCCAGTAGCGGTTGCAATCCCATTCCTGAACATCGCCACGCGGGTTGCGGCGCAGAAGGCGGGCGCGGTCACTGGAAAGGGTCAGCACTTCCATCACCTGAGCGCGTCGTTTGGATTGGTTGAGCGCAATCCACACCCCACCCAGCGCCGCAAGCAGGAAAGGCAGAATGCCCCACAGTATGACGCTGCCCAGAAGCGGGATCAGAGGCACCATGAGCAGCGCGAATGTAGCCCCCAGAAATACTACAAACCCGGCCGGTGGCAGGGACTGGTGCGGCCACAAATGCAGTTCTGCCGCGTCAGCTGAGGGCGGTGTTTTCCAATCGTAGGGCATAGGACCTTCCGATCTGGGGGCAGTGGCGGGGCAGGTGGTTCAAAGGCATTGCCTGTGTTTTCAACATAGGCAGGCCCGCCAGGCCCACTGGTTCCTTTAGCCGAAGCGGGCCTCTACGTGCCCGCGTCTGATCATTCGTTTAAAAGCAGAAGGCCCCGGCAAGATGTCGGGGCCTTCGATCGTCAGGCGCTTTAGTGGGCGTGGCCCTTGTCCCAGTCTTCCTGTTTCGGAAGCTGCTCGAACGTGTGTTCGGGCGGCGGGCTGGGCAGGGTCCATTCCAGCGTGTCAGCGTATTCGTTCCACGGATTGTTCTCCGTGACCTTCGCACCGCGTGTCAGCGAGTACCACATGACGCCGAAGAAGAAGAGGAACGATGCAAAGGACAGGAACGCGCCCCAGCTTGACCAGTAATTCCACAGGGCGAACGCCTCGGGATAATCGATGTAGCGCCGTGGCATACCCTGACGGCCCAGGAAGTGCTGGGGGAAGAATGTCAGGTTGGCGCCAATGAACATCGTCCAGAAGTGCAGTTTGCCAGCCCATTCAGGATACATACGGCCCGTCATTTTGGGGAAGTAGAAGTAGATCCCGGCAAAGATCGCAAACACCGCACCAAGGCTCATCACGTAGTGGAAATGCGCCACAACGTAGTATGTGTCGTGGTAGTAGCGGTCCACTGCCGCCTGGCTCAGCACGATGCCGGTCACACCCCCAACGGTGAAGAGAAAGAGGAATCCAAAGGCCCAAAGCATTGGGGTTTTGAACTCGATCGATCCCCCCCACATCGTGGCGATCCAGCTAAAGACCTTCACGCCTGTGGGGACCGCAATCACCATCGTGGCCAGCATGAAGTAGGCCTGCTGGTTCAGCGACATGCCAACGGTGTACATGTGGTGCGCCCAGACAACGAAGCCCAGGACACCGATGGCGACCAGTGCCCAGACCATGGGCAGGTAGCCAAAGATGGGCTTGCGCGAGAAGGTCGCGATCACGTGGCTGATGATGCCGAACCCGGGTAGGATGATGATGTAGACTTCGGGGTGGCCGAAGAACCACAGGATATGCTGATAGAGCACCGGATCGCCGCCGCCGGCCGGATCAAAGAAGGTGAACCCGAAGTTCCGGTCCATCAGCAACATGGTGATCGCCCCGGCCAGAACCGGCAGGGAAAGAAGAATCAGCCAGCTGGTGATGAAGATCGACCAGGAGAACAGCGGCACTTTGAACAGGGTCATGCCCGGCGCACGCATGTTCAGGAAGGTGGTGATCATGTTGATCGCCCCCAGGATCGATGACGCGCCCGAGACGTGCACGGCAAAGATCGCAAGGTCCATGGACATGCCGCCTTCAAGCGTTGAAAGCGGCGGGTAGAGCACCCATCCGACACCAGAACCGGGCTGGTCATTGCCGCCGGGCGCAAGCACCGAGCAGATGGCCAGCGTTGTGCCCGCGACATAGAGCCAGAAGCTCAGGTTGTTCATCCGCGGGAACGCCATGTCCGGCGCACCGATCTGTAAGGGCATGAAATAGTTGCCAAACCCGCCAAACAGGGCCGGAATCACAACGAAGAACATCATCAGGATACCGTGCCCGGTGATCAGGACGTTCCAGAGATGCCCGTTCGGCGTACACACCGCGTCCGAGGCGAACATGCGCGCGCCTTCCAGACACATGTACTGGACACCGGGTTCCATGAGTTCCAGCCGCATGTAGATGGTGAATGCGACTGAAACAAACCCGACCAGCGCCGAGGTGATGAGATAGAGGATGCCGATGTCTTTGTGGTTCGTCGACATGAACCAGCGGACAAAGAAGCTACGCTCGTCTTCGTGTTCGTGGCCATGAATGGCTGCGTCGGCCATCTGGGTGCCTCCTGTAGGTGAGAGTCGCACAACGGTTCTGCCGATGCGCGCGCTTTGAAGCGAGTTTTAGAATGACACCGGGGTTGCTTCAATGGGTGATGTGAAATCGAATCAAGATAAATGGCCGCACCCCCTTGCAAATCGACGCCACCTTGAGCTTGGCGTCTCGGAGGACGCAGCAAATCCGATGCGGCTTGACCGCTGCTCGGGACATCATAGAAGGGGTGAGGCCAAACGGAGGACCAGCAGCAATGCCCGCATATGACCCGGACAACATCTTTGCCAAGATACTCCGCGGGGAGATCCCCTCCATCAAGGTATACGAGGACGACGAGACGTTATCCTTCATGGACATCATGCCGCGCGCTGACGGGCATATTCTGGTGATCCCCAAAACGCCGTGTCGGAATATTCTGGATGCAAGCCCGGCGCAATTGGCGGCCTGCATGTCCAGCACGCAAAAACTGTCTCACGCTGTTATGCGGGCCTTCGACGCGCCAGGCGTGACGTTGCAGCAGTTCAACGAGACCGCCGGCGGCCAAGAGGTGTTCCATCTGCATTTCCACATCTTGCCCCGCCGGGACGGAGTGAGCCTGCGCCCGCCTGGAACGATGGAAGACATGGATGTGCTCAACGCCAACGCTGAGAAGATTCGTTCCGCTATAGAGGCTTAAGAGGCGAAGCGAATGTGAGCGTGCCGTGTAGTTTGACGGCGTGGCACCGGCGTCTGGCCGGGTTCCCAGCCGTGCGGACTTGGAACAAGATGTGTTTCGGCTATCTTGGCAGCCATGGAAATGGTTCTGATTTTGATTGTGGTGGGCGGGTGCCTCTTTCTGGCGTTGCGATCGAGTTACAAGAGCTCGCAGCATCTGCGCGATTACTATGACCGCGATGAGCAACGCAAAGACGACTGAGCTGTTGCGCCGTCAGTGTTCCCGGGCGGAATAGCCCGAGGCGACTTAGAAATCACCCGGTCCCGAAGACCTTATCGAAACTGCGCTGCAGCGCGACATCAAGGTCGGGCATGGTCACCGGAAGGCCAAGATCCACCAGACTGGTCACGCCGTAATCCGAAATACCGCAGGGCACGATGCCGTCGAAATGGCTCAGATCCGGGTCGACGTTGATCGAAATCCCATGAAAGCTGACCCATTTGCGCAGGCGGATGCCAATCGCGGCGATTTTTTCCTCGGTCACTTGTCCGTCTGGCCCGGTCGGACGGTCCGGACGTTCAATCCAGACGCCGATGCGTCCTTCGCGGATGTGACCGGTCAGGTTGAACTCCGCCAGCGTGGCGATCACCCATGTTTCAAGCTGCTCCACGAAGCGGCGCACGTCTCGGCCCCGTTTCGCGACATCGAGCATCACGTAGATCACCCGCTGTCCCGGGCCGTGGTAGGTGTACTGACCGCCGCGCCGCGCCTCGAAGACAGGGAATCGGTCGGGATCCGTCAGATCTGCGGCTTTGGCGCTGGTCCCGGCGGTGTAGAGCGGTGGATGTTCCAGAAGCCAGATCATTTCGGGCGCGTCACCGGCCCGAATGGCCGCCGCCCGCGCTTCCATCTTGGTCAGCGCATCCGGGTAGGGCACAAGGCCGTCTGATACAACCCACTCCACCATCAGGTTCTTTCCGGCAATTGGCTGCGCAGCAGCGGAGATCGCGCCAAAAACATTATTCGAATTCGCCGCGGGATGTTAGAATTGTCTCATTCGTACGAGTTAATGGAGCCATGACATGATTTCCAAACGACTTTCAACCATCCTTCTGGCCATCTCAATTTCGTTTACCCCGGCAACACGTGTCCTGGCGGACGCGGGTGATTTCGTGGCGGGCGCGCTGATCGGGGGCATCGTGGGTCATGTTGCGACCAAAGAGGCGCAACGCAAGAAACAGACGACGCAACGCCAAGTCTATCGCCAGCGTATCCCCTCCACGCAAGAGGGTCGGGACATCCAAGCCTCGCTGAACTATTTTGGCTTCGATGCGGGACGTGTCGATGGCCAGTTGGGGCGCAAATCCCGCAACGCCATTTCTCAATATCAGGCATATCTGGGCTATCCGGTTACCGGGCAGTTGACGCCTTATGAACAGAACCTGCTGATCAGCTCTTACAACCGCGCACAGTTCGGCGGCACATTGGCTGTGCGGCAAGCCATGGTTCACCCCGAAGGCACGCGCAGCTTGCTGAAGACTTATCGCGCAGAACTGGCCGGAGTGGCGCCGGAGGCGGCCGCACCTGTAGACGCGGGCACGACATTGGCCTCGGCGCCCGAACCGAAGGCACCGGCGGAAGCGCCGGCAGCGGCCTTGCCGAACTTTCTGGGGGCGGATGCGCCCAAATCGCTGGCATCACACTGCAACACCATCTCTTTGCTAACCAACACCAACGGAGGGTTCACCACCGAAGCCAGCATGACCGACCCGAACTTCACCCTGAACGAGCAGTTCTGTCTGGCGCGCACCTACGCGATTGCGCTGGGCGAGGACATGGCGTCCAAGGTGCAGGGGGTGTCGATGGACCAGATCGAGGCACAGTGCGCCGGACTGGGCCCGGCAATGAAAGATTTCGTCTCGGCGCTGTCGCTGAAGTCCCATCAGGAAGTCGTGCAGGATGTCACCGCTTTTGTGCTGACCACCGGTATGTCGCCGGCACAGTTGAAAGCCACCGCTCAGATCTGCCTCGGCGTGGGTTATCGCAAGGATGACATGGACGTGGCGCTGGGGTCCGCCTTGCTGATCTATGCGCTGGGCGAAGGGGTCTATGGCGAGCTGATGGGACACCATCTGGCGCAGGGCTTCGGCACAACCAAGCGCACGGATATGGCACTGGCTTGGTATGCCAAGGGGCTTGAAGCCGTTGAGGCTGGTGCTGTGCCGGTCTTTGCACCGGGCCAGCCGGAACGCACCGGGCTTTTGCGCAAAGCGTCCCTGCAATTGGGTGGCGCTGCGAACGCCGGGTCGTCGGCGGCAACGGTTCAGCCCGCGTCGACACTGCCAAGCTTCTCGGTCGCAGACTGATCGCGGTGCGGTCCCGGTCCGTCACGCGGGCCGGGGCGCTGCTGGTTTCATGGCCGCATGCTCGTTCGCTGCCTGTGCAATTGGAATCGCGTTTTTTGGCCTTCACATCGCTCCAATGACCGGCTAAACGGCGTCCACCAAGTCAAGACGTGCGGTCGTGGCGGAATTGGTAGACGCGCAGCGTTGAGGTCGCTGTGGGGTAACACCCGTGGAAGTTCGAGTCTTCTCGACCGCACCAAATTTCAAGAACATATAGCTTTGTCAGGGCTTTGTGGGCGGTCGTGGTCTTTTGTTGAACAGGGCGCAGGGCACGGGTCGCTGGCAAACTGGACGAAGTCTGCTCTCGCTAAGCTGAGGCTGGGCAGGTTGACCCGGTAAGGCATCAGAGCGAGTGTCGGCGGCGCGCGGTGGACCAGCCGCATATCACAAAGGGGAACACACCATGCGTCGCGAAGAACTTACAGAACGTTTTCGGGCTTTGCATGTCATGGGGGATCCCCTGGTGATGCCCAATCCGTGGGACATCGGGTCGGCCAAGGTGATGGCCCAGCTGGGCGCGCAAGCCTTGGCGACGACCTCTTCCGGGCACGGGTTTACGCTGGGGCTGCCTGATGGCGGGCGGGTCACCCGCGATCAGGCCTTGCAGCATGCAGCTGATCTTTGTGCTGTACTCGACATCCCGGTGAACGGCGACTTCGAGAACGGCTTCGGCGATGATCCGGAGACTGTTGCCGAAACGATTAAGCTGGCTGCCGAGGCCGGGCTGGCGGGGGTCTCTGTTGAAGATACGGCTGTTCCAACTCCAGACCCATATGACTTTGATCTGGCGCTGGCTAGGGTCGAAGCTGCGGTCGATGCGGCGCGGGCCGTCGGGATCGTGCTGACGGCGCGGGCAGATGGGTGGCTGATGCGAGGCTATGATCAGGCGGAAGCCCTCAGGCGTTGTGAGGCCTTTGCCCGGGCCGGGGCAGATGTCATTTATGCGCCGCTTGTCGATGCCGACACCACCCGTGCTCTGACGGCCACCGGAACCCCGGTCAACTTACTGGCTGCGGGCGCGATGCGTGATCTGACGCGCGACCAGATGGGCGCATTAGGGGCTGCGCGGATTTCGATTGGGGGCGGATTGGCGCGCATCACGCAGAAGGTCATCGTGGATGGAACGCGCGCCATGTTGGAACGCGGCGATTTCACCGTCCTGAAGGGAGGACCGCGATCGGCCGAGCTCGACGCCATGTTGGACAGCTGAGCCGTGCAGGTTTACTTCATCCTCAATGAGGCTGCTCCACTGGTCCGCTCACCACCCACTTTGGCGGCCAGCGCCTGGCGCCAGTCCCTGGCTGCGGTGACGCGGTCTTCGTATCGTCCGTGCAACACACAGAAGAACAGCGCGCTGTCATCGATCCCGTTGCGCGGTGAAAACCAGTCGTAGGGATCGGTGACCGTTGCAGATGCGCGCCTGTTGCCTGATGGCGCTACAGGGCCCAAACGCGCTTCCTTGTCGGTGATGTCTTCGATCAGGGTTGGGCGCACGGTGCCGGTGTCAGGTGTCAGAATGCCCATGATTTGTTCGCGTCCTGCCGGAATGAAACGCCCGGTGTCCTCCACCGGGAACCGGATGGCCTGACCCGGATAGATGCCTTTGAGGACTTTGGAGTCCTGCACAACCACTGTCCCGTTCACCAGAACATAGGGAATGCCGAGGGACGGCAGACCGTTTTTGCCACGGCTATAGGTTGCTTGCTCTGTGACATTATCGGCATCGAAAATGGTGATGTCGGCGACCATCCCCTCCTGCATCCGACCACGGACCTGCATGGCGCGCAGGCCGGTGTCGCCTAGCCGCTTTGCATGGATGTAGCTCAATTGGGTTAGCGTAAGCATCAGTGGGACATCAGCCTCGCGCGCCAGCCTGAGCACCAACGCATGCGATCCGGCGGATCGTGGATGGCCGGCGTAGTCTTCGTAAGCGGAGTCCCAGCTCAGAGCTTTTCCCTCGGAGTCCAGACTGGGCATCCCATCACCAGATACGCCGTAGCCAGCTATCGTGATCCAATCGTTCAGCCACTGTTCCCGCGGCGGGCTGAATGCAATGGCGGTGCGACCAGGCTCGTTTTCTGCAAACTCCAGAAATTCTTCTTTGGTTACGAACCGGTCCAACTGCGGGTCGAAGATGGTTTCCTCATACTTGTACCCCATGCCCGCTTCCCAATTGTCAGGCCCGAGGATGGAAGCACCATAATTCCCCGATCCCGCCGTCCACGGGTAGAAACTTGACCAGACATTGTGCCCTTGCTCACGTGCAAGGGCCATCTTCTCTTGATTTTCCCACCAGCCGTAGTCGTTGTCGTGATGGATATGAAGCGGTGCATTGAGCACCATGGCATTGACGAGCAGTTCGTTCACGCCGGTCTGGGTTTCCGTGGGAGTCGATGCGCTCGGATGAAAGCGGTGGTGAGCCGATGTCACACGACCGTATCGCGCAGCCGCTTTCTGGGCCTCGAACATCTCGTAGGTTGTGATGCCTTGTCGCGCGTACCCAATTGTGGAGCCAATCCCAAGCGCACCAAGCCGCAGTCCTTCATCAAGAATGGCGGTGATTTCGTTCATCTCCTCCCGCGTACTGGGTGTGACGGACCACCCTTCGACCCCGTCTTCCGCTGATTGCGCCCGATGCACGGAGAGCGACAGCGGCATCGACACATCCGGCCCTTCCAACGCCATATCGTCGTGGACGCGCATGCGGGCATACTCTTGCCCCACAACGGTTCCGAAATTTGCTTGTGTTGCGCCTTCGCGTTTGGCGTACCATTCGTCGATGTTCAGTGCGCCAATCTCAAAGTCCATTTGAGTCGTGACGCCATCACGCAGGTTTACCTTGATCCCCCAAGGGTCGATGCCGTGCTGTTCCAGATCGATGAACCCGGGCGCAACAACAAGCCCTTCGGCGTCAATCGTTTCCGTGCCATCGATGGCATCGGTGGTGATTTCGGTGATCCAGCCATTGTTGATCCCGACATTGGCGATCTGGTCATAGCCTGTCTCGGGATCCATCACGCGACCATTCAAAATGACCACATCGTAGTTCTGCGCAGATGCCAGTGTTGCGATGAACGAGGATGCCAGAAAGGCAAGTAAGAGGGTGTTGAATTGCATGGGGACCTCCGAACTTTTGCCTCAGCCTAACGGTTTCCAGCGGTTTGATGCGCAAAAATGCTCCATGTCGTCACTTCGCGGTCCGATCCCCTTGAACCGGGGGGGCGTCTTTGATCGAGGCGTGCTGGT
Organism: Paracoccaceae bacterium; assembly: GCA_965250275.1. Taxonomy (GTDB): domain Bacteria; phylum Pseudomonadota; class Alphaproteobacteria; order Rhodobacterales; family Rhodobacteraceae. The sequence continues at coordinate 2,890,987 of OZ252297.1, read as the reverse complement.
CGCGAGCATCGTGGCCAAAACCGCTGCATCCTCTTCAGCACCCGCAAATGAGACCACTCCGGAGCTGAACAATTGTGTTTGCACCCCCGCTTTGCTAGGCGAAAAGAAAAGGGGCAACGTTATGATCGATATCGAGAAAATCCGTCTGGACACCCCAAACTGCGAAAAGGTTCTGCACTTCAACAGCGCTGGCTCCTCGCTCATGCCGACACCCGTCTTCGATGCGCTTCAGCAGGTGTTGCGGGACGAGAATGAGGTTGGGGGTTACGAAGCCGAACGGCGGGCGCAGGACGATATTCAGGCTTTTTACAGCGAGTTCGCCACGCTCCTGAACGCCGAACCCGACGAGATTGCGTTCGTTGAGAATGCCACCCGCGCTTGGGACATGGCGTTCTACGGACTGAATCTGAAGCCAGGCGACCGGGTCATCACGCACGGCTCCGAATACGCGTCCAACTACCTGGCACTCTTGCAACAGTCGCGGCGTCTGGGGTTCGACATTGATCTCGTGCCCTCCGATGAAACCGGTCAAATCGACGTGGCTGCGCTGGACGCGATGGTCGGGCCGCGGACAAAACTGATTGCGATCACTCATATTCCAACGCAGGGCGGGCTGGTGAACCCTGCGGCCGAAATTGGCAAGATCGCAAGGCAGTATGGCATATTCTATCTGCTGGATGCCTGTCAGTCCGTGGGCCAACTCGACGTGAACGTTGTCGAGATCGGGTGTGATGTGCTCTCAGGGACCGGGCGCAAGTTTTTGCGCGGCCCCAGAGGCACCGGATTTCTCTATGTCCGCCAGGCCATCATCGATCAACTGGACCCGCCTTTTGTCGATCTTTTGTCCGCAAAGTGGACAGAGGCAGACCGTTTTGAGTTTGCCGGCGGCGCCAAGCGGTTCGAAAACTGGGAGAGCTTTGTCGCCGGCCGCGTCGGTCTGATGCAGGCGGTCCGTTATGCGCGGGGCATTGGGCTTGCCAATATCGAGGCCCGTGTGACCGCGCTTGGCCAGGATTTGCGCAACGCGCTTTCTGATATTCCGGGCGTGTCGGTACATGATCTCGGCCAGAAGAAGTGCGGGATCGTCACGTTCACCAAAGAGGGATCGGACCCCAAAGAGATTGCCGAAATCCTCCGCACGCAGAAGATCTATGTGTCGGTTTCCCAGATGACCTCCGCGCGGCTGGATCTGGAGCCGCGCAATCTGAACTCGCTGACGCGTGCTTCGGTGCACTACTTCAACACCAACGAAGAGATTGCGCGGTTTGTCGACGCGGTGGCCAAGGTGTGATGCGGGTCAAACCCTGAGTCGCATATCCATACCGTCTTAAGCCCGGATCAGGGGCTTCGATCCCAGGCCGTACGATCGCCTTCCTTGCGCGGGTCGCGGGCATTCGGCATGCTGATGCAGAATATCTCCACCGGTGGCCCAAACTTGCGATGGCTGGATTTCTGAAACGTTGCGCTCACGGTGGTCTGGTCACGATGCTGTCGTTTGGCGCACCTGCCATTGCCGACGAGGCGCCACAAAAGACGACCTTTCGTCTGTACGGCCATTTCTCGCCCGCAGTGATTTCTTATGACGACGGCGAAAGCCGATACAGCAATTTTGCCGACAACTCCTATTCGGGCGGGCGGATCGGGTTCTGGCTGGAGTTTCCGGTCAAGCGCGGCCGCACTCGGTTCAATCTGGAAAGCTCGCTTGGATTGCGCCAGTCCGCGTCTTTGTCGCAGATTTATGTCCCACCCCTGATAGATCTGGATGCAACAACCATTCGCAAGCTGGAGGTGATCTTCGACACGGAGCGGTTTGGGTCATTTTCCTTCGGGCAGGGGAGCATGGCCTCGGACGCTGTCACCGAGTCGGATCTCTCTGGCACCCAACTGGCGGCCTATGTGGGACTTAAGGATACCGCTGGCGGCTATTTTTTCCGGACGTCCATCGGGACCATATCAACCGTCCGTATTCAGGATGCATTTCCCACATTCGACGGTGGTCGGGCCCCGCGTTTGCGCTGGGACAGCCCGGACTTGTCGCTCAACAGATTGGGATCGATCCACGTTGCGGCAGCTGTTGGGGTTGATGTGAACGACGGCAGTCTTGTGCTGAACGACAGTCTCGCCGACGTAGGGCTGTTTTATCGGAACCGAGTCGGAGACTTCGACCTCAAGGGCTCTTTCGGTGTCTCGCTGGCAGACGTGAACGGCACCGAGACCCCGCAATCCGCGGGTTCGTTCAGCATTGCGCACGCAGCCTCCGGCTTGAGTTTCAGCCTTGCCATTGGCGCCCGGGAAAGCGGGGGAGAGTACCAGTATTCCAAGATTGGCCTGAAACGCCGTTGGATTGACTGGGGCGATACCGCGGTCTCGCTCGACTACTATCTGGGCACCGACACGGTCAACGCCGGGTCCCGTGCTGAGAGTTTTGGTCTTGGGATCGTGCAGGACCTGGATCGCAGCAACCTGCAGTTTTATCTGGGTGTGCGCCGATACGAGATGACCAAGACCGGATTTGTCGATCATCAGCCGGCGACATCTGTCATCTTCGGGACGCGCTGGGTGTTCAAGCGTCTGGACAATGTGCAGTTCCGACGTGGTCGCAACGAGGTCGATTGGACGGAGAGCAACTAGACGATCGTCTTCGACCGTCCGTTGTTTGTGGCCATTTGGGACGTTCGTGCACTGCGCTGCGTGGCAGTTGTAACTCAGAATTTCCCTCAGCTCGTGGAGCGGGTATCCAGCTTATCTGGTCCAGGGCCAAAAGTTTTGAGCCTCATGGTGCAATCCCATCTGCAATCGCCCTTGCGCCCTTTGCGCAGGAACAATAGAAGGCCCCAGATTTGATGCCGCGCGCCGTTCGGGCGCGCCCAGAACCTATGGGGAAACTGATGCAGGTCACCGAGACGCTGAACGAAGGTCTGAAGCGCGGCTACGCGATCACCGTCACCGCCGCCGAACTTGACGCCAAGGTCAATGAAAAGCTCGCCGAGGCGCAGCCCGACATTGAAATGAAGGGATTTCGCAAGGGCAAGGTTCCAATGCCTCTGCTGAAGAAGCAGTTTGGTCAGCGCCTGATGGGGGAAGCGATGCAGGAGAGCATCGACGGCGCGATGAGCAAACACTTCGAAGAAAGCGGCGACCGTCCCGCGCTCCAGCCCGAAGTCAAGATGACCAACGAGGACTGGAAAGAGGGTGACGACGTTCAGGTCGATATGTCCTACGAAGCGCTGCCGGAGGTTCCCGAACTGGACCTGTCCTCGATCGCGTTGGAAAAGCTGGTGGTCAAGCCGGACGACGCCGCAGTTGACGAAGCGCTGGGGAATCTGGCGGAAACCGCCCAGGACTTCAAAGCCCGCAAGGCCAACGCCAAAGCCAAAGACGGCGATCAGGTCGTGATTGATTTCCTTGGCAAAGTGGACGGAGAGGCCTTTGAAGGTGGTTCAGCCGAGGATTACCCGCTGACACTGGGGTCCAACAGTTTCATCCCCGGTTTCGAAGAGCAACTGGTCGGCTCAAAAGCCGGTGAGGAGAAAGACGTGACGGTGTCTTTCCCCGAGGACTATCAGGCAGACCATCTTGCCGGCAAAGAAGCTGTCTTTTCCTGCACAGTGAAAGAGGTCAAAGAGCCCGTTGCGGCGGAAATCAACGATGATCTGGCCAAGAAGTTCGGCGCCGAAGATCTGGCCGCCCTGAAGGGTCAGATTTCGGAACGACTGGAGGCGGAGTACACCGGTGCAGCGCGCGCCGTGATGAAACGCGGCCTGCTGGACGAGTTGGACAAGATGGTCAGCTTTGATCTGCCACCGAGCCTGGTGGAAGCAGAAGCCGGGCAAATCGCGCATCAGCTTTGGCATGAAGACAACCCCGATGTCGAAGGCCACGATCATCCCGAGATTGAGCCGACCGACGAACACACCGCTCTGGCCGAGCGTCGGGTGCGTCTGGGCCTGTTGCTGGCAGAACTGGGCCAGAAGGCCGAAGTTGAGGTGAGCGACGCCGAGATGACCCAGGCGATCATGGCTCAGGCCCGTCAATATCCGGGGCAGGAGCGCCAGTTCTTTGAATTCGTTCAGCAAAACGCTCAGATGCAACAGCAGCTGCGCGCGCCGCTCTTCGAGGACAAAGTGGTCGACTATGTGTTCGAGCTTGCCAAGGTCAAAGACAAGGAAGTCAGCAAGGACGACCTGCAAAAGGCGGTCGAGGCTCTGGACGACGACTGAGTTTCCACAAACGCACAAAAGAGAGAAGGGCTGCCACGGGCGGCCCTTTTTCGTTTCTGCTCCGCTTGAAAAACCAAACTCGAGCCCCCGAAGGCATGGAATCCCTGACTATGACCGGTGATGGGGGGACATTAACCTCTGTCTTGTATCCAGTGACATGTACCAGTTCCGGCACGGTATGCCGGTTCCCCCAAAGTGGGTTACATCGTCAATCCCGCTTTGGGGGAACAGTTTTGCACCTGACCGTGCAACGGTATCAATTGAGGTCAATTTTCCCTCGCTTCTACACAAATCGGTGATAGCGTCGGCGCATCAGATGCGAGGGAGAAGCATATGACCAAGAAACTATTGGCAGAATTCATCGGCACGTTCTGGTTGGTTCTGGGCGGTTGCGGCAGCGCCGTCCTCGCAGCCGGCGTGGCGGATGTTGGCATTGGATGGCTGGGCGTATCATTTGCGTTCGGTTTGACAGTTTTGACCATGGCCTTTGCGGTTGGGCATATCTCGGGCGGCCATTTCAATCCGGCAGTGTCGCTGGGCCTGATGGTGGCGGGCAAATTCAGTTCTGCCGAGATCATCCCATATTGGATCGCGCAAGTGGTCGGGGCCATTCTGGCAGCACTCGTGCTGTACATCATTGTCTCTGGTGCGCCGGGCTTTGAAGGGGTCGGGAGCTTTGCGTCCAACGGATATGGTGAAGCCTCTCCGGAGGGGTACTCCATGATGTCGGGGCTGATCATCGAGATCGTGCTGACGGCCTTCTTTCTGATCATCATTCTGGGCGCCACTTCAAAAGGCGCGCCTGCGGGTTTTGCGCCGATTGCCATCGGCCTGGGCCTGGTTCTGATTCACCTGATTTCGATCCCGGTCACCAACACTTCGGTCAACCCGGCCCGGTCCACAGGTGTTGCACTTTTCGCCGATTCCCCGGCGCTGGCGCAGTTGTGGCTCTTCTGGGTTGCGCCGTTGATCGGGGGTGCGCTGGGTGGCGTCATCTGGCGTGCGTTGAGCACCGATGACTGACAATAACTTCTGATTATAAGTGACTGTAAAAGATAGAATAAAACTGTTCTGAACCGTCGGTCTATGCAGTAAGTTGATAAGTCTCGTTAGCCCGCCGTCAAATTGGCGGGCTAACGTTCGCCGTTTTGCCACGCGGCACCGTGTGTTCGTCGAACCTCACGTCCCGGCCAGGGCCGTTACAGGCGGTAACCACAGCGCAGTTCCTGATCGACGTCCAAGTGCTCTTTGATGTGGTTCAAATCCGCCAGCGAGAGATACGTCCTCGCATCATCTCTTGGCGACTTGGGGCCAACTCTCTTCTTCAAAGGCTGGGTCTTGTCGGGAACCCGCACATCAAAGGTGTCGCGGATGGCTTTCATAAGATGATCAGGATCCTGGTTGACGTCTTCGTAACGCACGACCACAGCGTTGATACCTCGGGCCAGAAAAGAAAGATGCCCGGCCAACTTGACGTTTCTCAGCTCAACCACGTTCTTGTACCGGCGGCCTTCGATCGGATGTCGATCAAGCTGAAGAATTTCACCGCGGCCGAAACTGTTGTCGAGGTCATATCCGTGACCGAGCCATCGGGTCTTTCTGGGCGAGTAGAGAGATTCCCATTCTGCCCGAATGAATGCCGGAAATTCAAGCGCTTGCAGGTCTGGAGCAGCTTCAAATGGTGCCCGGTAGAGCGCTTTTAGCCAATCAATGGGCGCGCGCAGTACCACCACGAACAGACAAGACGCCGGCAAAACCGGATACAAAGGCAATCCATGCTTCCAACCGAAGCGATGGACCTCTTTCAGCGTGGTGTTTTGAGACAGGAGAGCGGCGACGTAGTTCGTGCCTGACCGACGTTCCCCAAACACTTGAAAAAACTCGATAGAGTCTTTCGAGGGCGCTCTGCTCACGCCGACAGGTTTGGGCATTCTGAAGTTCCTGTGCAGACCGGTGAAAACACGAAGCGTCTGGCAAGAATATTGATATCAAGTACTTCTTACAAGAATCCGAGCAGATTTGTTGACCCCCAGTTTGTTTCGCGAGGAGCTGGCGGGTTTTGATCGAACCTCATCGCTCGAAACAGCCCTCTAGGGATGCCCCTTTTCTTGACAGGCATACGTTCCCTTTACCCCGAACACTGGAGGGTGCGCGGACGAAGCGAACGTCAGCTGTCTTGTGGTGAGCCAAGGATTCATAAACACTGGCTGCGTTGAACGACGGCGCTGCGTCCGTCTCCTGAAGCTGTTTGAAAGGATGGTCTATGTCAGACGAGTCCAGACCGCCGGTTCTTCTGTTGACGGGCACGAATGCCTCGGAGTGGACAATGCAAAATGTTCGGGCCTCCTTCGAGGCCTCCGGTTTTACCTGCCACAGCCTGACCTACCGCTACCATGACCTTCCAGCCGGTCCCGAACGCGACAGCAAGCTGATCGGATTGAGCATCGCGGATTATGTAGAGGATGCCCGGCAAGCGATCAAAGACATCGGACAGGCGCCGATTGTCGTCGGCCACTCCCTTGGCGGTGTCGTTGCACAGCTTCTTGCGGCCGAAGGCGCAATCAGAGCCGGTATTCTGCTCAACAGCAGCGTGATGAACGGTGTCTTGGCCACGACGGAGGGCGAGCGGGACCTGGGAAAACTCTTCATCTCGTCTGGTGCGTTCTGGGAAAACGCGCTCGGACAAGATTTGGAGCTTCTGGCGACGTATGGGCTGAACACCTTGCCCGAAGGTCTGCAGCGGGACATTCATGCCCGTCTTGGTACCGAATCCGGTCAGGTGCTCTTTGAGTTCGTCTTCTGGATGTTTGATGCGCGTCAGACCACGCGGATCGATCCTTCGACGGTGACCTGTCCTTTGCTTTTTGTCTCGGGCACTGAGGACAAGGCCGTCGCGACCAGCACGGCCAGGACCATGGCGAGCCGCTACAAAACCGCAGATTTCCTCGCGGTTGACGGCGCTTGTCATTACCTGCAGTTCGACGACTCATGGCCGCAGACTGCCGGGAAGGCGTTGGAGTGGCTTGAGCGCAACGTTTGAGAGACGTGCTGCGCGATGGGTTCGATCGCTGATTTTGTGGCTGGCGCTGACCTGGGGCCACCATTCCTGTGGAGAAGGAGTGCATTCGCACCCATCGCACAAAAGCTCTTCAAATTTTCCTGAGCCGAGTATCAGGTGTATCGCGCGAACCTTGCCGTGCCAAACATTCGTCTGTGCTCGGCGGGCGTCAGCCCGGTTCGACGTTTGAAGAGCTTCCGGAACGACGCGATGTCCGAGTAGCCCACGTCTTCACCTATTGAGGCCACGGCATCGTCGGTGGTTTCCAACAGTTGCCGTGCCTCTTCGACCCGCAGGGCATGGACATAGTCCAGCGGGCTCAAACCGGTCGCCGATCGGAACCGGCGCGCAAATGTGGTTGGGGCCAATCCGGACACTCGCACCATTTCGGCAACAGGGTTCGCTGCGGCATAGTGGTCGCCCAGCCAGGTTTGTGTTGATGCAATGGCTGCGTCGGAATGCGGGTGCCTGCTCACCAGGGATGTGAAAGGGGCCTGCATTTCACCACGGTCGGCCATGAGCCAGACCTTGGCAGTTTTCGCCGCCCTCTGCGCGCCGCCATAGTTGGTGATCAGAAACAGGGCCAGCTCTTGCCAACCTGTGGTCCCGCCGGAAGTAACCACACCATGGCCAGCATCTGCGAAGCAAAGCCCCCGGTCGAGACGAAGCCGCACCTCCGGATAGTGTCTGCGGAACAAAGCGCTGAAACCCCAATGAGTCGTGGCGTCAACGCCATCAAGCAAACCGATTTCCGCCAGCAGCACTGCGCCAGTGCAGGCGGAAACAACCCGGACGCCCTGGTCGGCCTGCGCCTCCAGCCAGCAGAGGGCAGGGTGGTCTGCCCGCTCGATACGGTCGACCGGGGACAGATTGAGGCCAGGAACAACCACGATGTCCGCGCGTTTTGCGTTCCGAAACGTGACATCGGGAACGATCTGCAACCCGTTCCCGCACGCAAAAGGTTCGTCGCTTGGCCCGACAAGCCTCACGTCAAAGACGGGGTCTGCGGTTTCTCCGCTGACAAGGTATTCCCAGTCACGTCCGGCTGCCGTCAAGGTGTCATATAGCCCAAAGAGGCTTGATGCGCTGACATGCGGCGTGGCGACGAGCTGAATCTGGATTGGCCTTTTCATCTACATGCGATCGTTTTGCGACGAATTGAGATCGCAGTCTGTGGCCCAATCGCCTTTGTATCAAGTGAGATTGGTTGATTTGCCCTCCTTTGGGTTTGTTTGCCCCTCACGGTGTTTTGTGCCGCGGAACCATTGTGCCGCCATGGTTCGCATGGAGGACGCGTGATGATCAGAACCGCAATTCTAGGCTTCATAGGGTTTGGCCGTAGCACGGACACGAAAGACGAAGCGCGAAGACCGCTGGAGTGTCAATCGCGATCGATGGGACGTTGTGGTGAGGATCCGACTTGCCGAATGTGGGCAACGCTTTCCAAGGCGGGGCCGGTCTTCAAGCAATTCTAGAAACCGCGAATTGAACAGCTCAAAGAGACTTGCGCCCATTGCTTGGTGTTTCGCGAACAAGTCAAAGCCGGTATTTGTGGGGCATGTTAAAGTTTGACGACGAAACCACCAAACTCCTCGAGATTGCCTATCAAGGCGCAGATATCAGCCGGCGCAGGCGTAAGGCATTTGACGCGCTGCACCTTTCAGAAGGCGACACTGTTGCCGACATAGGGTGTGGGAACGGGCTTCTGACGGAAGAGATTGCGCGCGCCGTCGGTGCGACGGGGCGTGTAGTGGGCGTTGACCCCAGCGATGACATGAGATCTATGGCAATGTCCCGCTGCGCAGGGTACCCACAGGTCCGGATCGAAGATGGTGTCGCGGATCAGCTTCCCTTGCGGGATGGCGAAGCGGACAAGGCTGCCGCGGTCCAAGTGCTGGAGTATCTGTCGGATATTCCCGCGGCTCTGACGGAGGCACATCGCGTCTTGCGCAAGGGTGGGCGATTTGTTGCGGTCGATACGGGCTGCAAGACGCTCGATTGGCGCTCGGACGACGAAGACCGCATGCGGAAAGTTCAGGCGGCATGGGACCACCACTATGTCGAAGCGCGTGTTGCTGCGCTCTGGCCCGAACTGGCCCAAGCCGCAGGATTTGGCGCCATCGAAGTTGTCCCGTTCACCTTCTGTGATGTGACCCTGCGGCCGGACGGCCTTGCGTTTATGCTGATGCACTTGATGTCACGCTACGCGGCTCAAAACGGTCACATGAGCGAAACGGAAGTAACGGCGTGGTTTGACGAACAAGTCGAACTTGCGCGCGACGGGCGCTTCTTCTTCTCGCTCACCTATTACCGGATGAGTGCCGTGAAACTTTGAGTCGCGGAACGTGAAAGAGCGGCGCGAGCCCATTCGAGCGAAGAGCGGCCCGCACATGGCGCGCGGAGCCCGCGGTGACTGGGTCACTCTGCGGCGCGAAACTGGGATTGGGAGTTTCCATAGGGATAAGGCTCGTTTGGTACTGCCACACCAAGACCAGTACACAGCGGCTCCCATCCGGAGCCCAGCGGCAGATCGATCAACCGGTTTGCGGGTACGGTTCGCCGAACCTCTTCCAGCGAGGCCTTATAGATTCCGATGACGTGGTCCTTGTCGTCGACATTTCCGCCAAAAACCCCTTCGGTGATGACCTTGTGACCCAGTCCACCGACGTCCTTTCCGGTTGTAAGTGCGGTCCGGATCGTGGTGGAAAAGCTGTTCCACCACTCCTCGGCCGGGCGATGCGAGAGAACAACCTTGGCATCAGGGAAAAAGTCCATGGTCTGACGCCAAAAGGCCGCTGACGGCCAGTCCACGGCACTAGTGAATCCCTCGAACAGTTCAGACCAGCTTACCTTTCCAGTTGATGCGAAGCTGTTCCAGCGCTCGCGCTGAACCGGACTATCCATGACCTCGTACATGTGGTGGGTCGGACCCAGACCAAGCGTTTCCAGAGCACGTTTGAGACTCTCAGTCCCCGTGCGGCCAAAACCTGCTCCAATTACTTTTAGCGTCATCCAGCCGCTCCCGTTTCTTTGCCCAGGGATGTCTCTCGAGACTATGATGGAAAAACTTGCAAGATCGAACAATCAAATCATACTGGTTCTCGTGATGGATAAATTTAATCTCGTTTGCGTGTAACATTGGGATGTCTACGATCCGAGAGATACTGGCACTTGATTTTGCGGCGCTCCGAACGCTGCGTTTGGTCTATCGACACCGGTCATTTTCCGCGGCCGCAGCCGAGCTGGGGATGAATCCCTCATCAGTCAGCTATACCGTGGAGAGGGTCAGAAAGGCCGCGGCTGACCCGCTGTTTGTCAAACAAGGCGGTTCTATTGCGCCGACGGATCATTGTCATGACCTGATGCAAGCGGTGGAGCGCATTCTAGCGGAAGCGGAGAACATCCGGGGTGAGCAGCAGTTCGATCCAGCAAGTGCGACCGGCGACATCTCGATTATGACGTCGAGATACGAAAGCGAGATCACGCTGCCGCCCGTCATCCGGGCCATGCGCGCTCAGGCACCGTCCGTGCGGCTTTTGTTGAATTTCGACTTTGGGTGGTCCGTGCGCGACGCTCTGGTGAACGGAGAGGTGGACCTCTATCTTGGGCCACAACAGATTTCGGACAGCGGCATATTCGCCAATCAATATCTGACCCGCGACTACCATCTTTGTATGCTGGACCCGTCCCATCCTCTGGCCGCCAAGAAGAAGCTGACGCTGGATGACATCAAGGAACTTGACCACGTGCATTTCGAACCGAAGCCGGGATGGCAACAGGCGCATTTCCGGTACGCAAGTTCCCAGGGCGTTTCGCTGCGCAAGGCGGTCATCAGCACAACGGCACAATCCTTCGCAGAGATCATTGATGGCACTGATTTGGTCGCGGCGTTGCCGTCGCGTGTGGCGATCCGCAATCAGGATCGGGTGGCGCTGGTCCCTTTCGATTTCGATACGAGCATGGCCGAGCATATGTATTGGGCGGCCGCGACCGACAGGTCCAGCTTATCACGTTGGGTCCGTTCGCTGATCGTGCGCGAAGCCAAGGCGCTTCCACCTGTGCCGCGCCTGTAGCCTGACGACCAGCACCAGAAGCGGCTGAATGCGCACTTGAGAAACGCGGGGCATCACGTCGCCCTGTTGCATAGCCTTAGTGAGCGGCTACGGTCGCATTCGAAGTCTAAGATGCATCGAAATTGGAGGCGCCTGTGCCAGGGTTAAACATTGTTCATTTCTCTGACATCCTGTGTGTCTGGGCCTATCTGGGGCAAAGCAACCTGCAAAACATCGTCGACAAGTTTGGCCCGCAAATAGAAATCGAAACCCGGTTTTGTTCAGTGTTTCCCGACGCACATGGAAAGATTGAGAAAGTGTGGGGCGCCCGCGGCGGGTTTGATGCCTACGCGGCCCATGTCCGAGAGGTAGTCGGTGGGTTTCCGGGGGTTGCTCTGAACGACAACACCTGGACCACGACGCGGCCGAAATCGTCCGCCAGCCCGCATCTTTTTGTAAAAGCGTTGGAGATTGTGGCCAACGAATCCGTGAACGTGCCATTCCAAGACAGGGCGGGCTATCGGGCCGTGGCCGCTCTTCGGTCGGCTTTTTTTGCAGAAGCGAGGGATGTTTCGGACTGGGCTGTGCAGAGGGATATCAGCGAGGCACTTGGCGTCAGTTTCGATGACATCTGCTCCAAGATCGAAACGGGCGAAGCGATCGCGACGTTGGCGGCGGACTACGAGCTCGGTGCCGAAATGCATGTGCGGGGCAGCCCGACCTATATTCTAAATGACGGCCGCCAGGTTTTGTTCGGGAACATCAGCACCGGTATTCTGGATGCCAACATCTCGGAACTGCTCAACGAGCGTCAGACGTTGAATGCAAGTCCGTGCTGATGCATTTCGAAGTGTGCAGGGCGGGATGGGCGTCATGCTTCGTGTGCAAACTCTGACACCCGACGCCCCGAACGCCATTGCTCGAGAATGAACTGCGCGTTCTGTTGCACGTCTTGCATCCCGTCGACTTCGACATCGTAGACGCGGCCTGCATGAACCGTCTGAAAATCGCGTGCCGCGCTCCCAATGGGACGGTCAGCGCGCGCCCGCTCGCGCCGCTGCAACTCAACAACATCGCAGTGCACACCCACAAAGAACACATCAAAGGGTGTGAGCAAATGCTTGAGGTCGTCAACCCAGCCCGGCGTATCAAAAATATGCTCTACAATCATGTTGTTGCCTGCTTCTGCACAGGCCGCCAGGGAGCGGTGAAACCCGTCGAAAACCGGTTTCCGAATATCGGACCAGCGGAAATCTCCTGCGTTCAGCCGCGCCATCGGCAGCACGCCACCATCGCGCAAATGGTCAATCGAGAACCGCCAGAAAGGAAGCTCGACCGTGTTTTGCAGCGCGGTCGCCAACGTGGTTTTGCCGCTGCTTGACGGTCCGTGCAAAATGATGATCTGATCTGCCATCGCGATGTCCTTAAAAGCTGCGAGCTTCCGCTTTTATGCGAAAGCGACATCCGAACGGAAGGGTGGCCGCGGGCTGTTCGCGCCCCTAGCAAAAAGAAGCGGATCAGGCCCGCAACGTTCGAATGATGCGCTGCATGAAGTCGACGAACTGCTTTTGCTCCTCCTCCGACAGGCTGGACATGGCGATTGCATTTGTTTCTGTGGCCGCGGCGTACGCGGCATCGCGGATGGCTTTGGCCTTGTCGGTCAGGTGGACGATCCGCGCGCGCCCGTCCTCGGGGTGTTGGGTCCGTACGATCAACCCGTCCCGTTCCATGCGTGCCAAGGTATTGGCCAGCGTCGCCTGCTCGATGTCCAGCTTCTCAACCAACTGCTTTTGCGTTTGGCCGTCCTTGATCCAAAGCTCCAGCAGGGCCGGGAACTGACCGGGAACAATGCCCAGTGGTTCCACGCGCTTGCGCAACCCGTCAGCAAACAATCGGGCGATGTGATTCACCAGATATCCCGCGGAATCCATGTGGTCAAAATCCATGCACATTCCCTAGCAGTGCGGGGGTGTGGCTGCCATGGATTATTGAATTGTTAGGGTTCGCCGGTCAGGTCGCGCGGCCAGGGGTTTGTGACTTCAGAATGCCCGATGCGGCCTCCGTCAGGGAAGCGAACATCGACGAAAGACGATGGCTAAGACCTCCTTTTGAGATCTGGTCCTTTCGAGTCTTCGACAGAAGACGCGCCGCCGTGGCTTCCGCCAGTAATTCCTGCGGTGCCCGTGCCGTTCGCATCCGCATCACGTTCAGGTCAAAGGGTGGTTGCATGTCTGGGCCTCCATACTGATATGCCGAAGATGGCGTGGCTTAGCGCCTGATGCTTGAAGAAGACCTTTAGAAACCCCTGTGATTTCCTTCGGATTTGGCTAGGATTTTGTCTGGCAAATAGAAATGAAGTTTGAACCCGTGATTTACAGATTTGCCGATTGCGCACTCGAGACCGCCAGCCGGCGCCTGACGCGCGGCGGGGAAGAGGTGGCGATCGAGCCGCAGGTGTTCGATCTGCTGCAATTGCTGTTGGATAATCGCGGCAGGCTGGTTAACCGTGAAGAAATGGTGGATGCGGTCTGGAACGGGCGCATTGTTTCGGAGAGCGCGATCAGCGCCCGGATCGCTGCAGCTCGCCGCGCCGTCGGAGATGATGGCAAGCGTCAACAGATCATTCGCACGCATCACGGGCGGGGATTGGAACTGACGGCAGAGGTCGAAACCACATCCGACACTGCAACGCCCAAACCGGACGATCACGGCGTGCCCAAGGTGAGATACGCGCTGTCCGCGCGTGGGCGCTCGCTGGCTTATCTGGTGTCCGGGTCCGGTCCCCCGTTGTTCCAGATCGAAGGTCCGCCGGTCAGCACCGAAAAGGCGTGGCATATCCCAATCCTGCGCGACGGTTACAAAGCCTATCGTGAAGGCCGGACCTTGCTGCAGATGGACTGGGCCGGCACCGGGTTGTCAGAGGCCTTGGACAGTGCACAGTCGGTTGAGCAAAACGTCGAGGACATGTTGTCTGTGGCCGAGGCGGCGGGCGTGGATCGGTTTGATCTATTGTGCGAATCCGGTGCCTGCATGGAGGCGGTGACGCTTGCCGCGATGCATCCCGAAAAGGTGTGCCGTATGGTGATCGTCGGAGGATATGCCGAAGGCCGCGTGCTGCGTGCCCAGAAAGGTCGTCCCGAGGCCCTGAAAACCATGATCGAAGCGGGTTGGGATCATCTCGAAGGAGGGTTGGCGACGGCGTTTTTGACGGCCTATTTCCCGGACGGACCAGCAGATGCCATTCCGCAGATGGTGGGCCTCATGCAGCAGAGCGCGTCGCGGGAATACATGCTCAGTTTGCGCGACAAGGCCAATGCCGCATCAACGCTGCCCATTCTGGGGCAGGTGCGCTGTCCGACGTTGATCGTTCAGGGCCGAAACGATGCGGTGCATCCCCTGCACCAGGCGCAAAAACTTGCCGCCGGGATCCCGGATGCCGAGCTACTGGTGTTGGAGAGCGGCAACCACCTCGTGCTTCCGGGGCATCCGACATGGGACGAGTTCCTGCTGGCGCTCCGCAGTTTTCTGGACGGCTGAACCGGCTTCTCTTGCGTGCTGGTTCCGTTAGTGGTGCATCGCTCAAATCTGTTTCCGACACAGATTCAGGAAGGTCTCAATGAGGGTGCCGCCTTTGACGTGGCGTGATCGCGCGATCACCGCGTCGAACTGGCCGATGTCCTCGGCGATGGGACGGACCAAAACGCCGTCTCCTTCGATGGTCTTAGAATGCGGCGGAGCAAACCCGACAAGCGTAAAACCCAAGCCTTTGCCCACATAAGCCTGAACCAGTTCGCGGGATTGAGACCTCAACGGCACCTCGGGCTCGACTCCTGCTGCTTGCAGCAGGTCCAGGTAGCTCGGACCGGGCCCGGAACGCGACACCGAGATGTAAGGAATCCCCTGCAGATCATTGAGGCGAAGGCTGGGCTTTACCGCCAAAGGATGTGCCTCGGCCAGCAATACCAATGGTGGAAGGGGCTTCAGCACTTCAACGATGTGACGGCGTGGATCGAAGCCCTGATCGAAGACCACAAGCGCGTCTATCTCGCCGCAGTCCAGGGCGCTCAACAGATTTGGGTAGTCGTCTTCTACGACTTCGATCCGTATGCCGGGATGGCGCTCTCGGAATGACAGGATGGCGGGCAGAACGATCCGGTGCGCCAGCGCATAGTGCGTACCGATATGGATCGTGCCGCTGCGTTCACCTGCGAGATCGGCCGCGTGCCGGTCGAGGAGCTCGGCTTGCGACAGCAGATCTGCGGCCTGTGCCGCAAAATCTGCACCGGCGCGTGTGAGACGCATGCCTTGGGCAGGGAAGCGGTCGAACAAGGCAAACCCAATCGATGTCTCCAGTTTGTCGAGCGCCGAAGACACGGCTGCCGCAGAAACGTTGAGATGTCTGGAGGCCGGCGCAATGCCGCCTTGCCGCGCGGTCTCGGTGAGATATTCGAGTTGTCGGAGGGTGTAGCGTACCATCACTAAAAGTTACCTTTAAGGAAAAGTAATTCAGTTTTTCCGACTATTGGTGGTTTGATATGCTCTCTGCAACGGCAACTTGGAGAATACGGATGCAGATCACGCCACTCACGGGAGGACTGGGTGCAGAAATCAAAGGCGCGGACATCCGGCGCAGTGAGGATTTCGAAGCCATTCAGAACGCCTTCTCGAAACACTCCGTGATTGTTCTGCGGGGGCAGGCGGAAGTTGAGCCGGACGATCATCTGACTTTTGCGCGGCGCTTCGGCGCGATCAACATCAACCGGTTTTTCAAACCGGTCGAAGGGCACCCCGAAATTGCAACCGTGCTGAAAGAGAAAGACCAAAAAGAAGCGGTGGGCGAGGGATGGCATACCGACCATTCCTACGATCAGGTTCCGGCCATGGGTTCGATTTTGCATGCCATCGAGATGCCGCCTTACGGGGGAGACACCCTGTTTGTGTCGATGGGCGCGGCGTATGAAGCCCTTTCGCCCGTGATGCGCAGGTTTCTCGATGGATTGACGGCGGTGCATTCTTCGCGGCACGTCTTTGGCGCGTCGACGTTGGACAGCGAAGCGGCCAAGAGCGGGCGGCTGGGCAATGCAGCTGCAGCCACGCAGGACGCCCGTCATCCGGTGGTGATCACGCATCCGCTGAGCGGTCGGCGTGGGCTCTTCGTGAACCCCGTTTTCACCACGCATATCGAAGGACTGACCGCCGAGGAATCAGCAGCGATACTGTCGATGCTCTACGATCATTGTCGACAGCCTGAGTTTCAGTGTCGGGTGCGGTGGGAGGCGGGTGACATCACCATGTGGGACAACCGCGCAACGTGGCACAAAGCGATCAACGACTATCACGGCTTCCGCCGCCTGATGCATCGGATCACTGTCGAGGGCGTGCCCTTGTCCTGACGTCTCAGTTGGCACAGCCATACTGAAATCCAACGTTGCAATGCTCTTGCAGGCGCTCGGTGTCTTCAGCGGTCCAGTCTTTTGGTGCCGTGACCTGAACCCATGGCGGGATGTAATCCTGCGCATAGTAGGCATGGCCATGTCCAGGCGGCGCCCCGAAGGACAAGGCCATGTCGAGCGCAAGTTGAAACTGTGTGACAACTGGGATGAAGGTCAGATGCTGGGAGACATCTGCGGCGGGCGGGTCATTCATCCATGGCGGCGCACGCCAGATCGAAAACGGATCGTAGAATACAATCGGGTCGCTTGAATACTGCAGAAACACAATCCTCATGGCGCCCCAGTCGGTCTCGGCCTGGGAGGCGTCGGTCAGATGAGACGCATAGCGCACGATGGAGCCATCCCCGATCGTGGGCAAAACCCACGGGCTGCCATCCCGGCGCGCGTTCTGCACCGTGTGCCAGAAATCTGACGGGAAAGGGGGACCAGCCCAGAATGCACCGTCGATCGGATCCCCCACAAGCCGGAAGAGGTTGGTGGCATACATGGACGACCACGCGCCTAGGCTGAGGCCATGCACGTAAAGCCGCGGGCGGCTGTCCGCTGGCAGGGTCCGCCAGTGATTGTGCACGACTTTCAGCAGCGCGGCTGCCTGATCCAGTCCGGTGCGCGTTTCCAGAATGAGCGCAAGCGGTGATTGCAGATAGGAGTACTGTGCCCCGACCGTCGCGATATCCCCGTTGTGCATGTATTCGACGGGGTCGTGGGCACCGGGATCCATCCAGCCAGTGCCGGTGGGGCTGGCCACGATCAGCACTTCGCGATCGAACGCGTTCAGTCGTTTGAGTTCCGCAAGCGCGAGCTCTGCGCGTTCGTCTGGCGTTTCTCCGTTTGCGCGTCCGACATAGACCCGGATCGGGTCCAGAGCAGGTTTGCCGGAGAACGCCGATATCGCCTCGGCATCCGGGCCAGTCATGATGAAATCCCGACCGGGTTGTCCGATCGCGGCCCAGTCAATCAACGACTCTGCTGAACCCGTCTGGTTCGGATTTGTTGGTCGGGGCGGCGCCACGTCAAACAGCTCTTGTGCGGCTTCGTAGCTTTCATCAAGCGCGGTGACTGCGCGGTCGAGGATGCCGTCACGGGTCACGACAAACAGGATGAGTACCACGGTGATGACACCCAAAACATTGGCGCGCCGTGACGGCATAATCCGGTAGAACCGGGCCCGAATCCATCGAAAGAGCGCTGCGATCAAGGCCCCAATGGCGAAAGCAATGGCAAAAGTGAGAGCCGCCGTGGCCACGATGGTCACGAGATGCTGTGCCTCGGCCGGATCGAGCCCCATTTTGGCCCGCAATTCGTTTTGCCACTCAAGGCTTGATGTGACGGTCCAGATCGACAGCAGCAGTACAAGCGCGGCAAAGATCAGCGTTGCGCCGGTCGCGAGTTTGCCTGTCAGCCGTGGCAGATCTGCCGCTTGCCAGATGAGGCCGAGGATCTTTCCGAGCAGGTACCCAAGCGCGATGACAACGCCACCCAGTACACCCTGAACCAAAGGCCCTCGTGGGATCAGCGAGGGCGTGAGCGAGGCAGCGAAGAACGAAAGCCCGAGCAACAGGCACGGAATGGAAAATCCAGCGATGAATGATCGGAGCCAAGACATCGCCGCATCCTATGAAGGGAGCTGTTGATTTCCAAGAGGTTCGGGCGCCGGGCGTCTGAGCAGCGGGTTCTAGATCAGCCCGGTTTCTTCCAGCAACCCCCGGCGCTTGGCTTCGTAGTAGTAACCGCGCGCATACCATCCCACAGCGGCATCATAGCTGCCGTCCGACACCATCCAGGCGCCGCGCAGGTACTTCACCGCATAAGTCAGGTTGGTCTCTGCATCGAGGAGCCCTTCGGCAGGTCCGTTGTAGCCCATACCGCGCGCTGTGTTGGGGTGTATCTGCATCAGGCCCATATATGGCCCGTTGCGTGCCCAAGGGCGGTGGGTGCTCTCGCGCACAACCACGCGATGGACCAGGGCGCGCGGCACTTCGTAGTAGTCGGCGTACTGGTTGATCAGGGCGCGCAGCTCAGGCGTTTCATTTGGAAAGAGCGGCGGATCAAAGGTATCGATGCTGTCGCGCGCGACTCGGTCGCCGCCCCCACACGCAGACAAAACGGGCAGGGCGCAAAACATGAATACGGCGCGGCGGCGGGTCAGCATGGTCATCCGGGTCCCTGTCTGTCGGTTGTGTGCGTTCAGACTGAGCCTACCAAATCTGGGATGTATCGAAAGGCGAATGTACGCCATGCGCGGCGGGTTGCCGATGGCTTGCCTTCGTCCGGGCACTGACCCATTCTGCCGCTCAACAGGAGGCTTGCATGCATCATCTCACCTTTGACAGGGAACGGTTTGACGCGTTTGTCGAAAACGACCGGCCCGGCCCGATTCACATGCTCAATCTGGTGCGGTACCGCGAGATGGCGGCTTATGAGGACGGACGCAAAGCCTCCGGTGCCGAGGCCTACGCCGCGTATGGTCGGGAAAGTGCGCCGGTGCTAGCGCGTGTCGGTGGTCGGGTGATTTGGCGGGGGACAATGGAAATGATGATGATCGGCCCCGACGACAAGCAATGGGATCTCTGCTTTATCGTAGAGTATCCGAACGCGGCCGCCTTTGCGGCGATGGTTCAGGATCCGGAGTATCGTGCCGCGGTTCCACATCGACAGGCGGCGCTGATCGACTCGCGCCTGATCCGGATGGCGCCGCTTGAGCCAGGCGCGGACTTCGCGGGCGCCGGGTAGGGACAGTTTCTTCGGTGAGCCAAAACAAAAGCGCCCGCGGGTCGAACCTGCGGGCGCTTTGTACATTTTATTTGACGGACGATCAGACAGGCGGGGTTTCGCTGTCTTCTTCCTCGGCGTCTGCGGGCGCGGCGGTTTCAACGCCAGCGGCCTCGGCCAGTTCCTCATCGTCGGATGCTGCACTGCCGATGTCGTCGAAGAGTTCGGCGATTTCGAATTCAGCAGCAGCTTCTTCTTCCGCGGCCAGTTCCTGAATCGACTTGCCCGACGCCTGAAGTTCGGCTTCCTCGGGGGAGCGTGCCACGTTCAGTTCGATCGATGCTTGCACTTCGGGGTGCAGAACGACGGCAACGGCGTGCAGGCCCAGTTCCTTGATGGGGTTGCCGAGAACGACCTGTTTGCGGTCCAGCGAAAACCCTTCGGCGGTCGCGACTTCGGCAGCGTCACGCGTGGTGACCGAACCGTAAAGCGCGCCGGAGTCGGACGCGGACCGAATCACGATGAACTGCTGTCCATCAAGTTTCTCGGCCAGTGCTTCCGCTTCTTTGCGGGTTTCAAGGTTGCGTGCTTCGAGTTGCGCTTTCTGGGCTTCGAAGTTGGCGATGTTGGCGTCTGACGCCGACAGAGCCTTGCCCTGCGGGAGCAGGAAGTTGCGCGCATAGCCAGGGCGCACGTCGACGACGTCTCCCATCTGGCCAAGCTTGGCCACGCGTTCGAGAAGGATCACTTGCATATCAGATACTCCTTACTTCACGGCGTAGGGCAGAAGTGCCAGGAACCGGGCGCGTTTGATCGCACGGGCCAGTTCGCGCTGCTTCTTGGCCGAAACGGCGGTGATGCGCGAAGGCACGATCTTGCCGCGCTCGCTGATGTAGCGTTGCAGCAGCCGGGTGTCTTTGTAGTCGATCTTGGGGGCGTTATCCCCGGAGAACGGGCAGACCTTGCGGCGGCGGAAAAAAGGTTTGTTGGCCATGAGTTAGCGTCCTTTCTTCTTACCGATCAAGCGCGCCGCTCGCGGCGTTCGCCACGGTCGCGCTCGTCACGTTTCTGCATCTGGATCGAGGGCCCTTCGGCGTGCTCGTCCACCTTGATGGTCAGCACGCGCATCACGTCATCGTGCAGGCGCATCAGGCGTTCCATCTCTTGCACGGCAGGGGCCGGTGCATCGGTCCGCAGATAGGCATAGTGCCCCTTGCGGTTCTTGTTGATCTTATAGGCCATCGTCTTGACGCCCCAGTACTCGTGCTCGACGAGTTGGCCGCCATTGTCCGAAAGAACGGATCCGAAATGCTCGATAAGGCCTTCAGCTTGCGTGTTGGACAAGTCCTGACGCGCAATAAAAACATGCTCGTAAAGGGGCATGAACCCTCCTGTTTCTATCAAGGCGCATTTCAAAGGCAGGGCCATTTTCTTCCGCGGCCCCACCACGAGAGACTGCGCGGTTCAAACGTTTGCGGAAGAAGCGCCCCATATACACTTATTGCAGGGACAGGCAAGGGCTCCGACCCTTATCGCCGCTGCAACCTTGGGGCGATTGTCAGCCAAATGCCTCGCGCATGCCCCAATCTGGACGTTTTGTTAACCATCATGACCCTCAGACAAGGGACACGTCTGCCACGACGCTATGGCAGGCCGCGAGCGAGGAAATGGTCCTATGAATGCAATGAACGATCCAATACTGGCGCGGGCGAAGTCGCGCTACGTGGACGACAGCAAAATGCCGGTCATGCTTGGATTTGAAGGTGATCGGAGTGTTCCTCGCGCCGTTTTGCGGATCGTTGGGACGGCTCTGATCCTGACAGCACCTGCCATGTGGGTGGTTCCCGGCGCGCTCTTTACCGATGACGTCAAGATGCTGAAACTGGGAGCTTCGGTGTTTTT
Organism: Paracoccaceae bacterium; assembly: GCA_965250275.1. Classification (GTDB taxonomy): domain Bacteria; phylum Pseudomonadota; class Alphaproteobacteria; order Rhodobacterales; family Rhodobacteraceae. The sequence goes on along the minus strand of OZ252297.1, from coordinate 2,869,590 downwards.
TCTGCTTTGCGGCCTTGCGCTGTTGCTGCGCAACCGGATCGATGCGTGCCCCGAAGCCTGCTTCGACCCAATCCGGCGAGAGCTGCGCGTTCTGCAAAAGGCCGCCAACGGGCGCCCCGAAACAGTGCTGCGTCGCAGCTATGACAGCCTGGGGTGTGCAAAGATCACCAAGAACCAGATCGAACTCTGGGATGTGGATGGCAGCATCCTGATGCGGATGCCGATCGATAGTGCCGAAGTACGGCAGGCATTACGCATGCAGTTGACGGGACTTGTGAATATCAGCACCTGAATTCCCGCGCGATCTGTTCATAATCAAACATCTTCTGTGAACAGGTCTCGGGTTGTCGCACAGCGGTTACCGCTCCATGTCAGACGTATCAGTAACGTTCAGACACATGGAGATTGTCGATGAAGACCACCCTGATGGCCGCTGCGCTGGCTGTATTGGCACCAGCGGCGTTTGCCGCTCCGCAAACCTACACGCTCGATCCGACCCATTCACAAGGCATGTTCACCTATGACCACGCAGGGTTCTCGACGACGATGTGGATGATTTCCGGCTTTGAGGGCGAGATCGTGATCGATCGGGACGACCTGTCAGCCTCCAGTGTGACAGCATCGGTGTCGACCGCGGACCTTTTCACCGGAGACCCGGGTCGGACAGGGCACATCATGCAATCGGGTGAGTTCTTCAAGCTGGACGAGCATCCCACCGCCAGCTTCACATCCACCTCCGTTGAAGTGACGGGCGACAACACTGCTTTGATCACCGGCGATTTCACGCTCAATGGCGTGACCAAATCCATCGTCTTGGACACGGTCCTGAACGCCGAAGTGGACGAGTACCCATTCCCGCCCAATGCCGGCAAACCGGCCGTTGGGTTTACGGCAACCGGGAAGATACTGCGCAGTGACTACGGGCTTGGCATGTTTGCGCCCTTCGTTGCGGATGAAGTGATGATGATACTGTCAGTAGAGGCGCTGGACCTGAGCTGAGTTTGCTATCAGTCAAAACAAAGCCGCCGCCGCCCGAAAGGGTCGGCGGCGGTTTTTTGTTGTGGGCATCGCAAAGATCGTTGCGAGCACTCAGGATGATCGGGAGGCGCTCAGAGTGATCTTCACATCCACACCGAAACCCAGCGAGCTTTCGTCCGGAAGGGAACTGCCGACCCCGAAATCAAGGCGTTGCAGCCCGATTTCGCCTTGCATGCGGGCGATGTCGCCGTCCTGTTCGAGCGAAAAGGGCAGTACAATCGGTACAGTTGTGCCCTTGATGGTCAGAGGTCCCGACGCAACGTAGCCAGCGTCGGTTTTTTCGATCTGGCCCACAAACGTGGCGGTTGGAAACTCTGTTGCGCCGAAGAAGTCTGGCCCCATTGCCTGCGCAGTCACGGACCCCAGGCTGAGCGACGCGATGGCGACCGTGACTTCCACTTCTCCCGCCGGCCCGGGCGCGTCCGGTTCTTCAAAAGTGATGGCGGCAGTCCAGTCAGCAAACGCGCCTGTGACAGTGTTGCCCAGTTGGGTCACCGAAATGTCGAGTGTGCCGTCCGTGACGGTCCAGTCGGACCGAACCTCTGCAAGTTTGTCCGCTGGCGCCTGGGCAGCATGGCTTTGATAGGCGCCAAGATTCGCGCCAACTGCGATCGCCGCGGCCCAGCACGCCACCGCCGCGCCAACGGGCCAGACTGGGTGGCGCTGCCCGTCGGGCACTGAAACGTCCGTTCGACCCGGCAACATCCGGCGCAGGGTGGCGTCGCGGTCCACGAACTGGTGTTTCAGCGCACCTGCGATATGCAGCAGCAAGGCCACGACGAGGACACGCTCGAGGACAATGTGCAAACCGCCGAACAGTGCGGCAACTTGCTCATCCTTGGGCACAAAAGGCAGGGATTGACCGAAAGGCCACCAGATTGGTGCAAATCCAGTTGTCGCTGCGTGATGGATCCAACCGGCGAGCGGCACCAGGACGAGTGAGCCATACAGCAGCCAGTGCACCGTTTCCGCTAGGCCGGTTTCAAGTCTCCTGTCTGGATGAAGGGATCCGGGTTTGGGCTGGCTGATGGCCCATGCGATCCGCGCCAGAGCCACGAAAAAGATGGTCACACCGATCGTCTTGTGGAGCGAAAAGAGAAATGCAGCCCGCGCCACGTCGCTGTCCGTGGCGTCAATCGTGGGATCGGCGATCTGGTGTGCCAACCCACTCGCCACAATTCCCAAGGGAATAACGGTGAAGATGAGCAGCGCAATCAGCCAATGGAACAGTTTGGACACGCCGCCATAGCCGGATCTGCTGTTGGAGAGTGACATGATGTGTTTCCCCTTTTTGGTCTGGCACAGAGGTAAACGATAACGGCTGCCCTGCAATGCGCAGGGCTGCACATATGTCGTGCATATCTTGTACGAACGGTTCCAGCAGTCTAAACCTGCGCGCCAAATGGCAGAGCGGTGTGAGGGCCCAATGACAGTAGCATTTGTGTTTCCCGGGCAAGGGGCCCAGACAATCGGGATGGGCAAGGCCCTGGCCGAAACCTACCCTGCGGCGCAGGCCGTGTTCGACGAAGTAGATGACGCCCTGGGCGAGTCGCTCAGCGGTTTGATCTGGGAGGGTGAGATAGACACCCTCACACTGACCCAGAACGCACAGCCGGCGCTGATGGCAACCTCAATGGCGGCGGTGCGGGCGCTTGAAGCCGAAGGGGTTCAGGTCAAGGACCTGGCATATGTCGCGGGCCACTCGCTGGGTGAATATTCAGCGCTTTGCGCCGCTGGGGCGCTGAGCGTTGCGGACACGGCTCGGCTGTTGCGTCAGCGCGGACAGGCGATGCAGGCCGCAGTGCCCGTCGGGGTTGGTGCGATGGCCGCCATTCTCGGACTGGACCTTGAAGCAGTACGTGCGGTCGCAGACGAAGCGGCTCAGGGCGAGGTCTGTGCGGCCGCCAATGACAACGATCCGGCGCAGGTTGTGGTCTCTGGACATGCGGACGCAGTCGCCCGTGCGGTCGAGATCGCCAAGGCCAACGGAGCAAAGCGGGCAATGCTGTTGCCGGTCAGCGCTCCTTTTCACTGTGCGCTGATGGCCCCCGCCGCTGACGTGATGAAAGAGGCTCTGAGCGCCGTGGAGATTGCGCGGCCGGTTGTTCCTGTGGTTGCCAATGTTGTGGCCGAAGGTGTTCAGGAACCGGGGGAGATTCGCGACCTTTTGGTCCAGCAGGTGACAGGTAGCGTTCGCTGGCGGGAAAGTGTGTTGTGGATGGCCGCACAAGGCGTAACTGACATGTGGGAGATTGGTGCCGGAAAGGCGCTGTCGGGCATGTCGCGCCGGATTGACCGGGACCTGGTGACGCTGGCGGTGGGATCGCCGGCGGATGTGACCGGTGCCGCAGGGACTTTGGGCTGACAGAGAATTTTGGGAATTCCACATTGGCCGTGTCGTTCGCACGCAAATGTGGGGCGCACCGATAGGGAGCGCGGGGCTGCGGAGTGTTGGAACTCCGGATCGGTTTCTTCCGGACGAAACCGCAGTCGAGACTTAGGAAGGAAACATACATGTTTGATTTGGCAGGTAAAAACGCCCTGATTACGGGCGCTTCGGGAGGCATCGGAGGCGCGATCGCTCGGGCGCTGCACGGTGCAGGTGCCAGTGTGGCGCTGTCCGGCACGCGGACTGGCCCATTGGAAACGCTGGCTGGTGAGTTGGGTGAGCGGGCCCATGTTCTGCCCTGCAACCTCAGCGATTTCGATGCCGTGGAGGCGCTGCCGAAGCAGGCTGCGGAGGCGATGGGCTCGGTCGATATCCTGGTCAACAATGCAGGCATCACCCGCGACAACCTGTTTATGCGGATGTCGGACGAAGAATGGCAGAGCGTGATTGATGTGAACCTCACCGCAACGATGAAGCTCTGCAAGGGCGTCATTCGCGGTATGATGAAATCACGTTGGGGCAGAATCGTGAATGTCTCTTCGGTGGTGGGTTCGATCGGCAATCCTGGGCAATCCAATTATGCAGCGTCCAAGGCCGGAGTGGTCGGGATGTCCAAGTCGCTTGCTTACGAAGTTGCCAGCCGAGGAATCACGGTCAATGCCGTGTCGCCCGGTTTCATCACGACGGCGATGACCGACAAGCTGACGGATGAGCAGAAGGCGGGTCTTCTCAGTCAGGTCCCGGCTGGCCGGATGGGCGAAGCCGAGGAAGTTGCCGCTGCGGCGTTGTTCCTTGCGAGCCCGGAAGCGGGCTATGTTACAGGCGCCACCTTGCATGTGAACGGCGGCATGGCCATGTTGTAACGCGCGCCCGGGGCAACCCGCGAAAGCGTTTGCGTTCGCAATTTGGTGTGCTATAGGCGGCGCACATTTTGGCAGGCAGCCGGTGAACCGGTTGTTTGGTGCCAGGCCCCGCTCCGCCGGGATAGAGCTGCCCGGAACCGGGCAAAACCAAGCCTCCCCAAGCGGGTCAGGGCAACATCAGGGCCAAAAGGTCCAGAAGGAATGAGGAATTGATATGAGCGACGTCGCGGACCGCGTGAAGAAGATTGTTGTGGAACACCTGGGTGTCGAAGAAGACAAGGTGACGGAAAACGCCTCGTTCATCGATGATCTGGGCGCAGACAGCCTGGACACCGTGGAACTGGTGATGGCGTTTGAAGAAGAGTTCGGCATCGAAATCCCTGATGATGCGGCCGAAACCATTCAGACCTTCGGCGATGCAGTGAAGTTCATCAACGAAGCGTCCTGACGCCTCTCGCTTTGTGATCGAGATTGGCGGCGCGTCCCCGGCGGGGAGGCGCCGTTTTTTGTTGCCGGATCGAATTCGCGCTTGCGCCTGACATGGGCTTGGGAGACAGCTTGCATATCTAAGCAAGCAGCCTTCTGAGGCCATGATCCGATCCGTTCCAAACATCAACACCGCCCGCCTCACACTGCGGGCGATGCGTCCCGAAGACTTTGATCGCTTTGCCGAAATCTGGGCGATGCCTGAAGTGGTCCGCTTCATCGGCGGCAAACCGCGCGACCGCGCCGAGGCCTGGAATTCTTTCCTGCGCAATGCCGGGCACTGGCAGATGACGGGTTTTGGCCAATGGGCGATCGTGGAGCAGCGCAGCCGTCAGATGATCGGGCAGGTTGGCTTTTTCTACGGCACACGTGGCCTTGGGCCTGATTTTGATGCCTTCCCGGAGGGAGGTTGGGTTCTGGCGCCCCGATCTCAGGGAAAGGGGTACGGGGCTGAAGCAGCCGAGGCCGCGCATGATTGGTTCGATCGGGTGATCCCCGGTCCGTTGGTGGCGCTGGTGTCGGCCGCGAACACCCGGTCACTGGAGATTGCAGAGCGGCTGGGCTATCGCCCAATGCGCCAGGTGGACGATGCTGATGACCCCGTGGTTTTGCTGCGCCGCGACCGACCTCCGCAGGCCAACTCGGCAACGTGACGCTTTTGGAGTAGTCCGTGCCGAATTAGATGCGCAGAGACCCCTGCATCTGGTGTATGATGTGCGGCATGGAGTGTGGTCGCCATTGGGGGGCGTTGACATGATTTTGTATCCGACAATGGAATTGCAGCACGGGCGTTGCGTTACGCTCGACAAGGGTCGGCTGGATGCGGCGATGCTTTGGCATGTCGACCCGGTGGACACGGCGCGTGGCTTTGCCGAGGCCGGCGCCAGCTGGATGCACCTGACCGATTTCGATGCGGTCGAGGGGCGGGATGAAAACAGCGAACTGGTTGAAGAGATCATCCGGACGGTGGGCATACCCGTGCAATTGGGCGGCGGTTTCCGTTCTCGCGATGCGGTAGAACGCTGGATCGACAAGGGCGCGGGCCGCATCGTGATCGGGACGCTTGCCGCGCGCGACCCCGCGTCGGTCAAAGAACTGGCGAAGTACTTCCCCGATCAGATCGTCCTGGCGGTAGATGTGTGGCAAGGCCAGGTGATGACCGATGGGTGGCGCAGCACCAGCGCGTTCACGCCCGAAGCGTTCATTTCTGCATTTGACGATGCGCCGCTCGCCGGGGTGATTGTCACGGATATCGACAGCGATGTGGCCGATACGGATGCACAGCTTGGTCTGATTTCCGGGTTGGCCGAGGTGGCGCGTGCACCCGTGATTGCCAGCGGTGTTGTACGGAGCCTCGATGACATTGCGCGCATGAAGTACATTCCCAGCATTTCCGGAGCGTTGGTCGGGCGATCTTTGTTCCGCAAAACCTTTGATCTGTCCGAAGCGCTGAAACTGGCCGCGCGCGCACCGGAGGCCGTCGCGGAGTTTCTCTGACGCCTTGCGTCGCGCTGCACAATGCCCGACCCTCTGCGCATGCGTGGGCGGAGGGTAAGATGGCGCAATTGAAGGACATGCTGGGCGGGGGTTCTGGTGACCGTTTCCTGGACTTGCCGGATGCTTCGTGGTCGCAGATCGAAGCGGATATCGTTGTTTTTGGAGCCGATTGCGCCACGCCCTATGTGTCGGTTGGCCCGTATTGCGCAGGCGGACCAGCAGCGATCCGGGCCGCTTCTGGAAACTACGCAGGGGATCTGGCACGTCTGAATTTCGACCTTCTGGCGCCGATCCTGCCGCCGGGCGTAAAGGCTGTGGATGCGGGCGACGTGGGTGTCGACCCGGTCACGCCGGAACAGAATCGCGAAGCGATCAAGCATGCAACTGAAACCGTTCTGGCGGCTGGTGCCGTTCCGGTGCTGATCGGCGGGGACGATTCCGTGCCGTCCCCGATGCTGCAGGCCTTCGCAGGTCGTGAACCGCTGACAATTCTTCAGATCGACGCACATATTGACTGGCGCGATGAAGTCCAGGGCGAACGATGGGGGCTGAGTTCCACCATGCGGCGCGCCAGCGAATTGGCCCATGTGAACCGGATTGTCCAAGTCGGCGCGCGCGGTGTCGGGTCCGCGGGCCCAGCGGATTTGCAGGTGGCGCGTGACTGGGGTGCTGTGCTTGTCCCGGCACAAGACCTGCGCCGCGGCGGGATCGCGCGCGCTCTTGCGGCCATTCCCGAAGGTTCCGACATCTTCATCGCCTTTGACTGGGACGCTTTGGACCCCACCATTATGCCTGCGGTCATCGCACCGACGGCCGGGGGGCTGACCTACGGCGATGCGTTGGAGTTGATTCAGGGTGCCGCCAAGCGCGGGCGGATCGCAGGTGTCGCGGTGGTGGAATTCATGCCGGACGGGGATCGCGACGAGATCGGTGCGCGCACCGCAGCGCAAATGCTGACCACCACATTGGGTCTGATCGCAGATCAACGTGCAGGCATCTGATCAGAAAAGACTTTCCTTGATCGTGCTCTTTTCTGGATTAAGCAGCAAAACGTTGATCGGGTGGCTTGTCAGGACCACGTTCAGGCATAATTGCGGGCAGGCTGGCAAGAGACCGCTCACGACAGCGCGGTCTTGCCCCTGACCGGTCAGGCGGGGTAAGAGCGTGGATCAACAAGACATGGGGCAAGAGGGCAGAGTCATGCGAAGAGTTGTCGTAACGGGCCTGGGGCTGGTCACGCCTCTGGCCAGCGGGGTTGAGGCCACGTGGGCCCGGCTGCTGGATGGTCAGTCCGGTGCGGGGACAATCCAGCGTTTCGATGCCAGTCATCTGGCAACCGACTACGCCTGTGAAGTCCCGCTGGGCGATGGCAGCGACGGAACATTCGATCCCGATCATTGGATGGAAGCCAAGGAACGACGCAAGGTCGATGATTTCATCCTGTTTGGCGTCGCCGCCGCGCAGATGGCCGTCGAGGATGCAGGCTGGCTGCCGACCGATCTGCACGATCTGGAACGCACCGGCGTGATGCTGGGATCCGGCATTGGTGGTTTGTCCTCGATCGCAGACACCTCGATCCTTCTGAAGGAACGCGGGCCGCGTCGGGTATCGCCGTTCTTCATCCCCGGCTCGCTGATCAATTTGCTGTCAGGACAGGTGAGCATCAAGTTTGGCTTTCGTGGCCCGAACTCGTCGGTTGTGACCGCGTGTTCGACCGGCGCGCATACCATTGGCGACGCCAGCCGCATCATTCAGTGGGGCGATGCCGAGGTCATGATCGCCGGCGGCGGCGAAGCGGCCATTTGCGAGATCGGCATTGCCGGTTTCAACGCCTGCAAGGCATTGAGCACAAAACGCAGCGACGATCCGAAGTCGGCCAGCCGTCCCTATGATGTGGATCGCGACGGCTTCGTGATGGGTGAGGGCGCTGGCGTGGTTGTGTTGGAGGAGTACGAACACGCCAAGGCACGCGGCGCCAAGATCTATGCCGAAGTATTGGGATATGGGATGTCGGGAGACGCATATCATGTCACTGCGCCTTCGGAGGACGGCGATGGCGCGCTGCGTTCGATGAAGGCCGCTTTGCAGCGCGCGGGTCTTGAGCCTGCGGCGCTGGATTACATCAACGCACATGGCACGAGCACTATGGCGGACGTCATCGAACTGGGCGCGGTGGAGCGCATGATGGGAGATGCCGCCGGTACGGTCACCATGTCTTCGACCAAGTCTTCAACCGGGCATTTGCTGGGAGCTGCCGGAGCGATCGAAGCGATTTTCTCAATTCTTGCCATCCGCGATCAGGTGGCGCCACCGACGATCAATCTGGACAATCCGGCAGTTGAAACGGCGGTGGACCTGGCGCCGAACGCCAAACGCGAGCGCGAGATCAACATCGCACTCTCCAACTCCTTCGGGTTCGGTGGCACCAATGCCAGCGTGATCTTTGGGAAGGTGAGCTGATGTGGCGCGGCCTCGCTTCGAACATGCTGACCTTTCTGATTGTGGGCTTGTTCCTGCTGGCCGGGGTAATCCTTTGGGGCCAGTCCGAGTACACCTCTAAGGGTCCGCTGGACGAAGCGATTTGTCTGCGGGTGGACCGCGGGTCGAGCATGATCAAAGTCAGTGAAGCGCTTGAGGCACAGGGCGCTGTCACAAACGGGCTGATCCTCAGGCTGGGGGCGGATTACGCGGATAAGTCTCAGGACCTTAAAGCCGGCAGCTTCTTGGTTCCACCGGGCGCATCCATGCATGACATTGTGGATGCGATCACGCGCGGCGGTGCGAGCACATGCGGCACCGAGATTGTGTATCGCATCGGGGTCACGCGGACACTGGCGGAAGTGCGGGAACTGGATCCGGCCACCAACGAGTTCGTGGAGATCGCCGAGTTCAACCCGGCCGAAGACGAGGCGCCGGGCCCTTACTCGGAAAAGCGTGGTGAGGCCGACACCCGGTACAGGATTTCTCTGGCCGAAGGCGTGACGAGCTGGCAGGTGGTTGAAGCGTTGAAAGCCATGGACCTGCTGAACGGCGAGGTTCCTGAATTGCCTGCTGAAGGCACTTTGGCCCCGGACAGCTACGAGGTCACGCCGGGAACGGAGCGCTCTGAGGTCCTGGCACAGATGCAGGAAGTTCAGGACCAGCGCGTTGCTGAGGCTTGGGAAGGGCGCCGTGCCGGACTGCCAATCGAAACGCCGGAAGAGATGCTGATCCTTGCGTCGATCATCGAAAAGGAAACGGGTGTTCCGGAAGAACGCGGCCAGGTGGCAAGCGTCTTTGTGAACCGGCTGAACCGGGGCATGCGTCTGCAGACGGACCCGACGGTGATCTATGGCGTGACCAATGGCCAAGGTGTTCTGGGCCGGGGATTGCGCCAGAGCGAGTTGCGACGGGCCACGCCTTGGAACACGTATGTGATCCCCGCCTTGCCGCCGACGCCGATTGCCAATCCGGGTCTGGCCAGCCTTGCCGCCGCCGTGGCGCCCGATGAAACCGACTACGTTTTCTTCGTGGCGGACGGGACGGGTGGACATGCCTTTGCCGAGACGCTTGACGAGCACAACCGCAACGTGGCGCGCTGGCGTGAGATCGAAGCTGAACGCGCCAACAACTGAGCAGGTCCCCTCACGGTCAATGCCTTCAATGTGCGCCTGCTCCGGACGCATCGGAGAAACGGCGACATTAGGTTTTTGTTAATGGGACCGTACGCTTAGGGTTCGAAGCTGATCCGATTTCGCTTGACTCTGCGAACGGTCTCCCGTATAAGTTGTGTCAAGCTAGAAGAAGTGAGTAAGCGACCGCAGGATCAGTTCCTGCCGGTCGCTTTTTCATTTCTCTCGTGCGGGTTCATCTACGCGCATGAGGTATGAGCGATATGGAATTGATCACCTCCGAAGACCGGATGCCCCAGTTGATCGAGTACTTCGAGTCCCTGATGGCTGCAGTTCAACGTCTGCGGCGCAGGACCGAAGAATTGCTCGAGCAACTCGAGGCCGGGGAGACTTTGGAGAAAGCGGGGCAGTGCAAGGAGCTTGGAGAATTGTCCGGGCTGATCGTGCGCTGTCACAAAGCGGAGCATGCCATTGTCAACGAGCAGCAAAAGCAAGCCGGCATCGTCCAAGCCGGATGCGCCATCGACCTTGAGAAGGCTCGATTTGAAATCGGGTGCAGGCTGGCTCGCCTGCGCGAGCACCAGGATACAGGACGCGTTCCTGGATGAGATTGGCAGCGGTGGCCTGGCCGCGCTGCCGTATCTCTTTGAGTTCTGGGCGCTGGATCACCAGTTGCCACCGGATGCGAACTGGCGGAGTTGGATTGTGTTGGGGGGGCGCGGCGCGGGCAAAACCCGCGCCGGCGCAGAGTGGGTCCGGTCCGAGGTCGAAGGCGGCAAGCCGCTCGATCAGGGCCGGGCCCGGCGGGTCGCACTGATTGGAGAGACCTACGATCAGGTGCGCGACGTCATGATTTTGGGCGACAGTGGCATCCTGGCGTGTTCACCGCCCGATCGGAGGCCGCTCTGGAAAGCGGGAGAACGGAAGCTTGTGTGGCCCAATGGGGCCGAAGCGCAGGCTTTTTCGGCACATGATCCCGAAGGGCTGCGGGGGCCTCAGTTTGATGCGGCCTGGGCCGACGAACTGGCCAAATGGCGGAATGCGCAAGAGACCTGGGACATGCTGCAGTTTTCCTTGCGCCTGGGGGAAGCGCCCCGGGCTTGCGTGACAACCACGCCGCGGAACGTTGAGGTGCTCAAGACACTTCTGGAAGCGCCTTCTTCTGTTGTCACACATGCTCCGACAGAGGCGAACCGGGCCAACCTTGCGGAGAGTTTTCTGCAGGAGGTCCGCACACTCTACGCGGGCACCCGGCTGGAGCGACAGGAATTGGATGGTGAACTGTTGGTAGACACGGACGGAGCCCTGTGGTCCGGGGCAATTCTGGAGGCTGCACAGGTCCGGACGGTCCCGGAATTGAACCGCATCGTGGTGGGCTTGGACCCGTCGGTCAGCGGCGGGGACGATGCCGATGCCTGTGGAATTGTTGTCGTTGGCGCTGTGACCGAAGGACCCCCGCAGTCCTGGGAAGCCTACGTTCTTGCAGACTGCACCGTAAAGGGCGTGGGACCGGCCGGATGGGCCCGTGCGGCGATATCCGCGATGCAGGAGCATCGGGCCGATCGGCTGGTTGCCGAAGTCAATCAGGGCGGCAAGCTGGTCGAGGAAGTCATTCGCCAGGTCGATCCTCTGGTGTCGTACCGGGCGGTACATGCCTCACACGGCAAGAGTGCGCGCGCGGAACCAGTGGCCGCACTTTATGAGCAGGGGCGGGTTAAGCATTGCGGTGGGTTATCCGCGCTTGAGGCGCAGATGGGACAGATGTCGGTCCGTGGTTACGAAGGCAAGGGCTCTCCGGACCGCGTCGATGCTTTGGTCTGGGCGCTGCATGAGCTGATGATCTTGCCCGCTCTGGAATGGACGCAGCCGCGACTCCGCCTTCTTTGACAGGTCAATGCGCCCCTCAGGCGCGAGGATCGATGGGTGGCGCTCAGGCACAGCCTGAGCGCCGGGAAGAAATCACGTGGGAGAATCAGAGATGGTTTTTGACTTTTTGCGACGGGCCAAGGCTCCCGAGGTAAAGGCCAGCGCAACAGGTCCGGTGGTGGCCTATCACGCATCGGGGCGCACCGCGTGGTCACCGCGCGATACCTCTTCGCTCACAAGATCAGGGTTTTCCGGCAACCCGGTTGGATTTCGCTCGGTAAAACTGATCGCGGAGGCGGCCGCGGCCCTGCCATTGCTGCTGCAGGACCAGCACAAGCGGTACGACGCGCATCCCATTCTGGATCTGATCCGGCGGCCCAACCCGGCGCAAGGCTGCGCGGAACTCATGGAGGCGCTCTATGGACAATTGTTGTTGTCCGGCAATGCCTATGTGGAAGCGGTTCCGGGCGCCGGTACATCCGCACGCGAGCTTTATGTGCTGCGGTCAGACCGGATGAAAGTTGTCCCCGGGGCGGACGGGTGGCCCGTTGCGTATGAGTACTGCGTAGGGGCCAAGAAACATCGCTTTTCCGTCAATGAGACGTCATCGCCCATCTGCCACATCAAGAACTTCCACCCTCAGGACGATCATTACGGACTGTCGCCTTTGCAGGCCGCTGCGATGGCGATCGATGTCCACAACAGCGCGTCGCGGTGGTCGAAATCCTTGCTCGACAACGCCGCCCGACCGTCCGGCGCCCTGATCTGGCGGGGCGGGGATGGCCATTCTGCAATGAGCGAGGATCACGTTCAAAGGCTTTCGGATGAGTTCGAGGCGTTTCATCAGGGCGCGCGCAACGCTGGGCGGCCGATGCTCTTGGAAGGAGGGTTGGATTGGAAACCCATGGGGTTTTCACCAAGTGACATGGAGTTTCAGAAGACCAAGGAGGCCGCGGCACGTGAAATCGCGCTGGCGTTTGGGGTGCCTCCGATGTTGTTGGGGATCCAGGGGGATGCGACCTACGCGAATTATCAGGAGGCCAATCGCGCCTTTTACCGTCTGACCGTCCTACCGCTTGCCACTCGTGTCAGCGCAACCCTGTCGGCATGGCTTCAGGCCCAGACAGGGGAGGAGGTCACGCTGAAGCCCGATCCCGACCAGGTACCGGCCCTGTCCGCGGAGCGGGATGCGCAATGGGCCCGCATTGGCGGGGCTAGCTTCCTGAGCGACGCGGAGAAGCGGCGTCTTCTGGGGCTGCCGGAAGAGGTCGCGCATGGATGAGGACGTCTACAGGTTCCAGGGTTTCGAATGCGCGCCGGGGGTGCAACTGCGCGCTCATGAGCGGTTGTGTCAGGTGCACCATGACAACCTGAGTCGGCGTCTGGAACGCATGGAAGAGATGATGGAGCGCCTGGAGCGCCGGTTGTGGTTCACGGTTTATGGTGTGGCCGCTGGCATCCTGGCGCAGGCGTTTCAGTCGATTTTGAGCTGAAACAGGAGAAGGAGAGCACGATGCAGGCGGATATCGGACTGGAGCACAAGTTTGCGCATTCTGGCAGCGGGCTGAAGATCGAAGGGGGCTTTGGGATCGAGGGCTATGCCAGCGTATTCGACGTCTGCGATCACAGCGGAGATGTGGTTCAGCGGGGTGCATATGCATCGTCTTTGGCTGCGATGGTATCGGAGGGGCGGCAGGCCAAAATGCTTTGGCAGCATGATCCGGCACAACCGATTGGCGTCTGGGAGGACCTCCGAGAAGACGGACATGGCCTTTATGTAAAGGGTCGTCTGCTGCAGACCGTCTCACGGGGGCGCGAAGCCGCCGCATTGATCGAAGCCGGGGCAATCGACGGCTTGTCGATCGGATTTCGGGCGCGCAAAGCCACAAAAAATGACAAGGGCCAGCGGCTCTTGACCGAACTGGAGCTTTGGGAGGTGTCGCTGGTGACCTTTCCAATGCAGGCCAGGGCACGCGTGGGTGTGAAGGGGGATACGCAAGCTGATCCCGACCTGCGCGAGTTGACCGCGATCCTGACGGACGCGCGGCAGGAGCTGATGCGCGGTTGACGCACGGACCCAAAACCAAAACAGGACAAGCTGATGAGCAAGACTGAGCACAAGGCTCGGGCCGGGGAAGATCTGTCTCCGGTCCAGACCGTGAAAGAGGCTGTGATGGAATTTGTTAACGAATTCAAGAGCTACCAATCCGAACTGCAGAAACAGAAACAAGAAGTGGAAGAGCGACTGACCATGCTTGATCGAAAATCGCAAATCGTAACACGTCCGCATCTGGTGCCAGGTGACGCAGGGGACGCGCCTCACACCAAAGCCTTCGAAGCTTATCTGCGGAGCGGCGACGACGATGCACTGCGGGGGTTGGAGCTTGACAGCAAATCCCTGTCGACCGCCGTGAATTCGGATGGTGGCTATCTCGTCGATCCCCAGACCTCCGATACCGTGGCATCGGTGTTGCGGGCCACAGCGTCAATCCGGTCCATCGCTTCCGTCGTGAACGTGGAAGCGACGTCTTATGACGTGTTGATCGATACCACGGACATCGGGACGGGCTGGGCGTCCGAAACTGCGGCGATGGCGGAAACGGACACTCCGCAGATAGAGCGGATCAGTATTCCGTTGCACGAATTAAGCGCGCTGCCAAAAGCGTCGCAGCGACTGCTGGATGACAGTGCATTCGATATCGAAAGCTGGCTTGCCGGACGGATCGCGGACAAGTTTGCCCGGGCTGAAGCGGCCGCATTCGTGAACGGGGACGGGGTCGAAAAGCCCAAAGGGTTCCTTTCGCATCCCACAATTGAGGATGCGCTGTGGAGTTGGGGTCACCTGGGTTATGTCCCGACCGGCGCTGACGGCAAACTCGCGGAAGGCGATCCGCTGATTCAGCTGGTCTATGCACTCGGTGCGCAATACCGCGCAAATGCAACCTTCGTGATGAATTCGAAGACTGCGGGCAAAATCCGGATGCTGAAGGACGGCGAAGGTCGTTTCATCTGGGCAGACGGGCTTGCAGCGAGCGAACCGGCGCGGCTCTTGGGATACCCTGTCCTGATCGCCGAAGACATGCCGGACATTGCCAGCGGCAGCATGTCCGTGGCGTTCGGCGATTTCTCGGCGGGCTACACGGTGGCAGAGCGGCCCGATCTGCGAGTCTTGCGCGATCCCTTCAGTGCCAAACCCCACGTTCTTTTCTACGCCAGCAAACGCGTCGGCGGCGACGTGTCGGACTTTGCGGCGATCAAAATCCTGAAGTTCGGCGCCGCCTGAGGCAGGTGCCGAACGGGGGCACTTAGCCTGCCCCCGAGGCGGGCGCATGCTGACATGTTCCATGTTGTCTAGCTGTTCCCTCCGTCCGAGCGACGTGGAATGGCGTGCGCCCGCCAACCCAGGGTGGGGAAACAGGCCAATCGGGCCCTATGCGCGGAGTGAAGTGATGATTTTGACCGAAGAAACCAGCGTGCCGGATGCGGCATTGCCGGTGGAGCCATTCAAAGCGCATTTGCGTCTGGGGACTGGCTTTGGGGAAGACAGCCTGCAAGACGAGGTGCTGCGGGGGTTCCTGCGGGCGGCGATTGCCGCAATCGAGGGCCGGACCGGCAAGGTGTTGATTGAACGGAGGTTTGCGCTGACGTTCGATGAGTGGCGCAGTCGCACGGGTCTGGTCTTGCCCGTGGCCCCTGTCAGCACAATCGAACTGGTCGAACTGCGCGATGCCCACGGTCTGTCGCACGAGGTCGCGACCGAACTGTACCGCCTGGCGCCGGATGCGCAGCGACCGGTGCTGCGCCCTGTCGGGGCATTGCTGCCGCAGATCGTGCAGGGGGGCGGAGCCTCTGTGGTTTTCAGCGCAGGTATGTCGCCAGACTGGGAGGGGTTACCCGCCGACCTGGTGCAAGCGGTGCTGATGCTTGCGGCTCACTACTACGAGCATCGCAGTGATACCGGGCTGGGAGAGGGGTGCATGCCGTTTGGTGTGAGCAGCCTCATTCAGCGCTATCGGCCCGTCCGGATTGGTATGGGAGGAGTGGCATGACGGTGCCCAATCTCAATCGCCGGTTGGTTTTGGAGAGCCTCGTAAGTGCGCCGGATGGGGCTGGCGGGTTTGCGCAAAGCTGGGTGCCGCTGGGCAGTCACTGGGCAGAAATACAAGCCAGAACCGGCCAGGAACGCACGCAGTCCACTGGGCCTGTTTCAGTGCTCAAGGTTCAAATTGTGATCCGGAACGCTCCGTACGGCTCACTGAGCCGTCCCAAAGCCGAGCAGCGCTTTCGTGAAGGCGATCGGGTTTATGCGATATCGGCTGTCGCGGACCATGACGATGCGGGTCACTACCTGAGGTGCATTGCCGAAGAGGAGCGCGCGACATGAGCTATGGTGTGGCGGCGTCACTTCAGAGTGCGGTCTACCAGCGGCTGCGCGCGGATCCCGACATTCAAGCCTTGCTGGGGACAGCGGTCTTTGACGCGATGCCGGTGGGTACGCCACCGGACACTTACATCAGCCTGGGACCCGAGGAAGTCCGCGACAGGTCAGACAAGCTGAGTGCCGGTGCGCTGCACAGGTTTACGGTGTCGGTGATCACGAACAAGGCCGGGTTCTCAGAAGCCAAGCGCATCGCTGCGCATGTTGGCGATGCCCTGATTGACGCTGATCTGTCTCTTGATCGCGGTCGTCTGGTCGGCCTGTGGTTTGAGCGGGCGGCGGCCCGGCGCACGGGGCGTGCGGCCCGTCTGCGGCGCGTTGATCTGCGGTTCGCCGCCCGCGTGGAAGACAACGAACAACCATAAATGGAGTGGGCTCATGGGTGCTCAGAATGGCAAGGACCTTTTGGTCAAGATCGACATGACCGGAGACGGTCAGTTTGAAACAATTGCAGGCTTGCGGGCAACCCGCATCAGTTTCAACGCAGAGAGCGTTGACGTCACCAGCCTGGAAAGTCAGGGCGGCTGGCGCGAGTTGCTCTCGGGTGCTGGGGTGCGCTCCGCCGCGATTTCGGGGTCGGGCGTGTTTAAGGACGCCGGCACTGATGAGCGTGCGCGCCAGCTGTTCTTTGACGGTGACACACCGGATTTTCAGGTCATTGTGCCGGATTTCGGCATCATAGAGGGGCCGTTTCAGGTGACGTCCATCGAATACGCGGGCAATCACAACGGCGAGGCCACCTATGAGATGGCGATGGCCAGTGCTGCGGCACTGACCTTCACAGCGGCGTAGCGTCATGGCCAATCCATGGGCCGGAGAGGTCGCGTTGGTCATCGACGGGCATCGTCACATCCTGAAACTAACGTTAGGCGCATTGGCCGAGCTTGAAGCCCGGTTGGAGCAGGGTTCGTTGGTGGCGCTGGTGGAGCGTTTTGAAACGGGGGCCTATTCGAGCCGCGACGTGCTGGCCCTCATCGTCGCGGGACTAAGGGGCGGCGGGAGCGAGCTGGTCGAAGCGGACCTGCTTTGCGCAGAGATTGAGGGTGGTCCCGTGGAGGCGGCACGGATCGCCGCAGCCCTCCTGGCGCGCGCCTTTGTCGTGCCGGGTGAAGATGCAGGCGTTTAACTGGGCGGCCTTGCTGCGTGCGGGCCTTGGCAGTTTGCGACTGCGCCCGAATGAGTTCTGGGCGCTGACGCCGGCCGAGCTGCAAATGATGCTGGGACAACAGGCGGATGCGCAGCCTCTGACACGGTCGAGGCTGAACCGCCTGCTGGAAGACTATCCGGACAATCCGAAGGGAGACGACGATGGCGGATCGTGACGGTTTAGAGGGGCTGAACGAAGAGGCAGAAGCCCTCGAAGACAGTCTGGGAGCGGCGACCGCGATGGCGGCAAGCTTTGATGCAGAACTCAGACGTGTGCGAGACGCGTTGGCCGCCACGGGAAAAGATGCTGTCACCTTGGAGCGCGGTTTGTCCAAGGGGCTGCGGCGCGCCTTCGACGGCGTTGCCTTTGATGGGATGAAACTGTCGGATGCATTGGAGACCATCGCGAAATCGATGATCCAGACCACCTATTCTGCGGCGATCAAACCCGTGGCCAATCACGTTGGAGGACTTGTCGCGGAGGGTGTGAGCGGGGTTGTCGAGACACTTCTGCCTTTCTCCGATGGCGCGGGTTTCAGCCAGGGCCGGGTTCTGCCTTTCGCAAATGGTGGCGTGATTTCGGGCGCCACCAGCTTTCCAATGCGGGGTGGCAGCACCGGGTTGATGGGCGAAGCAGGCCCCGAAGCGATCATGCCGCTGGCACGCGGCGCTGACGGCAAACTGGGCGTCCGGAGCGCGGGCGCGCGGTCCATGAACGTCGTGATCAATGTCAGCACACCGGATGTTCAGGGTTTTCAGCGCAGTCGCAGCCAGATCGCGGCGCAGGTTGGCCGGGCCCTGAGCCGCGGCAACCGCAATAGCTGAGGAGGAGGCGATGAGTTTCCATGAAGTGAGATTCCCCGCATCGCTGAGTTTTGGGTCGGTTGGCGGACCGGAGCGGCGGACCGATGTTGTCACATTGGCCAACGGATTTGAGGAGCGCAATACGCCATGGGCGCATTCGCGTCGGCGTTACGATGCGGGTCTGGGCATGCGTTCGCTGGACGACATCGAGACGCTGATCGCTTTTTTTGAGGCGCGCCGCGGACAAATGATCGGCTTTCGCTGGAAGGACTGGTCCGACTTCAAGTCGGGCAAGGCCACGGGGGCAGTTGATTTCCGGGATCAGCTCATCGCGGTCGCCGATGGGCGCACGAAGGAGTTCCGGTTGCAGAAAATCTACCGCTCGGGTGCCTTCAGCTATGCGCGACCGATTGCAAAGCCTGTGGTCGGGACCGTTCGGATCGGTGTGGCTCAGGATGAAATGCAGGAAGGCGTGGACTACAGCCTGGATCCCACGCGCGGGACAATCCGTTTCGAGGCAGCGCCGGCAGAAGGGATGGAAGTTCTGGCGGGGTTCGAATTCGACGTTCCGGTGCGGTTCGACACCGATCGGATCCAGACAAGTGTTGCCAGCTTTCAGGCAGGTGACGTTCCAAATGTGCCGGTTGTGGAGGTGCGGGTATGACGGGCGCGAACTCTGAAGCCTTTGCAGCGCACATTGCAACTGGCCAAACGAGCCTGTGCCGGTGCTGGGCGATCGTACGCAAGGACGGGGCGACGTTTGGGTTCACGGATCACGACCGCACTCTTGAGTTCGAGGGGATCGTATTTAGGGCCGATAGTGGCCTGTCGGCGCGGGCTTTGCACCAGAGCACTGGGTTATCGGTCGATAACTCTGAGGCGTTGGGGACGCTGAGCGACGCATCTGTCACAGAGGCTGATATCGAAGCCGGCCGGTTCGATTGCGCCGATGTCCGAACCTGGATCGTGAACTGGCAGGATGTATCGGTACGCCGGCTGCAGTTTCGAGGTTCCATCGGTGAACTGCGGCGGGGGGCAGGTGCCTTTCACGCAGAGCTACGTGGCCTGACCGAGGCACTCAATCAACCCATCGGACGAATCTACCAAAAGCCCTGTACTGCAGTGCTGGGAGATCGCAATTGCCAATTCAATCTGACCAGCGCCGGATACACAGAAGAGCTCACGGTGGAACGCGTTGAACAGCAACGCGTTTTCAGTTGGAAAAGCCTTACGGGCTTTGATCTGGATTGGTTTGCCAGAGGGCGTTTGGATGTTTTGTCTGGCGAGGCGAAGGGATTGTCCGGCCTGATCAAACGCGACTTTGAAGAAGACGGAGTTCGCCAAATCGAGCTCTGGGAGCCGCTGCGCGCTGCGGTGCGGGTCGGCGACCGGGTCAAGCTTATCGCAGGATGTGACAAGCGCATGGAAACTTGTCGTCTGAAGTTCAACAACCTGCTGAACTATCAGGGATTCCCGGACATTCCGGGAGAGGACTGGATGATGACGTATCCGCGCCGCACGGGCGCTAACAGCGGCGGAAGTTTGCGATGAGGGCGGCGCGGGCGCACGTGGTGCGCGCGGCGCGTGGTTGGATCGGCACGCCGTATTGTCACCAGAGTTCTTGTCGCAACGCCGGGGCGGATTGCCTGGGTCTGGTCCGAGGGGTCTGGCGCGAAGTTCTGGGAGCTGAACCGGAAGTTCCGCCCGCTTACTCGCAGGACTGGTCCGAGCCGCAAGGGGAGGAGCGTCTGTGGGCGGCGGCGCTGCGGCATCTGCGTGCTTGCGGCGATGGGCCGGATGCCGAAGGGCAGGTGCTGCTCTTTCGTATGCGCGCAGGCAGCGTCGCCAAACACCTGGGCATTCAGTCCCGGATTGGTGGTGATCCCCGGTTCGTGCACGCCTATTGCGGCCACGGGGTCGTTGAAAGCGCGTTGACACAGGCGTGGCGCAGGCGGGTTATGGCGCGTTTTGACTTTCCTCTGGAGGGACTCTGATGGCGACGGTTCTTTTGTCAGCGGCAGGAGCCGCAATTGGCGGTTCCATTGGGGGCACTGTGGCCGGGCTGTCCAGCGTTGCGGTCGGTCGGGCCATTGGCGCGACGGTCGGTCGGTTGATCGACAACCGGGTTCTGGGCACGGGTTCGGAGCCGGTCGAGTCTGGTCGTGTCGAGCGGTTTCGTTTGTCCAACGCAGGAGAGGGTGCGCCAATTGGCTGCGTATATGGCCGAATGCGCGTCGGGGGACAGGTGATCTGGGCGTCCGATTTTCGCGAAAGCGCGACGACAACGGGGGGAGGGAAGGGCAGGTCCCGGCAACCCCAGGTAACAGAGTACAGCTATTCGGTCTCGCTGGCGCTGGCGGTTTGCGAGGGGGAGATACTG
This sequence comes from Paracoccaceae bacterium, assembly GCA_965250275.1. Classification (GTDB taxonomy): domain Bacteria; phylum Pseudomonadota; class Alphaproteobacteria; order Rhodobacterales; family Rhodobacteraceae. The sequence goes on along the minus strand of OZ252297.1, from coordinate 2,849,072 downwards.
GGGATCAATCGCGTCTGGGCAGACGGGGAGGAGATCTCGGCCCCTAATCTGAACATGCAGGTCTATAAGGGGACTGCAGATCAGTTGCCGGATCCCGTGATGGAAGCGGTCGAAGGGCAGGGTGCCGTGCCCGCGTATCGTGGCACGGCCTACGTGGTGTTCGAAAACCTTGACCTTGAGGCATTCGGCAACCGGGTGCCTCAGTTTTCATTCGAGGTCGTGCGCGGCGAGCAACCGCAGGCGCCGCGCTTTGACGAAGATGTCTCGCAGTTGGTCGAGGGTATCGCACTTATGCCCGGGACCGGGGAATACGCGCTGGCTGCGACGCCGGTCTACTATACCAGCGGGCCGGGTGAGGATTGGGCGGCCAATGTAAACTCGCCAAGCGCTCAAAGCGATCTGGTGACGTCGGTGGCCGCCTTGCAGGACGAACTGCCGCGCTGCAAGTCGGCCTCGTTGATCGTTTCGTGGTTTGGTGGCGACCTGCGTTGTGGTCAGTGCACGCTGAAGCCAAAAGTGGAGCGCCGGGCTTTCGACGGCCGAAATATGCCATGGGGGGTCTCGGATGTTGCGCGCGCTAATGCCGAAGAAATCGCGCAGACAAACGGCCGGCCAATCTATGGGGGCACACCCACCGACCAATCTGTGATCGAGACGATTCATCATATGCAGGATCAGGGCATTGATGTGATGTTCTATCCCTTCATTCTGATGGATCAGCAAAGCGGAAACGGGCTTTTTGATCCCTGGTCGGGCGCGGAAGATCAGCCAGCCTTGCCATGGCGGGGGCGGATCACTCTCTCACATGCGCCGGGTCGTGATCGTTCGCCCGATGGCACGGCGGAGGCGGATGCAGAGGTGGATGCCTTTTTCGGCACCGCTTCTGCAGCGGATTTTCAGGTCTTGGAAGGACGGGTGGTGTATACCGGTCCTGACGAATGGAGCATGCGGCGGTTTATCCTGCACTATGCGGCATTGTGTGCTGCGGCCGGCGGGGTGTCGGCGTTTTGCATCGGGTCTGAGATGCGCGGCCTGACGCAGATCCGCGGTGCGAGCGGGTTTCCTGCTGTGGCGCACCTGCGCGCGTTGGCCGCGGAGGCGCGGCAGTTGCTGGGGCCTGACACCAAGATCGGATATGCGGCAGACTGGTCGGAATACTTCGGCTATGCGCCTCAGGACGGGAGCGGTGATCGTTACTTCCATTTGGATCCGCTTTGGGCCGACGACGAAATCGATTTTGTTGGGATCGACAATTACATGCCGCTTTCGGACTGGCGCGATGGCGACGCGCATCTGGATGTGGGGTGGGGGAGCATCTACAACCCAGATTACCTCGCGGCGAACGTTGAAGGCGGCGAGGGTTTTGACTGGTACTACCATTCGCCAGAGGCGGAGGCAGCGCAGATCCGGACACCGATAACGGATGGTGATCATGATGAGCCATGGATCTGGCGCTACAAGGATATCCGAAACTGGTGGCAGAATCCGCATGTTGAACGAATTGGTGGGGTTCGGCAGCCCGGGCCGACGGAATGGGAGCCCAGATCAAAACCGATCTGGTTCACCGAGCTGGGCTGTGCGGCCATCGACAAAGGCACCAACCAACCCAACAAGTTCCTGGACCCAAAATCCTCGGAATCGCGATTGCCAAAGTTTTCAAGCGGGGCGCGGGACGATTTCATGCAGGTGCAATATCTGCGCGCCATGCTGACACACTGGCAGGATCCCGAGCGAAATCCTGTTTCGGATGTGTATGACGGCAGAATGATCGACATGTCCCGGGCGTTTGTCTGGGCCTGGGATGCCAGACCCTTTCCGATTTTCCCGAACAATCGCGATCTTTGGGCCGATGGGGGCAATTATTCCCGCGGGCACTGGTTGAACGGGCGGACCGGCGGACGAACCCTGGCCTCGGTGGTCGAGGAGATTTGCCGCCGCGCTGGTGTCACGGAGGTCGATACATCGGAGCTTTACGGATTTGTGCGCGGATATCTGGTCGACGATGTTGCCGATGCCCGACAGGCGCTCCAGCCATTGATGCTGAGATACGGTTTTGATGCAATCGAACGCCACGGAGTTCTGACATTCAGGCTGCGATCCGGACGCGATCCTATTGAATTGACAGAAGACCAGCTGGCTGAAAGCAGCGATCTGGATGCGTTGATCGAGCGCGCTCGCGAAGCCGATGCAGAGGTCACTGGCCGTGTCCGCGTCCGGTTTGTAGAGGCGGACGCCAGCCACGACGTTTTGTCGGAGGAGTCGGTGTTGCCGGATGAAGCAACACATTCGGTTGGGTCCAGCGATTTGCCACTCTCCATGACGCGCAGCGAAGGGCGTGCCGTGGCCGAACGGTGGCTGACGGAATCGCGTGTCGCACGGGATACTGCGAAGTTCGCGCTGCCTCCGTCTCATATGCTTTTGGGCGCGGGGGATATTGTGACCCTTCCGTCCGGAAACGAAGTGGAACATGGGCGCTATCGTATTGATCGCGTTGAGCAGTCGGAGCTGCAACTCCTGGAGGCGGTTCGCATCGAGCCCGAGGTCTACAAACCATCCCATTTGGACGAGGACCCACCCGGGTTGCGTCCCTTCACAGCTCCAGCCCCCGTCTTGCCTTTGTTTTTGGACCTGCCATTGCTGTCCGGAGACGAGGTTCCACATGCGCCGCACCTTGCAGTCACCGCGCGCCGTTGGCCCGGCAGCGTGTCGATTTTTGGGTCTGCCAGCGACGACGACTATCGTCTGAAAGAGGTGATATCTGGGCGTTCCGTCATTGGTGTGACCGAGAGCCCCTTGTCCTCTGCCGCAGCCGGACTCTGGGATCGTGGCCCGCACCTGCAGATCAAACTGATCAGCGGGGCGCTAGAAGGTCGGCCGGCGGACGCTGTTTTAGGGGGCGCAAATCTTGCCGCCATCGGTGATGGGTCGTCGGGGCGCTGGGAAGTGTTTCAGTTTGAGACTGCCGAACTCATTGCGCCAAGGACCTATCTGATTGGCAACCGGTTGCGAGGGCAGGTTGGGTCCGATGCCTTGATGTCGGATGTCTGGCCCGTGGGGTCATGGTTTGTCTTGTTGAACGGGATGCCCAAGCAAATCGACCTCACATCGGCGCAGCGACGGATCGCGCAGCACTTCCGCATCGGCCCCGCAGGCCGCACCTATGACGATCCGGCCTATGTCCACGTCATTGACGCTTTTGATGGCAATGGGCTCAGGCCCTATGCCCCCTGTCATCTGCGTGCTTTGCGAGAGTCGGGCGGAGGGCTGAACGTCACTTGGATCCGTAGAACCCGTGTCGAGGGGGACAGTTGGGACCTGCCCGAGGTCCCGCTGGGCGAGGAACGGGAAAGCTATCTGGTGCGCGTGCGTCGCGGGGAGACCGTTCTTCGCGAAGTGGAAACAGGCGCGCCGAACTGGCATTACCACGCGCAGAGCCAATCCGCTGATGGTGTCGGAACGGGGGATCTCCTGGAGGTTGCCCAACTGAGTGCGCGATTTGGCCCCGGGCCGTTTGCCAGCCTGAAATGGCCGGGGCAGTGACATGCGCCCGGTCCTGCACGGCGACATCACATCTGCGGCCCGGGCCCTGTTGGCTTCACCTGCGCCGGCCCGCGTCAGGTTATGCCGGGACATGATCGAAGCGGCCACAATCGCGCACGCCTTCGTTCTGCGAACCGGAATTCCGCACCCTCGTTATGGGAACGGCACTTTGATGTCCGTCGCCCGGAAGCGGGCGCTCGCCGCAGAGCCAACGTTTGACGACGTCGAGTACTCTAGATGCATGCGTGTGGTTCTGGATGCGCTGATAGACCGTTCCGTCAGGCCGACGCGCAGGAGATACAGAGTGTGACGGCGGGGTTATGGTGAAGCCGTGCAGGCGCAATCGGATCGCCGCAGTCCTCGCAATCGCCGTAAGACCCGCCCGCCAAGCGGATCAGCGCAAGTTCCAAAAGCTTTCGTTGCTGATCGCGACGGGCCTGTTGGGCCTTTGCCATGGCCTGATTTTGCAGGGCATCCATTCGGCTGAGCCGGCCAACCGATTGCTGATCCAGAGTGACCACGGACTGCCCCTCGCGTCCGAGGGTGTCGTCGGCCTCCAGATCGGTCAGAAGGGACCGGATCCGTTGCTCTATTGCTTGCCGCTCTGTTTCATTCATGTCCGATATGGGTCCGATCACAGGTTTGCGTTTGGCGAAACCAAGCCTACATGCGTATGGTGACGGTAGAAAAGGATGATTTGTCATGCCAGAGACCCGTGCCAATCTGCAGTCCGTAGACCCCGTCTGGGGGCGCATCACCCAAGAGGCCGAAGACGCCGTTCGTGAAGAACCGTTGATGGGGGGATTGGTGCATGCCTGTATCCTGCATCACAGGTCGATTGAGAAAGCCCTGTCATACCGCATCGCGGCCAAGCTGGCATCAAACGAGATGTCGATGGTTATTCTGCGTGAGATCGCCGACGAAGCCTTTGCCGATTCCGCCGATCTGGCAAACGCCGCGCGCGCCGATCTGGTCGCCGTGTTCGAGCGCGACCCGGCCTGCCACAGGCTTCTGCAGCCGATCCTCTACTTCAAAGGATATCAGGCGATGCAGGCCTACCGCGTTGGGCACTGGCTGTGGCAGCGCGGGCAAAATGACCTGGCTTACTTCTTTCAGATGCGAATCTCAGAGATCTTTGGGATCGACATCCATCCCGCCGCCCGGATCGGGCGTGGCATTATGATTGACCATGCCCATTCCATCGTGATCGGTGAAACCGCCGTGGTTGGTGATAACGTTTCCATGCTGCATTCGGTGACGCTGGGGGGCACAGGTAAAGAAGAAGAGGACCGGCATCCTAAGATCGAGGACGGTGTTCTGATCGGTGCCGGAGCCAAAGTGCTCGGGAATATCGTTGTCGGACGTTGCAGCCGGATTGCCGCTGGTTCGGTGGTTCTGGACGAAGTCCCGCCCTGCAAGACTGTCGCGGGTGTCCCGGCGCGGATCGTAGGTGAGGCCGGATGCGAGCAGCCTGCGGTCAGCATGAACCAGATGTTCGCGCACGAGCGCTGATCCACGTCTACATCTAAACGAAGAGCGCCGCTCCAGCATTGGAGCGGCGCTTCTTTGTTTTCGAGATTGTGGAGTTCAGGCGAGCATCATCATCGGGTTTTCGAGGTTTTCGACGATGGCCTGAAGCAGCTGGGCCCCAAGGGCGCCGTCGATAACCCGGTGATCCACGGAAAGCGTTACAGACATCACTGTGGCAACGGACAACTCACCGTCCTTTCCGACCACGGGTTTTTTGACACCGGCACCCACTGCCAGGATGGCCCCGTGCGGTGGGTTGATCACTGCGTCGAAATTGTCGATGCCGAACATGCCCAGGTTCGAGATTGCGAAGCTGCCGCCCTGATACTCATGTGGCGCAAGTTTGCGATCGCGCGCGCGTCCGGCCAGATCCTTCATCTCGGTTGAAAGCGCGGACAGCGATTTCATTTCGGCGTCTTTGAGAACCGGTGTGATCAGACCGCCTTCGATGGCCACGGCAACTGCGACATCGGAGGGCTTTAGTCGCAGCATCCGGTCTCCAGCCCAAACGGAATTTGCTTCGGGAACCGTCTGAAGCGCGAGCGCACAGGCCTTGATGATGAAGTCGTTCACACTCAGCTTGATCCCTCGGGATTCGAGCTGCGCATTCAGTTCGCTCCGGAACTTCAACAGCGCGTCCAGGCGAATGTCGCGGCGCAGGTAGAAATGCGGGATCGATTGCTTGGCTTCCGTCAGTCGCGCCGCGATGGTTTTGCGCATGTTGTCGAGCGCCACTTCTTCGTAGTCGCGGCCTTCGTACATGCGCGCAACCATATCTGCCGATGGCCCTGATGCCAGTTTCGGGAGCGCACTTGCCGCGGGTGCGGCCTGAGGGGCGGGGGCTGCCTTGGACGCTTGCGTCGCGCCTTCGACATCTGCCTTGACGATGCGTCCATGCGGCCCGGAACCCGCGATCTGGCTCAGGTCCAGCCCTTTGTCCGCCGCGATGCGACGAGCCAGGGGTGACGCGAAGATGCGTTCACCGCCGGCGCTCTGAGCCGGTGCTGGGTGGGCCGCAGCGGCAGGGCTGGCAGCAGCTGGTGTCGCGGCTGCGGGTTCTGCCGGTGTCGATGTAGTGGCGGGTGCCGGTGTGCTGGCGGTCGCAATGTCGTCGGCGCTTTCACCGTCTTCAAGCAGGATCGCGATGGCGGTGTTGACCTTCACACCCTCGGTGCCTTCGGCGACCAGAATCTTTCCGACCGTGCCCTCGTCAACGGCCTCGAACTCCATCGTGGCCTTGTCAGTTTCGATTTCGGCCAGCAGATCGCCGGAGGACACAGCGTCGCCTTCCTTGACGAGCCATTTGGCAAGCGTGCCTTCCTCCATCGTGGGCGAGAGGGCGGGCATCAGGATTTCAGTGGGCATGATGCGTTTTCTCCATGGATCTGGTGTGGACGGATGGTAAAGGAAGCGATAGACGGCCCGCGAACTGGAAGGACAAGCCTTGGATCTGTTTTACTGTAAGATCGACGACGGGAACTTCGGCGACGATATGAATGCCTGGTTTTGGGACGATGCTTTCCCGCGCTTTCGTGACATCGACCCAGAAGTCACGATGTTCGGGATCGGCAGCATCCTGTGGGGCGAAAACATTGCGCAGTTTCCGCGCATTCGCGTCATGGGCAGCGGCACCGGCGTTGGGACGCTGCCCAAGGAGATGCCGCATAATCTGGACTTTTCGTGGGTGCGCGGGCCGCTGACGGCAAAGGAATTTGGGTTGGATGACAGCATGGCGCTGACCGACGCTGCGGCGCTGTGCCCGCGGCTGGACCGTTACGCCGCCGCAGTGAACGAGGATTTGGGCCCGATTTTTGTGCCGCATCGCGGCACGATCAGGCTGCCGCTGAATTGGGAGCGTGTGGCAAAACGCGCGGGTATGAATTTGGTATCGCCCGCGGACGAATCCGTAGATGTCATCAAGCGCATCGCCGGGTCGAGCTTTGTGGTGGCTGAATCGCTGCACGGCGCCATTCTTGCGGACGCTTTTCGCAAGCCTTGGGTGCCTGTCGCCATTGCACCCGGTTTCAACTTCTTCAAGTGGAACGATTGGGGCAAATCCATCGGTGTCAATCTCGAGATACGCCATGCCATGAAGTTGCAAAAGCAGGCCTATGAGTTTATGCGCCGGGCCAAGCGTGTACTGTCGGGCCAAAGAGCCCGACCAATGACCGCAAAAGACGATCCAAATTCGACCATCAAGGTTCCGAACCTTGGCATCGAGTCCGCTACGGTCAGCTACAAACTGAATACGTCTGAAAAAGAGGGGGCGAAAAAGATCTTCGCCCGCTTTGCGCCGGTGATGGAGTTTACACTGGTGAGCGAACTGCGCGCGCTGAAAAACGCTCGTCCGCATTTGAGCAACGCAACGCATCTCTCTGGCCTTCAGGACGAGATGCTGGCGCGGATTGCCAAGCTCTCGGCCTGATTTGGGCCAATCGAGGGAGGGGACCGAGGGTCGCATCGTCCCTTACCGGTAGGTTACCTGTTTCACCGCCGCGATCACTTCATCTGTGGTGATCAGCGCCAGTTTCTCAAGATTGGCGGCGTAAGGCATCGGGACGTCCTTGCCGGTGCAGTTGATCACCGGGGCGTCGAGATAGTCAAAAGCCTCCTGCATGACGACCGAGCTGATGTAGTTGCCAACCGATCCCTGGGGCCAGCCTTCCTCCACGGTCACCAGCCGGTTTGTTTTCATCACCGACTTGATGATGCTGGCCGTGTCCATCGGGCGAAGGGTGCGCAGGTCCAGCACTTCGGCAGAGATACCCTCTTCGGCCAGTTTGTCTGCGGCTTCGAGCGCAAAGGTCATGCCGATGCCAAAAGAGACGATGGTGACGTCAGAGCCCTCGCGCCAGATCCGGGCCTTGCCGAACGGCACGGTGTAATCATCGATATCGGGGACATCGAAGCTGCGCCCGTAAAGGATCTCGTTCTCAAGGAAGATCACGGGGTTCGGGTCGCGGATCGCCGTCTTGAGCAGACCTTTGGCATCAGAGGCGCAATAGGGCATGGCAACCTTTAGCCCGGGCACCTGCATGAACCAGGCGGCGTAGTCCTGACTGTGCTGGGCCCCGACACGGGCAGCGGCGCCGCTTGGTCCGCGGAACACCATAGGAGCCCCCATCTGCCCGCCGGACATATAGAGCGTCTTGGCGGCAGAGTTGACGATCTGGTCCATCGCCTGCATGGCGAAGTTGAATGTCATGAACTCGACAATGGGCCGCAGTCCGCCAAAAGCAGCCCCAACACCGATCCCGGCAAATCCATGCTCGGTGATCGGGGTGTCGATCACGCGCTTGGCGCCGAATTCGTCCAGCAAGCCCTGGCTGACCTTATAGGCCCCCTGGTACTCGCCCACTTCTTCGCCCATGAGAAAAACGGTTTCGTCAGCGCGCATTTCCTCGGCCATGGCATCCCGCAGGGATTCCCGAACCGTGTGTTGTGTCATGGTGGTGCCTTCGGGCCAGTCCGGGGTCAGGTCGACCTGTGGGGCGGCGGGCGCTGCCGCAGCTGGTGTTGGTGCCATAGGCTCAGGCGCGGGCGCGTCGGCGGCAGGGGCTGCTGCACTGACTGCGGCATTCACGTCCTCACCCTCTTCGACCAGCACGGCGATGGCGGTGTTGACTTTGACCCCTTCGGTGCCTTCGGGCACGAGGATCTTGCCAACAATCCCTTCGTCCACGGCTTCGAATTCCATCGTCGCCTTGTCGGTTTCAATTTCGGCCATGATGTCGCCAGAGGCGACAGTATCGCCTTCTTTGACCAGCCACTTTGCCAGTGTGCCTTCTTCCATCGTCGGGCTCAGGGCCGGCATCAGAATCTCGGTTGCCATCTTCTTTTCCCCCTCAGGCCGTCGCGTCGGCGTAAATGTCGGTCCACAGCTCGTCGAGCGCGGGTTCCGGGCTTTCCTTGGCGAAGTCCGCGGCCTTGTTGACGACCTCCTTGATCTCCTTGTCGATCGCTTTCAGGTCGTCTTCGGTGGCGTGCTTGCCGGTCAACAGCAATTCACGCACATGCTCGATCGCATCGCGTTCTTCGCGCATTTTCTGCACTTCTTCGCGGGTGCGGTACTTGGCAGGGTCCGACATCGAGTGCCCTCTGTACCGGTAGGTCTTGATTTCGAGAATGTAGGGGCCTTTGCCGTCGCGGCAGTGCGCGACCGCCTTTTCGCCCGCAGCTTTGACGGCCAGGACGTCCATGCCGTCCACTTCTTCGCCGGGAATGCCGTACGAAGCGCCGCGCTCCCAATAGCTGGGCGATTTGGTGGAGCGCTTGGTCGAGGTGCCCATGGCGTACTGGTTGTTCTCAATGACGAAGACGACCGGCAGCATCCAGAGCTCGGCCATGTTGTAGGTCTCATAAACCTGACCCTGGTTGGCGGCGCCGTCGCCAAAATAGGTGAAGGTGACGCGATCATTGCCCAGATATTTGTCTGCCATGGCAAGCCCGGCTCCGATGGGAACCTGTGCGCCGACGATGCCGTGACCGCCGTAGAAATTCTTCTCTTTCGAGAACATGTGCATCGAGCCGCCTTTGCCCTTGGAGTATCCCCCCTCGCGCCCTGTCAGCTCTGCCATCACGCCGTCCGGGTCCATGCCACAGGCCAGCATATGTCCGTGGTCCCGGTAGGATGTGATGCGCTTGTCACCTTCTTCTGCGGCGGCTTCCAACCCGACGACAACCGCCTCCTGTCCGATGTAGAGATGGCAGAACCCACCGATCAGACCCATGCCATAGAGCTGACCAGCCTTTTCTTCGAATCGGCGGATCAACAGCATGTCGCGGTAATAGGATTTCAGCTCATCGGCAGAAACATTTGGTTTCTTTGCAGTTTTCCGGGTCGCCATGTGCGCGCACTCCCCCTCGGGTGGAAATAGTTTAGCGTTAAACTATCTCATAAAGCAATCCGCCGGACCCGTCACCGGAAAAATTGACGCGGGGTTCTCTTTGGCGCGATTTGACCTTGGATGCCTTGCACTGTCGCCTGAAACATCAGCCGCTATTGGACGGCGTCACGGTATCTGCAGGATTAGGTTTTGGGAAATCGGAGTAGGGCTTTGCTTTGACTAGGCGTGGTGCTCAGCGGAAGACAACTTCGTCCGCACGGATCAGCCCCAGCACCGACCGCGCCTGCTGGTCCAGCAGATCGAGGTCAAGGTAGTCGTCCGACAGGCGCTGTGTCAGGTTTTCCATCTCGGCGATCTGCGCGTTCAGAACGGACAGATCCTTTTGCAACATCTCCGCTTCGGCTGTGATCACCACACGTTGGAACAGGCCGTAGTCGCCCTGAACGGCGGCAAAGGTGAAATAGACGCAAAGCGCGAATGCCACCGCGAAGTAGATGAGCGGGCCAAAACCGGAACGGGTGGATCGTGTCACGTACTGCTGCCTCGTTGCGTGCCCTTGCCAGGCATCTCCGGGGACTATGGCACAGGCGATTCGCGTTGTGAATCCCCTTTGTCAGCAAATACTTGAGATATTGGCCATCGGATCCGATCCGATGGCCAACTCCACTATTGTGCCACCGCAGACAGCTCCAGATGCGGCGTGCCGTCAGACGTGTGGCGGAACGCAGTGCCTTGCGCATCCACAACCGCGGTCACACGGCGACGCAATGACGAGAAATGCTCCGACCGCACCACGTCCACAGGCGCATCGAACGCCAACGTGATCCGCCAGTGCCCTTCCGAAACTAGTGCGTTCAACCCTCTGACCACACCAGAGAACGGCTGCCCCAGATAGCGGCCCCTGACCCGGCTGCCCACCGCAGGCGGGGTGGGGGAGGGAACGTCACACTGCGCGGCCAGTGTGTTCCAGTCGCGATGCCCCATTTGCCGCGCCAGCAGGTCAAGGCATTGTCCGTGGGTCATCTGCAGGCCCAAACGCTGCAATTGGGAACGCAGGCGTTTGGCCTGCGTTTTCAGATCGTCTTTTGTATGTACCATTCTGCGCCTCTTTTCGCGGGCGTCGCTGTGCGATGGGGTCCGCATTGCCATCCTGGACACCACTAAAAGGCGTGAGGAACGTCAATCTCAGGGTTTCACCAACGTCGAAAACGCGCGGACGGCCGGGCCCTGACCCTTGGGCTGGCCGATACACCGATTGGTCGGAGGACGTCAACCGTCCCCGGCCACCGACGCGTCGTAGATGCTTTGCACCGTGCTTGCGAGCGTGTCGTTGAAATCATCATCGCTTTGCTGCGCGGACAGGCCTTCGGTCAGGGCGCGGGAGAAACTGGCGATCACACCGGCATTCTGGGCCAGGCGATCATTGGCTTCGGCGCGGCTATATCCTCCTGACAAAGCAACGACGCGCATCACACGAGGATGGTCGACCAAAGGTTTGTAGAGATTGGCGGTCTCGGGCAGCGTGAGCTTCAGCATGATCTGCTGGCCTTCGGGGATGGTGTCCAATTGACGTGCAATTTCCTGCAGCAGGATGGCTTCTGCCTCGGCCTTGTCTGCGATTGATATCGTCACCTCAGGCTCGATGATGGGCACCAAACCATGGGCGAGGATCTGTTTGCCGATCTCGAACTGCTGATCGACGATGGCTGCTATCCCCGTGGGCGAGGCGGCATCAATAACGGATCGCATTTTGGTGCCGAAGATGCCTTTTTCGACCGCCCGCTCCAGCAAGGCGTCCAGTTCGGGCATCGGTTTCATCAGCTTCACACCGTCGCCAGCGTCTGCCAGACCTTTGTCGACCTTCAGAAAGGGCACCACCTTGCGATCTTCCCAAAGGTAGGCGGCCGTGGGCTTCCCCCCGATCTCGCCGTCCATGGTGCGTTCAAACAGAATGGCTCCCACGATCCGGTCACCGGTGAAGGCCGGTGCATTGACGATCCTTGCGCGCATGTCGTGGATCAGATCGAACATCTCGGTTTCGGACCCATAGGCGTCCTCGTCGACCCCATAGAGTTTCAGTGCCTTTGGAGTGGACCCGCCACTTTGATCGAGGGCGGCGACAAAGCCATGGCCTGCGCGCACTTGCTCTGCTTGATTCTGGTTCGGCATTTGATCTTCCATCCAAAAGAAAACTGGTCATCTCCCGGCCCGGCCGGTTGCCCCGTGCTTACGGCAAGCGGGGCGCGCGTTGCAAATGAGTTAGCGCCAACAATGCTTCAGAATCCGGTGGGGTGTTCGGTCGTTACGCTGTTGATCCATCCATCAAGGCTGCTACGCCGGGCAGGGTCTTGCCCTCCATCCATTCCAGAAAGGCGCCGCCTGCCGAGGAGACGTAGGTGAATTGCTCTGCGGCCCCGGCAAGGTTAAGTGCGGCGACCGTATCCCCGCCGCCAGCGACGCTGGTCAGCGCGCCCGCAGTCGTCAGATCAGCAGCTGTCCGGGCCGCAGCGGTTGTGGCCGTGTCGAACGGCGGCAGCTCAAACGCCCCCAGCGGTCCGTTCCAGATCAGGGTTTTGGCCCCGGCCAGCACGTTTTCGATGCGCGCCACCGAAGCCGGACCAGCATCGAGGATCATGGCATCTGCCGGGCAGGCGTTGGCAGCTACGGTTTCATGCGGCGCATGCGCTTCAAAGGCACGGGCGACCACCACATCCGAGGGCAGAACCACATCGCAGCCCGTCTCCTTTGCGCGCGCAAGAATACCCGCCGCGGTAACCGTCATGTCGTGTTCGCACAAGGAGGTCCCCACTTCGAGACCCTGCGCGGCCAGGAACGTGTTTGCCATGCCACCGCCGATGATCAGGTGGTCGGTCTTCTCCGAGAGATTTCCCAACAGGTCGAGCTTGGTCGAAACCTTGGCACCCCCCACGACGGCCACGACCGGACGTTCAGGTGATCCAAGGGCGGCTTCCAGCGCGGTTAACTCGGCTTGCATAAGGCGCCCGGCGCAGTTGGGCAGCAGATGGGCAATACCCTCGGTGGAGGCATGCGCGCGATGCGCACAGGAAAAGGCGTCGTTGCAATAGATGTCCCCGAGTGCGGCCATTTCTGCCGCAAGCGCGGGATCGTTGGCCTCTTCACCGGCATAGAACCGGGTGTTCTCGAGCAACAATACCACACCGTCGGGCAGGGCGGTCACCGCTGCACGGGCGGCGGGCCCGCGGCAATCGGCGCAAAACACGACATCCGCGCCAACTGCGTCGGACAAAGCTGGCACCAACGCGCGCAACGACATCTCCGGCACAACGGTCCCTTTGGGTCGTCCGAAATGGGATAGCAGAATGGGTTGCCCGCCTTGGTCCAGAATAGTGCGCAAGGTCGGGACAATGCGCTGAATGCGCGTGTCGTCGGTGATCCGCCCGTCCGACATCGGGACATTCAGGTCCACACGCACCAGAACCCGTTTGCCCGCAAGCGTGACATCGTCCAGCGTGTTCCAGCTCATCTTGCGCCCCCTGAATTGCATATTCCGCCGGCTCTTTCCCCGCATTTTCGGCTCAGGTCAATGCGCGACTTGGCATTCTTTCGGGCGGGCCTTAGGTAACGGGGCAATCTGTTACGCAAAGGAGCCCGCGATGGCCGAAATCAAAGACCCCGAAAACACGATCCTCGTGGAGCTGAAAGACGGCACCGTGACAATCGAACTTCTGCCCGACGTGGCCCCGCAACACTCTGAACGCATGAAAGAGCTGGCGCGCGCCGGTGCTTACGACAACGTCTGCTTTCACCGTGTGATCGACGGGTTCATGGCGCAGACCGGTGACGTGGCACATGGCAATATGGAAGCGGACTTCAATCTCGGGCGCGCCGGTACCGGTGGGTCGGAGCATCCGGACCTTCCGGCAGAGTTCTCGAAGCTGCCACATGACCGCGGCACGCTGGGCGCGGCCCGCAGCCAGAATCCGAACAGTGCAAACAGCCAGTTCTTCATCAACTTCAAGGACAACCACTTCCTGAACGGGCAGTACACCGTCTATGGCCGGGTCATTGATGGCATGGAACATGTCGATGCGATCGTGCGTGGTGAGCCGCCCGCCAGCCCCGACCGGATGATCAGCGTCAAGGTCGCCGCAGATGCGTAAACTGGCAGCGCTTTTTATGGTTCTGGCCGGACCGGCGCTGGCCACCGGACTGGAAATCGAAATCGAAGGCGAAGGCGCCAATGGCACCGTCGTGATTGATTTGCTGGACGACGTTGCACCGAACCATGTGGCCCAGATCGCCGCGCTGGCCGCCGAGGGTGCCTATGATGGCGTAGTGTTCCACCGTGTCATCGACGGTTTCATGGCCCAGACCGGTGACGTACAGCACGGCAAGATGGGTGGTGACATGCGTCGCGCAGGCACTGGAAAATCAGATCGCCCCAACGTCGCAGCCGAGTTCTCGGACGTGCCGTTCGACCGTGGTGTCGTTGGTATGGCGCGGGCGCAGGATCCCAACAGCGCCAACAGCCAGTTCTTCATCATGTTCGACGAGGGGTACTTCCTGAACGGGCAGTACACGGTGATCGGACGCGTGACCGAAGGCATGGACGTGGTCGATGCTATCAAGCTGGGAACCGGCGGCAACGGGGCTGTGGTTGGCCAGCCCGATGTCATGAAAAAGGTCACTGTAACCGAGTGACAGATATCCGGCGCCCCCGGGCGCCGGGTTCGCCCGTCCTAACTGGTGTCAGCCCATTTCGCACGTAAGGCGCTGATTCATTGTTGCGCGCGTGGCTTCGAGGAATTGCCTTCGATCACGTTGTCATAGGCAGTGTCGTAGTCTTTGCGCACGGTGCCCATAACACGATCCCAAAACAGCAGGTACAGCCCGAAATTCCCATAGGACCGTTCGTGGTGCAGGTTGTGGGCGACCGACGTGTTGAGCCAGCGGCCAAACGTTGTGCGCTGGAACCGCCGGGGCAGCAATTCGTACCCCAGATGCACATACACGTTGAACCCGATCTGGAAGGCAAAGACGAAGATAGCGACCGAGTAATGGATTGGAACGGTGAACGCTAAAATAAACAAGATGCCCGAGTTCATCAGGGCTTCGAGGGGATGGAACGCGTAAGACGCCCAGGGCGACGGATTTGTGGAGCGGTGATGAATGATATGCACGTTGTGATAGAGCCAATTGGTGTGCAACAGCCGATGCGCCCAGTAAAAATAGGTATCGTGCACGAACAGCACCCAGATATAGCTCAGAAAGTAGTACGCTACGCCATAGCTGTCCCAGGCGCCGTAGTAGACATTGTTGTAAGGGCGCAAGACCAGAAACACGATGCCGGAGACTGTTCCGAAAATGATGATCGAAATCAGCGAAAAAAACACTTCGCGCCCATAGTCGGTCAGCTTTGGAAAGCGCAGCTGGATTTTTCGGCGGGCGAGCAGATGCCGCAGAAAACCATAAAACAATATGAAGGCTGCGGTCGCGAAGCCCAGGTAGAGGATCAGCGCATGCCGTGTTTCTGCCAGCGTAATGTCCCAAAAACTCATAATCGCATACTCACAAAGAACGACGAATAGGGTCAGAAGCAACTTTACCTTAGGGTGCAGACACGCGGGTTTCGACATCTTTCTTGCGAGTGATATGAAATAGACGGCCATCGCAGCGCCATGTGGTGTCTGTGAGCCGACGATTTGTGCAGCCGTGACTCCGGCAGCGGAACACAACGCCCCCTTTCTGGCCTTAGCCGGACCCTCATTGGAGCTGCTTTTGACTTCGCTTCGAGATGCAAGAGCGTTGACGCGCGTTCACAACTCTGTGCCGGGGCTATGCAGAAACCGGCCTGCTGGTCATCGTTTCAGCATGCCCAGGAGACACTGATATGCGCTACATCGCCGTGATCCTCTCTCTTTTTGCGGCCGGGAGCGTGCTCGCCGACCCTGATCGCTGGCGCGGAGAATGGCCGCAAACCGACTTTTCTCTGACGACGATCGAGCGCTGGTCCGAGATAAGATCGGGCGGGCCTCCGAGGGACGGCATTCCTGCCTTGAGCGATCCGCAGTTCGTGCGCGCGACTGGAAAAACGGGTCTGGGTGCGACGGAACCTGTGATTGCAGTCGAAATCTCTGGGTCAGAGCCGCGCGCCTACCCGATCCGCTATCTGATGTGGCATGAGATAGTGAATGACCGGGTGGGTAATCTGCCGATTGCGGTGACCTATTGCCCGCTCTGCAATTCGGGCATCACTTTTGATCGCCGGGTGCGTGGACAGGTTCTCACGTTCGGTGTCACCGGCAAGCTGCGCAATTCCGACATGGTGATGTATGACCGCGAAACCGAAAGCTGGTGGCAGCAGGCGACCGGCGAGGGCATCGTCGGGGTCATGACCGGCGTCGACCTGTCTGCTTTGCCAAGTTGGATGGAGAGTTGGTCAGAGTTTCAGTCGCGCAATCCAAGCGGGCTGGTCATGGCTGAGCCCGCATACAACCGCGCCTATGGGCGCAACCCCTACCGGGGGTACGACACTTCGGCACGCCCCTTCCTCTACAACGGGGAAAACCCGCCGCATGGGATCCCGCCCTTGGTACGGGTTGTCCGTGTGGGGGATCGGGCATGGCCCCTGACCCGTTTGCGCCAGGAAGGGCAGGTGGCAGAGGCCGGCGTGGTGATCTCCTGGCGTCCTGGGCAGGCTTCGGCCCTTGATAGCGACCAGATCGCCCGTGGCCGGGACGTTGGCACAATCCGTGTGCAGGATCCGAACGGGCGCAATCTGGCGCATGATGTGATGTTTGCTTTTGCGTTCCATGCGTTCTGGCCTGACGGGCGATGGATGCTTGGACAATAATGCGACGGCGACGTAAGCATCGACGCGCAACCCATTGGCAAAAGTCAGACTTAGCTCTTTGAGCCGCCGTTCGGTGCTTCGTTTCTTTGCTTCGGCAGGCCACCCCAGGCGATCAACGCACTGAGCGCCGAAAGCCCGGCAGCCACCCACGCGATTGTGGCAAAGGCGGTGGACATCGCGTCGGCCTCGCCCGGCAGGTCCGAGACCACACCAAAACTGCCCATTCCGCCAGCACGAGCGTAGCTGGCCGCCACCAGACCGCCGACAGAAGCGACAGAAATCAGGCCGGCCAGACGGGTGATCGCGTTGTTGATGCCCGATGCTGTGCCAGATTGCGCCTCGGGCACGGACCCCATCACCTCGGTGGACAAGGGTGCGACCACACAAGCCATGCCAAATCCGACCAGACACATCGACACCATGATCCCGTACCAGAACTCCTGAGAGGGAATGGTCAGGGCCATCCATGCATACCCCAAAGCGACCATCGCGGACCCACCGGCCAATAGGGGTCGCGCCCCAAACCGGTCCGCCAATTGCCCCATGCGTGCGGACAGCAGGGAGATAAAGACGGAAAGGGGGGCGAAGGAAAAACTGGCCCAAATCTCGTTCATGCCCCATCCGGCGATCAGCGTCATGGGCAGGAAGAACAAGACGATGTTCAGCGCGCAATAGAGGGTGAAACAGAGCAGGTTCACCACCGAAAACGCACGACTGCGGAAAAGGGAGAGTGGCATCATTGGGGCTGCGCTGCGCGCCTCGACCCACAGAAACAGGCCAAATGCAACGACGCCTGTGCACAGCCAGACCCAGGTGCTGGTGGGCGCGCCGTGGCTGGCATTTGTCAGCCCCCAGGCCACGCAGAGCAATGCGAGCGTCGCCAGCATTGCGCCGGGCAAATCGATCCGGGTGTCGCTCTGTAGGCGGTCCGATTTGACTCTGCTGTTCAGGAGCCAGAGCGCCAGTGCTCCGAGCGGAAGGTTCACCGCGAATATCCAGCGCCACATCTCTGGCCCGCCGAGACTGAGCGCCAGACCTCCGATGATCGGGCCGAGCGCCGTGGTCAGCGCCGAAGCAGCCGCCCAAATTCCGATGGCCCGGCCGCGCTCTTCCCGTGGATAGGCGCGCGCGATCACCGCAAGCGATCCGGGCACCATGATCGCGGCTCCCATGCCTTGCAGGGCGCGCACAACCACCAGAAACGGTGCGTTGGGGGCGATGGTGCAGAGCAGTGACGCAGCAACAAACAGCGCGATCCCCAGCGAAAACACCCGTGCCAGCCCAAACCTGTCACCCATGGCACCGCCCGCCAGGATCAGGGCGGAGAGCGTCAGCATATAGGCGTTGTGCACCCACTGGGCCTGTTCCAGCGACGCATCCAGACTGCCCCGAATGGCGGGCATCGCAATGGCGACCACTGTGCCGTCAATGAATCCCAGTGCGGACGCCAGAATGGCGGCTGCCAGAACAAACGGGCGGGCTGCTGGGTCGCAGAAACCCGGATGAAAAACAGGCGCCGCGGGCTTTGCCTGCGACGCCTGTGAAACCGTCAACGGGTGGCGACCTTAAGAGGCTTCTGCCTTTGCAGCAGGGGCCGCCGCCGGGTTTGCACCCGCAGGCGCGCCTTTGCGGCCGGGGTTCAGCGGATCATCCTGACGCTGCACGGAGCCTTCGAAATGGGCACCGGATTCGATGGCGATGGTTTTGTGAATGATGTCGCCTTCGACACGGGCGGTCGACGTGAGGCGCACTTTCAGTCCACGAACGCGGCCCACGATGCGGCCATTGATCACGACATCATCAGCGGTCACTTCGCCTTTGATCGTGGCGGACTCGCCGATGGTCAGCAGGTGGGCACGAATGTCCCCTTCGACTGTGCCTTCAACCTGGATGTCACCTGACGTCTTGATGTTGCCGGTGATGTGCAGATCCGCCGACAGGGTAGAGGCGGGTGGCTTGGCCTTGGGCGGGCTCGACTTGAGATCGCCTGCACTTGTCGTCGGGGCAGCTGGTTTCGCCTCGGGTACGGCCGGGCTGGCCGCGTCAGGCTTCGCACCGGGCTCGTTGATTTTGCTCTTAGAAAACATTTCTCGCAGCCTTAATGTAGATCATGGGGTTTACGGGTCTGCCGTTCACACGGACTTCGTAGTGAAGATGTGTGCCGGTCGACCGTCCGGTGCTACCCATATCAGCAATGTGATCCCCGCGCGAGACCCTTTGGCCCTTCTTGACGCGAATGCTGGTGTTGTGGGCGTAGACCGTTTCGATCCCAAAGGCGTGCTGAATTCTGACAAGCCGGCCAAAACCGGACTGCCACCCGGCATGGGTGACGATTCCATCTGCGGTTGCAAAGATATCGGTGCCGTGGGGACCGGCAAAGTCGGTTCCGTTATGCATGCGCCGACCACCCGTTTTGGGGTCGCGGCGATAGCCAAAGCCGGACGTATGCCGCACCGCAGCCTTCACCGGGCTGGCAAACGGCGCTTTCTGAGCGGCAAGACGATACAGGTTGAGCTGATCCATTTGGTTCAGCAGCCGGTTCGCGCGCATGGCATCTGGTGAGGGTTCTTCGCTGCGGGTCGAGAGGGTCAAAGGCGTGAGTGGGCCACCCTGACCGCTATAGCCACGCCGTACTTCCTGAAGGATTCGGTCTGTGGGCATGCCCGCGCTGCGGAACATCTTGTCCAGCGGCGCAACCGAGATTGACATCGCCTCTTCCAACTGGCGGAAGATTTGATCGTTCTGCTCCTTCATCAGCTCCATTTCCAGCGCAAGATCGTGCGCATGGGTCAGCGCGGCTTCGGCGTCGGCCTGGATCTGATCCCGCTCGGCGGCGGTGTCGGCCAGCGCCTGGGCCACGAAGTCAATCGGCGCGCCCTGGCCCGGGGCACCGACCGGCGCGTCGCCCTCCCGCCGCGCTTCCAGTTCGGCCACCTGATGGCGAGCAGCTTCGCGCTCTTTCATGGTCCCGCGCAAGGTCGACTGGATGACGTCGATTCCGGTCTCCAGTTCGTGGCGCTGTGTTTCGGATTGCAGCAACTCGGACTGCATTGCGGAAATCTGGGTCAGCGCGGCGTTGAACCGTTCTTGTGCGGCCAGCGCCTCGGCGGCGCGCGCATCGCGCTCTGCCGACAGGACGTTCAGGCGTTCCTGATACGTGCGCTGATCCCGCTTGGCCTGCTCCCGGAAATTGCCTGACCCGATGCTGTCCATCAGGATGATCGCTGTTGCGACAATCGCCCAGGCGACGACTGCTGAAGCGCCGGCATAGGCGAGAAGCTGGGTTCCTGGTCGGAGGCGGATAAACCGTGTGTCGGTGTCAGATTTCAGAAAAACACGCCGTTCCGGAAAGTATCTTTCGAGCACAGCATGAGTCTTGATTGCCAGCCGGGTTCTCACACGCCCATCCTTCGTCCCATCCCAAACTTCGGCATTGGGTACGTGCAGCCCGGAGCCTTGAGGCAGGTGCATATCTATGGCCTAAGCTTTGAGCAAGGCTTGGACCGCCAAGAAGCCTCACATGGTAGCGAATCGCGCATGAGCGGCAAAAAACCGCCGATCACTTTGCAATTGCAGGAAGAATGCCGTCGAGAACTTTACGCGGGTCAAACTGGAGGTGCCTAATTTTTGGGCGTCAAGTCTTCTGTAAGAGGCCAGTAAAATTCCGGGGGCAGCCCGGCCTCGGCGCGTTTTTCCTCGTTGAAGGGTGGTTTGAGCGTGCTGTGAAAGTAGGTCCGCACCAGATTGTGGAACACGATTTTGGGGTCCTCGTTGGCGCGTCCGCACAAGAAATGGAACCACTTCGACCCATAAGCGACGTGAGAGACTTCTTCGGCGTAGATCGTTTCGAGCGCAGCGACCGCGTCCTTGGCTCCGGCCTTGCGGAAGACCTCGATCATGCCCGGTGTGACATCCAGCCCCCGTGCCTCGAGCACCATCGGCACGACCGCGAGACGACCCATCAGATCCTGCGCCGTGTCTTCGGCGGCGCGCCACATCCCGGCATGGGCCGGCAGCGCACCGTAATGGCTGTCCAGTGCCTCAAGGCAGTCGGCCATGAGATTGAAATGTTTGGATTCTTCGTCCGCGGCTTTCACCCAGTCATCGTAGAATCCCATTGGCATTTGCACATCGGTGAACCGCGCAATGATGTCCCAGTGCAAGTCCACCGCGTTCAGCTCGATATGGGCAACGGCATGCAAGAGCGCGATGCGTCCTTGCGGGCTGCCCGGGCGGCGGCGCGGCACTTCGCGCGGCGACAAAAGCTCTGGCTGATCCGGGCGCATCGGGTGCAAAGGCGGATCGGCGTGACCAATCTCGATCGCGTCACTCTCGCCCTGACGCGACGCCTGCCACTCCGCAGCATGGCGGCGTGACAGGGCGGTTTTGGCTCGCCCATCCGCGGTCGACAGAACCTCGACCGCGCGTTCGGCGAGCGACAGGCTCAAAGCGCCTTCGCCGCGTCGAGAACCGCATCCACATGGCCCGGCACTTTCACCTTCCGCCAGACCTGGGCGATCTTCCCGGTCTTGTCGATCAGGAAGGTCGAGCGCTCGATGCCCATGAACTTCTTGCCGTACATGCTCTTCTCTTTCCAGACGCCGTAATCCTCACAGGTCGTGCCGTGCTCGTCGGAAAGCAGCGGGACCGTCAGCTCGCGCTTGGCCACGAACTTGTCGTGGCTGGCAACGCTGTCTTTGGAGATCCCGAACACCTGAGTACCAGCAGCCTGAAAGGCCTCCCGCGCTTCGGAAAAGCCGATGGATTCTTTGGTGCAGCCTGAGGTATTGTCGCGGGGGTAAAAGAACAGGACAACCGCCTGACCCTTCAGGTCCGAGAGGCTGACCGTATCGCCGCCATCGCGCGGCAAAGTGAAGTCGGGAGCAAGGTCGGATTGTTCGGGCATCTAAGTCTCTCCAGCGCTGTGACAAAAAGTGAGTGTCAAAATAGGACAGGGCGGGCAACAATAAAGAGACAGACGCGATCGAAATGCCCCAAGATGAATGCCCAGTGACGTGGTGACATCCCAGTGACGGAACCGGCAGACAACGCCAACGGTCAGACGCCGCCCAAGCGGCGCAGCCGCGCGCATCGTATCGGGCGCACGACGATGATCCTTGTCACCGTTTTCGTCGTTGTGTCCGGCGTCATGGCGATGCGGCTGATCGGGCAGACAATGACCGCGCCCGAATGGGTGCGCGACCGGGTCGAGGCGCGGATCGAACGCAATTTGCCGGGTGTGTCCATCCGATTTGGTGACATCGGTCTGGTTGTAAACGAGGGCTGGCGGCCCCGCGTGCGTCTGCGCGACGTGGAGCTGTTGAACAGGGATGGCCAGCCATTGCTGGAACTGTCAGATGTCGAGGCAAGCCTCGCGATGCGGCCCCTGCTGAAAGGGCAGGTGCAACCTAAAGAGATTGCCCTGCGCGGGGCCTATGCCGAGGTCAGCCGCGAGACGGACGGGACGTTGTCTTTGTCTTTCGGAGATCAGGGTGCCCTTGTCGAAGAGGCCACCGGTCTGCCGGAAATCATTGCCGCAGTGGATTCCGCTCTGGAGGCGCCGGCACTCGCTGCACTGCGAGAGATGGAACTCACATCGGTCACGCTGCGATATGAAGACAAGCGGGCCGGGCGCGTTTGGACGCTGGATGGCGGGCGGGCTCAACTGACGCGTCAAGGGGATGAGTTGCGCCTGACCTCCGCGCTCTCGCTGCTCAGCGGTCGGGCCTATGCCAGCACGCTGGAGCTGAACTTCACCAGCAGGCTAGGACAATCAGAAGGCGAGTTTGGTGTCATTGTCAGCGACGTCGCCGCACAGGACATCGCCGTGCAGTCGCCTGCGCTGAACTGGCTGGAAGTCTTGCGCGCGCCGATATCGGGGGCTTTGCGCGGGTCACTTCTGGCAGACGGCGCATTCGGCCCCCTGAACGCCACCCTCCAGATCGGCAAAGGCGTGCTGCAGCCGACCGATGAAACCCGCCCAATCCCGTTCGAAGGCGCGCGCAGTTACTTCACCTTCGATCCGGCAACCCAGGTGATGGTGTTTGACGAGCTATCGGTCCAAAGCGACTGGTTCGCGGGCGTGGCCGAGGGGACCGCTTGGCTGGGTGGGATCGAAGCCGGCGAGCTCAGCGAACTGACTGCGCAGGTGACGATCACAAATGCCACGCTGAACCCGGACGACCTCTATGACACAGCGCTGGAACTGCCGCGCACAACGGCTGATCTGCGGATGGAACTGGACCCGTTCCGGGTGACCCTGGGGGAAATGACCATCCGCGAGCAGGACAGTCTGATGCATCTGCGGGGGACTCTGGATGCCGCGCCAGAAGGCTGGCAATTGTCGCTTGATGGCGGCATCGACACGATGACGCCCGCGCAGTTGCTGAGCCTTTGGCCCGAAAACGCGGCACCCAAGCCGCGCTTTTGGGTCGATCGCAACCTGACCGGCGGCGTGCTGAGCGACGTGGATTTCGCCATGCGGCTGGAGCCGGGTTCGGAGCCCAACATCTATGTCGACTTCGACTACGAAGACGCTGCAATCCGGTTCATGCCGACCATGCCTCCGATCACCGGCGCCACCGGGCATGCCAGTCTCGTTGACCGGCGGCTGGTGACCTCGACCACGGCGGGGAAGATCATCGCCGAAGAGGGTGGGGCGCTGGATATCGCGGGCTCCTCCTTTATCATTCCGGATGTCGGCATTCCCCGCAGTGCACCGGGCATCTTGCGCCTGATGGCAGACGGATCGGTCACATCGGTTCTGTCCTTGCTGAACCGCCGCCCAATCGAAGCCCTGGAAGGCACGGGCTTGCCGGTTGATGTGGCGCAGGGCCGGGCCTCGGCCAGCGGAACCCTGGCCTTGCCGCTCAAGGACAGGGTGATGAACGACGAGATCACGTATCACCTCAGCGGCGAAGTTCTGGATTTTGCGAGCACTAGACTGATGCCGGAGCAGGATCTCTCGGCCCCGCGCCTGGTGGTCGTGGCCGATCAGGATGAGCTGCAGATCAGCGGTGCCGCATTTGTGCAGGAACTGCCCGTGGATATGCGCTGGGTGCAGCCTTTGGGCAAGGATGCCCCGCGCGGCAGCGTCATCGACGGGGACATAGAGCTGTCTCAGCGGGGGCTGGATACGTTTGGGGTGGGGCTGCCCCCTGGCTCGGTCTCCGGTGTCGGCACTGCGGAGTTTGCGGTTCAGTTGCAACCCGATACACCGCCCCTGTTGTCGCTGCAGTCCGATCTGGATGGGGTTGGCCTTCGCATCCCAGCCCTGGGATGGTCGAAGTCGACGGGGTCAAGCGGGCGTCTCGACATCGAAGGGATCATGTCCGAACAGCCCGAACTGACCCGCGTGGCGCTCAGCGCGCCCGGCCTCTCTGCCGAGGGGTCCCTGACCACCTCTCCGAACGGGGGACTGGGACAAGCGACTTTCTCCTCGCTGCGTATGGGTGACTGGCTGAACGCCCGGGTGCGCCTGATCGGGCGCGGCCTGAACGCCACGCCAGATATCGAAGTGCGCGGCGGTACGATGGACCTGCGCAATTCGGAGCTTTCAGGGGAAGGAGACAGCTCCGGTGCGGGCGGGCTGAGCGTGACCCTCAACCGGCTTCAGATCACGGACGATATCGCCCTGACCGATTTTGTCGGCAATTTCGGCACGCGCGGCGGGCTCAGCGGCGACTTCAACGGCAAGCTCAACGGTGTGACTGCTGTCAGCGGGAACCTGACGCCCTCGAATGGGCGCAGTCAGATCCGAATGACCTCGTCCAATGCCGGAGGCGTTTTCCGCGACGCGGGTTTGTTGCAACAGGCGCGCGGCGGCGAGTTCAGCATGTTGCTGCAACCCGATGGGCCGACGGATTACAACGGCACATTGCGTGTCACCGGCACGCGGGTTCAGGAAGCACCGGCCATCGCAGCCCTTCTCAATGCTGCGAGCATCATCGGGTTGCTGGACGAGTTGTCGGGGGCTGGCATTCAATTCGGGGAGGTTGATGCGCGGTTTCGGCTGAGCCCGGACCGGCTGACCCTCTATGAAAGCAGCGCTGTTGGCCCGTCGATCGGTTTGTCCATGGACGGGGTCTATGATGCGCGGTCCAAGCGCCTGAACATGCAGGGTGTGGTTTCTCCGGTCTATCTGCTGAACGGGATCGGCAGCCTGCTGACCCGCAAGGGCGAAGGCTTGATCGGGTTCACCTATACGCTGACTGGACCAGCGGCATCGCCTGCCGTGGCGGTCAACCCGCTATCCGCGCTGACTCCGGGGATGCTGCGCGAGGTGTTCCGCGCACCTGCACCATCACCCGTGGCCGGGACCAGCTCCGGCTCCGCCCCAACGCCGACCCGCCGGCGCGGCCACAATCATCAGGACGGCTCGGCCGGCGGGCGATAGGCTTTTCATTCATCTGGCTGCGCGATATGCGCGGGCGCATGAAGCTGAGAGATTTCGATTTTGATCTGCCCGAGGCGCTGATTGCCACCCGACCTGCTCGACCGCGCAGCTCTGCGCGGCTGCTGGTGGCTGAGGGAGAGGCCATAACCGATGCGCAGGTTTTCGATTTGCCGCGGTTCCTGCGGGCCGGAGATCGGCTGATCCTCAACAACACCAAGGTGATCCCCGCACGGCTGAGCGGGCAGCGGCATCGAACCGGTGCGCAAGGGGCCACGGTTGCACGGATTGATGTCACGCTGCTGGAGCCTCGGGCCGACGGGGGCTGGGCGGCCCTGATCAAACCGCTGAAAAAGGTCCGGATCGGTGAGGAAATCCTCTTTGCCGCGGGCTTGACCGCGACCCTGACGGCGGTTGAGGACGGGCAGGGGCACCTGAGCTTCAATTTGACCGGCGATGATTTTGATGCGGCCCTGGCCGAAGCCGGGGCCATGCCGTTGCCACCCTACATTGCGGCGCGCAGACCGGCAGATGCTCAGGATCGCACGGACTATCAGACCGTCTTTGCGCGCCATTCCGGCGCCGTGGCTGCGCCGACGGCCTCGCTGCATTTTGACGAAGACCTGTTTGCCGGGCTGCGCGCGGCGGGTGTCGAATTTAGCCACGTCACCCTGCATGTGGGCGCCGGAACCTTTCTGCCGGTCAAGGTCGAGGATGTGACTACCCACAAGATGCACGCTGAATGGGGCCAGGTGAGCGCGCAGGCTGCTGACGAAATCACCGCCACCAAGGCCGCAGGCGGGCGGATCATCCCGGTGGGCACAACGGCACTGCGCCTGATCGAAAGTGCAGGCCGGTCTGGCGCCGTCGAAGCCTGGGAAGGTGAGACCGATATCTTCATCTATCCCGGCTTTGAGTTCCGCGTGGCCGACGCATTGATGACCAATTTCCACTTGCCGAAATCGACGCTGATGATGCTGGTGTCCGCCCTGATGGGGAAAGACCGCATCGACCGCATTTACGCCCACGCGATTGCGCAGCAGTATCGTTTCTTCTCTTACGGGGACAGCTCGCTTCTGATCCCCTGACAGAACGCGCGGAAGCGACCATTCAGATGTCGTAGACAAGACGGACCGACCCTCCCCATCGTCTGCTAGTGAGAATTCACCACATGGCGAAGGGAGACCCGCGATGCTGCAGGTGTTGTCGAGTGCTTGGGCCTTGTTGCTGGGCATGGGTCTTTTGATGATCGGGAACGGGCTTCAGGGCACGTTGCTGGGGGTACGTGGAGAAATCGAAGGGTTCTCGACCCTTCAGATGTCCGTGGTGATGTCCGCATACTTTGTTGGTTTCTTGGGCGGCTCTCGGTTGGCGCCCGAGATGATCCGGCGGGTTGGACATGTCCGGGTCTTTGCCGCCTTGGCGTCCTTCATTTCCGCCGTCATGATTCTTTATCCGCTCTTTGCGGATACCGTGGCGTGGTCGCTGGGACGCGTGGTCATCGGATTCTGCTTTTCCGGCGTCTATGTGACCGCGGAAAGCTGGCTGAATCACGCGGCCGAAAACGAGAATCGTGGACAAGCTCTGTCTCTTTACATGATTGTTCAGATGGTCGGCGTGGTGTCCGCACAGGCTTTGTTACTGGTCGGGGACCCGTCCGGGTACGAGACATTTGTGATTGCGTCCATCGTCATTTCCATCTCGTTTGCGCCGATTCTGTTGTCGATTAGCCCCACCCCCGCCTTCGAAACCACAAAACCGATGAGTCTGCGTGAGATCATGCGCATTTCTCCGCTTGGCTGCGTCGGCATGTTTCTTTTGGGGGGGGTCTTTTCCGCGCAATTCGGCATGAGCGCGGTCTACGGCGCCGAAGTGGGCCTGACGCTGCCGCAGATCTCGCTTTTTGTGGCGACGTTTTACATCGGGGCTTTGCTGCTTCAGTACCCGCTGGGCTGGGCGTCGGATCGGATGGATCGTCGCCGTCTGATCATGCTTGTTGCGGCCGTTGGCGTGTTGGGCAGCGTTCTGGGTATGCTTATGGGAACACAGTATTATTTGCTGCTTGTTGCCGCATTCATTGTCGGTGGTTTGTCTAACCCCCTGTATTCGCTGCTGATCGCGCATACCAACGATTACCTGGACCATGACGACATGGCTGCAGCCTCGGGTGGATTGGTCTTCATCAACGGGCTGGGTGCCATTGCCGGCCCCCTGATCACGGGGTGGTTGATGGACGAAAAGGTGTTTGGTCCGTCGGGGTTCTTTTTGTTCGTGGCAAGCCTGCTTTTCGCGCTCGCGGCTTATGCGCTCTACCGTGCGACTCAGCGGCCATCGGTGCCGGTCGAAGACACCGGGACCTTCAGCCCGGTTGGCCCGATCCTGACGGCTGTGGGCATGGAAGTGGCGCAGGAAGTGGCAATCGAGGCAGATCTCGAAGAACAGACGCCTGAAAATGCCGCATAAAGGGGCGCAAGTTGTCGCATCTGTTGCAAAATGTTACTGTGGGTTCTGTTTAATGTGATTGTAACATTTATTTTGCCCGGGGGCAGATTGAGTTGGAGTGAGGACGCATGGTTGGTCCTGAAGAAGTATTGAGTTATTGGTTGGACGAGTTGAAGCCATCCGATTGGTACGACGAAAACGAGCAAGTCGACGCGGAAATCCGGAAAAGATTCCTGAGCACTTGGGAAGGCGCCCGAGAGGGACGCTTTTCGCTCTGGTTGACCTATGCCAGCGGTGCGCTGGCGTACATCATCCTGACGGATCAGTTTCCGCGCAACATGTTCCGAAACAGCGGCAAGGCGTTTGCCACGGATCGCGCGGCACTGGCTGCTGCGAAATCCGCGATTGACCGCGGTTGGGACATGAAAATCGACGAGCCGGCGCGGCAGTTCTTCTATATGCCGCTGATGCATTCTGAGAGCCTGTGTGATCAGGAGCGTTGCGTCAGGTTGATGTGCGAGCGGATGCCGGAAGGGCGGGAAAACAACCTTTTGCATGCGCGCGCGCATCGCGAGGTGATCCGCCAGTTCGGACGGTTCCCGCACCGCAACGATGCGTTGGCCAGGTGCAACTCGGAAAGCGAAAAAGCCTACGTCTCAAACGGCGGCTATGGGCACACCGTTCGCGAACTGCAGCAGGCCGTCGCCGCCCGTTAACCGGTCGGAGCCGTGATCGCGGCGTTGACGGCGGCGCGGTCGGCGGGGGTGCAGCCTCTGATGCGCGCATAGGTCATCGCGGCCTCATCCGCCAAGCTTTGCACGGCCTGATCAATAATGCGCTCGGGCGCGCCGGAAAGCTTCTCAAACGGGGCAGACATCGCATCCAGGCGCGCATTCAACTCCGTCATCTGCCCCTGAAGCCGTGCTGACGCAGCTGCGCTCAGGGTATCGGTCTGGGCGATCATATCCGCCAGATCAGACCGAAGTCCCGCAATCTGCTCGCGCGTTTGGGCCAGTTCCTCCCGAAGCGGCTCCACTTCGATCAGGTTCTGCGCGAACGTCGCTGTCAGGTTGTCGATCCGGTTGGTCAGGTTGAGACCCAGGAACAAACACAGTGCCACCAGCACCAGCGTCGCATTCAGCAAGGCAAGCGCCAGTTGTCCGAGGGTTCTGAAAAAGCGGGAAGAAAAAGAAGAAGTGGTCAAGGCGTGCTCCTTGGTTTCTGCGATCCCTTGTCCAATGAAACAGGCCGGGTATCAAGCCTTGTGCTACGATCCGACCATAGCTGATTCCAACCGCAGGCAGAGGGTTCCATTTGTCGCGGTGCAGGTCCATTGATGCTGCGTGGAAATTAGTTTAACGGTAAACTAGTTTTTTTGACCGTCGATATCGGGGAACGAAAATGGCCGCAGCATCTTATGACGTCATTGTAATCGGCGCTGGCCCCGGCGGCTATGTGGCCGCCATCCGGGCTGCGCAACTTGGCCTGAAGGTGGTCATCGTCGAGCGTGAGCATATGGGCGGCATTTGTCTGAACTGGGGCTGTATCCCGACCAAGGCGATGCTGCGGTCGTCCGAAGTCTTTCATCTGATGGAACGTGCCAAAGAGTTCGGCCTGAAGGCGGATGGCATCGGTTATGATCTGGATGCCGTGGTGAAACGGTCCCGTCAGGTCGCCGGGCAACTTTCGGGCGGGATCGGCCACCTGATGAAAAAGAATAAGATCCCCACTGTCATGGGAGAGGCCACGATCACGGCCAAGGGCAAGGTCAGTGTCAAAACCGAGAAGGGCACCGAAGAACTGGCCGCGCCGAACATCGTTCTGGCAACCGGAGCGCGGGCCCGCGAGTTGCCGGGGTTGGAAGCGGACGGCGATCTGGTCTGGACCTACAAACATGCGCTCGTGCCGTCGAGAATGCCCAAGAAACTTCTGGTCATCGGCTCCGGCGCGATCGGCATCGAGTTTGCCAGCTTCTACAACACGCTCGGCGCCGAAACCACAGTGGTCGAGGTGATGGACCGTATCCTTCCGGTTGAAGACGCCGAGATAAGTGCCTTTGCCAAAAAACAATTCACCAAGCAGGGTATGACCATTCTGGAAAAGGCGATGGTCAAGCAACTGGATCGTGCCAAAGGCAAGGTCACCGCGCATATTGAGATCAAGGGCAAGGTGGAGAAACAGGAGTTCGACACCGTGATCAGCGCTGTCGGGATCGTCGGGAACGTGGAAAACCTTGGTCTCGAAGCGCTCGGGGTCAAGATTGACCGCACTCATGTCGTGACCGACGCTTATTGCCGTACCGGGGTCGACGGCCTTTATGCCATTGGGGACATCGCGGGTGCCCCGTGGCTTGCGCACAAGGCCAGCCACGAAGGGGTGATGGTCGCGGAGCTGATTGCCGGCGGAGACCCGCATCCGGTGAAACCTGAAAGCATCGCCGGCTGCACCTATTGTCACCCGCAGGTGGCGAGTGTCGGGTACTCCGAAGCCAAGGCCAAGGAGTTGGGCTACGACATCAAGGTCGGGCGCTTCCCGTTCATCGGCAATGGCAAGGCCATCGCCCTTGGCGAACCCGAGGGGATGATCAAAACGGTGTTTGACGCCAAAACGGGTGAGTTGCTGGGCGCGCACATGGTTGGCGCAGAAGTGACTGAACTGATCCAGGGCTATGTTGTCGGTCGTCAGCTTGAAACAACCGAGGACGACCTGATGCACGCTGTCTTCCCGCATCCGACGCTCAGCGAAATGATGCATGAAAGCGTCTTGGACGCCTATGACCGCGTGATCCACATGTGATGCTGCGCGCGCCGGGTTGGCGCGCGCCTTCCGCTTATCCCTGCGGTGTGTACCAGATCGGCGAGGTGTAGGCCCGGTCGACCACTTCCATTTCAGTGCCTTCGGGCATGTCGATTCCAAAGAACTTGGCGTCGAACGCGGTCCAGCGCGGTTTCGGGATTTCCAGAACGCGAACGTAGTACATCGCCCGCTGAGACGGATCGAAGTCCGGATCGGTCCAGGTGCCGCCCAAGGCCGCGTCACCGATGGTGTTGGTATAGCTGGCGTCCGCGACATTCACGGTGTTGCCCACATCCCCATCGCAGGCGTCATCGACGACGGCCCGGCCATCAGCGCAGGCAATGTCCCAGATGCGTTCACGGGCCTCGCCGTCTTCGACCCAGCCTTTCACGATCTGGATCCGATCCAGATTTGCACCGTCCGGGTCGCGCAGGGCCCGCATCATGAAAGTGGGCGCCGCATTGCCATCGGGGGCAGGGCGCATATCGCCGCCCATCGGCACGCCGCGGGCATACCCCTGTTCGGCAAAGTCTGCGCGTGCAGCGTCATCCTCGGCGAAGTCCCATCCCCCGAAAACCCTGACACGGATGCGGCTGCCGGTGGTGCCAAAGACTTCTTTGTTGGCCATGGCATCCCAGATGGCCTGCCGGGTGTTTTCCCGTGCCCAGACGCCCGCCAGCCCGGCAGCGGACAAATCTCCGACGAGGATGTCCAGAGATGGATCAGAGGCCGCCTCAATCAGGACTTCCTCGTGACGCTCAGCGGAAGGTTCGGCCAGATGTGCCTTGCCAAACCAGTTGTCCTCTCGCGTGGTTGCCAACCCGGTGTGGTTGTCCGTGGCACCGATCATGCCAAATTTGAACGGGTTTTCGCCGAGGCTTTCTTCATACGCCATTCCGCGGATCAGGGCCGGCCGCGCGTATTCCCGGGGCAGCATATCTGGCGTTTTGGCTTCGGACCCCGAGATGTTGCCGGCGTCGAGGATTTCCTGACCAGCATAGGCATCGTCAGGGGACAGGAGCGGATGGGCCTCGCCCGTACCCTTGGCCTGTGTCATCTCGTAGAGCGGCTCCCACCGCATTCGGCGTTTGGCATAGTCTTCTGTGAGTTCGGCGCCGGACAGGGTTACGTCGTCAAACATGTACCCGTTCGACAGATTTCCGTTATGTGGAATGGCCAGCACCGACCCGCCCGTGTTGGTCTCGTAGGCCTCCATGTAATCCCAGAGCCGTTCGGGATCGTCGCTGTCGTATGCGGACATGGGCACAACAGTGTCGGCCTTGGCCTTGTCATCGCGAAAGATCACCACCCGATGCAGGTTGTTGCCGTCTGGCTGTGAGGTCCATTCAAACCCGATAAACGTGGTGAACACACCGGGCTCATTGTAGTGATCCGCGTTCTCGGTCGCGACCTCCCATGCGATCCGCTGCATTTTCGGGTTGTCGATGCCGTCAACGCCTTCGGCTGTCAGGCGCAGCCAGTCCAGAAAGGCATCATACCCATTGCCTGCCTTGACCAGCTGGTACCATTCGCGGCCCTTTTCGGTCTCTTGAACGACGGGTGAATCCTGCCGGATGAATTCGGCGAGCCCGAAATTCTCCGCATGGTCCGCCAATACGATGAAATCGAGCGGGCGCACCAGTTTCACCGGGTAACCCAGGTGGCTGATGACCTCCTCGCCGCGTGCAAACCGATAGGCGATCTCTGGGCCCAATGTAGCTCCGGCCATGCCAGCGTCGGTCGACCATGAGGAATGCAGATGGGTGTCGCCGAAATAGACGTTTTGGGGATAATCGCCCCCGGAAAATGGGGAATACGACTGGTTGATGGTCGTCGCTTCGCCCTCTGGCGGGCGCAAATCCTGTGCGCTCAGTGGCAGGGCTGCGGCGCAGGTAAGAATTGAAGTGGTCAGGGTGATCAAGGCTTTCATGGCCGTCTCCTTTGCATGCTGAAATAAGCGAAAGGTACTGGTGAAGGCACAATGCCCTATCGTTGGCCTCAAATGACATTAGGTCAACCTTTTGTTTCATTTGAAGATTGTGCGTCGCGACCGATCCCCTCTGGACGATGGGGCCGCGATGGGCTTTGGTCGCGCCATGGTCAGCCTGAACCGCATCGCCATGCAGAAATCCAGCCGCAGGATGATCCGCGCACTGGATCCCGGCCAATTGGATGTCGCAGAAGTCTCAGGCAAATGGGGGCGCAGCTTTGCCTTTCGCAGCTATGCGCAGTTCCGCTACCCGGAATGGGACATCTGCGCCGGACCCTACATGCAAGACGGCAAGGTTCTGAAATTTGACCTCGTTCTGGCCAATCAGGTGTGGGAGCATCTGGACCGGCCCTATGCCGCGACCAAGAACGTGCGGAAGATGTTAAAGCGGGGCGGGCATTTTTGGCTGGCGGTGCCCTTTTTCATCCCATTTCACGCCGCGCCGGCGGATTGTTCGCGCTGGTCGGCACGTGGGTTGAAAAACCTGCTGATTGAGGCCGGGTTCGACGAGCAGGCGATTGTTGCAGAACAATGGGGCAACCGGAACGCCGCGTTGCGGAACATGGAAGAGCCCTGGCCACCCGTCTATCAGGAGGGGGTCGATCCGTTGGAGGACGACCCCGATATGCCCATCTGTGCCTGGGCCATTGCGCGAAAGACCTGAGACATGATCCCTGAACGCACCTCGTTTGGGGTTGTATTGGCCTTGTGGGCCGCAGGCTTGGGGGCAGCGGCGCAGTTCGGGAAAGTGTCTGTTGCCTTTCACCTTCTGCCGGGCATCTACGGCGGGTCGGGGCCCGCACTGGGATTTGCAGTCTCGCTGGTGGGGTTCGTCGGCATCTTTCTGGGTGTGGTGGCTGGCTTGCTGGTGGCCAGGATCGGATTTCGCCGGGCCCTGGTCGGTGCATTGTTGCTGGGAGCTTTGGCGTCGGGGTTTCAGGCCCTTCTGCCACCCTTCTGGGTGCTGCTCTTGAGCCGTGCCGTGGAAGGCGTGTCCCATCTGGCCATTGTTGTTGCCGCCCCTACGCTGATCGCGCAACTGAGCGCGCCAAAGGACCGTGGTATGACCCTTTCTCTGTGGAGCACATTCTTTGGCGTTGCCTTTGCGCTTCTGGCGTGGCTCGGCGTGCCGCTGGCGATGTATGGCGGGGTGGGTGCGCTGTTTGCGGCGCATGGCCTCTACATGGCGGCGATGGCAGTGCTTCTGTGGATGGTGCTGCCGCGTGATCAGCTGGCAGCGGCAACCGGCCTGAACCTGCGCTCCGTGGTGCAGGATCACCTGCGCATCTACCGATCCCCGTTTCTGAGTGCGCCCGCCCTGGGCTGGGTGTTCTATGCCGGCACGTATCTCGCGGTTCTGACCATCCTACCACCATTTCTGCCGCCGGCCGACCGGGTCTGGGTGTTTACCGCCATGCCGCTGGCGGGCATCGCAAGTTCGATGACCCTTGGGGTCTGGTTGTTGAAGCGATTTGCCCCGGTGCCAATCATTCTGACTGGGTTCGCCCTCTGTCTTGGATGCGCGGCGGCCATTTGGGTTGTTCCGTACCAACCCTGGCCCTACCTCGCGCTGGCCGCTGCAATGGGGCTGATCCAGGGGTCCAGCTTTGCGGCCATCCCCGTACTGAACCCGGACCCGTCGCTTCAAGCGCAGGCCAATGGCGCGCTGGCCCAGATGGGCAATGTGGGCACCACTTTGGGCACACCACTGATGGCATTGCTTGTTGTGCTGGCCGGTATCGACGGGTTTTTGATCTTTGCGATTGGGATGCTTGGCACTGGGTTATTGATCCACTTGCATCTTCAGCGGCGGAGACAAGCCTGTGGATAAATGTTCCCGGTCTGTTCGCATTTTTCTATTGGAGACTCAGTTGGACTGACATATGTCTATCCCGTTAACGGGGGCTGTGATGGCTGAGCTTAAAAACATCGAGGTGCGCGGGGCGCGCGAGCACAACCTCAAAAGCATCGATGTGGATATCCCACGCGACCAGCTGGTGGTGATCACCGGGCTGTCCGGATCAGGCAAATCCTCGCTGGCGTTCGACACGATTTATGCCGAAGGCCAAAGGCGTTACGTTGAATCGCTCAGTGCCTATGCGCGTCAGTTTCTGGACATGATGGAAAAGCCGGATGTAGATCACATCAGTGGTCTGAGCCCGGCGATTTCGATTGAGCAAAAGACAACGTCAAAGAATCCGCGCTCCACCGTGGGCACGGTGACCGAGATCTATGACTATATGCGTCTGCTGTTTGCACGCGCAGGGACACCATACTCACCCGCCACGGGCAAGCCGATCGAGGCCCAGCAGGTGCAGGACATGGTGGATCGGGTCATGGCGATGGAAGAGGGCACGCGTGCCTATCTTCTGGCGCCGATCGTGCGGGACCGGAAGGGCGAGTATCGTAAGGAGTTCCTGGAACTGCGCAAGCAGGGCTTCCAACGCGTCAAGGTCGATGGTCAGTTCTATGAGCTGGATGATCCGCCCACACTGGACAAAAAATTCCGGCATGACATCGACGTGGTCGTGGATCGGATCGTCGTGCGTGAGGGCCTCGAAACCCGGCTGGCCGACAGTTTGCGCACGGCCCTCGATCTGGCCGACGGTATCGCCATTCTGGAAACGGCTCCCAGCGAGGGGGACCCGGAACGGCATACTTTCAGTGAGAATTTTGCCTGCCCGGTCAGCGGGTTCACGATCCCCGAGATCGAGCCGCGCCTGTTTTCGTTCAATGCGCCCTACGGCGCGTGTCCGGACTGTGATGGTCTGGGGATAGAGCTTTTCTTTGACGAGCGCCTCGTTGTGCCCGACGTCACACTGAAGGTGTATGACGGTGCCTTGGCGCCCTGGCGCAAAGGCAAGTCGCCGTATTTCCTGCAGACCATTGAGGCCATCGCCAATCACTACGAGTTCGACAAGAACGCCAAGTGGAAAGACCTGCCTGCCCATGTGCAACAGGTGTTTCTGTATGGGTCGGGAGAGGAAGAAATCTCGTTCCGGTATGACGAGGGCGGCCGCGTATATCAGGTGACCCGCGTCTTCGAAGGTGTCATTCCGAACATGGAACGGCGGTATCGCGAAACCGATTCCAATTGGATTCGCGAGGAGTTCGAGCGGTACCAGAACAACCGGCCTTGCGGCACCTGCGATGGTTACCGACTGCGCGAAGAGGCGTTGGCCGTGAAAATCGCCGGGTTGCATATCGGCGAAGTGGTGCAGATGTCGATCCGCGAGGCGCTGGACTGGTGTACGTCTGTACCGGAGCACCTGACAGCCCAGAAAAACGAGATCGCCCGTGCGATCCTGAAGGAAATTCGCGAGCGGCTGGGATTTCTCAACAATGTCGGGCTTCAATACCTGACCTTGTCACGCAATGCCGGCACGCTTTCCGGGGGCGAGAGCCAGCGTATTCGTCTGGCCAGCCAGATCGGCTCGGGACTGACAGGGGTGCTCTATGTGCTCGATGAGCCTTCGATCGGATTGCACCAGCGGGACAATGATCGCCTGCTCGGGACGCTGAAAAACCTGCGGGATCAAGGCAATACCGTCATCGTTGTTGAGCATGACGAAGAAGCGATCCGCGAAGCAGACTACGTGTTTGACATCGGGCCCGGGGCCGGTGTGCATGGCGGACGGGTGGTCAGCCATGGGGCTCCTGAAGACGTCGCTGCGGACCCGGCCTCGATCACCGGGCAATACCTGAGCCATGTACGCGAAATCGCGGTCCCGACCCAGCGCCGTCCGGGCAACGACAAGTCCGTTCAGGTCAAAAAGGCCACGGGAAACAACCTCAAATCTGTCACGGCCGAGTTCCCGCTCGCCAAATTCGTGTGCGTCACCGGCGTTTCGGGGGGCGGTAAGTCCACGCTGACCATTGAAACGCTGTTCAAGACCGCATCGATGCGCCTCAATGGCGCGCGCCAGACCCCCGCGCCCTGCGAGACAATCAACGGGTTGGAGTATCTGGACAAAGTCATCGACATTGACCAGCGCCCGATCGGACGGACTCCGCGTTCAAATCCAGCAACTTACACCGGGGCATTCACCCCGATCCGGGACTGGTTTGCCGGCTTGCCCGAAT
The DNA here is from genome assembly GCA_965250275.1 of Paracoccaceae bacterium. Classification (GTDB taxonomy): domain Bacteria; phylum Pseudomonadota; class Alphaproteobacteria; order Rhodobacterales; family Rhodobacteraceae. The sequence goes on along the minus strand of OZ252297.1, from coordinate 2,812,617 downwards.
CCAAGGCGCGCGGATACAAGCCGGGTCGTTTCAGCTTCAACGTCAAAGGCGGGCGTTGCGAGGCGTGCCAGGGCGACGGGGTCATCAAGATCGAGATGCATTTCCTGCCGGACGTCTACGTGACCTGCGAAACCTGCAAAGGTGCGCGGTACAATCGCGAAACGCTGGAGATCAAGTTCAAGGGTAAGAGCATCGCCGATGTTCTTGATATGACAGTGGAAGATGCGCAGGAGTTCTTCAAGGCCGTGCCGTCGATCCGCGAAAAAATGGACGCCTTGATGCGTGTGGGGCTCGGCTACATCAAGGTGGGCCAGCAGGCCACCACGCTGTCGGGCGGAGAAGCGCAGCGCGTGAAACTGTCCAAGGAGCTCGCGAAACGGTCCACAGGCCGCACGCTCTACATCCTTGATGAACCAACAACGGGTCTGCATTTCGAAGATGTCCGCAAGCTTCTGGACGTGCTGCACGAGCTTGTTGATCAGGGCAACACGGTGGTCGTGATCGAACACAATCTGGATGTGATCAAAACGGCGGATCACATCATAGACATCGGGCCCGAAGGGGGAGACGGCGGCGGTGAGATCGTGGCTGTCGGCACACCTGAAGAGGTGGCCGAGATCGAGCGCAGCCATACCGGACGCTACCTGAAGGACATGCTCACCGCGCGCAAGGTCGCCGCGGAATAGGGCGTGGTACCGGGTCACTCGCGCGGCGCACCTTTTGACGGCTGACGCAAAGCGCGGCAACGTCTGAGGGGGAGGTGAAAAGATGCGAAAGATTCAGACACAGGGCGTGCACCATATCACTTTGACCGGGGCGGACCGGCAGACCACTATCGATTTCTGGGAAGGTGTGCTGGGCATGCCGTTCGTGTTCGATCAACCGAATCTCGACAATCCCGACGAAGGCCATGTCTATTTCGATCCCGGTGATGGCCGGCTGATCACTGTATTCACCAACGAGAGCCGCAGTGGCACGCCAGAGCGCACGCCAACGGATCCGGGGTGCGTGCACCATCTGGCCTTCAATGTCAGTCAGGCGACCTTTGCCCAGGCGGTTGAACGCCTGGATGAACGCGGCATTTCCCATTCCGGCATCAAGGATCGCGGCTTCATGGATTCGATCTATTTCAAGGATCCACTGGGGCTGTTGATCGAACTGGCCAGTTACCGGTTCGAGCCGCCTGTGGGGTGCACCCATGCGGATGTGATGATCCGGGCGCACCGCATCCGCGTGGCGCGGGGGGACTACAACATCGACCGCATTCACCTGGCCGATGCGATTGAGGAACTGGTCACCCTCCGACAGGACAGCCTGTCCGGCGACCGGACCCCCCAAAACCCCTACGGATCAGTCTGAACGCCTGCGCTTTTCGAACCTTGGCAGCATGGCGCTGAAATCCATCCCGGCGCCATCTTCGCTTTCGACGAACTGGGCATAGAGCGCCTGTGCCAGCTCTCCCATCGGGGTATCGGCATCCGCAGCTTCGGCGGCCTGCTGGCTGAGACGCAGATCCTTCAGCATCAGGTCAGCGGCAAAACCAGGTTTGTAGTCGTTGTCGGAGGGGCTTTGCGGGCCGACGCCCGGGGCAGGGCAGTAGGCATTCATCGTCCAGGAGTAGCCCGATGAGGTGGAGACCACATCGAACATCTTTTGACGGTCCAGCCCCAGTTTGTCGGCAAGGGCAAATGCTTCGCATGTGGCGATCATTGTCACGCCGAGGATCATGTTGTTGCAGATCTTTGCGGCCTGGCCCGCACCGGCCTCACCGCAATGGACGGCCTTTTGTCCCATGATCTCGAACAGGGGTTCGGCCACAGCAAAGGCCTCGGCACTGCCGCCGGCCATGAAGGTCAGCGTTCCTGCAGCGGCGCCGCCGATCCCGCCCGACACCGGCGCATCGACAAACAGCAACCCGGCGGCCTTGCACTGAGCATCGACGGTGCGCGCGCTCTCCACATCCACGGTCGAGCAGTCCAGAAGAGTGGCGCCCGCTTTCATGGCGGGCACGATCTGATCCGCGACAGCGCGCAGGATGCTGCCATTCGGCAGCATCGTGATGACGACCTCCGCGCCTGCGGCGGCCTCGGCGGCGCTGTCGCTTTGAGCCACCCCGTCGACCGTGATCCCCGCGGTGTCGAAACCGGTAACGTCATGCCCGGCTGCGGCCAGGTTGGCTGCCATCGGGGCGCCCATGTTTCCCAGTCCAATGAATGCAATTTTCATGGTGGTGGCCTCTTCGTCAAAAGTGAGCGTATCTGCGCCGAGCGGCATCAGCATACGGCTGACGGCTGTGTCTGGCACGGGGGCATCGGCAAATTGCCAGTTCGGCTTGCGGTCCTTGTCGATGATCTGAGCGCGGATGCCTTCTAGGAAATCGCCGTGCTCCATGGCCCGGAAGGTAAAGCGGTACTCCATTTCCAGCGCTTTTCGGATCGTGAGAGACGGCACGCGCAGCCGGTGCAGCATCTGGATCGTTGCGGCACCCGACAGCGGCGCGATGCGGCCAAGCGCAGTGAGGGCGTCGCGGGCAAACTCGCTGTCTTCACTCCTGAGAGAGGTGAGAATGTCACGCTGAGCCTCGCCCGCGAAATGCTTGTCGATCTGGGGTTGCAAGGCCTCGAGCGGGCTTTCGGGGGCAGGTTGAGCGTGTTTGGTCACCAGCTCCGCGTCACCGCTGGCCTCCAGCAATTCGATCAGGTCGGTCCAGCCTTCGCGAGGAATGTAATGGTCGGCGAAGCCGGCATAAATGGCGTCGCCCGGTCCCATCCGGGCCCCTGTTGTGCCCAGATACTCCCCGAGTCGCCCCGGCGCCAGCGCCAGCATGAGCGTGCCACCGACATCCGGGACCAGTCCGATACCGCACTCCGGCATCGCGATGCGGCTGCTGTCGTCCACCACGCGATGCGACCCGTGGCAGCCGATGCCAACGCCGCCGCCCATGGTGAAGCCTTGCAGAAAGCTTATGACCGGCTTGGGGTATTCGAAGATCATCGCGTTCAGGCGATACTCGTCTCTCCAGAACCGGTGACCATAGGCGAAGTTCCCTTTGGTGCCCGTGTCGTAGAGTTCAGCGATGTCACCCCCCGAGCAAAAAGCCTTGTCTCCCTCCGCATCAAAGATCACCAGTGCGACCTGGTCATCCTCGCGCCAGTTGCGCAGGGCGGCGTCGATGGCCATGCACATCTCGTAGGTCATCGCATTGAGCGCTTGCGGGCGCGCCAGCGTGATGCGGCCAGCCCGCCCGGTGACCCGGATATCGATATCGCCTGTGCTGTCAGTCATCGCGCGGCCAGCATCTGGCGGGCAACAATGACCCGCATGATTTCATTGGTGCCTTCCAGGATCTGATGCACGCGGAGATCCCGCACCAGCTTCTCGATCCCATAGTCGGCGAGATAGCCGTAGCCCCCATGCAGTTGAAGGCACTGATCCACCACCTTGCTGCCGGCTTCGGTCACGAATTTCTTGGCCATGGCGCAGAAGGCCGTTGCGTCAGGGGCGTTTTGGTCCAGTTTCCATGCCGCCTGTCGCAGGAACGTGCGCGCAGCCTGGAGTTCGATTTCCATATCTGCCAGCCGGAACTGGAGGCCCTGGAACTGGTCGATGCTTTTGCCAAAGGCTTTGCGCTCGCTCATATAGGTCAAGGTTGCATTCAGTGCGGTCTGTGCAGCACCCAGCGAACAGGCCGCGATGTTCAGGCGCCCGCCATCCAGACCCTTCATCGCATAGGTAAAGCCCTGACCTTCCTCGCCAATGAGGTTGTCGGCAGGGACCTTGCAGGCGTCAAATTGGACTTGCGCGGTTGGCTGGCTGCGCCAGCCCATCTTGTCTTCTAGCGCGCCGAAACTCAGACCGTCGCTGCCATCTTCAACGAACAGCGCGGTGACTCCCTTCGGTCCGTCCGCACCAGTGCGCACCATGACGACATAGGCATCCGAATATCCGCCGCCCGAGATAAAGGCCTTGGCGCCCGTCAGGGCATAGCCTTCGTTGGTGCGTTCAGCGCGTGTCTTGAGCGCGGCCGCATCAGAGCCCGAGCCGGGTTCGGTCAAGCAATAGCTGAGCACCGTCTGCATAGACATCACGTCCGGCAGGATGCGGGCCTTCAGATCATCCGACCCAAAGCTGTCGATCATCTTGGCGCACATGTTGTGAATGGACAGAAACGCTGCGACAGAAGGGCAGGCCATGCTGAGCGCTTCGAACACCAATGTGGCGTCCAGCCGGCTGAGTCCCGATCCGCCGCTTTCTTCGGACACGTAGAGCGCGCCGAAACCCAGTTCAGCAATCTGGGGCCAAAGCGCTTTGGGAATAGTGCCGTCTGCTTCCCACTGGCGCGCATGCGGCGCGATATGGTCCTGTCCAAATGCGAAAGCCATGTCGAAGATGGCCGTTTGTTCTTCTGACAGGCCGAAATCCATGGCGCTGCTCCCCCAAGGCGTGGATTAATTGAACAGTTGTTAAATTGGTACCTTGCGCAAATTCAACACACAAGTGGCGTTGATGCAAACCAGCTTTGCGCGAATGCCTGTCCCGCTAACGGGCGGTTGGGACGCGTCGCGGGATCGATGTTTGTGCCGTCTCTTCCATGCGGGGAGACGTCACAAGTCCATGTGGAACTCGTCGATCAGGTGGTCGACCACGGCCTGTGCGGGGTCCTTGCCCGCTGCGGCCGCTTCGGCATGGACCAGCCGTTGCCGGCTTGCACTGGTGCCGTCCTCGATAATGTGGCGCAGGCTTTCCAGCTCTTTGGTGGTGCCCAGAACCTCGGCATCCTTGGACAGCATTACAAGCAACTCATCCATGAGCTGTGAGAATGGCTTGATGCTCCGATCTCCGAAATCGATCAGCCCTTCGGTCACACCGTAGCGTTGCGCGCGCCAGCGGTTCTCACCGATCAGAAAGCGGTCGTATTGCCGCCAGCGCAGGTTTTGCGCGCGCAACCGGCACAGCATGCGCACGATGGCCTGTTTGAGCGCGGCAAGGGCAACCGCGTGATCCAGACGCGGCGACGTGTCGAAGATCCGCGTCTCTAGTGTCGGGAAACGGTGTGACGGGCGCAGGTCCCACCAGATCTTGGTGGTGTCCTCAATCACCCCGAGATCGATGAGTGTTCCCGCGGTGCGTTCGTATTCGGCCCAGCTTTCAAAACGTGGCGGCAAACCGGTGCGCGGCAGGTTGTCGAAGACGGTCAGGCGGTAGGAGGCCAGGCCAGTGTCATCCCCTTGCCAGAACGGGGATGACGTCGACAGCGCCAGCATATGCGGCAGGAAATAGGACAACTGGGGCATCAGATCGAGCCGCAGCGTCTTGTCCGGCAGGCCTATATGCACATGCATGCCGCAGATGAGCATGCGCCGGGCGACGCCGCCCAACGCGCGCCGCAGGTCGCTGTAGCGTTCCTTGTCGGTGTGGTGCTGGTCCTTCCAGTCGGCGGAGGGATGGCAGGACACCGCAATTGGACTGAGATTGAAGCGTGCCGCTTCCTCAGACACACAGGCCCGCAGCCTTCGCAGATCGTCACGCGCTTCGGCAACCGTCGTGCAGACCCGGGTTCCAACCTCGATCTGGCACTGCAGGAATTCCGGGCTGACCTGATCTTCAAGCTTGCTCTGACAGGCTTCCATCAGTTCGGGCGGCGCTTCAACCAGAGCACGGCTGTCGCGGTCCACGAGCAGGTATTCTTCTTCGATGCCCAGCGTGAATTCTTGCTGCATGGGCGGCTCCTTCTGTGCGGTTCACTCAGAAAAGGGGTTTGACGCCCGCTTGCCAAGCAAAATCCTGCGGGGGGCGCCTCTTGCGATCTGTCCCGGAACGAGGCAAAGCGGCAGGATAGCCGTCAGACCAGGGTCCCTGTTATGAGCAGAAACGCCACCTTTCGTCAGATCAACGCATTGTTGGAGGGGGTGAATGTGCGTCTGGCCGATGCCGACGCGCACGAGGATGAGCAGGCGCGTTTGCAGGCGTTCGAGGCGGCGGGGGGGTTGGATCGGCCCGCCTATGCGCTGTCACCGGGTTTGGCAGAGTTCGATATCGGCCCGATGTGCGCGGCTCTAGAGGCGTTCGGACAAGATCTTGATCGCCTGATGACCGAAGGGTCCGCAGTGACGGGATATGCCCCCGGCAATGGCTATTTTGATACGCCGGATGCCGAGGCGCTCTATCTGACATATCGCCAGAGACGCCCGCGCCGCATTGTCGAGGTTGGATGCGGCAACAGCACCCGGATTGCGCGTCAGGCCATTCTGGATGGGGGATGGCAGGCAGACCTGACCGCTATTGACCCCTGGCCGCGTGCCGACATCGCGCATGTCGTGGACCGGTTTGAGCAGGCGACACTCGAAAGCGTCGATCCGGCGATTTTCGACGCCCTTAAAGCGGGCGATATGCTCTTTATCGATTCCAGCCATCAGGTCCGGATGAGCAACGATGTGGCGCATCTCTTTTGCCGGATCATCCCGGCGCTTGCGTCTGGCGTCGTGATTCACGTGCATGACGTGTTTCTGCCCTACGAATATCCCAAACGGTTTTTCTACGACTGCCCGTCATGGGGCGAGCAATATGTGCTCCACGCCCTGTTGCAGGGCGGCGGGTACGAGATTCTCTGGCCGGGCTACTATCTGCAGCGCGCGCGCCCGGATGCCGTGGCGGCCCTGCCGTTTCTGGCGACGGGGCGGGCACAGAGTTTCTGGATGGTCAAAAGGTGACGCCGGACAACATGTCCGGCGCCTGGTTCGCAGCGTTCAATGGCAACTAGGATCAGAACAGGCGGACCTGCGTTCCGATCTGCGCCATCGCGTAAAGCTCTTCGATATGAGGGTTGTACAGGCCGATGCAGCCCGAGGAGCTTTGCCGGCCGATCTTGCGCGTGTCGTGCGTGCCGTGGATCAGGTAGGCCGGCCATGTGAGATACATGGCGTGGGAGCCCAGCGGGTTTCCGGGGCCGGCTGGCATAAACGTCGGCAAGGTGGGGTCGCGCTCACGCATGGATGCGGTCGGGGTCCAGGTCGGCCCGACCTTCTTGCGCACAATCTCGGAGTATCCGCGCCGCGTCAGCTCTTCGGTCAGAGGGACAGACGACGGGAACAGGCGATAGCTGCCATCGGGACCCCAGTAGTGGACCGCGCGGCTGGAAATGTCCGCCAGGATCGCGCCGACGCCAATGCGGTCGAAATGATCTTCCCAGCGTTGGGTGCGGAATGCAGAGACATTGCGGCGCACCGGCACCTGATCCCGGATCGCAGGTTCGCTTTGCGGGAATGCCTGATCGACGGTCTCAGGCGTCTGGGCGCGCAGCAGGGCTGGCGTTGTCAGGGCAGTCGCCACGCCCAGCAGGGCACTGCGGCGGGTCATACGTGAGTTGGACATCGTGCGCTCGCTCTCGTTCCGAAAACTAGATGGACATTTAGCCGTCCTTGACGTTGCAATCCACCAAAGATGCCGTCAGGTAGTGGCTGTTCACGCAGTTTTCAACACATCGTTATCTCGCAAGGAGCGCGACTATGGCCCGCACGATGACATTCTGGTTCGACTTTGCGTCCACCTATTCGTACCTCAGCGCGATGCGCATCATGCCTCTGGCAGAGGCGGCGGGTGTGGATGTGGACTGGCGGCCTTTCCTTTTGGGACCGATTTTCGGGGCGCAGGGATGGACGACATCTCCCTTCAACATCTACCCGGCAAAAGGCCGGTATATGTGGCGTGACATGGAGCGCAGATGTGCGGCGCTCGACATCCCCCTGGTCCGGCCCGATCCTTTTCCTCAAAACAGCTTGCTGGCTGCACGTGTCGGTACGTTGGCGGCTACGGCGGGGCAGGGTGCTGCCTTTTGTCAGGCCGTGTTCGCCGCGGAGTTCGGGCGCGGCGAAGGGATTGATGATCCCGCGGTGATAGCGACGGCACTGGAGCAGGCGGGCTTGCCCGCGTCACTGCTGGCCGAAGCCGCAGAGCCCGATGCCAAAGCCGCATTGCGGGCCTCTGTCGAGGCCGCGCAGGCGGCCGACCTTTTCGGCGCCCCCAGTTTCACCGTCGGTGATGAGCTCTACTGGGGGGATGATCGTCTGGAGGAAGCGCTGCGCTTCGCGTCCGGCGCGGGCCGTTAGAACGGGATTTCGTCATCCATGTCGCGAGAGGCCGGGGCGGAACTGCCGCCGCCATAACGGTCATCCGAGGGGCCGCTGTCATAGCCGCCACCTTGTCCACCGCCATATCCGCCACCGCCGCCGTCACGGCCATCCAGCATCGTCAGTTCTGAGCGGTAGGGGCGCAGCACCACTTCGGTCGAATACCGGTCCTGGCCGCTTTGGTCCTGCCACTTGCGGGTTTCAAGCTGGCCCTCGATATAGACCTTGGATCCCTTTTTCAGATACTGCTCCGCCACGCGCGCTAACGGTTCTGAGAAGATTGCAACCGAGTGCCATTCCGTGCGTTCCCGCCGTTCGCCAGTGTTGCGATCTTTCCAGGTTTCGGACGTGGCGATGCGCAGGTTGCAGACCTTGCCGCCGTTCTGGAATGTACGCACCTCGGGGTCGCGGCCGAGATTGCCGATGAGAATGACTTTGTTTACCGAACCTGCCATGGCGGGGCTGTCCTCTTGCTGGGTCTTGAACCGTGTTTCCGTGCCGGTCGAATCTGATCGCCCGGGTTGTCGGAGCCTACACTCACAGTAACAAGGTTAACAGCGTGCAAACGCCGGGGGATGGCATTCTGCGCAATGCGGGCTATAGTGCGCGCGAGTGACAGTGGGTAATGGTATAGGGCAAAACGGAATGCGCAGACATATTGTCTGGAGTGTTGCGCTGGGGCTTGTCTTCGTACAGCCGGCGCTTGCCGACATTTTCTCCACCAAAAGCCAGCGCAGCCTTTTCAGCGCGCATACGCGTGTTCTGGATACGCGTGCGGCCAAGCAGTATGCCAATTCGTCCCGGCTCAAACCGCCGACCATCCACGGGACGGGTGATGTGGGAACGCTGGTTTATGCCGGCAAGTACCGAGGCGAATACCTGATTATGGCCAAGTCGGCCGCGCGCAAGCATGGCGTGCCCGAAGAACTCTTTGCACGTCTGGTCCAGCAGGAATCGGGTTGGAACCCCCGGGCCAAGTCGCACAAGGGCGCGATGGGCCTGGCACAGCTGATGCCGATGACGGCCCGCTCGCTTGGTGTGGATGCCTGGAACCCGCAGGAAAACCTGGAAGGTGGCGCACGTTACCTTGCTCGACAGTATCGTGAGTTCGGGTCGTGGCGCCTTGCACTGGCGGCCTACAATGCCGGTCCTGAGGCTGTGAAGAAACATGGCGGCGTGCCGCCTTACCGTGAGACCAAGAACTACGTGCGCAAGATTCTGGGTGGCTGACAGCAACCTCTAACGCATTGAAAACCGGACAATAAGCGCACCCAGGTCGCGGTGCGGTTGCACGGAACTGCCCCATTTCGCCCGCAATTTACCCTGATTATGCCCATCAATCGTCGGATCGGGTTGGTCTTACTGTGTGCATTGAAAAGGGGAGCAAGGACATGGCGACGGCTGACTTTCAAGCCCGTTTGAACCGGATCGAGAAGAAAGGCCCGTCGGGCCTTGTCACGCCGGGTGCCGTGGAGAACACGGGCTTTAGCCAACGGAACTACCTCAAGGCCGTCAAGCCGAAGCGCAAGATGAAGCGTCGCGGCATCAATATGAAGGCCGTGGTTCTGGCAATCCTTTTCGGATCCGTCGCAGGCGTGATCTTTGATCGGTTTGTCGGCGTGGGATCACTTCTGTCCGAGCCGATTTCCCAACACCTTTTGAGCATTCAGACCGATCAGAACATCGCGACGGCATTTGCCCTTGCCATCCTGGGACCGGTGCTTTGGCTGGTTGCATTGCAACTGCGTAACAAGTGGCGCGCCCCGTACCAGTTCGCAATCTGCTACCTGCTGGCTATGGTTTGTGTCTCCGGTCCGTCGATTGCAGATGCCGCTGGCGTCGATGCGCCGGCCCTGGTGTCCGGACTTGGGTTCAATGCCCATTCGCTGGCGAACCTGCTGCCCGAGGGCACGGCGGAGTTTCTGAACGTCTTCTGATCTGAGTGGCCTTGGCTCTTGCCGGGCGAGGTGTTTTGAACCCAGTTTCGAAGGTCCAAGAAAAACGGAGGGCCCACCGGGGACCTCCGCTTCTGGAACGCCATATCGCTCTTGGGGATCGATGGACCCTCGACCCTGTCGCCAAGCCTATTCAGCGGCGATTTTGATCACCGGCTCCATCTCTGCCAGCTTCTCATCGCTCAGATGGCACTTCACCTGATGTCCATCACCCAATTGCCGCACCGGTGGCACTTCTTTCTCACACAATCCGCCAGGCACTTCTGATTTCCAGCGGCACCGCGTCTGGAACGGACAACCCGGGGGCGGGTTCATCGCAGACGGGATGTCGCCCTCCAGCACGATGTGTTTCTTCTCAACGCTGGTGTCCGCAATGGGCACCGCCGACAGCAGCGCTTCTGTGTAAGGGTGATAGGGGGGACTGAACACCTGATCGGTCGATCCCAGTTCAACCACATGCCCAAGATACATCACCATGACCCTGTCGCTGAGATAGCGCACGATGCTGAGGTCATGGGAAATGAACAGAAGTGTGGTCTTTTCCTCGCGTTGAATTTCCATCAGCAGATCGGTCACCGCAGCCTGCACCGACACGTCCAGCGCGGAGACCGGCTCATCTGCAACCACGATGCGCGCGCCGCCCGAGAAGGCCCTTGCGATGCCGACACGTTGTTTTTGGCCACCCGACAACTGTCGCGGCATGCGGTCCGCAAAAGCGCGCGGCAGTTTCACCAGATCCAGCAGTTCCAGCATGCGCTTACGCCGCTCGGCTTCGTTTGCGCCGAAGCCAAAGATTTCCAGCGCCCGCATGATCTGGCGCCCCACCGTCATCGACGGGTTCAGCGTGTCGAACGGGTTCTGGAACACCATCTGGATATCCGCCACGGTCTGGGTGTCGCGGGCTTCGATGGGGATCTGCTCGATGTTTCGGTTGTCGAGCAGGATCTGGCCTTCGGTGGCCGTCTCCAGCCCCATCAGAACCTTGGCAAATGTTGACTTTCCGCACCCTGACTCGCCAACGATGGCGAGCGTTTCGCTTTCCCGGGCTTCGAAACTGAGTGTTTCGTTCGCCTTTACGACGCGTTTTTCGCCGCCGCCGAAAAGGGCGCTGGCACTGACTTCGTAGTACTTCTTCAGGTCGTCCATCTTCAGAACGACATTGCCGATTTCGCCCTTCTCCTTGGTCTCGGCGACCTCCATCGGGGCGTCCCAATCGATCTCCTTGAACTTGACGCAACGAGAGGCATGGCGGTCGTTGCCAGGGACGTCCTCCATCTTGATCACGCCCTGATCACACCGGCCTTCTTCGAAGTAGTCACAGCGCGGTCCAAAGTTGCAGCCCGGCGGCCGCTCATGGGGCAGGGGGAAGTTGCCGGGGATCGCTACAAGCGGGCGGGAGTTCTTGTCTGCACCGGGCAACGGGATCGACCGGAACAGCGCCTGCGTGTAGGGGTGCTGCATCTCGTTGAAGACGTCTTCGATGCTGCCGCGTTCGACGGCCTCTCCCGAATACATCACGCAAATCCGGTCGCAGGTTTCCAGAACCAGCCCCAGATTGTGCGAGATGAACAGCATGGACGTGCCGTACTTCTTGCCCAGATCCTTGACCAGTTCGACCACGGCGGCTTCCACCGTCACGTCGAGCGCGGTCGTTGGCTCGTCGAGGATCAGCAGGGCCGGCTCCGACATCAGAGCCATGGCGATCACGATCCGCTGCTGCTGGCCGCCCGAAAGCTGGTGCGGAAAGGAATTCAGCATCCGCTTGGGGTCGGGCAGTTTCACGTCTGTGACCACTTGCAGGGCGCGTTCGTACGCGTCCTTTTCGCTCATGCCCTGATGGATCATGGGCACTTCCATCAGCTGTTTGCCGATTTTCATGGCCGGGTTCAGCGAGGCCATCGGTTCCTGATAAATCATCGCGATTTCTGAGCCGCGGATGTCCCGCAATTCCTCGGCGCTCATTGCACCCAGATCACGGCCTTTGAACTTGATCGATCCACCGACAATTTTGCCGTTCTTGCCGAGGTCCTGCATGACGCCCAGGGCGACGGTGGATTTGCCGCAGCCGGATTCACCGACCAGCCCAACGGCTTCGCCCGGTTGCACGGTGACCGAAAAATCCATAACCGCGGGGATCTCGCGCAGACGCGTGAAGAACGAGATCGACAGTCTGTCGATTTCAAGGATCGGGCCGTCGTAGTCCCATTTTGCCATCTTATTCTCCCTGCCGGGTCTGTGCCTTGGTGGCCTTTTCCGGCGTTTGCTGTCCTGTTGGTGCCCGGTTCGATCCGGGCCCTCAGATGCTCTTATGTGTCGTACAGTGCCTTGCCAGGCTCCATTCGTTTGGGGCAGGGGCCGCATCCGGGTTCCGGGTGCGCGGCCCCTGTTTCCTGACGGTCTAGTCCTTCAGGCTTTCTTCGCGCAGGCCGTCGGCCAGCAGGTTGAGCCCGAGAACAAGGCTCAGCAGCGCAAAGGCCGGAGGCAATGCCGGGTGCAGGTAGATCGAAAGAAGCTTACGCCCCTCGTTGATCGTGCTGCCCCAGTCCGGGCTTTCCGGCGGCAGGCCAAGCCCAAAGAACCCGAGAGTTCCCAAAAGGATGGTTGTGTACCCGATCCGAAGGCAGAAATCGACGATCAGCGGACCGCGCGCATTGGGCAGAATTTCCCAAAGCATGATGTACCACGGTCCTTCGCCGCGGGTCTGCCCCGCTGCCACATAGTCACGGGTCTTGATGTCCATCGCCAGCCCGCGAACGATCCGGAAAACGGTCGGCGAGTTCACGAAGACCACCGACACAAACACCACGAGGATGCCGCCCGGTATGTCAAAGAGATCAAGCACGCCGGGCAGAAGGTTCACCTTGGAGCCCGCTTCCGAGATCAGCGACAGGTAGAGCCAGATCATCACGCCCAGGACCCCGATCAGCAGCGGTGTGCGGAACGACGGCTGCGTGTAGTAGCGCGAGTTCAAAAGCACACCGACAAAGATGATCGGGAACACGAACAAGACGGTTGCCATGTAGTTCGGCACCCCGGTGGCCACGATTTCCGGCGTCACCAAAAGGTAGAACAGCAGGATAACCGGGAAGGCCAGGATCAGGTTGGCCAGGAAGGACAGCAAGGTGTCGAGGCGACCGCCATAATACCCCGCCGGCAGGCCAAGCGTGATGCCGACCATGAAGGCAAACAGAGTTGCCAGCGGCGCAATCTGCACCACCACCCATGCGCCTTTGACCATGCGGCTGAAGACGTCCCGTGCGAGGTTGTCACCTCCCAGCAGGTAATAGGCATACTCGCCTTCCTCCGCACCGGCGAGCGGGGTTCCCGGTGGCTTATTCTTCATGCCAGATACCTGCGCCAGCGGATCGTGCGTGATGATCAGATCCATCGCGCCAAAGATGCCGGTGAAGACCCAGAACATCACCAGGCCAAAACCGATCATGCCGATGGGGCTGTCAAAGAGCTTGCCGTAGAGGCCCAGTCGCCGCTTGAAGGCCACCGAGGCGGCGTAGACCACAATCAGGGCCACCCAGACCGAAGTGAACTGGTAGAGCACCCGGCCGATGATTTCCATTGTCGTAAGAGGTTCCATATTCGTATCTCCCTTACGATATGCGGATACGCGGGTTCAGGTAGACATAGCCGATATCCGATATCAGCTGCGTCACCAGAACGACCACGACCGAGACCACCGAGACCGCCAAAAGCAGTTCGATGTCGTTGTTGCCTGCGGCTTGCACCAGCACCCAGCCAAAACCCTTGTAGTTGAAGAGGGTTTCAACGATCACAACGCCGTTCAGCAGCCACGGAAACTGCAGCATGATAACGGTGAACGGGGCAATCAGCGCGTTGCGCAAAGCGTGTTTCATGACGATGTTCGGAAACGACACCCCCTTGAGACGGGCGGTTCGGATGTATTGCGCGGTCATCACTTCGGTCATCGACGCGCGGGTCATCCGGGCGATGTATCCCATCCCGTAAAGTGCAATCGTCAGGACCGGGAGAAAGAAATTCTCGAAGGTCGGATTTTCCATCGCACTGGTGGCGGTGCCTTTGAACCATTTCAATCCCACGGCCGAGGAGGTGAACACGGCGATGAAGATCACGCCTGAGACGTATTCCGGGGTGGCGGTGGTGATGATCGAAAAGGTCGAAAGGCTTCGGTCCAGTGGTGAGCCTTCTTTCATCCCCGCCAGAACACCGACAAGCAGCGCCATGGGCACCATCAGCATCAACACCCAGAACATCAGGTACCCGGTATTGCCGAGGCGTACCGCGATGATCGGTGCCACGTCTTCCTTGAAGACGGTCGAGTAGCCCCAATCCCCTTGCAGAATGCCGCAATAGCTGCGGGCCTGAGCGGCTTCTTCGACTGTGACGCTGCCGGTGATGCATCGACCTGTCACACCGTCTTCGGTCTCCAGCGTCCATCCGGGCAGCACGCCCAGCCATTGCCCATACTTCACTGGCATAGGCTGAAGATACCCGTTGTTGCCTAGCCAGCTCAGCACGGCTTCATCCGACATGCGGAAGTTGCCTTGGGTCTTTGCCAGCTTCTCCAGATTTGGAAAAAGGTTGGTCAGAAAGAACACGATGAATGTCAGGCATAGCGCCGTCAAAAGCATCACGACCGATCTGCGTAAGATAAACAGTCCCATGAGGTCCCCTGTTGGTCAGGCTGCAATCAGGCCCTTTTGGTGGGCCTTTGTTGTGGCTACGCCGGTCTGTGCGGCGCGGTTACAAAAGGCCCCGGAAGGGGCCTCTTTACTCTTCATATCTCTCGTGTGGTGCACTCCCACGTTTCACGATTACGTTCAGTCGGCACAATGCGCTGCGCGCGAACCAGTGTCTGTTCCAGATTTGGTCGGGCCGGCAAAAAGAGGGCCAGAATGGTGAGGTCCGCAGCTCGAAACAAGGCCTCCATCGTGGCCCTTTTGGTCTGATGCAGCTCCCAGTCCGTGAACTTCAATGCGGACACCAAGGACGTGCAACTCAAGATCACCCAATGCAGAGCGCCGGTCTTGGTGGTTCTGATCGTCATGTGCGTCTTCCTTTCTGCGAAAGGCTGGGGAAGAAGCGCAGCCGGTATGCGGGCACGGCGCAGTCTGGCAATCCTGATCTGTGACCTCTCCCCCATGTCATGGCGTCATTCGGCACCAGAAAAATTCGTCCGTCAATGATCGCTTTCGGCATTTCCTGTAATTTTTGCGACATCGGTTTGATTTAAAAACGACATCATCGGCATCTGCGCTTCGATCACGCGGCCGCGGCCCGGCGCAGGGCGGACGGCGTTCGTCCGGTATGTCGCTGCAAAAACCGGGTGAAATAGGCGGGGCTGCCAATTCCGACCGACCGCGCAATATCTTGTATCGGGAGTGTGCTGTCCACCAAGAGGCTGCGCGCTGCATATAGCACGCGCTCAGCCAGCAAATCGGCCGCGGTGCGTCCCGTCTCGGATTTGCACACGCGTGACAGATGCGTGGGCGTGACGCCCAGCCGGGCCGCATGATCGGCCATCGTCGCCCCGCTGGCGTAATCGGCGACGATCTGCGCTGTGTACGCCCGCATCAGCCTGCGAGCGGCGTCTTCCTTTGGAGGAGGATGGTCCCCCTCGATCAGTTGGCGCTGCAGCCAGATTGCGACAAGCTCCGCATAGCACCGCATCGCGGCAGATGAATCAGGCCGCTGGCTGCCTTGTTCGCGCCCCAGCGCCTCGAGCAGGACGTTCAGTTCAGATTGTGCTGCGACATCACGTATGCGCAGGTGTTGAACCTGTGTTGGCAGGGGCAAGCCCAAATCGTCCGGGATGACCAGTGCCTGACCAAAGCTTTGCCGCGCCGGCTCCAGAGCAAAGAGATGTCGGGCAGGGACAAAGAGGGCGTTGTGCACACCAACACCGCGCCGTGCGCCGTCAATCAATCCCACGGTCTGGCCGCGCGTCATCCAGAACAGCATGTGGCACGGCCGATCGTGGCCCAGAGCAAGCTGCCAGTCGCCTTTGCGGGTCAGTTGCGCGATCGAGACCAGTGCCAGGGGGGCGGGTTGGGTCATGGTTCCGGTATACATCCAACGGACGGTCAGGCCATCGATGATTTCAGCGTTCTCGGCGGGGTGAGACCTTGTGCCAGTCAGACATTTTTGAACGAAACCACGTCCGTTGGCGTTTGGCGAATTGGCGGGTTGCAATGGTCGCGCGGGCGCGCGCCTCGTCCAGGCTGATCTCTCCGGTTAGATGAGCCATCAATTCGGGCACTCCGATCGCGCGAAAGGCAGGCAGGGCGGGGTCATAAGCGTCTTGCATTGCGGCAACCTCGTCCAGAGCGCCGGTCTCGAGCATGATATCAAACCGACGGGTGATCCGGTCCCAAAGCCAGTCTTTGTCCACGTCAAAGACGATTGGTACATATGCATCACTGGGCAGGGGCGGCGGCGGGGTGCTGTCCTGCCAGTCGGCCAACCCGCGTCCGGTTGCTTGCTGGACCTCCCAGGCGCGTTGAACCCGGGCGCGATTGGCCAAATCGAGCCGCGTTGCCGTCTTCGGATCAAGCGCTCCACTCAATTCTTTCAGAGACAGGGCATCTGCTTCTGAGCGAACGTCTGCTGGAACGGGGGGAATGTCGGCCATGCCTTGCGTCAGGGCCTGAAAGTACAGACCTGTCCCGCCGACAAAAATCGGACGCTCACAGGTGGTCAGTAGAGGTACAGCTTCGCGCAGCCAGCGCCCGGCGGAGTATTTTTCCGTCGAGGACACATGACCATAGAGCCGGTGAGGTGCGCGCGCTTCCTCTTCCACCGAAGGTCGTGCCGTCAGCACCCGCCAGCAATCATAGACCTGGCTGGCATCCGCATTGACGATCACACCACCATCGCGTTCCGCGATCGCGAGAGCCAAGGCCGATTTGCCTGAGGCTGTCGGACCCGCAATCAGAACAGGTTGGTCAGCAGGAATTGCGGGCAGACCCGACAGTCCGGCGATCTCCATCGGCGATCCTTGTTCTTATCCGGGCGGGGCATCCGGTCGTGCATTGAACACGGATGCGAATTCATCCATTTTGCGCAAACTTACTCAAGGCCTGCATCGGAGCGCAACATGACCCTCTCTCCCGCAACCCAAGATGACGCTCCGGAAGGGTCGCAATCCGACACAACCTATAAACGGGTGATGCTGAAAATCTCAGGCGAGGCGCTGATGGGCGATCAGGGCTTTGGATTACACCCACCCACCGTACAACGCATCGCAGAAGAGGTGAAATCGGTTCACGATCTGGGCGTCGAAATCTGCATGGTGATTGGCGGCGGCAACATTTTCAGAGGCCTGCAGGGTTCGGCGCAGGGCATGGAGCGGACCACTGCGGACTACATGGGAATGCTGGCCACGGTCATGAATGCGTTGGCCATGCAGTCAGCTCTGGAAGCCAAGGGCGTCTTCACGCGGGTGATCTCGGCCATCACCATGAACGAAGTGGCAGAGCCCTATATTCGCCGACGCGCCGTCCGCCATCTGGAAAAGAAACGTGTGGTGATTTTTGCGGCCGGAACCGGCAACCCTTATTTTACCACGGACACCGCTGCGACGCTGCGCGCCAACGAGATGTCCTGCGAGGCGATTTTCAAAGGCACCAAGGTCGACGGGGTCTATGACAAGGATCCCAACAAATTTGACGATGCCAAGCGCTATGAAGAGGTCAGTTACGACGATTGTCTGGCCAAACGTCTGGGCGTGATGGATGCCAGTGCGATCGCATTGGCGCGCGACAATAATCTGCCGATCATCGTGTTCTCGCTCGATGAGCCGGGCGGGTTCCGGGGTATTCTGGCCGGACGGGGCACCTACACCAAAGTGCACGGCTGATCGCGGCGCGACGACGGACAGACGCGCCGACGGTCGCCGTTCTGCGGCACGGCTCTATACTTTCCATCTGGCGCTGGGTTATATGCTAAGAAAAAGCGACGAGGGCAGATATGTCAGACGATTTTATGTTGGATACCGACGATCTGCAGCGTCGGATGGATGGGGCCATCTCGTCGCTCCGCACGGAATTCGCTTCGCTCCGGACTGGTCGGGCGAGCGCGTCGATGCTCGATCCGGTTATGGTTGACGCCTACGGCGCTATGACGCCGATCAATCAGGTGGGCACGGTGAATGTGCCGGAACCGCGCATGGTGACTGTCAACGTCTGGGATAAAGGACTGGTTGGCAAAGTTGAAAAAGCGATCCGTGAGAGTGGCTTGGGGATCAATCCTCAACTCAACGGAACCATCATTATGCTGCCGATCCCGGATCTGAACGAAGAGCGCCGCAGGGAGCTGACCAAGGTTGCGGGCCAGTATGCAGAGAACGCGCGTGTTTCGATCCGCAACATTCGCCGGGATGGTATGGATCAGGTCAAGAAAGCCAAGGCAGATGGCATCTCGGAGGACGACCAGAAATTCTGGGAGACCGAGGTGCAGGAGCTGACGGATACGATGATTGCCGCGGTCGATGCGGCACTCGAGACCAAGCAATCAGAGATTATGCAGGTCTGAAGGAACGCGATATGCCGAAGGACCCAGATATGCCGACCATGTTCGGCCCTTCGCACGTCGCGATCATTATGGATGGCAATGGCAGATGGGCGCAGGCGCGGGGCCGACCGCGTCTCTATGGTCATCATGCGGGTGCAAAGCGCGTGCGTGAAGTCGTCGAAGCCTGCCCTGATCTGGGCATCAAGTACCTGACGATATTCGCATTCTCGACCGAAAACTGGAAACGCACCCAGGTCGAGGTGGCGGGCCTGATGAGCCTGTTTCGCCGCTACATCACAAAAGAAACGCGGGCCCTGCATGCGCGAAACGTACGCGTCCGTTTCATTGGCGACCGCCCAAGGCTCGATCGCAAGCTGATCGCGCTGATGGATTCGCTGGAGGAGCACACCGCCGGAAACGACGGTGTGCATTTGACGATCGCGCTGAACTACGGCGGGCGGGACGAAGTGGCACGCGCCACGAAACGTCTGGCCGAGGATGTGGCCGCCGGACGCCTGCGCCCCGAAGATGTCGATGAAGAAACCTTGCCCCGATACCTGGATACGCGGGTTCTGCCGGATCCCGATCTGGTGATCCGGACCAGCGGCGAAGCGCGGATTTCAAACTTCCTGCTCTGGCAGTCCGCCTATTCAGAGTACGAGTTCATCGACACCCTCTGGCCTGACTTCAGTCCCGAGGAACTGCACCGCCTGTGCATGAACTACCACAACCGCGACCGCCGGTTCGGGGCCGTCCGTCTATGAGCAAGTCGGGCCTTTGGTCCGACCTCGCGGTGCGGATCGGATCGGGGGCGGTGATGCTGGTCGTAGGTTTGGCCGCCGTCGCGGCCGGCGGCGATATCTTTCATGTCTTTGTGGCTGTGATTTGCGGCGCCATGGTCTGGGAACTGGTCCGGATGCTGTCGCCCGACCATCGCGGTCGCGCAGTGCAATTGGGCTGTATCGCCGGTGCGGCCATCCTTCTGGCGATTTACTTGCCCGTGGCTTTTGCTCTGCCGGTGCTGCTGGCGCCCGCGCTGATCGGGTTTGGCCAGATGGAACGGTTCAAGGCGCTGTTCATGCTCTTTGTCGTGCTGGTCTGTCTCGCCGGATTCGGACTGATGTCGGTCCGCGACGACTATGGCTTTGGCTGGATGCTTTGGCTGGCGCTGGTGGTCGTGGCCACGGATGTGGCGGGCTACTTTGTGGGCAAGGCGGTTGGCGGACCCAAGTTCTGGCCACGAGTCAGCCCCAACAAGACGTGGTCGGGGACCGTCGGCGGGTGGGTTGGCGCGGCCCTGGTTGGCCTCGGATATGTCCTGGTCGTCGATGCCCCGATTGGTGCGATTCCCGTTTCGGTGGCGGTCTCGATGGCGGCGCAGATGGGGGACATCTCTGAAAGTGCGGTGAAGCGTCGCGTGGGCGTAAAAGACAGCAGCCATCTGATCCCCGGACATGGGGGGTTGCTGGACCGGTTCGACGGTATGCTGGGCGCGGCGGTGTTCGTGTTGATGACCGCGCCGCTCACGGGTTTCCCGGCAGGGCTGGGCTGAACCATGCGGCGGGTCAGTATCTTCGGCGCGACAGGGTCTGTCGGGCAAAACACCATCGACCTGATCGCGCGCGCGCCAGACGAGTATGATGTTGTGGCTCTGACTGGGGCAGGCAACATCGCCCAACTGGCCGCGGACGCGCGCCGTCTGAAGGCCGACGTGGCGATCACCGCCCATGCAGACAAACTCGACGACCTGCGCGCGGCCCTCGAGGGGAGCGGGGTCGAAGCGGCCGCTGGGGACGCGGCTCTGGCCGAGGCAGGGGCGCGCCCGGTGGATTGGGTGATGTCCGCCATCGTTGGTGCGGCGGGGCTGGAGCCTGGACTTACGGCGCTGCGGCAGGGTGCGACGCTGGCGCTGGCCAACAAGGAATCATTGGTTTGCGCCGGTGCGCTGGTTCTGGACACGGCGCGCAGCCATGGCGGGCGGCTTTTGCCGGTGGACAGCGAGCATTCCGCAGTGTTTCAGGCGCTCGTCGGCGAGGATATCAGCACGGTCGAACGGATCGTGATCACGGCCAGTGGCGGGGCCTTTCGGGACTGGCCATTGTCGGCGCTCAAACATGCCACGCTGGCCGAAGCGTCCAGCCATCCCAACTGGGACATGGGGCAGCGCATCACCATCGACAGCGCATCTATGTTCAACAAGGCGCTGGAACTCATTGAAACGAAAGAGTACTTCGGTGTTCGGCCCGATCAGATCGAGGCCATTGTCCATCCAGAATCTCTCATTCACGCGATGGTGGGATACGCCGATGGTGCGCTGATGGCGCATGTCGGTCCGCCGGACATGCGGCATGCGATTGGGTATGCGTTGCATTGGCCCGAACGGCGCGCGCTGCCCGTGGCCCGTCTGGATCTGGCCCAGATCGGGCAGTTCACATTTAAGGCACCGGAAGATGCGCGATACCCGGCCCTGCGACTGGCACGCGAGGTCATGGAGCGAGGCGGTTTGGCGGGCGCTGTGTTCAATGCAGCAAAGGAAAGAAGCCTTGATGCTTTCATTGCGGGGCAGATCGGATTCCTGGACATGGCGGCTGTCGTTGAAGAGGTTCTGAACCGGGCCGAGGCCGAGTCGGGCCTTATTGATGCCCAAATGACCCTTGATAACGTGTCCCAAACGGACCATTTGGCCAGACACTGGGCCGACACGGTCATGACTGAACGAGCAGGGTAGAGATTTTGGACTTTGTTTCACTGATTCCGCAGTTTGGCGGGCTGATCTGGACCGTGCTGGCATTTGTCCTTGCATTGTCGGTGATAGTCGCGGTGCATGAATACGGCCACTATATCGTGGGACGCTGGTCCGGCATCCATGCCGAAGTCTTCTCGATCGGCTTTGGTCCGGTCTTGTTCAGCCGGACGGACAGGCACGGCACGCGCTGGCAAATGGCGGCACTTCCCTTTGGCGGTTATGTCCGATTCAAAGGCGACAGCAACGCAGCGTCTGGCAAAGACAGCGCTGCCATGTCGCTTGCTGAAAGCGACCCGGAAGCGTACCGCAGCACCATGCATGGAGCCCCTTTGTGGGCGCGGACAGCCACGGTCGCGGCGGGACCGGTTTTTAACTTTGTGATGTCCATTCTGGTGTTCGCGGGCATCTTTATGTTTCGCGGCGTGGCGAGCGATCCGCTGACTGTCGGAGAGATGTTGCCCCTACCGGCCGGCGAGTATGCCTTGCAGCAGGGCGACGAGATTGTCGCCATCAATGGTGTGCCGACACCGGGGTTTGATGATGATACGGCGTGGCGGGCCTTTACTGAAAGCCTGCCTTTGCAACCTGTTCTCGATTACACCGTGCTGCGGGATGGTGCGGAGCAGGACGTGCCGGGTCCGTATCTCTTTCCACCACATGTCAGTCAGGTGGCGCCGCGCAGCGCGGCACATGATATCGAGTTGAAATCCGGCGATGTGATTGTCGCGGTCGATGACGCCCCGATCTTTGCTTTCGACCAGTTGAAAGAGGCCGTGGAGTCATCGGACGGCCGGGTGCTGCTGCTAAACGTCTGGCGGGATGGGGACATTCTGGATTTCGCGCTGGCACCGCGCCGAACGGACGAACCGCAAGAGGGCGGTGGCTTTGTCACCCATTGGCGGATCGGGATCGCCGGGGGGATGGCGTTTGAGCCGGCCACCGAAGCCGCTGGCCCGGGAGAAGCCCTCGTTGGCGGGCTTTCCCAGACCTGGCGCATCGTCGAGAGCTCGCTGTCCGGTCTTTGGCACATGATCACCGGCGCCATCAGCACCTGTAACATGTCCGGTCCGATCGGGATTGCGGAAACGTCGGGCGCCATGGCCAGCCAGGGTGCGCAGAGCTTCATCTGGTTCATTGCGGTTCTGTCCACGGCGGTCGGCCTGCTGAACCTCTTTCCCATCCCTGCTTTGGACGGCGGGCACCTGGTGTTTTATGCCTACGAAGCGGTTGCCGGCAAACCTCCGAGCGACACCGCGTTGCGCATCCTGATGGCGGCGGGCATTGCCTTTGTTCTGACGCTGATGGTCTTTGCGCTTGGGAACGACATCTTCTGCCCATGACCACCTGATTGCCGGACATTTGCCCAAGTCCTGCCACATTTGGCCCATAGCTCTGAGTGCAGGGTTTGAAGCAGGAGTCACCAGATGCAAACGTTGCAGCAGTCGTATCGCGGGCTCAGCTTGGTGTTTGAGCTCAATTTCGACCGGCTTATCTATCTTTTGACCATCGGTCTGGCTTTGCTGGCGGGCGCCTATATCGGCAGCCTCTGAGTCGCTTACCACCCCTGATTGAGCACGTTGCCCGGCCCACGCGGTTCCGGGCAATTTGTGCTTTTGACAACCTCTGACAATCCCGATACTCAAACTGCTAAGGACCACAGGCAGTTGGGTTTGCAGATATGATGTCGAGGAAGCGAGCGGGTACATCCTGCGGGCAAGGCAGCGCGGGCGTCAACATCTTGTGTCGGACCGCCGCCGCATTTTTCCTCTTCTTTGCAATGCTCTTGACCGTTTTGCCCGGTGCCGCAACGGCGCAGGATTTCCGGTTCAACAACATTCAGGTCGAGGGCAACCAGCGGATTGAAACGGCCACCGTTGTGTCGATCCTGGGATTCGCGCGTGGTGAATCGATCACCGCAGGTGAGTTGAACGATGCCTATCAGCGCGTTCTTGACAGTGGTGTTTTTGAAACAGTGGAATTTGACCCCCGGGGCAGCACACTTGTGATCCAGGTGACGGAATTCCCCACGGTCAATGCAATCAGTTTCGAGGGCAACCGGCGCCTGGATGACGAAGCCCTTGGCGCTCTGATTGAATCCTCGTCGCGCCGTGTGTTTAACCCCGCGCAGGCTGAACGCGACGCAGCGTTGATCGCACAGGCCTATTCCCAGCAGGGCCGGATCGCCGCGACCGTGTCGCCGCGGATCATTCGCCGCAGCGACAACCGTGTTGACCTGATCTTTGAGATCTCCGAAGGCACAACGATCGAGGTCGAGCGGATCAGCTTCGTCGGCAATCGTGCCTTTTCCGATCGCCGTCTGCGCCGGATCCTCGAGACTAAGCAGGCAACCATTCTGCGCGCGTTTTTCCGCGATGACACATTGGTCGAGGACCGTGTCGAGTTCGACAAGCAGGTCCTGCGGGACTTCTATCTGTCGCGCGGCTATGTGGATTTCCGGGTGCTCAGCGCGAATGCTGAACTGACCCGCGAGCAGGATGGCGTCTTTCTCGTGTTCAATGTGCAGGAAGGGCAACAGTTTAAGTTTGGTCAGATCACCACAACCAGCGAAATGCCCGAAGCGGATGCCGTGCTTTTCCAGGACGCGCTTCGCGTTAAACCCGGCGTGGTCTTCTCACCGACACTGATCGAGAATTCAATCGCCCGTCAGGAGCGACTGGCCCTTCAACAGGGAATAGATTTTCTGCGGGTGGAGCCCCGTGTCACGCGCAATGACCGGGACCTGACATTGGACGTCAATTTTGTCCTGACTCGCGGACCACGGGTGTTTGTTGAGCGCATCGATATCGAAGGCAACACCGCAACCCTTGACCGCGTGGTGCGCCAGCAGTTCCGTATCGTCGAAGGAGACCCCTTCAATCCCAGGGAAGTTCGACAGAGTGCGGAACGGATCCGTGCATTGGGCTTCTTTGCCGGCGCAGATGTGGAATCCCGTGAAGGCTCCTCTCCTAATCAGGTCATCATCGACGTTGATGTCGAAGAACAACCGACTGGCTCGCTGACACTGGGTGGTTCGTTTTCGGTCAATGACGGATTTGGCATTGCGCTCGGTTTGCGTGAAGACAACTTCCTGGGGCGCGGGCAGCGCTTGGCGTTCAGATGGTCGACAGCAGAGGAGTCCGAGGAATACGTCATCGGGTTTTCTGAACCCTACCTTCTGGGCCGTGATCTGCGCTTCGATATCGACCTTGGCTATTCCGAGGCAGATTCAAGTTTTGCCTCTTATGATCTGGAGCGCCTCTTTTTCCGTCCCGCGTTGACCTTTCCGCTGAGCGAAAACTCCAGCCTGTCGCTTCGCTACTCGTATCTGGACGACGAGATGGTGGAGCGGCCCAATGCGGTTACGGGTGCGGTCATCACGAACGAGATCGCGGCCGGTGCTTTGTCGTCCAGCGCCCTGGGTTTCTCCTATACCTATGACAGCCGGCTGACGGGTTTGAACCCGAATGCGGGATTCCTGATAGAGGTCGGTGCTGATTTTGCCGGGCTTGGGGGAGACAACGAATACATCAAGACAACGGCCCGCGTGATCGGGCAAACACGCGTCTTTTCCGAAGAAGTGGTGTTGCGCGCCACTCTGGAGGCCGGCGCGCTGGCATGGCAAGGTGACACGTTCAGCCGTGTGATTGACCGTTATCTGTTAAACCCTGATATCATGCGCGGGTTCGAGCCGGGCGGTATCGGGCCAAGAGACCAATCAAACGGGGCGGATGACGCTTTGGGCGGCAACTTCTACGCCGTCGCAAGGTTGGAGGCACAGTTTCCCCTGGGCCTGCCCGAAGAGATCGGATTGCGGGGTGGCATTTTCTATGACATCGGCAATCTTTGGGACCTGAAAAACGTGAACACGACGGGTGCGACCATTGTGGGTGAAGGCGGGTCATTCCGGCAGGTGATTGGTCTGGCCTTCCTTTGGGACACCGCCATCGGACCGCTGCGGTTCAACTTCTCCAACGCCATCAAAAAAGAGAGCTTCGACCGCGACCAGAGCTTCGATTTGACGCTGTCGACGCAGTTCTGACATGACGGCGGGACGGGCCAGGCGCGCTGCGGTTGCACTGGCCCTGACGTGGCTTGCCTTGTTTTGGATCGGTCCTGCGGTGCAGGCACAGCAGCTTGGCCTGGTGCAAAGCCCGATCCTGACCATCGAGTCGGATCGATTGTTCAGCGATTCAGCGTATGGCAAGCGCGCAGCGCGTGAACTGGAAGCAGAAAGTGCGGTCCTGGCCGCTGAAAACCGCCGCATCGAAGCCGAACTGACCGCCGAGGAAAGGGCCCTGACCGATCAGCGCGCCGAACTGGAAGCAGAAGCGTTTCGCGTGCTGGCGGATGCGTTTGACGAAAAGGTGCAGGGCATACGCCGCGAACAGGAGAGCAAGGCGCGCGATCTGGCCCAACGGGGAGAACTCCGGCGCGTGGAATTCTTCCGCTCGGCACGCCCTGTGTTGGAAAACCTGATGCAGGAAAGCGGCGCGTCGGTCATTCTCGAGCGGTCCAGCGTCTTTCTCAGTGCGAATGTGACGGATGTCACCGACCTTGCGATCACACGAATCGACAGGGTGTTGCAGGACACGCCGGACCAAGACCCGCCGGACGACGATCCGTAGCTTGCGGATCGCTTGCCCAGCAGGGTTCGGATTGGTAGGGAAACAAGATCAGATCTTGAGGAAGCACTACTGATGACCAATGCGCTGAAAACCGCAGATATCCAGTTGATCCAACGCATTCTGCCGCATCGCTACCCCTTTTTGCTGGTGGATCGCGTGATCGATATCGACGGCACGGACAGTGCGGTTGGGATCAAGAACGTCTCGATCAATGAACCACATTTTCAGGGTCATTTTCCGGGCACGCCGATCATGCCGGGTGTAACAATTGTTGAGGCCATGGCCCAGACAGCCGGGGTTATGATTGGTGCGGCCTTGGATATCCGGGATCAGGAGCTCTTGATCTATTTTATGAACATCGACAAATGTAAATTCCGCCGCAAGGTTGTGCCCGGGGATGTCATGCACATGCATGTGACCACCTTGCGCGGCAAAAAGGGCAGCAAGATCTGGCGTTTCGGAGGAAGGGCTCTGGTCGACGGAGAACTGGCGGCCGAGGCTGAGTTTTCCGCTCTGGTCGATCTGAATTGGGACAACATCTGATGTCGGACGTGCATCCGAGCGCCGTCATCGAGGAGGGTGCGCAGCTTGGCGAAGGCGTGCGCATCGGTCCGTTTTGCGTGATCGGCCCGGAAGTGGTGCTTGGCGACCGGGTGGAGCTGAAGAGCCATGTCGTGGTCACTGGACGCACCGAGATCGGTGAGGACTGCATCGTTTTTCCGTCGTCCTGTATTGGCGAGATTCCGCAGGATCTGAAGTTTGGTGGCGAAGACAGCCGGCTGATCATCGGTGCCCGCAACCGGATCCGGGAACATGTGACGATCAACACCGGAACCGAGGGCGGCGGTGGGGTCACTCGAATTGGCGACGATTGCCTCTTCATGGCAGGTGTGCATGTGGCCCATGATTGTCAGATCGGTGACAGGGTCATCATGGTAAATCATGCAGGCGCCGCCGGGCACTGCATCATCGAGG
This sequence comes from Paracoccaceae bacterium, assembly GCA_965250275.1. GTDB lineage: Bacteria > Pseudomonadota > Alphaproteobacteria > Rhodobacterales > Rhodobacteraceae. The sequence continues at coordinate 2,785,685 of OZ252297.1, read as the reverse complement.
ATGACGTGATCATCGGCGGTTTGTCGGGCTTGCACCAATGGGTGCGCGTTGGCCGCGGTTCGATCATCGGTGCCCTGACCATGGTGCACAAGGATGTGATCCCCTACGGGCTGGTTCAGGCGCCGCGCGGCGAGCTGGATGGCCTTAACCTTGTGGGCCTGAAACGGCGCGGCGTGGCACGGGTGGACATCACGGCCTTGCGGGCGGCGTTTCAGATGCTGGCCCAGGGCGAGGGCACCTTTCAGGACCGTGCCAAACGCCTCGGCGGCGAGACAGAAAGCGACTATGTGCGCGAGATTGTCGAGTTTGTGACCTCGGCCAGTGACCGTCACTTTCTGACACCTGGAGACTGAGGGGATGCTTGCCCTTGTCGCCGGGACGGGTGCATTGCCCGCGGAACTCGTCGCGCGTCTTCCAGTGCCGCCACTGATCTGCCAATTGGCGGATTTTGAGCCAGAGGGAGTAAGCGCGGATCTGGTGTTCCGGCTGGAACATCTCGGGACGCTGATCGGGACCTTGAAAGAGCGCGGTGTGACCGAGCTTTGCATGGCGGGTGCCATCCGCCGGCCTCCGATCGATCCCGCAGCGATTGATGCCGCAACAATGCCTTTGGTGCCGGCCATACAGCGCGCGCTGACCTCCGGGGACGACGGCGCCTTGCGGGCCATGATTGCTGTGTTCGAAGATGCGGGCATCGCGGTTCGTGCGGCCCACGACCTTGCACCGGATCTTCTGATGACGGCCGGATGTCCGACCGCAACCCAACCAGGCGACCGGGACGAAAACGACGCGGCGCGCGGGGCAGAGATCGTGTCAGCATTGGGCGCAGCGGATGTCGGGCAGTCCTGCGTGGTCCGCTCGGGTCAGGCGCTGGCGCTGGAGGGTGTGTTCGGGACCGATTGGATGCTGAACAGCCTCGCGCAGCGCCCGGATGGCAAAGGGGGCGTTCTGTTCAAAGCGCCGAAGACCGGTCAGGACCGCCGTGCAGATTTGCCCACCATCGGCCCGGACACCGTTGCCGGAGCTGTCACCGCCGGTCTGGATGGTCTCGTGATCGAAGCGGGTGGGGTGATCGTCTTGCACCGGGAGGCCGTTTTGAAAGCCTGCGACGAGAATGGGATTTTCCTCTGGGTTCGGGCGCCCTGATGCGGGTCTTTGTTATTGCCGGCGAACCGTCCGGTGATCGCCTGGGCGGGGCCTTGATGTCGGGCTTGCGGACGCTGAAGCCGGATGTGCAGTTCGCAGGGGTTGGTGGTGCGCTGATGCAGGCCGAAGGTCTGCAAAGCCGGTTCCCGATGGAAGAGCTGAGCGTGATGGGCATCGCGGAAGTCCTGCCGAAGTATCGACATCTGAAACGCCGCATTGCCGAAACGGCGCAGGCGGTTCTGGACCAGCAGCCCGATGTTCTGATCACGATCGACAGTCCGGACTTCAGTCTGCGGGTCGCAAAACTGGTCAAAGCGTCCTCCGATATCCGCACGGTGCACTATGTGGCACCGACGGTCTGGGCATGGCGACCCGGACGCGCGGAGAAAATGGCCAAGGTGATCGATCAGGTTCTGGTGCTGTTGCCATTTGAGCCGCCTTACATGGAGGCGGCCGGTATGGCATGTGATTTTGTGGGCCATCCGGTTGTGGCAGAGCCACAGGCCAGCGCCGACGATATCTCACGTTTCCGGCAGGTCTTTGATCTGGGCGATGCGCCCTTACTGCTGGTTCTTCCAGGTTCGCGAAAGGGCGAAGTTGGGCGGCTTGCGCCTATTTTTGGCCCGTCCCTTGGCCCTGTTCTGGCGCAGTACTTCGATCTGAGGCTTGTGGTGCCCACAGTGGCGGGTGTTGCGGGGCTGGTGCGCGAAGCTGTGGCGGACTGGCCGGGTTCGGTCACGGTGATCGATCCCACCGATTTTGATGCAGAAACCGCCGCATCCTACAAGCGTGCGGCCTTCGCTGCGGCGGATTTTGCACTGGCAGCATCCGGCACCGTGTCGCTGGAATTGGCCGCAGCGGGCACACCCATGGTTGTGGCCTACAAGCTCAACTGGCTCACATGGCAGATCGCCAAACGTATGGTGAAACTTGACACCGTGACCCTGGTCAATCTGGTGAGTGAAACCCGCGTTGTGCCTGAGTGTATTGGTCCGGATTGCCGCCCAGATCTGATTTCGGCCACGCTACTGAGGGTTATGGCGGATCCGAGTGCCCAGAGCGAAGCCATGGCGCTGACAATGCAGCGGCTGGGGCAGGGCGGAGAGGCGCCGGGCCTGCGCGCGGCGCAGGCAGTCCTGAACGGGCTGAACGCTATATGATCGACGAAATCGCCTTTGCACTCTCGGCCGGGATGGCGCAGATCCTGACCAATCTGGACAACCTTGCGCTATTGTTTGCAGTTCTGCCCTTGCTGGGCGTACGCCGCGCGATTGCCAGCTATGTTCTGGCGCAGATCATTGTGCTGGGCGCCGTGTTCGCGATCGCCGCAGGTGCGAGCGGGTTGCTTCCGCGTTGGACCGGCTATGTCGGCGTCATCCCCATCGCACTGGGCCTCTGGACCTTGTGGCGACGCCATGGGGGACAATCCGATGTCGCCGCTCCGCCAGCGGTGGCCGGGTTTGGGCTAACCCTGGTGATGTTTTTGGGCATGTCCGGCGACAGTCTGGCCGTCATGACACCGCTGGTGATCGACAGTGCTCGCAGTTACCGGATTGCCGTGCTCCTTGGGGCGTCCGGCGCCATCGTCATCATGGCCGTGTGTGCGGCGCTGCTGAGCCGTGTCGCTGATCGGGCACAGGTTGTGGCAACGCGGGCCGAAGCCGTCAGCCCTTATGTGATGATGCTGGCGGGTGCTTATGTTCTTTGGGACAGCGCCACCGACATGGTCTGACCGACCTCAGGACCGGTTAGCCCAGTCCCGCAGGGTCGCATCGAGATCGCCATATCCGGTCTGGCGTCGCTCAAACGCCAGTCCCAGCCGATCGGCGCAGTGGCGCGCCTTCTCTGTCAGGTCAGGGTCATCCGTCTGGGCCTGATAGACAAGCTTGGTGTAGTTGCCGAAAAGCATATCGCGCAGTTGAGGATGACGGTCCAAGCCCATGGGTTTCCAGACAAAAGCGTCGAATTGCCGGACCAGAAAGTCCGTCAGGAAAAACGCCGTCATGTCCTCGTCGCCGCGCGCAGCAAACTCTGCATTGCCCTCAAAGAAACTGTAGCAGTGCGGTCCGGCGACCATCTCGACCCCCAGTTCCTCACAGGCCTTTTCGAGTAAACCGCCTGTGCCGCAATCGGCGTAAACGACGTGAATCGACGAATAGTCGTCGCGATGTTTGGCAACAGTGTCGCGCACCGCCTGTGTGATCTGATCGGGGTAAAGATGCAGTTTCGCGGGCAGGCAGGTCAGATCCATGTGCGTCCAGCCGTTGGCGGCTTTGAGATCCAGAATTTCGCGCGCCAATGCACCACAGGCAATCAACAGGATCCGCCCCTGATGCGACGGGGGCAGTCCGGTTTCGGTCAGGGTCTGATTGTCAGGTTCACGCATGTTGCCCCCGAAAACAAAGCGGCCCGCCCGGAAATCAGGGCAGGCCGGATGGTCTCAAGTTTGGACCGATGGATGCTCAGCCTGCCGCAAGCTGATTGTGCTTGCGCCCGATCCAGTCTTTGGCGGTTTCGACGGCGACCGCAGCATCGCGGCAGTAAGCGTCAGCACCAATGGCCTTGCCAAATTCCTCGTTCAGCGGTGCGCCACCAACCAGAACGATGTAATCTTCGCGCATGCCCTGTTCGACAAGCGTATCGATCACGACTTTCATGTAGGGCATCGTGGTGGTCAGAAGGGCCGACATGCCAAGAATGTCTGCGTCTTCACGCTCCAGCGCCTCGATGTAGTTTTCGACCGGGTTGTTGATACCGAGATCCACCACCTCGAACCCGGCGCCTTCCATCATCATGCCGACGAGGTTCTTGCCGATGTCGTGAATGTCGCCCTTTACGGTGCCGATCACCATCTTGCCCACGCGCGGCGCGCCGGTTTCTGCAAGTAGGGGCTTGAGGATGGCCATGCCGCCCTTCATCGCGTTCGCAGCCAGAAGCACCTCGGGCACAAACAGGATACCGTCGCGGAAATCGTTTCCGACAATAGTCATGCCGCCAACCAGGGCCTCTGTCAGGACGCGATAGGGCTCCCATTTGCGTTCCAGCAGGATGTTGACGCCTTCTTCGATCTCTTCTTTGAGACCGTCATAGAGGTCATCGAACATCTGTTGAACGAGCTCCTCATCGTCCAATTCGCTCAGGACGATATCGTCTTCGTCTTCCGACATAGGCGCGCTTCCTCAGACTGGGCAGGGGTCTGAACCCCTACGGACCGTTTTCTCTGTCATTTGGCCATATGGCCGCATCCGGACTGCAATGATTGCGACATGGACGGTTCTGCAACCGACATAGAGACAGTTGTGACAGATTGGTAATGAAGAATTTGCATGGAAAAGATGGGGGTTATTGCATGTGTTCTCTTTTTGTTCCATTTTGAGGCATGTCCGACTCCTGTCCCATAGATCCGGCGCGGCGCAAGGCGCGCGGTGCCGTCAGCAATGTCTCTGGACGGTTTGATCTGAACCGTGAGGAGACATGGGACGGCTGGGAGATAGCCGAAGAGCGCTCCGATTTCCGAACGCAGGTGAGCGAGGAGCGCCCCCGCAGTCTGATCACCTACAATCGATCGCCGGATTTGCCCTTTGACCGGTCCATCAACCCGTATCGCGGGTGTGAGCATGGCTGCGTCTATTGTTTTGCGCGTCCCAGTCACGCCTATCTGGGATTATCGCCGGGGCTGGATTTTGAGACACGGCTTGTTGCCCGGCCGACCGCTCCGAAGGTGCTGGAGGCTGAGCTGTGCGCGCGACGGTATCGCGTGGCGCCGATTGCCATTGGGACGAACACTGATCCTTATCAGCCGGTGGAGAAGCAATATGAAATCAACCGCAATTGTTTGCGGGTCCTTGCGGCATTCCGGCATCCTGTCGCCATCGTCACCAAGGGCACGCTGATCGAGCGTGACATCGACATTCTGGCCCCGATGGCGGCCCAGGGGTTGGTACGTGTGGGGATATCGGTCACGACGCTGGACCGCGATCTGGCGCGTCGTATGGAGCCACGCGCCCCGTCGCCCTCTCGGCGCCTCGCGACAATCCGGGCGCTGACCGAGGCCGGTGTTCCGGTGCGGGTGATGGCCTCACCGATGGTGCCGGCGCTGACAGATCCGGAGCTGGAGCATATCCTCGAAGCAGGCCGGGATGCCGGGGCTGCGACGGCAAGCTGGATCATGCTGCGCCTGCCGCGCGAGGTTTCTGCCCTTTGGCAGGAATGGATGGCCACCCATGTGCCGAACCGCGCCGCTCGGATCATGGCCCGCCTGCGCGAGATGCACGGCGGCAAGGACTATGACGCGCGCTGGGGGCACCGCATGCGGGGGGAGGGTGCCTACGCAAAGATCGTGCAGGCCCGGTTCACGAAAGCGGTGCGGCGCCTTGGACTTGCGACAGATGCGCCACCCTTGCGGTGCGACCTGTTCCGTCTACCGCCGAGGGCAGGCGATCAGTTGCAGATGTTCTGACAACTCCGGCGGAAGGGTTCATGCCGCAGACGGGTGTTTGCCGGCTGCAGCCTTTTGAAAGCGTCTACCCGCGTCGACGGCCGCGGCGGGTGCGGGCAGGCGCCTCTTCACTTTCACCGGTCCCGTCGGAGGCGGAGGTGAAGGCACCCAACGTGGATGTGATCTGTTCCAGCGTGGGCCGCTCGCTGCGCGGACGTTCATCCAGCGCGGCGCGCATGTGGCGCAGGTGCTCGGGCATGGTGCCGCAGCATCCGCCAACAATCTTAGCGCCGCTGTCGCGGGCCATTGCGGCGTAGTCCGCCATCAGTTCAGGCGTACCATCATAGTGGATGTGCCCATCGACATATTTGGGAATGCCGGCATTGCCTTTGGCCACAATCGGACGCTCGGTGCCTTGCGCGGCAAAGCCCAGCACCGTGCGCAGCAGGTCGGATGACCCGGTGCCACAGTTGGCGCCAAAGGCCAGCGGCGGGTTGGGCAGCGCGTCGACCATGTCCACCATTCCGGCAGACGTCAGGCCCATCATCGTGCGCCCGGCCGTGTCGAAACTCATCGTTCCGACCCAGGGCATGTCGGCCAGTCCAAACGCTTCGGCGGCGGCCTGGTACTCTTCGGGCGCCGAGATGGTTTCGAGCCAGAGCACGTCGGCGCCGCCTTCTTTCAGCCCGTCTGCCTGTTCGTGGAACATTTCTACGGCCAGCGCGTGGCTCAGCGTGCCCACGGGTTCCATGATCTCGCCGGTGGGTCCAACAGACCCGGCCACAACCACGGTGCGGCCTGCCTTGTCGGCGATTTCACGTCCCAACTCGGCGCCAACGCGATTGAGTTCCCGCACGCGGCTCTGCGCATCGTGCAGTTTCAGCCGTGACGCGTTGCCGCCAAACGTATTTGTGAGGAACAAATCACTGCCCGCATCCACGGCACCTGAATAAAGCGCGCGGATCTTGGCGGGCTCGTCAGTGTTCCACAACTCTGGCGCATCGCCGGACATCAGCCCCATGTTGAACAGGTTGGTGCCAGTGGCCCCATCTGCAAGAAGCACCTCATGTCGGGCGAGCATGTCGGCAAAAACGGTAGTCATCAAAAAATGTCCTGCGTGATCTCAAGAGCCGGTCGCAAAACGCGCCAGCAAATGGCGTCTGTCATGGCCGCAAAGCCATGGCAATCGCATTTCGTTCATTATTTTTATGAGCCCGTGTGCGCCCCGCAGCCCAATCGGCTGCGCTGCAGAGGTCAGGAGTCAGCTTCGGAGAGAATTTGCTCCTTGGCCACACCCAGCAGTTCGTCCATTTTGGCGCGGATCGTTTCGGGGTCGGATTTTGCGCCCAGATCGCCGGCAACCTTGCGCACAACATCCTCGTGACCGGCCTCTTCGAAATCGGCTTTGACGACCTCTTTGGCATAGGTTTCAGCGTCTTCGCCCGACTTTCCCATCAGGTCGGCGGCCCAGAGGCCCAGCAGCTTGTTCCGGCGTGCAACTGCCTTGAATTGCATCTCTTCATCGTGGGCGAACTTGGCTTCGAAGGCAGTTTCGCGGTCATCAAATGTGGTCATGTCTGAGGCTCCCCTCGCTTGGTACTCGTTTGATTACTGATATGACCGCGCGGACCGTTGCGTGCAAGGGCAAGGCGTCCGCTTGCGACACTGCGGCCCTTGCACTATGAGGTCGCAAACGCAGGGGAGTCACTCAGGCCCCCGCGGCCCCGAAAGGTTATAGATGGCCCGACGCAAAAAAATCTACGAAGGCAAAGCCAAGATTCTCTACGAAGGTCCCGAACCGGGCACGCTGGTGCAGTACTTCAAGGACGATGCCACCGCCTACAACGCCCAGAAAAAGGACGTGATCGAAGGCAAGGGTGTCCTGAACAATCGCCTGAGCGAGTTTTTCATGTCCGGGCTGAACCAGATCGGCGTGCCGACACACTTCATCAAGCGGCTTAACATGCGTGAGCAGCTGGTGCGGTCGTGTGAGATCATCCCTCTGGAAGTGATCGTGCGAAACTTCGCGGCCGGCACGATGTCCAAACGGTTGGGGATTGACGAAGGCACGCAACTGCCGCGCCCGATTGTGGAGTATTGCTACAAAGACGACAGTCTGGGTGATCCGCTTGTGACAGAAGAACACATCGCGGCTTTTGGCTGGGCCAGCCAGCAAGACATGGACGATATCGTGAGCCTCGCGTTGCGGGTGAACGATTTCATGTCCGGGGTCATGTTTTCCGTCGGCATTCGGCTGATCGACTTCAAGATCGAGATTGGCCGCATATATGACGGCGACTTTCAGCGTCTGGTTGTGGCGGACGAGATCAGCCCGGACAGCTGCCGTCTCTGGGACATCGAGAGCGGTCAGAAGCTGGACAAGGACGTTTTCCGGCGGGATCTGGGCAACCTCGCTGACGCCTATTCCGAAGTCGCGCGGCGTCTGGGCGTGTTGCCCAAGGTTGCAACACAGATGACGAAGCCCACACTGATCAATTGACGTTCTGGCGGTGCCTGCGCGGCGCCGCCAACCCAACCGACGAAAACTGCAGACGCGGTTTTGATACCAGAGCAGAGGTTGAAGAGCATGAAGGCACGGGTACAGGTGATGCTGAAGGCGGGTGTTCTCGACCCGCAGGGTGAAGCGATCCGCCACGCATTGGGGGCGATGGGGTTCGACGGGGTTGAAGGCGTCCGGCAGGGCAAGGTCATAGAGCTGGATCTGGCCGATGGTGCGTCCGAGGCAGACGTCACCGAGATGTGCGAGAAGCTGCTGGCCAATACGGTCATCGAATCCTACAGCGTCGAGTTGGTCTGATGCGGGCCGCGGTTGTCGTTTTTCCCGGGTCGAACTGTGATCGCGATCTGGCCGTGGCCTTTGAGCGCGCGGGCGCAACGGTCGACATGGTTTGGCACAAGGACCAGTCGCTGCCGGACAATGTCGACATCGTTGGTCTGCCCGGAGGGTTTTCTTACGGAGACTATCTGCGTTGCGGTGCGATCGCGGCGCAATCCCCGATCTGCGGCGCTGTGAAGGCCCATGCCGAGGCCGGAGGCTATGCGATTGGGGTCTGCAACGGGTTCCAGGTGCTGACCGAGACGGGATTGCTGCCGGGGGCGTTGCTAAGGAACGCCGGGTTGAAATACATATGCAAAACCGTGGGTTTACGGGTCGAAACGAGTGCGAGTGCGTTCACCGAAGGATACAACGCCGGTGATGTGATCGACATTCCGATAGCCCATCACGATGGAAACTATGTTGCAGATGACGCAACACTGGCAGAGCTGCGGGATCAGGATCGGATCGCATTTCGCTACACCGACAATCCGAATGGATCGGCGGACGACATTGCGGGCATTCTCTCGGAAAACCGCCGTGTTCTTGGTATGATGCCGCATCCGGAACGCGCGGCGGACGCCGGTCATGGTGGCACGGATGGCGCGGCGCTGTTCCGCGCATTGTCAGGCGTGCTGGCATCGGCCTGACTTGAGCCCGGCGGGTGCTGCGTTTAGCTTGCGCATATGGTGGACACCGCCCAATCCAATCCCGAGCCGTCGATCTGGACACGATCCAGTGCCATCGGGTGGCGTGTCCGCATAGCACTGACCGTGCTTTTGGTCGTGGCCGCGACGACTGTCTGGATCACAAATGACCTGCTGACAGATCGATTTACCGAAAGCACGCGCAACCGGGCGGAGCTGCGACTGGCGCTCTATTCCGGCAACCTGCAGAGCGAGTTGCGCCGGAACGCGATTGTACCCCAGCTTCTGGCACGCGATCCCACTTTGATCGGGGCCCTGAATTCCGGTGATTTCAGCCAGTCGACTCAACGGCTGATTTCGTTTGTCGAAGAGATTGGTGCCGCCTCCTTGATGCTGCTGGATCGCGACGGGCGGACTGTCGCGGCGACCGACCGCAACCGCTTGGGCTCCTTGCATCGCAATGAGCCCTATTTCGTGGATTCGATGCGGGCCAACGCAACCATTTTTGCGATCATTCCGCGCGAAGCCGGGGGGTATCGGTTCATCTACTCCCGGCGGCTGGAAAGTGGTCAGCAATCCCTCGGTGTAATCGTGGTCGAGGTGGACCTGCAAAAGTTCGAGCGCGCCTGGGCGGGGATATCGGACGCGGTTCTGGTCACTGACAGTACCGGCACGATCATTCTGTCAACAGAGCCCAGATGGCGTGGATTGAGCGAAGCCGAGGCGCTGGCACGTGAAACGCCACAAAGTGCAATCGACCGTGCGATCCGCGCCACGGCCGGCTGGACGGCGCTGCCGGCGGACGCCTACCTGTCAGGGGAAGCGGTGATGCGGGTCGAGACGCTGGTGCCGTTTCGCGGCTGGCGCATGGCGTCATTCACAACCTACGCGTCGATTCGAGAGCGGGTGAACACGGTGCTGGCACTCGAGATCATGGGGTTTGCGATTCTGCTCGCGCTGGCCTTCTATGCGTTGAGCCGAAAGACCGCGTTGCGCATGGCGCTGTTCCAGCGCGAGTCGGCAGAGCTTCGCGCACTGAACCAGAGGCTGCGGCGGGAAATTGCCGAGAAAGAACGCGTGCAAGAGACCCTGGCCGTGGCCGAACAGAGCCTCGCGCAAAGCTCGAAACTCGCGGCTCTGGGCGAGATGTCGGCGGCAGTGTCTCATGAGTTGAATCAACCGCTTGCTGCGATGAAGACCTATCTGGCGGGCGCGCGTTTGTTGTTACGGCGCAACCGGCCCGAAGAGGCCATATCGTCCTTTGGTCGAATCGATGATCTGCTGGAGCGGATGGGCGCCATAACGCGGCAGCTGAAATCCTATGCACGCAAGGGCGGTGATGCGTTTTCCCCAGTAAACATGGGGGATGCACTGGCGTCTGCGCTTTCCATGATGGAGCCGCAACTGCGGCAGCGTCAGGTGCGGATCGCCCAGGTCCTTCCCGATCATGCGGTCTACGTGATGGCAGATCGAATGCGGCTGGAACAGGTGATGATCAACCTCTTGCGCAACGCGCTGGACGCCACCAAGTCGGTCTCAGACCCGGAGGTGGAAATCATTCTGGCGGCTGGGGAAACTGCGACGCTGACGGTGCGGGACAATGGGGACGGGATCGAAGATTTCGAGAACCTGTTCGAGCCGTTCTACACCACCAAGCAGCCCGGCGATGGGGTTGGACTGGGGCTTGCCATCTCCTCTGGGATCGTGAACGACCTAGGGGGACGGCTGACAGCCCGCAACGGTCAGAACGGCGGGGCGGTGTTTGAAATGCAGTTGCCAATTCTGGGAGGCGGCGTCGAAGCCGCCGAATAGGGAGAGCGAGATGGCACAGGCCATGAAAATCGCAATTGTGGACGATGAACAGGACATGCGGCAGTCGATCAGCCAATGGCTGGCGCTTTCGGGGTATGACACCGAAACCTTTCCTAGCGCAGAGGATGCGTTGCGCGTGCTCGGACCGGACTATCCCGGCATCGTCATTTCCGACATCAAAATGCCCGGCATGGACGGGATGCAGTTTCTCAAGAAGCTGATGGGCAACGACAGCGCACTGCCTGTGATCATGATCACGGGTCATGGTGATGTGCCCATGGCGGTTGAGGCGATGCGCGTGGGCGCTTTTGACTTCCTCGAGAAACCCTTCAACCCGGATCGTATGAGCGAACTGGCCAAGCGCGCCACGGGGGCCCGGCGCCTGGTGCTGGACAACCGTGCCTTGCGCCGGGAGCTGAGCGACGGCAACCAACTGATGAAGAAGCTGATCGGGGCCAGCCCGGTCATGAAGCGCCTCAAGGAAGATATCCTGGATCTGGGGCAGGCGGATGGCCACGTTCTGATCGATGGCGAAACAGGCACCGGAAAGACATTGGTCGCCCATGCGCTGCATGCCGTGGGCAGCCGGGCCGGCAAGAAGTTCGTGCTGGTCAGTTGTGCAGCCCTGGAAGAAGATGCGCTGTCCAAACGGTTGTTTGGGCCCATGCTGCCCGAGGATGCGCAATTGCCGGCCATCGAAGAGGCGCGCGGCGGCACGCTGGTTCTGGAAGACATCGAAGCCCTTGGCGAGGGGCTGCAAGCCAAACTCCTGAGTGTCATCAACGAACAGGGCACACCCGCTGAGACCCGGATTGTGGCCATCTCGAACCTTCAGGAGCAGGATCGCACCTGCGAAGATGTCATGCGCCCGGATCTGTTCTACAGGTTGGCCGCGTTACGGATCACGGTGCCGCCTTTGCGTCAGCGCGGCGAGGACATCCTGACCCTGTTCACGCGGCTCAGCGAGCAGTTCTCGGAAGAGTACGGGTGTGATGCACCACCGGTGACCGCGCAGGAAGCGGCCCAGCTCTTGCAGGCGCCCTGGCCGGGCAATGTCCGTCAACTGATCAACATTGCGGAACGGGCGGTGTTACAGGCGCGGCGCGGGTCCGGCACCATTGCATCGCTTCTGATGTCTGATCACGAAGAGATGCAGCCGGTGATGACCACCGAAGGCAAGCCGCTCAAGGAGTATGTCGAAGCGTTTGAACGGATGCTCATCGACAACACGATGCGCCGCCACAAAGGCTCGATCGCCAGCGTGATGGAAGAGCTGTGCCTGCCGCGGCGAACGCTCAACGAGAAGATGGCGAAATACGCGCTGCAAAGATCAGATTACCTCTAAGCCTTCGGGCCTTGCCAGCCGCTGTTGGGGCGACGCATGAGATTGGTGCAGCCCGTGTTTTGGGCCTTTCTTACTGTGGTTTTTGTTGTGGGCTGCGCCCCGTTTGAACGCGCAGTTCTGACGCCGGAGCGCGGTCGTGCCGAATTGGTTGCGACCGAAGGCGCTTACAGGTTCTTTTCCGACGACGCGCCTGAGGTGCTGTTGCGCGCCTACAGGCCTGTGGCGCGTGCCGCACGGGGACCCCTGCAGGTTTTGACCCTGTCTGGCGGGGGGCCTGATGGCGCGTTTGGCGCTGGCGTTCTGGTGGGATGGAGCGAAGCGGGCACGCGCCCACAGTTCCACATCGTCAGCGGGATCAGCATTGGCGCCATTCTTGCGCCGTATGCCTTTCTTGGTGCGGCTTATGATGACGATCTGGGGCGTCTGATTGACCAGACAGGTACTGAATTCGGCACGCCCAGCTTTGGTCTGATCCGCTTGCTGCGCGGGGGCGGGGCGTTTTCCCCGACCGATTTGCAACGCCTGGTGGCCAGCATCGTGACGCCACGGGTTGTGGACGAGATCGCTGCCGCTCATGATGCCGGACGACGATTGTACATCGCGACGACCCATCTGGATGCCCAGCGCCTTTCGGTCTGGGACATCGGGGCGCTGGCCAAGCTGGGCTATGCCCGCGGCGGACCGATCATAGAAGGCGTGATCGCCGCGTCCGCCTCGATTCCGGGCGCCTTTCCGGCGGTTCGGATCGTTTGGCCCGGAGGAGACGGGGGTTTTGAGGAACTGCATGTCGATGGGGGCACGATTTCGCAGCTCTGGGCGCCAGATCCCCGGCGACTGCGCGTCGCTGGGGCCCGAACGGGCACCGTCTATGCCATTCTGAACAACGCTCTGGAGCCAGCGTTCGAAGTTGTGGAATCTGACACCGCCAGTGTGGCTGCAGCCTCGGCATCGATCCTGTTGCGCGCGGCGAGTCAGGCGGAGCTGTCCCTGCTCGAACAACAGGCGCACACTGCCGGGTTCGGGTTCCAGCTTGCCTATATCCGGGCTGGCGAACCCGCGGCGCAGTCGGCTCTGGATTTCGATCCGGAGCGGCTTCGGGAGGTGTTTGAGGCCGGGCGCATCGCGGCGTCGGATGGTGCGGTTTGGACCAATGACGTCCCGCGCAGCTATCGCGATGCGTTGAACTAAACAGGCCTCAGCGGCGCGGCGGCAATCCTTCGAACGTTGGGATGCCGTCCGGGATGTTGTGAAACGGTTGCAGATCGCAGGTGTAGATGGCCATCGCCGGCTCTCCGTAGTGCACAGGATCGTCCAGCGTGCCGGCCTTAAGCACAATGTAGGGCATGTCCTGTCGCAAGGTCGCGATATGGGTGCCGCAGGTACCGCAGAACTCGCGCGTCACGGCGTTGTCGAGATCGTCGCGGGCAAAGCGTTGCGGGGCGCCAACGGAATAGGTCAGGGTCTCTGGTGGCAGCAAAAGATACATGTTTGGACCGCCGCCGCTGAAGTACTGGCATTCGCGGCAATGGCATTGCGCGCTCATCAGGGACGTTCCCGTAACTTCGTAACGCAGCGCGCCGCAGTAACACCCGCCTTGCATGGTCATGTCGGCTCCTTTTGGCCAAAATCACTTGAGTCAGGAGCGTGAAACGACCGCTTCCAGCGCGCAAGCAAGAATTTCTTTCCTCTGAGGTGTACATCTTAGGGTTGTTTTGCTGCAATCGCAGCAAAGGAACAAGTTGCCCATTGTCATTGCCCGGTGCCTGCCCTTATGTTGAGCGAAGCGTGACGTGGCGCCAAAGAGCGTCACGCCTGCAAACGGAGTTTCGCTGTCTTGGACACTGGCGGATGGTTATCCCGCAAGACCGGACAGACTGATCGTGGCCCGTTTTTAGGGTCAATTTAGCGCCTTTGCCCCGCTCTGCGTGGGAAAGGAAACAAAAGGGCAGGTGATGGGATCGTTCCAGCCTGTCGGAGAAGAACCGCGATGACGCGCGCGCCAGCATTGAGCATTCAGGCAGATGGTCGGTTGACCATCGCCCGCGCCGCGTCCGGAATCGCCCAGACAAGACACCACTCCAATCGAACTGGCCCGCCAAGGTTTGGGCGATTGCGGTTGTGCATCAAGGACTTATGCCAAAGAAAATGCTTATCGATGCCACCCACGCGGAAGAGACCCGCGTCGTGGTGGTCGACGGAAACAAGGTCGAGGAGTTTGACTTTGAATCCGAAAACAAGCGCCAGCTTGCAGGAAATATCTATCTAGCCAAAGTCACGCGGGTCGAACCCTCGTTGCAGGCTGCCTTTGTGGACTACGGTGGCAATCGCCACGGCTTTCTGGCGTTCTCAGAGATCCATCCCGACTACTATCAGATACCCGTGGCGGACCGCGAGGCGCTGATGGAGGAGGAGCGGGCCTATGCCGAAGAGCTCAAGGCGCGCGACGAAGAGGATGAAAAGCCCAAGCGGCGCCGGTCATCGCGTGGCCGGGGCAAGTCCAAGGCCGAAGGGATCAAGACCAAAGACGCGGTGGAGACCAAAGAGGTCGATACCGAAATCAGCGGGATGGAGACCATCGATCTGTCTGACGAGGACAGCTCGGACACGCTTGAAGTGCCCGAGGGCAGCTCGCCGATGGAGACGGTGCCCGCAACGCCTGTTGAAGAGCCTCTCGAAGAGGTTTCTTCGGCGGATCCGGTGGATGAAGCAAAAGATCCGTCCGACAGCGTCGAGCCTGTTGCCGATACGGCAGATCCGGTCGTTGCGGAAAGTGAAACAGACGAGACCGATGCCAGCGCGGCTGAAGAGTCAGAGGCGGTTGCGGAGACGGCGGAAGCCTCCGAACCCGTTGAAGAAGAGTCGGACGCCGCTGCTGAAGCAACCGCGTCCGACAATGAATCGGATGAAGGCGAAACCGCCAAAGCTGAGGACGAGGATCAGGAAGACGACGCGCAGGAAAACAAGAGATCGGCCGCGGATCGGGATGACGAGATCGAGTCTGTCGCTGATGAGGATGACAGCGAAGACATCCGTCCGGCCCGCAAACCGCGGCAGCGTCGCTATAAAATCCAGGAAGTGATCAAGGTCCGCCAGATCCTGCTGGTGCAGGTGGTCAAGGAAGAGCGCGGCAACAAGGGTGCCGCACTCACAACCTATCTGTCGCTGGCCGGACGCTACTGTGTCCTGATGCCGAATACGGCGCGCGGCGGCGGCATCAGCCGCAAGATTACGAACGCGGCGGACCGAAAGAAACTGAAAGAGATCGCCGGAGAGATCGACGTACCCCAGGGGGCCGGCCTGATCGTGCGCACGGCAGGGGCCAAGCGCACCAAGGCCGAGATCAAGCGCGACTATGAGTACCTGCAGCGGCTCTGGGAGCAGATCCGCGAACTGACGCTGAAATCCATCGCGCCGGCGAAGATCTATGAAGAGGGCGACCTGATCAAACGCTCGATCCGCGATCTCTACAATCGCGAGATCGACGAAGTGTTTGTCGAAGGCGAACGCGGATACCGGATCGCCAAGGACTTCATGAAGATGATCATGCCGTCCCACGCCAAGAACGTGAAGCAATACACCGAAGGCATGCCGCTTTTTGCGCGCTACCAGGTTGAAAGCTATTTGGCGGGCATGTTCAATCCGACGGTGCAGCTCAAATCCGGCGGGTACATCGTGATTGGTGTCACCGAGGCATTGGTGGCCATCGACGTGAACTCTGGTCGGGCCACCAAGGAAGGCTCGATCGAGGAAACCGCGACCAAGACCAATCTGGAAGCGGCCGACGAGGTGGCACGTCAGTTGCGGCTGCGGGACCTCGCGGGTCTGATCGTGATCGATTTCATCGATATGGACGAGCGCAAGAACAACGCTGCGGTCGAAAAGCGCATGAAGGAGCGCCTGAAGACCGACCGGGCTCGCATCCAGGTCGGTCGGATTTCCGGCTTTGGCCTGATGGAGATGAGCCGCCAGCGCTTGCGTCCCGGCATGATCGAAGCCACAACGCAGCCGTGCCCGGCCTGTCATGGGACCGGTCTGATCCGGTCGGATGACAGCATGGCCCTGTCGATTCTGCGTCAGATTGAAGAAGAGGGCACCCGCCGGCGGTCCAAGGAGGTTCTGGTCCGCTGCCCGGTTGATATCGCCAACTTCCTGATGAACGCAAAACGCGAGCACATCGCTCAGATCGAAGGTCGCTATGGCTTGAGTGTGCGGATCGAAGGAGACCCGATGCTGGTCAGCCCGGACTTCTCGCTTGAGAAGTTCAAGACGGCGACCCGTGCGGTCCCCGCGGCCCTGGCACCGGTTGTATCGGTCGACACCTCTCTGATGGATCAGGTGGATGCGGACGAAGCCGAAGTGGTCGAGGAAGAAGCTCCGGCAGCCCCCGGCGACGACAACGGTGAAACGGGCGAATCCAAACCCAAGCGCCGCCGCCGTCGCCGCCGTCGCAAGAAGTCAGGCGGCAACGCGGCAGACGCCGAGGCACAATCGGAAGAGTCGGTTGCAGAGGGCGGCCCGAGCGACGAAGCGGATGCACCGGGCGAAGCAGGTGACGCCGAGGCTGCATCCCCGGATGCGCCTGAGGCAGCAGCCGAACCAGCGACCACGTCGACGGAAGACGGGGAGAAAGAGGCCAAGCCCAAGCGGACCCGCAAACGCAAGCCACGGAAAAAAGCTGAGGAGGCCGATGCGGACGAAGCAACTGCGGTGACAGAAGCTGTTGATACGGCGTCAGAACCCGCTGAAGCGCCGGTTGTGGAGCCCGCGATCGAGGAGCCCACGGTCGCTGCGGAGGCCGACGCGGTTGCGCCTGAGCCAGAACCAGCCGATCCGGCCCCCGTTGTCGAAACCGAGCCCGAGGCTCCCCCTGCTGCGACAAGCACGGAGGAAGTGTCTGCGCCCGAGCGGATGCCTGAGCCCGTTTCTGCGGCATCCGCGCCAGAGCCCGACGCGCCGGCCAAGCCGAAAAAACGCGGTTGGTGGTCTATCGGATCGAAGTAAGAGCAAACCCGTAGTCTGGCTCTCAGAAGCCTATCACGACGTCTGAGCCCGCTCTGGCGGGCTCAGATACTCCAGCACGGTGGATTGGAAGAAATCCAGTGCGGCCTCTCCACCCGCGCCGAGGGCCAGAGGCCCAACACGATGCATGGGCGATTTCAGTGCCCGCTGCATTTTTTCGCACACCCAGATGTCCTCGGTCTGGAAGTCGCCCGTGTCCAGTGGATGCTTGGTCCAATGCGATGACTTGATGCGCCCGCTTTGGGCGTCAAATCCAGGGATGTCCTTGGCGCGGTAGGTGTAGCTGAGCCAGCCTTTAGGCGCCCAGTTGCGCACGCGCAGAAGAGTTGTGTGCGGGTCAATCGGCTCCATGGTTGAGATAGAAAACCCCCATGGATTCGGTGTAACGATCGTTGTCGGAAACAGCATGTAGACACCGCCGTACCCTGGTTCGGTTGCCCCCTTGACTGTTTTGAGGCCGGAGCCTTTTGCTGCGTTTTCCACGAACTGAGGGATCCTGTGGCGCACACCCTCGCGCTCGGTCGACCACCAGACCATATGGCGCCCAAACGCTTCCCAGATGTTCTTGTCATGTAGCGGCCCGCCCAGCGTTTCCTTGTGCAGGTAGGCCAGATGATACCCGTCCAAGGCGTTTTCGCTGAACACCTTCCAGTTGCAGTTCATCTCATAGACAATGTCGTCCGGGTTTTCCTGCAGATCGGGTGCCGCAATGTCGTGCGGCCAGGGCACGCTGGCTAAGTCATCCAGCCACGTTTCGAACGGTTCTTCGGGAGAGCCGTCCGGATGTACAAAGACCAGGTTGTGAAACACCCCGACTGAGGCTTCAAAAAGCGTGGTCTGCTGCTTGTCCAGCTCTGGAAAACAAGCCTTTTGCGCAGGCACGCCGCGCAGTCGACCATCCAGATTGTAGACCCAGTTGTGATAGGGGCACATGATGGTTTTGCCCGCGTTCCCGCATCCCTCCAGCAGTTCCGTGCCGCGGTGACGGCAGATGTTGTGAAAGCCGCGCAGGGTTCCGTCCCCGTCTCGCAGAACGATGAGCGAGTGCAATCCCGCTTGCACGGTTCGGTAGTCGCCGGGGTCGTTGAAATCCATCAGCACGCCAGCAAAGGTCCATGATTTGCTGAATAGCAATGCCTTTTCGTTCTCGAACCACTCGGCGCTTGTGTAGGCCTCGCGGGGGAGGTGTTGTTTTGGGTCTGCAGGGAGTGATCTGGGGGCGGGCATGTGCATCTACATTGGTTGTCATAATTGATTAATAATCAATATTGATCATAAACAGAAATGTGTCTAGTCTCGATTGAAGCGGATCCGGGGGATGCCATGGCGACACCAGCACGTTTCAAATCGAGCCAAAGCGGGTCAAAGTCCATCTTGATCCCCCGAAAATGGCCGACGCTCATCGCATTGCCGGTTCTGCTGGTCACCGCGTATTTCGGGTACTACGCCGCATGGGGTGCACTCTTTGTTTTTTGGGGCGTGACGTCCACGCGATCGGGTCAGGTCTACTTGGTGGAACCGATTGACAGGCAGGAGACTCCGGTTCTCTTCTGGGCCATTTCAGCCATGTGGATCGGGTTTGGTGTTCTGTACGTTCTGGTTGATCTCTTCCCATCTGCGGCGGCCTACTGACCATTCCATCTTCTCTAGAAAGGACGATCTCGGTTCATGCCCCGACCCAGTTTGAAAGAAGTCCGCAGCGAAGAAATCCTGGATGCCTTCATGCGGTGTGTTGCGCGATACGGTCTGGATGGGTCGACGACTGAACGGATCGCTGACGAGGCTGGCGTGGGGCGACCGTTGCTGCGTCATTACCTAGGCAACCGGGATCACATGGTTTCGGCATTGCTTGCCCATGTGATCGAGCGGTTCGAGAGGTTGAGCGCGGAACTCTTTGACGCACTGCCACAATCAGGGCGCATGGATGCGCTTTTGGAGAAACTCTTTGTTGATCGCGATCACGCGCCGGAGAATGCCGCAGTGTTTCAGGCACTGGTGGCCGCGTCAGAGCGGCATCCGGTCCTGAGGAAGCCGCTCTTAAGTTTCGTGACCGATTTCGAAACGCGTGTTGCTCGGGAGATTCGCAGAGAACGGGCGGGGGCGAGCGACGCGATTTGCGATGTCATCGCCGCTGGAATAGCCGCAATCTATTTCAACACTGCTGCGGTGGCGCCTCTCAAACCGGCTTCGAACTGGCTTGCTACGCAGCATCGGGCGGCGCGTTTGTTGTTGGAACAAGTGCCGCGCTAACGTGCGGATTTGCCCGCAAGTGATGTCAGCTGCCCTTGCGGATCAGGTAGACTTGGTGGTCCGTCGCTTCGGATTGAGACACCAGCGTATGGCCTGCCTCCGAACAGAAATGCGGAACATCAACAATTGCGGCCGGATCGTCGGCCAGAATCTCCAGAATCGCACCGCTGGGCAGCGATTTCAGCCGTTTGCGGGCCTTCAGGACAGGCAGCGGGCACAAAAGCCCCAGCGCGTCGAGCGTGTCATCCGGTTCGGTCATTCCCGTTCAGATAGTTGGGATGTTTCACCCTGTCCACAGGGTTGTGACCATCCGACGCGTGACGCTGGTTGCAGGATGGCCTATGTCGGATCAAGTGTTTGGTTTTGATATCATAGATGCGGCACTGCTGCCGGCGATGATCATCGCGTTGAGCGCGGGTGTGATCAGTTTTCTGTCGCCCTGCGTGTTGCCTATTGTCCCACCCTATCTGGCCTATATGAGCGGTGTCTCGCTGGGTGAGATCGAAGATGACGGTGCTGCTCGGCGCAAGGCGACCGTTTCTGCGCTGTTCTTTGTGATGGGGCTCAGCACGGTCTTTTTGTTTCTCGGGTTCACGGCGTCAGCATTTGGCGCGTTTTTCCTTAAGAATCAGGAGCTTTTTGCCCAAATCTCAGGTATTGTTGTGGTTGCCTTTGGCCTGCATTTCCTGGGTGTGTTTCGGATCCCTCTGTTGGACAGAGAGGCCCGGATGGATGCGGGCGAAGCAGATGGGTCATCCTTTGGGGCTTACGTGCTGGGACTGGCCTTTGCGTTCGGCTGGACACCTTGCATCGGACCACAGCTGGGCGCCATTCTTTCAATGGCCGCCTCAGAGTCGTCGGTCACGCGTGGAACCGTGCTGCTGGGCATCTACGCGGCGGGTCTGGGCATTCCCTTCCTGCTGGCCGCGATGTTCCTGACGCGCTCCATGAAGGTGATGAACCGTCTGAAGCGGCACATGAAGACCATCGAACGGGTCATGGGGGGGCTGCTGGTGCTGGTGGGCATTGCCCTGATCACTGGCGCGTTTACGAATTTCTCCTGGTGGCTGCTTGAGACCTTCCCCGGACTGGCCCTTCTGGGCTGATGCCTTACTCTCGCCCGAAAGCCTTGGTAAGCTTGCCTTAAGGCAAGAGGGCAGACATGCGGCCACGGAACGCAAAGAAAACGGTGCGGCGCCGGCGGGTTTTCTACATCCCCGGTTTCGATCCGATTCATCCGCGCCGGTATCGCGAGCTCTATCGCAAAGAAGGGGCTGCCCAGTCCGAGATATCGGGTTACGCCCTCGATCTTCGCCCGAAGGAGGGCAAGGGTCCCTATGGTTGGCATGTCAATGCTGACATTGAAGGACAGACGGTTACCGCGGATGTCGAAGTGCTGGTCTGGTCGGACATCGTGCGCGATGTGATGTCGCCAAGCATCCCCGCGACATATCTTCATACGGTGCGCATGGCATGGACCTACATCTCGACGGGCACATTGCGCCGCCTGATGCGCTTGCGCAAAGGTCCGGTGATTGCGGCCCTCTATCCTGTGGCGGCCTTGATCTTCTACCTGCTGGTCGCGGTGGGAATGGGGTGGCTCTTGGCCCGATTGGTGCAGGCGGGCGTGGGCTGGTTGCCATGGAACAGCGCGGTTCTGACAACTCTTGGTACATTGGCCGGGATTTGCGCGGGCTTTGCTCTGGCCGTGATGGTGCTGCGCTGGTTCCGCGCGATGGACGGGCGGTTCTATACATACTACCTGCTGCACAACTACGCCTTCTCCGCCAGCTTGAAAGGCGAGAACCCGCCGCAGCTGGAAACTCGCATTGCGGCGTTTACGGACCGCATTGCCGAGGCATCGCGTGACGATGTCGATGAGATCCTGGTGGTGGGCCATTCCTCGGGGGCGCATCTGGCGGTTTCGGTGTTGGCTGATCTGATCCGGGATGGACGGTTGCCCGAGACGGCGCCGACATTATCGTTCCTGTCGCTGGGTGAGGTGATGCCGATGGTGTCGTTCCTGCCCGAAGCGCACCGGTTGCGCGGGGATCTGCAGTTTCTTTCAGAGCAAGAGACCCTGACCTGGGTTGATGTCACCGCGCCGGGGGACGGGTGCGCCTTTGCGCTGTGCGATCCGGTCACGGTGAGCGGTGTTGCCACCGAGGCAAAACGCTGGCCACTGGTGTTATCCGCCGCATTCAGCCAGACGCTGACACCCGCACGCTGGAGGGCATTGCGCTGGCGGTTCTTTCGGCTGCATTTTCAGTATCTTTGCGCCTTCGATGCACCCGGAGATTACGACTATTTCCGGATCACGGCGGGCCCCAAGACGCTCTCTGAACGGTTTGAGGGACGCGCGCCCTCAAAGTCGCGCATAGATGTCCCGGTGTCCAAGTACACCTCGGTTGCCGCGTGATCCCGCCGAAGCCCGAACCCCGGCCTGATGATGTCTCGCTCTGGAGATATGCGCGCCTTTTTCGCCGGGACATCCTGTCTGCGCAGCCGGCGCGCCTGTACCGGGCCTGGATGGCCGAATTCCGAACGCCGTTCTTCCGATCCTATCTAATGAACCAGCCCAATCTGGTGCAGACCGTGCTGAAAGAGCGACCCGAGGATTTTCCCAAGTCATCCCGGGTCAGCGAAGGGCTGCGTCCCTTGCTGGGAAACTCGGTGTTTGTGACCAACGGGGAGACGTGGCAGCGGCAAAGGCGGATCATCGACCCCGCATTCGAAGGTGGACGGTTGCGCGACACGTATCCGGCCATGCGGGCGGCCGGTGAGGCCGCGGTCGCGCGCCTGTCTGAGCACTCCGGGCAAATGGTGGAAATCGAAGAGGTGACCAGCCATGCCGCCGCGGACGTGATCTTTCGAACCCTGTTCTCGATTCCGATCGAGCACGAGGTCGCGTCCGAGGTTTTCACGCTTTTCAAGGATTACCAGCGCTCGCAGCCCATTCTGAATGTCGCGGCCTTTTTGCCATGGCCCCGCTGGGCGCCACGGTTCTTTCGGCGACGTACCCGACATACCGCGCGCGCCATTCGTGAGCTGATCAGCCGCCTGACTGCGGATCGCATGGCCGAGATCGAAGCCGGCACGGCGCCCGACGATCTTGCCACCAAAATCATGACCCAGACCGACCCGGTCACGGGCCAGCGCTTCACGACGGAAGAGATGGTGGACCAGGTCGCCATCTTCTTTCTGGCCGGGCACGAAACCAGCGCCTCCGCCCTCGCTTGGACGCTCTATTTGCTGGCGCTCTACCCCGACTGGCAAGAGAAAGTGTCACGCGAAGCGGTGGCTTTGGAAGCTGACGGTTTTGCCGCAGTCTCGAAACTCAAACTGAGCCGAGATGTGTTTAGAGAGGCCCTGCGCCTCTACCCCCCGGTGCCGATGATGGTGCGGGAGAACACTTGCCCCGAACGGTTTCGGGACAGGGACGTGGCAAAAGGCGCGCAGTTGGTGTTGAGCCCATGGCATCTGCACCGCCATACCCGGCTCTGGGACAATCCGGACGGGTTCGATCCATCAAGATGGGCCACCGAAAACGGTCAGCGCTGTGCACGCGACGCGTATATTCCGTTCTCTGCCGGCGCGCGGGTGTGTACGGGCGCGGGCTTTGCCATGGTGGAAGGGCCGCTTCTGCTGTCCCTGTTTCTGCGCCGCTTTCGCTTTATGCGCATTGCCGGTCGGGATCCCGTGCCGGTCGCACACCTGACCGTGCGGGCAAAAGATGGCATCTGGCTTCAGGTCGAGGAACGGTCGGATCAATATCGTTGACCGGTCGATCCAATAGAGGGCTCTGTTCGCTTACGCTTCTCTCAGGTGCCGCAGCACATAAAGGCGGATAGCCGAGGCCAGACCCAATTCAACGCCGCGATCTTCGTCGATTTCCGCCGCCAATTGGTTGAGAGGTTTCCCTTCCGCCTCAGCACAGTCGCGAAAGGCCTCCCAGAACTCATCCTCCAGAGACACCGAGGTGCGATGACCGCGCAGTGTGAGGGACCGTTTGCGCGGTCGACGGCTCATGGGTCGCGCTTCTTGCCGTCTAGATCGCTGGCTGCCTTATCAGCTTGGGCGCGTTCCAGCGGCTTCTGCTCCTTGGTGCGACCGAACTTCACCGCGTTTGCATCAGCCTGCGCGCGCTTGGCCTTTCGCAATTTGTCCTTGCGCGCGCGGTTCAGGCTGACCGGCTGGCTCATTTTGGGCCAACCATGTTCTCGGGGCGGACCACCCGATCGAAGGTCTCTTCATCGACAAAGCCAAGCGCGATGGCTTCTTCTTTCAGGGTTGTGCCATTCTTGTGCGCCGTTTTGGCGACTGTGGTGGCGTTGTCGTACCCAATTTCGGGCGCCAGAGCGGTGACCAGCATCAGGGACTCGCGCATGAGCTTGTCGATGCGCGTTTCGTCCGCCTGAAGATCGACCACAAGATTGTCGGTGAACGTCCCGGCTGCGTCGCCCAACAACTGCATGGATTGCAGCACGTTGTAGGCCATCATGGGTTTGTAGACGTTCAGTTCGAAATGGCCTTGCGACCCGGCGAACCCAACCGCAGCATCGTTGCCCATGACATGCGCACAGACCTGCGTCAGCGCTTCGCACTGGGTGGGGTTCACCTTGCCCGGCATGATCGAACTGCCCGGCTCGTTTTCGGGCAGGATCAGTTCGCCCAGGCCACAGCGCGGTCCAGAGCCCAGAAGTCGGATGTCGTTGGCGATTTTGAACAGCGAAACCGCAGCGGTCTTCAATGCGCCGGACATTTCGACCATAGCGTCATGGGCGGCCAGCGCCTCAAATTTGTTTGGCGCGGTGACAAAGGGCAGGCCGGTGATCTCGGCCATGTTGGCGGCAACAGTGACATCCCACCCCGGTGCGGTGTTCAGACCCGTTCCGACGGCCGTTCCGCCCTGAGCGAGCTCGTAGATGCGCACAAGCGCGTCTTTCACGCGTTGATTGGCCATGGCCACCTGATGGGTGTAGCCGGAGAATTCCTGGCTCAGCGTGAGCGGTGTCGCGTCTTGCGTATGCGTGCGCCCGATCTTGATGATGCCATCGAAGGCCGCGACCTTGGCCTCGAGCGCCGCGTGCAGCTTTTCCAGACCGGGCAACAACACATCACGCGCCATCATCGCTGTTGCGATGTGCATGGCCGTGGGGAAGGTGTCGTTTGAGCTTTGGCCCATGTTGCAATGATCATTCGGATGCACCGGGTCTTTTGATCCGATCACCCCACCCAGCAGCTCGATGGCGCGGTTCGCAATGACCTCGTTGGCATTCATGTTCGACTGGGTGCCGGACCCGGTTTGCCAGACCACCAGCGGAAAGTGATCGTCCAGTTTGCCGTCGGCGACTTCACCGGCCGCTTCGACGATAGCGGCGCCCATTTTGGCCTCCAGTTTGCCCGACGCGACGTTGGCCTGTGCACAGGCCTTCTTGATCACGCCGAGCGCGCGCACGATGGCGATGGGCTGTTTTTCCCATCCGATCGGGAAGTTCATGATGGACCGCTGTGTTTGCGCGCCCCAGTACTTGTCCGCGGGGACCTCCAGAGGGCCAAAGCTGTCGGTTTCGGTTCTGGTTTGCGTCATGAATCTGACCTCGGTTCTGGGTTTGCCCCTCCGATACTAGCTGTGCCGCCGACAGGCAATGTCCCAGAGCGCGATGGGCACGGGATTCAACCCGGTTACGGTTGGAAACAGCAATCAAATCAGCAGAGTCCGGCAAGCAGTTCGCCGCGACGCCGCTTAGGTGTTGCACGGGCGGCGCTGCGACTTGCGATTGGTTTCCCGTCCCCAATCCGTTCGCTTGCGCAAACCGCCGAACACGAAGTGGTGTTGTGCTTTTCCCGAAAGAGAAGCTGGGGTACGCTGACACTGGGTAAACATCATTTGTCGGTACCATTAAGGATCATCACATGCTTCAGCTGGCTTCCCGTCTGTTCTCGGCCTTGTCCTTCGCCTTGCTTGCGACACAGCTTACCGCAGCAGAGATATCAGATTTTGTCGGGGTGTATTCGGGTTCGGCAGAGATGGTCAGTGCTGATGGAAAGACTTCGCCACGGGATATGAGCGTCGCGATCTCTGAAACGAAAAAAGGGTTCGAGGTCAGCTGGACGACGACGATTTATCGCGCGAACGGTCGCGTTAAGGAAAGCTCCTACGACATTGATTTTGTTCCCAGTGATCGTGACGGGATATATGCGGCTGCAATGCAGACCAACGTGTTCGGGCACTCTGTCCAATTGGATCCGATGAAAGGCGAACCATATGTTTGGGGCCGGATCATTGGCGACACCATGACCGTCTACTCGCTTTTTGTGAATGATGATGGAGGGTATGAGCTTCAGCAATACGACCGCACGCTTGCCGATGGCGGGCTGCAGCTGGAGTTCAGCCGGGTCCGCAATGGCGAAGTGCAACGATCGGTTTCGACGTTTTTGAAACGCGAACCGGACTGACGCGGGCAGGGGACCCGCCAAACATCAATCTGCTTCAGAAGGCGCTCTATTTCCGGAAGCTGTCCAGCGAGACAATCTCTGCATCGGGGTGGTTTGCACTGTCATCCGGCGTGGTTTCATCCGTGGGGTCCGAATTCGTGGGTGACGGATCAGTGTCGTCCTCGTCATCCTCGCCTGCCTCGAAGCGCAAACCGAACTCGACCGACGGGTCCACAAAGGTCTTAATCGCATCATAGGGGATGTAGAGCGGCTCAGGCGCATCACCGAAATTCAGCGTAACCGAAAATCCTTCGTCTCCCACGTCAAGATTTTCGTACCAGTGCTGCATCACGACCGTCATCTCGCCCGGGTAACGGTCATAGAGCCAGTCCGCCAGTTCCGCATCGGGATGCGACGTGTCGAAGGTTATGAAAAAATGATGCGCCCCGGGCAGGCCGTTTTCCGCGACATCCGTCAAAACGGTCTTGATCAGCCCGCGCATCGCGCGGTGCATCAGATTCCCATAATCGATATCGCGAGCCATCGGGTCTCCCCAGTTCTTGCGGGATCAGCATAAGGGATTCGATTGGAAACAAAAGACTGCGTCAGGGAGTTTCTGTTCTAGAAAAGTGCAACCCCGAGCCCGAGCATCGCCATGACCGCCAGGGTGCGGATCAGCCCTTGTCTGAACACCAGCATCAGTACCGCTGCGATACAGGTCAGCATCAGCGCAATTGTGTCCAGACTGCCGGCCTGAGGCCAAGGCAAAGTCATGGGGCCGATCTCCAGACGGACGACGTCCCGGAAAATGACATGCAGCGCGAACCACAGCGAAAGATTTAGGATGACGCCCACAACGGCGGCTGTGATCGATTGCAGGGCGGCTGACAGTCGGGGACGCGCGGACAACTGCTCCAGGTAAGGACCGGCCAGAAAAATCCACATGAAGCAGGGCACAAACGTGACCCACAGCGCCACAGCACCGGCCGCCAGTGCCAGACCGGTGCCGCCCTGAAGCTGACCCGTGAGCATGGCCACAAATTGCGTGACGAGGATCAGCGGGCCGGGCGTGGTTTCGGCAAGGCCCAGCGCGTCGATCATCTGGGCCGTGTCGATCCAGCCGAACTGATCGACCACCGTTTGGGTCATGTACGCCAGAACGGCGTAAGCACCCCCAAACGTCACCACCGCAAGCCACGCAAAGAACCGCCCGATGTCGGCCAGCAGGTCAGGCCCCGTGATTTGAAGAACGACGAGAGGTCCCAGCCAGAGGGGGAGCCAGATGGCCAGAGTCCGAACTGTGTCGCGGAATGGAACAGCTGCCGGCGGCACCGCGCCGGGTGGTGCTTTGTCGGCGGTGATATAGCCGTAAAGACCGGCCACCGCGATGATCAACGGAAAAGGCAGGTTGAACGCATAGATGCCCCCAAAGGCCACCCCAGCAACAACCCATGCCGCAGGTGACCGCAAGGCTCGTTGGGCCACGCCCCGCAAAGCTTGCAGGACAATCACGATCACGGCAGCCTTGATTCCGGTGAAGGCCGATTGCACGAGATCCAACTGGCCAAATGCCGCGTAGAGCCCGACCAACACGCCGATCACCAGCGCGCCCGGCAAGACAAACAACGCGCCCGCAATCAGCCCGCCGACCACGCCGCGCAGGCGCCAGCCGGCATAGGTGGCCAGCTGCATCGCCTCGGGCCCCGGCAGTAGCATGCACAGCGAAAGCGCGCGTAGGTAGGTGTCTTCGTCCAGCCATGGGCGCGTTTCAACCAGCTCCCGGTGCATCAGGGCGATCTGTGCCGCGGGTCCGCCAAAGGACAGCACTCCGATCCGGCCAAACACACGCACCAGCTCTGGATAAGACGGTGCGCTCATTGCGTACGTCCCTCCGACGATTTGGTGCCATCCCGTGCCCAACGGTAGAGTGCGTCAAAGAGCGGCAGAGCTGCCTCCACATATGCCAGGTCGGTCCGGTGTTGCAGCGCCATCCCGCGCATAATGGCCAGCACTCCGGGCGCCTCGGCGTCCGATCCACGGACGACACGCGACATCCGGTCCAGGGCCTCTGTCCGAAGTTCAAGCCCGTTCAGCATGGTGTCAAACGTGCAAAGATCACCACAATGGATCCAGAAGACCCCCTCGATGTCGAATGGGGTGGCCTCAAAACGGTCGGCTACATCCGCGACTTCACTGGGAGAAACAAAGAGAAACCGGGCGTACTGATCGACGAACCGCCGGATCAGCCAGATACAGGCTATCCGTTGCGCGTTGGGTTTGTGACCCGTGACCCAGAGCGGATGGTCAGTCGTCTGATCCGGTAAGGCCGCAGACGGTACGCGCGGCGCGTTGATGTGGTCGCGCCAACCAAACATCCCGCCTTGCAAGTATTGCGCGTCGATCCCGTCGCAACGCAATCGCGCGGCCAGACCCTGACTGAGTTTCAGTCCCTTTTGGCACGACACAATGCAGCGGCGTCCGCCAAGCCGTCGGACCAGACCCTCCGCGTCGGTGTGGGGATGCCGGAACGCACCGGGGATCAGGTAGGGGTCTGCTTCAAAATCCGGATCAATCGAGATATCGGCGATTGCCGGACATTCGGGCGTCCCGATGAGCCGCAGAAGTTCGGACACTGTGATTTCATTTGGGTCAGCCATGGCATGCATCCTCTCAAGCGGAAACATGCGAACCTTGGGCTGTCGCCTCACGGGGCGTTCGCGTTCATCCCCATGGCGCAAAAGCTGTCAGAGGCGTTCTGCCATGTCAACCGGATCAGCCGCGGCACTTGCGCCGGGACTCAAACGGGCGCGGGCACAAATCGCAAGGGCAGTTGTGCGGGTGCCGTGTTGCCGGAATCGGGCATCCACTGTGGCGTGCCTGCAAACTCAACGCGGGCGAAGCGCTGGCTGAGCACCCGAAGGGCCGCCGCCATGTCGGTGCGTGCAACCAGCTGGCCCAGACAATGATGCGCGCCCCCTCCAAACCCGAAATGCAGTTTGCGCGGAGCTGTGATGTCAAACTCCCAGTGCGGCACCGCCTGCGGGTCGGTCGCCGTTGCATGCGCCAGAATATGCACGGTGTCGCCCTGTCTGAGCTGAACGCCGCCAAACTCAAAATCCTCGACCACTTCGCGCGTGCTCCATGTTGTTGTGGGCCAGGCGCGTATGACTTCTTCGATTGTTTGCGGGATCAGTTCTGGGTCGTCGCGCAGCAGCTCCCATTGATCGGGATGCTCGCAAAAGAGCGCCATGGCAAAGCCCAGCTGCGCCCGGGTTGTATCCACACCGCCAAAGATGGAGATCACCACGAGGTCCAGCAGAGCTTGCGCATCCGTCGGATGCTGCTCTGCGCCGGCGACCAAACGGGTGATGTAGGTTTCGGCCTGACCACCTGCACGGGCGTGGTCGAGCAATTCTTGCGACAGCTCCGTCAAGCGGGTGCAAGCGGCGTTAAATTCGGGTTCGTGAAGCTTGCAATCCAGGCCCATCGCGTCCCCCAAAGAGACGGCGTCCGAGGCGATCCAGTTCGCGTCTTCGGTGGGCAATCCCATAAGCGTGGTTACGGCGCGCCCGGCAAAGGGGTGGGAAAAGTCGCGGATGAACTCGCAGCCCTCAGCGGCGGCCAGCCCATCCGCAAGGACTGCGGCGTGGGCTTCGAATTGTGGGACCAACCCGGCGACGTAATCAGGGGACAGGGCGGATTGGGCCAGTTTGCGCAACGCTTTGTGGTCGTCCCCCTCTTGCCCGATGATGCTGCGAATCCAAAACTCCGCAAACGGGCCTTTTAACCCCATGATGTCGGGCCACGCGTAGCTGCCTTGCCGCAGACGACGGTCGCGCAGGAGCTGACCGGCCTCCCGATGCCGCAACACCGCCAACCCGAAGGGGGTGCGTGCGCACCACGACTTGTCGCGGGCGGCCAGCACTTCAGGCCCCCGGGTCGAAAACCCTGGCACATTGAAGTCCAGAAAGGGCAGGGGTTCCGTCAATTCGTTCCTCTCCGGGGGTAGTGTCCGGGTCAACGACGGATGGGTCAAGCCTCACCTGAAACGATGCAAGCCGACGGAAACAAGGCAGGGGAAATGTACTGACACACAGAGTGGGAGAAGTGCAGGCTTCTGTTGCCAGGTGCCTGCGAACCCCGCCTTACGCGGCTAGGCGCAAGGGCTTAGATTTCAGTATCTCAGGTCGCTTACGCGGCCATTGCTACTGGAGCACGATTGTCATTTGCAATTGTACTTTTCGGGCCGATACGGTGGCACCCCGCCGAGACAAAGCTAACCCCTTTAGACGTTCGTCGATCCTGTTTCGGCCCCATGATCCCCAAATGAAGGATTTTGGTGGAGCCGCCGGGTACCGCCCCCGGGTCCGATCCGCTTATTACGAGCGCGTTTATGTCCATAGTCCCGAAGGACAAATCAGAATATAGGGTGTCGCGCGCGGGTTGAGAAGGGACAAACACCCTGTCAGTTGCCCAAATGAAAGCCGCCGGGGTCTTT
This sequence comes from Paracoccaceae bacterium, assembly GCA_965250275.1. Lineage (GTDB taxonomy): Bacteria > Pseudomonadota > Alphaproteobacteria > Rhodobacterales > Rhodobacteraceae. The sequence goes on along the minus strand of OZ252297.1, from coordinate 2,755,256 downwards.
GGACCCCGGCGGCTTGTTCAGTTTCCGTAGGCCACGGATGGCAGCCACGTCGTGAGGGCGGGGAACTCGAACACGATGAACAAGCCCAGCAGCTGCAGCAGCACGAATGGGATGACCCCCTTGTAGATATGGGCCAGCGACACCCCAGGCGGACACACACCTTTGAGATAGAAGAGCGCGAATCCCACTGGTGGCGTCAGGAATGACGTCTGCAAAGTGACCGCCACGAGGATCGCAAACCAGACAACTGACGGATCCCGCACCTGTTCGAACCCCGGTACGGCGAGATCCAGCGAGAGGATGATCGGCAGCATCAGGGGCATGATGATGATCGTGATTTCGATCCAGTCCAGAAGGAAGCCCAGCAGGAACACGATGAACAGGATGAACACCACAGTCATGTACGGATCGTCGAAGGCCGACAGCACAAGGTGCTGGACGATCTCGTCCCCGCCATAGCGGCGCAGCACAAAGGCGAAGAAATTCGCCGCCAGGAAGATACCGACGATGTAACCGGACGTATTCAGCGTCGACCGGCTAACCTCGCGCAGGACTTTCCAGTTCAACTTGCCGTTCAACAGAGCCAGCAGCGTGGCGCCAAATGCACCAAGCCCGGAGGCCTCGGTCGGTGTGGCAAAGCCCGCGAAGATCGAACCCAGAACCAGAAGGATCAGGAACATCGGCGGCACAACGGCCAGCAGAACCTCTTTGACAACATCCCAGCCAATCTCGTCCGCTTTCTCTGGAGCCGGCATCGCCTTTGGATTGATGAGGCCATAGACCACGATGAAAACGATGTAGAGCCCCCCCAGGATCAGGCCGGGGAACAGGGCACCCATGAAGAGGTCGCCCAGCGAAATGGCCAACTGGTCCGACATGATGACCAGCATGATCGACGGAGGAATGAGGATCCCGAGCGTTCCGGCAGATGCGATCGTGCCCGTTGCAATCGGTTTGGAGTAATCCTGTTTCATCATAGCCGGCAGCGCCATAACCCCCAGAAGGGTCACAGAAGCGCCGATCACGCCGGTGGACGCGGCAAGAATGATCCCGATCAGCATCACCGTCAGCGAAAGACCACCGCGCAGGCTGCCAAAAAGCTTCTGCATGGAATGCATCATGCGTTGGGCCACGCCGGACTGGTCCAGCATCAGGCCCATGAAGATGAACATCGGCAACGCCACAAGCACCGGGTTTTTGACGATGTTGCCGAACAACCGTCCGGACAGCGCCTGCAAACGCTGATAATTTATCCCAGTCCGGTCGAATTCGATGATGTCACGAAACGTTCCGCGAAACGGATCGAGGAAAAATTCGGCAATCAGCACGAAGAGCAGGCTGACACCAACCAGCGCCATGGCGACCGGAATGCCGCGGAACAGCATCCAGATGAATGTACCGAACATGACGGTGACGGCGATTTCGTTCAGCGTCAGATATTGGGCAATAAAGCTCATTTCATCAGGTCCCTTGCGCGTCGGACCTGGAGGAGCGGTCCAGCAGGCGGGCCGCGCCGATCACGACAATGGTCGCGACCAGGGTAATGACGATCGTGTATTTGATTTCGTAGACGCCAAGTTCGAACTCATCGAAAATCGGCATGCGGTTGATTTCCCGAGACGTCACTTCGGCCGGGCTGGTCAGGCGCAGGTACCACCAGATGATGTAGTAAATGGCCAGGTTGACCATGAACATGGTCGACGGGAAGGCAAAGAGCAGCTGTTTCCACAGGACCGGACGCGTCAGCATGGACAGGCACCGGACATAGGCGGACCAGATGGCAATCCCCACAACAATAAAGCTGAGGTTCATGAAGAGCTTCAGGATCCACAGATTGTGAAGGCCGTTGGGGCTGTCCGAGCCTTCATTCGCGATCACCGAACTGATGGCATAGTGCACCGTTACGTCCCAGGACAGCAGGATGAAGGGAAAAAAGAGCCAAGCCAGCGCAAAGATGTCGGTGCGCAGCTTTTTCTTGCGGGTAAAGTTGTCATAGAGAATGTCGACGCGGACGTGACTGTTTGTTGTGACGGCATAGGCGATGCCGATCAGGACAGCAGACCCGTAGAGCCACCACTGAAAGTCATCCAGCCAAGCCTGGTTCATGCCAATCCCGCGCAGAACCACCTGCGAGCAGATGGCGATCATCAGGAAGGGAAAAAGCCACGCGAATACGTTCGAAATCTGAACGATGAAACGATCGCCCCGATTGTGATTTTCGCGGTTGATTTCGCCTGGGTCAGAAATGGCAGCGACGGGTTCAGACGTCTCCATGGCGTAGTCTCCCTGATCTGAGATGTGGGGCAGGGGCCGCAACCCCGTCAGTTTTGAAAAGCGCCGGGGCGGTCAGCCCGCCCCGGCGCCAGTCGCTAAGCCTCAAGGGCCCTGCGTTCAGTTGCGCGGACGCGGCAAGTAGATCGAGTCGCCCCAGGTCTTGTACCCTTCGCGGAACTCTTGCAGGTCGGCCCACACTTCGGCGAAATAGGCGTCCTCTGCGGCCAGTTCAGCAGCCACTTCGTTCCAGGTTGCCTCGAACACGGCCAGCATCTCTGGATCCCACTGCTTGATCGTCACACCGTTGGATTCAGTGTTCTCGACCATGGCAGAGAAGTTCTTGGCTTCCCCTTCGGCGAGGTTGGTCGTGATATTGGCAAGACAGGCCACTTCGATCTGGGTTTGGCTGCGCTCGTCCAGACCTTCCCAGACGTCTTTGTTCACAAGCAGCTCAAACATCGTCGCAGGCTGGTGCCAGCCGGGGAAGTAGTTGAACTTCGCAATGTTGTGGAAGCCAAGACGTGCGTCGATCAGCGGCATGGAGAACTCGGTTGCGTCAATTGCACCGCGCTCCAGCGCCGGGAAGATGTCGCCAGCGGCCAGAAGCGACGTGGACACGCCCAGGCGCTGCATCACTTCGGCGCCCAGGCCGAAGAAGCGCATGTTCAGACCCTCTAGGTCTTCCAGCGAGTTGATCTCGTTCTTGAACCAGCCCGAGGTTTCCGGCGCGATGATACCGCACGGCATCACATGCACGTTGTAGCCGTTCTCGTCATACATACGCTGGAACAGTTCCAGACCGTCATCATAGAGCATCCACGCCAGGAACTCGCCTGCTTCCGGACCAAACGGCACGGCAGCAAAGAGCGATGCGGCGGTGATTTTGCCCTGCCAGTATCCGGACGTCGCATAAGACGCGTCAACCGATCCGTTGGACACAGCGTCCAATGCTTCCAGAGTCGGAACCAGCTCACCGGGATCGAAATGCTCAAACTCGACGCCTTCGGAAATCCCGTTGATCTTGGCGACAAAGTCGATGGCGGCGGTGCCGAGGATCGGCAGGTTCTTCCCGAAGGAAGAGGTCATCTCAATGGTTTCCTGGGCCGAGGCCGCAGCGGTCAATGAGATGGTAGCAGCGACAGCAGCTGCAAAGTTACGGACGGTCATGAGTTCCTCCCTGTTGATGCGTCACCCGCTGATTGGGTCACTGGTAAACTATCCTTACCAATTTCCTCACTATCAGTATGTCACAGGGGTGTGAATACCCAGTTTTGCGTAGGCTAGGCTAGAATAATGTTGTCAAAACCTAAAATTCGGCCGCGTCTCATATATTCGTCGCGATCAGACACAGCGCCAGCGCGGCTTCGATTCCCCCGAAAACAAGGACCTTTTTGACGGGTGGGCTGTCGAGAATCAAAGATACGGCTCGCCCAAGGGCAGCACCGGCAAAGGCGAACCCGACCATCACATAGGCCATAGGCTGATCCAGCCAGAGTGCCGCGGCGCCCGCCACCACAAAGAGGCCGCCCACCGACGCGCGCAGCTCGGACAGTCCCATGGTGCTGTCCGTTGTCGCCAGATCAAGTGCCCGGGCGGTAAAGCGGGGCGCCAGAAAACCAAACAGGCCAAATCCGATGGTCAGAAGCGAAGACATTGTATTGAGAACATCGATCATGGCGCACCCTTGTTTGGTGGGCACGGTAGTTCCGGGCACGGACCATGCAAGCCTTGTTCTGCAGCAACGGCGCCTCAAAAGCCTCACCCGCCTTCACGGTTCAGTCTGGGTGTGTTGACTCGCAATGACCGATGTGAAGACTCTTTTCGTGCAGAATTGCCCGTTCTTGAAGGTGTCTGGCCGGGAGATTGTGCGGGGACTGAAAACAATCCGTTGGGGGACGGAATACAGTCCTCGGTATGGGAATAATCCGGGGCGTAGGCAAAGTTTTTTTTGCCGAGCGTCGGCGAGTATGGTGACAAGCGCGCAAGCGTGACGATTGGGTCGGAGTGAACAATGCCTGATACCGGAAACACGGATGTCGATTCCACGACGAAGGTGATTGACCCACTTTCGCCGACGAGTAACGAAGAAATCACGCAGACCTCGACGCTGTTCACCACCGACAACGGTGGTCTGAACGAGGATGAGTTCTGTTTGTCGATCAATCTGACGGGTGCGAACGTGGCCGACACGATCAACATCGCGTTGGTGATCGACAAGTCCGGATCGACTGCAAACAACCCCGAAACCGGGCTGCCGCCGGATGCGGCCAATCCCGGGACCATCCTTGAAGCCCAGATCGAAGCCGCCAAAGCGCTCTTTGATGAGTATATTGCTGCCGGTTACTCGGGTGAGGACATCACGATCTCATTGATCGAATACGATGGTAGCGCCAATGTCGTCGGGTCGTTCAACCTCAGCCAGCAAGCGGCCTTCAACACCGCGGCGGATGGTATCGGCCCGCCGGACGGCAGCACCAACTTTGTCGCGGGTCTGGATGCCGCCGGGCAAGCCTTCACCGACAGTGGGGCGTCGGCCACTGATACGAACATTGTCGTTTTCATGTCCGATGGTGAACCGCAGCCGCCCAATCAGGACATCGCAGGCGCTGCTGAAGACCTCGAAGACGACTGGAATGCCAATATCAACGGCATTGGGATCGGATCGGCCAGTGACCTGACCGCGCTGAACATCCTGGACAATACCGGTGGCGCGTCCATAGTGAACTCGGCACAAGAGCTGGTGGACGAAATTGTTCAGCCTTTGACCGAAACAGAATTTGTCCGGTTCGAGATCGTCATCGAAGGCGAGGACTCGAACGGACAGATCGTGGAGCAGAAGATCACACTGCCCGCCAACGACCCGCGCGTGATCACCACTCCCGCCGCGATTGACGTCTCGCTTTTACCGATTGATCCGATCTTTGCGCCCGGGACCGATGTCACTGTGACCGTGACATCGTTCTTCGCGCCGGATCCCGGTGGCTCCGACCCGAACTTGGAACAGACCATCGTGACCCAGCATATGCTGGCCATCGTTGTCTGCTTTACACCGGGTACGCTCATTCTGACACCGAAAGGGGCAGTGGCCGTTGAAAGCCTTATGGCCGGTGACCGCGTGATTACGCGGGATCATGGCGTGCAGCCGATCCGCTGGATCGGATCCACCTCCTTGCCAGCAGCTTACGCGGCAGCCAATCAACGCCTGCGCCCCATCCTGATCCGCAAGGGAGCCCTGGGTCCGAACCAGCCCGAGCGCGACATGCGCGTCTCGCGTCAGCACCGCATTCTTGTCCGCGGCTGGCGTGCCGAGATGCTGTTTGGCGATCCCGATGGTGTTCTGGTTCCGGCCTTTTCGCTTTGCAATGACAGCACGATCATCGAAGACCGCCCAACCGAAGATGTCACTTACATCCACATGGCATTTGACCGGCACGAGGTGGTCTATGCCGATGGGGTTGAAGCCGAAAGTTTCCACCCCGGCGCGCGGACCGTTGCGGGCATGAACACAGAGCAACGTCAGGAACTGATGGCGCTCTTCCCGGAACTGGCCGAGGGGCAAGGCTTTGCCTATGGCGCGGCGCGCGACGAGTTGCGCGGTCAGGCGGGCCGGGTTTTGTCGCCCAAAATCTGACCCAGCCCCACGGGTGCGCGTTTGTCGCGCCCGTGGATGAGTGAACGGCCGAATACAGACCGTCCTACTTCTTGGCAAGGCGATCGGCAAAGACGCTGCGCGCCAACCCTTGAGTTTCTTCTTCAAGCTGATTGAGCGCTGCGCAGGCAGCAGGGCCATCCTGTGCCTCTATGGCATCCGCGATTTGCGTGTGAAGGGCGACGATGGCTTCACGGGAGCGCGCCGTAAAGGTGATCATGTTCATCAGCGGTTGCATGGCTTCAACCGCTCCGGCCAACTGATAGGACAGCACCGGATTGTGTGCGCCGTCCACGAGGGCCCTGTGAAACGCGACATCGGAGGCGCAAAAGGCTTCGTCGGTCAGTCCCGGCTGTCCCTGGCGATGAATCTCAGCCCGCATCGTCGCCAGATGGTCGGCAGTTCGACGTTTGGCCGACAGGGGCGCACAAGCACCTTCCAGAGCGTATCGTGCCTCGCACGCCGTCTCGAAACTGACAGCATTCATGCTCAGCAGCAGTGTCGAGGTCGTGATCTGCTGCTCATACGCATCCTCAAATCCCAGCCGGTTCACAAACGCGCCACCGGTGGCTCCGCGTTGGGTCCGGATCAGGGACTGCGCGGCCAGCCGTTTCAAAGCTTCGCGGACCGTCGGGCGCGATACGTCGAACTGTTCCGCAAGTTCCGATTCCGAGGGCAGCCGTGCGTCTACAATCAGATCGCCGCTTACAATGGCGTCGCGGATGGCAGTGGCGATCTGGACCGACAGATCGGCCGGGCTTTTGGGATCAATTTTCATTTGTCAGACATTTAAAAGTCTGACATTTAAAAAACAAGACCCGAGTCGGGGAGGGGACCTTGACCAAGACGTATCTGCGCTCCGCGTTGTGGCTGACGTTCTTTGCGACCATCTTGGCCGCCTGGTGGGTCATGTACTCCATGGCGATGCAGATGGATCTGGACTGGATCGGCCGGCCCGGTGCGGCGGGGCAGGCCATGGCGGCGATGGATCCGCGCATGGACATGTACATGCCCATGGCCACCTTTGGTCCCTTGTTTGCCATGTGGGCGATCATGATGGCAGCCATGATGCTGCCGACGATGGTACCGACGCTGCGCAGCTACGAAGACCTGATGGTCAGCGCGAACGGCACCCGTGCGGGTTGGGCGGGGGTTCTTCTTGGGTATCTGCTGGTCTGGGTTGCCTTTGCCGCGCTGATCGCTGGTGTTCAGCTGGCGCTGCTCTTTGGCGGGATGGTCGATATGCTGGGGATCGCAAAGAGCCCCTGGTTTTCAGGCCTGCTTTTGCTCGTTGTGGGGGCCTTCCAGTTCAGCCGAACGAAGGAAGTCTGCCACGGTGTGTGCCATAGCCCGATGTCCTACTTCCTGGGGCACTGGCGCACCGGTTTCGATGGCGGGTTGCGAATGGGCCTAGGCTTGGGCGTATTCTGCGTCGGATGTTGCTGGGGCTTTATGGCGCTGGGTTTTGTCGGAGGCGTGATGAGCCTCTTGTGGATGGGCCTCGCGACAGTGTTCATGGTGATCGAGAAATTGCCCCAGATTGGGCATTATGTAACAAAACCAATGGGCTTTGTCCTGATCATCGCCGGGGTTGCGGTGATAGGCTGGCCTGTTTTTTCGGGAGGATGATCAATGGCGCCGAGGAAAAAACCAGACGCTGACAGGCTGCCCATTTCGCAGCGCATAGACAGTCGGCTACAGAATCCGAATCGGCGACAGATGTCGCCGACCGAATGGGTCATCAAGGGTGAGCTCTTCATGAACTGTTCGTGTGAGGTCGTGTGTCCTTGCGGCATATCTCTCGGGAAACACCCTCCAACCTATGGCTATTGCCAAACGTGGTTCGCGCTGCAGATCGATGAGGGGCATTTTGAGGGCGAAAGCCTCGATGGACTGAACGTCGCACTATTGATCGACATCCCGGGGCGCATGTGTGAAGGCAATTGGAAGGTCGCGGCTTACGTCGATGATAAGGCCAGCGGAAAAGCATACAACGGTATTTTGCAGATCCTGTCTGGGACGGCCGGGGGCAACACGGGCGTTTTCAATTTTCTGGTCTCGGAGATTCTGGGAGCAGAGCGCGAGAAAGTCATCATCGAAAAGGATGGGCGTCGTCGCAGAATCACGGTGGGGCGCAAAATTCAGGGCGAGATCGAGATGATCCCAGGCAAGGATCCGAATGTCCCTGTGTCGATGCAAAACACTCAGTACTGGATGGGGCCAGTGATTTACCCAGCCATTGGACTTAAGTCAAAGGTTCGCGACTACGGCCGTATCTGGGACTTTGAAGGCAAATCTGGTGATATCATCCCAGTGGATTGGTCGGGCCCAGGACGCAGATGATCGACGCGGACTACGTTCAGATCTTGGCGCGCTACAACGCGTGGCAGAACACCCAGCTTGAACAGGCTTTGACGACCCTTGACGCGCCGGCGCTGACCCTCGATCGCGGGGCTTTCTTCGGATCGATCATGGGCACGATCAACCATCTGCTTTGGGGAGATCACATCTGGATGTCCCGCCTCGACGGCGGGTCCGCTCCACCGGGCGGCATCAAGGAAAGCGTGTCCCTGTGTGCGACTTTGGAAGACTGGCGCACGGAGCGTCCGCGCATCGACGAGCGCATTGGGGTGTGGGCGGAGGCTCTGAGGTCTGATGATCTGCAAGGCGATCTGACGTGGAGGTCTGCGGCGGCGGGGCGCGATGTGACCCTGCCGGTTGCGACCTGCGTGGTGCACATGTTCAACCATCAGACTCATCATCGTGGACAGGTTCATGCAATGCTGACGGCTGCAGGGACCGTCGGACCGGTCAGCGATCTGGTCTTCATGCCGGAGGAGGCCTGATGTCGTTGATTTCTCCTTCGCGCCGCCTGCGCCGGACGCCCTTTTCAGAGGGCGTCGAAGCGGCTGGCTGCAAAGCCTACACAGTTTACAACCGGATGCTGCTGCCGACCGTGTTCGAAAGTCCTGAGGCGGATTACCGGCATCTCAAATCCCATGTTCAGGTCTGGGACGTGTCTGTGGAACGCCAGGTAGAACTGCGGGGGCCCGATGCCGCTCGTCTGATGCAGATGCTGACGCCGCGCGACCTGCGCAGCATGTTGCCCGGGCAGTGCCGCTATGTGCCGATCGTTGATGAAACCGGCGGCATGCTGAACGACCCGGTCGCGTTGAAACTGGCAGATGACCGATGGTGGATCTCCATCGCCGACAGTGATTTGCTGTTGTGGGTCAAGGGCATTGCGAACGGTTATCGTCTGGACGTTCTAGTGGACGAACCGGACGTCTCACCGCTTGCGGTGCAGGGGCCAAAGGCCGAGGACCTCATGGCGCGCGTGTTCGGCGACGGGGTTCGGGAGATCCGTTTCTTTCGCTTTGGGTGGTTCCAGTTTCAGGGACGCGACCTTGTCGTGGCGCGGTCTGGTTACTCAAAGCAAGGGGGCTTTGAGATCTATGTGATCGGTGGCGATCTTGGCATGCCGCTCTGGGACGCCTTGTTCGCGGCCGGTGCGGATCTGGAGGTGCGGGCGGGCTGTCCCAACCTGATCGAGCGGATCGAAGGCGGGTTGCTGAGCTATGGCAACGACATGACGGACGACAACACGCCACATGAATGTGGGCTGGGTAAGTTCTGTGACACTTACACGGCGATCGGCTGCATCGGGCGGGACGCCCTGTTGCGCGTGGCCAAGGAAGGCCCGGTTCAGCAGATTCGCGCCATCGCGATCGACGGTGATCCGGTGCCGGGTTGCGATCGCACCTGGCCTTTGCTTGCTTCCGGAAAGCCGGTGGGGCAGGTGACGTCTGCGGCATGGTCGCCGGATTTCAACACCAACGTGGCCATCGGCATGGTGCGCATGACCCATTGGGATGCGGGCACCCGACTGGAGGTTGACGCACCGGATGGACGCCGACTGGCCACGGTGCAGGAAGGATTCTGGCTCTGAGGCCAGAGAGAATTGGAAATCAAAAGCTCGGGCAGAGCGCCCGGTCGGATTGGAGGAACGAATGTTCAACGCTTTGGTGGTGCAAAAGGACGAAGACAGCGGCAAGACCTCGGCCGGGGTGCAGCAGATTGGCCTCGATGATCTGCCGCATGGCGAGGTGACGGTTGCCGTCGAGTATTCGACCGTAAACTACAAGGACGGATTGTGCATCGGCCCCGGGGGTGGGTTGGTGCGCAAGTACCCGCATGTGCCGGGCATCGACTTTGCCGGGACCGTCGAAGCCTCAGAGGACTCGCGTTACGCCGCAGGGGACAAGGTCGTTCTGACAGGATGGCGGGTTGGAGAAGCGCATTGGGGCGGATATTCCCAGAAGGCGCGGGTTAAGGCCGACTGGCTGGTGCCTTTGCCTGACGGGTTGAGCGCACAGCAGGCCATGGCTGTCGGAACCGCGGGCTTCACCTCGATGCTGGCCGTAATGGCGCTTGAGGATCACGGGCTGGAGCCCGGCCACGGGCCTGTGCTGGTGACCGGGGCTGCTGGCGGTGTTGGGTCGGTTGCCACCGCGATACTCGCGCATCTGGGGCACGAAGTGGCAGCGGTCACTGGTCGCCCTGAAACCGAAGGGTATCTGCGCGATCTGGGTGCAACCACCATCGTTGCGCGTGACGAGATCAATGAAACGGTCAAGCGCCCGCTGGAGGGCGAGACTTGGACGGGCTGTGTCGACGCGGTTGGCGGGGCCATGCTGGCGCGGGTTCTGGGACAGATGAAGTATGGCGCTTCGGTTGCCGCGGTCGGGCTTGCGGGCGGAGCCGCGCTTCCCGCAACGGTCATCCCCTTCCTGCTCAGAGGGGTGAACCTGCTGGGGATCGACTCGGTGATGCAACCCTATGACAACCGGGTGCGCGCATGGCAGCGGATTGCTAAGGATCTGCCGATGGACAAGCTCGAGGCGATGATCCAGCCGGCGGTTTTGTCCGATTTGCCGAAGCTGGGCGCTGACATCCTTCAGGGTCAGGTCAAAGGACGGGTCGTCGTCGACGTGAATGCCTGAGGCACCGCGCCATCGGGCCTGTGCTGGCCAACACGATCTGGTGCCCAAGCGGTGTGCGGTCGACCCTCAAGACCCTGTCATTGTTGGCTGATTGGCCGCACGCGCCCCTCAAGATTGACCCTGATGCTTGCGCATCGGGGTTTTTTGCCTTTGAAGTAGCGCCATGACACTCGATATCGACTACGTGCGGGGCCAGTTTCCTGCATTCTCCGAACCCTCGCTTGCCGGACAGGCCTTTTTCGAGAACGCCGGTGGCTCGTACACGTGCAAACCCGTGATCGACCGCCTGATGCGGTACTACAACGAGCGCAAAGTGCAGCCCTATGGCCCCTACGAGGCCAGCCGACTGGCCGGCGAGGAGATGGACGAGGCCCGCACGCGTCTTGCAGCGTTGCTGGGCGTCGAGACTGACGAGTTGAGCTTTGGCCCGTCGACGACGCAGAATACCTATGTTCTGGCGCAGGCCTTTGGCGACTGGATGGAGCCAGGGCAGGCGATTGTCGTGACCGATCAGGATCATGAAGCGAATTCAGGACCCTGGCGGAGGTTGGCGGCGCGCGGCATCGAGATTCGCGAATGGACAGTCGACCCCGATACCGGACATCTGAACCCGGATGATCTGGACGATCTTCTCGACGAGCGGGTGCGGCTGGTCTGCTTTCCGCACTGTTCCAACGTTGTGGCCGAAATCAACCCGGTGATCGAGATCACGGCGAGAGCGCATGCCGCCGGTGCCTTTGTCTGCGTGGACGGCGTGTCCTATGCACCGCATGGTTTTCCGGATGTGGGCCAGATGGGGCCGGACATCTATCTGTTCTCCGCCTACAAAACCTATGGCCCGCATCAGGGCCTGATGGTTGTCCGGCGGGCGTTGGCTGAGCTGTTGCCCAACCAGGGGCATCATTTCAACAGCGGCAGCATCTACAAGCGATTTACGCCAGCCGGACCCGATCACGCGCAGATCGCCGCGTCCGCGGGCATGGCAGACTACATTGACGCGCTGTTTGCGCATCATGGCGGGGCAGAGGGTGCCAAACCCACAGAGCGCGCTTCGTTTGTGCATGATCTCATGCGCGACCACGAGAAGACCCTGCTGCAACCGCTGCTGGACGCCGTGAAAGATCGCAACGCAGTTCGGCTGCTTGGCCCTGCGGTGGCTGACATACGGGCGCCGACCGTTGCACTGTCGCTGCCGCGACCGGCGGAGCCGGTGGCCGAACAGCTCAGCAAACATGGCATCATGGCAGGCGGCGGTGACTTTTACGCCGGCCGACCGCTTTCAGCCATGGGGGTTGATCTCTCCCGGGGTGTCCTGCGTGTCAGCTTTGTGCACTACACCACATCCGACGAGGTGAACCAGCTGGTTGAGGCGTTAGACGCGGTTCTCTGATCCGAGGGAGCGGCGGCCCCGTACCACCCACTGAATTGAGCAGCGTACGGCAAGTCCAGTGTCAAAGCCCCCTGTCATTCTGTGGTTCCGCCGCGATCTGCGGCTGATGGATCATCCTGCACTGAGTGCGGCCGTTGCCTCTGGTCGCCCTGTGATCCCTCTGTTCATCCACGACTCGACCGTGGAGGCCCTCGGCGCGGCCCCGAAGTGGCGCATGTCACTAAGCCTGCAGTCGTTGTCGGAGAAGTTGGCAGAGATGGGGAGCCGATTGACACTGCAGCGCGGCCCTGCTCTGGAGGTGCTGCGCGCGTTGGTGGCAGAAACAGGTGCTGGCGCCGTCTATTGGTCTCGCCTCTACGATCCGGATGCCGTTGCGCGAGACACAGCCGTGAAAGCGGCCCTGAAAAAAAGTGGGGTGGAGGCAAAATCCTTTGGCGGGCACCTTCTCTTCGAGCCATGGACGGTCGCCACGCAAACCGGGGGCTACTACCGGGTGTTCAGCCCGTTCTGGAAGGCCGTGCGGAACCGTGAGGTGCCGACCGTGTTGGCTGCGCCGCCACGACTTGCCGCACCTCCGGCCTGGCCGGGAACAGACACGCTGCCGGATTGGCGTATGGATCGGTCCATGCACCGTGGCGCCAGGGTTGTCAGAGCCTACGCGCGACCGGGTGAAGCCGCTGCGCAAGACCGATTGGGCCAATTTGTCGACCAGATCATTGCGGGCTATGCCCAGACCCGCGATATTCCAGCAGAGAACGGCACCTCCGGCCTTTCGGAGCATTTGGCACTGGGCGAAATCAGCCCGCACATGTGCTGGCACACCGCACAAGTGGCGCGTGAGGAGGGCAAGGCAGGGGCCGAGCCATTTCTGCGGCAATTGGCCTGGCGTGAGTTTGCCTATCACCTGATGCATCACACACCGCATATCCTGTCCGGGAACTGGAAGCCCGACTGGGATTCTTTCCCCTGGAACACGGATGCCGATCATCCCTGGGTGCAGGCCTGGCAACGCGGGCGCACGGGCATCCCCTTTGTGGATGCCGCCATGCGCGAAATGTACATCACCGGGCGGATGCACAACCGCGGGCGCATGATTGTGGCGAGCTACCTGACCAAGCACTTGATGTGTCACTGGCGCATCGGGCAGGCGTGGTTCGATGACTGTCTGATTGATTGGGATCCGGCGTGCAACGCGATGGGGTGGCAATGGGCGGCGGGCTCAGGCCCCGACGCCGCCCCGTACTTCCGGGTGTTTAACCCTCTGACACAGTTAGAGAAATTCGATCCAGAACATCGCTATGTGCGCCGTTGGATTGCCGAAGGCCAGACGTCACCGACGCAAACCGCGTTGAGCTACTTCGATGCGGTCCCAAAACACTGGACCTTGGACCCCACTGCTCACTATCCGGACCCGATCGTCACAGCCGAAGCCGGCCGCAAACGGGCGCTAACCGCCTATGAGGCACGGAAATTCTGATTGCTCGGGCAGACCCGGCTTGCCTCACGCGCGCTGTCATCTTAGCCTTATGCCGAAACCGCAACGGGGAGCGCGGATGATCCTGACGACGACAGAGGGCCAGACGGGCCTGCCACGATACTTCGCCCAAGCCTATGCCATGGGCCGGAACGTTCAGCATGGACGGCTGGACATCCATCTGCCGGACGGCCGGGTGTTTCGCATAGAAGGACCGAAACCGGGGCCGGTGGCTGAAATGCACGTGCATAACCCCGATCTGTTCACACGGCTTATCCGCGAAGGCGATCTGGGATTCTCGGATGCTTATCTGGATGCGTGGTGGAGCACACCTGATCTGCAAGCGTTCATGGATTTCGTGCATATGGGCAACGAAACCATCTATGACGGGTTTCCGGGCAGGGGGTTGGTGCGGGCCTTTGAGCAGTTCCGGTTCTGGCTGCAGCGCAACCACAAGTCCCAGGCGCGCAAGAATATCGCCTATCACTATGATCTTGGGAATGACTTCTACTCGATGTGGCTGGACGACACGATGACCTACTCCAGCGCTTTGTTCAAAACCGGTCAGGAGAGCACCGAAAAGGCCCAGACTCAGAAGTATGAAAGCCTTGTGGATCAGATGGGCGCGCAGCCCGGCGACCATATTCTGGAGATCGGTTGCGGATGGGGCGGGTTCGCTGAATACGCCGCGAAAGAGCGCGGCCTGAAAGTTACGGGGCTGACAATCAGTCAAGAACAGTTCAAGTACGCTCAGGAACGCATTGAAAAAGCTGGTCTTTCGGATCAGGTGAAGTTCAAGCTGCAGGACTACCGTGACGAAAAAGGGACCTATGACGGCATTGCCAGTATCGAGATGTTCGAGGCGGTCGGGGAACGGTATTGGCCAGCTTACTTTGAAACTGTCCGCGATCGCTTGAAACCCGGACGGCACGCCACGTTGCAGATCATCATGGTGGGCGACCATCGGTGGAAGGTTTACAAACGCGGCGTCGACTTCATCCAGAAGCATATCTTCCCGGGTGGGATGTTGCCTTGTCCGTCAGTTCTGCGTCAGCAGATCGAGTCCGCCGGGCTGGCAGTGACGCGATCAATTGAATTTGGCAAAAGCTATGACATCACGCTGCGGCGCTGGCACGATACCTTCAACGAGAAATGGGATCAGATTTCTGATCTGGGGTTCGATGACAGGTTTCGGAGAATGTGGAACTTCTACCTGACCTCTTGCGCGTCGGCCTTTCAAAGCGCAACCTGCGACGTCACGCAGATCACTGTTTCAAGACCAGCCTGAGAAATCTGAACTATGCCTGACGCCGCCCGCCTTCTTGCCGCTCTGTCGCTGGCGGTGATTGCTTTTGTTGTGTCTGGCCAGATCATTCCGCTCTTTCCGGAAGGCACGGATTTTGGCTGGTTCACATGGGTGAACGTGGGCATCGGGGCCTTGACCGGCTGGGTTTTGATGGGGCGCCGTGCCGGGAAGGGGATCACGTCGGCGATCAACAACGGGCTGACCGGTGTCGCCGTCATGGTGTTCTGGGGTCTGTTCGTTCAGGGCGCAAACGAAATGGTGCGTCTGGCAATGCGCAACCGGTATGATGGTCCCTTCGAAGCGATCCTGGCGATCTTCGAAATCGGGTTCGAATACGGGCAGACGATTGCGGTGCCAAACGTTATCCTGACGCTGCTGGTCGGCGCGTTGGTGGCGGGCCTGTTGACCGAGTATGCGTGGCGCAGCTGGCGCTGAGTGACCCAAAGAGAAGGCCCATAATCCTTGTCAGACCTGTTTTGCTACGGAACGCTGCAACACGCGCCGCTTTTGTCCGTCGTGCTGGGACGCCCGCCCGAGCAACTGGATATGGTTCCGGCGATGCTCAGCGACCACGCTGTTCACGCCACGCAAGGGCAGGAGTTTCCCATTCTCCTTCCGGAACGCGGCGCCGCTGCTGCGGGAACGCTGGTCCGCGGTCTGAGCGATGCAGATATCGCGCGGCTCGATTTCTACGAAATTGGTTTTGACATAGGCGCGGCGTCGGTCGACGTGACCACGTCGGACGATGCGGTGCATTCGGCCAGGGTGTTTTTTCCCGAGGCGGGTCTTTGGACGCCTGAGGGGGCTTGGTCGCTGGACGAATGGGTCGACCGCCACGGCGCGATGACCACGCGGGCGGCGGCAGAGGTCATGGCTCATATCGGCACATATTCCGCGGAAGAGATCCTGACACGCTATCATCCCATTCGGATGCGCGCGGCGGGCTGGGTCGCCGCGCAGAACCGCCCCGCAGACCCGGACCGGAACGTCGACACTGATGTTGTCGTACATCGGCATCATCGCCCCTACATGAATTTCTTCGCTGTCGAAGAACTGGACTTTCAATACCGGCGCTATGACGGGTCCATGAGCGCGGTGATCAACCGCGGTGCTCTCATGATGGGTGAGGCCGCCGTAGTCCTGCCATATGATCCGGTTCAGGACGCGGTTTTGCTGGTCGAGCAGTTTCGGACCCCGGTCTATCTGGGTGGAAGCAGAGCCCCCTGGATCTGGGAGCCGATTGCGGGACTGATGGACCCGGGTGAAAGCCCGGAGGATTGCGCGCGCCGGGAGGCAATGGAAGAAGCCGGGTTGACCTTAAGGGCTCTGGACGCGGTTGGGCCGTCTTATTCCAGCACCGGGTCGTCCAGTGACTATGTCTATATGTTCATTGGTCTGACTGATCTGGATCAAGCAGAGGATCCGGGCGGACTGGAAGCGGAAGGGGAAGACATCCGCAGCCGAATTCTTCCCTATTCTGAACTGATGGAAAAGATCGACAATCAGGGCTTTCACGACATGCCACTGTTTGTGACGGCGCTGTGGCTGGCGCGGCACCGGGACCGGCTGCGCGCAATGGCTTGAGGTCGGTTCCGGCCAGCGCTACACCTGAAGAAACACAAACCCGGGGGTACGTATGCGCATTGCTCATGATCTGGCTGACGCGGTTGGCAAAACACCTCTCATACGGTTGCGCCGTGTCAGCGAGGAAACCGGGTGCGAAATTCTCGGAAAAGCCGAATTCATGAATCCCGGCCAGTCGGTCAAGGACCGTGCGGCTCTGTTTATCATTCGCGATGCCATCGCCCGCGGAGACCTGAAGCCCGGCGGCACGATTGTTGAGGGAACCGCCGGGAACACAGGCATCGGGCTGGCGCTTGTGGGCGCGTCGATGGGATTCAAAACCGTCATCGTGATCCCCGAGACCCAGTCCGAAGAAAAGAAGGATATGCTCCGGCTGGCTGGCGCCGAACTGGTTCAGGTGCCGGCGGCACCTTATCGGAACCCGAACAATTTTGTGAGATATTCCGAGCGGTTGGCGCGCGAACTTAACAAGACTGAGCCGAATGGTGCGATCTGGGCCAACCAGTTTGACAACGTGGCCAACCGCCAGGCGCATATCGAGACCACCGGGCCTGAAATTCTCGAACAAACCGGCGGCAAGGTCGACGGGTTCATCTGTGCCTGCGGCTCGGGTGGTACGCTGGCCGGTGTCGCAGAAGTGCTGCAACCCGCAGGGGTCAAGATCGGGCTCGCCGACCCGATGGGCGCCGCGCTCTATTCGTACTACACGACGGGCGAGCTCGCGTTTGAAGGCGGGTCGATCGCAGAAGGCATCGGCCAGGTGAGGATCACCAAGAACCTTGAGGGGCTGACGCCGGATTTCTCTTATCAGATCCCGGACGCCGAGGCGGTGCCGATCGTTTTCAACCTGCTGCGTGAAGAAGGTCTGGTGATGGGCGGATCCACCGGGATCAATGTTGCGGGTGCGGTGCGTCTGGCCAAAGAACTGGGCCCGGGCCACACAATCGTGACAATCCTGTGTGACTACGGCACGCGCTATCAGTCCAAGCTTTTCAATCCCGCCTTTCTGAAAGAAAAGAACCTGCCGGTTCCTGACTGGATGGGAGCCGGGCCTGCCAGCATCCCCGGAGTGTTTGAGGACGTATGACCCGCATCATGCGCGCCTTTGCGTTTCTGTCCTTGCTCATCGGTTTGTGGGCAGGGGCGGCAAGCGCGCAGATCAGCGATGAGAGCCGCGCCTTTTACGATGCCTGGCTGGCCACCGCGAACCGCGCGGAAGATGCCATCGAGAACGCGCGGGCCTCGAATGCGGCATTCAGCGTTTTGCGGGCCGATCTGGTCGACTACCGGGACGCTTTTGCGAAAGCGCAATCGGAAAACGGCGCGCGCATCCGGGTTGTGCAATCGCAGATCGAGGCCCTGGGTCCGCCACCGGACGCCGACAAGGGTGAAACCGAACCGGCGGATATCGCGACGATCCGCTCCGATCTTGAAACGCAGCTCGATCAGTTGCGCGTGCCGGTTGTGGTTGCGAGCGGTGCCTTCAGTCAGGCGAACGGGCTGATTGATGAAATCGACAGGATCATCCGCGAACGCAAGACCGAGGCTTTGCTCACGCGTGGTACCTCTCCGCTAAACCCGGCCCATTGGCCAGAGGCGTTCCGTGAACTTTCCCAGGCGTTTCAGAACCTTGTGATCGAAACCACAAGTAACTGGGGTCCGGTGCAGGAGCGGGGGCTGATCCGCGCGGATTTGCCGGTGATCGTGATCCTGACCGTGATCGGGCTGATGCTTTTGTTGCGCGGCCGCACCTGGGCAGAGGCCATCGTGACGCGGCTGCGCGGATGGGGCGGAAGCGGAACAGGTGTCTGGAGCTTCGTTGTCTCGCTGCTTCGGATCATTTTGCCCTATTCGGGGTTGGTGCTGCTCCTTAGCGCAATTGTGGTCAGCAACACCCTTGGGCTTCGTGGAGAACTTCTGATCCGTGCGATTCCGACCTGGGGGGCAATCCTTCTGGCGGCGATGTGGCTGGGGGAGCGCGTCTATTCCAAGCGGGACGAGGATGCGCTGGTCACAATGTCGGCGCCCGGACGCGCGGCGGCCCGGCGCAACCTTCTGGCGCTGGCAATCCTGCTGGTCCTGAATGATTTCCTCCTGCTGATCGAAGATGTGGAGAACATTAACGATGTTGCCAGCAGCGTTCTGGGCTTCATTCCGATTCTCGGCTCGGCGGTCGCGCTTTTCCGCCTGAGACAGGTTGGATTGTCCGAGCTACGAGAGGCCAAGGAGGAAGGCGGAACAGCAGGACCCCGGTCCAATATGGCTTTGCTGGGCCCTGTCCTGCGGCAGGCCATTCTGTTCGCTGTGGTTGCGGCGCCTTTGCTGGCGGCGGTGGGCTATGGCGATCTGGCAAGCGCCATCGTTTTTCCGATGGTCTGGACTTTGGGCCTGTTTGGCCTTGTGCTGGTGTTGCAGCGCCTGCTGACGGACATCTACGCCCTTGTGACCCGCAAAGGCGACTCGGTTGTCGATTCCATCGTGCCCGTGCTGTCGGGTTTCTTTCTGGTCCTTGCCGCTCTGCCGTTCCTGGCCCTGATCTGGGGCGCGGAGACGACGGACCTCACGCGCCTCTGGGGGCGCTTTCTCGAAGGCGCGACCTTTGGCGACGTGACGATTTCGCCCGTCGATTTCCTTGTCTTTGCCATTGTCTTTTCAATTGGATACGGCGCGACGCGCATGTTGCAGGGGGCGTTGCGCAATTCGCTACTGCCAAAGACCAGACTGGATCCCGGTGGTCAGACCGCGATTGTCTCGGGCACCGGGTATGTCGGTATCTTTCTGGCCGCCCTCATTGCCGTCACCTCGGCTGGATTGAACCTGTCATCGGTCGCCATTGTGGCCGGGGCCCTGTCGGTCGGGATCGGGTTTGGGCTGCAAACGATTGTCTCCAACTTCGTCTCGGGCATCATCTTGCTGATTGAACGTCCGATTGCAGAAGGTGACTGGATCGAGGTCGGTGGTCAGATGGGCTATGTTCGCGACATTTCGGTCCGGGCCACGCGGATCGAGACCTTTGACCGCACCGATGTGATTGTTCCCAACGCTGATCTGGTGAGCGGTGCGGTCACGAACTACACCCACGGCAAGACCGTGGGTCGTGTGATTGTCCCCGTGGGCGTGGCCTATGGCACCGACACCCGCCGGGTCGAAACCATTCTGCGCGAAATCGCCGAAGACCACCCGATGGTTCTGATGAATCCGCCGCCCAACATCGTGTTTCAGGGATTTGGGGCGGATTCGCTTGATTTCGAGATCCGGGCCATCCTGCGTGACGTGAATTGGGTGCTGGCTGTGAAATCCGACATGAACCATGCGATCGCCCAGCGCTTTACCGAAGAGGGCATCGAGATCCCATTTGCCCAGCGCGATGTCTGGCTGCGCAATCCCGAAACGCTTTCGGGTCAGGCCCAGGATGAAGGATCGGAATGAGCACTGCACTTTACCTCGAGGACGCTTATGCGCGCACGGCACCGGGACGCGTGCTGTCGGTCACGGAGGACGGCGGACTGTCGCTTGACCGCTCGCTGTTCTATCCCACCAGCGGGGGACAGCCGGGCGACAGCGGGCGGCTCACATGGCCCGGGGGCGCGATTTCGATCACGGCGACGGTGCTTGATGACGCGCGTGCACCGGTATTGATCCCGGAAGAGGACGCCGCATTGCCTCCGCCGGGAACCGACGTGGCGCAGGAGATCGATTGGGCCCGGCGGCACCGGCTGATGCGGGTGCACACGGCACTGCATCTGTTGTCCGTTGTGATCCCGTTGCCGGTGACAGGTGGGTCCATCGCCGAAGAAAAGGGGCGACTCGATCTGCACATGCCAGAGCCACCGGAGGATAAGCAGGCGCTGCAGGCGCAGTTGCAGGATCTGATCGATCGGGATCTGCCCGTGACGGAGGACTGGATCACGGAATCCGAGCTCGACGCCAATCCGGGGCTGGTCAAGACGATGTCAGTGTCGCCGCCGCGCGGCGCGGATCGTGTCCGGCTGGTCCGGATCGGGCAGGGTGCCGATCAGGTGGATTTGCAGCCCTGCGGTGGCACCCATGTGGCCCGTACGTCAGAGATCGGTCAGATCCGTCTGGGCAAGATCGAGAAAAAAGGCCGGCAGAACCGCCGGGTCTATCTGCATCTCGAAGACTGAAACCGCGCGCTTTGCGGGTTGCAATGCGCGCAGTGATCCGGCAATAACGCCCCGCACGGAGAGGTGGCCGAGTGGTCGAAGGCGCACGCCTGGAAAGTGTGTAGGCGGGAGACCGTCTCCAGGGTTCGAATCCCTGTCTCTCCGCCAGATCCCCACCTCACCATATCGCGTTCGAGACCATGATTTGTAGGTCGGGTGCGCCTACGGCATGTGGTTTCGTTCCGACTTTCCTTGGATCGATGGTCAGATGACATGGATTGCGCTGAGATCGTGAACAAGGCGACATGCGTCGAGTGTGGCCGCAAGCCGGTCGCCCGTTGGCTCGCTCGTTTGCTTGCGCTCGATCGGTAACGAATTGCGTAGCTTTATGGGAACCTTCCGCCAAGTGCGCTTAAGGCAATCAGGGACCGGGACAAATGAAACCATGCTCGGGAGCAATCACTTCGGGCATCGCGACAACGAGCGAAGGTTGAGCGCCCGATAACCTGCATAAGTGTGTTGACCCATGTCGGTTAAATGGAGTTAGGGTTTTGGACGGAGGATTTCAGATGCATAGATACTTAGCTCTAGCCGTTGGCTTGATTGCGTTTTTTACCGGGTTTCTTACTGAACCTGCCCTGGCTCAGGATATCAAAGCAGGAACGCGAATTACCGTAAGTTCTGATTGGCATGCGAAAAACGGGGGGCCATATAGTCCACAGATAGTGTCATGTGGTTCAAACAGTGGACTATGCCTGAAAGATACAAACACAAAACCCACGAATAATCCTATGACGATGACTAAGAACGGTCTTCAAGTCGTGTTCAAGGATTTTGGCGTGGTGTACCTTTTCCGCCCCGGTGGCAAAGGCACGTTTCACGATATGAATGGCAAACAGACCGGGAAGTTTGCTTGGTCGCAGTAATGCATATGCCAGCAAGCTTTGAACAACGAAAGCTAAGAGCGGCTTGACTCGCGACAACGCCAACGGATGAAGCGTCCCGTAGAAGCAGGGCGTTTTGCGTTTAGCGCGCGTAATTCAGTGGGTCGTGAGCCTCGCAAGCCTTCGGTTAGGTGACCGCTTCGCAAGGCCTCAGAGTATCGAAACGAGATTAGCACAGACGGGTTCATAGGTGGGTTTGATTGCTTATGCTCGACTAAGCATTTCGAATCTTTAGGCTACTGTTTCCCTGTCTCGGCGCCACAAACAGTGCGAGTTTCTTTCGCCCTTACCGCTCCGATCTAGCCCCAGGACAACGGCGTTTTCCATGCTTCGCGCGCCACCGCTTTGGCGTCTTGGTCGATGTTGTCGCCGTGGGAGATGATGATGCGGGAGAAATCCCACGTCAGTATGTGCTCCAGCGACGTCTTTGCAGCCTGTTTGTCCTTCCAGCCCAGTTGGTACTCCGGGGCAGGCTTGGGGGTGTTCCACATGTGAAACACTGCTTTCCACCACAGTTTGAGCTTCCAGTCGGTTCCCGGCGTTGCGTCGCCAATGTTCTCGATCAGATCGACGAGGAGCAGGGTCTGGCTGGGGCGGTGGAAAAAGGCGACTTCCCACATGAAGCGGTTGCCGCGCACGAGGCATTGATCGAGGGTGTCCTGCCATTCTGCCGGACTGGAATCTGCCAGGAACCAGTCGAACTCCATTTGTGGCACCTTGCGTTCGATGCCGGGACAGATCCACGTTGCGGCGTCCGGAAACGCCGCCTGTGCGGACGGGACATGGAAGTAGTGATACGATCCCGGCGCGACGATGTAGGCGACCTGACCGAGGGTGGACAAACTTTGCCGCAAGGCTGCATCGATTTCACATGGCGAGTGCAGCATCAGTTTGCCATCCGGGAGACGGATGACCGTCATGCGTGCGCTGAAATCCAGACCTGAGTAATGCACCGGGTATTCGACGAGCCAGATTTGCCCAGGAGTGTGTTCGATCAGCTCCATTATGCTCCTCGCTACTTGGGTCGACCGCGCGCCCCAAAGTACACCGGATCAGCCGGACTCAATATGGCAAGCGATTTGACCTGCCGATCAGGGCGCGGGGTCCGCGATTCCTGAGACCTACGTTGCCGACAACGCCCGTGCTGTGTCAGTCAAAGACATGCCCGTGCTGGTACTGCTCATCCTGCCCGGCCGCCGCTGTCAGGGCGGCGACATTGTCCTTGGTGAAG
Source organism: Paracoccaceae bacterium (assembly GCA_965250275.1). Lineage (GTDB taxonomy): Bacteria > Pseudomonadota > Alphaproteobacteria > Rhodobacterales > Rhodobacteraceae. The sequence goes on along the minus strand of OZ252297.1, from coordinate 2,732,277 downwards.
AAGCCTTCGTACTTGTGGCAGCGCTCGATGTATTCGGTGATCAGCGTTGTATTCTGCGAGTGTTTGGAGAAAATCTGTTTCAGGTTCGGATCGTCTTTGCACTCGCCAACCACATGCGCCAAAAAAGGAATGCCCTTTTCTTTCAGCGCATTCACGACGAAATCCACATTCTTCTCCCCGGCAGCATGGTTTCCGTCGACAATCTCGACCGCCATATGATGCATGCGGCGGCCATAGTTGCGCACGAAATCCTCGGTTGGCATGGGCAGCCCTTCGAAGGAATTCACAAAGGACGGTGTGTTGTTGGCGGTGAACACCTTTGCCGGAGATTTCTTGTCGTCGTCCACCAGGGGATGCCGGTTCACATTGGTGGACGAGTTCATCTCTGAAATGTTGTAGGCTCCCCAAAAGTAGTAGGGGACCATAGTCAGGAATTCCAGAATGGCGTCTTCGCGCTCTCCGGCGAGAATGCGGGTGGCCATATGGTCGAACCCGAGCATCAAAGGCGTGGTCCCTTCACTTACGCCAAAGGCCGCTGCCGCATCGAGTTGTCTCAGCTCTTCACCGGTCAGTTCGAACTTTTCTCCCAGCCCCAGCGAGTCGGGGTCGTTGGGGTCAAGGGACAAGTATCCGATCCGATTGCAGGTGAAATCAGACGGCTTGGTGAACAAGACACCGGGCATGGTGTAGAACGGGTTTTCCGTGTCGCCCTTGTATTCGAACCGGATGTTCTGAACTTCCAGCGTGTTCCGTGTTTCTGTCAGGTCCGCAGTGCCAAACAGCTCGCCGACATAGCGGGTGTGCGGTTTGCCCTTGGCCAACGGGTACATGCTGTTGATCCGGCTGATGAAATCCTCGAAGTGACGGCTCAGCGGGGCCATCACAATCAATGTCGGGAAATCAGGGCCATTGTGAAGGACGTGAAACTTGTGAGTCTCGCCGATATAGCCGCTGGTGAAGCGGTATGGGGTCATCACGTAGAGCTCGGATAACGTATCCAGCGACGCACCTGCCTCGACCTGAATGACGATGGCGCGCATGTTGCCGATCAGGTCGTCCACGCCTGAGGTCTTCCGGCGGTCGTAGATCATCGCCAGATACTGGTCAAAGAAGCTCGAGTTTTTCTTGTCTCCGAGCGGTTTGTAGGTGCTGACATCAATACTCAAGACGATCTCCCAAACTCCACCGGTACCCGGAACCGTCGCGCAAAGCGCCCCGGAACTCAAGATTACTTTGAGGTGTGAACTTGGGTCGAGCAGGCAGCAGTCGCGCTCAATTTCGGGCGGATCCCAGGCGCCACACCGGAGTGGTGCTGCCTTTTGTACCCCACTCATATTGGCGAGGCGTCCCATGAGGCCCGCCGTTCCACTCCAAATTCACCTTCAAGTATTTTCTGAAAATGATGATCTCATTGTTGGCCTAAGCTCGTTCCAATGAAGCCAAGCCTTGCGCACCGCGCCGGCGTGGCGGAGCTTTCAAAAGGGCCACACCATGACAGACGCCACCATCGGGACCCCTCAACAGCTCAGAGACCCCAACTACACGCCGCCGATCTACAAGGCTGTCCCCTTGGGCATTCAGCACGTTCTGGCGATGTTTGTCTCGAATGTGACACCGGCCATCATTGTCTGCGGTGCAGCCGGCTTTGGCTTTGGATCGAACAGCCCCGACTTTCCGCAGATGATCTACATGATCCAGATGTCGATGTTCTTTGCAGGAGTGGCCACTCTCTTCCAGTCGATCGGCGTTGGCCCCGTAGGCGCTCGCTTGCCCATCGTACAAGGTACCAGCTTTGCCTTCATTCCGATCATGATCCCTCTTGTCGCGGGAAAGGGCGTGGAGGCGATGTCCGTTCTGATGGGTGGGATTGTGGTCGGTGGGCTGTTTCACGCGTTTCTGGGGTTGTTCATCGGGCGTCTGCGCTTTGCTTTGCCGCCGCTGGTGACCGGGTTGGTCGTGACGATGATCGGTCTGGCGTTGGTCAAGGTGGGAATTCAGTACGCCGCCGGGGGCGTGCCGGCGATCGGCACCGAGGAATACGGGTCATTGCAGAATTGGACCGTGGCTGGCGTGGTCATCTTGGTCACGCTGGGACTGAAATTCTTTGCCCGCGGAATGTTGTCCGTCTCTGCCGTTCTGATTGGTCTGCTCGTCGGGTATGCCGTGGCGTATCTGATGGGGATGGTCAGTTTCGGGAATGTCGGTCGGGCAGCGGCTTTTGCGTTGCCGGACCCGTTCCATTTCGGCATCGAGTTTTCGGTCGCCGCCATCGTTGGGTTTTGTCTCATGTCATTCGTCTCTGCCGTGGAGACAGTCGGAGATGTCTCCGGCATCACCAAGGGTGGCGCGGGCCGCGAGGCCACGGACAAGGAAATTCAGGGCGCAACCTTTGCCGACGGGTTCGGCACGGCATTGTCAGGCCTTTTCGGGGCCCTTCCCAACACCTCTTTCAGTCAGAATGTGGGCCTGATCGCAATGACAGGCGTCATGAGCCGACATGTCGTCACCATTGGCGCCTTGTTCCTGATTTTCTGTGGTCTTGCGCCCAAGGTTGGCGCCCTGATCTCCACCGTGCCGATTGAAGTGCTGGGGGGCGGTGTGATCGTGATGTTCGGGATGGTTGTGGCGGCCGGTGTTTCGATGCTGTCGGATGTGGATTGGAACCGGCGCAACATGGTGATCTTCGCCATTGCCCTGTCCCTGGGCCTTGGCCTGCAGCTGGAACCGGGCGCGTTGCAGCATTTGCCGGACACCCTGAAGATACTGGCCACGTCCGGCATCTTGCCGGCAGCTCTGATTGCGATTGTGCTGAACCTCGTCTTGCCGGCTGAGCTGACGGCGGAAGCCACTGAAGAGGTCGCAGGCGGTCTCGCCGGCCACCGGTCAGAAGGATCGCCTGATCGGTAAGACGGGTAATCACGAGCATGATCAGTGCCGCTGATCTTTAAACGTGACGCCGTGCATTGCGCGAATGAGCAGGGAAGGCCCTGCGCCTGCTCAACGAAACATCGTCCCGGTCCAGCAAGGTCGGAACTGTCACTCTACGAGGCCGGCCTTGCGCAGACCGTCGACGATTTGATCGCGGTGGTCCTGGCGGCGAAACGCGCTGATTGAGCGGGCGCTTGCAATCTGTAACTCTGCATTCTCAGCCAGCCACACCTTTGCTTCGGCCTGCGCCTCTTCGATCCGTTGCGACCCAACGAGGTTCAGGATCCGGTACATCCGGGTCACCGACGTCACGCCCTCGCTGTTGTCGAGGAGTTTGAGACCATCTTCGAAGCGACCTGTCAGATAGTAGGCGAGCGCGAGATATACTTTCATGACATCGGGCGCATAACGGTTTGTGGCAAAGGCCCGTTCAAGCAAGGTCACTGCCTGGTCCAGTTCTCCATTCCATAACCGTGCCATCCCCAGAGCCATCGTCATGTCGCTGTGATAGGGGTTCAGTTCAAAGGCGCGCTCAGCATGGGCAACGCCCTGTGCGTGGTCGCCGTCATAGATGCACAGTCGACTGAAGAGCCGGTGAATATGGGCCGAGCGCGGGTACCGTTGCATCAGATCCCGCAATTCCTTGAGCGAGAATTCCAGCGCATCTTCCCGCCCAAGCGGCCAGCCTCCCCAAATCTCGATTGCATATGTCCAGCACAGGCAGAGCCTCGGAAACATCTCGTCGGGGCCGGATTGGATCAGCTTTTCAAAGTATCCTCTGGCTTTCGCACAGTCCGCCGGGTTCACGCGGTGCAACAGCTGTAGGCCGCGGACCAGCTGTTCATGGAAGTCCAAAGCAGCGTCAGGTTTGCCCAGAATGGATTTGGCGCGCTCCTCTCCGATTGCATCACCCATCGTGGATGCGACATAGGCCGTAATGTCGTCCTGGAGGTCGAACACGTCTTCAAGATCGCGATTCAGAGTGTCCGCCCAAGCCCGGCTGCCGCTGGCAACGTCGATCAGTTGAACCCCGATGCGCGCGCGCTGCCCCGACGTCTGAACAGTTCCTTCGAGGACATATTCCGCGCCGAGTTGACGCCCGGCGCCGAGGTTGCCGCGACTTGCGTTCATCTGGGACGCATTGCCCGGATCGATGACCTTGAATTCCTCGAAATGCGCGAGCGCTGCGGCCAAGGTTTCGGTCAGGCCTGAGGACAGGGCCTCGGCATCCTCGCCCGAGCCAAGATGCCGAAACGGAGCCACGAGAACCGTTGCCACTTTCCAGGACTTCTGATCGGTGATGGGTTCGGAGGTTTCCGGGCTCGTTGCTGCGCCAGCCGCAACGGATGTCCACCGAAACACTCGCACCGGAGAGGAGATGTTTTTGAGCGTCCTGTTGCCCAGATCCTCGAAGCTGGCATGGACCTTTCCGCTGACCTGACGGTGGACATCCTCGGAGATGTAGATCGCACCCGGATCCGCAATGGCTTCGAGGCGCGCCGCAAGATTCACGCCTTCACCGTAAATGTCGCCATCTTCGACAATCACGTCTCCCACGTTGATACCGATACGGAAGGTGATTTCAGCATCCGCTGCCTTCTGCCATGCAATTGCACATTCGGTGGCAGAGACAACGCTATGGAATTGAACGATATATCCATCGCCCATGCGTTTGACGATCCGACCGGAGTGTTCGTCGACCGTGTGGTCCACCACGCGTCGTTCAACGTCCTTGAGGCGGCGCAAAGTGCCGACTTCGTCGGCATCCATCATCCGTGAATAGCCAACCACATCGGCAGCCAAAACTGCTGCAAGGCGCCGCTCTGGTCTGGTGGAATTCATGTCCTCATGACTAACCGCCGCGCTCTCAAAAGTCCAAGCAATGATGCCCGCTGGTCAGAGCGGCGAAGGGGGTCAGCTCAGCGCTACGGTTGTGGCTGCGCGACCGGCAGCTTCCTGTCCCGAGCGATCCGGGCTTACGGCTACTCACCCCTCTTTTTCAGAACAGCGGTCAGAATGGGAACGAGCAGCGTGGCAAGTGATCCCAAGGGGTTTGAACCCAATGCCTTCACCGTGGTGACAAGCTCGCGCGCTTCCAGCGCCATGCCTTCAAGCTCGTCCTCAATATCGGCGATGGCCATGTCCCGAACTTCGATGGCCGGGGCGACCTCCGCTTCGACATTTGTGCGACCCGCCACCAACACAAGAGCACCAGCAATCGCCAGATTGCACAGGGTCAGTATCCCTGCGGCGGCGGCGGGTGACATTCGCGCGTCCAGAACAAAAAAGAGCGTCAGGTTCAAAAGTGCCAACCCGGCCAGCCCAGCCAGTCCGGCGAGGGCCATCAGGACCGTTTGTTGTTGCAGAACGGCCAGCCGCCGGCGTGCGATCAGGCGCTCGGTTCGGTAGATGATCGTCAGGTTTCGGCTAATTCGGTTCATTGTGCGTTCCTATTTGAATGCCCGGCCGACCACGCAACCGAGGGCAAACACCCCCAGCAGCGTCACCAGCGGGTGATCCTTGTGCAATGCGCTCAACTCGTCCACCAGTTGGTTGCCGATCGCTTCTGCGTCTGTTGTGTCGATCCCATGCTCGCTCAGAAAGTCTTTGAGTTGCGTGGCCACGTGCAGGTCGCTTTGCGGGGCCGTTTCAACAGGTGGTGCCGGCTCTTGTTCGGCCCGTGATCGCAGCGCCTCGTTCTGGGCCTTGAGGGCCGCCAGTTCGACTTCCAGTTCGGCTTTGGTCGCCATCACAGAATACCTCTCGGACCTGGTCGCTCAGTCAATTGTTTCAGGTGTTTACCACCATCTGCAATCATGACGGCAGTTGAGGGGCGGTCAACCCTGCGTGGTGGCCCGTCGCCATGTGCGACACGCCTTAACGGCGCTAAGCGGAGGGCTCAGACCCTATCGCCTGGATCACAGAAACTGCATGTTGACGGCAAAGAAGACCTGCTGTTTTGGCAGACCGGTGCCGCTGTCATGGACCGACCATTGGGGCTCAACAAAGACGTTGAAAACAGTGGTGTTGCGCTTGAAGACTTTGCCGATTCGGATGCCGAGAGGAACGGAGTAGTCGTTGTTCTGAAAGTTGTAGGTCCAGATCGGCGCGCCACCCGTGTACCAGCCCTGACCGAGTTGGTAGAAGACAAAGGGTTGGAAGGCCCCCAGACTGGCCCGCGGGCGGCCATTGGTGTCTCCGACGCCGCCGCGCCAGGTCAAAAGATATCCGTATTGAAGGGTCGGTGATCGTGCGTTGAAGTACACGTTTGCCAGCCCAAGTTGCCATTGCTCGGACCCAAGCCGGTCGTCACTTGCCGTTGGAGCAACAATTTGCGGTCCAATCGCAAAGCTGACCGCCGGGTCGCCCGTGTCGAATTGATAGGCGGCAAAAATGTCAAAATCCCCGATCCCGTTTTCGGTTGCGCCGGCCGTCCCGACCGGAAAGCTGTTGAAGGGAAGGGACGCCCGTATCAGCCAGTCAGAGTTTCCGATGCTCACCGGCTGCGCGTACCGCAGAATGAGTTGATTGGCGCTCTGGTCTCCGGGACCCGTGAGTGTGCCTATGTAGTAGTTCTGAATGTTGAACGCCCTGATATCAGCCAGCGGATTGTTTGCCTGCGCTGCAGAATCCTCCTGCGCGAAGAGTGTTGTTCCGAAAACTGTTAAGAGCGTGGCGCAAAGCGCTGTTCTGAATACATTTCGCACGGCTGCCACTCCTCGGTCCGGCGCAATAGCGCTTCGTCAAAGCAGGATTCGCTGCAAGCATGATATCGTCAAAAGCTGCTGACTTGCGCGCAAACTGACCATCAACATTGCAGACGGGCTGCAGCGCAATTGCGGGGCGCCAGGGGCTTTCTCTCGTGTCGTTAAGCCCTTCCGCCTCAGGAGAGGGAGACAAAGTACCTGTAGCCCTCCGTGCGGCAGACAATTCTGCGGAGCTCGATCACGCGGTCCAGGGCATCGATGGCACGACGCTCAATCGCCAGAACGGGCGTTCCTGGCGCGACCTTCAGGTGATGGGCGACATCTGCGGTGGCCGCTTCGGCCACCAGGCTCTCTTCGGCGCGCATCACGATGCACCCATAGGCCCTTTGCAACAGAACATAGAGGGCATTGGGCAGGGGCGCGCGCTCAGATAGACCGGGAAACTGCACGGTGGAGACAACCGATTCCTCGTAAAGTACAGCATCGTCGCCCAGCACGCGGCGGCGCGTGATCTGGAACACCGTGTCGGGGGCATCAAAAAGGTGTTGTTTCTCATCGGGGGTCGCGGCGCGGCGCGTGATTTCTTCATGCTCCAGATTGGGTGCTTCCAACGTGCCATCGCTGCGGCGCAGGCGGAAAAAATGAAACAATGCAGTTTCCGGGGTGCGCTGGGTCACAAACGTGCCGCGGCCCTGCACCCGTTCCAGCAGACCGCGCGCTTCGAGCTCCATCAACGCTTTGCGCGCAGTCCCTTGTGCGACACCGAAATCCTTTCCCAGCTGCACCTCGCTGGGCAGCATCGCGCCCGGAGACAACTGGCCACTGGCGATCTGATCAACCAGAGAATCGATCACGGTCTGATAGCGCGGAATGGCCAATCTCAAGTCCCTCTCAAAACTGCGATCCTGCGCATTGCTGGATTTTTCCCGGCGCAGTCTTGCATATCAAATCTTATATAAGATATCATCTATAAATCAATTCTGCCCACTGCGAATCTTTCAGGAGCCCCGCCATGTCCGAAATTCCCCATCTTCTTGTCCATGAAAGCGCCGACAATGTCGGTGTGGTTGTTGTCGAGGGGCTGACCGCCGGTACCGATATGCTGTGCTGTATCACGCACGACAACTCTACGTTCCGCTTGACCGCCGGCGCGGATGTCCCGATCGGGCACAAGATCGCGCTGAAGGATCTCGCGGACGGCGACACCGCAATCAAATATGGCGAAGACATCGGCAAAATTATCGCCGACATCCCCAAGGGCGCACACGTCCACACCCATAACTGCAAAACGAAACGCTGGTAAGGAGCGCCCCAATGGCATCGAAGTATTCCAACATGACCGTCAAGGCCTACCGGCGCGAGAATGGCCGGGTCGGCGTGCGCAACCATGTCGTCATTCTGCCCGTGGACGACATCTCGAACGCCGCGTGTGAAGCGGTTGCAAACAACGTCAAAGGCACGCTGGCCATTCCTCATGCCTATGGTCGGCTGCAGTTTGGCGAGGACCTCGAGCTGCACTTTCGGACGATGATCGGCACTGGCGCGAACCCCAACGTGGCCGCGGTGGTGGTGATCGGTATCGAACCCGGCTGGACCAAGCGTATTGCGGACGGCATTCGCGAAACCGGCAAGCCGGTCGCTGAATTCTCCATCGAGCAAAACGGCGACTTTGAAACCATTCGCGCGGCCAGCTGGGCGGCAAAGGAGTTTGTCCACAAGACATCGGAGTACCAGCGCGAAGAGTGCAATATTTCCGAGCTGTGGGTCTCGACCAAGTGTGGCGAAAGCGACACCACGACGGGTCTGGGTTCTTGCCCAACAGTGGGCAATATGTACGACAAACTGCTGCCCGAAGGGATCACCGGGTTCTTCGGTGAAACATCAGAAATCACAGGGGCGGAACACATCTGCCAAAAGCGCGCGATCAACGAAGAAGTGGGCGAGCGTTGGTACGCCATGTGGAAAGCCTATCAGGACGATGTGATCTTTGCTCACCAGACCGATGACCTGTCTGACAGCCAGCCCACGAAAGGCAACATCGAGGGTGGGCTGACCACCATCGAGGAAAAGGCCCTGGGTAACCTCGAGAAGATCGGGCGCACCTCGCAATACATCGACATTCTTGAGCCGGCCGAAGCGCCAAAGTCTGGTGATGGCCTTTACTTCATGGATTCGTCTTCGGCGGCGGCTGAGTGCGTGACCCTGATGGCAGCGGGGGGTGCGGTGATCCACACATTCCCGACGGGGCAGGGCAACGTGGTCGGAAACCCGATTGTTCCGGTGATTAAAATCACAGCCAACCCACGCACCGTGCGCACCATGGGAGAGCATGTGGATGTTGATGTCTCCGGCATCTTGCGGCGCGAAATGACCATCGACGAAGCGGGTGATTCCCTGATCGACATGATCTGCCGCACCGCAAACGGGCGCAGCACCGCTGCCGAGGCGCTGGGGCATCGGGAATTCTCGATGACCAAGCTCTACAGAAGCGCCTAAACGCAGTCCGCGCCGCCCAATTGGCTTCGCAGGGATGATCCCTCGGCGTCGTTGGGCGGTCATGGAACACCAACACTTGGGATGCGACATGGCTGATCGCTGTGGCGCATCTCGCAGTTCTGGGCCGGACGTTCGTGCTATCAATACGGTCACTGATGTATTGAGATGGCCGGCCAGTCACGAAAGGGAGCGCCTTTAAGCGATGACGGATGAAGTGGTAAGTCTTGCTGAGGCCGAAGCCTTGGTCTGGCGGGCGCTGACAGTCAGCAATGTTGATCCGGATGTTGCGGCAAGCGTGGCGCGTGCGCTGGTTTCCGCAGAAGCGGACGGGCAGAAAGGGCATGGGCTTGCACGGGTGGCGGCCTATGCCGCACAAGCGTATTCCGGCAAGGTTCAGGGCCACGCAGTGCCAACTTTATCCGCAAGAGGCGAGGCCATGGTCGATATCGACGCCGGTCATGGGTTTGCCTTTCCGGCCATTGATCTGGCCATCGAAACCTTGTCCGAATTGACACCGCGCACTGGGATCGCAGCTGCAGCCATTCGCCGGTCGCATCACTGCGGTCAACTGGGCGCCCATGTGGAGCGTCTGGCGGAACGGGGTCTGGTCGCACTGATGGTTGCGAATTCACCCAAGGCCATGGCGCCCTGGGGCGGGCGCGACGCTGTGTTCGGAACCAATCCCATCGCGTTTGCCGCGCCGCGTGCCGATCAGCCCCCACTGGTCATCGATCTGTCGCTGTCACATGTGGCGCGGGGCAAGGTGATGGCCGCCGCCAAGGCCGGCGAGGACATCCCCGACAACTGGGCGCTTGACAGCGAAGGCCAGCCCACCACCGATGCCGAAGCCGCGCTGACGGGCACCATGTTGCCTGCCGGTGGCGCAAAAGGCGCTGTGCTGGCGCTGATGGTCGAAGTGCTCTCTGCCGCGCTGGTGGGGGCCAATGGATCACGTGAAGCGAGCTCATTCTTCGACGCCGAAGGAGATCCGCCCGGCGTGGGACAGCTTTTGATTGCCTTCAAGGTCGCGGGCGTTCCGGAACGCGGCTTTGCCGCGGCGCTCGAAGGGTTGTTGGAGTCGATCACCGGGCAGGGTGCTCGATTGCCGGGAACCCGGCGTTTGACCGCGCGCGCGCAGGCCGAGGCCAATGGGTTAAGTGTTTCGCAGCCAATCCGATCGGAAATCGATGCCATCCTAAGCGCGCGGACGCCTTAAGAGGTCGGAGCAAAGCCGCACGCCAAATCGCTTCGGGTGTTTGGACTACCTTTGGCGCTTCCGGGAGTTAGCCTTGGCACGCCATCGCATTTGCAAGACCGGTCTTCAGGCGCGTCAGATCACTCACGAGCCGGACCAAATCACCTTCGCTCAAACCGGTATCCTCAATCATGCAGGCCGTGATTGCGCCGGCTTTCGATTTGAGTGCCTTGCCCGCAGCGGTGAGAGAGACCACCACTTGACGTTCATCGTCCTTGCTGCGGGCACGCGTCACCAAGCCGTTGCCCTCGAGCCGTTTCAACAGCGGGGTCAGGGTGCTGGTTTCCATGGTCAAGCATGCCGCGATGTCGGTGACGATTCTGTGGTCCTGCTCCCACAGGAGGGTGAGGGTGATGTATTGCGGATAGGTCAGGCCAAGCGGTGACAAGTGTTTTTTGTAGGACCGGTTGACCACGTGCCAGGTCGAGTAAATGGCGTGACAAAACATATCATTAGCAGCCGTCGGTAATGTCGTTTTGGTCATGATGATCCCTGTGCGTCTATATCGTGCACGATATAATTGTTTGACACTGGCCTGGATAGGCCATTTATATCGTGCACGATATAAAACTTGTGAATGAGGAAATCAAATGAGTTGGCTGCCAACGTTAATTGCACCGACCCCTGAGGAGGGATTCGATCTGGCGATCAAGCTGTCCCGCATGGCTGTCAAAAAGACGCAACCCGATGATGCGGCCCGGACCCGAATGCGCCCCGACTACGCCAACAACGCCGACAGCCTGACTATGGCCTCGCACGTGGTGGCTACCAACTTCCAAACCATTGCGGCGGCCAACAACTACTGGCGGTCATAGAGGACTGATTTATCCGAGCCGTCTTTCGATTGAGTCCGCTTACCTGGACTCTCGTATTTTGGGGAGTTTGTATCGGAGCCGCGCACCGCACCCATGGTGAAGCGCGCAACGTAGTCAGCCATCGACTGTCCACTTGTATCCGGTCGCGGCGCTAAATGACTCCGTGCCCTCTCGAACATACGCGTTGCAGCTTTCAGCGGCTTCTTTGGACCATTTCACACAGACTTGTCCGTCCCGAAACTCCCATGTGCCCTGATCGGTGCCATAGCGCTTGTCGGTGTAGGTAGTTGTCCCGTCCGCTGCATAGCACTGCTGACCGTCGCTAGGGCCGGTGTCAGTGACGCAGTTTCCCACATGAGTGTCGAGAAAGATTTGTTCCGTCACAGGTTCTGCAGAGACCCATGTGCTAAATGCGACGACGAACAGAACGCCCAGGCTTGCGCGGCCAAGAGGTTTCATCAGTTTTCTCCTATCTCCTTGAAGTGTCAGGTCGAAGCTGGACGAGGCGGGGTCCGCTGGTTCTCTTTGACTGCCTCGGTGGTGCCTCAGACTTTTGGTCTTGAGTTGGTGGTGCCCGGAAGAAGGGCAGGGACCGGTGAGCTGCAATTTAAGCCGCCAACGCAGGGTTTAGTCGGGTTGGAGCGCGCCGTAGCCCTTTGGTGGCCAGTGCAGGCAACGCCCCTCGGTATCGCCGGTCAGGAAGCCGCCAGCCCCACCGTCAGGGCCACCCCAACGATCGGACTGGCCATTGTCGCGGTAGTTATAGAACAGATACTCGGTGTTCAGATCGTATCCCTGAGCAATAGCTTCGGGCGTCAGGTTCCCGTCGGCATCCACCCATAGGTTGCCGTTTGCATCCATAAAGTAGTCATCGGCCAACACACCATGCATCATCGGATTGCAGGCGTCCGCGGTGCCGAAGTCTTTGTCATTCAGTCTGCGTCCGATACGGGCATTGCAGTCCGGCCGAATGCTGTTCATGCCGCCAAAAGATGCCTCCATGAACGGCGACCCATCCCATTCGATCAGCCGCCCGTTGTCGTCGGTTGCAAAGTGTCCGCCGGCGAAATGGAGCATCAGGTACCACCCTTCGCTACCTTCTGCGGCCACCTGTCTCAGGTAATCGCGATAGAAGTTGATCGCATACCCATACTCCTGCCATGGCCATTCCTTGACCCCGGTGAGGGACTGGCAGTCTTAGTCGTCCGGCGCGCATGTGCCGCCTCGGTTGGTGGTGTTGTAGTACGCCCAGCAAATGGTGGATTGACCCTTCTCCGATGTCGCATAGCGGTGCTTGGCATCATAGAGGTGGGCGTGGAGGGTCGTGTAACGAATGCTGCTCAGCAAGCCCTCGGACGGCACAATGGACATCAAACCGCGTTCTGCTTCGATGGTCAGAGTGACTTTGCCATTCACGTTTGGATCCCCGTTTGGCACCCAACCGGGAACCTGCGTGTTAGGCGCCCCGCACACGTCGAACTCAAAGGTAACTGTTTCGGCGTTGGCAGGGGCGGGGAGGATCGCCCAAACCGTAACTGCAGTCACAGCGAAGAACCAACTTGCGAACTGTCGAAACATCAGGCCCCCAGGCATGCATTGCGCGATCTGATTTATCATACCAATGAATGAACATTCAATCAACATTGCTCTTTTGCCGGAACTTGCGGTAGGGTGTGATCAGGGCTGCTTGGGTGTTCATTCATGTCATATCAGATTGGAACTGCCATCATTGCGCTGACTATGCTGGTCTGGAGCGGTGCTTTTGTCCGAGCCGACGAGGAAGCGCCGCGCGCAGCGACGCCCGAAGAGCTCTTTGACCGCTTTGCGGACACTACTCAAATTCTGAAAGATGGCGTTGCTTACTACTCTGCAACAGGCGTCCTGCTGCTCGTGCAAGGAGACGAGAAGCGGGCAGGGCGCTGGTCCACCACGGACACAGGCGCAGTTTGCTGGGAACTCAAAGGGGCGGACACACCCGATTGTATCCAGTATGTTCTGTTCCAGGGTCTTTTCTACAGCAGTGTTGATGGACATATCCGTGGAAGACCGGACCTGCAGGCAGGCAATTTGCTTGCAGAGGCGGCAAATGCGAAGGCTTTTGCCGAGTCGGTTCAGCTCTTTACGTTAGAACAGACCCGGGAACTGATCATGGGTAAGACGGCGATCCGTTCCAGCAACGGCCGCATGTACTATGGCGCGGATCAAACGCTGAAGACTAATTGGAACGGGGTTGCCAAAACCGGTACGTGGTCCATCGATGATCAGGGCGGGGTGTGTTGGCATGTCGTCGGTTGGGGCGAACAGCCCTGCGAATACTACTTTCACGGGCGGGACGGCACGATCTGGAGCCGGTTCCGAGGGCTTGATCGCGTGGCCGCAGAGCATGTTGCGGGCGATCAGACAGAGTGAGCACTCGGACTGATCCCGCTCGCGTCAGATGATCCCTGTTACCCCAGCCTTGGCAGCATTTGAGTCATTGTGGCAAATGCTTCGGTTTGCTCCTCTCCTTCTTTTCGGTACCCAAAAAGTTGCAGGATCAGGTCTCCCTGATCGGTGAAGGCTTCGATGCTGAGGGCAGGGCCGCGGCGCGTGGGTTTCTCGACCAGCCAGACCTCTGCAACTTGGTCGAGGCGCAGGTGCAAATTGAACCTGGGATCGAGGACATTTTGCCAGGGGCCCATTTCCTTGAGAGTTTCAATGCGGCCAGAGTGGATCTGGATGCACCCGCGATTGCCCACAAACAACATGATCGGAACCGCGTCAGCGGCACAGGTGATCAAGGCTGAGTTCAAAGCGTCAGGTGCAAGCGGGATGGCAAAAGGCGCGCCCGCAATCCGGTAGGCCCCCAGGCGGTTCATCTTCATCTTTGAGACCAGGCGCAGGAACTGATGTGTGTCCGTCATCCGGGCCCAGGCCGACCGCAACTCCTCGGCCTTTTCGGGCCGCGTACGCGGCCCATCGATGGGTTTGGGGTCGGTCAGGTCCAGGGAGTCGGCGGTTTCCCCTGTGACCAGGTCTGCCACCACGCGGTCCCATTGGTCGAGGTTGGTGCCGTCGCGCGAGTAGATCTTGTGAATCGCTTCCCCGCTGGAGTCGAACACCTGAAGACTGCGTGCCGGGCCTTTGCCGGTTGTGTTTTGCACCGCAAATCCATGCACCCAATGCGAAGGAAAGATGCGCAGATCAATCTCGGGCCCCAGAATCATCGCAGCATGATCTCCGGGGTGCCAATCGTCATAAGTGCCCGTGCGCTCGTGCACCACGCTGTCATTTCTGGTCAATGCCATAACCTCGCCCAAGCTGCAGACAGCTGGCATCAACTGATCCGGATGGGCGGCGATGCGAGTGACGCCAGTGCCAGTCTGGGCCGCGAGCAGGTCAGCTTCGGCAACGCCGAGTTTCCCGGCAAGATCTCTGGCGCGCAGGCCAGTGTTTTCGCCCAATGCAGCGCGAATGTCGGCCGGGCTTGGTTTGGAAGGGGCCATCGTGTCTGCTGCTGTCATAACGCGCGCTCCGCACAGGAATTTCCAGCTGGGTTGGGCGGTCACGCCGGAGCCTCGCATTACTTGACAGTTTTTATCATCTTTTGTACCCGGTTCAAGAGACGCGCGGTAGGAATAATGCCGCCGTCCCATACGCCAGCCCGACACCGGCCAGCCTCAGTTCTCCTGCTTTCTTTACCGGTGAGTGCACTTATGCGTCTTACATCCAGTTTGGGCCTTTGCGGTCTGGTGTTTTGGGCAACAACGACGTTGGCCGATGACCCCAAAGCGGGCATCGCAATGGAGCTCAATCGGGTTGATCCAGTCGATCAGTCCTGTCGATTGACTTTCATCACCGAGAACCAGTTGAGCGCCGATCTGGAAACTCTGTCTCTGGAGATCGTCCTCATCGATACGTCTGGCCAGGTGGACCGGTTGACGCTTTTTGACTTCGGCGCGCTGCCCGCTGGGACACCGCGGGTGCGACAGTTCGATTTGACTGACCTGTCATGCGCGAGCATTGGAAAGGTGCTCATAAACGGGGTGGCTTCCTGTGGACCGGTGGCAGACTGCGCCAGCAGCCTCAGCTTTTCCACCCGAACCGGTGTCGAGGTCATCGGATGACCGCATTCCAGTATCTTTCAGACCGGTTGTCCGCGATTGTTGATCTCGGTGGGCCCGTCATCGCCATTCTGATCGGGTTGTCCGTGCTGGTCCTGGCGGCGATTCTCTTCAAGCTCTGGCAGTTCTGGATGCTGGGTGTGGGGCGCCACAGCGCAATTGACCGCGCGCTGGCCGCGGCAGATGCCGGGAACCGGGCCGAGGCTGAAAGGGCACTGGCCGCCAGCCGAAACCATATCGCGCCGGTTTTGGCGATGGCGCTGCAAGGCGATGCCAACCTCAAGGCGCGTCTGATTGCCATGACCGAGGACCGGCTCGCACAAGTGACGCGCGGGTTCAGATTGTTTGACAGCATTGCTCAGGTTGCGCCGTTGCTGGGTTTGTTCGGCACCGTCATCGGGATGATTGACGCGTTCCGGGCATTGCAGGCGGCGGGCGATGCGGTTGATCCATCCGTGCTGGCCGGAGGGATTTGGGTCGCACTTCTGACCACGGCGGCGGGGTTGGCGGTTGCCATGCCGACCACGCTGGCCCTGACCTTCTTCGAAAGCCGCGCCGCGCGAGAGCGTGCCAAGGCCGATCTGGCTCTGGAATCTCTCTTCCATCCGGTCCGGAGCGCTCAAACAGATAAGGCGGAGCAGGTGAGCACCGCCGGGGCGTTCGCGCATGCTGGCTAAGCGCGCCCCGTGGCGCCCGCGTCCTGTAGCGCTGACATCGTTGATCGATATCATCTTCCTTTTGCTGCTGTTTTTCATGCTCAGCTCTACCTTCACGCGGTTCGGAGAGGTTCCTCTGATGAATGCATGCGGAGGGGCCGGTACGGACGTCGCGCCGCTGTTTTTGCAACTGAGACCGGAGGCGCTGATGCTGAATGGTGAAGCCATCACGGTTGACGCGCTGGTCGACCGGCTGTCCGTCCGCGAGGCACCCGACGAGACGCAAACCCTGCTGATCACGCTGGACCCCGCTGTAACATCGCAGCAACTCGTGGACCTTCTGGCTGTGCTCCGCGGGACGCCCAACATCGCTGTCAGCGTATTGGAGTAGGGCGGTGGCGCTCGCTCCTGTTTCTCGGCGCCGCCGCTCCGAGCCTATGATTGCCCTGATCAACATCGTGTTCTTGATGTTGGTGTTCTTCCTCGTGGCCGCCGCCATCGCACCGCCATTGGACCGCGATGTCTCACTGGTGAGAGCCGCAGAGTTGGATGGGCGCGCTCCTCCGGATGCGGCTGTCATCCGTGCTGATGGAACACTGGTTTACCGTGGTGCGGAAATCACCTCCGAAGCCTACCTGGCTTCGCGCCTATCCGAGGAAGGAGAGTCCGTCGCGCTGCGCTTGGTTCCGGATCGAGACCTGCCAGCCCAGGACCTGGTGGCGATCGCCGGTGCGTTGCGACGGTCCGGCGCCGCAGAGATCTGGCTGGTCACCGAACGGGGATTGCAGTGAAACAGCGTGTGATCTTGGCTGCAGGGCTTGCAGGGGTGGCGTCGCTCACGGTGCATGGTTCCGGTCTGATCGCGATGAAACCTGATGCTCCGACGACGCTGGTGGGCGGACCCGCTCAGATCGCCATGATCGGCAACAGTTTCGAGGACGCTGTTGCCGGATCGGTGGCGGCAACAACAACCCCGCGTCCTGCCGAGCCCGTTGAGATCGCGCCGCCTGTTGCCGAGGTGCCAGCTCCCAGCAAAAGCCCAGAGGTGCAAAACACGTCCGCCGCTCCCTCTGTTGTCCCTACGCAAACAGCATCTCGTGATGTACCGGTGGCGCAGCAGGTCGAGGGACTGAAATCGTCATCCGTCGCGTCTGGTGTGGCGCGGTCGATTTCACCGAATACAGCACAGGTACTGCCCGCTGATCGCCCAACCTCCACGGCGTCTGCCGCTATTGGGACAACCGCACCGACACCCCCAACGCCGACATCATCTCCACCGGTCGAACAGATTGTGGCCATTGCGCCGCCGGATGTTCAGACCCCCGACGAAGACACGCCGCGGCCCCGTGCGCGCAGAACTCCCGCCGAAACGCAAACCCGTCCCGACCCCGCGCCTCAAGCGCAAAGGGCTGCGGCGCCCGGGGATGCAGACCAATCTGCGCGGGCCGGGCAAAGAAATGGGCAAGCGTCTGGCAACGCAGTCCAAAGCCAACAGGGCACCTCGGGGCAAGCTGCCAGCGACGGGCGCGCTGTTGCGCAGTACCCGCAGCGCGTCAATCGGCATCTCAGCAGAGTGCGACGCCCAAACAGCCGGTTCAACGGAACGGCGGTGATTACCTTCAAGGTTGCCAGCAACGGCGCGCTGGCAGCCGTATCCGTGGCGCGCTCATCCGGGAACCCCGAGTTCGACAAACTGGCCATTGCCCATATTCAACGGGCTGCGCCTTTTCCCGCCCCTCCGGCCGGTGCTCAACGCCAGTTCAACGTATCGGTTCGTGGTCGCTGAGACAGTTTGTCAATTCGGACCAGTCTTTCTTGACAATAATAGTAAGGTTTACTAGGCAGCTTGTAAGTATGCGTCCCACCTCTTTCCGGCAGGCCTGCGAACAGTCAGCAAGCTAGAATGGGGAAAACATGCGTCGCGACCTTTTACTTATCACCACTGCACTTGTGGCCGTCAGTGCCGCTGCCGCGCAGGCTCAGGACGACAGCTTTGTGCTTGATCCCATTCTGCTGGGCTCTGCTTTTCGCGACGACCGGGAGTTGCTCAACACGCCCGTCACCGCGACGATCGTCGATCAGGAGGAACTGGACAGCAAACAGGCTGGCGATTTGCAGGAGCTTATCGGCGACGTGCCGGGCCTCAGCATCAGTGGCGGGCCGCGGGGCATCTCGCAAGAGCCCAACATTCGCGGCTTCACCGACGAGCAGGTTGTGCTGCGCTTCGATGGCGGCCGGCTCAATTTTGGACAAGCGCATCGCGGGCGTTTTTTCTTTGACCCGGACCTGATTCAGCGTGTCGAAGTCGTGCGCGGCGGTGGCTCCACCCTCTATGGCTCCGGCGCTCTGGGCGGTGTCATCTCGGTTGAGACGCGCGACGCGGCGGACCTGCTGGAGCCGGGCCAACAGCTAGGGTCGCGCTTCACGCTGGGATACAGTTCGAACGGCGAACAGTACAACGCATCCGGCGCGGTCTATGGCGATTACGGCGATGTCGACTTTTTGGTCGCTGCAGCTGGGCGCCAGATCACCAGCGATCTGGAAGCCGGTGGTGGTTCAATCATCCCGTTCTCGGAAATCGATACGCAAAACGGGCTTGTGAAGCTGGGATATGAGCCGAGCGAGGACAGCCGGATCGAATTCAGCTATTCGCTCTACAAGGACAGTGCAGACGTTCCTGCGAATTCGAACAGCAACAATTCGCCAACCAACCCGGTTGTCGATCGCGAAGCGGAAGTTCAGAACTTCAGGCTCGGGTGGGAATATGCACCCACGGGCTCCGATGTGCTTGATCTGTCCGTGCTCTTCTACGCGACGAGACTGGACATCCATGAATCACGTTTGCCGCCAGACACACCACGCATCGATGAAACCACCTACGACACCTATGGCCTGGAGGTCGTCAACCGTTCGCGCTTCAATGTTGGGGTGCCCGTCACGGTCGTCTATGGGGTGGAATCGTTCCGTGACAGCCAGGAAGGGACCCGCGATGGCGCCGCGAGACAGTCGTTCCCAAGCGCGGACGCGACGACCACAGGGGTGTTCGCCGAGGCGACATTTGAGGTGGCGCCAAAGGTCGATCTGATCGCGGGTCTGCGCTACGACCTCTACGAGCGGGATCCCAACGATCCCACCCTGGCCTCTGTCAGCGACGACTTCCTGTCTCCCCGGATCGGGATCAGCTATCGCCCAACCGACGCATGGCAGATCTACGGGAATGTTGCACAGGCCTTCCGTGCGCCATCGCTGACCGAACTCTACAACGACGGTCTGCATTTTGCTGGCGTCCCGTTTGTGTTCCCGAACAACTTCTTTGTGCCGAACCCGAACTTGCAGCCCGAAGAATCGTTACAGATCGAAATCGGGGCGCGCTTTGACCGCGTGGGCGCCTTCCGCGACAGCGATCAGCTGTACTTTGCCGTCAATGCTTATCATGCGGATGTGGACAACTTCATTGATCAGGTCGTCGATATCTTTGGTGGAACCACAACCAGCAGCAACGTTGACGCCAAGCTCTGGGGTTTCGAGGCGGAACTGGCTTACGACACCGGGTTCTGGTTTGTCCGCAGCGGGCTGGGCATCGCGCGCGGGGACGAAGACAATGGCCAACCACTCGGGTCAATTCCACAGGACCGTTTGACGCTGGATGGTGGCATTCGCCCAACCGACGAATGGCTCTTTGGGGCACGTGCGGTCTTTGCAGCTGAGCAAGACCGTGTTCCAGCAGGGAGTCCGGTTGCGGACAGCTTCGAGGTCTTCGATCTTTACGCCACCTATACACCGGACAGAGGGCCGTTCGCAGGCGGACGGTTCCAGGTCGGTGTCGATAACGTGTTTGACGAAAACTACACCATCTACCCGAACGGCCTTGCGCAACCCGGTCGCACGGTTGAGGTCACTGCCACTTTTGTGTTCTGAACGTCGAGCAGCCTGCCTGTGGCAGAAGGCCGCCGCGTCCCCTCGGTCGCGGCAGTCTTTTTCCTTTTGGGATCAGGCGTCAGCCCTGGCAATCCGTTGAATGGCTGAGAAACCTTCGAAGTTCGGGTGGCCTTCGTGCAGCTTGCGGGTATTGCCCGCATTGGCATGCGCCTTGCGGAACTGTTCGGATCTTGTCCACGCCGTGAATGCGGCCTCGTCCGTCCAAACGGTGTGTGACGCGTAGAGAATGGTGCCATCCTCGCGTTCATTTCCTTTGAGCATGTGGAAGTCCACGAAACCATCCATTTCATTCAGATGGCTGTCGCGACCCAGCCACATAGCCTCGAACGCGTCGGCATTCTCGGGGCGTACGGTGAATCGGTTCATTGCAAGATACATGTTGAGATCTCCTTTGTTGATCAGCCCGCGCGGCGGGCCATGTGGGGAAGCAAGAAAGTTGCAGGTGCCGCCGGGGCGGCATTGACGCGCAAAGCACATCCATAGGCTTGGCTGAGCGTGGCATCCGTCAGCACGGCTTCTGGCGCTCCGGCGGCCAGACAGACCCCGTCTTGCAGCAGCGCTATGTGATCGGCGTACATCGCCGTCAGATTCAGATCGTGCATGACCGCAACGACACCGCCACCTGCGGCGGCGTAGTTGGCCATCAGATCCATGACCTCAAGTTGATGGCCAATGTCGAGGCTCGAAACCGGCTCGTCCAGGAACAGCCATCGCGGACCCTCGGGACCCACCGGATCCCAAACCTGGCCCAGAACACGCGCCAGCTGAACCCTTTGCTGCTCACCGCCGGACAGTTCCTGATAAAAGCGGCCTTCGAAACCCGCGAGTCCGACACGGCTCAGCGCATCAGAGGCGCGGCCTTGCGGCGCAGGCTTCGCACCCGATGACAGTCCCAGTCGAACGATTTCCAGAACCGTGAACGGGAAGGCGATCCGGCTGGCCTGCGGCAGCACACCGCGACGTGCGGCCAGTTCCCATCCCGGCATCGCCGCGATGTCATCATCGTCAAGCAGGACACGGCCCCGATAGGAAAGATCTTGCGTGATCGCGCGCAACAGGGTGGTTTTGCCTGACCCGTTGGGTCCGACAATTGCGGTGATCTGACCGGGCAACGCGGTCAACGAAACGCCCCGTAACACCGGGTTGCGCCCCAGCGACACTTCAATGTGCGTTGCCTCCAACATCTGCACCTCACAAGTCCAAGAGGCCGCGATTGCGCACCAGAATCCAGATGAAGAAGGGCCCGCCGAGTGTGGCCGTGACGATCCCGATGGGCAATTCCGCAGGCGCAACAACGGTGCGCGAAATCATATCGGCCGTGACCAGCAGGGTTGCTCCCAGAAGGGCTGCATTGGGCAAAAGGTAGCGATGGTCGGGGCCGGTTGTAATCCGAAGAAGATGTGGCACGACAATACCGACAAAGCCAATGCCGCCGGAGACGGCAACGGCGGATCCAACGGCGACAGCTACAGTCAGGATAGAGACGTTTTTCATGCGCTGTACGGGAATGCCCAAATGAGCCGCGGGCGCTTCTCCCAGCGCCAGAGCGTTGAGCGCTCTGGCCAGGAAAGGCGTCGCGGCAAGGGCCAGCGCAATCAGCGCGCCTGTGATCAGAACCTTGTCCCACGTGGCGCCCGCAAGCGAACCGAGGCCCCAGAATGTCAGGTCGCGCAGTTGTGCGTCATCGGCCATGTAGATCAACACCCCGGACACAGCCCCCGCCAACGCGCCAAGCGCAATGCCGCCCAGCAACATCACTGCGACCGACGTTCGGCCCTGGCTTGTTGCAATTCGATAGAGCACAAGCGTGGTCAGCCAGCCGCCTATGAACGCGGCCACAGGCACGAGATAGAAACTCAGCGTCTCTTGCAGCGCCAACGGCAAAACGCCCCCCAGAACAATCGCTGTGATTGCGCCCAAACCAGCACCGGCGCTGACCCCGACGAGGCCCGGATCGGCCAGCGGGTTGCGAAACAGCCCCTGCAGGATCGCGCCAGAAACCGCGAGCGCGGCGCCCACGAAAATGCCAAGGGCCAGCCGCGGCATCCGAATGTCGAAAAGAATGATAGCCTCGCGTGTGCCGACTTGTTCTCCACGCAAGAGTTGACCCAAGACCCCGGAGAGGCTTGTGCTCGAAGCGCCGACAGTCAGGCTCAGAACGGATGTCACGGCCAGAAGCACCGCAAGCGCTGCCATCGCCAGCAACGCGCGGCGCTGACGGTCACCTGTGAGCGCGGGATCGCGCGCGATGCGTGTCAAGGCGGGCGCCGCCGCATTGTTCATCCAGGCACCTTTTGAAAGGCACTGCTCAGTGTGTTGACCGCTTCCGGCGTTCGCGGGCCAAAGCCCAGTAACAAGAGTCCCGGTTGCCGGACGATCGCTCCGCTTTTTGCAGCCGGTGTCTGACCCAGAACAGGATGAGACAGAATTTCGCTGTTGTCGCGGCTGGCGGGCGAATGGGCGCCGGACCGGTCCATCATCAGAATGACATCCGGAGCAGCCTGAAGAACGGCTTCGTCGCTGACTTGCTTATAGCCCTGGAAGCCTGCCATCGCATTTTGCCCACCCGATAAGGCGATGATGCCTTCCGCAGCCGTATCTTTGCCGGCCGCCAGGATGCGCCCGCCCTGCAACGACAAAATGAAAAGCACTTTTGGTGGCGTGTCTGTGCGACTGGCCGCCACGGCGGCCTTCAGTCCGGATTCCACTTCATCCGCCAGACGTGCGCCTTCCTCGGGTACGCCAAGGGCGTCAGCGACGACCGCGATCTTTTTCAGCACGGCCTCAGCATCATAACCTTCCGCGACCGTGACCAGTTCGACTTCGGCGGACTGCAGCACATCCATTGTTTCTGGCGGCCCACTGCCTTCGATGGCCACGATCAGGTCGGGGTCCACCGACAACACCCCTTCGGGGGAGAGCGCGCGGACATAACCGACATCGGGCAACGCGCGCGCTTCTGGCGGGTGCGAAGACGTGCTGTCCCGTGCAATCAGACGATGTCCCTGGCCCAATGCGTAGATGATCTCGGTGACGGAACCGCCTAGGGCCAGAACCCGGTCCGCCTGCTCGGCACTCGCGGGTCCGAGGCTCATTGCACTCAGCAAAGCGACTGAGAGAAGGCCGTTTGTGCGACGGAAGAACCGCGCAAACGACAGGGATGCCCGACGCAGATGGAACGTCATGTCACTCACCATTTTTGCATTTCTGAATGTGCGTCTGCTGGCTTGGCCGGAATGTCGGCACAGCTGGCAACGGGGACTTACACCCCATTTCTTACTGATTTACTCAAGATATGCTGGAGGGACAAGGGAGCAAACGCGCGGCGCGAAGCGCAACGGCCTTTTCTTTCAACGTCACCTCTCGAGATGCCGACGGGTTCTTTCCGGACTCGTTGGTGCTGCTACAGCGGCGATCTGATTGCCCAGTTGGTCCATTGCGTGGTCATTTGATCGATAAATGAAACTCTTTCTCCACGGATTTGGGCGAATTCCTGCCTTGGTGAGCGGTAGTGTTGAGCCATTGTCAGACTTTGAGGTGAACTGATGTGCCGCTTTCTGGCCTGGGTGGGTGACAAGCGCTACTTGGGTGATCTCGTCATGAACCAGGAGCAATCGCTGGTCGAACAAAGCCGCAATGCGATGATTGGCAAGACACCGATCAATGCCGATGGTTTCGGGCTGGCGTGGTACTCGGAACGCGCACACCCCTGTTTTTACAAGGACACGCACCCGGCGTGGTCGGATGCGAATTTGCGTCAACTCGCCCATCACACCCGGTCCGGTCTGTTTCTTGCCCATGTGCGGGCGTCGACCGGGACGGCCACGTCGCGCAACAATTGTCATCCCTTCGGATTTGGTCCGTGGAGCTTCATGCACAACGGTCAGGCGGGGGGGCATGAACAGATCCGACAGGAACTCGACGGCATGATCCCCGCACATCTCTACGAACACCGGTTGGGCGCCACCGAGAGTGAGGCAATTTTCCTGATCGCGCATGGCGAAGGTCTGGACGCAGACCCGATCGGCGCGATGCAACGGGCGGTGGCGCATGTCGAAGACCTGTCCCGTCGGCGCGGGAGCTTGCCCTATATGCGTTTTGCTGCGTGCTGGTCAGATGGAGAACGCCTGTTCGCAGCGCGCTATGCTTCGGATCAATTCGCGCCGAGCCTGCATTACCAGCCTTGTGCGGATGGTGTTATCGTGGCGTCCGAACCGCTCGACGGGGAATGCGGAAACTGGGAGGAAATCCCTCCGAGCACCGCGATCGAAACCCAAGGTGACCGCATCCTCGAACACCGGTTTGTTCCAAGCGCAGCGCAAGAGGCCGCCAAAGTCGCCTGATCGCCCTGTGTCGCAACCGTAGTTGTGTCCTGGGTCGTCAGGAGAACCGCTTTTGCCAGATGTGGCATTTGTCAGCATCGCGGGTCTCGTATGCTTCAATCGCTTCGGGAAGCGTCAGGTCGAACGTATCATCCCGATCTTCGCCAATTGCAGTGAGCCGCATGGTGTACCACGCGGTGATGCCTCCCGGAGGAGGCGACTCAAACTTGGGAAAAGCCGGATCGACGGGGGCATCGGTCACCCATGATTGCGCCACAGCGGGGTTGAGCGCCAATGCACGCGCAAGGCTGACAGCATCTGCTGCTTGATCACGAAGCACCGCAACGGCTTCATCGTGACGCCGGATGCCACCGGTGAGCATGATCGGCCGGCGTGTCAGGGTTTTGGCCCGTTTGGCAAAGTCCAAAAAGTAGGGCCCCGAGGACGATGTTCCCTCTGAACTCGACGGGGCGCCGGGGAAATAGGTTCCGCCGCTGATGTCGATCAAATCGACCGAGGTTTGATCCAGCAGGTGGATCACCTCCAACCCTTCGGTCTCGCTCAGGCCACCCTCAAGTTTGTCCGTAGAGTTGATCTTGATCCCGATCGGGACGCGCGGTCCCAAAGTGTGGCGCACCGCGTCCAGAATCTCGCCAATGATGCGAAACCGCGCTGCGACGGCACCGCCATAACTGTCGGCCCGACGATTGAAGAGCGGGGACAAAAATTGACTCAGCAGGAAACCATGGCCTGCGTGTATCTGGACCCCACCAAAACCAGCCTCGATCGCTTGCCTGGCGGCCATTGCATATAGCTCGGGCAATGCCGCGATGTCGTCGGGCGTCATGCCATCGCATTTCAACCCCTCCACGTCCAAAGCGGAGGGGCCACGCGGAAGGCTGATCGGTGCATGTGCCAATGCACCGGCGTGACCGATCTGGGGCCAGATATGCGTACCATGCGCCGAACCACGGCTTGCGAGATCTTTCAGACGCCTCAGATCCATGCCGGGCGCCAGAACCAGGTTTCCGGGCTTTTCGGGATAAAATGGGCTGGGCTGCACTTCGCCGATCAAGGACAGGGCGACGCCTCCTTCGGCCCAGCGTTCATAGAGCCGCGCCTGCGCTTCGGTGGCGTTCCCCGCGCCATCACCCAGTGAGTCCGACATCGCGGATTTCACGATCCGGTTCTTCAGACGAATGCCGCAAGGCAGCTCCAAGGGGCTTGCCAACACAGATGCGACGCTGGCGCTGTCCTGTTCCGTTTGGTTGTTCATTTTTTCTCCGCAGTTGGGCAGAAAGGTTCGCCGCCGGCTGCGGTGCGTACGATCAGGCAGGCGCCCGTCGACCTCACGTTTTCGGACTTCGGGAACACTGCACCCATCATGAGGTTGACCTTAACGACTTTCGGAATTGACTGGGGGTCATGCCGGTCTGAGATCGGAAGAACCGCGTGAAATGCGAGTTGTCCGGGTATCCCAACTCCATCCCAATCGCGGCCAGGCTGAGGTCTCCATGGCGGATCAGTTCTCGGGCGCGATCTATCTTCAGTCTTTTGATTTCTTTCGAAAAAGTTGTGCCGTGTCGTTTGAGCGCTTTGCGAAATCTGGGGGCTTCGATTCCCAACATGTTTGCTGCGTAGGCTTCGTCCACTTTTGGGTCTGCGAGGTTTTCATAGAGCAGTGATCGCATCGCCGCGACGACCGTGATCTCTTCGACGGCTTCGTCGCTGCGACCACGTGCCCCTGTCAGGTCTACCTTGAGTGGTCGAAACAACCAATGCACCGGAAAGCTGAGCCGGATGCCGGGATCGGTGATCAGTTTGGTGGTGACGCCAAAGTAGTCCGGCGGCACGCCCGCGATGAAGCGACTTTCGACCGTGACCTCTTCGGGGGCCCATTGGTCGCCTGTGACCGACTTCAGAAGACGAATGTAATGTGCCGCGCCAAATCCCGTGACCTGGGTCGGCTTCACGCCGGGTTCGAGCATCCGAAAGACATGATACACGGCACGCGTGGCTTCGATTTCAAGCGAATGCCTCACAGCATTGGTTTCACGAGGCACGCGTTCAATGAAACGGGCGAAAAACTGCACCAGTGTATCTGATTCTTCGATGGCGCTGGCAAAGGGAGGCCAGGAGGCAAAGTCGTGGAACTCACCCACATGCGCCCCGAGATGGGGGTCACCCGCGGCATCCGCAAAGGCATTGATCAGGCCATAGACGATATCGGAATGCACAAAGATGCTGGTGTCCTTTGAGGATTCAGGGTTCAGGCCATGGCTGGCGAAAGCCTCTGACACGGAAATTCCCCGCATCTGCAGGTAGTCCACAAATGGGTTCACCAACGAAAGGCGGATGAAGCCTTCCTGAATGGCCTTTGAGCTGGCGCGCTTGGACATCGATTCCCTCCAGGCATCCATAATTGCACAAATGCACCGTCAGGAATGGCCAGAAATGACCAGAGAACCGTACGCATGCTCCTGATAGTGGCCATTGAGGTGGCGACAGTGGTGCTAGTGTCGATGTGAATCATGAAGGAGAAGTCGTAGATGCTTGGTTCAGCGAAAACGTGTGTGGGAGTCGCGGTTGCGTCTCTGTTTGCGATGATGGGCATGCCGTCCTTGGCGCAGGATGCCCCGGCGCAAACACTGTTTACGAATGTACATGTTTTTGACGGTGTGAATGAGGCGCGGATTGAAAACGCATCGGTGCTGGTTGAGGGCAACCTGATCAAGGCAGTCTCGACCGACGCCATTGATGCGCCCGATGCAACGGTGATCGACGGCGGCGGACGCACTTTGACGCCGGGTTTCATGGAGATGCACGCGCATCTTGCGCTGATGGGTCCGTCTATTGGCGCAATGGAAACGAACTCGACCTGGGAGGATTTCGGCATCCACGCGACCCGGATGGCCGAAATGTACCTTATGCAGGGCTTCACCACCGTGCGCGACGCGGGCGGAGCCAATGCCGGTCTCAGTCGCGCCATCCAAGCCGGTCAGATTCCGGGTCCGCGGTACTACCCGTCCGGAGCTTTTCTCGGAACACGTGGCGGTCATGCGGACTTCTCTACTTTCACGTCCCCGCCGGGCACGGAATCGAACTTCAACCGCCTCAACATGGCGCAGGACATTTACGGTCCGAACGATGTCTACAAATACGGGCGCAACAATTTCCGCATGGGCGCGACTCAACTGAAGTTCATGATTTCCGGTGGCGTGGTTTCGGCGTTCGACCCGTGGCAACTGCTGGCCGGCGCCCCTGAGGAGATCGAAGCTGCTGTGCAGGTCGCCAACGAATACGAAAGCTACGTAATGGCCCACGCCTACCGCAAGGAGGCGATTATGAACGCGCTCGACGCCGGCGTGAAATCCATCGAGCACGGGTTTTCGTTCGACTGCGATATCGCCGAGGTCATGAACGAGAAGGGTGTTTACATCACCACAAACCTGACTGCGTTCGACCCGGGGCTTCTTGACGTTCCGGCAGTCAAAAACCAGCCGTCGAGCCTGGCCAAGGCAAAATCTGCTTCCGCGACCTTTGCCAACTACATCCCGAACATGAAGAAGTGTCCGGTGAAGCGCGGATTCCAGACAGACTGCGTGGGTTCCGTTGAGGCCTGCAATATCCAGATCGCCTATGAGAAACACCTGAACAACGAGTTCTTCGGCCCGTACCAGTCGATGGTGACGCTCACGTCGATTGGTGGCGAAATCGTCAAAATGTCCGGACCCTTTATGAACCCATTCACCGAAGGCAAGCTCGGTGTGATCGAGGAGGGGGCCTATGCGGACATTCTTTTGATCGACGGCAACCCATTGGAAGACTTTACGGTGGTCGGAACCGGTGATCAGTGGTTTGGGGCCGATCCGCGCCCAGACAGTCCAGAGACAATCCGCCTGATCATGAAGGATGGCGAAATCTACAAGAATACACTGAACTGATGTGGGAGCACGGAGCGGTACCCCCTCGGTCCGCTCCGTGCTAGAAAAGAACTATGATGGTCCTTTCCAGAGCTTTTGTCATATCGCTGTTGGTGCTCGTGTTGGCGCCACAGTCGAACGCCAAAGAGATCGGCTGGGACGACTTGGTGGATATGTCTGCCCAGTCGTTCGAAGACCCGTATCGCGATCTGACCCACGAGCAGATCGTGGCCCTGAGGTCAGTCATTGTTTATCAGCAGGAACTGGACAACGAAACGGCGTCTTCAGAGTTTCGCGCGACCGCCGAAGCGCGGCTGGCAGAGGCACAAGATAAACTGGCCGCTGACGGTATTGATGCGGATTGGCTGATCTCGCAGCGCTGGGAGGTGGCAGAGCGGCGCGAGCGTGCGGCGACATCCGGGAACCCGGAAGTTGACGGTCAGCTGATTTCGCTGGCCGGCTTCGCCATAGCGGGTCCCGAAGCTGAGGACGGAACATCCGTGGTCTATTTGGTGCCCGAGCGTGGCATGTGCAGCCACATGCCACCGCCCAACCCCAATCAGATGATCCGCGTGCGTCTCAATAGCGACTGGAGACCACGCTACGTACACGAACCCGTTCGTTTGACGGGAAAAGTCTCCATTACGCCAACCGACAACGTCTTTCACATTGTTGATGGCCCGGTTCAGATGCGCGCAACCTTTCTGATGGAGGCGGACGAAGTTGAGACAATTCAGCAGCTTAGGGCGCAATCATCCTCCGGCGTGGACGACAATTGGGCGCAAAGGCTGGCGGAACGCCTCCGCGGCGCGAGCGCCCCGCTATCGTCTTCGGCGGGATCGTTGAAGTAACCTCTCGCGTTTCGTAGTGATTGCCAGTTTGGGTGTTCCCTCTGAAACCCTGAAAGTAACAACTCATGAAAATTCTCTTCTCCCGTTTGTCCGCGGTTGCCTGCGCGCTGCTGGTGTCCGGCACCGTTCTGAATGCGCAAGGGTTGTCCGGCCCGTCTTCTGTCAGCGCGGAACTGGAGCCGGGCGATGGGGTGACGGATCCCCAATTTCGATCGACCTTCCCCCAAAACATCGCGCCCGAGTGGTTTGCATGGAAGGACCGTCTGGCGGAGCAAGGCTTCAAATTCAGCATCGATTACCTTGCCCTTGGTCAGTCGTCGAACGCTGATCTGGGAACCGGAGAGGCTGCAAGCGGCATCGCCAGGTTTTACGGTACGTGGCAAGCAACGCCAAACGGGTCCCTCACGTTCAAAATCGAAAACCGGCACGCTTATACAGACGTCGCCCCCCAGTTTCTGGGCCTGGACGGTGGGGCGGTGGCCATCACCGGGACAGCCTTCAATGACAGCGGCACTTTGCTGACCAACCTGTTCTGGACCCAACGCGCTTCTGACGGGAGCTGGAGTTTTCAGATCGGTCAGATCGATGTGACCGATTTCGTCGACATTTATGGGTTGGTCAGCCCTTACACCGGTTTTCAAAACCTGGCGTTCAACACAAACCCGACCATCAACGCACCGAATCCCGGTCTTGCGATTGCAGGCGGCGTAGCGCTGGGAAAGAACTTCTATGTCACTGGCAGTGTTGCGGACGCAAATGCGGATGCCAGCGATCCGAACTTCGATGTGTTCAGCGACGGTGATCTCTTCAAAAGTCTCGAGATTGGATACACCTCCGGTTTTGACCGCATCTATTTCGACAACATCCATCTGACTCTCTGGCACAGCGATGCGGCCAGCGATGGCAGCCGGCCAGAGGACTACGGGGCGGCGTTCTCCGCGGCGTGGTTTTTCGAGAATCGCTGGATGCCTTTCGTGCGTGCCGGCGTGTCACAGGGAACAGCCGCGCTCTACGAAAAGTCGCTCTCGACCGGGATCGGCTATTACGGCCGCAACACCGATATGGCGGGGCTTGGGTTGAACTGGGCGCAGGCAAACGGGATTGCGGGAACCCAATTTACGGCAGAGGCCTTTTACCGCTTCTCAATCAGTCCCGGGTTCCAGCTGACACCATCGATCCAGTATATTTCGAATCCGCTGCTCAACCCCGCGCAGGGCAGCATCACGCTTGTCGGGCTGCGCACGCGGATCGTGTTCTAGAGCGGTTCGGGTCTTTACTCTGGAATGCCGCCCGCGCGTTCGTAGAGCGCATCCAGCGTCCGGTTCAGCCGCGCATCGGGGCGCCGGACTTGCAAGGGCAGGCCGCCGCGCTGCGGGACGTTCAGAAAAACGTCGTTTTGCACCACAAAACCCGGCTCTGATTCTTCCGCGCGAAACCGGATCACCAACTCTGGCAGATCTTCAGGTGTGCCGTTGAAGCTGAGAATGATCGCTGCGGTGGTCTCGGGCGGCAAGTATTCCCGGCACTCGACGAGATCGTTGGACGGCTGAACAAAGGATTGTGCCGGTCCGCCACATGCAGACCGAAACGCAGCAAAGAGGGCATCCGGATACTCCGTGAATCGGGCTTTGCCCGACGACACCCCTACATCTTGTGTCGTGCAGGCCCCAAGCAGGGCAAATATCAGGGCGCAGCAGGTACGCATGGGCTGTCTCCGGTGCATTTTCGCGACACAACGGTATCGAGACAATACGTCAGTTCTGGGGCGATTGTATGCAGTTTCAAGTCAGTTTCACACAGTGTGTGGCCTGCAGGTGCGGGGTGAACGAGCCCCGGCAAGTCACGGCAATGATTTGAGAATTTCAGAGCCCGAGAAGCGCGCCATTGCAGACGATGAATCACCCCTGTGCGCGCGCCGATACAGACCGCCGCGTGGGTCAACAGAAAAGAGTCACAAATTCCCCAAAAATTCCGTTGACGATCTATGTCCCGATACGTCAGGTTGTGTGAGCCGGTTGTTGAGCCACTAAATCTGGTAGCAAAGCCAGGGACAGCGACGGGGCAGGGACGGACAACACTTTCGAGTTATCAGGCGGTCAAGCCGAACTGTGCGCAATGAACTGTGCCAGAGCGCGAGACCTCTTGTCTTCCCGCCAAGGCACTCGGTGTGCGTTCCACGCGCGCATCAGCCGTCCGGGGGCGGCAAGGGAATGGAAGCTGGAATACAGAGGCAGCGAAGATGAAGATTGACAGAAAATTTACGAAATCCGGGCAGGACGCCTACGCGGAATTGGACTTTGTTTCGGTCACCTCGGAGATTCGCAATCCCGACGGGACTGTGGTGTTCCGGCTTGAAGATATTGAGGTTCCCGATAGCTGGAGCCAGGTGGCCAGCGACGTCATCGCACAGAAGTACTTCCGCAAGGCCGGTGTGCCCAGCAAGCTCAAGAAGGTACGTGAAAAGAACGTGCCCGAGTTTCTGTGGCGGTCTGTCCCTGACGGGGACGACGTCGAGTTTGGTGGTGAGACCTCGTCCAAACAGGTTTTTGATCGGCTGGCCGGGGCCTGGGCCTACTGGGGCTGGAAGGGCGGGTACTTCTCGGACGAAGCAGACGCCCGCGCCTATTTTGACGAGATGCGCTATATGCTGGCCACACAGCGTGCAGCGCCCAACTCCCCACAGTGGTTCAACACTGGCCTGCACTGGGCCTATGGGATCGACGGGCCGGCTCAGGGCCACCACTATGTCGACTATAAAACCGGCAAACTGACCAAGTCGCGCAGCTCCTACGAGCATCCGCAGCCGCATGCCTGCTTCATTCAGGGCGTGCAGGACGATCTGGTGAACGATGGCGGGATCATGGACCTGTGGGTGCGTGAAGCGCGCCTGTTCAAATACGGTTCCGGGACCGGCACGAATTTCAGCCTGCTGCGTGGCGAAGGCGAAAAGCTCTCCGGCGGCGGCAAATCTTCGGGCCTAATGGGGTTTCTGAAGATTGGCGACCGCGCGGCGGGGGCCATTAAATCCGGTGGCACCACGCGACGCGCGGCCAAGATGGTGATTGTCGACGCCGACCACCCGGACATCGAGGATTTCATCAACTGGAAAGTCATCGAAGAGCAAAAGGTCGCCAGCATCGTGGCCGGTTCGAAGATGCACGAGCAAAAGCTGAACGGCCTCTTCGAAGCGGTACGGCTTTGGGACGGCGCTGAAGCGGACGCATGCGACCCGGCCAAGAACATGGCGCTGAAAGCGGCCATTCGCGATGCCAAGAGCGTTGCCATTCCGGAAACCTACATCAAGCGGGTGCTGGACTATGCCAGGCAGGGCCACACCAGCATCGAGTTTCCGACCTATGACACGGATTGGGATTCCGAGGCGTATAATTCTGTCTCTGGCCAGAACTCCAACAACTCCATCCGGGTGACGAATGCGTTCCTGACCGCGGTCGAAAAGGACGCTGACTGGGAACTGATCAACCGCACGGACGGATCAGTGTCCAAAACCGTAAAGGCGCGCGCACTGTGGGAACAGATCGGGCATGCGGCCTGGGCCTGTGCCGATCCAGGCATTCAGTACCATGACACGGTCAACGACTGGCACACATGCCCCGAAGACGGGCCGATCCGGGGATCGAACCCTTGCTCGGAGTACATGTTCCTCGACGATACCGCGTGTAACCTCGCCTCCATGAACCTGCTGACCTTCCTGAAGGACGGCAAGTTCCAAGCCGAGGACTACATGCACGCGGCCCGGCTCTGGACCGTGACGCTCGAAATCAGCGTGATGATGGCGCAATTCCCGTCCAAGGAAATCGCACAGCTCAGCTACGATTTCCGGACTCTCGGTCTGGGCTACGCCAACATTGGCGGTTTGCTGATGAACATGGGCTATGGGTATGACAGCCCCGAAGGTCGCGCGCTTTGCGGTGCGCTCACGGCGATCATGACCGGCGTCTCTTACGCAACAAGCGCCGAGATGGCGGGTGAGCTGGGTGCGTTTTCCGGCTATGCGCGCAATGCCGATCACATGCTGCGCGTCATGCGCAACCACCGCACCGCCGCTTATGGCGCTACCGAAGGTTACGAGGCGCTGGCGGTCAAGCCAGTCCCGCTGGATCAAGCCAATTGTCCCGATGCGCAACTGGTGGAACTCGCCATGTCGGCCTGGGACGAAGCGGTTAAGCTGGGTGAAGCGCACGGGTATCGTAACGCGCAGGCCACCGTGATTGCCCCGACGGGGACGATCGGGCTGGTAATGGATTGCGACACAACGGGCATTGAGCCGGACTTCGCCCTGGTGAAGTTCAAGAAACTAGCGGGCGGTGGATATTTCAAGATCATCAACCGCTCGGTGCCGGCGGCGCTGGAGAATCTCGGATATTCCTCCTCCCAGATAGAAGAGATCGTCTCTCACGCCGTCGGACATGGCACCATCGGCAACGCGCCCGGGATCAATCACACGACGCTGGCCGGTCACGGCTTTGGGCCAAACGAACTGGACAAGGTTGATGCCGCATTGGGAAGCGCCTTCGACATCCGGTTTGTCTTCAACCAATGGACGCTGGGCGAAGAGTTCTGCCAGAACACGCTTGGCATTCCGGCAGAAAAGCTGAATGACCCGACCTTTGATCTACTGAAATCGCTCGGATTTTCGAAATCCGACATCGATGCTGCAAATGATCATGTCTGCGGGACCATGACGCTGGAAGGTGCACCGCACCTGAAAGAAGAGCACTACCACATCTTCGATTGCGCCAACCCCTGCGGCAAGAAGGGCAAGCGGTTCCTGAGCGTGGACAGTCACATTCGGATGATGGCGGCGGCGCAAAGCTTCATTTCCGGTGCGATCTCCAAAACGATTAACATGCCGAACGATGCGAGCATCGAAGACTGCCAGACCGCCTATGAACTCAGCTGGTCCCTGGGTGTGAAGGCCAACGCGCTTTATCGCGACGGGTCGAAACTCAGCCAGCCGCTGGCCGCTGCACTGGTCGAGGACGACCCCGAAGCCCAGGAGACACTGGAGAGCGGCGCTCCGCAGGAGAAGGCAGCGGTTCTGGCCGAGAAGATCGTCGAGAAGGTCATCGTCAAGGAAATCGTGAAATCGCATCGCGAGAAGATGCCGCAGCGGCGCAAGGGTTACACCCAGAAGGCCATCGTTGGTGGACACAAGGTCTATCTGCGCACCGGTGAGTACGAAGATGGCAATCTGGGCGAGATCTTCATCGACATGCACAAGGAAGGTGCAGGCTTCCGGGCCATGATGAACAACTTCGCCATCGCCGTGTCAGTGGGTTTGCAATACGGTGTGCCGCTGGAAGAGTTTGTGGATGCGTTCACGTTCACCAAGTTCGAGCCGGCCGGCATGGTGCAGGGCAATGACAGCATCAAGAACGCAACCTCGATCCTGGATTACGTGTTCCGCGAGTTGGCCGTGTCCTATCTGGACCGCACCGATCTGGCGCATGTGAAGCCCGAAGGGCATACCTTCGACGACCTCGGTCGCGGGGAAGAAGAGGGTGTCTCGAACATCGCCGAGATGTCGGAGACCGCAGCCAATAAGTCACTGGAAGTGCTCAAGCAAATCAGTTCG
This sequence comes from Paracoccaceae bacterium, assembly GCA_965250275.1. Taxonomy (GTDB): domain Bacteria; phylum Pseudomonadota; class Alphaproteobacteria; order Rhodobacterales; family Rhodobacteraceae. The sequence continues at coordinate 2,697,686 of OZ252297.1, read as the reverse complement.
ACCGGGTATCTGCGCAAACGTCTGCCGCAGGAACTGGTTGTCCTGAACGGCGGGGCGGCGGGGGCCGTCGCTCTGGATGGTGCGGCCGATCCGGTTGGCACCCTTCAGACACTTGTGCCCGAGACCAGCACCACGACAACCGCACTGGCCTCGGGATCGGTGACACTCGACGCAAGGACCAAGGCCAAAATGCAAGGCTACGAAGGCGATCCCTGCGGCGAGTGCGGCAATTACACGCTGGTGCGCAACGGCACCTGCATGAAATGCAACACTTGCGGCGCAACGTCCGGGTGTAGCTGAGGAAACGCGCCGGTGATGGCGCGCAGGGGTCACGGGTTCCATTTGTGTTCCTGGACCCCGACGAGACAGGGTGGGGGCGGACGAACGGTCCTTGCCCATCCTTACACGGGGCGGGTGCGCTCGCTCCCGACGACGTTCAGGCCGCAGGCAAAAAACACCGGGCGGTAAACTAGATGAGCCTGAACGGCGAAACTAAGCGGAGGGCCTCGGCCCTCCGTTTTTTGTCCAGTGATCCAGTTTCGCAGCATCGCCGAAGGACATCGCAATCGACCGCCGAACGATTTCAGTAAGCGCCATGTTTGCAATGCCTTATGGAGCGATGTTCAAGTCCGGAACTGGTGGTGCGATGCAGCTTTCTACATCGAGAAGGACGTGCCGCACCCGCAAGAGGACGACGCGTTGGGGTTTTCGATCACGAAGCGCGCGCCGATCAGTTCTTCGCTGAAATCGATCACCGCGTTTTCGAGGAAAGGCAGTGATATCTCATCGACCACAACCTTTTCGCCGTTTCCTTCCAGCACCAGATCGTCGGATTTGGGCTCATCCAGCGCAATCTCGTACTGAAATCCCGAACAACCGCCGCCTTCGACCGCCACGCGCAGGGCCTGACCCTGATCCGCGGCCCCGATCTCGGCCAGACGCTCAAAGGCGCGTTCCGTCACTTTCGGGGGAAGTTGCATCCGCTCACACTCCAGCCGGTTTCATTACATTTCGCCCTGCAATATAGAAACCGCAAGGACAGGCCACAAGGACCAAGCGTATGCGCGCGCCCTATGCCTCGGACCCGCACCAGACCAGGGGACGGCTGGTGCCGGAAGAGGAGAGCAGTTTCAGGTCGTGCTTTCAACGCGACCGGGACAGGATCATTCACGCCTCGGCGTTTCGACGTCTGAAACACAAAACGCAAGTGTTTGTGGAACATGAGGGCGACTACTACCGCACGCGACTGACCCATTCGATCGAGGTCGCGCAGGTTGCGCGCACATTGGCCGGCGCACTGGGGTTGAATTCCGAGCTTACTGAGGCGGTGGCGCTGGCGCACGACCTTGGCCACACCCCGTTTGGACACACAGGCGAGGATGCGTTGCATGCGCTGATGGCACCTTATGGAGGGTTCGATCACAACGCGCAGGCCATTCGCATCGTCACGAAGCTCGAGCGGCATTACGCAGCGTTTGACGGTTGCAATCTGACCTGGGAAACGCTGGAGGGCATCGCCAAGCATAATGGTCCAGTGACGGGTCAGCTTCCATGGGCGCTGGCCGAGTACGACGCAGTGCATGATCTGGAACTGCACACCCATGCAAGTGCGGAGGCGCAGGTGGCGGCCCTGTCTGACGACATCGCCTATAACAACCACGATCTGCATGATGGCTTGCGCGCCAGACTGTTCACCGATGATGAAATCGCCACATTGCCGATGCTGCGTGACGCTTTTGCCGGCGTGGATGCGCAATATCCCGGTCTTGATCCCAAGCGCCGACGCCACGAAGCCCTGCGTGGTGTGTTCGGTGTCATGGTGGCGGACGTGATCGAAACCTCACGCCGTTTGCTGGATCAATCAGGTGCGCAGACAGTAGTCGAAATCCGCGCCTTGCCCCATTCTGTCATTCAGTTCTCGGACGACGTTCAGGCGGCCCTGAAAGAGATCCGGGGATTCTTGTTCCGGCGAATGTACCGGGCCCCCAGCGTGATGGCCAAGCGGGCCGAGGTCACCAAGGTGGTGGAAGATCTGTTTCCCTTCTACCTCGCAGAACCGTTGCAAATGCCGGCGCGGTGGCACAGCGACATCGCAGCAACGGACAGCGAAACCGATCTGGCCCGGATTGTTTGCGACTACATCGCCGGCATGACGGATCGATTTGCCCTTCAGGAACACACCCGGTTGTTTGGTGTCTGATTGACGTTGTCGACGCCCATGCTAAACCGCAGCCCAACCCAAAGGATTTGGCTGATATGAACCTATTCACTGACATCCGTTCACTTGTGGTGGACACGCTCGCCGCGATGCAGGCGGATGGTATCCTTCCGGCTGATCTCGATATGCACAATGTGACGGTGGAACCGCCCCGCGACGCGGGTCACGGCGACATGGCTACAAACGCCGCCATGGTGCTCGCCAAGCCGGCGCAGGCCAAGCCCCGTGACATCGCGCAGGCGCTTGCCGACCGTCTCGGGGACGACCCGCGCATCACGGATGTGCAGGTGGCAGGCCCCGGGTTCCTGAATCTGCGGCTCGCGCCCTCCGTCTGGCAGGACATCGTGGCGACGGCGCTCAAATCGGGTGACGACTTTGGGCGTTCGGACATGGGGCAGGGACTGAAGGTCAATGTCGAATTCGTCTCGGCCAATCCTACGGGGCCGTTGCATGTCGGGCACACCCGTGGTGCCGTGTTCGGCGATGCGCTGGCCAGTTTGCTGGATTATTCGGGCCATGCAGTGACCCGCGAGTACTACATCAACGACGGTGGCGCACAGGTCGATGTTCTCGCCCGTTCTGTCTATCTGCGGTACCTGGAGGCGTTGGGCCGGGACGTCGCCTTTGAAGACGGGACCTATCCAGGCGACTACCTGATCCCGGTGGGGCAGGCGCTGGCGGAGGCGCGCGGCGATGTCTGGGCAGACCAGCCCGAGGAGGTCTGGCTCGAAGAAATGCGTGACTACGCGACGGATGCGATGATGCACCTGATCCGGGCGGACCTGGCCGCTTTGGGGGTCGAGATGGACGTGTTTTTCTCTGAAAAGTCGCTCTATGGCACGGGCCGGATCGAAGCCGCGATCGAAGACCTTCTTGAAAAGGATCTGATCTACCGTGGGACGCTGGAGCCCCCCAAAGGCAAGAAGCCCGAAGACTGGGAACCCCGCGAGCAGACCCTGTTCAAATCCACCGATCACGGCGACGACGTCGATCGCCCGATCATGAAATCGGACGGGAACTGGACCTATTTCGCTCCGGACATCGCGTACCATTATGACAAGATTACCAGAGGCTTCGACGCACTGATCGATGTGTTCGGGGCTGATCATGGCGGCTACGTCAAACGCATGAAAGCTGCGGTGTCCGCGCTCAGTGACGGGACTGTGCCGCTCGATATCAAGCTCACGCAATTGGTGCGGCTCTTCAAGAACGGGGAGCCGTTCAAGATGTCCAAGCGCGCCGGAAACTTCGTCACGTTGCGGGATGTGGTCGATCAGGTCGGTCCGGATGTGACACGCTTCGTGATGCTCACCCGGAAGAACGACGCGCCGCTGGACTTCGACTTTGACAAGGTGCTGGAGCAGAGCCGCGAAAACCCGGTGTTCTACGTCCAGTACGCCCATGCGCGGGTCATGAGTGTTCTGCGCCGGGCCACGGAGGCGGGAATCGATGTTTCGGATACAACGCTGCTGACTGCCGATCTCGGTCGTCTTGATCACGAGGCCGAGTTGGCCGTGGCGCGGAAACTTGCCGAGTGGCCGCGCCTTGTCGAGATCGCCGCCCGCACCAACGAACCACACCGCATTGCGTTCTATCTCTACGAAATGGCCGGTGATTTCCATGCCCTTTGGAACCGCGGCAACGACATCCCTGCTCTGAGATTTCTGCACGAGGAAGATGCCGCAACAACTCAGGCGAAAATCGCCCTCGCGCGGGCCGTTTCCGTTGTTATTTCCGCCGGGCTTGGTATTCTTGGTGTCACACCGGCGCAGGAGATGCGGTAACAAATCGCGCACATCGCCGGTCCGAGGCAGATCAAGAGACCCAAGGCCCCAAAACGGGCCGGAATGGGCGGTGAGGCGGGCATGGCAGATTTCAATGCAACATCCGACATGGCGGAGTACGACCCGCATGCGGTTCCCAAGCCGTCGCGTCTGGCGCGGCTTGCCGGCGTAACGGGTGCGATGATGTCGCTCTCGCTGGTGGTTGGGATCGGCGTCTGGGGGTACAAGCTTGTGGCACGGGACGTAAACGGCGTCCCGGTTGTCCGCGCAATCGAAGGCCCGATGCGGGAACAGCCCCAGCATCCGGGTGGGCGCCCGGCAGCGCATCAGGGATTTGCCGTCAATACCGTTGCGGCACAGGGCACGGCGGCCGATCCGGCGGACCGGCTGATGCTTGCGCCGAAACCGGTCGACCTGACCGATGAAGACGTGCCGATGAAAGACCTGCCGCCCGCGAACTCCGCCGCAATGATGGATATGGCAGCGGCTGACCAGGAGGAGCGCGCCCAAACGGTTGATGCTGTTGTCGCGCAGGTTGTGTCAGATGAGCCTTCGGAAGAAACGCCTGCGCCGGCCGCAACCTTGGCGGCGGCTGAGGTGTCGTTGCCGCAGGTGGAGCCTGCTGTTGCACGGGAATTGACCGTCGCCCCTGCGCCATCGAAGCCGGAAACAGCGGTGCCCGAACCAGAGTCTGCGGCAGCATCTGCGGTCCCGGAGCCCGCGGTGCTGACCGGTCCCGGTCTGCCCCGATCGTTGCGTCCGCAATTGCGTCCGACACAGGCGGTCCTCAGAACCGCCACGCCGGACCCGGTTCCGGCAGTGGCAAAGGAGGAGCCGGTCGAAGCGGACCCTGACACCTTGCCAAAGGGAACGCGACTGGCACAGCTGGGCGCCTATGAGAGCGCAGAAGTTGCACGCAGTGAATGGACCCGGCTGAACGGAGAATTTGGCGCCTATCTTCAGGACAAAACGCGCATTGTGCAAAAGGCCAGCAGCGGAGGGCGCACCTTCTATCGCCTGCGCGCCATGGGCTTTGATGATTTGAGCGACGCCCGCCGCTTTTGCTCAGCGCTCGTCGCAGAGGGCGCGGACTGTATCCCGGTGACGCTGAAGTGACATTCGGGGCGACCATTCTTGATGCCGAAGGGCTGCGGCTGACCCCGGAGGAAACCCGGTTTTTTCGAGACGCGGATCCGTATGGCTTCATCTTGTTTGCGCGCAACATCGACACCCCGGATCAGGTGCGGGCTTTGTGTGACGAGATGCGTGCGGCAGTCGGGCGAGAGGCGCCGATCACGATCGATCAGGAGGGTGGCCGGGTTCAGCGGCTGCGCGCTCCGCACTGGCGGGAGTGGCTGGCGCCATTGGAACAGGTCCAATTGGCCGGAGCGCACGCGGCCCGGTCGATGTATCTGCGCTACAGGCTCATTGCCCATGAGTTGCGTGCCGTGGGGGTGGACAGCAATTGCGCCCCGCTGGTCGATATCGCGATGCCGGATACACACCCTTTCCTGCGCAATCGCTGTTACGGCAGTGATGTTGCCCAGGTTATCGCGATCGGGCGGGCGGTGGCCGACGCCCATCTGGAAGGCGGCGTTCTTCCAGTTGTCAAACATATGCCGGGCCATGGACGGTCGGCACAGGACAGCCACTATGATCTGCCGCATGTCGACGCGGACCCCGAAGCCCTGGAAGACACTGACTTCGCGGCGTTTCGGGCGCTGAACGATTTGCCTCTCGGGATGACGGCGCATCTGGTCTACGAGGCCTTCGATGCAGCGCCCGCGACGCTGTCACCCGCGGTCATGACGATGATCCGGGATCGGATCGGGTTTGACGGGCTGATCATGACCGATGATCTTTCGATGAGCGCGCTGCAGGGAGATCTGGCAACCCGGACGCGTGCCGCACTGATCGCGGGGTGCGATGTCATTCTGTTTTGCAACGGGACGCTCGATGCCCGCATGGAGGTGGCCTCGGCTGCAGGCACCATGACGGACGTGGCGCAACGGCGTGCCGAAGCCGCGTTGGAGGCCCGCAAGACGCCAGCGGATATTGACATTCCGGCCATCGAAGCAGAGCTTGACCGCCTTATGGGCGGGCAGGTCTATGGCGGATAACCTCTTCGAAGAAGACGACATGTCGGTTGCAGACCGACTGGCTGCCGAAGCGTTGATTGTTGATGTTGATGGGTTCGAAGGCCCGCTGGATGTCCTGTTGACCCTCAGCCGCACCCAGAAGGTCGATTTGCGCAAAATTTCGGTGCTCGATCTTGCCCGGCAATATCTTGCGTTTGTGGAGCGCGCGAAACGGCTGCGGTTGGAACTCGCCGCGGACTACCTTGTCATGGCGGCCTGGCTGGCGTTCCTGAAGTCGCGGCTTCTGCTGCCGCCCGATCCCACCGAGGACGGCCCCTCGGGCGAAGAGTTGGCGGCGCATCTCGCGTTTCAGCTGGAACGTTTGCAGGCCATGCGGGACGTTGCGGCGCGATTGATGGCCCGCGACCGTCTTGGGCGGGACGTTTTTGCACGCGGTGTGCCCGAGGATGTCACGCGGATCAAAACCATCAGCTACACCGCAACGCTGCTGGACCTCATGCAGGGCTACGCGCGCATCCGGACCAAAGACGAGTTCCGGCCGCTTTCGATGGACCGCGAGAAGGTCTTCACCATGGAGCAGGCGCTGGATCGGATGCGCGGCCTGATTGGCTTTGCGGGTCAATGGACAGACATCATGAGCTACCTGCCGCAGGGCTGGGAGACGGATCCCGTGCGGCGCAGATCGGCGACGGCGGCCACGTTCGCGGCGTCTCTGGAGCTTGTGAAAGAAGGGCAATTGGAGATCCGGCAGACCGAAAGTTTCGCGCCGATCCAGTTGCGCAAGAAAGATGGATGACGTGATGAACGAAACGGACAGGCCAGATCAGGACGAGGAGGAGGCGAACCTCTTCGAGGCACCTCCGATGGGGGAGCAGGAACGCATGGTCGAGGCTGTTCTGTTTGCCAGCGCGGAGCCGATCAGCGTGCGGGAGCTGGAAAGCCGAATGCCCCATGGCTGTGACGCCGCCGAAGCCCTGGTGCATTTGCGCAAACGCTACGAGGGCCGTGGCGTGCGCGTTGTGAAAGTTGGCGACGCCTGGGCCATGCGCACGGCCCCAGACCTTGGGTTTCTGATGCAAAAGGAAACCGTTGAAACCCGCAAACTCTCCCGCGCGGCCACAGAAACACTGGCCATCATTGCCTATCACCAGCCGGTCACACGTGCTGAAATTGAGGAGATCCGGGGCGTCAGCGTTAGCCGCGGCACAGTGGACCAACTGCTCGAGATGGAGTGGATCCGGTTCGGGCGACGCAAGATGACGCCCGGTCGTCCGGTGACCTTCGTTGTGACCGAAACCTTTCTGGATCATTTCGGGTTGGAAACGGCGCGCGATCTGCCCGGTCTCAAGGAATTGCGCGCCGCCGGACTGCTCGAAAACCGGCCACCGCCGGGTGCGTTGTCACTGGGTGGCAGTGGAGACGACGAAGAAGAAAACGACGCACAAGAGGGACAATCCGAGCTCTTTGAGGACTAATCCGGGTCTTGCCCTAAAAATTCCCTGATTTTGCGCCTATACTGCAGAGGAGCAGCAACAAGGGGGCCACCCCAATGAATGCGAACAGATTGATGAATATGGTCATGCGCATGTTCATGCGCAGGCTTGCCCGTCGCGGCATCAGTGCCGGGATCAACGCCGCAACACGGAGGACGTCTCCAGCCCAGCCGGCGCCGCAGCGTCCTATGGATCATTCGACCAATCAGGCGGCAACGCCGCAAGCACCCGACGAAGAGCGCCCGTTGACCAAGGAAGAGCGGGTTCAGCGGCGCATTGCCCGCAAACAACGGCGCGCCGCCCGTCAGGCCCGTCAGGCGGCCAAGGCCTCACGGCGACTGACAAAACTCTGACCGTCAGCCGGTTTTCGAGGCCACCAACCGGGCGTGGGTGTAGTCCATCGCGTGCCCGTCCGGGTTGGCTGCAACGGCATCCTGATAGGCGCCATAGAACCGGTCGATGATCTCTGATATCTGCGCTGGCCCCCGCGCCTGATCCAGCCCGGCCACGAAAGTCGGTTCGGACCAGCTGCGCAAAGTCGGGACATACGCACGCGCAAATCGAACGGGATCGCGGTGACCGTCGGTAAAATCGGCCTCGAACGGGCAACGGGTATGCTGTGTCTCGATCTCTTCCAGCCGCAAACCGGCCCGGTACACGGGGTTGGCTGGATCGTTAAACGGCGCGGCAAACTCGGCCACAGTTCTGTAGTGTTGAGGAAAGTTGGTGTTTCGATACTCGGTTTCGGTGATGACACCGTCCGCAACAAGACCTTGCCACAGCCGATTGAAGGTGTCGAACATCGACTCCCCACCTGTATGTCCCAGATATCGACCCTGTTCATCGATCCCGAAGTTGTAAAGCACCAGCCGCCCTCCGGGCGCCAGCTCTTGGGCACGGGCGCACAGAAACGCCTCCCAGTCACGGGCGCCCTGATGTTCGAAGGCCTCGCGGACAGGGCCTTTTGCGCCCACCATATGCACATGGTCCGGAATCTGCGCGGGCGTTTCAGAGACGTAGTGGCTGGCTGTGGCAGAGAACCCCAGGTGCAGGGTTCCAGGCGGCACCATGGGTTTGTGGAAGGACGTTGCCGACGCCATAACATAAAGGTTGTCGACCAAATCCATGTAAGCGGGCAGCTCGGTCTGACCATGTACGATCTGAAACAGCTGGCTGAAATCGTTCTTCGGCAAGTCTGTGTAAACCAGCTGTAATGGCCGGTCGGGTAGGGTGGCGCGTAACCCTTGCAGCACGGCGGTCCACATGGGTAAGGACGTTCCGCCATCTGCTGCGCCCATATCGGTCATCACCAAAGGCGCGTGGGAATTCTCGAGGTTCTGGGCCGCCAGTGCTGCCTCAACGACGGGGATGGCCGCGCTGATCACGTCGCGCGCACCCGCGGTGGCCTGACTGTAGTAGCCTGCGCCTTTCATCGCCATGAACCGGCTGGTGTCGTCTGCCATCACGTGCCTCCGCTGCCATGTGTCGCGGTCAGTGTACGGGCGTTCGTACCGCTGGCAACAGCTTTTGCGAACGGCAGTGATTTCGTAGGAAATTTAGGAGAAACAATATTCTAATGGGTATTCTTGAAGTGCTTCGAAAGCTTCAAGCCCTGACCCTGATAGTTGGACGCAATGGATGCCCCGTAGAGCTGGGTTGGGACCTCGGACATGCGTTCGTACACAAGGCGGCCGACAACTTGTCCATGCTCCAGCACGAACGGGGCTTCGTGGCACCGGACCTCCAACACGCCGCGCGCACCGGCACCACCGGCGGCATCGTACCCGAACCCGGGATCAAAGAAGCCCGCATAGTGCACGCGAAACTCGCCAACCATGGCCAGATAGGGGGCCATTTCAGCTGCGCATTCCGGAGGGATCGCTATCGCCTCGCGGCTGACCAGAATGTAAAAGGCCCCCGGGTCAAGGATGATGCGCCCGTCGGTCGTGCGGACCTCTTCCCAGTACTCAGATGGGTCGTAGTGGGCCAGCTTTGACAGGTCCACGACGCCCGTATGTCGCTTTGCTCGAAATCCCACCAAATCACCCGATGCCGGTTTCAGATCGACAGAGAATCCCAAGCCATCTGAAATGATCGCTTCTCCGGTGACAACTGGCGTGCGCGCGTGAACATCGCGCAACTCTACATCAGTCAGGATCGTTTTGCCCTGGCGAAAGATGACCTGATTGAGCAGCTGACCGGGTTGGGCAACAACGGAGAAGCTCTGCGGGCACAGTTCGGCAAAGAGCGGGCCTTCATAACCCTCGGGCACCCGATCGAATTCGACACCCTGATCAGTGATCACGCGGGTCATCAGATCCAGCCGGCCGATGGAACTTTTAGCACTCGCGGCGGCGGTCATGCCGGCTGGCAGCGAGAGCCGCTCCATCAACGGCACCACATAGACACAGCCTTTTTCCAGAACAGCTCCACCTGTCAGCGAAACCTTGTGCATGGTCAATTCGTGCAGCCGGTCTTCAACAGTGGCCTGACCCGGCAGAAAAGACGCGCGCACCCGATAAGCGGTATCCCCAAGGCGCAGATCCAGTGAAGCTGGCTGAATTTGTTCGTTCAGGATGGGCGAAGAGGCGGCAATGCCTCCATCCGCGATCATCTGTGTGATCTGGTGATCCGCCAAGACACCGTTTTTCATGATCACAGCCTCCGGACACGAAAACACCCGCCCAAGGCTCGGGCGGGCGATTTCAAAATGGTCGGGCTAGCAGGACTTGAACCTGCGACCTTCCGTCCCCCAGACGGACGCGCTACCAGGCTGCGCCATAGCCCGACGATGGGCCGTTCATACCGGTTTTGTGACCGGGGGCAAGGGGGAATCATGCGTGTGTACCTAGACCTGCGCGGTCCCAATTGTGCGGTCGCGCCACGCCTTGAGCGCATCCGCCAGCGGAACAATGGCCGCGGCGTCGTCCTTGCTGAGACGATTAAGTCTGGAGAGCCTTGCAAGAGCGCCTTGCTGATAGGGCATGGCGTCATCTGAAACAGGGTCCGGTGCGTCAACCACTTCGGCGCGCTTCGGCTCCTCCTTCGGGCGGTGAAGAAAGGACGGCAGTGTCGGCTGTTCCGCGTCTTCCTCGGTTGTCGGATCGGGTTCCGCCACCGTTGCGGCAGTCTCCGCGACGGGCATTTCTTCGGGCTCAGGCGCTGGCGGCGGCGTGGGGGCCGCAGCGGGCGCCGGATCGGGTTCTTCGGCAACAGGGTCGGCAGCGGGTGGTGCTTCGGTCTTGCTTTCGACGTCTGCCGTTGCGCCCTTAGGCGATTCAACGGCGGTATCTGCGGCGTTTGGTGCGCGACCTTTGGCTTGCTTTGATGCAAAGGCGACAACGGTCGGCTCCGCATCTTTCGACGCGACCACAACGCCCGCCACATCGTCCAGCGATTGAGACATGGCTGCGACATGCGCAACGCCTTGTTCCCGCAGAAGTTTCTGCGCGCCCTTGATGGTCAGCCCATCGTCATGAAGAAGTTTCTTGATGCCGCCGATCAGCAACATGTCCGAAGGTCGGTAATAGCGCCGACCGCCGGCGCGTTTGACCGGCTTCACTTGCGTGAACTTGCTTTCCCAAAATCGCAGAACATGCGCCTGAACCCCCAACCAGTCTGCGACTTCGCTGATGGTGCGGAACGCGTCGGGGGATTTGTCCATTCCGCGCCTGCGCTACCGCTTGTTGCCGGCTGCAACCCGGTCTTTCATCAGATGGGAGGGACGGAAAGTCAGAACCCGGCGGGGCTGAATCGGGACCTCTTCGCCGGTCTTGGGGTTCCGGCCGATGCGCGCGGACTTCTCCCGAACGCTAAAGGTCCCAAACGAAGATATCTTAACCTGTTCTCCACGAACGAGCGCATCGGACATATGTTCGAGCATGCTCTCGACCAACTGAGAACTTTCGTTCCGCGAAAGACCGACTTCGCGAAAAACCGCTTCGCTCAGGTCCATTCTAGTCAGCGTTTTTTCACCCATACCGGTCCCCGTTTTGAACGAACCATAAGGACAGGGAGGTTTTCGAGTCAATGTTTAAGCATAGCAAGGGTTTGGGTAGGCCAGTTGATGCGTGCCTACCAGCGAAGCACGACAGCCCCCCACGCTAGGCCGCCCCCGATGGCCTCGGTCACAAGCAAATCGCCTTGTTTTAGCATCCCATTGGCTTTTCCGACCGACAAAGCCAGTGGAATCGACGCGGCAGAGGTGTTTCCGTGGTCCTGAACGGTCACCACGACCTTTTCCATGGGCAGGCCCATTTTCTTGGCGGTGCCCTGAATGATGCGGATATTCGCCTGATGCGGCACGATCCAGTCCACGTCCTGGGAGGCCAGGCCTGCTTTCTCCAGCGCCGTTTCCGCAGTTGCGGCCAGCTTTTCGACGGCGTGGCGGAAGACCTGATTCCCTTGCATGCGCAGATAGCCGGTCGACTGGGTGCTCACGCCCCCATCCACGTAAAGCAGCTCACGAAATCGGCCGTCCGAGTTCAGATCGGTGGCAAGGATGCCGCGGTCCTGTGGCGTACCGGTGCCGTCCTGCGATTCCAGTACAAGCGCGCCAGCTCCGTCGCCAAACAGCACACATGTCGACCGGTCCGTCCAGTCCATGATGCGGCTGAAGGTTTCAGCGCCGATCACCAGAACCCTCTTGGCCTGACCCGAGACGATCAGCGCATTTGCGTTGGCCAGCGCGTAAACAAACCCCGCACAGACGGCCTGCACGTCAAAGGCAAAACCCTTGGTCATGCCCAGTTCTGCCTGCACCATGGTCGCTGCAGACGGGAAGGTCAGGTCCGCCGTGGAGGTCGCCAGAATGATGGCATCGATGTCCGTGGCCTCGAGCTTGGCATCGCTCAAGGCGGCGCGGGCGGCGTCCGCGGCCATGGAGGACGTTGTTTCACCCTCTGCCGCAAAGTGGCGTCGCTCGATTCCCGAACGGCTGCGAATCCACTCATCCGTGGTTTCCAGTGTTTTTTCGAATTTTGCGTTCGGCACCACGCGTTCGGGCAGGTAATGACCAACCCCCGTCACAACTGCCCGACACGTCATGTGCTTTTTCCGCCCATTCTGATTATTCGCCCGCCTCGGCTGCGGGCGGTTCAGATTCACTTTGGGTAAGCGCGCCGGTTGATGCAACCCGGGCCGCGAGTTTTTCGGTGAAGCGCGACTGTGCGAGTTGAAATGCCAGCTTCACAGCGGCAGAGACACCGGTTGCGTCAGCGGCACCGTGGGATTTGACCACTGTCCCGTTCAATCCCAGAAAAACACCACCGTTGACGCGACGCGGGTCGATTCTCTTTTTCAGTCGTCCCATGGATGTCAGCGCCAGCACAGACGCCAGCCGCGACAGTGGGGTATAGCGAAACGCCTCGCGCAACAGATCGCCGATTAGAGTTGCTGTGCCTTCGCCGGTCTTGATCGCCACGTTGCCCGTGAAACCATCGGTGACAATCACATCGGCTGCATCGCCCGGGATGTCTCCCCCTTCGACAAAGCCCACAAAGTCGTAGTCCGCCTTGTCAGCGAAGCCTGCGATGAGTTCATTGGCTTCTTTGAGTTCGGGTCGTCCTTTGTGTTCTTCGGTGCCCATGTTCAACAAGCCGATTCGGGGCCGTGGAAGGCCCAGACCGTTGCGCGCGTAGGACGCCCCCATCAAGGCAAAGCGCAAAAGGTCTTCGGCATCGGCGCGGATATCTGCGCCCGCATCCAGCATCACGTTGAAACCCTGTGGATTTCGAGACGGGAAAAGAATGGCGATGGCCGGGCGGTTTACACCAGGCAGCTTGCGCAGGCGGATCATGCTCAGCGCCATCAGCGCACCGGTGTTGCCGCAGGAGACCGCAACCGTTGCTTCGCCATTGCGCACCGAATCTATGGCGGACCACATCGACGTGCCCTTGCCATTGCGCACCACAAGGCTGGGCTTGTCATCCATCGTGACCACATCAGCGGCATGACGGATTTGCACGCGTCCTGTCAGCCGTCTGCGGCGCGCCAGGAGCGCGCGCAATTCGTCCTCGGGCCCGTGAAGGATGAACCCGATGTCCCGATTCTTTTGCGCGGAATCATCAATCCCAGCGATGACCGCGGCCGGGCCTTGATCCCCGCCCATGGCGTCCACTGAGATTACGATCTTCCCCTCGTTCGAGGGGCTATGGTCGGGCGTTGTCGTCATGCGATTGCCCGTCCGGGATAGCTTAGGCCGCGTCTTCTTCCAAGTCGATGTCGTCTGTCATCGCGACGATTTCTTTGTCGTCGTAGTGACCACAGGCGGCACAAACGTGGTGCGGGCGCTTCAGCTCGCCGCAGTTGGGGCATTCGTTTGGATTTGCTGCGACCAAGCTGTCATGCGCCCGACGATTGTTGCGGCGCGACTTGGAGACTTTGTTCTGTTGGACAGCCATGTCTCAACCTTTGTGTCTGAGGGGCAGGCCGGCGGTCCGGCGGGCCCAGTGTTGCAATTGTTGTATTCCGGTGCGGCGTGACGAGCGTTTAGGCCTCAGCCCGCGCCATGTCCAACCCTAAATCTGATGAAGGCGCGAAAATACTGCGAAATTCTGCCGGCGCAAGTGGTTTTTCACCGTTCGTGCGTCGGCGTGAAGTCACGACCCTTTTGTGAGTTTGTTACGCAGTTCTGCAAGGCCTGCAAACGGCTTCACGGCTTCGTCAGATAGCGGTTTGACCCCCGGTTCAGCAAACTGTGCCTGACCCAAGTCGATTCCCTCTTTGCGCGGGTAGAGCGGCAAGTTCAGGGCGAGCGCCTCGGCCAGCAGGGCATCCAGATCGATATGCTTTGGAAGGGGCTCGAGGCTGTCGTCCTCTGGCATCTCGACCTCGATACTGTCCGGCTCTGGCATGTCTGCGAGGTAAAGTCGCCTGACATCAGCGTCGATTCTGGTTGTGACGGGTTCCAGGCTGATGACGCAGGCCTGCACGATTGTGGCTCCCAATCGTGCCGTGAGCAGCCAGTCGCGCCCGCCTTGCGCCACGATCTGACCGACCAGGCTCAGTTTCTTCAGGCCCAGTAGGTTCAGCTCTTCGGCCAGCGCCGCGCACACGGCAGCATCCGGTCGCAATTCAAAGGACGTCTTGGCGTTCTGCGCCAGATCGGCGACCCGCAAGGCATTTGTTTGGGCCATGCTGTTCACTTTCGTTTCTTGAACCGGATTGCCGGTTTGTTGTAGTCGGGATAAGAGGCGTGCAAAGCCAAGGCAAGAGGGCAAGCAGTTTGAGAACCAGGCAATACCTGACGCGGTTGTTGCGACCTGCTTTGCTGGGCGTGGTGGTTCTGAGTTTGACCGCTTGCGTGGCGACCTATCGCAACCACGGCTATGTCCCCAGTGCAGAAGACCTTGCCGAAATTGTTCCGGGGGTGGACACGCGTGACAGTGTTTCCGAAACGGTTGGGCCGCCCTCGGCCTCTGGGGTCCTTAACGAAAGCGGGTATTACTACGTCGCCAGCCGTGTGCGATACCGTGGAGCTACGGCGCCGCATGTGGTGGATCGCCAATTGGTCGCTATCAGCTTTGACAATGCTGGCATCGTGCGGAACATTGAGCGCTTCAGCCTGCAGGACGGGCGGGCTGTCCCGCTGGAGCGTCGTATCACAGACAGCAACCTGTCGAACCGCGGGTTCCTCAGGCAGCTTCTCGGCAATCTTGGCAACTTGGATCCGGGGCAGTTCTTGCAGTAAGCGAGGCGTCACCGACCTGTCACTTCTTGCGTGCTACTGCGGCGCCACTTACAGTTTGGGTACAAGACCGGAGCGCACGATGGTCCCCAAAATGCAACCCTTCTCCAAGGGACTTTACCGCGCCCGTATGGCGGTCGGACCAGAAGATCTCGCCGCTGCCCAGGCCTTGCGCGGTGTTGCGTTTGGCACGAACCAGCCTGACGCCGATCCGCATGACGACATCTGCACCCATGTCCTCATTCACGATCTACGCGACAAAGAGCTGGTGTGTTGCTTTCGCATGTTGGTCCTGGAAGGCGGCGCGGATCTCGCGCACAGCTATTCGGCTCAGTACTATGATCTCTCGGCGTTGCAGTCGTTTGAGGGCCGTATGGTTGAGATGGGACGGTTCTGCGTGCATCCTGAGCGCAGGGACCCGGACATCCTGCGGGTGGCGTGGGGCGCCATGACCAGCTTTGTCGATGCCAACCGTGTCGAGATGCTCTTTGGGTGTTCCTCCTTTGCAGGTACGGAAACAGCGCAGTACCTGGACGCCTTTGCGATGCTCAAGGCCCGCCATCTTGCCCCCAAACGTTGGCTGCCAAGGGTCAAAGCACCGGATGTGTTCCGGTTTGCCGCGCGCCTGCGTCGCAAACCGGACGTGAAAAAAGCCATGCTGCGCATGCCACCGCTTTTGCGGACCTATCTGCTGATGGGAGGTTGGGTGAGCGATCACGCGGTTGTGGACCGGCATATGAACACGCTGCACGTGTTTACGGGACTGGAGATCGAGGCCATCCCACCAGCTCGCAAGCGCTTGTTGCGCGACGTGGCTGGATAGAAATTGCTCCTGTCAGGGCTCTGTGGGCTGTGGCACCAACGTTAGCCCACCAGTGGCTGCCGGAGCAGGCGCTGCACCGCCGATCGATTGAACATTTTGTTCAAGCCTGCTCATCCACGGCGCACTTTCAAACACGACGCCATCTACGAGCACACTCACCAAGGGATCTTGTTCGCCTGCGGTGGTATTCAGAGTTTCATTGCGCAACGTCTCGGTGAATTCCGAAATGCTGATCATGCCATCGCCATTTGAGTCAGCCAGCGAAGAGACCGCTTGAACCATTGCGCGCGCAAAGGGGCTGGCCAAGTCGCCGTCAAAACAAACTGCGCCGGGGGCCGCTGAAAGTACGAGGCTAATGCCGTACTGGCCCAGCGTATCCGAAGGTGAATCGTGATCTGCAACAGCGCAGGCGTCGATCATCAACAAAACATGGCTGCGTGCGGCGACTGGCGCCAGAAGGTTGGCCAACCGCGAGACTGGTATGACCGACATCGGATCCAACTCCAACCCTTCGCTGAAACGGGCATCCCATGGGATCAGCGCGAGATCGTTTTCAATCAACCCGCCATGCCCGGCGAAGTAAATGACGACCACGTCCCCTCGCGTGGGATCGACCCGGTTGGCCATGGCAGAGACCGAGGCACCAATTTCGTTCGACGTGGCCTTGTCTCCCAGAAGGCTCTCGACTTGCACGGTGTCGTATAGCCTGTGATTCAGGCTTTCGAACAGGTTTGCAACTGCATCGGCGTCGGTTTCGGCATTGTTCAAATCCGGCATTGACTCATAATCGCTGATACCGACCGTCAGTACATGCAAGCTGCGCCCGCCTTGCCGTACTTCAGATGCTGTTTGCGGCAATTGCGGTATCTGGCTGTCAGGTGCCTCGTTCAGAAATGTTTGCAACTTCTTGCTAAGCTGGTCATCGCTGATCAATCCGGCCGCCAACAGGAAGCTCAGATTGTTGCGCACGATGGACGGATCATCGCTCTTGATCATTTCGAGAATGCGTGCGGATTCCGCGCGCTGCGTTTCCAGCTGGAGTTCGGTTGCGGCGCGTTGAGCGGCAACCGCCCGCTCTTGAGTGCCGTCGATCCAGGTGACGGCTGCGTTCCCGATCGCCGCCAGACTGGCGCCGGCGATGGCCAGCACGATGGGACTGCGCCAGCCTGACCGCCGCGCTTCGCGTTCTTTGATCGCCAGTTCGCGTTCGCGCAGGGCCCGTTCGTCCTGCCATTTCTCTCGTTCGAAATTCGAAGTCTCTTCGGACATGCCGATGTTTCTCAATCTGGTCTTAAGGAGCTTAGCACAGCCATTGACCTCTTGCGAAACTCAGCATAGCCCGCGCGCATGGCGCGTGTTCCTCTTCTGCAGATGTCCGGTGTTTCGCTGACATTCGGCGGCGACCCGTTGTTTCATGAACTGGACCTTGTGATCCAGCAGGCAGACCGGCTTGCACTGGTCGGGCGGAACGGTGCGGGCAAATCCACCTTGATGAAGATGATGGCGGGTCTGATTGAACCCGACCGCGGTACGGTGGTTGTGCCGCCGGGGCACGGTGTCGGTTACATGGAACAGGACCCTGACATGGCGGGCTTCGCCACGTTGGGCGATTTTGCAGCAAGTGCGCTGGGTCCAGGTGATCTCTACAAGGTCGAACGCGCCGGTGAGGGTTTGAAGTTCGATCCGTCGCGACCGGTGAGCACCGCCAGCGGCGGGGAGCGCCGCCGCGCTGCGCTGGCCAAGCTGATGGCAGAGGCGCCGGACCTGATGCTGTTGGATGAGCCAACCAACCATCTGGACATTCAGGCCATTCGCTGGCTGGAGCGGGAGCTGTCCGACAGCCGCGCAGCCTATGTGCTGATTTCACACGACCGGGCTTTTTTGCGCGCGCTGAGCCGCGCGACACTCTGGGTGGACCGGGGCCAGGTGCGCCGTCAGGAAAAGGGGTTCTCGGACTTCGAAGCCTGGCGCGACAAGATCTGGGACGAAGAAGATCAGCAGCGCCACAAATTAAACCGCAAGATCAAGGCCGAGGCCCGCTGGGCCGTCGAAGGGATCAGCGCGCGCCGGAAACGCAATCAGGGCCGGGTGCGGGCGCTGCAGGCCCTGCGCGCCGAACGGGCCGCACAGATCAAGCGGCAGGGTACCGCAGGCATGGCGCTGGAAGCTGGGCCAAAATCCGGCCGCAAGGTGATCGATGCGGCGCATCTGGCAAAGTCCTTCGGGTCTGAGGCCATTGTGCGCGACTTTTCCCTGACCGTGATGCGTGGGGATCGTGTTGCCTTTGTCGGCCCGAACGGTGTGGGAAAGACCACCTTGATCAAGATGTTGCTGGGCCAGGAATCGCCCGACTCCGGTACGGTGCGTCATGGTACCAATCTGGAGATCGCGGTTTTTGATCAGGCCCGCGTTCAGCTTGATCCTGACATGACGCTTTGGGACAGCCTCACGGGTGACCCCGAGATGCGGGTGTCCGGCAAAGCTGATCAGATCATGGTCCGTGGTCAGCCCAAACACGTCGTCGGATATCTCAAGGAGTTCCTGTTTGACGAACGGCAGGCGCGGGCGCCTGTACGCTCACTTTCGGGCGGTGAAAAGGCGCGTCTGTTGCTGGCACGCCTGATGGCGCGATCCTCCAACCTGCTTGTTCTCGATGAACCAACCAACGACCTGGACGTGGAAACGCTGGATCTGCTGCAGGAGTTGCTCGATGAGTATGACGGGACAGTTCTGCTGGTCAGTCACGACCGGGATTTTCTGGATCGGGTCGCCACGACCACCGTGGCAATGGAAGGCCGGGGCAGGGCCGTCGTTTATGCGGGCGGATGGTCAGACTACCAGTCGCAAAAGGGCGATGAACCCGGGGATTCCGCCCCAAAGCCGAAAGCGGCAAAGCCGAAGCCTCAACCGGCGACAGCGCCGAAGGACGGGCTGAGCTTTACCGAAAAGCACCGTTTGGCCGCATTGCCGGACGAGATCGAGCGGCTGGAAGCAGAGATCGCCAAGCTGGAAGGGCTGATGAGCGATCCTGACCTGTACACCCGCGAGCCGGTGAAGTTCCAGAAAGCCTCTGACGCGTTGGTCGCGCGACAACAAAAGTTGGCCGAAGCTGAAGAAGAATGGCTGACCCTCGAAGAGAAGGCGGGCGGGTGATCCGGTCTTACATCATCTGCGCGACCCCGCGCACCGGCAGCACGCTTTTATGCGACATGTTGCGGCGCACCGGAGTGGCGGGGCAGCCGGACTCCTTCTACCGGGAAGTTTCCGTGGATGCTTGGGCACGAGAGTGGGGCTTGGCAGGTGTCAGGCCGCAATCCGACGCGGCCTTCAACAAGAGCTACCATGAGGCCGCGCTGCGCGAAGGGGAGGGCCGCACCGGCGTCTTTGGCATGCGGCTGATGCGGGAAAACGTGCGGGATATGTCCGCACGCCTGGGAACGCTTTATCCCGCCCTGACGCTGGATCGCCCGCGCATTGAAGCAGCGTTGGGGCCAACCGCTTACATACATCTTTCCCGGTCCGACAAGGTCCGACAGGCGGTGTCTTACGTGAAAGCCACGCAAACCGGCTTGTGGCACATGGCCCCGGACGGCACCGAACTGGAACGGTTGAAGCCACCGCAGGAACCCGTCTACGATTTTGATGAGATCCAGCGCACCTTGCTTGCCTTCGAACGCTATGATGCGGAATGGCCAGACTGGTTCACGGCGCACAACATCGACCCCCATCACGTGACCTACGAGGCAATAGCGAGCGACCCCGCGATAGTCTTGGCGGGCATCCTCGATCACCTGGGGCTCGATCCCCGACTGGCTGACGGTATGACACCCGGCGTTGCGAAGCTGGCCGATCAGATCAGCGACGATTGGGTTGCCAGATTCCACGCGGATAGCACGGCGAAGGCCGCGGAAACCTGAGCCTGTTGCGCTAGGCGGGCAATTCGCGTGCCGGATTGCCGACCACGCGGGCATCTGCAGGAACATCCTTCAGTACGACACTGCCTGCGCCGATGATCGCGTTGTCGCCCACCGTAACGCCCGGCATTACGATGGCACCACCACCGATCCAGGCATTGCGGCCGATGTGGACCGGATGGGCCATTTCCAACCCTTCGGCACGTCTTCGGGCATCGGTGTGATGCTCGGCGCAATAGATCTGAACGGCGGGGCCCAGCATGGTGCCGGCGCCGATGGCAACCGGCGCCGTATCCAGGATCGCGCAGCCTGCGTTGATGTAGACGCCTTCCCCCAGTGAAAGGTTAAAGCCGTACGCCACATGAAAAGGCGCCTCAATCCAGCAATCAGACTGAACGTCGCCCAAAAGGTTGCGCAACGCGTCCGACATTGCCCCGCGACGTTCTGGTGGCAGGGTGTTGTGCTCATGTACCGCAACGCGTGCCTTGACCCGAAGGGCCTCCAACTCCGGGTTGAGGCATGAATACCATTGCCCCGCCTGCATTTTCTGGCGCTCGGACAAGGCCATGTGTCACCGCATGCGCAAGGCACCGTCGATCCGGATGACCTCGCCGTTCAGGTAGCCAGCCTCAACTATGAACCCAGCGAGCGCCGCGTATTCCTCGGGATCTCCCAACCGTGCAGGGTTTGGCACGTCCGCTGCGAGCTGCGCCTGAATTTCCTCGGGCAGACCGGCCAGCATGGGCGTTTTGAAAATCCCCGGCGCGATGGTCATCACACGAATCCCGATCGAGGCGAGGTCGCGGGCCATGGGCAGTGTCATGCCCGCAACGCCACCCTTGGAGGCAGAATAGGCCGTTTGTCCTTTTTGACCGTCAAAGGCAGCAATGGAGGCAGTGTTGATGATGACGCCGCGCGCGCCGTCCGGTTCTGGCTCGTTGCGCGCCATTTCGGTGGCGGCCAGCCGGGCCACGTTGAACGAGCCGGCCAGGTTCACGTCCAGCGTCGCCTTGAACTTGTCCAATGGATGGGGGCCGTCCTTGCCCACGGTCTTGATCCCGAACGCTATGCCGGCGCAGTTCACACAGGCCGTGATGCGGCCCATCTTGTCCATGGCATGATGGATGGCGGCCTGGACCGAGTCTTCGTCGGTAACGTCGGTCTGCGCAAAATGGCCGCCGATCTCTTCGGCCACAGCCTCACCGCGCGCCTGATCGCGGTCGAGGATTGTCACGATGGCGCCTTTGCCGGCGAAGTACCGCGCCGTGCCTTCTCCAAGTCCTGACGCTCCGCCCGTCACAACGGCGGCAGTTGAATCAAGTTTCATGTGCGCTCCCCTATGATGATGGGTCCGGGATACTCACACCCGCAGAGGGTGTCCAGCAACGAGGCTTGACCGCGGACCACCTCTGCGGTTCAAGCAGGACATCCAGTCGAGGAGGCAGAAATGCACAGGGTGTTAACGGAGTTCGGTATGGGCACGTCGCTGCGTCGTCAGGACTACACCGAGGCCGCGCTGCGCGCCGTCAAAGACGCCCTATGGCACAACTCGATCAATATGGCCGAGCTCTTCGGGTTCCCGAAGGAAGCAATGCACATCCTGGTGGAGATCGGTGTGCAACAGCCTGATTCGGTTGATGAAACGGCGCTGAAGTCGGTGTTTCCCTACGGCACGCCGGACGTGGTTGTGCGCCACGGTGGGCTGGATATTCCGCGTCCCGACGGCGATGGACCGCCCACGGTGATTGCCAACGCGGCCCTGTCGGTCAGCTTTGACATGGAGCCGGATCAATGAGCGATCAAAGGGTCATCATTGAGATGGGAATGGGCAATGATCAATACGGGCAGGACTATACCAAAGCCGCTGCCCGGGCGATCGAAGACGCGATCCGTCATTCCTCGCTGTCGCTGTTTCAGACGCTGGACATCCCGACGGATGCCATGCGGGTGGTGGTCACCGTTGGGGTTCAGGAGCCCGATCAGGTCGATACCTCCGCATTGGCGGAAAAACTCCCGCGCGGGCGGGCCACGGTTCAGGCAGTGCGGGGTGGTCAGAACATCAAAAACCCGGAGACAGGTGGTTTGATCGTGATCGCGACCGCGGCCGTCGAAGCATTTGTCCCGGCACAGACCGGATGGCGGCTGCGAAGCTGAAAGAGATTGTGTCCCGATGGCTGATGGGTGTTGGCAGCCTCAGGCCGCCAACCGCACCAACGCGTGTCGCTTCCGACCTGCGGAAAGCTTGACGGGCTCTGTCAGAGCCTCTGCATCGAGGATCAGACCAGCATCCGTCAACGGGGCATCGTTCAGCCGCGCACCGTTTTCGGCGATGAGACGCTTGGCCTCTTTGCCCGATTTTGCCAGCCCGGTTTTGACGAATAGCTGTACCACCGAGATACCGCCGGCAACGTCATCTGCCGCCAACGAGAGAGTGGGAAGGTCATCCCCCACGCCACCTTGCTCGAAAACCTGACGCGCTGTCGCTTCCGCTGCTGCTGCAGCCTCAGCGCCATGGCAGAGCGTGGTAACCTCGTTGGCAAGAACGACCTTGGCTTCGTTGATCTCGGAACCGGCCAGCGCCCCCAATCGGTCGCATTCTTCGACCGGTAACTCGGTGTAGAGCTTGAGGAACCGGCCCACATCCGCATCGGCGGTGTTGCGCCAGAATTGCCAGAACTCATAGGGGCTGCGCATTTCGGCGTTCAGCCAGACGGCGCCCGAAGCGGTCTTACCCATCTTCTGACCGTCCGAGGTGGTCAGCAACGGTGTGGTCATCCCATAGATCTCGTGATCCAGCACGCGTCGCGTCAGGTCGATCCCGTTGACGATGTTGCCCCACTGATCCGAACCGCCGAACTGCACGAGGCAACCGTAGCGACGATTGAGTTCCAGAAAATCGTAAGCCTGCAGAATCATGTAGTTGAACTCGAGAAAGCTCAGCGATTGCTCCCGATCAAGCCGCGACTTGACCGACTCAAAGCTCAGCATTCTGTTGACACTGAAATGTCGACCGATGTCCCGGAGGAAATCGAGATAATTCAGGTGATCCAGCCACTCGGCGTTGTTGAGCATCAGGGCCCCGGTAGGGCCGTCATCATAGCTGATGTATTTGGCGAAAACCTGCCGGATCCCTTCGATATTGGTGTCAATTTTCTCAGGCGTCAGCAGGGGTCGCTCGTCCGCGCGAAAGGACGGATCTCCAACCTTGGTGGTTCCGCCCCCCATGAGCGTGATCGGCTTGTGCCCGGTCTTCTGCAACCAGCGCAAGGTCATGATCTGAATGAGCGAGCCGACATGCAGCGATTCCGCCGTCGCGTCAAAGCCGATATAGCCCGGGACCACGCCAGAGATCAGGGCGTCGTCGAGCCCCTGATAATCGGTGCAGTCGGCCAGAAAGCCGCGCTGCATCATCACTGCGATGAAATCCGACTTGGGATGGTAGGTCATGGCTTGCCTCGGGTTCACGTTGCAGGGCACTCTATAGGCGGCAGAGCAGCAAAGGAAAAGGCCGATGAAAAAGGCCGTCAAAGGGACTCGGATGAAGGTTCTGGGGGCGATGAGCGGCACCTCGCTCGACGGGGTCGATGCTGCCATTCTGATCACGGACGGGGAAACGGTTTTCGACTTTGGCGCAACCGCCTATCGGGCCTACTCCGACGACGAGCGCAAGGTCATTCGCGCGGGGCTTGGGAAATGGGTCGGTCCCGAGGTCGAAGCCGCCGCGCGCGTGGTTGAGCTGGCCCACGCCGAACTGCTCTTGGAGTTTGAGCAAGTCGGCCTGATCGGATTTCACGGGCAGACGCTGGCGCATGCACCGCGTCTACAAGGAACGCTACAGGTCGGAGACGGGGCGGTTCTGTCTGAACTGTTGCAAACCCCGGTGGTCTGGGATTTCCGCAGCGATGACGTGGCGATGGGGGGCGAAGGCGCCCCACTGGCGCCCTTTTTTCACTTCGCCTGCGCGCAGTGGATCGGTGCCAAGGCGCCTTTGTGTTTTCTCAACCTTGGGGGTGTGGCCAACCTGACCTTTGTGGATCCGTCGGTTGCTCGGCCTGAGGATCCCGGTGCTTTGCTGGCCTTCGACACGGGACCCGCCAATGCTCCGGTCAATGATCTGATGATGGCGCGACTGTCGAAACCCATGGACGAAGGCGGCGCGCTAGCCGCGCGCGGCACGGTCGAGAACGGTGCGCTGGAGCTGTTTCTGGCTGAAAGCTACTTCTCAAGAATGCCGCCCAAGTCTCTGGACCGTAATGATTTTGATGGAATGATCGGATTGGTGAACGAGCTGTCCGATGCCGATGCAGTGGCCACGTTGACCGGGATGTGCGCCGCAGGTGTTGCGCAGGGGATGGAGCATTGTCCGGTGGCCCCTGAACAGGTTCTTGTCACAGGTGGCGGTCGGCACAACCCGGTGCTGATGCAGATGCTGGCGGTCAGTCTGGATTGCCCGGTCGCTCCGGTCGAATCCGTGGGGCTGGATGGCGATATGCTTGAGGCGCAGGCTTTTGCCTACCTTGCAGCGCGGATTGCCCGCGGGCTACCCACCTCCTGTCCGGGGACAACGGGGGTGCGGGCCGCAATCGGCGGTGGCATCATCAGTCAGCCAAAGGCGCCTGCCATGTCATAAGCTGGGCGTGCCGTGGCGCATCCCGCGTTAAACGGGGCGCTCCGCGCGCAGCTCGTCGAGGTAATCCCGGGTGAAAGTAACATACCCGTCCGACGTGCTTTTCAGATTGTCCCGGGTCCAGGCGTGAAACGCCGGAAGGTGATGAAACGGCACCGCAGGAAAGCTGTGATGCTCTGCATGATAGGGCATGTTCCACGCCAGAAACCGCATGATCCGTGTGGTGTATGTGGTCCTGGAATTTTCCAGCATATCCGCGACCGCAGGGCACAGGCCGTGTTCCGCAAGAAGGTAGAGACGCAGGAAGGGCTGTCCGATCAGCACTGGCACAATCCAGAGCCACAATACCAACGGCGAGACCAAAAGACTCAGCAAGGCCAGCATGTAAAGGATCAGGATCAGGCGGGCTTCGCGGCGCATCGCCTTGTGTTTGCGCGGGGGAAGATAAGGCGCGGTGATTGGTCGAAAGGCCAGTGCCCAAAGGGTTTGCAAACCGCCAGCCCAGTACTTCCATCCCGATAGATAGAGCATCCAAGCTGCCAATGTTGATGGGCGACCGCCTCCCGCCAACTCAGGATCATGCTCCGGATCGCCGGTGTATTTGTGATGAGCCAGATGAAAATAGCGAAACCAGACAAAGGGCAGGGCAATGAGCGGGGCGATGAAATGCCCGGCTGCTTCGTTCAACCAGACAGTGCGGAACGGCGTCTGATGCGTGCATTCGTGGCTGAAGGTGAAGAGAAAGACCAGAAGAACGCCATGCGGCAGCAATAGCAACGGCCAAAGGGGGATCTGCAAGGCCAGTCCGGTGCCGGTCAGCCCCAACAGGCCCAGATAGAGCGCCAGATGTCTGAGTCCCGCCATGTCAGAGCGGGCGGTCAGGCGGGCCTTTTCCTCTGCGGGAAGGCTGGCAAGCAAAGCGCGGTGATCCATCGCGCGCAGTGTGGCGCGGCAGGTGTTCGCCTGCAAGCACGAGGCGCGTAGGTGGCTATCGCCAGAACGCGATCCACTCGATCAGTTCGTACATCTTTTTGCCCAGAAAGATGAAATGATCGGACCCGAAAATGAGCGCGTCCAAACCAACCAGAAGGGCGATCAGCAGGCCGAGGCCAAGTGCGATACGGTCCGTCATTGCGACCTCTGGAAAACAAAAAAGGCCCGGCCAGATATGCCTGACCGGGCCCTTTAGAACAAGAAGGGGCGGGATCAGTTGTTCAGGCGCCCCATTTCGACAGCGACATCAGCCATGCGAACCGAAAAGCCCCACTCGTTGTCGTACCAGGCAAGCACCCGGACCATACGGTCTCCGACCACGCGGGTCTGGTCCGGCGCAAAGATCGAGCTTTCTTCGGTGTGGTTGAAGTCGATCGACACCTTGGGTTCGGGATCATAGGACATGACCCGATGCATTGGTCCGGCGACGGCCTCGGCAACAATGGCATTCACTTCGTCGCGGGTGACGTCGCGCCGAGCGCGGAAGGTCAGGTCCACGGCCGATACGTTGGGCGTGGGGACCCGGATGGCCGACCCGTCGAGGCGCCCTTTCAGGTTCGGCAAAACCTCTCCGAGCGCTTTGGCGGCGCCCGTGGAGGTCGGGATCATCGCCATGGCCGCCGCACGCGCGCGATAAAGGTCGTTGTGACGTCGGTCCACGGTTGACTGATCGCCAGTGTAGGAATGGATCGTGGTCATGATCCCGCTTTCGATGCCAATCCCGTCATCCAGCACCTTGGCCAGCGGGGCGAGGCAGTTCGTCGTGCAGGATCCGTTCGAGATCATGTTATCACCATGCGCCAGCGTTTCTTCGTTGACGCCGAAAACAATAGTCTTTTGCACGTTCTTGGCAGGCGCGGAGATCAGAACGGATTTTGCGCCCTGATCCAGATGCACTTTGGCCTTTTCCCCGTCATTGAAGTTGCCGGTGCACTCCAGAACGACGTCACAGCCGGACCAGTCCAGTTCGGTGGGATCGTAGGTCGAAAACATTTCAATCTCGCCACGCCCTAGATCCAGTGTTTTGTCTCCGACCCGGATGTCGTTGGCGAACCGTCCATGGATGCTGTCATAGCGCAGAAGGTGCGCCGCCGTCTCCAGCGGGCCTGTGGCGTTGGCTTTGACAACCTTGATGTCGTTGCGACCGGAGGCGGCGATATGCGAGAGCGTGCACCGGCCGATGCGCCCGAATCCATTGATGCCGACATTGATGGTCATGGCCTAACTCCGAAACTGAAATCGTACTTTTGCCCTGCATATATAGAGGGGTTTGCCGCGCCTAAAGGGAAAAACGGGCGTATTTTGAGGGTGTTAGCGCAAACTTTCCGCGGTTGCGCTAACGCTGTGGCTTTGGGGGCGCTAGACTGTTTCGAGAAATGCTCCAATGACGACAAGGCAACAGGATGAGCGGACTACTTGCACTACTGGATGATGTGGCGGGAATCGCCAAGGTTGCCGCGGCGTCTCTGGACGATGTCGTCGCCCAGGCGACCAAGGCCGGAGCCAAGGCTGCGGGCGCGGTGATCGACGACGCTGCAGTCACACCGAAATACGTGCAGGGCTTTAGCGCCGATCGGGAATTGCCGGTGATCTGGCGCATCGCGCGTGGATCTCTGATCAACAAGCTGGTCTATCTGCTACCTGTCGGCCTGTTGCTATCGAACTTCGCTCCGTGGCTGATCACGCCATTGCTGATGCTGGGCGGCTCCTACTTATGTTTTGAGGGCGCAGAGAAGATCCACCACTGGCTCTGGCCCAAAGATCACGTGGCTGTTTTTAGCGAAGACATGCCTGGTGATCCCGCACATCTGGAAGAAACCAAGGCCCGTGGTGCCATCAAAACCGATTTCATCCTGTCTGCCGAGATCATGACCATCGCGTTGGCGGCGATCCCCGAAAGCAATTTCTGGATGGAGGCGGCGACGCTCGCCACCGTTGGCATTCTGATCACGGTTGCAGTTTACGGTGCTGTGGCGTTGATCGTGAAGACGGATGATTTCGGCTTGTTTCTGGCCAGTTCCGGACGAATGGGCGCCACGCGCGCGTTCGGACGGTGGCTGGTCAAAGCGATGCCCGGCTTCATGCGCATCCTGACCATCGTCGGGACCGCAGCCATGCTCTGGGTTGGCGGGAACATCATCATCCACGGGTTGGAAGTCCTGGGCTGGGGCTGGCCTTATGACACAATTCATCACATCGCAGAGGGTGCCGCCCATCTGGTCCCGAACATCGCAGGCTTTGTCAGTTGGGCGGTCACAGCCGCTTTGGACGGCATCCTGGGACTGGGCTTTGGGCTGCTCCTCATTCCCGGCGTGACAAAAGTCTCCGGTCTGATCGGAAGCGGGCAGGCGACCGGGCATTGAACCGGGCAGAAGACGCCCGGTCCCGCGGTCAGCGATCAGAGCATTTTGTTTGATGCCAGCAGGTCTTTGACCTTGCTCACGGTGGCCTCCGGAGTGATGCCGAATTCTTTGAAAAGGACGTCAGCCGGTGCTGAAGCGCCGAACCCGTGCATTCCGATGAACCCGGCCTTTTCGCGTTTGCCGCGCTCTCCGTAGAGCCAGCGGTCCCAGCCAAACCTTACAGCGGCTTCGATGCCAACCCGAACGGCGCCGGCAGGCAGAACGCGACGGCGGTAGGTTTCGTCTTGTTCTTCGAAAAGTTCCCAGCACGGCATGGAGACCACCCGCGTGCCGATCCCCTCGGCTTCCAGAAGCTCTTTGGCGGCCAGGGCAACCGAAACCTCAGAGCCGGTGGCCATCAGAATGGCTTTGCGCTTGGCAATGGCATCCGCAAGCACGTAGGCGCCCTGCGCCGTCAGATTGCGCGCGGTGTGTTTCTTGCGCACGGTCGGCACGCCCTGACGTGTGAGCGACAAGACGGAAGGGGTCTCTTTCGAGGTCAGAGCGATTTCCCACGCCTCGGCGGTCTCCACCGTATCGGCGGGCCGGAACACCCAGGTGTTTGGCGTGGCCCGTGAGATTGCCAGATGCTCCACCGGCTGGTGTGTCGGGCCGTCCTCGCCAAGGCCGATGCTGTCATGGGTCATCACAAAGACCGATGGCACTTTCATCAGCGCCGCCAAACGCATAGCGGGTCGCGCATAGTCGGTGAAACACATGAATGTTCCGCCATAGGGCCGTACGCCGCCATGCAGCGCCATGCCGTTCATGGCCGCAGCCATGCCATGCTCACGGATACCGTAATAGACGTAGCGACCTTTGCGGGTTTCAGGGGCAAAGACACCCAAATCATCGGTTTTGGTATTGTTCGACCCGGTCAGGTCGGCGCTCCCGCCGACGGTTTCCGGCAGAACCGGGTTCACGGCCTCCAGCACGATCTCTGAACTGCGCCGGGTGGCGACTTTGGCGTCCGCCTCCACGGCGGCTTTCTTGACTGAGCGGATGGCGCCGGCCAGTCGCTTCGGTGCGTCCCCGGCATAGATCCTGTGGAACTCCGCTTGTTTGCGCTCCGACAGCTCAGCCAGCCGCGCTTCCCACTCCCAGCGGGCCTTCGCCCCTTTTCCGCCAATCGCTTCCCACGCGGTCTTGATGTCAGCGGGCACTTCAAAAAGGTCGGATGTCCAGCCGTAATTGGCCTTGGCATCTGCCATCTGATCGGGATCAGTCAGGGCGCCATGACCCTTAGAGGTGCCCTGTGCGGCGTGACCCAGCGCAATGTGGGTTTTGCAGGCGATCATCGACGGTTTGCCGGCCTTCTTGGCTGCGACGATGGCCGCGTCGATCGCGCTGGGGTCGTGGCCGTCAATTTCCTGAACATGCCAGCCTGAGGCCTTGAATCGCATGACCTGGTCGGTGCGGTCCGACAGCTCCACCGTGCCATCGATGGTGATGTTGTTGTTGTCCCAGAACACAATGAGTTTGGACAGCTCGTGGCGCCCGGCCAGGCCGATGGCTTCCTGGCTGACCCCTTCCATCAGGCAACCGTCGCCCGCGATGACATAGGTGTAGTGGTCGACGACCTTTTTGCCGAACCGTGCGCGCTGGATCTCTTCGGCCATCGCGAATCCAACCGCGTTCGCAATGCCTTGGCCCAGTGGCCCGGTGGTGGTTTCGATCCCTGCGGCGTGGCCATATTCCGGGTGACCGGCAGTCCGGGCGCCCCACTGGCGGAAATTCTTGATTTCTTCGATCGGCATGTCTTCGTAGCCGGTCAGATAGAGCAAGGCATAAAGCAGCATCGAGCCGTGGCCAGCGGACAGGATGAACCGGTCCCGATCGGGCCAGCGTGGTGCTGCGGCATCGAATTTCAGGTGATGCTCAAAGAGAACGGTGGCCACATCAGCCATGCCCATCGGTTTGCCCGAATGCCCCGAATTGGCGGTATGGACCGCATCCAGCGTCAGCGCGCGAATGGCGGCGGCCTTCGCCCAGTGGTCAGGATTGGCGGTGCGCAGGGGCGTGAGGTCCACTTTGGTGTTCCTTTGGCTGAGACGATGGATGGCCGCTGCATATCAGCCGGTTGCCAAAGATCAAGCGGAAGCCGGCGGTGCATCGCCCATCACATGCACTTGAGCGGGCAAGCCGTTGAAATCTATCAGGCGCAATTTGCAGCAAGCTTGGGTAGACTGCTATCACGTCAAGACGGGGACGATTCGCATCCAGACCGGATTGCCCCAGCCAAGGCAGGATGACCGCAATATAGGGTGAAGGACATGAGCCAGATCGAGGACCTGCAAAGTCGCATCTCTGCTGCCATAGACCGGATCGGTGCCGGAGTGGAGGCTCTGGCGGCTGTCCCGGCATCCACCGAACCCGATCCCGACATGGTGGCGCAGCTCGAAGATGAGAAGCTGGCCAATGCACAACTCGAGGAGCGGTTGCGCACGCTGCGCGCGCGTCAGGAAAGCGAGTTGGAGGGGCTGAAAAGCGAACTGAACCGGCAAAGCGAAGCGATGGCACGGCTGGACATGGACGTGCAGCGATTGCGTGCCGCGAACGACCAGTTGCGCGACAGCAATGCAGCGCTCAGGGCGGCCAACGAAAAAGGTGTGGGTGAGCCGCATTTGATCAACAAGGCCATGCTGGCGGAACTGGAAGCTTTGCGAGCCACCCGTGCTACGGATGTGGCAGAAGCCGAAGCGGTTCTGAGCAAGCTGGAACCGCTGCTGGCAGCAGCCGGCCGCGCAGAAGAGGAGGACGCCTGATGCCCGAAGTGACCATACAGATTGGCGGGCGTGGCTTCGACGTGGCCTGCCAGGACGGGGAAGAAGACTACCTGCATGCCGCGGCCAAGATGCTGGATGACGAAGCGCAAGTGCTGTCCGATCAGATCGGGCGGATGCCCGAAGCGCGCATGCTTTTGATGGCGGGGCTGTTGCTCGCCGACAAAACGGCGGCGGTCGAAGACCGGATCAAGGACGTCGAAACCAAGCTTGCCGAAAAGGAAGCGGAGCTGGAAACCCTGCGTGAGGCTCCGCGTCCGGAACCGGAGCGGATCGAAGTGCCGGTGGTGCCGGATTCAGTAACGGACACGCTGGCCGAACTCGCCGCGCGGGCTGAGTCTCTTGCAGCAGAGGTCGAAGAAAAGACCCAAGGCTAAGGTTTGACGCGTCAGAACGCGGTCGAGATCAACACTCCCAGCAGCAGCAAAATGCCGGCCCAGATTGCCGTTGAAAGGCTCTGGTTGTGCTTGAACTGTGCAAACGCAGCGTCTGACCCGTCTCCATTCGGGACATAGAGCTTCCAATACTCGATCCAAAACCAGCAGGGCGGCGCCACTGCCCAGAAGATCGCAAGTAAAATCAGGACGCGGTAGCTATATGGCGCGGGCAGTGTTTCCCCTTCGCCTGACGTTGGGGCCGCCTGTACGATGTCGGTGATGGCCCATATCGCGACGCCCAGAGTGAAAAGGGCGCTCGCTATCCCCATAATTGCCACGAACTCGATCACTGCAAACACACGGCCTGGCGCACCCGTATAGGGGTGGACCGGTGTCTGAGGCTTCAAAGTCATCCGCTCATGGGTTGCCGCGTCGATGGGCGTCCTTTTCCAGCCGTCAGGTGTTTCAACGATCACCCAACCAATGTCGTTCGGGCCTCTGACCCAGCCCTGCATTTCGCCCGGACCATCGGAGTCTTGCATCGCGCACCTCTTGTTCCGGCGCCCGGACGACCGGGCGGCCGTTTGACATACACCCAAATGATAACATGGCTTTGGAGGTGGCGCGACAAGCGGGTGTCAGGCTGAGCAAAGAGACAAGATCTGGCGACCGTTTGGTGTCAGTCCTGCAACCGCGTCGTCAGGAACCCGGCAATCTCGTCCAGAGAGCTGCGGGCTTCGGGCAGATCGGCATAGAATTCGAACGCATGCCACATGCCTTCCCACACGCGGAGCGTGCTCTCGACACCGCTGTCGCGCAGAACGCGGTCCAGACGCACACAATTGCTGAGCAGCAGGTCTCGGGTGCCTGTTGTGATCAGAGTGGGCGGAAAACCGGGTTTGTAGTGTGCGTAGATCGGCGAAACTTCGGGGTGTCGCCGGTCGGTGTTCGGCGCGTAGAGGCTGGGGACTACATCAACGCGCTCAGGGTCCAGAACGGGATCGCGTGCTGTCAGATAGCTGTCCCCATAATCCGACTGGTCTGTTGCAGGTGAAATCAGCGCGAGGGCGCGAAGTTTGCCGTTTGCCGTCGCAAGCGTGCGGTTCGCTGTGCCAAGCGCAAGGGTGCCGCCGGCGGATTCGCCGACCAGCGCGGTGCCGCCCGGGGCTTCGGACAGAAGCTGCGCAAAAACCCGCGTGCAATCGTCCAACGCGGCGGGGAAGGGGTTTTCCGGCGCCAGCCGGTAGAACGGGGCCAGCACCGGGCGCGACGTCACTGCGGCAAGATGGGCAATGATCGGCATGTCCTGCCAGGGGCTGCCAAAGACAAAGCCCCCGCCAAAGAGGTACATGATCGGCGTCTCGTGCCGAGGATTGGGCGGGTCGATGCGCAGCGCGGGTATCCCCGCATACTCGATCGATCTGACCTGAACGCCATGCCGGCTCACCGCGGCGTCTGATGCCGGCCGATAGTAGGTTTCACGCAGGGCGCGCTGCCCCTCCAGATCGAGGCTTTCGTCCGGCTCCGGGCCGAGCGCGCCTGACCTCAGCCACGCCAGCGCCTCGGCGCTGACTGAGCCGCGAGGGCGTGTCACCCGTTGGCTTCGCGGATCTTGTCGGCCGCCTCTTTGTCATAGGCCACTTCATTCTCATCAAAGAGCGTGTCCAGTTCACCGGACAGTGTCATCTCGGTGATGATGTCGCAGCCGCCGACAAACTCACCTTTGACATAGAGCTGCGGCACGGTGGGCCAGTCCGAGAAGTCCTTGATGCCCTGACGAATGGCTTCGTCGGCCAGCACGTTCACATCGGCGAAATCGACGCCCATGTAGTTCAGCACGCCTGCCACACGGGAGGAGAAGCCGCACTGGGGCATGGATTTTGTGCCCTTCATGTACAGAACGACGTCGTTGGCGCTGATGGTGTCCTGGATCTGGGTTGCTGCGTCGGTCATTTCTTTTTCTCCCTTGGGATGAAGTACCTGGCATAGGCCTGGGGGTCTTTGGGTATTTTGTAGGTGGTGGAGTGGCCGCCTCCGATGCCGGAACTGTAGTTGGCCTCGATGATATGGTCGCCGGTGCCGGGCAGGCTGCCGCGTTCGGTGCCGCGGGTCCGTCGCAACGACAGTAGGCCCGTAATCACCGCAACCACGGCAATGGCCAGTATCAGGAGTGCGATGACGACTACGTCCATGGGTCAGTCCGGCGCCTTGGTCGTCAGCGCCAAAGCATGAAGCTCACCGTTTGAGCCGTCCATTTTTCCTTTCAGCGCGGCATAGACGGCGCGCTGTTGCTGGACCCGGTTTTTGCCGCGAAAGCTCTCATCGATGACCTCAGCCGCGAAATGCGCCCCGTCATCACCCTGAACGGTGATTTGAGCGGACGGAAAACTCTCGCGGATAAGCGCTTCGATGTCGTGGGCAGTGATTGGCATACATGCGGCTCCAAAAAGATGCATTGCAGATGTAGGCCGAGCGGTCAGGTCGCGCAAGTCGTTCTGACCGGTTGCGACAGAAGCGATCTGTCCTCAGGTCGGCTTTGCCCGCGCCAGCATGCCAAAGAGATCGCGGGGGTCATCGGGATCCGCCAGCAGATCAAGCGCGTGATACAGCCCGGTGCTGTGCAACTGGTCGCGGACATAACGCAAGGCACTAAAATCCTCGATCGCGAACCCGACACTGTCGAACAATGTGATCTGGCGCGCGTCTTTGCGACCCGGCACCGCCCCGGTGATCACCTGCCAGAGTTCGATGACCGGATGATCGGCGTCGAGTTGCTGAATCTCGCCTTCGATGCGGGTCTGAGGCGGATACTCAACGAAAATGTCCGACCGCCGCAGAATAGCGGGCGCAAGTTCGGTTTTCCCCGGGCAATCGCCGCCGATCGCGTTGATGTGGACGCCCGCCCCAACCATGTTGTCGGACAGGATCGTTGCGTATTGCTTGTCAGCCGTGCAGGTCGTGATGATCTCTGCACCCTCCATGCTCTCTTCGGCCGACGCACAGGTCACGACATTCAACCCGCGCCCCTTCAGATTGGCCGCACATTTGCGGGTTGCCGCCGGGTCGATGTCCCAGAGCCGAACGGTTTCGATCCCGCAGATGGCCTTCATTGCCAGCGACTGGAATTCGGACTGCGCGCCGTTTCCAATCATCGCCATGGTGCGTGCGCCTCTTGGCGCCAGATGACGCGCTACCATTGCGCTGGTGGCCGCTGTGCGCAGGGCGGTGAGCATGGTCATTTCAGACAGAAGAACCGGGTACCCCGTGGCAACGTCGGCCAGAAGTCCAAACGCCGTTACGGTCTGCAACCCTTCGCGCGTGTTGCTGGGATGACCGTTCACGTATTTGAACCCATAGACCTCACCATCCGATGTCGGCATCAATTCTATGACGCCTTCGGTCGAGTGGGATGCGACGCGTGGTGTCTTGTCGAACTGCTCCCAGCGGTGAAAGTCGGCTTCGATCTCGTCCGCCAGCCCACGCAACATCTCTTCGATGCCGATATGGTGGATCAGCTGCATCATATGATCCACAGAGACAAATGGAACAAGTGCCTTGTCAGAAGGGGAAAGCGTGGCCATGACGATGCCTTTCTTGAACTAAACTTCGGTGGGCGATCTCAGACCCGGTCGTGCTGCAACGTCGGGCGCGTATTGTGCCCACTTTTTCAATAGGCGCGTGTGGGTCGATCAAAGACCCGACGCCCCAATGCAGACGCGGCGAGGTCCACCATCACCTGCGCGGTGCGTCCGCGATCGTCGAGAAACGGGTTGAGTTCGACCAGATCAAGCGAGGACATCAACCCGCTGTCCGAGATCATCTCCATCACCAGGTGGGCTTCGCGGATGGTCGCGCCGCCGGGCACTGTGGTGCCGACACCGGGGGCGATCTGCGGATCCAGAAAATCGACATCCAGCGAGACATGCAGCAAGCCGTTTGCATCTGCGACCCGCTCCAGAAAAGCCGCAAGCGGGCGGGCAATACCGGTTTCATCAATCTCGCGCATGTCGTGGTGGAAGATGGAGGTTTCAGCAAGGGCTGCGCGCTCCGGCCCGTCCACCGAGCGCAAGCCCAGCATGCAGACATGATCCTGCGGGATCGGTTGCGCGATGGCCGGGAAGCCCCCGAAACCCGGACGCCCGGTCACATAGGCCACCGGGGTGCCATGCAGATTGCCCGACGCGCTGGTCTCAGGCGTATGGAAATCCGTATGGGCATCCAGCCACAGCACGAATTGCGGGCGGTCCGCTTCGGCGGCATATGCGGCAACCCCAGCCACGCTGCCCAGCGACAGGCTGTGATCTCCGCCCAGAAAGATGGGCAATCCGCGTGACATCGCGTCCTGACCCGCACGGATCAGCCGGTGGGTCCATCCGATGGTCTGGTTCAGCGCGTAAGGTAGAGTATCCGGATGATCCGGGGTGAAGGCCGCGGGTGACAGGTTTCCCAGATCCTCGACCTTGTAGCCCAGATCTTTCAGGGCCTCGCTCAGACCGGCAGTGCGGAAGGCGTCAGGGCCCATCAGGCAACCGGGGCGACGCTTGCCGCTGTCGACCGGCGCACCAACGAGCAGGATGCGGGGTTTGGACATAAGGGACTCCAAGGGTTGTTCGGGCCTTATGTCTTGACGAAATGCGTTGCATTCTAGAGGCTTTTTTGGTCGATTTGGACATGACTTGGCCGAAACGAAATGATGAATGGACAAAACGGACGAACGGTTGATCGCCGCTTTGCGGCACGACGCGCGCGCGTCGCTTTCGGATCTTGCTTTGCAGCTCAAGCTGTCGCGTACCACGGTGCGCGCCCGGATCGAACGGTTGCAGGCACGCGGCGACATCCTTGGCTTTACCGTGGTGCTCAAAGAGGACACGTTGCGCGATCCGGTGCGCGGCCTGATGATGATTGGCATTGAGGGGCGGGGAACCGAGCGCGTGATCCGTCAGCTTCACGGCATGTCAGAGGTGCGGGCGGTGCATTCCACCAATGGCCGCTGGGATGTGATTGTGGAGTTGGGCACAGAAACGCTGGAAGATCTGGATGCAGCCCTGACCCGGATCAGGAAGTTCGACGGGATCACCACCAGCGAGACCAGCCTCTTGCTTGCCACACGCAAGGCGGTCTGACCGGCTCAGCTGCGCCGCGCCACTGCGACCCAGAGCAGTGCCACGCCCAAAGACAAGAGCGCGTTCCAGCTTGCCATGCTCAGCCCGGCCATTTGCCAGGCAACCTCATCGCAGCGGACCAGCGGCGCAGTCATGATTTGATGCATCAGCTGTTGAGGCGTCAGCGCACTGATGTCTCCGGCAGAACAGGTCGACGGCCCCTGCCACCAGCCACGCTCCACTCCGGTGTGATAGACCCCGATCCCGGACGAGGTGAGGGCGGCGAGCCCGGCCAGCAGCGGCAGCAGCCGACCGGGCAACACCAGCGTAAGCACGCCCATTAAGAGGGCCACGCCATGCGGATAGCGTTGCCAGATGCACAACGCGCAAGGCGCCATCCCACCGATCACCTGAAACGCCCAGGCGCCCAGCAGCAGACCGGCAGAGCCGGCAAGGGCGATAAAGGTCAGAATGCGCGCGCTCACAGAAATCTCACCGCATAGAACCCGCCGGCCAGAAGCAGCACGAAGACGACAAAGACAAGTCCCAGACGCCGCTCGATGAAGTCGCGAATTGGTTCGCCATAATAGTAGAGCAATCCGCACACGATATAGAACCGCAATGCGCGCGCCACAATCGATGTGACGATAAACGTGCCCAATGGCATGCCGGTCCACCCCGACATGATGGTGATCACCTTGTAAGGAAACGGTGTGATGCCTGCCGTTAACACGGCCCAAAACCCGAAGTCGTTGAAACGCGTGTTGAATTCGGCCATGGCGTCGGCTTTGCCCATGGTCTGGAGGATAGGCTGCCCGACACTTTCATAGGCAAAGGCCCCAATCGCATAGCCCAGGAGCCCTCCCAGCACCGATGCCACAAGCGCCACGCCCGCAATCAGCCACGCCTTGGACGGGCGCGCCAGCACCATCGGGATCATCATGACGTCGGGCGGGATCGGAAAAACCGAGCTTTCGATAAAGGCAACAAGGGCAAGCCACCACAGTGCCTTGGGATGGTTGGCCAGACGCATGGTCCAGTCATAAAGTCCGCGCGGCATGGGTGTCCTGTGTCTGGTCGTCTTGATTGCGTTTGGGCAGAGCACGGGGCGCGCAGTTGGTCAAGAGGTTGAGTGGCGTTGGTCTCTGGCTCGTTGTTGGACTGTAGCGATTTGTGCAACGCGTTGTTTAGGTGCTCTTCACTTCACTGGCAAACCTTACAAAGCTGTCTCTTTCTTATGTGCGTCCAGGGGCTGGCTTTTTCAGGACAATTTTGGAACGCGCGCGAGCACTAGGGCGCCTCTCAGTTTTGGCGGGGAGACGCGGAACACTCTACTTTGCAATCGTACATTGCAAAAACCGTTTCGGGCCCCGTCAATGAGCGTCGATCAGGCGCGTCCAAGGAGCCGTTTGGCCGCACTTTTCCATCGTTGCTGAGGTGGTTCTTCGGGGGCTGGGGGAAACAGGAGGGGATTGTCCAGTGCCGGGTAGGCCGGGAAGTAATCTGCGGGCGTCGGATAAGCTTCATATCCGGGTTTGACATTTGGGAACGGCCCGTTTGGCACATCCCGGCCCAGGAATTCACAAAGCTCTGGCCAACCGTGTCCTTCAAAGAGGTTAAAGATCAGCAGATCGTCGGGTCGGGATGCGAAATGTTCCCGCACTGCAGCGCTGTGTTCGCGGTAGACCCGCTTCATCCGTTCCGGGTTTTCTTTCAGGAAACCATAGGTCAGCAGGTGGGTGTCCCGCGAAAAGGTTGGCTTGTACCGCCGCTGAATTGTGCTGGCGAATTGCTTTTGGGCACTTTTCAGCCACACCTCAACGGGTCGTTCGGTGAGAATGAATTTGGAGCCCGGATACGCCTTGTCGAGATCGCGAAAGAACACCGCCAGAGGCAGATCGGTTGCGGCGTCGATGCCCTCCAGATGATCCACATCGAATGTCCCGTCGAGCCAGCTTTGCATACCCAGCCGGGCCATATGCCGATAGGTGATCGTCCGGTACCCCAACTGTGCCAAAGCCGCGTAGAGCGACGTCGTGCCTGTTTTGGACAAACCGATGCCGAAAACCTTACCCACGGTGCGCCCTCCAGTGCTTGTGTTGCGCAGGTGCGGGTATCACAGGACCGAAAACGCGGGTCAATCGCAAAAAAACCCGGCAAAGTATGATTGCATTCCAAGAGGTTAAAGGGGTGCGCCGCCAGGCAAGCCCTGTCGGGTGCAAAAAAATGTCGCGCCTCTGACCAGTCTGCTTTCACTGGAGGGCTGCCAGTCGTTGCCGGGATGTTGCTTTCCGGACAGCCGGGGTCAAGCCCCGTCAACCAGTGATCAACGGTACAGTCGTCCTGTTGAACCGCCGGATTGTCTCAAGGTGCCGTGCCGATGCTTTTCCACAAAGAAAGCGCATTGACCCTCCCGCGCGCCTCCCCTAGACACCTAGCCGTTGCGGGTGTGGTGGAATGGTAGACACGAGGGTCTCAAACACCCTTGCCGCAAGGCGTGTCGGTTCGACTCCGACCACCCGCACCAACTTTCCTGACAGGATAATCGTACCTTTCTCCAGCGGGGAGAGGTTCGCGTTCCGGAGGTACAACAGCCCGCGCGTGTCAGCCCGCCATGGTTACCTCGAGGCTTTCGCGCACCAGGTTCGAGTGACCAATTGACCGGGTGCGAATCCGATCGGTCTCGCCTGTTCGGGTCCCCCAAGACGGGCCAATCGATTCGGAACTGTGGCGGAAAAATGGCAACCAATCCGGGTTTGTAGGGTGGGATTGGTTCTGACTCCGGAACAGGACGTCGGGTCAATTCGGGGTCCATGAGACCTCTTTTCAGCCCTGACACTCGCGTTTGATTGTTTCCCCAGCGGAAATTCCCTTCGAGGACTAAGCTTGAAAAAGTGTATGAAAACAATGGGCCGGGGATGCCGGCCGCCGGGCCGCACTTGCATTGGTGCGCAATCTGAAACGCCACTCAACCATGGTGAGAATTTGCCCGGAGCGGATTCAAGCAGAAATTATGACTTGGAAAGGATTGTGGCAAATTCTCGCCAATTTTTTGCTTTGCGCTATGGCCTCCGCTGGATATCCAAAATGGTATCAGCTGCTGGTGCACGGATGCTGTTCTGTCATGGGGTTCAGAACGACATACCAGAATTCGGCAGGTGAGGACCAAAGGACGGCGCCGGGGGCGGCCACGTTCATTTCGGTCCGGGCCCGGATTTCAGTTGGCCCGGTTGGGATGGCCCCTTACGGTCTCGGAGTTGGTGTTTGTATGTCCGCCGAAAGGTTGGATGGCGCATGGTACGCGCGGGAGTGAATTGATGGTGAACGGTCTTTTTGATGGCATAGCGGCGCGTCGGGTCGGGTTTTGGGATCCGAGCAAAGCAGCTGAAAAGCACAAAATCGGTTTATTGCGCGATGTGCGATCCGGTCTCATGCCAAAAGGCACAATTGTTGTTGAGTTTCTTTGGCCTGGGAGCGCGATTGCCTCCCAGGCAACTCCTATTTTGAGCCTGACGGCCCCTGTTGATGCGCCAGAGCAAGGTCGCCTCGCACTCAACGTGACCGCCGAGCATATTGTCGAGCTTGTGTTTTTGACAGAGAACACGTCCGCGATTGTAAAAACTGCACCGCAGGACATTGCCGCCGGCGATACCGTTAAGGTGGCTTACACCTGGTCGGATACCGGAGGGGCGGTCTTGGTCGACATCCTTGGTCAGGATGCATTTCAAACGATTCAGGTTCCGATTTCGCTGGCCTTGGACAGTGGTATGTCGATCCTGGCCGGCGAAGATCTTTCCCCTGCGCCGGGCGCTCCGACCCTCGTAAAATCCGTTGAATTGTTCGACACAGATTTTGTGGCTGGTATGTCTGGTGGCCGTGAGGCACGTGAGATGTCCGACGCACTAAACCTCAGTTGTTACAGCGATCCTGAAACCGATGATGCCGACGGTTTCGCGGACAAGGCATTTCCCATCGACCCTCAGATGCCGGCCCCCGAACTGGTGGGTCAGGCCATGTCTGATACCGGTGCGTTGGTCGGCGCGACGGCAGCCGCTGAGGCTACCGTTGCCGGCACGATCTGTTTTACGCCGGGCACCCTGATTGCGACGCCACGTGGCGAAAAACCGGTCGAAGACTTGCGTCAGGGCGACCGGGTCATCACCCGCGACAACGGCATTCAGGAAATCTGCTGGATGGGGCGGCGGGACCTCGACAACGAGACCCTGTCCCGGAATGCACATCTGCGTCCGGTTCTGATCCGCAAAGGCGCCTTGGGCAACGGATTGCCTGAGCGGGACATGACCGTCAGTCCCAACCATCGCGTTCTCGTCGCAAACGACAAAACGGCGCTCTACTTCGAAGAGCGTGAGGTGCTTGTTGCGGCCAAACACCTGACCGGGGTGGAAGGTGTCGACATCGTCAGCCCGCTTGGCGTGAGCTACCTGAACATGATGTTTGCCCAGCACGAAGTGGTCTTGTCAGACGGTTCATGGACCGAGAGCTTCCAGCCCGGCGACGAGTCGCTGCTGGGCATCGGCAATGCACAGCGGACGGAAATCTTTGAGCTGTTTCCGGAACTGAAAACGCCGGAGGGGACCGTGGCCTATATGTCCGCGCGCAAGTCGCTCAAGCGTCACGAAGCCAAAGTGATCCTGCACTGATCAGTCGCGTCCTTGCGCCGCGCGCCACTGCGCCCACTCTTCGGGTGTGTCCAGATCCATCCGTGCACGCTGGTCCGGCAGGGGTACCAGCGTGATCCGGTCCTTGGCCAACGCGATGACTTCGCGCCCGCCTGTATCGCCTTGCAGGTGCTGCAGTGGTGCAAAAAGCTCGGACGCGAAAACGATCGGATGGCCCGGTTTACCGTCCTCCGTCGCACCTCTCCAAATGAGTGATGTCGTATCGTTTTCATAAGCTTGCAGGACGGACCTCAAGTCGTTTTTGGTTAGGTCGGGCAGATCCCCCAGAACGAGCATGGCCGCAGGGGCCTCTTGTGGCAGAGCACCAAAAACAGTGCGGATAGAGGCGCCCATGCCCTCAGCGGCGTCTGCGACGGGCACGCGCATGACATCAAGGCCGTTCAGCGCTGTGTACCTGGGGTGTGGTTTCGGTGGCAGGGCGACAAAGACAGGTCCCGACGTTACTGCACGCGCCACTTGGGCCTGTCGTGCGACCAGTGGCTGCCCGTCTACGATTTGCATCAGCTTGTCGTCCCCGCGCATGCGGGACGACGAACCAGCAGCCAGAACGATGATGGGCAGGGTGCTCATGTCGCGATAGTAGCGCGTCCGCCCGGAGAGTATAGGTGATCGCTAGCCCGTCCGGCACTAGCCGCGCATGCGCGATCCATCGGCGTCAAAAAGTGGTGTCGTGATCAGACGGGCAGGGCGCATTTCTCCCAGTATCTCGATCTCCACCTGTAACCCGTCCACGATGCGATCGGTGGGCAAGAACCCCTGCGCGATGGATTTCCGCGCATAGTGGGAAAAGCCGCCGGAGGTGCAAAAACCCTGCACGCTGCCATCAAGCCAGATGGGTTCGTAAGCCTGGACATCTGCGTCCAAAGCATCCACCTCGAACGCGCAAAGCCGACGGGCAGGACCCGCGGCGCGTTC
This sequence comes from Paracoccaceae bacterium, assembly GCA_965250275.1. Lineage (GTDB taxonomy): Bacteria > Pseudomonadota > Alphaproteobacteria > Rhodobacterales > Rhodobacteraceae. The sequence goes on along the minus strand of OZ252297.1, from coordinate 2,655,769 downwards.
CGCCTCAGCAGGTCCGCGCCCGATGAAATCGGCGTTCTTTTTCCAGGATATGAAGCGGTCCAGTCCGGTTTCAGCGGCCGTGTAGTCGGGGCCAAACTCCAGCAGCCAGCTACCAAAGAACTTGTCGAGCCGCAGCGACATCATGGCCCGCATACCAAATGGCACCATGCCATGAGGCAGGCCGGCCTCCCACAATGTCCACCAAAGTTGCCGCTGGGCCATCGGGTCGCAATAGATTTCATAGCCCAGGTCACCTGTGTAGCTGACCCTCTGGACCAGGCAATCCGTCATCCCAACAGTCATGGGGCGCACGTCGAGAAACTTCATGGTTGAGATGTCCGCGCGCGTGCAGGCGGCCAGCACCTCGCGCGCTTTCGGTCCGGCGATCTGAAACCCGTTGCGCGTGTCGCTGATGTTCTCGACGTTGACCCCGTCCTCGCCGTTCTGCTGGAACCAACGCATATGATAGGCTTGCGCGCCATAAGATGCGGTGAGTTGATACGTGGTGTCATTCAGGCATGAGATCGTGAAATCGCCGATCAGTTTGCCTTTCGGGGAAAGCATTGGGGTCAGCGACAGCCGGCCCGGCTGTGGAACACGACCCGCCATGATCCGGTCCAACCAGCCGCGGGCGCGCGGTCCGGTGACCATGTATTTGCCGAAGTTGTGGACTTCATTGATACCCACGGAGTCCCGGACGCCGCGGACTTCGCGACCCGTGGCGTCGAAGGCGTCCGAGCGCCGGAATGACGGCGTTTCGTATCCCGGCTCATCGTCTTGCGCGTAGTAATTGACGACCTCGAGTCCAAATTGCTGCCCCCAGACCGCGCCCATGTCCGAGAAGATGTCGTACATCGGTGTTGTGCGGTTGGGTCGCGCAGCGGGAAGCTCTTCGTTGGGATAGGCGACAGAGAAGCGCTTCTGGTAGTTCTCGACGACCTTGGGGCGGGTATAGCCCGGGCTGATCCAGTCGCCAAAACGCGCCACATCCATGGCAAAGACATCGCGTTCCGGCTCTCCCTCGATCATCCATTGCGCCAGTGTCAGCCCGACACCGCCGCCCTGACTGAAACCGGCCATCACGCCGCAAGCTGACCAGTAGCCGGGGCGGCCCGGCACCGGCCCCACCAAGGGATTGCCATCGGGGGCGAAGGTGAACGGCCCGTGGATCACGGATTTGACACCCGCGCTCTCCAGCACGGGGAAGCGCTTGTACGCGAATTCAATGCTGTCGGTGATCTTGTCAAAATCGTCAGGCAGCAATTCGTGACCAAATGACCACGGTGTGCCGTCCACCGCCCAGGGGCGGCAGGATTGTTCGTAAAACCCGATGCAGAGCCCACGACCTTCCTGCCGAAGATAGCTTTCGCCTGCCGGGTCCATGACATGGGGGTGCTCTCCCGCCATCTCGTAGATATCCGGGATGTCATCGGTAACGAGATACTGGTGCTCCATCGGGTGCAGCGGCAGGTAGATGCCCGCCATGGCCGCCACCTCGCGCGCCCAGAGACCGCCGGCATTGACGATATGTTCGGCATGAATGGTCCCTTTGTCTGTAACCACGTCCCATGTCCCGTCAGGACGGGGATTGGTTTCTTGAACCATGCAATGCGTTTCGATTTCGGCCCCGCCGAGCCGCGCGGCCCTGGCATAGGCGTGCGTGGTGCCAGACGGGTCAAGATGGCCATCCAGCGGGTCGTAGAGCGCTCCAACGATACCATCGGTGTTCGTGATGGGGGCGATCTTCTTTATCTCATGCGGGCCAACAATTTCAGTCTCCAGCCCCATGAAGCGGTGTTTGGCGCGTTCGGCCAGCAACATGTCGAAGCGGTCCTGATTGTCCGCCAGCGTCACACCACCCACGTGGTGCAATCCGCAGGACAGCCCGGTCAGCTCCTCGAGTTCCTTGTAGAGCCGGATGGTGTAGCCCTGCAGCGCCGCCATATTGGTGTCGCCGTTCAGAGTGTGAAAGCCACCTGCAGCGTGCCAGGTCGAGCCGGATGTCAACTCAGAGCGTTCCACCAGCATCACGTCGGACCAGCCGAGTTTGGTCAGATGATAGAGGACGGAGCAGCCGACGACACCGCCGCCGATGACGACAACCCGGGTGGTGGTTTTCATTGCAATCCATCCTCTGTGTGTTTCGGGCTCATCATTCGCCTTGGCCCGAATGTGACATGTCTGCAGGCGACACTTTGTGTCGGAAAGACCTCACGTACGTGTGGCGGACCTGGCGAAACACGCACAGATGCTAGAGCGCGGCCCGTTCAGGTGTTTGAATGGGCGCCATGCAAACGCGAGAGACGGATCACGCGCCTTTCCAAATCCATCCGCCGCCAAAAATGCGGCTGCCGTCCGGATCATAAAAAACGCAGGCCTGCCCGGGCGAGACACCTTCTTCTGCGGTGATCAACTCCACCTCGGCGGTGGTCGGTGACAAGGGCCGGATCACGGCATCGCGGGGTGGACGGGTCGAGCGGACTTTGACGGCGACGTGCCATTCCGGACGCGAGTCGAACGGTTCGTCCCCCAGCCAGTTGATCTCCCTAACCGGGATGGTGCGCGTTGCCAGCATTGATTTGGGACCGACGATGACCTCTTTTGCATCAACATCGAGTTTGACGACATAAAGTGGCTCGCTCAGCCCGCCGATGCCCAGGCCGCGGCGCTGGCCAATTGTGTAGTGGATCACCCCGTCATGGCGTCCCAGCACGCGGCCATCAGCGTGTTTGATCTGACCAGGCTCCGCGGCCCCGGGACGCAGCTTCTCGATCACCGCGGCATAGTCGCCATTGGGCACAAAACAGATATCCTGGCTGTCGGGCTTGTCCGCCACGGCCAACCCATATTGCGCGGCAAGTTCGCGGGTGGCGTCCTTGGAAGGCAGATGCCCGAGCGGGAATCGCAAAAATGCAAGCTGTTCAGGTGTCGTGGAGAACAGGAAGTACGACTGATCGCGGCTGGCATCCGCTGCAGCATGAAGCTCCGGCCCCGCATTCCCCGTCATACGCTGAATGTAGTGGCCGGTGGCCATGCAGTCGGCCTCGAGATCCTTTGCGGTCTCGAGCAGATCTTTGAATTTGACCCGTTCGTTGCACCGGATGCACGGCACGGGTGTCGCCCCGGCCATGTAACTGTCGGCAAACTCGTCGATGACGGCGTCTTTGAAGATGTTTTCGTAGTCCAGCACATAGTGCGGAAAACCGCGCTCTTCTGCGACGCGGCGCGCGTCGTGGATATCTATGCCCGCGCAACAGGCGCCCTTTTTGGCGAGTGCGGCCCCGTGGTCATAGAGCTGCAGGGTGACGCCCACGACATCATACCCTTCGTCCGCCAGGAGGGCTGCGACAACGGAACTGTCGACACCACCGGACATCGCCACAACAACCCGCGTCTCGGCGGGGGGTTTGGCAAAGCCAAGCGAATTAATCGGGTGCGGTGTATCAAGGGGCATAACGGGATCCGGCACGGGGCGGTAAGACGGACGGAATATAAGAAAATCCGCCACACTCTCAAGGCCTGGATTTCACAGGTCGTTAAGGCTGATGAATGCAATCTGGGTACGTAAACCAGAGGTCGTTCGATGTATCTTAAGAAAGTGGATGGACCGCGTGCGGTCACCTTGCCCGATGGCTCTGTCATGACCCGCGCCGATCTGCCCGATGCCAGCACGCGGCGTTGGGTCGCATCGCGCAAGGCAGCCGTTGTGCGCGGCGTTGTCTATGGGTTGATTTCACAGCCTGAAGCTTTGGCTAAGTATCAACTGAGTGAAGAGGAATTCCGATCCTGGATTGCGGCGATCTCCAAACACGGGGAGGATGCCTTGAAAGCAACCGCAGTCAAAAAGTACAGACAACCTTAAGTTGATAATGTCGCATTGAACATATGGTAACGCGCGATTAACTTTTATTGGTCACGGTTAACGCCACTACGAGTCATCAGCCGAAGCGGAGAGTGCCAAAATGCGTGTGTTACTGGTCGAGGACGACCCTGCCACTTCCAAGAGCATCGAATTGATGCTCACCCATGCCAATTTGAATGTGTATTGCACGGACCTTGGAGAGGAAGGAATCGATCTGGCGAAGCTCTACGATTACGATCTGATTCTTCTCGACCTGAACCTGCCGGATATGAACGGGCACGAGGTTTTGCGGCAACTGCGCCTGTCACGGATCGAAACTCCTATCCTGATCCTCTCCGGCGTGGACGATACCGAAAACAAAATCAAAGGCTTCGGGTTCGGCGCTGACGACTACATGACCAAACCGTTCAACCGCGAAGAGCTTGTGGCGCGCATCCACGCAATCATTCGGCGGTCCAAGGGACATTCGCAATCGATTATTCACACTGGCAAGGTTGCGGTGAATCTGGATGCAAAAACCGTGGAGGTCTCGGGCCAGCCGGTTCATCTGACGGGCAAAGAATATCAAATGCTAGAATTGTTGAGTTTGCGGAAAGGCACAACCCTTACAAAGGAAATGTTCCTCAATCACCTTTACGGGGGCATGGATGAGCCCGAACTGAAAATCATTGATGTTTTCATCTGCAAATTGCGCAAGAAGTTGAGCATGGCAACCGGCGGGGTGAACTACATCGACACAGTGTGGGGCCGGGGCTACGTATTGCGTGATCCCGTTGCGGAAGAGGTGGAAGAGCCGCAACTTGCAGTCGGAACCTGACACCTGAGTTCGGGCGCGTATTGCGCCCGGGTGTTGACGCGCGTTGCGGGTGGACCTGCCCGGGTCTGAGGCCTATCACTGGGGCCAAGACCGACCTGGGGTGGTGCGATGACCGACACTGTCGCTGTGGACAAACTGACAGACGCGCAGGCGCGGGCAGAGCTTGCGCGCCTTGCAGGCATTCTGATCCGCGCCAATCAGTCTTACCATACTCGCGATGCCCCTGAAATCTCGGACGCCGAGTATGATGCTCTAAAGGCCCGCAATGCGGCAATCGAGGCGCGATTTCCCGATCTGAAACGCCCGGACAGCCCCTCGGAGCAGGTAGGTGCTGCACCCTCTGACGGGTTTTCCAAAGTGACCCATGCGGCGCGGATGTTGTCACTGGGCAATGCATTCGACGACACCGACGTCCTGGAATTCGACAAGTCCGTTCGCAACTATCTTGGCCTGCCGGACGACACTGCGCTGGCGTATACGGCCGAGCCAAAGATCGACGGATTGTCGCTTTCGCTCCGCTATGAGCAGGGTCACCTTGTCCAAGCGGCCACACGTGGCGACGGGACCGTTGGTGAGAATGTCACCGCGAATGCCCGGACCATCGATGATGTGCCGCAGTCCCTGACAGGTGCACCGGAGATTCTGGAAGTGCGTGGCGAAGTTTATATGAGCCACGCCGATTTCGAGGCTCTGAACGAGCGCATCGTGGCCGCGCATGCCGAAGATCCGCGCCCGGACAAAAAGCCAGCCAAAACCTTCGCCAATCCACGCAATGCGGCTGCCGGGTCTCTGCGCCAGCTCGATCCTGCGATCACGCGCGCCCGGCCGCTGCGCTTCTTCGCCTATGCCTGGGGAGAGGTTTCTGAACCTCTGGCCGAGACCCAGGATGGCGCGATCAGGCGCCTCTCGGAGCTGGATTTTCAGACCAACCCGCTGACACGCACCTGTGCCAACGCCGCAGAGATGCTGGCGCACTACCGCACCATCGAAGCGCAGCGCGCGACGCTGGGCTATGACATCGACGGGGTGGTCTACAAGGTCAACGATCTGGCGCTGCAGGCCCGGCTCGGGTTTCGGTCCACAACGCCGCGATGGGCCATCGCACACAAGTTTCCGGCCGAGCTGGCCTGGACGCGTTTGGAAGCCATCGACATCCAGGTGGGCCGCACCGGCGCGTTGAGCCCGGTGGCGCGCTTGACCCCTGTGACGGTCGGGGGTGTGGTGGTCAGCAACGCAACGCTGCACAACGAAGATTACATCGCCGGACGAGATGCAAAGGGCGGCATAATCCGCGAGGGCAAGGATATCAGGGTCGGCGATTGGGTACAGGTGTACCGCGCCGGGGATGTGATCCCGAAAGTGGCGGATGTCGACCTGTCAAAACGTCCCGACGGCGCGACCCCGTTCGAATTTCCGACGGTTTGCCCGGAATGCGGGAGTGCGGCAATCCGCGAAGAGGGAGATGCGGTGCGTCGATGCACGGGCGGTATGATCTGCCCGGCACAGGCCGTTGAAAAACTGAAGCATTTCGTGAGCCGTGCGGCCTTTGATATCGAGGGCCTGGGAGCCAAGCAGGTCGAAATGTTCTACGAGGACCCGGACCTGCCGGTTCGCGAACCGTCGGACATCTTCACGTTAGAAAGACGGGATGCCAACAATCTGGCGCGCCTGAAAAATCGCAAGGGCTGGGGTGATCAGAGTGCGGCCAATCTCTTTGCGGCCATCGACGAAAAGCGCACCATTCCGCTTGGTCGCCTGATCTTTGCGCTGGGACTGCGGCATGTGGGGGAAGCGGCTTCAAATCTTCTGGCAACGCAGTATGGGCGCTGGGATGTCTTTGAGCAGGCGATGCGGGATGCGCAGGCGCTTGCGGGCCCGGCATGGGACGATTTGCTGTCGATCGATGGGGTCGGGGAGGTCATGGCGCGCTCTCTGGTGACGGCGTTCGCGCAGGAAAATGAGCGCAGCTCGATTGATCGGCTTGTGGCCCATTTGAATGTGGAAGAGGTGCGTCCTCCGGACACGTCCGACAGCCCCGTGGCCGGAAAGACGGTGGTGTTCACCGGGACCCTTGAGAAAATGACGCGGGCCGAGGCGAAGGCACGGGCCGAAGCACTGGGAGCCAAGGTATCCGGCTCTGTGAGCGCCAAAACCGATTTGGTGGTCGCCGGACCCGGCGCGGGTTCCAAGGCCAAAAAGGCCGCCGAGCTGGGTGTGGACACACTTGACGAAGATGGCTGGCTGACGCTGATCGGGGCGTCATGAGCGGGCGGCCAGAGCCGCTCTTTCCGCTCTTTGCAGCGCTGGAAACACTGGAAGGTGTCGGCCCGAAGATCGCCGCCAAGCTGGTTCAGAGCGGCATTGAAACCCCTCGTGATCTTTTGTTTGCCTTGCCCTACGCCGTCGTGGATCGCCGCCGGCGTGACACGATTCAGGGGGCAGAACTGCCCCGCACGATGACGGTCGAAGTGACGGTGGGTGCGCACCGACCCGCGCCGCGAAAGGGGGCGGCCTACCGGGTGCATGTCGAAGACACCAAAACCGACTTTCAACTCGTCTTCTTTCACGCGCGTGGCGACTATCTCAAGAAGGTTCTGCCGGTTGGCGCACGGCGGCTGATCTCTGGAAAGGTGGAGCTTTTTGACGGTGTTGCGCAAATGGTCCACCCTGACCACATGGTGCCTCTGGAGGATGCCAGCGACATTCCGGAATTCGAGCCGGTCTATCACCTGACGCAAGGGGTGACCCAGAAGGTTATGTACAAAGCCGCGCGCGATGCTGTGGCACGCGCGCCCGCGTTGCCGGAGTGGATTGATCCGGGTCAGATGACGCAGTCCGGCTGGCCGGATTGTGGGACTGCGCTGCATCGAGGGCACCAGCCAAAGGCGCTGAAGGATGTTGTGGCCGACGCACCCGCCCGGGAACGGCTGGCCTATGACGAGTTGATGGCGCATCAGCTCACGCTGGCATTGGCCCGTCAGCGTGACCGACGCGCGCGCGGGGTGGAAAGCGTGGGGACCGGCGCGTTGCAACGCCGGGTCCTGTCTGGGCTGCCTTACACGCCCACAGGCGCACAGACCCGTGCCATCGAAGAGATCGCGGCCGATCTGGCGACGCCATTGCGCATGAATCGGTTGCTCCAGGGTGATGTCGGATCAGGTAAGACCCTTGTGGCCTTCATGGCGCTGCTTGTTGCAGTCGAGGCCGGCGGCCAGGGCGTGATGATGGCGCCCACTGAGATTCTGGCGCGCCAGCATTTGGAGGGGCTGCGCCCATTGGCAGAATCGGCGGGTGTGGTCCTGGAGGTGCTGACCGGTCGCGACAAGGGCTCCGAGCGCAAAGCCAAGCTGGCGGCGCTGCAACGGGGGGATATTCAAATTCTGGTCGGCACCCATGCGGTCTTTCAGCCCGATGTGGCCTTTCAGGATCTGCGGTTGGTGATCGTTGATGAGCAGCATCGCTTTGGTGTGCGGCAACGCAAGGAGCTGGCCGAAAAGGGTGTGGCAGCTGATGTTCTGGTGATGACGGCCACACCCATTCCCCGCAGCCTGTCGCTGGCTCAGTATGGGGACATGGATGTATCGGTGCTGGACGAAAAGCCGCCCGGCCGCAAACCCATTTCCACTGCCGTCGTCAGTCTGGAGCGTATGGATGAGGTTGTGGATCATCTGCGCCGGGCCATCTCGGAAGGCCGTCAGTGTTATTGGGTTTGCCCGCTGGTTGAAGAGAGTGAAACGGTTGATCTGACGGCCGCCGAAGAACGTTTCAAGCGACTGCGCGCCATCCTGGGCGAAGGGGTTGTGGGGCTGGTGCACGGCCAGATGCCGCCCGCAGAGAAGGATGCCGCGATGTCGGCGTTTCAGAGCGGCGAGACAAAAGTTCTGGTGGCAACCACGGTCATCGAGGTTGGCGTCGATGTGCCCAATGCGTCGATCATGGTGATCGAACGGGCCGAAACCTTCGGGCTGGCCCAGTTGCACCAGTTGCGCGGCCGCGTCGGGCGCGGTGAGGCGGCGTCGACCTGCCTTCTGATGTATCAGCCGCCGCTGACCCAGAATGGTCGTCGACGGCTTGAGGTTCTGCGTGAAACCGAAAACGGGTTTGTCATCGCGGAAACCGACTTGCAAATGCGCGGGGCAGGGGACGTGATCGGGACGGCCCAGTCCGGGCTCCCGAAGTTCCAGGTGGCCGATCTCGAACGGCAGGCGGCGTTGATGGCGGTTGCCCAGTCCGATGCCCGACGTCTGCTGGCGGATGACCCGCATCTGACCAGTGATCGGGGACAGGCCGCGCGGACCCTTCTGTGGCTGATGAAACAGGATCAGGCGATTCGTTTGATTTCCGTGGGTTAGCGCGCCGGATGCCAAAAAGTTCGCGTTTGTTCTCATAAAGTTCTTTACAGATGTTCCGGAACATGAGAACAAAGGGTCAACAAAACGTTAAGCCCTGACCGGAGAGCGCACCATGTTCCAGCAGATCAAAACCACCTTGCAACGCTCCCAAAGCCAGTTGTTGCAGGATGCGGCAGGGGCCGCGGCTCTTGTGGTTTTGCTGGTCGTGGCGCTGCACATTCCGGCGGTTGTCTGATCTCTTTCTGCCTGCGAACTCGCGCCGGACGTTCCGCATCCTGTCCCATCTGATGTTGGGGGCGACTTGCCTGTCCTGACCCTCCGGACCTGCCTCAGTGTCCAAGGGAACGTTCCGGGTCCCACGCGAGGACCGCACAACCTGCCGCCGCCATCCGCCCGGGATGTGCGGCGGTTTTTTCTCAGATCTCACCGGTTTCAATGATGGCAAGAAGGGCCGACAGAACCGCATTGGCCGCCACCGACGCAAGGATCATCCCCATGACCCGGCTCACGATGGCAGAGCCGGCATGGCCGATCAGTTTTATGATCGGCTCCGCAAAGAGCATCAGGACATAGGCCGCGGCGATCACGACCAGCATGATCAGGGCGGTCACACCCTGCTGGGCAATGCTGGAACTGTTGTTGTCGGTTAGTAAGACAATGGCCAGCATGGCGCCAGGCGATGCCAAGGACGGCACAGCCAGCGGGAAGACCGCCGGGTTGGATTGGGCTGCCGTTCCGCTTTCAGCTTTGGTGTCCCGCTGATCGACCTCGGACTTCGGATCGCCAAAAATCATGCTAAGCGCAAAGAGGAACAGGACGATCCCGCCTGCAAACTGAAAGGCATGCAGCCCGATGTCCATGGCATCGATCAGCAACTGGCCGAACACTAGAAAGAACAGAAGCACGCCGCCACTGATCAGTGCCGCATGCAGCGCTGTGCGGCGTCGCTCAGTTAGACCGAGCCCAGCAGTGACCGCAATGAAGACCGGCAGTGTTCCTATTGGGTCAATGACCACCCAGAGCGTGACAAACTGTTCAAGCAGTCCGTGCATTCGGGTTCAAACCAAAGACCGGACGCGCGTGCCGTGCAGAGGGAGCTGGATCAGGCGCAATTGTGAGCTTGTTCGGCCTGACCCATGGCTTCGGCCGTGGCATCCAGAGCCAGAAGGATCGAGGCATGCCGGTTCTTGTAGTCGCGTGCCGGGATCAAAACCTCCAGACCATCAAAGGGTGCATCGGGAGCGGGGCCATCGTCTTTCAGCATCGCCTTCAGCTGATCACGCGCCGTCTCAATTTGCGCCCTTGTGGCGCCAATCGCCGCGGCGCCAACAACAGAAGCCGAAGCCTGTCCGAGCGCGCAGGCTTTAACATCCTGCCCGAAATCCACGATTTTGCCGTCCTCGACCGCAACGTCCACGGTCACGGTCGAACCACAGAGCGGCGAGCGCCGCTTGACCGTGGCATCGGGCGCCTCGAGGCGGGTCAAATGCGGGATACTCGCCGCCAATTCAAGAATGCGGGCGGAGTAGAGTTTGATCAGATCGGTGTCGCCGGACATGGCTTTCCCTTTTTGCGTGCCCCCATTACATAAAGTCCCGTTGTTCCGATGCAAAAGGTTTTTGCCGATGTCCTTTGATCCGGCCAGTTTGAAATACGATGCGGCCGGTCTGATCCCGGTCATCGCACAGCAAGAAACCACAGGTGAGGTGCTGATGATGGCGTGGATGAATGCGGCGGCTGTTGCCCGTACGCTGGAGACGTCCCGCGTCACCTATTGGAGCCGGTCCCGTCAGGCGTTCTGGGTCAAGGGAGAGACCTCGGGCCACACCCAGGAACTGGTGGATCTGCGTGTGGATTGCGACCGCGACTGCCTGCTTGCTGTGGTGCGTCAGACCGGTCCGGCCTGTCACACCCATCGTCGGAGTTGTTTTTACACCGCCGTGCGCGATGGGGAAGAGGTTGAGTTGATGGCCCCAATGGCGTCCACGACTTAATCCGCGCCGGGCTGTTCCGGCAATCCAACCATCCGGCGAATGTCTTCCGGCGTTGCACCGTCCTGCCGGAACTTGGCAATCGCGCGGGCATCGTCGCGCTTGGCCAGCCTGCGCCCGGCGTCATCACGGATAAGGCCGTGGTGATGGTATTCCGGCGTGGGCAGGTTCAGGAGCTGTTGCAGCAGGACGTGTAACTCGGTCGCCTCAAACAAGTCTTCGCCACGCACAACATGCGTGATCTCCTGCGCCGCATCGTCAACCACGACCGACAGGTGGTACGAGGCGGCCATGTTCGGACGGGCGAGAACCGGATCGCCCACGCGCCGCAACAGTGAGTCCGGAGCCGATTGTTGAACGCCCGCATGGGCAGGGCCGCGCTCGGTGTAGCTGCGCAGCGTGGAGGGCATCGCCCTTCCAAGATCGAGACGCAGGGCATCGTTCGGTTTGCGCGTATCCATTGATCGGCCACGGCAGGTGCCGGGATAGATGCGGCCGTCAGGGCCGAACGCGGGTACGCCTTCTTGTGGGGCGCTGGCCGCAGCGGCAATGTCCGCGCGCGAGCAACTGCAGGGATACACTAGCCTTTGTTCGATCAGGGCGTTGATTGCCTCCGTGTAAAGGTCAAAGTGATCGGACTGAACCCAAGGGGTTTCATCCCATGTCAGCCCCAGCCAGGTCAGATCGTCGATGAATTGATCCACCCATTTGGCTCTCGAGCGGCTCTGATCGATGTCATCGATCCGCAACAAAAACCGTCCCTGAGCCTTGCGCGCCATATCATGGGCCAGACAAGCCGAGTAGGCGTGGCCAAGATGGAGAGGACCGGTTGGAGACGGCGCAAAACGTGTTGTGAATGTCACGTTTTGGCAAGGACATAGACGTTGGAGTTCAACCCGATACCGGGCAGATGATCGCCGTATTCCTGAAACAGCAAACGCGCCCGGCCCGTATCGACATAGCTCTGTATCTTGGCTTCGTAGATTGGGTCTTCGAGCGCGTGGTCATTGAAAGACAGGACCAACCGTCCTTCGGCACTCAATCCGTCCATCAGAATGTCAAACACCGAAATCGGTGCGGCGCCCGCCCCGATCACCCCGATGGCGGCAATGGCGGCATAAGTCCCCGGTTGATGAGGAAGCGGCGTGTCAGCTTCGATCAGATCCAGCGCTCTGTACGTTCCCTTTTCCCGTGCGATGGCCAGCATCTCGGCGGAGAGGTCCAATCCATCGATGGTGGAGAACCCTGCCAGCGCCAGCGCCAGACCGGACAGTCCGGTGCCACACCCGAAGTCGAGAATCGGGGCCTCCAGGTCGCGGCTATGGGCTGCAAGCGCTGCCGCGCAGCGGCCCGGTGTGGCGTATCCGTTTTCCGCGACTTCCGCGTCGTAGCTCGCTGACCAATCGTCATAGAGCTTTCTGGTGCTTTTCGCGTCGCGCGCGTCGTAGACCTTGTTCAGGAATCCCTCTGTCATACCGAAAGACTACGCAACTCGCTCGGCGCGCGTCCAGAAGCGATTGCTGGAAAGACATCGACACGACTCGGCGCTGTTTGACTAAGCGGCTGCGCGTGCCCCTTGCGCGAGCCAATCCTGCCAAGCTGCTTTCGCCCGGTCGGTGTAGGCTTTGTAGCGTTCCTTGCGGCCACGCCGCCCGCCACGTTGGCCTTCCACGGGTGGAAAGAGGCCAAAGTTCACGTTCATCGGCTGAAACGTTTTGGCCTCTGCGCCACCTGTGATGTGGGTGATCAGGGCCCCGCTGGCGGTTGACGGGGGCGGCGGCGCAATCGTCTGGCCAAGGATGTCTCCGGCCGCAAATCGTCCGGCCAACAACCCCATGGCGGCGCTCTCGACATACCCCTCGACGCCGGTGATCTGTCCGGCAAAGCGGATATTTGGGCGCGATTTAAGCCGCATCTGATCGTCCAGCAGGGTTGGCGAATTCAGAAACGTGTTTCGGTGTATGCCGCCAAGACGCGCGAAACTGGCATTTTCAAGCCCGGGTATGGTCCGAAAAACATCTGCTTGCGCCCCGTACTTCATCTTGGTCTGGAACCCGACAATGTTGAAAAGCGTGCCGAGCTTGTTATCGCGCCGCAACTGGACCACAGCGTGCGCCTTGATGTCCGGTTGGTGCGGATTGGTCAGGCCCACGGGTTTCATCGGCCCATGGCGCAACGTCTCGCGACCCCGCTCCGCCATGACCTCAATCGGAAGGCAGCCGTCGAAATAGCCCGCAGTCTCACCTTCGTGAAACTCAGTTTTGTCCGCAGCCAGAAGAGCGTCAATGAAGGCGTTGTACTGCTCTGCAGTCATCGGGCAATTCAAGTAGGCGGTGCGCTCTTCCTCAGTCTCACCCTTGTCGTAGCGCGACTGCATCCACGCCTTCGACATGTCGATGCTCTCTGCATAAACGATCGGAGCAATGGCATCGAAGAAAGCCAGAGCTTCGGAACCCGTTTCAGCCTGCAGGGCCTGTCCAAGTGCCGAAGAGGTGAGGGGGCCTGTGGCGAAAATCCAGTGCCCTTCGGTCGGCAGCGTCGTGATCTCTTCGGTCGAAACCGTGATCAGCGGATGCGCCAAAAGTCGTTCGGTCACGGTTTCGGCAAAGGGTTCGCGATCCACGGCCAGCGCCCCGCCCGCGGGCAGGCGATGCGCATCGGCGGTCGCCATTATCAGCCCGTTTGCCTGACGCATCTCCCAGTGCAGCAACCCAACGGCGTTCTGTTCGTCATCATCCGAGCGGAAAGAATTGGAACACACCATCTCGCCGAGGTTGCCGGTTTGGTGGGCAAAGGTTTTCACCTTCGGGCGCATTTCATGGATCACCACCGGCACGCCGGCATGCGCGGCCTGCCACGCAGCTTCGGAGCCGGCCATTCCGCCGCCCACAATGTTCAACGTCTCTGTCATGCGCCGGATTTAGGCCAGGAGACCCGATCATGCAATGTGGTGGGAAAATTTGGGGTCGCCGCGGTGGGACTGTCGTCCGGTGAGAGAACCGGTTGGAGGGACTGTCCGCCGTCGGCGACCCAAATGATATGAGGGCGCTAACCCTGTGCAATTACTGCCATGTTTCTGCCCACATTGATACAGCGAAGTTGGAAACATTCGGGACCGATTTGGAAACAATCGATCCGAGGACCAGAAATCGTCGCGATCCCCCCTGTGGATAAGGGCGCGAAGCGTCCAATGCGCCATTTATCGGCGCATTGTTCGCGTCAAATGTGGCAAGTTATTGCGTCCAGTTCGGTGGCCGCTTCTCGATAAAGGCAGCGATTCCCTCTTCGGTATCGCGGTAAAGCATGTTTTCGACCATCATCGCGCCCGTGAAGGCATATGCATCTGCAATCGGCATTTCGATCTGTTCATAGAAGGCCTGTTTGCCGATCTTGACGGCGGCCCCGAGTTTGTCGGCGAGTGTGTTCGCCAGGTCTGCGGTTTCGGTTTCGAGATCGTCATGCGGGACCACGCGGTTGATCAGGCCGAGCGCCTGCGCCCGATCGGCGTCCACAAATTTGCCGGTCGTCAACATCTCAAAGGCCTGCTTGCGGGGGATGTTCCGGCTCAGCGCGACCATGGGCGTCGAGCAGAACAGGCCGATATTCACGCCGTTCACGCCGAACTGGGTGCCTTCGGCGGCGACCGCCAGATCGCAGGACGCCACCAACTGGCATCCCGCCGCCGTCGCGATTCCATGGACGCGCGCGATCACCGGTTGGGGCAGGGACCGGATCGACAGCATCACCTGCGTGCAGCGGTCGAACAGGTCCTTGAAATAGGCTTTGCCACCGTCTTCGGCCTGGCGTCCGGCTTGCATCTGTTTCAGATCGTGGCCCGCACAGAAGGCTTTGCCTTCTCCTGACAGGATCACGGCGCGGATCGCGTTGTCCTCGCGCAGCGAATCAAATTCAGCCTGCAAGGCTGCCAGCATCTCGTCGCTCAGGGCGTTGAGCCGCTCCGGCGCATTCATATGAAGATGCGCAATGGCCGCGCTGTCGTGACGTTCCAGAATTCCCATCTTGCCCTCCGCTGACGGTTCGGGCGAACTCTAGGCGGATGCGGAGGAAAGGAAAAGCATGTCCCTGGTGTTAGATGCGGATGAAGTCATGGCGTTTCTCGATGATGTCTTCCCCCAGGTGCGGGGTGAGTTCACCATCGACGAATTGCGGCCAGAGTATCTGAAGGCGCGCCTTAACACGTCCAAACGGCATTTGCGTCCCGGCGGCACTGTGTCCGGACCCTCGATGTTTTCGCTGGCGGATGTGGCCACTTACATTCTGGTACTCAGTCATGTCGGCCCCAAGGCATTGGCCGTGACGACATCCTGTTCGTTGGATTTCATGCGCAAACCGCAAGCGGGCAAAGATGTTGTCGCTGAAGCAAGACTTCTGAAACTTGGCCGGGTGCTTGCCGTTGCAGAGATCCTGATGTTTTCCGAAGGGTCATCGAAGCCTGTGGCGCGGGCCTCAATGACCTATGCCATCCCACCGGAATGAGAAAAGGCCGGGGGGATCCCCGGCCTGATGGTTGATTGCGAGGACGCTTCTACAGCCGCCAGAATGGGCGTGCCACTTCGGCCCTGACCTCGTCATGCGTCTTGCCGATGTCCTTGAGCAGGTGATCATCCAGATACTGCAGGTCAATGCGGCTGCGCCGTACCATGTCCCAGCGCGTGACCAGACCTGCAAAGCGCACGGCCAGCTGCGCCATGACAGGCAGATGGGAAGCACTGCGGTTCAGCAGCGAGAGCGATTGCGTGGTCTGTGTCATCTTGAATCTCCTTTAATTGTATTGACACAATATTGCCTCTATGTGTAACAAAGGAGTACAATACAGAATACAATTGAGTCCAATGAAAGATTGTTATGGATACAATTTCGTCTGTCGATCTATCTGCGGGCCACGGGCCCAAGTATCAGCGCCTTGCTGAGGCGATCCGGACTGCGATCGACGAGGGGACACTGTCGTCGGGCGCGCGGCTGCCAACCGTCCGTGAGATGGCCTATCAATTGGGGATCACGCCTGGCACAGTGGCACGGGCCTATCGCCTGCTGACCGACGCAGGCGACGTGCAGGCCGAGGTCGGGCGCGGGACCTTCGTTTCTGAGCCGCACGCCGAACATGCGCCCGCCGCATCGCAAGGTTCGGATCTGCAGCGCAACGAGGGGCCTGTGGAACTGTTCTCTCCCAGTATCGCGGAAGTGGGGCAGGCTGATCTCTTGCGGCGCTTGCTCGGTGATCTGGGCAATGCCCCCGATTCCGCATTGCTAAACTATCCCAGCCGCGGTGCGTATGCGCCTTTGCGGGCGGCCGCGGTGGAGTGGCTGAAGGATGCGCAACTGGGCGCCCTGGACCCGGACGATGTTGTGTTGACCCATGGCGGTCAAAACGCAATCTCGCTGGTTCTGCAGGCGATCATTTCCGGCGCTGAACCAGTCGTCCTGGTTGAAGAGATGGGGTATCCGGGCTTTTCCCGTGCTGCGCAGGGCCTGCGGGCAAAGGTTGTTGCCGTTCCAATGGACGCGCAAGGTGTACAGCCGGATGCCTTGGATCGCATCGCCCGCGCGCACGACGCTCAGGTCTTTTGCACGGTGCCAGAGGTGCATAACCCGACACTGTTGTACACGCCGCCCGAACGCCGGCGGGAACTCGCGCGCGTGGCCGAGGCGCGCGGCCTCGAGATACTGGAGGACGAGTGCTACAATATCGACGGGCCCCGCAGCGAAACCTACCGTGCCATGTGCCCCGAGCGCGGATGGTACATTTCGTCTTTTTCAAAGTCGCTCACACCCGCATTGCGGGTCGGTTATGCCGTGGCGCCACGGGGACGTGGCGGCGGATTGCGGCGCGCGGCAGAGCAGGGGTTCTTCGGGCTGGCCTGGCCGATCGCTGAAATGGCGCGGCAACTGTTCCTGCATCCGGAGACTCGGGTTCTGACTGATCGGGTGCGGCGCAGGATGGCCGAATATGTGCAGGTCGCGGTCAATGTTCTGGGCCGGTTCGATTTGTCATGGCATCCGGACGTGTCATTTGTCTGGCTCCGGCTGCCCGACGGCTGGCGCGCCGAGGCCTTTTGCCGGGCCGCCGAGGCGGATGGCGTCCGGGTCAGGTCCGCCGAGGATTTCGTCCTGCGGGACGGGAACCCACCCCATGCCGTGCGGATCGCGATCAATGCACATGTCACGCTGGAGCACTTTGAAGACGCGATGCTGAAACTGCGCACGCTGCTTGATGATCCGCCACGCCAACTGAGCGTATGAAGCTTGGGGTAATTTGATACCCCATATGGTAAATAACTGATTTGGAATGTTTTTTTGTTTTTGAATGCCGCTTGACCTGCATCGGCACTGTTCGTATACACCGGCATCGAATTTCGGCGGGTTCCTTTCCCGGGGCCCGCTTTTGACATCAAACAGGACTGACCTGCCATGAAAACCTATTCTGCGACCCCCGCAGAGATCGACAAGAAGTGGATCCTGATCGACGCCGAGGGCGTTGTTCTGGGCCGTCTTGCTTCGATCGTGGCCACGCGCCTGCGTGGCAAGCACAAACCGTCCTTCACGCCGCATATGGATATGGGTGACAACGTGATTGTCATCAATGCCGACAAGATCCAGATGACCGGCAAGAAGCGCGAAGAAAACTTCTACTGGCACACCGGGCATCCCGGCGGGATCAAGTCGCGCACCAAGCAGCAGATCCTCGAAGGGGCGCATCCCGAGCGCGTTGTGACACAAGCTGTCAAACGCATGCTGCCGGGCAACCGTCTGAGCCGCAAGGTGATGACCAACCTGCGCGTCTATGCCGGCGCGGAGCATCCGCACGAGGCGCAAAGCCCCGAAGTTCTGGATGTGAAATCCATGAACGCGAAAAACACCCGGAGCTGATGACCGATGGCTGAAGAAATCAACACACTCGAAGATCTCAACCAGGTTGCCGGCATCGAAGCGGCACCCGAGGTTGAACTGACCCCGCGCGAACCGGTTCGCGACGATCTGGGCCGTTCGTATGCCACCGGCAAACGGAAAGACGCTGTTGCACGTGTCTGGCTGAAGCCGGGTTCGGGCAAGGTGATCGTCAACGGCAAAGCGATGGACACCTATTTCGCTCGTCCTGTTCTGCAGATGATCCTGCGTCAGCCCTTCACAGTGGCCGGTGTCGAAGGTGAGTTCGACGTCATGGCGACGGTCAAAGGCGGCGGATTGTCCGGACAGGCCGGAGCCGTCAAGCACGGTATCTCCAAGGCCCTGCAGCTTTACGATCCTAACCTGCGGGCCGCCCTGAAAGCCGCCGGCTTCCTCACACGCGACAGCCGCGTGGTGGAACGCAAGAAGTACGGCAAGGCCAAGGCCCGCAAGAGCTTCCAATTCTCCAAGCGTTAAGACTTGGGGTTATCCAACTGGAAAGGCCGCACCTTGGTGCGGCCTTTTTTCGTTTCCGAATGGTTTTTTGGCTTCAGTTCAGGCCCAGTGTTTCCTTGAGCGTCGCGAGGTTGGTGGAAATGGTGTCCGGGCTGTCGCGGATAGCAGCCAACAGCCTGTTGATCTGGTCCTTGATGCCGGTTGCCAGCTCGCTTTCTTCCACCAGAGCAACAGCGGCGTCATAGTCGAACCCTTCCTCCGTCAATACACCATTGTCTTCGAAGGCTGCTCTGACGTCGCCAAGCCGCGACGAGATGGCCTCATTCGTTGACGTTACGGCCTGATCCACGGCCGCAGTCACCGTGTCCTGTGCCGTGCTGGCGGATTCGCTGATCTGGGCTGCGGCTTCTTCGGCGGCATCCTGTGTCTGGTTCACTGCCTCGCCGATGGCGGATGCAGCGGTGTTGGCGGCTTCGGTAGCCGCAGTGACGGCGGAGGCGGCGGCATTTGCGACCTCTTCCGCAGCACTCTGTGCCGCATCTTCGGTGGTGGCGGAGGAGGTGTCCTCGCCTTCAGTGGCAGGTGCCGTGGTTTCGGGATCTGTGGCAGGGGGCTCGTCACCCGGCATGAGGACAAGCCAGCCGATGGCCACTGCAATGAGCAAGACAACGATGAGGACGATGCGATTCATGATGAGATCCTGTCGATCGTGAACGGGGAGACAGGTTCATATATCGGCATCGCTTGTGAACCGCACAAGACAACGTATGCGGGTTTGAACAGATGCGCGTCAATCCGCGCGCCATGGAGAATTGGGCGGCTGAGATCCGCAATCCATCCCCGACTGTCACCTATTTTGCCCGACGCCTTAAGTGTCGGGTGGCACGAGGCCCAGTCCGCGCAGGTAGATTCCTATGCCGGACTCCAACAGGTCTTCAGGCGGAAAGGGCGAGACGGTTCCCGGAGAATTGCGCGCAAAGAGTTCGACCACGCCGTGGCTCATTGCCCAGATATGGGCGCTGAACATCGAGGCGGGAGGGCGCTTTTCGGGCGGTATATGTTCGGACAAATCGGACGCAGCTTTTTCGAGCACGCCACGTGCCCGGGCGGCGGCTGCTGCCAGTTCCGGCGTGCGGTTGACCGAAATTCCGCTCTCGAACATCGCAATGTAATGACCGGGGTGCTTGCGGGCGAAGGCAAGATAGGCACGCCCGGTGGCCTCAAATGCAGCCAGTGCCGAGGGTTGGCCCTTGTCGTAGGCGTATTGCATCAAATCGGCAAACATTTCATAGCCTTGGCGCGCGCCTTCGGCGATCAGATCCTCGCGCCCTTCGAAATGGCGATAGACCGCCGCAGGGGTCACACCCGCCTGCTTGGCGGCTTCCGAAAGAGTAAAGCCCGTGGGTCCGCGCAGCTCGATCAGTTCAAGGGCTGCATCAATCAGCGCTTGTCGCAGATTGCCATGATGATAGCCGCGTTTAGGCATCCCAATTGTCCGGGGTCATGCAGATCGCGTCGTCGATAGACCCCAGTGCTTTTTCGTCTTTGCGGTCGTAATCCAGCCGGTGCAGCACATGGCGGATCGCTGTCAGGCGGGCCCGGCGCTTGTCGTCCGAGCGCACGATGGTCCACGGTGTCTTGTCGTCATGGCTGCGGGTCAGCGTTTCCTCGATGGCCGTTGTGTAGTCGTCCCACTTGGACAACCCTTTTACATCGATTGGACTCAGCTTCCATTGTTTGAGCGGATCGCTTTCCCGTTTCAAAAAGCGCTGTAGTTGTTCAGCCCGACCGACGTTCAGCCAGATCTTGAACAGGTGAATGCCGTCGTCAACCAGGGTGCCTTCGAACGGGCGCACCTGCCGGAAAAATTGCTCGCGCTCCTGATCGTCGCAGAACCCGAACACCTTCTCGACGACGCCACGATTGTACCAGCTGCGGTCGAAGAACACGATCTCGCCGCCGGACGGCAAATGATTGATGTAGCGTTGAAAGTACCATTGGGTGCTCTCGGCGTCCGAGGGCTTTGACAGCGCAACAACACGCGCAGATCGCGGGTTAAGATTTTCCCGGAACCGTTTGATTGTCCCGCCTTTTCCTGCGGCGTCGCGCCCCTCAAAAACAATCGCGACGCGTGCGCCCGTGCTCCGAACCCAAGACTGCATCTTGACGAGTTCGATCTGCAGTTGATCAAGCGCGTCTTCGTATTTTTTGCGGTCCATCCGCTCCGAATGCGGATAGCTGGGGTTCAGGATGTCGTCTTTATCAGACCCTTTGATGGCATCTCTGACGTTATCAGGGGCCTCGTGCTTGAAATAGGCGCTGATCGCACCGTCAAAGGGAAGCTCCATGTACTTTACCTGCGTGTTGTAACAGGCTTTCAATATGGGATGTTAATGCGATTAACGCAAACCCGCCCGGGCAGCTGCGCGATCGATTGCGGCAATTACGCCATCCTGCGCCACGTGCTGTGGCATATGTCCAATACCTTCCAGACGGGTCAGCACCGCCCCCGGGATCTGGTTGACCAGCTTTTCGGAATGGATGCTCAGACTGACCGTGTCATCGGCGGTTCCATGAACAATCTCGGTCGGGACTTCGATGTTGCCGTAAAGCGGCACCTGGGCCTTGATCTCTTCCAGCAAGTTGGCGCGCTGCAAGGCATTTGCCCGCAACGCTGATCTGCGCAAAGTCAGCCCCGCCCCGACATAGGCGCCATAATCTGCCGGCACCGTTTGAGGCGCGAAAATCCCTTCTAGAGCGCGGGCAATGCGCGACTCGGAGACAAAAGCCGTGAGAAGGGGAACGACCAGAATGCTCCCCAGCGGGTTGGATGTGATGCGATAGAGCGGATCAAGCGGCGTGTCCCAGGGGTTCGAGGCTGCAGCCACGGGAACCAAGGCCGAAATCCGGTCCGGGTGATGGACCGCCCATGCCAGAGCGACCGCGCCCCCATAACTTTGCCCCATAACAATCGGGGCATTTGCTCCCAGCTCCGCCGCCGCGTGAGAAAGCACGTCTGCCTGTTGAGCGATGGTGTCGCCTTTTGCGTTGATTGGATCGCTATATCCCAGTCCTGGCCGGTCCAGGATGATCACGCGGTAACGCTCGGCCAGTTTCGGGGCCAGCGAAAAGGTCATGTCACGCACGTTCCCGCTGGCGCCGTGGATCAGAACCAGGTCCGGACCGTCTCCCATCACCACGGCATGAACGCGGGTGCCGTCGATGGTCAGGATCTGCCCCAATGGAGGATGAGACGCTTCGGCGCGGGCTTCGTTCCGCGTCGCGCGATAAGACACCAGTCCTGACAGCAACATCAGGGTGACGAGGAATGCGATGAACACTCTAAGTGCCAATACGGCTCAAATCGAACGGTGTGGACTGGTATATTTCGTTTATCCAGTTGCCATATAGAAGGTGCGCGTGGCTTCGCCAGCGATTTTGTGGCGTCTGGGACGGGTCATCATCCGGGTAGTAGTTCATGGGAACGTTGATGGGGGTGCCCTGAGCGATGTCGCGATCATATTCCTGTTTCAGGGTGTCGCTGTCATATTCGAAGTGATTGAAGATATAGAGCGCGCGATGTGCCGTGTCCTGAACCAGGCAAGGCCCCACATCGTCGCTGCCCAACAGTGTGGTAAGACCCGGCGCAGCATCGATTTCATCCGGTTTCATTTCGGTCCATCGGCTGACTGGGATCACGCAATCATCTGAAAAGCCGCGCAAAAAGGGTGAGGAGGGCGCCAGATTCCGGTGCCGGAAGCACCCGAACGCTTTGGCCGACAGCATGTGTTTTTCCACACCATGGAAATGATTGATCATCGCCATGCCGCCCCAGCATACGCCAAAGGTTGAATGCACGTTGGTCTGCGTCCAGTCCATGACCTCGCGCATCTCATCCCAATAGGTGACCTCTTCGAACGGGAGGTGTTCGATTGGGGTGCCGGTGATGATCAGCCCATCGAACTTTTCGTCTCGGACGTCCTGAAATGGCCGATAGAAGCTCTCCATATGCTCTGCGGCTGTGTTGCGGCTCTGATGCTCGGACATGCGGATCAGGGTCAGTTCGATCTGCAGAGGCGTCGCCCCAATCAGACGGGCAAACTGCGTTTCCGTCTGGATTTTTTTGGGCATCAGGTTCAGCAGCCCAATGCGCAATGGCCGGATGTCCTGACGTGCGGCCTGATCGTCGTCCATGACCATCACGCCTTCCTGGGTCAGGACGTCATAAGCAGGCAGGTCAGCATGGATCTTGATGGGCATTTTACGGGGCCGTTTTCAATTGAGCAGGCATCGGAATACGCCGCTCAACGGGTTTCCTCAAGGGCATCGCAGATCAACTGGTCGAAATCGTGCGCGTCACGGATGCTAGAGGCGTCCTCGGCCGTGACCGTCACACCCCAATTGCGGGCCATGGCGTCATAGCGGGGCTGACGATGAGCCAGCGCGCGGGCATAGGTCCAGCGTATAAAAGCGTTTGGATCAACAGTGTCCTCGGTGCCGCCATGTGCGTCGAGGTAGTCGTCCCAAGCCTCCGTCAGGAATTCGGGTTGATAGGCCATCGGTTTGGGGGCCAGATCAAAGCGGCGGATCAGTTCCTCGGTATGCGCGTCATCTCCTTTCAGCCAGACGAGAAGCGTGTGGCGCGATAACTCGCTGAGGATCGGGTCTTCGGGGTCATCGGCCTCCACCCACTCGCAGATCGAACCACCCGTGTCGCAGACAAAGTTTGGATAGCCATAGAGGGCCTCCGCTCGGCGGATGAAATGATCCGTGTCCAGAAGGGCTTGAATCTCGGCGCGTTTGAACTGCTCCTGTCGCCGACGGTACTCGTCCATCGCCATGCCACCTTTGGCCGGATCACCCGGCTTGCCGAGATAGCTGGCCACTGGTGTCAGATTGTCAAAGCTGAGGTTGGAGCCAAGATAGATCGAATCAGACAGCAGCAATTCGCGCAGAAACGGCACTTTCATCGCTTCCGCCTTGGCGTTGTCGACGATGTATTCGCCCATGTAGCGCGTGCCGATGCGATAATCGATCGAGTAGTGAAACCAGTCTCCGGCAGCGCGCAGCCTTTGGCTGACATGGGTTTTGCCCACGCCGGACATTCCAAACAGCAAGACCCGCTTGTGGCTGGCGGCCTGCCAGTCGGCGGCTGAACGATAAATCATGGCCCGTTCCCTTTTGGGTCTTGCTAGACGGGCCTGCCCGCAGCGTCAATTCCGACGCCGCCCGAGTGTGCCGTTCAACACCAGCAACCCCATGGCCAGGAAGACGAACCCCACAAAGGCGCGTGGTTTCAACTCTTCTCCCAGCACCAAAGCGCCGAGAATGATGGCAACTGGCGGGATCAGCAATGTCACCAACATCAGGTTGCCGCTGCCCGCCATAGCGAGCACGCGATAATAGAGCAAATAGGCGCCTGCTGTCGCCGCGAGCGCGAAGTAGGCAATTGCAACCCATGTCTTGGGCTGCAGGGTCATCTGGATGGGCCCGTCGATCAGCAGTGCCGCTGGCAGCAGCACCAGCGTTGACCCGGTGAGCATGCCTGCCGCCGCCAGTTGGGGTGGCAGATCACCCAGCCGCGCGCGCCCCCATGCGCTGGCGCAGGCGTAACTGAACGCGCCGCCCAGAACCGCCAGTTGGGCTGTGGAACGCAGATCGAACTGCGTGAGGTTCTTCAGACCGATGGCCGTAGCGACGCCGAAAAACCCAAGACCGACACCGATCATCCGCCGTGTGGTCAAGCGCTCATCCGCAAAGACCAAGGCCGACACCACGACGGCAAACACCGCGGTTGCCGCGTTCAGGATCGATGTCAGACCGGTCTCGATATAGAGCTGGCCCCATGTCATCAGCCCGAACGGGATGACGTTGTTGAGCATGCCCATGACCAGAAAGGCGCCCCAGATCTTGGGATCGCGCGGAATCCGGTGACCTGATGCGAGGACTACGGCCCACAACACAAGCATCGCCCAGCCGGTTCTGTGCAGTACGGCCGTGATCACCGGCACTTCATCCAGAGCGACCCGGATCGACAGGAACGACCCGCCCCAGAGCAGTCCCAGCAGCATCAATTCTGCCCAGGCGCGGGCGGAGAGGGATTTTTGTTCTACCATGCGCGCAGCTAAGGCAATTGCTCAGGTTCGCGCGACCCGGTTCTTGCGCGTTTCGGACAGGATGTTCACGTAGTTGCCGGCGAATATCACCGCCGCGCCGACAAAGACCCACAGGTCCAGCGGCTCGTTGTAAAAGAGCATGCCGATTACGGCGATGACGGGCAGCCGAACAAAGTCGATGGGCACAACCACTGTGGCCGGTGCGATGGCCAGTGCATTGGTCATGCAGAAATGTGCCAAGAGCCCTGCGAATCCGATCAGCATCAGCCACGGCCATGTCTGCCAGGTCGGCATCGTGATGGACCCATCCGCACCCGAGGCCAGAACCCCCATCACAAGTTGCAGTGCGGTCAGCCAAAACAGGATGCACGCAATGGTTTCAGTGCGGGTGAGTTTCTTTGTCAGCATGATGGTGAGCGCAAAGAAAATCGCGGCACCGGCAGCCGAGATCACGCCCGCGTTGATCGTCTCAGGGCTGGGCCGCGCCACGATCAAAACACCAGCGAAGCCCATGATGGCGGCAAACGCCCGCACAGGCGTCAGGCGTTCGCCAAGCAGGAGCGGGGACAGCACGATCACCCAGATCGGCATTGTGAATTCAAGGGCAAAGACCTGCGCAAGGGGAATCACCGTGATGGCGTAGAACCACAGGTTCTGCCCCGTGAAATGCGCCAGATTCCGGACCACCTGCGTGCCGAACGACCGGGTCGTGACCTCGGACCACCGCCGCGTCAAAGTCAGGATCAGCACCATAACGACAAGCCCAACGAGGCTGCGAAACATCATCATTTCAAATGTATCGTGCGTGGCGCTAACCGCACGACCAGCCACGGACATCGCACAGAACGATGCGATGGCGCCGCTCATCCAGATGGCGGCCAGTCCGACCTGGGTCTGCGGCTCTTTCATCGATTTGCCCTATATGCCCGCGCAACCAAGGCCTCATTTTCCGGGCATTGGCAAGGGCTTGGGGATCCTATGGTCTGTTGGCGGCCAAAGATTGATGTTCTTGAAATTCGTACAGGGAAACAAATTTGAGTCGAGGCGCACCGTTTTCAACTTGTCTCAGCGCGGCGGCATCATTCCGGCGACGACAAAGAGAACCGCAACTGCTGCCACCAGAAGCGTGACCGCCATGGCGGGGCGCTGCCAAGAGGCTTTGTCCTGATAGCAGGCATGGCATCGGTTTCCCGAAAACCGCATCCAATGACCGCAATAGCGACACACAAAGATACGAACAGCCACGAGTCGTCTCCATGGAGAATTCGTGAGTTTTCACTCTCGCTAAGAGTGTATCGCGAGTCAGCTCGGAATCAGAGTGTTTAATTGCAAATGAGCCTATGGGCGCGGCGAATCGCACCCGCGGCTCAAATCACGGGCACATCTTGCCCGCTATTCCCACTCGATCGTGCCCGGAGGTTTCGAGGTGATGTCATAGGTCACGCGATTGATGCCCTGCACCTCGTTGATGATCCGGGTGGCGGTTTCACCAAGAAACTCATGGCTGAACGGATAGTAGTCAGCCGTCATGCCATCCACCGAGGTCACAGCGCGCAATGCGCAGGCATAGTCATAGGTGCGTCCATCGCCCATGACCCCGACCGTGCGCACCGGCAGGATGGCCACAAAGGCCTGCCAGATTTCGTCATAAAGCCCGTGGCGTCGGATCTGGTCGATATAGACCGCATCTGCCTCGCGCAGAATGTCCAGTTTCTGCCGGGTGATTTCGCCGGGGCAGCGGATCGCCAGGCCTGGCCCGGGGAAGGGGTGGCGCCCAATGAAACTCTGCGGCAACCCAAGCTCGCGCCCCAGAGCCCGTACTTCGTCCTTAAAAAGCTCTCGCAACGGTTCGACGAGCTTCAGGCCCATTTTTTCGGGCAGGCCGCCGACATTGTGGTGCGATTTGATCGTCACCGAGGGGCCGCCCGTAAACGAGACCGATTCAATCACGTCGGGGTAAAGCGTGCCCTGCGCCAGGAATTCAGCCCCTTCAATGGTGTCGGCATGTTTCTGAAACACGTCGATAAAGAGCTTCCCGATGATCTTGCGTTTGGTTTCGGGGTCGGACTGACCTTCGAGCTCGCCGAGGAACAGCTCGGATTCGTCCGCATGGATCAGCTGAATGTTGTAGTTGTCGCGGAACATGCCCACGACTTCCTGCGCTTCGTCTTTTCGCAAAAGCCCATGATCGACGAACACGCAAGTCAGTTGGTCGCCAATGGCCTCGTGAATCAGGATGGCTGCCACCGAGGAATCGACCCCGCCGGACAGCCCACAGATCACCTTTTTGTCTCCGACTTGCGCCCGGATGCTGTCAATCATTTGCTCCCGATAGGCACCCATCGTCCAGTCGCCGGTAAACCCGGCAAGACGGACAAAGTTCTCATAGAGCTTTGCACCGCGGGGGGTGTGATGGACCTCAGGGTGAAACTGCACAGCGTAGAAATCGCGCGACGTGTCCGCCGTGATCGCAAAGGGTGCGTTTGGCGATGTCCCGAACACCTGAAAACCGGGCGCCAGCTTGCTGACATGATCGCCATGGCTCATCCAGACCTGTTCGTCGCCGGCTTCGAACCATCCTTCCAGAAGCGCCAGTGGTGCGCCGGGCGTGACATAGGCGCGCCCAAACTCCGCGGTTCCGCCACCACCTGAAATCTTGCCGCCCTCGACCTTGCCGCCAAGCTGCTCCATCATGACCTGCTGTCCATAGCAGATGCCCAGGATCGGCACGCCGAAGTCGTAGATTTCCAACGGTGCGCGCGGAGAACCTTCGCGGACGACACTGTCAGGACCGCCCGAGAAAATGATGGCCTTTGGCGCGAGATCGCGCACAAAATCCATGGTCACGTTCTGATAGGGATGGATTTCACAATAGACGTTCAGTTCGCGCAGGCGGCGGGCGATCAGCTGAGTCACCTGGCTGCCGAAGTCGATGATCAGGAGGCGGTCGTGCGTGGATTGAGACATACCGGCTGATTATGCCGCGACCGGGACCGAAGCAAGGGGATTGCGGCGCACGGCTGACACGTGGCCTGGATACGACGGGACACATGTCGCTTTTACCTCCATTGCGCCGCAATCCACACCAGTGCCGGTTCAAGCGTTGCGCTAATCACATCCTCAACTCACCTATCTTCAGCGGGATCGTCATCATGGCAGATGCAACGGCAAGACGCAGGGCGCGCGGCGGCGGCGGCGCAGCACGGCGCGCAGAACGCTCCGCGGTCAGTTTCGAGACTGCCCGATACATCGAGCGCAACATTCCAAACTTCGAAATCCTGACGGCCGAAGCGCTTGATATCATCGAAGACAATGCCGAATCCGTGCTCGAAGAAATCGGGGTAAATTTTGTCAACAACCCCGGCGCGTTGGACCGCTGGCGCGCGGCTGGGGCCGAGATTGACGGGGAACGCGTCCGGATCCCGCGCGGTCTGGCCCGCCAACTCTGCGCCACGGCGCCCAGCCGCTTTACCCAGCACGCGCGCAACCCGGCCCGCAACGTCGAGATTGGCGGCAAGACGCTGGTGTGCGCCCCGGTTTACGGCCCGCCTTTTGTCCGCGACCATGCGGGCGGACGCCGCTATGCGACGATGGATGATTTCCAGAAATTCGTGAAGCTCGGGTACATGTCCAAGTGGTTGCACCATTCCGGCGGGAAAGTGTGCGAACCCACGGATGTTCCGGTGAACAAACGGCATCTGGACATGCTGCTGGCGCATATGACTTTGTCGGACAAACCGTTCATGGGGTCTGTGACCGATCCCAGCCGCGCGCAGGATTCTGTGGAGATGTGCGAGATCCTGTTCGGCAAGGACTTCGTTCAGAACAACACGGTGATGACGTCCCTGATTAACATCAACTCCCCGCTCACCTTTGATGACGTGATGATGGGGGCGCTGGAAGTTTACGCCAAGAACAATCAGGCCTGCATCGTCTCCCCGTTTATCGTCGGGGGCGCGATGGCACCGGTGTCCGTTATGGGCACCTTGACTCAGGTGCTGGCTGAGGTGCTGGCCGGGATCGCCTATTCCCAGCTTGTGCGCCCCGGTGCGCCGGTGATTTTCGGGGCGTTTGTCACGTCGATTGATATGAACTCGGGCGCTCCGACCTTTGGCACTCCTGAAGCGTCGCAGATCCTTTATGGCGCGGGACAACTCGCGAGGCGTCTGGGCCTGCCATTCCGTTCTGGCGGCGGTTTGTGCGGTTCGAAACTGCCAGATGCGCAGGCCGCTTTCGAGACCGCCCATACTCATAACGCTGCGCTGTTGGGGGGCGTAAACTTCATGCTGCATTCCTGTGGCTGGCTCGAAGGCGGGCTGGTCAGCAGCTTTGAGAAATTTGTGATGGACGCGGATCAGCTTGGCGTTCTGCACAAGCTCGCCGAAGGAGTCGCCACCGACGAAAACGCCCAAGCCATGGGGGCAATCGCCGAAGTGGGACCGGGCGGGCACTATCTGGGCTGCGCACATACGCAGGACAATTTCAAAACGGCGTTCTGGCGCTCGGATCTTCTGGACTACAAGCCTTTTGAGACATGGGACGAAGAAGGGGCCCGTGATACTCAGACGTTGGCCGCGCTTCGCGTCGAGCAAATGCTCGCCACGTACCAGCAGCCAGCCCTTGATCCCGAGATTGCGGCCGCGCTGAACGACTACGTGGCCACGAAAAAGGCCTCGATGCCAGATACGTTCATTTGATATCTGCGCGCTGGTTGGCGCGCAGCAGGTTGGCCTCGCCCATCATGGCAATCAGCACGTCCAGGTGGCGCGACAACGAATAACCAGCGTCGCTTTCTTCGCGGCGTTGGTTGTGCGCCTGCTCGATCTCGATCAGAGTCAGAAGGGCCGCAGCGCTGCGGGGAACAGTGCCATAGCCCAGAATGCGTTGCAGATGGCGGTCCCGCCGGTATTCGGACGCTCCTATCCGGGCGGCGCGGATCAAAAGCCGCGGGCGGCGCAGCGCGCTCAGCATGCTCAAGACATCTTGCATCATGGGTCTCCTCTGATCGGTTTGATCGAGGTATGGCACAACCTAAACGGGTGTTGCGGAGCGCGGGTTTGCGGCGTACGGCCGATTCAC
Organism: Paracoccaceae bacterium; assembly: GCA_965250275.1. Classification (GTDB taxonomy): domain Bacteria; phylum Pseudomonadota; class Alphaproteobacteria; order Rhodobacterales; family Rhodobacteraceae. Next base: position 2,626,190 of record OZ252297.1, on the reverse strand, counting down.
GACTGTTTATGTTTTGGAAACAATGATGGCCATTGCTGCTGACTTTAACCATCAAGTAACCAATACATCCTTAAGTTGTATCATTTGATGGGCCGGGCGTGCCTGGGCGTCGGCAGTTTTTTCTTGGGCTGACCATCGCTCAGAAGAGGGACGCATGTACGGTCATAGTGCTTGGAATTGCCCGGACTGGGTGCCGGACAAAACGGCGCGTTATCTGGCGCACACTGAGGCCGGCTATTCCATTCGCGACCTTGCGCGTGAAGCGGGCTGCCATGCGTCCACCGTGTTGCGACAGGTGCGACGCGTCGAATCCCGCCGCGACGATCCTCTCTTTGACAAGGCTCTTCTGGCTTTGGCGCAGTCCTTTGTTTGGCCTCAGCCGTCTGCGGCAGGGCCCACACATCCAGAGGGAGCTGACACTATGACTGCCAAGGACTCTTCTATTCCAGACAACCTGCCCGCGGACACCGAGACCCTTGAACGCGAAGCCAGCCGGGTATTGCGCAGGCTTTGTGAAACGGGCGCGGTGCTTGCGGTGGGGGACAAGATGGACAAAGCGGTTGTGGTGCGCGACGGGGCTACAAAAACGGCCGTGGTCGCGGCCGGGCTGGCACAGGCCATGGTGGTGAAAGACTGGATCACCTGCACGCAGCAGGGGCGGATCAGCCGTTATGTCATCACGGCCTCAGGACGGGCAGCACTGGCGCGTATCATAGCACAAAACGAAAGCGCTGCGCCCCATCAAGAGGCAGCGGGCTTTTGCGAAGCTGCGACTCCTTTTGCGGATCAGCATCGGGAGTGGGGCACCAGATCCGTTGAGGACCCAGCGACAAAGACGCGCCGCAAGCAGCGCTTCAATCTGGGTGAAAGTCCGTTGACCCTTCTGGCGCGCCGCCGTGACCGGGACGGCACGCCTTTCCTGAGCGACGATCTTGTGCGCGCCGGAGAACGGTTGCGCGAAGACTTTGAGATGGCCCAGATGGGACCACGTGTTGCGCAGAACTGGGATCGGTTCCTGACCGCAGGTGCGCGCGGTGGCTTTGCACCCGACAGCGGGGTGGGACATGGACCTGCAGGCGCGCGAGACCGGGTCTCCCGTGCCCTTGCGGATCTCGGACCTGGTCTGAGCGACGTGGTACTGCGGTGCTGTTGTTTTCTGGAAGGCTTGGAGTCAGCCGAAAAACGTATGGGTTGGTCGGCCCGATCAGGCAAGATCGTTCTGAGGATCGCCTTGCAACGCCTGCACCGGCATTACCAGACCCCAGACGCGCCGCAGCAATTGATGGGGTGACGCACGCTGGCCCGGCTAGGCGCGGGCCATGGCGGAGCGCACTGCCTTTTCCAGCGCCGTAAACTGGCGCTGGGATTGGGCAAAGGTATCCTTTACCAGTTTGATGATCTTCTCCACGGCATCCTTGTCTTTCATTTTCGCGATGTCGTTTTTCATCTTTTTTTGTGTGTCGGCACAGATCTTTTCGAGATCTTCGAGTGTTTTCAGAGGGTCCTTTGCCTTTTCTAATGCGCTTTGGGCGCTCTCGAAATCACTCGCGCGGAGCTTTGCGTTCACTGTGCCGCAGGTGTCGTTGAAGCTCTTTTTCATGCGTTCCACGATCTTCTGTGTCTTCTTGCGGCCTTTTTCGTCCAGCGTTTTGGGCAGTTCTTTGGGATCGACCCGTTTCAGCGCCTGTTTGACGACAGACTCCATCGAAGCCTGGATGCGTGTGGCATACATCACCACGTGACCCTGCAGTTTGCTGGCCTTCACATGGGTCTTTTTCAGATTGGGCAGGGCCTTTTCCATCTCTGCCAGGCTTTTCGCCAGTTTCTGATCCAGCGCCACCCCCGACTTCTTCAGCGCTTTGATCTGTTTTTCTGCTTCATCGTGCAGTTTTTTGGCGCTTTCTGAGTACGCCGTGATGTCTTCGAGATTTTTGTGGTGCGTTTCGACGGCCTTTTTCCAATCCGCAAGCGCAGATGCAAACTTGCCTTCTTTCATGAAATCCGCAGCGCGGCTGCCCTTTGCGCCAGCCAGTCGGGCTTTCTCAATTTCGGCTGCCATCACGTCTTCAAAATCCCAGGTCTTGTCGAGCCAGGCCACAACCTCCTTCTTCCGCTTCTCTGCGAGTTGCGGTGTCATTTCTTTGATTTTACCCTGAAATTCTTTGAGAAACTTGCGAAATGCGACAATCTCTTTTGGTTCTCTGGCCATGACAATCCCCGTGTCTTGAATGGTTGAAGCAATGTGGTGGTCTAAAATAGGACCAGTATCGTTGAAGGGTGGGGCGATTTGCAAGCTATGGGTGGTGCCGGGCCTGCTATGACCTATCTGCAAGGCAGCCCTTCCGAAACCAATTGTCGCGAGACATCAGCGCCTGATGGTCCTATGTATGGCCCATGAGCAAGGACCCGAAGATGACGCGTGATCTGAAAATCCCCGCTGAACGCCACCCTGAAAAGGCGCACCGGGCCGACAATGCCCAGCCCAAGAAACCCGATTGGATCCGGGTGAAGGCGCCTGGCGGCAAAGGCTATGCGGACACCCATCGCATCATGCGCGAAAACAATCTGGTGACCGTTTGCGAAGAAGCCGGTTGCCCGAATGTCGGGGAGTGCTGGTCGCAAGGCCACGCCACCATGATGATCATGGGTGACATCTGCACCCGTGGCTGCACCTTCTGCAATATCGCCACAGGTCGTCCGGACAAGCTCGATGCGTTTGAGCCGGGGCGCGTGGCCCATGCGGTCGAAAAACTGGGTTTGAACCACGTTGTGATCACCAGCGTGGACCGAGACGATCTGAAGGATGGTGGCGCGGATCATTTCGCCCAGACCATTCGCGCGGTGCGGCACCGCAGCCCCAAGACGACCATCGAAATTCTGACACCTGACTTCCTGAAATGTGCTCCTGAGGTTCTGGAAACCGTGGTTGAGGCACGGCCTGACGTGTTCAATCACAACCTTGAAACGGTGCCCGGGCTATACCCCGAGGTGCGTCCCGGTGCGCGATACTTCCATTCTTTGCGCTTGTTGCAGCGGGTAAAGGAACTTGACCCGTCCATGTTCACCAAATCGGGGATCATGGTGGGTCTGGGTGAAGACGGTCAATCGGTTCGGCAGGTCATGGATGACATGCGTGCGGCTGACGTCGATTTCCTGACCATTGGCCAGTACCTGCAACCCACGCCGAAGCATCACGGCGTTGATCGCTTCATCACCCCCGACGAGTTCAAGGCCTATGAAAAAGCTGCCTTCGGCAAAGGCTTTCTCATGGTGTCCGCGACACCGCTGACGCGGTCGTCCTATCATGCTGGCGACGACTTCGCGCGGTTGAGGGAGGCCCGTCAGGCGAAGCTTGGGCTGGGCTGACGCATCTCTTCTGACAGTTGGTAAGCAAACTCAGCGACGCATGCGCTGTGCTGTGGCCCAGTCGGGCCACCATCCCATCTGTTCGATCCCGTAAATAACGAGACAAGCCGCGATCAGGCCGAACAAAAGCTTGACGCGGCGCTCGGACGGAGGTTTGCGCGCCCATCGGGACATGCGCCACAGCCATCGCATCGCTCATCGCCCCATCTGGCATCTCAGGATGGGATCAACTGGCATTAGCCTCTTCCAGAAACCGGACCTTGCCGATGAAGGGCAGATTGCGGTTGCGTTGGGCAAAGTCGATGCCATAGCCCACAACAAACTCATCCGGGATCTCGAACCCGATCCAGTCGGCGCGAAAGTTCACCTCGCGCCGCGACGGTTTGTCGAGCAGCGCGATGGATTTCAATCGAGCGGGTTTTCGAGACGTCAGCAGTTTGGTGACGTGATTGAGCGTGTGGCCGGTGTCGACGATATCCTCCACAACCAGAACGTCTCTTCCTTCAACCGCGCCACGTAAGTCTTTGAGGATGCGCACTTCCCGACTGCTTTCCATGGAGTCGCCGTAAGACGAAGCTTCCAGAAAGTCGACTTCGATGGGGAGGTCGAGTTCGCGCACCAGATCCGCAATAAAGACAAACGACCCGCGCAGCAGGCCCACCACGACCAACTTGTTGGTCCCGGCAAACTCGGAAGTGATTTCCCGGCACAGCGCCTCGATACGCGCTGCAATCGCCTTGGCAGAGATCATCTCGTCGATGACATATGGCTTCTCTGTCATGTTTGCCCTCTTGATCTTTACGCCCAACCATACGACATGAACCGCCACTGTCATCCGTGAAACCGCGCAGGGCCAATGCCAACTCATTCCGAAACCCGCATCCTGCCTTACACGGCTCAGCAAATGTACGATCTCGTGGCGGATGTGGCGCAATACCCGCAGTTTCTGCCGTGGTGTTCTGCTGCACGGATCCGGCGCACCTACGAAGTGGGTGACGCCGAGGTAATGGAAGCGGAACTGGTCATCAGTTTCAAAGTGTTCCGCGAACGGTTTGGCAGCCGGGTCACCTTGCACAGCGAGCAAACCTCAATCGACACCGAGTATCTTGATGGCCCGTTCCGATATCTCAAATCAACTTGGAACTTCAGCGATAGCGCAGAGGGTTGCGAGGTAAAGTTCTTCGTTGATTTCGAGTTCCGAAATGCAGTTTTACAGGGCATCATCGGGGTTGTGTTCAACGAAGCCATGCAGCGGATCGTGCGGGCTTTTGAACGGCGTGCCGCAGAGCTTTACGGCTGAGCAATCTGCGCATTAGAGTGGCATCCATGAGCGATGCCTTGACCCCAAAACTGGCCGCTTTTGCAGCAGGCCCTGTGTCCACGACCGAAACCGTCCGACGCATTACCGCGATGTCTTGCCTGGATTGGGTGGCGGTGGGGCGCGCAGGTGTGAACGAACCGGTCGCGCGGATCACGCGCGAAATCGCACTGGACGAAGCGGGCGAGGGTGTGGGGTCGATTTTCGGGTCCACCCGCACCTTGCCGGCCCGGGCTGCCGCGCTGGTCAATGGAACGACGTCTCACGCACTGGACTACGACGACACGCATTTCGCCCATATCGGGCATCCTTCGGTGGCCGTGTTCCCGGCGGCCCTTGCTGTCGCTGAGCGCGAAGACAGGGCTGTTCTGGAGATGCTTGAGGCGGCAGTGGTCGGCATGGAAGTGTCGGTTCGTATCGGGATCTGGCTGGGACGCACCCACTACCAGACCGGATTTCATCAGACCGCCACGTCGGGGGCGTTTGGTGCGGCAATCGCTGCGGCACGTCTGCTTGGATTGACGGCGGAACAGATCAAGCACGTCATGGGACTGACGGCAACCCGTGCGGCCGGCCTCAAGGCGCAGTTCGGCACAATGGGCAAACCCTACAATGCAGGGTTGGCAGCAACAGCAGGGGTCGAGACCGCCTTGCTGGTCGCCTCGGGGTTCGAAGCCAACCCGGACGCGCTCGAAGGTCCGTTTGGATTTGGCGCGACGCATCATGGCGAAGCTGTCCCCGAGGCGCTGGACGATCTGGGAGAGACCTGGCTGATGGAGGACGTGAATCACAAGTTTCACGCCTGCTGTCATGGGTTACATGCCGCACTGGAGGCGGCCCGCCAGCTCGACATCGCAGCCCCCGAAATCGCGGAAATGACCGTGCGGACCAATCCCCGTTGGATGAGCGTGTGCAATCAGTCGGAACCGACAACCGGGCTGGGCGCGAAGTTCAGCTACGCCACGGTGCTCGCGATGCGGGCGCTCGGGCATGACACAGCGCGGCTTGAGAGTTTTTCCGACATTGTTTGCGAGGACCCCCGGATCAAGGTTCTGCGCCGCAAGATCAAGGTGATACCGGATGACCATCTCAGTGAGTTACAGGCCGAGTTGACCGTCTTGCGTCGCGACGGCGCCACGCTTGAGGCGTCGTATGACCTTGCCGCGCCGATGACGCTGGATGATCGGGAAAGCCGCGTCCGTGAAAAGGCCAGCTCGTTGATGGGCGTCGAACGGTCCGACGCGACCTGGGCGCTGCTGCAGCAGGGTGGCAGTGCGCGAATCTTCGGCCACATGTTGGGCGAAAAGGACTAGGGCAGGGCGGCGCCAAGCAGCGTCAGCGCATGGTCGCGCGCCGCTTTCCGAACAGCATCCCGTCCCAATGCGCCGAATTCGATGGTTTCCGTTCGGGTTCGATGGCCAGCGCTGGCAAGGCCGAAACACACCCGACCCTCTGGTTTGTGTTCGGAGCCGCCGGGTCCCGCAATCCCGGTGATCGACACCGCCAGCGCGGCGCCGGAAAACTCCAGCGCACCATCCGCCATTTCTCGCGCAACCTCTTCTGAGACAGCGCCATGATTTGCAAGTGTGCCTTCAGAGACCCCCAGCATCTGCATCTTGGCCGCATTCGTGTAGGTGACAAAGCCACGATCCACCACTGCGGACGAGCCCGGAATGTCCGTGAGCGCGGCCGCCACCATCCCACCCGTGCAGCTTTCTGCTGTGGCGATCATCACGCCCGCCGCTTTGGCACGCTCAAGCAGGTCCGCGACGGTCACAGGCCCATGACCCCGTGCCAGATGCCAGCAAGGATGAGCACGCCAATCGCCGCAAACACCCCGGCGATCACGTCGTCCAGCATCACGCCCAACGCGTCATGTCGGCGGTCCGCCCAGCCAATTGGCCCCCACTTCGTGATGTCGAACAGGCGGAACAAAATGAAACCGGCCAGCCAACCAGGCCAAAGCGTCAGAATGGCAATCTGCATAGACCAGGCCGCATAGGACAACGGAAGAAGCGCCACCATCTGGCCCGCAACTTCGTCGATGACGACTTCCGACGGATCATGATCCTCGCGACCTTGGGTGGTGACAGCGGTCGCCCAGATCCCCAGTACCGCGATGATCACGGTGAAGATCAGGAGCAGGGGAAAGCCACCGATCACCTGCAGGACCCAGACCAAAGGCAGCGCGGCAAGCGATCCCCACGTGCCGGGCGCAGGGCGCAAATGCCCAACGCCGCCGACTGTAGCGATCAGTTCGGCGGCCCGGCTCATCGGGACACCAGTGTCGCCGTTGCGAGTGCAGCGATCCCTTCGCCACGCCCGGTGAACCCGAGCTGCTCCGAGGTTGTCGCCTTGACCGAAACCTGATCGTCGGACAGGCCCATGATGTCTGCCATCACGCCGCGCATCCGGGCGGCATAGGGACCGATTTTCGGGGCCTCGCACACCAGGGTGCAATCGACCTGGTTCACCCGATACCCCCGTTCCGTAGCGCGCGCGATCGCATGGCGCAGAAACACGGCACTGTCGGCGCCTTTCCACTGCGGATCAGAGGGCGGAAAATGCTGTCCGATGTCGCCGTCAGCCAATGCCCCATAAATGGCATCCGTGACTGCATGCATACCTACGTCTGCATCGGAATGCCCTTGCAGGCCCCTTTCGAAGGGGACGTTCACGCCGCACAGCGTAACGAAGCTGCCCGGTCCGAAACGGTGCACATCGAAACCGTTCCCCAATCGTATGTCCATCTGGCCCCCAAGGATGCGTTCAGCCCGCGCAAAGTCTTCGGGCGTTGTGATTTTCAGATTGTTCTCGTCACCGCGTACTATCAGAACATCCAGACCGGCAGCCCGCGCAATCTCTACATCGTCTGCCGCCAGACCATCGAACGTGCCGTGCGCAGCCAATATCGCCTCCAGGTCAAAGCCTTGCGGCGTTTGCGCCCGATAAAGGCCGCTGCGATCCTGAACACCTTCGGCATGGTTTCCCGAAGCCCGCCAAAGCGCATCCACCACGGGCAAGGCAGGCGCAGCGGCGGGCGCATGATCCAAAGCGTCCAGCACGGCATCAATGACCGCTGCGGACACGCATGGGCGCGCAGCGTCATGGATCAGAACGCGGTCACACTGGCCCTCAAGAGCATGCAAACCCGCCAGAACGGATCCTTGCCTGCTGTCCGCGCCCGTAACGATATCTGCAGGAGGCTGGCTGGGCCAGAGCGGTTCAGTCAGATCGTCGGGATGCACGACAAGCACAATCCGGTCGACGCGGGGGTGCCGAGCAAAGGCGTTCATGGCATGCGATGCAACGCTGCTTCCACCCAGCATGCGCCATTGTTTGGGTGTGGCGCCTCCGGCGCGAACACCGCGGCCGGCGGCGACGATCAGGGCAGCTGTGGTCATCAGTCGGCCTCCCTCGTCTGACGCCGTGGCGACGTGTTTACGGTGCCGCGCCCGGTGAGGCAATCACGACAGGTCCTGCGCCTATTTTTTGGGCACATGGTCAAATGCCGCAGGGGCGCTAGCTGTCATTCGTTGTGGAACCGCTGCTGAATGCGTAGGAAAAGATAACTGCACAAGGTTTAAGCGTTTGTCTGTTGTACCAAGTCTTCCTCAGTTGGTGTCGCCCGTGTTTCTGGCCCCGATGGCGGGAATCACCGACCGGCCATTCCGTGATTTGGTTCAGCGCTTTGGCGCGGGGCTTGTCGTCAGCGAGATGGTCGCCAGTCAGGAAATGGTTCAGGCCAAACCGGGTCTCCGTGAACGCGCTGAACTGAGCGCGAATGTTGAGAACACGGCCGTACAGCTGGCTGGCCGCGATGCCTATTGGATGGCCGAAGCCGCCCGGCAGGTTGCAGCCAACGGCGCGCGGATCATTGATTTCAACATGGGGTGCCCGGCGAAGAAAGTGACCAACGGCTACTCAGGCTCAGCGCTTATGAAGACGCCCGATCACGCATTGCGCTTGATTGAAGCCGTTGTTGCGGCCGTCGACGTGCCGGTGACGTTGAAGATGCGGCTTGGATGGGACGACGAGTCACGCAATGCCCCGGAGATTGCGCGGCGTGCCGAAGCCGCGGGCATCCAGATGATCACAGTGCATGGGCGGACCCGCTGTCAATTCTACAAGGGCGTCGCGGACTGGGCTGCGATCCGGGACACCAAGTCCGCCGTTGAGATCCCGGTCATTGCCAATGGGGACATTGTCGACAGCGCCAGCGCCCGCACGGCACGGGAGCAATCCGGCGCGGATGGTCTAATGGTCGGGCGTGGCGCACAGGGGCGTCCGTGGCGTATCGCGGAGATTGCCCATGATCTCTATGGGAGTGCTGCGCCCGACGTACCGATCGGTGCGGCGCTGGTCGATCTGGTGCAGGAGCATTACGATGCGATCCTGCGGTTTTACGGACATGATCTGGGTCGTCGCGTCGCGCGCAAACACCTGGGTTGGTACATGGACACGGTGGCACCGACCCCTTTGCGACGCGCGGTCCTGACCCAGACGGACCCGGCAGAGGTGATGCGCCTGTTGCCCGATGCGCTGGATGGACCAACCGAGGTGGCCGCGTGACATCGGACAAATCCATCTGGGCCTCCTTACCGATCCCCGCGATGCTGATCGACGCTGGGGATTGCGTGCTTGACGTAAACTCTGCCGGAGAAGGGTTCCTGAACGCATCTGCGCGCGCCGTGATCGGACAGCCTGTGTGGGATATCATCGCCGTAGATGCCCCGATCGAAGAGGCGTTTGCGCGTGCACGCGCCAACGGCACGCCCTTGTTTGTCAACGATGTGGATGTCGGCTCTGGCAGCCGCCCACCATTGCAATCGGCGTTGCAGATTGCGCCGCTGTCGGGGCATCCCGATGTGATGATCCTGATGATTTCGCCCCGGGAATTGGCGGGTCGCATGACCCAAAGCCATTCCGTGAAGTCCGCAGCGCAATCGGCCATCGGAATGGCCGAAATGCTGGCGCATGAAATCAAGAATCCGCTCGCCGGGATCACCGGCGCGGCGCAACTCCTCAGCATGAACCTGCAGCCAGAGGATCTGGAGCTGACAGATTTGATCGTGGCTGAAAGCCGGCGCATCGTGAAGTTGCTGGAGCAGGTGGAGCAGTTCGGCAACCTCAGCCCGCCAGACTTCAAACCCGTGAACATCCATGATGTGCTGGACCGCGCACGCCGCTCGGCCTTGCTCGGCTTCGGCGCGCATATGACCATCGTCGAAGACTATGATCCTTCATTGCCGCTGGCGCTGGGGGACCCGGACCAGTTGCTGCAGGTGGTCCTGAACCTTCTCAAGAATGCGTCTGAGGCGGCGGATCCCAAAGGCGGCACAATTCGCATCCACTCCTATTTCGAGCATTCGTTTCGATTGCGCCGGAGTGACGGCACGGGCCAGTCGCTGCCCCTGCAAATCGAAATCATCGATGACGGACCGGGCCTGCCGGACAAAATCAAGGCTGATGTGTTCGATCCGTTTGTCTCGGGCCGTGAGAACGGCACCGGGCTTGGACTGGCATTGGTCAGCAAGATCATTTCAGACCACGACGGGTGGATCTCGGTCACGTCGGTGCCGGGCCATACGGTTTTCAGGCTGTCCCTGCCGCGGGTCGCGAAGAAAGATGAAGAACAAATCAAGGAGATGCACTGATGGATGGCACAGTTCTGGTCGCGGACGATGACCGCACGATCCGCACAGTTCTGACCCAGGCGCTCACGCGTGCGGGATGCAAAGTGCATGCAACCTCCAGCCTGACCACGCTGATGCGTTGGGTGGGCGAAGGCAAAGGTGACGTGGTGATTTCCGACGTCGTCATGCCGGACGGCAATGGGTTGGAGATGCTGCCCAAGATTTCTCAGGATCGTCCCGGGCTGCCCGTTATCGTGATTTCAGCGCAGAACACGATCATGACCGCAATTCAGGCGGCGGAAGCCGAGGCATATGACTATCTGCCCAAGCCCTTCGATCTGCCCGATCTGATGAAGCGCACGGCCCGTGCGTTGGATCAAAAGCGGCGCGTGTCTTCCGAAGCGAGCACCGAGACGGCAGACCGACCGGACGAGCTGCCGCTGGTCGGGCGCACAAAGGTCATGCAAGCGCTCTACCGGTTGGTTGCGCGCGTTATGAACTCTGATCTGCCAGTGCTGATCAGTGGCGAAAGCGGCACCGGCAAGTCCTTGATTGCCCGCGCCATTCACGACTTTTCGGACCGCCGGACATTGCCGTTCCTGACCGTGACGGGCGCTGATCTGCAGGACCTCGAAGGGCCGGCGCGTGTCCTGGCGCGGGTCAAAGGCGGCACCGTTCTGATCGACGAAATTGCGGACATCGATGAAGAGGTTCAGGCGCGCATCGTTCGAATGATTGACGCGCCGGGCGACCATGTCCCCAGATTCATGGCCACCAGCCAGAGTGATCTGGCGAGCGCGATGGAAAAGGGCCGCGTCCGAAAGGATCTCTTTTACCGTCTGACCGGTGCTTCCATTCATGTGCCCGCATTGCGGGAGCGCGTCGATGATATCCCGCTTCTGGCCGAGCATTTCCTGAACCGGGCAGAACGGGAAGGCGCGCCCAAACGCTGGCTCAGCGAAGAAGCAACTGAACTGTTTCGAGCTTACAGCTGGCCCGGAAACGTGCGCCAGTTGGAAAATGCTGTGCGCCGTCTCGTCCTGACCAGCCGCGCCGAGGAGATCACGCGCGTGGAAGTGGAGGTGGTTTTGGGCAACCAGCCCGAAATGGAACCTGTGCTGGGTGGAGGCGACACCGAAAAGCTCTCTGCGTCGGTTGGGCGCCATCTGCGCCGGTACTTTGACCTGCACGGCACCATGCTGCCGCCGCCCGGCCTCTACACCCGCATCCTGCGCGAGGTAGAGCTACCCCTGATCGAAATTGCCCTCGATGCCACTGGCGGAAATCAGGCCAAATGCGCGGATCTGCTTGGCATCAACCGCAATACGCTGCGGAAGAAAATCACAGACCTCGATATTCAGGTGACACGTCGCCGCAAATTGATGTAAAAAGGCCACAGAACCGTGGCGACCGGGCGTATTTGTCCATAACGACCACGAGATATGGCGGTCAGCTGCTTTGGCAGCACATCAAAATGAGGGCAGCGGGTGGCAACCCGGTCACAGAGTTCCCCCTTTATCCGGCTGATGCGGTGGCGCCGCACGCGGCGTGCGCAGAACATTGCAACGCTTGGACTGGTGCTTCTAGGGCCGGTGCTGGCGCTGGCAACCTTTCTCGTTCTGGGACCCTTCGATCAGGATGCCTCAGCACCCACCATGCGGTTCATCCTGCTGGCGGATTTTGTTTACATTCTTGTTGTCGCAACGCTTGTTCTGGGGCAGGTCGCACGCCTCGTCGCGGCGCGGCGCGCCCAATCTGCCGGGTCGCGCCTGCACCTGAGACTGACCGGCGTGTTTGCCTTGCTGGCTTTGATCCCGACCGTGATCGTCGCGGTGTTTGCCGGACTGACCCTGAACATCGGCTTGGAGGGGTGGTTTTCGGATCGTGTCCGGCAGGTGGTCGGGACGTCTCTTGCGGCCGCTGAAGCCTACAAAACCGAGCAGCGCGAAGACCTTGCAGAGGATGCAGTGGCGCTGGCGCGGTTTCTCGACAATAGCCGCAGCCGAACCTTCTTCATGGATGACGGTGAGTTGAGGCGGTTCCTCGTGCAAGGGCAGGCTCAGATTCAGCGCGGGTTGAGAGAGGCTTATGTCATTGACGGGACAGGCGAAATCAGGGCGCGGGGCGAGCGGTCCTATCTGTTCGATTTCGAGCAGCCGACTGCCGAGGAGGTGATGCAATCCAATGATGATGGCCTCGCCATCATCGAGGATTGGCCGAACAATGAATTCCGCGCCTTGATCCCTTTGGAATCCTTCGTGGATCGCTTCCTCTATGTCAGTCGAGAGGTGGATGGAGAAATCCTCAACCTGCTCGATGAGACCCAGGAAACGGTCGCCCTGTACCAACAGCTTGAACGGGACCGGGGCCGGGTCTTGTTCGAGTTTGGCCTTCTTTATCTGGGCTTTGCGTTGATCCTGATCCTTGCGGCGATCTGGTTGGGTCTCTGGTTTGCGGAACGGCTGTCACGCCCGGTGGGCCGTTTGGCCGGAGCAGCGCAGCGCGTCGGGTCCGGCGATCTGGATGTTCAAGTGATTGAAGAGCAGGGCGATGACGAAATTGCCATGCTGGGCCGGTACTTCAACCAGATGACCCGGCAGCTCAAGGGCCAGCGGGCGACCTTGCTGGCCAATACCGAGCAAATTGAACGGCGCCGCAGGCTCTTCGATTCCGTTCTGAGTTCTGTGACGTCAGGTGTTGTGGGACTGGACCCAGAGGGTCGCGTGACTTTCGTAAACCGATCGGCGGAACGTTTGCTGGATTGGTCTGGGGACGAGCAGTCGCTAGCGCTGAGCGTTGCGGTGCCCGAGTTTGGGCCGTTATTCGAAAGTCTCAAGAACGGACCAAACGAAGTTGCGCAGGGCGAAGTGAAGGTCAGTCGGCACCGCCGGCAAGAGAATCTGCTGGTCCGCATGGCGACACGCAAGAGCGCAGATGGCCGGCTTGAAGGTTATGTGGTGGCGTTTGACGATGTGACCGAGCTGGTCAGCGCGCAACGGATGGCCGCGTGGGGGGATGTGGCGCGCCGCATTGCCCATGAAATCAAAAACCCTCTGACCCCAATCCAGCTCAGCGCCGAACGCATCAAACGCAAATTCTCTCCACAGGTTGGTGAGGAGAGCGAAAAGTTGGATGCGATGACCGATGTTATTGTGAGGCAGACCAACGACTTGCGCCGCATTGTTGATGAATTTTCCAAGTTCGCACGGATGCCCGAGCCGGATCGACAGAGCGAGGACCTTGTCCAGCTTGTGCGCGATGTGGTTCTGCTGCAGCAAACCGGGCAACCGGATGTCAGGGTCAGATGCGATCTGCCGGATGCACCGGTTCAGGCCAATCTGGACAGCACTATGATCGGACAGGCGCTGACCAATCTGATCAAGAACGCAGGGGAAGCGATTGAAACCCTGAAAAAAAACACGCCACCCGATGATCTGTCTCCGGAAATTCGGGTGAACTTGTCGATCAATGAGCCTTGGTGCGAGATCACGATTGCCGATAACGGCATTGGATTGCCCGAGGATCGGGCGCGGCTGTTCGAGCCATATGTAACAACACGGGACGAGGGCACCGGTCTTGGTCTGCCGATCGTCAAGAAAATCATCGAAGAACACGGTGGCACGCTGACCCTTGAAGACGCGCCAGTGTTCGAGGGTCAATCTCATTTTGGGGCGATGGCGGTCATCCGGCTGCCGGCGTCCTCTGTCTCCGGGACACAAACTTCAAACCAGAACATAGCAGAAGCAGGGCTGATATGAGTGATATTCTGATAGTTGATGACGAACGAGATATCCGGGAACTGGTGTCGGATATTCTCGAGGACGAAGGGTTTGCCACGCGGCTTGCAGGCAATTCCGATGAATGCATGACGGCGATTAACACCGAGCCGCCGGCGCTCTTGATACTGGACATCTGGCTCAAAGACAGTCGCATGGACGGGATCGATATCCTGAAGGCCGTGAAACGCGACAATCCGGACGTCCCCGTGGTCATCATTTCGGGTCACGGCAACATCGAGATCGCCGTCGCAGCCATCAAGCAGGGGGCCTATGACTTTATTGAGAAGCCCTTCAACATCGATCAGTTGATGGTTGTCATCCGGCGCGCGATGGAGGCCAGCCGCCTGCGCAGCGAGAACAGCTCGCTGAAGCGGCGCGAAGTGGCCAGCGCGGAGATGATCGGCGAGAGCGCCGCCTTCCGTGGACTGATGGGACAGCTGGACAAGGTCACTAAGTCCAATGGCCGGGTCATGCTGACCGGTCCGGCAGGGGCAGGCAAAGAAATCGCCGCGCGGTACATCCATGCGCAATCCAACAGGGCCAATGCACCGTTTGTGACAGTGAACTGTGCGAGCATTGCCGCTGACCGGATGGAAGAGGTGCTGTTCGGTCGTGAGACCAGCGAGCGCGGGGTTGAGTCCGGGTTGTTGGAAGAGGCCCATGGCGGAGTGATCTACTTCGACGAAGTTGCGGACATGCCGATCGGCACGCAATCCAAGATTCTGCGCGTTTTGGTCGATCAACAGTTTCAGCGGGTCGGGGGCACGGACAAGGTGCGCGTCGACCTGAGGGTGATTTCAAGCACCAACCGGGATCTTGAAGAGGAAATTCGCGCGGAACGTTTCCGTCAGGAACTGTTTCACCGCCTGAACGTTGTACCTGTGGCGGTGCCCTCGCTGGAGGAACGACGCGAGGACATCCCGGTGTTGGCCGAACACTTCATCGCCGGGTTTAACAGCGGGCAGGGTCTGCCTTTGCGCAATCTGAGCGAAGAGGCCGTGACCCTGATGCAGACGATGGTTTGGCCCGGCAATGTGCGTCAGTTGAAGAACCTGATCGAGCGCGTGTTGATCCTCGGTGACAGTACAGGACCGATCGAGGCGCGCGAGTTGCCGATGGACGAAGACAAGGAGGCTGATGATGGCCGAGTGGTTCTGTCCGGTGCGCTGGCGACTTTGCCCTTGCGCGAGGCCAGGGAGGCCTTCGAGCGTGAATACTTGCTGACCCAGATCAACCGATTTGGCGGCAACATCAGCCGGACGGCCAATTTCGTCGGCATGGAACGCAGCGCGTTGCACCGCAAGCTCAAATCGCTGGGCGTGGTCACGTCGACCAAAGCAGGCGCGCGCGTGGCCTATGTCGACGATGCCGAACCCGAAGTCGCCGAATAGGGATTAACCCGGTGCGTTCACAATCTGCCAGCTGCCGTCGCGGTTCTTGATCACGCAACTGTTCTCGGTCAGTTGCGGTAAAGTCTTGGTCGAACTGACAGGCGCGGCGGTGGCCACGGCCTGGGGGCATTGTGGAATGCTGGCCGGGGCATATCCCTTCTGGGCCATACATTGGTTGGTCACACGCTCGCGCAAACCTTCGTTGACGTCGACTGTGTAGAGCGGGCCGTCGACCCAGTACCCGGGGCTGGTGTAACACCGGCCATTCGGGTCACAATACCTCCGGCCGGGATAAAAAATGGGCGGGGAGCGCCGGATCTGATTGGCAACCGGGGCGTCGCGCAGCGCCTGAACCTCGCAATTTGTGGTGTCGATCTGCAATTGCGCCACTGAGGCACCGGGTTTGTAGTAGAGTGACAGCGGCGAGCAGGAAGCCACACAGGACAAAAGCACTAGGAACTTCAACATCTTTGACATGTCGGCAATGGTGCCTCAACATCCGCGGCAAGACAATTGATTTGACCCGATTGTGACCATCTGCCATTCAAAGGTTTCGATCCTGATCGGGTCAATGGGGCGACAGGGCACAGCAGCATGAAGGTCATCATTTGCGGCGCAGGGCAGGTCGGCTGGCAGATTGCGCGCCAATTGTCGGGCGAACTGAACGATGTGACCGTGGTCGACAGCAATGCCGATCTGGTGCGGCGCGCAACGGAAACGCTGGACGTGCAGGGGGTCGCCGGGTTTGCCAGCTATCCAGATGTGCTGGACCGTGCTGGCGCGCGCGACGCGGATATGGTCATCGCGGCGACCTATTCCGATGAAGTGAACATGGTGACCTGCCAGGTCGCGCATTCCGTATTTGCAGTGAACCGAAAGATTGCGCGCCTGCGTTCGCAATCCTACCTCACCGCGATCTATTCTGATCTCTATCGGCGTGATCACCTGCCCATCGATGTTGTGATCAGCCCGGAACGTGAAGTCGCCGCCGCCGCCATGCAAAGGCTGTCAGCCCCGGCTGCCTTCGACACCGAGACCTTCATGGAAGGCAAGGCGCAACTACTGGGTATCTCGATTCAGGAAGAGTGCCCGGTCGTGAACACGCCACTGCGGCAGCTGACCGATCTTTTCTCGACACTGCGTGCCATTGTTGTCGGCGTCCGCAGGGAAGGAACCCTTTTTGCGCCCGAGCCCAACGACCAGCTCTTTGTCGGGGACGACTGTTTCGTATTCACCCATGCAGATGACATTCCGCGCACAATGGAAGTCTTCGGCAAGACCGTGAAGAAACAGGAGCGCGTGGTGATTGTGGGCGGGGGCAATGTCGGGCTGACCGTCGCCAAGGAACTGGAGCAGAGCGAGCGCCGGATCCGCGCCAAGGTGATCGAGCGCGAACGACGCTGTGCGGAGCATGCCGCAGAGGAGTTGGAACGCACCATCGTCCTGCATGGCGATGGGCTGGATGCAGCGTTGCTGGCCGAGGCCGGGATTGCTCGTGCCGATGCCATGCTGGCCGTCACTGACGACGACAAGACCAATATGCTCGCTGCTGTACGCGCCAAGTCCGAAGGATGCCCGCTGGCAATTGCGCTGATCAACGATCCGACACTGGTGCCGTTGATGGGACCCCTGGGCATCGATGCCTACATCAATCCGCGTGCGACAACTGTCAGTTCGATTTTGCGCCATATTCGCCATGGGCGCGTGCGGCAGGTCTACTCCATCGGTGATGCCGAGGCCGAAGTGATCGAGGCCGAAGTGATGTCAACCTCACCGATGGCCGGTCAGCGGCTGCGCGACATTGATTTCCCCGAAGGTGTTCTGGTCGGTGCCGTTATGAAAGGCGGCGAGGTGCAGCGGCCCGTCGGGAGTCTCAGGATCGAAGACGGTGACGTGGTTGCAATTTTCGCCATGGCCGATGACGTCCCGGAAGTCGAGCGCCTGATGCAGGTCTCGATCGACTTTTTCTGATCGATGCAGGCGCAGGCAGACACCGGCGTCCTGATGCGATTGCCTTTGTTTCTGTTGATCTGGGGTGTCGCCTCGCTGGCCATGTATGTCCCTGCGGCGTATGCGCTCGTGCAGGACAATCACCCCATTTCGCGATCGTTTTTCTATTCCGGCACGTTGGGGCTCTTCTGCGTGACGCTGGTATCGCTTGCGCTTGGTCGTCGGCCGTCACGTCTCGGCGCGCTTGGCCAGTTGCTGGCATTGCTGGCAACCTTTTCCGTGTTGCCAGTGTTCTTGGCGGTTCCGTTTCACGATGCGTTGCAGACCACCAGTTTTCTGAACGCCTATTTTGACATGGTCAGCGCGGTGACGACGACGGGCGCGGATCTTTTCACCGACTACAGGCGTCTGGACGGATCCCTGCATCTCTACCGAGGAATGGTGGCCTGGCTGGGTGGACTGCTGATGTGGGTGGCCGCGTCGGCCATTCTGGCGCCACTGTCGCTGGGTGGCTTTGAAGTGACCGCCCGCGGCGAACCCGGGCGCATTGAGCAGGGGCCCATGCGCATGGAACAGGTCAACCCGCGCCTGCGCCTCTTGCGGATCACGGCGGTGTTGGCGCCGCTCTACGCCGGTCTGACGCTTATCGTTTGCGTTCTTCTGATGATCTCGGGCGAGGCGGGTCTGACCGCCACCATCCATGCGATGTCAGTCATGTCGACGTCCGGGTTGTCTCCGGTCGGAGGATTGCAGGGCAGCACATCCGGGATCACGGGCGAGATCATCCTATTCCTCTTTATGTTCTTCGCCCTGTCCCGCCTGACCTTCAGCAGCGACACCGTCACGCTGGGAAATGCACGGCTGGACAAGGACCCCGAGTTTCGGATCGGTGTAATGATCGTGGTGATCGTGCCGACGATCTTGTTTGTGCGTCATTGGCTTGGATCGCTGGATGTTGGCACCGTGGACACCATACAGCGGGCCGCAGCTGCTTTTTGGGGCAGTATGTTCACTGTGATGTCTTTTCTGACAACCACGGGATTTGAGAGCAGTGAATGGGGCACTGCACGGGCCTGGTCAGGGCTGGAGACGCCCGGGCTGATCCTACTGGGCCTTGCCCTGATCGGGGGCGGTGTGGCCACCACTGCAGGGGGCGTGAAGCTCTTGCGGGTTTTCGCGCTCTACCTCAACGGGCTGCGCGAGATGGAACGTTTGATCCATCCGTCTTCGGTCAGTGGCGAGGGATCCGACAATCGACGCATTCACCGGCATGGGGCCTTCATCGCATGGATCTTTTTCATGCTCTTTGCCCAATCCCTTGCGGTGATCGTGGTTGTGCTGGCAGCTCTCGGCGTTGATTTTGAACAGGCCATGATCCTTGCCATCGCCGCCCTTTCGACCACCGGGCCGCTGACAGAACTGGCTGGCGATGCACCAATCCGGCTGGCTGAACTGGAGGCCGGGGCAAAAATGGTGCTTTGTGCGGCGATGGTGCTTGGGCGGTTGGAAACACTTGCGATTATCGCCCTTTTGACACCGGATCTGTGGCGGAATTGATGGCGATTCGACAGCGCCTCGCTAACGGGCTGTTTTTTTGGGTGGAATCTCCCAGCAACCCTCTACATACTAAGGTCCGAGGGGCGCAAGGACGCACGGTTCACGGCAAGAATAAGAGCGGGAATTCAATTAAATGGCTTCGGACAGACAGAATCTTCAGGATGCGTTCCTGAACCATGTGCGCAAAACCAAAGTTCCGGTGACAATTTTTCTGATCAACGGTGTGAAGTTGCAGGGTGTGATTACGTGGTTTGACAACTTCTGCGTGCTGTTGCGCCGCGACGGCCAGTCGCAGCTTGTGTACAAGCATGCGATCTCGACCATCATGCCCGCTCAGCCGATCAGCCTTTATGAGGGCGAAGACGCCTCTTGATGGAGCACGATCGGGTGCGGACCCGCGCTTGGGTGCTGCATCCAGACCTGAAATCCGACAAAGACCGGCGCGCAGCAGGGCCTGCGCTTGAAGAAGCTGTGGCGCTGGCCAGAGCTCTGCCCGATCTCGAAGTGATTGGTGGCGAAATTGTTCCACTGCCCAAGGCGCAACCAGGGCTGCTTTTCGGGTCTGGAAAGATCGATGACCTCACGGCGCGCATGAAGGCGGACGAGATCGAACTGGTCCTGATCGACGGGCCAGTGACCCCGGTTCAGCAACGCAATCTGGAGCGCGCGTTTGGGACCAAGGTGCTCGACCGCACCGGGTTAATTTTGGAGATCTTCAGCGATCGCGCGGCCACGCGCGAGGGCGTGCTCCAAGTCGAGATGGCGGCTCTGAGTTATCAGCGGACGCGGCTTGTGCGGGCCTGGACCCACCTGGAACGCCAGCGCGGCGGATTGGGGTTTGTGGGGGGACCGGGCGAGACCCAGATCGAGGCCGACCGAAGGGCCATTGATGAGCAACTGGTCAGATTGCGCCGGCAGCTCGCAAAGGTAGTCAAGACCCGTGCACTGCACCGCGCGGCACGGGCAAAGATCCCGTATCCGATTGTCGCGCTGGTGGGCTACACGAACGCGGGCAAGTCCACTTTGTTCAACCGGCTGACCGGCGCCGACGTCATGGCCAAGGACATGCTGTTTGCGACGCTGGATCCCACGATGCGGCGTGTCGTGCTGCCATCGGGGCCGGAGGTGATCCTCTCTGACACGGTGGGGTTTGTCAGTGACCTGCCCACAGAGCTGGTCGCTGCGTTTCGTGCCACGCTGGAAGAGGTTCTCTCTGCGGATCTGATTGTCCATGTGCGCGATATCAGCCACGACGAGACCGAAGCACAGGCTGCTGACGTGCAGGCCATTCTGACGTCGCTGGGCGTTGATGAGACACGGCAGCAGCTGGAGTTGTGGAACAAGCTTGACCTGTTGCCGACGGAAGCGGCCGCCGCGGCGCGCTCGAGGGCCGCACGGGATCCCAAAGTTCTGGCCATTTCTGCGCTGACGGGCGAGGGCACCGACGCGTTACTGGCTGCAATGGTCGACGCGTTACAGGTGCAGCGTCATCGCAGTGACTTGCATCTTGGATTTGCCGAAGGCAAGGCGCGCGCCTGGCTGTTTGAGCAAGACGTCGTGCTCTCCGAAGCACAGACAGACGATGGTTTCGATCTGGTGGTCGAATGGACGCCAGCCCAAGAGCAGGCGTTCCAGCGCCTCTGAAGACCACGGAAAGCGCTGTTCTCGATCCGGCACCAGTCCGTTTCCACCACAAGCATGGCCAATCTTTGCCGCATTTCGAGTCGAATTGTCCGCACAAGAACTCCGTACCAGTGTTTTTGGAAGGTGAGACATGTTCAAGACTTGGCTGATGGCGGCAACAATCGCGTTCTCCGGAACGGTCGGTTGGGCTGCGACCTACAATCCGGTTGGTGTCCATAACGATGTGCTGGTGACCGATGTCCTCGATGGAGGGTGGAGCATTATTCACAGCGAAACCTTCGGGACCCGCGGCACGACCATGGCCGAGCTGTTCGATGGCGCTGGCAGTCACATCATGCTGGCCACGCGGCGTGTCGGCGCCCGCAGCTTCGATGTTCTGGCGGCCATCGAAACGGCGGTGTATGTGCCGCTCTACACGGCGCGCAACCGGACCATCTTGTCCAACGGCGCCCGGTGGTACAAGAATGGCGGGTCCATGGGATTTGCCGGTGCGACCGATACGATCCGTCAATCAAGTGCTGATGTGAATGGACAGAGTGAACGGGATCGCATCAGCTGGCACACCCGCGGCGGATACAACAATGCTGCGACGTCTCTGTCAGGCGGGTGGCGTTCAGGCGACAATCTGTGGCTGAACAACACGTCGGCTTGGGAACGTGTTATCCTGACGGCCACGCCTTCCGCTGCGGTATTGCCGGTGCCTTTGCCTGCGGGTCTTCCCCTGCTCCTTGGGGGACTGGCTGGACTGTTTGTTCTACGTCGCCGCCAGCGCGGCTAACCCAGACCGAAGAAACTACCGTTTTGGCGGCGCCCGGGCTAGGGCGCCGTTCGAGGTGTCAGCACGGTGACACCCACCGCGGCGGCACGCGCCAAATCTTCATCCAGTGACATCGGAATGTATTCACCCCGTCGCCAGAGCTGGGCCAGATCATCGTAGTGGCGCGACAGGAAATGGCCGGATTGCCCGGTTGAGGTGATGAAGACCGAACTGTCGGGATCTGCGAAGTCATAAACGCCGCGATAAGCCGCACCATGCACATTTGCAAAGGGGTTCGGTGGCTTGCCCGAAGTGCGACCCCGCAAGAGAGTGTTATCTCCCCCGCTGGTGGATTGTCGGATGTTCACAAAGAAGCGGAGGACCGGCACATTGCCCAGGATCGGGTGATCATGGGTCGCCTGATGGGCATCCCCCCAGCGCAGGGTCTCCAATGCCGTGCCATAGCGGTCGCCGATCCACACCAGCGCATCGTCCAGCGCCATGCGGGCCATATCCGTGCAGGTTTCAACCGGCGCGCTTTGCCGAACATCACACCAGACACCAGCTCCGTCGATGTCACGGTAGACACGTTCGATGAACAGGGGTTCGACATGGGGAAACTCATCTGCCAGCGGGCCAAGATCATCCCGGATCAGACGCTCCTGAAGCGCCCGCAGCCACGCAGCATAGATCAAAGGCTCTGGCAAATGCTCATTCATCTCTCCGTTCCATTCGGCCAGCAGGCCCAGAGCGATCTGCCGTTGCCGTTCCGGGGTGCCTGCGGGCGCGGATTGTCCGGTGAACCACAGATCTGCCCCGATCAGGGGCAGCAACGACCGGGCGGTAAAGCTGACGATGTCGAGCTGTGCCTCGATGAAACTGTCGCGCGTGTGCACTTCCCGCGCTTGCATCAAGCGGCGCCAGCGCTGCACCCGCTGACTGTCCCCCCAGATGTAAGAGATATGATTTGGAAAGGGGCGTTCGACGATCTTGTTGTTGGTGTTTCCCAGGATACCGCCGCGTGGTGCCACAAATTCCGGATTTGAGGCGTAGGGCATGCGGCCCTGCCAGCGGTTTTCTGGACGCCAGCCCTGCGACGGGATGCGTCCGCGGCTCTGACTGTTGACGCTGCGCCGGGGCACGGCCCCGATCAGTTTCAGAGCGATCGTGTCCCGATCGACAAGCGAGACGTTTTGCGACGGCGCAATGAACGCTTCAAGCGCGGGGATGGCCTCGGCCACCGACTGGCTGCGCATGAGCTTCATGGCCGCGCTGACCGAGGTGTCGCGCGGACTGAGCACGGTCCAGCCCAAGGCCGCGACATGGCCCGGTGGTGTGACGGTGTTCAGGTCGTATTGGTTGCCCGACAGGATGGGCCCGTTCTCGCTCCAACGCAGGGTGAGCGTGATTGGAGCCGCATCCTTGATCTCGATGATGGAGGGCCGGCTTTCGAATGGCTTGTAACCGTCGGGGGTCAGGTATTCCTCGGGGTTTTCGGGGTTCAGCTTTTCAATGAACACATCCTGGTCGTCGAGGTAAGACGAAGTCAGGCCCCATCCCAGGTTTCCGCTGCGCCCGGTCAACACCACCGGCATACCCGGAATGGTCGCCCCGATTACCCCGCCGGATTGCAGTTCGAGCCGCGCGAGATACCAGATCGTCGGGGCGCTGAAACCCAGATGCGGATCATTGGCCAGCAGGGTGCCGCCGGAGGCTGACCGGTCAGGGGCAGCAGTCCAGCTGTTGGAGGCGCCTGCGCGTCCACGTGACGGCACGGGCCAAAGCGGGTGCTTGGGGCTCTGGTCGGTCGCGGTGAAACGCGGAAGGTCGGGAAAGAGCGCTGCATATTCCGGGAGTGCTGCGATGCCGGGTCCGGGTGTGTCGGGCAAGATATCCGCCAACCGGTCGGGATCGTCGAGCATCAGCGCGGTGCGCGCGCGCAGAACCTCTTCGGTGAGGTGGCCAGACAATTGAAGCCCCATGATTTTCACCACGGCCAGTGAGTCTGCGGGTTGCCACGGGGCGACAGGGGCATTGAACAAGAACATCTCGGGCGCGCCCCGGCCCAGCGCGTCTTCGTTGATCTCGGCGAGGCGGGCATTCACACCGGCCGCATAGCTTTCCAGTGCGGCCAGCGTTTCTGGATCCTGAGCGTCAACCGATTGCGCGGCCAGACGGTAGAGGTCGAGACGGCGCAACAGGCGGTCAATCTCTACCGTGCGTGTGCCGAAGATCTCGGAAAGCCGCCCCTGCGCCGTGCGGCGCATGACCGTCATCTGCCACAGCCGGTCCTGAGCATGGGCGTAGCCAAGCCCGAAAAACACGTCGTCATCGGTTTCGGCAAAGATGTGCGGCACGTTGGCGTTGTCGCGCACGATCTCAACCGGGGCGGTGACGCCCGCGACGCCCAGCGTTTTGGAGTAGTCAGGCAAGGACTGGCTTGCCAGATAGTAGATCAACCCAATCGCAAGCAGGACAAGCACGACCAAACCCGCGGCAAGGCGCAGCAGCCAGCGGAACAACGAAGCCATGAAACACTCCTGAGAAGATTGACCTGCCCGATGGGGCTGATACGTACCATTACATCAAAGATGTACGAGGGACAAAGGGCTGACATCATGGCAAAAGTGGCGTTTCTGGGACTGGGTGTCATGGGGTATCCCATGGCCGGACATCTGAGCAAAGCCGGACACGAGGTAACGGTCTACAACCGAACGACAACGAAGGCGGAGGCCTGGGCGGCAGAGCACGGAGGCGCATTTGCCCGCACACCTGCAGAGGCCGCGGAAGGGGCAGAATTTGTGATGGCCTGTGTGGGCAATGACGACGATCTGCGCGAAGTGTGTGTCGGTGAGAACGGTGCTTTTTCGAAGATGTCAGGCGGTGCGGTTTTTGTCGATCACACAACGGTATCGGCCAAGGTAACGCGGGAACTCTATGCCGTTGCGGACGCGGCTCAGATCAGCTTTGTCGACGCGCCGATTTCAGGCGGTCAGGCCGGGGCCGAAAACGGGATCCTCAGCGTGATGTGTGGTGGCGACGAGGGCGCCTATCAACGGGCCGAACCGATCATCGACGCTTACGCACGGATCTGCCGGCGCATCGGTGAGAGCGGGGCCGGTCAGATGACCAAGATGTGCAACCAGATTGCAATTGCCGGACTGGTACAAGGCCTCTCCGAAGCGCTGCACTTCGCGGAAAAAGCCGGATTGGACGGGCGCGCCGTGGTAGAGGTGATCAGCCAGGGCGCCGCTGGATCCTGGCAAATGTCCAATCGCTATGAAACCATGCTGGACGACCAGTTTGAGCACGGCTTCGCGGTGGACTGGATGCGCAAAGACTTGAGCATCTGCCTCGACACCGCAGATGAAACCGGCGCCAGTCTGCCAGTCACGGCACTGGTGGACCAATTCTACAAGGATGTGCAGAAACTCGGTGGCGGGCGCTGGGACACGTCCAGCCTTCTGGGACGCTTGCGGGCTCTCGGCTAAACGGCAAATTGGGGGCGCCTCGGGGCGCCCCGATCGTGTCAGGGGATGATGCGGTTGTATTTGCTGCCTTCGAGCGTCGCCCCGAACCGCAGCCCTGCCTGACCGAACACCGCGGCCAGAATGGGTGAGGTCAGCGTGTTGCTGTCCGCGGCAACGGATTCACCCACATCGTTGATCACGTATTCGACGTCAGCACCAACGGTCCAGCCCGGCGCACGGCGGAATTTCATCAACGCATCTTCGGTCATAAAAAAGAGAACGTGGGCATATTGCTGCGCTCCGATCTGAAGCCCGGCGCTGGCAGCAGTATTGGAGTAGTAGTCCACCGTGACGTCATCGACGCGAAGCGCCCCACGGCCATAGCTGCCACCGAAGAGAAAACCAGCCTCAGTCACCAGTGGCATCACCAGCATCCCGGCGGATTTCGCCGCCAGATCCGCTGTGTTGGGATAGACGGTATACATCTCGTTCAAGGTTGCGTCGACGCGGGCGTCGATGGTGGGTCCACCCTGACTGCCGACGCCGTTGTTGCACGCCGCAAGGGCGCCGGACGTCGCCAGAAGCGACAGCGAAAATGCACGGCGGGTCAGCCGGGCGGATTTAGGAAAGCTCATGTTGTTGCCTGTAACTGCCTGTGTTTGTCGGTTTCACCGATCTTGGGTTTTTTATACGCTTTTCCATCGGCAGTGTCACGCCTAACCGCCATCGAATCGGCAGAATACTGCTGTTTCGGGGCGGATCGGGGTGGGCCGGATTACTCAGTTTCGGGCCGATCGACCCTGGGCAGCATGAAAAGCCTTACAAAGCTTAGAGGCAGCATCACCGCGCCAACCAAGACAACGGGTCCAATGTAGAGCATCGGCTCCAGGACCCAGCCATTGGAAATCATCGTGTCATAGGTCAGCGTGCCGACCGCCGGTGTGATGTAGATCAGGCTGTGGTGCAACAGCGGAATGCGCGTGAACTGCGAAAAGATGTTCGGCCGCGCTTCGACGCGGGCATTGCGCGCCAGTCCCAGCCAGAGCAGCAGAACAGCGACTCCAAGGACAGCCACCAGCACCTGAACGGTCATCGCCATCAGCCCAAGTGCGGCCAGAGCAATCAGCGCGATTACGATCTGCTGAATGCGCCCTGGCTGGTAATCGCGGGTGCCGACCCGGTCCACAAGCAGGTTGCCAATAGCCCAGACTGTTGTGGTGATGAAGGTGAAGGCGGCGAATTGTGCGATCGGGATCGGTTCAAAGGTTTCTCCGACACGCACGACATCGCCCGCGACTTCCTGATCCACCTCGGCGCCGATCAGGATCGTGGTCCATGTGCCCCAGAACAGCCCCAGCACCACCATCAGAGAGATGGTTTGCACCAAACTGCCGCGTTGCATGATGCGGCGCACGCCCCACCATCCCAGCATGACACAAATCAACGGATGCCATGTCGTGGCCACCCACAAGAGGGAATTGGGCAATTCGAAGTAGATGGCGGGCACCACCAGACCTTCGATGAGAAACCCAAAGAGGCAGCCAACCAGAAACAGGCCCCAGATGCTGTGAACGTTGAACCGCCACATGGCCCATAAGACCGGGGCGGCGACCACCGAGTACCACAAGCCAAGCTCCACCAGATGTCCCACCAAGAGAAGCGGATCATCAAGCAGGCCGATCACCGAATAGGCGGGGCCTTCGTTAAAGAACAGCATTTCAGAGAAAAAGCTGAGGATCAGGGCGCTGCCATAAATCAGGGCAACATCACGCAGGGCTTTCACAGGTCTTCCAATCTCTTTGCGGACCAGCCACGAGCCGGATCCAGAATAGGGGCAGGGCGGGGATCAATTGCGCAGGTGCACCGCCGCTGGCCCGCAGTTTACGCGCAGCCGCAGATCTCACAAAGCCAAAACGTTCCTGCGCCCCCGTATGGCGCGTCGTTGCCGCTAGATCTGCAGGCGGGATGAAACCGGTTCGGTGACGTCTTCCGGATGGGTGATCAAGGCTTCCAGCGCCACCCGGACACCCTCAGACGCCGTTTCAAGAGACATGCTGGGCGCACCCAAATTCTGCTCCATTGCAGCAACGGCGGGCAGATGCGGAAGATGGATCCAGCCTGCAGGCAGATCCGGGGCTTCGGTCGCCGCATGGTGCAGGATCCCATACATCAGATGATTGCAACAGAACGTTCCCGCCGCATCCGATATGTCCGCCGGAATTCCGGCCTTGCGCATAGCAAGAACCATTGCCCGGATCGGCAGGGTCGAGAGATACGCAACCGGGCCATCTGGAACGGTCATAACGTCCTGCAGAAGCTTGCCGGCGTTGTCCCGAAGGCCGTACCGCGCGCCATCGTTCAGATTTTGGGCAATCCGTTCCACAGTTATCGTTGCCCGCCCGCCATACTCGCCCATCATCACAACCGCATCCGGTCGATGGTCGGCGATCGCATCCTTGACGGCATCAATGCAGATGAAAAACGAGTTCGGCACGATCAGGGACGTGATCTCTGCACCGGCAATGCTTTGTCCGTCGAGACGCCGTGCAACCTGCTCGGCTGGATTGATCGGTGTTGTTCCGAAGGCTTCGAAACCGGTCAGCAGAATCCGTTGCATGGGCTCAACGCTGGAGCGCGCGCGCAACCGCGGGGGCAAAGTAGGTCAGAACGCCGTCGCATCCGGCGCGCTTGAACGCCATCAGGCTTTCCAGCATCACCCGATCTCCGTCGATCCATCCGTGCTGGGCCGCAGCCTGAATCATCGCATATTCTCCGGACACCTGATAGGCGAAGGTGGGCGCTCCAAAGGTGTCTTTGACGCGCCGACAGATATCTAGATAGGGCAGACCGGGTTTGACCATGACCATGTCGGCACCCTCCTGAAGATCGCGTTCAACCAAGCGCAAGGCTTCATCCCCGTTTGCCGGATCCATCTGGTAAGTCTTCTTGTCTCCGGTCAGGGCAGAGGAGGCGCCGACAGCATCCCGAAAGGGCCCATAGAACGCACTGGCGTATTTGGCCGCATAACTGAGTATCATTACGTTCTGATGCCCGGCAGTCTCCAGCGCCGAGCGCAGCGCACCGATACGGCCGTCCATCATATCGCTTGGCCCGATGATATCGGCACCGGCGTCTGCTTGGGCCAGAGTCATTTTGACCAGCGCATCGACCGTGCGATCATTCACGATTTCGCCGTCTTCGACGAACCCGTCATGGCCATTGATATTGTAAGTGTCGAGCGCAACATCCGTCATGATCGCGATCCCGGGCACGGCCTTCTTGATGGCCCGGATGGCCCGGTTGGCATTGTTCTGAGGGTCCCATGCCCCCGCACAATCCTCGGTACGCGCGTCCAGTCCGGTATAGGGGAAGATGCAGATTGCCGGGATTCCAAGATCCGCGGCCTCACGCGCGGCATCAACCACTTTGTCTACGCTGCGGCGGACAACGCCGGGCATGGACGGGACCGGCTCTTCGATGCCCTCCCCATCACGGACGAAGACGGGCCAGATCAGGTCGCCGACACTCAGCGTCGATTCCTGGACCAGCACGCGCACCGCTGGCGACTGACGCAGGCGACGCGGACGGGCAGCAGGGTAGGGGGCAATCACGGGCCGCATGGCACTCCTCCTTGATCATTGCGCTATTGGGTGGCATGGAAAGACACCGCTCACAAGGGTTGCCGTGACTTGGCAACCGACCGAGCCAACAGGACAGCCCAAAGGGCGCATAGGAATACGGGCGTGGACTGGTACAGCTCCCTCATTGAACTGATCGACTTGCGATCTTTTTCGAACCTTTGGTTCTGGATCGCTCTTGCGGTCGTTTGGTCGTCGGCCAGTCACTGGGTGCTCGGTGTGCCATTCGACATGGTACAGCGCGCCAAACGCAACGGAGGGCAGGCGGAACTCGATCTGGAGGACATCACCCGTGTGAACGTGAACCGCTTGCTCTATATCGGTCGCGTGTCCGGGCTGTGGCTGCTGGGATTCACATGCTTCATCCTCTCGACGCTGGTGATTTTGGGGTTTGTCTACAACGTCGAGTTTGCGCAAGCGGTGTTTCTGCTGGCTTTTCCGATGTCGCTGGTCGGAGCGCTGAGCCTCTCGACCGCGCGTCTTATCGAAAGCGAAGGGGCCAGCGGACCCAAACTTTATCAACGTCTCACGCGTTGCCGTCTGTACACGCAGATGATCGGAACGGTGTCGATCTTTGTCACCGCCCTTTGGGGCATGTATCAGAACCTTTCCATCGGTGTTCTGGGTGGTTGACGCCACGCGGACGGGGGCCCATCTGACATTGCCATGACCGAACAGGGACACATGACCGTCGGCGGCGCGCCCGAAGGGTTCGACGCACGCCTGATCCAGAACGAGGTTGCCAGAACCGGGCGCCCCGTGTGTCATATTGCGCGTGACGACAAGCGGCTGGAAGCCATGCGCGCGGCCCTTGCGTTCTTCGCGCCTGACTTGCCGGTCTTGGTGTTTCCCGGTTGGGATTGTCTGCCTTATGATCGGGTTTCCCCCAACCCCGACATTTCGGCGGCGCGGATGGCAACGCTCGCCGCGCTTGTTCATGAGATACCCGATCAGTTTGTCTTGCTGACAACACTCAACGCAGCCACGCAGCGTGTGCCTGCGCGGTCGGTCCTCAAAGAAGCCGCCTTTACCGCCACGGTGGGCGCACGCATTGACGAGGCGGCCCTACGCGACTTCCTGGCGCGCATGGGGTTTTCGCAAAGCCCGACTGTGATGGAGCCTGGCGATTACGCCATTCGGGGCGGGATCATTGATCTCTACCCGCCGGGCGAAGGCGGGCCGGTTCGCCTGGACATGTTCGGCGATGTTCTGGACGGGGCCCGTCGGTTCGACCCGGTCACCCAGCGCACGACGGAAAAGCTGGACGCCGTAGAACTGGCACCTGTCTCTGAGGTCATTCTGGATGAGGCTTCCATCACCCGCTTCCGGCAGAGTTATCGGGGAGAGTTCGGTGCTGCGGGAACCGACGATCCGCTCTATGAAGCTGTCAGCGCGGGGCGGAAACACCAGGGTGTCGAGCATTGGTTGCCGTTTTTCCATGACGAACTGGAAACACTCTTCGACTATCTGCCGGACGCCACCATCACCCAGGATGATCAGACGACGCCGGCACGACTGTCTAGATGGGATAGTATCGAAGATCAGTATGAAACACGCCGTCAAGCGATGTCGCAGAAGGCGCGCATCGACACGGTCTACAAACCTGCACCGCCCAGCCTGCTCTATCTGGACGATACGGCGTGGGATACCGCGCTGCAGGGGCGGCGCGTTTTGCAGTTTCATCCTCTGGCGCAGGCAAGCGGACCGGGTGTGATCGATGCAGGGGGACGGATCGGTCGCAATTTCTCTCCCGAACGCCAGCAGGAGAATCTCAGCCTCTTCGGGGCCTTGGCAGATCATATCAAAGCACGCCTTCCTGCCGGTCCTGTAGTCGTCGCGAGCTATTCGGAGGGCGCGCGCGAACGGCTGGCCGGTCTGATCGAAGACGAAGGGCTGGCAGAAACGATTCTGATCACCAATTCTCGTGGTTTGGGGAAACGGGGTCTGCATCTGGTCGTCTGGGCCTTGGAGCATGGGTTTCAAACCGACGATCTGACAGTGATTTCGGAGCAGGATGTCCTTGGCGACCGGTTGATCCGGGCCCCTAAGCGTCGCCGCCGCGCTGAGAATTTTCTGACCGAGACCCAATCCTTGTCCCCCGGCGATCTGGTTGTGCATGTGGACCACGGGATCGGTCGCTACCAGGGGATGGAGGTCATCACCGCCGCTGGCGCTGCGCATGAATGTCTCAGTTTGGTCTACGCCGAAAACGCACGGCTCTACCTGCCAGTTGAGAACATTGAGCTGCTGTCCAAGTACGGCCACGAAGAAGGCTTATTGGACCGGCTGGGCGGCGGCGCCTGGCAAGCCAAAAAAGCCAAGCTCAAGGAACGTATCCGTGAAATGGCGGACCGCCTGATCCGCGTTGCCGCCGAACGTGCCTTGCGCAAAGCGGCCGTTCTGGAGCCGCCACCGCACGCCTGGGAGGCGTTCAGCGCGCGATTCCCCTACCAGGAAACAGATGATCAGTTACGCGCCATTGAGGACGTGTTGGGGGATCTGACCAGCGGTCAACCGATGGATCGTTTAATCTGCGGCGATGTTGGTTTCGGCAAGACCGAGGTTGCAATGCGGGCCGCGTTCGTCGCGGCCATGTCCGGTGTGCAGGTCGCGGTCATCGCACCCACAACCTTGCTGGCACGGCAGCACTATGCCGGGTTTGCAGAGCGGTTCCGGGGTTTTCCGATGGAGGTGCGGCAGCTGTCCCGCTTTGTGTCGGCAAAGGAAGCGCAAGCGACACGCGACGGGTTGGCCCGCGGCAGCGTGGACATCGTGATCGGGACACACGCGCTCTTGGCCAAAGGCGTGCGATTCCAGAACCTTGGGTTGCTGGTCATCGACGAAGAGCAGCATTTCGGCGTCGCCCACAAAGAACGGCTCAAGCAGCTGCGCTCGGACATACACGTGCTGACACTGACGGCCACGCCAATCCCACGAACGCTGCAGCTGTCGCTCTCTGGCGTGCGCGACCTGTCGATCATCGGAACGCCGCCTGTCGACCGGCTGGCCATTCGCACATATGTCAGTGAATTTGATGCGATCACGGTGCGCGAAGCGCTGTTGCGCGAACATTACCGGGGCGGGCAGAGCTTTTATGTGGTGCCGCGCATTTCTGACTTGCCGGAAATCGAAGAGTTCCTTCGTACGCAAGTCCCCGAGGTGAGTTTTGTCACGGCTCATGGTCAAATGGCCGCGGGTGAGCTCGATGACCGCATGAATGCCTTTTATGATGGTAAATACGACGTCCTGTTGGCCACAACCATTGTTGAGTCCGGCCTGGATATTCCGACGGCCAACACAATGATCATTCACCGGGCCGACATGTTCGGGCTGGCACAGCTTTATCAGATCCGGGGCCGGGTCGGACGCTCCAAGACCCGTGCGTATGCTTACCTGACCACCAAACCACGTGCACGACTGACCGCCACAGCTGAAAAACGGTTGCGGGTACTGGGGTCATTGGACACGTTGGGCGCCGGCTTCACGCTTGCCTCTCAAGACCTCGATATCAGAGGCGCCGGCAATCTTCTGGGCGAAGAGCAATCGGGACAGATGCGCGATGTGGGGTACGAACTCTACCAGTCGATGCTGGAAGAGGCGATTGCCAAGATCCGGTCCGGCCAGATGGAAGGGTTGAGTGACGCAGACGGTCAATGGGCCCCTCAGATCAATCTGGGTGTGCCTGTTCTGATCCCGGAGGACTATGTACCCGATCTTGACGTGCGACTAGGATTGTATCGCCGGCTCAGCGGGTTGACGACCAAAGTTGAACTTGAAGGCTTTGCGGCGGAGCTCATCGACCGGTTCGGCAAACTGCCCAAAGAGGTCAACACGTTGCTGTTGGTGGTGCGGATCAAGACCATGTGCAAACGGGCCGGTATCGCAAAACTGGACGGTGGTCCGAGAGGGGCAACGATCCAGTTCCACAATGATAAGTTCGCCTCGCCCGAAGGGCTTGTGGCCTTCATTCAGGACCAGCGTGGTCAGGCAAAGGTCAAGGACAATAAGATCGTTGTGCGGCGGGATTGGCGCAGCGACGCGGACAAGATCAAAGGGGCCTTTGCCATTGCCCGGGATCTGGCCGAAAAAGTCGTCGAAAAACGTAAGAAATCGAAAGCCGGAGCCTAGGACGCCCCTTGGCGGTCACGTCGATCTAGGAGGCCGCTTTCATGGCAGCCTGGGCGCAAAAACACGAGGCCGCAACAGCGCGGTCGGCACGGGCCAGCGCGAGGTCGAGCCGCTGCTTGATATGCCTGAGCTCCGCCTGATCGCCACGTGCCTTGAGGCAGTCGTGCAATCCCCGGAGGCTCCAGATATTGTCGGGATGGATACTTGCCCTGGCCAATGTGCCGCCAAGACCGAGGTCTTCGCGGTAGACGGCCTCCGCTTCGATCACATGGCCTTGTTCGAACAAGAGCGCCCCCAGAGCGTGGCGGGCAGGCTGCATCCAGCCCCATGGTTCGTCGTAGGGCAATGCGTCGTCCAGGGCGACAGACTGGCGTAGGTGAATGAAGGCCTGGTCGTAAGCGCCTTTGCGATAGAGTATCTCACCGCGCAGCATTTCTGTCGCGATTTCAAGCAGGCCGACGACGGTGTTGTTGTGAAGCAAACGCGTTGGCGGCACCCGTTCTTTGGCCCGCAGAAACACCTCTTCTTCCGTCTCGGCTTCTGAGATGCGCCCGAGCGCGGCAAATGCCACAGCACGCGCGTAGTGGGTGTTTGCGGTCAGCGTTGCATAGAGCGACTGATCCTCGGGCGGCGCCATCTCTATCAGCGTCTCCCATTTGCCGAACCGGACCAGCACGTGGGGTTCCATTGCCAGATAGCTTTCGAAGAAATCCGCCATAGGCGGGCTTTCCACTTCCAGCATCTCCCGGGGCATTGTGGCGGCCAATCCGCGGACCGCGGACATTGCCGGCTCGAACTGACCCAGGAACAACGCGCCGTAAATGATGAAATGGTAGTTATGCGCGCGATAGCCCGAGTAGATGTTGAAGGGGCCCTCGCGCTCATAGTAGCTCAGGTCGGCCTCGCTGGCGCGTTGGTTCCAGTGCACCACGTTTTGATAGTGCCCGCACAGGACATCGATATGGGTGGGCATGTGGATCAGGTGCCCGGCATCCGGCACCAAAGTACGCAGGACATCCGCCGCCTTCAGCGCCTTTTCGGGAAAAGGCGACATTTCCATCAGGTGCACATAAAGGTGCAGCAGACCGGGGTGCCGCATCGCATCGGGATCGTTCTGCATGGCCCATTCGAGCATGTCCTGCGCTTCGAGCGTTGCCGCACCTTCCGCAGGACGGCCACTTTTCAGGTCCCACATCTTCCACGGGGTCAGGTTGAGCAGGGACTCTGCACAGATCGTCCTTAGGTCAAGGTTATCGGGATGGCCTTTCAGCGCCGCGCGCATTGCATCGGCAAAGTCCTGGTTCCACGGTCGCATGTCATCGATTGCTTCCCGTTGTGGGTAACGGGAGGGCAGCGCCCGGATCAGCGCGGCTTCCACCGGTGTCGCGGAATCGATGTGTGACAGGGCCAGCTGACTGGCATCATAGGAGGCAGCCAGTGCTTCGGCGCGCCCCTTGGGGTCAAAAAGCTTCCAGGGCATGTTGTAGTTCGGCCCGGAAGCATAGGCCACGCCCCAATGCGCCATGGCGCAGGCTGGATCATGTTCGAGTGCGCGCTTGAAACAGGCCACGGCTTCGGCGTGGTTGTATCCATAGGTCCAGACCAGGCCCCGATCGAACCAAAGCTGTGCATCCTCGGAGGTCGTGCTGACAGGGCAATGATGCGTGCCGAGATCGTAGTAGTCCATGTGCGTTCCCTCCGTCTGCGCGCAGACTATCGGACGCGCGTGGAATGTCACGCCATCAGGCGAGCAAACGTTTCTCCACCTGAGCCATGTGCAGCATGAGCGCGAACCCAATCACTGACAGGGTGAGCACGCCCCCAATCAGCGGCAGAAGCGACCCATCGAACAGCAAGCCGATGGGGGCTGCGATCATGGCGGCACAGACTGTGGCGATGGCGCCAATGACCGACGCCGCCATCCCGGCGATATGCCCCATGGGCTCCATCGCAATCGCGTTCAGATTTCCCAGCGTGGTGCCGGCCATGAAGAAAAGGCACGTCTGCCAGACCACAAAAACGGCAAAGAGCGTTTCGATGGACAACGCAGCCGAGTTCAAAACCAGAACCGCCGCCGACAGCCCGATCTGCGCGCCGAGCGACCACGTCACCATGCGCCGCATCCCCAACCGGACCACCAGAGCGGCGTTCAACAGGCTGGCTGTGCCAGAAATGAGGGCAATCCCGCCAAACCAGTAAGGGAAGCTTTCGGCCTTCTCGAAAATGATGTCGTAGACCGGCTGCACCATCACCAGCAGGGAAAACAGCATGCCCATGCACATGATCTGAACGGCGATGGACAGCCGAACGGTGGGGTGGCGCACCATTTCCAGCACAGCCCCCCAGAGCAAGGGCGCGCGGAACGGGCGGCGATTTTCGCGGGCCAGAGGTTCCGGCAGCCGCAAGCCCATCCAGAACACGGTGATGATCGAAAAAAGAATGAACGCGAGGAAGATTCCCCGCCATCCGACCACGGCGATGATCCCCGCGCCGATGAGCGGCGCGAAGGCAGGGAAAATGGTGAAAATCATCATGGCGATCGAGATCATGCGCGCCATTTCGCGGCCGGCATAGAGGTCTCGGACAATGGCCAGCGAGACGATCCGAGGTGCGGCCGCGCCAATGCCCTGAACCAGCCGGGCCGCCAAAATGACCTCAAGTGAGTTGCTGGACCACGCAACAAATGACGCCAAAATGTAAATCGCGCATCCCGCAAGAATAACGGGTTTGCGGCCGAACGTGTCGGACAAAGGCCCGGTGAAGAACGTGCCGATCCCAATCCCGAGCACGAAGGATGTCAGGATCAGCTGTGCGCGATTCACGTCCTGGGGGCTGAGCTCGCGCCCGATTTCCGGCAATGCCGGGAGCATCGCATCGATCGAGAACGCAATCGTTGCGAACATCATCGCGATCAACGCGATGAATTCGGGCTTTGACATTTTTGAGGGCATTGACTTGTCCTTGACCGCTCTGCGCTAACACAGGTTCGGAAGGTGCGCCAGACGGATGCGACAACTGGTCCGGGCAAACGTCTCCGCTTGTCGGACCGATTTTGCAAGCGGGATCAGACCCCGGCCTGTGGGCCAAGCCGGGTCAGGGTTGCGGCGGGACTGGCTTGTCGTCCTCGTTTGCTGGCGTCTGGTGTTCGTGCGGTCGCCCGAGGCGCCCGAACAGCCACTCGGTGTGCTCTTCACGCTTGCGCATGGTGTAGACCCCGAATTGCTGGATCGCGACCGCAAAGATGCCAAGGCCCAGAAAGATAAAAACGGTGGTCCCGATCTTTCCCAGAGCCGTGGCGGGCACAAGCGACCCGTAACCGACGGTCGATATCGTCACCACGGTAAAGAAATAGGCGTCGAGCCAGCTCCAGCCCTCGACATGGCGAAAAAAGACGGTGCCGATGCTCACAATCATCGCTAGCGTCAATGCGAGAGTGAAGACCTTGAACCGGGTCACGCCTCCACCTGTTCCTTTAGCTCATTAATGACCTTGACCCACAGCTCTGGCGATTGCGCGCCGGGAACAGCATGTTTGCTGGCGACGATGAATGTTGGCACCGAATTCACCCCCATCTGCCGGCTGTGCGTGTCACGTCCGCGAATGGCCTCGCGATCGGCGTCAGACGCGAGCAAGCGCCGGACCACCGACGCATCCAGTCCGATACTGTCCGCAATATCGCCCAGCACTTCGTGGTCCCCGATATCCCGCGCCTGAACGAAGTAGGCATCGAACAGGGCATCAACCGCTTCGGTTTGTTTGCCTTCGATGCCCGCCCAATGGATCAATCGGTGGGCATCCAGCGTGTTGGGTGTGCGCTTCATGTCGTCAAAGTTGATCGACAAACCCGCCGCCTCGGCATGTTCGACCACAGGGGCGTAGGCGCGCACCGCACCTTCCTTACCTCCGAACTTTGTTTCGAGATACTCGCGCCGGTCCATGCCGGCATCGGGCATGTCCGGGTTCAGCTGGAAGGGATGCCATTCGATGGTGAAGGGGTGATCCGGCACCTCCGCCAATGCGCGGTCCAGATGGGTCTTGCCGATGTAACACCATGGGCAAATCGGATCGGACAGGATGTCGAGCTTGACGGTCTCAGTTGTCATTGTGGGTCTGCCTTGAAATGGGCGCGCAAGGCACGCCGCAGGAGTTTGCCATTTGCACCTGTGGGCAACGCGGGCAAATGCACATAGGCGCGCGGCTGTTTGTAGGGTGCCAGTCGTTCTTGGACATAGGATTGTAACTCTGTCGCGTCCAGTGGCTGTGGGCTGGTGTAAAAGGCGGCAATCACGCGGGCGTCGGTCTTGACCTCCACGTCGGTGACCCCCACCTGACCGATCCCGGGATGCCCGCCAAGGGCGGCTTCGACCTCGAGCGGCGATACCCGGTATCCACCGGCATTCATCATGTCATCGTCGCGGCCCAGATAGGTGATCTGGCCATCAATTGCCATTGCTCCGCGGTCGCCGGTCAGAAACCAGTCTCCCATCAGGCGTTTGGCCATCTCGTCCGGAGCGTTGAGATATCCCAGCATAAGCCCGGGATCGCTGCGATGCACCGCGATGGTCCCTTCGCTGCCCGTGGGTACCGGCCCATCTGCATCCACGATTGCGACCCGCCGACCTTCTTGCGGCTGGCCCAGAGCCTGACCGCGTGCCGGTTTGGCCGGGCTCGAAGAAATGAACGTCGAGCATTCCGACATGCCATATGCTTCGTAGAGCGCTGTGCCGCTGGCCGTCGTCCATTGCGTGCACAAGGCATCGGAGAGCTTTTCGCCAGCGCTGAGCCCGTGCCGCAGATGGGGCAGGTTCAGGGGTACACCAGATTTGAGCATCTTGCGGTAAACCCCGGGCGCTGCGGCGAAGATCGTGGCCTGACCAAGAGCCAGCAGGTCCGGCAGCTCTTCAATCGGAGTGCCGGGGCGGGGGATCAGCGCTGTGGCGCCGATGGCCCAGGGATCCATCAGCCCTGTGCCCAGCGTGTAGGTCCAGTTGAAAGCCCCTGCGTGCAACAGCCGGTCTTGCGGCGTCAGTCCGTACCAGCCGTCAACCATCATCTGGCGCGCCCAGATCGCACGATGTGCATGGGCAACGGCGCGCGGCGATCCGGAGGTGCCGGAAGTATACACCACATAGCCGAGACGTTTCGGATCCCCCATGTCGTAGTCACAGGGCGGCAATTCGCGCATGTTTCGCAATGTCTCCAGCGAGACCGTGTTGGCATGATCAGCGGTGGCAACAGACGGATCGTGCAAAACGACAGCGGGGGACAGATCCGCGATCATCTGCGCAACCTCGGGTGTGGTGAGTTGGGAGGACGTGGGCACCGGCACCAGTCCAGCCGCGATCGCGCCCAGGTAGGCAATGGGAAAATCCACGGTATTGCCCAGCCGCATCAGAACGAT
Source organism: Paracoccaceae bacterium (assembly GCA_965250275.1). Classification (GTDB taxonomy): domain Bacteria; phylum Pseudomonadota; class Alphaproteobacteria; order Rhodobacterales; family Rhodobacteraceae. Next base: position 2,588,155 of record OZ252297.1, on the reverse strand, counting down.
ATCGCCGGGATTTAATCCCAACTGCAGAAAACCGGCGCCGGTGCCCCGAATAGACGTTTCCAGCGCGGCATAGCTCCATTGATCGACCGCATCCTCTCCCATCACCAACAGCGCGATTTTGTCGGGCTGGGACTGGCCCTTGCGCAGAACAAATTGCGCCATATTGAACGGCGTGTCGCAGGCAGGAGGCGGGCCATGATCAAAGACAGAAAGCATGGCTGTTTGGCTAGCCTGACGCCGCTTACGTTGCAAGCCGGTGCCGACACCCATATAGACAGAGCATGACCGCCAGAGACCCCAAAACCCTCATTCGCATCGCCCGCAGCTCCGGGTCCGAGAGCAACGCGGAACCACTGGATCTGGGCGCGCGTGTTCGCGAATTGCGCAAGGCGCGGGACTGGACGCTGGAGCAGGCGGCAAAACAGGCTGGCCTGGCGCGATCCACTCTGAGCAAGATCGAAAACGGTCAGATGTCACCGACCTATGATGCGCTGAAAAAGCTGGCCGTTGGTCTGCAGATTTCGGTGCCGCAACTCTTCACGCCACCTCAGCGCGATCAGGTCAATGGCCGCATGGTTGTGACCAAAACGGGCGATGGGGCCGCTCAGCCTACGGCGACCTATGAGCATGAGCTTTTGGCGGAAACGCTGACCAAAAAGAAGATGCTGCCGTATCGCGCCAGCGTCCGGGCGCGGTCGATGGAGGAATTCGATGGCTGGGTCCGCCATGACGGCGAGGAATTCCTCTATGTGCTGACCGGGGTGATTTGCCTTTACACTGAGTTTTATGAGCCGGTTGAAATGCGACGTGGCGACAGCGCCTATTATGACGCTACGATGGGGCACAATGTGGTCTCAGTCAGCCCCGAAGATGCGACGATCCTGTGGGTGACGTCATTGACCTGAGCCGGTCGGCCCGTGCTGCGATTGCCGCAAGGATTCGAAATAGAGAAAGTCCTCCAGTTCCTCACGGGCCCGTTCGATGGAAATCTGTTGTCGCTCCGCGAGATAGAGCTCAAACCGTGTGCGGTCCTGCTTGAGAAACGGCATGGCACTGTCTTCAAGACCGGGAAACTCCGCTTTGAGACGTGCAAACCAGTAGGACCAGTTCCGTGTCAGGTCTGACCAGGTCATGTTTTGCCCCCTTGCGTGGCTATTCATTCCCCCGCTCAAGCATATCCGACACGATCTGCCATGACAGGGTCAGCGCGCCGATCGGGACGTCATGCCGCAGTGCGGCAAGCTGTGAGCTTACTTACGAAAGAGCGGCCGCAGTACAGCATGTGCAACAAATACACCCACAATTTGCGCTGCGATGAACATGGGCACATGACCGGGATAGATGCCGGCAAATGTGTCACTGAACCCGCGCGCGAGTGTGACAGCCGGGTTGGCAAAACTGGTGGATGAGGTGAGCCAGTACGCGCCCGTGATGTACAGTGCCACAAGCGCTGGCACGGCCTGCGGGCGTGATCGCAAGCCGCCGAAAATCGCAAACAGCAGCCCAAACGTGGCGATCACCTCGGACCCCCATTGGGCTATTCCGGTCCTGTGCAGCGTTTGCGACATCTGGAGGACCGGCAGATCAAACATGAAGTTCGCCGCCCAAACACCCAGAACAGCGCCCAGAATTTGAACAACGACGTATTGACTGGCCTGGATAACCGGTATGTCGCCCCGCAAGAGAAACGCCAGCGTCACAGCAGGGTTGAAATGAGCGCCTGAGATGGGCGCAAGGATCGTGATGATGACAAACAGGACACAGCCTGTGGCGATGGCATTCGCCAGCAGCGCAACGGCGACATTGCCGTCGGACAGGGTCTCGGCCATGATCCCCGATCCCACAATGGCGGCCAGCAGCATTGCGGTGCCAAGGCCTTCGGCCACGAGCGCTCGTGCATTCATGTTTTGACCTCAAGTGACGGGTAGAGCTTTGAGATGCACCCGACCGGCGAATGCTTTGGGCCGCGGTTCTGGCCCGGGCGCGGCACATCACTCCGGATCATACCACCAGACATCCGGCATGAACCCTGTGCGATCTCCGTAAATCGGCAGGGTTTCGGGGTATTGCATCTGGCGGATGTGGGCGATGCGCCCCACGTCAAATTTCCACAAGGGAATGACATAGCGCCCGGAAATCAAAACCCGGTCGAGGGCCTGAACCGCGGCTGTGAATTCGGCGGGATCGGTGGTGCGCAACATCGTGTCGATCATGGCGTCCGCTGCAGGAGAGGCCATGCCCATCAGGTTGCGGGTCCCGTCGGTGTTTGCGCCTTCGCTGCCCCAATAGAGGCGCTGCTCATTGCCGGGAGACAGGGACAGTTCGCGCCGGAAAAAGGTCATCTCGAAATCTTGCGTCGCTTCGCGGCCAGTGAATTGCGCGTCGTCTGTTGTCTCGATAACCACTTCGATGCCCAGACGCTCCAATGCGCGGGCATAGAGCTCCATGATCGTTTGGGTCTGATTGTCGGCTTGTCTCAACAACATCCGGAACCGAAAAGGCGTGCCATTCGCATCGACCAACCGGCCGTCCTTTATCGTCCAGCCAGCGTCTTCCAGAAGGGCTGCCGCTGCACGCAGGTTGCCCCGGTTACGCGCAGAGCCGTCACCAACCGGAAGCGTGTAGCCCTCCATCGCGCCGGGCAGAAGGTCGCCCTCGAAGGGGAGGAGCAGATCCCGCACGCGGCCGGTGGCCGGACCGGGCTGCATCGCCAAAGGTGATCCGGAAAAATACGACGTGATCCGAGGCTGCGCGCCGCCGGTGATCGTATCGTTGATGTATTCGAAGTTGAACGCCAGCAACATCGCTTCGCGTACGCGCCAGTCATTGAACGGCGGCTTTCGAATATTCATAACCAGACCGGTCATGCCCGAAGGGCGTTTGTGCGGGATCTCTGATTTGACGACATCACCTCGCGATACCGCCGGGAAGTCGTATTGCGTTGCCCATTTCTCGGCATTGAACTCACGCACCACACTTAGTGCGCCGGCCTTAAATGCCTCGAACAGGACCGTCCCGTCACCATAGAACTCGATGCGCAGCTCATCGAAGTTTTGCGTCCCGCGTCGGAACGCCAGATCGCGGCCCCAGTACTCCGGATTGCGACGGAGGGTGACATACCGGCCGGCTTCAAAATCCTCGACAACATAAGGGGCGGTGCCAATCGGGATATCGGTCAAACCGGACGCGGTGAAGTCCTTGTCGTCCCATTGGCTTTTCTTGAGGATCGGTCGCAATCCAGCCAGCAGCGCCAGCTCTCTGTCGTCGGTGTCAAAGCTGAGCCGGACGGTGCGGTCGCCGGTCTGCTCGATCTTGGAGACCTGGGACCAAAATCCGCGATACCGCAGATGTCCTTGCGTGCCCAAGGTCTCATAGGACCAGATCACGTCATCAATCGTGACCGGGCTTCCGTCCGAGAATTTGGCCTCCGGTCTTAACGTGAATTCAACCCACGACCGGTCAGGCGCGGTACGAATCGATTCGGCAAGCAGACCGTAGAGCGTGAACGGTTCGTCCCAAGAACGGCCCATCAGAGACTCGAAGGCCCAGAACCGAAGTTGCCAGGGAACGGTTCCCTTTTGAATGAAGGGGTTGAGCGAGTCGAAGCCACCCGTGTTCCCAAAGACGACGCGCCCGCCTTTGGGCGCATCTGGGTTGGCATAGGGCAGAGACACAAAATCCGGTGGCAGTGCCGGTTCGCCATACATAGCTATGCCATGTTCCGATTCTGCGACAACCTTTCCGGTTGCGCATATCAGGAAGAAACCTGCGACGACGGATCGCAAGATGTGGAAATAATCAGGTCGCACTTTGGCAACAATCCCGCTCTGGCCTTATTTTGTTGGAACTCACGCTAACGAGGGATTCACGTCTTTTCAAACTTTTAGCTTGGATGCTGTGGGGGAATTGCTTATAAAGGCGTTACTGCTCGATAGGTTTCTTGCCTGTATGAAACCTGCCTCAATAACTTAACGCCCGCTTCGTGCGGGCGTTTTTTTTGGCAGATCGCTTTCATTTGACCAAGCGACGGGATCGCCGCCGGACGAGGCACGCTGGTATGGCAGTAGGCCCGAACCCGGTGCTGTTGGTCATTCGAAGTCCGGGGCATCCTAATACTTGCGAGGCACATAAAGCTCGTCTGGCAAGACCTGGCGTTCGTAATCCGAGTTGTGGACCCGGTCGGGCAGGGCAACTTCTTCATGCGATACCGGTTCGTAGGGCACAATGCTCAACAGGTGATCAATGCAGTTCAGACGCGCGCGTTTCTTGTCATTGCCCTCGACGATGTACCAGGGCGCTTCGGGAATGTTGGTGCGCGCAAATGTGTCTTCCTTGGCTTTGGTGTAGTCCTCCCATCGTACCCGGCTTTGCAGGTCCATCGGGCTCAGCTTCCACTGCTTGAGCGGATCGTGGATGCGCATCAGAAACCGCATCTGCTGTTCTTCGTCGGTGATCGAGAACCAGTACTTGATCAGCCGAATTCCGGACCGCACAAGCATGCGCTCAAATTCGGGCACATCGTTGAAGAATTCTTCGACTTCTGCGTCGCTCGCGAACCCCATGACGCGCTCTACGCCAGATCGGTTGTACCACGACCGGTCGAAAAGGACGATTTCTCCGCCGGCCGGCAAATGCGGCACGTAGCGTTGAAAGTACCATTGGGACTTTTCGCGATCTGACGGCGCGGGCAGGGCGACGGTACGGACAATCCGCGGATTCAGTCGTTGCGTGATCCGTTTGATCACACCGCCTTTGCCCGCGCTGTCACGCCCTTCAAAGATCACCACAATCTTTTCACCGGTGTGCTGCACCCAATCCTGCAGTTTAATCAACTCGGATTGCAGCCGCAGCAGCTGCATGAAGTAGTCCTTGCGTTCGAGCGATGGCGGGTGCGTATCACGGTAGATCCGGCGGATTTCGAGGGACAAGGCAGGCTCCGAGAGTTCAAGTTCGAAGTCTTCGTCCAGCGTGTCGGCCAACTCCGCAGCCAGCCAATCCATCGCGGGTTCGTTCATTTTCTCGTCGTCCATTGGGGCCTCCGTGGGGTGAAACCGTCCACTTTGAACTGAGTTATGACGCCCGCTGGGCGGGCGGTTCAACACCTGTTGCGCAACAACCCGCAATCGGGGGTGGAATACCCGTTCCCTTCGCACCTGCAGCATGGCAGGGTCAAGCCAGCTTAATCTCTGGGAGAGCGTCATGCCATTGACAGGAAAAACGGCAGTTATCACTGGTTCAAACTCCGGCATTGGACTGGGGATCGCCTGGTCACTGGCGCGATCGGGCGCCAATGTGGTCCTGAACTCGTTCACCGACCGGGACGAGGATCATGCCATTGCGGAACAGATTGCATCGGAGACCGGGGTCACAGCCCGTTACATCAAGGCCGATATGTCCAAGGGGCAGGACTGCCGCGATCTGATCACACAGGCCAGCGCCTGTGACATCCTGGTGAACAACGCCGGCATTCAGCATGTTTGCCCGATCGACGAATTTCCGGTCGAAACCTGGGACGCGATCATTGCCATCAACCTGAACTCGGCTTTTCACACCACGGCTGCGGCATTGCCCGTGATGCGCGCGGCGGGATGGGGCCGTATCGTCAACATCGCAAGCGCCCATGGTCTGCGCGCCAGCCCCTTCAAGGCTGCCTATGTCGCCGCAAAGCACGGGATTGTGGGCATGACAAAAACGGTGGCTCTTGAGACTGCGCAGGATCCGATCACGGCGAACGCCATTTGTCCCGGGTATGTCCTGACACCACTCGTCGAGGCGCAGATCCCCGACACCATGGAAAAGTACGGCATGGGGCGCGAGGAGGTCATCAAAGAAGTGATGCTGGCGCGTCAGCCGTCCAAAGAGTTTGCGACGGTTGATGAGCTCGGCGGCACCGCGGTGTTTCTCTGCTCGGACGCAGCGGCTCAGATCACCGGGACAACCATCAGCGTCGATGGTGGATGGACCGCCATGTAACCGACCCGACCAATCGGCCCCCTTGCTCAGGAGCGTAAGACGCCATGGCAAAGACCAAACGGATCAATCTAGCCTTACAGGGCGGTGGTGCTCATGGGGCCTTTACCTGGGGCGTGCTGGACCGGCTGCTGGAAGAAGAGGATATCGAGATTGCGGCGCTGTCCGGTACCTCTGCCGGCGCACTGAACGGGGCGGCCTTCAAGGCAGGTATGGTATCTGGAGGACGGGATGGCGCCAAAGCCATGCTGGACGATCTGTGGCGCAAGGTCGGTGGAACGGGCGGGCTTCACATGACCGATTGGATGCGCGGCCTGCAACCGGCCCATGTGGCACGGGCCATCGAAAGCTCGCTTCCCTTTGCCGTCAGCGAGGCCTGGTCAAATCTTGTCTCTCCTTACAGTTACGGTCCGTTTTACCGGAATCCCCTGGAGCCGATCGTTTCCAAATTCGACTATCATCTGGTCTGCGCGGACGCGTCACCCCAGTTTTACGTCTGCGCTACGCGAGTCCGGACCGGAAAAATCAAGGTCTTCGAAGGTTCAGAAATCAACACCCAGGCCATTCTGGCCTCTGCCTGCCTACCAACGGTGTTTCAGGCCATTGAGATCGAAGACCCCGAGACAGGCAGGACCGATGCCTACTGGGATGGTGGCTACACAGGCAATCCCGCGCTCTTTCCGCTGTTTCATCGCGACTTGCCCGACGACATCGTGATCATCAACATCAACCCGCTGGAGCGCGACAGCCTTCCCACCACGCCACAGCAGATCGAAAACCGGATCAACGAGATCAGTTTCAATTCGTCGCTGTTCCGGGAGCTCAGAGCGATTTCATTTGTTCAGCGCTTGCTGGCGAACAAGACACTGAAATCGAATGAGATGAAACGGGTGCTGATCCACATGATCGCGGATGATGACCTGATGAACGAGCTGTCGGTCGCCACAAAGATGGTGCCGACCCAGTTTGTGCTGTCCCGGCTGAAAGCCGCAGGACGAGTTGCTGCCGACGGATTCCTGGCAAAACACAAGAAAGACATCGGCAAACGCAGCAGTGTCGATCTGGAAGCGATGTTCGGCTGATTCTGATCAGGACGCGCGGCGGGACAAGAGGCGTCTGGACAGGTTGTCGGGTGCGTCGTCTTCTTCTTTTTCGGCCGGGTAAACGAGCCCGGCGGAAATCACCAGCTTGGCTGCGTCCTCGACCGACATATCCAGCGGAATGACATCTTCTTCAGGGAAGAACAGCAGAAAACCCGAGGTCGGGTTGGGTGTGGTTGGGACAAAAATGCTCAACAGTCCGGCGGAGGTTTCGGCCCGCTCGGAAACTTCGCCCTTTGCAGTGGTAGAGATAAACCCGATGGCCCAGATCCCTTTGCGTGGATACTGGATCAGGCAGGCCTTTTCAAAGGAGCGCTCCGACTGCGCAAAGACCGTTTCCGAGATCTGCTTGATGCCGGAATAAATCGACCGAACCACCGGCATGCGATCGACAAGACTTTCCGCGAACCGGATCAGTGATCGCCCGATCAGTCCTTTGGCGATCCAGCCGACGATCACTGTGAAAATCAGGAAGATGATCACACCGACGCCGCGCAGATTGATGCCGATGTAGTTTTCCGGCTGAATGGTTTGCGGCACCAGCGGCAGAACAAACCCGTCGATCCATCCCACGACCGACCAGATCAGCCAGATCGTCAGTCCGACCGGCGCAATCACAACCAGCCCCGTCAGGAAGGAGGCTCGGAGTCCTGCGAACATACCCGGCTTTCGTGCAGTGGGTTTTTCGTCAAATGGGGTGTTCATTGCAGCCCTGTGATTTCCAACGCGCAACGTAGGTATTTTTCGCCGCACCTACAATGGCAGGGGATCGTGAGAGACCAGTCATGCTGGCAATTTGCTCAATGCTTGGGCAATCCGGGCCGCCAACTTTGCATTGTTTCGGACCAGTGCAATATTGGCGGTCAGTGAACGGCCTTTGGTTTGCTCAAAGATTCTGTTCAGCAAAAACGGCGTCACATCCTTGCCTGTGATCTGCAGTCGGGCTGCCTCTGAGAGGGCTTCCTCGATGATCGGGGCCAGTGTATCCGCCGCAATCTCGTCAGCTTCGGGGATTGGGTTGGCGATCAACTGACCGCCGGGAAGCCCCAGAGACTGTCGGGCCCTGTGCGCCTGCGCGATCGCCTCCGGGTCGTCCAGGCGCAACGGCGCGCTGTGATCAGAGCGCGCGGACCAGAAGGCCGGGAAACGGTCCTGTCCAAAGGCGATCACCGGCACGCCGAGGGTTTCAAGCACCTCCAGCGTCTTTGGCAGATCGAGGATCGCTTTGGCGCCCGCCGCAACCACCGTGACCGGAGTGGTGGACAGTTCCTGGAGATCGGCAGAGATATCGAAACTGGTTTCTGCGCCGCGATGCACGCCGCCGATCCCACCAGTGGCGAATACTTCGATCCCGGCATGATGCGTTGCGATCATGGTAGCGGCCACAGTGGTCGACCCCGTGCCACCGGTCGCCAGACACACCGGCATGTCTGCACGCGACAGTTTCGCCACGTTGGTGGCTTGCCCCAGCATGGACAACTGCTCCGCGTTCAGCCCGATGTGCAGGCGCCCGTCCAGAACCGCAATCGTGGCGGGGGTGGCGCCAGCAGAACGAATGTCGTTTTCAACTTGCGTGGCGACCTCGACATTTTGGGGATAAGGCATCCCGTGCGTGATGATCGTGCTTTCCAGAGCCACGACCGGCTGTCCGGCCGCCAACGCGTCAGCCACCTCGGAGGTTTTTTCTACTGGAATCACAGGGGCGTTTCTCCTGAAACATAGGCAGCCGCAGCCATCAGAGCGCGGTGGAGCGCCGTCTCGCGATCCGAACCATCGATCTCGGCAGCAATGTGGGCGGCCATGAACGTGTCTCCTGCGCCCGTGACCCGTGTCACCAGGACCTCGGGGGGTGTCTGGGTCAGCACACCCTGGGCGGAGCCTTCGGTTGCGCTGCGCCCACCGTCGGTGACCAAAACGCGCATCGCGCCTCGCGCCAGCAAGCCCTCTGCCGCGGCCTCAGAACTGTCAAACTCGGTCTGGCACAAGGACCCGGCCTCTTCGAGATTGACATAGAGCGTCGCGCGGTGGTGGCTGAGGAATGGCAACAGGCGTTCCGCCTTGCCGGGCGAGGCGGGCGCTACTCGCTGGTCGGCGGTCGCAAAGATTGGGTTGCGCGCGATATCTTCCAGCAAGCGCTGTGTCAGGTTCCCGTCGAGCGCCATGACTCCGTTGTATGGAACATCTGCCGTCCCCAGGTCGCCCTCCACGATCGGGTGCAGAATTTTGCGACCTGCGGCCTCCAGAGAATGCGCGTCCGCAATCGCGGCGATCAGTCCGTTTGCCCCCTCGACCGCCATGTAGCGATCCGTCGGCAGGTCATCGGACCGGTAAACATATGTAGTATCCAGGCCCAGATCGGCACAGGCGCTGATCAGTTCGTCGCCTTCGGCATCCCGCCCAACCGCGGTCAGAAGGGTCGGGCGCAGCCCAAAGCGGGCCAGCGTCATCGCGATGTTCAGTGCCACGCCACCGGGCAAGCGCGTGATCCGACCCGGAACATCCGAACCTTGCCGCATATGGCTCGCCGCGCGGCCAATCACGTCCCAGAGGACGCTGCCAATGCACAGGATGTCGGGCCGCTCAGAGCTACGCATGTTTCGCGTTTTGGCGGCATTGCGCATGAGGTGCAAGCGCCGCCTTCGGTCAGGGCGTCGAAAAGGTGAGAGACGCCCAGAGCGTTTCCCAAGCTGCGTCGGACCCATCCTGGGCCGGGCGCAAAACCACCGCATCGAGCAGATACTCATGACCGGCCTTCACCGGCATCCGCACCAACCCGTCCGCATCAGTCCGCAACAGGGTGATTTCGACGTCACCGCCCGGACTTTTGGCAAAGACCTCAACCTGTGCATCCTTGCGGACATCCCCGTTGTAGTAGAGTTGCGCCGTGAACCCGGATGACAGATCGTCCGTGTAGGGGTTGGTCCGCGCGACAAACTCGGTCGCCATGCCGGTTTCCTTGTCCGAACCAGTCCCGCTGCCAACAGCGATCAACGCCTTGGCGTGTCGCGTATAGCTCTCCGCAAACCCGGACTCAGGCAGGGATCGCGCTGCGTGCCGCGCCTCGATGTCCCCGAAATCCTTGTGTTCGGCAAACGCAAGAAACTTCTCCCATTCCTTGTAGGTCAGACGGGAGGGTGTGGTTACGTGCACAACCAGAACCAGCCCATCCTCCAGGGCAACTGTGTTCAGTGCCGGGATGTCGCCCATTCGACTCTCCACGCCGACCATGCTTTCCGGCCAAATGATATCAAAACGTTGAGACCGGTTTTGAAAGTAGGCGAGAGCACTGCCTTCAAACGCCTCGCCGTTGCGAAGGTGTGCAACCAGTTCACCATCGCTTTCGACTTGATATTCAGTTGGTTCGATCCAAAACTCATGTGCATCAGCAAGGCTGGCAAACAAGCTGCAGACGAACGAAAATACAAGCAGGCGAGGCACCATGAGCGAACCCTTGTTTCAGCGTTTGGAACGCAAGCTGCGCCTTGGGCTGGTGTTGTCAACCTTTTGGGCGCTGATCCTGTCGTCAGGCGCGTTGGCACACGAGGTCATGCCGACCATCGGGGACTTTCAGGTCAACGATGGCGCGTTGCAGCTGGAGTTGGGCCTCAACATAGAGGCATTTGTCGCGGGCATCGATCTGGACGGGATGACGGACACCGATGCCTCCGACCAATCGGATCGTTATGACGCGCTGCGCGCCTTGCCGCCCGACGCGCTGCTCCCAGAAGCGACGGGGTTTGCCGAAGCCTTCGCGGCGCGTTTGTGGGTTGAGGCAGGCGGCGTCCTGACCCTGTCCCTCGAAGAGATGCGCATTGGACCGGTCGGGAACCCGGATCTGCCGCGCGCGTCAACCCTGATCTACAGTGCGCCGGTTAATCCGTCAGCGGTAAACCTTGTGTTACGCTGGCCACGCGAAGCCGGAGACCTTGTCTTGCGCCAGCAAGGGGTAGAAAACCCCTTCACCGGGTACCTAGCAGGTGGGCAGGCCACGCTGCCAATTCCTCTTCAGGGGGGCGCCGCGGCCAGTGGCCTGCAGGTGTTCGCCCAATACATCGTGGTGGGCTTTGACCATATCCTGCCAAAGGGCCTGGACCACATCCTATTTGTCCTGGGCGTCTTCTTTCTCAGTCTCAGATTGCGCGATCTGGTATGGCAGGTCAGTGCCTTCACGCTTGCGCATACCATCACATTGGCTCTGGGGGCGCTGGAGTTGGTCACCGTCAATCCGGCCATCGTCGAGCCTCTGATTGCGGCGTCCATTGTCTTTGTTGCAGTGGAGAACCTTTTTACCGACCACCTTGGACGTTGGCGGACTATCGTTGTGTTTGCATTTGGCCTGCTGCACGGGCTGGGCTTCGCCAGCGTTCTGGACAGTTTCGGCCTTCCGAGCGGGCAGTTTGTTCCGGCCCTCATCGGCTTCAACGTGGGCGTAGAAATCGGTCAGCTGACTGTTATCGCGATTGCCTTTGCGACGGTCGGCTACTGGTTTGGACAACGTCCATGGTACAGGGTACGCATTGCCATGCCCGCCTCAGTCGTGATTGCACTGATCGGAAGCTACTGGTTTGTGGAGCGGGTCTTTCTGTAAAGCTCAGGCCATCTCTGCCTGCAGGCTCCGCAAGGCAGCCAGCGGGTCGGCCTGGCGCCAGATCTCATCCCCAACGGCAAAGAAATCCGTGTAAGAAGAAAGCGCTGCGGCCCGATCTTCACTCACTTCACCTTCGGCCACGACCGGAATCTCGATCATTTCCGACCACCACTCGAAAAGCTCCGCATCCGCGACCTGACCATCACCCAGAAGTGATGCTGTCAGTGGGCCGAAACTGACGTAATCGGCACCGGCCTCTCCAGCCGTCATCCCATCATGCCGCGATGTGCCGCAAAACGCGCCCACGATCGCATCCGGTCCAAGCAGCTTGCGCGCCGCGCGAACCGATCGCGCGGCGTCATCCAGATGAACACCATCCAGCCCCAGCCGTCCGACGAGTTGAACATGATCCCGGATCACCAGTGCCACGTCACGCGCATGACACACCTCACGCAGAGCATCTGCAGCGCGGCAAATCTCGTCTTCTTGCTGGCTGGTCATCGACAGGCGCACACAGGCAATCTCGGTCGCATCGAGGATCTCAGTCAGCTGAGACGTGAACTGGCTGAGATCGAAGACCGCAGGAGAGATCAGGTAAATCTGCGGCTGCTCTGGCGCGTCCATAACCCAATTCTCCGTCTTTGCTGTTTCAGGTGCTCTAGCGATTTGACGCGATGATGCAACCCTTTAGGTGTTTGCGGGCCTTGCCCCTATGGCATCCGCAGCCTAGAGGAGGCGCAATCTGACGGAGACAAGTATGCCTGACAGCAATGCGCAGCCAGCCTTTGTGCTTGTGCGCCCGCAAATGGGCGAGAACATCGGTGCTGCAGCCCGCGCGATGTGGAACTTTGGGCTGGACCGTCTGCGGATCGTGGCGCCACGCGACGGATGGCCGAACCCGAGTGCCATGGCCATGGCAAGCGGCGCCGGGCGTTTGCTGGATCAGGCGTTGCTGACCACAAACACGGTTGAGGCCGTGGCAGACTGCACGTTTGTGTTCGCCACCACGGCGCGCCCGCGAGGTCTCACGAAACCGGTGGTCAGCCCGGAACAGGCCATGGCTCTGGCGACACAGAAGATCGCGGAAGGTGAACGTGTGGGCATTCTCTTTGGTCCTGAACGGGCTGGCCTCGAAAACGACGATGTCGCGCGGGCAAACGCGGTCATCTCGGTGCCGGTGAATCCGGATTTTCCGTCGCTCAACCTGGCGCAATGCGTGCTTTTGACGAGTTATGAATGGCGGAGGCAGACCGAGACTGTACTGGCAGAGCAAATCGAACCAGGCAAGACCGGTTGGGCCACGGCGGAGGATGTCGACCGGCTGGCGCAGCATTACGAGGATCAATTGGATCAGGCGGGGTTCTTCTTTCCCCCGGACAAGGCCGAGAACATGCAGACCAACCTGCGCAATTTGTGGTCCCGCATGCGGCTGACGCGGGCGGATGTGCAGATGCTGCACGGGATCATGCGGCAGATGGTCCGTTGGAGCACACGCAAGGAGTGACGCGGCTGGACGACCCCGGCGCGGGGTCCTAGGTTGCGGCCCAAATGCAGACGAGGACGACATGAGCGGCAAGCGCAGCATCTTTGAAGAGGTGGACGACGCCAGCAAACCAGAGCCGACCGCAGCGCCGGGCGCAATTGATCGCGGCCGCCGCGGTGCACGTCGGGGTATCCGGCTGTGGTTGATGGTGCTTTTTGCGCTGGTCGTTGTGATGATCGTTGTCGGTGGCCTGACCCGGTTGACCGATTCCGGGTTGAGTATCACGGAGTGGCGTCCCATCACCGGAGCAATTCCGCCGATGTCGGCAAGTGACTGGCAGTCGGAATTCGAAAAGTATCAACAGATTGATGAGTTCCGCATTCAGAACCAGTGGATGGATCTTGAGGATTTCAAAGTCATCTACTGGTGGGAGTGGGGCCATCGGCAGCTGGGACGGGTGATTGGTCTGGTCTGGGCTGTCGGGTTTCTCGGATTTCTGGCCGCGCGCAATATCCCAACCGGCTGGACCGGGCGGCTGTTCCTGCTCGGCGTTCTGGGCGGCGTGCAGGGGGCCGTTGGCTGGTGGATGGTGGCCTCCGGGGTCACACTGGGCGAAGGCATGGTTGACGTGGCCAGCTACAGGTTGGCGGTGCATCTGGGTCTGGCCTTTGCCATTCTTGGCGTGATTGCATGGTACGTCCTCGAACTGGGGCGCAGCGAGCGGGATTTGATGCAGGCGCGGCGTGCGCGCGAAGCAAAGCTCTTTGGCTTGTCGACGGGGATGCTCCACTTTGCCTTTCTACAGATCCTGATCGGAGCTTTGGTCGCGGGCATTGATGCAGGGCGCAGCTACACCGACTGGCCATTGATGGGCGGTCAGGTCTTTCCGGCCAGTGCATTGGTGTTTGAACCAGTCTGGAGGAACTTCTTCGAAAGCCCCGGCCTCGTTCAATTCATCCACCGCATCACCGGTTATCTTCTGCTGGCGTTTGGCGTCATGGTTTGGTTGCGGGGGCGCCGCAGTGCGCATCCGCAGACTCAGCGGGCCTTTCACCTGATGTTTGCGGTTCTGCTGGTCCAGATTTGCGTTGGCGTCGTGACCGTTCTGTACGCGGCACCATGGCAAATCGCCATAACACACCAGATTCTGGCCATCGTTTTGTGGGTCGCCATACTGCGCGCCAGATTCCTGAGCGCATACCCCATTGCCACCTCGTTAAAAGGAACTGTCGCATGAGCGCATATGAAGACCTGATGGCCTACCAGAAAGAAACGTCGGCCCTTGGCGAGATTGCGGGTCGACTGGGGTGGGATCAGGAAACGGTCATGCCACGCGGCGCGTCTGCCCAACGAGGGCAGGAGAGGGCCGCCATCGAAGCAGTGCTGCACGCCCGCAAGTCCGCACCTGAGGTGGGCGCGTGGCTCGATAAAGCAGAGGCGCCAGATGCCGCCGGTGCAGCGCAGTTGCGTGAAATCCGGCGTGCCTATGACCGGGCGCAGAAGGTGCCGGCAGATCTTGCCAAACGGATTGCGCAAGTGACCTCCGAGGCACAGGGGAAGTGGGCCGCTGCACGCGAAGACGAGGACGTCTCGGGGTTTCTGCCAGTTCTCGACGAAGTGGTTGGTCTGAAACGCGAAGAGGGTCAGGCCCTTGCCGCTGGCGGCGACATTTACGATGCAATGCTGGAAGACTACGAGCCCGGTACGACAGGCGCTGAAATCGCAACGATTTTTGACGCCATGCGCCCGCGGCTGGTGGCGTTGCGTCAGGCGGTACTGGACAAACCAGCGCCCGCTTCGCTGACAGGTACATTCGACGAAACGGCGCAGATGAAACTCTCGCGTCAACTGGCCCGCACGTTCGGCTATGACATGAACAGGGGACGGGTGGACAAGGCCGTGCACCCGTTCAGCTCGGGCAGCGGCTCAGACGTTCGGATCACGACACGGACCAGCGCGACGGATCCCTTCAACTGCTTTTACTCGACCATCCACGAAGTTGGACACGCGGCTTATGAACAAGGGATTGACCCCGAGTTTGCGCTGACGCCGCTTGGGCACGGTGTGTCGATGGGCGTGCACGAAAGCCAGAGCCGTATCTATGAAAACCAGATTGGGCGCGGCAGGTCCTTCACAGGCTGGTTGTTCGATCAGATGAAGGATGCATTCGGAGATTTTGGCGTGCCAAACACGGACGCCTTTTATGCCACCGTGAACCGCGTGCATGGCGGGTACATCCGGACCGAAGCGGACGAAGTGCAGTATAACCTGCACATTATGCTGCGCTTTGATTTGGAGCGGGCGCTGATGGCCGGAGATCTGGGCGTTGCCGACCTTGAGGCGGCATGGAACGACAGGTTTGCCGCAGATTTCGATCAGGTTGTAGACAAGCCTTCGAACGGGTGTTTGCAGGATGTGCACTGGTCCGTGGGGCTGTTTGGGTATTTCCCAACTTATGCGCTTGGCAACGTGTACGCCGGTTGCCTTTTCGAAACTCTTCAGTCCGCTGTTCCCGACCTGTCGGATCAGCTTGCCAAGGGCGATACGTCAGGCGCCACCGGGTGGCTGCGTGACAACCTGCAGCAATTTGGCGGCTTGTACCTGCCACGCGAGATCATTGAACGCGCCAGTGGCGCCGCCCCGTCCGAAGTGCCCTTGCTGAACTATCTGGAACGGAAGTTTGGTGAGATATACGATCTCTAGCGGCGGTATTATTCGGCCCGGCGACCCAACCTGTGAAGCTTAACTGACAAGGACCGCCGACCACGCACCTGCGTTTGAAGCTTTTCGGAGGCGATCGCTAGGCCCAGGGGCAGGGGAGGGCGCACCACCTCGTGCATCGGCCGGTCAGGTGGTCCTGCCGGCCACATCGGTCGGCGCCGGGTGTGCGCGAAAAGGACTTAAAACTTCCAGCGCGCGCCGATCTGCACACCTTCGGCGTCCAGATACGTAACGGGTGTAAGATCGGTATACGCGAATTCGCGGTACCCGGCATAAACTTCCAAATTCAGGTCATCCACCTCCTGAAGCAGGGCAATGCCCCACATCTCGGATGCAGAACCGGTCGTGTTGTAGTCCGATCCGTCAAAGTATTCCAAAGCGATCTTCGACTCTCCGATCGACCAGATTGCGCGATTCCATCCGGCCCGGAGGTAGACGTAATGAGGTTCGGTCCCGGACGCGTCCTGCCCTGCGGCAATGGTGAGGTTCAGACCGGTGTTCTGATCCAACACACCGAAGGAACCCACCGTCGCGCGATCAACCGACGTGGGACTGTCCGCCCATGAACTTCCCACTGCGCCGGAGACCTTCAGACGACCGAACGTGTTGCTGTAACGGAGCGCCACGTCATAGTAGTCGTTGTCGTCTCCCGACTTCAGCACTTCGATCCCGTAGCCAACCGAAAGCGAGAACCCCGCCACTGGGGCCGTATCGAAGCGCACGCGCATGCGGCGGTCCCCATCGAAGTTGTCGAAGGTATCGCCAATGTCCAGATTGGTGAGCGCGCCGGAACTGTCGCGAAAGAGGTACGATCCGTATCCTTCCGCAAGGTTCGACTTGGCCACGTTGTTGTAGCCACCCAAATCCACTTCTGCGGCGGAGTCGAGCGGCATGCTGCCCTGGCCCAAGCGCAGAGTTCCAAACCGTGAATTGTGGATGAACTGCACCTGCCTGAGGTTGCGCTTGGTCCAGTCCCAGGCTTTGGGCGTGAAAACCTGACTGACACTGCTCGACGGACGAAACCCCAGGCTGGATTCAAACTGAAATGAAAGCCCTAGATCGGAATTTGCCGGTTCTATGTAGAATCCAAACCGACTGATACTTGTGGAGACATCGACAAGGTTTTGTGTGGTCTCCTGGCCATCGTCGAAAGACTGAAAGGCTCCATGCAGGTGCCCATAGGGGGCAAACACATATCCGCCTCCCAAATCGACATCTTTCAATTCCGCGGAAGCCACAGAACCGCAGCCAACGGCCGCGATGCCCAAGATCAAACCTAGTCGCATAGTGATGTATCCTGGGTCCCGTGATTCCAAGTCTTTCCCCGACCTTAGCCGACGTTGTTTGCACCGCAGTGACAGCAGATTGCCGCGGGCGCAGCGCAAACTGCATTGCCATCAAGCAAACAATTCAAGCGGTTGATAGAGTTTTGGAGCACTTTCGTTCGGCATTGTGGCAGCTAAGGCAACAACCAGGCGCAGTTGGGCTGTGGCTGAGGCGCCATCTGAGAACCGTGTTGTTAATCACACTGCAAGAATTTGAACGCAAACTGGCCGCATTCTTGCCTCATATGCACCGTTTCTTGGGGCCCGTCTGCTTTTTGGGGAAAGATCTATGCGTGCCTTGCTAATGTGTGTGCTGTTTTTGGGCTATGTGATTGCACCGGCGATGTCCGGGCAACCTGGCTCGTCCACAACAGCCAAACCCATCCAAAGCGCCGTCTTCTTGGCGGCCTGGTGAGCGCGGGGGCTTGCCCCGCACACCGTTGATTTAGTCTTCGAACTCCTCGTCCTCGCTGCCCTGATCGGCAATCCAGGCGACGCTGACGACCTCTTCGCCCGCACCTGTGTCGAAGACCTTGACCCCGCCGGCGCTGCGTGAGCGGAAGGAAATCCCCTCCACTGGCACCCGGATGGACTGTCCTTTCGAGGTTGCCAGCATGATCTGGTCATCCAACTCGACCGGGAAGGACGCCACCAGCGGCCCACCGCGCATCGCTTTGTCCATGGCTGCGACGCCCATGCCGCCGCGTCCGCGCACCGGGTAGTCGTGCGATGAACTTAGTTTGCCGGTACCACGGGCACTGATGGTCAGGATCAGGTTTTCGGCGGCCGACATTTCGGCATACCGGTCCTGACTGATCGTGGCCATGGCGTCGCCTTCTTCTTCGTCCGACAATTCTGCCTCATCGGCCAGCCCGGCCACGGCCCTGCGCATCTTGAGATAAGCCACCCGTTCATCGGAAGTGGCCTCGAAATGCCGGATCACAGACATCGACACCACGCGATCCCCGTTGCTCAGCCGGATGCCGCGCACGCCTGTGCTGTCGCGCCCTTTAAAGACCCGGACATCGGTTGTCGAAAAGCGAATTGCCCGGCCAGAGTTCGTGACCAGCATCACGTCGTCATCCTCAGAACAGATGCGCGCATTCACAAGCTCGACGCCATCGGGCAGCTTCATGGCGATCTTGCCGTTTCGTTTGACGTTGGTGAAATCGGACAGCGCGTTGCGCCGCACGTCACCGGCACTGGTGGCAAAGAAAATCTGCAGATCTGCCCAGTCGTCCTCGGGCACATCCACCGGCATGATCGCCGCGATACTGACACCGGAGGGAATGGGCAGGATGTTTACAACGGCCTTGCCTTTGGCGGTGCGACCGCCCTGCGGCAGGCGCCAAGTTTTGAGTTTGTAAACCATGCCATCGGTGGTGAAGAACAAAAGCTGTGTATGGGTGTTGGCCACGAAGAGGGTTGTGACAACGTCCTCTTCTTTGGTCTGCATACCAGCCAGACCTTTGCCGCCGCGGCGCTGCGAGCGAAAATCGGCAAGCGGAGTCCGTTTGATGTACCCCTCGGAGGTCACGGTCACCACCATGTCCTCACGCTCGATCAGGTCCTCGTCTTCCATGTCGCCGGACCACTCGACGATTTCGGTACGGCGATCGACCGCGAACTGTTCGCGGACCTCGCGCAGCTCGTCGCCGATGATCTGCATGATCCGGTCGCGGCTGCCCAGAATCTCAAGGTACTCCTTGATCTTACCGGCCAGTTCTTCAAGCTCGTCGGTGACTTCCTTGACACCGATCTGTGTCAGGCGCTGCAGCCGCAGTTCAAGGATGGCGCGGGCCTGTGTCTCGCTCAGGTTATAGGTGCCATCCTCATTCATCCGATGGGTCGGATCGTCGATCAGCTGAATGTATCCGGCGATGTCCGCGGCTGGCCAGCGCCGCGTCATGAGCTTCTCACGCGCCTCCGGCGCATCGGCGCTGCTGCGGATCGTGGCCACCACTTCATCCACGTTCGATACGGCAACGGCAAGCCCGCACAGCACATGGGACCGCTCGCGGGCCTTACGCAGGTCAAAGGCGGTGCGCCGCGCCACAACGTCTTCGCGGAAGTCGATAAAGGAGGTCAGGAACCGCCGCAATGTCAGCTGTTCGGGACGCCCGCCGTTCAGCGCCAGCATGTTGCACCCAAAATGGGTCTGCATGGGCGAGAACCGGTAGAGCTGATTGAGAACAACTTCCGCCGTTGCATCACGCTTCAGCTCGATGACCACCCGCACGCCGTTGCGATCGGATTCGTCCTGCACATGACTGACGCCTTCGATACGCTTCTCCCGCACAGCCTCGGCGATCTTCTCGATCATCGTGGACTTGTTCACCTGGTAGGGGATTTCGTCAACGATGATGGCAAAACGATCCTTGCGCAGCTCTTCGACGCGCGTTTTGGCGCGAATGATCACGCTGCCGCGGCCTTCCAGATAGGCTTTGCGCGCCCCGGAACGGCCCAGCATGACCCCACCGGTGGGAAAATCCGGGCCGGGAACACATTCGATCAGTTGCTCGCTGGTCAGATCCGGATCGTCGATAAGCGCCAGTGTGGCATCCACCACTTCGCCGAGGTTGTGCGGCGGGATATTGGTGGCCATGCCAACGGCAATCCCGCCAGCTCCGTTGACCAGCATGTTTGGGAAGCGCGAGGGCAGAACCGTGGGTTCTTTGTCCTTGCCGTCGTAGTTGTCCTGAAAGTCGACGGTTTCTTTGTCGATATCGGCCAACAGGTAGCCGGCCGGTTTGTCCATCCGCACTTCGGTATAACGCATGGCAGCCGGGTTATCGCCATCCATCGAACCGAAATTGCCCTGGCCGTCGAGCAAGGGCAGGGACATCGAGAAGTCCTGTGCCATCCGCACCAGGGCATCATAGATCGCACCATCGCCATGTGGGTGATACTTACCCATCACATCGCCGACCGGACGCGCGGACTTCCGGTACGGTTTATCATGCGAGTTGCCGGTCTCATGCATCGCGTAGAGAATGCGCCGGTGCACCGGCTTCAGCCCGTCCCGCAAGTCCGGGATCGCCCGTGAAACGATGACGGACATCGCGTAGTCCAGGTAGGACGTGCGCATTTCATGCTCGATGGACACCACCGGACCGTCGTAGGCGGGCCGTTCTGGCGGTGTTTCATCCATGTTCTCAGGAGGTTCTGGCGTGTCGCTCAAGTGATCTGCCTGTTCTTTGTGCAGGGTCTATATTTTGTGTCCGCATCTTATCAGAAGGGGCACATAAAGTGCAATGCCCGTCCCAATGATAGGTTAGCAGCATTGTCGCCTGACTGATAACACATTGTTTTTGTTGAAAAGAAAGAATTTTTGGAGATCATTGAGTCGAAACGACGCAGATCGGAGGCACCAAATGGACTCGAGCGAAACGGAATTGATGCTAAAAGGTTATGGGCTGACGACCGCCGAATTCTTCTATCATATGCCCGACTACACCCATGTTCTGAACAGCTACATCTGGCAAAACTACGACCTGGCACCCGATCACCCCCGCCTCTTCAAATTCGTCGAATTCTGGCAACGCGAAATCGAAGGTCCATTGCATTCGGTGCGTTTCACGCATCGCAAAATGCTGTCGTCAGGAGAGTGGCAAAACGTCGTGGGAGAGTTCCGAGTGCACTAAGTGCCTCATGCCCGTAAGCGTCAGATCTATCCCGAACAACTTGCGCCACCCAGAACACAGAATTTCGCGCAATGCGGGTGGTTGAGGGCCACGTCCTGCTCTGCGTCTTTCAGGGTTTCGCCCAGTTCGAATTCCGGGCTGTAGGGCAGCAACGTGCATGCAAGGACGGTTGGATGTGCGACACCTTTCCGTTTGACCACCATGCGCGAGGATGCGCACATCACGGATGTCGGTGATTTCCCAAGTATGTTCCAGCAATCGGTTGTGATTTCAGGGACTTCGACGGTTTCATCCATCTCCGGAAACAAGACCGTTCGGGCAGGGTCCTGAGCATCAATGTCGAAACCATGCGCCTCATAGAACGCCTTGAAGCCTTGCCGGGCCTGCATATCCGTTTCATTCCACATGGTTCGGCCGGCCACTGCCATCTGAATGCCAGAGTCGCGCAACCATTCCATGCCTTCGACTGTCCGGGCAAAGCTGCCGATGCCGCGCTCCGCGTCGTGCAGGTCTGCTGTGTAGTGATCGACCGAGATGCGAAGGGTCAGCCGATCACCGAATTCGGCCTGTAGCTGGGAAAGCCCGGCCTTCATCATCGGCCGCATCATGGGCTGCATCGCGTTGGTGAGGATAAGTACGTCGTACCCCCGCGCAAGCGCCTCACGGGTCATGCCAATGATTTGCGGGTTCATGAACGGTTCGCCACCGGTGAATCCAATCTCGCGCACGGGCCAGGCCCGCTCGGTCAGCTGATCGAGATATGCCGCAACCTCAGCCGTGGAGATGTAAACAAGCGCATCATTCGTCGGACTGCTTTCAATGTAGCAATTGGCACATGTGATGTTGCACAGCGTGCCCGTGTTGAACCAGAGCGTCTCGGGGTTGGTCAGTGAGACCTTGGCCCGTTTCTTCCCGTCTGCCGTCAGATGCCGGTCGGAGAACTTGCCGGCGTTGGCGGGAAGCGCTTGATCTTTCATGTGTTTGTCCTGCGATTGACACCTGACTGCATTATCGTGCGGGCTTCGAGAAGGAAAAGGGGGTCTGTGCGGGCTGACAGAGTTGTGATGTGCGGCAAGTTTGTTAGGGTCGGGCCGCAGTCATTTGGGCAGGTCATCCATGGTTTCGCGCGTCATACCGGTAGAACCGTTTGATCTGGTGATATTTGGCGGCACCGGCGACCTTGCCCGCCGCAAGATTCTGCCCGGATTGTTCCGCCGCTACTGTTCGGGTCAGATCACCGCGCAAGCACAGATCATCGGAGCCGCCCGAACCGACATGGATGCGGACACGTATCGCGCGCTCATAGGCGATGCGATCCGCGAATTCTCGGGCGGACGGGCCTGCGAGGACGGCACGCTGGATGATTTCCTGAGCACGCTGGAATACGTGCAGGTCGATGCTACAGGCTCCAAAGGCTGGGATATCCTGGCAGAACGTTTGTCGCAGGACAGAGTGCGATCTTTCTATTTCTCGGTGGGACCAAGCCTGTTTGGTGCGTTGGCGCAACGGATTTGCGAATACGGCATGGCCGGAACGCAGGCCAGAATCGTGGTCGAAAAACCCTTTGGGCATGACCTGCAAAGCGCCAAGGCGCTGAACGCCACGCTCGCAGGGTTCTTTGACGAGAACCAAATTTACCGCATCGATCACTACCTTGGCAAAGAAACGGTGCAGAACCTGATGGCTGTGCGGTTCGGAAACATGTTGTTCGAGCCGCTCTGGAACAGCCAGTACGTGGATCACATCCAGATCACCGTAGCCGAATCCGTCGGTGTCGGCGGGCGCGGCGAGTACTACGACCGGGCAGGGGCCATGCGGGACATGGTGCAGAACCACCTGATGCAACTGCTGTGCCTGATCGCGATGGAACCTCCGGCCAAGTTCGATCCCGACGCGGTGCGTGACGAAAAACTCAAGGTCATTCGCGCCCTCGACCCGGTGCAACCCCATCACATCGTGCGTGGTCAGTACGACGCGGCAAGCGGACACGAAGCCGAGCACCCCAGTTATCGCGATGCGGTCGGAAATCCGCGGTCGAGCACGGAAAGTTACGTGGCGCTGAAAACGCACATCAGCAACTGGCGTTGGGCCGGAACGCCGTTCTATCTGCGCACGGGCAAGCGGCTCAAGGCACGGTCGTCGGTGATCAACGTCATGTTCAAGGACGCGCCGCATTCGATCTTTGGCGCGCAGCCGGGCCGCCATGCCAACCTCTTGTCGATCCGGTTGCAACCCAACGAAGGGATCACTCTGAAGGTCACGATCAAGGAACCGGGACCGGGCGGCATGCGGCTGGTGGATGTGCCGCTGGACATGACTTTCGCGGAGGCGTTGGGTCCCGACGGGGAGGATCCGCCTGATGCCTATGAGCGGCTGATCATGGACGTCATTCGGGGCAATCAGACCTTGTTCATGCGGGGTGACGAGGTTGAGGCGGCCTGGGCCTGGACCGATCCGATCATCGCTGGCTGGGAGGCGCGCGGAGATGTGCCAAAGCCATATGTTAGCGGTAGCGCCGGGCCAGATGATGCGGATATGTTGATGCAGCGCGATCACCGCGCCTGGCGGGGAATCGTGCCATGAACATAGTCGAATATCCGGATCGGGACCTTGCAGCGATGGATCTGGCCAACATCCTGGCCGGAGAGATCGAAAACTGCCTGTTGCGCCACGAGACCGCCTCGGTCGCCGTGCCGGGCGGAACCACACCGGGTCCGATCTTTGATGTCTTATGCGCCGCCGATCTGGACTGGGCACGTGTGCATATCTTTCCGACAGATGAAAGATGGGTGCCGCAAAGCGATCGTCGATCGAACGCACGTTTGATTTGCGAGCGGCTGATCACCGGGCGGGCTGCGGCGGCACGTTTTCTGCCGCTCTATGCCAACGCGTCCGAGCCCGAAGAGGTTCTGGGCGACATCGAAGCCATGCTGGTGCCGGAACTGCCGATTTCGGTGCTGCTCTTGGGTATGGGTGCGGATATGCATACCGCTTCGCTGTTTCCAGGGGCGCCGGGTCTGGCCGAGGCGTTGCTTTCAGATGCGCCGATCCTGACAGCGCAGCGGCCTGAAACCCAACCTGAGACCCGGGTGAGCCTCAGCGCACGGGTGCTGGACCAGGCCATGTCGAAACATCTGGTGATTTTCGGTGCCGACAAACGGGAGGCACTGGACCGTGCCATGGCGCTGCCCCCGGAGGACGCACCCATCAACGCGGTGCTGAGCGAAACGACAGTACATTGGGCAGAGTGAGCGAAACGATGTGGGACGCCCTGAAAGCCTCGCAAGAAGATGTGCATGACCGTCGCATTCTGTCGCTGTTCGACGCGAATCCCGATCGTGCGGAACAGTTCAGTACCACCGCCGGCGATATGCGTCTGGATTATTCGAAAACAAACATTGATGCTGCTATACGGGCGCAACTGCTGGCCCTGTGCGAACACGTCCATCTGGATGATCGGCGCGAACAGATGTTTGACGGTGCCCCCATCAACGAAACTGAGAACCGATCCGTTTTGCATACTGCGCTGCGCAATCTGGATAGCGAACCGGTTCATGTGGACGGCACGGACGTCTTGCAAGGGGTGCGGAACACCCTGGACCGCATGACCGAGTTCTCCGGGCAGGTCCGGGACGGCACGCTTACCGGGGCAGGGGGTGCTTTCACCGATGTGGTGAACGTTGGTATTGGCGGCTCGGATCTGGGCCCGGCCATGGCGGTGCGTGCGCTCGCACCCTATCACGACGGGCCGCGGTGCCATTTTGTCTCGAATGTGGACGGTGCTGATATCGCCGATACACTGCGCGATCTGGATGCCACGACAACGCTGTTCATCGTGGCCTCCAAAACCTTCACGACAATCGAAACGATGACGAATGCCCGAACGGCGCGGGCATGGTTGGTTGACAGCGGCGGCGATCCCGCCTCGCAGTTCGCAGCAGTCTCGACAGCCGAAGAGGAAACGACGCGCTTCGGGATCAATCCCGATTTCGTTTTCGGGTTCGAGGATTGGGTGGGTGGCCGCTACTCGGTTTGGGGACCGATCGGTTTGTCATTGATGCTTGCCATCGGGCCCAGAGCCTTTGCGGCTTTCTTGCGTGGGGGCGCGGCGATGGACACGCATTTCCGGGTCGCGCCCTTTGCTGAAAACATGCCCGTTCTTCTGGCGCTGACAGGGATCTGGCACAATCAGATCTGTGGATACCCGACCCGCGCAGTCTTGCCGTATGACCAAAGGCTCGCGCGATTGCCCGCCTACCTGCAACAACTGGAAATGGAATCAAACGGGAAATCCGTCGCCATGGACGGCAGCGCATTGTCCTGTCGCAGCGGCCCGGTGGTCTGGGGCGAGCCCGGAACCAACGGTCAGCACGCGTTCTACCAGCTGATCCATCAAGGCACCGATGTCATTCCGTGCGAGTTCATGGTCGCGGCAGAGGGGCATGAGCCTGAGCTTGCGCATCAGCATCGGCTGTTGGTGGCAAACTGCCTTGCCCAGTCAGAAGCGTTGATGCGCGGCC
Organism: Paracoccaceae bacterium; assembly: GCA_965250275.1. Lineage (GTDB taxonomy): Bacteria > Pseudomonadota > Alphaproteobacteria > Rhodobacterales > Rhodobacteraceae. The sequence continues at coordinate 2,562,804 of OZ252297.1, read as the reverse complement.
GCACGCTGGACGAAGCGCGATCGCGCATGGCCGCCAAGGGCCTGACAGGTGCGGAGTTGGAACGGCAGGCGCGACACAGGGTGTTTCCCGGCAACCGGCCATCGGTCACGCTGATCTACCCCAAGCTGACGCCTTTTGTTCTGGGTCAGATCATTGCGCTTTATGAGCACCGCGTCTTCGTCGAAGGCGTGATTCTGGGGATCAACTCGTTTGACCAATGGGGCGTCGAACTGGGCAAGGAACTCGCGACGGCACTGGCGGCGGTGATCAATGGAGAGGCTGACCCCAAGGGCGCGGACGGGTCGACCGTCGCGCTGGTGGATTACGTGCATCGCCACGGCGGTTGATCGTCTTGGCGGCGCATTTCTTACCGGCGTTCTGCGTTATGACCTTACGACACGGCACTGGCCTGTTGCCAACCACAGACGCTCTTGGCAGGTTGCGGCCCGGAGGAGGCCGCAGCACGCGCATGCCCGTGTCCAGAGCCTTGAAATGATGAAACACCGCGTGGCTGGACCGAGCCACAACAAACGGACAAGGAGTCTGCCATGCTGGGCCAGATGATGACTGCGCCATTGCTAATCTCGTCGCTGATCGACCATGCCGATCGGTATCATGGGGCCACAGAGATTCACTCGGTCAACACAACCGGGGGAGTGGAACATACAACATGGTCAGGCGTGGCACAGAATGCGCGGCGGCTGGGTTCCGCGCTCAGCAAACTGGGGCTGGACCCGCAGGCGCGCTGCGCCACGATCGCCTGGAACAATCGACGGCATCTGGAGATCTATTTCGGGGTCTCCGGCGCCGGATTTGTGTGCCACACGATCAATCCGCGTCTCTTTCCCGAACAGCTGGTCTACATCATCAACCACGCCCATGATCAGGTCCTGTTTCTGGATCAGACCTTTTTGCCAATCGCCGTAAACCTGCGTGACCAGTTGCCGGATCTGGCTCATGTCGTGCTGATGGGGCCAAGGGACGAAGACGCCGCGGCACAATTCCCGGGTCTGATGTTCTATGACGAGTTGCTGGAAACCGGCGATGCCGATTTCGCTTGGCCTGATTTCGATGAGAATACGGCGTCGAGCTTGTGCTACACGTCGGGCACAACGGGCAATCCCAAGGGCGTTCTGTATTCGCATCGGTCCACGATGCTGCATGCCTTTGCCTCGAACACACTCGATTGCGTCGGCTATTCCGCCATGGATGTGGTGATGCCCGTGGTGCCCATGTTCCATGTCAACGCATGGGGCGCACCCTATGCCTGCGCCATGTCCGGAGCCCGCATGGTGATGCCGGGGCCGGGTCTGGATGGGCAAAGCCTGGTTGGTCTGATCGACACCTACGGGGTCACACTGGCGATGGGGGTGCCCACCATCTGGCTCGGCCTGCTGGGCCACGCCAAATCTGCTGGAAGCCAGCTGGAAAGTCTGAAGCGCACGGTCGTCGGAGGCAGCGCTTGTCCCCCTTCCATGATCACCCAGTTCCGTGAGGAGTATGGCGTGGACACCATCCATGCCTGGGGCATGTCCGAAATGAGCCCTCTTGGCTCGGTCAACATGCCATTGGCCAAACATCGGGATCTGCCTGTTGAAGAGCAGCACCGCTTGCGTGAAAATCAGGGACGCCCGCCCTTTGGCGTGGAACTGAAAATCGTTGGCGAGGACGGCCAGGACCTGCCCAATGACGGTGAAAGCCAGGGTGATCTTCATGTGCGCGGACACTGGGTGCTGGACAGCTATTTCAAGAAGACCACCGACGAGACGCTGGAGCACGGCTGGTTCCCGACCGGCGATGTCGCGACGCTGGATCCCGATGGGTATCTGACCATTCGGGATCGGTCCAAGGATATCATCAAGTCGGGTGGTGAGTGGATCAGTTCGGTTGAACTCGAAAACATCGCAATTGCGCACCCGGCGCTGTCGGATGCGGCGGTGATCGGGGTGACCCATCCCAAGTGGGACGAGCGTCCCATTCTGGTCGCGGTGGCTGGAGAGGGTCAAAAGCCGGAGGAGGCTGATCTGCTTTCGTTTTTCGACGGCAAGATCGCCAAATGGCAGGTGCCGGACAAGGTCGTGTTTGTCGACGTTCTGCCGCGCAATGCAACCGGGAAAGTCCTCAAACGGAACCTGCGGGAGCAGTTTGACGACGTATTGAGCGGTTGAGCCGATAAGAGCCAGACCACGTGACGCGGTGGCGCGGTTGGCGCTGCCGCATCAGATTGGTTCGGGCCTTGGCGCGGCATTGGATCAGCGCAGCGCCTGCCTGACGGACCGACGATAGGTCCGGCCAACGGGCAGCTCTTGCCCGTTCTTCAGGACGAGTACGGGTGCTCCCTTGTAATAGCGCATCGCGTCCACCTGATTTCGTGCGACCCACCATGACCGGTGAAGACGCAGCCCGAGCTGGTCGAGCTCCTCTGCGGCGTCCTGAAGTGTACCCCGGATCAGCGTCGTGCCGCGCGTGGTTTCGACCTGCAGGTAGTGACCCTGTGCTTGCAGCGAGATCAGGTCCCGTCCGAGGTGATCGGGCAGCTGATCCAGCCAGTCTGGTCCGGACGGCGGATCGACATCAGCGGCGGGGGTCACGGTGATGGACCGGCGCTCCAGTCCTTCCAGCACTATCGCGACGACGGCGACGATCACGGCCACATAAGGCAGGAGCCGCACCGCCTCTGCCCAAAACGGCGCCTCGAAGACGAGTGCATGCAGACCGGCCAGCCAGGCGGACACGGGCAAGCTGGCGAGCAGTGCCCCCAGACCAAGGCTCAGCACGTTGCCAAGGCCACGATGTTCCAGACCGATGGCCGTTGCAACTGAGACCACATACCCGATCCAGAAAGTTGTCACCGTCACCGCGAGCCAATAGGCCATTCGTCCGGGCAGGGTGAGTGAGTCAAATGTCCCGAAAGGACCAGAGAGGCCGACCACCGACCCCGCGGCAAGAAGGGTGATCCAGAACAGCCGCTGCCCGGCCAGCGCGCGCATATCCCTGAGGACCTCTGCGCCAATACTGTCGTTCGTGACATTTCCCATGTCGTTGGGGCCAAACCCGTTTCCCTTAGTCGGGCAGAACGCTACCGGGTCGCCCAATCCCCCGCAACGCGGCGAAAGCGCGCCGTTTTGGCGCGCCAATGCCGCACACACCTTGTCCGCACAGGAGATCGTTTCGTGCCCGCCCATTACCTTTATCTCGTCGCCTCAGTTGTTGCAGAGGCCGTCGGATACTCCGCCCTGAATGCCAGCGCACAATTCAGCAAATTCTGGCCATCGCTGCTGGTGATCGCAGGCTTTGCCGGGTCGTTCTACTTTCTGACGCTGGCCTTGCAGTTCATGCCGCTTGGCATCACCTACGCGCTCGCCTCCGGCCTCGGAGTCATTGTAGTGGCGCTCGCCGGGGTGCTCCTCTTTGGACAGCAACTGGATTGGGCGGCCGTGTTGGGATTGACGCTGATCATCGCGGGTATGGTTGTCATCAACTCAATGTCGAAATTCGCGCTTCATTGAGGCCGCGCGCTTTCGGGTGGCCTTGCACTTCCCGCAGCGCCGGTGATACCACGCGCGGTGCGGCGGGTATGGTGAAAAGGTATCACGCGAGCTTCCCAAGCTTAAGTTACGGGTTCGATTCCCGTTACCCGCTCCAAAATCATCAAGACAGGGTTACGGGATCCGGCTCGCCGACGTTAGCGCGCGTATGGAACGTCCCGCTTAAGATCACCCAACCGTCCAGGTGACGCTGTGCCCCTGTGGGCTCTCAAAGGTTACCTGATCGCCGTTCAACACGACCGTCTGGCACTCGGTCCCGGCATATTGCGCAGGTTGGGTCAGGGTGCGGCAGTACTTTCCATCCCGCTCCTCCCAGACGCCTTCGAACCCGCCTCCCGTCACTGTGCCGTCCGCCCCAATCGTGACGGTTGTGTCGCCGTTGGTGAGCGGTTTTCCAACGATGGATAGCCATGCCGGGGCATCGGTGCCGGACGTTGTCATGATGAGGTCACTCCCTTGCTCTCGGCTGAGAGTATCCAACCGCTCTGCGATTCATTGCAAGCGGTGATTGGCGCGGTTGGCCCATGGAAACCTCTCAAGACGCAATTTGGCTGTGGATCAGGACCGCCCCTCACACGGCTGATTGCAATGAAGATTTTTTGGATCGCTTCTTTGGTGTGGCAGTGTTCTTCACTCGCTGCGCCAATGCCTCTCTGCGTGCATCGAACGCGGTCCGACCCGGATCTTGCGGTTTGGCCGGGCTCTCGGCGCATCTGTGATCTTAAGCGCAACAACCGGGTCGCGGAGGCTCGCTGGGCTTTCTAGGTGCCTGCGCACATCAGCACAGGAGAGAACCATGCAACTGAAAGACAAGACCATCATCATCACGGGCGCCAGCAGCGGGATTGGCGCGGCTGGCGCCCGGCTGTTTGCTGCCGAAGGCGCCAATGTTCTGCTGGGTGCGCGCCGTGGTGATGCACTGGACCTCCAGGTCGAGACAATTGAACAGAGCGGCGGAACAGCGGCCTGTCTGGCAGGCGACGTGACGGATGAAGGCTATGCCCGGGCGCTGGTGGATATGGCACAAAGCCGCTTTGGCGGGTTGCACGGGGCGTTCAACAACGCCGGCATGACGGGAACGCTGGGCCCGCTTCCGGAAATGGATGTCGCGACCTGGGCAGAGGTCATCGACACCAATCTGACCTCCGCGTTCTATGCCGCCAAACATCAGGTCCCGGCCCTGCTGGCACAGGGGGGTGGGTCCATCCTGTTCACCTCTTCTTTTGTCGGCCACACGATCGGCTTGCCGGGCATGGGCGCCTACGCAGCCTCCAAGGCGGGTCTGATCGGGCTCGCCATGGTGCTGGCTGCCGAACACGGGGCCGAAGGTCTGCGCGCGAATGCGCTGTTGCCGGGCGGCACGCTGACACCGATGGCCGGGACGGACCCGGCGTTCCACGAGGCGGTGCGGAGCTTTCATGCGCTCAAACGTATGGCCACGCCCGAAGAGATTGCGCAGGCCGCCCTGTTCCTCTTGTCCGATGCGGCATCGTTTGTGACCGGCACGGCCTTTCTTGCAGATGGCGGCAACTCCATCACCAAGCTCTGAACAGCCTGCGCAAGGGGGAGAGCCAAGGCGGGGTCTCCCCGACGCACCCGGCACTGAATCAGTGCAAGGAGACCCTAACAGGTCTTGTGCCCGGTCGCGTGATCACCCCCGGTTTCAGTCGATCACCCCGATTTCCCGTCCAAAGTCGGTGTAGCTGCGCTTGCGCCGCTGTTCTAGCATTTCTGGCGTCATCTTATGGGGATCCATCGGGTAGGGGGCCACGCCACTGCCTTCGACGATACGGTTCATGAAATTGTAAAGCGCACAGGTTTGAACCGCATCATAGAGCGCGCCTTCGGACCAGCCCGCGTCATAGACGGCCCGGGCATCGTTTTCGGTCAACTGAGCCGGTGTACGCGTGAGTTTGGCGACATAGGCGAGCACCGGGCGCAGTTTTTCGTCAACATCCGCGGTCTCCGGATCTGCAATCAGAGCATCTATGAGGCGAGGATCCACGTCAAACGCGGCTGCGGCCGCTGTGTGCGCGCCAAGACAGAACTGGCAAGCGTTCAAGCCGGACACATAAGCAGCAATCAGCTCGCGTTCGCCCACACTCAGATCGCTGTCACCGCGAAGCAAAATGTCATGGAACTCCAGCAGCGGACCAACGGTGGCCGGAAACCTTTTAAAGACATCCGCAAGATGTGCAGGGTCGGGCAGGGACGGAAACTGACGCTTCATGACGAGGCCTTTCGGGTTTTGACGGGTTCAGCCTAGTGGCCCATGCCACGCTCCGGCAACTCTTTTAGGCCCGCCTGCGCCGCCGGCGACCGCCGCCCTCACTGTCCCCACCGGTGTTAAAGGTGACCTGCGGCAGGCTCACCACCGAGTTCAGGATCGGGAAGGGTTCCACGCCATTTGGTATGGCAGAGGCATTCACAAAATGTTCCTGAAACCGTGGTTCGATTGCGGTCTCGATCTTGTGGATCTCACGCACAGTTTGCTCGATCTCGGATCGGGCCGCCCTGTTCAGCAGGGCGATCCGCGCACCGGTACCGGCCGCGTTGCCGGCGCTTGTGACCTTATCAAGCGGCGCATCCGGGATCATGCCCAGCACCATGGCGTGCTTGGGACTGATATGGGCGCCAAAGGCGCCGGCCAGCACCACGCGGTCCACAGTATCGACGCCAAACTTGTCCATCAGAAGCCGCGCGCCGGAGTAGAGCGCGGCCTTGGCCATCTGAATGGCCCGGATGTCAGGGTTGGTGATGGATATCACGGGTCCGCCCTGGGCAGATCCATCGTGCAACATGTAAGAATGCGTGCGCCCCTCGAGGAAACAGCGCGACGTGCCGGCTTGTTCAGGTGACCCGATCAGTCCCGGTCCGTCCAGAATGCCGGCCAGCCGCATTTCGGCAATCGCCTCGATTATGCCCGAGCCACAGATGCCGGTGACGCCGGTCGTCGCCGTCGCCTCAGCAAAACCCTCATCAGTGGACCACAGATCGCAACCGATCACCTTGAACCGGGGCTCTTTGGTTTCCGGGTCGATTTCAACCCTTTCAATGGCGCCGGGGGCGGCGCGTTGCCCGGAAGTGATCTGGGCGCCTTCAAAGGCAGGACCGGTGGGCGAGGAACAGGCCAGAACCTTCTCTTTGTTTCCCAGAAGGATTTCGGCGTTTGTTCCGACGTCCACCACCAGCACGAGATCTTCGGACTGGTCCGGCGCCTCTGACAGGGCCACAGCCGCAGCGTCCGCCCCGACATGACCCGCGATGCAGGGCAGCAGATAGGTCCGGGCCGAAGGGTGCAACTCCAGATCCAGTTCACTGGCTTTGAGCCGTAGCGAATCCGATGTGGCCAAAGCAAAGGGCGCCTGACCAAGTTCAAACGGGTCTATGCCCAGGAACAGATGATGCATGACCGGATTGCAGACGAAGACCGCATCCATGATCTGTGTCTTTTCGATGCCTGCTTCCTCTGCGATCTGGCTGAAAAGCGTGTTCATGCCCTCCCGCACTGCGGCGGTCATTTCTGCATCGCCTCCGGCGTTCATCATCGAATAGCTCACGCGACTCATGAGGTCTTCGCCAAAGCGGATCTGCGGGTTCATCAGGCCAGAGGACGCGACAACCTCGCCGGTGGCGAGATCACACAGATGCGCTGCGATCGTTGTCGACCCAAGGTCGACCGCCAGACCAAAAATCCGTTCTTCGGCGTAGCCGGGGAAAATGTCCAGGATGCGCGGCGGGCTTTCGGCATCACCCATGTGTAATGCGCAGGTCACCTTCCACTGGCCCTTGCGCAGAACAGGTTGCATCCGGCCCAGCAGGGCAAGATCGGCATGCACGTTCTCGAGCTCCCATTGCTCCTGCAATGCCTCGGTCAGTCGTTGCAAGTCACCCGAGGGGTCGTGCATGTCCGGTTCACGCACTTCGACGTAGAACAGGCGCACAGAGGGGTCGAGCGTGATGTCGCGGGCTTCGGCGCGTTTGCGGACAACTTGCTTGTGCACCTGGCTTTCGGGCGGAACATCGATGACGACGTCACCCTGAATCGTTGCTTGGCAACCCAGACGGCGCCCGGACATCAGCCCGCGCTTCTGGTCATACCGTTCCTCGACAGCATTCCAGTCGGACAGGGCATTGTTCGCCACTGTCACACCGTGCTTGGGAAACTCGCCGTAAGACGGCGTGACCTGACATTTCGAGCAGATGCCCCGCCCGCCACATACCGAATCCAGATCGACCCCGAGCTGCCGTGCGGCAGTCAGAATCGGCGTGCCCGCGGGAAAGTGGCCCCGCTTGCCAGACGGCGTGAAGACGACAAGAGGATCGGTGCTCATGGAACGCGCCCTTTGCTGCGATTTTGTCAGACCATATGAAGGTTTCCGCAAAGCGAAAGGCAAACTGCGGCAGAATCTGCACCTGTGGCGTCAAATTCCGCACCGCAAGGGGGCCGGGCGTCATTTTCTGCAAGATAAAGCTGAGCGGGTTTCAAGATGTGGTGTCGGCCCTTTCCCTCGCCCGCTATCCATGCGATAGCGTGGCCGCCAAACGGGTGATTGCATAGAGGTGAAGTGATGCAGATTCGTGAGGCTCTTACCTTTGATGATGTCCTGCTGGTGCCTGCCGCCTCGTCGGTGTTGCCGGCAACTGCTGACACCTGCACGCAGGTCACCCGCGCCATCGCGTTGAACATCCCCTTGTTGTCCAGCGCCATGGACACGGTGACCGAAGGGCGCATGGCGATCGCCATGGCGCAGGCCGGCGGGATGGGCGTGGTTCATCGGAACCTCGATATCGAAGCGCAAGCGCGGGAAATCCGGCGCGTCAAACGGTTTGAAAGCGGCATCGTATACAATCCCATCACGTTGCGGGCCGATCAGACGCTGGCCGATGCACAGGCACTGCGCGAACGCTACAACGTCACGGGGTTTCCCGTTGTTGATGAAAACGGCCGCGTGGTCGGCATCGTGACCAACCGCGACATGCGGTTTGCCAGCGATGACCGCACGCCCGTGCACGTGATGATGACAACCGACAATCTTGCAGTCTTGCAGGAGCCTGCGGACCGGGAGGAGGCGATCAGCCTGATGAAATCCCGTCGCATCGAAAAACTGCTGGTGACGGATTCAGGCGGCAAGCTGACCGGATTGCTGACGCTAAAGGACACCGAACAGGCCGTGCTGAACCCCACCGCCTGCAAAGATCAGTTAGGACGCTTGCGGGTGGCAGCAGCCAGTACTGTCGGCGATTCAGGGTTCGAGCGGGCCGAGGCCCTCGTCGATGCTGGCGTGGACATGATTGTCATCGATACCGCGCATGGGCACTCCGAGGGTGTGGCGAAGGCGGTTGAGCGGGCCAAGAAACTCTCCAACGAGGTTCAGGTTGTCGCCGGAAACGTTGCCACAGCCGAGGCGACGCGCGCTCTGATCGGGGCGGGGGCGGATGCGATCAAGGTGGGTATCGGCCCCGGCAGCATCTGCACGACCCGGATGGTGGCAGGCGTTGGTGTGCCGCAGCTCACTGCTATTATGGACTGCGCCGAGGCGGCGGGCTCCGTTCCGGTGATTGCGGACGGCGGAATCAAGTATTCCGGCGACTTCGCGAAAGCGATCGCAGCCGGGGCATCCTGCGCCATGGTTGGGAGCATGATTGCCGGAACCGACGAGTCGCCGGGCGAAGTGATCCTGTATCAGGGGCGCAGCTTCAAATCCTATCGGGGCATGGGGTCATTGGGCGCCATGGCGCGCGGATCGGCTGATCGCTACTTCCAGAAAGACGCGGCAAGCGACAAGCTTGTGCCCGAAGGAATTGAGGGGCAGGTGCCGTACAAGGGAAGTGCTGGCGCCGTCATCCATCAGCTGGTGGGTGGCTTGCGGGCCGCCATGGGTTACACAGGCTGCGCAACGGTCGAAGAGATGCGGACCCAGTGCCAGTTCGTGAAGATCACCGGCGCGGGCCTGAAGGAAAGCCATGTGCATGATGTGCAGATCACGCGGGAAAGCCCCAATTACAGGGTCATGTAGTCTGATCAGACCCATTCGGATGCAAAACATTGGTGCATTGCATTCATGAGGCCCGATGCCCGCCTTCAGTCCGCGATTGAAATCCTGGACCAGATCCTGACAGGGACGCCGTCTGAACAAGCGTTGACCACCTGGGCGCGGCGCAATCGCTATGCCGGATCCAAGGATCGGGCGGCCATTCGGGATCATGTATTTGACGCCGTCCGGCGCAAGCGCAGCTATGCGGCACGCGGTGGCGCACTGACCGGTCGCGGGCTCATCCTGGGTGCGATGCGCTCCGCCGGGCTGGACCCGGGCGAGGGCTTTACCGGGAAACCGCACGCTCCGGAACCGTTGACGCCGACCGAAGCCGCTGCGGGCCGGACGCCCCAACCGGGACCCGAGGAACACGACATGCCCGACTGGATCTGGCCGTTGTTGCGAGAAGGTCTAGGGAAAGACGCTGAGGCCGTGGCCGCCGCCTTGCAGACCCGCGCACCGGTTCACTTGCGTCTGAATTTTGCGCGGACCACTGGAGTCGACGCAATGTCCGCGCTGCACGCGGAAAAGATCGAGGCACAGCCACATCATGCCGTCGACACCGCGCTTATCGTGACCAGAGGCGCGCGCAAGGTGCGACACGCGCAAGCCTTTCTTTCCGGTCTGGTCGAACTACAGGACGCCTCCAGCCAGGCTGTGGTCAATGGACTGCCCTTGCGTGCGGGAATGCGGGTGCTGGACTACTGCGCCGGAGGTGGCGGCAAAACGCTCGCCATGGCGGCGCGTATGCCGCTGCAGATGTTTGCACATGATGCGTCACCAAGCCGGATGCAGGGGCTGGCCGAAAGGGCGGACCGCGCACAAGTACAAGTCACCCAGTGCAGCACGAAGGCGCTGGGGACAATGGACCCATTCGACCTCGTTCTTTGCGATGCACCGTGCTCGGGCAGCGGGGCGTGGCGCCGGTCCCCGGATGGCAAGTGGCGATTGACCGACGATATGCTCGCGTCCCTGACAGCGGCTCAGGATGACATCCTGCTCAAAGCGGCAGGTCTCGTTGCACCGAACGGCTGGCTGGCCTACGCCACATGCTCGGTGCTGGCTGAAGAGAACCAAAAACGCATCGCAACGTTTTTGGATCGGTGTCCGGAATGGCGATGCAGCGCAGAGCACAACTGGTTGCCAGACGACACCGGTGATGGGTTTTTCGTTGCACATCTTAAGCGTGCTGATAACGTATGAATATACAACCTTAGCGATATCTTGCGCGCGTTAAACTCAGATTAAGAAATCTGGCGCGAAATAGATCACAACGAAACCCTGCCGGAGGCAATGGCGTGCGCAATCGACAAGATTCGCAAGTTCTCGACATGCGTGAACCGCCGCTGGAGCCGGTGCGGTTGATGGCCGTCGCGGGGCTGGGCGTGGCAATGATCGGTTATGCTTGGTTTGCCGCGCCCACGCCCTTCGCTTCAATCGTCATTCTGGCTGCAGGTGTGACCATTTGTTTGGTCACCGTGATGAGCCTGTTGGCGCAACAGATACGGGCAAACAAACGCCGCGGCCTGCGCCAGCTTCTGGACCGTTTCATCGAGCGTGATGCAACGCCCAGCTTCATAACAGATTCCGATGGTGAAGTGCGTGCGTGCAACGCCGCGGCGAACGCCCGGATCGCGAGCGAGCCTGGGAAGTCTCTCGGCGGGCTTTTGCGGGATGTGTTTGCCAACCCGTCAGCAGTTCTGTTCCGCCTCCAACAACGGGCGGAAACCGAAGGGGCGGCACTGGAGGACATCATCACCCGAAAGGGCCATATCCGGCTTTCAGTGCATCAGCTGGCGCCGCAGATATATCTTTGGCGGCTGCAGGACATGCCCGACAAACCGTCGACCGGACGCAACGCTAACGCCTTGCCCGTTCCAATGGTGACAGTGGGCCGGGGCGGGACAATCCTGTTCATGAACGAGGCTTGCCGGGCGTTGGTGGGTCAAAGGGTCAAGGCGCTTGACCGGCTCTTTGTGGAACTGCCGGTGCAACCGGGCGTCGTAAATATGGTCTCCACCACGTCGGGGCAGGAGCCAGTCCAGGTGCTTGAGCACGAGGTTGTCGCCGGTCGGCGCGAGCTGTACCTGATGCCGCTCACAGCCGATGCGGCCTCGGCGCGTGGTGACGTGTTTGAACGGTTGCCGGTTCCGATGATGAAAATCGCACCCGATGGAAAAATCCTGATGGCCAACCGGCTTGCCAAGACGCTCATTGGCGACGGGGGCCTGACCGAAATGGCGATGGGCGACGTGATGCAGGGCCTGGGGCGCCCGATGGCAGATTGGCTGCGCGATGTGGCAGAGCGGAAGGCGGGACACAGTTCGGAGTTCTTGCGCTTGTCCCGCGCTGACAAGGAAGTGTTTGTTCAGGTGACCTTGAGCAGAGTGACCGAAGACGGCCATCCCGTGCTCATTGCTGTTCTGAACGACGCAACTGAGTTGAAGACGCTCGAGGCGCAATTCGTTCAGAGTCAGAAGATGCAGGCCATCGGGCAACTGGCTGGCGGGGTGGCCCATGATTTCAATAATCTTCTGACGGCGATTTCGGGCCATTGCGATTTGCTGCTGTTGCGCCATGACCAGGGCGATCCAGACTACGGGGACCTTATCCAGATCAATCAGAACGCCAATCGCGCAGCCGGCCTGGTCGGGCAACTGCTGGCCTTTTCACGCAAGCAGACCCTGCGACCGGAGATCCTCGACCTCCGGGACACGCTGTCAGATCTGACCCATCTATTGAACCGTCTGGTCGGCGAAAAGGTGACGCTCACGCTTAGCCACGATCCGGTTTTGCGCCCGATCCGGGCCGACAAACGGCAGCTGGAGCAGGTTTTGATGAATCTGGTGGTTAATGCCCGGGATGCCATGCCTTCCGGCGGCGAGATTCGCATCGAGACCGAAGTCGTTAACTTTCAGGACGAGTTGAAGCGAGACCGGGCCACCGTGCCCCGCGGCGAATACGTCTGCGTTCGGGTTCAGGACGAAGGGTCAGGGATCCCTGCGGACAAGCTGCAGAAGGTCTTTGAGCCCTTCTATACGACCAAACGCACAGGCGAGGGGACGGGGCTGGGCCTGTCCACGGTTTACGGGATCATCAAACAGAGCGGTGGGTACATCTTTGTGGACAGCGCGCCGGGGCAGGGCGCGTGTTTCACGCTCTACTTTCCGGTCCATGCCGCATTGGAACAGAGCGCCGCGCCGAAGCCCATTCAGGTGGCACCGGCCCTGCCAAAGCATGGCGAAGGAGTTGTCTTGCTGGTCGAAGACGAGGCGCCAGTGCGGGCCTTCGCGTCTCGGGCGCTGCGTCTGCGCGGATACACGGTGCTGGAGGCAGATTCAGCCGAAGATGCCCTGCGCACGCTCGAGGATCCCGATCTGAACGTGGATGTCTTTGTCACCGATGTTGTGATGCCGGGGATGGATGGTCCGAGCTGGGTGCGCGAGGCGCTCAAAACACGTCCCGAAGTGCGGGTGGTGTTCGTTTCGGGTTACGCCGAAGGCTCGTTCGGGGATGATGGCCCACGGGTTCCGAACTCCGTATTCCTGCCGAAACCCTTTTCGCTCAATCAGTTGACGGACACTGTTCATCAACAGCTCAACTGACCCGATCCGCACTGGAGTTCCCCGAACCCTGCCGCAAGGGGCCGTTACGATGTTATGCTCTCATAGAGATCAAACTCCACGGAGCATTTGCGGCGCAGACGTTTTTCGACACCGGGCGACAAGTCTAAAATCATCTCTGGCGACACGTTTTCGCGGCCCAGAGACAGGGTGATGTCCAGCCGTGTTTCCAGAAACCCGCGTATGCGTTCCTGATCCTCGTAGCGGAACATATGTTTCACCGATACCCCGTTGGGTTGAGGTTCCAGAAACTTGGCCTGACTGCCCACCTCGGCAAAGGCTGGGCGTTTGCCCTTGAGATAGGCCAGCACAAACTCGTCGAAACTCACCCCGTGTGTCGCGTTGGGATTGCCCTGCATAAACGGCCTGCGGCGATATCTGTACCAGCTGCCCAGCCAACTGATCGGCTCGCGCATGACCGCCATCGTTTCAAGTTCAATGCCGCAGGTGCGCTCGTACATCGGCCGAATCCATCGGTTATACCGATACACCGGGGCATGTTTGATCTGAGGCGGGTCGGTGATCACCATGTCCGCCCGATCAGCAAGCGCGGTGTGATAGGCTGTGCTGCCGGTCTTTGGAACCGCCAGAAACGCCAACCTTGCGTCAGAAAAGACAAGCATTCTATGCGCTTACTCCCGTACAGATCGAACAACCGCTGTCATAAACCACTCTTTAACCGATCTACGCCACCGTGGCATTCAAGAAAATTGTATTGAAATGTTCTGCTTTTGATCCTACTGAGAACAGGAGGTGAACAAAGCAGTGATTGCCGCCCCGCAAAGGGTGTGACACATAAAAGGGAAACAGGACGATGGCGGATCTTTTGACCATGAACAGCAAGAAAAGCGCGGACAAGCAAAAGGCGTTGGACAGCGCACTTGCACAGATCGAAAGGCAGTTCGGCAAGGGCTCGATCATGAAGCTCGGTGACGAAGGGGCCATTCAGGAAATCGAGGCCAGCTCGACAGGCTCGCTTGGGCTGGACATCGCCCTTGGCATTGGTGGTCTGCCCATGGGCCGCATTGTCGAAATCTACGGTCCGGAAAGCTCCGGCAAGACCACCCTAACTCTGCACTGCGTGGCCGAACAGCAGAAAAAAGGTGGCGTTTGCGCCTTTGTGGATGCCGAACATGCGCTCGATCCCCAATATGCGCGCAAGCTTGGCGTCGATATCGACGAATTGCTGATCAGTCAGCCGGATACCGGCGAACAGGCACTCGAAATTACCGACACGCTGGTGCGCTCAGGTGCGGTGAACATGGTTATTGTCGATTCGGTCGCGGCTCTGACCCCGAAATCCGAGCTCGAAGGCGACATGGGCGACAGCAGCGTTGGTGTGCATGCCCGCCTGATGAGCCAGGCCATGCGCAAACTTACAAGCTCCATCAGCCGTTCCAACTGCATGGTGATTTTCATCAACCAGATCCGCATGAAGATCGGTGTGATGTTTGGCTCGCCGGAAACCACAACCGGCGGCAACGCGCTGAAGTTCTACTCTTCTGTCCGGCTGGACATCCGGAGAATCGGCGCAATCAAAGATCGCGATGAGGTCGTCGGGAATGCGACGCGTGTGAAAGTTGTCAAAAACAAAGTGGCGCCACCGTTCAAACAGGTCGAGTTCGACATCATGTATGGCGAAGGCATCTCCAAAATGGGCGAACTGCTGGACCTTGGCGTCCTTGCTGGCGTGGTGGACAAATCCGGGGCCTGGTTCAGCTATGGCGACGAACGGATTGGGCAGGGGCGGGAGAATGCCAAGTCGTTCCTGCGGGACCATTCCCATGTGGCAATGGAGATCGAAGACAAAATTCGCGCCGCGCATGGGCTGGATTTCGACATGCCTGAGCGGCCGGAAGACACCGAAGATGACATCCTCGAGGCGTGATTCAGTCTGGCATCACCACGCGTGAATGGCAGAAAGACCAAGTTGTAGCCAGACTTTGAGTTTACCGGGCGCGCCGACGCGCGCGCCCGGTTTCGTTGGGCGACCGGTGGACAGTATCCCGGTGCAGGGATATGTCAGACGCCAACGCATAACCCGCCCAAAGGTCCGCGCTCATGCCGTCGCTGAATGACATCCGCTCTACATTTCTGAACTACTTTGCCAAGCAGGGTCACGAGGTGGTGGACTCCAGCCCGCTGGTGCCGCGCAACGACCCGACACTGATGTTCACCAACTCCGGTATGGTGCAGTTCAAGAACCTCTTCACCGGGGTTGAACATCGCGATTACACCCGCGCGACGACATCGCAGAAATGCGTCCGGGCGGGGGGCAAGCACAACGATCTAGATAACGTGGGCTACACCGTTCGCCATCACACCTTTTTCGAGATGTTGGGCAATTTCAGCTTCGGTGATTACTTCAAATCCGAAGCCATTCCCTTTGCCTGGGAACTGATCACAAAAGAGCTGGACATCCCGCAGGACAAGCTTCTGGTCACGGTTTATCACACCGACGACGAGGCCGCCGAGATCTGGAAAAAGGTCGCGGGCTTTAGTGATGATCGGATCATCCGGATCACCACCAATGACAATTTCTGGATGATGGGTCCGACGGGACCCTGTGGCCCGTGCACCGAGATTTTCTTTGACCACGGGGACCACATCTGGGGTGGCCCGCCGGGCAGCCCGGATGAAGACGGCGACCGGTTCGTGGAGATCTGGAACCTCGTCTTTATGCAGTACGAACAGTTCGAAGATGGCAGCCGGACCGAGTTGGCGGCCCAATCGATCGACACCGGAATGGGCATCGAACGCGTGGCGGCTTTGCTGCAAGGCACCAACGACAACTATGCCACCGACCTGATGCGCAGCCTGATCGAGGCCAGTGCCGACGTGACCAGCACCGACCCGGACGGGCCGGGACGCACGCATCACCGGGTGATTGCGGATCATTTGCGGTCCACATCGTTTCTGATGGCTGATGGGGTGATGCCGTCCAACGACGGGCGGGGGTACGTGCTGCGCCGGATTATGCGCCGCGCGATGCGTCATGCGCATCTGTTGGGGGCCAAAGATCCTGTCATGCACCGCCTTGTGCCCGCGCTCGTGCAGCAAATGGGGGCGGCCTATCCCGAGCTTGGGCGGGCACAACCGCTGATCGAGGAAACGCTGCGGACCGAAGAGACCCGGTTCAAGCAAACACTGGATCGTGGTCTGCGGCTGCTGGACGACGAAGTCAGCGCACTGGCCGAGGGTGAAGCTCTCGCCGGAGCCGCCGCATTCAAACTCTATGACACCTATGGCTTCCCGCTGGATTTGACGCAGGATGCGCTTCGGGAAAAGGGCCGCACGGTCGATACCGATGGCTTTGATGCTGCAATGGCTGAACAAAAGGCCAAGGCGCGCGCAGCCTGGGCCGGGTCGGGCGAGGCTGCGGACGCCAGCATCTGGTTCGACGTGGCTGAGCAATCCGGAACCACCGACTTTCTGGGCTATGAAACCGAAACGGCAGAGGGTCAGATCGTTGCGCTGGTGCGCGACGGAAACCTTGTCGACAATGCTGAGACTGGCACATCGGTGCAAATCGCGCTGAACCAGACGCCCTTTTACGCGGAGTCCGGGGGGCAAATTGGCGACAGCGGGGTGCTGCGCACAGAGAACGGCGTGGCGCGGATCACCGATACCCGCAAGACTGCGGGGGTGTTTCAGCACATCGCTGAAGTGACCGAAGGCACCATATCTCGCGGCGACGCGGCCATCCTGGAAGTTGATCACACCCGACGAAGCGCTATTCGCGCCAATCACTCCGCCACGCATCTGTTGCACGAAGCTTTGCGGCATGGCCTGGGTGACCACGTCGTACAGCGTGGGTCTCTGAATGCTGAGGACCGGCTGCGGTTCGATTTCAGTCATTCCAAGGCGCTGACCACGCAGGAACTCGATGATGTCGCAGCGCAGGTCAACGCTTATATCTGGCAAAACAGCCCGGTCGAGACCCGCATCATGACACCTGACGATGCGCGCGAGCTGGGGGCACAGGCCCTGTTCGGTGAGAAGTACGGCGACGAAGTCAGAGTTGTGGCCATGGGGCGTGAGGACGGCTCCGGCAAGGGGACAGACGGGCACACGTATTCGCTGGAGCTGTGCGGAGGCACCCATGTCTCGCGCACCGGGGAGATCGGGGCGTTTGCCATCGTCAGCGAAGGCGCCTCTGCATCGGGCATTCGCCGGATCGAAGCCCTGACGCGGGAACCGGCCCGCCGGTACCTTGCGGACAGATCGCAGACCGTGAACGAGTTGGCCGAGCTCTTGCACAGCCCGCAAGCCGATTTGTCGAACCGCGTCCGCGCCGTGCTGGAAGAGCGCAAGGCGCTCAGCAACGAAGTGGCGCAGTTGCGGCGTGATCTCGCAATGTCAGGCGGTGGGCAAGCCTCACAGGACATCAATGAAATCAATGGCGTGCAAATGATTTCTCAGGTTCTGTCTGGCGTCACGGGCAAGGACCTGCCGAGCCTCATCGACGAGCACAAGGCCCGTTTGGGCAGCGGCGCTGTGTTGCTGATTGCTGACGCGGGCGGTAAAGCGGCCGTGGCCGCAGGGGTGACCGAAGACATGACCGGACGCGTTTCTGCGGTTGATCTGGTCAAGGCAGCGGTGGCCGAACTTGGTGGCAAAGGTGGCGGTGGCCGGCCTGATATGGCACAAGGGGGCGGTCGGGACGTGGCCAATGCACAGGCTGCGATCAAGGCGGCAGAAGCGATATTGGAGGGCTGAGAGATGGGTGCTTTGTGGATTGCACATGTCACGGTGACAGACGAAGAGGCCTATGGCAAATACGCAGCCCTTGCCACCGAAGCGATCGCAGAACATGGCGGTGTGTTCATTGCCCGTGGCGGTCGCTTTGTTCAGCTTGAAGGTCAGGCACGACCCCGGAACGTCGTTGCCCGCTTCGCTTCCGTAGAAGACGCTGAAAAATGCTACAATTCAGACGTTTATCAGCGAGCGTTAAGCCATGCACGCGATGCGTCTGAACGCGAGTTGCTGATCGTCGAGACCAACGAATAGCGGCACACCGCTCACTCATAAAACCTGCAGATTACGATGCGGCTTTGGCCGCCCGTTTGCGCTCGTGCGGGTCGAGGTGCCGCTTGCGCAGACGAATGGCATTGGGCGTCACTTCGACCAGTTCGTCGTCGTCAATGTAAGCAATCGCTTCTTCCAGCGACATAATCACCGGAGGGGTCAACCGCACCGCGTCATCGGTCCCCGACGCCCGTACGTTGGTCAGTTTCTTGCCCTTCAACGGGTTCACTTCGAGGTCATTGTCCCGGCTGTGTTCGCCGATGATCATGCCCTGATAAACCTCTGCCTGCGCTCCGATAAACATGCGCCCGCGCTCTTCGAGATTCCAGAGCGCATAGGCAACGGATTGCCCTTTCTCCATTGAGATCAGCACCCCGGCGCGGCGGCCCGGGATGGCCCCCTTATGCGGCGCCCAGCCATGAAACACACGGTTCAGCACGCCGGTACCGCGCGTGTCGGTAAGAAACTCGCCGTGATACCCGATCAACCCCCGGGACGGGACCAGCGCGATGATACGTGTCTTGCCGGTGCCTGCCGGTTTCATTTCGGTCAGCTCGCCCTTGCGCGTGCCGGTGATCTTTTCAATCACCGCGCCCGAGTATTCGTCATCCACATCGATGGTGACTTCCTCGACCGGTTCCAGCCGCTGGCCATTCTCTTCGCGAAACAAAACCTGCGGTCGCGCAATGGAAAGTTCGAACCCTTCGCGGCGCATATTCTCGATCAAGACCCCCATCTGCAGCTCGCCACGTCCTGCAACCTCAAACGCATCACCACCCGGTGTGTCCGTGATGTGAATGGCAACGTTGGATTCGGCCTCTTTCATCAAGCGGTCCCGGATCACGCGGGACTGCACTTTCTTGCCGTCCCGACCAGCCAGCGGGCTGTCATTGATCCCGAAGGTTACGGTGATGGTGGGCGGGTCAATCGGCTGAGCGGGCAGGGCAGCGCTGACAGAAGGTGCAACAATGCTGTCTGCAACAGTGGCCTTGGTCATACCGGACAAGGTCACAATGTCGCCGGCCTCGGCCAGTTCGATCGCCTGCTGACCCAACCCGCGGAAGGCCATGATCTTGGTGGCGCGGAAGGTTTCGATCTGTGCGCCGTCGCGGGACAGGGCTTTGACCGTTTCGCCGGCTTTCAGCGTTCCGGACTCCACGCGGCCTGTCAGAATGCGCCCGATAAACGGATCGCTGCCCAGCGTCGTCGCCAGCATGCGAAAGGGCTCGTCGCGATGCGCGATCTGCGCGGGGGCCGGCACATGCTCCACCACCAAATCGAAGAGCGCGGACAGGTCGGCGCGCGGGCCGTCCAGTTCCATGTCCGCCCAGCCACTGCGACCGGAGGCGTACATCGCGGGGAAGTCCAGCTGATCATCGTCAGCGCCCAGATTGGCAAAGAGGTCAAAGCATTCGTCCAGTGCCCGGTCCGGTTCGGCGTCGGGCTTGTCGACCTTATTCAGCACCACAATGGGTCGCAGACCCAAGGCGAGGGCTTTGGAGGTCACGAACTTCGTCTGTGGCATCGGACCTTCCGCCGCATCCACCAGCAAGACCACACCGTCGACCATCGACAGGATACGCTCCACTTCGCCCCCGAAATCGGCGTGGCCTGGAGTGTCTACGATGTTGATACGGGTCCCTTTCCACTCCACCGACGTGGCCTTGGCAAGGATGGTGATCCCACGCTCGCGCTCGAGGTCATTGCTGTCCATTGCACGCTCGGCCACCGCCTGGTTTTCGCGGAACGCCCCGGATTGTTTCAGCAATTCGTCCACAAGTGTGGTTTTGCCATGGTCGACATGGGCAATAATCGCGATGTTGCGCAGATCCATTTGAGCGGCCTTGTTGTCGGAGTTGCCGCGCGCATATCGCGGCGCGCCGTGAAACTCCACCCCCAAAAGAGATGGAAACAACCGACATTTCGATCCTGTCCTGAGCGAGGCCAGAGACCGCTGGAATATCCAGCCAGAGTCAGTGCGTTGTCGAGTTGGAAAAGACGTGAATAATGACCACACCACCGATGATCATGGAGAGACCAAGCAGCGCCGCGGCATCCAGTTGTTGACCAAAGACGATGAAGCCGATCATGGCGATAAAGAAGATGCCCAGACCAGACCAGATCGCATAGACGATGCCCACCGGCATGTATTTCAGCGTCAGACCAAGCAGATAGAACGAAATGCCGTAGGCAATCACAACAAGGATGCTGGGCCAGAGGCGCGTGAACTGCTGGCTCGCCTGCAGTGCGGAGGTCCCGATGGTTTCCGCCAGAACGGCGACGAACAGATAAACATAGTGCATGATGTGCCCCGCCGCTGAGATAGATCACCCGGCGGACCACCCTCCGGATTCTCTCACCCTAGCGCCGACCTCAGCCACAGACAAAGGCACAGTGCAGGCTGCTAAGAATAATCTTGGGGCTGCTCTGACAAGACTTCAGGACCGACCACCGCTATCGGTGCGAAGGGCTCAGCCGCTTAGTGCCGCGTTCAGGTTCTCGTCGATCTTTTCCAGAAAACCGATGGTCGTCAGCCATTTCTGGTTGGGGCCCACCAGCAACGCCAGATCCTTTGTCATAAACCCGCTCTCAACGGTGTCGATGATCACCTTCTCCAGCGTTTCTGCAAAGCGGGCCAAGGGTTGGTTGTCGTCGAGCTTGGCGCGGTGTTTCAGGCCGCCCGTCCACGCGTAGATTGACGCAATTGAGTTGGTGGAAGTCTGCTCACCTTTCTGATGCTGCCGGTAGTGGCGGGTAACTGTCCCGTGCGCCGCTTCGGCCTCAACGATTTTCCCATCGGGCGTCATCAATTGCGAGGTCATCAGCCCAAGCGACCCGAACCCCTGTGCAATCGTGTCAGACTGAACGTCCCCATCGTAGTTCTTGCAGGCCCAAACAAACCCGCCATTCCATTTCATGGCACAGGCGACCATATCGTCGATCAAGCGGTGTTCGTAGTGAATGCCCTTGGCTTCGAACCGGTCCTTGAACTCTTCGTCATAGATCTGCTGAAAGAGTTCCAGAAAACGCCCGTCGTATTGCTTCAGAATGGTGTTCTTGGTGCTCAGGTAGACCGGCCAGCCCAGGTTCAGACCGTAATTGAACGAAGCCCGCGCAAAGTCGGCAATCGAGGCATCCAGATTATACATGCCCATGAACACGCCACCGCCAGGCGCCTCAAAGACCGTGCGCTCATCGACCGTGCCGTCCTCGCCAACGAACTTCATGGTGAGCGTGCCCGGTCCGGGAAACTTCATATCTGTGGCTTTGTACTGATCGCCAAATGCGTGCCGTCCAATGACGATGGGTTTGGTCCAGCCTGGGACCAGACGCGGAACGTTCTTGCAGATGATCGGCTGGCGAAAGACCACACCACCAAGGATGTTGCGTATCGTCCCGTTTGGGCTGGGCCACATTTTCTTGAGGCCAAACTCCTCGACGCGCGCTTCGTCCGGCGTGATGGTGGCGCATTTGACCGCCACGCCGACTTCCTTGGTCTTTTCCGCGCTGTCCACCGTGATCTGGTCGTTTGTGGCATCGCGACTTTCGATGCCGAGATCGTAGTAGAGCAGGTCGATGTCCAGATAGGGCAGGATCAGCTTTTGCTTGATGAAATCCCAGATGATCCGGGTCATTTCATCCCCGTCCATGTCAACGATCGGGTTTTCAACTTTGATCTTGGTCATCTTTGACGTCCTCTGCTTTGTCGGACCATGCTGAGCGCTCTGTAGAGGAAGATCGCGCCACTGGAAAGACTGTATGCAATTGCATACCAAAAGAGCCCGCGCGTCTGACGCCTCATCCTTGGCGCTTGAAGTGTGATTTCAGTTTGGGCCAGAGCCAAATCCACAGACCGGGCGCGCCATGGCGGATCGGACGGCCCACGCGCGCGTCCAGCTGGGCGAGTGTCACGTTGTAGTCGGCCCAGGTGCCCCCGCCATTGGCAAGGTTGGCAATGGGCGTCTGAACGCGGTCGATGGCCTTCGCAAAGCGTGCATCGGGACTTTCCGCTTCTTCGAACTCGTCCCAGAGTGCCCGCAGGTCCGCAGCCTGATCTGCGGGGAGCAAGCCGAAGAGGCGCTCCGCCGCGGCCTTCTCTTTGGCCGCCATCGCTGTTTGATCAACCGTGCCGTGAATGGGCGCGTCCCCGGCATCAATTTCAATGACATCATGGATCAGAAGCATTCTCAGCACCCGATCAATGCTCACCTCCGGACCGGCCTGATCCGCCAGGATCAAGGCATACAGCATGACATGCCATGTATGTTCAGCTGAGTTTTCCCGCCGGCTGTTGTCCAGCAGACGCGAGGCACGCAGCACAGTCTTGAGTTGGTCCGCTTCTTTCAGAAACGCAATCTGCGCTTCCAGTCGGTCCGTCATTGGGTGGATGTCGCCTTGGCCTTGCGCGCCTTGGCGACACGCTCCTCAAGGAACTGGCGCGCAGTGCGTTCTGCCAACCGCACCCGGATCTCTGTCAGATAGGCTTCTTCCAGGGTCTGCGAGGAGGCACCAAGCACTGCGGCAACCTCCATGTAAAACCGGTCGTCACCCAATTCCTTCATGGCGGCCATGGTGTCATCCGCCAGATCCGAGGCCAGCCGATCGCCCGTCGACATCAGCGCGTGGTCTCCGTCAGGCGGCGTTTCACGTATGTGGTCACATTGTCCATCAATGTATCCATATGCGCGTCTTTGAAGAAGTGGTCTGCACCCTCAACCTCGGTGTGGGTGATGGTGATCCCTTTTTGCTCATGAAGCTTGCTGACAAGCGCAGTTGTGTCCACCGGCGGCGCCACCCGGTCAGCGGTCCCGTTGATGATCAGGCCCGAAGACGGGCAGGGGGCAAGAAACGAGAAATCATACATGTTTGCCGGCGGCGACACGCTGATGAAACCGGTGATCTCTGGTCGCCGCATCAGAAGCTGCATCCCGATCCAGGCCCCGAACGAGAACCCCGCTACCCAGCAATGCTTGGAATTGTTGTTCATCGATTGCAGGTAATCCAGCGCGGAAGCGGCATCTGACAATTCACCAATGCCCTGATCGTATTCACCCTGGCTGCGTCCGACCCCGCGGAAGTTAAACCGCAGGACGGTGAAACCCATGTTGTAGAACGCGTAGTGCAGGTTGTAGACGACCTTGTTGTTCATCGTGCCGCCGAACTGCGGATGCGGGTGCAGAACGATGGCGATTGGGGCGTCTTTTTCCTTTTGCGGGTGATAGCGGCCTTCAAGGCGGCCTTCGGGTCCGGGAAAGATGACCTCGGGCATATTCGGGAGGGTCCTATCTCATTTAACGGGGGGCCTTTCGTAATTCTTGACGAATTCTCTTAGGCGCCTTAGAACTATTCTAAATTGTCATGCGACGCATCGAAACCGCACCGCTAGGGGCAGATACGCAACGCCGACGCAAACGTCAACGATTTCGCATCGTCACCACAAGCGGGGCCCACGATGAAACTGTCCACGAAAGGCCGATACGCGATGGTTGCTTTGGCCGACATCGCGCTGCAACCCCAGGACGAGCTTGTCATTCTCGCGGATATCTCCAAACGGCAGGATATCTCGCTGCCTTATCTGGAGCAGTTGTTTGTCAAACTGAGGCGTGCCGGGCTGGTGGCCTCGGTCAGGGGACCCGGAGGCGGGTACCGGCTGGCGCGTCCCGCCAATGAAATCCGGGTTGTCGATGTTCTGAGCGCGGTCGATGAGACGGTGGACGCGATGCACAAGGGCGCTGGCGCGTCCGGTGGATTGTCTGGCAGCCGCGCCCAGTCCCTCACAAACCGACTTTGGGAAGGGCTGAGCGCGCATGTCTATGTTTACCTGCATCAAACCCGCCTCTCAGACGTGATCCAGAACGAGCTGGCGCCCTGTCCGGCGGTGCCGGGTTTGTTTGCAGTGGTCGATGCGGAATGAGCCGGACCTACCTGGACCACAACGCCACCGCGCCACTGCGGGATGAGGCGCGCACCGCCATGATCGCGGCAATGGATGTGGTTGGGAATCCTTCCTCGGTCCACGCCGAGGGGCGTGCGGCCAAAGCATTGATCGAACGGGCCCGCGCACAGGTGGCCTCGGCCTTTGGTGCAGATGGCGCAGAGGTCATTTTCACATCCTCCGCGACCGAGGCCGCCGCACTGGCCCTTAGCAGCCGCGTACTGCACGGGTCGGATATTGAACATGACGCCGTTGCGGCATGGATCAATCCGGACTTGCCGGTGGACTCACAAGGGCAGGTCGCGGTGAGCGACCCCTCGGACTCGGTCCTGCAAATGGCCAACTCGGAAACAGGTGTCGTTCAGGACTTGCCGGACGGATTGGCTCTGACAGATGCCACCCAAGCTTTTGGCAAACTTCCGGTGGCCTTCAACTGGTGTGGCGCGGACATGGCGCTGCTCTCGGCACACAAGATTGGCGGGCCGAAAGGCGTCGGCGCCCTGATCGTGCGGCGCGGCACGGAACTGTCGCCAATGATCAAGGGCGGCGGGCAGGAAATGGGGCGTCGGTCCGGGACAGAAAACGTCATCGGCATTGCTGGATTCGGGGCCGCCGCCGAGGCCGCAGCGCGCGATCTGGAACAGGGCGTCTGGACCAGAATCGAAGAACTTAGAAATATTCTAGAAAACGCTCTTGAGGCTGGTGAAAACGGGACTATTTTTGTCGGGAAAGGCGCCAAGCGCCTGCCCAATACGACCTGTTTCGCAACGCCGGGATGGAAGGGCGAAACACAGGTCATGCAGATGGATCTGGCCGGGTTTGGCATCAGCGCCGGGTCCGCCTGTTCCAGCGGAAAGGTACGCGCCAGCCGCGTTCTGAGCGCAATGGGGTTTGACGAGGATACGGCGGCCAGCGCAGTGCGCGTGTCGCTGGGGCAAGAGACGACGCAAGACGAGGTGCTGCGGTTCGCGGAAACGTGGAGCAGCAAAAAGAGAAAACATCGCGCCCGTGCGGCGTGACCTTGGAGGGTAGACATGGCCGCTTTGGACCAGACTCAAGTGAAAGAAGGTGTTGATCAGGAAACGGTCGATGCTGTTCGCGAAGTGGGCGGCGCCTACAAGCATGGCTGGTCGACCGATATCGAAATGGAATACGCCCCCAAAGGGCTGACCCCTGATATCGTCCGGTTGATCTCGGAAAAGAACGGCGAGCCGCAGTGGATGACCGACTGGCGTCTCGAAGCCTATGAGCGTTGGTTGACGAAAACCGAACCGGACTGGGCGATGGTCGATTATCCCGAAATCGATTTTCAGGGCCAGTACTACTATGCACGTCCGAAAAGCATGGAAGTGAAGCCAAAGTCTCTTGATGAGGTCGACCCGAAGCTTCTTGCGACCTACGAAAAGCTTGGCATTCCCCTGAAAGAACAAATGATCCTCGCAGGTGTTGAAGGCGCGGAGTCCATACCCGCCGAAGGCCGGAAGGTAGCGGTCGACGCTGTTTTCGACTCAGTCTCCGTCGGCACCACATTCCAGGAGGAACTGAAAAAGGCTGGCGTGATTTTCTGCTCGATGTCCGAAGCCATTCAGGACCATCCGGAGTTGGTCAAAAAGTACCTGGGATCGGTGGTCCCGGTCAGTGACAACTTCTACGCGACACTGAACTCCGCAGTCTTCTCTGACGGGTCCTTTGTCTACGTGCCGCCGGGTGTCCGCTGCCCTATGGAGCTGAGCACCTATTTCCGCATCAACGCGGAAAACACGGGCCAGTTCGAACGGACCCTGATCATCGCCGACAAAGGCTCATATGTCAGCTACCTGGAAGGTTGCACCGCACCACAGCGGGACACCAGCCAGCTGCACGCCGCGGTCGTCGAGATCATCGTCGAAGAAGACGCAGAGGTGAAGTACTCCACGGTTCAGAACTGGTATCCCGGAGACGAGAACGGCAAAGGTGGCATCTACAACTTTGTGACCAAGCGCGCCGACTGCCGTGGCGACCGGGCCAAAGTGATGTGGACCCAGGTTGAAACTGGTTCCGCTGTGACGTGGAAGTATCCGTCCTGCATCCTGCGCGGCAACGAGAGCCAGGGTGAGTTCTATTCGATCGCCATCGCCAACAACATGCAGCAGGCCGACACCGGCACGAAAATGGTGCACCTGGGAAAAAACACCAAGAGCCGGATCGTCTCGAAAGGGATCAGCGCCGGGAAGGCCCAGAACACCTATCGCGGCCTGGTGTCGATGCACCCTAAGGCCAAGGACAGCCGGAACTACACGCAATGCGACAGCCTGCTGATCGGCGACACATGTGGGGCGCACACTGTTCCCTACATCGAGGTAAAGAACAATTCCTCGCGTGTGGAACATGAGGCCACCACCTCTAAAGTCGACGACGACCAGCTGTTCTATTGCCGGAGCCGCGGCATGGACGAGGAAGAAGCGGTGGCCCTTGTCGTGAACGGGTTCTGCAAAGACGTGCTGCAAGCGCTGCCCATGGAGTTTGCCATGGAAGCGCAACAGCTTGTGGCAATCTCGCTGGAAGGATCTGTGGGGTGAAGTCGAAGTTGCATCCGAGCCTGAGCCGGTTGTTCGGAAGAAAAACCCCGGACGTGCCGGTCGAAACGGTTGTCGAGCGTCCGAAGTTCACGATGCCTCCGGCGGTGCAGGAGGTATTGCGCGCAAGATATGCGGACGCGGATGTAATCTTGGAGTATGGGTCCGGTGGATCCACCGTGGTCGCCTCCGAAATGCCCGGCAAACAGGTCTATTCGGTCGAGAGCGATCAAAACTGGATCGAGAAGATGCACAGGTGGTTCGAAAACAACCCGCCGGTGGACAGCACTTCAATCGAAATTGTTTGGGCTGATATCGGTCCAACAAAAGCATGGGGCAGTCCAGCGAACCCCGCTTTGTGGCGTCGTTTTGCAGATTACCCGTTGGGCATTTGGGGGCGCGACAACCTGCGTCATCCTGACTTGGTTTTGGTGGATGGGCGGTTTCGGATGGGATGCGCGCTTGCTACGGCATTTAGTGTTTCGCGCCCTGTGACGCTGCTATTCGATGACTACCTGGATCGTCCGCGCATGCATGCAGTGGAGTCGGTATTGGGAAAACCAACAAAGACCGTAGGTCGGATGGGAATTTTCGACGTGAAACCCACGGATGTACCGGTGGACCGACTGAGGTTTGTCGTGCGCGCCATGACATCGCCTTGACGGGGGAGCGACATGCCAAAAATGATGCGTGGTGCGCGGAAACGGTGCGCGACTCTGTTGCAGGCGTTTTCCCTGGATCGACCGATGCAGATCGGCGATGTCGGCGCGCGTATGCTGGCCAAGCCGCCCTACCATATGCTGATGGAGCAGGGCGGCGCCCATCTGGTTGGGTTCGAGCCGGACGACGGTGCCTTTGAGAAGCTCGCCGAGATCGACGCGCCCAACACCACCTATGTGCAGGCGGCGATAGGCCGTTCGGGTCCGGCGACCTTTTACCGGCACCCCATCGGATCGCTTTCTTCGCTTTTCCCAATTCACGCGCCTTCGGCGCGATTTCTCGGAAAGTTCCGCTGGACCGATCGGGACGTGAAGCACATCCCGGTCGACGTGATGGCCCTCGACGATGTTGAGGAGATCGATCGGCTGGACGTTCTGAAAATGGACCTGCAAGGCGGAGAGCTCGACGTACTGGAAGGCGGAGCACAAACCCTTTCGCAAGCCGTGGCCGTGATCCCCGAGGTGCGGTTTCACCAGATGTACGAAGGAGAGCCGCTTTGGGCTGATCTGGACCGAAAGCTGCGCGAGATGGGTTTTGTCTTGCACAAGTTCCTGTTTGCCAAGTCCGTCACGCTGCCCAGCCAGTTCAAGAATCGGTTCACCAAACGCGCAATTGCCAGTCAGTTGCTGGACGGTGACGCGGTTTACATCCGTCGGCTGGACGACATCGAAAACGTCAGCTCGGAGCAATTGAAGTACCTGACACTGGCCGCCGACTCGATCTTCCTGAGCTACGATCTGGTCCTGATGTGCCTCGACGAACTGGCGCGCCGCGGCGAGGTCGGGGACCGTCTCCCGCTGCGGTACTTCCGGATGTTGCCACGCAAACTGAAGAAAGAGACCAAAGCCGCCGAAGCAACCGAACAGGCGCACGCCACAATTCCATAGGCGGTCCGACAAAACGCCGTGACATCAAGTGAGCCGCGGCAAAGCATAAGATGACTCCGGTGCCCGCGCGCCGACCCACACAAGCCACTCGCTGGCGACGCAAAAAGAGAGAAAGAGATGCTGGAAATCAAAGACCTGCACGTCAAACTTGAAGAAGAAGACAAGCAAATCCTGAAAGGCGTCGACCTCAAAATCGAACCTGGCAGTGTGCACGCGATCATGGGGCCGAACGGGTCCGGAAAATCCACGCTCAGCTATGTCCTGTCCGGCCGCGATGGCTACGAAGTCACCGATGGGAGCGCCAAGCTTGAAGGCGAGGACATTCTCGAGATGGAGCCCGAAGAGCGGGCCGCCGCCGGACTGTTCCTGGCGTTCCAGTATCCGGTGGAGATCCCCGGCGTAGGGAACATGACCTTTCTGCGCACAGCCGTAAACGCGCAGCGAAAAGCACGTGGTGAAGACGAAATGAGCGCCGCGGAGTTTCTCAAGGAAATCCGTGCCCGCGCGAAAGAGCTTCAGATCGACGCCGATATGCTCAAGCGACCGGTCAATGTCGGGTTCTCGGGTGGCGAGAAAAAGCGCAACGAGATCCTCCAGATGGCCGTTTTGCAGCCCAAGATGTGCATTCTCGATGAAACCGACAGCGGGCTCGACGTCGACGCGATGAAACTGGTCTCGGATGGTGTGAATGCACTACGTGACGCAGGGCGGGGCTTTCTGGTCATCACGCACTATCAGCGGCTGCTGGATCACATCAAACCAGACGTGGTGCACATCATGGCAGACGGGCGGATTGTGAAATCGGGTGGTCCCGAATTGGCGCTGGAAGTCGAGACCAACGGCTACGCCGACATTCTGGCAGAGGTGGCGTGATGGCGCTGGCAAAAACCACTCAGGATGAAACTGCCGAGCGGCTCGCGAACCTGTCCCTGCCGTCGGGCGGTTGGACCAGCGCAGCCCGCAAGGATGCGCTTGTCCGGTTACAGGACATGGGTCTGCCGCATCGGCGTGATGAATACTGGAAGTACACGCGACCAGATACGCTCGTACAGGTCGCGCCCCCTGCAGCGGCTTTGTTCGACGCTGATGAACCGCCAATGTTCGACGCGTTCGACAGGCTGAAAGTTGTTTTTGTCGATGGTGTTTTTGACCCTGAAGCCTCTGACGACCTGATGCTGGAAGGCGTTGAAATCGGGCGGCTGGCTGACAGTGTCGATGCGGATATCCATTGGGCCAAAGACCTGTATGGAACCCTGGAGACGCGCGGTCAGACCCCCGTGGCACGTCCGTTCGCGGCGATGAACACCGCCTTTGCCACTGACGGCATTGTTGTGCGGGTCACCGGCAAACCCAGCAAACCGATCAGCCTGATCTACATTCATGCCTCGGAAACCTCCGATGCCATCCTGCACCACGTCATTCGCGTCGAAAGCGGCGCAGAGTTGACGATCCTGGAGAATGGCCCCGCTGCGGCGCGCTTCAACAAATGCATGGAAATCGACATCGCGGATGGTGGCACGTTGCATCATGTGCGAGCGCAGGGGCGGGACCACGAACGGCGTGCGGTGACACATATGTTCACGCGGCTTGGTCAGGAATCGGTCTACAAATCCTTCACGCTCACTGTGAACGGCCAGTTGACCCGCAACGAGTCCGTGATTGAACTGACCGGGAATGATGCCGTGGCGCATGTTGCTGGCGCGTGTGTGGGTGATGGCGATTTCCACCACGACGACACAGTGTTCATCACGCATGACGCCGTGAATTGCGAAAGCCGGCAGGTCTTCAAGAAAGTTTTGCGCAACGGTGCGACGGGAGTTTTTCAGGGTAAGATCCTTGTGAAGCCCGGCGCCCAGAAGACCGATGGGTACCAGATCAGCCAATCGTTGTTGTTGGACGAGGACAGCCAGTTCCTGGCAAAGCCGGAACTCGAGATCTATGCCGACGACGTCGCCTGTTCGCATGGGTCCACATCCGGTGCCATCGATGAAGACGCCTTGTTCTATCTGCGGTCGCGTGGGGTGCCTGAAGGGCCTGCAACCGACCTTCTGACGCTGGCATTCCTGGCGGAAGCGGTCGAAGAGATCGAAGACGAAGACCTTGCCGCTGACATCGTTTCGCGCCTGGAAGGCTGGCTCTCGCGCCGTCGCTGACATGCCGGTGACCACCGACATAACGGCGACCTATCGCGGACCCGGACGGGTGATGCGGCGCCTCTTGTCGGACGGAAATCGTGAGGATCGCGCGCTCGCGATCCTCATGTCGTTCTGCGGGATCGTCTTCATTGCCCAACTGCCGCGTCTGTCGCGCGAAGCACATCTGACCGGTCAGGACCTGAGCATCCTGATGGGAGGCACGCTGATGGCCTGGATTTTCCTTGCGCCACTGTTGCTCTACCTGTTGGCCGGACTGTCGCATCTGCTGGCCCGCATACTGGGCGGAAAGGGCGACTGGTATGGCGCACGGCTTGCGCTTTTCTGGTCGCTGCTGGCCTCGTCGCCACTGCTGTTGCTCCACGGTCTCGCGGCGGGGTTCCTCGGACCCGGCCCACAACTGCAGGGGGTTGGCATTTTGTGGCTGGGAGTGTTTGTGTGGTTCTGGATTTCCACCCTGAGACAAGCCGAAAGACCCACCGGATGATTGCGACAGACTGGCGCGACCTGGCCCTCACTTCGATCACTGACCCCGCAAGCGCGGCGCGATCCCTGCTTAATCTCACGCTGCCGCGCGAAGCGATCTGGACGGCCCTGATTCTGGTCGCCGTTCTGAACACGATGCTCTTTACGCTGTCCAATGTGTTGGCGCCCGGACCATCGCCGCTGCCGGGACTGTTTGACGCCCCGACGGTTTATCTGGGCTTTGTGTTCTTTGGCCTGGTGATGGTGATTTACGCGATCTTCTGGGTCGGGCGCGCGGTAGGCGGCGAGGGGTCCCTCCTGGATGTCATGGTTCTGATCGTCTGGCTGCAGGGGTTGCGGGTGGTGGTTCAGGCCGTTGCCTTGGTCCTGCTGCTGATCATGCCGTTGCTATCCGGATTGCTGGTGATCGCGGCAGCGATCGTCGGGGTCTATATCCTGGTGAACTTTGTCAATCAGGCGCACAGGTTTGAATCCCTGGGAAAATCTGCCGGCGTTCTGATCGGAGCCTTTATCGCGATGGTGCTGATCGTATCGATTCTGTTGTCGCTGGTCGGCGGCCCTTTGACCGGAGTGTCCAATGTATGACGTGAGCGCGATCCGAGCTGACTTTCCCATTCTGTCCCGGCAGGTCAACGGAAAGCCGCTGACCTATCTCGACAACGGCGCATCTGCTCAGAAGCCACAGGTGGTCATCGATGCTGTGACACGGGCGTATTCCGAAGAATATTCAAATGTTCACAGAGGCTTGCACTTCCTGTCCAACCTCGCCACCGAGAAGTACGAAGCGGTGCGCGGCACCATCGCGCGCTTTCTGGGCGCTGCGTCGGAGGACGAGATTGTCCTGAACCCCGGCACGACCGAAGGCATCAATCTGGTGGCCTATGGCTGGGCCATGCCGCGGATGGAGGCGGGTGACGAAATCATCCTGAGCGTGATGGAGCATCACGCCAACATCGTCCCGTGGCACTTTCTGCATGAACGGCAAGGCGTGATCCTGAAATGGGTGGATGTCGACAGCACCGGGGCGCTGGACGTTCAGGCCGTGATCGATGCCATGGGCCCGCGCACAAAGCTGGTGGCCATCACCCATCTTTCCAACGTTCTCGGCACCAAGGTTGATGTCAAAGCAATCACGGCCGCCGCGCATGAGAAGGGCATCCCCGTACTGGTCGATGGATCTCAGGCCGCAGTCCACATGCCAGTGAACGTCACGGATCTCGACTGCGACTTTTATGCGATCACCGGCCACAAACTCTATGGCCCGTCGGCTTCGGGCGCGATCTACATCAAGTCCGAGCGCATGCAGGAGATGCGCCCTTTCATCGGCGGCGGCGACATGATCAAGGAAGTCTCCAAGGATCAGGTCATCTACAATGACCCGCCGATGAAGTTTGAAGCGGGCACGCCCGGCATCGTACAGGCCATCGGTCTCGGCGCGGCGCTGGAGTACCTGATGGACCTCGGCATGGAGAACGTGGCGGCCCATGAAGACACGCTGCGAGATTACACCAGAGACCGTCTGAACGGGCTGAACTGGCTGCAGGTGCAGGGCACAACACGGGACAAAGCCGCGATCTTCAGCTTCACGATCGATGGCGCGGCCCATGCCCACGACATTTCCACGATTCTGGACAAAAAGGGCGTCGCGGTGCGCGCCGGGCACCACTGCGCGGGGCCACTGATGGATCATCTGGGGCTGTCTGCGACCTGCCGCGCCTCGTTTGGGTTGTACAACACAACCGACGAAGTGGACGTTCTGGTCGACGCGCTCGAACTGGCACATGATCTCTTTGCCTGACAAGGTTAGTGGTCCGCTGTGGCATTCCTGGAGCTGACCGGCTTGAAGGGCCGCGTCGTCTGAATTCGTGCGTGTCGATGCGTTGAACTCCTGGGCAGATTTGCCCCACGCAGCGGTGCCAACTAAACCTCAAAGGGCGCATCAAACAGACGTCGGTCAGCAAAGTTTTGAAACCACGACTTGCAAACCCGAAAATTTGGATGCAAAGGGTAGGGCGGTCGTGTAAGCAGCGCCCACAGGTTTAGGCACCCGTAGCTCAGCTGGATAGAGCGCTGCCCTCCGAAGGCAGAGGCCAGAGGTTCGAATCCTCTCGGGTGCGCCATACTCCCCTCAAAAGTTACTTGAGCCTCAGGCGCCTCGAAATGCCCTGATCAACGGTCATGCACGCGCATCTTTTGGCATTCCTGCATCCCAGAAGAATGCGGAACCTTTTGAGCGTATGCTGAGGATTGAGTTGCGGACAGGACCGTGTCCGACGTCACGGGTCTTGATCGGGACATTCAAACTAAGACTTCGACCCGTTTGGGAGTGGCGGTTCCTCCCATTTCTCTTGGGCTGCCGAGTAGCTGAGAAAAGCAAATTGAGGACGGTTTTCGGGCGCGATCTTGATATCACGTCCGATTTCTCGACCAATTTTTGCGCAGAAGTCGAGTACGCGTTTGAAATCTTCTTCTGAGGTGATTTCGCGGGGATCCAGGTTCAACTCGATTTCTTCTACAGAAAAGAACTGCGTACTGATCCCAACACCGCCAAGGTCAAACCGAAGCAGGTGAACATGATCGTCCTCGAAAATCGAGCCGGCGGTGGATGGAAGAGGCGCTTCTTCACC
The DNA here is from genome assembly GCA_965250275.1 of Paracoccaceae bacterium. Lineage (GTDB taxonomy): Bacteria > Pseudomonadota > Alphaproteobacteria > Rhodobacterales > Rhodobacteraceae. Next base: position 2,529,204 of record OZ252297.1, on the reverse strand, counting down.
ATCACAATAATACGTAGCATTGCCCAGGCTACTCGACAGGCCCAATAGCCGGTTCCAATCAGAAACCTCTGTGTTCAAGCCACAAATGTCACAAAGCATGCCATCGGATTCGAGCTCACTCAAAATCCGTTGGTGTCGCAATGGAAAACTCCCTTCTTTCGTTTCGGCGGCTTGGCGCCCCCTGAAACCGGCATCTGCACCCATCAACGTTTCGGAGAGTAAGGGCTCCGTAGGGTCGTCACAGAACAGCTCTGACCGATCACACACCCGCCCTAGAAAACACTTCACATCGCCGATCGAAGTTTCGCATTCTTGGCAGGAACGTCAAAGGCCCTTTGCTGAGCAAGTGCTGGTCATCAACCGATTGTATCGACTCTAGGCCTTACCTGCCAAAGCCTGTCGCAACTTCTGGTTCTCTGCCTCCAGCGCCGCGATCTTGGGGACGAGGACGTCTTTGAGGGCAGCCTCGGAGAACATGGTTGGGATGTATTTTGGACAGTTCCAATCCATCGCCACCACGTCGATTTCCAGCACCCGTTCGGCAGGCGGACCATCGTCGCTCAAAAGCGCAACAACGTCCGGCTCGACATCCGCAAGTTTCCGCAGTTTTGCATGGCCCTGCAGTTTCAATCGGGCGGCGCGTTCGTAATCCATGCAGAACACCGAAACCCGATCGTTCCGCGCAAGGTTCCCCATCGAAATGAACTGCCGGTTTCCCGCGTAATCGGCGCACACAAGCCTGTGGCCGCCGACAACCTTCAAAAACCCGCGCGGCCCCCCGCGATGTTGAACATAAGGCCATCCATCAGGGGTGACCGAAGCAATATAGATGCTCTCCCGCGACTGAATGAAGGCGACATCATCGTCACTGAACGCGTCTTGTCTTCGATGAGGGTAGAACTTCTGAAACCGTTCGTAGCTGCCGTCATCTTTCTGCAACTCGGCGACGGCCTCGTGAAACATCAAGTCGGCGTAGTTTTCCATAAGGTGTCCTTGCGAAATCGACCGCGACTAGAGCATGTCGACATGGCGTCGGCAACGTGCTTGGCTCCTCCGCCTGATAGGGTCAACGGAACGTGTTGATGAACCCTGGGTTCGCGGATTTATCCTGTCGGGGGCGCCGGCATTTCGCTCACGGGAAGCAAAGATCCCCGCAGGCGGAGGGAGCTTTGCAACTCTACAGAAGCGCCGACGCTTTGCCGCGTGACCATGTTGACCAATTCTTCGGCCGCACGCCGTCCCATCTCGCGGTGTGGAACATGTACGGTGGTCAGGCCCGGTGTCACGATGGTGGCGAGTTCAATGTCGTCGAACCCGGTGATGGAAACATCCTTTGGCACATCCAACCCCATTGCGCGCGCGGCCCGCATCGCGCCGACCGCAAGCACATCGTTGCCACACATCACCGCGGTTGGACGCGGTCCCATCTGTAGAAGCTTTTCAAATGCTGCGGCCCCGGCTTCGATCTCGTAGGGCGTTTCGACAATATTCACCTGGCTCGGGTCCAGACCGCCGGTAGCCAACCCGTCTTTGATCCCCTGCACACGCCCCGCCGCACGGTCGTTGCCCTTGGTGACACCGGAGATAACGGCAATCTCGCGATGTCCCATCGCGACGACATTCTCTGCCAAAGCGCGCATGCCCGCCCGGTTGTCGAAGCCGATGCAGGGCCGCGTGCTGTCCGGCGCATAGGCCCACGCAATCAACGCCGGAACCGACTGACGCTGCAGGTACCGATAGAGCGACGGCTCCCGGTCATACCCGATGAGCAAGAGGCCATCTGCACCACGGGCGACCAAAGCCCGGATCTGCTCCGCCTCAACTTCGGGGCGGTAGCCCGTGCTGGACACAAGAAGCGTGTAACCCTGCAGATGCAGCGCTTCCTGAAAGGCCTGTAAGCCACGGGCAAAAATGGCGTTTTCCATTGTCGGAATAATCGCGCCGATAGTGAACGTGCGCTTGGCAGCCATGACGCGAGCGCCGAAATTCGGGGTGTACCCCAACTGGTCCACCGCGGACATGACCTTGCTGCGGGTTTGTTCGACAACGCGATCAGGCGTGTTCAGGCATCGCGACACCGTCGCCGTCGAGACGCCGGCCAGTTTGGCGACATCATCGAGGGTCGGGACAGAGCGAAAGCGCGTCATCGGGGTCCTGTTGGGGCGGCTTAAACTACAGTGAATACTATATTTGGAAAAACCTAAAAGAGGCGACAAAAATGTAAGCGCTTGCAAATTTATCATGTAAGCGCTTACACTGATCGCAGAATCGCACTTTTTTGGGATCTGCCAATGTTCCTTGCTGGCTCAATCATCGTCTTTTGCATCTACTTCACCAACGTGGCGTTGGGTGCGTTCGCTGGCCGAGCCTTCCTGGGTGACGTTGGAGAAATGCTCGTTCTGTTTGCGGCGTCGATCCTATTTGTTGTCGCAATTCTTAAACGAGAGGCTGCACGGAACAACGAGGACGGCAGCTAGCGTTCACTGGGAGGAGATCAAATGGACGACGAACGTAAAGAACTGGCATCAGCAGAGCGCCGGAATTTTCTGAAACTGACAGCAACCGGCGGCTTTACGGCGGCAATGGTTGCTGGCGCAAGCGGGATGCTGTGGTCATCCGAAGCGGCCGCACAGACCGCCAACGAAGAGCGTGAGCGCGAGAAAGCCGCCGAACACGTCATGACGGTGGCAACTGCCTATGTTCTGGGCGCGTCGCGCAGCTATCCGATCATGCAGCTCGACCTGAAAGAGAACATCCAAAACGCCACCAACGGCAAGATCTACGTCAAACTCGCACCGGGCGGTCAGCTTGGGGCAGGGGGATCGCTGGTGCAGAAAGTGCAGGGTGGCACCATTCAGGCCGCACAACACTCACTGTCGAATTTCGCGCCTTTCGCGTCCACAGTTGACCTGATCAACATGCCGTATCTGTGTGGGTCAAACCAGCGTTTCACCAACCTTGTCACATCGGATCACTGGAAGACCGAAGTGCATCCACAGATCGAAGCGAACGGCTTCAAAGCCCTGTTTTACGTCAATATTGACCCGCGCGTCGTCGCGGTGCGCAAGGGTGGCGAAGGGGCTGTGATCACGCCGGGCGACCTTTCGGGCGTCAAGTTCCGCGTACCGGGTTCGAAAATGCTGCAACAGTATTACCGGATGGTCGGCGCCAACCCGACACCGGTTGCCTGGGGCGAAACGCCGTCCGCGATCAAGCAGGGCGTGGCTGACGCGCTCGATCCGTCCGTTGGCGCGCTCTACGTCTTCGGCTTCAAGGACATCCTGAGCCATGTGACCTTCACACAGGCCGTTCCGGACAGTCAGGTTTACTCCTGTAACCTGGAGTGGTTCAACTCGATGCCCGGTGATGTTCAGGAAGGCATCATGTGGGGGTCAGAGATGACCGCGCACCAAAACCTTGCCAAGGTTCCGTCGGCCCGCGCCTATGCCATGGCCGAACTGAACAAAGCCGGTGTCCAGTTCCATTCGCTGAGCGAAGATCAATTGGGCGAATGGAAAGAAGCCGGTGGCTATCAGCGCCCCGAGTGGGATGAGTTCAAGACCGAACTCGCCGGCTCGATGGAAGCCTTCGACAAGCTCGAAGAAGCGGCCAGCACCCAAGGCAAGTATTACGTCAACGACGCGTAATGCCCGCGCCGGGCGGTCGATTGATCGCCCGGCCTTTTCCTCACCCGAGTCGAGACCCGCTGACGCCTCGTGCGCGCAGCCTGGCTCCGCTTTGCAATCCGACAGGATGAGACATGGATATTCTGCGCCGAATAGACCGAGATGCCGAACGTTGGCTGCTACTGGTCTTCTACGTGATGCTGGTTGTGACGATGGCCATCGAAGTGGTCCGCCGCGAGCTTTTTGCCTTCTCCTCGATTTGGGGCGAAGAGATCGTTCGCTATTCCTTCATTTACCTCGCGTGGATCGGCGCAGCCGCCGCTGTCAAAGAACGCGCACATATCCGGATCGATGTGATCATGCACTACCTCGGGCCGCGGCCCAAGGCGCTGCTCTACATCTTCGGGGATCTGGTGATGTTTCTGGTAGCGATCATCGCGCTCTACTGGTCGTACGAAGCTGTCCATGTCTCGGCCAAGTTCGGCTCCGTAACCGACGGTCTCCGTGTCTCCAAGGTCTGGTTCCTGATGGCTGTGCCGGTTGGCTTCGCTCTCATTATCTGGCGCCTTCTGCAATCCTTCCTTCGTGATTTTCACGCCCTGAGAACCGGCAAACCCGTGTTCGAAGGCGACAAGCTGTTTGACTGAGGATACCTGAAATGCTTTGGAACACCCTCAATCAAACCGTTGAACTCGGCTGGGATTTCTACCTGCCCGTGATCATGTTCGTCGGGCTGATCGCCCTGGCCGTTCCGGTCTGGGCCGCCATCGGTTCTTCTGCAATCGTCATGCTGATCATGTCGGGAGACCTCCCGCTCAGCCTGGTTGGCGAAAGCCTCTTTGCCGGCATCGATGCCTTCGCCCTGACCGCCGTTCCGCTCTTCATTCTGACCGGAGACGTGCTGGTCCGAACCGGATTGTCCCGAAAATTCCTGGATGTCGCCGAAGCCTTAACCTGCTTTGCCAAAGGTGGCTTTGGCTCTGCCACGGTGCTCGTTTGCGGCATGTTCGCCGCAATCTCCGGCTCGGACGCCGCAGGTGCTGCGGCGGTTGGTCGTATGACCATCGATCGCCTTGTGGAAAGCGGCTATCCGCGCCCCTATGCCTGTGCTCTGGTGGCCGCGGGTGCCTGTACCGGCATTCTTATCCCGCCGTCCATAGCCTACATCATCATTGGCCTTGTGCTGGGTATTTCGGCGTCCACGCTCTTTCTGGCCGCATTGATCCCCGGTCTGGCAATTCTGTTCTCCATCCTGATCACCAACCTGATCGTGAACCGCATCTACGCCTACGAGGGCGGCGGCATGATGACCGCGGGGGAATGGTTCGGAAACCTGGGCCGGTCTCTGAAGTCCGGCTGGTATGCCTTCATCGTCCCGGGCATCATCTTTTACGGGATCTTCTCGGGACGTCTGACACCCACCGAAGCGGGCGCAACCGCAGTTGTTGTCACCATCGCCATGGGGTTCATCCTCGGCACCCTGAAGCTCGCTGATTTCCCGGCCATGCTTGTCAGTTCTGCGAAAGTGAACGGTGTCATCCTTCCGATCATCGCCTTTTCGGCCCCGCTTGCCGAAGCGTTGGCCATCATGGGTGTTCCGCAGGGCTTCGTCACATCTGTGACCAGCATGACTGATGAGCCGTGGCTGCTGATCTTGCTGATGATCGGTATTCTGATCGCTGCGGGCTGCGTTATGGAGACCACGCCCAACATCGTGATCCTTGCACCGATCCTGAAGCCTCTGGCGGACAACATTGGGATGAACGAAATCCAGTTCTGTATCATGATGATCACCGCGCTGGGTGTGGGCTTCATCACGCCGCCACTGGGTCTCAACCTCTTTGTTGTGTCTGGGATCACGGGGGAATCCATACTCAAGATCGCGGCGCGCGCTGTTCCCTACGTGCTTTGCATGTTCATCGTCGTCCTTCTGATCGCTTATGTGCCTGCGATTTCGACGACATTCCTGCCAGAAATCTACCAGTAAGAAGTAGGATCCTCACCTGATGACGCGTGAATACCTCAAGAAAGCAACACTGACCGCAAAGTCGGATGCGTCCGAAGTCCATGCGACGGTTCAAACCATTCTGGCCGACATTGAGGCTGGTGGTGATGAAAAGGCCATGGAGTATGCGCGCAAGTTCGACCGCTATGACGGCAACGTCATCCTGACCGAAGCGGAGATCGAGGCGGCAGCCGCCTTGGTGCCGGACAAGCTCAAGCGCGACATCCAGTTCGCGCATGACAACGTGCGGCGCTTTGCTGAGGCGCAAAAGGCCACCGTTTCCGACATCGAGGTGGAAATCGTGCCGGGCATGATCGCAGGACAGAAAGCGATCCCGGTGGATGCGGCGGGCTGCTATGTGCCGGGTGGTCGGTACAGTCATATTGCTTCGGCAATCATGACGGTCACAACGGCGCGTGTAGCCGGCTGCCGGCATATCACCGCGTGTTCACCACCGCGTCCGGGTGAAGGGGTCAATCCCGCCATCGTCTATGCTGCCAATCTGTGCGGTGCACACAAAATTCTGGCCCTGGGCGGCGTGCAGGGCGTTGCAGCGATGACCTTTGGCCTCTTTGGATTGCCAAAAGCGAACATCCTGGTCGGTCCGGGAAATCAGTTTGTCGCGGAGGCAAAACGCATCCTGTTTGGACGCGTCGGGATCGACATGATCGCTGGCCCCACAGACAGTCTGATCCTGGCCGACGAAACCGCCGACGCGCATATCGTCGCCACGGATTTGGTCAGCCAGGCTGAACATGGGTACAACTCCCCGGTCTGGCTGGTAACTGACCAGCGCGGGCTCGCGGAAGAGGTCATGGCGCTGGTGCCCGGGATGATCGACGATCTGCCCGAAGTGAACCGGGACAATGCCTTTGCCGCCTGGCGCGACTATGCCGAGGTGATCGTGTGTTCCGACCGCGAAGAAATGGCCGCGACATCGGATGAATACGCGCCGGAACACCTGACGGTGCAGGCCGCAGATCTGGACTGGTGGCTGGACCGGCTGACTTGTTACGGCTCACTGTTTCTGGGTGAAGAAACCACGGTGTCCTACGGGGACAAGGCGACCGGGACCAACCATGTTCTGCCAACCTCCGGCGCGGCGAGCTATACAGGTGGCCTCAGCGTACACAAATACATGAAGATCGTGACGTGGCAGCGCGCGACGCGCGAAGGCGCCAAGCCAGTCGCCGAGGCCACCGCACGGATCGCTCGACTCGAGGGCATGGAAGGGCACGCGCGAGCCGCAGATGTGCGGCTGGCCAAGTTCTTCCCCGGAGAGACCTTCGATCTCTCGGCCGATGGCTGATCCACGCGACCTGTTCGACTTGCAGGGCCATGTGGCCTGCGTGACCGGCGCAAGCTCCGGTCTGGGACGACGGGCGGCAGAGACGCTGGCGCGTGCCGGTGCCCGCGTTGTCGGGGTTGCCAGACGAACTGAACCGCTTGAGGCCCTGAGAGAAGAGATTGGTGAGGCGGCGGCCGTTGTTGTCTCCGATGTCTCCGATCGCAAAGCGCTGCCTGAATTGTGCGCCGCAATCTCGACGCCGTTCGGACCGCCCGACATCGTTGTGCATGCCGCCGGGGTTAACACCCGCGAGGCCGCCGATGACGTTACACCGGAAGGATGGGACAAAACCCTTGCGCTGAACCTGTCCGCACCCTTTTTCCTGTCGCAGGCGATGGTCCCGGCTATGCGCGACAAAGGGTGGGGTCGGATTGTGAATTTTGCTTCGCTCCAGACCACGCGCGCGTTTCCGGGGGGCATCGCCTACGGCGCAACCAAGGGCGGTATCGCCCAGTTGACGCGGGCGATGGCTGAGGCCTGGTCGCGAGACGGGATCACCGCCAATGCGATTGGTCCGGGATTTTTTCCAACAGAGCTGACCGAAGCGGTGTTTGCGGACCCGGACCGCGCCCGTCGGAATGCGGCACAGACCTGTGTCCAGCGGAACGGTGAACTGCGCGACATCGATGGCCCGCTTCTGTTTCTTTGTTCCGAGGCCTCGGCCTATGTCACGGGTCAGGTACTGATGGTAGATGGCGGGTTCACAGCGAAATGAAAGCTCTAGTCTATGACGGTGTCCGCACCCTGAACTACCGCGACATGCCGGATCCGCAGCCCAAAGACGAGGATCACCTGATCCGCGTCGGCGCGGTCGGCATCTGTGGGTCAGACATGCACGCCTATCTGGGGCATGACGAACGTCGCCCTGCGCCTTTGATCCTGGGTCATGAGGCGGCCGGCGTGATCTCTGGCGGGCATCGGGATGGCGCGCGGGTGACCGTGAACCCGCTGGTGACCTGTGGAATCTGCCCCGCATGCCTCAGCGGGCGCGAAAACCTCTGTCCGGACCGCCAGATCATCTCGATGCAACCCCGACAGGGGGCTTTTGCCCAATTCATCAGCATGCCCGAGCGCAACCTTGTGGATGTGCCGATCGATGTGCCCCTGACCAAGGCCGCGCTTGCGGAACCGCTAGCAGTCAGCTGGCATGCTGTGCGGCTGGCCCTGACGGCATCGGACAACGACCAGCCGCGGGCGATGGTGATCGGGGGTGGGGCGATCGGGCTTGCGGCGGCACTCAGCCTGAACGCGGCGGGACTGGAAGATGTCACTGTTGTGGAACCCAATGCCGCCCGGCGCGCATTTTTGCGCGACGTGACCAAACAGCACGCCGTCGAACGAACAGAGGGGCAGTTCGAGATCATCGTGGATGCCGTCGGGCTGGCCGCAACACGTGCCGTCGCCTCGGCGCAGGCTGCTCCGGGTGGTGTGATCGTGCATGTGGGGCTGGGTGAGGACACCGGTGGCCTCGACATACGGCGCATGACCTTGCAGGAAATCACCTTTATCGGCACATACACCTACACCGCTCAGGACTTTGTGGATACCGCGCACGCGATCTTTGACGGGCGTCTTGGCCCGTTGGACTGGATAGACTGCCGCCCGATGAGCGATGGCAGCAGGGCTTTTGCGGAGCTTTTGGCTGGTGAGGTTGCGCAGCCGAAAATTGTAATGGACCCTTGGGCCTAGCCGACAGACAATCAGGAAGGACTTCCCCGATGTACAAAAAGATACTTGTTCCCATGGCGTTGGATCATGGCATTTCGGCGCAGACGCTTCAGATCGCAAGGGCATTGAGCGCGGATGGTGCTGAACTGGTCGCACTCCACGTGTATGAAACACCGCAAGGGTCCGTACGTGCCTACCTGGACGAGGATGCTGTTGCCGCCGGGTTCAAGCGGGCGGAGCAGAATCTGGCCGACAGACTCGCCGATCATGCCGACGTGACGCCGGTTCTGATCAGTGGCCATTCGGCGCGCGGGATCATCGATTATGCCAATGAAAACGGCATCGACTGCATCGTAATGGGCTCGCACAAACCGGATTTGAGTGACTATTTCCTTGGCTCGACCGCAGCACGGGTGGTTCGCCACGCCGCTTGCGCCGTCCATGTTCACCGCGGTGGCAGCTGATCGATTGTAGTCCATTTAAGAACAATTCAAACGCCAGCTGGCTATTGTCCCCTTTGCCACTCGGCACTGGCGTGAGCGAGTTGCAGTCTGAATTGGGCTTCGTCACAGAGAACCGGTGTGACGAAGCCGGGCCGTCCGTCGCACGTGGCAACAGCCACGATTGCGCATGCGGGAAAGCTCTCCCCAGAATCCGACAGGTTGAACCATCGGCGAACTGAGCGCTCCTTACCCATTTTTGGGGAGCTGATTCTGTGCCCGCGCAACGTGCAGTGGCAGCGCAGGAATACCGAACATATTAACGTTATCATTGCATTAAACTGGGTTAACGGCCAGTCTGCGCGCATGTCCTTTCGGAGCGACTGATGAGCGAACCCAAGAAAATCTGCATAGTCGGGGGCGGTTGTTCCGCGATGGCCACAGCGTTCGAACTGTCGGAACCGCGTCATGAGGGCAAGTTTGAAATCACAGTGTACCAGCAAGGCTGGCGGCTGGGAGGGAAAGGCGCATCGGGGCGCAAAGCGCCGACAGAACGGATCGAAGAACACGGCTTGCATCTTTGGATGGGCTTTTACGAGAATGCCTTCCGCATCATGCGCCAGTGTTATGCCGAGCTGGACCGGGATCCCGCAACATGTCCCATTGCAACATGGGATCAGGCGTTCAAACCCGACAATTACGTTGGTGTCACAGAGCAGGTCTCACAAAACGGCTGGCAGAACTGGGCTGCTATGTTCCCGCCCGCTGCTGGAAACCCCGGCGACCCTCTCAAGAGCAACGATCCGTTCAGCATTCCAGGATATCTGGCGCGCTGCGTCCTGCTTTTGCGGACCCTCATCACATCAGTTCAGGACCGCATTCCCCAGAACGGTGTGAAGGGTGGCGACGACCTGGCAAGCGCGGTATTGGCGCTGACCCGCAGTACAGCAGGAGGGGTGGCCGCAGACCCGATGGGCTCCCTGAGCCGCCTTGGATCCTACGGGCAACTGGCGGTCGGAGTCGCCATTGCCGAGGCGTTGGACATTTTGCGGCGCATTTTTGATCGTAAGTCAGCGCAATGGCGCAGTGAACCCCGCGAAGGTGAGGCGTTGTCACTGCTGGCGCGCCTCTCCAAGGTCGCGCATGGCCAGATTGAAGCACTGGCCGCCAGTGATACGGAACTGCGCCGGGTCTGGGAGATTGCAGATGTGGTCCTCGCCATTGTGCGCGGAATTCTGCGCGACGGACTGATCTTCAATCCGCGTGGGTTCGATGCCATCGACGATATGGATTGGAAAGACTGGCTGCGGATCCACGGGGCATCCGATGCCGCACTGGAGGCCGCCTTCATTCGTGGGTCTTATGACCTGCTGTTTGCCTTCCAGGATGGTAATGTCACTCAGCCCAAGCTGGCTGCAGGGCAAGCGCTGCGCGGTGCGCTGCGCATGTTCTTTACCTATCGCGGTGCGCTTTTCTGGAAGATGCAGGCTGGGATGGGCGACATCGTCTTTGCCCCGTTCTACGAAGTTTTGGAACGCCGCGGGGTCAAGTTTGAGTTCTTTCACCGGCTTGAGCACATCTCGCTGAATGAACAGCAGGATTTGGTCGCCGGTCTGCATTTCAACGTCCAGGCCAAGCTCAAAGGCGAAGGCCCATACCAACCGCTCAAGACCATCAAGGGCATCCCAAGCTGGCCTGCGGATCCGCTCTATGAACAGTTGGTTGATGGGGAAAAGCTGCGCGACAGCGGCTGGGATCCGGAGTCGCGCTGGGACACGCAAAGTTCGGACACCAAGACGTTGGTGATCAAAGAAGATTTCGATTACATCGTACTTGCTGTCGGACTGGGTGAAGTACCTCTGGTGGGTCCTGAACTCTTGGACGCCAGCGCGCCCTGGCGCCGAATGGTCGAAGAAGTCAAAACCGTCGCGACACAGGCTTTTCAGGTCTGGATGGACAAGCCCGTCGAGGAGCTTGGCTGGGGCAAACCACCGATCAACATTTCCGGCTACGTCGAGCCCTTCGACACATGGGCCGACATGCGGCAACTCATCGAGACGGAGGAATGGGAAAAGGATCCTCAGGCGATCGCGTATTTCTGCTCAGTTTTGCCCGATGCTGACGTACCGGAAGGCAAGGACGCGCCCGCTGTTGCGTCCGCCGTCGTGCGTGAAAACGCCGTGAACTTCCTGAACAAGCATGTCGGGCATTTCTGGCCCGACGCGGTGAGCAAGGACGGTTTCGACTGGTCGCTTTTGTCTGTTCAGGGGGAAGAGGTTGAGGGTGAGGCTCGGTTTGACACCCAGTTCTGGACCGCCAACATCAATCCCACTGATCGGTACATCCTGTCGCTGCCGGGCAGTTTAAAGTATCGCATTTCGCCGCTGGACAAGCATTTTGACAACCTGACCGTGGCCGGAGACTGGACGCGGTGCGGACATCAGGCGGGCTGTGTCGAAGCAGCCGTAATGTCAGGCCAACTCGCGGCACATGCGCTGTCGCTGCATCCGCCGCTGGAGGAGATTGTCGGATATGACCACCCCTGAAACACCAAACGGCGCGGCCACCGGAGGCGACGAACCGGCGCGCCGCCCCACGCTGGACCGGACCGAGCCGGTGCGGAACATCTTCAATGCCTTTCGCCAGGACGACGGACGTGGCAAAGGTCCCTTCGTTGGGGATCCGGTCTGGGCGCAGGATCAGGCGGACACGAACGGCGCGGCGACGGACGATTGGGAGCCCGGTCCCCTGTGGAAATCCGCTTCTGAGAGCGTGCAGGCGGGGTATCGTGTTCTGAACCAGCAGATGCGCGAAGGGAAAACAACCGCGGCCACCTTTGGAGCGGGGACGCCATCGCTCAAAGGCAAGGCACTCCCCGATATCCTCAATCGATTGGTCCGGACCTATTCCGATATCGGGGCCGTCTGGGTGGATTTGCTGATTGCAGCCACGGAACGGGACTCGGACGCGCCCGCCGCCGGAACGGCACAGTCCCATGCTCCGACCCCGGCTGCGGATACCGGCGTGGCCGTGGAACTGACGGCTGCGACGCCGGTGGTGGCGCGCGCCCGGCTCTATCGTGCCGTGCAAGGGTCACTCACCGCGCTTCCCTTGCGCGGCATTGGACCCGACGCCGGGGAGATTGACGGTGTATCCGTGGGTGATGGCCCGCTGATCCAGGTCAATGTGCCGGCAGGCACGCCTGCGGGCCAGTATCATGGCATACTCTTGGAAGACGGCGTCGATGAACCCGCCGGATCCGTTTCCATCACCGTGCGCGAGGTCTGATGGTGGATCCGGTGATCGACGAGGTTCTGGAGGAATACGGCGCCGTCACACGCGACGCCATGGCCGAATATTTGCCTTCGGCAAAGCCCGTCGATTACCTATACGGCCCGCTTGCCGATTATCCAATGCGCGGCGGCAAGATGATGCGTCCCAGCATCTGCATTGCGACGGCAAGGTCTTTTGGTGCAGAACTGTCTGACGCGGTGCGCATTGCTGTCAGCATCGAGCTGCTTCATAACGCCCTTTTAATCCACGACGACATCGAAGATGAAAGCGAAACACGCCGAGGCGAGCCAACTCTTCACCTCAAGCATGGGCTTCCCATTGCGCTGAATGCCGGCGACGCTCTTGCGTTGGCCAGCCTGCGCCCGTTGATCCATGCCATTCCCCAGATCGGTCCGTGGATGAGCCTGCAACTCATCGAGGAACTGGAACGTATGGCGCGTGAGACCGCGGAAGGGCAGGCCATTGAGCTTGGCTGGCGCCACGAAAACAGGCTGGATCTCGCCCCCGAAGACTACCTCGTGATGGTCCTGAAAAAGACCTGCTGGCTCGCCACGATCTACCCGTGTCGCGCGGGGGCACTTCTCGGTCTGCGCAACAACCTTCCGTCGTCGGCCTTTGTGAATTTTGGCTTCTTCGTGGGGGCCGCCTTTCAGATTGTCGATGACACCCTGAACATCGAGGCGGATGACCGCTATGGCAAAGAGATCTGCGGTGATCTGCTGGAAGGCAAGCGTACGCTGATGCTGATCGATCTGCTGCACTTGCTGGAGGGGGACGATCACGCGCGGCTCGTGCGGGTACTGAGCACCGAACGCGACGACATCGACCCGGACGACGTGATCTGGATGCGGCGGCAGATCGTCGCGCGCGGTTGTCTGGAGCGGGCACGTGGCGCGGCACACGGGATGGCCGGGGCCGCGCAGCACGAGTTTGAAGTGACCTTCGGCGATCTGCCTGATACAAAAGACAAAGCGTTTCTGGGAGCGCTGGCAGGCTGGACATTATCCAGAGCTGCCTAATGTGAAGAGCGCCTCGCGCCTCTGTTAGACGGTACGGTGTTGTCACACCACTCTCACTCACTCAAAGGTGGCATAAGCTGCCGATGGGCCTTCGGGTCCAATAGGAATGGCGGACGGAATGAACACAATCGACGTGCAGGATCTGCGGACCTGGCTGGAGTCATTGGGTGCCGAAGACTGTGCCGACGCTCTGGAAGCAGCAGATGTCGACATGGAAGTGATGCGCGAACTCACCGAAGAGGATTTGCGTGAACTGGGTCTGAATCTGGGACAGCGCAAACGGGTGCTGCGGGGCATCGCCGCACTGGACGAGACGGCCCCGCCGCCGCCGAAACCGGTGGAAAAACCAAAGCCAAAGCCAAGCGCGGAGCGCCGCCAGCTGAGCTTTGTGTTCTGCGATCTGGTGAACTCGACCGGGCTCGCGAACGAGCAGGATGCCGAGGATATGGCAACCATTCTGCAAACCTACCACGGCATCTGCGCATCCGTTGCCGAGCGTTGGGGCGGGCGGATGCTGCAGCAATATGGTGATGGGTGCCTGCTGCTGTTCGGTCATCCGAATGCGCATGAAGACGATCCGGTCCGCGCCGTGCGCACCGGTCTTGAGGTGGTCGCTGAAATCAACGCAGCGCAACCCGTCCCCGGTGTCTCCTTGCAGACACGCGTCGCTATTGCGACCGGTCGTGTTGTGATCGGTGATTTGCAGGGCGGACAGGACCCTGACGCCGTCGCCGGCGAGACACCAAACCTCGCCGCGCGCCTTCAAAACATTGCCGAGCCGGGCAATGTGGTTATTGCGCCAACAACCCGCAGATTGGTCGGTGGCGCCTTTGACGTGGACTCACTTGGAGACTTCGATCTGAAAGGCTTCGCAGACCCCGTGGAGGTCTGGAAGGTCTTGGGAGAGGCCGAAGAGGATGTAAGCGACACAGGATCTGCGGACCAACTCATTGGCCGCGAGGCCGAGATGGCGGTCCTGCGAGAGAGCTGGGCCAAAGTGTTGTCCGGTAAACCACAGATCGTATCGATTCAGGGCGAACCGGGGATTGGCAAGTCCTGGCTGACCTCTTCCTTCGCACAAGAGGCATTGCGGTCCCATCCCGATGCCCACCGGGTCCGCAACTTCTGTGTGGCTTTCAAAACGAACAGCGCCCTGCATCCATTTCTGACCTCGATCGCGCGGCTGGCCGGTATCAAAGGCAAGGATGGTCCATCCGATGTCCGCCGCAAGCTTGCGATTTGCCCTGCGGTCAGCGCGGCGACCACACCCGACGCTGCGGCCTTGCTGGCCGCGCAGTTTGGAGCGGAAGATCCCAAAAATCCGATCGAAATGAACGCGGCTCAGCAAAAGCTGGCCATGTTCGGATTGCTGGTCGAAATGCTGTCTATCGAGGCCTCCAAAGGGCCGCTGCTTCTGGAGATCGAAGACACTCACTGGGCGGACCCGACGACGCTTGAATTGATGCGCCATGTCGCTGCCGAACTGCCTGAGCTGCCTGTGCTGATCCTGGCCACGCAACGTCCGGGGTACGAGGTCGGCTGGCAGGACGCGCCATGGATTGCCAAAATTGATCTGCAGCGACTTCCCTTGCAAGCGAGCCTTGAGATCGCGCAACACGCGATGGGGGGGCAGGGTCTGTCAGAGGCACGGTTGCGGGACATCGTCGCCAAAGCGGATGGCGTGCCCTTGTTTGTCGAGGAATTGACACGATCCGCAGTGGTCATGGACAGCAGTGCTGTTGGAGGCTCATTGGAGGTTCCCGACACGCTCGAGGACTCTCTCATGGCACGGCTTAGCCTGTTGGGCGAAGCCAAGTCCGTTGCCCAGATCGCCGCAACCATCGGCCGGCGCTTCAATCTGGCGATATTGGATGCCCTGAACGAGGTCACAGGGGTCGCGCTTGATACCGCGATTGACCGTCTGGTGGCCGCCGATATCGTCTTCCCGGCAGAGGATGGCACGCCGGATGCCTATGTGTTTTCACATGCCCTGATTCAGGACGCGGCCTATGCCTCTTTGCTGCGGCGCCAACGCAAGGACCTGCATGCCCGGATTGCCACCATCCTGTCGGACGAGACCCAGCAATCCGCGCTGATTGAACCGGAGATCCTGGCCCGGCACTACGCCGGCGCAGAGATGCCAATCGAGGCGGTGATGAAACTGATCGAAGCCGGGCAACGCGCCACGGCACGGGCCGCGCAGATCGAAGCCAACAACCACCTGCGCGCCGCGCTGGAGTTGCTGACAACCGCTCCAAAAGGCGAAGACACAACACGGCTGGAAGCCTCTGTGAACGCGATGCTGGGACAATCCTTGCTGGCCACCGTGGGATTTGCAGCGCCAGACGTCGGCGAAGCCTTTGAGCGGGCGCGACAACAAAGCGCGGAAATCTCGGACACGCCCTTGCTGTTGTCGAGCCTTTATGGGGTCTGGGTTGTGGCGGCCTCTCGCGGCGAACGGGAAAAGGCACTGCATCTGGCAGCCGAAGCGCTTGAGCTCTTCGGAGAGAGCGATGTTCCGCTCTTTGCGATGGGCGCACATTTCATGGACGGCGTGACGCAGATCTACATCGGCGAACTCGAGCGGGCGGAAGCTGCGTTTGAACGCACGTTGTCCTACTACACGCCCGAAATGCACCCGCTTTGCGTTCAGGCTTTTGGCGACGACTTCGGATCCTTCACGCTGATCTACATGCTCTGGATCTACGCGCTGCGCGGCGATTTCGCCGCCTCTTTGGCATTCACTGAGCGCAATCAGGAACTGACTGAACAGCTGGGCGATAAGCAGATCGAAACGCGCACGCTGGGATTCACCATGAGCGGCATGCAGATGGTGGGGGAGGTCGAAGCGGCAAACGCCCTGGCGGATCAACTGCTCGCGCGGGCGACGGAGCTTTGCTATCCCTACTGGATTTCTGTCGGACAGGTGGGGCGCGGTTGGGTGCTGAGCCAGACCGGGAAAGTCGAAGAGGGGCTGGAACAGTTTCAGGCCGCGCTTGGGTTTCTGGACGCCATCGGGCAGCGCACACCGCTCAGTCTGCTCCAGTCTTACTATGCCGAGTCGTTGATTGCGGCTGGGCAGAACGACAATGCTCTCGCGATGCTGAATGGCGCCATCGAAACCTGTCAGACTGCGCTCGATTCGCTCTACTTGCCCGATCTGATACGGCTGCGCGGCCTCTGCCAGGCGGAAACGAACCCCGCGGCGGCGGAGGCTGAGATCCGCAGGGCCATGTCCGAAGCTTCGGCACGCGGCATGGGATACTTCACGCTGCGAGCCGCTTTCAGTCTGAGGCAGCTTCTGGACGGAACCGAAAATGAAGCCGAGGCCACAACGCTGCTTCAGGACGCACGCGCCGCCTGTGTCACCCCGGTGCCGTTTGCCTTTGTGCGAGCGGTCGACGCGCTATTGGGAACCGACGCTGCGGAATGAGCCGCGCGCTTGTTCTTGGTGGGGGCGGGCATCTGGGATCATCGCTGTGCCGCGCACTGGTGGCGCGGGGTTGGGATGTCGTGGCGACCACCCGCACACCCGGCGCGCGCGCAAACCTGCAGGATCTTCCGGTCCAGCATCTGCACGGCGATGATGCGCAACCGGGCAGGATTGCGCACTGGAGCGAAGGCGCGCAGTTGATCGTGGATGCGGCCGCTCCCTATGGGTTGTCTCTGCATGAACAAGGCAGTTCGCACCGCGAACGGATCACCAGGGCACAGACCCGCATGCAGCAGGTGCTTGAGGCCGCGCGTGGTTGTGGCGCCGGGCTGATCTACATCGGCTCCTACCTGACAACCCCGGATGCCAACCGTCCGATCCTCGATCGGGCGCTTGCAGCCTGCCACCCATACTTTCGCATCAAGCGCACGCTCGAAGCGCAGGCCATGACAGCCGCCCAAAACGGTCAACCCGTGGTGATTGCCAATCCGACGTCCTTCCTGGGGCCCGGCAATCTGCGTACGTTTCGTCAGTGTTTCGTCGCGGCTGTCCTGAGCGGCGCCGTACCTGCCAGCTTCCCCGATCAGATCAATGTGATGGATGTGCGAGACACCGCCGAAGCTTGCCTGCGGTGCTATAAAAGCGGCCTTTTCGGCGTTCCGGTTCGCCTGAGCGGCTACAACATAAGCGTGCACGATCTGACAGCACGCATTTCAGAGCTGGGGCAGGGGCGTTTACCCCCGCAATGGCAGGGTCTTGGGGCTGC
Organism: Paracoccaceae bacterium; assembly: GCA_965250275.1. Taxonomy (GTDB): domain Bacteria; phylum Pseudomonadota; class Alphaproteobacteria; order Rhodobacterales; family Rhodobacteraceae. Next base: position 2,511,605 of record OZ252297.1, on the reverse strand, counting down.
GGCTGCGGTGCTCTACTGGACAGAGAATGCAGCGGCCCTGCTCGGGCGGCAAGCAAAGCATCCCGCGTTGCCCGTTCTGCTGACGCTCGCCAGCCGCGCGGTCGAAATCGGTCCGATGCAGCGTGGTCTGGGCCTGCAACTGCGGCCGTTGGACGATACGCTGCGCGATGAAATTACGTGGTACCGACAGCGTGGTCTGATATGGGAAACAGCGCCGGCCTAACGCACACCGATCTTGGTCAGACGTTCCTGTAACCTGTCTAGAAGCTCGTCCTCTCTCGTCCACTCACTATCATCGGTGTCCTCGCTCATTTGTTGCAAAGCACGGTCCCAGTGTTTGTGAAAAAGCCTCAGTTGCTCTGAATTCGGATGATTGGCGCTACGCTCCTTGAACAGCTCAAAAGCTTCCGCCAATTCTCCTATCTTTCCAATGTGTTCGACATCAAAAGTGATGCAACTTTCGAGCAGATTCGGTTTGGGGTACTCATCAACGGGCTTGAACCACGGCGGCATGATCTCTCTGGCCAATTCAAGCAATTCCTCGCCCGCTTTCTTTTCGCTGGGTTTTTTGGCATCGGATGCCGCGTCCATCAGACCCCAGAACTCAAAACGTAAAAGCAGCATTCGTGCCGATTGCTGACGCAAGCTCTGCTCCATGTAGTCGTCCGAAGCCGGCCAGAACCCCCACTGGCTCTCTGTCAAGGGGAACAACGTCTCTCCAAGCTCTGGCCCAAATGTTCCGCATCGCAAGCGGAAATCGCAGCGGTCCACTGGTGACAGGATGGGGGATTGTTCCCGGCCCCACCCTCGGTTCAGAACCACATCCAGGATTGTGGCGGGGCTGATGAGTTCGAGTGCGCCCGCGACTTCATAGGTTTTGAAAGCCAGCTCATTCTCACGGCTGGGGTCGTTTTTCAGGGATCGGATGTAGACATCCACATCCTCGACTTCGCCATTGTCCAAAGCATTTAACACATCCGCGGTGCAGGACAGCCGAACAGTAGAGGCTCTCGAAAGGACCTTGAGATCGAGAATATCATGCTGTTGTCGCTTGTGGTCGAGTATGGCCAGCGTTTCGTCTGTGACTTCGGTCGGTGGCAGCGTTTCCAGGTGCGTTTCACCCTCTTTGTGGCACATGAACGTAAATTTGAATGGGGGCGACGTTTCCTTGAGCGCCACCACTTCTTCAGGTGTGACACGCTGCCAGCCCAACAGGCCCTCGGGTTGATGCACCCGGTCCCAATCCACGTCTTCGGCGCGTTCAAAGAGCGTTTCGCCGCCTTCGTATTCAAGATCCGCCATCACCTCAAAGGGCCGAATGGGCTCAAACTCGTCGACGAGGGTGTCTTTGGTCACCACGGTGCGCTTAGGGATCAGCCCAAGGATCTTGCCGATTGGCTGCGTTGGGAAACGTGCGATTGCAACCGACAAGTCCTCATCGATTTCCTGGACATTCTTGAGGCTCTTAACCCGCAGCGATTTCGCTACAACCCCCTGGTAACAAGCACTTTCCGGCGCATCCGCGTCCCGGAACTGCTTCAGGCTCAGAAGGTTGATCCCTCTTTCGCCGCCCAGCACCTTCAACAACAGGCCGCGGGACGCTTCGAACGGGAAGGACGCGTGGTTTGCGCTGGGGTTCGTGTTCGGCTCACGATGCACCCCGCGCTCTTGCAACTTCTTGTCGATATCGGCGACCAGTTGCTGGCCCCAGGTGCTGGCCAGATTCCGCCATCCGGCAGTGTCCCATTCGGGCAGAACAGGACGCGCACGCACTTGCAGCAGCGAATGCACGGTGCCTTCGGAGTTGGTGCCAAGGCTTGGGACCACAATGGCCTTCGCTTCGGCAACGATATCGTAACTCTCCTTGGTATCGGTCCAGCCATGCGGCGGGCTTTCGATGTCTGACCGCAAGGTCGGAATGCCAAACACTTCACTTTCGGCAATCGCAAGGGGCATATCATCGACATAGCTGAAAGGCGTGACAAGCGCCGTTCCGACGAGCTTGTTCGCACCATCCAGCCAGGCTTCTTTTTTGGCCTCGGTGTCAATCCACTTTGGTATCTGTGTCTCATCGACGGGATCACCGCCCTCAGAGACATCATAACATTTGACCGGCACCGAAAACTTGATCTCACGGCTTGCTGTGGAAGCGCCCGGGTTAAGGTCGGCCGTCATGTGTTTGAAGTTGGAAATGAGCATGTACACATGCTCGCCCCAAAGCTTCACCTTCATGTGACCGGGCACCTGGATGTAATGGTCAATGAACTTGCCCAACACCTCCGGGTCTGCGCGCAAGGGCAGGACACGCATCTGGGCGTCGGGCATGCGGAACGTGCCGCCAATCGCTTCGCTGGCGCCCCGCGTGGTGTTGAAGGGGTTGCTGGGTTCAATAAGTTGGATCTTTCGGGTCAGTCGCCGGGCATTTTCGGCGATCTGAGCTGCGGGGCGGAGGCTTGGCCGCGCAATGAAGGCGGGTGAGGCGATCAGTTTGTTTGTCTGACCCGAAGCAGCACTTGGAGCGGCGGTCGGCACAGGCGCTGGCTTGGGTCTGGCGGCCACGCCCGGCGTTCCATCGACCGTCCTCCAATCGCCTTGGCGCCGACGCCATGCAAGTGTTGTGCCTTTGCCATAAAGCATGTCCAGCTTGATCCAGAACGGACTAATCGGACTAAGGGTGGCAGTGTGCCCGCCATTGGCACGGTGCGTGTCCGATGGCTCCAGCCCCAGCGAACTGACAATCGGCACAGCGGTGGTGTTAGCGATGTGGATGTTGAAACCGCCGTTGAGCTGGCCGACAAGCATGTTGTTCATACCCAGCAAACCGCCACCACCAATCCTCTCGATCGGCATCTTCGCAGCAGTAATGGCCTGATAGCAGGTGTCATCAGGGTCTGCGGCATCGCGGAACTGTTTCAGGTTGATCGTGTTCGAATAGAGTTGTGGAAACGCTGCGGACAATCCCTGGGCCACGCCAGAGCGCCATGCCTTGGGATCCAGCATCCGTTTCGGGTCCACATTGCGAAACATCTCCCTCATGCCCGCGGCGTCAGAACGCGGCGCGGCGTCGTTGGCATCACGCAAGCGATCCGCGGCCAGGTCCGCAAAAGCGCGATAGAGATCCCGGCCAGTGCGTGCCATGCCCATCATGGCCATGGGCCAGTCGCTGATGGCGCGCGTCACGGAATTGAGACGGGGCGGTAGATCGGTCAACCCGGAGACCGGGCGCTGCGTCACGCGCAGGAACGGGAGTTTTTCCACGTCTCCCGGGCGGTCCCCAGCAGCTTGGGAGCGGATTTCAAAAACCGTGCGTGCGCCGTGGGGATCATTGATCCATTGGGTCGTGTCGGGATCAAGCCGCGCGAGCAGCTTTGGCCAGCCATAAACCTCGCGCCCGGTGCTCAAAGACAACTCGTTGTCCACAAAGATAAATGGCGTGGTGAAGGCCCAATCATGAAACTTCAGACCATCCGGCGTGGGCACCATCCACTGCAACGGAATCCCAAACGCCACTTCGCGTTGTGAGACCCAGCCTGTTTTGGCCGCGCGCGCCGACATTTTGCCGTAGTCGAGGATGATCAAATACACAAACGGCATGAACGGCTGAAACTGAACGACGTCGTCGGCCTGATTGAGGTAGCTTTTGATGAACTCATTTAATCTCGACAGATTGGCGAGCAGTGGAAAGACCGTCATGGTCACATCGCTGAAGGCAAACGGGGGTGCCATCTGGAGGGAACTCGCTGCGCCCCGCGCGTCGTTGAACATCGGCCCGGTCGTCATGGTTCCCCCTTGCACCGCGCACCATGTAAACTGGCGGCTACGGCGTCGTCGAAATACGTCTGCTAAAAATGTTCCTTCAAGTATCGTGGCATGAAACCGGCAATGAGTCACCAAATGTCTCTGTCGCGCAGGTGCGCTGAGAGGGATCAACCGGTCTCAAAAAAGAAAAGACCCCCGAAACGGGGGGCCCCAGATGAAAGCGCAAAACTCAGAAGGATAGGGGGATCAGCCGCCCCAGCTGCGCACATCTCCGCAATCCATGTGCACGAAGTTCGAACGTGAGTACCGGCCGACACCGCCAGCGCGGCAGGCCATGGCAGCACGGGCAACCTGGCTGACCGAACGCGATGACAGGCGCAGGTCAGCAGCCTGACCTTTCAGATGCAGCGAGTTGCGGGCCACTCCGCGAGAGCGTGAGCGCAGCATCGCGTTGGTTTTTGGACTGCGATACCCGGACAGCAGCATATATGGCTCGTTTGCATCGAGCATGTTGTGGGCTGCAGCCATGATATCCACCGTGCGCAGGTCGATAGCCTTTACATCGTCAGTGCGCCAGTCCCGCATGAAGTGGTTCACTTCGCGCACCGCGTCCTTTATGTATTTTCCTTCGATCCAGTAGATCATGTCGATGCGCTCGCCCGTGCGACCGGAATACATCCGGATGCGGCGAATATCGCCGCCGCCGCGCAAGAAACCTGCTGCATTGGAGTAAGTGGGTGCCGCTGCTACGGCCGTTGCCGCGAATGCACCCAAAAGGGCACGGCGGGTGAAACCCGCGCTTTTCTGCTCGATCATCTGTTACGTCGTCCCGTAAACTGTCGTCCTGCCAACGCCCGATGTTACGGGCGCATTCTCATCCATCCCCAGATGTGTTATTTTTATGGCACAGCCCAATAAGCCAGCCAAGCGGGGATTGTTTCCAGTTTTAACGTTAACGCAAATTCGGCAACTTCCCGCCCATTTGCGGCAGTTCGCCGCCGAAAAACGCGCACCGATGCATGGCTGCATCAATTCCGGGGCAAGTGCCACGATGTCTGGATTGTGAATGGACATGCCAAAGGGTTTTTTTCACGGTTTTCCCATAAGACACGCGTGAGCAGCGACAAAAGGGTATTGTGGGTATGATGTTTTTGAGGCGTCCGTGCGCAATTGGATGGCACGGAATGGCGGTGTTTGCCGCATTGATACTGTTGGTTTTGGGAGCGGGCGAAACGCGCGCGCAAGTCACCGCATTCAAGCAGGCCGTTGCCGAAGCGGCGTCCAAAGACGCTGACATCGCCGCTTATTATCAACAAACCGGATACAAACCGCTGTGGACCGGCAAGGGCGGCAAGGACCGAAAACGGCGTGCCGCTCTGGTTAAGGCCATCAAGGGTGCGGATGCGCACGGGTTGCCGTCTGACCGCTATGATCTCGACGCGCTCATGGCCCAGATGAAAGCGGCGCGAAGTCAGCGCGACCTTGGCCTGCTTGAGGTCGAGATGAGCCGCGTGTTCCTGCAATACGCGCGTGACGTTCAGACCGGTGTCGTGATTCCGTCCCGCATTGACAGCGGTATGGTGCGGCAAGTGCCGTATCGCGATCGCACGTCTTACCTGGTGAATTTCGGCCAGAGCGCACCTGACAAGTTCATGCGGGCGTTGCCGCCCCGCACGCCCGAATACACCGCGCTGATGAAAGAAAAGCTGCGGCTTGAACGTTTGCTGGCCGGCCCGGGCTGGGGTCCGTCGGTGCGGTCTGAAACTCTAAAACCCGGTCAATCGGGGCCCGCTGTGGTCGCCTTGCGGAACCGGCTGATTGCCATGGGCTACCTCAAGCGGAGTGCATCGGCGAGCTACGACGCCCCCTTGCAGGCAGCCGTGCAACAGTTTCAGGCTGCGCACGGGCTGGAGGTCGACGGGGTAGCCGGCAATGGCACCATTGGCGAAATCAACGTTCCAGTAGAAAAGCGCCTGCAGTCCGTCATTGTGGCGATGGAGCGGGAGCGTTGGCTGAATCGAAGCCGTGGCGATCGCCATATCCTTGTGAATCTGACCGACTTCAGCGCCAAGATCTACGATTCCGGAAAGATGACATTCGAAACGCGGTCAGTGATCGGCAAGAACACCAGCGACCGGCGCACACCGGAATTCTCCGACGTGATGGAGCATATGGTGATCAACCCCAGCTGGTACGTGCCACGCTCGATCATAACCAAGGAATACCTGCCCGCGCTGCAGGCGAACCCGAATGCTGTACGTCATCTGGTGATCACGGACAGCCGCGGACGACAGGTCGACCGGGGGGCGGTGAACTTTGCTGCCTATTCTGCGCGCACCTTCCCCTTCGCGATGCGCCAACCCCCGAGCAAATCCAATGCCTTGGGCTTGGTCAAATTCATGTTCCCCAACAAGTACAACATCTATCTGCACGACACCCCTCAGAAGAACCTCTTTGCGCGCGAAGTGCGGGCCTACTCGCATGGCTGCATCCGTCTGGCCGATCCCTTTGATTTTGCCTACGCCCTGCTGGCCAAGCAGACCAGCAACCCCGAGAGCTACTTCAAGTCGGTTCTGAACACAGGCAAGGAAACCAAGGTCGAACTCGACAAACCGGTGCCCGTGCATCTGATCTACCGCACCGCGTTCACCAACGCGAAGGGTCAGACCCAGTATCGTCGCGACATCTACGGACGCGATGCAAAGATATGGTCGGCCCTGTCGCAGGCCGGGGTGGCCATGCGCGCGGTTCGGGGATAAACCTGCGCCGTCGGTAATCCGGGGGCGTCCATGTCATTCACAATCGCACAGATTGCAGCCGCTGTCGGCGGCCAGGCACAAGGCGATGAGACGCTCGAAGTCCGGGGCGCGGCCGAGCCGGCCACGGCCTGCGCGGATGAGCTCGCGATGGCCATGGCCCCGAAATACGCAGAAGGCCTGAGCCAGGGCGCTGCCCGCGCAGCTATGCTGTGGCAAGGTGCGGACTGGCAAGCGTTGGGGCTGGAAGCTGCAGTGTTGGTGGCCAGGCCGCGGTTTGCCATGTCAGGGCTGACGGCGCTGATGGATCCGGGGCAGGGCGCATGGACCGGCATTCATGACAGTGCCATTGTCGAGCCCACCGCAGAGATTGGTGCCGATGTCAGTATCGGCCCTTTTGCCGTGATTGGTGCGCGCGCACGGATCGGGGCAGGGTCGGTGATCGGGCCCCATTGCACCATCGGCCCCGATGTGGTGATGGGCCCGGGCGCACATCTGCGGGATCATGTGAGCATCGGTGCGCGCTGCACCATCGGCGCGCGCTTCATTGCGCAACCGGGCGCGCGGATTGGCGCGGACGGGTTTTCTTTCGTCACGCCTGAGGAATCCAGTGCAGAACAAGCCCGGCACACTATGGGCGATCAGGTCGATGCCGGATCCCAAAGCTATATCCGCATTCACTCGCTCGGCGCTGTAACCATCGGGGACGACGTTGAGATCGGGGCAAACTCCACGGTCGACAACGGCACCATCCGGGACACCGTGATCGGAGATCGCACCAAGCTCGATAATCTGGTCCATGTCGGGCACAACACCCGTGTCGGAACAGATTGTCTGCTCTGCGGGCTGGTCGGCGTGTCCGGTTCCGTCGAGATCGGTAATTTCGTCATTCTGGGCGGTCAGGTCGGCGTCGTCGACAATATCTTTATCGGTGACAATGTGATCGCGTCGGGTGGCTCGAAACTCCTTTCAAACGTGCCCGCGGGCCGCGTGGTGATGGGTTTTCCGGCCGTCAAAATGAATCTGCAAACCGATATCTACAAGGCGCAGCGCAGGCTGCCGCGGCTGTTCCGCGACGTTGCGGCGCTGAGAAAGGCGGTTTTCAAAGAAGGCTCGAACGACTAAGTCACGGCAGTGTGTAACGCGCGGGGCGGGTATGGACATCAAAGATCAGGTCATCGCCATCATTGCCGAACAGGCCGTTCTGGAGCCTTCGGATGTGACCATGGAGAGCACGCTCGAAGATCTGGGAATCGACAGCCTGGGGCTTGTTGAGAGCATTTTCTCGATCGAAGAAGCCTTTGACATCTCCATCCCGTTCAATGCCAATGACCCGACGGCGGGTGACTTTGACATCTCGAATGTCGCCGCCATTGTGGCTGGCATTCAAAAACTTGTTGCCGAGCAATCGTGACCGACTTGATGGCCCTCAGATGAAACGCGTCGTCATCACCGGAGCCGGGACAATCAACGCGCTTGGCCATTCAGTTCCTGAAACGCTGGAAGCCATGCGCGAAGGGCGCTGCGGGATCGGTGCGCTTGAATTTCGCGACGTCGATCGGCTTGCCATCAAGATTGGCGGGCAGGTGCGCGACTTCGAAGCAGATGGCCGGTTCAACCGCCAACAAATGTCTCTGTACGACAGATTCACTCAGTTCACCCTGACTGCCGCCAAAGAGGCCATCAACCAATCGGGCATTCATTTCAGCGGAGAGACAGCAGCAAAATCCGGTGTGGTTCTGGGCACCGCCGGGGGCGGGGTCAGCACATGGGATGACAACTACCGGTCGGTCTACGAGGACGGCAAGAACCGCGTTCACCCCTTCGTTGTTCCAAAGCTGATGAACAACGCGGCAGCCAGTCACGTGTCGATGGAACATAACCTGAAAGGCCCGTCCTTCACCGTTTCCACAGCCTGCGCCTCCTCCAATCACGCTATGGCACAAGCGTTTGCCATGGTGCGCAGCGGTATGGCGCCGGTGATGATCACGGGCGGTTCGGAGTCTATGTTGTGCTTTGGCGGCGTGAAGGCGTGGGAAGGCCTGCGCGTGATGTCCAAGGATGCCTGCCGTCCTTTCAGCGCCAACCGGAATGGGATGGTTCAAGGGGAAGGGGCCGGCGTCTTCGTTTTCGAGGACTACGACCACGCCCGCGCGCGGGGCGCGGACATCCAGTGCGAAGTTGTGGGATATGCCATGTCGTCGGACGCCGCCGACATTGTGATGCCGTCCAAACAAGGCGCGTCCCGAGCGATGGCAGGCGCATTGGCCGACGGTCGGATTGATCCCGGTGAGGTTGGATACATCAACGCGCACGGAACCGGAACTGCGGCGAATGACAAAACCGAATGCGCTGCCGTTGCGGATGTGTTTGGACCGCATGCGGACAACCTGATGATCAGTTCGACCAAATCGATGCACGGTCACCTGATTGGGGGCACTGGCGCGGTTGAGCTTCTGGCTTGCATCATGGCGCTGCGTGACGGCGTTGTGGCGCCCACGATCGGGTATGAAGAGCCGGATCCGGAATGCGCGCTGGACGTGGTGCCGAACGAAGCGCGCGAAGCAAACGTTACCGTCGCGCTGTCAAACGCTTTCGCCTTTGGGGGTTTAAACGCGGTTCTGGCGCTGCGCCAGATCTGATCCCGGTCGCTGGAACAGGCAACCGGGCCTCATCGCGCGTCAGTTTTCAACGACATCCACAACTTCATATGCCGCGGTGAAACCAGTCAGCGACAGCGTCAGTTCCACTCGCTGATCGGGTGCTTGGGCAGGGACCAGCGACACTTTGGCCTCGGCCCCCCGCTGGAACGCGGCAACGTCGTCTTCTGTCAGGCCAATCTGCGCTACACAGCCAACCGGGTTACAGAACGAATAGTTGTAGCGTTTTGCCCCGCCTCCATCGATGGCGATGGTCAACTGCGCTGGCAAAAGGGTTTCGAGCGGCACCACCACGGTGGCACCCGCCACGGCTTGACCGCGATTGGCCAGCCGGAACAGAGACATCTCGGCCACCGCGTTGCCCTGGTCATCCAACATGACCTGCAACAGCGAGCAGGGGTCCGTTTCGCGTTCCGTCTTCACGCAGGCCAGGTCCCAATCACCGAACTTTTTCTTTGAATACCGCTCGCCGAGTTGCGGACCCTGGGTCACAGGCTCTCCGAGGTCGAGCAATTGGCTGGACAACCCGCCAACCTGCGCCGGCTGGTTCTGTTCGGTGGTTTCAGGTTCAGACGCTGCGTCTTGCGTGGTGTTGTCTTGCGCCAGCGCTGCAGACAGGCTCAGGCACAGAGCCGCGGGAAAGAGGATGAGGGACTTGGGTAGCATGCACGCCTCGTGTTTGTGATATCTGCGCGCCGCCAATGCAGGGGCGCGTCTCTCTGTCAGAGGCATACTCCAACCCGCATCCAGAGGTCCATCAAAAGCGGTCGTTTCTGCCATGAAAAAAGGGGACCAATGCGGTCCCCTTTCGGAATTTTGTCTCCCTGCCGGACTGGCCGGCTTGTTATGGCGCGAACGTTACGAAAGCTCACAAAGGGGGTCAACTGCTTTTGCCTGAACTTGCCGTGAATACACGCGAGGATTCGGTCCTTTTCCGCAAAAAAGAGGCCGTACCCGAAGGCACGGCCAGTCTGACAGGGAGGAAGTCCGCCCTCCCGGGCCAAAGAACACCCGGGGGACAAAATCCACTATGGCTGACAATGGTTAAGTTTGTATGGTCGGCGGCAATGCATAACACCAAGTGGGGGTGATCAAGATGGACGGCAAGATCTTTGTCGGAGGCGGCGGCGAGGGGTACGGGGACAAGCAAGGGCTGACCCTGAAGTATGCCAACCGTCACGGCCTGATCGCTGGCGCCACCGGCACGGGAAAGACCGTCACACTCCAGATCCTGGCCGAGGGGTTTTCTGCGGCAGGGGTTCCGGTGTTCCTGTCCGATGTCAAAGGAGACCTCTCCGGTCTGGCCAATCCTGGTTCAGCAGACGGCAAACTGCATGAACCTTTCACGAGCCGCGCTGCGACCATCGGGTTTGATGATTTTGCTTATGAAGGCTTTCCGGTCACGTTCTGGGATCTCTTCGGTGATCAGGGACACCCCGTGCGCACAACCGTCGCCGAAATGGGGCCTTTGCTTCTGGCACAGCTGCTTGAGTTGACCGAGGCGCAGGAGGGCATTCTGAACATCGCCTTCCGTCTCTCAGATGAAGAAGGTTTGCCTCTCCTCGATCTGAAGGACCTGCAATCCTTGCTGGTCTGGGTCGGAGAGAACCGGGAAACGCTGGCTTTGCGGTATGGCAACGTTTCTACCGCATCCATCGGTGCGATCCAGCGGCGGCTCCTCGTTCTGGAAAACCAGGGCGGTGCGAAGCTCTTTGGCGAGCCGGCGCTTGAACTTTCGGACCTGATGCGGACGGACACGGACGGGCGCGGTCAGATCAACATCCTTGCTTCCGACAAACTCATGGGCGCCCCCGGCCTCTACGCAACCTTCCTGTTGTGGCTGCTGTCGGAACTGTTCGAGGAACTGCCTGAAGTGGGCGATCCGGACAAACCCAAGCTGGTATTCTTTTTCGATGAGGCGCATTTGCTGTTCGATGACGCGCCCAAGGCGCTGGTCGAGAAGGTGGAGCAGGTGGCCCGCCTGATCCGGTCCAAGGGCGTTGGCGTGTACTTCGTGACGCAAAATCCGGGCGATGTTCCCGAAGACATTCTGGGCCAACTTGGCAATCGCATACAGCACGCATTGCGGGCGTTCACGGCCAAGGATCAGAAGAACCTGCGCATGGCGGCGGACACCTATCGTCCCAACCCGGCCTTCTCAACCGAAGACGCCATAAAAGAAGTCGGCGTGGGCGAAGCGGTGACATCGATGCTGCAAAAGAAGGGCGTGCCGGGCGTCGTGCAGCGCACGTTGATCCGTCCGCCATCCTCGCAGGTCGGTCCGCTGTCCAAGGCAGAGCGCGCGCAAGTCATGGCGGCCTCTGCCATGGCCGGCAAGTATGAAACCCCGCTGGATCGACAGTCCGCATTCGAGATGCTGGCCAAGCGCGCGGAAGCGGCCGCGCAGGAAGCGGAAGTCGCCGAAGCCAAGGCTGAGGATCTCGATCCGGTGTTTCGCGAATTTAATGCAGGCCGGCGCTACTCCGGGGCGCGCGTCAGCCGCTCGACCTCCCGACCAGCCAAAGCGCAAGACACCTTCGGCTCAGCGATGACCGAGGCGGTCATCAAGGAGTTGAAAGGAACCACGGGGCGCCGGATCGTCCGGGGCATCCTCGGCGGGTTGTTCAAGGGACGCTAGAGAGGCGCAACTTGTCTCGTCGCAAGGGACCTCGCGAACCCGTCACTTCTCGGGGATCAGGCCCCGTGGACTGAACCGGAGAACAAGCAACAGGATGACCCCCATGGTCAGCAGTCGCATATGTGCCGCACTGTTGAGCAGATGATCTTTCAGCCCGCCGTCCGGCAAACCGGCCGTCAACGACTGGATCACCCAGAGACCAATCGGTTCCACCTGAACCCACAGGAACCAGATCAGCATGGCCCCCAGAACAGACCCGAAGTTGTTGCCCGAACCCCCGACGATCACCATGACCCAGACCAGAAAGGTAAAGCGCAAGGGCTGGTAGGTACCCGGTGTCAGCTGCCCGTCCAACGTGGTCATCATGGCGCCCGCGAGCCCGCAAATGGCTGACCCCAGAACAAACACCTGCAGATGGCGGGCCGTGACATCCTTGCCCATTGCCTCTGCGGCCACTTCATTGTCGCGTATCGCGCGCATCATCCGGCCCCACGGGCTTTTGAGCGCCATCTGCGCCATCCAGAGCAACACGAGCAGCACGCCGAGGAACAACAAGGCGTATTCCACTTTCACGTAAATCGTCGACGCGGTCACCACATCGACACCGAGATTTGCCGCGCGCTCAACAAATGCCGGATCATTCTGAAGGTCGATTTCATAAGGAACAGGCCGGGGAATACCGACCACATTCTTGACGCCGCGCGACAGCCAGTCTTCGTTCTTCAGAATAGCGATGATGATTTCCGCGATGCCCAGCGTGGCGATCGCCAGATAGTCCGACCGCAGCCCCAGTGCAGTTTTGCCGATCAGCCATGCCGCACCCGCCGCCAGAAGCGCTCCGGTGGGCCATGCCAGGATCACCGGCAGGCCCAGACCACCCAGATACCCGGTCGCGGCCGGGTTCACGGCCTCGACCGCAGCCACGCCGGTGTCAAAAACGCTCCGGTAGAGGAAAAATCCACCGATCAGCACAACCAGCACCAGACCCGTGCGTAGCCCGCCTTTGGGCACGCGTTTCATGACCTGAACGGCCAGTACAATTGTCGCGGCGCCCAGCAAAAGCCCGATGATGACACGGGCGCCACCCGAGGCCCAGGCCTCGGTGGTGGGCTCCATTCCGATCAGAACAGCTGCAAGCCCTCCCAGCGCCACAAAACCCATGACCCCCACATTGAAGAGCCCGGCAAAGCCCCACTGCAGGTTCACGCCGATGGCCATGATGGCAGAGATGAGGCCCATGTTCAGGATCAACAGCGCCGTGTTCCAGCTTTGGGAAAAGCCGCTGATCAGGATCAGTGCTCCAACGAGGGCGAACAGCCCGACATTTTTCACCGTCTCGTTCATATCGCTTTCCCCTTGAAGAGACCGGTGGGTCGGAACAGCAGAACGATCAGCAGGATCACGAAGGACACTGCAAATTTGTAATCAGTGCTGAGCAACTGCACGAGGCTGTCGGGCGCCATGCTCTCAGGCAGGACATATGTGGCGACCTTTTTCCATGCATAGGTGATCATCACTTCGGAAAAGGCGATGATGAACCCGCCTGCAATCGCCCCCAGAGGGTTGCCCAGCCCGCCCACAATGGCACTGGCAAAGATGGGCAGCAGCAACTGGAAATAGGTGAAGGGTTTGAAACTCTTGTCAAGCCCGTAGAGCACCCCGGCCACCGTGGCCAGAGCGGCCACAATCAGCCAAGTGTACATCACAACCCGTTCGGGATTGATCCCGGACAGCAGCGCCAAATCCTCGTTGTCCGAATAGGCGCGCATCGATTTGCCCGTGCGAGTCCGGTTCAGAAACCAGAACAAAAGGATCACGGCGATCACCGCCACCACGACCGTAATGCCCTGCGTGGTCCGGATCGCCAGTCCTTCCTGCAAACCGGTCAGGGCCCGGAACTCGCGCGCAGAGATGATGAAGCGTTCGCCATCTGCAAACCTCTGGTCGTTTGGGCCAATCACAAAGCGCACCAGCCCGTTCATGATGAACATCACGCCCATCGACACGATCACAAGGATCACGGGTTTGGCCTTTTGCTCACGATAAAACCGGTACACCATCCGGTCAGTCAGCAGCAGCAACGCCATACACCCGAGTATGCCAAAGGGAAGGGCCAGCAATGCTGTGGGCAGGGGCCCAAGGCTGATGCCCATGGACTGGAACCACCAAGTGAAGAGAATGGTGATCATGGCGCCAAAGGCCATCGTGTCGCCATGGGCAAAGTTCGAGAACCGCAAAATGCCGTAGATCAGTGTCACACCAAGCGCACCAAGCGCGAGCTGCGAGCCGTAGGCAATGGCCGGGATCAGGACAAAATTGGAAAGCGCCACAAATGCGTTGAGGAGATCCATTACCCGCCTACCTCGCAGTTACCACGCAACATACCAAGTTTTGGGTCCCCCAAAGCTGTCTCGCCGTGATCGCTCAGAGCAAGGTCCCCGTTTGCGTAGAGGGTCAAAAGACCCGAATAGCGCGGATTCGCCTGAATAACCCAATCGCGCCGAGTATCACCAAAGCTCGACAGCTCTTTCATATCCACACGACCCAACCTCAAATCCAAAAATGCCAAACCATCGTCGCGCGCTATGATTTTGGCGGACGTACCGGAAGGCGCTGCTTCGCAGGATTCTGGAGCGACACAAACGACGTCCACGATGCAGTCATAAACAGTCGACTGCGTCGCATTTGCTCCATTCGCGAGGGCTGCGACGGCGGTAATCATGGATACTCGCATCATCCCCCCAAAAAGCTCTTGCGGACTTCGGGGTCGGCCAGAAGTTCCTTGCCAGTGCCGCTATAGGCATTGCGGCCCTGAACCAGAACATAGCCTTTGTCTGCGATTTCAAGTGCTTGCCGGGCGTTCTGTTCCACCATCAGGATCGGGATCCCGGTACGGGCCACCTCGATGATCCGGTCGAAAAGCTCGTCCATGACAATCGGGGAGACCCCAGCCGTCGGTTCGTCCAGCATCAAAACCTTGGGTTGGGTCATTAATGCCCGACCAACCGCCACCTGCTGGCGCTGTCCGCCAGACAACTCTCCTGCCGCTTGGTTTCGCTTTTCCTTCAGAATAGGAAACAGGTCATAGACCTGCGCCATCGTATCCGAGAAATCGTCGGTTCGAATGAACGCTCCCATCTCGAGGTTCTCTTCCACCGTCATCGAGGTGAAGATGTTTGCGGTCTGGGGCACAAAGCCCATGCCTTTCACAACCCGGTCCTGCGGGGACAGGTTGGTTATGTCCTCGCCGTCCAGACGCACCGATCCCTGACGCACATTCAGCATGCCGAACACGGCCTTCATTGCTGTGGATTTGCCCGCGCCGTTGGGGCCAACGATGACGGCGATTTCTCCGACATTTACAGCAACCGTACAGTCATGCAGGATGTCCGGTCCTTTGCCGTACCCTCCGGTCATCGTGTCCCCGATCAAAAAAGCCTGGGCCGTATCCATGGATTGGCCGGTGCCGGGGGCAGGGCTGAGCGTGCCGGCGCCTTTGGGATTGGTGATGGTTGCGTCTTTGTTGCCGCGATCGTCGTGGTAGGGGGAATCGCTCATGCGTCCACCTTCTGCTTATTCTTCAGGCCCGTGCCCAGATAGGCCTCGATCACCTGTTCATTGGCCTTGATTTCGGCAAGCGTGCCCTGCGCCAGAACCCGGCCCTCGGCCATACAGATCACGGGGTCGCACAAACGCCCGATGAAATCCATGTCGTGCTCGATCACGACAAAGGTGTAGCCGCGCTCGCTGTTCAGTCGCAGGATCGCATCCCCGATGGTGTTGAGCAGCGTGCGGTTCACGCCGGCACCCACCTCGTCCAGAAACACGATGCGGGCGTCCACCATCATGGTACGCCCCAACTCCAGCAGTTTCTTTTGACCACCCGAGACCTGACCCGCCTTGTGGTCGGCGAGATGCTCAATCGTCAGAAACTCCAGAACTTCGTCCGCCTTGGCTGCCAAGGCGCGCTCCTCGTCGGCAATCCGTCGGCGACCAAACCATGTATTCCAAAGCCGCTCCCCAGACTGAGCGCCGGGGACCATCATCAGATTTTCGCGGCACGTCATCGACGCAAATTCATGCGCGATCTGAAATGTTCGCAAAAGCCCCTTGTGGAAAAGGTCATGTGGTGGAAGCCCGGTGATATCTTCACCGGCCATACTCACGCGGCCCGAGGTGGGTTCAAGAACGCCTGCGATCACATTGAAAAGTGTGGTTTTTCCGGCGCCATTTGGCCCGATCAACCCGGTGATCGAGCCTTCTTCGATTTCAAGCGACGCACCATCGACGGCGTGGAATCCACCGAAATGCTTGTGCACGTCATCAACGACGATCATGACACCCCCCGACGCTGCTTTGTGCAGCCTTTTGTTATGGAAACAGCCCGGATCCAGCTGATCCGGGCTGCCTCATGGGTTTCTCGTCGGTTTAACGGAATGCAACCGTTTCGTTTTTGCCGTCTTTGACTTCGATCTCCCGATAGGAGCCCGCGCTTTCGCCCGGTCCGATCAGCTCAACCGCAGAGCCACCGACATAGTCGATCTCGCCGCCGTCCTTGAGGATCTGAAGCCCCTTGGCCAGCTCGCCGGGATAGATTTTCTCTCCCGGAGCGTTGGCCACTTCCATGATCTTTGGACCGTACTCAGCCGGATCGGTGGAATTGGCCGCTTGCATGGCGAACATAAAGAGGGCCGCCGCATCATAGCTTTCGGGTGTGTAGGGCGAAGTGGCGTCAAATGCATCGCCGGCCTGTTGTTTCAGGCGCTCGATGCCATCGCCGCCGGAACCGGCAATCTGACCAAACGACCCGTTCAGGTCCGCGCCCACATTGGCGGGCAGGCTGTCACCGATCATGCCACCGGGCAGGCCGAAGGTTTCGAACGCGCCGGTGTCGAGCGCCGCGTTGATAATGCCCAGACCACCCTGGTCGAGATAGCCTGCGACCACCAGAATATCGCCGCCCGCGGATGCCAGTGCACCAACTTCAGCGGAGTAGTCCGCCTTGCCGTCTTCGTGAGCAGCGACGATCGTCACTTCACCACCCGACGCTTCAAACGAGGACTGGATCGCGTCCGCGAGGCCCTTGCCGTAGTCGTTGTTGGTATAGGTCAGGGCAATCGACTTGATCCCGCGATCGTTCAGCACGTCGGCCATCACCTGACCTTCGCGCGCATCTGAGGGCGCGGTGCGGAAGAAAAGGTCGTTGTCTTCCACCGTGCTCAGCCCGGGTGAGGTCGCCGACGGCGAGATCATAACCATACCGTTCGGGATGGCGACGTTTTGCAGGATTGCACCTGTGACACCGGAGCAATCGCCCCCGATGATACCGTTGACGCCATCCGCGATCATGCGCTCGGCGTTCGAGGTGGCCAGACCATTGTCGATACAGCCGGTATCCGCCCGCATGGCTGTCACGGTTGCGGAGTCAAGCAGCATGCCGCTGTCGTTGACTTCCTGAATGGCCAGTTCGGCGCCCTGCGCCATCGGACCAGCCAGCGATTCAATCGGGCCGGTAAAGCCCACAAGAATGCCCAGCTTGACTTCTTTTTCATGACCGGCTGCAGACGCAGCACCTGTCATAAGCGCCATGGCCGCCGTGGCCATCAACAGCTTTTTCATTTGTTTTCTCCCCTATTGGAACACGAAAATGTTCTCGCGAAAGCCTATGCAAGGCGTGGCGGAATGAAAAGAGAGATCTTAGGGTCAATAGACACCAAACCCCCAAAACACCACTCGCAGTCTGGCGAAAGAAACCTAAGTAATGGGCACCTGCAGGGAGAGCTAAATGCGACATCTACTGAGCGTTGTTTTTCTGGTGTTTGCCACCGCCGGCTTTGCGCAGTCGCTGGCGACTGATCAGGGTCGCGTCACCCTGACCCCGGTGGTGACCGGGCTGGACGCGCCATGGGGCTTCGACTTCCTGCCGGATGGCGGCATCCTGATCACCGAGCGGGACGGCCGGCTGCTGCATGTCAAAGACGGTCGCAGCACCGAAGTCTCGGGCGTGCCAAGGGTCGCAGCGCGCGGGCAGGGTGGCCTGCTGGATGTCATGGTCCCACGCGATTTTGCCCAGAGCCGCGATGTCTTTCTGACATATTCGAAACCGCAAGGCGCTGGTGCGGGAACAGCGCTGGCTGTCGGCAAGCTCAGCGGGGACGGACGCACCCTCAACGGTGTGCGCGATCTCTTTGAATCCGCCCCGGGCAGCAGCGGAGGCCGGCATTTTGGCAGCCGGGTGATCGAGGCGCAGGACGGCACGTTGTTTGTCACCATCGGGGATCGCGGAGACCGCCCTTCGGCACAGGACCGGTCCAATCACAACGGCAGCGTGGTTCGGATCAACAGGGATGGCTCGGTCCCAAGCGACAACCCGTTTGTGGGACAAGCGGGGATTCAGCCGGAGATTTGGTCCTATGGACACCGCAACGCGCAAGGTGCCGGGTTGGATCTGCGCGGCAACCTCTGGACGGCCGAACACGGCGCGCAGGGCGGCGACGAAGTCAATCGCATCCGCAAGGGCGCCAACTTTGGCTGGCCGGTGATTTCGTACGGTCGCCATTATTCCGGCGCCAAGATCGGCGAAGGAACGGCGAAGGCCGGACTGGAGCAGCCACAATTCTATTGGGATCCCTCGATGGCGCCGTCTGGTCTGATGATTTACTCAGGTAAGCTTTGGCCCGAATGGCGTGGTGACATGTTCGTCGGGTCACTGAAATTCGGGTATCTCAGCCGTCTGAGCGGCAATCCGGTCCGTGAAGTCGAGAAGCTCGAGAGCGATGAAACCGACCGTGTCCGCGCGGTGAGGGAGGCCCCGGATGGATCCATCTGGTTCTTGTCCGTCGGCAATGACACGCTCTATCAGATGACTCCGGGATAGCGCTCTGCCGGCAGAGTCGAGCCGGCAACCGCGAAGCTTTCGGCCCCGTTCACCAGACGTCTATCGCTAGATCGACAGGCGTGCAGCGTGGCTGCCACGCTCGCGATACGGTGTGGTGTCGTAATGCGCGCGGTAGCATTTGGAGAAGTGAGAAGGGGACGCAAATCCGCAGGCAAGTGCCACATTGATCACGCTCATATCGGTTTGCATCAGCAGGTTGCGGGCCTTCTGTAACCGCAGTTCCATATAGTAGCGCTTTGGCGACCGGTTCAGATAGCGACGGAAAAGACGCTCCAACTGCCGTGTGGACATGCCAACGTCCTTGGCCAGGATCGAGGGGCTGATCGGCTCCTCGATATTCGCCTCCATCATCTGGATGACCTGGCTCAGCTTCGGATGGCGCACGCCGATGCGGGTCGGAACCGAAAGGCGCTGCGTGTCCTGATCCGTGCGGATCGACGAATAGATCAGCTGATCCGCCACCGCGTTCGCCAGCTCTTCGCCGTGATCGTCGGCAATGATTTTCAACATCAGGTCGATCGAAGAGGTGCCACCGGCGGTGGTCATGCGATTGCCATCGATCACGAAAACCGACTTGGTGAGTTCAACCTCGTCAAACTCCTCGATGAAGCTGTCCTGGTTTTCCCAATGAATGGTCGCCTTTTTGCCGTCCAGCAAACCAGAGCGCGCCAGAGTGTACCCTGCTGTGCACAAGCCACCGACCATCAATCCTTTGCGCGCTTCGCGGCGCAGCCATCCCAGCAGTTTCTTGGTGGTATGCTGCTGCACATCGATGCCACCGCAGATCATGACCGTGTCGTCGCGGTTCAGGTCGATCAGGTCGTCATCCACCTTGAAGGTCGTTCCGGCTGAGCACCGCACCAGATCTCCGCCCTCGCCAAGCAGCAGCCACGAATAGAGCGGCACGCTCGACATGCGGTTGGCGATGCGAAGGCTTTCAATTGCTGACGCGAAAGACAGCATTGTGAAGTCTTCAAGCAACACAAAGACAAAGCGGCGTGGTTTGTCGATCTGGCCGTCGATTTCAACGACCTGGCGTTGTTCTTTCATGAAAACGCACCCTTCTTGTGGCCTTGATCTCTTGCGGGTCAATGCGCCAGCCTGATCGGCACCTTGTTCAGAGGTTTTCGACGACGTCAAGTGGCCGCATTTGGTATATGGTATGATCCGGACCGCTTTTGTATAGAGAGGCTCCCAAACACCCCTGTTGCGGAGATGGCCCATGAGTGAGTGGCAAAAAACCGACTGGCGCGCCAAGCCGCGCATCCAGATGCCTGATTACACCGACCCGGCGGCACTGGCCGCCGTTGAGGCACAGTTGTCAAAGTATCCGCCGCTTGTTTTTGCGGGTGAAGCGCGGCGCCTGAGAGCCGAACTGGCGCTGGCCGCACGGGGCGATGCCTTCCTGCTGCAAGGCGGGGATTGCGCGGAGAGCTTCGAACAGTTCAGTGCCGATGGCATTCGGGACACATTCAAGGTCATGTTGCAGATGGCCATGGTACTGACCTTTGGCGCGAAGGTGCCCGTGATCAAGGTTGGTCGCATGGCAGGTCAGTTCGCAAAGCCGCGCAGCGCGCCCACCGAAGTGATCGACGGTGTCGAACTGCCCAGCTACCGCGGGGACATCATAAACAACCTGGAGTTCACGCCTGAGGCCAGAATTCCGAACCCTGACAAGATGTTGCAGGCCTATACGCAAGCCGCCGCGACGCTGAACCTGTTGCGGGCCTTTTCGACAGGCGGTTTTGCAGACATGAGCCGTGTGCACGCTTGGACATTGGGTTTCACGGACAGCGAAGAGGCCGAGAAGTACCGCGAGATCGCCAACCGGATTCAGGACACGATCGACTTCATGTCTGCCGCCGGGATCACGGCGGATACTACACATGAGTTTTCAACGGTTGAGTTCTACACCAGCCACGAGAGCCTGCTGCTGGAATATGAAGAAGCGCTCACGCGTCTGGATTCTACCTCCGGGAAATGGCTGGCTGGTTCTGGCCACATGATCTGGATCGGCGACCGCACACGTCAGCCGGACGGCGCGCATGTGGAGTTTGCGCGCGGTGTGCAGAACCCGATTGGCCTGAAATGCGGACCGTCGATGACCAGCGACGATCTGAAGGTTCTGATGCAGCGCCTCAATCCGGAGAATGAAGCGGGGCGCCTGACGCTGATCGCACGGTTTGGTGCGGGCAAAGTCGCGGAGCACTTACCACGGTTGATCAAAACGGTGCAGCAGGAGGGGGCCGAGGTCGTCTGGGTCTGCGATGCCATGCATGGCAACACCATCAAATCTTCCACCGGGTACAAAACCCGACCGTTTGAGTCAGTCCTGCGCGAAGTACGGGAGTTCTTCGGGGTGCATGCCGCGGAAGGCACAGTTCCTGGCGGGGTGCATTTCGAGATGACCGGTCAGGACGTCACAGAGTGCACGGGCGGCGTGCGCGCGGTCAGCGAAGAAGACCTCAGCGATCGCTACCACACCGCCTGCGACCCACGCCTGAACGCCAGCCAGTCGCTCGAACTCGCGTTTCTGGTGGCCGAAGAACTGACTGCACTTCGAAACACCCGCACCAACCGCGCGGCGGGGTAGGGAGGATCGGCGGGCGCCTCGGTGCCCGCCTTGGTCACCGGGTCAAGAGGACTTGATCAGGCGCAGATGCGGAGCCTTGCCGCTGAACGGAGCAGAGCTCTCAGCGAACCCTGCTGACATTTCGACCTTTTCCGCAAGCGGTTTTGATCTGGCGCTCACAGCATCAAATTCGCTTGCTGTCACATCAAACCGCGTACCCACACCCGGCGCCGCATCGGCAACAAATGCACCTAGTGCCCGGTCCACCTGTCCGCTGTCGCTGCGCAGTGGCAGCAGGATCATGCGTGCCGCGCAGCCCGCATGCCCTTTGATTGGCATCGCTTGTAGGGTCAGCTCCGCCCCCGATGGCGCGTCAAAGAGATGTTCCAACACGGCCCCCATCATCGTGCGTCCCGAAGGCGTGAACAGCGCGGTGATCGGCATGCCGCGCACATCCAGTCCAGTCACCTCGGTCAGATGTTGCCCAGCCAACCGAAACCGGGCGATCCCCGGAGCAATACGCTCCACCATGAAAGTGTGACCAAGGATGTTCTCCAATCCACGTGGATCGATCTGAGCGCGGCGCGGAACCTCGTCCCCCTCGCGCAGCGCGTCCCAATACGCTTCGACCTGTCTGATCGGCGACAGACTGGCACCGCTTTGAAATCTCTTCATGGAAACGACATTTCCCTGCGTTTTGCGTGAGGGTTGAGCATCGTGGATCTGCATCATCTGGTCTGTGTCCTACATTTCGCCCGTCCCCTGGGATCCGCCCCGTCAAGGCCACTGCAAAAACGCACCAGAGTGATTACCCAAGTCTTAACCTGTCACATTTGATCCAAAACTGCGCGCACTTCCTTAATCATTGGTTAATGCTTCGGAGCGGCCCAATCGAGGAGCGGGGCTTGTCCTGCGACGGCCAATGGCATTAGGTGCGCCTGTCCGAAAGCGACCCCAGGGAGTCCCAGCGCATGATAAGATCGATGACCGGATTTGCGTCGGGTAAAGGAGCGCTTGGAGCCCATAGCTGGACCTGGGAATTGCGGAGCGTCAACGCCAAGGGTCTGGACTTGCGGTTGCGGGTGCCTGAGTGGCTGGATGGGCTGGAGCCGGCCATTCGCAAGGACCTCGGCAAAGCCGTCACAAGGGGCAATATCACCCTTTCGCTTCGGATGACCCGCGCAGATGAAACCGGCGCGCTGGCCCTGAATTCCGCCAATCTGGATGCCGTGGTCAGCGCGTTGTCCGAAGTGGAAGCGATGGCAATGGAACGGGGGGTCACACTTGCCCCCTCCACCGCGTCGGACTTACTGGCGGTCCGTGGCGTCCTGGAGATCAGCGCTGGAGAGGACGACGTGTCAGGGCTGGTGGCGCAGCTGAAGTCAGAGATGCTGCCACTGATTGCGAGCTTTCTGGAGATGCGGGAAGGAGAGGGGGCGGCTCTGGCCGCCGTTTTGCGAAAACAGCTTGATGGTGTTGAAACCCTCACCGCTCGGGCGGCCGAAGTCGCACAGGAGCGCCGGACGCAAACCGCAGAAACCTTGCGCGCAAACCTGGCCCGCGTTCTGGACAACGCCAGTGGCGCCGACCCGGACCGGGTGGCGCAGGAGTTGGCCCTGATTGCGGTCAAGGCAGATGTCACCGAGGAACTGGACCGTCTGAGCGCGCATGTCGCCGCTGCGCGTGATCTGCTGGAGACCGGAGGGGCGGTTGGCCGCAAGTTGGATTTTCTGATGCAGGAGTTCAACCGCGAGGCAAACACGCTCTGTTCCAAGGCGCAATCCGCCGATCTGACGGCGGTTGGTCTCGAGCTCAAGGCCCTGATTGACCAGATGCGCGAACAGGTTCAGAACGTTGAGTGAAGGGGCATCGGACATGGCGGAACGGCGCGGTCTACTGATCATTCTTTCGTCGCCTTCGGGGGCGGGAAAGTCGACGCTGGCGCGGCGCTTGCGGGATTGGGATCCGTCGATCTCCTTTTCGGTGAGTGCCACCACGCGCACACGACGTCCCGGCGAAGTGGATGGCGCGGACTATCACTTTGTGTCTGAATCCGACTTCAAGGCTCATGTTGCCCAGGGTGGTATGCTGGAACATGCACATGTCTTTGGAAACTTCTACGGGTCTCCGCGCGCGCCGGTGCAGGCTGCCATTGATGCCGGAAAAGACGTTCTGTTCGATATTGACTGGCAGGGCGCACAGCAGATCCGGAACTCTGTTCTTGGACCGCACACCCTGTCGATCTTTCTGCTGCCGCCGTCCATCGCGGAGTTGCGGCGCCGTCTGATCGGTCGGGCGCAGGACGACGAAGAGACCATCACGCGGCGCATGCAAAAGAGCTGGGACGAAATCAGCCACTGGGACGGGTATGATTTTGTGCTGGTGAACGACGATCTGGACAGCACAGAAGAAAATCTCAAAACGATCGTCACGGCAACCCGGCTGCGCCGCACTCAGCAGCCGCGCCTGACCGATCACGTTCGCAAGCTGCAATCCGAATTCGAGGAACTGCCATGACACTCTACGCCCTGGGCGATGATGCCCCCCAATTGCATCCTGACACGTGGGTGGCCCCATGTGTGAACCTGATCGGCAAAGTCGTTCTGGAAGAGGGCGCAAGCGTCTGGTTTGGCACCACCATCCGGGCGGATCATGAAGAGATCCGGATCGGCAAAGGATCGAATGTGCAGGAAAACTGCGTGATGCACATCGATGCTGGGTTCCCGCTGACCATTGGCGAAAACTGCACCATTGGGCATAAGGTGATGCTGCATGGATGCACGATTGGCGACAACAGCCTGATCGGTATGGGCGCGACCGTGCTCAACGGGGCCAAGATCGGCAAGAACTGTCTGATCGGCGCAGGGGCTCTGATCACCGAAAACAAGGAAATTCCCGACAACTCGCTCGTAATGGGCGCGCCGGGTAAAGTGGTGCGGGAACTGGACCAGAAAAACGCCGACCGCATCACGATGAGTGCTTTGCACTATCAGGAAAACATGCGCCGGTTTCGCGATACGATGACGGTGGTCGAGTGATGCGCAACGCCAAAGGATCACTGATCCGACCCACGCCCTTGCCTGGCGGGGCGAGCCATCCGGTGGCCACCCCCCTGTCCACGTCAGTTGTCTACGCCTCCGAAACCCCGGATATGCTGGACGCACAGTACGAAGGCGCCCTCGAAGGCTACACCTACTCGCGTGAAGGCCATCCGAACGCCGACGTCGTGGCCGCCAGAATGAATGCTATGGAGGGCGCAGAGGACGGCATTGTGACCGCTTCGGGCATGGCCGCCGTTTCCGCAGTGCTGATGGGTCTGTTGTCGCAAGGTGACCATGTGATCGGGGGTGACCAGCTCTATGGGCGGTCCCTGCGCATGATGAAGGAAGAATTGCCGCGCCTCGGGATCAGCACCAGCCTCGTCGATCCGGCTGATGTTGACGCGGTCCGCGCAGCGATTACGCCCGCAACACGCATGGTTCTGGTGGAGGTTCTGTCGAACCCGACCTTGCGCCTCGCTGACATTGCGGGTCTGGCGGCCTTGTGCAAATCGCATGATCTGCTCTTGGTCGTCGACAACACCTTTACCACCCCGCGCGGGTTCCGCCCCTTCGACCACGGCGCCGATATCGTGTTGCATTCGCTGACCAAACTGCTTGCAGGACATTCCGACGCGATGCTGGGATGGGTCGGCGCGCGGGATCCCGCGCTCGCTGACAGGATGCGGGTGTTCTCTGTGACAACGGGCATGACGCCCAGCCCGTTCGATTGCTGGCTGGCCGAACGGGGCCTATTGAGCTTTGAGCTGCGCTTTGACCGGGCACAGGACACCGCCGCGGCACTTGCTGATCATTTGGCAAGCCTGCCCGGGGTTAACAGTGTGCTTTACCCGGGCCGCACCGACCATCCTGACCATGCGCTGGCGGCGCAACTGCTGGGAACGCAGGGTGGCAACATGGTCAGTTTCGAAATTGAAGGCGGGCGAGCTGCAGCCAACGCCTTCACGCGTGCGGCGGACGGGCTCTGCTTTGCACCGACACTGGGGGATGTCGGCACCACGATCTCGCACCCCGCTTCGTCGTCGCATCGCGGTCTGACACCTGAGGAACGCGCAAAACTCGGAGTCTCCGAAGGCTTTTTCCGGATTTCGGTTGGTCTGGAAGACCCGGTTGCCCTGAAACAGGTCTTTTCCGAGGCTATGTCCGCTGCAATGGGGACTGCATAACGTCCAAGGGTCGGCTGTCGATGTCTGAAACGCTGATAGATGACTTCCTCGCAGCCACGCCTTTGCCGGCATTGCTGGTGGACCAGACGGAGCGGATTGTCGGTGCCAACGCCGAAGCACTTACGTTGTTGGGGCAACAGATCGTCGGGCGCCACTTTGCCACCATTCTGCGTCAACCCGCGATACTGGAAGCGATCGAAGGTGGTCTGCGGGACCACGCCCCGCGTGTTGCGCGGCATTTGTCCAATGATGGCGCACAAGATACGACGTACGATGTCAGCTGCCGATACGTGGACGGGATTGGCGCGGTGGACGGGGGCGCGCTGCTGATCTCGTTTCAGGACGTGACCCATCTGGAGGCCGCAGGTCAAATGCGCCGCGACTTCGTGGCCAATGTCAGCCACGAGCTGCGCACGCCTCTGACTGCGCTGATGGGCTTCATTGAAACGCTGCGCGGCGCAGCCCGCGACGACGCACCTGCGCGCGACCGCTTTCTGAGCATCATGGAACAAGAGGCCGGGCGCATGAACCGCCTGATCGGGGACCTGCTGTCCCTGAGCCGGGTGGAAAGCGAAGAGCGTGTGCGGCCAAAAGAGCAGGTCGACCTGAGCGCCCAACTGGCCGGGACGCTGAACTCCCTTAACCCACTTGCAAAGGACGCGGGCGTGTCCCTGAACCTGAACGTTCCGGACGAACCCGTGCTCGTCACCGGCGACGAGGATCAACTGCGACAGGTGTTCATGAACCTTGTCGAAAACGCGATCAAGTACGGCGGTTCCGGGGGCGCCATCGACATCGTGCTGACCGCCACAGATCGGGACCCTGCTGTGCGTGCAGCTGCGGCGCGGGTTCAGGTGATCGACAAGGGTCCGGGAATCGATCCCGTGCATCTGCCGCGCCTGACGGAGCGATTCTATCGCGCGGACAGTCACCGATCCCGGGAACAAGGCGGAACCGGCCTGGGACTGGCCATCGTGAAACACATCATCAACCGGCACCGCGGCCGCCTGCGGGTCGAGAGTGAACTGGGGCAAGGCTCTGTTTTTACGGTGATATTGCCAATCTGAGCAATTCTTTCGCGTTAGGTTTGGCTAAACCTTGTTCATTCGGCCCAAACCGAAGTCAGACAGATTTGTCTAAGTTTTCGCAAAATATGTCGACTGTCATACGCCTGTTACATAAACGTCACAAAAGCCTCATGCGTTCCCAATAGGACGGGCCGCAAGATCCTCATGGGGGGATCGCTCATTCTACCTATTCAGGAGACTCACATGTCCTTTGTGAAACTGACAGCTTCGGCGCTGGCCATCGCAGCTGTATCGGCAACAACTGCCGCAGCCCGTGACCAGGTGCAAGTTGCCGGCTCATCTACCGTTCTGCCCTATGCATCGATTGTGGCTGAGGCTTTTGGCGAGAATTTCGACTTCCCGACACCGGTCGTGGAATCGGGTGGGTCTTCCGCCGGTCTCAAGCGCTTCTGCCAGGGCGTTGGCACAGAGCACACTGACATCGCAAACGCATCGCGCGCCATTCGCGAAAAAGAAATCAAAGCCTGTGCCGAAAACGGTGTGACGGACATCATCGAAGTCCGCATCGGATATGATGGCATCGTCTTTGCGTCACAGTTGGACGGCCCGGCCTTCAACGCCTTTACGCAATCGGACATTTTCAACGCGCTGGCCCCCAAAGTGATGGTTGATGGCAAGCTGGTCGACAACCCTTACAAAAAGTGGTCCGACTTCAACGCTGATCTGCCGTCCGAAGACATTCTGGCGTTCATTCCCGGCACCAAGCACGGCACACGCGAGGTGTTCGAAGAAAAAGTTGTTGCGGCTGGCTGTGAGACCACCGGCGCTTTCGAGGCAATGATGGCTGCGGGTATGTCCGAAGACGACGCCGAGGATGCCTGCCTGGAGGTTATGTCTGACGGTCGTGCCATCGACATCGACGGCGACTACACCGAAACGCTGGCCTCGATCGATGCAAACGCAAACGGCATCGGCGTCTTTGGCCTCGCGTTCTACGAGAACAACACCGACAAGCTGAAAGTGGCCACGATGGCTGGTGTTGAGCCTTCGACCGAGACCATCTCGAGCGGTGAATACCCCGTCTCGCGCCCGCTGTTCTTCTACATCAAGAAAGCGCATATCGGCGTGATCCCGGGCCTGAAAGAGTTCTCGGAATTCTTCATCTCGGACGAAATCGCGGGGCCCGACGGACCGCTGGCCGAATACGGCCTGGTGTCCGACCCCGAGCTGGCCAGCACACAAGACGCCGTATCGAACGAAGCTGTCATGGGCGGCGGCAGCTAACTCGACCGGGACAGATTGAACTGCGGAGGCGGCAGGTCGTGCCGCCTCCACCATTCGAAGTCTTCAAAGCAAGACTTTAGGGGGACAGATGCCCGTTTTCTGGCTTTGCTTAGTTGTGCTGGCGATTGCGGTCGTCGGTTTTATTGTTGGTCGGCAGCGCGCCCTGGCGAGTGCTGGCGGCGCAGGTCAAGATCTTCATTCATTGCCAAATTACTATGGCTGGAATGCCTTCATGAAAGTGGTGGTGCCTGCCTTTGGGTTGATGGTGATCTGGCTGCTCATCCAACCGATTGTGGTTCAGAATAGCATTTCCGGAATGATCCCGGAGTCGGAGATCCGGGAAGGTTCTAACATCGGCCTCCTGATGGCCGAAGTCAGACGGACGGCGCAGGGTCTGGAAAACGCGGTTGCCTCTGGCGCCATTGACGAAGACACCGCCAGAAATGCGCGCGCAGATTTTACGGATGTGACAGCCAGGCTGAAGGAAGCGGGTCAGGTCATTACATCGACCATCACGCAGCCTATCCTGAACGCGGCGCAGGCCTACCGCGCGATGACCGAGACCGCCAACTTCTATATGACGCTTGCGGTGATTGCCGTGTCACTTGTGGGCGTCTGGGCGGCGGTGTTGCAATCGAAGAAGGACTACCGGGCCCGCAATGTGGTGGAACAAGGCGTTCTTGCCCTGCTGATTGCCGCAGCCTCGGTCGCCATTCTGACGACCATCGGGATTGTCTTTTCGCTGATTTTCAACACGGTCGAGTTTTTCAGGCTCTACCCAGCCATCGACTTTTTCACCTTGCTGGAGTGGGCGCCCAGTTTCTCCGGGCGCGGAGGGTCGTCGGCCCTCGGTATCCTGCCTCTGCTCTGGGGCACGATCTACATCTCGATCATTGCCTTGCTGGTCGCGGTGCCCATCGGGCTCTTTGCAGCGATCTATCTGTCTGAGTATGCAACGCCCCGCGTGCGTGGCATCGCAAAACCGATGCTGGAGATTCTCGCCGGGATCCCGACCATCGTTTATGGCCTGTTTGCCCTTCTGACCATTGGACCGATGCTCGTCTCCGTCTTCGGCCAGGACGGGGTAGGGTGGATGAGCGGCGGTCGCTCTGTCATGACCGCCGGCATCGCGATGGGGATCATGCTCATTCCCTTTGTCAGCTCGCTCTCCGACGACATCATCAACGCCGTACCCCAATCGATGCGGGACGGCTCCTACGGCCTGGGCGCGACCCAATCGGAAACCATTCGGCAGGTCATTTTGCCCGCGGCACTTCCTGGCATCGTCGGTGCCGTGCTGCTGGCTGCCAGCCGCGCGATTGGAGAAACCATGATTGTGGTGATGGGGGCAGGGGCCGCCGCGCGACTGTCCCTCAATCCGTTCGATGCAATGACCACTGTCACAGCCAAGATCGTGTCGCAATTGACCGGCGACTCGGACTTCGCATCGCCTGAGGCCCTCGTGGCCTTCGCTCTGGGGATAACGCTCTTTGTTCTGACCTTGGGCCTCAACGTCTTCGCTCTGTACATCGTACGGAGATACCGGGAGCAATACGAATGACCGACGCCAGCCTTCCCAAACCAGAGGCTTCCAAGCATTCGGTGTCCCTGATGGCGCCCGACGCGCGGACAAAGTCCCGCAACGCTTCCGAAAAGCGTTTTCGGGCCTACGGTGTTGCGGCCATTGGAACCGGAATCCTGTGCCTGCTGGTTTTGTTGTTCGCGATCATCTCGAACGGGATCGGTGCGTTCCAACAGACCTTCATCGATGTGCCCGTCTATCTTGACCCTGCAAAGCTGGACAAGAATGGCGAGCGCAACATCGAAGATATCAAGAAGGTGTCAACCTTTGGTTATAACCCACTGATCCAGAATGCCCTTTTTGAAGAAGTTCAGAAAGCCGGTATCGAAACACCATTGGATCAGCCGAAAGATATGAAAGCCATGATCTCGGCCTCTGCCGCCGGGCAGGTGCGCAACATGGTGATCGCGGATCCGGAGCTGATTGGAACAACGGTCGATGTCCGTATTCTGGCATCCAGCCGTGTCGACGGGTACCTGAAAGGGCGCGTGACACGCGAACACCTTGCCCGCGACAAGAACATTGACGCGGAACATCTTGATATCATTGATGGGCTGATCAAAGCCGGTGACGTAGAAAAGACCTTTAACTGGGCGTTCATCTTCGGGGCAGACGCCTCCGAAAGCCGTGCCGAGCAGGCCGGTCTGGGCGTGTCGATGATCGGTTCGTTCTTCATGATGTTGGTGGTGTTGGTCCTGGCCCTCCCGATCGGGGTTGCGGCTTCGATCTATCTCGAAGAATTCGCACCCAAGAACCGGTTCACCGATCTGATCGAGGTGAACATTTCCAACCTCGCCGCGGTGCCGTCCATCGTGTTCGGTATTCTCGGTCTGGCGGTGTTTATCCAGTTCATGCACCTGCCGCAGTCCGCCCCGCTGGTCGGGGGGCTGGTGCTGACCTTGATGACCTTGCCCACCATCATCATTTCGACGCGGGCCTCACTGAAAGCTGTACCGCCGTCGATCCGCGACGCCGCCCTGGGTGTTGGCGCGTCGAAGATGCAATCGGTGTTCCACCATGTCCTGCCGCTGGCTGCACCGGGCATCCTCACAGGCACGATCATCGGTTTGGCGCAAGCCCTCGGCGAAACTGCCCCGTTGCTGTTGATCGGGATGGTTGGATTCATCGCCTCAAACGCACCGGACGGAATTGCCAGCGGCTTGCTGGATCCAAACTCGGCCATGCCCGCGCAAATCTATGAATGGGCCAAGCGCGCGGACCCGGCCTACTACGAGCGGGCCTGGGGGGGGATCATCATCCTTCTGGTCTTTTTGGTTACCATGAACACCGTTGCGGTCATTCTGCGCCGCCGCTTTGAACGCCGTTGGTAAAGGGGTATCACCATGAATGACATGCGAGTTGTGGAGAGAGACGTGGACGCCAAAGAGATCAAGATCGCTGCCAACAATGTCCAGGTCCACTACGGCGACACCCATGCCATCAAGGACGTGCAGGTCGATATCGAGGACAAGACCGTCACCGCCTTCATCGGGCCGTCAGGCTGTGGCAAGTCGACGTTTCTGCGTTGTTTGAACCGCATGAACGACACGATCGACATCTGCCGTGTGACAGGTGAGATTCTCCTCGACGGCGAAGACATCTATGACAAGCAGGTGGACCCGGTTCAGCTGCGCGCCAAGGTGGGTATGGTGTTCCAAAAGCCGAACCCCTTTCCGAAATCGATCTACGACAATGTCGCCTACGGGCCCAAGATCCACGGCATGGCCAAGAACAAGGCCGAGCTTGACGATATCGTCGAAAGGGCCCTGCGGCGCGGCGCGATTTGGGAAGAGGTCAAGGATCGGCTGGATGCACCGGGCACCGGGCTCTCAGGCGGTCAGCAGCAGCGTCTGTGCATTGCGCGCGCCGTGGCCACGGAGCCCGAAGTTCTGCTGATGGATGAACCCTGCTCGGCACTGGACCCCATTGCCACAGCACAGGTCGAGGAGCTGATCGACGAGTTGCGCCAGAATTACTCGGTTGTGATCGTGACGCACTCCATGCAGCAGGCGGCGCGCGTCAGTCAGAAAACCGCGTTCTTTCATCTCGGTAATCTGGTGGAATTTGGTGAAACCGGGCAGATCTTCACCAACCCGGAAGACCCTCGGACTGAGAGCTACATTACAGGCCGTATCGGCTAACCAAAGGAAACCGAGCCATGCAGGATCAACATATCGTCACCGGTTTCGATCGGGACCTTGAAGCGATTCAAGCTCAGATCATGAAGATGGGCGGGCTGGTCGAAGCAGCGATCATGGAAGCAGCCCACGCGTTGGAAAAGCGCGACGAGGAGCTCGCAGAAAAGGTCCGTCGTGGCGACAAGGCCATTGACGATCTGGACGAACTGATCAACGAGGAAACCGCCCGGGTGCTGGCCTTGCGCCAGCCAACGGCAGTTGATTTGCGCGTTGTGCTGACGGTCATGAAGATCAGCGGCAACCTGGAACGCATCGGCGACTATGCCAAGAACATGGCAAAGCGGATGAAAATCCTGGCCAGCGTGCCCCCTATAAATGACAGCGCCGCCTCTTTGCGTCGGATGGCCCGCGAGGTGGAGCTGATGCTGAAGGACGCGTTGGACAGCTATGTGCATCGCGATGCGGAGCTCGCCATTGACGTGATTGAGCGCGACCGTGAAGTCGATCAGATGTACAACGCCCTGTTCCGCGAGTTTCTGACATTCATGATGGAAGATGCCCGCAACATCACACCCTGTATGCATCTGCATTTCATCGCAAAAAACATCGAACGCATGGGCGATCACGTGACCGCCATCGGCGAGCAGGTGGTTTATCTCGTCACCGGTGAACACTACGACGAAAACCGCCCCAAAGCTGATCTGACGTCCCACGCGCTTTAGGAGATTTGCCCTATGTCCGCCGATCAACCGACAGTCCTGGTTGTTGAGGATGAGTTGGCCCAACGCGAGGTGCTGGCCTACAATCTGGAAGCCGAAGGGTTTCGCGTGTCCAAAGCCGGAAACGGCGATGAAGCGCTCCTGCTGGTAGACGAAGACACGCCAGACATCATCGTACTGGATTGGATGATGCCGAACCTTTCCGGCATTGAAGTCTGCCGCCGACTGAAGACGCGCCCCGAAACACGGACGATTCCGATCATCATGCTCTCGGCCCGGTCCGAAGAGGTGGACAAGGTGCGGGGGCTGGAGACCGGCGCAGATGATTATGTGATCAAACCCTATTCGGTGATCGAACTGATGGCACGCGTCCGGTCCCAGTTGCGGCGCGTGCGACCATCCACGGTCGGGCTGCGGCTGGAATTTGACGACATCATTCTGGATGCCGAGACCCACAAGGTCAGCCGCTCGGACAAACCCCTCAAGCTGGGGCCGACGGAGTTTCGCCTGCTGTCCACGTTCATGGAAAAGCCGGGTCGCGTTTGGAGCCGGGAACAACTGCTCGACCGGGTCTGGGGGCGCGACATCTATGTCGACACGCGCACAGTCGATGTCCATATCGGGCGTCTGCGCAAGGCACTGACCCAGCATGGTGGTCCCGATCCCGTTCGCACCGTGCGCGGTGCGGGATACGCATTGGGATAACACACATTTTCTCGGCCGACCTGCTGCTGTGGTTTCCGCAATTGAGGGCAGGATCACGCTAGCGGGGCAGGGGGTCCTCCGGCTGGGCTTGGGTGGACAGCCAGTCCCGGAACCGTTTCAACGTTGGATCGCGGGATTTCGCACGCGGCCAGACCAGATAGTAAGCGCCCCGCGCCTCGCGCGCGGTTCCAAAGGCTGGAACCAACCGGCCCGTGGCAAGGTCCTGCTCCACAAGGTAATCCGGAAGCAAAGCCACCCCGAATTCGTGCAATGCCGCCTGCACGATGGTTGAGAACTGATCATACATTGTGCCGTCGATTTTCGTGTTTTCGGCAACGCCATAACTCTGCAGCCATTCTGACCATGCCTGCGGACGGGTCTGAATATGCAGCAACGGCAGCGACAGCACATCCTGCGGGCGCGAGAGTTTCTGCCCGCGCAGCAGGGCCGGGGCACAGACCGGGATCATCTGTTCATGCCGCAACAGCAGCGCGTCTGTGCCCGGCCAGTCCGCGTCACCAAAGTGAATCGCCGCGTCAATCGCTTCGCCGGCAAAGGCGAAGGGTTGCAGTCGTGTCGACATGTTGATGGTGATGTCAGGGTGCAGGCGCCCAAACTCGGGCAGTCTGGGCATCAACCAGCGCATGCCGAAACTTGGCAGGATGGCAAGATGCAGTGTGCCGGTGACAGCGCTGGATTTCAGGCGCAGGGAGGCTTGGGTGATCTGGGCTAGCGCGCTGCGGATCTCGGCAGCGTAGTCCTGCGCGGCTTGCGTCAGGGTCAGGCGCTTGTGGGACCGCTGGACCAAGTCCAGTCCCATCTGCCGTTCCAGGGCTTGCAGTTGCCGGCTGATCGCCCCTTGGGTCAGGGACATCTCTTCTGCCGCAGCGGACGCGCTGCCAAGACGATCCACGGCCTCCAAAGCGCGGAGAGATGAGATCGACGGAAGGAATCGGCGTGGTGTGCTCATGTATGACTAATACTCATGCAATGGTGCCAAAGTCTCGCTGTATTTTCCGCTCTGCCTGCCTTATGCAAGGGCCAATTCCCGTATTGAGGAGACTGCCATGAACATCGCCGCATCGCCGAAACCCGCTCTGAAAGCCAAGGACGCGCCCGATCTTGGGGGGTTTGATTGGTCGGATCCCTTCCGGTTGGACGATCAACTGACCGACGACGAACGCATGATCGCTGCCAGCGCGCGCGCCTACGCGCAGGAAAAGTTGCAGCCGCGCGTGACCGAAGCCTTTGCCAACGAAGAAGCCGATCCGGCGATCTTCCGCGAAATGGGTGAAATGGGTCTTCTCGGGATCACCGTGCCCGAAGCTTATGGTGGACTGGGCGCAGGCTATGTCAGCTATGGATTGGTGGCGCGCGAAGTCGAGCGGGTGGACTCCGGGTATCGCTCGATGATGTCGGTGCAAAGCTCGCTCGTGATGTATCCGATCTATGCCTATGGCAGCGAAGAGCAGCGCGAGAAGTATCTTCCAAAATTGGCAAGTGGCGAGTTTATTGGCTGCTTTGGTTTGACCGAGCCTGACGCAGGCAGCGATCCGGCCGGAATGAAAACCCGCGCTGAAAAGACCGACACCGGATACCGGCTGACGGGATCCAAGATGTGGATCTCCAACGCGCCCATCGCGGACGTGTTTGTGGTCTGGGCCAAATCGGAGGCCCACGGTGGCAAGATCCGTGGCTTCGTTCTGGAAAAAGGCATGGCCGGGCTGAGCGCACCCAAGGTAGAGAACAAAATGAGCCTGCGTGCATCGATCACGGGTGAGATCGTGATGGACGGTGTTGAAGTGGGCGAGGACGCATTGCTGCCCCATGTTCAGGGGCTCAAGGGTCCATTCGGCTGCCTGAACCGGGCACGTTATGGGATCAGCTGGGGCGCGATGGGCGCCGCCGAGTTCTGCTGGCATGCCGCGCGGCAATACGGGCTGGACCGTCATCAGTTCAACCGCCCGATTGCCCAGACCCAGCTGTTTCAAAAGAAACTGGCCGACATGCAGACCGAGATTGCACTGGGACTGCAAGGGTCTTTGCGGGTTGGACGGCTGATGGACGAGGCCAATGCCGCCCCCGAGATGATCTCGCTGGTCAAGCGCAACAAC
Organism: Paracoccaceae bacterium; assembly: GCA_965250275.1. Taxonomy (GTDB): domain Bacteria; phylum Pseudomonadota; class Alphaproteobacteria; order Rhodobacterales; family Rhodobacteraceae. The sequence continues at coordinate 2,476,527 of OZ252297.1, read as the reverse complement.
TGCGGCAAAGCGCTTGAAATTGCGCGACATTCCAGGGACATGCATGGTGGGAACGGCATCAGCCTGGACTTTCAAGTGATCCGGCACATGGTGAACCTTGAAACGGTGAACACCTATGAGGGTACACATGACGTGCATGCGCTGATCCTCGGGCGGGCGCAGACCGGACTTCAGGCCTTCTTCTGATCCCATGGACCGCGCGGAAGTTGTCCACCAGGCGTTATTGCGCCGGGTCGGAACGGGTGACCTGCCAGATGTCGGTAGCACCGGTGAGCTGAGTGCCAGACAACTGCGCGCGGTCTTTCGGGCGCAGGTGACATCCCGGCATCTGGATCGAATCTCTCGCATGCTGCAAGCGCGCGGGCAGGGGTTCTATACGATCGGCTCCTCAGGTCACGAGGGCAATGCAGCGGTTGCTTTGGCGCTGCGGCCCGACGATCCGGCCTTTCTGCATTACCGCGATGCGGCTTTTCAGATCGCGCGCGCGGGCCAGTTGCCGGATCAGGACCCGCTCTGGGACATGCTGCTCAGTTTCACTGCGTCGGCAGAAGACCCGATTAGCGGTGGTCGCCATAAGGTTCTGGGGTCCAAATCCTTGTCGATTCCGCCACAGACGTCGACCATTGCCAGCCATCTTCCCAAAGCGGTCGGCGCCGCCTATGCCATCGGATTGATGCGGCGGTGTGCGCCGCTGTCTGCGCACTTTCCCAAAGATGGTGTGGTCCTGTGCAGTTTTGGCGATGCCTCGGTGAACCACTCCACCGCACAGGGCGCGCTCAACACTGCGGGCTGGACCGCCTGGCAAGGCGTTCCACTGCCCTTGGTGTTCCTGTGTGAAGACAACGGGATCGGCATCTCCACCAAGTCTCCCGAGGGCTGGGTCGCGTCGGTTCTGCAATCGCGGCCGGGCCTGACATACATGGGCTGCAACGGGCTGAACGTGGCCGACACTTATGCCAAGGCGTCGGCCGCCGCGCGCCACGCCCGGACCACAGGCAAACCTGTGATCCTGCATATGTCCTGTGTGCGCCTCTATGGTCATGCCGGACCGGATGTTGAATCCGCGTATCGCCCCATTGCAGAGATTGAAGCCACCGAGCGCGATGATCCGCTGGTCCATACAGCGGCGCGCCTGATTGCCGAGAACGTAGCAGGGCCGGAGGAGATCCTGAAAGAGTACGACCGGATCTGGGACGAAATCGAAAAGCGGGCTGAAAAAGCGGTCCAGCGCCCCAAACTGCGCAGCGCTCGCGACGTCATGGCCTCGCTGATCCCACCGAGACGCGCGGTCTCCAAGCGCAACAGCCCCTCTGCAGAAGAGCGGGCCGCCCGGTTTGGTGCAGCCGACCTGCGCGCGATGGACGCGCCGCAACCGATGAACAAGCTCATCAATCTTGGATGGACGGACCTGATGTTGTCCGCGCCCGAAATCGTGATGGCGGGCGAAGATATCGGCCGCAAAGGCGGCGTCTATGGCATCACAAAAGGGCTTCAAGGCCGATTTGGCGCGTCACGGGTTATCGACTCGTTGCTTGATGAACAAAGTATCCTCGGCCTCGCGATTGGTCTGGCGCAGGCGGGATTCATTCCGGTTCCGGAAATTCAGTTCCTGGCCTATCTGCACAATGCCGAGGATCAGGTGCGGGGAGAGGCCGCCACGCTGCCTTTCTTCTCAAATGGGCAGTTCACCAACCCCATGGTGATCCGCATTGCCGGCCTGGGTTATCAGAAGGGCTTTGGCGGGCATTTTCACAACGACAACTCACTGGCCGTGTTGCGAGACATTCCGGGCATCGTCGTTGGTGTGCCTTCTGACGGGGCCTGCGCGGTCCGCATGGCCCGCGAGGCTGTGCGTCTCGCGCGGGAAGAGCAGCGCGTCGTTGTGATGGTGGAGCCGATCGCGCTCTATCCGATGCGCGATCTTCTGGCAGAGGATGATGGCGGCTGGATGCGTGACTACCCAGCGGAAGAAGAGTCGGCACCTTTGGGCGAGATCGGGGTCACGGGGCAGGGGGCGGATCTCGCCATCCTGACTTACGGCAATGGCGTCTATCTGGGCACGCAGGCGATGGCCGATCTGGAAGCCCAAGGCGTGCGGACACGCCTCATCGATCTGCGTTGGCTCGCTCCACTGCCTCTTGATGCCGTGCAATCTGCCATTTCGGAGTGCGACAGCGTTCTGATCGTTGATGAGTGTCGGCGAACCGGCTCTCTGGGTGAGGCTCTCTTGGGCCAGGTCCAGAGCTGGGGACATCGGAACGCGGCGCTGTTGGCCGCAAAAGACAGTTTCATCGCCACTGGACCCGCGTATGGCGCCACACTTCCGGACCGGGCCGGGATTGTGGCCGCAGCACACAAACTGGCCACCGCGCGACCCTGAGGGCAACCGTTCAGCTCTTGCGCAGATGCGAGAGCCTGCCATTTGAAGTGCCCTTAAATCGGGTCCTCACCAAGCGCATCCACGACGCCACATGAGCGGCAAAGTGACCCTTCCTTAACTGCGATAGCCTGGTCAGCCCGGCGTCAACAAACGCTTGACCTCAACTTAGGTTGAGGCGCTAGGCATGGAGCCACACGCGGTTCACTTGCAAGGAGACCCCAGTGGACATCACCAGAACAGGCCTCATCCTGAACACAGAGAACTACGAAGCGTGCCGAGACTTTTACGGATCAGTGCTTGAGCTGCCACTGCTGCATCAAATCGGAGAAGGGGAGGACGAGATCACGGTCTTCGCCTTTGGGTCGTCTTATCTCATGGTCGAGCACGAGGGCATGTCACATCGGTCGACAAAGCCGAATGCGGTTTGTCCAACCAAACTGCGCTTTAACGTCCCGGACGTCACCAAAGCCGCGAAGGAACTCTCTGACAAGGGTGTCGAGGTCACGATCCGGAAACACGATTGGGGAACAACTGGGGAATTTGCTGATCCGGATGGCAACCGATGCGCCTTTAGGTCCGACAAGGGTTTCGGGGAAGACTAGCAGCGGCGGGGGTTTGCGAATGGGCCGAGGAGCACACGTTCATGTTGCAACCAAGTAGAACTGTCACCGGGGTTGCAAAGCAGAAGCGTTGTCAAATGGCGCGACGGTAGCAAGGCTTAGCAGCCCGGAGACCTCAGATATCGCAGGGCTGAAAAGCCTTGCGGGGTTATGGCGAGCAGCCATATTGAATAATTATGCTCTAAATTTGAGGCACGCATTTGGATCACCCAACGAAAGCACCGGAGCGGATTATGGAGGCTCTGAAACGGTTTGGAGTGTCAGAAAATGCTTTGGCCTCCGTCAATTCTCAAACGCAGATAGTCTCGGACTTGGGTATTTGGGGGGACGATTGGCAAGAGTTCTACGAACTGCTCAGCGAGGTTTATGGGACTGACCATTTGGTTCCCGATGAATGTATTCCGAGTGAGTTTGCTTGGCAAAAGGCATTGAAGGGTTGGCTTCCTTGGGTGGCTCAGAAAGATGCAGTTCGGACAAAGTCTCTTTCAACATTTGAGCTAGACTGCGTAATGCGCGGAAATCCTGATCCGTGGGCAACAGATGCCTATCCCTGAAACAAGTCAGACATCTGTCTCAACCGCCCGCTCCGAACGTCGTATCTCACGGTGAGCTTAAACTTCGAAGGTCGACCAGAAGGACAACGGCCTGTCTTTTTGTAACCGTTCTTCGCACTGACAGGTTTGACCTTTGGCTTGGCTGGAATTGGCGCAGATGATCGCGATGTTCAGCCTAGCCAGCGCGCGGCCGAATTGGGTCATGCCCGTCATGTGCTCATTGCGCTTGGGAAGACAGAACACCTTGTGTCTGTCGATGCAGAAGGTGACGGGGCGGCTATGCTTCAGCAGATAGCCTTGCGTGATTACAATTACCGCATAATCAGTATTATGTAATTACTTGATATCCCCAAAAACGTGCCTGTTAACAACACCATACCTGAAACCATGCAGATCAATCCAAAAATTTCGCCCCTCGTTACGACCCAGCGTCAAAACGAAACGCGATTCCGTTCTGCGGTATTGGCACTGCCGTGTTTCCCATCTAACGTGCCCGTCAAAGCCGTCTGCAACCAACGCCCGACAATGCGAAGGACCAGGCGAACCACGGGAGGAAGACGCCAATGAATAGTAAACCTGCCTATCCTCCCGTTGCGGTGCCGCCGGCATGACCGGATTGTCTCTGGAAGAGGCTGTCCATCAGGTAACCACCACGAACCCCACTTTTGCGCTGGACACCGCGACGGTGCGCGGCGTGACGTATACGGTGTTCCGGAATGTACCACCGCATATCCGCGCCTTGCTACAGGCCAGCCGCGAGGCTCAAGGCAATGGTGCGGCAGAATACCTCGTGTTTGGTGACGAGCGCTACACCTTCGACGCATTTTGCAATGAAATTAAGGCACTGGCCGCGGCTCTTGAGAAGCAAGGGCTGCGCAAGGGCGACCGGATCGCTATTGCCATGCGGAATTGCCCGGAACTGTTGATTGCGCTCTCGGCCATTGCGTCCATCGGCGCCGTGACCGTGTTTTTGAACGCATGGTGGACCACCGAAGAACTGGACTATGCACTGGAAGACAGTGGCGCTGCCTATGTCTTTGCAGACGGCAAGCGGATGGAGCGCCTCAAACCGCTGCAATCCAAGCATCAGCTGACATTGGTCGGTGTGCGGGATTCAGAACAGGTTAATACATTACCTTACAGAGACTTAGTTTCCACAGATAATGTGGCGGACTGGCCCGAAGTTGCAATCGATACCGACGATGATTTCGCGGTCATGTACTCCTCGGGCACGACCGGGCATCCCAAAGGCGTGGTGCAAACGCATCGTGGGGCCGTCAATGCCGTGTTCACGTGGCTCCTGCAGGCGGTGATACAACCGCTTATGGCCCCCCCTGCCCCAGACACCCCCGAACCGCCGCGCCCGTCTGGCCTTGTGGCCACGCCGCTCTTTCACGTCACGGCCACCCATCCCGTGTTTTTACTCAGCCTGCCCGCTGGCGCGAAACTGGTCGTCATGGACCGCTGGGACGCAAAAGATGCAGTGCGCCTGATCCGGGATGAAGAAATCACGCGCTTTCTGGGCGTGCCAACGCAATCCGCCGACATTCTGACGGCCGCCAAAGAGATGGGCGAGCACCTCCCGACGCTGAGTTTTCTGGGTGCCGGCGGAGCCAAACGTCCCGCCGCGCAGGTTGCAGAGCTCAAGGAAAGCTTCCCACAAGCCGACATCGCAACCGGCTGGGGCATGACAGAGACCAATGCCAACGGAATCGGGATGATCGGCGATGATTACGTAGCGCGTCCCGGGGCGGCCGGAAAGCTCTATCCTCCGGTCCAGGAACTGCGTTTCCTGGACGATGACGGTCGCGATGTTCCAGTTGGGACAGTTGGGGAGATAACTGTAAAAAGCCCCTGTAACATGCGGTGTTACTTAAACAAACCCGAAGCGACAGAAGACGTCATGCATGACGGATGGTTGCGCACGGGTGATATGGGGCTGATCGATCCCGACGGCTATGTCACGATTGTGGACCGCAAGAAGAACATCATCATCCGGGGCGGGGAGAACATCGCCTGTCTGGACGTCGAGGGCGCATTGCATCGGCATCCGGCAGTTGCCGAGGCCTGCGCGTTTTCGGTGCCGCACGACAGGCTGGGCGAAGTGGTCGGCGCCGCCATTCAAACGCGCGGACCGGTCACGGATGAAGAACTGAAAGAGTTTTTGGCCGAGCACATCGCTCATTTCAAAATTCCAGAGCACATCTGGCTGCAAACGACCCCTTTGAAGCGGGGCGCAACGGACAAAATCGACCGACGAGGCATTCGCGACGCGTGCCTGACGTCCATGAGCGAACCCATAGGAGAATGAGACATGTTTGATTTGACGGGCAAGGTTGCCTTGCTGACGGGGGCCTCAAAGGGCATGGGGCTGTCGATGGCGACCGGTTTGGCGCAACACGGCGCGACGGTGGTCATTTCCGCCCGCAAACAAGATCAACTCGATATCGCCGCGGCCCAAATCAACGAAGCGGTTGGCGCAGACCGGGCGATCCCTGTGTCCTGCAACGTAGGCTACAAGGAACAACTGGCATCACTGGTCGACACAGCCCATGCCAAGGCCGGCCCCATCGATATCGTGGTCGGAAACGCCGGCGTGAATCCCTATTACGGCCCCACGTCCGAAATCCCTGATGCCGCCTACGAGAAGACCATGCAGGCCAATGTGCAGGCCAATCTATGGCTGGCGCAGCTTGTGGTGCCCGATATGGTGGCCAAAGGGGCAGGATCGATGATGTTCACCTCGTCGATCGGGGCCTTCAAACCCTCGGAAATGCTGGGCACCTATGGCATGTCCAAGCTGGCCCTGATCGGACTGGTGCGCAATCTGGCCGCCGAGTTTGGACCCAAGGGCGTCCGGTTCAACGCGATCTGCCCCGGGCTCGTCAAAACCGACTTTGCCCGCGAACTCTGGGATAACCCAGAAGTCGCAAAACGGATTGAAAATGAGATTCCGTTGCGCCGTCTGGGTGAACCGGACGATTTCGCCGGATTGGCCGTGTTTCTCGCGTCGGATGCCAGCCGCTATATGACCGGACAAGCGCTGACGGTGTGCGGCGGCTCGAACATGTGGACATAAGGATCTGTTATGGAACTGAAAAACAAGATTGTCGTTGTGACCGGCGCCGCGAGCGGAATTGGCAAGGCGCTGGCTGAACGGTGTGCTGCCGAAGGGGCCGCGCATGTGGTCTGTGTTGACCTGAACGCTGATGGCGCAAAGTCTGTGGCCGCCGAGATTGGCGGCACAGGCTACGGTGTCAACGTCGGTGTCGAATCCGAACTGGTAAACCTGATCGAAACAGTCGAAACAGACATCGGCCCCGTTGATCTTTTCTGCTCAAACGCCGGCATTCTGGTGATCGGGGGGGTCGATGCCCCCGACGAAGACTGGCAGCGGATCTGGGAGATCAACGTGATGTCCCATGTCTGGGCCGCACGCCATCTTATCCCACGTATGGTCGCGCGCGGGGGCGGTTACTTCCTGAACACGGCCTCTGCAGCGGGTCTGCTGAACCAAGTCGGCGCCGCGCCCTATGGCGTGACCAAACACGCCGCGGTCGCGCTGGCTGAGTGGATTGCGCTGACCCATGGCGACGACGGCATCAAGGTGTCCGTGTTATGCCCTCAAGCCGTCCGTTCGGAGATGACGCGTGGCCATGAGGACGGCGTTGCGGCCCTGGATGGCATGCTGGAGCCGGAACCCGTGGCAGAGGCCTGTATCCAAGCCATCCGGGATGAAACCTTCCTTGTGCTGCCGCATCCACAGGTTCTGGATTACATGCGCCTTAAAACGGCGGATTATGACCGCTGGATCGGCGGAATGCGCAAGCTGAACAGGACCTTTGGGGCGCGCGTCTGACGCGATACCCACCCTAGGATCACTCAGGTCTTGGGGCGGAGCGGGCGAACAAGGCCTTCCTGGGCAACACTGGCCATCAGGCGCCCATCGCGGGTGTAAATGGCGCCGCGGTTGAACCCGCGGCCGCCCCCGGTGAACGGCGCATCCATGGTGTAGAGGTGCCAGTTCTCGAACTCGATCGGTCCATGAAACCACATCGCATGATCCAGACTGGCGGTCATAACCTTGCCCTGAAACCATGTCAGCCCATGCGGACGCAGCGAGGATCCCAGCAGGTTCATGTCTGAGGCATAGGCCAGCAAACAATGCTGCATCTGCGGCCCCTGCCCCTGCGCAGCCTCCATCCGGAACCAAACGTGATTGGCATCGTCCACCGGGTCCGGCGCAAAGAAATCCCGTGGCGCGACTTCTCGCAGTTCAATCGGGCGCAGGCGCAAAAAATCCTCCCGGTACCGCTCGGGAATGCGGTCCACGTTCTGCTCGCGCAGTGCGTCACGGTTGAGCAAACCTTCGGGCCCAGGCACGTCAGGCATGGTGTGCTGGTAGTCCCAACCGTCTTCCTGAACGTGAAAAGACGCCGACATGTTCAGGATCTGCCGCCCATGCTGGATCGCGACCACTCTGCGGGTAGTGAAGCTGCCGCCATCACGCGCGCGATCGACCTGATAGATCACCGGAATGGAGGGGTCACCGGGGCGAATGAAGTATGCGTGCAAGGAATGGCACAACCGGTCCTCGACGGTCTTGTAGGCGGCGGCCAGCGCCTGTGCGATCACATGGCCTCCAAAGATCCGGGTGGTGGTCTCCCCGCCTGCGCCCGTCCCGCGGAACAGGTCCACTTCCAATTGCTCGATGTCCAGCAGATCAAGGAGTTCGGCGGCAGGATCAGTCATGTCAGAGCCTTCTGGCTGGCGTAGTCAATGAAGAAGTCAAAACTGTCGGGATTGACCATCGAATCCCGGTTCACAATGCGGGCGGCATCCCCGCCCAAGAGGAGCTTTTTCACGGGAACTTCCAGCTTCTTTCCCGACAGCGTGCGAGGCACCTCAGCAATCTGCACGATCTCGTTGGGAACAAAGCGCGGAGAAACGGAGTCGCGGATTGCACCGTTGATCTTTGATGTAAGTGCCTGGTCGAGAGACCGACCATCCTTGAGCACAACGAACAACGGCATGAAGCTGTCACGGCCCAGGAACTCCAGATCCACGACCAGCGAATCCAAAACCTCCTCGAGCCCTTCTACAGCCTGGTAAATCTCTGACGATCCCAACCGCAGGCCCTTGCGATTGATCGTGGCGTCCGAGCGGCCATAGATCACGGACCCGCCTTCGGGCGTGATCTCGATCCAGTCCCCGTGCCGCCATACGCCCGGGTAGGTGTCAAAGTAGCTGTCGTGTAAGCGGCTCCCGTCCTCGTCCCCCCAGAAGTACAGAGGCATGGACGGCAACGGCTCGGTGCACACCAGCTCCCCGACCTCGTCAAAGACTTCCTGCCCGTCCACGTCGTAAGCCCGCACTGCATTCCCCAACAGACGGCACTGCATCTCGCCCGCCCGTACCGGAAGCATCACATTGCCGCCGACAAAGGCACCGGCAAGATCTGTCCCGCCCGAAATCGGCGCCAGCCAGATGTTCGGGTTGACCGCATCGTAGATCCAGTCATAGGCATCCGACGTCAGAGGGGATCCCGTAGCGCCCAAACCGGTGAGGGCAGACAGATCGAGAACATCCCGTGGTCGCACACCCGCTTTCAGGCATGTTGTGAAAAACGCAGCACCCGCGCCAAAATAGGTCAACCGCTCTTCGGCGACGACACGCCAGACCGCCAGCATATCGGGGTGATTGGGCGCCCCTTCAAAGAGCAGAACCCGAGCCCCCTGCCCCAGCGCACAGAACTGCGCATTCCACATGATCCAGCCGGAGGAGGTCAGCCAGCAAAAGTGATCATCAGGTCCGAGGTCCTGATGCAGGGACTGTTTTGCCCCTTCCAGAAGCACGCCACCATGCCCATGCACGATGGGCTTCGGGTTTCCGGTGGTTCCGGACGAATACACGACCCAGAGCGGGTGATCGAAGGGCACTGGAGTGCTGGCATAGACCGCGTCGCCCTCGGTCATACTGTCCCATGGCACCGTGCCCGCGGGCGGATCTGATGCAACGGAGACCATCACCGTATGAGTGAGGCTCTCCAACCCTTCGCGGATCGTGTTCAACACGGCGCTGCGATCCACCATCTGGCCGCCATGCACGTACCCATCCTGCGCGATCAGGACTTTCGGCGCGATCTGACGAAACCGGTCCAGGATCGCCACATGCCCCATATCCGGCGCGCACAGCGACCAGATCGCCCCGAGACTGGCGGTGGCCAGAAACGCGATGATGGCATCCGGTGCATTCGGAAGGATGGCCACAACTCTGTCGCCCTGCCCGACGCCCATTCTGCGCAGGTTCTCCGCAACATTGGCGACCCGACTGCGCAGCTCTGCCCATGTCAGGTTGGTCTGACCGAAGGTTTCCGAATACAAGCTCAGTGCCACTGCGTTCGGCTTATACTCTGCCGCGCGCACCATCTGATCGGCGAAGTTGAGCTGACAACCGGGAAACCAGACCGCACCGGGCAAAGCGCGGTGGCCAAGAACCTCAGTGTGCGGCACATCGGCCTTCAAATCGAAGAAGTCCCAGATTGACTGCCAGAAGCCGTCCAGATCCGTGACGCTCCAGTCCCACAGTGCCGGATAATCAGCAAATGCCAGATCGCGCGTGTCAGCGAGGAACCTTTGGTATGCCGCAAGGCGGGCGCCATCGATCCGTTCCTGCGTCGGGGTCCAAAGGATCGGTCTTGGCTCGCTCAAGAGACCAGTGCTCCATGCACAAGTGCCTTCAGCTGGGGACGGGCGGGATAAGACGAGGATGGCGAGAGTTGTGTGAAGAAGACGACGGAGAGATTCAGAACCGGGTCCACCCAGAAAAAAGTGGACGCCATGCCGCCCCAGCTGAAATCGCCGACGGATCCGGGGCACCGCGCCCGGCCGGGATCCAGAACCACCGCACCTCCAAGCCCAAAGCCCATGCCTTCCATCGGTTGCTCGGCAAAACTTTGCGGTCCCATGGACGCGATATCGCCCGGCAGGTGATTGCGAGCCATGAAGGCAACCGTGTGCGGCGACAGCAAACGCACATCCCCCAATGCGCCGCCCTGTCGCAGCATCTCGGCAAATCGCATGTAATCGTCGATGGTGCCCAGCAGACCTCCACCGCCCGAAAAACACGTCGTTCCGTGCCAGGGTGATTTCTCGGGCGAATCCGTCAGACGCAGACTTTCGCCCCCGCCGCGTGCGGCGTTCAAATCCATCGCGTCGCCCGCCAGCGGCGTGTAGAGCGCCGCGAACTGTTCGCCCGTGTCAGGCTGCGCAGCAAAAGCGGTGCGGGTCATTCCGAGCGGGTCGAGAACATCAGATCGAAAAACTGAGTCGAGGGAGCGCCCCGACACCACTTCGACGATACGGCCAACCACATCGATGCCAACCGAGTATTCCCAACGGGTCCCCGGACGGAACGCCAACGGCAGGGCCGCCACTTCTTTGGTCTGCTCCTCAAGCGTGTTCGCCTGAGGATGAAAGACAAGGTCTGCCGCGTGCATCGCTTCGGGCAACACACCGGGATTGAATGGATAGCTCATCCCGGACGTATGGGTCAGCACCTGATGCACCGTCGGAGTCGCCACAGGCTCGACCTGATCGATCCGGGTCGCGCCGGGGATCAGCGCGTGGCAATCTTTGAACTCGGGCAGAAACTCGGAAATCGGCGCGTCGAGGTGGAACAATCCACGTTCCATCAACATCATTGCCGCCACCGTAGTGACCGGTTTGGTCATCGAATAGATCCGCGCGACGGTCTCGCGCTGCCACGGCAGACGCGCTTCGACGTTGCGCAGACCACAGTCGTGATAGAACACTTCCTCGCCGCCGCGGGCAATCAGAGTGGCGCATCCGGCAAACTTGCGTTGATCAACATAGCCCTGCATCCAATCGCGGATGCGTGTCAGCCGCTCCGCGTCAAATCCCGCGCGGATCGCCGCCGTTCCATCCATGATCTGTCCCTCTCACTTTCGGACGAGGTTGCGTCCGCGTTTGGTCACCGACTCGCGTCCGCGCGCAACGTCTTCAGGCGTCACGCCGGCAATATGGGCGTCAAACACAGCCGCCTCGGCCGCAAGGGCCTCCGACAGCGGCAGCTCGACACTCTGTCTGATCAGAGCGCGAATTCTGCCGAGAGTCGAGCGGTCAGTTTCGGCAATTTGGATGGCCAGTTCGTGCGCGCGCTCGCGCAGTTCGCCTTCGCCCACAACCTCGTTGACCAGGCCCCAGTCATATGCCGTTTGGGCGTCCACAAACCCGCCGGTCAGTGACATCTGCCGGGCGCGGTTGATGCCGATCAGCCGAGGCAGAATCTGGGTCAGGCCCCAGCTTGGTGTGATGCCGACACGGGCATGGGTGTCGGCGAACTGCGCGGAGGGATCCGCGATCAGGAAATCACCCAACAGCGCCAGTTCCAGACCGCCCGTGATCGCATACCCATTCACGGCAGATATGATCGGATGAGGACAGGCGCCCACCACACCAAAGAGGCTTTCGGGACCGTGCCAGTCAAATGCGCTGGTCGCGCCGGGCTGTGCCATCTCCTTGAGATCAAGCCCGCAGCAGAACGCGCGCCCTGCCCCGGTCAGAACGATGGCCCGCAGTTCCTTATCGTCCGACAAGTCCCGGATGGTTCGTGTGAGTGCGGCGACCATCGCGCGCGACATTGCATTGAGCGCATCGGGCCGGTTCAGAGTGATTTCAGCGACCGGGCCTTGTCGTTCGAGCAGGATTGGAGCGTCCGTCATATCTCTTCCTTTCCGAAAAGCGTCAGCCGATCATCCTCTGCATCGCGTCCCTTGTCTCATCGGTGTACCAGCCGCCTTCGGGGCGGGAAGCCGGGTTTGCGACTGCCTGTTCGATCTGCGCAATCACGTCGCCGCGGATTTGGTGCTTCACAGCCGCATACGCCCCCGATGGTGATCCGGCCAGTACCCGCGCCTGCTCAATCGCCGTTTCCATCAGGTCGTCGGGATCGCATAAGTGATCGATGATGCCGCTTTGATGTGCCGTGGCGGCATCCATTGGCTGCCCGGTCAGCATCAGCCGGCGCAGGGCATTTGGATCGAGCGTGGCGCGCGCAATCTCCATCGGACCAACCGGGAAATCGACACCCACGCGCACCTCAGCCAAGCCAAGGCGCGCTTTTGGGCTGGCCACACGGAGATCCGCCGCCAGCACGAAAAACAAACCACCGGCAATCGCGGCCCCGCCCACTGCGGCAACAACCGGCTTCGGACAGGCAAACTGGGCGAGAAAACCAACGTTCAGCCCGTGCACAATGGCAGCCTGTTGCTCATGGTCAAACCCTTGGGCCTCTTTCAGGTCCAGTCCGGCAGAGAAAACCTTGAAGGCGCTGTTCACAACCACGGCCCGCACAGCTTTGTCCGAGCCAACACTTTCAAAGGTCTCAGCAAGTTCCATCAGAAAGGGCGCTGAGAGCGCGTTCACCGGTCCCCGGTTCAAAGTCAGCGTCAGTATCCCGTCGTCTGAGAGGCTGCGGATCAGGTTGGGGGCGTCAGTCATTGCGATCTCCTGGATACGGGGGTCATGGCAGTTTTGATGTTTGGAACGGCTTGGCAATCATGGGCCTGCATGGGCGCACCACATTCCGGGCACGCGAGTCGGGGCATCATTTCAGCGCCGCACCCTTTGTGAAAGAGCCGCAGATCCTTTGGCCCATCTCGTGGCACCCATTTTTCTCCCCACGCCCGCAACGTGATGACCACGGACCAGAGATCGCGGCCCTTCTCCGTCAACAGATATTCATGGCGCGGAGGATGATGTGAGTACAACCGGCGGTGCAAGACATCATCGGCGCACAGCCGCTTCAGCCGTTCACTAAGGATATGTGGAGATGCCCCGGTGCTCTGCTGCAACTGATCGAACCGGCGCGCTCCGAGAAACATGGCGCGCAGGATCATCAGCGTCCAGGGATCCCCCACCCGTTCGATGGCCCGTGCGACGGCGCAGTCGGATTTGGCAAGATCGGCGCGCGCCATGATTGACTCCCTTCAAAATCGGAAGTTACAGTTTGAGTCAGGCCGCGACACTTGTCAAACGCGCCGGGGAGGACAACACGTGAAACTGTATTTTGCACCAGGCAGCCGCGCCGTACGGGTCGCCTGGCTGATGGAAGAATTGGGGCTCAGCTACGAGATCGAACGCTTTGAACTGGGCCAGAAGGAAATGCGCGGTCCAGACTACCTGGCGATTCATCCCATGGGTCGCGTGCCTGCCCTTGAGGATGGTGAGATCACCTTGTTCGAGTCCGGCGCCATTGTGCAGTACATTCTTGCAAAATACGGTGATGGGCGTTTGCAGCCGCTCGTCGACGATCCGGAATTTGCGAACTATCTGCAGTGGCTGCACTATGCCGAAGGCATGATCATGCCCCCGATGAATTCAATTGTGGTGGAAACGATCCTGCTTCCACCCGAGCGGCGCAGCGAACAACACGCCAAGCGCTCGACCAAGTTGCTGGGCCAGATGTTGCACGCAGTGAACCAACATATGGAAGGCCGCGATTATCTGGCCCGAGACTTCACAGCTGCGGACGTTATGACAGGCCATGCTGTCATCATGGCCAGCCGTTTTGGTGCCGATCTGGACGACAAACCCAACTTGCCGCCTTACATTGAGCGGCTGACAAACCGGCCAGCGTTCCAGGCTGCGGAGGCCCAATGACACAGCCCATCGTTTTTGTCATCGGTGCGGGCGATTACATCGGCGCCGCCATCGCAAAACGCTTCGCTTCGGGCGGCTATACCGTGTGCCTTGGGCGTCGAAACGGCGACAAGCTCGCGCCTCTCGTTACGGAGATCGAAGAGGCCGGCGGAACCGCACATGCCTACGGGATGGATGCGCGGGACGAAGACAGCGTCGCGGAGGTTTTTCGCAGCATCGAGGCCGACGTCGGCCCGATCGATGTCGTGATTTTCAATGTTGGGGGGAACGTCCGTTTCGACATTCTGGACACCACCGCGCGGGTCTTTCGAAAGGTCTGGGAGATGGCTTGCTTTGCCGGGTTTTTCACCGGTCGTGAGGCCGCCCGATACATGGTCCCGCGCGGGCGGGGTGCGATCTTTTTCACCGGGGCGTCCGCCTCGATGCGCGGCAATAGCGGCTACGCGGCCTTTTCCGCTGGCAAGGCAGGCCTGCGCGCTTTGGCGCAGTCGCTGGCCAAGGAGCTTGGGCCACAAAACATCCACGTCGCCCATCTGATCATTGACGCGGGCGTTGACACTGCCTTTGTGCGGGAACGGATGCGGGAGGCAGGGGGCGACCCGGACAGTATCCCGCCGGATACCCTGATGAACCCGGACTCCGTTGGCGAGGCCTACTGGACTCTCGCACATCAAAGCCGCGATGCGTGGACGTTTGAAATGGACCTGCGCCCCTATGGAGAGAGCTGGTGACACAAAAAATCGAATTTCTGTATGATTTTGGCAGCCCGAACGCATTCCTCATGCACAAGGTGCTGCCCGATTTTGCGCAACGCGTCGGGGCGGACCTGGTCTATGTGCCTGTCTTGCTCGGGGGCATTTTCAAGGCCACCCAGAACCAAAGCCCCATTCAGGCCTTTGGCGGAGTGAAAGGCAAAATCGATTATCTCAGGGTGGAAACCACCCGCTTTGTCCAGCGTCACGAGCTGCAGTTCAACTGGAACCCGAACTTCCCGATCATGACCATTGGCGTGATGCGCGGCGCGGTCTTTGCCCAAAGCAAAGACTGGGAACAACGCTATCTCGACACCGTGTTTGATGCGATGTGGGTCAACGGCAAGAAAATGGACGAACCGGAAGTGATCGCCGGGGTTCTGGACGACGCTGGCCTGCCTGCCGGTGAGATAATGGCCGCCACCCAGACCGATGATGTCAAACAAGGTCTGATCGACAACACGTCGGCCGCTGTTGCGCGTGGCGCGTTTGGTGCCCCGACGATGTTTGTCGGAGACGAAATGTTCTTTGGAAAGGACAGCCTGCCCGACCTTGAATGGGTCATAGCGCGCGCAGCGTCAGAAGACGCCTAGCTGCGCCCCGTCAGACCTCCAGCCATTCCTTGCGAACGTCGTCCCGATCGCGCAGTTCCTGCGGCGTGCCTTCAAACACCACCTGCCCATGGCCCATGACGTACACGCGGTGTGCGATGTCCATGGCAATGGCAAGCTTTTGCTCCACCAACAGGGTTGCGATGCCCCGCTTGGCAATCTCCTGAAGCAGCTCCGCCACCTTTTGCGTCATCTGAGGCGACAAACCCTCGGTCGGTTCGTCGATCATGATGAAATCCGGATCGCCCATCAGCGTGCGGCACATCGTCAGCATCTGCTGTTCGCCACCTGACAGAACGGACGCCTCAACATCAGCGCGGCGTTCAAGGTTCTCGAACATGTTGAACATGTCCTGCATCGACCACCGGCCTTCGCCGTCCTTCTGACCCGGTTTGAGCCCCAGTGTCAGGTTCTGACGGGTGGTCAATCCCGGAAAGATATCCCGGTTTTCGGGCACATATCCGATACCGAGATTGGCGATCTCGTAGGCTTTCTTTCCGGCAATCTGCTTACCCTTGAACGTCACAGAACCATGCGGCTCCACCTCGCCCATGACGGCCTTGCAGGTTGTCGATCGGCCGACCCCGTTGCGCCCCAGCAAGGCAACGATCTCGCCTTCCTGAATGTTCATCGTCACCCCCTGGAGGATGTGCGACTTGCCATAGTAGGCGTGCATGTCCTGTACATCGAGCATCAGTGTTCAGCCTCCAGAGCCGCGCCCAGATAGGCTTCTTGCACTTTGGGATCACCCCGCACGTCTTCGGGCCGCCCGGTCGCGATGATCTCGCCATAGACCAGAACCGAAATCTGGTCAGCCAGTCCGAATACAACTCCCATATCGTGCTCCACCATGATCAGGGTCTTGTCCTCGGTAACCTTGCGGATCAGCTCGACGATGTAGTCCGTTTCGGAATGGCTCATGCCGGCGGTTGGTTCGTCCAGCATGATCACGTCCGCCCCACCTGCGATCGTGATCCCAATCTCAAGCGCCCGTTGCTCTGCATAGGACAACACGCCTGCGGGCAGATCCCGTCGCTCGGTCAAGTTGATCTGGTCCAGGATCGCCTCGGCCCCATCTGTCAGGTCCTGGCTGCGGCTGACCATATTCCAGAAGGAATACTTATACCCCTTGGACCAAAGCAGCGAACAGCGCACGTTCTCAAACACGGTCATCTTCGGAAAGATGTTGGTGATCTGGAACGACCGGCTGAGACCCATGCGGTTGATCTCGTAGGGGGCCATCCCCGCCAGATCCTGTCCATGCAGGCGCACAGTTCCGGATGTCGCCGGGAACCGCCCGGTGATCAGGTTGAACAGAGTGGATTTGCCCGCCCCGTTTGGCCCGATAATGGCGTGCCGTTCCCCGGTCCGGATGTCCAGATCGACCCCACGAATGATTTCAGCCCTGCCAAAGCTTTTGTGCAGGTTGTCCAGTTGCAAAGCAGATGTCATGCGGCTTTTTGCTCCTGTGGCGCGCGATCAGGGGTGTTGGCCTGTCCCCAGGCCTCTGTCATTTCCGGCGCATTACGTCTGACCAGCCAGAACCCGAGGGCCGTGGCGCCCAAAGCAATCACCCATGGCAGAATGTCGTGGCTGTTGAAGGTGGTCCAATAGATTGTCATCTCTTCATCGCCTGCGGTTGCATGGCGATAATGGAAGATCATTTCGACAAGCGCGGCGCCACCCAGAACGCATAAGAGCCCGGGTAGAAGCGTTTTGAGATACGGCATTACCAGCAACCGCGCCTTGCCCAGCCGCATGGCCGGAACGTGCATCATGATCAGTCCGGCCAGTCCGCCGGGGAAGAACATGACCGTCGCGACAAATAGAATACCCGCATAAAAGGCCCAAAGTTCCGTCTCGAGGCTCAGCACCGTCTGCACCAGCGTGAACACGATGGCACCGAGGATGGGACCAAAGAAGAACCCGACACCCCCCAGGAAAGTCACCAGAAGGATGATGCCCGAAGAGGTTGTGTTGAGGTTCTCTTCGGTCAGGATTTCATAGTTGATCGCAAAAAGACCGCCCGCGATCCCCGCAAAGAACCCCGACGCGACAAAGCTGTAGAACCGCACCCACCGCGCGGAATAGCCCAGAAACTCGGCCCGCTCAGGGTTGTCGCGCACGGCGTTGGCCATGCGCCCCACTGGCGTGCGGGAGAACAGGTACATCAGCAGGGCCGACACCAGCAGCCAGAATGCAATCAGGTAGTAAACCTCGATCTGGCGCAGGAACTCGACGCCGAAGAACGGCAGCGCGTAGGTCCGGTCGCCCGAGATCCCCTCTTCACCGCCGAAGAACGCGACGATGATGACCGAGCAGGCGGCGATCAGCTCGCCCACCCCCAAAGAAATCATCGCGAACACGGTCCCCGCCTTTCGGGTGGAAAAGGCGCCCACGATGGTGGCCAATCCCATGCCGAACAAGCCGCCGAAAATCGGAAGAAGCGGCAGCGGCATGACTGCAAATACGCCCGACATGTTCATAAGGTGCACGCAGGCAAACCCACCGACCCCCATGTACACGGCGTGGCCGAAACTTAGCATCCCGCCCTGCCCCAGCAGCATATTATAGGCCAGCGCGAAGATGATCGTGATCGACATCTGGTTCATGATCGTGATGGCGGAATTGTTTGTGAAAACAAACGGCAGCACCAGTAGGATCAGCCCGCTGACAACCCATGGCATCGTCGTGATCGTCATGCTGCCCGCACGCATGCGCTGGGCCGGCTTGGTCGGGTCTGTGGTCAGTTGATCGGTCATGAGTCACGTTTCCCCAACAGGCCGTGCGGTCGGAAGACAAGGATTAGCACCATCAGGATGTAAGGCAGGATTGGCCCGATCTGCGGCATGGTCAGTGTCCAGATGTCACGGAAGAGGTTTTCGGACAGGTCTTCGGGTTTGGTGAAGCCCAGCCCCATCAGGATGTCTTCGAAGCGGACGTTGTAAGCGGCGGCAAAGGTGGTCATCCACCCTATGAGCAAAGAGGCGGCCAGCGCGCCCCACAAAGAGCCAAGCCCCCCGATCACAATAGTCACAAAGACAATCGATCCCAGAACAAAGGCCATTCCCGGGAAGGTGCCCAGAACGGGGCCGGCAATCACGCCCGCCACACCGGCGAGGGCCGTGCCAACACCAAATACCCCCATGAAGACTAAAGGCACGTTGTGCCCCAGCGCTTCGACGGTCTTGGGATAGCTCAGTGCGGCCTGAATGATCATGCCGACGCGCGTGCGGGTCAGGATGTAGAGAAGGATCATGAAGATCGCCATGGAGACGAAGATCATGAAAATTTTGTAGGCCGGAACCGCATTCCCCGAAATCGAGAACAACGTGAACTGCAGAATTTCCGGCGGATCATAGGGCATCTGGTTCTTGCCCCAGATGAACTGCACCAGTTCCTCGATCAGCAAGGCCAGACCAAAGGTGAAAATCAGCTCAGGCACGTGCCCGTACTGGTGCACACGGCGCAGACCGTAGCGTTCGACCCCGGCGCCCATGACCCCGACTATGAGCGGGGCAATAAGAAGGCCCGTCCAGAACCCGAAGTACGTGCTGATCTGATACGCGAAGTAAGCGCCCAGCATGTAAAAGCTGGCATGCGCGAAATTCAGCACACCCATCATCGAAAAAATGAGCGTTAGGCCAGCGGACAGCATAAAGAGCAGTAGTCCGGTCACAAGCCCGTCGATCAGGTTGACGAGTACGAGGTCCATAAGCCCTCCCTTTCAGCGGTCTGGTCGAATGAGGTCAGCAAACAGATCGGGCCTGCCCGCGTGCGGGCAGGCCCGGATAGTCCTGCGTTTAGGACGGAGCTTTCATCTGGCAGGTCGTGGCGCTGTCCATCGCTGCCATCGGAACCGTGCGGATCACTTTCACACCGTAGCCGGAGTTATCGTAATCATAGACGATGTCTTCGTTGGTGTGCGCCATGATGTGCACGTTCTGGATCAGTTGGTGATCCTGCGGGCGCATCATCAGCTTACCACCCCAAATGCTCTCGTGCTCCATGCCCGACAACTCATTGGCAACAGCCACAACATCATCAGCCGTTCCGGCCTGATTGATGGCCTTGGCCAGCATTTCGATGGTGTTGGCGATCCGCGCCTGGCTTACGTTGCCATCCGGATGCTTCGCTTTGAACCCTTCGACAAAGGCAGCCGCACGCTCGTTTGGCGGTGGGTTGATCTGACCCTCTGCCACAAGACGCAGCGATCCGTCACCAACTTCGCCAAAGGCCGCCGTGATCCCGTCAGCCGCAGCATAGTAGGTGTAGATCGGGCCGGTATAGCCGTTCTCCAGAACCGACTTGCCGAGACCCAGCATGTCCGCACCCCAGTTGCCGGTGATCATCGCGTCCGCGCCGGACGAAACGATCTTGCGGCTGTAGGGTGTGAAGTCCTTCACCTTGCCGATCGGGTGCAATTCGTTGCCCACGATTTCAATGTCGGGCCGCTTTTCACCCAGGAACTTCACCGCTGCCGCAGCAACCGCTTTGCCGAAGCTGTAGTCCTGACCGATGATATAGACCTTCTTGATGTCTTCGTTGGCGGCAATGGAGTCCGTCAGCGCGTCCATCTTGATGTCGGCGTTGGCGTCAAAACGGAAGTGCCAGAAGTTGCACTTGTCGTTGGTCAGCGCCGGGTCCACAGCCGAATAGTTCAGGAACAGAACGCGGTTGTCCGGGTTCCGGCGGTTATGCTTGTCGATGGCTTCGGTCAGTGCGTTCGCCACGCCCGAGCTGTTGCCCTGCGCGATGTAACGAATGCCCTGGTCGATTGCGACTTGCAGCTGGATCAGAGATTCCTTCGGGCTGATCTTGTTGTCGAAGCCGACAATCTCGAACATCTGCCCGTCCAGCACGCCACCCTTTTCATTAACCAGATGATCGGCTGCGAACTCAAACTGGTGCAGGCCGTTGGTACCGGTGCCGGCGAACGGACCGCTCAGCGGGTCGATAAAGGCAATCTTGATGTTTTCGGCGAACGACGCAGTCGCACTGAGAGCCAGTGCAAGAGCCGCCGTAACGCCAAACTTGGTTGTTCTGCGCATTTAGCTTCCTCCCAATGGTAAGGCCGGTTTGTTTTGGTGCGGTTGGTCGTGAGAGCCGCCCCGAGCCTTGGGCGAAGCCTTGCACACTGAGGGTCAAAGTCAAGCGTTTGCCAGCAATCCTTCAGAGGCCCGGACATCGGTCGAACTGCCCCCTTTGTTTTTTGGCCAGCACGCATGTTTGGGGCTTCGATTGGCTGGAGCGCACAACATGAACTGTAGAGTTTATATCCTTGTTAAGTAAATATTTTTTTGAAGCATTGCACCGACCTCTCCGACGTTGATTGCCTTTGGGCGCAAATGCGCACTGCACCAAAACGTGCCAAGACCACTGCGCATCGACGGGATGACGCAACGTCGCGAACTGCCCCCAATACAGGCAGGCGTGATCAATTTTCGAACAACCCCAATCAGACGACCTGTTTCGCTGTGCAGAACGCTATTTCGCGGCAGTGCAGCGAATCTCACCCGACCTCAGGGCTGCAGCCGCAATTGCTCTGCCGCCGCAATGAGCCGCTTGCCGTAGACAGTTTCGAGCTGCTTGCGCTTCACATGAAAAGCCGGTCCGCCAACATTGAGGCCATAGACCCTGGACCCGCTCAGCGTGAAAACGGGGACCGCGATGCCGTTCACATCTGGCCTCCAGTCTCCGTAACCCGTGCAAAACCCTTGCGACTGATACTCCGACTGGGCCGTGGCGATGCTCTTGCGCCGCGCCGCATCCCCCTCAGGCTCCATTTCATATGCCTGCGCAAAAGCGGCCTCGCGTTCGTCATCCGGCAGGCCCACCAGAATGGCGCGGCCAACCGCCGAGAAATACAGGGGCAGCCGCGAGCCGACGTGCATCGTCAGCGCCAATGCTTCGCGCGAGCGGCGCACCGCGATGTAGATCGCATCCATCTGATGTCGTTCAGCAAGCGCCACGGTGATGTAAGAGTTGGGACCATTGCGCAGATCGCGCATCACCTGCGCGGCGCGCTCCCCGATTTCCATGCCGCAGAGCACGCCGAACCCAAGTTGCAGCACCCCAACGCCAAGCCGATAAGTGCCGGTGCGTGTATCGGCGACCAGGTAGTCGAGCTTACACAAGGTGTGCGTCAGGCGCGACACCGTGGCTTTTGGAAGTCCCGTACGCTCAGAGATGTCGGTGTTTGTCAGGTTCGTTTCGTTGGGTCGAAAAGCGCGCAAAACGTCCAGTCCACGCGCAAGCGCAGTGACAAAGTTGCGGTCCTTTTCATCCTCCGCCTGTGGCCTGACATGATCCTCCATCCCTAGCCCGCCTTCATCGCGTTCAGACCATGCTGTGCAAACACAGGTACGAATTGACCCAGTCGCAGCGCCCGTTCAGGATTCGAAGCATTGCCGTCCAGACCGCGTTTCAGGACGCCCTGCACGATGGCCGCCATTCGAAAGAAGCTGAACGACAGGAAATACCCAAAATTGTCCACGCCGGACAGCCCGCGCCGGGCGCAATACGCCTCGATAAATGCCTGATCCGAAGGGAGTCCGAGATCCGCACGGTTCACGCCCTGAAGGCCGCGTCCTTCTTTCCCGGCGGGCAATTGCCACTGCATGATCACAGAAGCCAGATCAGCGTAAGGATGCCCGATGGTGCTGAGCTCCCAATCGAGCACCGCGAGGCAGGCCGGGCCTGACTTGTCGAAAATCATATTGTCGATCCTGTAGTCCCCATGCACCAAAGTGCGCTGGCCATCGTCTGCCGGCATCCGGCTTTCCAGCTCGACGATCAACTCATCCATGGCTGGCACGGTTTCCGTTTCGGACGCCCTGTACTGTTTGGACCAACGTCCAACCTGACGCTGCAGGTAGTGCCCTGGCGGGCCATAGTCCTCCAAGCCCACCGCATTGATGTCCACCATGTGCAGCGCGGCCAGAACTCGGTTCATCTCGTCGATGACCGCGCTTCGAGTGACGTTGTCCTCCCCTTCCATTATCGGATCGTTGAAGTTGCGCCCGTCCATATGGTCCATGATGTAGAACATCGACCCGATGACATCGTCGTCCTCGCACAAGAGATGCATGCCTGCGACCGGAACATCGGTCTCTGCGAGCGCCCTTTGAACCCGAAACTCCCGATCCACCGCATGCGCGGATTTCAGAAGCTGACCCGGCGGTTTCCGCCGCAGCACGTAGTTGCGTGCAGGTGTCTTCAGCAAAAAGGTCGGATTCGACTGACCGGTCTGGAACTTCGAGGCGTCCAGCGGGCCGGCGTAGCCCGGCAGGTGCGCGGTCAGGTACTTGTCCACGGCCTCCAGATCGAGCGTTTGGGTGTCCTGTGTCATGTCGCGTCCCTCAGCTATAGCTCATCAATGCTGCGCGTTCCGCATCAGCCAAATGCGGGGTGGCATTGAATTCATGCAGGAAAAAGCGGCTGTTTGAAAAGATGAACCGTGTCATCGACGTGTTTTTGACCTGGAGATTCAGGGCAATCATCTGAGCAGGCGGGGCACCAAGCGCATGTGAGACCAACTGCCCGATGGCCCCACCTGACGAAATCACAAGGACCCGGTCCGCATCGCAATCGGTTGAAAACATCCGGGCCGCATGCACGCGATTCCGGAAATCCGCATAGGTCTCCTTCGCCCCCTGCACTCCACCGCCCTGCCAATCGAGGATCGTGTCGCGGAGCGTGCGAAAATGCGTTTTCCGGTCGTGCCGAACCGGATCAGGCACATTGCCCCCGAACTTCACCGCAAGCAGATCATGAAAATCGTACTCGTTCCAGCCAGCGTGTTCCTCTGGCGGTTCGGCAAACCCCATTGAGCTCAAGGTTTCCTTGTGCCGCGTGAGCGTGCCTGTGACCACACGATCTGGTTCCCAGCCCGCCGCGCGCAGCGCCTCGCCCGCCAGTTCAGACTGGCGGTGCCCGAGGTCGGACAGCTTGTCATAGTTGTCCGATCCAAATGACGCCTGAGCGTGTCGCAGCACGAGCAGTTCGGCCATATGTCAGCCCGAGAACTCGACGGCCAGTTTTCGACCGGCGCTGTGGTATTCATCCGCAATACGATCCACCAGCGCGTCGACATTGCCGATGGCCTTCACTGCGCCAATGCCCTGCCCCGATCCCCAGATGGTTTTCCACGCCTTTGGCTTGGACGATCCGGAAGAGAAGTTCATAGACGATGCGTCCGCGGACGGCAGGTTTTCCGGATCCATGCCCGCTGCCTCGATTGAACCGCGCAGGTAGTTGCCGCTGACGCCGGTGAAAAGCGACGAGTAAACGATATCCTCCGCGCTCGACTCCACGATCATCTGTTTGTACTCGGCCTGTGCGTTGGCCTCGTGCGTGGCGATGAACGGTGTGCCGACATAGCCAAAGTCCGCGCCCATGGCGCGCGCCGCCAGCAAGGACTCACCGCAGGAAATCGCGCCAGACAGCAGCAACGGTCCGTCGAACCATTCGCGGATCTCGCGGATCAGGGCCATGGGGGATTGCGCACCGGCATGCCCACCGGCTCCTGCAGCCACCGCAATCAGCCCGTCCGCTCCTTTGTCGATCGCCTTATGCGCAAAGGTGTTGTTGATGATGTCATGCAGCACAACGCCCCCGCAGGAATGCGCAGCTTCGTTCACCTCGACGCGGGCGCCCAGCGAGGTGATCCAGATCGGCACCTTGTGCTTGACGCAAATCTCAAGGTCGCGGTCCAGGCGTCCGTTGGAACGGTGCACGATCTGATTGACGGCGAAAGGTGCGGCCGGCGTATCGGGATTGGCCTGATTGTAGCGATCCAACTCCTCGGTGATCTGCGTGAGCCAGGTGTCAAGCAACGGATGCTCACCCTCACCCTCTCGGGCATTCAAGGCAGGAAAGGCCCCGATGATCCCGGCTTTGCATTGTGCAATGACCAGCTCGGGTACCGAGATGATGAAAAGCGGCGCCCCCACCATCGGGATGCGCAAACCGCGCAACGCGGGCGGCAGATGGGACTCATCCCGTTGCCAGGTCAGATCTTTCATCACAGCACCTCGAACAGTCCGGCAGCCCCCATGCCACCGCCAACACACATGGTGCAGACGACATACTTCACGCCCCGGCGTTTGCCTTCGATCAAGGCGTGCCCAACCATGCGGGCGCCGGACATGCCGTAGGGATGGCCAATCGAAATCGCCCCGCCGTCGACATTGAGGATGTCGTCCGGGATGCCCAGCGTGTCACGCGAATAGAGCACCTGGCAGGCAAAGGCTTCGTTCAACTCCCACAGGCCGATATCGTCCATCTTCAAACCATGGGCTTCCAGCAACTTCGGCACGGCAAACACCGGGCCGATCCCCATTTCGTCCGGCTCGCAGCCCGCCGCCATGACGCCGACATACCGGCCAAGGGGCTGCAGGCCCTTTTTCTCTGCGAGTTTGGCCTCCATCAGAACCGCGCCGGAGGCCCCGTCTGACAGTTGCGACGCATTGCCGGCAGTGATGTGTTTGCCTTCCTTCACGTGGATGCCGTCCTTGAACACAGGCTGCAGCCCGGCGAGGCTTTCTGCGGTGGTCGACGGGCGGTTGCCTTCGTCCTTGTCCAGGGTCACTTCGTGCTCGGTGATTTCCCCGGTGTCCCGGTTCTGCATCTTCATCACCGTGGTCATCGGCACAATCTCTGCATCAAAACGCCCGGCCTGCTGGGCTTCGTGCGTGCGGGCCTGAGACTGGGCCGCATAGGCGTCTTGCGCCTCTCGGGTGATGCCATAACGCTCGGCAACGGTTTCAGCGGTCTCCAACATCGTCATATAGATTTCAGGCTTGCTGGCCTTGAGCCACGGGTCGGCCCCCACACGCATCTCAGGCGTTTGTACCATCGAGATGCTGTCAGTGCCGCCGCCAACAACGATGTCCATTCCGTCCTGCACAACTTGTTTGGCCGCCGTCGCTATCGCCATCATGCCGCTCGCGCATTGACGATCCAGCGACATGCCCGCCACCGTGACCGGCAAGCCTGCACGCACAGCTGCCTGACGCGCAATGTTGCCGCCCGAAAGCCCCTGCTGGAGTGCCGCGCCCCAGACAACGTCAGAGACTTCGGAACCCTCGATCCCGGCCCGTTCGACCGCATGACTGATCGCATGGGCCGACATGGCCTGTGGCGTGGTGGCATTGAAGGCCCCGCGATAGGCCTTGCCGATCGGGGTTCTGGCGGTGGAAACGATGACGGCGTCGCGCATTTGGATAACCTTTCGTGGGTTTATGGCGTCCGAAACAGAAGCTTCGGTGGAAGTATGAAGGATAAGTGGGCGTTAGCTGCCCCAGTCGAGTTTCATGCCTTTGGCTTTTGCGGCATTCTGGGCATATTTTTTTGTTTGCGAGAAAGCATCGGTCAGCTCTTGCTGACCGTTCGGATCGGTAATCTGGTCCCACGCGGCAGCCACTCCTTCCGGTGACAGATCGTCACCGATCAGCGTTGCGCCCAGTGTCTCATAGACCCTGATTTGCGCGAAGGCGCCCGCACCCGCGCCCATGATGACGCGCGACGGGGCGTCTTCGCTGACCAGATAGAGCAGTCCCGGCGTGATCGATTCCGGGCGCAGCAGTTCAAGCGCATCTTCGGGCATCAGGGCTTCGGTCATGCGCGTTGCTGCTGTCGGCGAGAGCGTGTTGACCCGGATGTTGTCGCGCGCACCTTCCTGGTGCAGCACATTCATCAAACCCATCATCGCCGCCTTGGCGGCACCGTAGTTGGATTGCCCAAAGTTGCCGAACAGACCGGAGCTCGACGCGGTGAGAACAATGCGCCCATACCCGGCCGCCCGCATATGCGGCCAGACTGCGTGGGTGCAGGTGACCGTACCCATCAGGTGCACATCGACCACCTTGCGAAAATCGTCGAGCGACATTTTCGAAAAGGTCTTGTCGCGCAGGATCCCGGCGTTGTTGACCAGAATGTCGATCCGGCCCCAGGCGTCCATGGTTTTGGCAACCATATCAGCGACGCCATCGGCATCCGCGACATCCGTGCCATGGACCATCGCCTCGCCGCCAGCTGCGCGGATTTCCTCGACAACGGCCAGAGCCGCCTCCGAAGACGCGCCCTGCCCGTCGGTGCTGGCGCCCAGATCGTTGACCACAACTTTCGCGCCGCGCGCAGCCAATCCCAATGCATGGGATCGTCCCAGCCCTGTCCCGGCCCCAGTGACGATGGCCACGCGGGATTCAAACCGAATACTCATCTGAACGCCCTCCGCCCGCTCACATCGCACTTTCAAAGATGTTGGGCGCCGTCAGCGTGTTGATGCCGCCCGAAACCGGCAGGATGCCGCCCGTGACATAGGCGCCTGCGCGGCCGCACAAAAACAGCATGCATCCCGCGATGTCTTCGTCCCGACCGACGCGGCCAAGGGGTACGTCGTTGCCCACTTTTTCGCGCATATCTTCGTCCGCCGTGGCAAAGGCCGTCATACGGGACACAAATGGCCCTGGTGCCAGTGCATTCACGGTGATGTGGTGACCGGCCAGTTCCTTGCCCATGATCTGCGTCAGGTGATGCACCGCAGCCTTGGAGGCCGCGTAGCTGTAGGCGCCATCGCCCATAGGGCGCTCGCCCATGACGGAACCGACATTCACCACACGAGCCGGATCGTCGACCGTTCCCGAGGCTGCGAGCATCGGCAAGAGTTTCTGGGTGAGGTCAAACAACCCCGCGACATTAACCGACATCACGCCATCCCAAGCTGCAAATGGGAACTGGCCCATAGGGGCGCCCCATGTCTTGCCTGCGTTGTTCATCAGAATGTCCAATCTGTCGGTCCGGTCGCGCACGGCAGCGACCAGCGCGTCCACGCCTTCCTCACTGCCCACATCTCCGGCGAACCCTTCGACCGACCCCGGCGCGTCGATTTCATTGAGTTGCGCAGCAACCGCTTCGCAGGCATCACCCTTCCGGCTTGCAATCAGGACCCGCGCCCCCGCACGCATCAACCCTTCGGTGGCCATGCGCCCGATGCCAGACGCACCGCCGGTCACCAGTGCGACTTTATCCTTCAATGAAAACAATTGCTCAGGGGTCATTCTTCGTCCTTTGGATCAGAAGTGTTTACGGGATTTTCGGGAAAGTGACGTAAAGTTCTCAGCGCGGCCCGACACACACATGTTAGCATGTGCTCAGCGTCCGATCTGAGAGGGTTTGCTCGATGCCTCCCCAACATCATCATCCCTGTCGTTCCGCGGTGCAGAATTGCATTTCACATTTGGATTGACAAGCCATCGCAGCTTTGGATTTGTTGCACCACGCGCGCCGGGGCAGAGAAAGACGCGCGATCAGGGAGAATGACTATGAAAGCCATGCTGAGCACCGTCGTTGGCGGCCCGGAGACGTTGGAGTTGACCGATCTGCCGGACCCGGAACCCAAAAAGGGGGAACTGGTGATTGCCGTGCGCGCTGCTGGCGTGAACTTCCCTGACACTCTGATGATTCGAGACCTTTACCAGATGAAGCCGCCCCGTCCATTTGCACCGGGCGGTGAGATTGCGGGTGATGTTGTGGCCGTTGGCGAAGGGGTGAAAGGGTTTGCAGAAGGCGACCGGGTTCTGGCCCTGACCGGGCACGGCGGGTTTGTCACCCAGATCGCCATCAAAGCAGCAACAGCGGTCAAGATCCCTGACGCCATGCCCTACGAAGATGCCGCCTGTTTCATCTTTACCTATGGAACGTCGCATCATGCCCTGAAGGACCGCGCCGACATTCAGCCAGGCGAGTCACTTTTCATTCTGGGCGCTGCAGGCGGTGTCGGTGCAGCGGCCATCGAATTGGGCAAAGCCACAGGAGCGCGCGTGATCGCTGGGGTTTCCAGCGACGACAAAGCGGCGTTTTGCAAAGAGATCGGTGCAGACGAAACGCTGGTGTATCCACGCGAGTTGGATCGCGACGCTCAGAAAGCATTGTCCAACGAAATCAAGCGCCTGTCTGGTGGCGAAGGGGTCGATGTTGTCTATGACGCGGTGGGCGGGGACTATGCTGAACCTGCCATTCGTGCCTTGGCATGGACCGGTCGGTTTCTGGTTGTCGGCTTTCCCGCGGGGATCCCAAAAATCCCGCTGAACCTCACGCTTCTTAAAGGCAGTCAGATCGTCGGTGTCTTCTGGGGCGCGTCGGTGTTCCGTGATCCCAAAGGCCACGCCCAGAACATGCGCGAGCTGTTTCAGATGTATGCCGAGGGCAAGATCAAACCCCGGATCTCTGCCCGGTTTCCGCTGGCCGAAGCCCACAAGGCCCTGGACATGATGCAGAACCGCAAAGTGATGGGCAAAGTCGTCCTGACTATGGACTGATCTCAGGTCAGATGCGCCACATCATTGAAACCCCGAACCGTCATCTCCTTGCCATGGATCACGATACGGCTGATCGAGCCGTTGGCCGCACCCATAAAGGCAAAAGCCTGAGAACCCGTCGCCACGGCCATGGCCGCCCCAATCACTCCGCCGTGGACAAAAACGGCGAGCAACTCGTCGGGATGCGCAGCGGCAATCCGCAAAAGCGCCGCATGCACACGGGCCTGCAGCGCCGCGGTGGTCTCCGCCCCCGGGATCTCACCCCATTCCTGATTGGCCTTCGCACGGGCAAAGGCAGGGTCACCTTCGGCGGCCTTGATCCGGTAGAGTCCGCCATCCCAGTCGCCCAGATGCACCTCGCGCAGATCATGTTCTTCGCGCGGCGTCAGTCCCAAATGCGCCGCGAGCGGGGCCGCGGTCTGATGGGTGCGCCGCAGGCTGGTGACGTAAAGCGCATCGATCGGATGGAGCTTCAGACGTTCGCCAATGGCGATGGCCTGCGCCTCCCCTTCGGGACGCAAGGCCGGGTCCCCATGCCCGTGTTTCATGGCAAAGCTCACGCCGGGCCGCGCCGCCTCGGTCTCGCCGTGACGGATGAGCAGGATATCTGCGGCGCCGACAGGCGGGCGATAGACGGATTGGCGGTACTCGCGGGTCATCAAACACTCCGAATTGATGCCGCACTGGTAACGGGAAGGCTCCGCACATGACAACCCAGATTGATACCGGAACACAGACGCTGCTGTGCAATGTCGCGGACGGAGTCGCGACCCTGACGTTAAACAACCCGGACAAGCGTAATGCGCTGGGGGACGAAATGACCCCGGCCCTTCGGGAAATGCTGCTGCGCCTCGAATCTGACCCCGAGGTTCGCGTCCTAGTGCTGACCGGTGCCGGCCAGGCGTTCTGCGCCGGGGGTGACATCAGCGGCATGGGCAGCAATCTGGGCGGCGACGGCCGAAAGCCCGGTTTTGAGGATATGGTCCGCGGGCTGCAGCATGCTCAGGAAACCGTGACGCTGCGGCTCTACGAGTTTGCCAAGCCCACGATTGCCGCCCTTCCCGGTGCAGCGGCCGGAGCGGGAATGTCGATCTCGCTCGCCTGCGACATGCGGATTGCGGCAGACAACGCCCAGTTGGTGCCTGCCTTTGGCCAGATCGGTCTTTCCGGCGACTTTGGCGGCTCATGGCTGCTGTCACGGCTCATCGGACCCGGCCGCGCCAAAGAAGTGTATTTCACGGGCCGCCGCATTGGAGCAGAGGAAGGTTTGGCGCTGGGTGTGTTCAATCGGGTCGTGCCCTACGACACGCTTCAGACCGAAACTGCCGAGATCGCCGCACAGATTGCCAAAGGTCCACCGATCGCCCTTCGGTACATGAAAGAGAACCACAATCGCGCTGCGACCTCCGATCTGAAAACAACGCTCGCGCAAGAGGCTGACCGCATGATGCGCTGCCTCCACACCGAAGATCACAAAGAAGCCGCAGCGGCGTTTTTTGCCAAACGCCCCCCTGAATTCAAAGGGCGCTGAGCGCCCCAAAGGAGATCCCATGCAAAACCGACAGATCATCGTATCCGAACTGCCCAGCGGAGAACTGACACCGGGCCACTTTCAGATGCAGGAAACCACCTTGCCGCATCCCGGCGACGGCGAAGTGTTGCTGCGGACCATTCTGATGTCCATCGATGCCGCGAACCGTGCGTGGATGCAGGGCAAGAGCTATCGCGACGCGGTGCTGGCCGGGGATGCCATGCCCACCTACGCGGTCTGTGAAGTGATGGAGAGCCAAAGCCCCCGCTTTGGAAAGGGGGACATCGTCGCCTGCGAATCCGTCTGGGCCGACCATGTGGTGCGTCCGGCGCGCCTGGTTCAAAAACTGCCGGACATCCGCCCGATCTCCAACCTGATGTCTGTCTACGGGATCGCAGGCAAAACCGCCTATCACGGGTTGGTTGGCGTTGGGCAGCCCATGGCGGGCGAAACGGTTCTGGTTTCGGCCGCTGCTGGATCTGTCGGCGGGTATGTCGGACAGATCGCCAAGGCTCTGGGGTGCCGGGTTGTCGGCATCGCGGGCGGATCAGAGAAATGCGAGTGGGTCGTGGACACGCTCGGATTTGATGCCTGTGTGGACTATCGCGACCCGGGCATGTTCAAGGCGCTGCGCGGCGCGTGCCCTGACGGTGTCGACGTTTATTTCGACAATGTGGGCGGCGCGGTTCTCGAGGCCGCACTCTTCGTCATGAATGAACGCGGCCGCGTCGTGTGTTGCGGGGCCATCAGCCAGTATGACACCGAAAACGCCAGCGGACCGCGCAACCTGCCTGGCCTGGTTGTTGTCAAACGCCTGCGGATGGAAGGCTTCATCGTGATGGATTTCGCCCGCGAAGACGCCAAAGCTCTGCGTGCCTTGCAGCATTGGGTTGGCACCGGACAGATCAAGGTGTTCGAGGACGTTGTGGACGGTCTTGAAAACGCGCCCCAAGCGCTCATTGGACTTCTGAACGGCGAAAACAAGGGTAAGCGCATGGTCCGTGTCGGGGCCGACCCCTAAGCGGAGGACAAGATGACCGCAATTGCAGAGGCATTGGCCGCAACCGAAGCCAAGATCGGCAAGGAGGTTGGGCTCTCGAACTGGATCACCGTTGATCAGGAAATGATCGACAAGTTTGCCGACGTCACCCACGACGATCAATGGATCCATATCGATCCGGACCGCGCCGCGGCGGAAACGCCCTTTGGCGGGACCATTGCGCATGGCTTTCTGACCATGTCACTGGCGAGCCGCTTTGCCTATGACGTGTTTGGCCCGATGCCCGGACAGGTGATGGGGATCAACTACGGCTTCAACAAGCTGAGGTTTTTGTCGCCGGTGCGCGCGGGATCACGCCTGCGCGGACGGTTCGTGTTGAAATCAGTCGTTCAACGAAAACCCACCGAACTGCTGCGGGAAAACACCCTGACCATCGAGATCGAGGGACAGGAGACGCCTGCACTTGTGGCCGACTGGCTGGGCATTGCAGTCTTCGCCCCTGAGGAATGATGTGACAATTTCGTGACGATTGCTGGCCCCTGCGCCTGCGATCGCACGTTGTCAGCAGGTGGTTTGGCACAGATCTGGACAGACTCGCCCGCGGAGGTCTAAGACCCGAGAAAACCGCGTGGTGATTGTGATGCTCAAACTGCTGATTCTGAACGGTCCGAATCTGAACCTTCTGGGTAAGCGCCAGCCTGAGGTCTACGGCACCACGACCCTGTCAGATATCGAAGCGATGTGTCGTGCGCATGCCGCCGAAATAGGCTGCGACCTGAGTTTCGCCCAATCCAACTCCGAAGGCACTTTGGTCGATGCAATTCACGAAGCCGGCGAAACACAGGACGGCATCGTGCTGAACGCTGGGGCTTACACCCACACGTCAATCGCATTGATGGATGCCATCAGTTCTGCACAAGTCCCGGTTGTGGAATTGCATCTGTCCAACATCCATGCCCGCGAACCGTTCCGGCACAAGTCTTACATTGCCCCGGTGGCGGTCGGGCAGATTTGCGGTTTTGGCGCGCCGGGCTACACTCTCGCTATGGATGCGCTCAAATCACACCTCAGTGGGACCAAGCCGTCATGACGTTGAAAGAGTATCTGCACTTTCTGTCCAACGCGCAAAGCCTTGAAGAGCTTTGGTCCGCGCATACAGAGAAAATGAACGAGTATGGGTTCGACCGGCTGATCTACGGGTTCACCCGCTACAAGACGGAAACGTCGCTGGGCGATCCCGAAGACTTCATCATTCTGACGAACCATACAAAGGAATATGTCGAGACGTTCCTCGATGGTGGGCTCTACTATCACGCACCCATGCTGCACTGGGCGCTGGAACACGAGGGCGCCGGCAGCTGGCAGCTTTTGCGCCAGATGGTGCTGGGCCAGACCCTGACCCCGCAGGAGCGTCGGGTCTATGATTACAACGCCAAAATGGGTGTTGTTGCCGGGTACACGATCAGTTTCAAATCGGTGTCCGCGCGCTCGAAGGGCGCCATTTCGCTTTGTGCCCGCGAAGGATTGTCCCAAGAGCGTGTCGATGAAATCTGGGCGGAGCACGGACGCGACATTCATCTCGCCAACAATATCGCGCACCTGAAAATCCTCACCCTGCCCTACACGGCCCCAAATCGCTCGCTCACCAAACGCCAGCGCGAGGCGCTGGAATGGGTGGGCGACGGGAAAACCACGCAGGACATCGCACTGTTAATGGGTCTGACCGCGGCGACGGTTGAAAAACACCTACGCCTTGCGCGCGAGTCGCTCTCCGTCGAAACCACCGCACAGGCCGTGCTGAAAGCCGCCCTGCACAACCAGATGTTTGTTCTGGAGGCCTAGCGGCCCTTTCCTGTCAGGCCGTTTGGCCAGAAATGGCAACGCACCTCTAAATTGCCCGGATTCGTGCAACGGAGCGACTCCACCCACAAAATGACCTCAGGTAAGGTTTCCCTTACTTTCTTAACGCAAGGTTAAGATGCATGATGAAAGCGTTCCGTGAGTGGTGGCTTTGGCCAGGGAACGCCGGGAAAGAAGCCTTTGGATTTCAAGGATTTCCGCCCCGATATCCGGTTCGCCGGATCCAGTTCGGACGTGTATTGATCCGCGTTCGGACTGGACTTTGACAGACCCTGCCCATCCCCATTGTAAGGGGTCGTCAAAGTCAAAACGGGGTCGCACATCGTGCGGCCCCGTTTCCATTTCATTCAGCGTTTTGGCAAAGGCCCAGGTTTAGCCCTGAACAGCTTTGGCCACTTCGGCTGCGAAGTCCTCTTTTTCGACTTCGATGCCTTCGCCCACTTCCAGGCGGACAAAACCGGTTACCGTGGCGCCGGCCTCTTTCGCGGCTGCCGCGACAGTCAGGTCCGGGTTCACCACGAAGGCCTGCCCAAGCAGCGTGACCTCAGACATGAACTTCTTCATGCGGCCAATGATCATCTTTTCGATCACGTTCTCGGGCTTGCCGCTTTCACGGGCAATGTCCATCTGAACCTGTTTTTCCTTCTCGACCACCGCCGGGTCCAGATCGTCTTCGCCGAGAGCCGCCGGGTTGGCTGCTGCGATGTGCATCGCAACCTGCTTGCCAAAGGCTTCGTCACCACCGGTCAGACCAACCAGCACACCGATCTTGCCCATGCCGGGAGCCGCGGCGTTGTGAACGTAAGCCACAACTTTTTCACCATCGACCGAAGCCATGCGGCGCACAGACATATTCTCACCAATCGTGGCGACCTTGTCCGTGACAGTGTCCTGAACGCTTTTGCCACCCATATCAGCCGTTTTCAGCGCCTCGACATCCGCGACGGTCATCGCGGTCTGAGCGATCCCTGCCACCATTTCCTGGAACTCGGCGTTTTTGCCGACAAAGTCGGTTTCGGAGTTCACTTCAACGGCAACGCCATGTCCGCCATCGACAACCACGGCCACAAGGCCTTCGGCAGCTGTCCGGCCGGATTTCTTGGCGGCTTTTGCCAGACCCTTGGTCCGCAGCCAGTCAACCGCGGCTTCCATATCGCCGTCGGTTTCGGTCAACGCCTTCTTGGCGTCCATCATGCCTGCGCCGGTGCTGTCGCGCAGTTCTTTCACCATAGATGCAGTGATTGCCATCTTCGGCTCTCCTCAAAATGGGGTCTTTGGGGCAGGTCTTACCCTGCCCCACATGTCAATCAGGTGACAGGCTTCAGGCCTCAGCCGGGGTTTCTTCGGTTGCCGGGGTCGCTTCTTCGGCATCCCCGGTTTCTTCCGCAACCGCTTCTTCTGCAGGAGCCTCTTCCATCTCACCCAGGTCTACGCCTGCCGCGCCCAGTTGCGCGCTCATGCCGTCGAGAGCCGCGCGGGCAGCCAGGTCGCAATAAAGTGCAATGGCACGCGCCGCATCGTCATTGCCCGGAATGATGTAGTCCACGCCGTCCGGCGAGCAGTTGGTGTCGACCACGGCAACCACCGGAATGCCAAGCTTGTTGGCTTCGGCAATGGCCAGAGCTTCTTTTTTCACGTCGATGACAAACAGAAGGTCAGGCGTTCCGCCCATCTCGCGGATCCCGCCCAGCGACGACTGAAGTTTGCCCTGGTCGCGCTCCATACCGAGCCGCTCTTTCTTGGTCAGACCTTCGAAGCCCGATTCCATCTGCTCGTCGATCTGCTTGAGACGGTTGATCGACTGGCTGACGGTTTTCCAGTTGGTCAGCGTGCCGCCGAGCCAACGGTGGTTCATGTAGTACTGTGCGGATTTTTCCGCCGCATCTGCGATCGGTGTGGCCGCCTGACGCTTGGTTCCGACAAACAGAACACGACCACCCTTGGCGACAGTGTCGCGGATGGCTTGCAATGCCTGATCCAACATCGGAACCGTCTGTGTCAGGTCCATGATGTGAATGCCGTTGCGGGCGCCGTAGATGAACGGCTCCATGCGCGGGTTCCAGCGTTGAGTTTGGTGGCCGAAGTGAACGCCAGCTTCCAGCAGCTGACGCAATGTGAACTCAGGAAGAGCCATTGGTCCGTTTCCTTTCCGGTTTCATGCCTCGACGGGGGTCTCAGAGCGGATGCTCCAACCGGCGGACCGCATGGGGATGTCTCCCCCAGATGGCCCAAACCCCGTCAGCGGATTTCGATGGCGCGCATATAGGAGAGTTTCGACGGAGGCGCAAGCACCCCTTTCACCGATTGCAGCGTTCCGCGGCCCGAACTGTCCGGGGTATCAGATCAAGGGCTGGATGGGCGTGCGTCCTCGTCGGCCTGAACAGGCGGCCGGGCTCGCGAAGGCGCATCGGACTGCTTGGGTCCTTTGTCGGACTGCGCATTGCGTAAAGTGTAGGCGGGATCTGCCAAAATTGGTGCCAGCAGCGGGAAGTGATTTGCCGCCAGCGCCGGCAACATCTCCGCGCTCACCAAATTGCTGTTCACGCGCGCGCGGCTGTCATTGGTGTCATGCACTGTGCGGATGTACATCGGTCGTGGTCCATGCACCACGCGCACCGGGCGCCGATCCAGAATCTTTTTGTGAGCCAGATTGAACGGGCTGCGCACCGACGCGCTGGGCGCAACCACGGCCAGGCCTTGCGCGGCAGCAGGCATGTTGCGTTTGCCGACCTCTAGCACTCCATCAGGCAGGAAGCGCAGGTTCAGTCCGCGTGCGTGGGAGATGAGGGTGTAGTCCTGTTTGGCCTGAAACACCGAGATCGCGGCCCGCGATTCCAGCCGCATCCGGTCCGTGAAATCCATGGCCACCGCATCATCGTCGTCCAGTATGACCTGTGCGGTGTATGCGTAGTCAGAGAATGTGCGTTGGCGATACTTCGTGAACTCATCTGAAGCGCGTCCCGGCGGTCGGAACAGAACATGGGCGCGATCCGTCCCCAAGGTGTCTTTCGCGAGTTCCTCAACGCGCTTGCGGTGTTCTGCAGGCATCGCGTCCGCGGCCAGAATGACAAGCGCGAAGTCCTTGTCCTGCTGGTCGGCAAGCGACTGCAATGCAACCTTCTGGAACAAACCAAACCGTTTTTCCAGACGTTCCGAGTTTAACAGCAGCGCAGCATCCTGACTTGCCTCCGATCGCCAATCCGACCGGCCAACAAAAGAATAC
This sequence comes from Paracoccaceae bacterium, assembly GCA_965250275.1. GTDB lineage: Bacteria > Pseudomonadota > Alphaproteobacteria > Rhodobacterales > Rhodobacteraceae. The sequence goes on along the minus strand of OZ252297.1, from coordinate 2,439,992 downwards.
CGCATCAGGTACGTTATGTGCATCAACACCAGACCATTACCGGTGCCCCCAGGAAATGACGCTAAATCAATTGTTTCCCAAACTCAATCAGTGCCACAGAATGGTCTTTATTGATCAGCGTGCTGTGGCGGGTCCAGCACATCCGCATGGCCCTGTCGCACAAACGCTTCTGATGCAGCAGCCAGCGCCTTGCGGTCGGGATAGTCAGACACGCGCAACGGCGGGTGATAGACAAGTTGCACCGCCCCCTGACGCGGTGCGGCCAGTGTTTTCAGCAGATGCGGCCCGAAATCCATGTCTCCCCACCAGCCATAGAAACGCTCGGGCTGACCTGGTGGTGCCCGATAGACCACGCTGACGGGCTGAATCCAGGTCACATCGCGCAAATGATCTGTGAAGAACGCCTCGAAAAGCGTTGAACGAAAAGGCAAAACACGCAATCCATCCGTCGAAGTCCCTTCTGGAAAGAACAGCAATTTGTGCCCCAGTCGCAGCCGATTTTCGAAGAGGTCTGTTTGCTCACGGGCCCGCGCAGCGTTGCGCTCGATGAACACGGTCCCGGTGCCCCGCGCCAGCCATCCAATCCCCGGCCAGGCTGCCACTTCGGATTTGGAAACGAAATAGACCCGCTTGCGCGCGTTTAAGGCGAAGATGTCGAGCCAAGAGCTGTGATTGGCCACCACCGCGCCCTGCTCGCGCATGAGGTTGCCTTGCGTTGAATACCCCATTCCCAGAATCAGGAAGGACGTCCGGCTGACGAACTGCACCAGATAGGGTGTGATGGGGCGCCGTTCGCCGTAGAGTGGGCGTTCGATAAGCCGCAGCAGCATCAAGATCAAAAAGCACCCAAAAACCAGAATGGCGAGCGCTCCCCCGCGCAGAGCCACCCTCAACCACCCCATGGGCCCGATCACCACCGGGTCTGTTGTCTCTTCGCTGCCCCAGGTGCGGCTCATCTCTCTCGCGTCCGCGTGTAGATATCCCGCTGCCGCGCATTCATGCGGTGCGTGTCCAGCACGAGGCAGATGTCCGTGGTGTTGAACGTGTGGTCGATGAAGGCGCCATCCCCGACAAATCCACCCAAACGGAGATACGCTTTGATGAGCGATGGCGTCGACAGCATCGCCTGTCGCCGATCCAGATCCGCCTTGGGAACCAGATTCATCGTCTGGTAGTGCGCCGGCACTGCCCGAACGCGGAGTTCTTCGGGCGCAAGATGCGCATGGTGCAGCAAAGACAGGGGCTGCGCGAGCGCGGTCACGTCAGTGCCGTGAAAACTCGCGACGCCGAAAAGAACCTCGATTTCGTAACGGGCCACATAGTCGGCAAGCCCGGTCCACATGTAATACATCGCCATGCCACCGCGGTAGTCGCGATGCAGACAGGAGCGCCCCAGTTCCAGCAATCTGCGACCGCTGGCCTTCAAAACACTCAGATCATACTCGTCTTCGGAGTAAAACTGGCCGGCTGACTGCGCCTGATCCTGGCGGAGCAACCGGTACACGCCGATGACTTGACCGGAGGTGTCGTCGATCGCGATCAGATGGTCAAAATACGGATCAAACCGGTCACGCTCCAGACCCGCCTGATGATCCACCATGGCGCCGCCACCACCCAGCTCACGCACAAAGACGTCATACCGTAGCGCCTGCGCGGCGCGCAGCTCCTCGTCTGTGTCGGCAATTTTGACGGTAAAGGCGGGACCCGAATCCGGCATCATGTTCGGCTTTTGAATGGGTGGCCCCCGACAGGGGCGGGAATGAGCGCTGTTATCGCAGATCCAGCTGCCTTGGCAACACGCGCCCCGGTGCCGTTAACCCTTCATCAACCAGTTTCAGCCATCAAAGACCGGTAACAACGCCACGCGCGCACCATCGATGACAACTTTGCCTTCCTCGCGGAAATTCACGGTGATCTTCCCACCAATGTTTGATTGCACTTGTCCGATCCCCCAATCGGGGAAATCCGGGTGGCGCACCAACATGCCGGGTGCAAGTATGGCGTTGAGATCATTCATAAATGCAACGCTCCGAAAGGCGAACTATGGGACATGCTGACCTCAATCTGGCCGCGTTGGTCGGCTCTCGGATCTGCCACGATCTGATCAGCCCCGTCGGCGCCATCAATAACGGTCTGGAGCTACTCGAAATGGCCGGATCTGTCCATGGTCCGGAACTCGATCTGATCGCTGATAGCGTCGAGAATGCCGGAGCGCGGATACGCTGTTTCCGGATCGCCTATGGTGCTGCGGGCGAAGAGGCGATGTCGCCCGAGGAGATCAACAGCGTGCTTGCAGATCTCACCAAGGCGGGGCGCTGGCACTATCACTGGGACCTGACGACGCCGCAGCCACGGCGTCAGGTGCAACTCGCCTTTCTGGCCATGCAATGCTGCGAAACAGCGATGCCCTTCGGAGGAGAGATTCGGGTCGCCCTTTTCGACTCAGACTGGGTCGTTGCGGGGGGCGCGCAAAAAGTCAGCGTCGATGCACCGCTCTGGGACGACCTCCGCAGCGGCCAGCGCACGGCGGTGATCACCCCGGCGCTGGTTCAGTTCGCTCTGTTGAACGCGCATGCCACCGACGCCGGCCTGGACTTGCGGGTCGATCATGATGAAACGCAGGTGGCGATCCGGTTCTAGGATCAGCCGCGCACCGTACCGTCGCCCGTCACCAGATATTTGAAACTGGTCAGCTGCGCCGCTCCAACCGGGCCGCGCGCATGCAGCTTGCCGGTTGCGATCCCGATTTCCGCGCCCATGCCAAACTCGCCGCCATCCGCAAACTGTGTGGAGGCGTTGTGCATCAGAATTGCGCTGTCGAGCTGGTCAAAGAAGTACCCCACAGCCTCTGCACTTTCTGTCACGATGCAATCTGTGTGGTTGGAGCCATATTGCCGGATATGTGAGACCGCATCCTCGACCCCCGAAACAGGCTTGGCCGCAATAATCATATCAAGGAACTCGATCCCCCAGTCATCACCGGTTGCCTCGACCGTTCCCTCAATCTTGCTCAGGTCCCCGCCTGCCCGGACCTCGACACCTGCATCGATCAACGCGCGGATGACCCCCTGCCCGATGCTCGAGGCGATGTCTTTGTGGATCAACAGACACTCAGCAGCACCGCATATCCCCGTGCGCCGGGTCTTGGCATTCAGCACAACTTTCAGTGCTTTTTCCGGATCGGCATCTTTGTCGATGTAGATGTGCACGATCCCCTCAAGATGGGCAAAGACTGGCACCCGCGCTTCACGCTGCACCAGCCCAACCAGTCCTTTGCCGCCGCGCGGTACGATGACATCGATGTAGTCTGTCATGGTCAACATCGCGCTCACCGCCGCGCGGTCCCGGGTGGGGACCAATTGGATGGCGTCCTCGGGCAAGCCCGCAGCCCGCAATCCGTCCAGAAGGCAAGCATGTATGGCCTGCGAAGAGTGCAGGCTTTCAGACCCGCCACGAAGGATCACGGCATTGCCGGACTTCAGGCACAGCGCCCCCGCATCGGCGGTGACGTTCGGCCGGCTTTCATAGATCACGCCGATCACACCCAAGGGTGTCCGCACACGCTGAATGTGCAAACCGCTGGGCATGTCCCACTCGTCCATGACTGCCCCCACCGGATCGTCCTGATCCGCAACAGCCCGCAGCCCGTCCACGATGCTTTGCACGCGCGCCTCATCCAGTGTCAGCCGGTCAATCATCGCCGGGCTCAGCCCTTTTTCACGGCCGTAGTCCAGATCCAGCGCATTGGCCGAGATAATCTCCGCGCGCCGGTCCCAAACGGACACCGCCGCAGCCGCCAACGCAGATTTCTTTTGCGCAGCGCTGGCGCTTGCGAGGGTCTGGCTTGCTGCCTTTGCACGCGCACCAATGTCATCCATCAGGGCGGGGATGTTATCGAGGTCTTTCATCAGCGTGGCCTTTCAGTCTTACTTGTGCAGAGGAACACAAAAGCTTGCAGCATGCGATCCCATCAGAGTGCCATATCGTCCCGGTGGATCAAAGCCGCGCGTCCGGGATATCCCAAAACCTGCTCGATCTCGCCGGATTTGTGACCTTTGATGGCCATGGCTTCGGAGGCCGTGTAGCGGCAGAGCCCCTGCCCCAGTCGCGCCCCGTCAGGGCCGACGATTTCCACCGGGTCGCCCCGACCGAAATCCCCGCGCACGGTCGCGACACCTGCCGGCAGCAAACTTTTGCCGCTGGACAAGGCGCGGGCGGCACCTGCGTCGACAGCGATGATCCCTTTGGATTTCATCGTGGCGATCCAGCGTTTCCGGGCCGCTTGCGGATCGAGCTGCGGAGTGAACCATGTGCTGGGCGCCCCCGCTTCGAGCTTCTGCAAAGGGTTGAGCGGATAGCCGAGCGTAATGGCCATTGCGCAGCCGCCGGCTGTGGCCATCTTTGCCGCCAGAAGTTTGGTCTTCATGCCGCCCTTTGACAGCCCGGAGCCCGCATCCCCCGCCATCGCTTCGATGTCTGCAGTGATATTCTCGATCACCTCGAACCGCTCCGCCGCTGCATCGAATGCCGGGTTGCCGGAATAGAAGCCATCGACGTCCGAGAGCAAGATCAAACGGTCCGCTCCTACGGTTACAGCCACCTGCGCGGCCAGGCGATCGTTGTCGCCGTACCGTATTTCGTCCGTGGCAATGGTGTCGTTTTCGTTCACGATCGGCACGACTTTCAGCCCAATCAACGTCTCCAGCGTGGCGCGAGAGTTCAGGTAGCGCCGCCGGTTGGCACTGTCCTCCAGCGTGACCAGCACTTGTGCAGTGGCGATATCATGCGGCGCCAGGGCACGTTCATAGGCGCGGGCCAGCTGGATTTGCCCAACGGCGGCGGCCGCTTGCGATTGTTCCAGCGGCAAATCTGTCGTGCCCAGTCCCAGCACTTGCCGGCCCAGAGCAATCGAACCAGACGACACCAGAACGACTTCAATCCCCTGCCCCAGAAGCCACGCGACATCGTCCGCCAGCGCCTGCAGCCAGTCCGCGCGCAAGGCTCCGGTGTCCCGGTCGACCAGAAGCGCTGAGCCGACCTTGACAACCACGCGGTTCGCATCACTCAGGGCCGCCATGGCGCAGCCTCTTCGCGGGGCTTATGCCTCAGGCGGTCCGCATCGATATCGTTCCGCAAAGCCCGCAGCACGTCCGTCACACCGTCTCCGCTCACACCAGAGAGGGACAGAACCGGACCGGAACAGACGGATCTGAGCTCCGCCAGTGCGGCTTCCTGCTCGGAGGCATCCATCGCATCAATCTTGTTCAGCGCGGTGATCCGGGGCTTTTCAGCAAGATGCCCGCCATAAGCCTCAAGCTCGGCAATGATCGTCTCGAAGTCCTCGGCAATTGTGTCTGACGTGCCATCGACCAGATGCAGGAGCACCGCACAGCGTTCGACATGGCCCAGAAAGCGATCCCCGATACCGCGCCCTTCATGCGCTCCGGCGATCAGGCCCGGAATGTCCGCGATGACGAATTCCACGTTGTCCACGCCGACCACCCCCAGATTCGGATGCAAGGTTGTAAAGGGATAATCCGCAATCTTCGGCCGGGCATTTGATGTTGCGGCCAGAAAAGTCGATTTGCCCGCATTCGGCAGCCCCAACAGCCCAACATCCGCAATCAGTTTCAGGCGCAACCAGATCGTGCGTTCCACCCCAGGCTGTCCCGGGTTGGCCCGCCGCGGCGCCTGGTTCGTGGAGGATTTGAAATGCAGATTCCCGAACCCGCCATTGCCACCACGCGCCAGTTCAACGCGCTCGCCAACTTCGGTCAGATCGGCGATCACCGTCTCTTCGTCTTCGTCCAGAATCTCGGTGCCTACTGGCACCCGCAGCACGATATCTGCACCGTCTTTACCGGTGCGTTGCTTGCCCATGCCCGGCTGGCCGCTCTTTGCAAAGAAATGCTGCTGATACCGGAAGTCTATGAGCGTGTTGAGCCCTTCGACCGCCTCCACCCAGACAGAGCCGCCCTTGCCGCCATCACCGCCGTCCGGGCCGCCATACTCGATGTACTTCTCGCGGCGGAAGCTGACACAGCCTGATCCACCGCCGCCCGATCGGATGTAGACCTTTGCAAGATCGAGAAATTTCATGCCAGTCCCTTACTGCAAAGATCAAGCGTGGCTCAATCAGAGTTTTCGGCTGTAAGTCCAAGTGGGCACGGTTGTGTTGCGCGCCACCGAGAAACTCTCAGCATCACCGAGATAGTTGAATTTGCAGTGGGTCAGCACACGGGCGGATGCCGGATTGTCCTGAAAAACGCTTGCAAACATGGTTTTGTTGTTCAGCGGATTGAACTCGACCAGCGCCTGCAACGCTTCGGAGGCGAGGCCGGTGTTCCAATAGATCGGTGCAATCCAGTAACCCACTTCGGACTGGTCGCGATCCAGTTTTTCAAGGCTGATCAAACCCTTGAGCTCGGGTCCGCCGTCGCGTGTTCCATCGATTGCCCAGACATCTTCGGTCCGGTCGTTGGACATCGCCCGCGCGACAAAGGCCTCGCTGGCGCCAGGGGGCAAGGGATGCGGAATCGACGTGGTCATGCGGGCCACACGTTCATCGCTGCCATAATGCTCGATCAATCCCATATCAGACCGGCGCAGCGGACGCAGATCGAACCTTTCGGTCGAGATCACCGGCTGATTGATTATCTGATCAAGTTTCATGTCTCCGTTCCTCCTCCGAACAAGACAAATAGAACCGACAGGACGGTCAGCGCCGCCAAGGTTCTCATGAGGTATGTTTCCTTCGGTGTTCCCGCAACCACCGCCGCGATCCGGTCACCGGCAAAAGTCCACAAAGGGTGCAGCACGATCTGGCACGCAAGCAGGCAGGCGGCGATGGTTGCCGTTGCCTGCAGCGTGGGGGTTCCCGCGGCCACAAATCCGGTGAAACCCGCCACCACCATCGCCCAGGCCTTGGGGTTCAGGGGATGCACGATCAAGCCCGCCCAGAACCCCGGCGCGTGTTCCACCGCTCCCGGTGCCAGGCGCAGATGCGCGACTTTCCACGCCAGCCAGCAGATGTAGGCAGCGGAGGCCCACTTCAGGGTTTCGAACACCCAAGGTGCCCGTCCGGCCAGTTGCATCAGGCCAAAGCCCACCGGCCAGATCACAAGCTGCTTGCCGAGTGCCACCCCCACGACAAAAGGCAATGCCGCACGAAATCCAAAACGCGCGCCGGTCGCCATCAGCGCCATGTTGGCGGGCCCGGGCGTGCCGACCTGGCTGGCGGCAAAGACCAGAAAGCTTCCCGTGGCCACGCTCATCGCCCGCACCCTCCCAGCACGGCGCGCGCACTGTTTGATGCGCTGATCATGTGCGGCACATCTGAATGGAAACTCTGTGTCGTTGCGACGACGGTCATGGGACCGCTCCGGTGAAATGAGGAAGGGGGACCGGCTTGCACCGATCCCCCCTGAATTTGTCTGAAATCCGATTGGGTCGGTTTACTCCGCGGCCTCCGCGGCTGGCAGAACCGAAATGAAGGTTCGGCCCTTGAGGCCCTTGTGGAACTGAATGTTGCCTTCGACGGTTGCAAAGATGGTATGGTCTTTGCCCATGCCAACACCTTCGCCCGGCCAGAACTTGGTCCCGCGCTGACGCACGATGATGTTTCCGGGTATCGCGGCCTGACCACCATAGAGCTTCACGCCAAGACGACGGCCCGCGGAATCGCGACCGTTACGGGAGGAACCGCCTGCTTTCTTATGTGCCATGCTATCTCTCCTTAACCTTGAGCCAGTTCTTTGGCCTGTTCGACCCAGCCTTCACGCTCGATCCGGCCTTTGAACGACAGTTTCTCGTTGAAGTCGGCAATATCCGCTTCGGTCCATGCGGCAATCTGCGCAAACGACGTTACGCCGGCTGCCAGCAGCTTTTTCTCCAGCGCCGGACCAACGCCCGACAGCTTCTTCAGGTCGTCCGAACCGGCTTCGGCGACTTTGGGCTCTGCCTTGGCCTTCGGTTTCGCCTCTGCTTTGTCTTCCACTTTTGGTGCCGCAGCTTTGGCTTTCTTCGCAGCAGGTTTCGCCGCCGCTTTGGCGTCCGCCTTTGGCGCGCTGGCCGCGCCGAGTGCCGCTTTGACGCCGGAGGCGTCCGCGCCCGAGGACAGAATGTCGGTCACACGCACCAGCGTCAGTTGCTGACGATGGCCTTTCGTGCGCTGCGACGAATGCTTCCGCCGGCGCTTGACGAAGTGGATGACCTTGTCACCTTTGACCTGGTCCAGCACTTCGGCCTGGACTGCCGCGTCTGCGACCAGCGGCGCGCCCACAACGGGTTTGTCCCCGCCGAGCATCAGCACTTCGTTGAATTGAACTTTCTCACCGGCATCTGCGGCCAGCTTTTCCACCTTCAGGGTGTCGCCGGACTGCACTTTGTACTGCTTGCCGCCGGTCTTCATCACCGCGAACATCGCGTCTTCCTTTTCGTTGCCGCGTCCTGTGGTCCCCGCAATGGGTGTTTCGGCTTCAGCCACCGTCGAACAGCGCGCCTATGGGCGTTGTGATTCCTTTCCGTCCGGAGCATGCCGGGCAGAGAGCGCGCTTATCCTCAAGGATGCCCCGCAAGTCAACCCTCGTCGTGACCGGATATGGTCACAAGTTGGAATGCCGACCAATCGTGTGGCGTCAGAGCTCTTCGGCTTGCATTGCGCGACCGATCCCCAGACCCAATTCGTAAGAGATTTGGCCATAGACCGCGTCAAAACCATTGAACAGCGCGACATTCAGCGCCTGGCCAGCCTCGGTACCTGAAAATGCGATATAGCTTTCCATCGTTGCACGATCCAAGGGCCTGTATGCCATCAAAAGATAGGAGTGGAGCCATTCCTCCGTATCATCGCGTATCTCGTCTCCGCGCTCGTAGATGTCCTGCACAATGAGGTCATCGTCCATCTGCAAACCGCCGCCATCGACCAGTCCGCGATAGAACTGCAGATTGGCCCGCATGGCGCCGTGAACATTCCGCTCGGTCAGCTCGTTGACCGCAATGAAACGCTCGACAGCGCTCAGGTGCGGGTTCTCCTGCCCCGCAATCTCGTTGTAGGCCTCGCGCGCCGCCTCTTCCACCGAGGGTTCGGTCATTGCGCGCCGTGCCGAGACTTCGAGCGTGACGATGCGCTGACCCTGCACCGTTTCAAAGAACCGTGTCGACGCAACAATGCTCTCTTCGCTCATTTTGGTCTCGATGGCATCGACCAGACCTTTGAACATCCGGCGCGGGTCGTGAATGCGGGCCACTTCCTTTTGCCAGTGGTCCGGGCTTGACCCACCCAGCATTTCCTGTCCGAGTTCGACACCTTCCACGATGCCTTCATCCCGGATAAGGGCAACCACCTCTTCGACCTGCAGCACCTCGGCCAGCCGATCCGCAGGACCCGCCGCCGAAGGTGCAGCCCAGATTGTTGCGGCGATCGTTAGGGCCGCCAGCACCACGCGCGGCGCCGCCATCAGATGTCCTGACCCGGTGTCAGATCACCCATGCGCAGGGCCAGCAACTCGAACCGATTGGCCATGATTTCGTACTGAACTGCGTTCATCAACTCATAAAGCAACGCCATGTCAGGATGCTCGAGGGCTTCGGCATAAGCCGTCAGGTCCGCGTCCGAAAACTCCTGATAGGTATAGGCTGATCCCGCCAACGCAGATTGCTGGATCGAACGGCGCATCTCACCTTCCTGCGTGCGCATGAGGGCGCGCAGTTCGTCTTCGTCCCATTGCAGTTCGACCACGCCGGCCGCACTCGCCGCCATCAGGAACCGCATCTGGATTTCCTGCAAGGCGCGAACGCTGGCATCTGCAACGTCGATGGCGGCATTCATGCGTTTGAGCAGCGTGAGACGCGAAGACCCTTCCGCCACCATATCCGCAACCAGGGCCGTGCCTTCGGCCTGCTTCGCCTCGTCATCTTCGACCATATGCGACGCGTTTTCGGCCACCACAAGCCGCTGGCCGAGATCGGTGGCGTAAAATTCCGCGCCGTGGGTCAGAATGTCGTCCGAAAGCGTTTGCTCGAGGATGTCCAGCGCCAGACCATGCATCGCATCCGTCGCAAACACCTCGTTTGTCAGCCGTGTCCATTCAGAGCCGAAATCCCCTGGGTCAACCCCCAGCATCAGCGGTGCGGAACTCGCAGACAGGCGAATGCTCTCGAGCGCGACATCAAAGCCGGTGACGGTCAGGAAGGCCTCCAGCCGGTCGCGGTCCGCAGCCCGGGCTGGCAAGGCCAGCGCCAGCAGCAGTGTCAGCAGGGCAAATCCGAACACCACATGGTTTCGGAACCGGAGAGAAGCGGCAACAGCATATGTCATGGCGGTAAGCGTAAGCCATTTGCCTGTGCTGGCAATCGAAAATGACGTGAACGGGATCGCAATGCAAAACGACCCTTGCCTCGTGCCCGAAACACATCTAAACGCACCCACCAGACCCCCGCGGAGAGGTGCCGGAGTGGTCGAACGGGGCGGTCTCGAAAACCGTTGTGGGTGCAAGCCTACCCAGGGTTCGAATCCCTGTCTCTCCGCCATGCACCGCCGAATGCGCTGCGCTTTGCTACACGGGATCGATGACCGCTCTGCGGACAAAGCTGCCGTCGGCATCGCGGAAGCGAATGTCTGCTCCGAGCTAGTATTCAATGGATCTTCGCAACACATTGGGCGAATTCTCTGCCGGTGTTTCGCATTGCAAGGTTTTCTCGGGCACTCGCGAAGCTGTGTGGCGACTGCGCTTTGTGCCGACCTTCTGTTTCCCATAGGCGGCTATTGGAGCAGCTTTCTCATCAAGACAAATGGCCCTTCCGGGTATGATTGCAACTCCACAAATTCATAGCCGAGACCCGAGTAAAACTCCCGCGCAGTCAGCGAGGAATGAACCATGATTTCTGGCATCACTTTTTTTCGCGCTTCCTCTTCAATTCTTGTAACCAGCACTTTGCCAAACCCTTGCCCTTGATACGCGGGCTCCACGAACATCGAACGCAGGTAGTCATCTCTCAGCCCCACCGTTCCAACAAGGGTGGCACCTGCGAAGCACAAAAGAATAAACTCGCTTTCAATTCTTCCGGCGAGCGGCTCCGGTTCAAAAATCGCGCACAGCATGTCGATTGATTTTTGATCGTAGTCCTTGGAATTTGAAACGCTGATTGTGCGCCTGATTAGCGTGCTGAGCGGTTCCACATCGGCACTGGTTGCCTGTCGGATTTGGAGCGATTTCATCGTGGCGACCCTATCCTAAGACCTGCGACATCGACAAGCCGACCGATATCGCGAAAGCGAGTTGGGAGCGCTTGGTCGTCTCTATGTCATTCACAGAGGGAAACGGGTTCACAAGCTTCACGGTATGTCCCGCTGGAACTATCGGGTCCAATGATCCCGTCGCTATTGCCGACATCCTTACGAGGCGCAGCATCGGTCACATTGGGCTCAGAGCTGCCGTTCGCTGACTTCGGTGTGAGCGTCTGCTTTTCGGACGAATCTGACCATCACTGAAATCGGATGAATGACCACTTCGCATGGAACCAATACAAGTTCCTGCTTGATGTCATGTTGTCGTTGCTTTGTAAGTGACGCCGTTGAAGAGACTTGGAAAAGATGGAAAGCACGATGACCACTTCTGTCAATGGAAACAGTTGGGAGATTGCTCCGACAAACACCTTCGCAGGCGTTATCCTTGGGGTGTTGTTCATCTACCTGTTTTTTCGCCACTTCATGTTCGTACTCATGCTCATGGACCTGATTCTAGGGTGGTTGCGCAAATTCAACTGGTTCCCCAAAGAAGGGAAGCGCCGGAGTACTTTCATCCACTGGATCATCGCGCTGGCAGCGTTCTTTGGATTTCTGTCTTTGGCTGGTTCTGCAGGTTGGCTAGAGTTCATTCCTCAATAGACGCCATTCGTGCGAATTGCAGCATTCTTGCAAGTTGGGCTCAAAGCCGTCGCAGACGGCAAGGCGTTCACAAAACACTCGGCCTCAGTCAGCCGGCGTAGCGTATTCACGGTGTATTCGCGCGCGGCTTCGCAGAACAGAAGTTTGCCGCGCACCAGGCAGTCTCATTGCCATGGTGCTATGGCGATGGAACAGTTCGTATTATGCGACTCGCATGGCCCGCCCGATCATCCGCGACTTGCCCGAAGTTTCATGCTGTCCCGGAGCAAATGGAGTTGGGCGCTTTTCAGATGGCATGGATCGCAACGGGATCCCCCAGCGAGTCAAAATCGGGATCCACCCCAAGCCCGGGCGCATCGGTTGCGTAGAGCTTTCCATCTTTCACAACCGGGCCACCACGGCCGGTCGACCGCGTGTTGTAGTTGAACAGATCGGTGGAATTGACGAGATAGTCCTCGGGTGTCGACGCCGCGAAATGCGCAACTGCTGCCGAGGCAATCTCCCCGCCCCAGGTGTCTTCGGAAACAACGGGAATTCGGTTTTCAATGAGAAAATCGCGCACCCGCCTCGCCTTTGACAGCCCGCCGATATTGGAGATCTTCAGGCAGCAGATTTCGGCGCCGCGATCCTGCACGATCCGTTGGGCCGCATGCATCCCCGTGACGCATTCATCCAGTTTCATGGGTTGGGCGACATGTTGTCTGACCAACTGGCACTCCTCGTAGGTGCGGCAGGGCTGCTCAAAAATGTAGTCAAGATCGCGGGTTGCGTTGGCAACCCGGATGGCGTTGTCCACGCGCCAGCCCTGGTTGGCGTCCGCCATCGCCGCCTCACCCGCATGCAGCAGCGGAACCGTGGCGCGGATGCGTTCGATATCCTCCTGCCAATTGGCGCCGACCTTGATCTGAAACTGGCGGTACCCCGCCGCCCGATGTCGATCGAGCTCTGCTTTCGTCTCATCTACAGATTTTTGCGGCGCCACCCGGTACATTGGTGCGCCATCGGTCAGCTTTCCACCGAGCAACATCCAGATGGGCAGATCACAGGATTTGCCGAGAATGTCATAACACGCCGATATGATCGGGGCCTTTGCATAGCCATGCCCCTGCACCGTCGCGTCCATTTTCCATCCGATCGCATCGACATGGCGGGGATCCTCCTGAAGAAGCCCCGGCGCAAGGAGTTTCAACGTCGCAACGACGCCTTCCGAATGCGCAACCATGTAGTTTTCGCCGCATGGAGTGAACTCTCCACAGCCTGTCAAACCACACGCTGTCTCGATCACAACGACGCTGGCCTTGGCGACGGAGATGGCGTTGCCCGCGCCCCATCGATAGCTGCCACCGACATAGGGCAGATCTGTTTGATAGACGCTGATGCTTTGGATTTTCATAAGCCGACGCCTGTTGGAATGACACGACACCTGAGACAGGCGAGTGTCGTCCGGATCCACTATCAAAGAAGACCTTCCACCTGACAAGACGGAGCTGAAACAGTCGTCCGCCGGCCCGAAACAAGACTAATTGAATGAGCCGTATGCTTCGCGCCCAGGCGCCACGCCATCAGCATCAGGTCGGTCCAAAAGGACCTGCGGCTTGCCCGTCAAGACGAAGTCCGACACTCTTGCCCCGTAATGCGTGATAAGACGCGGATCTGCGGAGATTGCCCCACCATGGAACGACTCGCCGACGATATCTCGACATTGGTGAGCAAACGGCTGGCCCCCGATCACGTGGATGCCATGGAAAAGATCGGGGAGCATGTCACGTTTGCTGCTGGCGAGAACATCTTCTCTCTGGGCGGTCCACAGGACTACTTCTATCACATTCGCGGCGGCACCGTGGAGGTCATCAACCCGACCACGAACAAGCCCTTTGAGTTCAGCACGATGGGCGCAGGCGAATTCATTGGCGAGATTGACTTCCTGTCAGGCGGGCGCGCGCAGGTTGACATCCGCGCAGCGACAGAGGTGCAGCTTTTGCGGGTTGAGCGACTGGAGATGATCGGGCTGATGTCCCGGATCCCGGAACTGGGTGATGATATCGTGTCGGTTTTTGCCGCGCGCCGGCGTCACATGATCGAAAACAACCTGCTTGGCATGACGATCCTGGGAGAGGACGCCGACCGGAACGTGCGCCGCATCGCTGATTTTGCCAATCGCAACCGGATCCCTGCGCGCCTTGTCGCGCTGGGCTCGTCAGAGGCCAAGGCCCTTGCCGACACCGCCGGCCTCGACCCGGACCATCCGGCTGTGATCCTTGGTCCAACGATTGCATTGCAAAAGCCCACCCCCCGGCAGGTCGCGGCCTTCTTCGGGATGGACGTCACACTGTCGGAGGACCGCGTCTATGACGTCCTAATCGTTGGCGCGGGCCCCGCTGGCATAGCGGCGGGCGTCTACGCCGGAGCCGAAGGACTGGATGCGCTCGTGCTCGAAGATCTGGCGGTGGGCGGTCAGGCCGGGCTGTCCAGCCGGATCGAGAACTTCATGGGCTTTCCCACCGGGATTTCAGGTGCAGATCTGTGCTGGCGCGGAGAAGTGCAGGCGATGAAGTTCGGAACCCGCTTTGCCGTGCCGCGCCGGGCGGTCGCGGTGACCGAGGAACCCGACGGGCTGTTTAACGTGACGCTCGAGGATTCAGAACAGGTCCGAACCCGGTCCATTGTCGTGGCCACAGGTGTTGAATATCGAAAACTCGGCGTGGACAGGCTGGAGGATTTCGAGGGGGTGGGCATCTACTATGCGGCCACCGATCTGGAGGCACGATACTGCGGCAACTCCGAGGTTGTGGTGATCGGCGGCGGCAATTCGGCGGGCCAGGCCGCGATGTTTCTGAGTCGCACCGCGCGCCACGTTCATGTCCTCATCCGGGGCGCTTCGCTGGCAAGCTCAATGTCAGATTATCTGCGCAGCCGGCTGGAGAACGATCCGTCCATCACGCTCCACACCCACGCGTCTCTGACGGCCTGCCGTGGCGATGGCAATCTCAGGGGCGTGACAATTCACGACGCGGCGCGCGGCACGGATTGGTCTCTGGATACGCCCGCCGTGTTTGTCATGGTCGGCGCCGCCCCCAATACCAGCTGGTTATCTGGCTGTGTCGCACTCGATGCCAATGGATTTGTCCTGACCGGACAGGCTGTCGGCGCGGCCTCGCTCTATGGCACGTCCCATCCCGGCATCTTCGCTGTTGGCGACGTGCGGGCCGACTCGGTCAAACGTGTGGCCTCTGCGGTCGGGGATGGCTCGGTTGTGATCAGCCAGGTCTGGAGTTACCTGCAAAAACTGGAACATGGTTGATCGCTGACGGAGCGCACAAACACTCGGCTACTGAGTAATCAAGCCTTGGAGCACGAACGCCGCAGATCAGCGATCTTTGCGGCAGGGTTGCGCCCTCAGGCACCTGTAACACAGGTGCGGCCCGCCCTTGTCTGCCATCTGACGCGCGTACTCGATCCGCAACCACTCCGTCTGACCACAGCCCGGACATTTCAACAGCACATCCTGCGTGCGGGCAGGTCCGCCTCTACGCAGGCCCATCTGGGTCGAGACCCAGCGCTTTCTGATGTCGATGTATGAGCCGCCGGACAGTTCGTTCAACGCGCCAAGCGTATCGGCGTCACCGGCCACACTGTAGTTTCTCTGAAGCATATCACGCCCCCCTCAACCTCTCGATTTCCCCGCCTAGATGGGTGACGGTGCGGAAACCTGCATCTGAAAAGGTGACAAGTTCTTGTGACTTTTTGCCAACGCGAGAGCAGCGGATTGGGAGGATTGGCCCAACGCAGAAACTGATGTGGTCCCACCGGCACGCAGCACAGCGGACCCCGGACTCCAAATTGAGACCTGGGCCGCCTTAAGGGGTAAACCCATTCAAGATACAGCAGGCGGTTTGCGGTAATTGTATATAATACAATACTTTAGACACACTCTTTGAGCTTCGACATGGTAGCCCCATTGGTTGCGCGTTGGACAGGACCCAGTGACGATCATTGATCGTTTGTCTGTCTGATAAGACTAGCCGCGGCAGGACAGGTGAAGCATCGACTGATCACAAGGCGCGGGCCCGCAATCGCGCCTGCGTGAATGTGCCAATCAGAAGAAGTGCTCGTTTAGAGCGGATCAGGCGCGCCTGCGCCGCCCACCGGAGCGCCCGGAGCGGCCCCGCCCCTCTTCCCCGGCTTTCGGGGGGGCTTTGTTGAACCTGATCCATTCCCCGCCATGGGGGTCATTGTCGGTCAGAAAATTCGCGGCGCGAATGGCTTCCATCTCTTTGCCTGCGCGCGGCAGCGTACTGCCAAGACCAAACAGGGTCACAAAGGCTTCGTCATCCATACCCTCGGGCAACACAACACCCGCGGCTTCCACCTCGGCCTTTTTCTCGGCGATCTTGGCTTGAGTGACGGGCAAGGCGACAGGGTTCATGATCGCGCTGGTCATCCCGGCGCCCATGGCCATGGGGAGAAAGGCGTTGTTGATCCCGTGACGGTTCGGCAGGCCGAACGAGATGTTCGATGCACCGCACGTGGTGTTCACGCCCAACTCTTCGCGCAAGCGCCGAACCAGCGTAAAGACCTGTAGTCCGGCCGTGCCCATGGCACCGATTGGCATCACCAGCGGATCGACAACAATGTCATGGGCCGGAATGCCGAAATCGGCCGCCCGCTCCACGATCTTCTTGGCAACCGCAAACCGAACGTCGGGATCCTCGCTGATGCCAGTGTCATCATTCGAGATCGCAACAACCGGCACGTTGTACTTCTGTACCAGCGGCAGGATCTGCTCCAGCCGTTCTTCTTCCCCGGTAACGGAGTTCAGAAGCGGACGTCCTTCGCAGACTTCCAATCCAGCCTCGAGCGCGCCCGGCACCGAACTGTCGATGCACAGCGGCACGTCAACCAGCCCTTGCACAAGTTCCAGAACCTTGCGCATCAAGGGCGGCTCGGTTTCGTTCGGGTTGGGGTTGGAGTTGTAGACAACCCCGGCATTGATATCGAGAACCGTGGCACCAGCCGCAACCTGGGCAAGCGCATCCTTTTCGACGGTCGAGAAATCTCCGGCTTCCAGTTCGGCCGCCAGTTTCTTGCGGCCAGTGGGATTGATGCGCTCTCCAATCACGCAGAACGGCTGGTCAAAGCCGATCACGGCGGTCTTGGTTTTGCTCTCGACGATGGTGCGCGTCATAAGTGGCCTTTCAGATGGCGTTGGCGGGGCGCGCACTGGCGCCACCGTTGTCGATGGCCCAGGTGGCGTTTGTTTTGATGCCACCCAGAGGGAAGAAATGGACATTCGTGATGTTGAAGTCAGGGTTTGCGGCCTTGTGCGCGGCCAGTTCGGCCACAACATCGTTCGGTTCGTAGGGCAGCAACAGCTTCGAGACGTCCATCGCACGCTTCTGCAGAACTTTCAGTGACGGACCAACGCCACAAGCGATGGCAAACTTGATCAGCGTCTGCAGCTTGGCGGGGCCTGCGATGCCAATATGGATCGGCAGATCGATCCCGGCTGCTTTCAGCCCGTTTGCCCACGCGATGATCGGTGCGGCTTCGAATGAAAATTGCGTGGCAATTGCCATCTCGGCATCGGTCCGCTCGGAGAACTTCTGTTTCCACTGAAGGGCTTCGTCGACCAGCTTTGTGCCGCCGGCCGGATCGATGTCCCGGTTTCCTTCTGGGTGACCGGCCACGTGCAGACGCTTGAACCCGGCTTTGTCGAAGAGACCAGTTTCCATCAGTTGCATGGAGCTGTCAAAAGTACCGAACGGCTGCGCAACGCCGCCAGCCAGCAACAGCGCCTGCTCCACACCCGCTTCACCCTGATACCGGGCAATCCAGTCCTCCAGCGTGGCGCTGTCCCGGATGATGCGCGCTGGGAAATGCGGCATCACCGGAAATCCGTCCGCCGCCAGGCGGCTGGCCGTGGCAACCATGTCTTCGATCGGGGTGCCCTCGATATGCGCGATGTAGACGCGTGTGCCTTCGGGGAGAAGCTCGCGAAAATTCTCGACCTTGGCAGCGGTGCGCGGCATCACTTCGATCGAGTAGTTCTCAAGGAACGCTTCGACCTGGGGATTGACCGGCTGAGCACCGGGCACCTCACGTTTTTTGAAGTTCAAAAGCGCCATAATCGTCTCCCACATGGCTCTCAGGGGTCATGCCCACCCGTCGTTGGCGATCAGGGCCTTGATCCGGTCCTGATCATACTCGCGCTCCAGACGGCTCGCTTCAGCCTCGGCCACGCCTGTTGCATCACCTTCAACACTATATGGCGTCGCCTTGCGCCACTCCGCCAGATAAGCATCGGTGTCCGCCGCGCCAACCTTCATCGCGGCCCGATCGATCGCCTGCTCGAAGCGCTCTGCCAACACACGTTTGGCACCACGGCGTCCTTTGCCGACAATGACCTGTGCCGGGATATCGCGCCAATACACGATCGTGACGTCTGGCATGGTTGATTCCTCTCGGTTCTGCGCTCTCTTTAGGGCAAGCATCGCCTCCCGCGTCGCCTGTTTTCGACAGAACGACGCTGGCCAGCGACCCGCTCCACACAGCTAAGCCCCTAGTTTGCGTTCGGCCAGCCGGCACGCAGCCCAAAATCCTCAACAAGATGTTGAGCACCTGTTGAACGTCAGAGGTGTTTTGCTTTCCCGTCACCCCGTTGACCCAAGGCAGTCCCGGTCGAACTCTTCTTTCACAACATCGACCCAATATCCGAAACTTGCGCGCTGACGTTCTGTGGTGTCCGGAGAATTGCGCGGCGTCATTGTGCCGACATAGGGCACCCAACAAACAACTGCTGGATCGACATGAACGCCTCAACGCCGATCTTCGAACCCGGCGAAGCGCCCTGGCAAAGATCGCCCGCGAATTGGGCGTGACTGCCTCTGCTGTCTCGTTGGGGGCAAAGGACCCTGTCCATCCGCAAAGATTGAGCAGGCTTTGGCCCGCGCTCTGCAAACTGCGCCGGAGCGGCTTCTCCCTGATCCTAGCGAAGAGAACTGGAGCGGCCATTCGTGGGTGACGCGGCGAGCGAGTACAAAGAGCCCAAAGTGACTGGTGCTCATCCCGCCCAAATGACGGCGAAGCACAGATAGTAACCTTTGCAAGCTCTGGACGGATTCCCGACAGCTGTACCCACTCATCCATTCAGCGCTGGGTTTCCGGGACCCCCAGTCTGCGCAAGTCATCCAGCCATCGTTTGAGGTAATCGTCGCTCTCGAACGGCGCTTTCCTTGCCTCTTCGATGTTGTAGTTGGGGTTGTCTCCCAAGAATTGGTCGATCATAGTTTTTGCTTCTTCTTCTCGCCCCAATCGCAACAGGATCGGCGCGAGCGTACGTCTTAGGCGATCCGGGACGTCGTTCATCTGTTCAATCGAGGCAAGGGCGCCTGCGTAGTCTTCCGCAAAATACTGTGCCCATCCCAGATTCCACAGATACCAATCCGGATGATGCGGGTTGAGGCGGATCGCCGAGCGCATCCGTTCGACGGCTTCTTCGGCACGTCCGCTGTAGACCAGAGGGTCCATTGAGTTCACGAGGGTGCCTGCAGAGTTCGGGTTTAGCGAGATTGCCTTGTCATACAGCGTTACCGCCCGGTCGAGATCGCCGCCATACATCGTTATGTAAGCCAGAACGGCGTAACCGGCAAAATCGAGGGGTTCCAGATCAATCGCCTTTCTGGCCATTTCAAAGGCAATATCGAGTGATTCTTCCCGCGAAAGGTCTTCGCTCCAGCCAAAGCGGTACCCAAAGGCATGCGCCCACGCGAGTTCGGCATATGCGCCCGCAAAGTTTGGATCGAGCGCAATCGCCTGCTCACTCAGCCGCTGCGCTTGAATATTGTCCACTTTACTGAATCTCAGCGAGTGTTCCTCAGCACGTCTGGAGAGTTCATAGGCCCCGAGGCTTTCAGTGGGCTGGTGCTTTAACCGGTCATACTCGGCGAGATCGATATTGGTACTCAACGTCGAAGCGACGGTGCGGGTGATCTCATCCTGGACGTCAAATATGTCTTGCAGATCGCGGTCGTATTGGTCGGCCCAGAGATGCTTGCCGGTTGTGCCATCGATCAATTGCGCATTTGCGCGCAAGCGTTCACCTGCGATCTGAACACTGCCTTGAACGATGTATCTCACGCCAAGTTCCTGCGCGATCTGTTGTACCGCTATGGGCTTATCCTTGTAGGAAAAGGTTGAATTGCGCGCGATGACAAAAAAGTCGGAGAACCGGGACAACGCCGTCAGGATATTCTCACTCAGACCATCGCTCAGGTAATCTTGGCTCGGATCGTTGCTCAGATTGTCGAAAGCCATAACAGCGATGGACGGCTTGCCAGACGCAGGCAGATATTGGTCACCATTGGCGGACGATATCGCGACAGTACTCCAAGGCTGCCACCATGCCGCAACGCCCAAGACCAAGGCGAGCACGACGCCGATGGCAACTGCCAACCGACGTTGTGCAGGCTTTGCTGCACTCCGCACAATGGGCGATACCAAAGCTGTGGCCTTTTCATCGAGCGCCAAATTGAAGACGTGCAATGGGTCGGCCATATTCTTGACCTGATGCAGTCCCGCATCTTCAATGGTGAGGTCGAGTTTGTCCTTAACCTGATCGAAGACATTGGCCGACATGCAGATTCCGGCGGGTTCGGCCAAGCTTTCCAGTCGAGCGGCGATGTTGACGCCATCGCCTTGAATGTCGTCCTGATCAACCACGATGTCGCCGACATTGAGCCCTATCCGATATCGAACCTGAGCGTTGTCCGGTAAGCCCTTGTTCTCGATCCCGACAAAATGCTGCATTTCGACGGCACAACGAACGGCCTCGACGGCGCTGGCAAATTCAATCAGCAGACCGTCACCCATCAGTTTTACGATGCGTCCGTTTCGCGCTGACACAACTGGTTCGAAGAGACGTTCGCGATGTGCTTTGACTATCTCCAGAGTACCGGCTTCATCATTGCGGATAAGGCGGCTGTAGCCAACGACGTCGGCGGCAAGTATCGCAGCGAGGCGCCGTTCCAAATTCTTACCTCCAAGAGTTGAAAATAGGTTAGGCAGAAAGCTGAGACTAATCTAGAACCTTCGAGCCGGTTGATACGTCCGTCCTACGCTCCCGTTGATAAAGCCACGACTAACAGCAGTTTTTTCGCTGTTTTTTAGTTCACAGCCGGTGTGGTGAGTGTTAGCGGCGCAAGACTCGCGCCACGAGTTGTGCTTCCGCGGCAGGCTGGCAGCCGTCTTTGGTCTGGACAGGACAATCGGCAGAAATTTCCGCAATGTGTAGATCGGCAGCGACACCTTGGAGGCCCGGTCTTGGTGAGGAATGCTTGACGTTTGGGTCAGTATCGCGTCACACGGCCCATTGGGCAGAGCCCGAAGATCTCTGCATCGACTCAAAGGTGCGCGAGGTTCGACACATCACCATCCCTCTTGCGGCGCCGCAATCCAGCGCCTATCGTGAAATCAACTCGAAATTGAAAGGGCGTGATGAGATGGCGCCCAAGCGTCCCAAAGGTGCGGGCGCGTTCCCGAAACCGGTCGAAAGCCCTGCGCCGCTCCGACCCGATCCATCCGAGCTGTATGCCGCGTTGGATTTGGGGACAAACAGTTGCCGTATGCTGATTGCCCAGCCAAAGGGCAGCGGTTTTCACGTCGTTGACAGCTTCTCCAAATCCGTTCAGCTGGGCGCTGGTCTGGAGCGGACCGGGAGGCTGTCCCCTTCGTCGATGGCGCGAACCGTGCAGGCCCTCAGGATCTGCCAGCAAAAACTCAAACGCAACAAAGTTACGCGCATGCGGCTCGTCGCGACAGAGGCGTGCCGCAGGGCCCGGAATTCGCGCGAATTCATCCGTCAGGTCAAACGCGACACCGGGCTTCGGATGGAAATCATCGAGCCTGAAGAAGAGGCACGGCTGGCGGTGGTGTCCTGCGCGCCACTGGTCAGCACCAAAACCGAACAACTGCTGGTCGTCGACATCGGTGGCGGATCGACAGAGCTTGTGTGGATCGATGTCTCGTCGGTGCCAAGTCGGGACCGTCCTCGGGCCATCATGCGGCTGCATGGTGGGTTTCATCCCCCCGAAAGCCCCTTCCCGGCTGCCAAGGTGGTGGACTGGATCAGCGTTCCGCTTGGTGTCGCCACGCTGCGCGATCAGTTCCACGATGTCGAAGACGATTCTGCGCGCTTTGCCTTGATGAGCTGGTTCTTCGAAGAGAACCTCGCTGAGTTCGCTCCTTACAAAGACGAACAGGCGCGCGAAGGTTTTCAGATCGTAGGCACCTCCGGGACGGTCACGACGGTCGCTGCCAGCCATCTCGGGCTGAAACGGTATGATCGTACAAAGGTCGATGGGCTGCGGATGACATCTGATCAGATTGACAAGGTGATCCGGACTTATCTGGATCTTGGCCCCAAGGGCCGCAGGCGCGATCCTCGAATCGGCGAAGACCGCCATGCGCTGATCATGTCGGGCTCTGCCATTTTGCAGGCGCTGCTGCGGTGCTGGCCCACGGACCGACTCTCAGTTGCGGATCGTGGACTGCGCGAGGGACTGCTCTATGCGCAAATGAGTGCGGATGGCGTCCTCGAAGACGGACCATTCTGAGACACGCTGTCGGCCATTTCGGTGACGCCTTTTTTGCGGATTGTTTCCGCCCCGGCGCCAATCACGAAGGCACGGGTGCATTGTGAATGGCGCCCTCCCTTTCCGCGTGTGTTATGGGTCTCCGTCGAGCATGATCCCATTCGCTTCCATATCGCCCCCGGAATACGACCCCAAATGAAACCAACCCCCGCAAGCATCGACGGCTCAACGATTTTGTCCGTGAGCCTGACAAACGACAAATAAATGACAATTGCGAATTCTTCTTGCACCTTGGCGCACTTAGGCTAAGTTCGTTCCGATATTACTGCACACCTGGAGGTCAATTATGTTCAAATTTAAATCAGTCGCGAGTGTTGCCGCGGTTGTTGCTCTTGCCGGAACAGCGGCAATGGCACAGGAAACATATACCAAGTTCGGCGAAGCCGGCGGCTGGAGCGTTTGGAAGATCAATGAAACCGGCGGGTGCATGATCGAGACGACCGAAGCCAATGGTACGGTTGTACAGATGGGCGTTGGCGCAGAAGGCAATACCTTCGGCTACCTGGCCTTCTTCGCCCAGTCGGGCGTGACACTCGCAGACGGCGCGACACGCGACATCGCGATTGACGTTGACGGCGACACCTTCAAAGCCAAAGCCAAAGGCGTGTCCAGCGGCAGCTCGACACCGGGCTGGTCCGGCGGCCGCGTGCTGTTCGACAATCCTCTGCTCGTTTCCGACCTCTCGGCGGGCAAAACCCTGACCGTCATTCAGGAAGAGGGCATTGGCAGCTTCCAGATCCCGCTGACCGGCACCGCCGCGGCGATGGAAAAAGGTCGTGAGTGCCTCGGCCTCTGATCTGACGGACAGTCAATAAAAGTTTGAATGCCGGGCCTTGCGCCCGGCATTTTTCGTTCCCGTCCATGGCAAACGGCGTCAGGCAATTTTATTGCAAACGATATGTTGTGCAGTAGGGTTGGCCTCGTAGTCCCAAAGAACTCGGAAGAACGATGAAACATTCTAAAACACTGACGGCTTTGATTGTTGCGGCCACCGCCGCGGGAAGCACCGCGTTTGCCCAGGAAACCTACACCCGGTTTGGCGAGACCGAAGGCTGGACCGTCTTCAAAATCAATGAAACCGGCGGGTGTCTCGTCGAAACGCAGGAACCCGATGGTGACGTCTTTCAGATGGGCGTGGGCAAGCAAGGCAACGACTTTGGTTTCATTGCATTTTTCACCGAAAGCCAGACCACGCTCAAAGATGGTGAGACGCGACCGATCATCCTGTCCGTGGACGGGCAGTCATTCACAGCGGACGCCAAAGGTGTCGTGAATGGGACCAGCAACCCCAACTACCGTGGTGGTTATGTACTGTTGAATAATCCCGAGTTGGTCAGTGCGCTTGCGAATGGCAACACGCTGACGGTGAAACAGGATCAGGGCATCGGAACGTTCGAGCTGCCCCTGAAAGGCACCAAATCGGCCATGGAGATGGGTCGGACCTGTCTCAACAGCTGATCAACACGCATCCTACAGTGCGGCCGGGCGTAGCGCCCGGCCCTCTCCCGACACAGGGTTGATCAGATGCGCGGGCCACGCTACCCCGATGTCAAAGGGAGCGCAGCACGATGGCCAAAAACACATCCGGACGCGGGCAGCGTGATCTCAAGGTCAAGGTCAAGACCGCGAGGGGCCGGAAACTCAGCTCAACGCGCTGGCTTCAGCGGCAACTCAACGACCCTTATGTCAAACGGGCGCAGTCCGAAGGGTACCGGGGCCGCGCCGCGTTCAAGATTCTTGAACTCGACGACAAGTACAGGTTCCTCGTACCCGGCGCGCGCGTGGTCGATTTGGGCTGCGCGCCCGGCGGATGGTGCCAGGTCGCGGTGAAACGGGTCAACGCACTGGGCGAGAAATCCGGCAAAGCCGTGGGCCGCGTACTGGGAATCGATCTGCAAGAAGTCGAACCAATTCCCGGCGCCGAGCTTCATGTTCTTGACTTCATGGACGATGGCGCCGACGAGCAGGTCAAAGCCTGGCTGGACGGACCGGCGGATGTGGTGATGTCAGATATGGCCGCGTCGTCATCCGGGCACAAGCAGACCGATCACTTGCGTATCATCGCGCTCTGCGAAACGGCTGCGTACTTCGCATTTGATGTTTTGGAGGAAGGAGGCACTTTCGTCGCAAAAGTGCTTGCGGGCGGTGCCGAAGGCGAGCTTCAAAAGCTCTTGAAAGAGAAGTTCACCAAAGTGGCGAACGTCAAACCGCCGGCCTCACGCGCGGACAGCTCTGAAAAATTCGTAGTTGCTACGGGGTTCCGGGGCTGAGTCATCTTCGTTTTCGGTGATTTCGGGCTGATCCCACGACTTTAGCGCCAGATCGCGCACCGCGAGCATCGCCATTTCATCCGGCGCGCGGCGCGCGGCACGTATCAGACGTGTTGTGGTCTGATGGCTTCGGTTTTGCTGGTCCAGCAGCGTGAACAGCTTGAAGTGCCGCGGCTCCATAGGACGAGTAAGCATAGGTCAGAGTCTCCCGATCGGGCCCCCGCCCGATAAAAAAACCTTGGCAAACGCTCGTGCAACGGTTTGGGCAAGACTGTGGTGATTTGATGGTGCCCGCCGAGCGGATCGCAAAGACCGCCGCCGTCAGGGGTCCATTTGCTGCGCCAGCGCCCTTAAATCTGGATTGTCCGGCAATCTTTGCAAGGCCTGCGCCATTAGGCGCCGGGCAGCAGCGCGCCCTTCGGTGGCATCTGTCAACCGGATCAGAATAGACCAGGCCTCGGCGCGTTGCGGATCCAACGTGACTACTTCGCGGAACGCCGCCAGCGCACCGGGATAGTTGCGGAGCGTCAGCGCCAGACCACCAAGAACAAGATGTGTTTCGGGAAAATCGAGCCGCGTACCAAGCGAACGCTGCCACTCGCGATTGCTTTCGCGCAGGAGGGCCTGTTGACTCGGGCGCAGCGCATCTGCCGGCAGCCCCAGAAACTGCCGTGCCGCCGACATCCGCACCATTTGCCTGGGATCTGCCAGCAAAGGTGCCAGTCGTTCGACACGTTCGGAGACAGGCGCGTTCACCTGTAGCTCAGACGCCGCCGCCCGGATCAAGGGATCCGGATCCTGCAAAAGTGGCGTGACGTCTTCTGCCAGTTGAGCATCCTGAACGGGCTGCAACAGGAAGAGTGCGGTTGCACGGACAATACCAGCGGCATCCGGGTCGAGTGCGAGATCGCGCAGAGACCCCGACGCAGCAACGGGATCAGACTGCCCGAGCGCCAGCGCCTGACCGTAGTGCGGCCCACGGTTCCTGGCGTCCGGATACCAGTCTTCGATCTGCGCAGCGGCCCATTCGGAGGTTTGATCGGCATGACAATCGGTGCAGGCGTCCGGGCCCCCGGTTTCGCTGGCCAGATCGGGGCGCGGAATACGAAAACTGTGATCCCGACGGCCATCGATCCCCATGTAGGTCCGCTCGATCATGTGGCAGCTTTTGCATTGGGCGCCAACGCTGTCAGCCGGATGAAAGTGATGAGCCGGATCGTCGTAGCTGGCCAGCCGCAGGGTCGGGAAGCGATCGTTTCCCGCTTCGGAATGGCATTGCGTGCAGAGTGAATTGTCATCCGCGATCAGTTTCGCCGTGTGTGGCGTATGACAATCCATGCAGCTCACCCCCTGGGCATACATCTTGGATTGCAGGAAAGAGCCGTAGACATAGACCTCGTCCAGGATCTGACCGTCCGGATGGTAAAGCCCCGGCCGCAGCAGCGCGAGCCGGTGGGCGTCATGAAAGTTCGTTCCGGGCAATGGATTGCCGTCCGTCAGGGCCTCACGGCGGGAGTGACACGTGGCGCATTGTTGGATATCGGCCTCGGCATCCACACCGAATGTCATCGAAAACCCGTAAGCGTCCAACGCCGGTTCACTTTGCGTCAGCTCTGCACCGTTCGCCCAGCCGATATGCGCCGATCCCGGCCCGTGACATGCTTCGCACCCCACGCCAATTTCAGCCTGCGTGGAGGCATAGCTGCGCGTCTGCGCGCCATAGTTCCGTTCATACCCCGTGGCGTGACACTCCGCGCAGCGCGCATTCCAGGTTTTGTAGGGTCCGGTCCAATGCAACCCATCATCCGGCGGCAGGTCCTGATCCGGATACAAATGGTACCAGCGGGCCTGATCCACGTCCCAGACCACGTCAAAGCTCTGTAGCCGGCCCGGCTCGGTTTCCAGCAGGTATTGCTGCAGCGGCGCGACACCGGCAACGGAGTGCACCGGGTAGTCGGTTGTGACGCCGTCCTTTTCCGTGACCGTCGCGTAGTATGTCCCGTCTTGGGTCCGAAACTGCGTCAAGGTGCCGTCATGCGCAAACTCAGCGCCATCGAAATCACCCAGAACGGTGCCTGGCGACGGGAGCGTCCAGGCCAGAGCATGATGGGACCCTTCCCACGCCTCCACGGCATCGGCATGGCATTCCGCGCACTGTGCTGTCCCGACATAGCGCAGCGGTTCGTCGTCTTGGGCATTGCAGACTGACGCAAAAAGAAGTGCCGCGAAGGCTCCGGCTCCGGATCGCAAGAAATCGAATAAAGACATTGCGGCTCCGCGCTTTGACCAATCGGGCACCCCGGCCAACAAGTCGTAACCAGCGGCCCGGAGTCGGTCAATGCACGCTACACCCAATCTGGCATCTTCCAACCACGCCCGCCACGCCCCCTTTGCATTTCGGCAAGACGCCCTACTGTCGCCCCATGACCCTATCGGCCCCCATCTTCATCGGATCAGAGATCTATCGCGGGTCGAGCTATGGGCGGGTGCACCCGCTGGCGATACCCCGGGTGCCCACAGTCACCGATCTGTGCCGCGCGCTCGGATGGCTGCCCGACACGCAATTTCAGACCAGCCCACGCGCAAAACCCGCGGCCCTGACGCAGTTTCACACCCCTCGGTACGTTGCCGCCCTTCAACACGCCGAAACTGCCCAGCAGGTGAGTGACGAAACCCGGGACCGCCACCAGATCGGGACCCTGTCCAACCCGGTTTTCCCTGAGATGTATCGCAGGCCCGCCACCGCAGCAGGCGGTTCTCTGCTGGCCACGGATCTGCTGCGCAACGGGGGTGTGGTCTACAACCCCGGCGGCGGTACGCATCATGGGATGGCAGATCACGCGGGCGGGTTCTGCTATCTCAATGACCCGGTTCTGGCGATTCTGGCGCTGTTGCGTCAGGGCCTGACCCGCATCGCCTATGTCGATATCGACGCCCATCACTGCGATGGAGTTGAGGTCGCGTTTCGGGGATCAGACAAGGTGCGCCTGATTTCCACTCACGAGGCGCGGCGCTGGCCATTCACCGGTGCGCAAACCGAGACCGCTGGCGGAGCGGCTTTCAATTGTCCCCTGCCCCGGGATCTGAACGACGACGAGTTCGCCCTCGTCCGCGATCAGGTCATTCTGCCTGCGGTTCAGGACTGGCGCCCTGACGTCATCGTCCTTCAATGCGGCGCGGATGCTGTTGCCGAAGACCCCCTGTCCCGGCTGACCCTGTCCAACAATACGCATTGGTCGGTGGTCGCGGCACTGATGCACGCCGCACCAAGACTGCTGGTGCTGGGTGGTGGGGGGTACAACCCATGGTCGGTCGGTCGCCTTTGGACGGGAGTCTGGGGTGTTTTGAATGGGATCGAGATACCGGATCATCTGGCCAACCCCGCGCAGGACGTGCTTCGCGATCTCACCTGGAAACGCGCGGCCGGGCGCAATCCACCTGATCATTGGTTTTCAACTTTGCGGGATCCACCACGCGCCGGCCCAATTCGCGATGAGGTCCGTGCACTAGCCTCGCATCACGCAGCTCGCCTGCGGGCTTTCGTTTGATGTCAGAGGCAGGCTGTCAGGTCTGACACCGTTCGAGCAACGCCGCGCTGTCCAGAACGCGGATCCTGCCATAGCCCAACTCAATCAGCGCCTCGTCCGCAAATCCGCGGAGCGCTCTTTGTGTCGTGGGAACTGAGACGGCCACAAGGCTGGCGAGCGCATCCTGCGAAATCTCGATCCAGCCGCTTGTGCTGGCAACCGCTTCCTGAAGATGCAGAAGTCTCAGGGCCAGCCGACGATCCGCACGCGTCACCGCCAGATTTGCCAGAATGCGCAGCGCCGTCTGCATGTTTTCATGGGTCAGCGCATAGAAATCCCGCCAGTAGAGCGGCTGGCGATCGAGCATCTGCTCGATCCGGCTGTTTGACACGAACAACGTCCGTGTCGGAATGGTTGCCTCAACCGAAACAAGGCGCGTCCCATCCGATAGCGAAGCAAGATCGCCGATCCAGAATCCCGCTTCGTCACGATGCGCGGTGAACTCCTGCCCGTCATCGGCGGGCACTGTGACCTGCACGGCTCCGGAAAGGATGCCATAAAGCCCCTCGCCGCGATCACCAACCCGATACAGCGCTTCACCCGGTTGGAAGTCACGCTGGATCGCCGCACCAATGAGATCGTTCTGGAAAGTCCGACTGCGCGAAGCGAACCAGCCGCGCTCCTTCAAGCCCTCAATCAGTCCCTGATCAGACGCAGAAAACATATCGTTCCAAACCCATCATTTGATGTATTTCGAACATATCCCATCGCCTAAAATGGATGCAATCTGATTCCGAAACCAAGGCCTGGGGCATGCGAGTTGGTCGGGACGGAACAGAGATCGTAGCTGCTGACCAATCTCCGGTCATTCAGTTTGAACAATGACTTATGGACCCATTCAAGGTCCGTCATGACGTTGAGGACATGTATTATGAAACAGTCTGAGAATTCCGTTCCAGCGTGGCGCCGACCATTACAACGTGTCGCCGCCATTGCCGCCTCGGTGATGCTCGCAGCACCACTCTGGGCGCAAGATCAGAAACCCAATATCCTGATCATCTGGGGCGACGACATCGGGCAATTTAACGCCAGCGCGTATAACCGCGGCATGATGGGATACCGCACCCCCAACATCGACCGGATCGCCGCGGAAGGCGCGCTTTTCACCGATTGGTATGGCCAGCAAAGCTGCACCGCGGGGCGCGCGGCCTTTATCACCGGACAGTCACCGATGCGGACGGGATTGACCAAAGTTGGTCTGCCCGGCGCACCCGAGGGAATGAAGATCGAGGATCCAACCATCGCTGGCCTGCTGAAACCGCTCGGTTACATGACCGGTCAGTTCGGCAAGAACCACCTTGGCGACCGGGATGAAATGCTGCCCACCAACCATGGGTTCGATGAGTTTTTCGGGAACCTCTATCACCTCAATGCCGAAGAAGAGCCTGAGAACCCCGACTATCCGACCGACCCCGCGTTCAAAGAACAGTTCGGACCGCGTGGCGTGATCAAATCCTCGGCTGATGGCTCTATCGAAGACACCGGCCCCCTGACCCGCAAACGGATGGAGACCGTGGACGAAGAAGTGACCGCCGCGGCGCTGGATTTCATGGATCGAGCCACAGAACAGGATAAGCCCTTCTTCCTGTGGTGGAATTCCACCCGGATGCACATCTTCACACATCTCAAGGAAGAAAGCGAAGGCGTCACCGGCTACGGTATCTATGCCGACGGGATGGTCGAACATGATGGCCATGTCGGGCAGCTGCTCGACAAGCTGGAAGAGCTTGGCATCGCCGACAATACCATCGTGATGTACTCCAGCGACAACGGGGCGGAGACGTTCACCTGGCCGGATGGCGGCACCACGATGTTCAAAGGTGAGAAGAACACCCAGTGGGAAGGCGGCTTTCGTGTGCCCACGCTGATCCGTTGGCCCGGCACCATTGATCCGGGCACCGTGATCAATGACATCGGCGCGCACGAGGACATGCTGCCGACCTTGCTGGCCGCAGCCGGCGAGCCGGACATCAAGCAAAAGCTTCTGGATGGCGGCGTGCAGGCCATTGGCCGTGAATACAAGGTGCATCTGGACGGCTACGACCTGGGCCCGGCACTGAAAGGCGACGGGGAATGGCCGCGTTCGGAGTTCATCTACTGGACGGACGACGGGTCAGTTGCCGCGCTGCGGTACAACGACTGGAAGTTCACCTACCTCAAACAGATGGCCGAAGGCTACAAAGTCTGGACGTCCCCCTTCGAGGTTTTGCGGGCGCCGTCGCTGACCAACCTGCGCATGGATCCCTTCGAGCGGGCTGAAGCCGAAGATGCCATGGGCTATCAGCGTTGGTGGGTCGAGCACATGTTCGTCTTTGCACCAGCCGGGGCCTATGTCGCGGAATGGCTGAAGAGTTTCCAGGAATTCCCGCCACGCCAGAAACCCGGCAGCTTTAACCTGGACAACGTCATGGAAGCCATGATGGCCGGGTCTCAAGGCAACCAATAACTGTTTTCATGGTTCTGCGCTCGTCGGTGGCGGGCGCAGGATAGAGGTCAAAGCAATGAAAGGATGCTGTTGATGCTGTTAACCCGAACCCTCCGAAGGCTGGCCACAGGCGTCGCCGTTCTGAGTATGGCAACTGGGGCCGCTCTTGCTCAGGATGGCGAGAAGCCGAACATATTGGTGATCTGGGGCGATGATATCGGCCAGAGCAATATCTCGGCCTATACGATGGGTCTGATGGGCTATGAAACGCCCAACATCGACCGCATCGCAGATGAAGGTCTCATCTTCACCGATTACTACGGCGAGCAATCCTGCACCGCCGGACGGTCGTCCTTCATCACCGGGCAGTCGGTATTCCGCACCGGGCTTTCCAAGGTCGGGATGCCGGGCGCGCCAGAGGGTATGCAGGTCGAAGATCCGACCATTGCCGGCCTTCTGAAGGAACAGGGGTATGCCACCGGTCAGTTTGGCAAAAACCACTTGGGCGACCGGGATGAAATGCTGCCCACAAACCATGGATTTGATGAGTTTTTCGGCAATCTCTACCACCTGAATGCGGAAGAAGAACCCGAGAACGAAGACTACCCGCAGAACCCCGAGTTTCGGGAACGGTTTGGCCCACGCGGCGTGATCAGCTCCAAGGCGGACGGAACGATCGAAGACACCGGCCCGCTGACGCGCAAGCGCATGGAGACCGTCGACGATGAAACGCTTGCCGCTGCCATCGACTTCATCAAACGCCAGGAAGAAGCCGGTGTGCCATGGTTCGTCTGGTGGAACGGCACGCGCATGCACTTCCGCACCCACGTCAAAGACGAAATGCGCGATCAGGCCAACGAAATCGTTGGCGGCGTGGCGGACGAATACACCGCAGGCATGCTTGAGCATGACATGCATGTGGGTCAGTTACTGGATCTTCTGGACGAACTGGGCATCGCCGACAAAACCTTTGTGCAGTATTCGACCGACAACGGCCCGCATATGAACACCTGGCCGGATGCAGCGATGACCCCGTTCCGTGGTGAAAAGAACACCAACTGGGAAGGCGGTTTCCGCGTACCCGCGATGGTGCGCTGGCCCGGCAAAATCGAAGCCGGCACGGTTTCGAACGAGATCATGCATCACATGGACTGGCTGCCAACCTTCATGGCCATGGCTGGCGTTCCGGACATCAAAGAACAGCTGATGGAAGGTGGTGTGCAGGCGATTGGTCGGGAGTACAAAGTTCATCTGGATGGGTACAACTCGCTGCCATACCTGCTGGGCGAAGAGGAAACTTCTCCACGCAACGAGATTTTTTACTTCTCGGATGACGGTGATCTGACGGCGCTGCGCTACAACGACTGGAAGGCCATCTTCCTGGAGCATCGCTATCCGCAGACGTTGCGGGCCTGGGCTGAACCCTGGACCGAGTTGCGGATTCCGTTGCTCTTCAACCTGCGGCGCGATCCTTATGAGCGTTCGAACATCACGTCGAACACATACTGGGATTGGTACATCGACCGCGCATACCTTCTGCTGCCAGCGGCAGACTACGTGGGCAACTTCCTCGCCACGTTCGAGGAATTCCCACCGCGCCAGAAACCGGGCAGCTTCACGATCGGAGATGCTTCGGACATGATTTTGGAGTCCCTCGGCTCCAAGTAGACGGTTCGCACTGAACCGTTCGGGTCCGCCCCACCGATGGGCGGGCCCATTTCCTGCCTATGCGGAGAGTTTTCATGCTGCGCCTTGCTTCTATCGCCACTGCCCTGATCATTGCATTGCCGGCGTTTGCCGACCCGCTGCCGTCTTGGCGCGATACGCCAAACCGCGATCGGATCATCGCATTTGTCGAAGAGGTCACCGACCCGGAGTCGCCGAACTATGTCACGCCTGCGGATCGCATCGCGGTCTTCGACAATGATGGAACGCTTTGGGCCGAACAGCCGATGTACTTTCAGTTCCTCTACGCCATGGATGCGTTGCAGGTGCTGGCACGCTCCGATCCATCCATTTTGACTAGCGACACTCTAAAGGCGGCTGCGGCGGGCGATGTTGCTACGGTGTTAAAAGGCGGCGAAGACGCGCTTCTGGAAGTGGTTGAAGTCAGCCACAGCGGATTGTCCGTGGATGAATTTCAGGCCGAAGTCGAAGTCTGGCTCGACTCCGTCACCCATCCTGATACCGGACTGCGATATGACGAAATGACCTATCAGCCGATGGTCGAGCTGTTGCGCTATCTGCGCGACGAAGGGTTTGAAACCTACATCGTCTCGGGTGGCGGTGTGCACTTCATGCGGGCTTTTGCTGAACGCGCCTATGGCATTCCGCCTGAGAACGTGATCGGCACGCTCGCTGAAACTGAATATCAAATCGTCGATGGTGTTCCGACCATTGTGAAAACGCCAGGGATCGCCTTTGTTGATGACAAGGAAGGCAAACCCATTGGCATCGACCGCAACATCGGAAAACGTCCAATCCTCGCCGGCGGTAACTCGGACGGTGATTTTGCCATGCTGGAATGGACCACTGCGGGCGACGGGCCAAGATTGGGTCTGATCGTGCACCACACGGACGCGGAACGGGAATATGCCTATGACCGGGAAAGCCCGATTGGGAAGCTGGTCGATGGGCTGGACAAAGGTCCGGGGATGGGCTGGGTCATTGTGGACATGGCCAAGGATTGGGACCGGATCTACACGGGCCAACGCTGAGTCAGCGATCCCCCGCTCCACCGGATAACCCCTTGAATGAGATAGGTGTCTCGGCCATCCTCGCCGCAACGGGACAGGTCGAGACACTGGGCTGCTGGTCAGCGTGCCCGGTCCTGTGATCAGAGTGGAGCGGGGACAGGCAACAGATGTGGGCAGCGTTGGTCTCGCTTGGCGTCACGCTTTTTGCGATCGGGGCAATCTATTGCACCTGGCGCGCGGCCACCACCGCGCGCACACCTCAAGGGGCTGTTGGATGGGTGGTGTTCCTGCTCGCAGCACCTTTTATCGCGGTGCCCATTTACCTCTTTCTCGGACACCATCGCTTCAACGGGTATCAGCAGGCCCGTCGCCAGAGTGAACGCGTTGTCGCGGGGATCCGCGCGTTTTCCGCCGAACACGCGCCGCCGCCGGACGTTGACACCGAAATGCTTGCCCCTTTCCAATACTGCGCTGGACTGGACGCGGTGCGCGGAAACCAACCAAAGCTTCTGATCGATGGGGCAGCGGCGTTCGATGCCATCTTCGATGCCATCGATGCGGCCACTAAAACGATTCTGGTGCAATTCTATA
Source organism: Paracoccaceae bacterium (assembly GCA_965250275.1). Taxonomy (GTDB): domain Bacteria; phylum Pseudomonadota; class Alphaproteobacteria; order Rhodobacterales; family Rhodobacteraceae. The sequence goes on along the minus strand of OZ252297.1, from coordinate 2,405,887 downwards.
TCGTGCGCGATGACGACCTCGGCCGCGCGCTACAGGATCGCCTGATTGCCGCTGCCGAGCGCGGCGTTCACGTGCGGTTCATGACAGATGGTGTCGGCAGTCTCAGGCTGGATGGCGCGTATTTTGCCGAGTTGCGCGCGGCCGGTGTTCAAGTGGCCGAACGCGCGAACAGACCGGGCCCCAGCTACAGGTTCCAGATCAATTTCCGCAATCATCGCAAGACCGTGGTTGTGGACGGTCAGGTCGGATTTGTCGGCGGGCTGAACGTGGGTGACGAATACATGGGGCGCAGTTCGACCTTTGGCGCTTGGCGGGACACGCATCTGCAACTCTCGGGTCCTATGGTGTCACAGCTGCAGCTGATCTTTGCGGAAGACTGGCACTGGGCCACGCGCGAGGATATCACACCGGACCTGACCTGGACGCCGCAACACACGGAGGACGATGCCGTTGGCCTGATCGTGGCAACAGGTCCCGGAGACCTGACCGAAACTGGCAGCCTGATGTTCTTCAGCGCGATCACCGCCGCCAAGACCCGCGTCTGGATTGCCTCTCCGTATTTCATACCGGACATCGACATCACGGCTGCCCTCCGAAATGCCGCGCTGCGTGGTGTCGATGTCCGACTGCTGGTGCCCGAGGTTGTCGATCACTGGATGCCCTGGCTGGCCGCCTACGCCTACTTTGATGATGTTACCGAAGCCGGTGGTAAGATTTACCGGTACACCGATGGGTTCATGCACCAAAAGGCATTTGTCGTGGATGATACCATCGCGGCGGTTGGGACAACCAATCTCGACAACCGTTCCTTCCGCCTGAATTTCGAAGCGATGGCGGTGCTCTTTGATGCGCCGTTCGCCCATGCGGTTGCCGCCATGCTAGAAGAGGATTTCAAGCGCGCAGATCGACTGGACCGGACCCTCGCCGATCAACCTGCGAGAATTCGTTACGGCGCGCCTTTGGCGCGCTTGTTTTCGCCCTTGTTGTGATGAAACGGTCCCTTCTCCGTACCCAGCAGACGGGTCATCACGGCCACGAGAAACGCAGTGCTCATCCCGAAGGCCAGCAGCCCCGTAACCGACGCAAAAGCACCGAAGAGCCGCGACGCGGGTGGCAAAGTCACATCCCCGTAGCCCAGCGAGGTATAGGTCACCAAGGTGAAGTAAAGTGCCGTGCTCCAATCCGAGAGTTGATCCTGATCGAGCAAGGCAACCGCCCAGAGCCACACCTGAAGCGTGTGCGAAAAGACGATTGCCAGCAAGCTGACCGCCAGAACCGAGAAATTACGGAAAATCGTGTGCCAGGCTTCCACCACACGGTCGACATGCCGCAAGCCATAGACCAACACCCCCAGAAGGGCGACATGGACAACGCAGCACAGCGCCAGAAAAATCGTGCCCCACATCAATTGCGCAGTCAGTGTCATTCGTTCGGCTTACGGTCTCTCCCCGCCTTGATCAAGCATTGCTTCACCCTCGAGCCAACGCCGCAAAACAGCGTTGCACGATGCCAACCCGGAATGGCTGGCACACGCCCGACGAGGACCGGATGTCGCGGACCGGACCCGTGGACAGCGGCGCCCCGCGCTCCACTTTCCATAAGACAACCAGCAAGACGAAGTCTGACCCGATGCTCCTGACCGTTGCAGATCTGATCAAGCGATACCCGGGTATGGAGGCCTTTGACCCGGTCCTTCACCAGGTCAACTTGTCCCTGGATGCCGGTGAGACCCTGGCCCTTACGGGTGAAAGCGGCAGCGGAAAGAGTACTCTGCTGCACTTGATCGGAGCCCTGGACGATTTTGACAGCGGGGAAATCACGCTGAACAGTCAGGCCTACTCACCTCTGAGCGACACCGGGCGCGCTGCCCTGCGCCGCGGCTCGATCGGAATGGTGTTCCAACAGTTCAATCTGATTCCGTCCCTCACCGTCGCACAAAACCTCGAATTTCATGCCCGGATGAGTGGCGCGCCGGACAACGACTGGCTTGGCGAAATTACCGATCGGCTGGGGCTGTCTGACCTTGTGGCACGCTATCCGGAACACTTGTCTGGGGGCCAACAGCAACGTGTGGCAATCGGGCGGGCGCTGGCCCCACGACCGCCCTTGCTGCTGGCCGATGAGCCCACAGGGAATCTCGACGAAGCCAGCAGCGACGCGGTGCTGGACCTTATGCTCGACCTGGTCGGCGCCACGGGAGCCGCCCTGTTTCTGGTCACACATTCGGAACGGATCGCATCGCGGCTAGACCGGCGCGCACATCTGCACAACGGTTGCATCACATGACCGGCGCTGCGTGGCTGGCCTTGCTGTCACACTGGCGCCGACAACCCCTGCAACTGGCCACGCTTCTGATCGGACTTGCGCTAGCAACCGCGCTTTGGTCGGCCGTGCAGGCGATCAATGCCGAAGCGCGTGCCAGTTACGCCCGGGCGGCGGATCAGATGGGCGCCAATGCCGGGGATATCCTTGTTGCGCCACAGGGGACAATCCCGGTGCAGAGTTATGTCGACCTGCGGCGTGCGGGGTGGCAACTCAGCCCCGTTCTCGAAGGGCGCGCGCGCCTTGGCGGGATCTTCGTGACCCTCTTGGGCGTGGATTTTCTCAGCTTTCCCCTGCCCCCAGCCCCCAGCGATCCGGATCTGAGCCTCAGCCCGGCCGAGATCTTCGGCGCGCCCGGGCGATTGTTCGCCACAGAACAAACACTGGAGCGCATGACGCCGGAGGATACATTGCCCCCGTTCGTGCAAACGTCCGATCTGCCACCCGGCGTCGTCCTTGGGGACATCGGACTTGTCGAGGCGCTTCTTGACCAGCCTGGCCAACTCAGCCGCCTCATCATCCTGCCCGACCAGCCGCAAGGGCTGACGCCCCTGTCAGACCTCGCGCCGGACCTGATGCGGCAAACCCCGGATCCCGTCGCCGACACCACGCGCATGGCCGACAGTTTCCACCTGAACCTGACAGCGTTTGGCCTGCTGTCCTTTGTTGTCGGACTATTCATAGTGAACGGTGCAATCGGCCTCGCGTTCCAGCAAAGGCGCGCACTCTTTCGGACCCTGCGCGCACTTGGGTTGCCCGCCAGAAACCTGATGGTACTGGTGGTGACCGAAATCGTTCTATTGGCGCTCCTCGCTGGTTCACTGGGTCTGGTACTGGGCTATCTGGTCGCGGCAGCACTTTTGCCGGACGTCGCCGCCACATTGCGAGGCCTCTATGGCGCCCCGGTCGACAACGGTCTGACCCTCAGGCCGGTCTGGTTCGCAAGCGGTTTGGGGATGGCGATCGCGGGCGCGCTGCTGGCTGCGGCGCAGGGCCTTTATCAATTGCACCGTTTGCCGCTGCTCGCTGCACCTGGCGTTCGGGCCTGGGCCACCGCTGCTGGCACAACGATGCGGTGGATGGCGATGGCCGGTGTCGCCTTGATCCTGTCGGGGGGCCTTGCAGTCTGGATGTTTGACGGGCTGGTGGCCGGCTTTGCGGTGTTGGCGGGACTGCTCTTGGGGGCTGCGTTGCTGCTGCCACCGGTGCTGCACCTGTTGCTTGGCGCATTTGCAACAACCGCGCGTTCACCGCTGGGCGATTGGGTCTGGGCCGACATGCGTGCGCAACTGCCGGGCCTTTCGCTGGCACTTATGGCGCTGATGCTGGCTCTGGCGACCAATGTCGGCGTTGGAACGATGGTCTCAAGCTTTCGTCTGACCTTCACCGGGTGGCTGGATCAACGACTTGCCTCGGAACTCTATGTCACTGCACGGACCGACGCACAGGGCGGGGCACTGGCGGACTGGTTGACACCGCGCGTCGATGCAGTGCTTCCGATCCGCTACATGGAAAGCGATATCGCCGGCGAGCGGGCGCGCATCTACGGCGTGGTGGACCATGCGACGTATCGGGACAACTGGCCTCTGATTGCTGAAACACCCTTGGTCTGGGACAGGCTGGCCAAGGGAGAGGCCGTGCTGATCAACGAGCAACTCGCCCGCCGCGCAGATCTCTGGCCAGGGGATATGGTCAACCTGGCGCAGGGATGGACCTTGCCAGTCGGCGGTGTGTACTCCGACTATGGCAACCCGCTGGCACAGGCCATTGTCGCGTTGCCACTTTTGCTCGAACGCGCACCGTCAGTTCCGAACCGGCAGCTTGGCCTGCGTCTGCCCGCAGAGGATGTGCCGGGCCTGATGGCGGATCTGAGGCAGTCCTTTGACCTCCCCGCAAATGCCCTGGTCCGTCAGGCGGAGATCAAGGCTTTGTCTCTGCGCATCTTCGACACCACCTTTGTGGTCACAGGGGCGTTGAACCTCCTGACACTGGGGGTTGCGGCATTTGCCATCCTGACCAGCCTTCTGACGCTCTGGTCGGCGCGATTGCCGCAGGTGGCTCCGGTCTGGGCCTTGGGCGTCACACGGGCAAAACTGGCCCGGCTGGAGCTGTGGCGCAGTTTGGGGCTGGCTTTCCTGACGGCCTGTCTGGCCCTGCCGCTCGGTCTGACGCTGGCATGGGTGTTGCTCGCGATCATCAATGTGGAAGCCTTTGGCTGGCGGTTGCCGATGTACCTCTTCCCGCTGGATTGGCTGGTGCTGGGGCTGCTGGCGCTGCTGGCGGCGGGACTTGCCGCGGCGTGGCCCGCTCGCCGTTTGCGCCGGGTCTCGCCAACAGACTTGTTGAGGACATTCAGCAGTGAGCGTTAGAGCACTCCTCCTCTGGCTTTTGACCGCGCTTCCCGCGGTCGCGCAGGGCTTTGCCAATCTGGGCACCACTGCCGACGGGTTTGCTGTGCCTCAGCGCGACACGGTCCTGACCTTTCCAAAAGACCACGGGCCTCACCCGCAGTTTCGCATCGAATGGTGGTATCTGACGGCAACGCTGCAAGGGACGGACGGGCGCGACTACGGCGTGCAGTGGACGCTGTTCCGATCGGCGTTGCGCCCTGAATCCGGCACTGGCTGGCAGACACCACAGCTCTGGATGGGACATGCCGGTCTGACCACGCCCGAGGCGCATTACTACGCCGAGCGACTGGCGCGCGGCGGTATCGGACAGGCCGGCGTGACGAGCCACCCCTTTGACGCCTGGATCGATGATTGGGCGATGACCAGCATCGCCCCTGACGGCGCCGATGCCCTTTCATCCCTTTCCCTGGCCGCTCGCGGCCAAAACTTTGCTTATGACCTGAACCTGACTGCCGAGGGCCCGCTGATCCAGCATGGGGAGCGGAGTTTCTCGGTCAAATCGCGGGAGGGTCAGGCCAGTCATTACTACTCGCAACCCTTCTACAGGGTATCTGGTTCGCTCAGCCTGCCCTCCGGAGATGTGTCGGTCACAGGTCAGGGCTGGCTGGATCGGGAATGGTCGTCGCAACCGCTCTCCGAAAACCAATCCGGTTGGGATTGGATTTCCCTGAGCTTTGAGGATGGTGATCGTTTGATGGGATTCCGCGTGCGCGATGATGCCCAGGGGTTCACGTCCGGCAGTTGGATATCGGCTGATGGCAGCACGGAAGCGCTGACCGACGGTGCGTTGATTTGGACACCTTTGCGAGAGGTCGGTGTTGCAGGGCGCCAGGTGCCGGTGGACTGGCGGGTGCAACTGCCCGCCAAGGGACTGGACGTAGAGCTGCGCGCGCTGAACGATCAGAGCTGGATGGGGACCTCATTCCCCTATTGGGAAGGGCCAGTCTCCATCACCGGGAGCCATGCGGGGCGCGGATATCTGGAGATGACGGGGTATGAGTGACCTCGACCGGTTTCTTTCCGACGGTTGGAACATGCTCCGTCAGGGTGTGGCAAGCAGCAGCTCACCCGCGCGCTATGCCGCACTGGCCACTGTCGACCCTTCCGGGACACCACAGGTCCGCACAGTGGCCTTGCGCCGCACCGATGAAGAGGCGCGCATTCTCGAAATGCACACCGACCTTCGCACTGCGAAGGTGGCAGAGTTGGAAAACCGCCCGCGCGCCAGTGTCATGGTCTGGCACCTGGAGCCACGGCTCCAGTTTCGCGGAAGCGGGCGCGTGGACATCCTGTCCGGGCCCAAGGTCACTCAACGCTGGCAATCGGTCCCAGATGCCGCCCGCGCCGCTTATGGCCACGTTCCGGCCCCGGGCGCTCCCCTTCATTCCGGGGGCGATTTTCGGATTGTCCCGGAGGCAAACAACTTTGCTGCCCTCGTCCTGCATCTGGATCAGATCGATCTGGTCAGTCTGGATGCCCCGGACGACTCCGGACATCGGCGCGCCGTCTACGCCGCCGAACAGGGCTGGCGTGGTCAGTGGGTTTCACCTTAGAAAAGCGTCACAACCCCAGATCAGCCAACCTTTTTGTCTGACGCTGCAACAGCAACGCAACTTCTGCCTGAGCCTCAGAAGCCAAACTGCCCCCGGGCTTGCGCACTGTCGCATGGGCGATGGCGCCCCGCTCGGCAAGCACATGCTTTCTGATTGCCAGTCCCAGACCCGGTTGGGACTCGTACCGGATGAGCGGCAGATAGGCGTCAAAAATGTCATGCACCCGCTGCACGTCCCCGGCGCTATGTGCAGCGATGACCTGCGCCATCATCTCCGGAAAGCCAAAACCTGTCATCGCACCGTCGGCGCCGCGCGCCATCTCTTCCGGAAGGAAAAGGCCGCCGTTTCCGCAGAGAATGGAAATCCGGCGCGCGCCGGTGTCGGACGCCGCCCGTAGCGCCGAAATCTTGTCCAACCCCGGCCAGTCTTCGTGTTTCAGCATCACGCAGGTGGGGCACTCCGCCACGATCTGCAGGATTGAACTGACCGGAATCACAACACCAGTCGAAAGAGGAAAATCTTGCAAAACTATTGGGATATCGCCCAAAGCTGAAGCGACATCCTGATAGTACCGCACGATCTGCTGGTCGGTCTTCAGGGTCCATGGCGGCGCCACCATCACGCCAGCCGCACCTGCTGCCATAGCTGTGTCGCTCAGCGCCTTCATCGCGGCCAATCCTGGCGCAGATACCCCCACCACCACTGGAAGGTCAGTGCGGCCGATCACCCGGTTCACCACTATCATGGACTCGTCAGCTGACAGCTTGCCCGCTTCACCCATCATGCCCAGAATGGTCAGCCCGGTCGCCCCTTTCTCGGCGTAAAAATCGACCATCCGATCGATGCTCTGCAGATCAAGCCCGCCATCGGGCAGGAAGGGTGTAACGGCGATTGTGTATACACCTGCAGCGGTCTCATCCAGACGGTGCGTCACGGGCTTTCCTCCTTGTTTGCATGAGCCAGCGCCACGCGACCGACCGCCATCGACACTGCCGCCTGACAGGGTTCCACCACCGGCAGGCCCAAAGCCTCCTCCAGTGCGCCGCGATACTGTGCCATGCCGGCGCATCCCATGATCAGGACGTCAGCACCATCCCGTTCCCGCAATTCCTGTCCAACCGCGATCATGCGGGACAGGGTGACCTGCTCTTGCGCGAGCTCTGCAACGCCCAGTCCCAATGCGCGGTCCCCCGCGCAGCGCTCCAGAACGCCCATGGCCCCAAACGCCCGCAGATGACGCGGTATCGATGCTTTGAGGATTGCAATGACGCCAAATCGTTGCCCTAGCGTCATCGCCGTCAGGACCGCGCATTCCTGGATCCCAAACACAGGCAGGGCAGTTTGGTCACGCAAAGCGTTCAGGCCCGGGTCGCCGAAACACGCAATCACGTATCCCTGCGCCTCAGGTTCAAGGCGTTGGGCCAGCGCCAGCATCGGCGCGATTGTCAAATCCGCGTCTCGCTGGTTTTCGATTCCATGCGGTCCTTCGGCCAGTGTTTCACAGCGGATCGGTCCTCCTAGCCCACGCAGCGGTCCCACCGCCCGGTCGATCCCGGCAGTTACGTCGGTCGAAGAGTTGGGGTTGATGACGATCAGTGCCATCAGGCCCCGTCCCGCGTGGCGGACTGAATTTCGATCTGATAGCCTTCGGGGTCATAAAAAACGAAGGCGCGGATGCCGATTTCGTCATTTTCGAAAAGTTCGGTCAGCCCGTTTAGCTTCTGATCGCGTGCATAGGCATACCAGGCATCCACGTCCGGCACCCGAATACAGAACTGGACCGGCTTTACGGGATGCGCCTTGTTCATGCCGTGGGCCTCGTCCACAAGCCCCAGATGCGCTGCCCCACCCACTTCGTAGATCTTGCACCAGCCCTGATCTATGGCGAGCGGCAGCCCTAGGACTTCTTCGTAAAAGGTCATCGCCGCAGGCAGATCCCGGTAGTAGAAGAAGGTGATGACCTTCTGCACGCTGTTGTCAGGACGGGTCATGAAGAAGCTCCTTCGAGCATTTGAACCTCTGCTGCGGGCGGAATCTCGGATTTGACCCCGATGCTGTCCCGCCGTTGCCAATGTCCGCGGCCCGGTGTCGACGTAAGTTCGCCCGCGGTCACGATCCGGTCACCACGGGACCATACATCGGTTGGAAGTCCGGAAATGCCGTGACCTTGCCAAGGGTTGTATCCCACATTGTCGTGCAGATCATCCGGGCCATAGGTCCGGCTGGCCTGCGGGTTCCACAACACCACGTCGGCATCCAATCCCGCCACCAGCCGCCCCTTGCGCGCCAATCCATAGATGCGGGCAGCCGCACCTGCGGTTCTGTCCGCGAAGGCACACAGGTCCGCTTTGCCCTTGCTCACCATCGCGTCAAACATCAGGGGCATCCGGGTTTCCAGGCCGGGTAAGCCATTGGCAATCTGAGCGAACGTCGCGTCGCTTCCGGCGCTGAGTTTGCCACTGGCATCATAGCGGTAAGGGGCATGGTCCGATGATACGATCGGGATCAGACCTTCCGAAACCGCCGTCCATAACGCAGCCTGATCCGAGGCGTCACGTTGAGGTGGCGAACACATCCACTTTGCGCCGTCCAGACCCGGCCGGTCCAGAACATCCCCGCTCATCAGCAAATAGTGCGGACACGTCTCGGCCCAGACTGGCACGCCGCGCGCGCGCGCCCGCCGGATCACGTCCAGCGCTTCGGCTGTGGAGATGTGGAACAACATGACCGGCGTTGCAAAATACTCTGCAAACACACACAAACGCGAGACTGCTTCAACCTCCGCCAATCGGGGATGCGACACAGCGTGATAGATAGGATTGGTGTGGCCTGCCGCCAGCAGCGCGTCGCGGGTCCAAGCGATTAAGCCGTCGTTTTCGGCGTGCACGCAGACCAGCGCCCCGTGCGCCCGTGCCTGGGCGAGCACCTGCAGGATCGCCCGGTCATCCAATGCAATGTTGTAGGTGGTAAACACCTTGATGGAGCGGTGACCCTCGTCAATCAGAGCCGACAGATCCGCCGCAAAATCCGGCACGTCGATGTCCGAAAGACTCAGGTGAAAGGCATAGTCGACATGCGCGCCACGTTTGGCCCGTTTTGCGTAATCCGCGACTGTGTCCGCGAGGCGCGCACCCTTTTGCTGCGCGGCAAAACTGATGACCGTCGTGGTTCCACCCAGCGCGGCGGATCGGGTTGCCGTGTCAAAGGTATCGGCGTTCATCACACCCATTCCTGATAGCTGTTCTATGTGGCAGTGCGGATCGACGCCGCCCGGCAGTACGCAATGTCCGCTGGCATCCACTTCATCAGCACCCTGGCTCAGATCAGGACCAATCGCGGCGATTTCGCCATCGCGCATCGCCAGATCCGCTTCGATCACAGCATCCGGAGTGACGATCTGACCGCCGCGGATCACCGTGTCGAAATCTGCCATCCGTCCCCTCCTTCACGGGTCTGGTTCAGACGCTAGATCCCGAAACCGCAAATGAAAACCCCGTGTGCCCGGTGGATCTCTGCCGCGCTATGGGTCAGGATCGCGCCGTCACTGAAAGGAAAGATCATGGCCGAGTCATCCCCAATCCGCGTGGACATCGTCTCCGATGTGGTGTGCCCTTGGTGCATTGTCGGATTTCTGCAGTTGCAGCGCGCCTGCAACGAATTGGAGACCGGTGTGGTGGTTTACTGGCATCCGTTCGAGCTGAACCCTGACATGCCGCCAGAAGGCCAAAACCTGCGCGAGCATCTGATGGGCAAGTATGGGATCAGCCGCGAAGACAGCGAAGCCGCACGCGCCAAACTGATCGCCATCGGCGCGGAGCTCGGGTTCTCTTTTGCCTATGGGGATGACATGCGGATGCCGAATACTTTCCGCGCGCACCAGCTGATCCATTGGGCCGGCCAACATGGCCAGGCGCACCAGGCCAAGCAGGCGCTGTTTGCCGCGCATTTCACCGATGGGCGCAATGTCGATGATCTGGATGTGCTGGAGAACGTCGCCGCTTCGTTGAACCTGGACGGGGCCGAAGCCCGGCGGGTGCTGGAAACCGCCGAACTGGCCGAAACAGTGCGCAAAGAACAGGCGTTCTGGACCGAGCAAGGGATCAGCGGAGTTCCCACCATGGTGTTTGACGGCAAATTCCTTGTCACCGGTGCGCAAGGACCCGAAAACTACGCGCGCATTCTGGAACACGTGATCTCAAACCGCGCTGCCTGACGCCCCCGGCCTGCCTCACCCCTGCCCGACCGCGCGTCTGGGCGCCCGGCTCTGACGTCGCAACCAGATCATCAGGCCTAACCCGGCCACCAGGCCCAAAACATGCAGCAACAGGGCGTGATCCGCAGATGGCGGCCAGAGAACGCCAACCCCCGCCGCGATCAACCCCGCGCGGGCCGTCCATCCAAGCGCATGTCCAAAATAGCCAACCAGCCCGGACGTCACGAAATACACGCCGATCAAGGCAAGCACGATCGCTTGCACAATGGTCGGCCAGCTGCCCTCGAACAACAGCCCCGTGTCTGCGACAAACAGAAACGGCACCACAAAGGCAGGCCACGCAATTCGGACCGCTTCGAACCCCGTGCGCATCGGCGGCGCCTTGGCCATGTTGGCGGCCACAAAGGCCGCAATGGCGACGGGTGGCGTTAACATGGATAACATCCCGAAATAGAGCACGAACAGATGCGCCGGCATCGGGTTCAATCCCAGCTCGATCAAGGGTGGTGCCGCCAAGGTCGACAACAACAGGTAGACGCCGACCGTTGGCAACCCCATGCCCATCAAGATACAGACCGCCGCCGTCACCAGCAGCAGCAGGATCAGGCTCGATTTGCCAAGCTGTACGAGGAAAAAGCCCATTCCGAAAGAGAGGCCGGAGCGGGCGAAGAGCCCGATGATCATGCCCGCGATGGCACAAATCAACACCACCTCGACTGCAGATTTGCCTGAGCGGATCAAGACCTGCAGCAAGGCAGAGAACTGAATTCGGCCCCCGTCATAGGTGCGGATCAACGACAACAAAAAAAGCGCCAGGACGGCGTAAAGCGCGGCTGTTTCGGGCCTCAGGTTCAGCAAAAACAACCCGCCCAACAACACAACGAAGGGGACAACCACAAACCAGCCATTGCGCATAACGACGGACGTTTGCGGGATCTTGGCCTCGTCCACCTGCGCGATGTTGAGCCGCCCGGCTTCAAGATCGGCGAAAAGGAACAGGCTGAAATAGTAAAGGATCGACGGCACAAGCGCGGCCAGCATCACCGCGCCATAGGCGACCTGAAGATTCTCGGCCAGCAGAAATGCCGACGCGCCCATGATGGGTGGCATAAGCTGCCCACCTGTAGAAGCGGAGGCCTCCAACGCCGCCGCGGTCTTGGGTCTGTAGCCCCCGTCTTTCATGAGCGGAATGGTAATGGCTCCGGTGGAGGCCACGTTTGAGACTGCGGACCCGGAGACCGACCCAAAAAGCGCTGAGCCCAGAATCGCTATCTTTCCGGCTCCCCCACGCGACCGGCCTGTCAGCGCGATCGAGAGGTCAGAGAAAAACGCCGATCCGCCGGTCATGATCAACAGCTGCGCCAGGATCAGGAAAGGAACTACCACGGCCACCGCGATGTAAAGCGCAGCGCCCGCCAGCGAGGCGGAATCCAGAACAAGGAACGTCACCAGACGATCGGGTCGGATCGACCGGCTTTGCAATGGGCCGGTGAGATCAGAAGAAAAAAGTGCGTAAAGGCAAACAGTGCCGAAAATGACGATCAGCGCCCAGCCCATTGTACGCCGCACGGCGTCCAGCAACAGAACCAGACCGATGACGGAAATGATCAGCGCTTCGGTGGGATGGTAAAATACGTTTTCTGACAAAACCGGAAATCGCCACGCCAGATACAGCCCAAAGCCCATCGACGTTGCGGCCGCCAGTTTGTCGATCAGGTAAGGTCCCCCGGTCCGCGCCTTTCGCATCGGGCGTGTCAGGAAGGTGATCGCCATCGAACAGCACAACACAAGGATGAGGATCTGTTCGGAATAGACCCGCCAGCCCACCCACAGGGGCAGGCTGGAGGACCAAAAGATCACGGCCAGAGTGGAAGTGATCGCAAGCCCCGCCACAATCCCCGGTATGAGGTTGCGCGGCGGGGTGGCGATTGCAGAGTCACTCATGGAACAGGAAAACCCCGCAGATCATTCTTTCCACTGACCTTTGTCTTTGTAGAACTGGATGGCGCCGGGGTGGTATTCCACACCCACATCCTTGGACATCACATCCGTGGTGAAACCTCTCCAGAACGGACCGCCCGCGACGAGATCCGCCTGTTTGTTGTAAATCGCCTCAGCCACTTTGTAGACCATTTCGTCCGGCGTATCGGCTGCAGCAAACAGCGTGTAGTCGTAGACCGCGATGTTGGTTGGCCCTTCGATGCCCGGGATACCACTGCTTTCGTCAAGCGTCGCAAGGTAGCTTTGTGGCAGGTATTCCTGCATCGCCGCCAGCGCTTCGGGAGAGTCGTCGAAGCTGAGGTATTTGATCCCGAACGTAGCATCAAATTCGCGGCTGTTGGCCGCCCCCACAACCACGATAGTCACATCAGTCGAGCCTTCGGAGAAACTGTTCCACATCCGTGGGAAGTTCGGCACCTGCACGCCGTTGATGTCGTCCGGAGTCATACCTGCGGTCGAAAGATAGGCGCGGGTCACAAAGTCTCCCAAAGCGCCATCCGCAAAGACCGGAGCACGTTTACCTGCAAGGTCGTTCACCGAGTCGATGCCACTGTCTTTGCGCACCACATAACCGGTGCGGAACGGCATAAGCGTGGCCACCATTTTCAGGTTTGGATTGGGCCGGCCTTCGGACATGCCCTCGCCGTTCACGGCATAATAGAGCTGCACCACGTTGGAGATGCCGAACTCCAGTTCGCCGGAATTCACCAACGGCATGTAGTCCGCGGTGTTCGCCAGTTCCTGCGGCCGCATCTGGATGTCCGAGGCTTCTGACACGGCCGCGGCGAGCGCACGTCCGATCTGGCTGGTTCCGCCCCGCGCGGTCGAGCCAAGGGCGGCAATCTCAGCAGCCGCATAACCTGCACTGGCCGTCACGGCGATGGCGCCGATTATCATATGTTTGAGGTTCATCTCTGCACTCCTTGATAGATGGTCTGATTAGTGTTTCGAACACCTTTATTGCTCATCGTAAGATGCTGACAATATTTGATATTTTCTCGTTTTTGACGTTGTTTCACTCTTTTCCCCGGCGGCCCGCGATCTATACTGGAAACGTAGAATTGCACGGGGTTCGGACAATGACTGATATCGACGAAAGCAAGCGGGTTTTGATTGCGGGCATGGGGCCTGCGGGGCTTGTCGCGGCGCTGATCCTGACGCGGGCCGGCATCCCGGTCACAATGTGCGAGGCACAGCCGGAACTGCCGACCGATCTGCGCGCGTCCACCTTCCATCCGCCCACTCTCGACATGCTGGCGCGACTGGGGCTCGCGGACACCCTCGTCGATCAGGGGTTGAAGGCGCCAACCTATCAATGGCGCGACCGGTCGACGGGCGATGCGGCCACGTTCGATCTGGGATGTCTTGAAGGCCTGACCGGCTATCCGTTCCGGCTGCAATGCGAACAATGGAAACTGACCCGTGCGGCCGCTGCGCTGCTGGAGCGCGAACCGCTGGCGACATTGCGGTTCGGCGCGGCCGCCAAAGAAGTCACGCAAGACGACGCGGGTGTCACGCTCCAACTTGAAAGTGGTGAAGCGCTCCGTGGGGCAGTTCTGATCGGAGCAGATGGCGCCTCCAGCGCGGTAAGGCAAGCCCTGGACATCGCGTTCGAGGGCTTCACCTATCCTGAGCAATGGGTCGTGGCCTCGACGCCGGTGGATTTTGCCGAAGCCATTCCCGGACTGGCGCCCGTCACCTACACCGCGGATGCGGACGAGTGGTTCGTCTTGCTGCAGACCCGCGACCTCTGGCGTGTGTTGATCCCTGTCGCCGAGGACGCGGATCCTGATGAGGTGATGTCGGATGCCTTCATTCAGTCCAAACTTCAGGGGATCGCGCCGCATGATGGCCCGTATCCCATTGCGCATCGTACCATCTACCGGGTTCATCAGAGGGTCGCTGAGACCTATCACAAGGGGCGCGTCGCCATTGCCGGGGACGCAGCCCATATCAACAACCCGCTGGGCGGCATGGGCATGAATGGCGGCATTCACGATGCCGTCAATCTGGCCCAAAAACTGGTGCGGGTTTTGAACGACGGCGCCGATCTGGAGGCGATGCTGGCGCATTACTCGGCTCAACGGCGTGAGATTGCCGAAGAATACGTTCTGACCCACACCCACCAGAACAAACAGGTGATCGAGGAAAAAGACCCCGCAAAACGGGCGGCACATCTGGAACGGATGAAGCGCGTCGCCACCACTCCGGACGATTTGCTCGCTTATGTCCGCAAAGGAGCCATGATGGACGCCGTTGAGAAGTCCATGGCGGTTGAGCCTGTATGAGCACGTCTCTTTCATAGGATCAACGGAGGCGCGCCGGTGTCTTCCCGGCACGCCGCTGTGTTTGCTGAATCCCATTTGGCGCCGACGAACCGACCGCCTGTCACGCAGTCGGCCGCGTCAGAGACCAGCCACAACAGGGCATGGTTCATCACATCGACCGGCAACAGGTTCATATATGCACCTGTACGCCCTGCACGTGGAATGAAATCGGTGTCCGTGGGTCCGCCAGGCAGCAAGACGTTCGCCGTCACGCCTGTGCCATCCAGGTCTTGCGCGAAGATACCGGTCATGCAGTCCAGTGCGGCCTTGGTTGCGCCATAGGGTGCAAAGCCCGGCTTGATCATCGTGACCCGGCTGGTCGAAATCCCGATGATCCGGCCCCAACCCTGAGCGATCATGTGCGGCACGCAGGCGCGTGCCATCAGGAAAGGTCCGTCAATGTTGGTGCGGACGATCTCAGTCCAGGCTTCGGGTTCGGCGTCCCAGAAATTCGGCGCTTGCTGGTGGAATGTGTCTGAGATTTCGCCCGGTCCGCGTCCGGCATTGTTGATCAGGATGTCGATGCGGCCAAAGCGCGCCAGCGTCTCCGAGGCGGTCCACTCTGCATCTTCGGGGCGGCCTGCATCGGACAGCACAGCCAGGACTTGTCGCGCCGTGTGCTTTTCCGCCAGGGTCGCCGCAGCGGCCTCCAACCGCTCCGGGTTACGCGCAGCGGTGATTGTCACGTCGTATCCCGCGCCGAGCAGTGCGTCGGCAAAGCTGTAGCCGATCCCACGGCTTGCCCCGGTTATGATCGCAACACGCGCCATCAATGATCCTTGAAAAGCCAGCCGCGCCCGTCGACCTGATCGGCAATCCCAACCGCGCGCAGCGCATGCCAATAGGTCGCTGAATTGATGGTGATGACGGGCTTGCCGAGTTCTGCCTCCAGCTCATGCCCCAGATCCACCATCGACAGATTGGTTCCAACCTGAACCCAGGCATCAATCAAATCGCTGTCCAGTTCATGCAAATGCGTGCGCAACGTCTCTGGCTGGACATGGGCAATGTTGACCGGGCTGTCGCAGCGCAGCCCCTTGAACGTCACAACCTCAAAGCCGCAGTCCTGAAAGAACCGCGTCACTTCACGGTCCGAGACAGGCTGATAGGGGGAAATCACGCCGATCCGCCGCGCACCGGTCAGGTTCAACGCGGCTTCGCAGGCAAAGGATCCGGCTGATACCGGAACGCCCGCAAAGTCGGCAAGTTCGTGCATGCGTTTTTCGCTTGCCGCACGCCCGTCCCAGAACATCAGCGCGGACATTCCCATGATCAGGTAGTCCGGCTGACAGGTCATGCAGCGCTCCACCGCATCGTTCAGCGTCGCGCCAATCGCTTCGACCAGCGCCACAAAATCCGCGTCGTTGTGGACCGGCATGTTGGGCACATAAATGCGACCGAAATGATTTGTAACGCCCGGCACACGCAGGGCGTCCATGTCCGGTTGCACAATGGTGTTTGTCGAAGGAGCCACCACCGCAAACTTGCAGCGCCAGCCAAGCGCGTCAGGCATCCATCGGCCTCCGTCCCCGTATCAATTGTGAAATCGCAACGGCAATCACGAGGCCGCCGCCGTAGAAGAGGTTCTGAACGAAGCTATCCACGCCCAGAAAGTTCAGCCCCATGATGCCGGTCGACAAAAAGTAGACCGCCACAAAAGCGCCGATGGCATTGAACCGCCCGGGATAGATCGCGGTCGACCCAAGATACGCCGCTGCGAAGGCCGGTAGCAGGAACGCCAGTGCCGAGCTGGGATCCGCAGCGCCCCGCATGCCGGTGTAAAGCACACCGGCAAAGGCGGCCATGACCGATGATGCGATGAGCGCACCCGTCCGGATCCAGGTCACATTGACCCCAGACAGCCGCGCCACCTCACGGCCGCGTCCGACAAAGAGCATGCGGCGACCCAGCGCTGTGTGTTGAAACACGTACCAAAGCACGCCGGTTAGAATGAGCGCGTAGTAGAACCCGATCGGAATGCCAAGGAACCGGGTCAGGATCACCGCGCGCACCAAGCCCATGGAGACACCTGCGATGGTGCCGCTGTCGGACACCCAAAGGATGAGGCCCGAGATGAAATAGCCCGTGCCAAGGGTCACGATGAGCGAGAACACCCCAAAATAGAGGATGAAGAAGGCGTTCACCGCCCCGATCACCGCACCGGCCAGCAGCGCGACAATGATCGCCGCCGTGATGGGGTAGCCCAGCTTGACGTTTAGAACGGCAATGATCATCGACGACAGCCCCATGACCGCCGCAATTGACAGATCAAAATCACCCGTGGTCAGTGGTATGATCAGGGCGAGCGTCAGAACAACAACCATCGCGTTCGAGCCCAGCATCGAAGCGTAAGAGTTCCATGCAAACATCTGAGCAGGTTTGAAAATCCCAAGCACAAGGATGATCAGCACCCACGCCAGCAACAGCCCGTACTTCTCAAAGGCCTGTTTCCAGCTGAACTCCGGGCGGGACGCCTGCGTGTCCACCGTGGCCTCCAGGGCCTGCAGTTTCGCCTCGAGGGCGGCGATGCGCGCTTCGTACGCGTCTTTGGAGGGGTCTTGGGTCATGCGATTTGGCTCATCGAACGGTAACACCGCTCGGCAATGGTTTCTTTTGTCAGGGTTTTTCCGCTGAGCTCGGCAACGACAGCACCGCGTGCGAAGATCAGGACCCGGTGGCAAATCTGCGCCAGCTGCTCGTAGTCCGTGGACGCGACCAGGACGCAGGCCCCTGTTTCGGCTGTCCGATCCAAGGCGTCCCAGATCGCCTGCCGCGCGCCGACGTCCACGCCTTGCGTGGGTTCATCCAGCAAAAGCAGCCTGGGCTGGATCTGCAGCCACTTGGAAAGCACCGCTTTTTGGGCGTTGCCACCGGACAAGGCCGATAGCGGCAGTCCCGGCAAGTTTGGTTTTACACCCGATTGCACGCCCAAGCCCTGCGCATGGGCTTCGATCCCCCGCGTTGTCAGTCCAAGCGCGCCGCGCAATGCATCAAAGACTGGCATGGCAACGTTGTCCGCCACCGAGAGCGCGCCAATGCCTGCCTCTCCCAACCGGTCCGCTGGCAAATAGGCAATATCATGGGCCAGCGCCTCGGTCGGCGTGAAGTCGGCAAGCGCGATCGACTCGCCATCCAGCGTCATCTGCCCTTCAGCGGCGGTTTGCGCGCCATAAAGCAGTGCGGGCACATCCTCGCAGCCCGATCCGATCAGACCGGTCAGCCCGAGGATCTCCCCAGGCGCCATTTCAAAATCGATTGGACCAATCCCGGCACCGGAGAGCCCGCGCACTTCCAGTCGCGCCGAAGTACTGGTCAGAGCTTTGTGATGGCCGCCGTAGCTGTCGAGGTTCCGACCTATGATCCGTTCCACAAACGCATCATGCGTCGTGTGAGCCGTCTCGACCGTGTCGATCAAATGCCCATCGCGCAGGATCGTTGCCCGGTCTGTGATCTCGCGGACTTCGTCCACATCGTGGCTGACAAAAATCACGCTGGCGCCGGTGGCTGTGCAAGCCCGCACGAGGTCAAACAGTTGTTCCACACCCGCGCGCGGCAGAAAGGGCGTAGGTTCGTCCAGAACGAGTACTCCAGGTCGGTCTGCGTGATCCGCGGTGGCTTGCTGCAGATCTTCATAGGCACGGATGATCGCCAGTAGTGCCTGCTGTACCGCGGACAGCGCCCCAACCGGCGCTTCCGGGTCCAAAGGCACCCGAAAAGTGGCAAATGTTTCAGACGCACGCGTGTGCAAAGCGTGCCAGTTCAGCGCCCAGTTTTGTTCGGTCGCAAATCGGCCGAGATACAGGTTTTCCGTCACAGACAGCGACGGGATCAGGCCCAGGTTCTGATGCACGAACGCCAGCCCCATTTCGCGGACCTGTGACCCCGGGATCGGCAGCGGCACATCGCTGCCGTAAAGCGAAACACGGGCCCCCGGTTCTGGATCATGAAACCCTGCCAGAACCTTGATCAAAGTGGATTTTCCCGACCCGTTTGAGCCAAGCAAGCCGTGCACCTCACCGCGCGCGATTTGCAGCGAAACCTTGTCCAGCGCCAAGGCCCCGCCAAAGCGTTTGGACAGGTTGGAAATGTCCAGTGCGGGGCCGGTATCGGCCCCGCTATGGTGGGTTGGCGTCACTCGATGCCCCAGAGCGCCTTGAAGCCCTCAATGTGCACGTCGCCATAGCCATCGTTAAAGGTGGCCGGGTTCCCGGCGGTCGCGACATTCTCATCGGTGAAGATGTAGGCCGGGGTGTTCAGGGTCGTCACTGGCTCCAGACCGCAGAGCAGCCGCATGTTGGCGTCCGTGCCCGCCATGCCGACCCAGCCAAGGCTTTCGCCGACATTCATTTCGACGATGTCCCCGTCCCGCATCATGTCCAGCACAAACGGCGTGCCGTTATAGCTCACGATCTTCGCATCCGATCCGGCGATCTGGATGGCAGGCACGATGAACCCGGACATGGAGTCATAGACCGGCAGCACATAGTTGATCGTCGGGTCTGCCAGCAGCGCATTTTGCACCGCGGGTTGCCCTTGGGTGGCCCAGTCGTTCACAGGCACATTGATGTACTTGGTCGTGCAGTCGGGGCAGTTTTCTTCAAGATAGCCGATGATGGCGTCGCGCAGCGGTGCGGTTGGGGTGATTTCGTCGGGCCCGAGCACCAGCGCGTTGACCTTGCCGTCGGTCTGAACCATCGCCCATGCGGCAATGATCTTGCCGATGGTCACGTAATCCGTGTTTGCAGCGCCATCCATAAAGTCCGGCGTTGTCTGGGTCGTCGCATCCCAGTTGTGGGTCGCTGTGACCTTGACCCCGGCAGCCTTGGCTTCGGTGATCTGCGGGACAAGGAATTCGGGCGGCAACCCACCCTGCAAATCGATCAGGTCATAGCCTTCGGCCACGGCCGTATTGATGCCCTGTATCCAACCCGCCGGATCCATCTGGGTCTCCCAGTCGCGCAGCTCGAAGCCGACGATCCCGGCGGCATCTACGAAGCCCTGCGAGATCGCGGCGTTGAATGGGTTGGCGTTGGTCAGCGGGACAACGAACATCTTCTTGTCCGCCATGCAGGCCTTGGCATCAAACGCCGGCCCGGGCGCCGTGAATTCCGGCAGCTGGCTATGTTTTTCGATCAGGGCCTTGGCCGCGTCGAGATCGGCCCAGGCCGGTGCGCTGAGCGCCGTCAGCGCGAGCGCGGATGCGAGCAATGTTTTCATTGGTTTAGTCCTCCGAGTTGATGCTTTTTAGGTATTGGAGCGCCGCATCCGTCGACAACAGGTCGGCGTATTTGGCGCTCATATCGAACAGGTTTGCCTGATGCGGTCCGTCGGCCCGGTCGCCTACGGCGTCTTCGACCACCAGCGTGACAAAACCATGCGAGATGCTGTCGATGCAGGTGGCGCGCACGCAGCCCGACGTTGTCACACCGGCCAAGAGCAGCGTATCGATGTCCAGCCAATGCAGCGTCGTGGCCAAAGATGTGCCGAAGAAGGCGCTGGGATATTGTTTGGTGATCAAGAGATCGTCGTGTTCCACCGTGAGCGGAGGGGCCAGCTTTTGCGTCTCTTCTCCGGCGACAAAACAGCTCAGCGCCGGAACTTTAGCGTAGAACGCGCCGCCGTCAGCGCCTCCGGGCTGATACTTCACTTCGGTGAAAATCACTGGAACGCCCGCGTCCCGCGCCACGGGGGCAAGCCGGGCTGCATTGTCGAGCGCGATCTGGCACCCCTCGCCCCCATAGAGCGGCGCATCAGGGTCGAAATAGGCCACCGCGAAATCGATCAGCAGGAGCGCAGGGCGTTTGCCCCACGATTGCGCCGCATGATAACCTGCGCGCGCATAGTTGGTGTCCAGCGTTTCAGACATGGCGTCCCCGTGGTGATCCGGCAATCGTCATGATCAGACCTCTCATTCAGCCGCTTGCGCATACTGCCCGCGGAACACCGGTGCCTTTGGCGGCTCGAACCCGGTTTCTGTCAGGCAGCGCGCTTTCAGTTCGTCGATGGAGGTGAAACCACGATTGAACAGTGGCTGCTCGCCGCGGGACTTTGCCATTTCCGCGCGAAGCTTCTCTGTGGCCTTGGAGTTCACCGCCTCCTTGGCAATCACGACGCCGTAGCGCCGTGCACCGTCAACGGTCACCAGCCCCCGCTTCACATCGGTCAGAACAAGCTGCGGATCGCGTTTGAGCGGGTCACCCCAACCGCCACCACCCCAGGTGTTGAAGTAGAGAATGTCACCGGGTTCCACGGCGACGCGGTCACATTTCGACGGAATGTTCTCTTCCGTGCCATCGGTCCGCACCAGCCGCTTGGTCGAGCGCATGCCCGGCTCTCCCCCGTTCACGCCCCAGGGCGAGGTCAGCCAGCGGTCATCGTGGATGGAAACCTCTCCGGATTCGAGGATCTCATAGGCGATGGTGATGCCGTTACCGCCTCGGTGCAGGCCCGCGCCTCCGCTATCGGGAATGGTCGCGTATTCACGCATGCGCAACGGGAAATAAGCCTCCAGGAACTCGTTGGGCACGTTGGTGAAGGCGGGCCACATGGAATGCCCATCCGGGCCATCGCCAACAGGGCGGCCCGGCACGCCAC
This sequence comes from Paracoccaceae bacterium, assembly GCA_965250275.1. Classification (GTDB taxonomy): domain Bacteria; phylum Pseudomonadota; class Alphaproteobacteria; order Rhodobacterales; family Rhodobacteraceae. Next base: position 2,384,466 of record OZ252297.1, on the reverse strand, counting down.
CAAAACCGATCTGGAAGAGCTGATACCACTCGCCTTTGGAATCGAAGCCCGAATACATGAAGTGCGGGCTGTCGGAGAACCCGGCCGCGTTCAGAGCATCCGGTGCGCCCTGCCCGAGCAACCCGCCCATGAGATCAAAGATCCGGCCCAGCATATGGGTCCGGCACGACAAGGCGGCTGGTTTTTTGGGCTTGAGGATGCAGCCTTCGGGAATGTGCACCTCGACCAGATCATAGAACCCGTCATTGAACAGGATCTGCGGGTCAAAAAGGTTGATCGTGAAGGCCCCGAAGAACATTTTGAACATTTCTTCGTTCAGCAGGAAATTGATCGAAGAGAAGGACTGCGGGTCGGAGCCGGTGAAGTCGAAATAGGCGATCTCTCCTTCACGGTGCAGATGGCACGCGATCTTGTATGGACCGTTGCCCATCCCATCATCGTCAATCCAGTCTTCGAAATAGGCCTTTTTGCCGTCCACCGCTTCGGGGATGATCATCTGGATGATCGCGCCCATGGCCGCTTTGTTGCGATCCAGCATGTCCCACATCGCAGAGATATAGGTGTCCGCGCCGAAGCGCTCGATGTTCTCGCGCACGCGCCGTTCCGCCAGCCGCAACGCCGCGATGATGGCGTAGAAGTCAGACTTGTTCCACTCCGGCATCCGAGTGTTGTGCAGCATGATGTTGAGAATTTCGTCCGCCAGTTCACCGCGCCGGTAAATCTTAGTAGGCGGGACGATCATCCCTTCCTCATAGATCATCTTGGCATCGGTCGGCAGCGATCCGGGCACTTTGCCGCCCACATCGGTCATATGTCCGAACATGGCAGCCCAACTGACGAGCTTGCCATCGTGAAAGATCGGCATCATCAGCAGCCAGTCATTCAGGTGACTGACCGCGCCATTGCAACTGTAGGGGTCGTTGGTGATGAAGATATCACCGTCCTCAATGGTGCCATCATACCCGTTGATGAACCCGTAGAGGAACGACCCGAACTGGCCGACGACCATCTTGCCTTCCTGATTGGCGATCAGCGGAAAGGCATCGTGTTGTTCCCGAATGCCCGGGCTCATTGCGGTTCGAAACAGGACAGCGTCCATTTCGTTCCGCGCGTTGCGCAGCGCGTTTTCGACGATATCAAGCGTGATCGGGTCCACATCAACGCGGGAAAACGGAACGGTATTCGTTTCAATTATTTGAGCAACCATATCGATGTTCCTTCAGCGAGCGTTTGCGTGATCTGCGGGCCAGATCAGAATGTTTCCAACAGCGTCCACGATGCCGACGTGATCGGGCAGGATCACGGACGTGCTGTCCATTTCCGTGACGACAGCCGGACCCTGAACGCGATTGCCGGGATGCAGCTTTGCGCGGTCGTAGATGTAACCTTCGCGCCAGGCCCCGTCAGCGTAGATCCGGGTCGGCTGAACCCGTGCGGCTGTGCTGTCGGCGGAGCCGGTACTGCCTTCAGTGTTGATAAAGCTTTTCTCCGCGCCCTGAACGACGGCGCGCAGCCCGACGATCTCGTGCTCGGCATCTAGTGCAAAGGTGAACAACTGCTCATGTTCGGCATCGAAGCGCGATGTAACACCTGCTAGTGAGAAATCCTCCGGCGCCACGTCAATCGTAAGTTTCATACCCTGACCGTGGTAGCGAATGTCGATCTGGTAGAGCACGTCTTGCTCACTACGACTGACGCCCTCTGCGGTCAGATCTTTGGCCGCTTGCTCATGAAGATCGTCCAGCATCCCCTTGATTTCGCTGTCAGTCACTTCCGCCACTCGTGTGACGTAGGTCTGGCTGGCCTCGTTGCGCAGACGTGTTGTGGCATCGCCATAGGCACACAGAACGCCCGGCCCCGGCGGAATGATCGCAGGCCACGAACTCACCAGCTTGGAAAGCGCGTTCGCGTGCAGGGGTCCCGCCCCGCCAAATCCGATCAAAGCAAAGTCGCGCGGGTCATAGCCCTGTTCGACCGACACCAGACGCAAAGCCCCAACCATGTTTTCATTCACGATCCGGATCACACCCTCGGCCGCATCTTCAATGGACAGCCCAAGTGGCTCGGCAATCGTAGCAACAGCTTTTGCCGCCAGGTCACGCGAGATTTCCATGTCGCCGCCGAGTTTCGCATCCGAGGGCAAGTAACCCAGCACCACGTTGGCATCGGTCACCGTGGGCGCCTCGCCTCCTTTGCTGTAGGCGGCGGGCCCGGGCACCGCACCTGCAGATTGCGGTCCCACGCGCAGCGCCTTGGTCAGCTCCGGCACATAGGCAATTGACCCGCCCCCGGCGCCCACTGTGCGCACATCGATCGAAGGCGCACGCACAGTCACGTCGGCGACGCGGGTTTCGCGCCGCGTGCGGGCCACCGAGTTTTCGATCAGCGCCACGTCCGTTGACGTGCCGCCCATGTCAAAGGTCAGAAGGTTCCGGAACCCCGATTGCTTTGCGATCCAAAGTGCGCCGGACACGCCTCCGGCGGGACCGGACATCAACAGGTTGACGGGCTGGTCCATGGCCGATTGTGCGGACGACAGCCCGCCATCCGACCGCAGGATTTGCAGCATCACATCACTGCCCATCCGCCGCTTCAACTCGGATTGCAGGTTGTCGACATAGGTCGACACAACAGGCCGGACGTAAGAGTTCACAACCGTCGTCTCGGTGCGCTCGTACTCATACATTTCCGGCATCACGCTCGCCGACGTGCTGACCGGAATGCTGGGCGCAATCTCCTGCGCGATCTGCGCGATCCGGCGCTCATGCTGATCGTTGGTGTAAGCATTGAACAACGCGATGGTCAGCGCTTCGATCCCGGATTTCAGAAGCTTTTCCAGATCCTTGCGGATCGCCGCCTCGTCCAGCGGAACGAGAACCTTGCCCTTGGCATCCAGACGCTCGTTCGCCTCGATGGTGTATTCCAGTGGCGCGAGCGGAGCGGACTTGTTCCAGATGACCCATCCACCCAGACCGCCGGGCACAAAGGACCGTGCGATCTGGAGCGTGTCGCGGTATCCCTTTGTGGTCACAAGCCCCACCAGCGCGCCCGAAGATGTCAGAACGGTGTTGGTGGCAACCGTCGTGCCGTGCATGACTTCTGTGATGTCCGTGGGATTGATCCCGGCGGTCTTGCAGATCTTTTCGATCCCGTTCAGCACCCCGATCGAGCTGTCCGCCGGTGTCGACGGCACTTTCGCGGTCACGGTACGGCCATTCCGTTCGTCCAGCAGCAGCAGGTCGGTGAACGTACCCCCGACATCGACGCCAAGGCGCAACCCCGTTCCAGCGCGGCCCGTCTGTCGCGGCGCCGGCGCGCTGCCGCTTTCCATGCGGCGCAACCGCTCCTCGAACGCGGCAAGCCGGTCTTCATACTTTCGGATCAGGTCATCAGTGGCCGACATTGTGTGTCCTTCTTGCTCATGGCTCAAATCCCGAAAAGGCGGCGAAAAAAGCCGCGCTTTTCCGGTTGGCTGCTGGCTTTCTCAGCCAACGCAGCGGCGCGTTCCGACATGGTCAGCGCGGTTTCCAGGGTTTCGGTCTGGTGATTCAATCGCTCGGTCTGGGCCGACAACTCCGATTGCACGTGTTCCGCCGCGCGCAGCGCGCGGTCCAGCATATCGGTGCTGCGTTCCGCGACCGCGTCACCAGCCTCCGCCCGCCCGAGTGCCGATTCCAGCAGCGCAAGCGCGCGGTCAGTGGCCTGCTGAAACGCTTCTGAGGGCCGTCCGTCTTCTGCCACGGCGACGGCCCGCTCCAACAACGCATCAAAGCGCTGAGTCTGAGACAAGCTGTCCCCCAACTGATCGCCAACCGCCTCCAAGCGGGTCAGTGCGCGGTCGGTCAGACCTGCCATCCGGGTTTCATCCGCCGCCTCCAGATGGGCCAATGCCCGGTCCAGCAACGCGCTCAGCCGGTCGCGGTCGGCTTCAGCCTTGTCCAGCGCCTGCCCGGCGCGCTCCAGGGCCGCGTCCTGTCCTTCCACCAGCATAGTCAGCGCGGTCAGACGCGCCTCCTGCTCCTGCCGTGTGGTTTCAAGCTCTTCGATGTCATCGAACAGAAAACCCAGAACATCGTCGGGATCGAGCGCGCCCTGACCTTCGGGCACCGACCCTTCCGGCAGGTCGACCCGGAGGCGCCCCTCATTGTCTCTGCGCGCCTTCAAAAGGCCCCGCGCCACTGCTTCGCGGACACGCAGGCGCGACTGACCCAGCTTCTGCGCGGCTTCTTCAACCGTCAGAAACTGAGTTGTGCCCCCTGTGCGCCCGTCGGCCATTGCGATCCGTCCCCCGGCGTTCAGATTATACCTTTTTCACGCAGTTCGCTTTGCCGCGCCGAGTCCAGGCCCAGAAGCTCCCCCATGACATAATCGTTGTGCTCGCCCAGTTCCGGCCCGACATGGCGCACCTTTCCGGGCGTATCGCTCAGTTTTGGCGCCACGTTCTGCATCGTGATCGGTCCAAAATCAGGATGATCCACTTTCACCAGCGCGTCGCGGGCCTCGAAGTGGGCGTCCTGCATCATGTCTTCGGCCTTGTAGATCAGACCGCACGGCACACCATGATCCGTCAGCTTAGCCTCAAGTGCCTCGATCGGGATGGTTTTTGTCCAGTCGTTGATCAAGCCGTCCAGCTCTTCCTGATAACGGCCGCGCGCGGAATGTGTCGCATATCGGTCGTCCGTTGCGAGTTCGGGCCGGCCCATGGCTTCGGCCAGGCGCTTGAACACGGTGTCCTGATTGGCAGCGATCAACAACAGCTTCCCGTCCGCCGTATCAAAGACATTCGAGGGGGAGACATTGGGCAGGATGGCCCCGGTGCGTTCCCGCACGTATCCGGCCACGTCGTACTCCGTGACCAGCGATTCCATCATATTGAGAACGGCCTCGTAGATCGCACTGTCCACGATCTGGCCCTTGCCTGTGCGCTCGCGCGCATGAATGGCCATCAGAGCGCCCTGAAAGGCGTGCATGGCCGCCAACTCATCCCCGATGGAAATGCCCATGCGGCTGGGTTGCGTGCTGGGGTCACCCACCACATAGCGCAATCCCCCCATGGCCTCGCCAATGGCGCCATAGCCGGCGCGGCTGGAATATGGGCCTGTCTGACCGAATCCGGTAACCCGCACCATCACAAGGCGCGGATTGATGGCGCTCAGCTCCTCGTACCCGAGATTCCAGCGTTCCATGGTCCCAGGGCGGAAATTCTCGATCAGAATATCGGCGGATTTAACCAGTTCCCGCACCATCTCCTGACCCTCTGGCGTGCGCAGGTTCAGGGTGATGGATTTTTTGTTGCGGGCCACCACCGGCCACCAGAGCGATTTCCCATGGGGTTTCTCACGCCCCCACTGGCGCATCGGATCACCCACCTCGGGTGCTTCGATTTTGATGACCTCGGCCCCGAAATCCGCAAGCAACTGACCGCAGAAAGGTCCGGCCAGCAACTGACCCATTTCGATCACACGTAAATCGGTCAGCGGCCCTTGCCGCTCAGTCGAGTCTGTCATTTCGCCCCCCCGTGACATTGACGATCGCACGATCATCCTATTTGGTATACCAAATTAGAGAGGTGCGACGAAATGGCCAGAGATTTTTTTGAAATCATCGAAGTTTCTCCCCGAGACGGCATACAAAACGAAAAAACGCTGCTTTCGACGCCAGACAAGCTGCATTTGATAAATCTTGCGCTGGCAGCAGGGATTCGCCGGATGGAGGTGACAAGCTTCGTCAATCCCAAACGCGTCCCGCAAATGGCCGATGCCGATGACGTGGCCGCAGGGCTCCCGCGCGACGCGGGCGCACGCTACATTGGCCTGACCCTGAACGCTAAAGGGGTTGAGCGCGCACTGGCCGCAGGTTTGGACGAGGCCAATTTTGTCGTCGTGGCCAGCGAGACCTTCAATCAGAAAAACCAGGGCACCGGCACCTTCGATAGCATCGAAGCCTTTGCAAAGGTTAAGCAAAACACACCCGGCAGACTTGACGTGGGCCTGACGATCGGGGCCGCGTTCGGCTGCCCGTTCGAAGGTGAGGTTCCGCTGACACGCCTGATGGATGTGGTGGACGCCTGCATGAAACATGACCCGTTCGAGCTGGCATTGGCCGATACGATTGGTGTTGCGACCCCTGCCGACGTCAAAGAGCGGGTCGGCGCCGTGCGCGCTGCCTATCCCGATGTTCCCATCCGGTTGCATCTGCACAATACGCGCAACACAGGGATGGCGAATGCATGGGCCGGAATCGAGGCCGGGGCCACAGCGCTGGATGCCAGCCTGGGCGGTGTGGGTGGCTGCCCGTTCGCACCCCGCGCCACCGGCAACATCCCAACCGAAGATTTGGTATACATGCTCGAGCGCTCTGGGATCGATACGGGCATCGATCTTGACCGGGCTGTTGCCGCGGCCGAATGGCTGGAAGCCAAGCTTGGGCATGCCGTGCCGGGTCTTGTGATGAAGGCGGGGGGCTTTCCGCGCCCCGAGGCCGCGTGATGGACGGCCTTGCCAAACAACCCGCCGCGGAACAGGCCTACGAGGCAATTCGCGGTCGGATCATGTCCGGCGAACTGAGCGGTGGCGAGCGCCTCAAGGAACAGTCGCTGGCCAGTGAAATGGGACTGAGCCGCACCCCGGTACGAGAGGCCATCACGCGGCTGTTGCACGAAGGGTTTGCGGAGCGCGGCGAGGGGTATTCGACCCGCGTTGCGCAATTCCCCGAGGATGAGCTGGACCAGATCTTCGAGATCCGACGTCGTCTGGAGTGTTACGCTGCTGAGCGCGCTGCGGTGCTGGCCACCGACGCACAGATCGCTGAACTGGATGCGCTCACGTCAGAAATGGAAGAGCTGTCCCCACCCCGGACCCAGGGGCACTATGATCGTATCGCGACCATCAATGCCAGCTTCCACCGCATCATCTCGGAAGCCGCACAATCGCCCCGGCTGATGGCGGTGTTGTCCATGGCTGTGGATGTCGGGATCGTTTCCCGCACTTACCACAGTTACTCCAAGCCGGACCTGATCAGATCTGCGCGCCACCATCGCGAACTTGTTGATGCGATCCGAGCGCGGTCACCGGACTGGGCCGCCAGCGTGATGTCCAGCCACGTGCTTGCCGCTGCGCGCTCGGCCGCGCACCCGTCGAGATCGGAGTGAGGCGGTGGACCTGAACCTGTCCGGCAAGCATGCGGTTGTGACCGGAGCCTCCAAAGGGATTGGGCTGGCCTGTGCCGAGGCCTTTGCGCAGGAAGGCGTGCATGTGACGCTGGTTGCCCGTCGCAGCGACGTCCTACAGCACGAGGCCACACGCCTAAGCGATCAGACAGGCACCAAGGTGGATCATGTGACAGCAGACCTGTCCACCGACGTCGGGCGCGCAGCCCTGTTTGACGCGGTCCCCGCCCCCGACATTCTGGTGAACAATGCCGGGTCCATCAAAGCAGGTCCTCTGGAGGACTTGACCCTGGCAGAATGGCGGGACGGGTTCGACCTCAAAGTCTGGGGTTACATCCATCTTTGTCAGCTCTTCGTGCCGCAGATGCGCGCGCGTGGCTCTGGTACGATCGTGAACATCATCGGCATGGGCGGCCGGGCCACGCGCCCAAGCTACATCATTGGTGCCGCAGGCAATGCGGCACTCATCGGGTTCACACAAGCACTGGGCGCCACCACGCCCGAGGATCAGGTCCGGGTGTTTGGGATCAACCCGTCCCCGACCCTGACGGACCGGATGATCGACCGGTTGAAAGCACAGGCCTTGCGCGACGCGGGTGACGAGGCGTCGTGGCAATCGCTGCTGGCGGCAGAGCAGTTTCCGTTTGGCCGGCCAAAAGATCCGAGTGAAGTCGCCGCCCTGACGGTCATGTTGTGTTCGCCGCGGGTGCAATACCTCTCTGGCACCGTGGTTGATATCGATGGCGGCGGGCAATGGCGGGGGTGACCGGATGACCCGCGCTCGCACGGTGATTCATTCGATCAACGCGCCGGGCGGACTGGTCTGTGTGGATGTGTTTCGCCATCCGGACGGGCGTTTCGGCTGGGCACAGTATCGTCGCGACCCAGAGGATGGACGGGGATGGTTTGCCATCAGCCGCGACACAGTCACTTATGACGACGATCAGGCTGCATTGACCGCGGCACGCGCTGCTGTCGCGTGGTTGTCAGAGCGATGATTGGCGTTACGGCTTTGACGCATGGGCAATGGTTGAGGAGACCCGGATGACAGGCACCTTGGCGGTTCTGGGAGGTTGCGGCGGCATTGGCCGTGCCCTGGTGAGCGCGGCTCAGCATGCGGGGTTTGAGCCAGTTGTGCTGGACCTGCCCCAATCCATTGCCCAGCACCCGCCACCGGTGGATGCCATCGCGGTGGATGCCAGCGACAACGCGGACATGGAGCGCGCGGTGGACACGCTGCCGCAAGAGCTTGCCGGGTTCGTAAACCTCTGCGGCTTCATGTCACCACCGGCAAGCGTGCTGGAAACCGATCCGGCAACATGGGACACGGTGATCAGCGGCAATCTGGGCGCTGCGTATCACGCCGCCCGCGCGATTGCACCGCGTATTGCCGCCGACCGGGCAATCGTGCACGTGGGCTCCGGACTGGGGCATTTCGCCCGGCCCGGGTTTGGCCCCTATGCAGTGGCAAAAGCCGGGATCGCGGCGCTAACCCGCCAGATCGCCCTGGAGCTGGCCCCGGATGTGCGCGTGAACTGTGTTGCGCCCTCCGCCGTGGACACGGCCTTCCTGCGCGGCGGCACCGGGCGATCGGATGAAGACGGAACACCTCCCGTGGATCTGGATACCTACGCCAAGGCGGTACCACTCGGACGGATCGCCGATGCCGAAGATGTCATCGGACCGATTCTGTTCCTGCTGTCGCCGGCCTCCCGCTACATGACGGGTCAGGTCCTGCACGTGAACGGCGGCACTTACATGCCGTGAGCCGGGTTTCCCGGCCGCGCGGCGACGTCAGCGCAGGCGCGCCTCGGTCGCTGCATCAAAGAGGAAACTGCGGGCCGGATCGAACCGGAGGCTGACTGCATCGCCCTCTTTCGCGCGGTCGTCTCCGCGTTCTTCCACGATGATCGGTTCCCCGGTTTGCGCCATCAGGTGAGTGTAACTGACCCCACCCAGAGCTTCAGTCAGCTCGACCGACAACCCGGATCCGGTCGGGTCCACTTCGATATGTTCGGGGCGAAGTCCCACAATCACGTCGGTTCCCTCGCTGGGAAGCGAGGCCGGCACCGTAAAGGCGCCTCCCAACGCCGGTACTTCGACCTGCCCGCCCGCAACCGTTCCGTTCAGAAAGTTCATCGAAGGCGAGCCGATGAATCCAGCAACGAACTTGTTGTCGGGGTTGCGGTAGAGCTCCAGAGGCGCCCCAACCTGTTCGATGCGTCCCGCGCGCAACACCACAATCTTGTCCGCCAGTGTCATCGCTTCGACCTGATCGTGCGTCACATAGATCATGGTTGCACCAATTTCCTGATGCAGCCGCGCGATTTCCACCCGCATTTCCACGCGCAGCTCGGCATCGAGGTTCGAGAGCGGTTCGTCGAACAGAAAAACCTCCGGTCCGCGCACGATGGCGCGGCCAATGGCGACCCGTTGTCGTTGCCCGCCCGACAGGGCCTTGGGCTTGCGGTTCAGATAGTCGTCCAGCTTCAGGATGGCAGACGCCTCTGAGACCTTCTGTCGAATGTCCTCTTTGGGGACGCCGTTCATCCGCAGCCCAAACCCCATGTTTTCCCCGACCGTCATGTGCGGATAGAGCGCATAGGTCTGGAACACCATGGCCACACCCCGTTTCGCAGGATCCAGATGTGTCACGTCGCGCGCGCCGATGGAAATTGTTCCGTCGCTGGTCTCTTCCAGACCCGCAATCATCCGGAGCAGTGTGGATTTGCCGCATCCCGAGGGGCCGACAAACACGCAAAACTCGCCGTCGGTCACCTCCAGATCCACGCCGTGGATAACCTGCGTGGCCCCGTACCGCTTGATGGCGTTGTTTAATGTTACTCCGGTCATTTTCCCCCCGTCCCTGTTCGCTGCGCTGCATCTGGAAAACGCCAGGCCTGCACGTCCTGCGCGATGGCTGCTGCGGTTTGCTTCAATTGCGGCGCAAGGCTGGTCAGCTGCGCCAGATCTGTACGAGCTGTGGAGCCTGTCACCGAGAGACCACCCAGAACGCGGCCCTGCAGCGACAAAATCGGGACAGCCACGCATATGATCCCCGGCTCATGCTCTTCACGGTCGAAACTGATGCCGTGCTCTCGCACTTGCGCCAAGTCGGTACGCAAAGCCTTGGGCGTGGTCAGAGTGGCGCCCGTAAAGGCGTGAAAAGACTGCATACCGACAGCACGCTCCAACTGATCTTCGGGCAGAAATGCGAGCATCGCCTTGCCCACGCCAGTGCAATAGGCCGGGCCCACCTTGCCTGCCTGGCTGAACATCTCGACCGGCTGGGCGGCATTTCGTTTGTCCACGTAGAGAACCTGACCGTTGTCCAGCTGTGCCAGATGCACGGTTTCGCCCAGGCTGCGGCTCAGCGCGTCCAGATGACTGCGCGCAATCGGGGCCAATGAACTTTGGGTCCACGCGGCATGGGCCAGCCGCACCAGGCGGACGCCGAGGGCATAGGTTTGACTGTCAGCATCATAGGCCAGCAGCCCCTGATTGGTCAGCGTTTGAAGAAATCGGTACAGTGTCGCCTTGGGAAAAGCGCTTTGTGCCAGCAGTTCGCCAAAGCGGACGGGCCGCTGGAATGCGGCCACCTGATCCAGCACGGCGCAGGCTTTGCCCACGGTTCCGTCCCCTGACATCGGTTCCTGATCCTCCCTGATCCGCCGAGATGCGCGAAACTGTTGACAACCCTAGGCGAGTCGGGCTGTAGTTTTCAATATGTAAAACAAGGTTTCAAATAATGAAACCATAACCATGGAGTTTAGGGAGGACACCATGCACCTGACCCCCAAGGCCGCATTGGCCGCACTGGCAACGAGTGTCGCGCTTGCGGGACCGTCACAGGCAGAGCTGACCGGCGACCTGACGATCTTTCTCGATACGTCCAACCCGGCGCCGCGTGCCACCATGGAAGCCATGATCGAACGCTTTCAGGCGCTGCACCCCGATCTTGCCATCGAGACCACCGTGATCGACCGCGAAGCGTACAAGACGCAGATCCGCAATTTCCTGACCGCCAATGCGCCGGACGTGGCCACCTGGTACGCCGCGAACCGCATGCGCCCCTATGTAGAGGCTGGCCTGTTCGAAGACATCTCAGATCTTTGGGCCGAGCCGGAATTGGCGGACAATCTTGCGTCCACCAAAGGCGCGATGACCATCGATGGCAAGCAATGGGGCGTGCCCTACACCTACTACCAGTGGGGCGTGTATTATCGCAAAGACATCTTCGATGAGTTGGGGCTCAGCGAGCCGGCCACTTGGGAAGAAGAGAAAGCCAACTGCGAAAAGATCGTGGCCTCGGGCCGGGCGTGCTATACGATCGGATCGAAGTTCCTGTGGACCGCCGGCGGCTGGTTCGACTACCTGAACATGCGCACCAACGGCTTTGATTTCCATATGAAACTTCTTCAGGGCGATGCGTCCTGGGAAAGCGATGAAGTCCGCGCCACCTTTGCAAACTGGCGTGAACTGATCGATATGGGGGCCTTCATCGACAACCACCAGACCTACAGCTGGCAGGAGGCACTGCCATTCATGGTGAATGGCGAAGCGACCGCCTATCTGATGGGCAACTTCGCGGTGGCGCCCCTCAGGGACGCCGGGCTCAGCGATGATCAGTTGGACTTCTATCAGTTCGTGGAAATCACGCCCGGACTGGCCAAGGCAGAGGACGCCCCGACCGATACGTTCCACATTCCGGCCAACGCCCAGAATAAGGACAATGCCCGGGAATTCCTGCGCTATGTCGTTTCTGCCGACAACCAGACCATCATCAATGCCGGTGATGCGCTGGGGCAGCTACCTGTGAACGCGTCAAGCTCGGTCGACGATGACAAGTTCCTGCTCGAAGGCTTTGAAATGCTGTCGCAAAACAGCCCCGGGGGTGTCGCGCAGTTCTTCGACCGCGACGCGCCGGCCGAAATGGCCAAGGTGGCGATGGAAGGCTTTCAGGAGTTCATGGTGAAGCCGGATAACCTGGACCGCATCCTGAGCAAACTCGAACGCGCCCGTGGGCGTATCTACGATTGATGACATCGCCGGGCGGCACGCCGCCCGGCCTACCCGCACCTCGCCGGATCCTGCACATGCTGCCGCAACCAAAAACCACTTCCACGAGCCTGATCGCGATGGGACCGGCGGTCTCCCGATGGAGTGTTTCAGCTCGTCCCTTTGGCGGAAAGAAAGCCAATAGGGATCCGAGAAAAGAGACCTCATCAGTTTGCGACTGCCAGCAGCAGTTCCAGTCGTCCAAACCGCGCACGGACTCGACAAATAAGGCGCACTTGATACTATTCTCTCCATATTTCTTAACTATTTTGGAGAGCTTTTATGAGAACACCGTTTTTCCTCGCAGCGGTTTTGTCCCTGATTTCAATATCCCCGGCGACCGCTGCAACCTTCACAATTGTCGTCGATGGTTCGGATTCAATCTTTCTTGCTGGACGAACAGACTACTCAATCCCCGCTGCCAATCTCCCTTGGGCGGACGGCAGCGCAGCCACAGACGATGGATTGCTCCGCCATTCAGGGAACACGCCCGAAGAGATATTGGAAACCCTGCCACCCTTCATTTCAGTCACAGCCGGAGATGTCATTCGGGTGGTCGATCCGGCAGATGGCGGCATCAGCTTCTTCAACGGGCTGGGCGCACCGTTTTACGGACCAGAGGGCAATGGTGTCGCCGGGATCAGCCAGCTGACGTCGCTTGGTGGCCTGAGCGGATGGAAAGCAACGCAGGGCGCTTTGGCTGGCGTCTTTCTTTCCGATACAGTGCCCAGTCTGGCGAACGGGGCTCCGCCAGCAACACTGGATTTCAGCGCCTCAGGTCTCGGACTGGACTTCACATCGCTGACACCCGAGCTGCGGCAGGTGTTTTTCATTGGCGACGGGCAAACCAGCGGCGGCGTGTTGCAGGAGTTTGTAGCCCCCGTTGGAGCGACGCGGCTCTTTTTTGGTGTACCGGACGGGTTCGGTTTCAACGGCGTGCCCGGTGCTTACGACGACAACGATGGCGCCTATCGTATCCGGGTAGGAATCAACGAAACACCCACCATTCCCTTGCCCGCGGGTGGGCTCTTGCTGGGAAGCGCGTTGATGTTGCTTGGTTTGCGCCGTCGCATAAAGAACTGACGCAACCTAACCTGCGCGAGGTGATGTCGTGACCCAGGCATCCCTCGCGGACAGCAGAGCCGACACCGAAAGCTGGTTCCATCGGAATCAACAAAGCCTGGCCCCGTGGCTGTTTCTGGCGCCCGGCCTGCTGTTTTTTGCGCTTTATGTCGTCTTCCCCATCTTCCAGTCCTTCAACCTTTCGCTCTACGAGTGGGACGGTCTGGGCGACGCGCAGTATGTGGGCCTGCGCAACTACGAAGACCTTTACTGGGAATATGTCGATCGCGATGCGTTTTACGTGTCGCTGAAGAACAACCTGATCTGGCTGGTGCTCTATCTGCTTGCCATTCCGGCCGGCCTCTTCATCGCGTTGTTCCTGAACCAGACGGTGACCGGCATTCGCCTGTACAAATCACTGTTTTTCTTTCCCTTCGTGATTTCGCAGGTGGTTGTGGGCCTTGTCTTCTCCTGGTTCTACGACCCTACCTTCGGGCTTTTGAACACGATGCTCGCCTGGGTGGGATTAGGTCCGGTCAATGTCCTGGGGGACGAGAACCTTGTGACCTACGGCATCATCGCGGCCGGACTTTGGCCGCAGACCGCGTATTGCATGATCCTTTATCTCACTGGTCTCAACGCGGTGGACCCTGAACAGATCGAGGCCGGTCGACTGGACGGCGCCAAAGGCTGGCGGATGCTATGGTTTGTTGTGCTGCCCCAGCTGCGCCCGGCCACGTTCATTGCTTTTGTCGTCACCATCATCGGAGCGTTGCGCAGCTTTGACCTGATTTCGATCATGACGGCTGGCGGTCCGTTCGGATCCTCACGCGTGCTGGCCTACTACATGTTTGAGGTGGCTTTGTCGGAATATGGGTTCCGCATGGGGTATGGCGCCGCCATCGCCGTTGTCTTGTTCATGATTATGCTTGTCTTCATCGCCTACTTCCTGTGGTCGATGTATCAGGAGGAGCGGGGCCGATGACCGTGACCTGCAAACGGATGCACTGCCCGCGGGCTGCGTTTCTATCCCCCTGCGACGGAGGGCGCTGACATGTTTCCGGCCCCTATCGAAAAACAACCGCGCACCGCGCAGATCAGCTATCAGGCGCTGTTGCCGCTGGCGCTGTTGATGTGGCTCCTGCCACTGCTGGCTGTGGCCCTTTTCTCGATCAAACCCGAAGCGGATTTTACCTCCGCCAATTATTGGGGATGGCCGTCGTCTTTTGCCGGAGGCGAGAACTACGGGCTGGTGTTTTTTGGCAGCGACATGCCGCGTTACCTGCTCAACTCGTTCCTGATCACCATTCCAACCGTGATCGGCGCCGTCGCCTTGTCGGCGATGACCGGGTTTGCACTGGGGGTCTACAAGTTCCGGTCTAACATCTGGATTTTCTTTCTGTTTGTCGCCGGTAACTTTGTTCCCTTCCAAATCCTGATGGTACCGGTGCGCGACCTCACGCTGAACCTCGGTCTTTACAACACCAAGACCGGGCTGGTGCTGTTCCACATTGCGTTTCAAACCGGGTTTTGCACCCTTTTCATGCGCAATTTCATTCGGGCGCTGCCGGTGGAGCTGATCGAAGCGGCGCGGGTCGAAGGCGTCAGCGAGTGGCGGATCTTCTGGTTCGTGGTCCTGCCGTTGATGAAACCCGCTTTGGCCGCCCTTTCGGTTCTGATCTTCACGTTCATCTGGAACGATTACTTTTGGGCCGTCGTGCTGACACAGGGGGCAGAGAGCCAACCGGTCACCGCGGGCATTACGAGTTTTAACGCCCAGTTTCGCGCCGCCTATCATCTGATGAGCGCAGGCAGCATCGTTGCCGCCCTTCCCCCCGTTTTGATGTTCTTTCTGATGCAAAAGCACTTCATCGCCGGCCTCACGCTGGGCGCGGTAAAGTGAAGTCCTCCTGGAGATGCGCAGCATGGTGAAGATCGCGTTCATCGGCGCCGGTTCGACCATTTTCATGCAGAATATCGTGGGCGATGCTCTGTTGACGCCCGCACTGGCGGACGCCGAGTTTGCCCTGATGGACATCGATGCCACGCGGCTCGCCGAGAGCGTCGCCGTGGCGAGGGCAATGATCCGGGGGACCGGCACCGGCGCCACCGTGACCAGCCACAATACCCGCCGACATGCACTCGACGGTGCGGACTTCGTCGTCACGGCATTTCAGATCGGCGGGTACCGCCCCTGCACCATAAATGATTTCGACATCCCGCGTACCTACGGGCTCCGCCAGACGATTGGCGACACTCTGGGAGTTGGCGGTATCATGCGGGCCTTGCGGACCGTTCCCGAGCTTTGGGCCGTGGCCGCCGACATGGCGCAGGTCTGCCCGGACGCCACGCTGTTGCAGTATGTCAACCCGATGGCGATCAACACGTGGGCCCTGGCCGAGCGGTTTCCAAGCCTCAAACAAGTGGGCCTGTGCCATTCCGTGCAGAACACGGTGCAGGAATTGGCGCATGACCTCGACCTGCCGGAAAACGCGCTGGAGTACCGCGTCGCCGGCGTCAATCACGTGGCATTTTTCCTTGAGTTGACCCATGAGGGGCGCGATCTCTATCCCGCGCTGCGTGATGGTTACCGGACTGGACGGCTGCCAAAGCCGCCCCTGCTGATGCCGCGCTGTTCCAATCATGTCCGCTACGAGGTGATGGATCATCTGGGTTACTTCTGCACCGAAAGTTCGGAGCATCTGGCCGAGTACGTGCCATGGTTCATCAAACAGAACCGACCCGACCTGATTGAACGCTTCCATATCCCGCTCGATGAGTACCCCAAACGCTGCGAAGAACAGGCCGCCGACTGGGCCGCGCAGGCCAGTGCGATCACCGCAGCGGCATCCTTGGACGTGAAACGCAGTCACGAGTGCGCCGCGGACCTGATGAACGCAATGCACACAGGTGCGCCCGTGGTTCAGTACGGCAACCTGCCCAACACGGGCCAGATTCCCCAGCTTCCCATGGGCGCTGTGGTCGAGACCCCGTGCCGGTTCGATGCTTCGGGCGCAGAGCCGCTTCCGGTGACGGACATCCCACCGCAACTGATCGCTCTGATGCGCACACAGATCAACGTTCAGGAATTGACGGTGCGCGCCCTCATGGACGAGAACCGCGAGCATATCTACCATGCCGCCATGATGGACCCGCACACGGGGGCAGAACTTGATTTGCGCCAGATCCGGGCCCTGACGGATGACCTGCTGGCCGCACACGCCGATTGGGTGCCCGGTTGGGCACAAACCACAAAAGCGGCCTGAGCGCTCAGGCAGGATGTGAACGTGGCCCGTGGCAGGGCAGAAAGACGAACAACCATGAAAAAACGCCGCTCGCAGCACTGGTACGGAAAAGATGATAAGGACGGCTTCATCCATCGCAGCTGGATGAAGAACCAGGGCTTTCCGGCCCATGCCTTCGACGGTCGCCCGGTTATCGGCATCTGCAACACCTGGTCCGAACTGACACCCTGCAATTCCGGCCTGCGCGACCTGGCCGAAGGGGTCAAGCGCGGCGTCTGGGAAGCCGGTGGATTCCCGGTGGAGTTTCCGGTCATGTCGCTGGGTGAGACGCAGATGAAGCCCACCGCCATGCTGTTTCGCAATCTGCTGGCAATGGATGTCGAGGAATCCATCCGCGCTTATGGCATCGACGGTGTCGTCTTGCTGGGCGGGTGCGACAAGACCACGCCGGGTCAGTTGATGGGCGCGGCCTCCGTCGATTTGCCATCCATCGTGGTCAGTTCCGGGCCGATGCTGAATGGCAAGTATCGCGGGCAGGATATCGGGTCGGGGACGGATGTCTGGAAGTTCTCCGAAGCGGTGCGAGCCGGCGAAATGACCTTGCAGGACTTCATGAATGCCGAGGCCGGAATGAGCCGCTCCAAAGGCGTCTGCATGACCATGGGCACCGCCAGCACGATGGCCAGCCTTGTGGAGGCAATGGGCATGAGCCTGCCAACCAATGCCGCTTTGCCTGCGGTGGACGCACGGCGCATGGCGCTGGCCCACCTGACCGGCAAGCGGATTGTCGAAATGGTGGACGAGGACCTGAAACCCTCGGACATTCTGACCAGGGAGGCTTTCGAGAACGCCATTCTGGCCAACGCCGCTGTTGGGGGTTCGACCAATTCCGTAGTGCATCTGCTGGCATTGGCCGGCCGGGTCGGCGTTGACCTCTCGCTGGACGACTTTGAAATTGGCGGAGAGGTTCCGCTGCTGGTCAACTGCATGCCTTCCGGAACGTACCTGATGGAAGATTTCTGCTATGCCGGGGGGATGCCCGCGGTGCTGGCGGAACTGCGTCCCCTTCTGCGTAGGGCCCGAACCGTCCTTGGAGGATCCATCACGGACTACGCAGATGGCGCAGAATGCTTCAATCGCGATGTC
Source organism: Paracoccaceae bacterium (assembly GCA_965250275.1). Classification (GTDB taxonomy): domain Bacteria; phylum Pseudomonadota; class Alphaproteobacteria; order Rhodobacterales; family Rhodobacteraceae. The sequence continues at coordinate 2,366,787 of OZ252297.1, read as the reverse complement.
ATTTATGCGTTTGACGCACCGCTGAAACCCGCGGCGGGTCTGCGGGTGCTGCGCGGCAACCTTGCGCCGGACGGAGCGATTGTGAAACCTTCTGCCGCCACAGACGCTCTTCTGGAACATGAAGGGATCGCCCATGTCTTCGAGAACATCGAAGACCTCAAGGCGAACATCGACCGCGACGACCTGCCGGTCACCCCCGAGACGATCCTCGTGCTCAAAGGTTGCGGACCAAAGGGATATCCCGGCATGCCCGAAGTCGGGAACATGCCCATTCCAGCGCGTCTGGTCAAAAGCGGTGTTCGGGACATTATCCGGATATCGGATGCGCGGATGTCGGGCACGGCGTATGGCACGGTCATCCTGCACGTCGCCCCCGAAGCACAGGCCGGAGGGCCTTTGGCACTGGTGCAAACAGGCGACCGGATCCGGGTCTCAGCCAGCGCCGGTCGGCTGGAACTCCTTGTGTCCGAAGACGAACTGGCGGACCGGCGCGCGATCTGGGAGGCCGACCCGCCGCGGTATGAGCGGGGGTACGCGCGGCTCTACACCGATCATGTGCTTCAGGCGGACAAAGGGGCTGACCTCGATTTTCTGGTCGGCAAGGACACGCGGCTTGTCACGCGGGAGAGCCACTGATGGGCGCGACCTACTCAGACCTCGAGGGCACATCCGTCTTCATCACGGGCGGCGGCTCGGGTATCGGCGCGGCCCTGACCGACGGATTTCTGGCACAGGGTGCGCGTGTTGCTTTCATCGGACGCTCCGATGCCAGCAGCTTTGTGGAGGAAATGCGCGCAAAACACGGTGTCGCGCCACTTTTTCTGCAAGGTGACATCACGGATACGGAACGCCTGAACGAAGCGATCCGCACGGCATCTGATTCGCATGGTGTTGTGCAGGTGCTGGTCAACAACGCCGCAAACGATCAGCGACATACACTGGCCGAGACCACGTCCGAATTCTGGGATCAGATGCTTGCGATCAATCTGAAGGCCTATTTTTTCGCGGCACAAGCCGTGGCTCCCGGCATGGCTGCCGCCGGTGGTGGATCCATCGTGAATTACAGTTCGATCAGCTACATGATGGGCAACGCCGGCTATCCCGCATACACGTCCGCAAATGCCGGGATCACCGGTCTGACCCGGTCGCTGGCGCGGGAACTGGGACCCGAAAACATCCGTGTGAACGCGCTGGCCCCGGGATGGGTGCTGACTGACAAGCAGATGGAGATGTGGGCCACGCCGGAGGACCTGGCGGCGCACCTGGCCCGCCAGTGCCTGAAAGAACATCTCAAGCCGCAGGATATGGTGGACGCCACATTGTTTCTCGCATCGACCTCCAGTCGAATGATGACGGGTCAATGCATGGCCGTGGATGGGGGCGTCGTTGTCAGTGGATAGCGCCTCCAAACCGGATTGGATTGCCGTGGACTGGGGCACAACGCACCTGCGCGCCTGGGCGATGCAGGGCGCGACGCCCCTGTCTGAGGCGCAAAGCCGCGATGGCATGGCAAGCCTTGGGCCTGATGAGTTCGAAGCGGCTCTCTTGCGCCTCATAGATCCCTGGCTGGGTACAGCGCAGATGCCATTGATCGCGTGCGGCATGGTTGGGGCCCGTCAAGGTTGGGTGGAGGCGCCCTACCGTGCTGTTCCCGCCAAACCGGCTGACAGCGACCCGGTACCCGCGCCCGCCAAGGATCCGAGGATCAAAGCCTGGGTGATCCCCGGCCTGAAACAGGTCTCGCCACCGGATGTGATGCGTGGAGAAGAAACCCAGATTGCCGGGTTTCTCAGCCTGAACCCCAATTGGGACGGAGTGGTCTGCCTGCCGGGCACGCACACCAAATGGGCGATGGTCAGTGCGGGCGAAGTGGTCAGCTTTCAGTCCTTCATGACCGGAGAACTGTTTTCGTTGCTCAAGGATCAGTCTGTGCTGCGACATTCGGTGGCCGGACCGGGCTGGTCGGAAAGCGCGTTCGAAAGTGCGATCAACGACACCATGGCCCGTCCGCAACAGATTGCGGCGCTGCTTTTTGATTTGCGCGCGCGGGACCTGCTGGAAGGCCAGCCGTCAGAGATAGCAGTTGCGCGTTTGTCAGGCGTGCTGATCGGCGCAGAGTTGGTTGCCGCCCGGCCCTATTGGCTGGGTCAGAACCTCGCACTGATTGGATCGGAAACCACTGTGAAGCCCTACGCGGCCGCTCTGGGGGCCCAAGGCGTCCCGGTGACGCGGGCCGATGGTGTGCGCATGACGCAGGCCGGGCTGACCGCCGCCATGCGGCGTCTGAGGTTGTTGGTATGAGCCGCCCCCTAATTGCGATCCTACGGGGGATCACACCACCCGAAGCCAGCGCTGTGGGACACGCGCTCTGCGCGGCTGGCATCACGCGGATAGAGGTGCCGCTCAACTCACCCGATCCTTTGGCGAGCATTTCCATCCTTGCGGACGCGATTGGGGATACCGCACTGGTTGGTGCCGGAACGGTCCTGACACCTGAGGAGGTAGATGCCGTTGCAGATGCGGGCGGACAACTGATCGTCTCCCCCAATTGCAATCCGAGCGTGATTGCCCGCACCAAGGAGTTGGGTCTGCAAAGCTGGCCCGGCGTTTACACGCCGACCGAAGCCTTCACGGCGTTGGCCGCCGGAGCGGATGGGCTGAAGCTGTTCCCGGGTGCCCTGGCGGGGCCAGAGGGTCTGAAAGCCCTGCGCGCCGTGTTGCCGCCAGACACACAGGTCTTTGCGGTCGGCGGTGCGGGACCGGAGAATTTTGCGCAATGGGTGGCCGCCAGTGCCGATGGGTTTGGACTCGGCTCTTCTCTTTATCGGCCCGGTGACAGCGCAGAGGACGTCGGTGTAAAAGCGCGCGAGATCGTTACCGCCTTCGAAAGGACCCGGTTGTGACCGTTTTTGATGACCGCCCCTGCGCTCTGGGCGAAGGACCGCTTTGGCATCCGGAACGCCAGCAACTTTTCTGGTTCGACATCCTGGGCCAGACGATGATGACCCGGACATCGGCCGGACCCGACAGCTGGAAATTCGACGAATGTGTCTCGGCTGCGGGATGGGTGGATCGTGACACGCTGCTGATCGCGTCCGAAACGGGTCTTTGGAGCTTTGATCTTTCGACCGGACAACAGGATCTGGTTGCCGCGCTGGAGGCAGACAACCCAAGCACGCGTTCCAATGACGGCCGCGCGGACCCCTATGGCGGGTTCTGGATCGGATCAATGGGCAAAGACGCGGAACCGGGTGCGGGGTCCATCTATCGCTACTACAAAGGCGAACTGCGCAAGCTTTATGACGGGATCACCGTGAGCAATTCGATCTGTTTCACGCCGGATGGCCGCTTTGGGCATTTCGCCGACACCGTCACGAACCGTGTGATGAAACAAACCCTCGACGCCGAAGGGTGGCCCGCGGGTGCACCAGGCGTCTACCTCGATCTGGGGGCTGAACGTCTCTACCCTGATGGCGCGGTTGTTGCCGCCGACGGCACGTATTGGGTCGCGCAGTGGGGCGCCGCGCGGATGGCGGCCTATGGGCCTGATGGCCGGTTCCTGCGCGCCATTGATTTGCCCGCCCGGCACGTCACCTGTCCCGCCTTTGGCGGTGATGACCTGTCGACGCTGTTCTGCACCTCCGCACGGATGGGTCTCGACGAGTCACTGGTTGCAGATCAGCCGACCAACGGGATGCTGTTCTCCGCGCCTGCGGGCATGGTTGGCCAGCCTGAGCACAGGGTCCTTCTTTGAAGCGCGCTTTAGGGGTCTGCTATTACCCGGAGCACTGGCCCGAAGAGCGGTGGCCAATGGACGCTGCAATGATGGTGGACGCCGGGCTGTCCTGGGTCCGGATCGGAGAATTCGCATGGTCCCGACTGGAACCTGCACCGGGTGATTTGCAATGGGCCTGGCTGGACCGCGCGATATCCGTACTGTCAGAGGCCGGGTTGCGGATCATCCTGGGAACGCCAACGGCGACACCACCGCGCTGGATGCTGGATCGTCACCCCGACATGCTGCCCTACGACGAAGCGGGTCAGCCAAGGCAGTTCGGATCACGCCGACACTATTGTTTCTCGCATCAGGGATATCGGGACGAGGCGGCCCGCATTGCCTCCCTTTTGGGTCAGCGGTATGGGCGCGATCCACGGATCGCCGCATGGCAGATCGACAACGAGTATGATTGCCATGACACAGCGCGCAGCTACTCGCCCGGCGCTCAGGCGGCGTTCCAGATGTGGCTGGCAGATCGATATGGCGACATCGATACGCTGAATGCGGCATGGGGCAATGTCTTCTGGTCGATGGAGTATGACAGGTTCGATCAGATCGGTCTGCCAAACCTGACCGTCACCGACCCCAACCCCGCCCATGCATTGGCGTATCGCCGCTTCACCTCAGATCAGGTTCTTGCATTCCATCAGGCCCAGGTGGAGGCCTTGCGCCCGCTCACCGATGCGCCCCTGATCCACAATTACATGGGCCGCGTGACCGGATTTGACCATTATCGTGCAGGTCGTGACCTGCAAGTGGCCGCATGGGACAGCTACCCGATCGGTTTCCTGACCGACCGGATCGAAGCCAGCGCGGACCACAAACTGCGGTACCTGCAACAGGGAGATCCGGATTTCCAGGCCTTCCACCATGATCTCTATCGAACGGTCGGACATGGCAGGATGTGGGTGATGGAACAACAACCGGGCCCAGTGAACTGGGCCCCGCAGAACCCGGCACCTCTCCCGGGAATGGTGCGTCTCTGGACGTGGGAAGCGTTTGCACACGGGGCCGAAACCGTCTGCTACTTCCGTTGGCGGCAGGCGCCTTTTGCGCAGGAACAGATGCATGCCGGGTTGTTGCGCACAGATGCCGCAGCGGCGCCGGGATTGGCCGAAGCCACGCGCGTCGCCCGCGAGCTGGCCGACATGCCCGAGGCCAGCGCCGGAGCTGCTCCTGTCGCCTTGGTGTTCGATTACGACTCGCAATGGACGTGGGAAAGCCTGCCCCAAAGCAAGGAATTTGATTACTTTGCACTGGTCTTTTCGGCCTATCGCGCGTTGCGCCGTGCAGGCTTCTCGATTGACATCATCCCGCCGGATCACCCGAACACAGCGCACTACAAGCTTGTTCTCGCCCCCGGACTGAACACACGGGTCAGGCTCGAGGCCGGCCTGAGCGTTTATGGCCCTCGCAGTCATGCGGCCACCGAGGACCTCTGCGTCCCGACACCGCTGCCACCGGAGTTGCCCGGGCTGGACGTGTCGGTAACCCGTGTTGAAAGCCTGCCCCCAGATCACATGCGTGCTGCCGGAGAAGGTGCTGTCCAGTATTGGATCGAAGAGTTGGAAGGCTCAGCGCCTGTCCTGATGAAAACGGACGTCGGTGCACCGTTTTTGGTAGGTGAGACAAAGACCTGGTATCTGGCGGGCTGGCCTGATGAGGCTCTGTGGGACCAGATCATCGCGCGCGCCGCGGAAGCGGTCGGACTTTCACCCAGACCCTTGCCCGAGGGCTTGCGCCTGCGTCGGACAGCCACCCACGAATTCTTGATCAACTACAACGCCGAACCCGTTGACTGGAATGGGAAAACGATTGGCGCGTGCGATGTGATCTGGACTGAACTTTAGGACGCCAGCACGGCGGTCGCTTCTATCTCCAGAAGCGCTTCATCTTCGACCAACGCGCTGACCACAACCATGGTCATCGCCGGGAAATGATAGCCCATCACCTCCCGATAGGCTGCCCCAACTTCGCCCTGCCGCCGGAGGTACTCTGCCTTGTCGGTCACGTACCAGGTCAGTCGAACGATGTCCGAGACCGCACCACCCGCCGCTTCGACGACGTCCTTGATGTTGTGCAGGGTCTGCCGCATCTGGCCAATGAAATCATGGCTTTCGAACTCTTGCTGAGCGGTCCACCCGATCTGGCCGCCAACAAAAAGCATGCGGCCCTCTGCAACCATTCCGTTTGCGTAGCCCTTTGCAGGTTTCCATCCCTCCGGATGCACCGTGATCGTTGCCATAAGTCGGGCCTCCTCGCCTCTCTTCACCGCAATCTGAACCGGTCATGCAATTTATTGCAAGCTTAAAGTTTTATACTTGAAATACTTTGCCGAGGCTGCCACAGTTTCCCAAACCGCACGATGGAGCGCGCCATGAAAGTCATGTGTCTGGGCGGTGGGCCCGCCGGTCTTTACTTTGCCATCAGCATGAAATTGCGGAACCCTGACCATCAGATCACCGTTCTGGAACGCAACAAAGCCGACGATACCTTTGGCTGGGGCGTGGTTCTGTCGGATGAAACGCTGGACAATCTGGCGGTGAACGACAAACGCAGTGCCGAGATGATCCAGGAGCATTTTGCCTACTGGGACGATATTTCGGTCATCCACAAAGGCACCAACACGGTCTCGACCGGGCACGGATTTTGCGGAATCGGGCGCAAGCGGTTGCTGATGTTGTTACAAGACCGGGCCCGGGAGTTGGACATCGATCTCCGGTTCGAGACTGAATTCGACGATGTTGAATCTTACATGCACGACTACGACCTCGTCGTGGCTGCCGACGGCATCAATTCCCGCACCCGCAGCCAGTTTGCAGACCATTTCAAACCTGAGATCGACGAACGCGCGTGCAAGTTTGTCTGGCTGGGCACACACGCCAAATTTGACAACGCATTTACCTTCATTTTTGAAAACACCGAGCATGGCTGGGTCTGGGCCCACGCCTATCAGTTCGATTCTGAGACTGCCACGTTCATCGTTGAATGTGCGCAGGACACGTTTGACAAGTGGGGGTTCGGCGAGATGACACAGGAGCAGACCATTGCTGCCTGTGAAAAGATCTTTGCCGCACATCTGGACGGGCACGCTCTGATGTCGAATGCCAAGCACCTGCGCGGATCGGCCTGGCTGAACTTCAACCGCGTGCTCTGCGAGAAATGGCATCATGAAAACGTGGTTTTGCTTGGAGATGCCTCGGCCACCGCGCATTTCTCCATCGGATCGGGCAGCAAGCTGGCAATGGAATCGGCCATCGCGCTGGCAGAGTTTGTGAACACAGAACCGACCCTCGAAAAAGCATTCGAGCGGTATCAGGACGATCGGCGACTGGATGTCCTGCGGCTGCAATCTGCGGCCCGCAACTCCACCGAGTGGTTCGAAGAAATCGAACGGTATCTGGATCTTGACCCGGTCCAGTTCAACTATTCTCTGCTGACCCGCAGCCAGCGGATCAGCCACGAAAACCTGCGCCTGCGGGACGAGGAGTGGTTGCGCGAAGCCGAAGAGTGGTTTCAGGCCAAGGCAGGTGCCAATGGCGTGCATCGCGCCCCAATGTTTGCCCCATTTCAACTACGCAACATGCGGTTGCAGAACCGGGTCGTGGTCTCCCCAATGGCGCAGTACAAGGCAAAGGACGGGTGCCCGACCGACTGGCATTTCAGCCATTACGCCGAACGCGCAAAAGGAGGCGCAGCACTTGTCTATGTCGAAATGACCTGTGTTTCCGCCGACGGTCGCATCACGCCCGGCTGCCCTGGCCTGTACGCGCCCGAGCACGAGGCCGCCTGGAAACGACTGGTCGATTTTGTCCATGCCGAAACCGACACCAAGCTCTGTATGCAGATCGGACATTCCGGTCGCAAAGGCTCTACCCAGCTGGGCTGGGAAGAGATGGACGCGCCCCTGCACGACGGCAATTGGCCGTTGATCTCTGCGTCAGAGGTGCCCTGGTCTGACGCTAATGCCGCACCCCGCGCCATGGATCGTGCCGATATGGACCGGGTAAAGGGTGAGTTCGTCTCGGCCACGCAGATGGCCGCGCGTGCCGGATTTGACATGATCGAGCTGCACGCCGCCCACGGCTATCTGATCTCGTCCTTTATCTCGCCGCTGTCGAATGTCCGGGACGATGAATACGGCGGCTCCCTTGAAAACCGGATGCGCTATCCGCTGGAAGTGTTTGCCGCGATGCGCGCCACCTGGCCGGACGAAAGACCCATGTCCGTGCGGATTTCCGCAACCGACTGGGTTGGAGACCGCGGCGTTGACGGGGCCGAAGCAGTCGAAATCGCGCAGATGTTCCGCGATGCAGGGGTCGATATTGTGGATGTCTCCGCTGGTCAGACCAGTGTTGAGGCCAAGCCGGTCTATGGCCGCATGTTCCAAACGCCGTTCTCAGACCGCATCCGGAATGAACGCGGCATTCCGACCATGGCGGTCGGCAACATTTACGAGCCGGATCATGTCAACTCGATCCTCATGGCCGGACGCGCGGATCTGGTCTGCCTCGCACGCCCCCATCTTGCCGATCCGTACTGGACCCTGCATGCCGCCGCGGCCCTTGGCGACTCCGAGACCGCCTGGCCGCTGCCGTACGAGGCCGGGCGCGATCAGATGATGCGCCTTGCAGAACGTGGTGAAGGCCTGGGGATCCGCGTATGACCGCAGACCTGACGGGAAAGACCGCCCTGATCACGGGGGGCGGCACCGGCTTGGGCGCCGACCTGGCTTTATTGTTCGCCCGGGCTGGCGCAAAGGTTTGGGTCGCCGGACGCACATCGGCGACGCTGGAGGCCCTCGCCGCCAAACACGATGCCATTCACCCAGTTGAGGTGGATGTCACCGACCAGACCAGCGTGCGTGCCATGTTCGATTTCACCGGTGCCGCACAGATTGTGATCGCCAATGCGGGCGCGTCTGCCAGTGCGCCGTTTGGACGAACCGACGCCGACATGTGGCAAGCGATGCTGGATGTGAATCTGACGGGCGTGTTTCACACCTTTCAGGCCGGCCTGTCCCATCTGAAAGGCGCCGAATGGGGCCGTCTGATCGCGGTGGCGTCGACTGCCGGCATCAAGGGATATCCCTATGTCACGGCCTACAGCGCCGCAAAACATGGCGTCATTGGGCTCTGCCGGTCCTTGGCGCTTGAAACGGCGCGCAGCGGGATCACCGTGAACGCGCTCTGCCCCGGTTTTCTCGACACCGAGATGACCGAACGCAGCATCGCCAACATCGTGAACACAACAGGGCAGACCACGGCCGAGGCGCGGTCGGCACTGGAGCGAATGAGCCCGCAGAACAGGTTGATCCAGCCACAGGAAGTCACTGACGCGGCCCTGTGGCTGTGTCGGGACAGCGCCCGAGGGGTCACCGGTCAAGCTGTGTCCATTTCCGGAGGAGAGGCATGAGCACGCTCCCCGATGTCGCGCAAACGGACCGCCCGCTGTCGAAGCAGCGCCTGCGTGTTTGGTTGCGGCTGCTGGGGGCGCATCGCACCATCGAAAATCAGCTGCGCGACATGCTCCGGGTGGAACACGACAGCACCCTGCCCCGCTTTGATGTCCTGTCCGCTCTCGACCGGTATCGGGACGGTCTGCGGATGAGCGATTTATCCGCGAAGCTGCGCGTGTCAAACGGCAATGTCACCGGCATCGTGGACAGGCTGGTCGCTGACGGGTTGGTCGAACGCGCCGCTGTGGACGGCGACCGCCGGGCGATGCGAGTGCGCCTGACTGGGCCGGGCATTGCCCGGTTCGCCGAGATGGCGGCCGAGCACGAGGCCTGGGTCGATGGCGTATTGCACAAACTGGATGCCGAAGAACTCGACACGCTGATCGAACTGCTTTCACGAATTTCAGAGGACAAAGAGCAATGACGGAAATGGCCGGGCTTTCACCATCTCATTTCGAATGGAGCGCGACAGATGGGATCGCCACGCTGCGCCTGAACCGGCCGGACCGGAAGAACCCTCTGACCTTTGAAAGCTACGCAGAACTTCGCGACACTTTCCGGGCCCTGCCCTATGCCACAGACATTCACGCAGTCGTCTTTGCGTCCAACGGAGGGAACTTCAGTTCCGGCGGGGATGTACATGACATCATCGGCCCGCTTGTGAAGATGGATATGAAAGATCTGCTCACCTTCACCCGGATGACCGGCGATCTGGTCAAGGCGATGATCCATTGCACCAAGCCGGTGATTTCTGCCGTAGACGGGGTTGCGGTCGGGGCTGGCGCGATCATCACAATGGCCTCTGATCTGCGTCTGGCCACGCCGCAGGCCAAATGTGCGTTCCTCTTTAACAAGGTGGGTCTGGCCGGATGCGACATGGGGGCCTGTGCAATGCTGCCCCGCATCATCGGTCAGGGTCGAGCCGCGGAGTTGCTCTATACCGGGCGCAGCATGTCAGCTGAGGAAGGCCTGCTATGGGGATACTGGAACGCACTGCATCCGGCGGAAGAGTTGGAAGAAAAGGCGCTGGAAATGGCGCGCCGCATCGTGGCCGGGCCCACTTTTGCCAACGGCATTACCAAAACCCAGCTCAATCAGGAATGGAACATGAGCCTCGATCAGGCCATCGAAGCCGAGGCGCAGGCCCAAGCCATCTGCATGCAAACTGCCGATTTCGAACGCGCCTACCATGCGTTCGTGGCCAAAGAGAAACCTGTGTTTCAGGGAGACTGACTGTGATCCGCGTCCAATCCCAATATTGACCGGAAAACAGAAACGGAAAGGTGCGTAATGACGGATCGAAGCTTTCTGAACTGGCCATTCTTTGAGGACCGGCACAGGGCGCTGTCCGAAGCGCTGGAAGACTGGGCCGGAGCCAACCTGCCGGTGGCGCATGACGATGTTGATGCTGCGTGCAAGGGCCTCGTACGGGCGCTTGGGCAGGCCGGGTTTCTGAAGTACTCCGGCGGCGATCGGCTGGACGTCCGGTCGCTCTGCCTGATCCGCGAGACCCTCGCGCGTCATGATGGGCTGGCGGATTTTTCCTTTGCCATGCAAGGACTGGGTATGGGCGCCGTCTCACTTTTCGGAAACCCTGAGCAGACAGCGTGGCTGGACCGGACCCGCGCCGGCGAGGCCATTTCCGCCTTTGCACTCAGCGAACCGGCTTCTGGCTCGGATGTGGCCAATATGACCACACGGGCCGAAGCAGATGGCAACGGCTACGTGCTGAACGGAGAAAAGACGTGGATTTCCAACGGCGGAATCGCCGATATATACACGGTCTTTGCCCGCACGGGCGAAGCCCCGGGGGCCAAGGGCATTTCGGCCTTTCTGGTGCCGGCGGACACACCGGGCTTTGAGATCGCCGACCGGATCGACGTGATTTCACCGCACCCTTTGGCGACCTTGCGTTTTCAGGACGTCCGGTTGCCTGGCTCCGCGCGCATCGGTGAGGCGGGTGCCGGGTTTCGGATCGCAATGTCGGTGCTGGATGTTTTCCGCTCCACGGTTGGGGCCGCGGCGCTCGGGTTTGCCCGGCGCGCGCTGGATGAAAGCCTGAGCCGGACTGCAGACCGCGAGCTTTTTGGCGCCCCGCTTTTTGATCTGCAGATGGTGCAAGGTCACATTGCGGATATGGCTCTTGGAGTGGATGCCTCCGCGCTGCTGATTTACCGCGCAGCCTGGACCAAGGACATGGGTGCCCCGCGCGTGACACGAGAGGCCGCTATGGCCAAACTGCACGCCACGGAGACCGCTCAGAAAGTGATCGATGCTGCCGTTCAGTTGCATGGCGGCGACGGGGTGCGGTCAGGCCATATCATCGAGAGCCTGTACCGCGAGATCCGTGCCCTTAGGATTTACGAGGGCGCCTCGGATGTGCAGAAGGTTGTCATCGCGCGCCAGGCGATGGGACGGTGAGGAGCGCGTTATGCTGGGACCAAGCGGACATATTGACCATTTCTCTCGCGAAAATCTGCCACCTGAAGATCAGTGGCCGGTGTTTGATCTCGATGGGTTCGACTACCCGGACTGGCTGAACGTTGGCGTCGAACTCACCGACCGGATGGTCGAGCGCGGGTTCGGGGATCACACTGCACTGATCGGAAACGGGCGTCGTCGCACCTACAAGGAACTGTCCGACTGGACCAACCGGCTGGCGGCCACCCTGGTCGAGGATTATGGCGTTCAGCCCGGGCAACGGATTCTGATCCGGTCGGCCAACAACCCTGCCATGGTGGCCTGCTGGTTGGCGGCGACCAAAGCAGGTGCGGTTGTGGTAAATACAATGCCGATGCTGCGCGCAGGCGAGCTGGGGCAGATCGTCGACAAGGCCGAAGTTGGGTTGGCACTGTGTGACACGCGCCTGATGGACGACATGATCACCTGCGCGAAGGACAGCAGGACGCTCAAAACCGTGGTGGGCTTCGATGGCACCGCCAACCATGACGCTGAGCTGGACCGCGTGGCTCTCTCCAAACCGGTGCAGTTTAAAGCGGCTCTGACCGGGCGCGACGATGTGGCGCTTTTGGGGTTTACCAGCGGCACCACGGGTGTGCCCAAGGCCACCATGCACTTTCACCGCGATATCATGATCATCGCGGACGGTTATGCGCGTGAGGTTCTCAACGTTCAGCCCGACGATGTGTTCGTTGGCTCGCCGCCCCTTGCCTTCACCTTCGGGCTGGGCGGATTGGCGGTGTTTCCGCTGCGCTTTGGCGCCTGCGCGGTGCTGTTGGAGAACGCTTCACCGCCCAACATGATCGAAATCATCGAACGCTACAAAGCGACGATTTGTTTTACTGCGCCGACCGCCTATCGCGCGATGCTGGCCGCAATGGAAGATGGTGCGGACCTGTCGTCCCTCAGGGCTGCGGTATCGGCGGGCGAAACCCTGCCCTCACCGGTTTATCACGACTGGATTGCGAAAACCGGCAAGCCGATGCTGGACGGGATCGGGGCGACGGAGATGCTGCATATCTTCATCTCCAATCGCTTTGACGATCACAAACCGGCCTGCACCGGCAAACCTGTCAAAGGCTACAAAACGCGCATCGTGGGGCCGGATGGAGAAGAACTGCCAGCCGGTGAGGTCGGACGGCTTGCCGTGCAAGGCCCAACAGGATGCCGGTACATGAACGACCCGCGCCAAAGCGACTACGTGAAGGACGGGTGGAACCTAACAGGTGACAGTTTCATTAAGGATGCGGACGGATACCTGCATTTTGCCGCCCGCTCCGACGATATGATCGTGTCTGCCGGGTACAACATCGCCGGCCCGGAAGTGGAAGCCGCCCTGCTGGCGCATGCGGACGTTGCCGAATGTGCTGTGATCGGCGCACCTGACGCAGACCGCGGCGCCATTGTTCAGGCGCACGTGGTTCTGAAACCCGGCATAGAAGCCTCAGGTGATCTGGCTGTTGTCCTACAGGAATTCGTGAAGTCGCGCATTGCGCCCTACAAGTATCCACGCTCCGTCAAGTTCATCGACGCTCTGCCTAAGACACAAACCGGCAAGATCCAGCGGTTTCGCCTGCGGGCGTGACGCTTACTTCTTCGGTTTTGCGGCAGAGCCCAGAAACATGGGCAAAACCAGCGAAGCCACCAGCGTCCCAAGCCAGACCAGCAGCGTGGACAACAGCAGGTTCACAAACCCGCCGATGCTGAGGCCCGGCAGGATGAGATTAGTCAGGAAAAGGCCGACAAAAGTAGTCACCAGTGCCACGCCACCTTGGATCGCCGGCAGTTTCGTCTCTGACAGTTTGGTCACGAGCGGGCTTGCAATCACCAGGATCAGCGAAAAAACCGCCACAACGACTATGAAGGACAGGGCGTCGATGGAAAAGCCCGTGATCAACAGGCTGGCAAGTAGCAATCCAACGGCGTTTGCCGCTACGTAGAGGGCTGCGGTGATCAAGGTATCGCGCATAGCATGTGTCCTTTTCCCAGTGTTGCCCGCCCAGTACGCGGTGCATTTTGCCAGTCGGCTTGGTCTCTGAGTTAAGTTCTCTCAATTGATGGAAAAAACTGCAAGTGTTTGAGACCTATGGTGTCTCCGCTTTCGCACGCTCCGGAAAGAGCGCCGCGATACCCTCGCGGCTGGCATCACAAACACCGGCTTCGGTGATCAGCCCCGTGACAAGGCGCCCGGGTGTCACATCGAAAGCGTAGTTGGCGACGTCCGAGCCCTGGGCCACGATGTGAACCGTCTGAACCGATCCGTCCGACGCCACACCGGTCATTTTGGCCACTTCGTCGCCGGCTCTTTGCTCGATCGGGATCTCGGCCACGCCATCGGACAATGTGAAATCGATGGTTGGCGAGGGCAACGCGACATAGAACGGAACCGCATTGTCCTTTGCGGCCAGTGCTTTGAGATATGTCCCGATTTTGTTGCAGACATCCCCGGTCCCGGTGGTGCGGTCCGTCCCGGTGATGACCAAATCAACCTGCCCGTGCTGCATCAGGTGGCCCCCGGTGTTGTCCGGGATCACGGTATGGGGCACGCCATGATGACCCAGCTCATAGGCTGTCAGCGCGGCGCCTTGGTTACGGGGGCGCGTCTCGTCGACCCAGACATGTACCGGGATACCGGCGTCATGCGCCATATAGATCGGGGCTGTTGCTGTGCCCCAATCCACAGTCGCCAGCCAGCCCGCATTGCAATGGGTCAGGACATTGACGGGTTCACCGGCAGCTTTCTTCGCGGCAATTTCCTGAATGATGGCAAGGCCATGCCGGCCAATATTCGCGCAAATCTCTACGTCATCATCCGCAATCTCCGCCGCGCGGTCACAAGCGGCGCCAACGCGGTCAGCTTGGGTCCGGTTGCGCAGATGGGCGGTCATCTCATCCACCGCCCACCGCAGGTTCACCGCCGTTGGACGCGTCTGCATCAAGCGCGCGCCGGCTGCCTCTAAACCCGCTTCCGACGGGTCTTCGGTCATGGCCAAGGCCATCCCATAAGCCGCCGTCGCACCGATGAGCGGGGCCCCGCGCACAACCATGTCTTCGATGGCACGGGCCGCGTCCTCAAGGGATGTGAGATCAAGGACTTCATACCGGAACGGCAGTTTGGTCTGATCGATCACCTGAACCGTGCGCCCATCCGGAGCCAGCCAGATCGTGCGGTGAGGTGTCCCGTCAATGTTCATGTCAAACTCCTGAATCGGCGCGCATAAGTGGTCCCGACCATCGGGCCTGCACCGTCAGCGAAAGCGAATTGCGCAAGGCTGTCAACCACGCCGCCATCATCAGACAAAGCGGGGCCGCCGTTCGATGTTTGCTATGCCCTGGTGCAGAGGTCATAACCAGAGGGCTTCGAACAGGAAGGCCTCATATGCCCCGCGCCAAAACCGACGATCCCGATCCGGGTCCCGCCGCAACCGCACGCCGCCAATCTGTCATCGACACTTGCCTGACCATGAATTCCAGCGGATTGAATCAGGGCACCTCCGGCAATGTGAGCCGAAGAGATGGCGACGAGATTCTGCTGACCCCTTCAGGTATTCCCTATGAAACGCTCGAGCCGGGTCACATCGTCCCCATGGACCTGGATGGTGGGTACACGGGTGATCTGCAGCCCTCGTCAGAATGGCGGATGCATCTGGATATCTATCGCGCGCGGCCCGAAGCGCAGGCGGTTGTGCACACCCACTCTGCGTATGCCACCGCACTCTCGTGTTTGCGCGCCGACATCCCCGCGTTTCACTATATGGTTGCCGTTGCCGGAGGCGATACATTGCGTTGCGCAAACTATGCAACCTTCGGGACGGCTGCTCTCTCCGAAGCTATGCTGGTGGCGCTGACAGACCGGCGGGCCTGTTTGCTGGCCAATCACGGGATGATCTGTTTCGGTCCGTCACTTCAGAAAGCCTTGTGGCTCGCCGGCGAAATCGAAACGCTTTCCCGTCAATACGTGCTGGCACATCAAGTTGGCACCCCAACGATCTTATCCAAGCAAGAAATGTCGGAGGTTCACCAACGGTTTGAAACCTACGGGTCGCAGGATCCCACTGCCTTGGACCCCGGTTTGACGCGTCGGGACTAGACGCGGGCAGGTTCGGCCAGAACCGCGCGGGCGGCGGCTTCGCCGGTTTCGATGGCCCCTTCGATCAATCCCCCGTGCGTGTGAGACACCTCTGCCCCTGCGAAGAGGACGCGGCCCCCGAAGGCCGCAGCCGGCGATCCATATGGCGGGTGCCCGGCGGGAACGGCTCTGTCCGATGCGGTGGTTGTGAACGTCTCGGTCGCCCAGTCTTGCAGAAAGGTTTGGTTCGGGGTCGCGGCCTGCGGCCCGAACATCCGGCCAAGCTGATCTAAGGCCGCACGCGTGACCAGATCGCTGTCTGCGCGATCATCGGCTGACCAGCCGACAAAACCAAAAAGCGCGAAGAGACCTGCCGCGGGATCGCTGTGATCGACGATCTCGACCAGAGGTCCAACCCGGCTGGCAGCACTGCCGGAATAACCTGCATCCCGCCAGAACGGCTTGTCATAGGTCGCCACCAGTTTGGCATGCGCGGCCATCCAGGTGGGCCAGCGCGTCATTGCCGCGAGGTGTTCAGCGGGCAAAGCAGGCGTGAAGCTCCAATGCGCAACCAAGGGCCCGGGAACAGCGACAATGACCTTGTCCCCGACCCATTCCTTGCCAGCTTGCGTGGTGATCCGCACTTTGTCGCGCAAGTCCAGCGCCCGGACGGGGCTGTCAAAGGAAATGCTCTGAGACGGAAGATTTCCCGCCAGCGCACCGGCCAGCGCGCCTGTGCCGCCCCGCACGCGGCGCGTATCGCCGTAGCGCGCCGGAACGTGCCCCGACTGGAGGCCTTGCGCCGTTTCATAGACAAACGCCCCCGTCTCGTCTTGTGGAAGTGTTTCCAGTCCCAGTTCGGAGAGCAGCGCCATCACTCTCGGCTGCACCGCCGGCCAGATCCACGCAGGCCCAAGATCTACCGCGCCAGTTCCTGTGACCGGGCTAAGCGCCCGACCACCAACACGCGGACGCGCCTCAAGAACCTGAACCTCCTGACCGGCCATGTGCAAGCCATAAGCCGCGGTCAGCCCTGCAAGCCCTGCCCCAACCACCAATGTGCGGGTCATGCCGGTATGCGCACCTGTTCGAGATGGCCCGTTTTAACCCAGATGCGCGCGCCCTCCGATCCGGCGGTCAACTGCTGCGCCTCACCCGCAGGCAGGCGCAACCAGTCATGGCGCCCAAGTCCATCGCCCCCGTCGTAGAGATTGCCTTCGAGAACCAGCAGCTCCGCGCCTTTGGGGGCGCTGAAGGCGTGGCTCGTTCCGGGCGACCAATGCTCCATCTGAACGGTTTCCTGCGCATCGGAATAAAGTGGCGCGATCCGCACCCCCTGACGGCGCGGATCCGCGTCCGTTGGCGCCGTCGCCATGTTGACGCGTACCTCTGCCCGGTCATCCGGATCGAACTGCCACAGTTTGACGAAGATCGTGCACCCCGGATCCGACCATGGCGTGTGCGAGGTTGTTGGCGGGTTTCGGACATAGCTCCCAGCGGGAAAATCACCTGATTCGTCCTGAAACACGCCTTCGAGCACAATGAACTCTTCCCCGCCGTGATGGGTGTGGCGGTCAAAGGCGCTGTTCGGCGCGAAACGCACAATTGTGGTGGCGCGCGCAACTTCGTCCCCGATCCAGTCCAGCATTTTACGTTCGACACCGGCCGCGGGAGACGCCTGCCAGGGGTTCTGATCATAGTGAACCAATGCGCGCTGTGAAAAATCAGAGTTGAGGTTCATCGAACCCTCCCATTACGGTGTACCTACCTTGAGGTAGGGGCTGGCTATCAGGAAACAAGCACAGTCAGGCAAAGATTACGAGGGTCGCAACTTTACGGGGAAAAACCTGTACCTTTTCCCCGTAACCTAGAAGTTGGCTCAGTTTCCAAAGAAATTGCGGTATCTTAGTGCAACATTGACATTCGCACCCCGCCCTACCAACTGGTAGATATGGATCGTCGAACGCAGATACTGGACAGCGCTGAAGCACTGATGCGCCGCAACGGCTACACGGCCAGCAGCTTTGGGCACATCGCCGATGATATTGGTATTCGCAAGGCCAGCGTGCATCACCACTTTCGCGACAAACCGCTTTTGGCCGAAGCGCTGATCGCGCGTTACCGCGAAAGCTTCGTTGCGCATCTGGGTCAGATTGCGACGGTCGAAAGCAATGCTGGCGGTCAGGTGCTGGATTTTCTGGACACGTATCGCGCCGCTCTGGACGGCGGCCAAAGCGTTTGCCTTTGCGTCGCGATGAGTGTCGAACGGGATCGGCTATCGCCGGCTGCGCGCACAGAGCTGGTTGGATTTCATGACGCTGTCCTGCAGTGGCTGGAAACCGTGTTCGCCGGCGCACGTGAACTAAACCAGATCCGGAACGTCACTGACCCCAAGGCCGAAGCCATCGCGACGCTGGCACTGGTCGAGGGCGCCCAATTGCTGGCGCGGTCCCAGGGCAACACGACCCGATTTGAGGCTGCCGTCGCCGGACTGCGCGCCCGCTGCGTAACCTGAGCCGCGCTCAGTCGGCCTTGACCGCTGCCGTCACGATGATCTCGACTTTCAAGGCATCGCGGGCCAGCCGTGCTTCGCCACAAGCCCGCGCCGGCGCATGGCCCGGCGGGACCCACGCGTCCCAGACGGCATTCATGGCAGCAAAGTCCGCCATATCCGCCAACCAGACAACCGCCTGCAGGATATGTGCGCGGTCTGATCCGGCCTCTTCCAGCAGGGCGTCGACGCGGGCCAGGCAATCCTGGGTCTGGGCCGTGACGTCATCCCCTGCCCCAACCTGTCCGCACAGGTAAATCACCCCGTTATGGGTCACGATCTTGCTCATACGCTCGCTTGTGTGCTGTCGCGTGATCATCTTAGCCTTCCTTTTTCAGATCGGTCCGGTGGTCGAAACCCGTTTCCAGCGCGGCCTTGATGACCGTGACTTCGAAGGCGTGGGCCGCGCGCAGGCCCGACCAGCGCTGATCGTCCATCCCAAGTCCGCGCAACGCGTGCAACGACAAAGCGGCCTCATCGGACGTGCCGCCAAAACTCTGGCCCGCCAGAACACGGGCGAAAATGCGCAGGGCCAAATCATCCGGAGTCGCCCCGATATGATAGTCGATGAGCCCCAAATCGGGGTTTGCGGCGATCCGAACGCAGATCGGCGCGCCGTTGTGCAGGGACCAGCCGTGAACCAAACCGTCAGGATCGACCCGGCTTTCCCAAGTGCCAAAGGACCATTGGCTCAAGCGGTATGGATCAGCCATGAACGCGATGACCTCGGAAGCCGGTCGGGCAATGCGGGCAAATGCGACGTCACACTCCATCACCTTGATCCTCCTGGTCCGACGACCACCAGGATGACCGCGGGGTCGGCTCCGCCTTGCAAATAGGCATGGGCCATAGATCCGTCGAAGTAGAGACAGTCTCCTGCCTTAAGGACGGCAGGAGCATAGAGTTCGCTGTGCACCGCAACTGTGCCGCGCAGAACATAGAGGAACTCCTCCCCGGCATGTGCGGTCAGCCCGCCGGCCTCGTCCAGCGTGCGCGCTGTGATGGTGTTGATGGCCGGATGCATGGTCTTGCGCGAGATATCGGCGTTCAGAACCTCTGCTGTGTAGCGCTCCAGTTCGTGGTGCTCGCCGGCATTGTTCCGGGTGATCGACCGCATCCCCTTGGTCAGCGGCGCGGATGTGTCGTGGAACATCTCGGCGATATCGACTCCCAGCACCTGCGCCAGAAGGAACAGATGATGCGCAGAGACCTGGCTGTGCCCGTTCTCGATACGCGACAGGGTCGCCTCGGACATGCCGCAAGCCTGTGAGACCTGAGTCAGGGTCAGACCGGCGGCCTTGCGCAAGTCGGACAAGCGCGCGCCAAGCGGATCGGGCGGCTGCGGCACCGGAATGCGATCAACCGTCATCTCAGACCGAAACCTTCTGATACTGCGGCTCTCGCCAGCGTTCCGAGATGAGGATCTCTTTCAGTCGCGCCACGGTTTCCCAAATATCCTCGTAGCGCAGGTAGAGTGCACCAAGACCGAACCGTAACACATTGGGTTTTCTGAATGATCCCACCACACCAGCGGCAAGCAACGCCTCGCAGAGCGGGCCCGCCCCGTCATGCGAAAATCCGATGTGACCGCCACGACGGGTGTAGTCGCGCGGCGTATTGACCGTGACGCCAAGCGTGCCGCATTCCTGTTCGAGCAAATCGATCAAGAGATTGCCCAAGGCTTCATGCTTGGCCCAGAGGTCCGGCGCCGACACGTCCCGCCATATCTCGGCAGCACAGGCAAACACTTCGTTCGCGATGACCGCCGGTGTGCCCGTTGCGTGCCGATAGGCCCCGACATGCGGCGCATAGTCGGTGGCGAAGGCAAAGACGTCTGCATGCCCCATCCAGCCGCAAATCGTGGGCCATGCAGCGTCAGCATGATCCGGGTGAACCCACAGGTAGGCCGCACCGCCGGGGCCACCGCTGAGATACTTGTAACCGCAGCCAACAGCGAAATCCGCGCCCGACCCCATCAGATCAACGGGAATTGCGCCGGTGGAATGGGACAGATCCCAGACAGTGAGGGCACCAATCGACTTGGCGCGCGCACAGATATCGGCCATGTCCCACCGCTCTGAACTGCGGTAGTCCACGTGACTGAGGTAAATCACGGCTGTTTCGGGGCCAATGGCTTCGATCAGCTCCGCGCGGGACTCACAGGTGCGCAGCCCGATCTGATCGCTGGCATGCGCCATGCCTTGCGCGACATAAAGATCGGTTGGGAAGTTTCCGTTTTCAGTCAGAATTTCTCTTCCTGTTTTTCGAACGCCCCACGCATAAGTCAGGATCTTGTAAAGGTTGATCGTGGTGTTATCGCAGGCAATCACATCTTTCGGATCCGCGCCCATCAGATGCGCAATCGCGCCCCCGATCTGGAATGGACGCTCCATCCACTCGAAATGGTTCCAGCCCTGCCGACGCAGCTCCACCCACGCATCGGAAAAGAAGCTTTCCATGCGGGCCGGCACGTCAGACGGCATGGCACCCATCGAATTGGCATCGAGGAAAATCGTATCGGCCTTCGGGCTCTGGAACCTCTCGCGAAACCCAGCCAGCGGGTCCGCGGCATCCATCGCCTGACAGTCGGTTCGGGTGATCGGGACAGATGCCATGAAAATCTCCGGTAGGTTTCATTTCAGGCTACCATTTCTGATATTTCTTGCAATAATGAAAATCTGTTGCAATTGGGGGCGTGTTGATGAGCGCGGATCAAAACGATTGTAGGATCGCAGTCGACATTGGTGGCACGTTCACCGACGTGGTGATCGAAACCTCGTCACGGCGCCACTCGACCAAGGTTCTCACGACGCACCATGCCCCCGATGACGGTGCCATGACTGGCATTGACCGGGTTCTGAACGCGGCAGGCCGCGAACCGGCGAACATCGATATGGTCCTGCACGGTACAACGCTGGCCACCAACGCCCTGATCGTGCGCAAAGGGGCCAAAACCGCGTTTCTGACAACCAAAGGCATGCGCGATGTTCTGGAGATGGGATTTGAAAAGAGATTTGCTCCCTACAATCTTGACGCGCGCCGGCCACCGCCGCTGATCCCGCGCGTGCGGCGCCATACGGTGTCCGAACGGATGACCGCGGATGGGACTGTGCGCGAACCTTTGGATGTGGCCGAAGTACATGCCGCTGCCGCACAGATGCGGGAAGACGGCATCGAGGCTGTTGCTGTTGGCTTCATGCATGCCTATGCGCATCCCGCCCACGAAGAGATCGCAGCCGACATCCTGACAGACGCCCTGCCCGGTGCCACGATCTGCCTGTCCAGCGCCGTGTGCCCGGAGCTGCGGGAGTACGAGCGGTTCTCGACCACGGCGGCCAATGCCTATGTCCGGCCACTGATGGCTGGGTATCTGAACCGCCTGCAATCGCGGCTTTCCGAGCGCGGGTTTCGCTGCCCGACCTTCCTGATGATGTCCGGCGGTGGCTTGACGACCTTGGACCAAGCCGCGCGTTTTCCCATCCGCCTGGTGGAATCCGGCCCGGCGGGTGGGGCCATCCTGGCAGCACATGTGGCCGCCGAAAGAGAGCTAAGCAATGTCATGGCCTTCGACATGGGCGGCACCACTGCCAAGATTTGTCTGATTGACGACGGCACGCCGGAACGTGCGCGTGTGTTTGAGATTGCCCGTGCATTCAGGGACATGAAAGGCAGCGGCCTGCCGGTCCGGATCCCCGTGATCGATATGGTCGAAATCGGCGCGGGCGGTGGCTCCATCGCGCGGGTCGACGCAATGCGCAGGATCGCGGTGGGCCCCGATAGCGCCGGGTCAGACCCGGGCCCCGTGGCGTACGGGTCGGGCGGCGCAAACCCGACAGTGACCGATGCCAATCTCTGTCTAGGAAAACTCTCCGTGGACGGCTTTGCCGGTGGTCGCATCACCCTCGACCAACAGGCGGCCGAAGCGGCTATCACGCGCGAGATTGCAGACCCGCTTGCGTTGGATTGCAACTGGGGCGCGGCCGGGATTGTCGAGATCGTTGAGGAAAATATGGCCAATGCGGCCCGCGTGCACGCCATCGAGCGCGGCAAAGACCCGTCTGAGTATACCATGATCGCGTTCGGTGGCGGTGCGCCATTGCACGCCGCAAAACTGGCAGACAAACTCGGCATCGACCAGATCGTCATTCCGCAAGGTGCGGGGGTCGGTTCCGCCATCGGTTTTCTACGCGCACCGATCAGCTACCAAGTGGTGCGCAGCGCCCGCTGTCTAATCGGCAGCTCTGAGTTGGGCAGCTTGAACACGCTGTTGGCCCAGATGCGGGCCGAAGCCGAAACCGTCGTCAAGCAAGGTGCCGGCGCCAATCCGATTGCGTTTCACCAAACCGTCGACATTCGCTATGTCGGGCAAGGCCACGAACTGACGGTTCCGTTGCAAGCCGCCGAGGTGACCAAAGCCGACATGACGGACCTGCGGCGCAGTTTCGAAACGCTCTACGATCAGGTCTACGGGCTGACGATGCCGGACGCCGCGGTTGAGTGCGTGTCATGGTCGATCACGGCGCAGACGCCTGATCCGGCCGTCACACCGCTGACAGAACCTGTCGCCTGTGCCGCGCCCGACACCGAAATCACCCGTCAGGTCTTTGAAGCAGGCCCCGGCACCGAGATCGCGTATTCGGTTTTTGGGCGCGAGGCGCTGGTTCCCGGCACCGAATACGACGGACCGGCGATCATAGCCGAGGACGAAACCAGTACCGTTGTGCCACCCGGGTTCAGTGTTCGGGTCGACAGCGGGGACGCTTTGCGCCTGAACAGGAGGCCATCGCCATGAGCGCGTCTCATCAGCAAGAAATCCAGCGGCAGGTCATGTGGACGCGCCTGATTTCGGTGGTCGAAGAACAGGCACAGGCTTTGCTGCGCACTGCGTTCGGATCAGTGGTGCGCGAGGCAGGTGACCTGTCTGCCGGGGTCTACGACACCCAGGGCCGGATGCTGGCGCAGGCCGTGACCGGCACGCCCGGCCATGTGAACACCATGGCCATGGCTGTTGCGCATTTCCTATCACGGTTTCCCGTCGACACGATGCGTGAAGGGGACGTCTATGTTACCAACGACCCGTGGATGGGCACCGGCCACCTCTTCGATTTTGTCGTGGTCACCCCGGCGTTTCTGGAGGGCGCCCCGGTCGCGCTTTTCGCCTCGACAAGCCACGTCACGGATGTGGGTGGACGCGGTTTTACCGCCGACGCCACCTCGGTGTTTGAGGAAGGTGTGCTGATCCCTCACATGCACATCCGGCGCGAAGGCGTTCTGAATGAAGAACTTTTCGGGATCATAACAGCCAACAGCCGCAACCCTGTCGAAGTTGCCGGAGACATCCGCTCTCTGATCTCATCGAACGACGTGGGTGTGTCTCGGTTGCGCGCGATGATGCAAGAATTCGACATCTCCAGCCTTGATGATCTGGCGGCCCATATCCTTCGCTCATCGGAGGAGGCGATGCGTCAGGCCATCGCGGACGTCCCCGACGGCACCTATACCTCCGACATGCAGATCGATGGGTACGAAGCCCCGATTGTCCTGCGCACGCGCATGCAGGTATCCGGATCCCGCATTGTCGTTGATTACGCAGGAAGTTCGCCGGCCTCGCGCTACGGCATCAACTCCCCGAAGTGCTACACAGACGCCTACACCGTTTTTGGGCTGAAATGCGTGATCGCGCCGGATACGCCGAACAACCACGCGTCGTTGGCCTGCTTCGAAGTTCGGGCTGATCCGGGCAGTTGCGTTGCGCCGGAACGACCCGCACCGGTCACGGCCCGCCACGTGATCGGTCAAATGCTGCCAGATGCGGTGTTTGGTTGTTTGGCACAAGCCCTGCCCGACCGCACACCTGCAGAAAGTGCGGGATCAATCTGGGTGCTGGCGATGTCCGGTGGCCCGCCTGCTTCGCGGTTCAATGTGATGAACGTTGGTTTGGGCGGTGTTGGCGCAACGCCGGAGGCACCTGGCCTGAGTTGCACGGCCTTTCCCTCCGGCGTTGGCGGCATCCCGATGGAAGTGACAGAGACCGAGGCCCCGCTCGTCTTTGTCCGAAAGGAGTTTCTGCCCGGGTCCGGCGGGGCTGGCGCAATGCCGGGCGGGCTCTCGCAGATCATAGAGATTGCACATACCGGCGACGCCCCATTCGAGGTGTCGGCGGCGACGTGGGACCGGCTCAACAATCCGCCACGCGGACGTGCGGGAGGGGCCGGTGGCGCGTCAGGCGCGGCGCGCTTGGGATCCGGCGCTCCGCTTGTGGGGAAATCCACCCACGTCATTCCGGCCGGTGACACCCTGGTGGTCGCCTTGCCCGGCGGTGGTGGGTTCGGCTCCCCAAAAGATCGGCCAGAGCATGACATCCAGCTAGATATCGATGGCGGCTATCTGACGCCCGACGATGCCGAGCGGCTCTACGGATATCGACACCAGACCAGCGCGACGCCACAGCGAGAAAATACCCCGGACTGAGCCGGGGCATTCAATATCAAAATCGAAGACCGATCAGCGGTATTGAACGGTCTCGAATTTGCCGTCCTTGACTTCGACCTGACGATAGTTGCCCGCGGACTCTCCGTTCCCGATCAGTTCGACCGCCGATGCGCCGACATAGTCGACATCGCCACCATCCTTGAGAATCTGCAGCGCCTTTGCCAGTTCGCCGGGGAAAATCTTTTCGCCGGGCGCATTGGCCACATCAAAGACTTTGTCCTTGAAGGCCGCGCTGTCGGAGGAGCCTGCAGCCTGCATCGCCAGCAAGATCAGGGCCGCCGCATCATAGGACTCCGGTGTGAACGGTGAGGTGCCGTCAAAGCCTGCGGCCTTGGCCATATCGGCGTATGTTGCCGCACCAGGGCTGTCGGTGCCAGCCACTTGCCCGAAGGATCCGTTCAGATCATCACCGATGGTCAGGATGTTGTCGCCAATCATCCCGCCGGGAAGGACGAAACGGTCCCAGGCGCCGGTGTCCAGCGCGCCCTCGATGATCCCGCGGCCGCCCTGGTCCAGATACCCGGCGACCACCAAGATATCGCCACCGGCCGAAGCCAGCGTCGCCACTTCAGAAGAATAGTCGGCTTTGCCGTCCTCATGGCTGATATTGATAGTCACCGTACCGCCGGCGGCTTCGAACGCGGACTTGAAGCTGTCGGCAAGGCCTTTGCCATAGTCATTGTTGGTATAGGTGAGTGCGACCGAATTGATGCCCTGCTCCATGATGACCTCGGTCATCACCTGACCTTCGCGCGCATCAGACGGCGCAGTCCGGAAAAAGAGCCCGTCATCCTCGGCTGTCGACAGGCCGGGCGATGTTGCAGACGGGGAAATCATGACCACACCGTTGGGGCGCGCCACGTTCTGCAGGATTGCACCCGTGACACCCGAGCAATCGCCGCCAACAATGGCGTGGACCTTGTCAGATGTAACGAGACGTTCAGCAGCAGCCGTAGCCGCGGAGCTGTCGATGCAGGTGGAATCGCCGCGCACCGAGCTGACCGTGGCGCCGTCCAGCAGCAGCCCGGATTCCGTGACCTCGGCCATAGCAAGCTCTGCACCCGCGGCCATTGGTCCGGTCAGAGATTCAATCGGACCGGTGAAGCCATAGATGATACCGAGCTTGATGTCCTCGGCCATTGCCGCAGTCGACATCACCACCGACGCGACCGCCGCCGCTACAAACCTGTTCATAGTACTCTCCCATTTGTACTTGTCTGAGCACAGCTTAGAGAGAAGAATTGTCAAAGGAAAGCAGCGTGTTCTTGCCTTAAAACCCATGCTTCCTGAGGCTTGCCACCGTCAGAGATTGATCCCGGACCGTCGCAACCCATCCATGAACAACGCGCTGTGGCTTTCCTTTCGGAACGGATAGGAGGCCGCAATGGTATCGAAATCCAGCGGCAAGCCGAGATCCGACAGCTGACGCGCTGCATCCTGGGCTGTGTCCCGGTCGCCGATCAGACCTGACAGGGCAATGCGGCGCTGCAGAGCACGGCCATAGCGCGCATCCCATGCCTGCGCCCGGCTCAACCGCGCATCCGCAGCGTCAAACTGCGTGTCCAGCATATGCCACAGCCCCAGATCGGCTTCGATGACAGCGCGATAGGGATAAACCGGATCGACCCGGAACAGCCGCTCCTGATATGCCCGGGCACGCGTCGGATCGCCTCCAAAGCCTGTGATGCACCCTCCGAAGTGATAGTTCATGCCGGCGCTGGGGTTCAGCTCAATCGCACGCTCGACATGAAGCTCTGCCTTTTCGTGGTTGCGGTGGGTCCAGAGCTCGCCCACGGCAATCAAAGCATGCGCGATCCATGCGCTGCGATCGATTTCCAGCGCGCGACGCGCCGCCTCCAGAGTCGGTGCAAACGCGGCCGCACTGTCAGCGGACGAAAAATTCGCCATCGCCATCTGAAACTGCGTGGTTGCGATCAGGGTGTAGGGCAAGACCCAGTCCGGTGCGCGTTCTGCCGCATCCCGCGCCAGCCGGTCCGCCACTGCGAAATCACTGCGACGCCCGCCATTGAGCAACGACGTGGCGCGCATGACCAGCTCCCACGCGGTCATGTCTGAAGGCGGTTTTCGCAGAACCAGCCGCGCTTCGGCGCTCTCAAGCTCCGGTGCCACCACCGAGGCGATTTGTGCTGCGATTTCCGCCTCGACATCCACCAGTTCGTCCAGATCGCAATGCAGGCTTTCGCTCCAGATCTGTGTGTCTTGATCGGCCTGCGTCAGCGCGACCTGAATCTTAAACCGGTTGCCCGCGCGCCGAAACGTGCCGTGCACCAGATAGCGCGCCTGCAGCATCGCGCCCAATTCGCGAGCGCTCATGTCCGCCGACGCGGCGCGCGTGGTCGATTGCCGCGATATGACCGGAAAGTATCGCCAGGCCGACAGCGCGGCGATGAGTTCATCAGTGATTGCACCGGCCAGATGAGAGGTGTCCTCCTCCGGACTGGCATCTTCGAACATCAAAACAGCGACGGCCGGACGTTCGAACGGGTCCGCCTGGGGGTCCGCATCGCGCAGGGGCTCCCTCACCTGCGCCGGTGGCGTCTCTGGCTCGGAGCATTCGACCTCGCCAACAAACCGCAGACCGCGCCGCTGGACAGTCTGGATGAATTTCTGGGTGGCCCCGTCGTCGCCAATGGCCTTGCGCGCGTCGCGGATACGGCTCGACAGCGCCGCATCCGACACCACCCTGTCCCCCCAGATTTCTTCGAAAATCTCGTCTCGGGTTACCAGCCGATTGCTGGATGAAACAAGCAGTTTGAGCAAATCAAAAACCTGCGGTTCGATGCGCACAGGCTGCCCGTCGCGCCGCAGCTCGGCACGTTCCGCGTCCAGCTCGTAATCGGCGAACACAAAGTTCATCGCGCCTCCGTTCAGGCGATCTTACGCGATACCGCCTTTTTCGCCAAATGCGCGTCCCAACCGCGAAATTCCCAAAAAACAGGTGGATTCTTCCGGTTCTCCACAAGTCTCCAGGTTTTCTACAGATCGTCTGCAAGCAACACCCTGCGTTCTCGGCCAAGAGAGGCCCACCGTTAAGTTCATTAGGAGCAAAAACATGAACGTCGTTGCCCCACCGGCCGAATCCCCCGATCTGGTCGCGGTCAAAAACAAACAACACGCCACATGGTCGTCCGGCGATTATTCCACCGTCGGCACGACGCTTCAGATCGTGGGCGAAAACCTGTCAGAGGCAATGGACCTCCGGCCCGATTCACGGGTTCTGGACGTTGCAGCCGGAAACGGGAACGCCACGCTGGCTGCGGCACGCCGTTACTGCAATGTGGTCTCGACCGACTATGTCACCCGTTGGCTGAAATCCGGCATGGCACGTGCAGAAGCCGAACGCCTTACGGTCGCCTTCCGGGAAGCCGACGCAGAAGACCTGCCCTTCGAAGCTGGTTCCTTTGATGCTGTCATGTCGACGTTCGGTGTCATGTTCACCGCCAATCAAGAGGCTGCTGCCGCGGAATTACTGCGCGTGTGCCGCAGTGGTGGGCGGATCGGGTTGGCCAACTGGACGCCAACGAGCTTTGTCGCAGATGTGTTTCGCACCATTGGAAAGCACGTGACGCCTCCGTCCGGTGTCCGGTCCCCGCTTGAATGGGGCACCAAGGACCGGCTGGAAGCGTTGTTCGGCGAAGGCGCCTCTCGCATCGACATCAACAAGCGTCATTTCACCTTCCGCCTGCGCTCGCCCGAGTTCTGGGTTGAGCACTGGCGCGCCGTGTATGGGCCGATGACCAAGGCTTTCGAAGCGGTGGGGCCAGATGGCGCCGCCGCCCTGGAGGCCGACCTCGTCGCCTTGGGCCACGCCGCGTCGCGCGATTCATCGGCAATGCTGGTGCCCGCAGAATACGCCGAAGTCGTGATTCACCGCGCATAGAACGTCCGCGACCGGGCTCTGCCCTGCCCGGTCGCACCCTACAAAGGAGATTAATCATGATGGCCGCAGTTCATTCTTCCCGCCCTCTTCCGCTCTTCGACAAATACGGTGGAATCCGGGTGCTGCGACACGTGATCATGGATTTTTATGACCGCGTGCTCGACAGCGATGTGATCGGACATTTCTTCGAGAACGTCGATCTGACACGGCTGATCGACCATCAGACCAAGTTTTTCACGATGGTTCTGGGCGGACCCGCTCAGTTTTCGGACGAGCGCCTTGCCGCAGCCCATACGCATCTGCGCCTCAGCCATGTCGAGTTCGACGAGGCGGTTGCGCTTTTGATCGAAACACTCGACGCCGCCGAATTCACGGTCGAAGACCGGGACTCCGTCGTCGCTGCCATCGAGGCCCGCAGAGCCATCATCATATCCTGAGGACCAAAAATGTTTCCCGAAAACCTGAGTGCCCGTCTCTTAAAGTCGATCGGCGTCGGCGTATGCCTTGCTGAATCCGGCAGTGGCCACATTGTGTTTTGCAACACGACCTTCATGTCCTGGTTTCCCGATGCAGAGCGTGATGCCTCGCTGCTTGAGGTGGTCGAGGACCTGACGCCCGAAGCGATGGCCCGCGCCGCCAACGGCGCGACCATTGAGATCAAGACGAAGATCAAGCGTCGCACCCTGATCATCGAGGTCCGTGCGCAGCGCGCCGACTACGAGGGCCGCGACTTGCTGCTGCTGGAATGTCAGAACGTGTCGCGCCTGCGCGAAACCGAAGCGATGATAGACAGTTACGCCGCGATGGTGGATCGCCGCACACGGGATCTGGAACGCGAGAAAACGCAGGTGGAAAAGCTGTTGCTGAACCTGATGCCGCGCACCGTCTACGAGGAATACATGACGTTCGGGTCAGTCGCGCCCCGCCTCTTTGAACCGGTCAGCGTGCTGATGCTGGACTTTGTCGGATTCACCCAAATGGCTGCGGCTGCGGACCCGACCGTAACAGTCGCGGAACTCAACGACATTTTCACGGCCTTCGACCGGATCGGAGAGCTGCATGGTTGCGAGCGCATCAAGACCGTTGGCGACTGCTATATGGCCGTAACCGGCCTGCCGCATCCGAACCCGGATCACGCCCTCTCGGCAGCGCATTGCGCCTCCAAGATGATCCGCTACCTGGAACGCCGCAACAGCACCCATCAGCATCGCTGGCAGGCGCGCATTGGCATCGCCTCGGGGTCCGTGGTCGGCTCTGTCGTCGGGGTTCAGAAATACATCTACGATGTGTTTGGCCCGGCGGTGAATCTCGCCTCGCGCCTTCAGGCGCTGTCCGAACCCATGGAAATCACCGTTTCCGAGTCGTTTTCGACAGATGTGCTGGACGAGTTCGAGCTGAGCCGCTCGCGCGTTGAACCTATCCGCGGGTTTGGCGACACCAAGGTTGCTTGCCTGAAACAAAGAGCGTTGCCAGACCATCTGAGGCATGCCTCCCCTCGCCCAAGCCAGTTGGCCGGGTAACCGCTCACCGGCGGCGGAACCGATCCGCCGCCGGAGAATACCTGGCGCTTTGCGTCATGAATCGGTGCTGAGTGTCGCGTCGGCGCGCAGGCGCTCTGGCCGTACGGGGCTCGGCGCAAACTGGTCCCACACCAGGTACAACCCCGAGCCGATAACAATCATCACGCCCAGCCATGTCTCGCTGGCCGGCACCTCGCCGAAGAACAGCACACCGATTAGAACCATCCAGACAAACTGAAGGTTCATCAAAGGGGTGACAGCATAAGCCGCCAGCCCTCGCAAGGCGACCACCAGCAACCAGCGGGCCATAAAAAGCAGCACCGCGTAGGCCACAATCCATGCCAGATCGACCAGCGGCATCGGAACCCACACAAACGGCAAGGCAACGGCCATCGACCCAAAGATTGCGGCGTTCGGATAGAATACCTGCGCCAGGCTGTTGGATTCAAACCGACCAATGTAGCGCGCCAAAACCATCGACAATGTTCCGCAGACGGCCGCCAGGAAAGCGAAGACATGGCCGACGGACACCGACGAGAGACCGGCTGAAAACAGGCACATGACCCCGACAAAACCTGCGATCAGCGCAATCCACGCGGCGGTGCGGACGTGTTCGGCCAGAACAACGCCGGACATCAGGCCCGCCAGAATTGGCATCAGGCCAATAAACAGGAACACCTCGGCAAACGGCAGGTGACGAAAGGCGTAGAAAAAGCAAATAGCGGCAAGAACTGTTGCCAGTGACCGCAACGCCATGGCGCGCGGACAGCCTGTGCGAAGCCCGCGGCGCTGTGCGGGGTGGCGATCTGCCAGCATGCTGAGACCGGCCACCAGAAACCCACTGATGCAAAAGAGCTGCGGCGCGGCATAGCCTTGGGCAATGAGCTTGGTGATCCCATCGGCAGAGGAAATCAAAGCGGTGTAAATGAGCACCAACACGGCACCAAATATTGCAACCCGGTTCACAAAGACACCCCGCGCAGCCCGGTGCGAGCAAATCCCGCAAAAAAAGCATGAAAGCTGTCCGTCGATCCTTCGGCTTTCTGCACTATGTCGTGCGCGTCTTCGGGTAGCGCCGCGAGGACATGAGACCGCATGACGTCCCAGTCGTCTGAACGACGGTCATTCAGATCGAACAGACTCTCCGACATCCGGCGCAACGGCCCGTGCCGGCGCGGGCAGCGCGTAAAGGCCATGCGGCCCGTTGAGATCCCAGCACCAAAGGCTCCGCCGCCAGCGATGGCCACCAGCCAGTTGCACACAAAGTAGTCGTGGTAGTCGTCCTGTACGGGCAGGTCCGGTCCAGCGGCGATGGCGAAAGCGAGGGTTTCGGTGCGAAGCCATCGCTCCCAGAGCGGCGGGGGCGTGCAGCCCGCATAGCGCAAGGCGACGCAGATCTCGGCCAGAAGATCGCTGTTCTGATCAAGATAGGCCAGCAGTCCCGCAAACTTGAGGCTTTGGATAGCCGCTGCGGACAAACCCGGATCGCGGCGACCATATTCGGAGAGGTAAAAGACAATATGCGTCAGCTCGTAGGCGGCTTTCTTGTTCGGCATCGCAAAGGTTTCAGACCGGTCGATGAACGCATGCAAGCGATCGGTAAGCCCGGCATCATCTGCCAGGGGGTTGATCCCCCGTCGCTGCATCAGACGCACCGCCTCGGCCCTCTGAAGGTCCGACAATTCCGCGTCTGCAAGCCCTTCGGAGGCCGCCCAGTGGGCAAGGCTCTCGGCCTTGTTGCCCGGCAAACCCAGATCCTCGAGGTCGAGGCAGATCGAAAGCAGGAACCTGTAGTATTGCGGAAAGAACCCCAGTTTGCGTTCTGCCTGGGCATAAAACGCCAGATGCGGCTCAAGTGCTGTTTCTTCCAACCGGGCGCCTGTGCATTCCAGAATGTTCAGAAGTTCCGCATTCTCTTTGAGCCAGAACACATCGTCACCAACGCGACGGTGCTGCGCAAAACAGGTGATCATCGCCGACGCGCGCTCGTCTGGGCGGACAATGTGGGACGGGGTCTTCAGGTGTATGACATTCGACATGTGGTTCTCCTGTCGTTCGGCGCCCAAAGACCCCGTGTCCAGTTTCAGTTGTGATCCGCGCTTAGCTGCCAGATGAGAACAGCGCCGTGCCAGCCCCGGACACAGCGGCCGAGTCCTGATCGGAGATCGAGCCGGACGAGAACATCTGCGTGCCTTCGCCGCTTTCAACGGCGGTTTCTACCCGAGGGGCAGAGCCGGAACTGAACATTTCCACCGCTTCGCCGGTCGCGGCGCTGGTGGTCATCGTCGGTGTCGAGCCGGAGGAAAACAGCGCGGTGTCGTCGCCGTCGAACACGGTACCGCCCGCAGCGTGAACTGACCCGGACGAAAACATTTCGGTCGCGTCCCCAAGATGAACATCATGGGCATCTTCGATCTGCGGTATCGCAGTTTGGTGTGCTGTTTCATCGAGTTTATGTAGAGCCGTCATGGTTCCATTCCCTTTGTTGGTTGAACGTTCCGGGACGGTTGCAGCCTAGGGTTGTTTTAAAAACATGGTTTCTACCTAAGATGGTTAACGCGGAAAGTTGTCCACATGAGGTTCCCGCGGCAACCGTATGGGAAGCCATCTGAGTTGGAACGCCTGATCCACCCAAACAACTTTTCCACAAGGGGTTTTGGGGCGCAGTTTTTGGCCGCTTTACCAAGTGTGCATCACTCGAATCGTTCGGCCCCGATCCCCGCTTTGGAGAATCGTCTCAAATGCGCTTGCCCAACCGTCCGCGTTTGGTGATAGACAACGTTCAAGATACGCGGGTCGGAGGCAGAGATGAAAATCGCCACATTTAACATCAATGGGATCAAGGCGCGCGCGCTGGCCCTGCCCGCATGGCTGGACGATGCCCAGCCCGATGTCGTCTTGCTGCAGGAAATCAAGTCAACGGACGAGGCCTTCCCGCGCGAAATGCTCGAAGATCGTGGCTACAACGTCGAGACCCATGGCCAAAAGGGCTTCAACGGCGTGGCGATCCTGTCCAAACTGCCGCTGGAGGATGTGACGCGGGGGTTGCCCGGCGACCCGTCCGATGAACAGGCGCGCTGGATCGAAGCCACCGTTGTGGGCGATGTTGCCGTACGGCTTTGTGGCCTGTACCTGCCAAACGGAAACCCGACCCCAGGACCGAAATACGACTACAAACTGGCCTGGATGGAGCGGCTGGCAGATCGTGCTGAAGCGCTAATGGCCTCGGAAGAGGTGGCCCTGATGGCGGGGGACTATAACATCATTCCGCAAGCGGAGGACGCCAAACGGCCCGATGCGTGGCGCGAGGACGCTCTGTTCCGACGGGAAAGCCGCGCCGCCTTTCGTAGAATTCTGAATCTCGGGTTTACCGAAGCATTTCGGGCCCGTGTGTCCGGCCCGGGACACTACAGCTTCTGGGACTATCAGGCCGGGGCGTGGAACCGTGACGACGGCATCCGGATCGATCATTTCCTGCTGACGCCGCAATGCGCCGATCTGCTGGTCGATTGTCAGATCGACAAAGATGTCCGTGCCGGCGAAAAACCATCCGACCATGTGCCCGTTTGGGTCGAGCTCGCAGCGTAACCCCGTATTTGCGCAGCAAACCCTCGAACCAGCCTACGCTTGGAGCTCAGCATCCCAGTATAGAAAGTCGATCCAGCTCTCGTGCAGGTGGTTGGGCGGAAACTTGCGGCCCATGTTGCGCAATTCCTCGGCACCCGGCTGCCGGGGTGGTTTGCGCAGGGACATACCCGCCCGATGCAGGGACTTCGCGCCCTTGCGCAGATTGCAAGGAGAACAGGCCGCGACAACATTTTGCCAGCTGGTCACACCACCTGACGCCCGTGGCACCACGTGATCAAAGGTCAGGTCCCCTTTGGCGCCGCAATACTGGCACTGAAACTCGTCCCGCAGGAACAAGTTGAACCGCGTGAACGCCACCTTCTTTTGCGGCCGGACATAATCCTTCAGCACCACCACTGACGGGATACGGATCGTTGTTGAGGGTGATCGCACAACCTCGTCGTATTCCGCGACGATATCCACGCGATCAAGCCATGCCGCCTTGATTGCATCCTGCCAGGGCCAGAGCGACAGCGGGTAGTAGGACAGCGGACGATAATCTGCATTCAACACCAAAGCCGGATGCTGTTTCAGTGCCGCAGGCTCGCGCACGAAATCTACCCTGAATTCGCCGTCCATATTCGACTCCGTTCCTGCCCGGTCTGCCCGTGTTCTGGCACCAGAGCGGGGAGTCCGCCCCAGCTTTAGGTCGACTATATATCGTGGTTTTCCGCTGACAAGCCCCAGATGTTCCACAATATGTCGCCGGACAGATAGGACGATTCCATGACAGCCCGGTGACAGTTATCCACAAGCCGGATTCAGCGCTTCAAAGGGTTGCGTTGGCGCTGGCCTGCGCGATAGTCCGGCGCATGGCCCGGCTGATCCGTTTCAACAAACCCTTCGATGTGCTGCCGCAGTTCACCGACCGCAGCAGCAGCCGGGCGACGCTGGCGGATTTCATCGATTGCCCTGGCGTCTATCCGGCAGGCCGGCTGGATCGCGACAGCGAGGGCCTGATGCTGCTGACCGATGACGGACGTCTGCAGGCCCGCATCAGTGACCCGCGTCACAAACTGCCCAAGACGTATCTGGTTCAGATCGAAGGCGAACCCTATGCAGCCGCGCTCCGCGCCTTACAAGATGGTGTCACTCTCAAGGATGGGCTGACCCGGCCCGCCGAGGTCCGTCGGATTGATCCCCCGGTATTGTGGCCACGCACACCGCCGATCCGGGTACGCAAGTCCGTGCCGGATTGTTGGATTGAGCTGACCCTGCGCGAGGGGCGAAACCGGCAGGTGCGGCGGATGACAGCAGCTGTGGGACACCCGACACTCCGGCTGGTGCGCTGGTCCATTGGCGACTGGTCGCTGGAAGGGTTGGCGCCGGGATGCTGGGCGCAGGTGCCCAGATAATGGGCGATTTGGGGGCTCTGCCCCCGTCCCGGACGAGGTCCGGACCTCCCCCGGAGTTTACCTGGCAAGATGAAGTGGACGACTGTGGCGGCTTGCCGGGAGCGCGGCGGGCTGCCAGTCTGCCACCATGACCGATGCGCCTGCCGCGATCCTGGAAGCCGCCCTTTATGCCGATGATCTGGATGCGGCAGAGGCGTTTTATGGCGAGCTGATCGGTCTGGAGCGCATTCAGCGGATCGGCAACCGGCATGTGTTCTTCCGGGTCGGTGCATCGGTGTTGCTGGTCTTCAACCCGACCGAGACGGAAACACCACCGCGCAACCCGCGCCTGCCGGTGCCGCCGCATGGCGCGCGCGGGCCGGGACATGTGTGTTTCGCCCTGACGCGGGCGCAGATCGACGCGATGGAGGCGCGGCTGGTCGCAGCCGGGACCCCGACCGAAACCCGGTTTGACTGGCCCAACGGTGCCGCGTCGCTCTATGTGCGCGACCCGGCTGGCAATTCTGTTGAATTCGCCGAACCCTGGCTCTGGACGGGTTAGAGCGGCGTGGCCTCACCGCGGGTGAACGTGACCAGTTCCCGTCCAAGGAACCTGGCATTCGCGAGTGCTGCTCGGAACGCATCCATATGCGGCGCCTTGCCATGTGCGGCCAGATCTTCGGCGCTGCGCCATTCCTCGTAGACCCGGAAGCGTCCCGGCGTTTCGATGTCTTCTGAAAACTCGTAAACCACGCAGCCCGGCTCCTGCCGGGTTGCAGCAGCCGCGACGCGGGCGGCCTTCCGCAAAACGTCGACATCCTCCGGTTCGATTTGAACAATTCCAGTGACAACAAGCATGGCTGCTCCTTTCAGATCACAAGGTGAAGCGTTTGGATATCCGGTCGACGGGCGTTCCGTCGGACAGCGGCACAGCGCGGTCGATCACATGATCGACAAAGCCCATCGCGGCGTAGTACCCCAGTCCGGGTGCGTTGTCTGCCCGGATGGTTGCGTTGATCTGCATGAGCCCCGCAGCGCGGGCAGCGGCACAGGTGGCCGAAAACAAGGCGCGCCCGGCCCCGCGCAACGGCCTATCACGGCGCGTGAAACTGGCGATGTCGCCGCAATCGGATGGCAGATCCTCGTTCTCGCCCAGCCACTGAAACCCCGCCACCTTGCCATCTGGGTCCAGCACCACGTGGCAGGCAATCTGATCCGG
Organism: Paracoccaceae bacterium; assembly: GCA_965250275.1. GTDB lineage: Bacteria > Pseudomonadota > Alphaproteobacteria > Rhodobacterales > Rhodobacteraceae. The sequence goes on along the minus strand of OZ252297.1, from coordinate 2,330,378 downwards.
GCCCAAGTGGTAGTCCGCGAAAGTGGCTGGGTCCAGACGCTCCAGATGCGCAGTGGTGCCGCCCAGATCGATGATCCGGTTCAGAACATCCGTGGCAGCGGGCACATCCGCCGCGGTCATCGGACGGACCGGATGGCTCACAGGCTGAGCTTGTCGCGCATGAAGGCCAGCGCCACGCTGAGACCATCCGGCGCGATGCCGTGACCGGTGCCTTTCATGATATGGGCATACACGTCCTGCCATCCTGCGGCCTGTAGAGCCTCGGCGGCTTCGGGAAGAGATTGCGGCGGCACCATCTCGTCCGCGTCGCCATGCACCAGCAATACCGGGGGACGCACAACCGCCTCGTCGGCCAGCAGCTCGGGCAAAAGCAAACGTCCGGAAAAGGCAACGATCCCGGCCACGGCATCTTCGCGGCGGGGCGCGACATGCAACGCCATCATGGTGCCCTGGGAAAAGCCAAAGAGCACCACCTGCTCGGGCAAGACATCTTCGTCAACCATGAGCGCATCGAGAAACGCGTTGAGATCTTCGAACGCCGCATTCATACCTCGCGCCGCCGCTTCCTCCGAGGAACCATCGAGCCACGGGATCGGAAACCACTGATACCCCCCGGGCATGCCTGGCAGTTCCTCGGGCGCATCCGGGGCCACAAACAATGTGTCGGGCAAATGCTCTCCCAACGGATCGGCCAGCCCCAGCAGGTCGGCCCCATTGGCCCCATAGCCGTGCAGGAATACGACGATCGATCGGGTTTCCCCCGAAAGCGGCTCTTTGCGGCCCGCATTCAGTACGCGTGTCATCGAATTCCTTCCCTGTTCTTTGCGACCCTGTAGTAGGCCCAGAGCAGCCGCGCCGCAACCGAGCGCCAGGGCGCCCATTCCTCCGCCATTGCGCGCAGCTCCTTTTCCTTGGGCCGATCCGGAAGGTCGAAGAGGATCCGAGCTGATTCCTGCAAAGCCAGATCGCCGGGCGCAAAGACATCCGCGCGCCCCAATGAAAACATGGCATAGATCTCTGCGGTCCAGATCCCGATGCCCGGAACTTCGACCAAGGTTCCAAGGACCTCCTCCGTTGGCGCGTTGCGCAGCGCTGTATAGTTGATACGCGCGTCCGCCAGCGCACGCGCATACCGAATTTTTTGCCGGCTCAGCCCGACGGCGCGCAGTTCCTCGTCGGTGGCCCACTGGATCTTGCGCGGACCCGTCAGCTTTGCCGTGCGCATCCGACCCCAGATCGCGGCCGCCGCAGCGGTGCTGACCTGCTGGCTCACAATGGCGCTCAGAAGTTGCGCAAACCCATCCGGACGCAGGCGCAACGGCAAGGGGCCCGTCTGGGCCAGTGCTTCTGCAAATCGCGTATCACTCTCGGCCAGCCACTCGGCCCCTTCCGCCACACAGGCCGGACCCTGAATGATGCGTCCGGTGGTCATAATGTCCGTGTCCAATTCAGGGCCTCCTGGACGGTGCTGACGTGATGCGCGTCAAGCTGCGGTGGGCGCGCGATCAGCAGGACCGGCAGTTTCAGATGACGTGCAGCATCCAGTTTGGTCCGGCTTGGCACGCCCCCGCTGTTTTTGACGATCAGCCGGTCTATGCGCAACCGTTTGAATGTGGCGATTTCGTCTTCGGTCGAAAATGGGCCTTCTCCCGGTTCCAGATGGACAAACGGCATCTCGGGTGGTGCCGGACCCGGTCGGATCTGGCGCACGAACAGGCACGCACCGGGAAAGGAGCCGAACCCAGCCAATGTGGATCGGCCCGTTGTCGTAAACACCCGCTCTCCAGGTTGCACATATTCGCAGGCCTCCGCCTCGCTGGACACTTCGCGCCAGTTGTCCCCGGGCGCGGCTGTCCAGGGGGGACGCAGCATGCGGGCATAGGGCAACTCCATCTCGGTACAGATCGCGGCTGTTCGAGTGCTGATCCGATGGGCAAAGGGATGCGTGGCGTCCAGCACCGAGGTGATGTGCGCGTCTCGCAGAAATTTTCGGAACGCTTCTGCCCCGCCAAAAGGCCCCAGCCGCACCGGGACCGACAGCGGGCCTGCGCTGCGCTCCGGATACAGTAGAGACCCAGTCACCTTCAGGTCTGTCCGATCGGAAAGCGCATCGGCTATCAGTCGGGCTTCGCCGGAACCTGCAAGCAAAAGCAAATGTGGGGGGCGTGGCGTCATCCCGCGTGACCTTACGCCGCGCGCCGTCACACGCAAGTTGCTTGTCACTTCCGTGCCCAAAAGATACGAAGTGCTTAAGATGGCAAGCATCGAGTCTCTTTCAGTTCCGACAGACCGAAAAGCCAAACGCAATGTTGCGGTTTTGGTGGCGGCACAGGCGTTTCTGGGCAGTCAGATCACCATGATGTTCGTGATCGGCGGACTGGCCGGACAGCAATTGTCGCCCATCGTCTGTCTGGCCACCTTGCCAATTTCGATGATCGTCTTCGGTTCCATGACAACTGCACCTTGGCTCAGCGCAGTGATGCAGCGGTTCGGACGTCGAACTGGCTTTCTGGTGGGAGCACTCGGGGGCCTGATTGGCGCCGCGGTCAGCGCATGGGCCCTCACGTTGGAGAGCTTTATGCTCTTTATCCTGGGGAGTTACCTGACCGGAATCTATATGTCGGCTCAGGGGTTCTATCGCTTTGCAGCCGCCGATACCGCGTCGGATTCGTTCCGTCCCAAGGCCATTTCCTATGTGATGGCCGGGGGGCTCATCTCCGCGGTGATTGGCCCGCAACTGGTGGGCTTTCTGGCCGGAAACACCGCGGATGCCAGCCTGATGCGGTTCTTCCCGGTCTATGTGGCGGCCATGGGGCTGAACGTGATCGGAATGCTGCTGTTTTTCCTGTTGGACATCCCCAGACCGCCCGCGCCAAGCGCTGAAAGCCCGAAAGGGCGCACCCGCATGGAGCTGTTGCGCGATCCCAAGATCGCGGTGGCCGTGATCTGTGCCATGGTGTCGTACGCTCTGATGAACCTTGTCATGACCTCCACCCCGCTGGCCGTCGTGGGATGTGGGTTTGGCGTGGTCGACGCCTCGAACGTTGTCACGGCTCACGTTCTGGCAATGTTTGCCCCTTCTTTTTTCACCGGGCACCTGATCGCGCGGTTTGGCGCGGAAAAAATCATGGGGCTTGGTCTGGCCATTCTGGCTGGCGCCGGTCTCGTGGCGCTGCAGGATGTCGAACTCTTCAACTTCTTCATCGCCCTCGTCCTGCTCGGGATTGGGTGGAATTTTGGCTTTATCGGCGCGACGTCAATGTTGGCCGCCAATCACCGCCCCGAAGAACGCGGTCGTATGCAGGGTCTGAACGACCTTCTGGTGTTTGGCGGCGTGACGGTGGCATCGCTGGCGTCAGGGGGCTTGATGAACTGTTCGGGCGGATCTCCGGTCGAGGGCTGGACGGCCGTCAACCTCGCCATGGCGCCCTTCCTCGTTTTGGCCGGCGGTGCCCTCATCTGGCTGATGATGCGCCCTGCTTCGGAACGTGTCTGAGACCTGGCAGAACACCGCCGACACCTCTGAGTGTCCCTGCGCGATCAGACGCGCCCGATCGTCGATTTCCACATCAGGCTGAGGCGGCTTCGGGCCGCGCTTTGTCCCAACATCCCATCGGCGACGCGCTGGGGGTGCGCACGGGCTTGCCGAAGGACACGCCCGGCCTGCCATGCTGGCAGTAATGCGGGGCGCGCGGATGCCGTGATCCGCCCGTGTTGCGCACGCCCGGCGGCGAGCCGCTGCAGGGCTTCTGACGCCAGCGCCTGCACCCCTTCGGGCGTTCCGTCGAGCAAAGGAATGCGACCTGCTCGTTCCAAAGCTGGAATGGCCTTCAGAAAACTCGCCACGCCCGCTGCAAACGCGAAATCCCGTACCGGGTTTTCGTCGGTCTGACCCAGCAAACGGGCCGCCGTCCACATCAATGTACCGGAGGTCTGATCGATGTAGCGGGCAAAATGGGCAGCATCTTCAAAAGGATCTTTGTAGATATCCCAACGCCGCGCGGCGACAAGTTCATCCAAGTCCCGTGCCATCTCGGGTGACAACACCCCGTCCAACGGCGTGACGACCTCGTGACGGCGCACTGTTGCACCGTCGGCGATCTCTGCAAGGGCATCCCGCCACCATTGCAACCGCATTTCTGCAATCATGGGCTCCTGCGTGACCCAGGGCGCCCGCGCCACTTCGACATTGAAGGCGTAGAGCGGAAAGAGGATTTCGCGCGCTGCGGGTGGTGCGGCCATGGCGGCCAGAAACCGATCCGCATCACCCCGCTCCACCAATCCGGCGCAGGCCACAAGGTCCGCTCCAAACGTGCTCATCCGCCGCCTGATCCCGCGGTCAGTTTCAACCCGATGATCCCGGCAAGGATCAGCCCGGCGCTCAGCAACCGCGCGGCACTCAAGGGTTCGCCATAGAGCGCGGCCCCCAACGCAAAGGTGCCTAGCGCGCCGATCCCCACCCAGATTGCATAGGCCGTGCCCAGCGGCAACGACGCCATCGCTTGTGCCAAAAGCCAGAAACTGGCCAACGCAGTGACCGTCATCAGCGCCGTAGGCCCCGGGCGTGTGAAGCCGACGGAGGCTTTCATGGCTGTGGCCCAAACGACTTCCAGCAAGCCAGCGAGTGTCAACAATATCCAGGCCATGATCGCCTCCTATTGCACCGACCTCAGCGGGCGGCAATCACCAGTAGATAGGCAATCTGATCCGGCGCTACACGCCACATATCGATTTCGTGTTGGGCTTCGTCGATTTGTCTGACAAGCGCAGGCTCCGGATCCTGTGTACGCAACTGATCCAGTCGTGCCTGCAGAGGCGCATAGTAGGCTTCCCACGCTGGTCCACTCACCACGCGGCTGGCGCGAGGCTCAAACCCGGCGTCGCGCACCTGTGCCAAAACGCCGGCTGCGTCCGTGATCTGCGGGTAGTCATGCCAGAAGGCCTGTGCCGGCGCCCCCGCTCCGGCCGGCAGAAAGGGTTCAGACACGGCGACAATCCCATCAGGGGAAAGGTGGGGCTGCCAGCGGGTCAGCGCTTCGGCGAGACCAACGAAGTACGCGGCCCCCGCACACCAGATCAGATCAAACGGTCCCTCGGGAGCGAACATGTCATCAACCCGCGCCTCCACCCGTGCACCAAACACGGCACAGCGGGCACGCGTCTGTGCGACAAAGCCGGGATGCAGTTCGACGGCGGCAATCTGCGCCCCTGGTAACGCCTGCGCCAAGGCTACGGTATCCGCACCCGGACCACAGGCCGCGTCGAGAACCCTGGAGGGCGTGGTCGCGCAATGCTCCAGCGCCCAGTGCACATCCTCGGGAAGGCCGGGGCCTTCGCGCGGCAAGTCCTTGTGTACTTCGAAGAAGGCGGGATCCATCATGCCGCCACGTCCGGCGCGGTGTCCGCATGCAGCAGGCGCCATTTGATCGCATCCAGAAGCGCTTCGAAACTGGCGTCGACGATGTTTGCGCTGACCCCGACCGTAGACCAGCTGCGGCCCTGATCATCGGCGCTGTCAATGATCACGCGTGTCACCGCCTCGGTGCCGCCCTGCGTGATCCGCACTTTGTAGTCGACAAGCCGCATGTCCGAAAGCTGCGCCGAATAAGACCCCAGATCCTTCATCAGGGCCTTGGCCAGCGCATTCACCGGTCCGCGGTCAGACCCGGTTTCATCCAGCGATTCACTGACGCTGAGCTTCTTCTCTCCGTCGACCTTGACGACGACGACCGCCTCGGAAAGGCTGATCATGCGGTCGTACTTGTTCTTGCGGCGCTCCACCGTGACCTTATAGCGTTTGACCTCAAAGAAATCGGGCAACTGGCCAAGTTCTTCGCGGGCCAGCAACTCAAAGCTCGCCTGCGCGGTGTCGTAGGAGTAACCTTCGTCTTCACGTGCCTTGATCCGGTCCAGAATGCGGGCCAAAGCGGGATCGGATTTGTCGACTTCCAGACCCGCTTCGGTGAGGCGGCGGCGCAGATTGGACTGTCCCGCCTGGTTCGACATCGGGATCAGCCGGGCATTTCCCACACTATCCGGTTGGATGTGCTCGTACGTGGCGGGGTCTTTCAGGATCGCCGAGGCGTGCAAACCGGCCTTGTGCGCAAAGGCGGACGCCCCGACATAGGCGGCCTGTTTCATGGGCACGCGATTGAGGATGTCGTCGAGCATGCGGCTCACTCGTGTCAGCGATTCCAGACCCTCTGCGGTGATGCCTGTTGTATAGCGGCTGGCATAGGGCTCTTTCAGCATCAGAGTCGGGATGAGTGATGTCAGGTTTGCGTTGCCGCAGCGCTCTCCGAGGCCATTCAGAGTGCCCTGTATCTGTCGGGCTCCGGCATCGACGGCGGCCAGCGCGCCCGCCACGGCATTTTCGGTGTCATTGTGGGTGTGGATGCCGACATGATCACCCGGAATGCCCGCAGCAATCACGTCGCTGACGATCCGTCCGATTTCAGCGGGCAGTGTTCCGCCATTGGTGTCGCACAGAACCACCCAGCGGGCACCGGCGTCCATCGCTGCGCGCAAGGTTTCAAGCGCGTAGTCCGGGTTCGATTTGTAGCCGTCAAAGAAATGCTCGGCATCAAACAGCGCTTCACGCCCCTGCTTCGTGATGTGGGCCATTGAAGCCGCGATGTTGTCGGTGTTCTCCTCGAGACTGACGCCAAGCGCATGGGTGACGTGATAGTCATGGCTCTTTCCAACCAGGCAGACCGATTGCGTGCCAGCGTTCATGACCGCCGCCAGAACATCGTCGTTTTCGGCGGACCGGCCGCTGCGTTTGGTCATGCCAAAAGCGGTCAGCTTGGACGTCGTCTTTGGCGCGGCGTCAAAGAACGCGCTGTCCGTGGGGTTGGCGCCGGGCCATCCGCCTTCGATGTAATCAAGCCCGAGCGAATCCAGCGCTTCGGCGATCTGATGTTTTTCTTGTGTTGAGAACTGAACGCCTTGCGTCTGCTGTCCGTCCCGCAGCGTGGTGTCGTAGAGATAAAGGCGCTCCTTTGTCATCACAGCGCCTCCAGCTTGGCGGCATCGAACTTTGGTCCAGGAACAAGCTCTACGCCCGCCTTTGACATGCGAACCTCTACGCCAGCATCGATCAAGGCCGCCTTCATTGCGTCCACCGGGCCAAAGTCTTTTGACGCCAAGGCCATGCTGCGCAAACCTTCAAGTGTTGCTGCCAAACCCGTCAGATCATAGTCAGGTTTTGCTGCCCATTGCGGTGTTGTCTCGCCCATGAGACCCAAAAACTTCAGTGTCGCTCTAAGGGTAGGGACATCATCTTTGAGCGACAACTGATGCAGCTCCGTGATTGCTTCGGGCGTATTAAGGTCATCGGAAAGCGCAGACAAAACACCAACATACGGCGTGGCATTGTCCAAGGCTCGTTCCGCTTGCGCGTACCATTTCCGGAGGGTGCGTTCTGCTTCTTCGGCCTTCCTTGCCGTCCAGTCCATTGGCTTTGAGTAATGCGTGCTCAGGAAAACAAACCGGATCACCTCGCCCGGCACGCCCTGATCCAGCAAATCCCGGACGGTGAAGAAGTTGCCCAGGCTCTTAGACATCTTCTTGCCTTCGACCTGCAGCATTTCGTTGTGCATCCAGACCCTCGCGAAGTCGGCGGACGGGTGCGCGCAGGCCGACTGCGCGATTTCGTTCTCGTGATGTGGAAACTGCAGGTCGATCCCACCGCCATGGATGTCGAAACTCTCTCCCAGCAGCTTGAATGACATGGCCGAGCATTCGATGTGCCAGCCGGGACGCCCCCTGCCCCACGGGCTGTCCCATCCCGGCAAATCCGGCGTGGAGGGCTTCCACAGCACAAAATCCATCGGGTCTTCTTTGTAAGGCGCGACCTCCACCCGCGCCCCGGCGATCATATCGTCAACGGATCGACCCGACAGCGCACCATACGACGTGTAGGACCGCACGCGGAACAGCACGTGCCCTTCGGCCTCATAAGCATGACCCCGCTCAATCAGGTCCCCGATCATCTGCACCATTTCAGCGATATATTCGGTCGCGCGCGGCATATGTGTCGGAGCCAGCGTGCCGAGTGCGCCCATATCCTCCAGATACCAGCCAATGGTTTCTTCGGTGATCTCAGAGATCGGGCGCCCGGTCTCGGCGGCGCGGGCGTTGATCTTGTCCTCCACATCCGTGAAATTCCGCACATAAGTCACATGATCCGCGCCGTAGACCTCGCGGAGCAGACGAAACAGGACATCGAACACCACCACCGGACGCGCGTTGCCCAGATGCGCACGGTCGTAGACCGTCGGACCACAGACATACATGCGCACGTTCCGGGGATCGATCGGTTCGAACCGTTCTTTCTTTCGCGTTCTGGTATTGGTCAGCCAGATGTCGGTCATGGGCGTCCTCGCGCGGTCAGGCTCGCTGGCGGCTTAACAAATCGGGTCTGGTTGTGAAACGAAAAGGACGGGCCGCCTGAGCTGTGGTCAGTCGGTAATGCAGCAAATGATGCAAAGGGTCCAAGTCATGCGGCAGTCATAGGCCAATGCGATCGGTCCCGCAAGCCTTGCTCAACGGTTCGTCGATCGGCACAGTATAGGCATGACCCGCAAGATCGTAGCCTCCATCTGTGAGCCGTTGCCTGGCGCGGAATGCTCGGACCCCTGGGGCGGAGGCCACGACGCTTGGAAAGTCGGCGGCAAAATGTTCGCCTGCATCGGATCCATGAATGACGGCGTCTCCGTCAAAACCCCCGACATCGAAACCGCGCAGATGCTGATCGAAGCCGGGGTTGCCGAGCGTGCCCCCTACTTTCACAAAAGCTGGGTCCGCCTGCCATGGGGTGCGGATCCCGAAGAGATGCGCCACCGGATCAGTGTGTCCTATGACATTGTTCGGGCCAGTCTGACCAAAAAAGTTCAAAGCGCCCTCCCCGAGCGGTCGCAGGACTGAAGCCGCGAACAATTCGCGCAACAGGCTGACAAGTGTTTCGGTTGAAAGCCAAAAGCGGCAGGATTTGTCGACAGGCGCGATCCTCAAAGGTATACATCCCTTGATTTCAGGGCGCGCCAGGACCGCGTTGGTTTTTTGAGAGAAGTGCAGGAGACACCGACCACATGAGTGCGATCGAGTCGAACCGCGAAGAAATGCTCCGCATCAACGAGCAGCAAAAGAAATACTACGAACAGACCACAGGCGGTGAGACGTCGGACATCAACGGGACCGCAACGAATAACTGGCGCAACCTGCGGCAGCGCGCGTTGCACGCCATTTCAGTCGACAATCTGATGCGTGTGTTCGAGGTCCAGCGGGAATGGCTGGGCGATCTGAGCGGAAAAAAGGTGCTCGAACTCGGCTCAGGCGCCGGAACACCTATGACGGAGCGCCTGATCGCAGATGCCGGTGCCTACCACGCACTCGACCTCAGCGAGAGCCAGATCGCGCAACTGGGCGAACAGTTCGGCCAGGGCAAATCGCTGCACCTTCATGTGGGGGATTTTCTGTCCGAGGAAGCCTTTCCGGAGACCGATTTTGACGTCATCTATGCAAACTCAGTGTTTCACCATTTCCGCTACATGGATGTGATGCTGGACACCGTTCGGCGCAAACTGAAACCGGGCGGACACGTGGTGACGTACGATCCCTTGCAGACATGGTTGCCCAGCCGGATGTTGCGGGTGGCTTATCGCCCGTTTCAGACCGATGCAGACTGGGAGCATCCGTTTACCCGCCAGACCGAAGCGCAGCTGGCCGAGTATTTCGAGATCACCAACCGGTTGGGCTTTTACGGCAAGTCGAAATGGGCGATGCTCATCAGCCTGTTCCATCCCGAAAAAGGTCGCGAACTGGGTGATCGCTGGTTCGAGGAAGAGCTTGCCGTGGGGCCGGACCAAAAGAACATCTGGTCCTGCCTCAACGTGAGCTACTTGCTGACCAAACCCACAGACACCTGAGCTCTTTGAGCGCCGCTCGTTGGTTCCGGCCGGTCAAACGGTTGGTGTTTGTCCCGCAAGAACCGTTTGGAACAGATCCGTATCAATGTTGCCGCCGCACAGGATGACCGCAACCTTGCGGCCCTGCATGCGCTCTCGCTCCTTCATCAGCGCCGCCAGAGGGGCCGCACCTGCGCCTTCGGCCACGTTGTGCGTGGCCCGGAAGTAGAGCCGCATGGCGTCAGCGACCTCGTCATCGGACACCGCCACAATCCGGTCAGCTCCGTCGGCATAGAGGTCAAACGCCGCCTGCACCGGAACACGGACCGCCATGCCGTCCGCGAAGGTCCGCGCGCTCTGGGTTTCGATCAGGCGACCCGCTTCGACCGATTGCTTGGCGCCATCTGCCTCGGTCGACACCACACCGACCACGCGCGTCGACAGACCCAGTGCATCCCGCGCGGACAAAACACCGCAGATTCCGGACCCGCAGCCGATCGGCACATAGATCGTATCGAGATCAGGCACCGTGCTCAGCAGTTCCCAGCCATAGGTTGCCACGCCCCGGACCAACTCCGTGTGAAACGGGGGCACAACCGCCAACCCTTCGACATCTGCGACGCGAAACGCCTCTTCGCGGGCGGTGTCGAAGTCGTCTCCGAACTCGATCACTTCGCCCCCAAAGGCCCGCATCGCGGCGTTCTTCTCCACGGAATTGCCATGCGGCACATAGATCTTGGCGGTCAGACCTGCGGCCCTTGCCGCGCGGGCCTGACTTTGGCCATGGTTGCCCCGCGTGGCAGTGCAAATTCCGCGCTTGTCGGGATGGGTTCTGCAGAGCCAATCAACAAAGGTGATCCCGCCCCGAATCTTAAAGGCTCCGGTGGGGGTGTGATTCTCGTGCTTCACCCAGGTTTGCGCCCCGGTTTCCGCCGACAGAACGGGCCACTCATATTGCGGCGTGGGCGGCATATGCTTGTGCACCAGACGTGAAGCGGCTTCGATTTCTGCAGTGGAAAACAGTGGCAAATCAACCTCCTGAACGCGATACCTCGGGCACCCATTTATGCCATCCCATCGCGGGGAATAGCAATCTGATTGACACCAAAGCCGGGCTGTGGAGGGGTGCGCCGCATGAAACTTTCTGATCGCATAACATCGCTGACCGGCGGCGGCTCGGACGGGTGGGAAGTCTTCTACCGCGCCCGCCAGATGGTGGCTGCGGGCGAGCCCGTCATCGAACTGACCATCGGCGAACACGACATCCGAACCCACCCCGATATCCTGCAGGCGATGCACGAGGCGGCCGCAGGCGGGCATACAGGTTATGCCATGGTGCCCGGCACACGGTCCCTGCGCGAAACCGTGGCGCGTCGGACGACGGAACGCACGGGGGTGCCAACGGGTCCGGAAAACGTGCTCATCACGCCCGGAGGGCAGTCCGCCCTGTTTGCGGCACATCACGCTGTTTGCGATGAAGGCGATGTGGCGATCTACCTGGATCCCTACTATGCCACCTACCCCGGTACCATCCGTGGGGTCGGCGCGGTCCCGCGCGCGGTAATCACGCACCCCGAAGACGCGTTCCGTCCCCAGGTTGCGGATATGGAAGCGGCCGCAGAGGGCGCTGTCTCAATGCTGGTCAACTCGCCCAACAACCCGACGGGTGTGGTGTACGATAAGCCAACGTTGGAGGGCATTGCGCAGGTGTGTCAGCGGCACGATTTGTGGCTGATTTCAGACGAGGTCTACGACACGCAGGTTTGGGAAGGCACCCATATCTCTCCGCGCAGCTTGCCGGGCATGCTGGACCGGACCCTGGTGGTCGGGTCCATGTCCAAGTCCCACGCGATGACCGGCTCGCGCTGCGGCTGGCTGATTGGTCCGCCCGATGTTGTGGATCACCTGATCAATCTGGCCACCCACACAACGTATGGCGTCCCGGGATACATTCAGGATGCAGCCGTGTTTGCGATCGAGGCCGGCCCCGATCTGGAGCGGGAGATCGCAGCACCGTTCCGTCGCCGGCTCGCCCTGGCGCACGACATCCTGCAAAAGCAGAACACGGTCGGGTTGGTGCCTGCACAGGGCGCGATGTATCTGATGCTGGACATCCGGGCGACAGGGCTGTCCGGCGAAGCGTTTGCCAACAGACTACTGGACGCGCACCATATCGCTGTGATGCCGGGCGAGAGCTTTGGCAAAGCCACCGCCGGGCATGTGAGGGTCGCCATGACCATTGACGACGACCGGTTTGCCGCCGCGTTGAAGACGCTGTGCGCCTTCGCACGTGCCTGCGCCGAAGTTCACGCCGACTGATCTGTCAGACGCACATCGGCGCAGGTGAGATCAGAACCGGAACGAGGCCCGCAGGTTCAGCGAGGTCGCATCGACGTCGACTCCGGTCCCGTTGTAGTTGCTGAACTCGTGATAGAGCAGCTCGCCGCTGACCACCCACTGCGGGGTGACTTCATAGGCGACACCGGCACCAACCAGCCAGCCATCGTCATCGCCGAGGTTGTCGGTGTAGGCGCGCGCGCCACCAGCAACCGCATAGCCGAAGGCTGCGCCGAAGTCATAGCCAACCTTGGCCTTCAGGCGGAAAACGTTCTCCACTGTCGCGGCGCCGCCTCCAATCTCAGCGCTGCTCCAGTCGTATTCGGCTTCGGCGCCGATGATCCAGTCGCCGAAATCGTAGTTGTATCCGGCATGCACACCGCCTGCGACGCTGTCGCCGCTGGCCAGCCCGCCAGAGGGCTCGACGTCGAGATATCCCACCTGAGCACCGACATACCCGCCGGTCCAATCACCTGCGAATGCTGTGCTTCCGACAATCGCCATTGCGGCGGACGCAACCAATACTCTCATGCTTCTTTCTCCATTCATTTCATGCCCCTCTTTGAGGCCGCCCGGAGCGCGCAACTCTGAATTGAGCGCACGCAACCGTGGTTCCCTGATAAAGAGCTAACTTTCGAAGGCCCGAAATCAACGCGGTAAAGCGTTTGTGAATACCCCGGGCGCCGCGCCGCCCTCAGAATGGCCAAAAAGCGGTCAAACCTGCCAAAAACCGCCGCTTTCGACGTCGCAAATGGCAAAGAACCGCTGTTGCGGCAGTCGCACTCTGAGGCAGGAGAGACGCGATGCAGGCAGTGATGTGCGTGGTCAGACTGGTTGTCCGCACAATTGGTGCGGAACGCGGGCGCGCGGCCCGTGGACGACCTGTCGCGGTGTAGCCCGCCCCCTCTTTCACGCTTCTCAACGCTTCGGAACATCCATGAACGAACAAACCAAACCCTCGTCGCGCAGCGGTGGACGCGCCGCGCGTCGTGCCGCGCGTGCTGCCCCGCTGGCAGCCCACATGCGCCCGGTCCGCCCCGGTCTGACCGGCGGCACCTACTCCCCGCTGACCGATGCCGAAACTCACCGGATTCATTCCGCCGCACTTGATGCGCTGGAACAGATCGGGCTGGCGGATGCGCCCGAGAGCGGCGTCGCATATCTGACCGGCGCTGGCGCGACCCTTGGCGAGGATGGGCGCATCCGCTTTCCCCGTGCGCTGGTTGAGGACACGCTGGCGCAAGCGAACAGGTCGGTGACGCTGTGTGGCCGGGACCCTGCGCATGACCTGGACCTGAGCGGGACACGGGTGCACTACGGCACAGCTGGCGCCGCCGTGCACATGGTTGACGTGCATGGGAACGAATACAGAGAAAGCACCCTGCAGGACCTGCACGACGCCGCCCGTATCGCGGACCAGCTCGACAACATCCATTTCGTGCAACGGCCCATGGTCGCGCGCGATATCCTGGACAACCGAGAGATGGACCTGAACACGGTCTATGCCTGCTGTTCGGGAACGACCAAACATATCGGTACATCCTTCACCGAGCCGACTTTTGTACCGGATGCACTCAAGCTGCTGCACATGATTGCGGGTGGCGAGGACAAATGGCGCGAGCGCCCTTTCGTGTCCAACTCCAACTGCTTTGTCGTGCCGCCCATGAAATTCGCAACGGAAAGCTGCGAGGTCATGGAGGCCTGTATCAAAGGGGGCATGCCGGTGCTCCTGCTGTCTGCGGGTATGGCGGGTGCAACTGCACCCTCGACCGTGGCCGGAGCCATTGTTCAGGCGGTTGCCGAGTGTCTGGCGGGGCTGGTTTATGTCAATGCCGTGCAACCCGGACATCCGGCAGTCTTCGGCACATGGCCCTTTGGTCTGGATCTGCGCTCCGGCGCGATGACGGGCGGTTCCGGCGAGCAGGCCCTTCTGACCGCCGGCTGCGCTCAGATGCACCGGTACTACGACCTGCCCGGAGGGGCTGCGGCGGGCATCGCAGACTCCAAGATGCCGGATATGCAGGCCGGATGGGAGCAGATGTGCTCGAACGTGATGGCCGGTTTGTCCGGCCTTAACATGGTTTACGAGGCCGCAGGCATGCATGCCTCGCTTCTGGGGTTCTGCCACGAATCGCTGATCCTCGGGGATGATCTGATCGGACAGGCGCTGCGCTGTGTCCGAGGGATCGAAGTGACTGACGAAACGTTGGCGGTGGACCAAATCGCAGAGGTCTGCCTTGGCGGCACGGGACACTATCTCGGGACCGATCAGACGCTGGGGCGGATGCAGACCGATCACGTCTACCCGGCTCTGGGCAACCGCATGTCGCCGAAAGAGTGGGCCGAAATGGGAAAACCGAACCTTTTGGAACAGGCCACGCTGCGCAAGGAAGAAATCCTGGCAGAGCGGGCGCGGGCACGATTTGATCCGATGACCGACGCCGAGATCCGGCGTGCCTTTGACATTCACCTGCCTGACTGAGACCAAAACACAATGGCGCCCGACCTCAGATAAGGTCGGGCGCCCTCATGCCACGAGCTGTCCCGGAACGGCCTGACGTCCGGGACAGTCCCGTGAGTGGATCTGCGGCTTAGCCGTCGCTTGGCGGCATCAGACCCGCTTCCTGCGCGGCCACGACTTCTGTGTCGTCCAGCGTTCCGTCAGCGTTCACGTCCATGGCAGAGAAGATTTCCACAGTCACCTCCGGGTACACCGCCTGCACTTCATCAATGGTCAGTACCCCGTCTCCGTTTGCATCTGCCTCGGTTGCGGCAGACAGAGCGGCGGGCAGAACGAGGCCAGCGGCCATCAGAATGATCAAGAGTTTGGTTTTCATCGGTACTCTCCAATTTTTTGATTTGTGAGAGCGCTGCATCGCGTCCTCACCTGTTCAGACGCACAATGAGGCCGATGCGTCCCTGCCCGCTCTGGTTGCAAGCACACCGCGCCAAGGACCGCCGATTGCGGCAGAGCAACTGCGCAAAGGCTTGCCGAAAAAGACCCGACCCGGCGCGTCGGCGGAAAATCCCGGTCTTTTCAGCGACAACGCCTCCGCCCACATGTGCGGGGCCGACCACCCTTCAGGAGGACCAGCCGTGCCAATCCACCCCGACCCGCATGCCTTCGATCATCTGGTTGCGGCTTTGCACCGTCGAGCACGCGCATTGACGAACTCGCCTGAGAATGCGGCCGATCTTGCACAGGACGCGGCGCTCAGAACGTGGCAGGCGCTGCAGTCCGGGGCCGAGATCCGGGCCCTGCAGCCTTACGCCATGACGGCTTTGCACAATCTCGCCCGCTCGCAACGGCGCAACCGTCGGGTGTTCGAACCGCTTTCGGAAGACTCGGCCAGCACCCAACATGCAGGCGACGCACGATTGCTCAACGAGGAACTGAACTGCGCCATCGCGCGACTGCCCGCGGCTCAGGCTGATTTGCTTAAGCTGTTGCAAAGCGGAGAAACCAGTCCCACCGCAATGGCGAAGCGCACGGGCGTGCCAGTCGGCACGGTGATGTCCCGGCTCGCACGGGCACGCGCGCGCCTGCGACAGGAACTGGATCTTCCTGATCATGGGCCGGATCCGGATCAGGTCTGAAATCGCTACTTGGATCCAACCTGGCCGTGATCGTTTATTCGCCGGAGAACCCTCAGCACGAGGTGCAGCCGCGTTTCCTTTGCGTGTAGTCGATCACCCTGCCCTGCCCATCGACAGCAAAATCGCAACATGCTTCGAACAAGTCGCGAAGCTGACCGCGCGCCGCCTGAACGCGCGATTTCAGGGTTGAGTAGCTGACTCCCATTTGGGCAGCGAGCTGTTTCTGCGAGTCGCCCTCCAAATCGACCCGGCGCAGCAGTTCGGCCGCCGGTGATGGCAGCGCCTTGATGAAAGGCGAGAGACAGCCTTCCAATATGTGCCGGTCGGAGGCACCCAGATCCGTGTACCAGGTATCATCGGGATGCACAGATTTGGCGCGCGACTGCTTGCGGTAAAAGTCGATGATGGTGGTGTTCGCAATCTGGAACAGCCAGGATTTCAGACTGGCGCTGTTTTGCAGCGCACCAAGATTCTTGTGTGTCTTAACCAGGATGTCCTGCAGCAGGTCTTCTGCATCGTCCTGATCGCGCACCCGAGACCTCAGAAACGCCCGCAGACTGGTGCTGTAGTCCTCCCAGACCCCATTCAGATCCGGACGCCCCGGCGCGTTGGTTGCGCTTTCTTGCTGTTCCATCGCCTTCTTCTAACGCAAGGGGCAATCCATGAACACCATCTGGGAGTTTGCCTGCACGGCCAAGGCGGCGTTAGAGAGTAATGCACGGACAGGAATATCAAGGGAACGCGAAATGGATCGTTGGGTCGCAGAAGCCATCGCCAAGATAAATGCCGATTCACACCGATCAGCCGACACGCATCTGTTCAAGCTGGATTTACCGCGTTTGAAAGGCATCAACCTGTACCTGAAGGATGAAAGCACACACCCGACCGGCAGCCTGAAACACCGTCTGGCACGATCGCTGTTTCTTTACGCGCTCTGCAACGGAAAGATCAAAGAAGACACGACGATCGTCGAGGCGTCCTCTGGCAGCACCGCTGTCTCAGAAGCTTACTTTGCACGCATGATCGGCGTGCCCTTTGTCGCGGTGGTTCCGAAAAGCACGGCCCACAGCAAAATCCGTTTGATCGAGTTCTTTGGCGGTCAGCCGCATTTTGTGGACTCCGCCCCCGAAATGCATGGTGCCTCGGTGGCGCTCGCCGAACGCATCGGTGGGTACTTCATGGACCAGTTCATGTTTGCAGAGCGGGCAACGGACTGGCGCGGCAACAACAACATCGCAGAGAGCATTTTCCGGCAGATGCAGTTCGAACCGCACCCGGTGCCGCGCACATTGGTCATGAGTGCCGGCACGGGCGGGACCTCTGCCACGCTGGGTCGATACCTCCGGTACAAGGGGTTTGATACCGAACTTGTTGTGGTCGACCCCGAAGACTCGGTTTTCTACGATGCATATCAAAGCCGCGATCTGAGCCTCACCTCCAACAAATCGAGTCGCATTGAGGGGATTGGACGACCCAAGGTGGAAAAATCGTTCCAGCCGGATGTCATCGACCGGATGATCAAGGTGCCCGATGCGGCCAGCCTGGCCACAATGCTGTGGTTCGAAGAGCGGACCGGACGGCGCGCCGGGCCATCCACGGGAACGAACCTTTGGGGCGCTCTTGAGGTCGCCCAAGAAATGGCCCAGGCCGGACAGACGGGCTCAATTGTCACCGTCCTGTGCGACAGCGGCGATCGATATCTGGACAGTTACTATGATCCAAATTGGGTCGACACGCATATCGGGGACGTGTCCGATTACGCGCAGATTCTGCGGGCGTCATTCTGATCGTACTGTACAGGAGAAGAAAAGAAGTGGTCGGGGCGGCAGGATTCGAACCTACGACCCCCTGTACCCAAAACAGGTGCGCTACCAGACTGCGCCACGCCCCGGACCGTGCGCCCCTCCTAGCGGGGAGTTGTCGGATTGAAAAGCCCTAACAGGGCCAGATTGCCGGACCATCTGCAAAAATCGGGTTTCGCATCTCGCTCCCGGGGGTGATACCGTACCTGCCCGCCAGACCACCGTTGATTTCCAGCACGGCAAATACATCGTTTCCACCTTCGATGGGGCTCAGATCGCCCGGTTGTGCCTCTGCATGCACGCGCGTGACAACACCCCGCCGGTCCACAAACAGCAAATCCAGGGGAATCAGCGTGTTCTTCATCCAGAAACTGGCGCGCCGTGGTGCCTCGTAGACAAACAGCATGCCGGCGCCGCGCGGCAGAGATTCCCGAAACATCAGACCGCGTGAACGCGTTCTGGGTGTGTCCGCGACTTCCACAGTGAACCGGGTCTGCCCCCAATCCCCGCGCACTTCCACCAGATCGGAGGAACAGGTCGCCCAAAGCGGGCCAGCAAGAAAGAGCAGCAGAACCGCCGTCAGCCAACGCTGCAACTGATCAGTCCTTCTGTGGCAGCGTTGCCGCTTCCCAGGCGAAAACCTCAGCCGCCATGCGGCCCCGTTGCCCCTCGATGACGCGCAAGGCAAGTGCTTCGCCGGGTTGAAGGTCGGCCAGCCCGGAACGGCGCAGGACTTCGACATGCAAGAAGACATCTTCGGTACGCCCGAAGACATTGGCAAAACCAAATCCTTTGCCCTTGTCGAACCATTTCACCCGCGCAGGCTCCAATGGCGCCTCGCGCACACTGTCCATGTCGAGAACGGCAATATCGGTCAGCGCCGGCTCATCGCCACGCTCTGGCGGGCTGATGCTGATCACTTCGACCGCCTGTACGCCGCGTTCGGTCCGGTGGGTGACAATCTCGATTTCAGCGTTATCCGCAACCGAGCTTTGACCGAAATTTCTCAACACATTTACATGCAATAGAATGTCCGGCCCACCGGAGTCGGCCACAACGAATCCGAACCCCTTGGAGGGGTCGAACCATTTAACGCGACCGCGCACTTGATGCATGCTGCTGAGGTCTTCTGCCAATTTTTACTCACCACATTCGACGAGAAACACGAGTGCCCTTCCGGTTTGCGCGAAATACAGGGGGGAGTTCAAGTAAAAATGTCCCCTTGAACAAATTGAAAACAGGCTTCCTTGACGTGAGTTTCAAGGGTTGAGTCGCTCAATATTCCAAGCTTCTTCGGGAGTTGCACGCCGCCAGCGGAAGCGATCATGTAAGCGGAACGCACCATCTGCCCAAAACTCGATTTCTACCGGGGTGACGCGATACCCGCCCCAGAACGGTGGGCGCGCGGGATTCGTCCCGTGCTTCGCGGTTACTTTCGCGACCTCTGCAACCAGTGCGGCCCGGCTGGACAAAGGTTGTGACTGATGTGAAGCCCAGGCGCCCAAACGGCTCTTGAGGGAGCGCGATTTGTAGTAGGCATCTGCCTGTTGCCCGTCTTCGCGGCTGACAGTGCCCCGAACTCGGATTTGCCGGCGCAGGGATTTCCAATGCAGTACAAACGAAGCCTTGCCCGCGCTGTCGAGTTCCTGGGACTTGGCGCTGTTGTAGTTGGTGTAAAAGACAAACGCGTCGGCTTCGATCTCCTTCAGCAAGACCATCCGCACGTTCGGCAATCCGTCGCTGTCCACCGTGGCCAGTGCTATCGCGTTGGGATCATTTGGCTCGGAGGCCGTGGCCTCCTCCATCCACGCTTTTGCAATCTCAAACGGATCCTCGCCCGAGAAAATTCCATCGCGGTCGCTCATACTGTCCTCCTGCCTCGACAAACCCACGCTAGGCTTGAGTCGGACCATGGGCAACCCAGCGTGCACTTGATGCGTCCTGACCAATCGCCTAAAGGTCTGTGTCATAGTGGGAAAAGCACACAGGGGCCCCGATGACTGAACAGCTGATGGCCGGTAAACGGGGTCTGATCATGGGCCTGGCGAACGACAAGTCCATTGCATGGGGCATTGCCAAGGCCTGCGCCGCGCAAGGCGCCGAGCTCGCCTTTTCTTATCAGGGCGACGCGTTGAAGAAGCGCGTGGACCCGCTGGCCCAGCAACTGGGATGCGATCTGGTTCTGCCTTGCGATGTGGGTGACGAAGACTCCATTGATGCGCTCTTTGAAGGGCTTAAGTCACGCTGGGATCATCTGGACTTCGTGGTTCATGCCATTGGGTTTTCAGACAAAAACGAATTGCGTGGCCGCTATGTCGACACCTCGCGCGCCAATTTTCAGCTGAGCATGGATATCTCGGTCTATTCATTCACGGCCGTGATGCAGCGGGCCGAAAAAATGATGGGCGAAGGTGGATCGGCCCTGACCCTGACCTATTACGGCGCTGAGCGTGTTATGCCGCATTACAATGTCATGGGCGTGGCCAAGGCCGCACTTGAAGCTTCGGTGCGCTATTTGGCCGAAGATCTGGGCCGCGACGGGATCCGGGTCAACGCGATCAGCGCCGGCCCGATCAAAACGCTCGCCGCATCGGGCATCGGCGATTTCCGTTACATCATGAAATGGAACGAATACAACTCACCGCTGCGTCGGAACGTCAGCACCGATGATGTCGGCAATTCCGCGCTCTATCTGCTCAGTGACCTGGGCGGCGGTGTTACCGGCGAGGTGCTGCATGTGGATGCCGGATACCATGTGGTTGGCATGAAAGCTGTCGATGCACCGGACATAGAACGCGGATGAGCGGTGCCGCGCGCCCGGAAGACGATGTGAGGACTTTAAGATGAACGACCGCCTGCCCCACGAAAAAGGATTTCACATCAGCTGGGACCAGATTCACCGCGACAGCCGGGCGCTGGCGTGGCGGCTGGACGGGCATGGCCCAAACGATGGAGAGTGGAAGGCACTGGTTGCGGTCACCCGTGGTGGAATGGCCCCGGCCATGATTGTCAGCCGCGAACTGGACATTCGCACCGTCGATACAATCAGCATCAAATCTTATGACCACCAGTCCCAATCGGAGGCGAAGGTCCTAAAGACCCCGGATGCTGAGTTGATGGGCGACGGGACAGGCATACTGATCATCGATGATCTGGTGGATTCCGGCAAAACCCTGGAAGTCGTGCGCGACATGTTCCCCAAGGCGCATTTTGCAACCGTATACGCCAAACCAAAGGGGCGGCCGCAGGTGGACACTTACATCACCGAGGTCAGCCAGGACACCTGGATCTTTTTCCCGTGGGACATGGCGCTTCAGTATGTCGAACCGTATCGCGGCACCGATTGATCAGCGCGCCATTGGTCTTGAACCGATGGGTCTCAGCCAAAAAGCTTGCTAAAATTGACGGGACGTGGCGTGTCCCGCGACCGATCGCCCGAGGAAAACCATCATGTCTCTGACCAGAACTGCAACGACCTTTGCGCCCCCGGTGATGGAAGCGCGGCGCTGGCTTCAGGACGTTGAGTTTTCCGCGGACCGTCCGCTGATCAATGTCAGTCAGGCCGCGCCGGTCGATCCGCCGCCACCGGCCCTTCGCCAAGTGATGGCCGATGTTGCCCTTCAGGACGACAGCGCCCATCTTTATGGCCCCGTGCTGGGGCTGCCGGATCTTCGGGCCGAGGTCGCAGCGCAGTGGACTGACGCTTATGGTGGTGCGGTCGCACCCACACAGGTTGCCATCACTTCGGGATGCAATCAGGCTTTTGCGGCGGCGATCGCAGCGATCACATCGGAAGGAGATGAAGTTATCCTTCCAACCCCTTGGTATTTTAACCATAAAATGTGGCTGGATATGAGCGGTGTCCGGTCGGTAGCATTGCCGGTTGGGGACGGAATGCTGCCCGATCCGGATCAGGCCGCCGCCCTGATCACACCGCGCACACGCGCCATTGCCCTTGTGACCCCCAACAATCCGGCAGGTGTCGAGTATCCCGCCGCTCTGGTACGGGCCTTCTTTGATCTGGCGCGATCACGGGGCATCAAACTGATCGTCGATGAAACCTATCGCGATTTCGACAGCCGCAGCGGAGCGCCGCATGATCTCTTCGAAGATCCCGACTGGGACGACACCCTGATTCAGCTCTACTCGTTTTCCAAAGCTTACCGGCTGACCGGGCATCGCGTCGGGGCGATGATCACCGCACCGGCCTTGCTGGCCGAGGTGGAGAAGTTTCTCGACACGGTCACGATCTGCCCCAATCAGATTGGCCAGCACGCCGCATTGTGGGGCATGCGCAATCTGAGCCAATGGCTGGCAGGCGAACGCGCCGAAATCCTCGACCGCAGGGCTGCCATCGAAGAAGGGTTCCCCGCGCTTGACGCACAGGGGTGGCGCCTTCTGGGCGTTGGCGCCTACTTTGCCTATGTGGCCCATCCGTTTGAGATGTCATCCGCGGAGCTTGCACAGCGGCTGGTGCGCGAGGCGGGCGTTTTGCTGCTTCCGGGAACAATGTTTGTCCCGGACGACGATCCGAGTGGAAAGAGTCAGGCGCGCATTGCCTTCGCCAACCTGGATCGGGCGGGCATTAACGGCCTCTTCACACGTTTGCAGGCCGTGTCCTTCTGATCTTGCTCCCCCCACGCCACCCGCGTAGACAGGGCGCGGCACGCGAGCATCGGGGAAATCATGGCCGAAAAATCGACCCTTTCCAAAACTTTCGTCTGGATCATTCTGGGCCTGCTTTTTGTGGGTCTGGCCGGATTCGGCGCGACAAACCTGTCCGGCACGGTCACATCGGTGGGAACTGTGGGCAACCAGCTGATTTCCGTTGATGCCTATGCCCGCGAGTTGCAGCGCGAAATGCGCGCTGTCGAGGCACAGACCCGCCAGCCAATGAGCATGCAGCAGGCAACCGCAGCGGGTCTTGATCAGCTGGTGCTCTCACGCTTGGTGTCACTGGCGTCCTTGGACACTGAGACCGCCGAAATTGGCCTCTCCATCGGTGATGAGAACCTGCAACAGGAAATCATCGACATACCTGCCTTCCACAACATCAGTGGCGAGTTCGATCGGGAAACCTATCGGTTTGCGCTCAACCAGGCGAACATCAGCGAGACCGAGTTCGAAGCTGACCTGCGCGCCGAGTCTGCCCGAACACTTGTTCAGGGCGCGGTCATGGCGGGCGTGGAGATGCCGGCAGAGATGGGTGACACCCTGATCGACTTTGTGGCCGCGCGCCGCAGTTTCACCTGGGCACCACTGCTGGCCGCCGATCTGGAGGCGCCGCTTCCCGAGCCGACCGAAACCGAGTTGACGGCCTTCTATGAAGACAATGCCGAAACCTTCACGCTGCCGGAAACCAAAGAACTTCGGTACGTCCTACTGACACCAGAGATGATCCTGGACAATGTCGAGGTGGACGAAACCGCGCTGCGCACGCTGTACGATGAGCGCGCCGAGGAATTCAACATCCCGGAACGGCGTCTGGTCGAGCGCCTGGTTTATGCCGACGAATCTGCCGCGAACTCCGCAGCGGCACAGTTGGACGTCGGCGGAACAACATTTGAGCAACTTGTCACGGACCGGGGTTTGGACCTGGCTGACATCGATCTGGGCGATGTGACCCAGAGCGACCTGGGTGACGCTGCCGAAGATGTGTTTGCTGCCGAGAACGGAGACGTGGTGGGGCCTTTGCCTTCGCCCTTGGGGCCCGCGCTTTTCCGGATCAATGGAACGCTCTCGGCCCAGGTCACAAGCTTTGAAGAGGCAAAACCGGACCTGCGGGACGAACTGGCCCGCGACCGCGCCCGGCGACTGGTCGAAACACAGGCGCCAAACATCGACGACCTGCTGGCCGCTGGTGCCACATTGGATGAAGTCGCCGACGAATCCGATGCAGAACTGGGGCAAATCAGCTGGACCATCGACAGTCTTGACGGACCTGCCGCGTACCAAGCGTTCCGCGATGCCGCTGCTGACGTGACGCTGGAAGATTTCCCGGCGGTGGCGTTTCTGGAAGACGGCGGTGTCTTTGCGCTCGAACTCATCGAGGTGCTGCCACCACGTCCCGAGCCGTTCGACAGCGCGCGTCCGCGGGTTCTGGATGGCTGGAGATTGGCCGCGACCGAAGAAGCCTTGCGTGCACAAGCCGAAGCTGCCGTTTCTTCCATCGGCGCTGAGACCGATTTTGCAGACGCCGGTCTGGCCCCCCGTGTCGAAAACGGACTGACCCGCACAGCCTTTATCGAAGGTACGGGTCCGGACTTCATGACCGAAGTCTTTGAGATGACACCCGGCGAGGTCCGCGTCCTGTCAGCAGACGGGACCGTGCAAGTCGTCCGGCTGGACCGACTGGTGGAGCCGGAGGAAAACGCCGAAATGCAGCAACTTCGCCGGACCTTCACGGCGCAGATGAATCAGGCGCTCTCGCAGGCTCTTTTTGACGCATATGTCCGGGATGCCCAGTTGCGCGCGCGCCCGCAGGTCGACACACGTGCCATCAACCTTGTGCACAACAGCTTTCAGTAAGCCCGATGGCCCTGACCCCTGATTTCACACCCTTTGCGAAGGCGTACGAAGCTGGTGAGAACCAGGTTGTCTATACGCGCCTCGCCGCGGACTTGGACACGCCGGTTTCACTGATGCTCAAGCTGACGGGTGCGGCTGAAAACGCCTTCATGCTGGAATCGGTGACCGGCGGCGAGGTGCGCGGCCGGTATTCGATCATTGGCATGAAGCCTGACCTGATCTGGCGCTGTCGTGGGGAAACCTCCGAGATCAATCGCGCGGCACGATACGATGCCGAAGCCTTTGAACCGCAGGACGGTGATCCGATGCAGGCGCTTCGCGCGTTGATTGCCGAAAGCCGGATTGCCCTGCCCTCCGACATGCCACAAGCCAGCGCGGGCCTGTTTGGCTATCTGGGCTATGACATGGTGCGTCTGGTGGAGCACCTGCCCGATGTGAACCCGGACCCCTTGGGACTGCCTGATGCGGTGATGTTGCGCCCCTCGGTCGTCGCTGTTCTGGATGGGGTCAAGGGGGAGGTCACAGTTGTGTCTCCGGCCTGGGTCAGCGATGGCCAATCCGCCCGTGCGGCCTATGCGCAGGCTGCAGAGCGCGTGATGGATGCCGTTCGCGACCTGGAGCGGGCGATGCCCGCTGAATCTCGCGACCTCGGCGAAGCGGAAGAGGTCGCGCCGCCGGTCTCCAATTTCACACACGAGGGATACAAGGCTGCGGTCGAGAAGGCGCGCGATTACATCCGCGCCGGTGATATTTTTCAGGTCGTTCCGGCGCAACGCTGGCGCCAGGGCTTCCGGCAACCGCCCTTCGCGCTCTATCGCTCGTTGCGACGCACAAACCCGTCCCCGTTCATGTTCTATTTCAACTACGGCGGATTTCAGGTGGTTGGGGCTAGCCCCGAGATTCTGGTACGGGTGTTTGGCAACGAGGTCACGATCCGCCCAATTGCAGGCACACGACCGCGGGGCGCGACACCAGAAGAGGATCGCGCGCTCGAAGCCGATCTGCTGGCGGATGCAAAGGAACGCGCCGAGCATCTGATGCTGCTCGATCTGGGACGCAACGATACCGGTCGCGTCTCGAAGATCGGTACGGTGCGCCCAACCGAGCAATTTATCATCGAGCGCTACAGCCACGTGATGCACATCGTGTCCAACGTGGTCGGTGAACTGGCCGACGGCAAAGACGCGCTGGACGCTTTCTTTGCCGGTATGCCGGCCGGGACGGTCTCGGGCGCACCGAAAGTCCGCGCAATGCAGATCATCGACGAGTTGGAGCCCGAAAAGCGAGGGATTTATGGTGGCGGTGTGGGCTACTTCAGCGCGGGCGGTGATATGGATATGTGCATCGCGCTGCGCACCGCCGTGGTAAAGGACGAACAGCTTTATATTCAGGCCGGCGGCGGCGTGGTCTATGACAGCGACCCCGAAGCCGAGTTTCAGGAAACCGTCCACAAATCCAATGCGATCCGGCGCGCGGCTGCGGATGCTGCGCGGTTCTCCGGGCGCAACCGCTAGGAGCGGCGTGGCGCCACGCGGTTTTGCCGTTACGTGCCCGGGCCTTCGGCGGTCTCTGATTTACGGAAAACCACGTTATCAACGTTGTGCAGATACCCTCTGGATTGCACAAGCGCTTCGCCACGATTGCGCAACCCATCTGTTCCGGCAGGCCGCAATGTTCCATCCGAAGTGATGAGGTATGGCGCGTAACCCATTTTTTTCAATTGAGAAACTGAGCTGCTTTCAATCTCCTCAAAATGACCGTAGTCAATCTCCATCACCACGTCCGGTGACTGCGTCTCCAACAAGGTTTCCGCACCGTCCAGAAAAGCAGGCTCGCCGCCTTCGACATCTACTTTGATCAGATTGGGCTGCAGGTTCCGCTCGGCACAAAAGCTGTCCAGCCTCAGACTTTGAACCGTGACTTCATACGGTTTCTCACCGATCCCGTTCTCGTAGAGATGTTGCTCGACGGTGCTGGAACTGACCATCGCGTTTCCGACCCCGCGAAAGAAAGCAATCTCGCCATTCTCAGAAGACAGCGCTGCTTCCACAAGTTCGACTTGGGAAAAGGGTTTCACATTTTCTTTGAGGTATCCCAGCGAGGTTTCGTCCGGTTCAAAGGCGATGACACGCCCAGTCGGCCCGACCCGATCCGCAGCGATGCAGGAGAAGAACCCGACATTCGCACCTGCATCTATCATGCAGTCTCCGGGTCGCAGTGTATTGATCATGAATTTCAGCAGCCGGCGCTCCGGTTCATCCAGGTACATGCCGAACGCCACCAGGTCCCAACAGGCCGCAAGGGGGACCTTCATTTGCTGACCGGCCACGTTTCGGATGGTCACAGTGCGTTCGCGCCCTGAGCGCCACAGCAAGCCGCTGAGGCGCAACAAGAGTCGAAAACGAACAGCGATGATCGGGTCGGTTGTGAGTTGCGACAGCAAGGAATGTTCGTGCGGGAGCATCTTGCGGTCGAGCTCGTGCAACAATTTTTCACTCGAATCCAAAGGCATATTTGGTCACCATAAACTATCCACATCAAATGCGATTAGTCTGTGGAAAGATGGTGATTCGTTCAAGTTCGGCCGATTCGCAGCTTATTCGGTGTCTGTGGACGCCTTCAGAACAGCCGAGACAGGCGCAAGGGACACCCGTGTGGCGCGGTCCTGCAACCCCCACAACAACAGGGCCGAAATCGTGTCCGGACGTACACGCCCCAACATTATCACAGCGCCTTCCTGACCGGCACGAAAGGCCGCCTGATCCAGAAACCGGCGCATCACGATCGGGGTCTGGGCCGCACCGTCAAAGTCGCGAAACACCACCGCTGACGGCACACCGTCTCGCAAGGCCAGCTTTTGGGCCGTGTTCAGACCATTGTCCTGCATGATCAGCCCGCGCCCGGACCCTTTGGCAATCGCGGTCACTTGGTTGGATAAGTCCCGGTTGCCCTGCACCCCTGAGCCTGTGCCCTCCAGAACCGCGACCGTCTCAGGCAGCGCTGCAAAGCTGGCGGCAAGTGCGACCTCGGCGTCCTGGGCGGTCGCCGTCGCGGGCAGATCAACCAGCGCAACCACTTCGAAACCCGCTGCACGCCGGGCCGCCATACGGGCCGCTGCGTCCGGGAGGGTTGGATCGATTGCGAAGCTGAGAGGATAAGGAAAATTCTCCAGCGCCTCGGCCCCGAACGCAACCGCGTCGTCGATCAAGACGATGGACATCATCGGTTTGTCCGTCTCGGCTTCGAAGGGGATCGCGAACTGATCGAGCGGATTGCCGGAGACCTCGACCGGTGTGATCTCGGCCTCTGGCTCTTCTGACTGCTGATCATCGCCTACGGAGGGCAACCGGTTGGTGCGAGAACCCTCGCGCTCGGTCAGGGGCGCGACACGTGTGCCGATGCCCAATCCCCCGGTGGCTTCACCATCTTCGCCCGCTTGCGGAAGCGCCGCGATCTGCGGGCTTTCCGGCGTCTCAGGTGCTTGCGGCGCGTCCGCTTCGGCGCTTGGAGAGACCTCGACAGTCTCCTCCTCCGCAATGTCATCTGCAGGCGCGGGTTCGGCCTCGCTCGTGGCGTCCGCCTCGGTCCCAAATCCCGACTCCGTTTCGGCCACCTCTGGCGCGGGCGGCTGGGCAGGTTCGGTGGAGATTGACAACTCACTGCTGGCCTGTGGCGCAGACGGGGCCGCGCTGGGAGCTTGCGGCGCGACGGGGGCATCCGTCCCGGGCACTGTCCCGACACCGGAAGCACCGGATTGCGGCGCGGTCAATCCGGCTGCCTGACCCACCTGCGGTGCGGCTGCAGGTGCGGTTCCGGCCTCCTGAACCGAGGTCAGATCATCCGTACCAATGCCATCAGAGCCTGGCGCGGTGGGCGCGCGCTCGACCAGATCGGAGTCACCCCCAGAGGCATCGAGACCGGTTTCGCCCCGCGGCGCCTCAGTTGCCGGGCCGGTGCCGGGTGCATCTGTGACCAGCGCCGGGCTTGGCGGTGACGGCGATAACACCGACAGCACAGCCACCCCGCCGACCGAAATCACCGTGCCCCAGACCAGTCCAGCCAGAAATCCTCTTGCCACCGCTTTGCCTCTCTCTCGATGCGCGCCCCTGCCCACAGCCGTCTGAGCAGCCTTGGCGACAGGTTCGCGGTTGTGGGGGCCAGTGCTCTTGACGCTGACCCGCAACCCTGAACATGTATGCTCCGACTACTATACCGCGACCGGGGCGAACTCCAACAGCCCCCAATCGAGCCTGTACCGAATGCTGCTGCTGATCGACAACTATGACAGCTTTACCTACAACCTCGTCCACTATCTGGGGGAGTTGGGTGCGGAGGTTGTGATCCATCGCAACGACGCGCTGGATATCCAGCAGGCGATGGCTTTGCGCCCCTCGGGTATTCTGCTGTCGCCGGGTCCCTGCGACCCCGATCAGGCCGGAATTTGCCTTGCGTTGACGGCTGCTGCGGCCGAAACCGGAACACCCTTGCTTGGGGTTTGCCTTGGCCATCAGACCATCGGTCAGGCCTTCGGGGGGCAGGTCGTCCGATGCCACGAGATCGTGCACGGCAAGACGGCCCAGATCAAACACACCGGCGACGGCGTGTTTGCGGGGCTTGCGAACCCGTTTGAGGCCACGCGTTATCACTCTCTGGTTGTGGACCGACCCACCCTGCCCGACTGCCTGCGCATCACCGCAGAGCTTGACGACGGCACGATCATGGGGCTTCAGCACCGGGATCTGCCCATTCATGGCGTCCAGTTTCATCCGGAATCGATCGCCTCGGAGCATGGGCATGCCCTGCTCCAGAATTTTCTGACCAACCTGAAAGTGCCGGCATGAGCGATGCGCTGAAACCTCTGATCGGCGCGGCCGCCGAACGACCGCTGACGCGTGACGAAGCAGAAACGGCGTTCGGTGTCTTGTTTGAGGGCGAAGCAACGCCCAGTCAGATCGGTGGGTTGTTGATGGCCCTGCGCACGCGCGGTGAAACGGTGGACGAGTACGCCGCAGCCGCAGCCGTGATGCGCAGCAAATGCCACCCGGTCAAAGCGCCGGCCCACGCCATCGATATCGTGGGCACTGGCGGAGATGGGAAAGGGACCCTGAACATCTCCACAGCGACCGCCTTTGTCGTCGCGGGTGCGGGTGTGCCGGTCGCCAAGCACGGCAACCGCAACCTCAGTTCCAAATCCGGTGCAGCAGATGCGCTGGGAGAGCTTGGCATTCAGGTGATGGTCGGCCCGCAAGTGGTGGAGGCCGCGATCAACGAGATCGGCATCGGGTTCATGATGGCCCCCATGCATCACCCCGCCATCGCCCATGTAATGCCCAGCCGTTCGGAACTGGGGACTCGCACGATTTTCAACATTCTCGGGCCTTTGACGAACCCCGCCGGCGTCACCCGTCAGCTGACCGGCGCGTTTTCCCGCGATCTGATCCGCCCCATGGCGGAAACGCTGGGCGCGCTCGGGTCGGAACACGCATGGCTGGTCCATGGGTCAGACGGCACTGACGAACTCACCATCACCGGTGTTAGTTGGGTCGCAGCACTGGAAAACGGTGTGGTCAAAGAGGTCGAGCTGCATCCCGAAGACGCGGGCCTGCCCGTTCATCCCTTTGAAGAGATCCTCGGCGGCAGCCCTGCCGACAATGCCAAGGCATTCCGGGCGTTGCTGGATGGTGCACCCTCGGCCTATCGCGATGCGGTCCTGCTCAATGCGGCCGCCGGACTGGTGGTCGCGGACGCGACTCCGGACCTGCGCACGGGTGTTGCCCAGGCCGCGGAAAGCATCGACAGTGGCAAAGCCCGTGACAAGGTCGAAGCGCTGGCCCGTATCACCTCGCAGGCCCCATGAGGACACGTCGACCATCGGATCACGTGCAACATCACAAGGCGCGGCGGGGTCATGCCCTTGCCCCTGACGACCAAGGACCAGAAAGACGATGACCGAAACGATCCTGGACAAAATAAAGGCCTACAAGCTGGAGGAGGTTGCTACAGACAAGGCAGCCAGACCGCTGGAGGCCGTGGAGGCCGACGCGCAAGAGGCGGAACCGGTGCGTGGCTTTGCGGAGAGCCTGCAAAGAGCCAGCCGCACAGGCTATGGCATGATTGCCGAGATTAAGAAAGCCAGCCCGTCCAAAGGTGTGATCCGCGAGGACTTTGATGTGGCCGCTCTGGCGCAGGCCTATGCAGCAGGCGGCGCGGCCTGCCTGTCCGTTCTCACCGACGCGCCCAGTTTTCAGGGTCAGAAGCAGTACCTGACCGAAGCGCGGAACGCCTGCACTCTGCCCTGTCTGCGCAAGGACTTTATGTATGACCCGTATCAGGTTGTCGAAGCTCGCGCCTTGGGTGCCGATTGCATTCTGATCATCATGGCCAGTGTCTCGGACCAGCAGGCCGCCGAACTGGAGGCAACCGCAACCGAGTGGAAAATGGACGTGCTGATTGAAGTGCATGACGCGGAGGAGCTGGAGCGCGCATCCAGGCTCAAAAGCCCGCTCGTGGGCATCAACAATCGCAATCTGAAGACTTTTGAAACCACCCTCGACACCACGCTCAACCTTGCCAGACGCGTCCCCGGTGATCGCACCATCGTGTCGGAAAGCGGGCTGAACACGCCGGACGACCTTGCCAGGTTGGCAACCTACGGTGCCCGGTGTTTCCTGATCGGAGAAAGCCTGATGCGCAGCGATGATGTGACTGCAGCAACGCAGGCGCTGTTAGCCGACCCTCTTATGCCGGGAATGATGTGATGGCGCTGTCTCATTTTGATGCCAAGGGCGACGCGCATATGGTTGATGTCTCCGAGAAAGAGGTTACCGCGCGCATCGCAACCGCCGAAGGGTACGTGAAGATGGCCCGCGAAACCTTTGATATCATTTCGGAAGGGCGTGCGAAGAAGGGAGATGTCCTGGGCGTGGCACGTCTGGCCGGTATCATGGGGGCCAAAAGAACACCGGATCTTATCCCGCTCTGCCACCCGCTCCCGATCAGCAAAGTTTCGGTGGAACTGACGTTGGAGCCAGATCTTCCGGGCGTACGCCTTGAGGCCACTGTGAAAACCACCGGACAGACAGGTGTGGAGATGGAAGCACTCACCGCCGTCAGCACCGCCGCGCTGACCGTCTATGACATGACCAAAGCCGTTGATAAGGCCATGGAAATCAATGGTATCCGTGTTCTTCTTAAAGATGGCGGCAAATCTGGCCGGTACGAAGCCACATGATCACCGTTGCCGAGGCGCAGACGCGGCTGATCAGCCTTGTCCGTACTATGCCGGCGGAAGACGTGCCTCTCGAAGACTCCGGGGGGCGTGTCCTGTCCGAACCCTTACGTGCGCGGCGCGATCAACCTCCGTTCGATGCCTCATCCATGGATGGCTATGCGATTAAGTCGGCCGAGGCCGCGCAGCATGTGCAGTTGAAAGTGGTTGGTGAGGCGGCCGCAGGACACAGCTGGGCAGGCACGCTTGGGCCCGGTCAGGCCGTGCGCATCTTCACGGGGGCCCCGATCCCTGATGGTGCGGATTTCGTTGTTATTCAGGAAGATGTGGAGCGGCGCGACGAAGTGATCACCATCAGCGCGGACCCGGGTTCCAAAACCAACATCCGCCCCGCCGGAGGAGATTTCGCGAAAGGCACGGAACTGCCCGCGCCCCGCGTCCTCAGCCCTCAGGACGTCGCCCTCCTGGCATCGATGAACTATCCAACCGTGCCTGTTGCGCGCAAACCGGTGGTGGCGCTGATTTCCACGGGCGACGAATTAGTGATGCCGGGGGAGAACCCCGGTCCTGACCAGGTTATCGCGTCGAATACGTTCGGGTTGCGCGCGTTGCTGACGCAACTCGGGGCGGAACCGCGCCTTTTGCCGATTGCGCGTGACACCCTTTCGTCGCTGCGCACAGCATTCGAGCTGGCCGAAGGGGCGGATCTGATCGTGACGGTGGGCGGAGCATCGGTTGGCGATCATGACCTTGTCGGCGAGGCAGCGGTTGGGCTGGGCATGGACCGCGCGTTTTACAAAGTGGCCATGCGTCCAGGCAAACCGCTGATGGCGGGACGGATGGGAGACGCCGCAATGGTCGGTCTGCCGGGCAATCCTGTGTCAGCCATGGTCTGCGGGTTCATTTTCGTGGCGCCGATGATCCGGGCGATGCTGGGCTTGCCCGACATTCTGCCAGCGTTGCAGGAGGCCAGGCTGGCCAGCCCCATCGGTCCCAACGGTCCGCGCGAGCATTACATGCGTGCGGTGATCGAGGACGGTCAGGTCACCGCTTTTGATCGTCAGGACAGCTCGTTGCTGACGATTCTGGCACAGGCCAACGCCTTGTTGGTGCGGGCGCCCCATGACCCTGCACGGGCCGCAGGAGAGCCTGTGCAATACCTGCCACTCTAGGTGCAGTCGCCAAATCCGTTTGACACAAAACGGGAACATGCGTAGAACAAAACAAAACGCACCAAACGAGGCGAAGAGCAATGCTGACCAAGAAGCAACTGGATTTGCTGGAGTTTATCCATACCCGCGTGCAACGTGACGGTGTTCCTCCCAGTTTTGATGAAATGAAGATCGCACTGGACCTGCGCAGCAAGTCCGGCATTCACCGATTGATCACTGCTTTGGAAGAACGCGGGTTTATCCGACGGCTGGCCCATCGGGCCCGGGCCATCGAAATTGTGCGGTTGCCGGACAGTCTCGCCGCCAGCACAGGGTTTCAGCCTCGCGTGATCGACGGCGACAAATCCGCCCCGACCCCGCGCCCCGCAAATGTGCATACGGTGACAGTGGATGCGATTGAGCTCCCGGTCATGGGCCGGATCGCAGCCGGTGTGCCGATCGAAGCGATCAGCCAAGTCTCGCATCAAGTTGCGGTCCCATCCCAGATGCTTTCAAGCTCCGGAGAGCATTTCGCTCTGGAAGTCAAAGGTGACTCGATGATCGAAGCGGGCATCAACGACGGCGATGTGGTGGTGATCCGGGAGACCTCGATCGCTGACAATGGTGATATCGTTGTGGCGCTGGTCGAGGATCATGAGGCCACGCTGAAACGCTATCTGCGCCGCGGGAATGCTATCGCGCTGGAGGCGGCAAACCCGGCCTATGAAACCCGCGTCTTCCCAGAGGACAAGGTTAAGATTCAGGGCAAACTTGTTGGGCTGATCCGGACTTACTGATCGGAACGCGCCTGCCGTTTTCTGCCACCAGGCATGCGCGTGTTCCAGATCCGTTTGCCGCTCACTGACCGGGCTGATATCAGCGTGCCATCCCGAGTCAGCGCCAGGCTTCCGGTGCTGCGCAACGCTGCGGGATCGTAGACACGGCACCCCCCCGTGAGTTCAAGCGTTACCGACGCAATCACCAGTTCGTCCGGCATGCAATCGGAGATCTGCGCAGCGGCGCGTT
Organism: Paracoccaceae bacterium; assembly: GCA_965250275.1. Lineage (GTDB taxonomy): Bacteria > Pseudomonadota > Alphaproteobacteria > Rhodobacterales > Rhodobacteraceae. Next base: position 2,296,801 of record OZ252297.1, on the reverse strand, counting down.
TTCCAATAACATGCACAATTGTGACCCCTGCTGCGGTCGCGGAACGGACCGGACCTGCTGCACCCTCCCATCGCGCCGCGGCGTAGGCTTGCTCCGCCCCGTCGCCGTCGTTCTCCAGCCAGGCCCTCGCAACAAATCCCGCCCCGCGCGCCTTGCTGAGCGCTCGTCCCTCCTCGGTCATCACGCCAACAAGGCCGCCGCTGTCAGCAATCAGCGCGACCGGGCGTTCGCTGCCAGTCCACAGCCCCAAGGCCACGAGGACCGGCAGAATGCCAATCCAACGGGCGCGTCCTTGCCACAATATCACGATCAGAGCGCCCAATGCGATCATCGGCAGCACCACAGGCGCAGGGCTCACAACAAAACGGCGCGCGCCGTCCAGACCGGATACCCATTCGGCAACCCAAAGGATCCACGCCAGCCCCCACCCCATCGGCACAAGCCCCAGGAACTCCCAACCGAACGGCGCCAAGAGCGCAGCAGCCACGGCGGCCGGGACAACCAGCACCCCCATTAGCGGGACCGAAAGCAAATTGGCGATCAGCCCGTAGTGCGAGATCACATTGAAATGCGCTGCCCCTACCGGGGCCGTCGCGGCACCCGCGACAGCTGACGAGATCACAACCCCCAGCACCGGGGCAAACCATTTTGGTTTCAACCGAATCCGGGCATCCCGCATTGCGCCGAACACGGCGACCAACGCGGTTGTGGCGGCAAAAGACATCTGAAAGCCCGGCCCCAAGAGAGCCTCGGGGCGCAGGGTCAGCACGATCAGGGCGGCCATGGCGACGGCCCGCAGCGAAAAAGCCCGGCGATCCAGCATGACGGCCAACAGAACCACCGCTGCCATGACAAACGCCCGCTCCGTGGCCACATTCCCGCCCGACAGAGCCAGATACACCATGCCCGCGAGCAGCGCGCCAAAGGCGGCCAGTTTCTTGATCGGCCAACGCAGGGCGACGCCGGGCAGAGCCGCCAGGGCAAGGCGCAATACGCCGAACACGAACCCTGTCAGCAGCCCCATATGCAGGCCGGAAATCGCCAGGAGATGGGCGGTGTTGCTGGCCCGCAGCGCCTCCAAGGCGGCCTGTCCGACCCCGCTGCGATCGCCGGTGGTTACGGCGGCCGCAAAACCACCGACATCGCCGGGCAGAATCTCACGCACCCGTTCCGAAGCGGCCATGCGAAAGCTCAAAACCCGCAACCCCTGCGCCCCATCCGATGCCGGGGACGCGGTTAACACAGGCATTCGGGTATAGCCGACGCCGCCCAGCCCTTGAAACCACGCGTGTCGCCGGAAATCGAACCCACCGGGCTCGACTGGTCCCTGTGGTGGGGAAAGGTGGCCGGTGGTCATAATCCGCTGGCCCGGTTTGAGTTCCGGTCTCTCTTCCCCGTGCAACGAGATACGCACGCGATCCGGCACCCGCTCCGGCGACGTGTCGGCGAGGTAGACCTGGTCCAATGTAAGGCGCAGCGCGTCGGAAGCCGACCGGTTCATCCCCACAATGCGCCCTTCAATCGGACCGTAGTAGCGGAACTGCAGCACGGGTGCGGACACCTGATGGGCGCGCCACCCGGCAAGGCAGAAGCCAATAGCAATCAGGACAAGAGCGATGATCAGCGGGCTCCACGCGTTGTGCCAACGCCATGCCGCCAGCGCTCCCACGAAAATCCACGACCCCAGCGCCAGATAGACCATGCGCGTGGGCTCAACCGGCATCGCGAAGTACCCGCCAATACCCAAGGCAAGGCATACGGGCGCCCATGGAAACAAGGCGCCCCGCTGTTCCAAAAGCGCCAGTTCCACCCGGCTCAGCACGCGCATCCTTGCCCCTCACCTTTAGGCTCGCTAGACAGGCGCAAACGTTAGAACCGCCATGGTTTCCAGAAGGTAAACGCCATCCCATGACCGCACCCGTTGTCACCCGCTTTGCGCCCTCACCCACCGGTTTCCTGCATATCGGCGGCGCGCGGACAGCCTTGTTCAACTGGCTTTTCGCGCGGGGACGCGGTGGCAAATTCCTTTTGCGCATCGAAGATACGGATCGCGCCCGCTCCACCCCCGAAGCAACGGAAGCTATCTTGCAGGGGCTGGATTGGCTGGGCCTCGATCACGATGGGGAGGTCATTAGCCAGTTCGTACGCGCCGATCGCCACGCCGAAGTGGCGCGCCAGTTGCTGTCTGACGGCAAGGCATACAAGTGCTTCTCGACCCCTGACGAGATCGCCGCGTTCCGTGACGCAGCCCGTGCCGAGGGGCGCAGCACGTTGTTTCGCTCTCCCTGGCGCGATGCAGATGAGAGCGCGCATCCCGATGCACCCTATGTGATCCGGATCCGTGCCCATCAGGACGGTGCCACGGTCATTCACGATGAAGTTCAGGGCGACGTGACGATCCGGAATGATCAGCTAGACGACATGATCCTTCTGCGCAGCGACGGCACTCCGGTATACATGCTGGCGGTTGTGGTGGACGACCACGACATGGGGGTCACTCATGTCATTCGTGGCGACGACCATCTCAACAACGCGGCGCGACAGATGATGATCTACACCGCCATGGGGTGGGACGTTCCGGTCTGGGCCCATATCCCCCTGATTCACGGTCCAGATGGAAAAAAGCTGTCTAAGCGGCACGGCGCATTGGGCGCGCAGGAATACCAGGTCATGGGATACCCGGCCTCAGGAATGCGCAACTATCTGACCCGACTGGGTTGGTCTCATGGCGATGACGAATTCTTCACCGATGCGCAGGCGCTGGACTGGTTTGATCTCGATGGTATCGGCAAGAGCCCTGCGCGGTTTGACACCAAGAAGCTGGAAAACCTGTGCGGCCAGCATATAGCCGCCTCAGATGACGCTGCATTGCGGCAAGAAATGGAAGAATTCCTTGCAGCGGCAGCCTTACCGGCCTTGACGCCTCAGCAGTCACAGGATCTGGAAAGAGCCATGTACTGCCTGAAGGACAGAGCCCGGACTTTCCCGGAAATCCTTGAAAAGGCGCACTTTGTTCTGGCGTCCCGCCCTATCGAGCCCGACGAGAAGGCTGCGCGCGCGCTCGATACGGTATCCCGTGGTATACTGTCGGAATTGACGCCGCAGTTGCAAAATGCTAGCTGGTCCCGGAATGAACTGGAGACGCTTCTGTCCGCATTTGCGGAAGACCAGGGCACAAAGTTCGGCAAACTCGCCGGACCGCTCAGGGCAGCACTGGCAGGGCGAGCGGTAACCCCTTCGGTCTTCGATATGATGCTGGTTTTGGGCCACGACGAGTCGCTGGCCCGGATTGCTGACGCAGCAGGATGATCTGAACCGTCACGGTTCGTTCACACCAGCCCGTTACGACCCCCCTGCCCGTCCGACCGCAGGGACCGCCGGTTCGCCCTATCCCGGGGCATGCCGCGCGCTACGAAAGAAAGGCACACGTATGACAGAGACCACCAAAACCGCCACGCTCAATCTGAATGGCGAAACATATGACCTGCCAATCTATTCGCCAACCGCCGGTCCAGACGTTGTCGACATCCGCAAACTCTATTCCTCGGCAGGCGTGTTCACCTACGACCCCGGTTTCACCTCGACGGCCAGTTGCGACAGCACCATCACCTTCATCGATGGCGACAAAGGGGAACTGCTGCACCGGGGGTATCCGATCGATCAGTTGGCCAGCAAATCCCACTACCTGGAGGTCTGCTATCTGCTGCTCTACGGCGACCTGCCAACGGCCGCCGAGTTGGAAGACTTCGAAACACGTGTGACCCATCACACGATGCTGCACGAGCAGATGACGTATTTCTTCCGCGGTTTCCGGCGCGATGCCCACCCAATGGCCATTATGGTGGGTGTTGTGGGCGCCATGTCGGCCTTTTATCACGACAGCACCGACATCAACGATCCGTGGCAGCGTGAGGTCGCCTCGATCCGGCTGATTGCCAAGATGCCGACGATCGCGGCCTGGGCCTACAAGTTCTCAATCGGGCAGCCCTTTGTCTATCCGCGCAACGATCTGGACTACGCGTCCAACTTCCTTCGGATGTGCTTTGCGGTGCCCGCCGAGGAATATGAGGTCAACCCGATCCTCAGCCGCGCGATGGACCGGATTTTCACGCTGCACGCCGATCACGAGCAAAACGCATCGACCTCCACCGTCCGTCTGGCCTCCTCTTCGGGAGCGAACCCGTTTGCCTGTATCGCAGCCGGGATCGCCTGTTTGTGGGGACCGGCCCATGGCGGCGCCAATCAGGCCTGCCTGGAGATGCTAAATGAAATCGGCACCGTCGACCGCATTCCCGAGTTCATCGCTCGCGCGAAGGACAAGAATGACCCGTTCCGCCTTATGGGTTTCGGGCACCGCGTCTACAAGAATTTCGATCCCCGCGCCAAGGTGATGAAGCAGTCCGCCGACGAAGTGCTGGACCTGTTGGGCATCGAGAACAACCCGATCCTGCAGGTGGCCAAGGAACTGGAAACCGCAGCACTGGCCGATTCTTACTTCCACGACAAAAAGCTGTTTCCCAACGTGGATTTCTACTCGGGCATCATTCTGGAGGCGATGGGCTTCCCGACATCGATGTTCACGCCGATTTTCGCGCTCAGCCGTACCGTTGGCTGGATTTCGCAGTGGAAAGAGATGATTGCCGATCCTCAGAACAAGATCGGTCGCCCGCGCCAGCTCTATCTTGGTGAAACGCAGCGCAACTACGTCGACATCGAAAACCGCTGAGCCTGCGGCGTGACGGCAGATCGCTCCCCTGTAAGAAGCTCAAGAGCTGGAGTGTATTTACAGTGCGCAATCGCCGCAAGATACTTGGCTTGAGCAGAAACAATTAAGGCACATGTGTGGCTCTTTCGATAATCTGTGCAAAGACCAGCCCGGCAATGATCACACACTGACAACCCGCCGCATCCAACTCGGCAACAATGTACACAGGGATCACATGCAAAAAAATTCAGAGCGAAAAATGCATTTGCTTGTATGAGTCACTTTATAGCGGGAGCAATACCTATGACCCGGGTCGAGATAGGGGTCTTTGCCCATAATGAAGAGCAAGGAATTGCCGGGATGCTCAATGATCTCCTGGCACAAGACATTTTTTTCGCCCAGGATATCACCATCGTGGTCCATGTGCTTGCCAATGGGTGCAGCGACGACACCGTAACCGAAGCTAAGGCCGCCTTGGCCGGGCGGTCGGATGTGCATATCCATGATCTGCCAGAGCCGGGAAAGAGCCGAACGTGGGAGCGTTTTGTCCATGATCTGGCATGGCCTGACGCGGAGTATCTGATTTTCGCCGACGCGGATATCTACCTACCCAATACCGACACCCTGTCTGGCCTGATCGGGTTTCTTGAGACCCATAACAGGATTTGCGCGACCAGCAGCCGCCCGGTCAAGGACATCGCTCACGATCACGGGGCACGCGACGCGGCAGGTTTTGAGGCGAAGCTCATAGCAGCCGCCGGGGGCTCCCTATATGACTGGAAAAGCTCGATTTGTGGACAACTCTATGCCGTTAGAGGTGACGTAGTACGCTGCATCCACATGCCAGTCGGGCTGCCTGTTGAGGACGGCTTTTTACGGGCGATGTTGCACACGGACAGCTTCACAAAGATGGGGCGCCCAGTGCCGATTGATGGTAAGGAAGAGACCTATCATATCTACCGTTCAGAACGACAGATTGGAGCGCTGATCCGCCATCAGGAACGACTAGTAATTGGCTCGGCCATAAATGCGGTGATCTTCCGGTATCTCGAGAACCTACCTTTAAGCCAGCGCAAATCCGCTGTCGCAGCCGCGGCACAGGATGCCAATTGGCTCCCGCACCTGATAAACGAAGCCCTGCCCGACAAGCGGTTTGGCTTTGTACCTTGGCATTTTCTCGTCAAGCGTCTGCAGACAGCCTGGACCCGGGGTACTGCATCCCTTCAGCCGAAGCGCTTGGCAATAGTGTTTTTGGGATTTGGATTTGACGCGGTCGTTTGGTTCAAGGCGCAATGGACGATGATGCGAGGCGCCGGGGCCGGGTTCTGGTAACAGAGCGAGTTCGCTGCACCCGGGAAGGGAATCGCCTATCGGCGCGCCTCTTGCGCCAATCACAAACATCCTATGTCCAAGAAACCCTATGCTCTGGCGGCGCTAGCCTGACAATTCGCTTGAATGATCGAACGCAGCGCAAATACGTCGACATCGAAAACCGCCGAGCTGCGCAACGTGTTTGGGCCGCTCTTGAGCGGACCATGAAGCGCTGACCGATCTAGCCATGTCGCGCGGGCTGCAAGGGCCGCATCGCCCAGGCCTCAATCAGAACCCGTCTTATCGGACCAGTGTGCCGTTCAAAGATCTGTGCAAAGATCAGACCAACGATCAATGCGCCTGAAAACAAGATCAGCCCGCGTCCTGCGGTCCCATCAGGGACCGCCGCATCCAGTAAATGCAGGGCTGGATAGTGAGTAACATAGATGGAAAAGCTCGCCCCCGCCCACCAGCGCATGGCGCAGACATCTCGCCTTACATCTTTCATTAGCCGTGCCATTCCAAGGATGTGCAGTGCCGCCAACCCACCGACCAGGACGTTCCAGAGCGCTTCATCAGAGAACACCAGAACATCGCGGTAATTCTGCGGTTCGAACCACTGCGCTGTGATCGCAGCCAGTGTTCCCGGCAGATCGAGCTCCTGCGCGCCGACGTAGATCACCGGTCCCGCCAAAGCGTAAAGCCACGCGCGCGTCACGGGAATCCCTGCGATTGCACCCGACTGCACGGCATGCCACAACCAGACGCCCATGAGCCAGGCTGGCATCAGCATCAACACCCGCGGTCCGATCAGCAGGCCCGCTGTCAGGACCAAAACCCAGCGCAACGCCCCGCGCAAAAACACCGCGAGCCCAAAGAGCAGATAGTACGCGGCTTCATAACTTAGCGACCACAACGGGCCGTTTGTTCCCAGCCGCACGCGCTCCATCACCGCCCACTCGTTCGAAAAACTGAGCCCGCGCGCCAGCATGTCCCACAGTCCAAGTGGTTGAAAGAACGTGCCGGGATAGGCCTGTGGCGACAGCGCGTAGCCGAACCGGTCGAATACAAAGGTCAACAGCAGCGCGGGCAGCATCACGATCCAGAGCCGGGACAGACGGTTGAAGCTGTAGACCCCTAGAGTCTTGTCCCGGTCCGACGCGTAGGCAATCACAAAGCCCGACACCACAAAAAACAAGATGACGGCATCGCTGCCAAGGTTCCATTCGCGGATGAAGATCAACTCACCCTGGGTGAAACGCGGGTAGGCCAGATGCGAGATCAAGACCAAGAGCGTGGCGAAGACCCGCAGCGTGTCGAGCCAGATGGACAGGCCCCGATTCATGATCGGCCAATAACCTTCTGAGCCGCGTGACCCTGCTCTTCGTCGCGGTTGATGACCGAGTCGGGTTCCATACCCTTCAAGGCCCGCCAACTTTCCAAAAAGGGAAGCAAAATCGCTGATCTCAGATTGGTGTGGGGCTGTTCGACAGGATTGCCATGCTCGTCCGCCAATCCAAAAGACAGGGCTTCATACTGCTTGGGGACGTAAAGCGTGCCAAACATCAGATCCCAGATCGCAAACACCTCGCCATAGTTTTTGTTGTGATGCTTTTTGGCCATCGAGTGATGGATGTGATGCTGTGCGGGCGAGATCAGGATATGTTCCAGAACCGGCCCGTAGCTCACCCAGATGTGGCTGTGCCGGAAGTTCGCCCCGAACAGGTTGAACAGAAAATACCCTGCATTGACGCTGCCAATGGTCAACAGATCGATTTTCCCGATCAGTGCGAAAAGCATCACCGCCTGCACGGCGCCGACGATCACTGAATAGATCAAGGTTCTGATGATCAAAAAGACCGGGTGATTCCGGTTCGCCGTCAGCGGTGTCATCACCTCGGCAGAGTGATGCAGCGCGTGAAAGGGCCAAAGAAACTTGGTTTCGTGATGCAGATAGTGCGCCCAATACTTGCAGAAATCGAGCGTCAGGATCATCACGAGCGTCGCCATGGCACTGCGCCACCAGGTGACAGCTTCGGGATCGTGGGCCTGTCCGGAAAGGTCCACCAGCCCTCCCAACAGCCAAACCGTCACCACCGGCGTGAAGCCAATGGCGGTAAACATCCCGGCGGCGCTGAGCATGGAGTTAAACAGGAAAACCTTGATGTCGACGATGTTGGATTTGTGCAGATAGACTTCCTTGGGCAGCAACCAGGTCAGGAAACTGCCGCGTGGCCTCCCGCGGAACACCCAAAGGATGAACGCTAGCATGACAGTCGCAGTCAGGTAAAACAGCGCCAACCGTGAGCTCATATCGAACAACGACGCCCACAGCCCTTGAATCCAGCTCAGAATCCAATCCATTTCTCGCCTCACCACAGCTTTCGCAGTGAGCTTATGATCAAATGATGGTTAATCCGTGGCGCTGACTTGACCAAAATCGTTCACGAACCGGAAACAGATTATCTCCCGGTTCGTGTTGCGACCCCAGCCTGCGCCCGATCAGCGCCCTTCGAACTTCGCGGGACGCTTTTCCATGAAGGCCAAAACGCCCTCCTGAAAATCCCGGGTCTTGCCGCACACACCCTGCAATTCTGCCTCGACCAGCAGTTGATCCGGCAGCGTTTTTTCATAGGTTCCACGGATCGCTTGCTTGACTGCGCTGTAGGCCGAAGTCGGTCCCGAGGCCAGATGTGCTGCCCGCGCGCGCCAATGTGCGTCAAACCCGTCGTCTTCCACCGCTTCCCAGATCATACCCCAGTCATCGGCCTGACGGGCACTGATCTTGTCAGCAAACAGGGCTGCCCCCATGGCCTTGGCCATACCCATCTGACGCGGCATGAACCATGTGCCACCGGCATCCGGGATCAGCCCGATGCGCGTAAACGCCTGAAGAAAATAAGCGCTCTCGGTGGCAATCACGACATCTGCGGCCAGCGCCAGATTGGCCCCCGCCCCGGCCGCCGGTCCATTCACGGCGGCAATGGTCGGGATCTGGCAGTCATAGATCGCGTTCAACATCGGCACGTATTCATCGCGCAAGGTCCGCTCCAGATCGACGCTGGCGCCGGTGGCACGGTCGCCAAGGTCCTGCCCGGTGCAAAACGCCCGTCCAGCACCGGTGATGACCAGCACCCGTGCCTTTTGCGAGGCGTCCTTGACCGCATAACCGATCTCTGCCCGCATTTGCGAATTCAGGGAGTTCATCTTGTCCGGACGGTTCAGTGTCAGCACTGCAACATCGTCCGCTATGTCGAGAGTAATCGTCTGATAGTCCATGCCGGCAGGCTCCTTGTGGGTCGCGCGAACGATACCTTTCCCTGCGGTGCGTGCCAGCAAAACCGGGCGTCACTCCTCCAGAATTTCGCGCAGCCGCTTTTGCTCGGCATCGCTGAGGGCCGCTTCTTGCGTGACTGGCGCAGACTCGCGGCGACGCAGGTAGGCAACACCCACGCCCCCGGCCAGAAGCAGCATCAGCGGCCCAGCCGCCCACAACATCCAATTCGAGCCATTGAATGTAGGGCGCAGCAGAACATACTCCCCGTATCGATCCACGATGAAGTCGATTGCTTCAGTGTCGCTGTCCCCGGCGACCAGCCGCTCCCGGACCAGCAGACGCAGATCGCGTGCAAGGTCCGCATTGCTTTCGTCGATGCTTTCGTTTCGGCACACCAGACATCGCAGACCTTTGCTGAGTTCCCGCGCCCGGTTCTCCAGAACCGGGTCGTCCAGCACCTCATCAGGCTGAACGGCTCTGACAGGTCCAGAAGGCAGCAAAACCGCGCCACAGAGCATGATCAGCACAAGTGCGTATCTAACGGCGCCCAGGGTCATTCCGCTGGCACCGCGAGCGGTGTCTTGCGCGCGCCGGCGGCCACACGGAACCGGCGATCACTGAGCGACAGGGCCCCGCCAAGCGCCATCAACAAGCACCCCGCCCACATCCAGTTCGCGAAGGGTTTGATGTATGTGCGGACAACCCACCCGCCATCTTGCTGCTGGTCACCGATGACGACGTAAACGTCCCGCAGTAAGCGATAGTCGATGCCCGCCTCGGTCGTCGGCATCTCTGCCACCGGATAGAAGCGTTTTTCAGGGAGCAGTTCCGCCAGCACGCGGCCATTTCTTTCCAATTCGATGAAAGCCATCGTGCTGAGATAGTTCGGGCCCTCAATCCGCCGGACATCGTTAAGGGTCAACGTGAAGGCGCCAACTTCAAATGTTTCGCCGATCTGGGCCACACGAATGTCATCGGATTTCCACGCCACCAAGCCGCAGATCGCAAAGAACGTGATCCCCATCCCGGCATGGGCCACAGCTTTGCCCCAATCCGCGCGCGGCAGACGCGCGAGCCGCCGAAAGCCGCTAGCGCCGGTTCGCGACCAGAGATCGACCAACGCACCGGCGACGATCCAGACCCCCATGAAAACGCCCAAAGGTCCCAGGGCACTTCGGCCGGTCTGCATCGCCCAGACCAGCGCTGCCACGGTCAGCGCCAGCAGCGCCCACGGCCAGAGCGGCCGTATCGCGCGGCCCAATCGCCCACGCTTCCAGGGCAACATCGCCCCGATTGGCAAGATCAGGCCCAACAGAACCATGAAGGGCGTGAATGCCATGTCAAAGAACGGAGGACCGACGCTCAGCTTGCGGTCAAAGAACATCTCGGCAATGACGGGCCACATTGTGCCGACAAAGACGACAAAACAGGCCACGGCCAAGAGCACGTTGTTGGCGACCAGTGCACTTTCCCGGCTCACCATGCTGAACACACCTTTGGCTTCCATCTGCTGCGCCCGCATCGCGAACAGCATCAGCGCGCCACCGGCGAAGAATGCCATGATCATCAAGATGAAAACGCCGCGTTCGGGATCATTTGCAAAGGCGTGCACGCTGGTGAGAAGTCCCGAACGCACGATAAAGGTGCCGATCAGGGAAAACCCGAACGCAAGAATGGCCAGCAGGATGGTCCAGCTTTTCAGCGCCTCGCGCTTTTCCACAACGATTGCGGAATGCAACAGTGCGGCCGCCAGCAACCACGGCATGAACGAAGCATTCTCAACCGGGTCCCAGAACCAGAAGCCGCCCCAGCCCAGCTCGTAGTATGCCCACCAGGAGCCCAAACCGATGCCGATGGTCAGAAACACCCATGCCGCCAGCGTCCATGGCCGGACCCACCGCCCCCAGGCGGCGTCGACCCGCCCCTCAATCAGGGCCGCAACGGCGAAGGAGAACGCCATGGAGAGCCCGACATATCCCAGGTAGAGGAATGGCGGGTGAAAGGCCAAACCCGGGTCCTGCAAAAGCGGGTTAAGGTCTTGCCCGTCAAAGGGTGGCACTGCCAGCCTCAGAAACGGGTTGGATGTGAAGAGGATGAAGGCGAAGAACGCAACTGCAATGGCAGATTGTACCGCCAGAACCCTCGCTTTCAGCGTCGGGGGAAGACCGCCACCGAACCAGGCCGCCATCGCACCAAAGAGGGTTACAATCAGAACCCAAAGCAACATGGAGCCCTCGTGATTGCCCCACGTACCAGAGATCTTGTAGATCAAAGGCTTGGCCGAATGGGAGTTGAGCACCACCAGGCGAAGTGAAAAATCCGACACGACAAAGGCGTAGGTCAGCGCCGCAAAGGAGAACGCCGTCAGCAGAAACTGAATGTTCGCTGCCGGTTCCGCGATTGCCATCCAGCCGGTCCAGCGTTTTTGAGCGCCGATCAGGGGCACCACGGCCTGCACGATTGCGACCATAAAGGCGAGGACGAGGGCGAAGTGTCCGAGTTCTGTGACCATGTGCGAAATATATGGCCAACGCGCACGACGGGCCAATCGAAATCGGCCGCCCGGCCTGTTCAAATCGTCGCGGGGTCACTGCGTTCTGAGGGCCTTCCAGTCTTCCAGCGCCGGATTGCCGTCATTTGCATCCATCGCCAAGGAATCCAACCCAACCGGATCGAGTTCCGCCTGCCCAACGCCCCTCGCCTCCAGCCTTCGCAATGCGCCCAGATTCGCGACAACTTGCGATGTATGAGACAAGGATTGGGCGATTTCGCGCTGAAAGCCCTGCGCTTTCGACTGGTGTCTTGCGCCAAAGTAGAAGGACACAATCACCCCGAGCAGCCACCACAGCGGCTCTGGCACCAATGCGATGCCCTGCATGCGTGCGGCAAACCAGATCGGGTCGACCATCGCCGCGACAAAGAGCGCCAGCGTCCCCAAGGCCAGCGCGGGGCGCGGAACCCGGTTTATGGCATCCATCAGACGGTCAAAACCGCTTGTCCTTGATGACGTAAATTCCGCGCCGAACTGACCCATCGCCTGCTCACGCAACGCGGATGCACGGCTGGCATCGTTCTCGGCATTTTCCCGAAACACCTCCAGGGTGTCCCGAACCACGTTGCGCTCACCGCCAAACACAAGCGTCAGAATTCGGTCGATCAGCCCCACGATGCGATCCTTTGTGCAAAGGCCGCGGGACTCAGATGGTATTGCTCGGACAGGAACTCTTCGGCGCGCCGGATCCAGCCGCCCTTTCCGCCGCGCCGCGTGCGCACGTACTTCCGGCTGGCGGGCCGACGATCTGCGAGTTGGAAATAGTAGTTGCGCCGGGCCACGCCATAAGCATCCGCCAAGGCAATCCCATCAGGTTCCGCCGCATCCTGCGCCGCAGCAATTGTTTGCGGGCCGATGAACCCATCGATCCCGATCGCATAGCCCATGTCGCACAACAGTTTCTGCAATATCCTGACCGCGTTGCGGCCGGCGTTCACCTGCATGTCAAAAACGCTGGCGTGAAGGACCCTTGGAAGGTCTCCAATCCGCGGAACTTCGAAGTAGTGGCGCAAGAAAATGTCGACGGCATCGCCCTTGCGCAGCGCACGGACGTCCTTGACATCAATTGACCCGTCCTTGGTTAGATCCAGCCCAAGCCTGCGCAATGTGTGCACCGTGACACCGTATTTTGTCGCGCCGCCGGGGTCGTCTGGATCATTCACGAACCCGCCTTCGCGGGCCACTATTTCTTCGGCAATCTGACGCACCGTCTGCATCGCGCACCTCGTCGGAAAAATCGCGGTGACGATGTGACAAAGAGACTTAATGTTGCGCAAACGGTGCGCACGATGGACGTGCGCCGCCGCGCTCAGGGAACAGGGCCGAACCTGTCTGGATCAGCTGTCCGAACCGTAGTCTTCGCCCTTGTAAACACCCTGTTCTTTCAGAGCATCCACAACTTCAGCCGGCATGTAGGTTTCATCGTGTTTGGCAAGAATTTCAGAGGCTTCAAAGACGCCATTCACGTATCGGCCGGTGCCCACCATCCCTTCGTTCTCGGTGAAGAGATCCGGCAGAACGCCCGTATACACCACCGGCACGGACGCGCCTCCGTCCGTGACGGAGAAGCGGATCATTTCGCCCTGACCGCGCACGATGGACCCTTCTTCCACCAACCCACCGATGCGGAACACTTCGGTGGGCGCAGGCGGTTCGGCAAGGATCTGGCTTGGCGCGCGAAAGAAATTGATCCCATCCCGCATCGCATAACCGATCAGCGCCGTTGACACCGCCAACGCCACTGCAGTGACCAGTATAATTTGAACCCGACGTTGTTTCTTCAGGTTCTTCATGATGACCTCACGGGAACAAGGGGACCATCATCAGCCCCGCCGTCTCGGATTCACCTAACATCAGGTTGGCATTTTGCAATGCCTGCCCGCTGCTACCTTTTGTCAGGTTATCCAGGGCCGCAAGGACAATGGTCCGCCCCTCGAGTCGATCCGCGACAACGCCGATATGGCAGAAATTTGACCCGCGCACGTCATGGGTGCTGGGTCCCTGTCCAAAGGGCAGAACCTCGATGAACGGTTCATCAGCATACGCCTTGCTGAGAACGTCGTGGATCTCCGCCGCATCGCCTTTGAGGTATGCAGTCGCAAGAATTCCGCGGTTGGTTGGCATGAGATGCGGCGTGAATTGCACATGCACCTCCCGCCCGGCAACTTTGGACAGTTCCTGATCGAACTCCCCAAGATGCCGGTGCGTGCCACCAATGGCATAGGCATGAAACCCCTCGCTAAGTTCGGCGTGCAGCAGGTTTTCTTTCAGACTGCGTCCCGCGCCGGACACCGCACATTTCAGATCGAGGATAATCTCATCCGGATCAATCACGGCTTCCGCCAGCAAAGGCCGCAGAGCAAACTGGCCGGTGGCGGCGTTGCACCCGGTTCCGGCAACCAGCCGTGCGCCGCGGATTTCGTCCCTGTAGAATTCGGTCAGGCCGTAGACCGCTTCGTCCTGCAGGTCGACGGCACTGTGCGGGTTCCCGTACCAGGTCTCGTAGTCCTCGGGATCCCGCAGCCGAAAGTCTGCAGAGAGATCAACGATCCTGATGTCACGCGGCAGCGCCGAAATCACATCCTGACTGGTTTTGTGGGGCAAGGCACAAAACACCAGATCGATCTCTGCAAAGTCGATCTCAGAGATCTTGCACAACGTCGGCAGCGTCAGGTGACGCAGGTGCGGGAAAACCTCGGCCATGGTCAGGCCCGCTTTGCGCTCAGCAGCCAGTGCCTGGATGGTCATGTTTGGATGGTCGGCGATCAGCCGGACCAGTTCGGCGCCGGTGTATCCGCTGGCGCCCAGAATTGCGATCTTGTGGGTCATGTCAGACCTTTAGTTTTGAATTTCAATGTATTGTGGACGAAGGCTCATGCAGCCTGAAAGGTGATGCTTCGTCGCATAAACTGTGTCGCTCGATCGCTGACCCGTCGGGCATCCCCTGTGGTCAGGAAGCCGGACTCCGCAGCGCCCAACATGTCCGAATGCCGCGACAGGTAATCCGCAAGGCTGTCCGCCACGAGTGTGCCTTGCGAGTAGATTTTCACATCGTCGCCCAAGGCATCCCGGAACGCCGTTTCCATCAGAGGATAATGCGTACACCCAAGCACAGCCGCTTCCGGGTCCGGCATCTTGCGTTTCAACGCATCCACATGTGACCGCACCAGCGCCTCGGCAAGGATCAAGTCACCCTCTTCGATGGCATCAACAACCCCGCCGCAGGCCTGCGCCTCGACATCAACCCCGATCGCCCGGAATGCCAGCTCGCGCTGAAACGCTCGGCTGGATACGGTTGCAGGTGTGGCGAACAAGGCCACATGCTTCACATTCACCTCGCGCGGGGGCGAGTTGTCACCCCAGTTGCGCTCGGTCAGAGCTTCGATCATCGGCACAAAGACCCCCAACACGCGCTTGCCGTCGGGCACGCCCGCTTCCTGCATGCGCCGCAAGGCTGCCGCAGAGGCGGTATTGCACGCCAGAACCACAAGGTCGCAACCGCGTGCCCAGAGATCGTGCACCGCCAACCGCGTCAGATCGTGAATGTCATCTGGGCGGCGCACGCCATAGGGCGCGTGAGCCGTATCCGCATAGTACAAAAAATGCACGTCGGGCAGCCGTGCTTTCACAGCTTCCAGGACGGTCAGACCGCCCAAACCGGAATCAAAAATACCAACTGCCATGGCGTGTCAGGCGCGGTGCCGTTCCTCGAACTCAAAGCCGTAGTCAAAGGACTGTAACGGCGTTGGAGACAGCTCATACGTCGCTTTGCGCAGATAGTCCATCATGGCCTTTGAGTCCTTGGCCATAGGGTCCAGAACGTCGCGCCCGATAGGCTCTCCGATCACCACTTTGACAGGCGTATCCACGCGCTTGCGGAATTCTTTGATCAGCAGTCCCATGCGCAGCGTGCTGTGCAGATGGCTCGCGATTTGAAACAGGCGGCTGGTGTGGCCTTCGAAGAACACCGGGACCACGGTCGCCTCTGACTTTCCGACCATCCGCGCAGTAAATCCGCGCCAGCCAGGGTCCATCGGATGAGCAAAAGGCTTCACCGCAGTGCTGACGGTTCCGCCCGGGAAAATCCCGATCGCGCCGCCGTCGCTGAGATAGTTCAGCGCCGTTTTGCGCGTCGCGATGTTCAACGCGACCGCCTCTTTGGTTTCGTCGAAAGAGATCGGCAAAATGATCCGGTTCAGGTCTTCGGCCTTGCGAAACACGCGGTTTGCAAGAATGCGGAAATCGCCGCGCAGCTCGGACAGGATGTGCCCCATCATCAGACCATCCAGGATTCCATAAGGATGGTTTGCAATCAGGATGAGCGGCCCGCTCTTCGGAATGTTCGACAAAGAGCCGCCAATCACATCCAGGCTCAGGCCATAACGTTCCACCATGACAGCCCAGAAGTCGCGCCCCGCCGCGACCTCGTCCTCATATCCATCGGCGCGCCTAATCAGGCGCATCCGGCCGGTGGTGTTCTCCATGAGGCGAATGACGGCGCGCCCGCCCTTGGTTTCTGCAGAATAGGCGTAGCTTATGTCACGGGCGATGTGGCGTCGCGAGGGCATATCGTTCTCCATCTGTCAGGGGCTAAATAGGGTCAGATGGCAGTTTTGCATAGTCCTCGTGACGGTGTTGTGACGCCCCTACTCCGCCGCTTTCGCCAGATCAGGCCCCCCTTGCCGCAGGATCGAGAGCAACTCCTCGCGCCGCTTGGCGGCCTTCGCTTCGTTGGCGTGCTTAACGGGCCCAAATCCCCGTATCTCCAGAGGCAGTGCCGCCAGCGCGGTAAGCGGTTCCACGATCTCGGGCGTCACCTTCGGCAACCACGTTTTCATGTCGCCTTCGTACTGCGCAATCAGCGCCCGTTCCATTTTGCGTTCGGACGTGTACCCAAAAACGTCCAGCGGCGTACCGCGCATCCATTTTAGGCGTGCCAGAAGTCCAAAGGCGCGCAACATGCCGGGGCCATACTCTTTCTTCATCGGTCGCCCGTCGGTGCCCATCTTGGACAACATTGGAGGGGCAAGGTGAAACTTCACCTTGAAATCGCCGTCGAACTCAGCCTGCGCCATCTCCATCGTGCTCAGATGCAGCCGCGCCACTTCGTATTCATCCTTGTAAGACAACAGCTTGTGATATCCTTTGGCCACGGCTTCTTTCAGCGCGGCGTCTTCGATCCCCTCAAGCATCTTGCGGTAGCGCTTTGCCAGACGCTTGTTCTGGTACTTGGTCAGGTGCTCTGCACGAAATGCGATCAGTTCTTCCGTCGATTTCGGCATCGCAACCACATTTGGTGTCAGCAGCCCGGCGGCCTCATTGGGGAAAAGCACAGCCCACCGGCCGATTTCGAATGCCCGCAGGTTCCGCTCGACTGCCGCGCCATTCAACTCGATGGCCTGGGCAATGGCCTCATGGCTGAGTGGGATCAGACCCTGCTGCCATGCTCCGCCAAACACCATCATGTTGGAATAGATCGAATCCCCGAGAGTCGCCTTGGCAAGGTCGGTCGCATCGAACAAAGCCACATTGTCGCCCATGCGGGCTTCCAGAGCCAGTTGCAGGCGGTCGGCCGGTAGGGAAAACTCGGTGTTTCGCGTGAAGTCACCGGTGATGATCTCGTGGCTGTTGACCACTCCGCCAGTCTGACCCGAGCGTGTCAGTCCCAATGTCTTGGCCGCCGCGCTGACCACCAGATCACCACCAATAAGGGCATGCGCTTCGCCTGTGGCGACACGGATGGCGCTGATATCGCCGGGCTTTTCTGCCAAACGGCAATGGATGTGTACCGCACCACCCTTTTGGGCCAGCCCCGCCATTTCCATCATCCCGGCGCCTTTGCCGTCGATCTGCGCCGCCTGCGCCAATACAGCACCAATGGTCACGACCCCGGTCCCACCAACCCCGGTGATCACGACGTTGTAGGTCCCGTCAATCTCCGGCAACGCGGGTTGCGGCAGATCGGGAAGCGCCAACTCCTTCGTGGGCTCCTTTCGAACCTTGGCGCCTTCGAGTGTTACGAAAGACGGGCAAAACCCTTTGAGACATGAAAGATCCTTGTTGCACGAGGACTGATCAATGGCCCGCTTGCGCCCAAGTTCCGTCTCCTTCGGGACGATGGAAACGCAATTGGACTGCACGCCGCAATCACCGCATCCCTCGCAGACCGCCGGATTGATGAACACGCGTTTGTCGATGTCCGGGAACGTTCCGCGCTTGCGCCTGCGCCGTTTTTCTGCGGCACAGGTCTGGATGTAGACAATGGCTGAAACCCCCTCGATCTCACGGTAGGTTGCCTGAACTGCATCCAGTTCGGCCCGCTCGTGCCATTCGATATCTTTGGGGAAGGCATCGCGGATCGGCTCTTCCTTGGCGTCAAAGACCACGGCAATGCGTTTTACACCCATCGCCTGAAGTTCCCGCACAATACGCTCCGCGCTCAGGTCGCCGTCGTTTTCCTGTCCACCGGTCATCGCGACCGCATCGTTGTAGAGAATTTTGTAAGTGATGTTGGTGCCGGCGGCCAAAGCTGCGCGGATCGCCTGTACCCCGGAATGGTTGTAAGTTCCGTCTCCAAGGTTTTGAAAAACATGATTTGTTTCTGAGAACGGTTCCTCGCCGATCCAGTTTGCCCCTTCCGCGCCCATATGGGTGTAACCGATTGTATCGCGGTCCATCCATTGCACCATGTAGTGGCACCCGATGCCTGCGTAGGCGCGGCTTCCATCAGGAACCCGGGTGGAGGTGTTGTGGGGGCACCCGGAGCAGAAATACGGGATGCGGGCTGCGATGTCTTCGGCGTTGTCGTTGCGCCGCGCGTCGTCAAGCACCTGCAGTCCGGCTCGGATCCCGTCGGTTTCGCGGCCTTCTTCGATCAGGATTTCCCCTAGCTTGGTGGCGATCATGATCGGATCCAGCGCGCCGCGCGTCGGAAAAAGCTCTGGACCGTGCATAGATCCCGCACCGCCACCCTTGTGCCAGCCATAGACGCGACGGCCGCGACGATCGTCGAATATGGCTTCCTTGATCTGAACCTCGATCAGCTTGCGCTTTTCTTCCACCACGACGATCAGATCGAGCCCCTCGGCCCAGTCGTGAAACCCTTTCATGTCCAACGGGAATGTCTGGGCGACCTTGTAGGTCGTGATCCCCAATCGCTCGGCTTCGGCCTCGTCAATGTTCAACAGGTTGAGACTGTGCACCAGATCCAGCCAGTTCTTACCAGCGGCGACAAACCCGATCTTTGCGCCCGGCTTGCCCCAGACGCGCTTGTCCATCTTGTTGGCGTGCGAGAACGCTTCCGCGGCAAATCGCTTGTAATCGATCATTCGCGTTTCTTGTTCGGTTGGCGTGTCCACGAGCCGGATGTTCAGACCGCCCGGCGGCATCTCGAAGTCCGGGCGGGTGAGCTGCAGCCGATGCGGGTCACCATCGACAACCGACGTTGCTTCAACCGTGTCTTTCATCGTCTTGAGCCCGACCCAGAGCCCAGCGAACCGGGACAACGCGATCCCGTAGATCCCAAAATCCATGATTTCCTGGACACCCGCCGGGCTGACCACAGGCATGTACGCATCAACCAGTGCCCACTCGGACTGGTGCAACACGGTTGAGCTTTCACCTGTGTGGTCATCCCCCATGGCCATGAGCACACCGCCATAGGGAGAAGTCCCGGCCATGTTCGCATGCTTCATGGCATCGCCGGACCGGTCCACGCCGGGTCCCTTGCCGTACCACAGCCCAAAGACCCCGTCATACCGGCCATCGCCGCGCAACCCCGCCTGCTGGCTGCCCCACAGCGCCGTTGCGGCCAGATCTTCGTTCAAACCAAGCTGAAACGTGACATCCTGCTGTGCCAGCTGTTTCGCCGCGCGCATCATCTGCAGATCGACTGCGCCAAGGGGAGAGCCGCGATATCCCGTCACCAGACCAGCAGTGTTGTGACCCGCCGCGCGGTCGCGCTCCTTCTGCATCAGCATCAGCCGGACCAAGGCCTGCGTGCCGTTCAGCAGCACGGGTGACTTTTTCAGATCGAAACGGTCGTTCAGAGAAATCTTTTGCGTACTCATCAGGCGCCTCCCAACGACGGATGTTCAGTGCGTATTCTGCTCAGATAATAGGTCAATCTTTATGACCTGCCTAGCAATTTCTGCGACTTTCCGCGGCAGCGGCGCAGTAGAGTGCTGGCAATGCCTATCCTTTCATATATGTCGGATGTGTCGTTTCGAAAGTTGTCGGTATGGATTGGGATAAGCTCAGAATATTTCACACGGTTGCGGACGCGGGCAGTCTGACTCACGCCGGGGATCGGTTGAATTTGTCTCAATCTGCCGTGAGCCGGCAGATTCGAGCACTCGAAGAGAGTCTGAACGCCACCTTGTTTCACCGGCATGCACGCGGACTGATTCTGACCGAACAGGGCGAGTTGCTCTTCGATGCGACACGCTCCATGACCAAACGCCTCGATGCCGCTGCGGCGCGGATCCGCGACAGCGAGGAAGAGGTGTTCGGTGAACTGAGGGTGACCACCACTTTTGGATTTGGAACGCTCTGGCTGGCGCCGCGCCTGACAAAACTCTACGAGCGTTACCCCGATCTGAAAGTAGACCTGATGCTGGAAGAACGGGTGCTGGACCTGCCCATGCGCGAAGCCGACGTTGCCATCCGCATGAAAGAACCCAGCCAAGCCGATCTCATCCGCAAGAAACTCATGTCTGTGCAGATGATGCTCTATGCCTCGCGCGACTATCTGGATCGCGAAGGGGCGCCGGCGGACATCGCGGATATCGCGGATCACCGGCTGATCTGCCAGAACACGGTATCAGCGCAGGTCAGCGCTGGGGCAATTCTGGTCCAGCACCTGATGACCCACAACCCGCGCTCGCTTTTGACGGTCAACAACTACTTCGGCGTGCTGCAGGGCGTGTTGCACGGGTTGGGAATCGGGGTCCTGCCGGACTACGTCACGCAAGACTTTCCGGACCTGGTCCATGTGCTGCCCGACATAGAATCCGCAGAAGTGCCGGTATTTCTGGCCTATCCCGAAGAACTGCGGCAATCGCAGCGGATCGCGGCATTCCGTGATTTCGTTCAGGACGAGATCATTTCACATCGCAAGCAGTTGCGAGAACAGGGAAAACGCTGAGCCATGCGGCCTGTGCATGGCGGCAATGACAAAAGTTAAGGGGTTGAGCCCTTGATCAGACGAATTTCGCCACCTAAATCATCAAACGAAGGCGATTGGGCCTAGGTTCATATCATCTTCATACCTCCCTGTTGGACTTCGGCCGAGCTTTGTGCTCGGCCTTTTTTTATCCAAGCACTCAAGCTCTTGATTTTTCAGTCAGCTTGGGGACGTGCCGTTGTTTCGGGCAATACTCTCAAAATACGTGCAATCCGCCTCAAGAGCAGGTATTCGAACACAAAAAGTAACAGCTACGTGCTCGAGGGATTTGTAATGCCGTTTTTGGTCCGATGCCTGCTCCTTTTTTCCGTTCTAAGCCTGGGTCTCTTCTCTGCGAGCGATGGCAACGCCCAAGCGCTGCAGATGGCCACGGGCGGCGGCGACAGCGCCGGGGAAACCGCGCCGGTTCTGCCCGAAGAACTGACGCCTGAGGTGGTGGACGATCTGGTGGCGCGCATGTCGGATGCCGAGGTCCGGGAACTCCTGCTGCAAAGGTTGGACGCCGTCGCGGCAGCTCAGGCGGAAACAGGGGCCGAACCGCGCGGACTGATTGCAAATGTTGCCGAGGCGTGGAGCCTGTTTGCCGCAGATATGGTTGACGTCGTTTCTCGCGTGCCAAACTTGCTCAGCTCTCAGGGCGAAGTCTTTCAAAACTTTGCGAACAGCTACAGCGACACCGGTCTGTTGGTTCTGTTCGGTTTGATCGCCGTGGCCCTGGCCGCAGGTCTGGCCGCGGAATGGGTGGTCAAGTTCGCCATCAGCCGCTGGCGCGGTAACATCCCCGAAGGCGAAGAAGGCACTCTGTGGTCCGCGCTGAGCTTCCTTTTCCAAAGGTTTCTGCGAGAGATTGCGGGCCTGATCGGGTTTTACCTGGGCGTGCGCACCGTAGGTCTGGCAATTCTGAACCCGCAGCAACTGGCCTTTGCAGCGCCCTTCCTGACCTATCTGATCTGGTTCCCCCGTCTGGGCGCCGCCGTGGGTCGGTTCATCTTGGCACCGAAGCGTTCAGAAATGCGGTTGGTGAATGTCGATGATCACTGGGCCAACTACCTGCAACGCAATCTGGTCGGGTTGGTCCTGCTGGCAGGCTTCTCGATCTTCATCGTGCGGTTCAATTCCCAAAACGGGATGCCGATGGGCGAAACCCGGATCGGGTTCTGGCTGAACACAGCGGTGCACATCTATATCGGTGTGATCGCATGGACCGCGAGGGCTGGTCTGGTCGACATGATGCGCGGGACAGACCCCGACCGTACGCCTTTCGACGAAAAGATCGCGCTGGCGTACCCTTATTTTGCTGTTGCCGTGACCATTGTCATGTGGGTCGTGGTTGAGCTTGTCGCTGGCTATGGGAACGTGGCGCTGCTTTTGAACACGCCGCACTACACCACGATGTTCTGGCTGCTCATGGCACCAGCGCTGGATACGATGATCCGAGGTCTTGTGCGTCACTTGCAGCCACCGATGTCCGGGGAAGGCCCCATTGCTCTGGCGGCCTACAAATCGACCAAGCGCAGCTTTATCCGGATCGGACGGGTCCTGGTGGCTGGCGTTGTCATTCTGCTGATTGCAGGTGCATGGCAGATCAATCTCTTCTCGCTGACCGGCGAAGCCGAAGGCGCTGGCGCAAATCTGTTCCAGTTCCTGCTTACCCTCGCTGTTGGGTACGTAGTCTTCGAAGGGGTGTCGCTCTGGATCAACCGCCGGCTGGCCAAGGAATTCACAAGCCGTGTGATCAGCGAAGACGAAGCCCAGGGCGAAGGTGGCGGTGCAGGCGGCTCCCGCCTCGCCACGGTACTTCCGCTGATGCGGATCACAGCGCAGAGCGCCATCGCAGTGGTCTTTGGTCTGCTGGCCATCGGCAGCCTCGGCATCGACATCACACCGCTTCTGGCTGGTGCCGGTATCCTCGGTCTGGCCATTGGTTTCGGTGCGCAGAAACTTGTCTCGGATGTGGTCTCCGGCGTCTTCTTCCTTATCGATGACGCCTTCCGTGTGGGCGAGTATGTCGAGGTCGATGGCACTGCGGGCACGGTCGAAAAAATCTCGATCCGCTCGATGCAGCTGCGCCACCATCGCGGGCCAGTGCACACCATTCCTTATGGTGAGATCCCCAAACTGACCAACTACAGCCGTGACTGGGTGATCATGAAGCTGAAGTTCACCGTGCCTTTCGATACCGATCCGAACAAGGTCAAGAAGATCTTCAAACAGATCGGTGCCGAGATGTCCGAGAACCCGCTCTTCAAAGACGACTTCCTGCAGCCCTTCAAAAGTCAGGGGGTTTTGGACTTTGACGACGTCGGCATGATCGTGCGCGGGAAATTCATGGCCAAGCCGGGCACGCAATTCACCATCCGAAAGGAAATCTTCAACAAGGTGAAGAATGCGTTCAACGAGGCCGGCATCGAGTTTGCGCGCCGCGAAGTGCGGGTCGCCATTCCGGATATGCACGACGAGGACACTGTCACCGAGGCAGAAGCGACCGCTATCAAGGCCGCAGCAGCCGAGGCCGCCGCGCAGCAGGCCCGCGACAAAGAGGTCTGACCCCTTGCCCGTGCGGGCGCTGATTTGCACAGTCGCAGCCCTTTGGCTTGCGACTGCCGCCAGCGCCCAGCAAGGCATCGTCGGCGGCCAAACCGGCAGTGTCAGACAGGCCAGCGAAGCGCCGGAGTTCGGGTTTCGCAACGGTTCTGTCGTCGGCGCCCCAATTCCGTTTCAGAATCCGATGATCGGAACCGGACTCGCACTGGGCATCGGGTATCTCTTTCAGACAGATCAGGGATCAGACCCCTCTTCGATTGGCGTGGGCGCCATGCGCTCTGACAACGGAAGCCGCGCGGCGGGTGGCTCCGTCACGCTCAACTTCCTGAACAACCGCTGGCAACTCGCCGCGCTCTATGCCGAAGCAGACCTCAACTACGATCTTGTCACGCCTGGGTTTGACCTGCCGCTGGATCAAAGCGGCGTGCTCGGACGACTGGAACTGAGCTATGGCGTGACCCCGGATATCTCGTTCGGCGGTTTCCTGCGGTACCTCGACACCGACATTTCCACGAACCTGTCGCTGTTGCCTCGAAGGTTCCAGCCGGCCCTGAACCTTGAGGTGCTCAATGTCGGGGCAAAGGCTGAATGGGACAAACGAGATGACACGTTTTACCCGACAACCGGATTGCGGCTACAGGTGGTCGCCAGCCGTGGGATCGTGCTCAAAGGCACGGTGGACGATTACACCAAGGCCTATTCCCTGTTCGACGTTTACCGCCCGCTTGGTCCCCAGAGCGTGATCGCTGCCCGGGCCGCGATCTGCAGCGCCTCGCAGTCGACACCGTTCTATGACCAATGCTCCGTCGGGGCCACGGACGCCTTTCGGGGGTTCAACGTCACGCAAATTCTGGGCGCCCGGATGCTATCCGCGCAGGTCGAGTACCGGCGACGGTTGGGCAACCGCTTCGGCTTCGTCGTATTTGCCGGCGCTGGCGCGGTGGGGGACCGGCTGGGCAATCTGAACAACGGCGGACAGGCGGCAGGGGTCGGGGTGCGATACCGCGTGTCCAAGAAATTCCCGGTGGATTTCGCCGTCGACACCTCTCTCAACGACGATGGCGAGAACCTGCTCTACATCTCTGTGGGTCAACGGTTCTGAGCGAATCCGCTTTGCCCTTCCCCCTGCCTCAGGCTTCGCCTAAAAGCGGCGCACAAATTGACTTTTGGGGGCCACTTACAGGATGTCCGAACCTGCCATCACGCCGGAGCTGATCGAAAGCCACGGACTGAAGCCCGATGAATACCAGCGCATCCTCGAAATCATCGGCCGTGAACCCACGTTCACCGAGCTGGGCATCTTCTCGGCGATGTGGAACGAGCATTGTTCCTACAAATCCTCCAAGAAATGGCTGCGGACCTTGCCGACAACCGGCCCGCAAGTGATCTGCGGGCCTGGCGAAAACGCAGGCGTTGTCGACATCGGAGACGGCCAGGCGGTTGTGTTCAAGATGGAGAGCCACAACCATCCTTCTTACATCGAGCCCTATCAGGGCGCAGCAACGGGTGTCGGAGGCATTCTGCGCGATGTCTTTACCATGGGTGCGCGGCCCATCGCGGCGATGAACGCCCTGAGCTTTGGCAACGTGAACCACCCCAAGACCCGGCAACTTGTGCATGGTGTGGTCGCTGGAATCGGCGGCTATGGCAATTGCTTTGGCGTCCCGACCGTCGGAGGCGAGGTCCGTTTCCATCCGGCCTACGATGGCAACTGCTTGGTGAATGCCTTTGCCGCTGGGCTGGCGGACGCCGACAGCATCTTCTACTCGGCAGCTTCGGGTATCGGCATGCCCGTGGTCTATCTCGGAGCTAAGACCGGGCGCGATGGCGTTGGCGGGGCCACGATGGCCTCTGCCGAGTTTGATGACACCATCGAAGAAAAACGCCCCACCGTGCAGGTCGGAGATCCATTTACAGAGAAACGCTTGATGGAAGCATGTCTGGAGCTGATGGCAACGGGTGCCGTGATCTCCATTCAGGACATGGGGGCGGCCGGTCTGACCTGTTCTGCTGTCGAAATGGGCGACAAAGGGGAACTAGGGGTAGTTCTCGACCTTGAGAAAGTGCCAACCCGTGAACCTAACATGACCGCTTACGAAATGATGCTTTCGGAATCCCAGGAACGCATGCTGATGGTTTTACGCCCGGAACTGGAGGCCGAGGCCAAGGCGGTTTTCGACAAATGGGATCTCGACTTCGCCATTGTCGGCGAAACCATTGCCGAGGACCGGTTCATCATCCGGCTGAACGGGGAAGTGAAAGCTGATCTGCCGCTCAGAGCGCTCAGCGGCAACGCCCCGGAATACGATCGGCCATGGGACGCAACTCCGCCGGCCGAGCCTATGAGCGAGGTTCCCCAGGTTGATCCGATCGACGGATTGCGCGCACTTTTGGCCAGCCCCAATTACGCCGCCAAGAACTGGGTGTTCGAGCAATACGACACCATGGTCATGGCCGACAGCGCGCGCACACCCGGTATGGGCGCGGGCATTGTCCGCATCCATGGCACGGACAAGGCGCTGGCCTTTACCTCGGACGTCACGCCGCGCTACGTGCGTGCAAACCCTGTCGAGGGAGGCAAGCAAGCGGTGGCAGAAGCCTTCCGCAATCTCAGTGCCGTTGGCGCCAAACCGCTGGCGACCACTGACAACATGAATTTTGGCAACCCGGAAAAACCCGAGATCATGGGGCAGTTCGTGGGGGCCATTCAGGGGATTGGGCAAGCCTGCGCCGCCTTGGACATGCCGATCGTGTCCGGCAACGTGTCGCTTTACAACGAAACCGAGGGACAGGCTATTCTGCCCACCCCGACCATCGGGGCGGTCGGATTGCTGACCCACAACGACCAGATCATTGGAAATGCCGTCCGCGAAGGGCATCTGGCGCTGCTCATCGGTGAAACATCCGGGCATCTGGGGCAATCGGCAATCCTGTCAGAAGTCTTCAACCGCGAAGACGGCGATGCGCCTACGGTTGATCTGGAGGCGGAACGCCGCAATGGGGAGTATATCCGCGCAAACGCCGAACTGATCCGGGCCTGCACCGACCTGTCGGATGGCGGACTGGCAATGGCAGCCTTTGAACTGGCCGAAATGGCCGGCATCGGCGTGCATCTGGACAGCGGTGATACCGCGACGCTTTTCGGTGAGGATCAGGCTCGGTATCTGGTGGCCTGCAACTTCGACCAGGCCGAGGCCCTGATGATCGCCGCGTCGAGCGCGGGTGTCCCAATCTCCACGGTGGGCAAGTTCACGGGTGACACAGTGCGGCTGGGCCACGCCAGTGCGCCGCTGTCAGAGCTGAGTGCGGTGTATCGCGGCAGTTTTGAAGAGGCGCTTGGCTAAGGTTAGCGCAGGCGTTTCAGCAGGGCGTCATTAACCTGCGGCGTGACGAACTTCGATACGTCTCCGCCCAGCCGCGCGATTTCCTTTACCAGCTTGCTGGCGATGGCCTGATGACGCGCTTCGGCCATCAGGAACACCGTTTCAATGCTGTTGTCCAGCGCACGGTTCATGCCAACCATCTGAAATTCATACTCAAAATCCGCAACCGCGCGCAGCCCACGGAAAATGATCTGGGCGCCGACATCGCGCGCGCAATTGATCAACAGGTTCTCGAACGGGTGCGCAACAATCTCAGTGTTGGTCTGGTCGCTCAGCTTCGCGCATTCCGCCTCAATCATCTCCACACGTTCTTCGAGCGAAAAGAGCGGGCCTTTGTCACGATTGATAGCCACCCCGATCACCAGCCGATCGACCATCAATGAGGCGCGACGGATGATGTCAATATGGCCTAACGTGATTGGGTCGAACGTCCCCGGATAGAGCCCGATGCGCATTTTCGCCTCCTTCGCGACGCTCAATGCGCGCAGGCAAACACCAATTCTCTACCGATTGCAAGGCGCAGACCACCTCAACCGGAGATGGGCTCAGTATCCCATGATCATGCCTTCGAGGGCATCTTTCTCCATCGCAAGATGGGCCAATTGGGCCTTCACGACGTCGCCCAGCGAGATCAGGCCGACCAACATCCCGTTCTCCAGGACCGGCATATGCCGGAACCGGCCTTCGGTCATCTGGTTGAGGACCTCCTGCACGTCTGACTCGGCACTGCAGGTGATGAGTTTACGCGTCATGTACACATCGACCCTTTGCTCCAGACATCCGCTGCCCACTTTCGCAAGCTGCCGCACGATGTCGCGCTCGGAGAGGATGCCGTCGGGGCGTTGTCCATCCTCAGACACAACGACTGTACCGATGCCCTTCTCGCCCAGAACCTTTGCCGCCTGCGATACCGTCAGCGATGGCTTGACGGTGACCACGCCCGTGCTGGCCTTGGATTTGAGAATTTGATGAACATGCATTCCGTTCCCTCCCTAGCGTGCTGACTGGAACAAAAGGGTCGCCGCAATGTGACGCCAAGTCAAGACAGCCCCTCGCGGCGCAGCAACTCGGCGCGCAAACCATCGCACAGCAAAGCCGCAAACCGATTGAGCCGGTCGCTCCGCTGATCCCCCTGATGACGCACCAAATAGAAGCTTCGGGTCAGGCTGACCTGATCTGCCAGCACTTTTCGGAGTGGTTTGTGGAATGGCAGGGCAAAGTCATGGGCCACGCACATCCCCGCCCCTGTGACAGCAAGCCGCAACTGAACCGGAACCGAGTTGGATGCCAAGGCGACCCGGTCCATGCCCAACTCATTCAGATAGTCGAGTTCTGCATCGAAAATCATATCCGGGATGTAGCCGATCATCCGGTGACCCTTGAGATCGCTGACGCTTTCGATCTTGGGGTGCGCAACAAGGTAGTTTCGCGCGGCAACCAGATGCAACCGGTAGTCGGTGATCTTTTGCACCAATAGCTGTCCCGCGGTCGGGGCGCTGACAGCGATGGCCATGTCCGCCTCGCGCCGGTTAAGGTTCACAACACGAGGCAAAGCCACAATCTGTATTTCCAGGTCGGGGTTCGCGGCGGCGATTTCCGCACAGACTTGCGGCAGCAGGTAGTTGGCGCAGCCATCAGGCGCTCCGATGCGGATCTGACCCGACAAGGTGTCGCTGGGCCCCGCCATCGCATCGCGGGCTGCCCGCATCGCCTGATCAACTTGCTCGGCCTGAGCCATCAGCCGCTCGCCAGCGGCGGTCAAGGCGTAGCCTTGCGGCGATTTGGCAAAGAGCGGCGCATCCAGCGCCGTTTCGAGCCGCGCCACCCGCCGCCCGACTGTGGCCGGATCCAGCTTCAGTTCCCGCCCTGCGCCGGACAGGCTTTCCTGACGTGCAACGGCCAGAAACACCCGCAGATCATCCCAATGCGGCTCCAATTCGGCCCACGCCTCCTGCATTTTCGCAAAGCCTTTTTGAAATCTTGCCTCTGTTCAAGGCATCTGCGCAAGCCTATCTTTCGCCAAATCCGATTGGAGGGACATCCCATGCAAGAGCTGACGCATTACATCAACGGCGCCCATGTCAAAGGAACATCCGGGCGTTTCGCCGACGTCATGAACCCGGCAACCGGCGAGGTGCAAGCCCGCGTTCCGCTGGCCAATGACGCCGAACTGGCGCAGGCGGTCGAGGTTGCCGCTGCCGCACAGCCCGCATGGGCCGCAACCAATCCGCAACGCCGTGCCCGCGTTCTGATGAAGTTCGTGGATCTTCTGAACCGTGACATGGACAAGCTGGCCGAAGCGCTGAGCCGCGAACACGGCAAGACTCTGCCGGACGCCGCAGGCGACGTGCAACGGGGCCTCGAAGTGGTCGAGTACTGCATCGGTGCGCCGCAGATGCTGAAAGGGGAATACACCGACAGCGCGGGTCCGGGCATCGACATGTACTCCATGCGCCAGCCGCTTGGTGTTACGGCAGGCATCACCCCATTCAACTTCCCGGCGATGATCCCGATGTGGATGTTCGCGCCAGCGATCGCATGCGGCAATGCTTTCATCCTCAAGCCCAGCGAGCGCGATCCCTCCGTGCCCCTGATGCTGGCCGAGCTTATGGAAGAGGCCGGATTGCCCAAAGGTGTCTTGCAGGTCGTCAACGGCGACAAGGAAGCGGTGGACGCCATCCTGCACCATCCGGTCATCCAGTCCATCGGTTTTGTCGGCTCCACGCCGATTGCCGAATACATCTACGCCACCGGCTGCGCCAACGGGAAACGCGTACAGTGCTTCGGCGGAGCGAAAAACCACATGATCGTCATGCCCGACGCGGATATGGATCAGGCTGCTGACGCGCTGGTCGGCGCAGGCTATGGCGCGGCGGGTGAGCGGTGCATGGCGATTTCAGTCGCAGTGCCAGTGGGCGACGAAACAGCAGATCGACTGATCGAAAAACTGGTCCCCCGAATCGAAAAGCTTAAAGTCGGGCCCTACACTTCGGGCACAGATGTGGACTATGGCCCGGTGGTGACCGCCGCCGCCAAGGCCAATATCGAACGTCTCGTCCAGAGCGGTGTCGATCAGGGTGCCAAACTGGTGGTCGACGGGCGCGATTTCAGCCTGCAGGGCTACGAGACCGGGTTCTTCGTGGGGCCGCATCTCTTTGATCACGCCACCAAAGACATGGATATTTACAAGCAGGAGATCTTTGGCCCGGTTCTGACCACCGTGCGTGCGCAGACCTACGAAGAAGCGCTTGGGCTGGCGATGGACCACGAGTACGGCAACGGCACCGCGATCTTTACCCGCGACGGTGATGCGGCGCGGGACTTCGCGAACCGGATCAACATCGGCATGGTCGGCATCAATGTCCCAATTCCTGTGCCGCTGGCCTATCACACCTTTGGGGGCTGGAAGAAATCCGTGTTCGGAGACCTCAACCAGCACGGCCCGGACGCGTTCAAGTTTTACACCCGCACGAAAACAGTGACCGCGCGCTGGCCCTCCGGCATCAAGGAAGGTGGAGAGTTCTCGATCCCCGTGATGGAGTAACAGCCCTTCCGAGGCAAAGAAATGAACCGCCCCGCTGCGTCGGGCGCTGTGTGATCAGAACTCTGACCGCAGCGCCAGGACGACAGGGCGGTTTCGCATTTCTACGGCTCTGGTCGCAATGATCTTGTGCTTCAGCGGTCCGACAGGGCGTTTTCCAAAACCGAAAGCACCCGTTCTGTAGGGACATCGCTAGAAACGAAGGCGTGTCCGATGCCGCGCACCAATATGAAGCGCAAACGGCCATCCATGACCTTTTTGTCCTGCCCCATCAGGTCCAACAGTCCGATGGCATCCGGCAAGGTGCCGTCGATATCCCGCAGCTCGGATTTCATACCCATGGATGCCAGATGCGCACGCACGCGGCTGGGCTCCTCCTGACTGCAAAGCCCCAGTTGCGCGGACAGATCGAAGGCCAGCGCGCAGCCGATGGCGACCCCTTCCCCGTGCAACAGCCGGTCGCTGTACCCCGTGGCGGCCTCAAGGGCGTGGCAGAAAGTATGCCCGAGGTTCAAAAGCGCACGATCCCCCTGCTCGGTCTCATCCCGCGCGACGATATCCGCCTTCATCTCAACCGAGCGCGTGACCGCCTTGACCCGCGCCGGCATGTCACCGCGCAGCAGAGCGGGCCCTTGGGCTTCCAGCCAGCCAAAGAACGCATCATCGCCCAGCAGACCGTACTTCACGACCTCGCCATACCCGGCAAGAAAGTCGCGCGTCGGCAAGGTTGCAAGCACATCGGTGTCGGCCAGAACCAGAGACGGCTGGTGGAATGCGCCGATCAGATTCTTGCCCTGCGGCGCGTTGATCCCCGTCTTACCCCCCACCGAGCTGTCCACTTGAGCCAACAGTGTGGTGGGAATCTGTACGAACCGAACGCCCCGCCGCAAAACGGCTGCCGCGAAACCACCGAGGTCGCCGATCACGCCGCCACCCAGCGCAATCACGATATCGCGGCGCTCAATTTTTTGATCCAGCAGCCATTCGACCGATCGAGTGAACTGCGGCCAGCCTTTGGTGGCTTCACCGGCAGGCAGCACCAGCGCTTCGCTGTCAATTCCGTTGTCGCGCAAGGAGGCCTGCACCGCGGGCAGATGCAGTGCAGCAACGGTCTCATCCGTCAGGACGGCCACCCGTGGACGGTTCAGCAAAGGTTCGATCTCTGCGCCCGCCCGCGCGATCAACCCCGGACCGATCCTGACATCGTATGCCCGCGCGCCAAGCTCAACTCGTACCGTCTGTTGCATCACTTCTGCTCCAAGACATCCGGGCGGGTGACGAGCGCCTCCAGAACCCTGTCCACCATTTGTTCGATTGATGCGTGCCCGTCGCTGACCACGCTCAGATCTGCCAAGGAATAAAGCGGAACACGCGCCTCGTAGAGCGACCTGAGCGTCTCACGGGGGGTGTCCGTCCGCAGGAGTGGTCGCGTATCCTTGTGGCGCACGCGGTTCCACAGCACATCAAGATCAGCGTTCAGCCAGACCGACACGCCGCGCTGCGAAATCAATGCCCGGTTCTCCTCGCTCAGGAATGCTCCGCCACCCGTCGAAAGTACGCCGCTTGCCTGATCCAGCAAACGCGCGATCACCTGTGATTCCTTGCTCCGAAAGAAGGGTTCGCCATCACGCGCGAAGATTTCCGGTATCGTCATGTTTGCGGCGGTTTGTATCTCTTCGTCACTGTCCAGAAACGGCACCGAGAGCCGGCTCGCCAGCGCCCGACCAACAGCGGTTTTGCCGGCGCCCATCATCCCGACCATCACGACGGTCTTCTTCAGGCGCAGGTCGGACGTCAGAGGCGTCTGATCCAGCTTTGTCCGCTTAATTTCGCTCATCTTCTCGTGAATGACGTGATCTTGTGAAAAAGGCCATATATAAGTTGCTCAAAACAAACAAAACCGAGGCAGCGAGGATCAGATGGGGCGTTTGCTCAAATACCTGTTTTATTTGGCGGTTCTGGGGTTTGTTGCACTGGTCGGTTATGCCTATGTGGGTCCCTATTTCGGGGTCGACTTCAGTGCGCCCCAAAGCGAAGTCCGTGTTCCGGTGACACTGGATGCGGATTAGGTCTGCCCTTTTTGCATGCGTTCTGCCGGTTCTGGCCAGCGCAGAGGAACCGCTGTCAGTGATCGAATGGCTGACACAGCCGTCCGGGCTGACCGGCGCGGGACGGGTTTTGATGGAACCGCCCGTGACCAAAACCGCCTTGCGGCCTGATATCACCGTCGCGCCACTCGACGCAGTGGCCCCGCCGCTTGGACTTGTCGGATCACAGGTCACCGGGCTGCCGTCCGATCTCTGGCTGGGCAGCGACCCGGCTGTGTTGGAGCGCGCATTGCGCGATGTCCCGGTTTCCCGCAGACCCGCGATGCAAACCCTTCTCTACACGTTGCTTTTGGCCGAAGCAGTGCCGCCAACGGGCGATCAGGCAACCCAATCCGTTCTTTTGGCGCGTGTGAATCGCCTGATGGCACTTGGCGCGGTCGACCCGGCCCAGGCCCTGCTGGAACAGGCCGGCCCCAGCGACAACAGCTCCCTCTTCAGCCATTGGTTCGATGCTACGCTGTTGACCGGCGATGAAGAGGCCAGTTGCATCGCCCTCAATGCGGCGCCGCACCTGTCGCCGGGCCACGATGCCCGCATCTTTTGCGGTGTACGTGCCGGAGCCTGGGCCAACGCCGCTTTGCTCTTTGACACAGCCCGCGTGCTGGAACTGATGCCGCCTGACTACATTGCGGTGCTGGACCGGTTTCTGAACCCCGATCTGTATGACGGTGCAGCACCGCTCCCGACACCCTCTGAACCCAGCCCTTTGATGTTCCGCCTGTATGAGAGCATTGGCGAGCCGCTGCCGACCGCTACCCTGCCCCGCGCATATGCAACGGCGGATCTGCGCGACCTCGCCGGGTGGAAATCCCAACTTGAAGCGGCCGAGCGGTTAGCGCGGACCGGGGCATTGCCGCCCAACCAGCTCCTGGGGCTGTATGACGCCCGGCTCCCCGCGGCCTCCGGTGGGGTCTGGGATCGCGTGGAAGCGCTGCAAAGGTTTGAAACCGCCCTGCGCACCCGCAACCCCGATGCCGTGGCCAAGACTTTGCCCGCCGTCTGGACCGCAATGCAGGAGGCCCAACTTGAAGTGCCGTTTGCCATTCTCTTTGCGGATCAGCTTTCCGAGCAATCTCTCAGGGATGATTCTGCACGAACGCTCGCCTGGCAGATCGCGCTGCTGTCTCAGAACTACGAGCTGGCCGCTCAATCGCCACCCGACGAAACGACAGCGACACAGTTCTTATCGGGTCTGGCACAGGGAGCTCCGGTCGGCGGCACGACAGCGTTGCAACAGGCAATCGAGGCGGGATTTGCGGATCAGCCACAACTCTCGCCCGAAATGCAGGACATGATTGCGCGTCACCGTCTGGGCGAGGTTGTTCTCAATGCCATGCAACAATTCGACGACGGGGCCCGCGGGAATCTGGACTCATTAACCGCAGCGCTGACCACACTGCGCGCCGTGGGGTTGGAAGATACCGCACGCCAAGCCTCTCTGCAGCTTCTGCTGTTGGACAGGGCCTGAAAATGGCCGCCCCCCGCAGTGACGACCAGTGGATCTCCAGTTTCCTCGACGCGCAGGCGGCTGAGCTGGGAGCCGCAACCAACACGTTGCTCGCCTATGGTCGCGATCTGAAGGATTTTGCGGATTGGCTTGACCGGAAAGGCACAACATTCGAGCAGGCCGACCGGGATCAGGTCGAGGCTTATCTGATTGATTGCGACGCTCAGGGATTGGCACAGGCTACCCGTGCACGGCGTCTCTCAGCGATCAAACAGGTTTACAGGTTCGCCTTTGAAGAAGGCTGGCGCCCCGACAATCCCGCCATTCAAATCAAAGGTCCGGGGCGTGCGAAACGTTTGCCCAAGACCCTCGGCGTGCCCGAGGTCGACCGGCTGTTGGCGGCCGCGCGCACCACTGGTCGCACCGACGAGGATCGGGCGCGCAACACCTGTTTGATGGAACTGCTCTATGCCACCGGCATGCGCGTCAGCGAGCTGGTCGCAATGCCCGTTGCCGCCGCACGCGGCGACCCGCGCATGCTGCTGATCCTGGGGAAAGGCGGAAAGGAACGCATGGTGCCCCTGTCGCCCCCGGCGCGCGAGGCTCTGTCGGACTGGCTTGAGTTGCGGGATAAGGCCGAGGAAAAGCAGGTTGAGAAAGGAGGACTGGCCTCGAAGTACCTGTTCCCCTCTCGCGGGAAGGCAGGGCATTTGACCCGTCAGAGATTTTATCTTCTGATCAAGGACTTGGCGGTCACGGGTAATGTCCCACCCTCGGATGTTACGCCCCACACCTTGCGTCATGCCTTTGCCACGCATTTGCTGGCCAACGGGGCCGACCTGCGTTCGATCCAGACCCTCTTGGGACACGCGGATGTGGCGACCACCGAGATCTACACCCATGTTCTGGACGAACGGCTGTCCGAGCTGGTGTTGCAGCATCATCCGTTGGCGCAACGATCCGACCAGGAAGACCCGACAACCCCTTGAATGCGCGGCGCGTCATGCCCATAACCGAGGCAGGACAGGAACGAAGGAACCGATGGACACAACCTCTGCCGCGCTAGACAGCGCGTTCTGGATCACAGGCGGCGCGATCTTGCTGTTACTTGTGCTGTCGGGATTTTTTTCAGGATCGGAAACGGCGTTGACCGCGGCTTCGCGGGGAAAACTGCGCGCGCAGGCCGACAAAGGATCCCGCGGCGCCGCAAAAGCCTTGAAAATCACCGAAGACAATGAACGTCTCATAGGGTCGGTTTTGCTGGGCAACAACCTGGTCAACATTCTGGCCGCGTCACTGGCAACGGCCATGTTCACGCGCGCGTTCGGGGAAAGCGGCGTCGCGCTGGCGACCTTGGTCATGACGCTGCTGGTCCTGATCTTTGCAGAGGTGCTGCCAAAAACCTATGCAATCACCAACTCCGAGAAAGCGGCCGCCGCCGTGGCACCTGTCATTGGGCTGGTTGTGACCGTGTTTGCGCCGATTGTCTCTGCGGTGCGATTGCTGGTGCGTGGAGTCCTGCGGCTCTTTGGCGTGCAGATCGACCCGGACAGCCATATCCTTGCGGTACGCGAGGAGATCGCGGGCGCGCTTCAGCTGGGCCATTCTGAAGGCGTCGTCGAGAAGGAAGACCGCGACCGCATCCTCGGCGCGCTGGACCTCAGCGACCGCTTCGTCGAAGAAATCATGCTGCATCGCTCCGAGATCGAAATGATCGATGCAGCTTCGGACCCGACGGATATCCTGCAGCAGTGTCTGCAAAGCCCGCACACGCGCCTGCCCGTGTTTCGTGACGATCAGGAGAACATTGTTGGTGTGGTACACGCCAAGGATCTGCTGCGCGCGATGTACTCCACCATTGGCGGTCCGGACGGGGACGCCAAGCTGTTGAAGAGCTTTCCGATCACCGACGTCGCGACGCCACCCTATTTTGTGCCTGAAACCACGACGCTGGACGATCAGATGCGTGAATTCTTGCGACTGCGCAGCCATTTCGCGCTGGTTGTGGATGAGTACGGGTCGCTGCAAGGGCTGATCACACTGGAGGACATCCTCGAAGAGATCGTCGGAGAAATCACCGACGAGTTTGACCCGGACGCCGACGAAACGGTCCGAAAGGCCGAGGATGGCCAGTTCCATGTTGCCGGCGCGATGACCATTCGCGACCTGAACCGCGCCAACGACTGGGCCTTGCCAGATGACGAGGCCAATACCGTCGCTGGCCTCGTCATTCACGAAGCCCAGATGATCCCTACCGTTGGACAAGTGTTTTCCTTTCACGGGTTCCGGTTTGAAGTGACCGAACGGAATGGGAACCGGGTAACCGGGCTGAAGATCCGTCCGCTTTGAGCGTCGCGGCCCCCGCCACAGGATGGTATCAACGCATCTTCGTTGATCTTGGGCGCCAGATGCGCTGGTCCTTTCTGCCACCGCTGATGGTTTACTTTGCCTTTGGCGGGTCCAGCCTGACAGCCATCGTCGGTACGTTCTACGTGAAGGACTTCCTAGACCTTTCAGCGGCTTATCTGGCGGGGCTCGCGTTCTGGGCAGGCCTGCCATGGGCCCTCAAAATGCCGCTCGGGCATTTGGTAGACCTGATCTGGCGCTGGAAATCCATGCTGATCTTTCTGGGCGCGTCTCTGGTTGCGACAAGCATCCTGATCATGGTGGGTCTGGTTACGGGCAACGCCTGGCTGACAGACACAGCGTCCCCCGCAACGTGGTATGTCATCAGCGTGATCCTGGCGCCATGCGGCTACGTCGTTCAGGACGCTGTCGCGGATGCCATGTCGGTCGAAGCGGTGCCTCACACGGACGCAGCCGGGAACCCGCTGAGCGAGCCAGAGATCAAAGCGCTGCACACGACCATGCAGACGCTGGGCCGCTTTGCCCTGATCAGCGGGGCCAGCGCGGTCGCCGCTCTGAACATCTTCATGTTTACCGGCATCGAAACGCTCTCGGTTGCGCAAAAGTCGACAATCTATGCGCAGCTCTATGCGCTGGCGTTGATCATTCCCGTCATCTCGGTGTCCGGGGTTGTGCTGGCGGCAGTCCAGCGCGCGCGCGCGGGCCGCTCCTTTGCGCGGCCCGGCCCCCCTGTCCCTGTCAATTGGTGGTACTTCATCGGAGGTGGGGTCTTTGTCGCGATGACACTGACCATCGGCCTGCTCGATCTGGCCGCGTCGCAGGAAATTGTTTTTGTCGGGTCACTTGCCATCGTGCTTTTCTTGATGCGCCAATTGGTGAAAGCCCTGACGCCCGATCAGGCGCGCACCCTGATCGGAACTGCCATCATCATTTTTGTGTTCCGGGCGGTCCCGCTTGCGGGTCCGGGTGCGACGTGGTTCGAAATAGACGTGCTGGGGTTCGATCAGCGGTTCTTGTCCGTGCTGTCGCTGATCACCGCCTTGCTCACGCTGGCGGGTATGGTGATTCTGCGCCCGCTCATGGCCACCGGAACGATCACCCGCATAGTGATCTGGCTGACCATCGCGGCTGGTGTCCTGAGCCTGCCGGGGATCGGCCTTTACTACGGCATCCAGAACTGGACCTCCGCCATGACCGGTGGCGTCGTCGACGCGCGGTTTATCGCGGTGATCAACACGGCGGTGGAATCCCCCTTGGGACAGGTGGCCATGATCCCGATGTTGGCATGGATCGCCCGGTCCGCCCCGGACGGGTTGAAGGCCACCTTCTTTGCCGTGATGGCGTCCTTTACCAATCTGGCGCTTTCGGCCAGCAGTCTGGCCACCAAGTACATCAACCAGATCTTTGTTGTGTCTCGTGAAGTGACCGACCCGGACGGGACGGTAACCGTAGCCGCAGACTACACGCAGCTGGGCTGGCTGCTCATCACGGTTGCGATCATCACTGTTGCAGCACCACTGCTGACCATCGCCGTGGTTCAGAATTCACCACTGCGCAGCACGGACTGATTGGTCAGGCCCGCAAACGTTCTCCCTTGGGATCGAAGGGTGGCTCCGACAAGATCTTGGCGCGGTGCGGTTTTCCGAGAACCATAACCTCGACATCATCCCCTGGCCCCACGCCATTGGCCACAAACCCAAGCGCCAGCGAGGCCCCCACGGTGTAGCCATAGGTCCCAGAGGTCACCCGGCCCACGCCCTGCCCGTTGTGAAAAATCGGTTCCCCACCGGTAGCATCTGCATTGGACGCGGTCACGTCGTCCTCGTTCAGGGCCAGCAGGACAAGCTGTTCTCTCGGCGCCTTGGCAAGTGTCTCAGTGGCGGCATCCTTGTTCAGGAACGACTTGTCCATCTTGCACAGCCGGTCCAAGCCCACCTCTTGCGGCCAATACTCCGGCGAGTACTCGCGCGACCAGCTTCCATAGCCTTTTTCAACGCGCAGGCTCATCAGGGCACGGCTCCCGACCGGCCCGACGCCAAGCTCGCGGCCTGTTTCCAGCAGCGCCTTATAGAGCCGCAGCTGATCCTCAGTGGCGCAATGCAGCTCCCACCCCAGATCTCCGGTAAACGAAACTCGCAAAGCCAGGCATTGTACGCCCGCCAAGTCGATCTCGCGCGATCTCATGAATGGGAAGTCTTCGGTTGCAAGCGATGTGTTTGTCAGGCGCTGAAGCAACTCGCGCGATTTGGGGCCAGCCACGTTAAACCCGCACATGTCGTCTGTTCGGCTTTCAAACGTGGTGTCCTCGGGCAGCGGGATCTCCTTGAAGAAACGCTGGTGATAGCGCTCTGCCATCCCCGACCCGATGATCCAGAATGTGTCCTCTGCAATCCGGGTCACGGTGAAGTCACCGGCAATACCGCCCCGCTTTCCGAACAGCGGCGTCAGACAGGACCGGCCCACGGCCTTGGGCATCCGGTTGGCAAAGACCTCGTTCAGCCATGCCTCTGCCCCGGGTCCCTGACACAGGTATTTGGCAAAGTTGGAGATATCGATGATGCCCGCATGGGTGCGCAGCATCTTGCATTCCGCGCCAACGGGTTCGAACCAGTTCTGCCGCGTGAACCCGTTTGTGTCTTCGACCTCCGGCGACGGCGCAAACCACAAAGGATGCTCCCATCCATAGTTAAGCCCCATGACCGCACCATTTTCCCGCTGCAGGTCATACGCGGGACGGGTGCGCACGGGGCGTCCCGCGCTGCGTTCTTCGTTCGGAAAGTGAATGCTGAATCGATGCGCGTATTGGTCGCCGACCCGCGCGCGGGTGAATTCCTTGCCGGCCCAGCTCCCAAACCGGGCCATGTCCCACGGGAACATGTCGTACTGGGTTTCACCCTCAATAATCCATTGCGCTGCCATCAGTCCCATACCGCCCGATTGCGAGAAACCGGGAATAATGCCGTTGCAACAGAAGTAGTTAGAGAGTTCGGGCACCGGACCAAACAACACGTTGGAATCCGGCGACCATATCATTGGGCCGTTGATGACGCGCTTGATGCCGGCCTCTCCCACCGCCGGGACCCGCGCGATGGCACGCATCATGTTTTCTTCGATCCGTTCCAGATCATCGGCAAACAATTCGTGCCCAAAGCCCTGAGGTGTTCCGTCAACCGCCCAGAGCCGGTAGTCGCGCTCATACGCCCCGACCAGCAGACCTTTGCCCTCCTGCCGCAGGTAGTATTCTCCATCACGATCGGCGACCGAGGGCAAACGCCGGTCCATCTCCGCAATTTCGGCCATTGTTTCGGTGACAAAGTACTGGTGTTCGGTCGGTTGCAAGGGCAACTCAATGCCCGCGAGTGCTGCCACTTCGCGCCCCCAAAGCCCGGCGGCATTGACCACCCAATCGCAGGCAATATCGCCTTTCTCAGTGCGCACGATCCAGGTGCCATCGGGCTGTTGTTCTGTTCCCGTCACAGGGCAGAACCGGATAATCTCAGCGCCGTTCTGACGCGCACCCGCCGCATAGGCATTGGTCACGCCTGAGGGATCCACGTTTCCGCCATCGGGTTCCCACATGATGCAGCGGATGCCATCGAAATCCACCAGCGGGTGCAGGCGCTCCGCCTCGTCTCGCGAGACCTCGTGGAAGTTCATGCCATACAAACGCGCTTTGGCCGCCTGCAGGCGCAGCTGATGCTCTCGCGCTTCAGTCTGTGCGAGGTAGAGCGACCCCGGTTGGAAGACGCCGCAACTTTGGCCGGTCTCCTCCTCCAGCGCGTTGTACAAATTCATGGTGTAATGCTGGATACGGCTGATGTTTGTGCTGTCATGCAGGCCATGGATGTTGGCCGCTGCGTGCCAGGTCGAGCCTGAGGTCAACTCGTCGCGCTCCAGCAGGACCACGTCGGTCCAGCCTAGCTTGGTCAGGTGGTAAAGGATCGAGCAGCCAATGACACCGCCTCCGATTACAACTGCCTGTGCATGTGTGCGCATGTCTGTTCCTGCATCCGGTTTTTTGCTCACGGCACCTTGGCGCGCCGACCTTGGTCCGAATTGCCCTTTCACGACATCATGCGTCGCGCAAGGACAACTGGTCTTGCTCTGACCTCACTTCTTTGTTGGTTCATCTCGTGTTGCTACCTAGCATCTGCGGCACAAGCACCCGGAGATCAGACCCCATGCTCAGTCTCAAACGAAAACTGACGGAAACATCCGATTGCCTGAGCGGCGCGGTGTGCACCATTCCGTCCGCGACGGTCACGCAGGCGCTGGCCGCGGCCGGGCTGGATTGCGTGATTGTTGATCTCGAGCACGGGGCAGTCGACTATGGCAGTGCACACGCGATGATTGCTGCAACGGCCGGAACGACATGCGCCCCCCTTGTACGGGTGGCCCGATCGACACCGGATCAGGTCAAGCGCGCTCTGGATCTTGGAGCCGAAGGCATTGTCTTCCCGCTGATTGACACGGCCGAAGACGCCAAAGCGGCTGTAGACAGTCTACGCTACCCGCCACGTGGAACCCGCGGGTTCGGCCCGTTTCTGGCCCAGTCACGCTGGCAAACCGACTTGCCGTCTTACCAGTCAGAGGTAGAGGAAAGCCTGGTTTGTTGTTTGTTGATCGAAACATCACGGGCGGTCGAGAACATCGAAGCCATTTGCGCGGTGGACGGCGTCGACATGCTGGTGCTGGCCACGTTTGACCTGTCGACGTCGCTGGGTGTGTCGGGACAGTTTGAGCATCCTGATTTTCTCGAGGCACAAAGTAAGGTCGAGGCAGCAGCTGCGAAAGCTGGCCTTCCCCTGGGCGGCAACTGCCTCGCTGAACCACAAGCGCGGGCGCTACGGGCAAAAGGCTACAGACTGATTGCGGGTTTCGACGTCCTGTGGCTGCGCCAAAAGGCATCCGACCTGCGCGACTGGGCGCAATAGCTCAAACCCGTCGTAGCAATCGCTGGCCCGAAAACACTTGGGGCGCGGAAAACCCGCGCCCCAAGCCTAGACCCGTTAGAGGGTGAAGATCAGGATTTCTTTTGCTTCCGCCGACGGGCAAAGCCCAGCCCTGCGATTGCACCACCCAGAAGCAGCGCACTGGCCGGAACCGGGATCTCGTTTATCCGGGTGTCCTTAAAGTCAGACTCAACGAGGATAAGGTAATCATCGTGGTTGTCGTCGGGCCCGGCTCCATTGTCGTCAAAGGCAAAGATCCACTCGTCCCTGTAGCCTGTGTCGCCAGACGACAAAGTGCTGTAGAAGACACCGAACCCACTTTCGCCCATCTGTGCATCGACAGCGTTTGCATCTCCTGATGCAACGTAAAACTGGAGGCTACCATCCTTAAGAACGGTTGACGCGCTGTAGGTTTCGCTAAACCCATCGCCAGTACCAGTCGGAAAAGCGTTAAGGAAACTATTCGGGCTCTCCTCGACAAACTTCGACCCGTCTGAGTTTCTAAACCCGTTTGTATAGCCGCTCTCCGCCGCGAGTTCTGTGTATTTCAGAGTTTCGTCACCGCCAGCTTCCGTCACGATGGAAGAGATGATGCCAAATGCGTAGTTTCCGACACCAAAGAATGCATCCAAGTCGCTGGAGAAATTGTTCGCCCCAGAAGGTGGCAATGACCCCGGCACAATGTTCAGCGTGGCTGCTGTTGCCGCTGTCCCCATCAGCCCAGCAGAAATTGCCAATGGAAGAAGTATCTTTTTCATTTTCCCAGAACCCCTTGTTCTTAATACCAAAACACCCCGGAGCAATTCTTCCCACAGAAATCGCACCGCATTCATTAAGGCAAAACTATGCCGATTCCCGGTCTCAATCAAGTTGTAAGTGCGGCGCCTATTGGACAAAAACGCCAGTAAATGAAGACACTTGACGTCAATCAGGGCTGCGTCACCTCGACTGTCGCCTGCGCGGCAACAAAGCGAATGCGCTCGATCATTGCGCGCAGACCGTTCGAGCGTTGCGCCGACAAATGGTCGTTCAAACCGAGGCGCGACATCTCTG
Organism: Paracoccaceae bacterium; assembly: GCA_965250275.1. Lineage (GTDB taxonomy): Bacteria > Pseudomonadota > Alphaproteobacteria > Rhodobacterales > Rhodobacteraceae. Next base: position 2,254,378 of record OZ252297.1, on the reverse strand, counting down.
ACCGCGCATCAACTTTGGCCACCTCCGCAAGCGGTAGATCATTGTAAAGTGCCCGCAACACCGCGATCAGACCCCTTACGATCATGGCGTCACTCTCACCATCAAAACGGAAAATGCCGTTGTCGATCTGCGGATGCAGCCAGACCTGGCTGGCGCATCCGTCTACCTTGGTCGCCGGCACTTTGAACGCCTCGTCCAGCGGCGTCATCTTCTTGCCCTCTTCGATGACGTAGCGGTACCGGTCTTCCCAATCCTCAAGGAATTCAAAATCCTCAACAATCTCTTCAAAGGCGGCGCTGGCCATCGCATCTGTCCCAAATCGGTTTCGGGTTCTCAGGTATGCCCAAGGACACTGCCTGTCCAGTCCGCCTTGATCCTTTTCATCGACCGGCGGATAGGCTAACCGATGGCAGAGCAACAGTTCCGGCAGGCTTTCATGCGCAGACCCGTCTACATCATACTGGCCACTTCACTGATCCTGTCGGGATGCGGCAATTGGTTTGGCGGTGGCCGATCCGCACCCACCGAAGCGTCCGCCGGGTCGACCAATCCGCTTCTGCCGGCACAACGCAATTCCATCCTGTCCCGGCCCGAACCGGAGGATGTCTCTGTTCTGGTGGACGTGGTGCGCGAAATCCGTGTGGAGCGCGCGATCAACGGCGCCATTGTGACGGCAACCGGGGTTGCAGGGCGGCAGGGCGCCTTTGGTGCAGAGCTACGACCTGAAAACGATCCCTTGGGTCCGGACGCCAACGGCGTACTGAATTTCTCGTTTCGCGTGATTTACCCCGAACGTCCGCGCCCTGTCGGGACCGAACGCACGCGCACGCTCACCGCCGCTTACAGCCTTTCGGAAGACGATTTGACCGGTGTTCGCGCCATCCGGGTGTCGGGACGTCAGAACGCGCAGGAATCCCGGCGCAACTGACCTTAGAGCTCCACGATTGTGACGGTTTGACCTGTCGCAGCCAGCGCAATCCGACCCTCGCACAGACGCAGTGCGTCTGCACCGAACACCTCCAAACGCCATCCCCCCAGGGCCGGGACATCCCGCAACCCCGACGCAATGGCATCCAGATCCGCCGCAGGCGCAATCAGCTTCGCCGCGACGCCTGCGCTTTCAGTCTTGGCCTTCAAGAGCACCCGCAGCAGATCAGCAAGAGCGGGATTCACCTGCATTTTTTCGCGGGATCGATCAGGTTGCGGCAGGCTATCGGGATCCGCGTTCAAACCGGCCGCGACGGCCTCCAGAATTCCCTCGGCAATGGCGCCCCGCCGTGCCTCGCGCAACAAGAGGCGGGACTGGCCCAGATCATTCGTGGATTTCGGTTTCGTCGACGCCAACTCGATCAGGGCATCGTCCTTGAACACCCGGTTGCGCGGGACATTGTTCGTTTGGGCATAGGTCTCGCGGAACGCGGCCAGTTCCCGGACAATGCCCAGAAAGCGCGGCGAATTCGTGCGGGTCTTGATCCGCTTCCAGGCCGCGTCCGGTTGGACGTCATAAGTGGCGGGGTTGGTGAGTGTTTGCAGCTCTTCCGCCACCCAGCGGCTGCGCCCGGTTTTCTCCAGCTCCGCAGACAGATGTTCATAGATATCGCGCAAGTGGGTGACGTCCGCCAATGCATAGGTCTTTTGCGCAGCACTGAGCGGGCGGCGTGACCAGTCCGTGAAGCGGGAGGTCTTGTCCAGAGGCTGCCGCACGATCTTGCGCACCAGAGTTTCATAGCCGACCTGTTCTCCGAAACCGCACACCATCGCCGCAACCTGCGTGTCAAAAAGAGGTTCCGGAAAGACCCCGGCATCGACCCAGAAGATCTCAAGGTCTTGTCGCGCGGCGTGGAACACTTTGACCACGTCCGGGTTTCGGAACAGGGCGTATAGCGGCTCCAGCGACAGACCCTCAACCAGAGGATCCACAAGAACCGCGCTGTCCTCACCCTCAGCCGGCACCGCCAACTGGATAAGGCAAAGCTTTGAGTAATAGGTGCGCTCGCGCAGGAACTCTGTATCCACGGTCACATAGGGATACGCGGCAGCGGCTTCGCAAAACGCTTCAAGTTCCTGATTTGTTGTGAGAGTTTTCATCGTCTTCTTCTTGTTTCACAGGCAGCGCCTGTGATCGGTTCAGTTTCCCCCACCCTCAGCGGTCTTTCATACGCCAAGTTGGGGTGAATGCAAAGTTGACGTGAGGGCGGCGTCACCGACCTCAGGGCAAATAAACAGGGGTTCGGTCGCCGCTTGCAAAGCGCCGCAGCACAGCCGGATAGAGCTGATGCTCCAGCTCCAGCACCCGGCGCGCCAGGGTCTCGGCGGTGTCTTCGGGGCGCACGGGCAAGCGTGCCTGACCAAGGATCGGGCCATCGTCGAGCGCGGCAGTCACTTCGTGCACCGTGCAGCCGTGTTCGGAATCGCCCGCCGCCAATGCACGCGCATGGGTGTGGAGCCCCTTGTGCAGCGGCAAGAGCGAAGGGTGAATGTTCAACATGCGCCCCGCCCACGGGTCCACAAAGGAGGGTGTCAGAACCCGCATGAACCCAGCCAGACACAGGATGTCCGGGCGCGCCGCAAGGATCGGTTCGAGCAGGGCCTCCTGAAACGCTTCCCTGTCCCCGGCAAAGGGTCGATGGTCGACAACAGCGATGGGTATGCCAAGGGCGGCCGCCCTTTCCAGCCCACCGGCCGCCGCAGTGTTCGACAACACCAGAACAGGACGTGCCGGGTGATCGCCGACCATATCGCGGGCCAGCGCAAGCATGTTCGATCCGCCCCCGGAAATCAGGATGGCCACCCGCTTGTGCGTCACAGGAGTGCCCCACGATAGCTGACGCCCGAGGATGCCGTGACGCTTCCGATCTGTGTGACGGTTTCACCGGCATCGCGAAGCAGCGCGGTCAGCGCTTCGGCCTGATCCCCTGCAACCACCAGAACCAGACCGATCCCGCAATTGAAGGTCTTGAGCATTTCCGCTTCGGCCATGCCGCCGGTTTGCGCGAGCCATTTGAACACGGGCGGCAGGTCCCAAGAGGCCAGATCGACCTCCACGCCCAGCCCATCGGGCAGGATGCGTGGCAGGTTCTCGGTCAATCCCCCGCCGGTAATGTGGGCCAGCGCGTGCACGCCGCCCTCCCGCACAGCCTCCAATGCGGACCGCACATAGAGCCGGGTGGGCGTTAACAGCACCTCTCCAAGAGTGCCTTGCTGAAAAGGACATTCGGCGTCCCAGCCAAGCCCGGAGATCTCGACCAGTTTGCGCACCAGCGAGTACCCGTTTGAATGCACCCCATCGCTGGCCAACCCCAGCAGCTCATCCCCTTCGCGGACCCCTTCGGGCAGGCCCGTCCCGCGTTCCATGGCGCCGACGGCAAAGCCCGCCAGATCAAAATCGCCCGGCGGATACATGCCCGGCATTTCGGCGGTTTCGCCGCCGATTAGCGCACAATTGGCACCCTGGCACCCCCGTGCGATGCCTTCGACAATCCGGGCGGCCTGATCGGTGTCGAGCTTTCCGGTGGCGAAATAGTCGAGGAAAAACAGCGGCTCCGCCCCCTGGCAGATCAGGTCGTTCACACACATCGCCACAAGATCTACGCCAACGTCATCTACATGCCCTGTGTCAATGGCGATCCGCAGCTTGGTGCCCACACCGTCCGTGGCCGCCACCAGGATCGGATCGGTGTACCCTGCCCCTTTCAGATCAAAAAGCGCGCCGAACCCGCCCAGCCCGCTCATCACGCCGGGTCGGGTCGTCGCCTTGGCTGCGGGCTTGATGCGGTCAACCAGAGCGTTTCCGGCATCGATATCCACCCCGGCCTCTGCATAGGTGATCCCGTTCTTGCCTGCTGTCATTGCGCGGTCCTTCCGACTGGTTGCGCGGGGGTTAGTCCATTGCGCTGACGCTTGCAACGGTAAGGCTTGACGCGCCGGTCCATCATGATACGCACAGGCGCAGGCGGGCCTGTAGCTCAATTGGTTAGAGCAGAGCGCTCATAACGCTTTGGTTGCGGGTTCAAGTCCTGCCGGGCCTACCAAAAGTGTAACCTTGCTCAAGCAAGGCGACCCGTTCTCCGATTGCTTAAGACACACCACCGCAATTCAATAGCCGCCGAACGAGCATTGCCGGTATCGATTTTGGCCTCCCTCTCGCCCTTCGAAGTCAGATGACTTGATCTCGGTTAAGGTACTTGTGTGAACAGTGCCGCAGCTTTTGATTTATTTGAATGGAGCGCGCGATGTCTGATAACGAAAACACAACTTATGACAAAAGCGATTTGGGCCAACTAGTAGCGGACAACATTCAAAGGCATATGGAACGGCGAGGTCTGAACGGAGTGACCCTTGCCAAAAAGGCGGGACTATCACGAACCTCGGTTTACGCAGTTGTACAGCGAAAGGCCAAACATCCGCGTTTGGACACACTGATTTGCATCGCAGACGCGATGGATATGACGATTCTCGATTTACTGGGTGGCGGGTCCAAAGACGAGGTACTTAAGCAATTTGAAGCTGTGGTCTCATCGCCCAACCGAGACCGGCGATCACGCAACAATGAGCTACTCAAGTGCTTCGAGTCCGACTCAGAGCCACCGAGCGACGATCGCAACACCGGTGGAGACAGCCCAGACATAGCGCGAAACGAAACGATCAAGCCTTATCGGGACATTGGGGATCGCATTAAGTGGCACAGGTCTACGCTTGGACTAAACCAAGCCGAATACTCTGATGCCATAGATGTAGAGAGGTCAGCCTTCGCATTGTGGGAGGGCGGCACCCATCAACTTTCCCTGGATGGAGCATTAAAGATGAACAGGCGCTATGGTGTCTCTCTGGACTTTCTGTTTCTTGGAGTTGACGGCGCGCTTCCCATGACGCTCCGCAATGCCTGGCTCGAAAAGGAAAATGCTGGCGGCTAGCTGACTGGCAGACTCCCGAAAGCGAAGCAAACAAACGCCATACGAAACTGTTAGCCTTACCTAAAGGGCGTTAAGGTTTGTGCACGCAGCATCGGCAGCACTCTCACCCCCCGCTTGACGCAGATTGGCTCTTCGGGGAATGCTGTGCCCCATCACCGGCTGACAAGAGACTGTTCCATCCCGCACCTGCCTTCCATATGCCACCTGCCTTGGTTGGCCAGCGTGTCCCGGCGGCCGTGACCGCGTTGGAGTGGATACCCGAGGGGCTGCAGATCTACGTGCTGCCCAGCCTGATGGTCCTTCTGGGCGCGCTGCTCTTCCAGTTTGCCCCAAAGCTGTTGGGGCCCGTGGCCGGACCTGAGCGCAAGGCGCTCCAGACCACCATACTGCGCGCCGTGATTGTCATCTTCATCGGGTTCCAGATTGCGGATCTCGCGCTGCATCAGGCGTTGGAGGGCAATTACGGGCGCACCCTCGTTCGGGCGTCCGGCACGCTGGCAATGATCTACCTGATGCTGGTGGCCTTCAACCTTCTGGCGCAGTGGCTGGATCGCAAGTTCGGACGCAGCAAGAGCATCGACGGCAAGGTCGTCTCCATGGCCAGCTATCACAGCCGCATGGCCACGCTGATCCTGGTGGTGGTGATGTCGATCCTGGTGATCTACGGCATCATCACGATCTGGCAAATGGACGGCCTGACCGCGCGCACCGGCTTTGTCGGCGTAGTCGCCGCGTTTTTCATCCTAACCAACATGGTGTGGTTTCCCGACATTTACTTCGGACTGACGCTGCTGGGGTCCAGCATGGCGGACGAAGGCGACACCGTGCGGCTCAAGGACGAAGACCGGCTCTTCATCATCAACCGGCTGACGCCGATCTATGCTTTCCTCTTGAATGTCGACACCAACGAACGGGTCATCCTGCGCAACAGCAACCTGCTGGACGGTGCATTGGAAAACCTGACCAAACGTGCCGGGATCGAGGGCCTTCGGCGGCATTTTGAACTGAACCTGACCTACCCGGCGACGGAGCGCGACAGCGAAAGCCGTGCGGCACTCTTTGCCCGACTGGATAAGGCGGTCGATGCCACGACGGCCCGTCTGGCCGACATTCCCGATCTGCAGATCAACCAGAATGTGCCTCTGACCTGGCTGCTGACCGCAACCGGGAATGACGCGCTGCAGTTCTCGGTCTATTTTCACATGGCACCGCTGCCCGAAACCAAGCTGACCAAAAAGATCCGCGACCACATGCGGCGCAGTCCGGCGATCCTGTTGCGTGTTCTTTACGAGGAATGCGCAGACCGTGGTCTGCATCTGGCCACGCCCCGGTTGTTCCAGCTCACACCGTTGTCGCAAGAAACCGAGCATCCGCCGCACTGAGCGCGCGCGGCTTCAGCGCCCGATCACGATATCCGCCCGCAGGCCTCCGAGTGCCGCGCTCTGGCCCAGGCGCAACACGCCGCCATGCGCCCGCGCGATGTCGGAAGCAATGGCCAGCCCCAGCCCAACGCCGCTGCCCTTGTTCTGGTTGCGCGACGGATCGAGGCGGGCGAAGGGCTTCATCGCCTGTTCGCGCTGATCAGAGGGAATGCCCGGGCCGTCGTCTTCGACCCGGATGCGCAGCGCCTTTTCCGTCAGCGCGACCGACACTTCGGCGCATGTGCCATAACGCACCGCATTCCCGATCAGGTTCTCCAGCGCGCGCCGGATGGCCAGAGGGCGCAGGATCACTTTGCCTTCGCCCTCGGCGTCGCTGAGTGTGACGGCAGTACCGCCGCGCCGGGCGTCTTCGACAATGGACCGGGTCAGATCGATCGGGTCCACCTTCTCGGGCTCCCCCTCCAGCGCGCCCTTGGAAAAGCTCAGAAAGGCGTCCAGCAACTGCTGCATTTCATCCACGTCCCGCAGAAGCGGCGCAGCGTCCTCTTCGTCCATCATGGCCAGTCCCAGCTTCAGCCGGGTCAGCGGCGTGCGCAAATCGTGACTGACCCCGGACAGCATCAGGGTCCGCTGTTCGATCTGCCGTTCGATCCGCGCCCGCATGTCCAGAAAGGCGTTGCCGGCAATGCGCACCTCAACCGCCCCGTTGGGAGAGTACGGAACCGTCCGGCCCTTCCCGAACGCCTCCGCCGCGTTAGCCAACCGCGTGATGGGTCGCAGCTGGTTCCGCATGTAGACGAAGGCGATGATCGTCATCAGCGCTCCGAAAAACAGCATGATCACCGGAAGCTGGTGAGGAGCGGCGGCGGAAACGCGCCGGCGACCAAAAATCACCTCTGCGGGGCCGAGATCAGTGTCGATGTAGAAGAGGACCCGCCGATTGTCCGGCAGAATGACCGCGCCCGACCCCGGCAGGGACTGGCGCAGAGTCCGGATCACTTCCCGCCCGGTGAAATCGTACCACCGGATGCTGTCGCGCTGCGGCACCTCATCCGTCGGGACGAACCGGACCTCCATCTGCAGCGTCCGCAGCATCGGCGCGAGACGGTCCAGGGCCTCCTGCCTGGTGTCGGAGCCGGCAGCCTCCTGCCCGATCAACCGCAGTTCCCGCACCACCGTCAGCGTCATCTGCGTGGTCACATCCTCGAAATGGCGCTGGATGAAAACCACCGAAACCACCAGTTGTAGGGCCACAACCGGCAAAACCAGGATAAGCGCCGCACGCCCGTACAAGCTTCGGGGCATATAGTGTTTGAGCCAACGGAACTTCATGGGCTAAGCCTAGCGAGCCGACCCAGCAAGAGGAAGAGAGATGGTCACGCCACCCGATGACTTCGACCCACCGATTGGCGCGGCCGAAGAGCTGGAACCCGGTTTGAGGCGGATCGTGGCGCCGAACCCATCGCCGATGACCTATCGCGGCACAAACACATATCTGGTCGGCACGCGAAACCTCGCTGTGATCGACCCTGGCCCTGACAATTCTGCGCATCTCGACGCGATCCTGAGTGCTGTGGGCAACGATCAATCGATCAGCCACATCATCGTCACGCACACGCATATCGACCATGCACCGCTGGCCCGCCCTCTGGCGCAAGCCATTGGCGCGCCGGTCCTCGCGTTCGGCGACGCCCAGTCCGGTCGCAGTCCAATCATGCAAAAGCTCGCCGAGACCGGGCTGGTGGGCGGTGGCGAAGGGATCGACGCGGGCTTTGTCCCGGACGAAAGGCTTGCAGGTGGCGACACCGTGCACGGCGACGATTGGCAGTTGGACGTCATCCACACGCCGGGGCATCTCGGCAACCACATCGCCCTTGGGTTTGGAGATGCATGTTTCACGGCGGATCACGTGATGGGCTGGGCGAGTTCTCTGGTGTCACCGCCGGACGGAGACCTGACGGATTTCATGGCGTCCTGCCGAAAGCTGCGCGACCGAAACTGGCGGGTGTTCTATCCCGGTCATGGCGCCCCGGTGACTGACCCGGACGGTCGAATGGACTGGCTGATCACGCATCGCATGACCCGTGAACGCGCAATTCTCGACGCTTTGCAGGACGGCCCGGCAACCGCATTCGATCTGGCGGAGCGGATCTACACCGACACTCCACGCGCCTTGCTGCCTGCCGCGGAGCGCAACGTGCTGGCGCATCTCATTGATTTGATGGGGAGATCCCTTGCCGCGCCCCTTGGCACCCTGTCGGCAAATGCCCGGTTCGAACGGCGCGGGTGACACCGCGAAGTTTTGTCCGGAAAACTGCGTAATGCCTCTGGACGCGTCAGAATCGCCTTGCTATATCGCGCGCACCGTTCCGGCGTAGCTCAGCGGTAGAGCAGTTGACTGTTAATCAATTGGTCGTAGGTTCGATCCCTACCGCCGGAGCCATTTCTCCCATCTAAGCCCCTAATTTCCTTGCTATAGGGGCCTTTAGGTGCTCTCCAAAGCACACAATACAGCACACTTCGGAGACACGTAGATGGTAGTGAAAGGTAAAATACAACACGTAGACCGGCTAGCAAACGGAGTGCTTCGCTTCCGAAGAAGATTCCCAAAGGACGTCGCGGATTTTACAGGACAGCCAACCCTTCAAGTGCATATTCGCAATACTGCAGGCGTAGCTTTTGCGCGCGAATACGAAGCTATCATGCAGGAGTTCGACAGGATGGTTCGTCAGGCTCGCGCTGACATGGGCCGCGAGGGTGTCGATAACCGAACCACACAAGAGAAGTGGCATGACGCCCTGCTCGTAGGTGCTGGCCTGATGGAAGGCATTGCAGGCCTCGACCCAGACGACCCAGAGACAGTCAAGATGGTATTAGAAGGACTTCCCTACAAGGTAGACCATCTGGTCAAGAAGGCCATGTTGGAACCTACTGCCAAGGCTCCAGCGATGACCCTTGGAGACGCCTTCAAATTGTTTTGGAAAGACAAGGAAATCGAGAAGACCAGCAGGAAAAGGCAGAACGATCTAAAGCGTATAGAGAAGCGACTAAGGGATGCGTTGGGAGATATCGACAAGTTGGCCCTAATAAGTCTCAGCAAGACCACCCATCGCAGGCACTATCGCGACTTCTACGTCAACTACAGGAAGCGTGATGGACAACCGATGGACGGCGAGAGCATGCAAAGAGAGACCAACATCGTGGTATCGGTTCTAAATCATGCCCGTAAGAACACTGACGAGATATTCAACAACGACGTCTTTTCCGGTATCCCGTGGCCTGAACCTGATAAAGCAAAGATGGACAGGCGCCCCCCGCTCCCAGACGATATCGTAGATGCGGTGACGAAGAGCCTCCAGGAAGAAGCTAAGAACCCTGTGCTTAAGCATGTGTGGGCGCTGTGTGTTTCGACAGGTGCCCGTGTGAGTGAGTTCGCTTCCATGCTCAGGGAGGACGTCAAACTCGATGACGCAGTGCCTCACGTCTTCATTCGTCCGAATGCTGCCAAAAAAAACCGCAAGTCCAAAACGAGCATCCGTCAGGTACCACTTACCAACCGCGCTCAGGTCGCCATGAGAGAGCTAATGAGGCTGTCTGAAGGACATGCAGCCATCCTGCCCCGCTACGTCCATGAGACGGGGAATACCAATCTCTCTGCCGCCATAATGAACCACGTGAAGAAGTTCAGAGGAGAAAAATCTAATCTGGTGGCATATGGCTTGCGCCATCGGGTCACCGACAAAATGCGCGATGCAGGTGCTCCAGAAGGTGTGCGTCGGGGGTACACCGGGCACGCCATGCAGGAGGTTGCAGAGAACACCTATGGTGGCCGTGAGGCAAGACTAAGGGAGTTCGTTAAGTGGGCGGAGAAAGCTGGCTTGTAAAAGAGGAGTGTCGAGATGCTTTGCAATCGCGATCAGTTTCTGATTTGGCGACGACAAGTCTTCGTGAGGAACCCCAACGACCAATTAGACACTCTCTTTGCAACCCCAACTGGTGGAAGGGGCATCTATCTGATCGGATGCGCCGGTGAGATCGTTTATGTAGGACAATCATGGAATCTTCGCGAACGCTCTCTAGTGAGCCTTGGGAGCGTGTATCACCGAGTATCAGACACCTCGCTTCCTTGGTCACTTGCTCTGGCACCTTGCTCGCAAGATGAGATGGATGAAAGGGAAAGCACTGCAATTCGCGCCTATGCACCAAGGTTCAATACGTCGATCCCGAGTATTCCTAAGAGCGAAGGCCGGATGCCGGTAATCGTTGGCGTAGCTGCTGTTTTTCAGGACCAGACCGATACTTGCGGTGCATTTCAGTCTGAGAACCTTCGTCAGCAGCTAGAACGAGCCAAGTCCATGAATTCCCCGCCATGGAGGCAGGGCAAACAGCGCAAGAAGTCTGGAAAGCGCGCTAAGCCAAAGGCGATGACGGCGCATATGCCGCCTTCCGAACTTTCCGAGCTGTCGCAAGCCGAACAAGAGCAGCTTCTGCACCACTATGGCGTCCCCGCTGATGGACCGCTGGTTTATCCGGTAAACCTTTGCGACGATGGCTCGGTGATTACCAATGATGGCGAGTACCTAGGCACATGGTCTATGGACGAACACCATCATCCTTCGTTCACGCCAGATGGCGAAGGAAAAGCTTTGCTCTCCAGCGTTTTAGTCGGACTACTCTGTAACGACATTAGGGACTGGCGTGCGAAGCAGCAGCATATTACGACAGAGTAGGACTACTGCTTCGCTTGCCGTGTAACTCACGAAGGGACGTTTTGCCTGCTATCGAGCCTGTTCGGAAGCAGCTCGCTTGGCCAAAAGGTCTGCTTCTTCCATGTGAAGATCGCCACTTTGACTACAGACCCACTTCCATTGGACATTCAGCCCTATCGAGACAGCCCAAAGCGTTTCCCAAAGCTCTTGATTCTTCACTGGCCGTCCGCTGGCGCACCGCCAGCCTTCCTTTCGCCAATTGGGCAGGCGTTCAGACATCCCGAGAACGACATATTGGCTATCTGAAAATACTGTTATCTTAGCCGTTTCGTTCCGTTTGATTTGGCGTAAACCTGAAATGCCTGCCATTAGTTCCATCTGGTTGTTCGTCGTTTCCGGCTCACTTTTGGCGATGGCTCGCTTCTTGGTCTCAACGCCATTTTCGTATCTACGGACAACAGCGGCGTAGCCACCCTTGCCGGGGTTGCCAAGGCAGCAACCGTCAACGTGAATAGTGATACCGTTTCTAGCCATTGTAAGTGTTCCATTCGGCTTCATTCAGTTGTCATCCCTTCTCTCGTGGCCAGACGTTTGCTTGCCTGCACAAGCCGCTTCGAGATAAAGCTTTATCGAGAGGCCAAAGAACTTCTGTGTGTAAGCATTCGCGGCTTTTGAGATGTTCATCCGGTTATCGGCACGAGGTAGTTCCTTGAGATACACAGGGTCTGTCAGAATGCTTCTGAGACTGGCATCATTCGGAGTAAACGAGAGGATGTGTTGCATCATTCCGAGGCGCTGTTTGGGCGGCGTTGAGTAGATCATCTCGGTGAGCCTTGCCGCACGTTCATAGTGCTTCGACGAGCGTCGACTGTGCTCGACGGTTCGGTCACCTCTAGCGGAGTTCCTTGAGGTTTTGCGTTGGCATGGTCTTGAGCAGAAAATCTGATTGGACCTCTTGCGATTGAATGGGGTGCCACAAGCGGGACATTCTGAGATGTCTGCGATAGGCATGACTTTTGGATCGACAGGGTCGAACATAACGAGTTCCTTTCGCGGCGTTGAGTAGTCGTTGGTGATGGAAGTGGCACTAGACTTTTGACGGCATCAACGTCGCCAGGTGCACCTCTTCCCGTTCAGGTGCATGTGAAGACTATCCTGATGGCGTCCTGAGCAGCTCACGGTTCAATCAGATTGCGCCTTCAAGGGCAGCGATCACATGGGGCTTTGTCCTTGGAGTCCCAAGGTGATGATGACTTAGCAATCGCTGCGAAGCGTGTTTCTTGGGTCTTCACTGCGCAAGCAAACATTGGTCTTTCCCGTTAGTGGGTTTTCTCCGGTTCACTCAGCGAAGCTGGTCCAACTGAGGGTTAGACACCAAATGTTTCGTTTCTTAGCCGCGTAGGCGAAGCCGAAGCGCCTTAAGGTGCAAATTAGGGTGTATATTATATATGCGGAGGGCGGATTATCGGAGCGACGCCAAAATTCGCGACAGGGGCACCGCAATCGTTGAAGGCTTAGATTGACTGCGCCAATGGCGCGAAGTCATCAAGGCGGCGTTGGACGACAGACAATTATGCCAGTTCAGAATGGAATTCGACTGCATGGACCAGACACCCCAGTCGCACCCCAAAGGGTCGCCGACCGGTTGCTTGCAAGGGACGCTCTTCTTGAAGACCCAACTCCGATGGCTGCAGTACGAAGACGATGTTCACTTCAATTCGAGCTTAAGGCCGATCTTACCAAAAATAGATCCCACCCCATTGCTTTCGTCATTGAGGTCAATTTGACCCCTAGTGACTGCTCTACGGAAGGTTTCTCAGGGTCTCGGTTGGGGAAAATACTGTGGCGAGTGCCTGTAAGGCTAGGATGATGGTTGAGTCTCCAACCAACGAACGGCCGAGTACTTCTGCCAAGGGAGGGTCAAATACTGAAAACGCCCTTTGTCGGTTGATCGGCACTAGTCGTCGAGCCAATCGACCAAGATCAACGATAGCACCTGTATTGCAAGGGTGTGGGTTAATTGGTCGGGCATGTCTTCAGGTAGCCCAACGGCCTGCTCTCCGGGCAATTCAATCCCACCGGGACTTCAACGAGTACATTCTTTTCGGGGCCATTCAGTGGGTTCATTGTCTTGGCGGATAGAGGTGTAAGTGGCTACCTCTTTGAGAAACCAGCCACACTGCGTAAACTCTTCGCCAAGTATGTAGGTCTATCTTTCACATCCCCCACCTTTCCAGAGCTGCATCCGCTTTGGCAGGGTCTTTCGCAATCCTGATCACAGCGTTCCGATTGACCCCAGTCGCGTTGGCTATCGCCGAGTGCCCTTGCCCTGCCGCCAGCATAGCCATCACCTCCTCGAAGCTCACCCTGTCGAAGGCCGGCTTGCGTCCCTTAAACTTCTCTGGGGAAGCGGCCTTATGGTGCGCTATACCGGCCCTCTGAGCCTCTTTAGTGGCTTCTGCCTGTGCCTCTGCCATTGCAGCCATAAACGCTATCAGCGCGTCTCTGATCGCCCTTTGAGAGGGGTCAGTGGTGGTTCCGTCGAAGGTCATGTTGTTGATAACCGTTTTGATCGTCACGCCTCGGCTGATAAATTTGCGAATGGTGTCGGTCACGTCCTGATAGTTACGCCCTAAACGGTCCACCCAACGCACGACGAGAGAGTCGCCTTCACGGAGCATGTCGCAAAGGCGCTTTCCCCCTTCCCTATCAGCCAGCTTGATGGTCAATCCTGACGTGCCATGGTCGGTCACCACTTCGTCAATCTGAAAGCCTGCCCTTAGGGCCTGTTCAAGTTGGTGTTCGCTGGTTTGTTCAGTGGTAGAGACGCGGGCATAGAGAATTGTCTTTGACATTGATCACCTGTTCACAAGGGTAATGTTCATACAAATGTGATGTTCATAAACACATGTCAACCCTTATGAACACCATTCATCTCGCCCTCATGGGTGTTCAATAGAGTATACCCTAAAGAACGCCCCTTTCACGGGAGAGCATGGTTAATCGGGGTCACCAAGTAACTTCCCGAAGCTGGCTCCAACGTGGAAAGCCCTTCTGCACTCCGACCAGAACCTCTGCGTCATAAGTGCAAACCGAACCACGGAGGAGGAAGCAGCCCGGTTTGGCGGCTCTTAGATCGGGCTCGACCGAAAGCTCACCTCGCCGAATACGAAGGACAGCGGGCTGTCGACCCTTCGACGACTTAGGGCCTTTTATCCGCATGCATGCTGTGTGCGCCCAATCGAATGCGCCGCGCCAAGTTTGGTCAAAGAAGACCGCGCCTTGGAGGTGCTCTTCATCGACCATACCTTCCCAGTTTGTCTTATGGCCCGGCGAAAGACCTTCAGCGGAGATCTTGACAAGCCTGCCAAAGGCAGTTCCGTGAAACAGATATCGCATTCCAATGGGCACCAACGCATGCAGTTTCTCAGCTAATTCGATGGCACCGTCTCGCTTGTTCCCGAAGAGGTCGATGATGCTCGCATTGGCATGAACCTTAAGAGCGGCGGCAGCCTCAGACAGCAGTCGACGAAGCTCCGGAGACAAGACCTTCGAAGAAAGCGCAACCGATATCGCGTCAAGATGGCCTTCCCGTTTTTCGTGGTCCCACATCGGGCAAAGAAGAGCGTCTGCACACTCGAGGACAAGGTCCAGGACTTGTGCGTCGTTCGCCGATTGCACCTGGTCGCCCTCCCCCACGGGGGGGAATTCAATTCCGCTCATACTATCTGGACCTCTCAGATTTTTGCGACGAAATCATTCCGCCTCAACGACGAACTCGTCGGCGACGCTCCGGAACTGCTCCAGTTCCGCTTCGAGGTGCTCGACGAATTCTGCCGCAAGCACGCTCGGACTTTTCAGCGACTATGGGTTTGGAACTTCAATAACCGTGTCATAGAGACCATACCGCGTCAAACCGGCATGGCTATCGATCCCACTATAGGACAGCGAAGCGTCCTCGTATCGGCGGAACGCAAACACCGCCTGGTTCATGTGTTCGGTGTTGAAGACTTTTAGGCAAACTAAAAGGTGGAAGTCGGCCACGGTTAATCCCGTCACCTTAAGAAATAAATCGGGTTCCAGCTTGGTGATCACGTCTTGTAGGGTGTTCTCGCGGAAATCGGTTAGATACATGAAAGCTGGTATGCGAGTGGCGAACTTGACCAGCTTTTCCTGAACCAGCTTTCGCTTGGACTTGAACTCCTTTTCCTCAGCAGAAAGCTCCTTCTTTTCCTTGTCGGAGATTTCACCAGACTTGGCTTTACCCTTAAGTTCTTTGACCTTCTCACTCTTGTTGATGATCGTTTCGATGACATTGTCCCCTAGGGCACGCCATCCCTCGATCCGCTCAACAGCCCGCATCGCCTCTTCGTTGTTCATAATCCGGCGCAGCGTGTCGTTGTCCACGTTCACCAGCAGCGCGCTTTCCCATTTTCGGGCGAGCAACGTGGCGGATGTGCCTGCCATGGCAATGTCGAGAATGCCGCCTGCGTCGATCTGGGTCATGTTCGCGCCGTCATAGGCGAGCACAGGTAGAAAGGACACAAGGTCGCGAACAGCGTTCTCAGGGTTCGGCTCATTGGGCGACAGGCCGATCCCATACTCGGAAAGCTGTCTCAGCGCACGCGTGGGCGCAAAGTCGAACACGAAGCAGACCGGCTTGAGAACTTCCTCTTCATGGGGGTTGTCGCCGTTCGGGTTCTTGATGGCCCAAGGCGACTGCACACGGAACGCGGCCTGAAAATATGTCTCGGGCGACTTTAGGTTCCGCAGCATCAGAATGGATGACCACTGCTTTACAGTCACCCCGGTAGTAAGCTTGCCGCACGACAGAGTTATGGACTTCGTATCGTATCCGTTGCCTATAGCCGCGCGAACCGGCGGCAAGGCATCGAGACCGATCCCAGCAGATGCACCAGCCGCGACTACGACCTTGTAGTCCTGCCAGAAGGTGTTCTGGCGCTGCGCCAGCAGCTTCGCCATGGCATGGCAGGCCGCGACATTCGGCAGGAACCAGAACGAATGCTGGAGATACGGCAGAAGCCGCACATCCGAATAAGGGAACGGCGGGCGTGACCCGGTTCGTAGATGGTCAACATTGTGCGCCGCGTGCTGGCCCCGGATGATGTTCAGCCAGGTTTGCACCTCGTCCTTGTGCTTGAACTCGGCCTCGTCCCCTGTCCCCGTTGCCGCGAAGAACTCGTTCAGATCAAACTCGTCAAACTCGCCTGCACTGGCGATAGCCAGCAACTCGTCGGGCATCTGATAGGTCAACAGCCGCATTTGCGGCAGCGAGCCATAGGGGTTCCACTGGCCGGAATGTTGGGCCGCGAACTCTTCCTTGGCGCGCTGTTCGTCGGTGTAGGTCCAATTGAAGATTTGTTCTTCGATGAACTCGCCCGTGGCCAGCGCCTTGAACGGCGTGCCAGACAGGTAGAGGTAAGCACGGGTGATGATCGGTAGGAACTCGGTCTCGGGTTCCAGCGGTTCCTGCAACTCGGCCACGCGCTCGGTCAGCTTGTTGGTGTCCTCAAGCAGCTTTTCTTCTCGTTCCAGTGCTTCTTCTTCGCTCTCGAACAGTTCCTTGGCCGTCTCGCGCCACGCGCCGAAATGATATTCGTCGAAGACCACAAGGTCCCAGTTCACCGCATGGAGCCATTCGTTGCGGGCCTTGATGTTGCCCAGCCTGTCGCGCCCCAGCATGTCTTGGAAAGACCCGAAATAGACCACGGGCTTGCGCGCGTCGATCTGGGTGGGGTCAGCACCCGAGTTGCGCGACAGGTATTGCCAGCCGTCGAAATCGACATGGCTTTCGAGGTCGGTCTGCCACGCATCTTCCACCGCTGGCTTGAAGGTCAGCACCAGCACCCGTTTTGCGCCCATCTTGCGGGCCAACTGGTAGGTCGTGAAGGTCTTGCCGTAACGCATCTTGGCGTTCCACAGAAAGCGGGGAACGGCGTGCATGTCCTCAGACCAGCGCGACATATAGTAGGCGTGGGTTTGTTCGACCGCCTCGCGCTGTTCCCGGCGCATGGCAAAGGTCTGGTGGTGCGTGCCTGTGCGTTTTTGCCCCGTGCGCAATTCTGTGAGAACGGTTTGTACATCCGCAAGAGAACACTGCATCCATTCCAGCGTTGGGTTTTCAAACCCCTTGGCTTTCAGAGCGTCACGGACCTCGTGATCGGTGATGACGGTGCCGTCATGGCGCTCAGCGGGTTCGTCAAGCTCGATCCTGAAATTCTCGATGAACGCCGTGCGAAGCTGTTCGCCAACACGCGCCCGCACATCTCGTGTGGTCTGCCCGACTTTGAGCAGGCCAGCATGGGCGGCATCGTCAATCGAATAGGCATAAATGCGGGGGCGAGCCTTTGGTTTGGGCTCTAGAATGTCGTCTACGGTTCGCGCCATCAGTCATCTGCCAAATTGTCGAACAGGTCCAAGTCCATCGGGCGCACGATCTTCTCGACAAAGGCGATTTCTTCTTCGGTCAGGCCATATTTTTCGTAGAGCGCTTCATCGGTCCACTGGCGGTCCCAAGTCTGCTTGGGAACAAATGTGTAGACTCTACGCGTAACGTGTTGCGACGACTTGTGGAGCAACACCAAGAAGCGGGTCAGGCGACAAGAAATATAGCTGAGGGCGCTTTTCGCTTCATCTTCATGCTGGAACGGGCCCATGGCGATGTATGTCTCCGATGAGACGGTTCCTGGGCCAGCAATGAAAGGCGTGCTAATGATCTTGTGCGGGTAGGTATCGCGGTTTCCAGTTCCCGGTGCAGCGTAACCCGCAAATATCTTCCACCGATCAATAAACTCAGTGCCACTCTTGATCTGTTCGCGCGCGACGAAACCCGTTCCCCCATTCTGATGGATCACGAGGTCTTCGGGTTTTCTGGTCTTTCGCCCTTTGAAATTCGTTGCAAACCCAAACGGTTTCCGGGAACTGACTATCGTTTCAAAGCGCTGATCGTCTGGCAAAACGAGGGTTTCATCTTGGCCAGTCTCAACCTGCATGACCTTCTTTAGAATTGAGACCCCTTCATTAAACCTGACGAAGATTTCCACTCCGTTTTCCAACAATGGTCGGGTTGCCTCGGACACAGGCCAGTCTTTGAAGTTCGTTGAAATGCGGCAATCGCCGGGGTGATTTTTGTCCCACAGAAAATAACAGACGCCTCCCTTGAGACCGACGCCGGGAAATACATCGGCCGCACTCAGATAATCGTTGATCGAACGCAGGCGGTCATCTTCGAGCATGGATTTGCGGAAATCGTCTAGCCCCTTACCCCCAGCGAACCAACGGGACGGTATCACCATTGTCAGGTAGCGTGGATCGAGCGCCTTCGCTTGTTCTACGAACTTGTGGTAGATGGGCGCTGCGCTTGTGCCATGCCCTCCATCGTCCAATTGATACGGTGGATTTCCGATTACCACGTCGAAGTGCATGTCGCCTCCAAACAGCGCTGAAACGCTCTCTTGTATGTTGTCTGTGTGGATAAACGCATAGGCGTGACTTTCACGGTCATCGCCTCGGTCCAGTGTCGAACTGCTGGCCCCGCAAAAGATGCATTTACCCTTATTCTTCTCGTTCGGCTTTTCCCAAG
This sequence comes from Paracoccaceae bacterium, assembly GCA_965250275.1. Classification (GTDB taxonomy): domain Bacteria; phylum Pseudomonadota; class Alphaproteobacteria; order Rhodobacterales; family Rhodobacteraceae. The sequence continues at coordinate 2,235,771 of OZ252297.1, read as the reverse complement.
TGTGTTCCACCCGCTCAAACCAGATATTGCCCGTTTCGGAATTGAAGCCGCGCGAGATCGAATGCGGTCCGTTCGCGTGCTTCGAGCAATAGAGCGACCGCCGCGCCAACATGGCCGTCAACTCGGTGATGCCAATGCCGTAGACCTGTCGCGTCAGGATGTGATCCACGCGCGCTTGCAACTCGGGCATCTGTGGCTCAAGGCCGTCGATCAGGCGTTTGGTGATCTCTCGCAGGAACACCCCTGACTTGGTGCAGGGGTCAAGAAACCTGACGGTCGGGTCGGCCCAAATGTTTGCGCTGCCATTATCCGCTGCCCATGCCTCTGCGAGCGTATCCAGCATCCGGTTGGCGAACTCGGGCGGCGTGAACACTTCGTCGTTGGAGAGGTTGGCAATGCAGGACAGAACGTCCGGGTTCCGCCCTCTCAGCTTGAAGGCGGCTTTGATCATGCAGCAGCCTCGGATGTTGGGCCGCTCAGTTCAGCAAGGTCTTTGATTGTCATCGGGGAATAGGTCTTGGTTGGTTTGAAAATCTCATGGTTCCCAAGGCCCGCAAACAGCGACCCCTCCGCGTTGAACGCAGAGGCACCCGTCAGAATATCCAGCCGGAAATCGCGGCGCAGGAACTTCCCTTTCCCGATATAGCCCCATTCGGCAAAGGTGATCGGGTCGCCCTGCGCCGTCTTCATAGTCAGCGCGTCCCCCTGCACCAGGTTGACCGCCAGCACATGCGACGCGGCACGGTAGAGGTCATCTTCGGGCGTAAGCCTAAGGTATTCGGCCAGCACCTCCAGCATGTTCTGTCGGCACTCTTCGATGTTGTCTGCCAGCAGTTCGACCCCATAGGTGCACATCAGGCCGAGCAGCGCGTAGTGGCGCCTGTTGAAGTCGGACTTACCGAACTTCAATTCAACCGCTGCTAGCTTGCTTTGCAGGACCGGCACAAGGAAGTTGCCGCTGCCGCAGGCAGGCTCCAGAAACCGCGCGTCGATGCGCTCTGCCTCGCCCTTCACGAGGCCAAGCATGGCATCCACCATCCACGCAGGGGTGAAGACTTCACCGTGATCGGCGACACGTTTTTTCGAACGAATAAGGCTCATGAACGGAGCATCGCAGCTTTCCAACCGACGGCCAAGACTTGATCATGGGAACGGGACACTCTGAAGTGTTTTCCTTGCTCAGGCACCTCAGAGAATCTGTGCTGACGCCCAAACGCTGCGACACCTCTCGAACCGGATACTCGCCTGCCTAGATCACCATGCTCCGTCCCTGAGCGGAAAAAATGTTCCTTGGGCTGCCCGCAACCTTGAATTGCTGCAACCTGCTCACCATCTCCCCATAGCCCGTAGGAATTGGCCTGCGGGTTTGGCCGTTGAACTTGTCAACTTCTTTATGGTGACCTGGCAGCACGATGCCGAACAGCATCGCCGCGACCAGAGCCAGACTGAATGAGACACTGAGCATAGCTCGGACCTCCACGGTTACATTGTACCACCTCGCGTTTCGAGACCCGTGTCTGCGAGGCGTTCGGAAGTGAGACGCTGAACGTATACGCTGACAGAAGGTGGCGTGCGTTCGGGGGACGCCCGGTCAAAAAACCGGAGCCCAGGGTCAGGGCCAGTCCTCCGAACTCTGCGACAAGGAGGCTCAATGCCGCTCGATTGGTTTAAGTCCCGAGGGTACCGCCATTTCGATCTGCCCGTAGGCGAGAAGTTCGCCAACAAGGTATTGGACCCGGATTTTGTCCTTAGGCACTCTTTCCTTCCTCTACTGCACTACACGAAATCTGAGAAACGCTACAAGAAGTGCCGAAAGACCGGGACACGGACCATCACCTCGAAAGACCGCCCGATCAAGTATGCATCGCACAGGGACGCCTGCATACTTTCGTTCTACGCCAGCGAGATGAATAAGTTGCTGGACGCCCATTATGACGCCGCGGGACTGTCTGACAGCGTCCTGGCCTATCGTGCACTCGGACGTGGTAACTACGATTTCTCGGCGGAAGTGCTTGCGTTTGCCAAGACCCATGCTCCCGTCACGATACTGGCGTTCGACGTCAGCAGCTTTTTCGACAACCTTGATCACACGCTCCTGAAGCGCCGCCTAAAAACAGTGCTGGGCGTAAAGTCGCTCCCCGAACACTGGATGCGCGTGTTTCGTGCGATCACCGCGTTCCACTATGTTGACATGGAAGAGCTTAAGGCGAACGCCACATTCTCCGCTCGGTTAAAGGAAAGCAGCCGGGACCGGATAGCCAGCGTCGAAGAACTCAAGGCCAATGGCATCAAGTTCCACCCGAACCCCGAATTGGCAAAGGGGCATCGGCGAGGCATACCTCAGGGCACCCCCATCAGCGCAGCAGCATCGAACCTCTACATGATTGATTTCGACGCGGCTGCACGCGCTTTTTGCGACAGCATCGGTGCTTTGTATCGCCGCTATTCAGACGACATCTTGGTGATCTGCGACCCTGCTCACGCAGTAGCGGCCGAGGCAAAAATCATGGGCCTCATCAAGGCAGAGAAGCTCGAGATTTCACGGCACAAGACCGAGAGAACAGATTTTTCCGGTGCAGGTGCTACGATATCGGGGAAAGCCGCTCAATATCTTGGGTTCTCGCTTCACGAAGACGGGCCCGCCATTCGGGAAAGCTCGCTGGCTCGCCAGTGGCGGAAGATGCGAAGAGCGATGCGCCGAACACGTAAGGTCGCCGAACACAAAATCGCTTCCGGCCAATCGACGAAGGCGCATACAAAACGCCTATACCGCCGATTTACTCACCTAAAGGTCCGTGATGAGGAGGGTGTCCGCGTGGTCCGAAACTTTTCCTCTTATGGAAGGCGCAGCGCAGCCGCTTTCGGGAAAGATGAAAAAATCACACGTCAGATCAAGCGATTTGAACGCGCAGCCCTTCATGAGATCGAGCAGCTCAAGAAAATGTAGGCAGTTCGATGTTAGCTTGAAGTGCACATCGCCGTCGCTCCGTGTCGAGAGCACTGGCGGCCTTTCGAGACCAGCAACCTTTGCGACACACAAAGCGTGGCTGTCACGACACACATTTTCTTTCCGGACGGCCCACAAAAAGAGCCTATCAGTCTGTTTTAAATCGATTTTTTAGACACCCTGAAACCTCGCTGCTTCCTACCGCCGGAGCCCAAAAGTTTCACGGGCTTAGCGAGGTTTCGCTAGGCCCTTTTCTTTTGGTTTTTGGCATTAGAACCGCTACTTTATCCAGAGTTCTTTTCCTTACAATTTCAGAGTCTTGGATGATAAAATGGGCGCACGCATGGGACCAGGCGCCTCTCTTCACGCTTCCAGATCGATCCACCTCGGGGAAGACGGAACCCATTCTGAGGACCGGGTGAATTTCTGCCGGTCACGATTGCAAAAAAGCAGTTGAAACCAGCGAGCCATTCTTCCGGTTTTGGGCCACTAGCACTTTCTACCCCCCACTCAATAACTGCGCGGCAGGCCCAGCACGTGTTGACCGACATAGCCGAGGATCATGTTCTTTGAGATGGGTGCGGTCTGATACAGGCGCGCTTCGCGCCATTTGCGCTCGATCCCGTATTCCCGCGCAAAGGCAAATCCCCCGAACACCTGCATACAGACTTCGGCCGCCTGCCAGGACGCATCCGCCGCCAGCATCTTGGCCATGTTGGCCTCGGCTGCGGCCTTGTGACCGGCATCGAACATGGCTGCGGCCTTCCGCACCATCAGCTCGGCCGCCTGCGCGTCGGCATAGGCCTTGGCGATCGGGAACTGAATGCCCTGATTGGCACCAATCGGCGCTCCAAACACCTTGCGCTCATTGGCGTATTCCACCGCCTTGCGGATGAAGAACTTGGCATCCCCGATGCATTCATAGGCGATCAGGATGCGTTCGGCATTCATGCTGTCGACGATGTAGCGAAAGCCTTTCCCCTCTTCGCCGACCAGGGTGTCGCGCGGAATTTCAAGGTTGTCGATGAACACCTCGCAGGTGTTGTGGTTGATCATCGCGTCGATCTTCTGCAACTCAAGCCCGTTGCCGAGCGCGTCGCGCATGTCCAGCAAAAACACCGACATCCCGTCCGATCGCTTGGCCACATCCGCGGCGGGTGTGGTGCGGGCCAGCAGAAGCATCAGATCCGATTCAAACGCTCGGCTGGTCCAGACCTTCTGACCGTTCACGATGTAGCTGCCGCTTTCTGTGCGTTCGGCCCGGGTCTTCAACTGGGTTGTGTCGCTGCCGGTCGTGGGCTCGGTCACACCAAAGGCTTGAAGCCGCAAGTCACCACGCGCAATGCCAGGCAGGTATCGCTGCTTTTGCTCGGCAGAACCGTACTTCAGAACGGTTCCCATCGTGTACATTTGGGCATGACAGGCCGCGGCGTTGCAGCCGCGTTCGTGAATGGTTTCAAGAACGACCCCCGCCGCGCTGAGCGGCAAGCCTGACCCGCCGTACTCTTCCGGAATGAGGGCGCCCAGAAAGCCTGAGTCCGTAAGCGTGCGGACAAAATCTGTGGGATAGCTGTCTGCCTTGTCCAGCTTCAGCCAGTACTCATTTGGGAACTCTTCACACAGCCGTCCTACGCCGTCGCGGATCTCGGCCCAATCGTCGGTGGCCGGGATCGATATGTTGTCCATGTCGATCATGTTCATGTTGTCTTCCTGTTACTCTCAGATCGCGCCAGCGGCGCGCAGCGCGGCAATCCGTTCAGCGGCGATGCCAAACTCGGACAGCACATCGTCGGTGTGTTCTCCCGCATCCGGGGACGCGGTGACAATCGCGGCAGGCGTGCGCGACAGGTCAACCGGCTGTGCGACCAGGCGCACCTCTCCGCGGACGGGGTGCGTGACGGATTGCGCCATGCCCAGATGTTCCACCTGCGGATCTTCAAAAACCTCGTCCATCCGGTAAATCGGACCAGCCGGAACCCCATGTGCGTCTAGCACCTCGATCCATTCAGCACTGGTTTTCTCGGCGAAGAGCGGCCGCAACAAATCCCATATCTCGTCGCGCCGTGCGGTTCGCGCATCCATGGTTGCATAGGCCGGATCGCCGCCCCATTCCGGTCGCCCCAGCGCGTCGCATAGGGCGCGCCATTGCCCATCCCCGCCAACACCCAGATTGATGTGACCATCTTTAGTGGCCACCACACCCATCGGCGTGACCGTAGGGTGATCATTGCCAGCCTGATCGGGGACATCACCGTCCACCAGATAGCGCGCCGCCTGGAAATCCATGAGCGCGATTTGGGCCTGCAGCAAGGATGTCTGGACCCACTGCCCTTTGCCGGACTGCGCACGCTCGGCCAGCGCCACCAGAATGCCTGTTGCCGCATAGAGGCCCGCTGACAGGTCCGCCACCGCCGTTCCAGCCCGCGTGGGCGCATTGCCGGCAAAACCTGTGACGCTCATCAATCCGCCCATCCCCTGCGCTATCTGATCGAAGCCCGCCTTGTTCTCGTAGGCGCCGTCCTGTCCAAAACCGGAAATCGAGGCAAGGATAATGCGTGGGTTCACAGCAGCGAGCGCATCATAGTCGATGCCCAGGCGCGTCTTCACGCCGGGCCGAAAGTTTTCGACCACAACATCGGCCTGCTGAACCATTTCCAGCAGCAACGCCCGGCCTTCGGGATGTTTCAGATTGAGTGTGATCGAGCGCTTGTTGCGGTGCAAATTCAGCATGTCGTACCCGTGACGACTGCCACTGACACCTGCATTTGCGTCCATTCCTTCCGGCGCATCGATCTTGACGACGTCTGCACCAAAATCGGCCAACACCCGGCAGCATTGCGGACCGGCGCGCACGCGCGTCAAATCGAGGACACGTAGACCCTTTAGGGCCGTGGAGGGTTCAGACGCACTCATGATGGTGGGCCGTCGTCAAAGTCGGCAACATCAGCGCCATTTGTGCCATCCGCTTTGACGAACCAGTCGCCCATTGTGCTGGACGTGACGAACACGGTGTCATCGCGGGCCATGAGCAGGTCGAGTGCCTGTTCAAAGTAGTATGCGATATGCGGCACCCCGATGATATGCGGGTGCAGGGCCAGCGTGATCACGCGCGGGTTCTGATCCAACTCTCGTTCATAGATCGAAACTGTCGCTTTGAGTCGCGACAACATCTCTTCGCTGGTGCTTTGCTGGATGGCGTAAATCGGCACATCGTTCAGTTCGAACGTATAAGGCAGCCCCACCATCGGTCCGTTTTTCGTGCGCAGCCAGACCGGCAGATCGTCCAGCACCCAATCATGCAGGAACTCAATGCCTTCAGCCTTCAGTATGTCGACCGTGTCATTCGTTTCACCCAGTCCGGGTCCCAGCCACGCGCGGGCCTTCTTGCCGGATGCAGCCTCCAGCCGATCAAGGCTTTGGCGAACCACAGCGGCTTCGTCCTCGGCCTGTTTCAGCGATTGCTGAAACCAACCATGTCCTACCAACTCCCAGCCGGCATCGATCACGGCGGAGGTCAAGGTCGGATACACGTCGCAGACCTGCGCGTTCATGAAGGCAGACACTGGCAGTCCACGATCCTGCGTCATCTTCAAGATTCGGGGCATACCAACGCGCATGCCGTACTCCACCCAGGAGTAATTCGGCACATCAGGTGGCGCAGGGGTCGCGCCATGCGGCGCCGGGATAATCCCACGCGGCATCGGCCTGTCAAACGGCCAGTACTCGATGTTCATCACCAGGTGAACGATCAGCGGTTTGCCGTTCAGGGGCTCCAGCCTGCGGCGGTGCGAAGCTAATTCATAGGGAACACGGGGGTTGGGCCACATGAGGTGTTTCTGTCCGTCTTTGAGGTCAGCTTGTGTGCAAACGCAGATCGCCCGGACGCCAATACATCGTTACGGGCTGATCCTTTTGCGGGCTCAGTTCGAGGTCCTCAACGACGCGGGAGACGATGTCATGACCTGTGCCGGCATCCGCCAGAAACGATGTGGTCAGTCCGAGATAGACCGCCTCGCGATAGGTGGCTTCCAGTGCATAACCTGGTTGCGCCAAACCTGCACCGTCGCCGAGTGCCATGCGGGTCAGTTCAGACCGGACCGAGACGGTCACCGCATCACCGACGGCCACGGATTGACCCCGACGATCAACGGCCAGACCCGTGCCGGCGACATCGACCGTGACATCCGAGCCGTCAACTTGTGTGACTTTCCCCGACATCATATTGTTTTCGCCGAGAAAACCAGCAGTGAACGATTTCTCCGGCGCACGGTAGATGTCACGTGCATAGCCATGCTCGATCAGATGGCCATTGGCGATGAGCGCGATGCGGTCCGCGACTGTCATCGCCTCTTCTTGGTTATGTGTCACATGGATGAACGTGATGCCCACCTTCTCCTGCAGGTGCTTTAGCTCAAGGCACATATCCTTGCGCAGTTGCGCATCCAGCGCCGCGAGAGGTTCATCCAGAAGCAAAATGTCGCGCTCCAGCACCATGGCCCGCGCCAGCTGGACGCGCTGCTGCTGGCCGCCGGACAGTTCATGCGGCTTGCGGTCGGCAAAACCGGTCAGGCCGACCAGTTCCAGCGCCGCGGCGCTCTTTTCCTGGTTCTCTCGTTTCGACGCACCGGCCACCTTCAAACCATAGCCGACATTCTGCAGCACTGTCATATGCGGGAACAGTGCGTAGGACTGGAAGACCATAGAGGTCGGGCGCTTGTCCGGAGGCAGATGACTGACGTCCCGGCCGTGCAAAAGAACAGAGCCTTTGGTCGGTTTGTGAAACCCGCCGATTGTGCGCAGGAGCGTGGTTTTGCCGCCGCCGCTGGGTCCAAGCAGGACAAAGTACTCCCCTGCCCCGATCGTGATGTTCACATCCTCCAGGGCCACAACCGACCCATAGTGTTTCGCCAGACCACGGGCTTCCACGGCGGCAGGCTTGGTCGAAGTCATATTGATGTTTCCCAAAGCGTTCATGTCGACATCACTGGTTCTGCTTTTGCCCGGGCTTCGCGCGCCAGCGCTTCGGCCCGGATCATGGTGTAGATGATGATGCCACCGATGACAGCGATGGCGACGAAAGCCATGAAACTCGACATGGCATAGGATTGCTCGGACATGCCTTCATTCAGCATCTGGCTGATCAGCACCGTGGTGAACGTGTCAAAACCGCCCTTGAGCAGACTGGTACGCGTGTACTCGTTGAAGCACAGAATGACCGTGAACGAACACGCGCTGAACACGCCAGCACGAATCTGCGGAAACTCAATGTCCCAGAACGCGCGCCAACCGCTTGCGCCACAGGCGCGGGCGGCTTCGGTTTGTTCCGGGTGATACCGCCCCATCGTGATCAGGATCACGATGAACGCATACGGAATGGTATAGATGACAAGGCCAATCCATGCGGTCAGGAAGCTCAAGCGGAACCAGCTGTCGAACATAGACGTGCCCAGCGCATCGCCCATCGACTTGAAGGTCCCGTTCAGGCTTTTGAAGAAGACGAGCAGCGCAGAGCCCAGGATGTCCGGCGCCACGAACAATGGCGCCAACATCAGGAATACGATGAGCAGCTTTGATCCTGCCTCTTTGTAGAGCTTTGCGGCCAGCAGCGCGAAGGGCACCGTGACGATCATCGTCATGACCGCCAGGGTCATGGTCCAGCGCAAGGCCTGCATCAACAGCTGGTCCGAAAAAATCAGACCATACCATTTCCAGGTGAATAGATACTCCGCCGCGCCAAACCCGTTGGCGTTGAAAGAGATGTACATCACGTAAAAGACCGGGGTCATCAACGTGACGACGATCAGCAGCAGGTAGGCCCATTTCGCGCGATGCAGCCAGATATTGTCGTAGTCGTTCATGTCATGCCCCTCAATTGATGGGCGCCAGGATTTTCGTCAGATCGAAAATCCGGTGTCCGATGTAGAGAAGCGACATGAGCGTCGCCATCATGATGGCCGAGACAGCCATCGCCAGCGGGAAGTCCAGCGCGGTGATCGCTTGCGTTGCTATGAGCCCGGCATTTACCGCACCCGGCCCGCCGAGGATGTTGGGCAACAACGCAACGCCGATGCCGTTCACGAAGATGAAGACACAGCCAGCGAAGATGCCGGGGGCCGCCAGAGGCAGGATCACGTCGCGAAAGCGGGCAACCGGTCCAGCGCCAAGGTCTTCACAGACCTCAAAGATGTATTTCGGCACAGCTTCCATCGCCAGAAAGCCCGCAAAGACGATGAAGGGCAAAAAGGACAAAACCTCGCCAATGATCACCCCGGTATGGGTATAGATCAGGGCGGTGATGGGCTCATCAATCACGCCAAGGTTTTGCAGAGTTGTGTTCACAAGGCCATTGCGTTGCAACACGGGACGCAGCGCGAAGATGCGGATGATTTCGGAGACCATAAAAGGCAGGATGAACAGAAGGATAACGCGGTGCTGCGCGACCTGCGGAACCGACTTGCGCAGAAACACCGCAATCGGGAATCCGAGGACGAAACAAATCACGACCGCAATCGCCGAGTAGTACATCGAAGACAGAAAGTTTTTGAGTCGGGCCGAGAAGAAGAAGTTCTCATAAGCCTGCAGACTGAAGCCCGGTTCCATCCAGAACATTGTGCGCTCAAACACGCTGAACACCACGGTCAACGCCATGGGGAGCGCGAAGAAGAGCAGCATGAATGCAATGGGCAGGTAAAAGACCCATCGCCCCAAACGTTCCGTCAGGCTCAGACGGTAGGACCCGGCGGGAATGACCCCGCCGGCATCCATCGATGTTGCATCCGTGGGCATAAGGCGTCAGGCCGCCTGCACCCGCGCCCACCAATCCTGGTAGGCCCGGATGTTGGTCGGGAATACGTTTTGCCAGGAGTTGCCCGGAACAGCGAGGCGTTCCTGCTTGCGCGCCAGTCGCTCGGCAATCTGCGCACGGGTGTCAGCGTCAAAGTCACTCGGATTGGCTTCGACGTATTCGACCACACCTTTCATCTGGGGTGTAAAGCCCAGCCCGGCCAGCGTTCGTGCGCCGAACCATGGCGAAAGATACAGGTTGGCGAGTTTGTAGAACGCTTCGTCCATGCCACGCTCCTGGCCACCCATGGTCAGCATGACGATGTTGTTCCACGCCTGATGACCTTCTTTCATCGTGCCATAGCGGATATCTTTTCCGCTGCGCCGGCTGGCCACGATCTGAATGGGTTCCCAGCACGATGACACCAGCACCTCTTCAGAGGCCAGAAGGTCGACACCATTCTGGAAGCCGTCCCAGAAGGTCCGGAATTGCCCGGCCTTTTTCTTGTCGATCAGGAACTGGCAAACACCTTTCACTTCCGCCTCAGTCATATCCGAGGGGTTTTCGATATCCTGCTTGCCGGATTGCTTTAGATAGATGGCGGTGTTGGTCAGCGTCGGGCCAAAGTCGTTCTGCATGGCTGCGCGACCTTTGAACTGTTCGTCAAACAGCGCCTCCCAGGTGTTCAGTTCCTCACCAATGACGTCATGGTTGAATGCCAGAGTATCGGCATTGGAGATATAAGGGATCGCGACGACCTTGCCCTCGTAGCGGATCGTGTCCGCCGCTTCGCCGCCTTCCAGATACCGCTCTTCGATGTTGGCCCAGTTGGGGATACGCGTCACGTCCAGTTCGGCAATGGCGCCCTGCCCGGCCAATGCGTCTTCCATTCCGCCGCCGTTGTCAGTCATCGCGTCATAAAGCGCGTTGCCATCGCCAACGACCATCTTCTGAATGGATTCATCCGCGCGCGCGCTCTTTGCGATGGCGGCAATCTCGATATCCGCCTGTTGCATCATGGTCGACCAATCCTGCTCACCCACGCGTGCGATGCCCGGTGCCCAGAACTTCAAAGGCCCGGATTGAGCGGCGACACTTCTGGGCAGCCCTGCGGCAATCGCTGCCGATCCCATGAGCGCCATGAGCTGGCGACGATTAAAGTCCATCTGGTTCATTTTTATCACCCTGTTGTGTTCGGTGCGGATGCTTGGTCCGCGACCCCCTTGACGTAGCGTTTGTCCGGGCCGTGTCACGACCCACGGTCAGCCGGGCATCCCGGAACGACAGTTGCCTGCGCAATTCTGCCTGCCTTGTCATCCACCAACCCGGTCAGAGAGCGCGGCGCAGCCCTGCAGTATCCTGACACTGTCGACCATAGTTTTGTGCACAAAAAAGGGAAGAGAAATCTTCTGTTTGCGTCCAGAAAATTCACGCCACCCAGGCGAAACAGAAGAAAGCCTGCCAGTAAATAAATGTTTTTACTAACTATTAATGAAATTCGATCCACTACGTCAAGATTTCCCATCAACTTGAGCTGCCTCTTTTGTATACAATGTTAGACAGAACTCTTAGACTGATGTATCCAGAATTGAGCAACGAATCGAAATTCGCACGCAACCGCGCCGTGCAGTCAGAGACGCCTTGAACAAGATGACCACCCACTCAACGCCGAAACACGCGGCCAGCCTGGCAGAGCGCCTGGTTGAGCGCTGTGCGGGTCCGATTGGCGAACGCGAATTGGCGAAGGCTGTCCGGCACATCTCAGACTGGTGCGGGATTGCGATCGCCGCGACCGAAGATCCGGCCGCAACGCTAGTTAGATCAGCGGTGGTTGCAGCGAGTGGTGCTGGCCCCTGCTCGACATTCGGGGCGAGCAGCTTGCCGGTCGAAGCTGCCGCCTTTGCCAATGGGTCCTTGGGGACAATTCTGGAAATGGACGACTTGCACCGCGCATCAATCATGCATGCGGGGGATGTCGTGATCCCGGCTGCCTTGGCGGCTGCTCAGTACTCCAATGCCTCCGGACGCCAGTTGGTCGAAGCGGTCATCATCGGCTACGAGGTTGCAATCCTGCTCGGGACGGCCGCTGCCCGCGGTGGCTATGCGCCATGGTACAATTCGGCGGTCTGCGGCGTCTTTGGTGCGGCCATTGCGTCGACCCATGCTGCGGGAGGCGGCGATCAGGCAAAACTGGATGCGCTGGGACAAGCAGGCATGCAGGCCGGCGGTATATGGCAATGCCGTCTGGAAGACACAGACAGCAAGGCAGTGGCGACAGCCCATGCCGCGCGCGCTGGCGTTACTTCCGCGCTCCTGGCCTTAAACTCCGTGCGCGGCGCGCGCAGCATCCTGGACGGGCCGCTGGGCTTCTTCGCCAGCTACTATCCAAAGGCGCTGGATCGTTTCGAACTGACTGACGCACCCGATGCATGGGCACTGAACGACATCAGCTTCAAGCCATGGCCGGCGTGCAGACACGTTCACCCCGCCGTCGATCTGGCACTTCAATTGCGCGGTCGTCTGGATGTCGCGCGCATTCGCAATGTCTCCATTCAGACCTACAAGGCGGCGATTGACTTTTGCGACACGCCGCACCCCACAACTGATCACGAAGCGCGCTTCAGCCTGCAACACTGTGCGGCCGTTGCTCTGCTGACCGGCGACCTGCGTTTGCAAGACGCACGGGAAAGCCACCGGAACGATCCCGCCGTCACCGCGCTGCGGGACAAGATCAAGGTGTCATATACGGATGACATGACAGCGCGGTTTCCCGAAAAGATGGGGGCACGGGTCGAGATCTTGCACGAGTCCGGAACCCAACACAGTCTGACGACACACAATGCGCTCGGAGATCCGGAGCGACCGATGAGCGATGAGGCGTTGGAGCGAAAGTTCTGCCGGAACCTACGCAGCGTCGGCGTGCAGGAGGAAGATGCGACGGCCCTTTTGGGTGCCGTCCGTGGCCTGCCCGACGCGCCGGACCTGAAATGTCTCACTGCCGCTCTACAAATGGGCGGTCATTCTCGAACAGCGTCAAACAGCACAGGAGTGGCCGATGGCTGACATCTCTGGTCTTAAACCCCCCGTTCCGTTTGGCGCGGTCGATATGGACAAAGGATGGGAACCTGTGCCCGGCGGTGCGCCTGGTGTCGAACAAAAGATGCTCTCGGGCGCTCTGGATGAGCCGAACCAACTCGGCGTAAGAACCAGGTTAATCCGCTTCCTGCCCGGCACTGTCGCCTCCAGCGAGTTCCTGCATGACTATTGGGAAGAGGTGTACCTGATCCAAGGTCACCTGAACGCTGCTGGCGAAGACTTTCATGCGCCCGCGTATGCCTGTCGTCCGCCCGGCACACCGCACGGGCCGTTTGCCTCGCCTGAAGGATGCGTTTTCTTCGAAATTCAATACTACGTCTGATTGCCGGAACCTGCTGAAACATGGACCTTGAACTTTCAAAAAAACACGTTCTGGTAACGGGCGCCTCCAAGGGGATCGGGCTTGCCATTGCCCGCGCGTTTGCCGCCGAAGGGGCACGCGTGACCCTTGTGGCAAGGTCTGAAGATGCCCTGGTCGAGGCCAGGTCGATGGTTGCGACGTCCGGGGGAGAAGCGCCAAATGTCATGGCCTGTGATCTGTCAACTGATGGCGGCCGCGAGGCCTTGTTTGAGGCGCATCCAAATGCGGACATCCTGATCAACAACGCCGGCGCCATAAAAGCAGGCCGTTTGTCTGATCTGAGTATGGAAGACTGGCGCACAGGATGGGAACTGAAGGTGTTTGGGTACATCCACCTCTGCAAGCTTTTCGCCCACCAAATGAGCGCGCGCCGATCGGGCACAATCATCAACATCATCGGGATGGGCGGGCGCGCCGTGCGCCCCAATTATATCTGCGGTGCAGCGGGTAATGCGGCTTTGATTGGCTTCACCAATGCGCTGGGGGCGGAAACGCCCGCATCCAATGTTCGGGTCTTCGGGATTAACCCCTCTCCGACGCTGACCGACCGAATGACGACCATGTTCCGAACACGCGCGGCGGAGGAGTTGGGGGATGCTGAACGCTGGGAAGAGCTGATCAGTCCTGATGCCTTTCCATTCGGCCGCCCCAAGCATCCGGAAGAAGTGGCCGCCCTGGCGGTCATGCTGGCCTCCCCTCTCGTGCAATACCTGTCCGGAACCGTCGTGGACATGGATGGCGGCGGGCAGTGGAACCCATAGGAAGTCGAGCAACGTGATGGGCAAAGCAGATACAGTCGAACTGGCAAACGGGCGTCTCCTGGTGGCACGGGACGGCGCTATCGCACAGATCACGTTCAACAAACCCGATCGGATGAATGCGATGTCATTGGACATGTGGCAGGGGCTGCACGATGCCCTTGATGATCTGGGCAGCGATGACGCCATCCGGGCGGTTGTTCTGACTGGCGCAGGCGACCGGGCTTATGTCTCAGGTGCAGATATCTCGGAGTTTGAAACCCAGCGGTCTTCAGAAGAGTCCGTGCGGGCCTACAATGCCATATCCGAAGCAGCCGATGCCGCGCTCTATCACTTCCCGAAGCCCACAATTGCTCAGATCCAAGGCTATTGCGTGGGCGGGGGCATGGGATTGGCCATCGGCTGTGATTTCAGGGTCTGCTCTGATGACTCGCGGTTCGGGATCACGGCGGCTCGACTGGGTCTGGGTTACAATCAGGAAGGTGTTCGCAAGCTGGTGGAACTGGCGGGTCCGTCGGTGGCGGCACGCGTTCTTTACTCGGCGGAGCTTTTCCCGGCCGAACAGGCCCGCGCCATGGGTCTTGTGACAGAGGTTGTGGCCCGCGATCAGCTAGAAACAACTGTGCGCTCCCTGACAGAGCGTATCGCCTCCAACGCACCCCTGACGATCAGGGCCGCCAAGGCCGCCATTCGGTCCATCGGCGGCGCCGAAGGCGCCTCCCAATCGGACGATGTTGCGCGTTTGGTTGCGCGCTGTTTCGCCAGCGCGGACTACGCCGAAGGGCGGCAGGCCTTTGCTGACAAGCGCAAGCCCGTTTTCAGAGGGCGCTAGGATGGATGCGCGCCACGACCTTACGCTCGACTTTGACGTTCTGCGCCAGTGGATCGGGAAGACGGAAACCACCTCCGACTATCTGGACGCGGGCCGCGCCCGGCGGATGCAGGTGACACTTGACCGCCCGGCCAGTGTTTCGAACGGGGACGAGCTACCGCCCTTCTGGCACTACCTCTACTTCCATGCCGAAGTCCCCGCGTCGTCTCTCAAAGAGGATGGGCACGAAAAACTGGGGCGCTTCCTGCCGCCCGTCGCATTGCCAAGGCGCATGTGGGCTGGCGGAACGGTGACGATCAACCGGCCTCTGGTCATTGGCGAGACCTGTACCAAAACCTCGACGATACGGGATGTTGTGTCCAAATCCGGGCGCAGTGGCCCGCTCTGTTTCGTAACTGTGGATCATGATTTCGAAGTGGATGGCGAACACCGGATGACCGAACGCCAGAAGATCGTCTATCGCGAGATGCCAGCTGCTGGCAGTCCGCCGACACGTCAAACGCCAGCGCCCGACGGGTCCAGCGCCACGTTCATGGTCAAGCCCGATCCGGTTTTGCTGTTCCGTTACTCGGCCCTGATCTTTTATGGCCATCGCATCCATTACGATGTGGACTACGCACGCGACGTCGAAGGGTATCCCGGTCTTGTTGTGCACGGACCTTTGCTGGCAGCGCTGGCCGGGGAACTGGGTCGCAACCAACATCCCCAGAAGCAACCCAAAATGCTGGAGATCCGGGCGGTCTCGCCGCTCTTCGCACCAGAGCCTTTTCATGTTGAGACGCGCGATGAGGCTGACGTCACACGAACTTGGGTCCGCGGTCCCGACGGCGCATTGGCAATGACCGTTGATGTGACCTTTGCCCCCCAATCGGAGGATATCCGAAAATGACCAATCCCCTGTTCGAGGCTTTGCTGGCCCCCCATCGCGGCAGCGATACCCTGTTCGCTTCGCTCCCTGACGGCGCCACCCTGTCTTATGGCGCTCTGTTGGATGGCGTTTTTCGCGCCGCGGGGGTGCTGAAGGAATGCGGCCTGGTCAAAGGCGACCGGCTGGCACTGCAGGTCGAGAAGTCGATTGAAGCATTGGAGATTTACGGGGCGTGCCTGATGACCGGTGTCATCTTTTTGCCGCTGAACACAGCCTATACGCCCGACGAGATCGAGTACTTCCTGCAGGACGCGATGGCGGGCGTTTTTGTCTGTGACCCTGAGCGAGAGGATGAGTTTCAACCGCTTGCACAGCGTCATGCCACAAAGCTGCTGACATTGGCACAGGACGGAAGCGGCAGTTTTTCAGAGCTTGCCCGTTTGGTCACCCCGGTAGAATTGCCCGTTGACTGCGCGCCAGACGACATTGCAGCGCTGCTCTATACCTCAGGCACGACCGGGCGGTCCAAAGGCGCCATGCTGACGCAAGAGAACCTGCTGTCGAACGCACGTGTTCTTGTGGAAGAGTGGCGTATCTCCGCAGAAGACAAGCTCCTGCATGCTTTGCCGATTTTTCACGCGCACGGTTTGTTTGTCGCGATCAACACAACCTGGCTGACCGGAAGCAGCCTGGTGTTTCTGCCATCCTTCAATCTGGAACAGGTTCTGGCGGCGCTGCCGGGAGCAACGGTGATGATGGGGGTGCCGACATTCTACACCCGATTGCTGGACGATGCCCGCTTCACCGCCAATGTTGTCGACTCCATGCGCCTTTTCATTTCGGGCAGTGCACCACTGCTTGCAGAGACCCATGACCGCTTTAATGCACGGACCGGACACCAGATCCTCGAACGCTACGGCATGACTGAAACCGGGATGAACACCTCAAACCCCTATGGCGCCGAACGCCGGGCCGGAACCGTGGGGTTCCCCCTGCCCGGCGTTGAGGTGCGCATCACAAACCCGGAGACCGAGATTGAAGTGCCGGAGGGAGAAATCGGTATGATCGAGGTGCGCGGTCCAAATGTTTTTAAAGGATATTGGCAGATGCCCGACAAGACCCGTGAGGAATTGCGGGAGAACGGGTTTTTCATCACCGGCGATCTGGGACGTCAGGATGAGGACGGGTACATTCACATTGTCGGACGCAGCAAAGACCTGATCATCTCGGGGGGGTACAATGTGTATCCCAAAGAGGTTGAGCAGGTGATCGACGACGTTGCCTGGGTGCGGGAGTCTGCCGTGATCGGCGTGCCGCATCGGGATTTTGGTGAAGGTGTGGTCGCGGTTGTCATTGCGGAGAAGGGGTTGTCAGCGGATATGGCAACCCTCACCGCGGCGACCGGCGCAAAGTTGGCCAAGTTCAAGCAACCCAAAGAGATCATCCTCTTGGACGAGTTACCGCGCAACACGATGGGCAAGGTGCAGAAAAACGCTCTGCGCGCGACCTATGCGGGCATCTTCAAACAAAGAGCCGCCAAAGTGGGCTGAGCCCTGCCTTCGCTTCGCAGCGTTGCGCTTACAATGACGTCTCCAGCACCTGCGCCAGTTGGATGAGTGTGCGTTCCGACCAGTGTGGCCCGATCAATTGCACCGATGCGGGGCGTTTGCTGCCAGTTAACCAGACCGGGACAGCGACAGCCGGCACACCACCCGCATTGGCAAGCGCAGTGAAGTCGGCCTGATTGGCTGGTGCGGTCTCTGCGGCATGAAACGCGCGCTGCGGCGTCGTTGGCGTCAGAAGAACATCGACATCGCAGAACGTTCTTTGCACCTGAGCACGCGCGGCATCGATCTCATACAGGGCAGACACAAGTTTCGCTGTCCCCATCCTCGCACCGAAGTTGAGCATTGCTTCGACCGATGACGGCAGAACGCCACCCGCATTCAGCTCGGCTGAAAATGCGACCGCGCCCTCGGCTTCCGTCACAAGAAACGCCTTGTGTCGCAGCTTTCCGGGCTGCCATCCGGGCATGTCGACGTCTTGGATACGGACACCGGATGCGTTGAGCGCGTCCTTTGCCTGCGCCAAGGCCGTCAGAACCTCTGCCTCGCAGGCAACAGTTTCTATCTGCCTGGGCACCCCGATGCGAAGTCCCTGAACACTCGTGTCCGCCAAAACGGTCATCCCGTCGGTCGGTGCAACGCGAGACCCTGAGTCGTCCAGATCAGGTCCTGCGATCGCCTGAAGCAGCGCCCACAAATCGGCGGCCCGCGCGGCCATTGGACCAACGGTGTCAAGGCTGGGCGCCAACGGAACGATGCCCGAACGCCCAATCAGCCCATAAGTGGGCTTCAACCCGTACACACCGCAGTAACTGGCCGGAATGCGCACGGAGCCAAGCGTATCAGTCCCGATTGCCACGTCGACAAGGCTCGCGGCGACAGCGGCAGCTGATCCGCCTGAGCTGCCGCCAACCGAGTGCTCAGGTGCATGTGGATTGGTCGTTCGCCCGAAATACGGATTGTCCGTGGTTCCTCCCAATGCCGCAGCATCCATGTTGAGGCCCGGCAAAACCAAGGCGCCGCTCTCGCGCAAGCGACGGGTCACCACAGCATCCGTGTCAGCGATATGTTTCGCGCGGTGCTCCAGACCCGCTGTCCAGGCGGTACCAGCCACTGCGATATTGGCCTTTAGTCCCACAATGCGCCCCTGCAACGGGCCGGGTGAAACCGCGCGCCGAAGCTCTTTCGCATACCCGCCATCGTTCGGATCGCCAAACAGATTGAATCTGGCCTGACAGTCGCGCACATCGTCCAGACTGGGCCTATCACGCATCGCGATCAGAACCGATCAGGCCGCAGACTTCTGCGATCGCGAGCCGCCTTTGCATGGCCCTAACTACCGGCGCCTCTATCAGCTGACCGTCCAAGACCGCCAACCCGTTTGGCGACGCGTCAAATGCTGCAATGACCTTTTGTGCGTGCGTGATCTCGTCCGAACCAGGCGTGAAAACCGAGTTGATCGTCGCAATTCCTGCCGGATGGATCGCCGCCTTTCCGGTGAAGCCATCATCGCGCGCACGCCCGGCAGCTTCTCGCACCTTGTCCAGATCGCGGAAACTGAGTTCCGGGGCATCCATCACGTCGAGGCCCGCGCGCTTTGCGGCGTGAACGATCCTGCCACGCGCATAGGCAAGCGGTGCATCGGCGATTGCGGTGCCCAGTTCGGCGCTGAAATCAACCGCACCGAACAGCACCATCTTCAGGCGCTCCGTCGCCGCCGCAATTGCGCCGACATTCTCAAGCCCATCCAGTGTTTCAATCAGCGCGATGAGTTCGATATGACTTCCAGCTTCTGACAAAACACTGTCGACCAGGCGCAACTCGGCCGCGTCAGCCACCTTCGGCAGCATCAGCATCCCGCGCTTGAGGCCGGCTTGCACAACGGCCACCAGATCTTCCAGACCCGCTTGTGAACTCAATGCGTTGATGCGGACTGCACGGATGACACCCGGAGGACCCTCGCCCGCCAGGAATGAAACGGCCGGATCGCGCGCTTGCGTCTTCTGATCAGGCGGGATCGCGTCCTCTAGATCCAGACATACGATGTCCGCGCCACTCGCCAGCGCCTTGTCAAAGGCGTCCGGCCTGTTTGCAGGCGTGAACAACAAAGATCGCCGTGGGATTTCCATCGCAGGTACGTATTCCGTCATCGGGCTTTTAGGACGCAGCAGCGTCAGCCGTTTCCAGCGAGCGGGCCGCCGCGACTTCGGCCGCGCGCACATGAGTCTGCATCGCCGTGCGCGCCCATTCCGGAGCGTGCGCTGCTATTGCATCCGTGATCTCGCGATGGTGTTTGGCGCTCCGCACCAACTCTTCTTCGCTGTAGCGACGGTATGTTCGGTCCACCATGCCAATATCGAATGCCATGGTCATATGCGCTGTGAGCCGGGGGGAGCGTGATACTTCCACGATTTTGCGGTGAAAGGACTCGTTGGCGGCGGATATGCGTTGATAGTCCTCGACCGACTGGGGCGGCGTCAGACTGTTGATCTCTTCGCTAAGCGCGCGCAGCGCTGATATGTCTTCCTCGGTCGCAAGCCGGGCGGCGCGCTCGGCCGCGTAGGACTCCAGGAACTGTCGGATGTGGAAGGTCTGTTCCATTTCGTCGACGGGGAAGGTTGCGACACGCGTATTGTATCCCTCGTGCCGCTCTATGAAGCCTTCTAGAGTCAATCGGCGAATGGCATCGCGAATGGGAGTCCTGCTGAGGCCAAGATCTTCGGACAGGCGCTCCTCGACAAGCCGTTCCCCTTCTGGCAAGTCTCCACTGATGATCGCAGCCCTGATTGTCAGGTATGCTTGCTCCGCTGCAGGCACCTTTTTTTCTGCATTTGGCATTCCCGGCAGCTCCTTTGCGCCAACATGGACCTCATTAGTTCGGTAGCACGTATTTTCGGCTTTTTGTATCCTAAATTTCCCGTTCATGGGCCGAGATAGAAGTATTTTGTAAAGAATCGTTAAGGTTTCCCGTGGAATCAAGCGCGGGACACCGGATCATCGTATACAGAAAAACCGGCTAATGAGAGCATGCAGCACCTTAAGATGACCCAAGACCTTGGCTTCAACACAGATGGGATCAACCGGGCGTATAAAGAAGCAGCGCGGTTGGGTGGCCAGTTTTCCAAAATTCTTGGCCGAAGATCACATGTACTGCCCTTCTCCGGGCCTATCTCTTGAACAAGACAACAAACACCGAGTCAGGCGCACATCGACCTGATGAGAAGTTCAGCGCGAGGATGAATGATGTCAAAGGAACCGAAAGAGCAAAAGCCCAAGACGTCGGGCAGTTTCTGGGACCATCTGGAAAAGATCACGCGCGAAGCGGAAGAGAAAAAACGCCAGAAGGCGGAAACTGACGCCGCGCCCTCCCCCGAGTCACAATCGAAACCAACGCGTGACTGAGATGCGCTGCGGCCCGCTCGATACGCAATCGAACCAGATCCTGTCACCAGACGAGATCATGGAGGTTCTGCACGCCCCGGACAAGCAGGCGACAAGTGATGTGAAGGTGCGATTCTGGGCCTGTCTTGAAGCGCATGCGCTAGCGCTGGAAGCAGGCAAACGCGCAACAACGCACCGCCATGAGTTTGGAGACGGCGGAGCCCTGGACGCATGAAAATCCCGTCCAGAAAGACAAAGAACCACAAGAACCATCGCTTAGTCCATTGCTGACGCGGAGTCCCGTTCCGCACCAAGCTCCTTTTCAATGTCGGCGCAAAGTGACCTTAGCCACCCCAGAAACGACAACACGACGGCATCAAGAGGCCCTTTGCGGGTGATTGCGTAATAGACCCCCGACATCTCCAGCGGCGGGCCCACGCGGACCAGAGACCCGTCAGCAAGATGTTTGCGGATGGTCACTTCAGGGCCGGCGTTCAGCCCATAGCCCAGCAGAACCGCCTCCAGCTCAAACTTCGGGCTCCCGGGATCGACGATCTCAATCGCATCAGGGTCGCATCCGGCCCGACGAACCATGCGCTCGAACACGTCACCTCCGATGGTTGTTTCTTTCACCCATGGAAGTGAGGCGAGGTCGATGGGTCCCTCCCCGATCAGCGAAGGTGCGGCAGTGATGATCATCGGCGACCTGATCAACGGCGTTTCCTGATATCCCTCCCAACTCGCTCCATCAGCCGCACCACGGATCACGATGTCGAACCGTTCCAGATCGACAGGTTGGGTGTTGCCTTCCGGCGAAAAGGACACCTGCGCCCCCGGGTACTGCGCCCAGAAATCGCCCATGCTGGGCAAAACCACTTCATTCCCGAAATAGTCTGTTGTCGAGACACGCACCCCCCGGGTGGTCTGGCTCAGTTTGACCTCTTCGAACCCGCGCGCGATCAACGAAAATGCCTCCCGCAAAGGCAGAGCCAACTGGCGCCCGGAGTCGGTCAGCGCAAGCCCGCGCCCTTCGCGTCGAACAAGGGCTGTACCGACATCAGTTTCAAGTTTGCGCACCTGTTGAGCGATCGCAGCAGGTGTGACGTTCAGCGCCCGCGCCGCTGCAGAGTAGCCCTTTAGACGCGCCGTAGCCTCGAAGGCGCGCAGTGTAGTTAGCGGCGGCAACCTGTGCCAATTCACATCATACATATGATAGCCTAGCTTAATGATTCTGCATTATCCCTGACTCGATTGGCCCAATGTTTCAATATAATTTTTCAGATCATGAGCCATCGCAAAACGGCTCTTAGCAATAGCAAAACTATGCAAAGGGAACGATATGAACACGAGAGTCACAACGACATGCGCTGCGGTGTTTGCGGTTTTTCTGAATGGCCCTTTGGTCGCAGCGGGCGGGCAGGATCAGGCCGTTCACCGCGTCCATGAAACCTATCTTGCTGCCATCAACTCCAACAACGCTGATGCAATTCTGGACGTGGTGACGGACGACATCGTCTTGATTGCGCCAAACACACCTGTGCTTGACGGAAAGTCACAGGTACAGCTTTGGATCGAACGCTATCTGGCCGCATTCGACACCTCCTGGCAAAAGACATCGGTGGAGTTCATCGTTACGGGCGATTGGGCCTATGGGCGATACATTTACACTGTGATTGACACGCCACGCGACGGCGGCACGCCGCAGATCGATTCAGGCAATGGCCTCAATATCTATCGCCTGGGCACGGATGGAAACTGGCGGGTGGCGCGGGACGTCTGGGCCACCGACCGCGCATTGCCTGACGCTCAAACCCAGGTCGCAACAATGCCCTGCGATGACATTGCTGCGCCTTGCTGATCGGAATCAGCGATCCAGGTCACGAATGAAGCGAGCGGGTCATTTGATATGACCCGATCTATCGAAACGCATCCAACTCTTCGGGGCGAAGTAATCCGGTCGGCGCGGCTGTTTCAGAGGGAAACAGGCCAGACCAGTCACGTGCTGCAAACGCCTCATCCCGCTCGACCTGCCATCGAACGACATCTTGTCGCTCAACAAGATCATGGGAGTCTCGCGCGCCTCAGATGAGCAGGCATCAAGTGATGTGGAGGCACGGTTCTGCGCCTGTTTCGATGCTCATGTACTTGCCCTGAAAGCAGTCAACGTACCGTCAGAACGCGAGTTGCCGATCCCTGAGATTTCAGACTGCTCTGCGTCGGAACCTCGTTAGTCGGGGCGGGCGCGATGGTCAAAGACCGCGGCAGGACTTCGGGTGCAACCGACCTCCATGCAAGCACAACTCTTGAAATGGCCAAGACGAGCCGAGCGCACCGCATGGTCCTAACAAAGCCCGCAAATGGGCGTCAGCATTCCACCAAGGCTTTCAAGACCCATTTGTTTCGAGTTTTGGCCTTGCTCAGAGCGGAACCCCGGAGCGCTTCAGGAATTCTCTTTCAAATTCGTCCGCACTCCTTAGTCTGATGCACTAAAATTGCACACTGCGATGCCTACAGAGGACCCTACGCCCGAGCATGACGACCTATCAACAGGACCCCGACACGTATGCGCAGTGGAGCAAGTCAGAAAGCGCCTACTCTGCGCTCGAGTGGTATGTGTTCCTGCGCACGATTGGCGACGTCACGGGCAAAACCGTTCTGGACCTGGCGTGCGGCGATGGTCGTTTGTCCCGCCACCTGGTCGATCTGGGTGCTGCGCAGGTTCTGGGCACCGATGTCACGGTAAGCATGATCGACAAGGCAATAACGCAGAACAGCCCGGATCAGCCCAGCTTCCGCAGTGATATGCTGAGTTACAAAGTCGTGGACGCAGCAGATCCGACATTCGTGCTCTCGGAACCGGTTGATCTGGTGACCGCGATGTATCTGTTCCACTACGCTCCTGATCGGGACCATTTGCGGGCAATGTGCGATCACATCGGCCGAAACCTAAAACCCGGCGGCCGATTCGTGACGTACACAATCAACCCTGAATACAACTTTGACTCCCAACATCCTGATATGGAGCGGGAATTTGGGTTTCGCTATGCTGTTTGCGACCCTCCCCACTACAAGCTGATCATCGATGGTTTTGATGTCGACATATGGCAATGGAGCACTGAGGATCATGAGAGCGGGCTCCGAGACGCAGGATTGACGCACATTGGCTGGCACCCTCTTGAGCTGCCACCCGACCGCATGAGCCTGACCCCACGCGTGTCTTGGTATCTCCAGAACCCCAGCTGTGTGGTCCTGAGCGCTGAGAAACCCACCGATTGACAAGTGTTCCAGACGGCACGACGTTTTCGTGACCCCATCTATCGAAAAGCATCCAACCCTTCGGGGCGGGGCAATCCCGTCCGCGCAGCCTCGACCATCTCAAACAGGGCTGGCAAGCGATCCTGCCAGGTCGGGAACGCCCCAGTTGCCGCAAGGGTCAAACGTTCGGTCCCGATCGAAAGAATGGGGGCAACACCGCCGTCTATGACCAGTTCACCAATTTCGGTCCAACCGGACGAAGGTGGGTAGCTTGTAATCCGCGGCGCGGCTGTCTCGGAGAGACGGGCGTAGATGCCCACTGTTGTGTAGTGGTCAGGCCGATTCGGGTCGGGGAAAAAGAAGCCAGACGAGTCCCGTGCCGCAAACGCCTCACCCCGATCCCTCACGAACACCACGTCATCAAACACATAGTTCATGTCACTGAGCGTGGGCCGCAAAATCTCGGCCGCCGGTACGCTGACAAACCCCAGTTGGGCAGGAGCGAGACCAAAGACATCCACAAGTATGCCCATCATCTGGCGCAGGGCGGCATCGACGTCCCGGTCATCTGCCAAAAGGACGGCACATTCGTGAAACATCGGCAACACGTCGGGCCTGTTGCGTTCTGGAACGTCCTCGACACGTGCGCAGGGCTGGATCACGAACTGCCCGGGCGCCAGCAGATCCAGATCGGAATCGTGCCGCAACCCGCCATTCATGGGCACATCCGTCACGATGGACAGGGCCTCTGTTTCAGTCAGGCCCAACCTGCCAAGCTCGCCGCGCAGCTGCGACAGGACTTTCTGATACTTCGCATCGAAATCTCGTGCGCCACCGGTCGTTGCACTGACGACACCGGGCAGGACCGATCCCAGAGTAAGAGCGGACCCCAGCCTGACAATGTCGCGCCTGTCGAACTTCATGCCCAGATCTCCCACGTTTGCGCGAAGCGTTCCCAGCCGCAGTGAGGCGGAACCGTCCGAACCCACCCTAGGTACCCATACCCGGACCATGCAAGGCCCGCGTCAATGGACCACGTCCACATTGGCGTCCATTGCGGTTCGGAAAGGTCGCCGACACAGTGGCGCAAAAGACTCAATCCGTTTGCAAATCCTCGCCGGTTTGCCCCCCACCCCATTGAGCGGCGCTCGAAGTCGGACCAAGATGGCGGCGCTGATCGCCGCGCGCCAAGCGAGAGGCAACCGGGTTGTGTCCGGCGAAGTGCCGGAAGCATTTTACGATTGACTGGGTTGGACCGCGTCGAATGGCCGAACAAGCAGAACAGACTGAACACCGAAACGTGCCGATCCTGACAGGTCAGGGCGCCACAGGGATCATAGGGTGGACGATGGCAAGCCCGGCGGTCGTTCTGACTTTCCTGGCGGTGTCTCTGGACTTACCGGTGTTTTTGGCGGGCGCTTTGGTGGCGATCAGGCAAGCCGCCGGAACAATGGCCGATGTCTTTATGGTGGGACCAGTGTCGCGTCGACCGCGCAAAAAACACGGGATTGCGGTGAGCAACGTTGTGACCGGATTGTGCTTTCTGGCAGCCATTGCCGCTGCTGCCTATGGGTCCAAAACCCTGACAATGGTCACCTTTGTTGTTGCGATCTTCATCATTGGGTTCGTGCAGGAGATCCAGAGCCTGATGATCACCGACTTCCTGAGCGACAATGTACAATCGCACAACCGAATGCGCATGTACTACTGGCAACTGGCGATTGGCGGTGTTGGCGCGATCGGGCTGACCATGTTGGCGCACGAACTGATGCAGGACAACGCCCCCTTCGCGCGCCATTCCGCGGTGGTCTCGATTGCGGTGGCGTGCTTTGTGATTTCCGGCCTCTCGATGTTGGCGGTTCAGGAACCTCAATTGCAACAGATCGCTGTGCCAGCCAATCCACATTCCCATTTAGGAGGGCTCGGTGATTTCGTGATCGGCGTGCGGGACATGTGGGCCGAAAGCTGGTTTCGCAAGTATATTCTTGTCCGGTTGCTGGCCGCCCTTGTCACCTTGTCGGTTCCGTTCTTTGCTCTGATCGCGGCGTCCGCCCACCACGATTCTGCCCAGGGTCTGACGGCCCTCGTGGTGTCTTCCGCTGCCGGGCTGGCTGTGGCAGCGCCCATTTGGCGGGTTCTGAATGGGTATTCCAACCGCGCTGTGATGGTCACCAGCGCACTATTGGTCAGTTTGACCGCCGGCGCTTTGGCCGCGTTGCATTTTTTGGATGTGGACCACGACATACATGTGCATGCAACGGCCCTCTTTGTTGCAACCGTTGCTGTAACTGGGCTGACTGGAGCGCAAAGTCTCTATTTCATGGAAGTTGCGCCAAAGGAGCAGCGCGCCAGAGCCAATGCTGTTTCAAAGACAATCGCCCGTCTCGTTCTGATCGTGCTGTCGGCAGCGATGGCCGCGATCGCGCATACGCGGGACGTTGTCTGGGCGGTGGTGTTTGTGGCGCTGATCAGTCTGATGTCTGCAATTGTCAGCTTCCTGCTCACCAAAACGCGAGAGCAGAGCCACGAGGTCAGCACACCTTCTTCCCACGATCACGCCAGCACTGTCACGTAATCATCCGCTAAGAAAACCCATCAAGCGCTACGCCGATTGCAGGAGCGAAGCCCCTACCCCGCAGCAATGCGCAGGTTCTGCCTCCGCTGCATCAGTGTTTCGAGCATTTTGCTGAAACGCCGGATCAAGGTCTGTTCGGCAATGATTTTGCGGCGGAACTCCAGCGTATCCTCGCGCACCTGAGAGATGATCGCGTTTGCCTCGTCGATTTCTCCAGAGCGCACCGCGTCCAGTGCCCGCACGGAGACTTGCATCAAAAGTCGGTTCACCAGCTGCGCGGCCTCTATGGCCACCAAATCTGCGCGTTCAATCTTGATCAGGATGTCTTCGACCAGCGCCCGCTCGATGTCCGGCCTGTTTGTCGCTAACCAGCGCGCCAGATTGGCAGCCAGGATCGGCTCAATGCGCCGCGCAGGCGCGCGCCGGGACTCGATTTCCAGCGCAGCACCGCCAGATTCCAATAACAACAACACTTCGATGTCTTCCGCACGGATATCACTAGGCCCAAACAGGAGTCCGACAAATCGCGACAGTTGCTGATTGATGGCCACCAGCACAGTGTCTATCTTTTCGAACTCTTCACCCAGCCGGACCGCAAACGGCAAAATGGAGACATCGAGGTCCGGGATGACGGTTTCGAGAAACTCCGTTTTTTCCGCGTAATTCAACCCGAACAGCGGCGTTACGTCACCAAAGGCCGACCGGTTGAGTTTTCGCACGTCCACGGACAGAAAGCTCCCACATCTCGGTGTGCTTACTGACCGCGCTAACAGTACATACTGTCTCAAACAATACCAAATGTTGTGTCAGCCGCCGCGAATGCCCGCATGTGTTGCGCAGGTGCACAATGGGTTCAACTCGGTCCGGCCAGCACCTTGGCGTAAGCCGCTTCAGTGTTTTTTGCCTTTGCTGGCCAGGATGTTTCATGCCCGGTCTCGACCGCGCCGGTGACCAGATGCGCATAAAGTGCTTCATCCTGCATCATACGAACCATCGCCGCCGCCAGCGCCTCTGCATCGCCCGGCGGAACCAGAAGACCGTTTTCGCCATCCCTGACAACCTCGGTCATGGCGTCGACTTCGGTTGCGACAACGGGCTTGCCGTACCCGAAGGCCGTCGCCAACGCGCCGCTGGTCCAGCCGATGATGTAGGGCAAGGCGACAATCTGTGCCCGCTCGAAATAGCCAGCCATCAACTCAAATGACACATAAGTCGGGTTGATCACAACGTGATCGCGCAGCCCCAATGCATCGATCTGTTCGTGATAAGGGGCGACATCCATGATCGCGTGCCCGACAATTGCCAGTTTCGCGTGAGGCACCTGTGGGATTACCTGCGCAAAGGCCTCGATCAGCACACCGATCCCCTTTCGGGGTTGGATCAACCCGAAACACAACACCAGCAGCGCGTCATCGGAAAGATCCGGAACAGCTTCCGGTATCACGTCCCGCATCGGCGCGGACAGGTCAGGCATTGGGAAAACCGATATCTGCTCACGTGGTACACCGAATTGTTCGACCATCGTGGCGGCCTGCCGCTGATTGTTGGCGAAGGAATGCGCCATCAGACCGTAAAGCTTGGTGAAGACGCGCTTCTCACTGGCGTTTTCCTTGTTCGAGTACACGTCCAGAGGTGAATAGACATACGTGCAACTCGTGAACAAGAGCAGAAACCGGCACATCCCGAGATAGGTCTTCGGGTGCTGTGCCCCGATGAAATGGATCAGATCAGGGTCAAACGCGCGCAGACGGCGCAGGAAATTGTATACGCGCCTTGGACGAATACGGAACCTGTCAAAGACCTCGAGCACTTCGTAATTTGGTTGGCGGTCCGCAAACTCGTAGTTGAGACTGGTCACAACGATGACCGAATGCCCGCGGTCTGCCAGCGCGCTGGCGAGGGCATGGCAATACTGCGGGGTCCCGGCACGCGGCGTCGGAGAAATCATTACGATCTTCATGGGCTGTAACTCGTACAAAGTGATGTTGCACTGCCCCGCACGGCAGTGCCCTCGGCGGATGTCGAATATATACTCTCAAACAATACTAAAAAGACCGTATCTTGCTTCGGGTTTGACCTCAATTGCGCCCAATTGTTCTTACGAACTTAAACCATTGATCCGCATCAAAAACAGACAGATTGGTGCGATTGTTCGGCGAAAACCACACCATAGGTGCACCTTCATCACAATATGAGTGCCCCATGTTGACAGACCGCCTCAGGATTCTATCTTTTTCGGTTAACAAGTACAGAGTGCGAACGGGGATTTTGGGGCATCGCAAGGCACGATTTCGAAGCCAATGTTGCGATGAAGCCGTAAGAGCTATAGCCAACACATTTTTTTGATCAAGAAAACCAGACCCAATTCATTGAGTTGTTTTGAGGAGCATTTTTGTTGAAGGACAACGGCGTAAGCGCTCAGGACAAAGATAAGTCTTCGTTCAGGTCCGCGGCCTCTGCTGGGACGGGCGCACCGGTGCGCTCGGCATCGTTCAGTCAGCTTTCGAAGCTCGCGCACTACGCCAAGGTCTTTGTCGACTACAGAATACGCAAGCAGGATGTGCTGGACTATGTGCCAGAAGACATCCTCGTCGAAGTGACAAACGTCTGTAATTTCAAATGTGCATTTTGCGCGCAGGCGGACCCGAAACATCACGACCTTGTCCCAAAGACATACCTGCCGCCCGAACGCGCTGCGATGTTTCTGACAAAGTTGCGCCAGGGCGGCGTGCGGACAAACACCATTCACTGGACCCACGATGGTGAGCCGTTCATGAACAAACGCTTTCATGAGCTCTGTGGCGTTGGCTTGGAATACGGGTTCAGCAATATGTACTTCGCCACAAACGGGATGTTGTGCACGCCAGACCGGCTGGACAGCCTGCCCAAGGACGCGAAGTACACCTTTATCATCGACTTTTGCGCCGACCCCGACACGTTTGAAGATATCCGTGGCACGCGCGGGTCGTGGATTGTGGTCAAGGACAACATCACGAAAATCCTCACCGACGACGCATACGCCCATATGTCCCTCGAAGTGAAGGATATCAGCTCTTTCAATGAGACCGACCCGGAACGGGTACAGTCCAACTTTGCAAAGATGAAAGCGCTCTTTCCGTCGAGTTCCCGAGTGAAATTCTTCACCAAGACCTTTCACAACGGCACCGGCTTCATGCCCATGAAGAACGACAAAGACAGCGGGTCCTACTTCCTGTGCCCGTACCCCTGGACGTCGCTATCGGTGTCCTCGAACGGAGATGTCGTGGCCTGCTGCCGCGACCTGCAGCACAAGTCCGTCCTGGGCAATCTTCTGCGGCAATCTCTGGACGAAATCTGGAACGGCGCAGAGATGACCCGCATGCGACGAATGTTGCGCGACAAAAGACCGGATCAGGTCTATGCCTGCGCCGGATGTGACATGCCCTACGATTCCGACAAATTCGCCCCGAAGAACATCCTGCGCACCGTGGTCGGGCGGTTGCAGTTGTTTAACGGGCGCTGACCCGCATCAGACCTCGGCCATGCGGGCAAGCGTCCGGCGGCGCCGAATGGAAGCCCAGCAAAATGCCCAGGACGCCGTGCGGGCGCGGCGGTTGTTCAGAACCAGACCACACAAGGTGGCCCCGGCCTCTGAGAAGGCGCGCAAGGTCGCGTCCGCATCGTCCACCTTTGTGCGGTCTGCTTCGACCACCAACATCAGCATCGGAATGCTCTGAACCAACTGCAGCCGCTCCGGGAAACCGGTTGCGTCCGGCATGTCCAGCAGGGCGTAGTCTACACTGTCCGGCGTCGATCCCAACAGGTCTTCAAGCCCGTCTTGCAGCGCCCAGGGCGCCGCGGACACGGTGATTGTGCGCACCGCCGGCGGTTCTTCGCTTTGGCTCTCGGACAGCGGTCCATCGACCTGAACCCCCTGCCCCTCGGTCAGGGCCAGACGCACGATCAGGACATTTGCGCCTTGCTGATTTAGGGCCGCGGCGGTCTGATCCACCACATCGGCCTGTGCGAGGTTGCGGTGGGCGCTCGCGAAAGCCAGCTTTGATGTGCCGCTTTGCTTGATATGGTTCCCAATCCAGGTTGCGAACCGTCGGTACTCAACTTCGTTTCGGTCACTGCGCCGCACCAGTAATCCCAGCCGATCAATCACGGCCCCAACCCGCAACCCCAAAGCAAACTCCGCTTCTTCGGGCGTGGACATGGTCCGTCGTGTCGCCTCGAGCACGTATGTCAGCAGGATCCCCACCAGAAGGCCGGCCGCCGACCAGATCAGAACGATCTGGCCCCGAAGCGGCCCGGTCGCTGATGTGGGTGCAATCGCGGGTTCGACCTGCGCCACGGTGGCGAGGTTGGCCTCCGTCAACTGATCGGCAAGTTCGGTCTCTTCCCGCTGCAGCTCTGCGTTCAGGAACGCAGCCTCTTTGTTGACCACATCGCGCGTGAGCCCCCGATACGTCATCTCAAGATCATCAAGGCGGCCCAGTTCGGCCTCGGTCTGGGCCAGTTGCCGCTCGAGCAGGGTGGCGCGTACAATGATGGCCTGCCGGTCCGCTTGTTGAAGCGCCAGTGTCGCCTGCAGTTGATCGTAAAGCTCGCTGCGTCCGGTGGTTGCTTCGCCCTGGACCTCTTGTGACAAATCCTGAATTTGCCGCTGAACCGTTTCGATCTGCGATTGAAGGCGAACTTCCGCGGGGCTGCCAATCGTGTACCGGGTGCTGTCGCGTTGCAACTGCACCAGCTCAGCACGCAGCCTGTCCACAACCGGGTTCGGGCGCGTCACCCGCGAAACGGCCCCTTCTGACGACAGCCGCGCGATCCGCTCTTCGATCGAGTTGATCCTTTGCTTTGATGCAACGATTTCGCGGCGTGTTTCGGCCAGGTTGTCTCTGCTCTGATCAACTCTTTCCAACAATTGCGTTTTTTGTTGATCGATTGCGAAGATCTGATTGGCCTCGGAGAACTCCTGCAGGGCCGCTTCAGCAGCAAGCAGATCCGCCTCCAGCCGGTCCGACGCCTGCCGCGCAATCTGCGCCGTACTTTCCGGACTGCGCAGGTTGACCACATGCCGGATATAGACATCGGCCATCGTGTTCACGACCTCTGCTGCGAACTCCGGCGAGGGCGCGGTGAAGCCGAACACGAATACGTCCGATTTGGCGACGGCCTCAATCTTTTGCCCGTCCCGGATTTTCTTCGTCGCTTCGCGCAAGGCTCTCTGGGACTCTTCTGCTTCGGGCACCCGCAAGCCCAGCTGTTCGAGCACCCAGGCGGTCGGCGACCATCCGTAGGCGCCGTAGAGCAATTGTTGTGGAAGCGCCCTCACCCAGTCCCAGCGCCAGCGCATTTCCTCCAACACGCGGTCAGGTCCAATCTGGCGCGCGACCTCTTCGGACAGCAGCGGGCTTCGGGCGATTTGAACCTGTGTGGCAACCTGTTCATGCGGGGAGGACCGGGCCTCGTCCCCCAAACGGCTCTGTGTCGCTCTTTGCGCCTGGCTGCTACCCAAAACCAGCATCTGCGCACGCGCCTCATAGAACGGAGACGCCAGCAGCGCAAAGGAACCGGACAGAATGACTGCCAGCAGAAAGACGCTCAGCGCCGCGATCCAGTGGCGCCGGATGGTCGCCAGATGTTCCCGCAGTCCCAATGTCACTTATGAAAATGCCCTAAACACAGCTACGGCTTTGACAATCAAATCTCTTTGGCCACGAGTGACCAAACACAACACCACCCTAGCAACACTCCCGAGAGCCAACCAGCCCCGCTGTTGAACATCTGGAGACAACGCGCTTGTTTTGGTGTGATTGGAGTCAGATTTCGTTGTCAGCTTATGCACCAACTCCGACCTGATTGATCATAAAATCTCAGATGAGAAAGGGTTGCAGGCTCAAGGGGTGCGACGTAGGGTTAAGCCGCATTCAGAACCGGCACACCCGGACAAAAAATTTTTTCACCTCTCGGAGCTAAACGATCATGCGCATTCACGTGATCTGCGTCGTAAAGAACGAAGCCGATATTTTGCCCGAGACACTGATCCAAGCCGCCAAATGGTGTGACTTCATTTACGTCCTCGACAATGGAAGCGATGACGGAAGTTGGGAGATCACGCAGACGCTCGCCAAGGACCATCCCCAGATCGTGCCCTACAAGCAAGATCACCGCGTGTTCAACGATAAGATGCGCCGGGATGCGTACCTGGAGTACCTGCCGCAAGCCCGCGCCGGAGACTGGTGGGGTCGATTGGATGCAGACGAGATCTACTACGACAACCCACGCGAGGTTCTGGCGGCGATTGAGCCAAAATACGACTTCATATGGTCCTCTGTCTTCAATTTCTTCTTCTCCGATGCCGAGGCAGCAGCCTACGAAGCCGACCCTGAGAAGTTCTGCGCGATGCCGGTTCAGCTACGATGCCGGCATTACCTCAACAACTGGTCCGAACCACGTTTCTTTCGACATGGCGCGGGTCAGTTCTGGCCGCCGGAAATCGATTGGCCACGTTTCATGAACTCGGACCCGGTAAACCGCGTAAGGTTGAAACACTACCAATACCGTAGCCCCGAACAAATCATGCAACGGATCGAGGTGCGCCGGAAGACAGCGCGGGATGGCGGATTTGCCTTCTTCCATGAAAACTCTGAGGATTTTCGGAAGGTTGTCACAGATACCAACAGTTCGGTTGAGGAGCATCACCGTCAAACAAAAGACGCCGGGTACAAACTGACGCCGCGCGAGCTCGACAAGCTCCCCGCTATTGACTGGCGTGATCGCATCGTGCCCTCAGCGGATCTTGTTCTCCACGAAGAGAATGCGCCTTTACAGGACCGCGTGGATTTGTTGCCCCCGATCCCTGACTCACCCCTGCCGAAGCGTGCCCTCAGGCGCGTTTTTCGGACCGGGCTGGGACCCTTCAGCAACTATTTCTAGGCCGCGCCTACGGCAGACTTTCGAAATCTGCTGCAATTGAGGTAATCTGTCCCTTGGCACGCTCGTTCAACGAGCCACTACACAGGACTTTGGGTTTTGTCATCGCTCGCCTCCGCTGCTTCCGGAATGGCCCGCGCGACGGGCACGTTCCTGATCGCCGTTCTGGTGGGGCTCTTCGGCGGGCTCATGGCCGTGGGTCTTGGCAAAAAAGCGTTGGTCGTGGTGCCTGTGCTGGTCGGCGCCGCGGCAATGCTGATGACCCCCTACAGCGCGCTTTATGCGATCGTGGCCATTGTCCCGATGAACCTGACCATCGTTGGCCCCATCACAGTCACGCGGCTTGTGGTGCTTTTTGCATTCGTCATTATCACCTTCCAGGTGTTTCGGCGCGAGATACCGAAACCCCAACTGCTGCTGGGCTTGGAAGGTTCACTGGCGTTCCTGTTCTTTGCCTGGATCGCCTTCGGGATTGTTTTTGGCGGCGGTGGTGAGCTTGTCGAACGACTGGGACCGTTTTTCATCTTCGCATCGGTGTTCTTTATCGTACTGAACTACGCGGACTCGCCACACCGGTTGCAGATGATCTGCCTGACCCTGACGATCTGCGGTGTTGGGCAGGCCATCCTAGCCCTTGCGCATGCACGCTACGGTATTCAGCCCTTCGGTGGATGGCAGGCCCAGTTGGACGCCAACAACGCCGACGGCGAGGTCCGTGTGGCCGGCACCACCTCACACCCGATCATTCTGGCCGGCTATATGCAGATGGTCATTGTCGCGGCGATCATGTTTGTCTGCACCTCTTCAAACAAGTTTCTGCGGGTGCTCACGGCGTTGGCCGTTCCGCTCCTGCTGGCAGGCTGGTGGCACACCTATTCGCGCAGTTCCTGGGTCGGGATGTCAGTCATGATCCTGGTGGGCATGTTGCTGGTCTCCCGCATCACGCGGCTGATGGCGATCATTGGAATCGTGATCCTTGGGTCGCTGCTGATCACGCATGATTTCTCCATGCGCGCGGTAGTGGACACGATCGAAGGACTTGCGGCATTCAACTCGGTCACGACCGATGGCGGGCTGGCCGCGGGATCAGAATCCCTGCAATGGCGGCACGAAAACTGGGCCGCTGCGATCCGCATCTTCAAAGAAGCACCGCTCTTCGGCGTGGGCTTCGACCTCAGTGTCTATCAGATGATCGATAACCTGCCGCTGGGTGCCACGGCGCACAACTACATCCAGCCCGCCACACCGCATAACATGTTCCTGCATCTGCTAGCCGAAACCGGAATTGTCGCGCTGTTGCTGTTCCTGTCGCTTTGGGCCGTAGGTGTGCAGGGACTGGTCCGTGCGGCGCATCATCCCGAGCTGCGCCCGTTTGCAATCGGTGCCCTGACCATTCTGGCAGGGCTGGGAACAACCTTCTTTTTCAATCCGCTGCCGCGTGACATCTGGTTCACGCTGGCTTTTGTCATATCGATCAGCCGATTGGGGCGGCAGATGGTTCCTCTGTCGAAGGCCCCGCCCGGCTATCTGAGCGCTTTGCCCCTAAGGCGCTGAGAATAAATCGACAACATTGATAGCCCCGTTCCTGCTGCGCCGATCAACAGGCAAACCACGATCAGGTTGAGCGCGCTCAATTGTGCCCACCCGGCCGACCAATGGGACCCCGCCCAACTGAGTCCGAGGATTGCTGCCAACCAGCCCCAGAACTCCAGGGTCACGGCCCATCCTCTGCCCGGAATCGCATGGCGGTGGAAGCCGATGAAGATGGCGGCCTGAAAGGGGAACGCCAGCAAACGCGCATAAACCGCGCCCATCAGGCCAAACCTCGGCATCAAGAAGAGGGCAAGCGCGACAAAGACCACCCCGTTGAAAATCATGAGTACGGTGTTCCACTCGGGTTTGCCCATACCGTTGAGCATGTAGAACGGGGCTACTACGGTCGCCATCAGAGCGAAGTAATAGGCCAGCCCTTGCAGCGCTTGTGTGCCCTGCGCGGCAAAATCGGGCCCGACCCAAAAGGTCAGCACTTGTGGCGCCATGATAATCAGTGGGGGCACCGTCGCCCCGATCACAAGCAGCGTCAGGTTGAGCCCGTTGCGGTACAGCGGAAGGAAATCCGCAGCATCGCCATCAGTGCTGCGCGCCTCCGAAGCCGCTGGCAACAGATAGGCAAGTGCGCGGGTGAGCAGCAGGTGAATCTGTTGCGACAATTGCAGACAAACGGCATAGACCCCGGCTGCGGCCGGGCTGACAATGCCACCTACCAAAAAACGGTCCAGTGTGTTGCTCAGTGCCCCGCCAACCATTTGCAGCCAAATCTGAAACCCAAAGCGCAGGATTTCCATTGTCGTGTCCCCGTCCGGCCTGCTCAGAAGCCTGAAGCGATGCACGAAATGCCGGCGGACGATCCAGTAACAAATGGCGGTCTGAAGCGTCAGCCCGATCGCGGTGACCATGACCAAGACCGAAACCGTGTACCCGATCAGGGCAAGCCAGACATTGACCAGCAGGATCGCGCCGCGCAGCACCATGCCAACGCGGGCGGTGATGTCGTATCGCTGGAATCCATTGATCACCGCCTCGAGGGTTTTCAGAAAGGCCGTGATGAACACCACGTAGGACGCAATCCGAAACCCCACCAAGGTTTCTTGTTGTAGCTCCGGCGGCAGGTCAAATGCAGACGTGGCAATCCAGGGGGACAGGACAAACACCAATCCGCCAAAAAAGGCACCGGAGATCGCGTAGAGGGTCAGCGATACTTCAACGACCTTCGTCACGCGGTCCGGATCGCTCTCTGTATGGTATTTTGAGACAAAACGGACGGTCGCTTCCCCAAAGCCGAAGCTAAAGACGGCGCCCATCCCCACCAGAGAGCTGATCAGGATCCATATCCCGAACGCGTCTTCGCCCAGATTGCGGATGAATATCGGCGTAGAAATCGCCCACAGAATGATCAGCCAGGCGTGATCGAGCGTGCTGTAGGAAGCGTTGCGCCATGTCCTGGCAAATGTGCGGATCCGTTGGGTCAGTGAAGGCGGCGCAGATTCGCTCATGCCGCACCCTATGCCGGGGGTGCCTCTGCGACAATCCGGCGTACGCTTGGGTTTTCGGAATGTGCAGCGTCTCGCTCAGCGGCACCCGCCTGCGTCTCGCACCGAAATGTCAGCGGCGCGAATCCGACTTGTTGGTTTGGCGACGCCCCATAGGCACGAAAAGAAAAAACCGCCCCGAAACCTCGGAGCGGCTCTCAAATTCAACTAATGCGATAGATCAACCGACCAGTTCAAGCCCCGAGAAGAAATAGGCAATTTCGACCGCGGCGGTTTCCGGCGCATCGGACCCGTGCACGGAGTTTTCACCGACGCTCTCGGCAAATTCTGCACGGATTGTGCCCGGTGCTGCGTCTGCCGGGTTGGTGGCGCCCATGATTTCACGGTTCTTCGCAATGGCGTTCTCACCTTCGAGCACCTGAACCACAACAGGCTCCGATGACATGAACTCGCACAGCTCATCATAGAACGGGCGTTCGGCATGTACGGCGTAGAAGACGCCAGCCTGCGCCTTGGTCATGTGAATGCGCTTTTGCGCCACGATGCGCAGTCCGGCATCTTCGAACTTGGCGTTGATCTTGCCGGTCAGATTGCGGCGGGTGGCGTCGGGTTTGATGATCGAAAATGTGCGTTCCAGGGCCATCGGCCTATCTCCTTGCGTGGCAGCACGGGGCATATTCCCCGGCCTCTCCAATATCCGCGCGCCGCCTAACACGGGCAGCCCCTGCATGGAAGCCCCTTTGCACGACGCCCCCCCAACGCGATTTGTGGGGCTTTTCGGACAATTGACACGACAGACCCCTTGGGCCAAACCCCGGCCATGCTGCGCATTGATGCCATTACATATGCGGTCGAAGGCCGCCCCTTGTTTGACGGCGCCAGCGCCACGATTCCGGATGGGCACAAGGTCGGTCTGGTTGGACGGAACGGGACGGGCAAAACCACGCTGTTCCGGTTAATCCGCGGCGAGCTGGCTTTGGAATCCGGTGCAATCAGCCTGCCCAGCTGCGCGCGCATTGGCGGTGTCGCCCAGGAGGCGCCCGCAAGCGACGTTTCCCTGATCGATACGGTGCTCGCGGCCGACACGGAACGCTCGGCACTGATGTCCGAGGCGGACACTGCAACCGATCCCGCTCGCATCGCTGAGATCCAGACCCGCCTGACCGATATCGACGCCTGGAGCGCCGAGGCGCGGGCGGCCTCGATTCTCAAAGGGTTGGGTTTTGACGACGAAGAGCAACAAAAACCCTGTTCGGATTTCTCTGGTGGGTGGCGGATGCGCGTGGCTCTTGCGTCCGTGCTGTTTGCACGGCCCGACCTGCTGTTGCTCGATGAACCGACCAACTACCTCGATCTGGAAGGTGCGCTCTGGCTGGAAAACTATCTGGCGCGGTATCCTCATACGGTGATCATCATCAGTCACGACCGGGGACTGTTGAACCGGGCGGTTGGGGCCATCCTGCATCTCGAAGACCGGAAACTGACCTACTACCAAGGCCCCTACGATCAGTTTGCCCGCCAACGTGC
This sequence comes from Paracoccaceae bacterium, assembly GCA_965250275.1. Lineage (GTDB taxonomy): Bacteria > Pseudomonadota > Alphaproteobacteria > Rhodobacterales > Rhodobacteraceae. Next base: position 2,197,851 of record OZ252297.1, on the reverse strand, counting down.
CGAAAAGCGCGCGCTGGCGGAGTCCATGGCCAAGAAACAAGAGGCCCGCCGGGCCCATTTGCAGTCCTACGTGGACCGGTTCCGGTACAAGGCGGACAAGGCGAAACAGGCGCAGTCCCGTCTGAAAGCCCTCGCGCGCATGCAGCCGATCACCTCCCCTCAAGAGGCCGCGCTGCGCGCCTTCACCTTCCCCGAGCCCGAAGAAATGTCGCCGCCGATCATCAATCTTGAAGGCGGCGCCACCGGATATGGCGAGACGATTGTCCTGCAAAAGCTGAATCTGCGGATCGATCAGGACGACCGCATTGCCCTGCTGGGCAAAAACGGCGAGGGCAAGTCCACATTGTCCAAACTGTTGAGCGATCGGCTTGATCTGATGGCCGGGCGCATGACCCGCTCGTCCAAGCTGCGCATTGGATATTTTGCGCAGCATCAGGTCGACGAACTGCATGTCGACGAGACCCCTCTGGACCACCTGCGCCGTCTACGCCCCGGCGAAACGCCCGCGCGTTGGCGGTCCCGGCTCGCCGGCTTTGGCCTTGGACCCGATCAGGCGGAAACCGTGGTTGCACGCCTCTCCGGTGGTCAGAAAGCGCGGCTGTCGCTGTTGCTGGCCACCATTGATGCCCCGCATATGTTGATCCTCGACGAGCCGACCAATCACCTCGATATCGAGAGCCGCGAAGCCTTGGTCGAAGCGCTGACGGCCTATTCGGGTGCAGTGATCCTTGTCAGCCACGACATGCATTTGCTGAGCCTTGTGGCAGACCGGCTCTGGCTGGTCTCAAAGAGCACCGTCAAACCGTTTGAGGGAGACCTCGAAGCGTATCGCAGCCTGCTTTTGGCTCGCGAAAAACCGACGCCAAAGGTTGCGGCTGAAAAGCCCAAGCCCAAGCCCGGACGGCAGGCCATTCAGGCGCTCAAGGCCGATGTGCGCAAAGGGGAAGAACGCGTCGAGAAACTGAACGACATGCGGGACAAGCTGGCAAAGAAGCTGGCGGACCCGGAGCTTTACGCCGATGCCCGCAAAGGCGAAATTGAAGTCTGGCAGAAGAAATACGCGGAGATCATGGAAGGGCTCGATCGCGCCGAAGCGTTGTGGATGACCGCGCTCGAGAAGCTCGAAGCAGCACAGCAATGATCCTGGACAGCGCCTTTCTTATCCCGGCCTTTGTCACGCTCTTTGTCGTCGTCGATCCTATCGGGCTTGCCCCGCTCTTTGTTGCCCTGACTCGAGGGATGAGTGCACGGGCGCGCCGGGCCATCGCGCTGCGCGCCTGTGTCATCGCAGCTTTGCTGTTATGCCTGTTCGCCGCATTTGGTGAGGCGGTACTTGGGTTTGTTGGGATTTCCATGCCCGCCTTTCGCGTTGCGGGCGGCGCACTGCTGTTTCTGACCGCGCTGGACATGTTGTTCGAACGGCGCACGAAACGGCGCGAAGATCAGGCAGAGGCGGACGACGATCGCCCTGACCCTTCGGTTTTCCCGCTGGCCATTCCCTTGATCGCGGGCCCCGGCTCTATCGCATCAGTTATCCTGCTGACCGGGGAAAATCCGGGCCTGCCCGGATTGGCCTTGGTACTGGGCGTGATGGTGAGCGTCTTGCTCATCGTGTTGTTGCTCTTCATGGCGTCCGGTGTTCTGGAACGCGCGCTTGGAAAGACCGGCATCAACGTTGTTACGCGGCTTCTGGGCATGCTGCTGGCCGCCCTTTCCGTCCAGTTTATCCTGGATGGCCTGCGCGCCTATGGTGTTGGTGGCTAACCCCAAACGCCTCGACCGCAGCGACCCGAAAGGGCGCAACATCTGGTAAGCCATGCAAAAGCCCTTATATCGGCGGGGCACAAGTGAGAGGCGTGCCAGATGGATGCGATGGATTGGGGACGGCTGAGTTACCTGGTGCTGCTGGCAGCAGCACTGCTCTTCTGGTTTTTCGTCCAAAACCGGCAATCCATGGGCAAACTCTTCCAGCAACTGACCGCTTGGATCCTGATTTTCATCGGCGTCATCGCGGCCGTGGGCCTTTGGGACGACATTCGCCAGACCGTGCGGCCAACGCAGGCCATCTTTGCCGACGAAGGCCGGATCGAAGTGCCGCGCCGGCCCGACGGCCACTACTACTTGACGCTCAGGGTCAACGGCACGCCCGTGGACTTTGTCATCGATACAGGTGCAACGGATGTTGTGCTGAGCCACCGTGATGCCGAACGCATTGGCCTCGACCTTGCGGATCTGGCCTATATCGGCCGCGCCGAAACCGCGAATGGTCAGGTGCGCACCGCACCGGTGCGTCTGGACGAGGTCGAGCTTGGCCCGATCGTAGACAAAAACGTTCCGGCGTGGGTCAATGAAGGCGAAATGTTCGGATCGCTTTTGGGGATGAGCTATCTGCAGCGCTGGGGCAAGATCGAGATTGGCGGGGGCTCTTTGGTGCTGACCCGCTAGGGTGTCGCGTCCCTGACAACCTTTGAGTTAATCCCAAAGCCGACCAGGACGTTCGGACCCGACGTCGACCCCTGCCAGCTTCAGAAGATGCCAGGCCAGAACCTGATTGCTTGACAGCACCGGCAACCCCAGCGCCTGTTCCAGCGGATCGATCACATCGAGCGTGTCCAGATTGGTGCAGGACAGGAAAAGCGCGTCCACATCTGCCCCCTGCCCCAGATCCAGCGCAGCCGCCTGCAGCGAAGCCGGCGCGATGCGCGCGACACGGGACTCTTCGGCTTCATCAAAACTGCCAAAGACCGGCACGTCGATATCGTGCTCGGCCAATACGTCCCGCAAACGGGCGGACACGGATTCGATATAGGGACTGAGCAAGGCCAGCCGTCGGACATTCAGGTGTTTGCAGGCCGCGATCAGGGCCGAAACCGGCTCTGAAACGGCCTCAGTTTGCGTGCCGTTCTGCACCAGTTCGGCAATACGGGCCGCACCGATCTGCGCAGTACCGGAGGTGCAGCCATATCCAACCGCAGCAAAATGCGCATCTTGCGGGAAAAGTGTAGCGGACCGCGTGAGATGTAGGGCCATCTCGGACAGGGTTTCCGGCGTCACGCTGGGGGCCGATACGACGCGCGAGACCAAAAGATCGACCGAAATTGGAATGAGGCGACGAAAATCACTCTCGATGCGCAGATCGGATTGCAACGCCACGAGACCGATCTGAGGCGGCAGTTCCGATTTCAGGTCATACGCAAAGGCTGCCATCAGCCCGGCCCTTCACTCAAGATCAGCATGACGCGTGAGGTATCCGTGAGACCCAAAGCCTCGCGATGCGGTCCCGAGGCCGCAAGCGCGGCCAGGCCCGCCGCACCCGAAGGCGTCGAGGGCAACCCGACCGTGTCGCAAAGGTCAGAACCTTCCTGCCCTTCAACTTCGCTGATCGTGACAAACAAGTCCGCGTCGCGTGCCAGTCCGCGCAGGGCAATAAGGGAAGGCTCCTTGCAATCGAGGCGTCCCATGATCGACACCGGGCCGCTGGTTGTGACCGCATGGCCCGCATTGATTGAGGCTTGCAGCGCGGGTGCGGCCTCTGGTTCGACCACTGCAATCATCGGGCCATCACCCCATCGTGCCCGTGCCAAGGCCGCTGCAGCCGCCGCCAGCCCTCCGACACCGGCCTGCAAAAAGATATGGGTCGGAGCCGGATCAATCTGCTCGACAGCTTCTTGCATCAGAACCAGATATCCTTCCATCAGCCGATGCGGGCGGTCCATGTAGCCGGGCCAGGAACTGTCCGACAGCAGGTGCCAGCCATTTGTCTCGGCTGCCTCTGCGGCGGCGGCCATACTGTCTTCATAGATGTCACCGGCGCGCACGACCTCGGCGCCCTCGGCCCGCAGCCGGTCGGCAAAACCCTCCGGCACGGTATTGGCCAGATAGATCACCGAGCGTGCACCAAAAGCGGTGGCCCCGGCGGCAACGGAGAGACCGTGATTGCCAGCGCTTGCCGCAACATATGTCGCGCCTTTCGCCCGACCCGCTTCGGCATCGCAGGCGACGACATAGGCGGCGCCCAGCGCCTTGAAACTGCCAAGGCCCATACGGTCGCGTTCATCCTTGATGAGAACCGCGCCGACGTTGCAGCGCTGCGCCAGATCGCCACGCGACAGCAAAGCAGTGCGGGCCGCGCGGGGGCACCGCTCCAATAGGAGGGCGGGCGCCTCAGCGTCCACGCTTGGAAACGGCACGTGATCAAGGCCTGGCAGCGCTTTTGATTGACCGCGAAACGGGTTGCGATGGAGGTTCATTGCGGAAAGCGCCTTCTAACGAGTTCTGGCGCCAATCTGTCACAGCGATCCAGGGCGCGCGACTTCTTTCTTGGCGCCGCCTAGCCGGCTTCGGCCTTTTTCTCCCAGCGGCCCGAATCCTCAGACCAGTATTGCGCGGCGCACCCAGCACCTGTCAGCGTCTTCCACTGCGCACGCGCGTGTTGCACGGCCTGTTCGTCATGCCCGTCGAAAAGAACGCAAACTCGTTCCAGTTCTGAAACTTCCTCTGCGGTGACCTCTGCGCCATCCACGGTCATCAGGCAATCCGGTGCGTTTTCGGCACCACCCGTCGTCAAAAGGATCGGTTGATCCGCGTCATGCGGGCCACCGGCCAGCCCGTGGGGCAAAAACCCCTCATCGGGTCCCAGCCAGAGCCGTTCGTCCAACCAGGACAACCTTGCAGGTTCGGTGCCCCGCACCGCAACACGCCAACCAGCCTCCCGTGCCTTTCCCAGCAGCAAAGGCAACGTGTCTTCCAACGGCTTGCGCGTCAGATGATAAAAGTACGCCGCCCCCATCAACTGCCATCCGCCAGAGGTTCATAGTCCCCAATCGTCCAGACATGTCCTTCGGGATCCCGGACGCTGAAGCTGTGCCCGCCATAGTCCTGCGCCTCGAACGGCATCACTATCTCCGCGCCTGCGCCCTGCGCCCGTTCATGCGCCCCGCTCACGTCAGTCAAAACGGCATAGATTGTGGTGGTTTCCGCACCCGCTGTAGCCGGATCGGTCAAGAACCTGTCGAACGCAGAGTCTCCGCCCGGACCAAACATCATCAACCCCTGCCCCAGTCGCATCTCAACATGCTGGATATCACCCTGCGCATCCCGATGCACGGCGTGCGGGTGCAGCCCCAACACATCGGTCATGAACTTCAATGCTGCCTCGCAGTCCTTGTAGCGTGTGGCCGGGATCAGCATGGGTGGTCTCCTCTGGCAGACCCGAAGAGCCTAGCAGGTCATCCCTCTTGCTCAAACATGTCCGACACCAATCGGTCCAGCGCGCGGACGCCCCAGCCGGTGGCCCCCTTGGGCGCATAGCTGGTCTCGGACTTGACCGACGCAACACCGGCAATGTCGAGGTGGATCCAAGGCACATCTTCCTGGACGAACCTTTGCAGGAACTGTGCCGCTGTAATCGAACCGGCCGGGCGTCCTCCGACATTCTTCATGTCAGCAATCCGCGACTTCAGCATATCATCATAGGCCTTGCCCAACGGCATCCGCCACGCACCTTCGTCTTCGGCGGCAGCCGCCTTCAAGAACGCGTTGCAAAAGGCGTCGTCGTTGGAGAAGACGCCGGCATTTTCGTGCCCCAGACCGATGATGATCGCGCCGGTTAGCGTGGCCAGATCGATCATGCCGGCCGGCTTGAAACGCTCCTGCGCGTACCACATGACATCGCACAACACGAGCCGGCCCTCGGCGTCGGTGTTGATGATCTCTACGGTGTCCCCTTTCATGGAGCGCACCACATCCCCGGGCCGCGTGGCCCGCGCCGACGGCATGTTCTCGACCAGACCAACCAGACCAACAACATTGGCCTTGGCCTTGCGCAGCGCCAATGCCCGCATCGTGCCTGCCACGACGCCAGCCCCGCCCATATCCATGGTCATGTCTTCCATGCCCGCCGCCGGTTTCAGCGAAATCCCGCCTGTGTCAAAAACGACGCCTTTGCCGATCAGGGACAGCGGCGCGGCCCCCTTTTCTCCACCTTCCCAGCGCATCACCACAACCTTCGACGGGCTGTCCGATCCATGACCGACGCTGAGCAAGGTGCGCATTTCCAGCTTTTCCAGGTCGGCTTCCTCAAGTACCTCGACCACGAGGCCAAGGCTTTCCATCTCTTTGAGCCGGTTGGCAAAGTCGGTGGTTGTCAGGACATTCGCGGGTTCATTGGTCAGGTCGCGTGTCATATGCGCGCCCTCGGCCACGGCCAGCATGGGTGCGGCCAGCTCTGCCATTTCCTCTGACTTGGTGTGGCAAATCACCGCCTCCTCCGGCGCAGTGTCAGCATCGTCGCCGGTCTTGTGCGCATCAAACGTGTAAGCCCGCAGCGCCAATCCCAGTGCAAGGTGAGGTGCGCGGGGCGTGTTTCCGGCCATAATCGTCATCGGTTTCGCGCCCTTCACCGCACCGAGGGCCGCGCCTGCCTTGCGCGCGGTTGTGACATCCGTCCGCTTGGCCATCACCAGAACATCGAGCGATTCCGCAGCCATACCCGTGGGCCATGCGAGCGATATCAGTGTGCCCGGCTTCGCCTTTGCAAAGCGCTCGCTCTCAACCAGACGCGCAACAGCACCGCGTGTCAGCCGGTTGGCACGCCGTGCAGCCTGATCCAGTGTTCCTTCGGGCGGCACGATGATTGCGACACGCCCCGTGGCTGTGGCAATCCGGTCCAGGTCGACGGCTTCAAAACGGATTGGTGTAATCTGGCTCATGCGGCGCTCCTGTTGCGTGTCGGCACAGACCTAGCCTGCTGGCCCGGGCTTGACCAGATAGCAGTTTTCCCGGCTCACCAAATGCACTACTCTCCCTGAAAAAATGACAGGCGACTTCCTTGGGGGATCCATTGTCCAAGTTCGACAGATACGTCCTGTCGCAGTATCTGCTTATCTTCGGCTTCTTTGCCTTGATTCTGGTGGCCGTGTTCTGGATCAACCGCGCGGTTGTCCTGTTTGACCGGCTGATCGGCGACGGCCAGTCCGCTCTTGTGTTTCTGGAATTCTCGGCGCTGACGCTTCCCAACCTCATCCGAATGGTTCTGCCCATGGCGGCTTTCGCAGCCACGGTCTATGTGACCAACCGGATGAACAGCGAAAGCGAGCTGACGGTTGTACAGGCCACGGGCTCAAGCCCTTGGCAGATGGCACGCCCCGCCCTGATTTTCGGGTTAACAACCGCTTTGATGATGAGCATTCTGACCCATGTTCTGCTGCCGGCCTCAATCAACCAGCTGGCCGTGCGCGAGGCGGAACTGTCACGGAGTGTCACCGCGCGGCTCTTGAGCGAAGGCCAGTTTCTGCACCCGGCCGACGGGGTGACTTTTTACATCCGCCAAGTTGATCCAGACGGCACGCTGAACGACATCTTTCTGTCCGACCGCCGGTTTCCCGGTGAAACCGTGACTTACACGGCCGAGCGTGCGTTTCTCGTGCGTGACGGGGACCGGACCAGCCTGATCATGGTCGACGGCTTGGCGCAGCAACTGAACGAACAGGAAGAGACCCTCGCCACCACGAACTTCCTCGATTTTTCCTATGACATCTCGTCTCTGATCCAACGATCCGAGGATCGCCGGCGCAACATTCGCGCCATTCCGACAATGGAACTGATCCAGGATCCGGAGGGCGTAAAGGAAAAGGAAGGATACCCGCTGGGCCACCTCGCCGAGGAACTGCACCTCCGCTTTGCCCGCGCAACGGTGTGTATCGCGGTGGCGCTGGTCGGTTTTTCGACCCTTTTGCTGGGCGGCTATTCCCGGTTCGGAGTGTGGCGACAAGTCCTGATCGCATTTGTGCTGCTCATCCTGCTGGAAGTCCTGCGCGGCGTGGTGTCTGAACCGGTCCTTGATGACGCCCGGTACTGGCCCCTGATTTACCTGCCAACTGTCCTTGGGATCGGCATCGGATGCCTGTTTCTCTATCTTTGTGCGCATCCGCTGCGCCGTGTGCCGGACCCCGGTTCCGGCCCGGAGGCGGCGGCATGATTCTGGACCTCTACTTCGCCCGACGCTTCATCCAGAGCTTCCTGCTGATCGCTGCTGTGATCCTGTCCCTGGTGATGCTGATCGATCTGATCGAGCAGTTGCGGAAGTTCGAAGAAGTCGATGTCACCTTTGGCCAACTCATCCAGTTGATGCTTTTGAACCTGCCTTCGGCGATCAACGAGATCCTGCCGCTGTTGATGATTCTGTCCGCGGTTGTGATGTATGTCGGTCTGGCGCGCACAAGTGAGTTGGTGGTGACACGTGCGACCGGGCGTTCGGGGATCCGCGCGCTGGCCGCTCCGGTGCTGGTTGCCTCGGTGATCGGGATACTGACGGTCAGCACCCTGAACCCCATCGTTGCCGCAACGTCGAACCGGTATCAGCAGCTTTCGGATACCTATCGCACCGGGGGACCGGCCGCCTTGTCGCTCAGCAGTGAAGGCCTTTGGCTGCGTCAGGGCGGCGAACAAGGCCAATCGGTCATTCGCGCCTCCGGCGTCGGCGCAGGCGCTGATGTTCTGTATGGCGTGACAATACTGACTTACGCGCCCGATGGCGGTCCGGTCCGTCGCATCGAGGCCCGCAGTGCCCGGCTCGAAAATGACGACTGGGTTTTGCGCGGTGCCAAGGTCTGGCCGCTGGTGGCAGGGATCAATCCCGAATCCAACGCCGTGGTGCATGATGAGTTGGTCATCCCTTCGACCCTGACACAGGAGCGGATCCGCGACAGCCTGGGCCGTCCTCCGGGACTTTCTGTCTGGGAAATGCCCGAGACCATCCGCGAATTGGCGGCGGCAGGCTTTTCGACCAAGCGCTATCAGGTCTGGTATCAGGTCGAGTTGGCGCGACCGGTCTTTTTGGTGGCAATGGTGCTCGTGGGCGCCGCATTCACAATGCGCCACACCCGGTTCGGGGGCACAGGTCTGGCGGTTCTGGCGGCGGTGTTGCTTGGGTTCGCGCTGTACTTCGTACGCAACTTCGCGCAGATCCTGGGCGAAAACGGGCAGATACCCATTGCACTGGCGGCATGGGCGCCACCCGCCGCCTCCATCATGCTGGCCCTTGGGTTGCTATTGCACGCGGAGGACGGATGATCACGCTTTGCCGTCTGGCTGTGCTGCTGCTCGTGACGCTGGGTCTGAGCCTGAGCGCACAGGCTCAGGCAAACGACACGGGTTCCGATGCGCCCGCATTGTTGGTGGCCGATTCCATTTTTGTCACTGCGGACCAGAAACTGGTCGCCGAAGGCAATGTCGAAGCCTTTCAGGGCGACATCAGGCTTCGCGCCCAGCGGATCACATTCGATCGCGCCAGCGGATCGCTGAGCATTGATGGTCCAATCCGGATTGATCAGGGCGATGGCACCACGGTTCTGGCCAGCGCAGCAGAAATGGACGAAGGGCTGCAAAACGGGCTCTTGAGTGGCGCCCGGCTGGTCTTGGCGCAGCAGTTGCAGCTTGCCTCGGTGCAGATGACCCGCTTGAACGGGCGCTACACGCAGCTAGACAAAACGGCCGTAACCTCCTGTCATGTCTGCGACGATGGGGAGCCGCCGCTGTGGCAGATCAGAGCCCGCCGCGTGATCCATGACCAGCTCGAAAAGCAACTCTATTTTGAAGGGGCGCAGTTCCGGATCCGCGATGTCCCGGTCTTTTACTTTCCGCGTCTCCGGTTGCCCGACCCATCACTGAAACGAGCCTCCGGGTTTCTGATCCCATCCATCCGCACAACCAGTGCGCTCGATACAGGGATACGCGTGCCGTATTTCTTCCGTCTGGGCGATCACGCGGACCTGACCATTTCGCCCTACTGGTCGCCGCGCACCAACACGCTCGACTTCCGGTACCGCCAGGCATTTCGCAACGGGCGCATCGCCTTTGAAGGGGCATACACGCGCGACGATCTCATACCCGGAGAAAGCCGCGGTTACCTTTTTGGATATGGCTGGTTCGACCTGCCACAAGACTTCAAGCTGACGTTTGATATCGAGACTGTCAGCGACAACGCTTACCTCATCGACTACGGCCTGCCCTATACCGACCGGCTTGAAAGCCAGATCACCCTCACCCGAACCAAGCGCAACAGCTTCTTTCAGGTTGGCCTGATCCATTTCGATTCTCTGCGAGACGGAGAGGACGAGTCGCTGGTCCCGACCGAGGTTGCAGATGCACAGTTTGAACGTCGGTTCTTTGTGAATCCGATCGGTGGGGAACTGCGCGTGGCGTTCGACGCGCATGCGCACCGCAGGTCATCCAACATCGACGTGCTGGGCCGCGATGTGAGACGCGCCACAGCGGAATTGCTGTACTTGCGCAGCTGGATCCTGAAGCAGGGTCTCCGGATCGATGGTCGCCTGGGGTTCGCCGCTGACATCTTTGACATCGAACAGGACAGCAACTTTCCCGATCAGGCCAACCGCGCAACACCCGAAGCCGCGGTGACCCTGAAGTACCCCATGACCCGGCGGACAGCCCGGGCAACGCATTTTCTGGAACCCATCGTGCAGGTGGCCTGGACAAACGTCACCGGCGATCCGGTTCCCAACGACGAAAGCCGTTTCGTCGAATTTGACACCGGCAACCTGCTGTCCTTGTCGCGATTTCCGGCCCCGGACCGGCGCGAAGACGGGCTTGTCGCGGCCTATGGCATCAACTGGGCGCGGTTTGGCGCATCGGGCTGGCAGGCCTCCGCCTCGGTGGGACAAGTCTTCCGAGAGGTGGCGGACCCGAATTTCTCCCCCACATCAGGCCTGTCCGGCACCTCATCCGATTACCTCGTTGCAGGGCAAATCAAGATGAACGATTCGCTGTCTCTGACGGCGCGATCCATCCTTGACGAGGCCTTCAGCTTTGCCAAAGCGGAACTGCGTGGGGATTGGGTGGGCGAGCGCACGGCACTGACGGGAACTTATCTCTGGCTCGGCCCGGACGACGCGGAAGACCGACCGCGTCAACAGTCCGAAGTCTGGCTTGATGGCAGCTACAAGATGTCACCCAATTGGACCGCAAGCGCGAACTGGCGGTACGATCTGAGCGAAACCCGTGCCACAACGGCCGGGATCGGGCTTGTCTACACAAATGAATGTGTGGAGGTTGATCTTTCCCTGAACCGGCGCTTTATCACGTCTACAAGTGTTGAGCCCGTGACCGATTTCGGCTTTACCATCGCCTTACGTGGCTTTTCGGTTGCGGGCGGATCAGAAACATACAGGCGAAGATGCAGCTGATTATGAAACCTTTGTGCTGGTGCGGCGCCGTTCTGGCGTTCCTCGCGATGTCCCTCGGCGCGTCCGCACAGGCCCTCTTCTCCCCCGCGATCACGGTGAACGACAGCGTGGTGAGTTACTATGAGTTGGAACAGCGCGCTCTGTTTCTTGATCTTTTGCGTGCGCCCGGTGACCCTTTGAAGCTGGCGCGCGAGCAGCTGATCAGCGACCGGCTCAAACAACAGGTCATCAAGCAGGTTGGGCTTGAGGTCACTCCAGAGGACATCGAAGCCGGCATGGATGAGTTTGCCGGCCGCGCGGATCTGGGACGCGAGGAGTTCATCCAGGCCTTGGGCCAGGGCGGCGTTTCGGAAGAGACATTTCGGGATTTTGTCGAGATTGGGATCTCCTGGCGCAGCTACGTTCAGGCCCGTTTCACGGCCCAGGCGCGCCCCAGTGACGCAGAAATCGACCGCGCTTTGGGCCGCGACGGCAGCGGAGGCGGTGTGCGGGTCCTGCTTTCGGAAATCATTGTTCCGCGCACGCCGGAAAACGCCGAGGAACTGGCGGGGTTGATGCAGGAACTCTCCCAGATCACCAATTTCAACGATTTCTCCGAAGCAGCCCGGCGTTATTCAGCGACTGAAACGCGCGATCGCGGTGGGCAGCTGGATTGGATTTTGTCCAGTGAATTGCCACCGAACCTGCAATCCGTGATTCTGGAACTCAGTCCGGGCCAAGTGACTGAGCCGATCCTCCTTCCTGATGCGACCGCCGTCTTCCAGATGCGCGACATTCAGGAGGTCGTGTCTGGTGCGCCCCGCTACTCCGCCATCGAATACGCAACATACGCCATTCCGGGCGGTCGCAGCGAAGACGCGCTTCGAGCCGCAGCCGACATCCGTGCCCGGATCGACACCTGCGACGATCTTTATGGGATCGCCAAGGATCAGCCGCCTGAACGCTTGGAACGGACCAGCCTGCCGCCCGGCGAAATCCCGAGAGACATTGCACTGGAATTGGCCAAGCTGGACCGGAACGAGATTTCGACCAACCTGACCAGCGCTGGCGGCCAGAACCTGATCCTTCTGATGCTCTGCGGGCGGACGGCGGAACTGAACGAAGATGCCAGCCGCGAAGATGTTGCCAACGCGCTGACGCAACAGCGGTTGAACGCTTTTGCAGCAAGCCTTCTGCAACAGCTCGAAGCTGACGCGGTGATCGTCGAACGATGAAGCGCCCCATTGCGCTGAGCTGTGGTGAACCTGCCGGCATCGGACCGGAACTGGCCGCGAAAGCCTGGGACAGCTTGCGGCAGGATTGCCCGTTTGTCTGGATCGGCGATCCCGGGCATCTCCCAGACGGAACGCCGTGCCACATCGTCGCGGACGCTGCAGACGCCATTGCGGCCAGTGCCACCGGCGTGCCCGTGCTGGAGCACCGGTTTCCCGCACCGAACATGCCGGGCAAAGCCAACCCGGCCAACGCCCAATCGGTGATCGACAGCATCGCGCGCGCGGTCGAACTCGTCCAATGCGGACCGGCCAGCGCGTTGTGCACCGCCCCGATCCACAAACAGGCATTGATGGAGGGCGCCGGGTTTGGCTTTCCCGGCCATACTGAGTACCTGGGCGCGCTGGCCAATGCTGAGCGCGTTGTGATGATGCTGGCAAGCGAGCAGCTGCGGGTGGTGCCAGCCACCATTCACATCCCACTTGCGGAGGTTCCCGCCGCGCTCACGCCCGCCCTGCTGAGAGACACTATACGGATCACGGCGCAGGGTCTGAGGGAACAGTTCGGCATATCCGCACCGCGCATCGCTGTCGCAGGCCTGAATCCACATGCCGGTGAAGGCGGCAAACTCGGCAGTGAGGAAGTCGACTGGATCGCAGGGTTGATCAATGACTTCGAAATGCCCGGCGTGACGGTCACGGGTCCGCATCCTGCAGACACACTGTTTCATGCAGAGGCTAGAAAGCGCTATGACGCCGCGGTCTGTATGTATCACGATCAGGCCCTGATCCCGATCAAGACACTGGACTTCGACCGTGGTGTGAACGTGACACTGGGATTGCCCTTTGTGCGCACGTCCCCGGACCATGGTACGGCTTTCGACATTGCCGGACGCGGTCTGGCAAACCCGACCAGCCTCATCGAAGCGCTGCGCATGGCGCAGAGGATGGCCGCGTCGTGAGCCAGATCGACGCGCTGCCCCCTTTGCGTCAGGTCATCGCCGATCACCAGCTCTCGGCGCGGAAATCGCTGGGTCAGAACTTCTTGATGGACCTCAATCTGACGGCCAAAATCGCCCGGCAAGCCGGGGATCTGAACCGTGCGGATGTGCTGGAAATCGGTCCCGGCCCCGGAGGGCTGACACGAGGTCTGCTGGCAGAAGGTGCGCGGCGGGTCTTGGCGGTGGAGAAAGATACCCGATGTCTGCCTGCACTGGCGGAAATCGCAGCGGCCTATCCCGGTCGATTGGACGTGGTCAACGCCGACGCATTGGAGCTTGACCCGCTGTCCCGCCTGACCCAGCCCGTCAAGGTGGTGGCAAACCTGCCCTACAATGTCGGAACGGAACTGTTGGTGCGCTGGTTGTCACCAGAGGACTGGCCCCCGTTCTGGCAAAGCCTTACCCTGATGTTCCAGCGCGAGGTTGCCGAAAGGATCGTCGCCCAACCCGGCACCAAATCCTACGGACGACTCGCCATACTGGCGCAGTGGCGGACAGAGGCGCAAATCGCGATGTCCCTGCCCCCCGAGGCCTTCACCCCGCCGCCAAAAGTCTCCAGCGCCGTTGTTCACTTGAAAGCGCTTTCGGCGCCGCGCTATCCGGCCAATCCCAAAACGCTGGTGCGGGTGGTTGCCGCCGCATTCAATCAGAGGCGAAAGATGCTGCGCGCAGCTCTGAAAGGTCAGGCACCTGACATCGAGGACAGACTGACCTCAGCAGGCCTCAAACCGACGGATCGGGCAGAGCAGGTTTCGCTGGAAGGTTTCTGTGCACTGGCCCGGGCAATGGACCAGAGCTGAGTAGGACTATTCCGCCGCTTCGGGTGCCTCTGGCGTGTCGTTTCCATCCCCTTCGGAAACGGGCGCCTCTTTGGGCTTCCGACTACGACCACGCCGGGACGTCTGCTTCTTGGGCTGACTTTCGGGCGTTTCGACCAATCCGGTATCTCCACCAGACTCGTCGCTTGTGTCGATATCCATCACTTCCGGCTGCGGAGCTTGTGCGGGATCCTGCGGAGGTTGCGTCCCGTTTGATTCGCGTTCCTGGCGATCGGCGCGCTCCCGATCACGCTCAGCCTGACGTTCGCGGTTCTGGCGTTCCTGCTCTTCGCGGCGCGCTTCCATTTCGCGTTGTGCATCGCTGAGAAGACGCAGGTAGTGTTCTGCGTGTTGTTGAAAATTTTCGGTTGCAACACGGTCATTGCTTAGTTGAGCATCACGCGCCAACTGGTTGTATTTATCAATGATTTGCTGCGGTGTTCCACGAACCTTGCCTTCGGGTCCGGAGCTGTCGAACACGCGGTTAACGACGTTGCCACCAGAAGGACGATTGCGGTTCGACTTCGACCGCGAACGGGATTTAGACGATCTCATAAACTTGCTATTTGCCTTTTTTTTGCCGTCTGCCGATCCATTTCGCGCGTTTTGCGCATCTTTAATACCAGTCGGACCGTCGACATGTTGGGCTTGGCACTGCGCGGTGGCCTAAGGCCGTCCCCTGCGCAGTACCTTTGAGTAAACATGTCGCGCGCCGTCAGACAAGTCCCTGTTGCGGTTTTTTGCCTGTTTTTGCTTCGATTTGACGCGTTTTGGTGACAACACGTGGATTTTCAGGGGCGTCGTGCACAAATCACACGGTCCCGCCCGTCCAGATCCTGCAAAACGCGCAACGCGACCAGCCCTCCTTGTGCCAGGAGCGCAATCACCGCCGCCGCCTGGGTCGGACCGATTTCGACAAGCAGTCGCCCGCCCGGTTTGAGATGCTCCACGGCGGTCGCCGCGATCAAACGGTAGGCGCCCAGCCCATCACCAAAATCCGTGAGCGCCAGCTCGGGTTCATGTTCCCGCACCTCTGCGGCGAGCCCCGGCATTTCGTCAAGCGCAATGTAAGGCGGGTTGGAGACAATCAGATCGAACCGACCCCGCACGGTCGAAAACCAGTCAGACTGAATGATTTCGGCGCGGCCCTGAACACGGTGCATTACGGCATTTGCGCTGGCCTGCAAACAGGCTGTCTCGCTCAGATCAACGCCCAACCCGCGTGCAGAAGGGACTTCCAGCAAGAGTGTCACCAGAATGTTGCCAGACCCCACCCCAAGGTCGAGCACATTGGCGAACGGTTCTGCCAGCGCCGCCTCGATCAGTGTTTCGGTTTCCGGCCTTGGGTCCAGCACGTCGGCACTTACCTTGAAACGCCGACCATAGAACTCTCGCTCGCCCAGCAGGTGCGAAACGGGCACGCGCACCGCCCGGAGTGCGATCAGTTGCTCGTAGCGCTCCTCAACTTCTGGTTCCAGGTCCTCGGGCGCAATCAAGGTGACGCGCGCCGCCTCGACACGCGCTGCGTGGGCAAGGAGAACACGGGCATCGCGCGCCGGATCGGCCACACCTGCGGCCCGCAGGCGCGCTGTGGCAGCAACCATGGCTTCGGCGGCTGTCATGTATCCAGATCCGCAAGCATCCGGGCCTGATCATCCGCGGTCAGTGCGTCGATCATTTCATCAAGATCGCCCTGCATCACCTGATCCAGCTTGTAGAGGGTCAGGTTGATGCGATGGTCGGTCATCCGCCCCTGCGGAAAATTGTAGGTTCGGATGCGTTCTGACCGGTCGCCGCTGCCAACCTGCGCCGCGCGATCCGCCGACCGTTCGTCCGCCACGCGTTGCCGCTCCAGATCATACAGCCGGGTCTTAAGCACCTGCATGGCAATCTCGCGGTTGCGGTGCTGAGACTTTTCGGAACTCGTTACCACAATCCCCGATGGCAAGTGCGTGATCCGCACCGCGGAATCGGTGGTGTTGACGTGCTGCCCGCCGGCACCTGATGCCCGCATCGTGTCGATGCGCAGATCACCGGGATCGATCTGAATGTCGACATCCACCGCTTCCGGCAACACGGCAACCGTCGCCGCCGATGTGTGAATGCGCCCGCCACTTTCGGTTGCAGGCACCCGTTGCACCCGATGCACACCACTTTCGTATTTGAGACGGGCAAAGACATTCTGGCCCTTGATATGGGCCACGACCTCCTTGATGCCCCCAAGTTCGGTCGGCTGCTCTTCGATGATGTCGACGGACCAGCCCCTTGCTTCGGCATAGCGTTGATACATCCGCAGTAGGTCTCCGGCAAAAAGCGCCGCTTCATCACCGCCGGTGCCCGGTCTGATCTCCAGAATGGCCGGACGTGCGTCCGCCTCGTCCTTCGGAAGCAAGGAGAGTTGCAGGGCCGCTTCGGCATCCGGGATCCGGGCGCGCAGAACCGGCAGTTCTTCTTCGGCCAATGCCCGCATATCCGGATCATCCAGCATTTCCTCGGCTTCGGTCAGGTCGGTCAACAAAGCGCGATAAAGCGTGATCTGCTCGACCACAGGACGCAGATCCGCATACTCCTTGGCGAGTTGGGCGATATCCCCCTGCCCGTCTGCCATCGCAGCTTCAAGAAACTGAAACCGTTGGATGATCTGCTCAAGTCTGTCTGCCGGAACCATATGCCGGGTGTGTGATATCAAGGGGCTTTGGTCAAGCGAAAGGCTATGATACGCTCCGGGCCATGAAAAAACTGACTGCAATACTCTGCTTGCTCGGCCTGCCTGCAGTGGCTGACGTCATTGGTCCCGGCGGCAAGACGATTGACTGCTATTGCACCGATCGCAGCGGTGGGCGCGTTGAACTGGGTCAGACCATCTGCCTTCAGGTCGATGGCCGGATGTTTATGGCGCAATGTCAGATGTCACTGAATGTGCCGATGTGGCGTGAAGTGCAGCAAGGCTGCTTGTCATCCAGCCTGCAAAGCGTCGATCCACTTCTGCAGACGAGCGCGGTTGACTCCAAAATCTGAGCGGCCAAAGCGCAAGCGCGCGTAAAGCTTCAGGGTGTCGCCATCCTGTTGCGCGGTTGTATAGTCGGGAAATCCCATAACCAGCGACCGGGTAACAAAGGTCATCAGACCGCTTTCCACGGAGCCGGCCAGGACCTCGGTGCGGGGCGTGGCCAGAGCAATGGGCACAAGCCGCGCCAACCCGTCCGGCCCGGTATCGACCAGCCGTTTGGCTCCACCCGGCAAGTCCTGGTCGCCAGAAACCGACGGCGGCACATTCCAGACTGCCGGATCACTTGGCGAGAGCCGGATGAACCCCATCACAACCACAACTGCAGCAAGAATAATCCAGAGCCATAACATCATGCGTCTCATCTGTTCTTGTGGTCCCTCTCTGGGCCCACGCAAGGGTGCCGCGCAGGTTGTCTTCTAGAGGTAACACGATCCGGTGCCTTTGAGGGCGCGGCGGATTTCCGCACCCCTGCTTTTTCTGCTCTCAAGTTTGCTGGTGCCACCCTAATAGGCACAAAAGCTCGGTCGCCACATGGGCCCCTGCAATGGCGGTTGCGCCCGTGGTGTCATACGGTGGCGACACCTCAACCACATCCCCACCCTTGATATTGATCCCGGCAAGGTCCCGCAGGATGATGGAAGCCTGCCCACTCGTCAGCCCGCCCCAGACCGGTGTTCCGGTGCCAGGCGCAAATGCCGGGTCCAGCCCATCAATATCAAAGCTCAAATAGGTCGGCGCATCCCCAAGAATGGACTTGATCTTTTTGGCGGTCGCCACCGGCCCGGTTTCGTGAACCTCCCGAGCGTCAATGGTGTGCACCCCCAAAGTGTCCTGATTGGTGGTCCGGATGCCGACCTGGACCGAACGGGACGGGTCCACCAGCCCCATCTTCACGGCCTTGTAGAACATTGTGCCGTGATCCACCCGATCCATGTCATCATCCGGCCAGGTGTCCGAATGGGCATCAAACTGCAACAGCGACATTGGACCGTACTTCTCGGCATAGGCCTTCAGGATCGGAAAGCTGATGTAGTGATCGCCGCCCAAAACAATGCTGGCGACCCCAGCATCCAGAATGGTCTTGATATGCGCGGTCAAGGCACTGGGGAAGGCTGGGATATTCGCATAATCAAAGGCCAGGTCCCCATAGTCGATGATCCGCAACGTCTCCATCACGTCAAACGGCCAGCCATAAGGAGGATCAAAGGCTTGCAGTGCGCTGGCCTCCCGAATGGCCCGCGGTCCCAGCCGGGTTCCCGGACGGTTGGTGACCGCCTGATCAAAGGGAACCCCGGTGACGGCAACATCCACATCGGCGAGATCTTTTGTGTACCGCCGCCGCAGAAAGGACGTGGCCCCGCCAAACGTGTTTTCGAACGAATTCCCGGTTAAGCTTTCGCGCGTAAACGCCTCATCAACTTGTTTTTTTGCGTCTTCGAGAGCCATCCCCAACGTCCCCTTCAGGCCACTGGTTGCGCGCGTTCGACAAGCCGCGCAAAAAACGACGCGCCGATCGGGGCGACCTCGTCGTTGAAGTTGTATTCAGGGTGGTGCAAGCCAGCGCCGTCGCCTTGCCCCAAAAACAGGAACGCGCCAGGCCGCGCCTGCAGCATGTAGGAAAAGTCTTCCGACCCCATCTCGCGCCCGGCGTTTTCCACAACGCGCCCCTCACCTGAAATCTCGCGCGCCACATCGGCAGCAAAGCTTGTGTTCTCGGGCGTATTGACGGTCGCGGGATACCCTACCTCATAGTCCAGGTCCGCCGCCACCCCGTAACTGGCGGCCTGCCCGGCCACAATCTCGGCCATACGTGTACGCACCATGTCCTGCACACCCGGGTCAAACGTACGGATTGTGCCGTTGATGTAGGCTGTTTCCGGGATAACGTTGTCGACGGTCCCGGTGTGAATCTGAGTGACGGAGATCACCAGATCGTTCAGCGCGTGGTGGTTGCGGCTGACGATTGTCTGGATCGCCTGCGCAATACCACAGGCAGCCATCACAGGGTCACGCGCTTCGTGCGGCATCGCGCCATGTCCGCCGACACCTTTGATGTGGACGTGGAAGGTATCGACCGCCGCCATGACCGGACCGGGATTCGTGAAAAATGCGCCTGTATCGAACCCCGGCACATTGTGGATTGCATAGACCTGCGCAATGTCGAACCGATCCATGATCCCTTCATCGACCATAACACCACCCCCGCCACCGGCCTCCTCAGCAGGTTGAAAGATCAACGCAACGCGCCCGGAAAAGTTCCGGGTTTCGGCCAGATACTTGGCTGTGCCCAGCAGCATTGCGGTATGACCGTCATGGCCGCAGGCGTGCATTTTCCCGGGGCGGGTGCTGGCGTAGTCCAGCCCGGTCTCTTCCGCAATCGGCAACGCGTCGAAGTCTGCGCGCAATCCGATGGTCGGTCCTTCGCCCTGCCCTTCGATGATCGCCACAATGCCGGTCTGGGCAATGCCTGTGTGCACCTCGTCCACTCCGAACTCGGCCAGACGCTCTGCGATGAACGCCGATGTCTCCGGGCATTCAAAACCCAGTTCGGGAATCGTATGCAAATGCCGCCGCCAGGTGGTCATGTCGCTCGCAAACTCGGCAATTCGGTTAACAACGGGCATGGGGTGGACTCCTTCAGGCGCCTGCGGTTCAACGGCATCAGACATCAGATGAAAGGCCACCGCAATGCCCGATGACGCGCTGATTCACGACACGACCGCCGGGATCGAGCGGCTGCTCGAAATCATGCGGCGCCTTCGGGACCCGGAAACAGGCTGTCCATGGGACATAGCCCAGAGTTTTGAGACGATCGCGCCTTACACGATCGAGGAAGCCTACGAAGTCGCCGACGCCATCGAACGGGCCGCATGGCCCGAAATGGAAGGTGAGCTGGGGGACCTGCTTTTGCAGACCGTCTATCACACGCAAATGGGTGAAGAAGCCGGTCACTTCTCTTTCCAATCCGTTGTCAGGGCCATTTCCGACAAAATGGTCGACCGTCATCCGCATGTGTTCGGAGACGAGAGCCGGGAAAAGTCCGCCGAGCAGCAAACCGTCGACTGGGAGACCATCAAGGCCGCTGAACGTGCGGAGAATGCGCAAACCGGCACGCTGGATGGGGTGGCTGTGGGGTTACCCGCCCTGCTGCGTGCGTACAAACTGCAAAAACGCGCGGCACGTGTGGGGTTTGATTGGACGGATACCAGGGACGTTTTGGCCAAGATAGCCGAGGAAGCCGCCGAACTGGTTGAAGCGCGCGACTCGCAGCCCGCCGAACGGGTTGCTGAAGAATTTGGCGATTTGCTCTTCGTCATGGCCAATCTGGGTCGGCACCTGGGTGTCGAACCCGAAGCCGCTCTGCGGGCGACCAACTCAAAGTTCATCCGAAGGTTCGAAGCGGTCGAGGCCAAGCTTGCCGCGCGCGGCAAGACGCCCGAACAAAGCAGCCTATCGGAAATGGACGCCTTGTGGGATGAAGCCAAAGCGGACGAGCGGCGGGGTGCGCCGACCTGAGAACAGATCAGCGTGCTCGGCGTTTGCCGCGCTCAGAGCCTTGTCCGCAACGCTTGCGGGATCTCGACCCGGATCGGATTTTTTGTCACGGCAGCAGGCTCAACAACCGTTTTGCGCGCCACGGTGTGAACCGCTGCCCGCAAATGCTCCGCACATTCGCCAAATCCCTCCGACACGTCGGCCAGCCGCGCCCGCCCGAAGATCTCCATTTCTTTGTCCCGGATGACATCCGGTTTGGACCAGTTGATCCAGTATCGGTTTGGCAGCTCGACAGGTTGATCCATTGCGGCATTCACCTCCCGGGATTCGCGAACTATGTCGCGCCGCGCCGCCATGCGCTCGGCGTAGTCAGGTGTCACGTAGTGCAAATGGAACAGCAGTATCTCCGGATCGATCCGAAACGTGCCCTTGATCAGCCCATGCCCGCCAATCGTATAGCGCACGGGCTTATGCGAAATGCAGGGCTTGGTGTACTTGGCATTCACGATGGCATTGGGGTGGCGCTGCAAAACGGTCTGGTCCATATCCGTTCCGTCTTCCGCGGTTGGGATAATGTTCAACCCCACCGGTGAAATCGCGTCCGTGTCCTGCGGGGCGTCCGCCAGATGGGCGAGCAGGTCTGCCTTGTCGCCCACATAGAGCAACAGCTCATCAACATCCGTGCAGATCACATGATCATGAAATGCCTGTAAACCATTGGCGATGTTACCCAACAACGTCCAGCGCCGGCGCGTGAGATCGGGGGCGATCTCCGAGCGCGGCACATAGATCAGGTTGCACCCATCAGCAATCCGATCGACCTCGGGATCGCCGCCATGATTAATCACATAAAGATTGCGGCGCGGCACCAGTGCCGCGTTGTGATCCACCCACTTCTGCAACAGCCAGTGGTCGCGCCAGACCATGGTCAGAAAGGCGACACTCATACGCAGCCCTCAAACATCAACTTTGCGTTCAAAGAGACTGTTTTTATGGAATTTTTTAACCTCATCATACCCGGCATTGCGCAGCGTATCCAGCAAGGGCAACGACCATACACCGTCATGAGCCACTTCGAAGTAAATCAGGTCTGGATGCAGCCGTTCATCGCCCTCGAGCAATGGCACGATGACACGGTCTTCCAGTCCTTCGACATCCACTTTCAGGAAATCGACACGCTCCACATCCGCTTCGGCTAAACAATCCGCGAGGGGGCGGAGCGCAACCTCAAGGCCATGCTCCGAACCATGCGCATACCCCACCTCCACACGCCCCTCACCAAGATTTCCGTTGCGCGGAAAGTGCATGACCGAGGTTCCGGGACTATCGCTGACCGCGCAATCGAAGACCTGAACCTGATCGGACAGATCGTTCAATGAAATATTCTGTGTCAGGCGGGCCTGCATGACGGGATTGGGTTCGAAAACAACCGCGCGCGCCTCGGCGCCGGCGGATTTCAGGATGGGCAGAAAGAACGCACCGGCATTGGCTCCCACATCGACGATGACCGGGTGGGTTCCTGCCATACGTTCCGCAAGGGCCTGCGTCGCCTCATGCTCGGGCGGCAGCCCCTTTTCCCACATCTTGAATTCGGTGAAGTTGTCGCGTGGGTGCACGATAAACTCACAGCCCAGGCAGGTCACCGGCGTTGGCGGCAGTGATTTGCGCAGGATCTCGCGCACCCAGCGCTTGTCGAACTTTCCCCAGATTTCGCGCAGTTTGGCGTCCATGGCCGCATCGGCCACCGCTTCGGTCGTGCTCTGCATCTCGTGCCTCTGCCCTTGGGACAGGCTGCAACAAACCATCGATTGCGCCCGCTCCCCTATCGGAACTATGAACATCTGCGAAAAGGGTTTCAAGTTTCGTGAAACCGGGCGTTACGGGGACAAGATGGCGGCACGCAAGATAATCATAGACACAGATCCGGGTCAGGACGATGCCGTGGCCATCCTTCTCGCGCTGGCAAGCCCGGAGGAGCTGGACGTGTTGGGGATCACCGTCGTGGCCGGAAATGTCCCTTTAGCGCTGACGTCGCGCAACGCCCGCATGGTCTGTGAACTGGGCGGACATGATGATGTTCTTGTTTTTGCGGGCTGTGAGGCGCCGTTGCGCCGCCCTCTGGTGACGGCGGAACATGTGCACGGAAAAACCGGGCTTGATGGCCCGGTGCTGCCAGACCCGACGATGCCGCTGGCTGACGGGCATGCTGTGGATTTCATTGTCGACACCCTGCGCGCGCACCCCCCGGGCACCGTCACCTTGTGCCCGCTGGGCCCACTCACGAACATCGCATCGGCGTTTCTGAAGGCTCCGGACATCGCCGCAAAGGTTGCCGAGATCGTGCTGATGGGCGGGGCCTATTTCGAGGTGGGGAACATCACCCCTGCTGCCGAGTTCAACATCTATGTCGACCCCGAGGCGGCGGAGGTTGTGTTCAAATCCGGTGCGCCCATCACCGTTATGCCCCTCGACGTCACCCACAAAGCACTGGTCACGGCTGAACGAAACGAGGCATTTCGCGCTCTGGGCACTCCGGTGGGCATCGCCGTTGCCGAAATGACTGATTTCTTTGAGCGGTTCGACAAGGAAAAGTATGGATCGGCGGGCGCGCCACTGCATGATCCGTGTGTGACGGCCTATCTGCTGCGTCCGGAGATATTCACTGGCCGCTTCGTCAATGTTGAGATTGAGACCTCCTCGCCTCTTACGCTTGGCATGACCGTGGCCGATTGGTGGGGCGTGTCCGGACGTGCACCAAACGCCACCTTCATGGGTGATATCGACGCCGACGCTTTCTTTGAACTTCTGACCGACCGTCTGGCCCGGCTATGAGCGCCACCCTGCATCTGGCCCGCCCCGACGATCTGGACCGCATCGCGACCCTGATCGCAGCGTTTCACGACGAGAGCGGCATCGAAAGCTCGGACGAAGACCGCCGTGCAGCGATCACGCCTTTGCTCGAAGGATCACCGCATGGCGTGGCGTACCTGATCGGTCCGGTACGCGCGCCGTTGGGCTACATTGTTCTGACCTTTGGCTGGTCGGTTGAATTCGGCGGGCTTGATGGGTTTGTCGATGAAATCTTTATCCGGCCTGCGGTGCGCGGGCGCGGTGTCGCTTCGGAGGTGCTGCTCGAATTGCCCAAAGCACTCGCCACCGCCGGTTTGCGCGCTTTGCACCTAGATGTGGCCCGATCGAACCTGGCCGCGCAAAAGCTCTATGCGCGCGCGGGCTTTGTGGCGCGCGAAGACAACGTTTTGATGAGCAAACGTCTCTCGTAATCGGGGGCCGACTGACCTAGATCACCCCCATGACCCTGCATATCCCATTCGACAACAGCTATGCCCGCCTGTCGGGCGACTTTTACTCCGCTCAGGCTCCTGAGCCAGTCAAGGCGCCCCGGTTGGTCGCGTTCAACGACGACCTTGCCAAGCTGATGGGGATCACGCCCGGCGAGGCCACGGAAATGGCCATGGTCTTTGCGGGAAATACCCTTCCGGAAGGAGCCACGCCGCTGGCCCAGCTCTATGCCGGGCATCAGTTCGGGCAGTTCAACCCGCAACTGGGTGACGGTCGGGCGGTTTTGCTGGGTGAGACCATCGGCACCGATGGTCAGCGCCGCGATATCCAGTTGAAAGGGTCAGGACGCACCCCCTATTCCCGCATGGGTGATGGACGCGCCTGGCTGGGTCCGGTGCTGCGGGAATACGTTGTCAGCGAGGCGATGTTCGCGCTTGGTATCCCAACGACCCGCGCACTGGCAGCAGTCGAGACCGGCGAGCAGGTCTTTCGCGAAACGGTCCTACCGGGAGCGGTGTTGACACGGGTCGCGTCAAGCCACCTGCGGGTCGGCAGTTTTCAGGTCTTTGCCGCACGCCGGCAAATCCCCCAGCTGAAAGCTCTGACCAATTACGCGATTGAGCGGCACTACCCAGAAGCCGATGGGCCGATGGGGCTGCTGCGCGCTGTCCGTGATGTGCAGGCCGAGCTGATCGCGCAATGGATGTCCGTGGGCTTCATCCATGGCGTGATGAACACCGATAATTCCTCCATCGCGGGTGAGACGATTGACTATGGTCCATGCGCATTCCTGGACACGTATCATCCCGACACGGTATTCAGTTCGATCGACCGGCAAGGCCGATATGCCTATGCCAACCAGCCTGACATTGCGGTGTGGAACCTCGCTCAGCTTGCGACGGCGCTGATTCAGCAACTTGAGGACAAGGACGCCGCTGTTGAGGAAGCCACCGCAATCGTACACGGCATGCCGGACCTGCTCCGCGAACACTGGCTAAGACGCTTTCGCGCAAAGATTGGTCTGACCACCGAAGCTGAAGGAGACGCGGCGCTGATCGCCGATCTGCTGGGACGCATGGCAGAAGGTCAGGCGGATTTTACCAACACCTTCCGGGCCTTGGGCACCGACAAAGCGCGCGACCAGTTCACCGATCCAGCGGCCTATGATGAATGGGCCGCGGACTGGCAGTCACGCGTCGCCAAAGAGCCGGATCCGCGGGCTACCATCGAGGCCGTCAATCCGTGGGTCATTCCACGAAATCACCGGGTCGAAGAGATGATCTCTGCAGCCGTTGATGGCGACTATGGCCCCTTTGACCGGCTCAGCAATGCGCTGTCGCGCCCCTTTGAGGCCCAGCCGGAGAAGGTGGATTTGACCCGCCCCCCGCTGCCCACCGAAATCGTCCCGGCAACGTTCTGCGGCACCTGAGCTCAACGCGAGCCGAAGAGGTACCGCCGGTTCAAACAGATTTTCTGCGATTGATCAGGTAGATCCCGAGCGCCACCAGTGCGAGCGCAATCCAAATCTTCACCCCGATCGTCTCGTCCAGCAACAGCCAGCCCAAAAGAACGGCCAACACTGGCGAAAGAAACGCAAACGACGCAATGTCGCTTGCCTTGTAGATCTTCATCAGCTGGAACCAGACGAGAAACCCCAGCGACACCACACAAATTCCCTGAAACGCCAGTCCCAGCAGGTGGATTGGTTCAAGATCGCGCACCATCGGCCCAAACGCCGGGGCCAGCGCCACAAGCAGAATCGCCGAGACAACGAGTTGAAAGAGCAACTGCAACTCTGGCCCGGCCCGCATCAGCGGCGTGACCCGCAAAAGCAATGCAATGGCCGCCCACAGCAAAGCCCCCATCAAGGCCAGGATGTCACCGATCAGGCTGGCCTGCCCGGAATCGCGGTCGGACAATGCAATCACCACGCCCGCCATCGCGGCGATGAGGCCCAGAACTCTCACGCCCGACAGATTCTCTCCCGGAAGCAGGAAGTGGCCGGCCACAGCAAGCCAGATCGGCATGGTGTAAAAGATCACCGAAGCGCGAGAGACCGTGGTCAGATCCAGCGCAATGAAGAGGCACAGGAACTCGAGGGCAAAGAGCACGCCCGACAGCACAGCCCACCAGAAAACGCCCGGCGGAGCACGCAGCGACAGGTTCCGGGCACGCATCCAGATCAGGATCACGCTGGCGCCAATGACCGAACGCACGCCGGCCTGAAACACCGGCCCAAATCCCTCGCCGGTGAATTTGACGACCACCTGATTGAATGCCAGCAGGGTCGCGAACCCGATCAGGGCCGCTGCGCCGACCCCGTCGATTGAGCGCTTCTCCTCCATGGGCGCAGGGGAGGCGCAAGGCTCCCGGAAGTCAAGGCTTGCCACGCCGATCGCTGGACCTTGGCGCGCAGCTCGGCCACTCTGTCCCTGGACCTCGAACAAAGGACTTCTGCCCTGCGACTTGCCACGTACAACATCCAGAAATGCATCGGAATGGACCTGCGGCGCAGGCCCGAGCGGATCGTCAGTGTGCTGGACCGGCTCGGTGCCCAGATCGTGGTGCTACAGGAGGCCGACAAACGCCTGCCGCCACGGCCCGCAGCCCTGCCCGGTTTCGTTTTGGAGGAAGCCGGGTGGCAGATTGCACCGCTGGGCGGGGCCGGATCGCTTGGCTGGCACGGGAACGCGGTGATCTGGCGCGGCGAGTGCCTGTCCGTTCTGGACACCGAGCATATCCCCCTGCCCGGTCTGGAGCCGCGCGGCGCCGTGCGTGTCGAGTTTTCGACTCCACAGGGCCCATTGCGTATTGTCGGCTGCCATCTTGGCCTCGTGGCCGCATGGCGCCGGCGGCAGGTTCTTCAGCTAAGTCGTGCGACGCGCAAGCTACCCTCTCGGCCCACGGTATGGGCCGGGGATTTCAACGAATGGTCGAACGGTGCGATTCTGGAGCGCGCTGCACCTCACATGCGGTTTTTGCCCGCGCAGGCCAGTTTTCCCGCCCCGGGTCCGTTGGGACCGCTGGACCGAATTGCACTGAACGATGACCTCGAAACGCGCGGGCACGGCGTTTTCACCGAACGGCCTGCCCGCATGGCCTCGGATCACCTGCCGGTGTGGGTAGATTTGCAGCAGACCCGCGCCGTCGGCTGAGAGCGACGCAACCGTCGTTCGCATGTCCGGGCGGAGGCGAATGGAATGAAAGTCAGAGACCTTCGACGAGGATCAGGTCCGTCTCCGACACCTTCTCTCTGACCGCACGTGCTTCGCTGTAGGCGTCGGAGTCGTAAAAGGCCTGTGCGGCGGCCAGACTGTCGAACTCGATGACAATGGCCAACCCTTGTGCCCCGCCTTCTCTGTGATCGGGCGCCGGGTTCCGCACCAAAACCCTGCCATTATGCGCCTTAATCGCCGCCCCGGACATCTGTTTGAATTCTTCGAATCCATCTTTGTCCTGCACGCGGATATGCGCGACGAGATACCCCTTTGGCATCGGCCAAGCCCTCCCAAGCCCGTTTTGAACGATGCATGCCATTCCAGTGCGGACAGGCTCTGACGTCAAGTCCGGCGGATGGTTGGAGAAACGTACCGGTGCCCGCAGTTAGGGCGCACCCTCGTGCAGGACAACGTCAAAGCCCTCTTCGGGCAGCGGCGGCACAAAGTGCTTGGAAAACTGACGAAACTGCTCCTCGGTCGCCGCAAAGGCATGATCACCCTGCTGATTGCGCTTGTGCAACCGCTCCAGACACACCGCATCAGGGGGTGTCAGAACGTGCATTTGGTGCGACACGCCCGTCACTTGGATGATATCGCGCATCCAAACCCGGCTTTTGACCGTGTTTGCCGGGAAATCCAGAACCACGGACACACCCGCGGCCAACATCGCCGAGACATGCGGCCCCATGATGGTCTGCAGCTTCGCCGCGCAGCGCACGTAGTCGGCGGCTGTGGACATGTCTTCGGCAAACAACGCGCTCAGCCAGTCGTCCTCGGAGATAAGAACCGCCCCCTCTGAGCGCGCAAGCGCAGAGGCCAGGGTAGACTTTCCAGCGGCGATCTTTCCGCAGAGCAAGTGCAGTGTTGGAGACGTCTGGGGCATGGCACACAACCTTTTCAGCATCATGTGCAACCGGGCAAGTTTCGGTTCGGGACATGACTTGGCGGGCGTTATGCCGCCAGCGTTAACGGGTGCCAACCCCTACACAGCGGGCATTGAATGATCATTCAGTGATGTACTAGGCTCTTTCACGACATTGTAAGCCTCACTCGCCGAAACGACGAGCCGCCGCACACAAGGAGACACAGATGAAGTCGATCGAGCCGCATGAACGAAAGGTTGCGAACATCTATGATGATGCCGCCTACACACCTTATGACCCGGAGGGGCTCAGAGAGACCGGCACCCATTACATTCAGCTCAACCCGGACGCAGAACGCGATGTTGGTTTCTATATTTACCGGATGGAGCCTGGGTCGCAGTCAACACCGCACCGGCATGGCGGCGCGGAGGAGTTCTTGATCATTCAGGGTGAACTGATCGACAACGACGGCACCGTGTACAAACAGGGCGATGTGGTCTGGTTGGCAGGCGGGACCGAACACACATCCCATACAGAAACCGGATGTCTGATCGCGGTCTACGCAGAAGCATCGGAACATCCTCCCGGCAGCATCGCGTAATCCGCGAACAGCTCTTGCACCTCTTCAGCGCTGTCGGGGAATGTGGGGAAACTCCGGCGGGCAGGCACCGATGCCCAGGGTATTTTCTCGTCGGTCATCAACTCAACAAAAGGTTCGAATGCGGCCGCGTTGTCCAGAACTGACGTGCGCAGGTTGATGCGATGCTCTGCGCCCTCGACCTGAGAGTAGACAAAGGTCAGGCATGACTTGCAGAAGTGATGCGTCCTCGCGCAAGCGCGC
The DNA here is from genome assembly GCA_965250275.1 of Paracoccaceae bacterium. Classification (GTDB taxonomy): domain Bacteria; phylum Pseudomonadota; class Alphaproteobacteria; order Rhodobacterales; family Rhodobacteraceae. The sequence goes on along the minus strand of OZ252297.1, from coordinate 2,168,890 downwards.
AGACCGCCTCTGATCAGGTCACCGGAGCAGGAAAAACTTTCGCTCGGGAACATCGTCGTGAGGGAGTATGCGCTGGCGCTGAACTTCTGACAGTCGCGACAATGGCACGCGAAGGTCAAAAGCGGCGGCGCGGTGATATGGACCGTCACGGAACCACAAAGGCATGCACCTTCAAACGGGGGCTTGGGAATAGCCATCGGCAATCACTCTGAGTTGTGGGGGAATACGCGAAGCGTAGCAGATATCTGTATCGAAACGCCAGAGCGTTCAGCAGCCGGTTGGCGGGCGCTTGTTGAACCTCTTCCTCCGGCGCTTTTGACCAGTGCCAAACGCCGTTCTGACGATCGCTCAGCTTGGCAAGCTTTGATGGGTGTCCAACAATAATGCGATGAAGTCCTGAACGTCGGGGCGGCTTCGCGCAGGGTGTGGAAGGTTGAGCACCAATGCTTGACCTGTTTTGCAGTCCTGGTCGGAAACGCGCTGCAACTGCCCGGTCTGCAGCGCCTGTTCGATCAGGCAGGCATGCGCCATCAACGCGCCTGCCCCGGATTTGGCCTCTTCCACCGCAAGCCCATAAAGAGAGTACTTCGGACCAGCAGTGGCATCGCCTACATCCGTATTGGTGGCCTCCGACCAATGCCGCCAGTCGTCATGCCACGTCTGATCATGCAGCAAGGTCGTCGAGGAAGCGCGAAAGTCATCAGCCAGCTTTGGCGCGCAAACCGGGAAGATGACATCTTCGGCCAGCACCACTTGATCAGCCGAACCGTCCGGAACGGCAAAGAACACGGAGAGATCAAACAGTTCTCGCGACAGGCTGGGCGGGCTTTCCAGCGCCGTAACCGAGATTTTCAGTTCAGGCCGTATGTCGCGGATCCGCCCAAGTCGCGCCGGCAGCCAAAGCTGCGCGACAGAAGGCAGCGCTGCAATATGGATCTCGGCGCTCGGATTCAGATGGCGCAGGTTCTGCGTCGCGGCGGCAAGATGGTCGAAGGCAACGGTGAAGGCACTCACCAGACTGCGCCCCTCCGAAGTCAGCACCACACCTTGCGCGCGCCTTTGAAACAAAGTCACGTCCGCCCAATCCTCGACAGTTTTGATGTGTTGAGACACGGCGCCGGGGGTGACGCTCAACTCGTCGGCAGCGGCAACGAAACTTTCCAACCGCGCCGCAGCTTCGAATGCACGCAGAGCATTGAGTGGAGGCCCTTTCGGGCGGCGTGGCGAGACAGCCATTTCATGAGCCTTAGTTTTTCTACGCCCAGAAATAGCAAATCTGATTTGCGATGTCGCCCGGTTTGGTCAATCTGGTCCCGATCAGGAGGCGATGCAGATGAAATTCGAATCTCGAAATTGGGTGCCAGCGACCTGCGAAGCACTTGTCCAACGCATTGCGGGCGAAACCGCGGCGACACCATCGGAGCAGTTGCTGAGCCGTATCAATGAACTTGCCGTCCGGAACCGGGAGATTCACGAGCAGGAATGCTTCAACCTCAATCCCGCAACTAATGTCATGAATCCAAGGGCAGAAGCGTTGCTGTCTTCCGGTATCGGCTCCCGCCCCTCCTTGGGCTATCCTGGCGACAAGTACGAAATGGGTCTGGAAGCCATCGAAGAGATCGAAGTCATCGCCGCCGAACTGTGCTCCGAGATCTTCGACGCAAAATACGCGGAGATCCGCGTGCCCTCCGGGGCCATTGCGAACCTCTACGGCTTTATGGCGACCTGCCAGCCCGGCGACACCATCATCGCACCACCGGCCGCAATCGGAGGGCATGTGACCCATCACGTCGCGGGGTGTGCAGGCCTGTTTGGTCTACAAACGTTGGAGGCCCCCACGGACGCAGATGGTTATACAGTCGATCTGGACCGCTTGCGCGCATTGGCCAAACAGGCGCGCCCGAAGCTGATCACCATCGGCGGGAGCCTCAACCTGTTTGAACATCCCGTAAAAGAGGTTCGTGCGATCGCCGACGAAGTCGGGGCAAAGGTTATGTTCGATGCCGCGCATCAATGCGGGATCATCGCTGGCAAGGCGTGGCGCAATCCCCTGGCTGAAGGTGCACATTTCATGACGATGAGCACCTACAAGAGCCTTGGTGGTCCCGCGGGGGGTCTGATCGTCACGAACGAAGCAGACATAGCGGAAAAACTCGATGCCATTGCTTTTCCGGGAATGACGGCGAATTTCGATGCCGCGAAGTCGGCGGCACTCGCTGTGACGATGCTCGACTGGCGCGATTTTGGCGAGCAGTACGCTGCCGAGATGGTGGTGATGGCCCAAAGCCTTGCCGAAAGTCTGAGCGCCAACGGTATAGGCGTCTTCGAAGGTCGCGATGGCTTCACTGCCTCACATCAGTTTGCCGTCCTTGCGGAACCCTTTGGCGGTGGGCAGGCGGCTTCCAAAACCCTGAGACAGGCCGGTTTTCTGGCCTGCGGCATCGGCCTGCCCGTGCCGGAGGTCGAAGGCGACGTGAACGGTCTTCGGATCGGGACACCGGAACTGGTTCGATGGGGCATGACGTCAAAAGACGCAGATCGGTTGGCAGCACTGATTTCCAGCGGTCTGGCGGGCGAGGATATCTCTGCTGAGGTCGCGGAGTGGCGGGCCAGCTTCTCAACGCTTCACTTCATGCATCACTGATCTGCAAGCCGCTTTGGTAAAAACCCTGCCGGCTCTGCGCGATTGACCATCACACGGCAATCGCCTCATGAGCGCTACCGGCCCTTGAGCTCCAGGGCGCGCTCGGTTGTCCAGACGGAGTCCGCGCCGCCCCAGCTGCCGCTTTTGACCTCGTGGATACGCACAGAGGTGTTGTCCTGCATCGCCTGGCCAGCAACTTTGCCAAAGGCTTTTGCCGTGCCTGAGATGATGTCGCGCTTCTCTGCGTCCGAGAACACGCCTTCCATCACATGGATGTCGATCAGTGGCATTCTGAAACCCCCTTCCCTGTCGATGTCGGCATCATAGGCGCTGGGGCTGTGCAGTCCAAATCCAACAGGCCAGTGCCACCACGTTCCATCAAAAGTTACGTTTAGGGAGCGAAACCCAGGTCTGCTCTACACGAAGAACCGTCAATTCACCGACGTCACACTTCGGACCGACGCCGCATGATTTCCTGCCGGATGAGATCAATGTGCAGCCGCGCGTCATAGGCGGCCTGCCGGTAGGCCAGCGGCAGCTTGAGCGACGCAAGGCTCATGTCCACCTCTTCGACATTCTTGGCCACTTCATCGATTTCTTCAGGCGTGTGCGCGCGACCAAGTTCGGTCTCCAGCGTTACGATCTCCTGATAGAACCGCCAGACCCGACGCCTTTGAAACCAGACATATCCGGACGGGATGATCCGCAAGAGCGGCGCCAGAAACAGAAGCGGCAGCAACAACAACAGGACCCGGCCGAATTGCGCAGCGATCCAGTACGGGAAAATGTCGTGCAGGATGTTCGACCCGGAGGTGATCAGTTCGCCGGCCACTTCGTTCATTGGGACTGGCGGGGATGTGGCGTTTGGGTATTCCCGCGCCTCCTGAAGGATATTGCGATCAGCATGGATCTTCAGTGCCGCATTGGCCAACCGGTCAGCCGCGGCCGGATGCAGGTCCGCAGTCGCAATCATCGAGGCTCGCAGGGCAAGGATCTTGACGTCTTGGGGCGGTCGAGGCGGGTCCAGCGTGATTGAGCCAGCCGGAATCGTGACTGACTGGGCACCGGGAAACTTCAGCGCCAGCGCGTCGACCAACGCCATGGGGACAAAGACGATATCCGGGTCAAATATCGCGTCCCTGAGATAAGGCGCATCCAGCGGTGCGACAAACAGGGCCGCATCGGCTTCGTTGGCATGAAGCGCTTCGATGGCCTCTGCGCCACCCGCGTCGACCAGGGTAAGGCCGACGCCCTGCAGCTCTGCGGCCTCGATCAGATCGATTGCTGCGGCACGCGTCCCGGACTCCGCCGTGCCCGCAGCCAATCGCAGACCTGTCCACTCTCCCGGATTGGGATCGATCACGCTGGAATTGCTGCGAAAAACAACAAGCGGTTCCAGAAAAATCGCACCCAGCGATTCCAGCCCATCGTCCTGGGGTATGTCGATCCCACCCTGAACAAAGGCCACGTCAACATCCCCGTCGACCAGCTTCTGGAGGTTTTCGATCGACCCCTCCGTCTGAACCAGATCCACGCGGATGCCATCACGCGCCAGCTCCGCTTTATAGAGCTGACCAATCTGCCAGTAACCGCCACCATCTATTCCGGCCGCCAGACGGATGCTGTTGGGCGGTTTCAACCCATAAATCAAAAAGGCGATCAGGCCGACAAAGAGAATGGGCAGGAGAACGGCAAGGATAAGACGCATGAAGTTTTTTGGCATTCGGATCGGCAGAGCGGCCCGAGCAACCTCGCGCGGGCACAAGCCCTTCGTCAATGAGAAACGGCCCCATTAACGCAACGTGGGTAGGATCACAGGGATGGCCACCGATATCTAAATGACGTGCCGGATCACTTGTACGATGCCTAGAGAATCTTCATGGCCGCGACCTTGGCGATCTGGCAGCGCCTTTAGACAAGGCGAGCGCGTGTTCCGGCGTTACCGTGAGATGCCAGTTAACCGCGTCTGCGCAACACCCCAAATCCCAGAAGTGCGGTCGCCAGCAACGGCAATCCTGCTGGCAGTGGGACCGGCGCCACCGGCACGGCAATGGCTTGCGCGGAGCTTGCGACATAGCGCTCAAAGTTCGGAGCGGCCCATCCGATGCCGCCTTCGGTGACCTCAAACGCATCGTCGACATATTCAAAGGTCAACCACATCGTTGCCGCCTGTGCGCCGGGAACGGTGAAGTTTGGCAATCCAATGCTCACCCCTTGGATATCAGTACCAAATGTGTTCGTCCAAAGCAGCGAGAACACGTCATCTCCACCCAATGTCGAACCCAGAGAAATCTGCACAGATGCTCCAGCGCTCAACCGAGATGGGTCGCCGGGGTTGTCGCAAGGCTGCAGGCCAAATTCGTCGCATTCAAAGTAAATGCGTTCCAGATAAAGGATCGTGTCGGCACTGGTGTCCAATTGGAACGCCACTGATGTGTCCGCATCAACGACCGCTGCATTCGCCGCTATGCTGGAAGTGAGCACCACTGCAGCCGCACTTAGCGTTTTTTGAAGAAACATCGCATCCTTCCCAACAAACCAATTACAATCAATTGAGGTGAACTTTGCGTGTCTTTGGCGTTCCAATCAAGGAGCGCGCGCGCCCGGAGGGCCCCCAACGTCTCCGGACACGAAACAAAAAACAGGCATCTTTGGGCATTGTGTCCAAATCGACGCGGGGTTGTTTCGTGAGCGCGACATGGGTCAGGAATGAAACAGCCCTACGATTTCTCCGAAATTCAGCAGGATGTAGGGCAGGATGGCTAGGTTCGCGAAGATAAGAACCGGGATCAGCCAAAGCAAAAGCACCCAAACCGACCCTTCGACCAAGTAAATCAATGCCAACGACAAAAACACGCTGATGTAGAGGTCCAGACCAACCTGCCGGCCCCATATCAACCGGTTCATTGCCCCGATGCTCCGAAAGAAGTTCTCGCAGTGGGTGGCATAGAGCGAAAACGCCAGGAACAGGACGAACACGCCAAACAGGATGGCTTTTGCGCCCGCATAAGGGCCTGCAGTGGTGATCAGCCCTTCCCGCCCTCCGAACAAGACTGCCACTATGAAAAACACAAGATAAAACCACCAAAGCAGGTAACGCTTGAGAAATCGCTGCATGGGTCCCCCTCATGTCTGCGTGCCTCAAACATCGCAGCAGGGCCGCACAAATCAATGAGAAGTTATGGGCTTTGAGCACAGAAACCGCACCCACAATCTATGGCATTGGCCTGAAGGTCAGTTTGCTCAGAGCAACACGTTTCTCTGAACAACCAGTGCCAGAACCCGGCGCAATTGGGTCGGCAGGGGCTTTTTCCCCTTCACAAGTGCCCCTTCTCTGTCACTCTGGTCCGCACCATGGATGCGCAAGGAGACATCAGATGAGCATGTGGGGCACACTCGCGAAGGTCGCCATCGGGTACGCTGCAGCAAAGGGGATCGACCATCTGGCCCGGAACAAGGGGCTGGGTGCGATCAGCGGTGGCGCTCAGATACCCTCGGGCAAGGCCAACGCCGACCCGATTCCGGGCACTGAGGGTATGCAAGCCATGTTGTCGCAAATGGCGGGTGGCATGGCCGGTATGCAGGATATGGTGACCAAGTTTGCCAGCCAGAGCGGGCTTGATCTCAGCGCCTTTACCGGAGGGTCCGGAGGATCGGGGCAAGGCGGTCTTTTGTCCGGCGATGCGGGCGGTGCGGCAGGTATGGCGGGCGTTCTGTCCGCTCTGGGAGGAGCGGCCGCCATGGGCAGCAAAAACGTTGGTGGTTTGCTCGACCAGTTCGCCCAGGCCGCCCCGCCTGAGGCAGAGGACAACGCAGCTCTGTTGCTGCGCGCGATGATACAGGCCGCCAAATCGGACGGGTCCATCGACCCGGCCGAACAAGAAAAGATCCTGGAGATGTTGGGGGATGACGCCGACGAGTCGGACATGCAGTTCGTACGTGATCAACTGAACGCCGAGGTCGATATCGATGGTCTGGCCGCTGCGACGCCTGCGGGCATGCAGATGCAGGTGTATTCCATGTCCCTGATGTCGATCCGCGTGGACACTCAACCCGAGGCGCAATACCTCGACAATCTGGCCAAGGCTCTGGGCCTCAATCAGCAGGCGGTCAATGCCCTGCATATGCAGATGGGGGTGCAGCCGCTCTATTCCTGACGACCGCAGCTGCAGCGCGCTTCAAAGCCCCATAAAGGCTTTGTACCCGGTCAAAGCGTACTGGATACCCATCGCAATGACGATCAGCCCCATATAGCGGGTGATCATGTCCCGCCCCAGGCTGGGGCCCGTCCGATCGCCGCTGGCCGTCGCCCGCGCGACGATCATCAAAACGACCCATGTCAGAGCCAAAACGGTTGCAATGGCCACAAGGGCGGAGGTCGGAAACTTGGTACCCGAGTGCACAGCAGCGGTCGTGATAACACCCGTGATTGTGCCGGGACTGGCGGCAAACAGGATCATCGGGGCATAGGACGCAGTGTCGAGCGCGCCCTCTTCCACCGCAGAGACCGCCTGATTGCTGGGCCCGACCAGCATCTGAAACCCGATGAAGGACAAAACCAACCCGCCCGCGACGGAAAACGCGTCGAGCGAGATCCCGAACACATGCAGAATGCGGGCCCCGAGAAACGCCGCCACAACCAGCACAGCCGCAATCATCAGGATCACGCGGGTGGCGTCCACAATCTTCTGCGCCGGGCTGCGTCCAGAGGACAGGCTCACAAACATCATCGCGCAGACCATTGGGTTGATCAGAGGGAACAGCGTTGCGATGGCCTGCAAATGGTCTTTCATGACATTGCTCCCCTGCCCGCATCAGGTCCCGCTGGGACCTGATGCCTGATCATGCCGCGCGCGGTGGCCCGCTCAGGCGGCTTTGCGGTTTGGACGCCGTTTTCCGCGCCCGGGACGCCGGCGACGGCCCGCAGCGTTCCCGCCAGGTCGACCCCGCCCACTTGGCTTGCCGCCCTGATCGTCAATCCGTTCCCACGGTGTGCCCGAGGCCACCGGGATGGTCGCGCGCAGGATCTTCTGGATCGCTTTCAACTCTCCCATCTCGTCAGGCGCGCAGAACGCAACAGCAGCACCATCGCGCCCGGCCCGTGCGGTCCGTCCGATCCGGTGTACGTAGGTTTCGGGCACGTTGGGCAGGTCGAAGTTGTAAACATGGCGTACCAGCGGAATATCGAGACCCCGCGCCGCCACATCCGTTGCAACCAGGACTTTCAATGTTCCTTCGCGGAATGCTGACAGGGCTCGGTCACGCTGTCCCTGGCTCTTGTTGCCGTGGATCGCGCCCGCTTCGATGCCCGCCCGGTCGAGATGCTTCACCAACCTGTCTGCCCCATGCTTGGTGCGGCAAAAGACCAACGCCAGTTCATCGCGATGTTTCTGCAAAAGCTCCACGAGCAGGTTGGGTTTCTCGGCTTTGGCAATGAAGTGAAGCGCCTGTTCGATTTTGTCGGCGGCGGTGCCGGGTGGTGAGACCTGAACCCGGATCGGGTCGGTCAGATAGCTGTTTGCCAGCTCGTTCATTTGCTTCGGCATGGTCGCGGAGAACAGCATGGTCTGACGCGTCTCCGGCAGAAGGCCCACGATGCGTCGCAGGTCGTGAATAAAGCCCATGTCCAGCATCTGGTCCGCTTCATCCAGAACAAGGAAGGTGCAGGCCTCGAGCGTCACAGCCTTGCGGTCCAACAGGTCCAGCAGACGGCCCGGCGTCGCGACCAGCAAATCGACGCCCCGTTCCAGTCGGCGGATTTGCGGGTTGATCGACTGACCACCGACAACCATTGCCACCTTCAGGGGGGTGTTTTCGACCATACTCCGCAGATGTCCGGCGATCTGGCTGGCCAGTTCGCGGGTCGGTGTCAGGACCAGGCCCCGCACCGTCCGCGGATCGGGTTTGCGCCTGTATTCAAGCATCTGTGCAACCAACGGCAGGCCAAAGGCAGCCGTTTTTCCGGTACCCGTCTGGGCCAGCCCCATCACGTCACGGCCATCCAATGCGTAGGGAATGGCACGGGTCTGAATTGGGGTGGGCTCGGTGATGCCATTTGCGGCCATCCGGTTCACCAGCTGGCGCGGCAGGCCCATCATCTCAAATTGATTCAAAACAAATCCTTTTCAGGGCCCTACCGCCCGATAGGCGGGCCCACAGTCTGTGCCGCGTCTCATCTGGCGGCCTGGGCGACGTTGTCCCTCGGGTCTGCGGGCCACATGCCACGGGTCAGACCGGTTCAACGAGTTTGCCCCACGCGTGATGTCGGGAACATTCTTGATCGTGCCGCCCCGCGATCAGGCCTGCATGGGCCGGGCGAATTTGCTTCGCTTATTGTCAACTGCTCACGCGGCAGAGGACGACACTGGCGCCCAAATGGGCTTCCGGCATGCCATTGTCAAGCTTACATACCCTCTGAGGCTGCGGAAAACCCAGTGGCCCCCGCACGCGAGTCACGTTAAACCGGTCAGCCATAAGGCCCTGGGGAGAGCTATGCCCGACAGCATTATCGAACGTTGCGAAAACAAAGGGCTGCGCATGACCGGCCAGCGCCGGATCATTGCTCAGGTTCTGGAAGACAGTGCGGACCATCCGGATGTGGAAGAGCTCTATGGTCGCGCCACTGCTGTGGACCCCGGCATCTCTATTGCGACGGTGTATCGCACCGTCAAACTGTTCGAAGAGGCCGGCATCCTGGAGAAGCACGAGTTCGGCGACGGCCGCTCACGCTATGAAGACGCCGAGCGCGACCACCACGATCACTTGATCGACATGCAGTCAGGTCAGGTGATCGAGTTTGTGGACCCGGAAATCGAAGCACTGCAAGAGCGCATCGCAGCCAAACTGGGCTATGAGTTGAGGGGACATCGGCTGGAACTCTACGGGGTGCCGCGCAAGCCGGACCAGTCATAGGCGGCAACGCACGCACAGCGTGAAGTCATCAATCTTTCGCTTTACTTTTCCGTGTGTTGCCACCCAAATGGACCCCGCAACGTTACGACAATCGATCTTTGGTTACTGGCCCCGGCCGCAACAGCCTCGATGTGGAACTAACGCGCCGGGCTGCCGCATGGTGTGGGCAGCAACTCAAGACAGGAGACACGGACAATGCCCAGCGGCACCGTGAAATGGTTCAACACCGACAAAGGATACGGCTTTATTGCGCCCGAAGCGGGCGGCAAAGATGTGTTTGTGCACATCTCTGCGGTGGAACGCTCCGGCCTGACGGGGCTCGCCGACAACCAGAAGGTGACATATGAGCTCGAAGCCGGGCGGGATGGCCGCGAAAGCGCCGCCAACCTTGCGCTCGCCTGATCGAGCCTCAAAGCTCTGAACTATATGCGGCGGCCCATTGCGGGCCGTCTTTTTTGTGGCGGTGCAGATTTTGGGGCCCGCTGACCCTTGTAACCCCTGAACATTCCCGCCATGGGCGTCGGGACTCCGAAGCAACGAGGCACGGGCATGGACAATCTGCGCGGCGCGGCACTGATGACGCTGGCGATGCTTGGCTTTGCCGCCGAGGACATGTTCATCAAACTCCTCGCCGGATCGCTGCCCACCTGGCAGATCGTGCTGACACTGGGTGTCGGCGGAGGCACGGTCTTCGCGGGTCTGACGTTGTTTCGCCGTCAGCCGCTCTTCAGCAGAGCCTATCTGTCCTGGCCTGTCTTTATGCGGAATCTGGGCGAATTGGTCGGAACCCTTGGATTTGTCACCGCCCTGACCCTGATACCGATTTCCACGGCCTCTGCCATTCTTCAGGCGACTCCCCTTGTTGTAACCCTTGGTGCGGCGCTGTTTTTGCGCGAACCCGTCGGCTGGCGACGGTGGAGCGCCATCGTGGCGGGCTTTGTGGGCGTGCTACTGGTGATCCGTCCGGGCCTCAGCGGATTTGACATCCAGTCCTTGTTTGCCATTCTGGGTGTTCTGGGATTGGCACTGCGCGACCTGGCAACCCGGCGCATCCCGCATGACACCTCGTCGTTTCAACTGAGTTTCCTGGCGTTCCTGACTCTGGTCCCGGCCTCGCTGATCCTGTCACAGTTCAGCGCACAAAGCTATGTGAACCCCGGACCACAGCAATGGGGCCTGATCGCTGCAGCAGTCATCCTTGGGGTCTTTGCCTATTACGCCATCGTCGGTGCGAACCGGATTGGCGAAGTCTCGTTTGTCACGCCGTTTCGGTACAGTCGCATGCTGTTTGCGCTTGTGGTGGGGTATCTTGTCTTTGACGAGCACCCGGACGCATTGATGCTGTTGGGCGCGGCCATCATCATAGCATCCGGCCTTTACACCCTGTGGCGGGAACGAAAGCGGCAGGTCATCGTCGACCCCCCTTTCCCTGACCTCCGCCCCCCGTTATGACGCCCCCAACGTCTGACCCAGAGGATCTGCGCCATGAGCTTCATCATCGACATTCACGCCCGGGAAATTCTCGACAGCCGCGGCAATCCAACCGTCGAAGTCGACGTCATCCTTGAAGATGGCACCATGGGTCGGGCGGCAGTCCCCTCGGGGGCATCAACCGGCGCCTACGAAGCCGTGGAACGGCGCGACGGCGATGCTGCGCGGTATCTCGGCAAAGGCGTGCTCAATGCGGTGGCCGCTGTGAACGGCGAAATCGCTGACGCGCTCGTCGGGTCCGACTCAACGGAGCAGGTCGCCATCGACGAAGCCATGATTGAGCTCGACGGGACCGAAAATAAATCACGCCTCGGCGCAAACGCCATCCTCGGGGTATCGCTGGCCGTGGCCAAGGCCGCTGCGGACTACACCACCCAGCCCCTCTTTCGTTATGTAGGCGGGACCTCCGCGCGGATTCTGCCCGTTCCCATGATGAACATCATCAACGGGGGCGAGCACGCCGACAACCCGATCGATATTCAGGAGTTCATGATCATGCCGGTGTCCGCACCGACCCTTCGGGATGCGGTGCGCATGGGTTCAGAGGTGTTCCATACGCTGAAAAAAGAGCTGACCGGCGCGGGGCTGTCGACCGGAATCGGGGATGAGGGAGGTTTCGCCCCCAACATCGCGTCCACCCGCGAAGCGCTCGATTTCATTCTGAGCTCCATTGAAAAGGCGGGATACGCGCCGGGCAAAGACATCCATCTCGCGCTCGACTGCGCCGCAACGGAGTACTTCAAGGATGGCGCGTATGTGCTTTCTGGAGAAGACAAAACACTCAGCTCCGAAGAGAATGCGGCCTATCTTGCCGCGCTCTGCGCCGACTACCCAATCATCTCCATAGAGGACGGTATGTCTGAAGACGATTGGGAGGGCTGGAAGGCGCTCACCGAAGCCTTGGGAGACAAGGTGCAATTGGTGGGCGATGATCTTTTTGTCACCAATCCGGCGCGTCTGGCTGATGGGATTGGACGGGGGTGCGCCAACTCTATGCTGGTAAAAGTCAACCAGATCGGTACCTTAACGGAAACCCTTAAAGCCGTCGATATGGCCCATCGCGCTGGATACACCAATGTCATGAGCCACCGCTCGGGCGAAACCGAAGATGCGACGATCGCGGACCTCGCCGTGGCGACCAATTGCGGTCAGATCAAAACCGGTTCTCTGGCCCGGTCTGACCGGCTGGCCAAGTACAATCAGCTGATCCGGATTGAGGAGATGCTGGGCGAAAGCGCCGAGTATGCGGGCGCGACCATCCTCAAATGAACCGGCTTCGAAGCCGAACCCCAGGGATGTCTTGATGTCCTCTTGGTGTCGGCTTCAATACGACGTAGCATCCCGCCATGTCTCCGGATGAAATCATTGCGCGGCTTGACCTGACGCCGCATCCCGAAGGGGGTCACTATCGTCAAACCTGGGTTGCGGACAACCCGGGCCGCCCTTCCGGCACGTGCATCTACTTCCTGCTGAGGGCTGGCGAGCGCAGTCACTGGCACCGTGTCGATGCCACAGAGATTTGGCTGTACCACGCCGGTGCACCTTTAATCCTGTCCCTGAGCGCAGATGAGTCCGGACCGGCGACAGAGCACTTGCTGACCCCGAATCTGGATCAAGGAACGCCGCAAATCATTGTTCCACAGGATCATTGGCAAGCCGCGCGCAGTACAGGAGACTGGACGCTCGTCAGCTGCACGGTCTCGCCGGGATTTCAGTTCGAAGGCTTCACGCTGGCACCAGAAGGCTTTGATATTCCAACGGCCTAGACCGTGACGTCATAGCCGTAGAGCCAGTCGAAACTGCGCACCATCGCCCCAGGCGCGAAGCGACCTGCCATCCGAAGTGCCAGATGGCTTGCCGCGCGGATGGGCGGAAAACTGAGATGGTACTTCCACGCGTTTCCGTTTGCCGCAGCAACAACCTTTTGCGCGCGCGCCTGTCTCAGACCCTGATAGGCAGAGAGCTTTCCCTCAGAAACACATTTCGCAAGACACCATGCATCTTCGAGCGCAAGATTCGCGCCCTGGGCCAGAAACGGCAGCGTCGGATGCGCCGCATCTCCGACCAAGGCAACGCCACCCTTGGCCCAAACCTCCGCGACCGAGTGGCGGAACAATCCCCACAGGCGTACGTCTCTGACGTCTGAGAGCAGCGCCTGCACGTCCGGACCGAAGTCGGCGAAGGCCCGACGCAGGTTGTTCGGATCGTCCGAATGATCCCATCCTTCCTCTGCCCAGATCTTGCGCTCCTGAACCGCGACAACATTGCGCAGCGCGCCATTGCGCAGCGGATAGGTCACCACATGCCGGCCCGGCCCCATAAAGAGTTGGGCCTCGGGCGAGGCGGACCCGGGCGCAAGAGCGCGCCAGGCAACTTGTCCGGTGAAGAAAGGAGTGTCATCGCCGTTCAGCGCAACGCGCGCCCGGGAATGCAGGCCATCCGCACCGATGACGAGGTCCCCGGACACCACAGCACCGTTTTGCATTTCAACGCGGGGGGGCTGCCCCGGATAGACGCGAGAGACCTGTTGCAGAAGCCGCACCTCGACCCCGGCGTCCCGGACCGCGGTCGCCAGAAGATCAATCAGATCCGCGCGATGCACAAAAGCATAGCGCCGGTCAGGGTCGTGCTTTGCCAGATCGAGCCGCAACACTTCGCCATTGGCGCGGTAGTCTCGCAACACGACGGCCCGCACCGCGACGGAAGCGGCGCGAAAGCCGTCTGCCAACCCCAGCGCGTCCAGCACAACAGCCCCGTTTGGACTGATCTGAAGGCCGGCGCCTACTTCCGTTATTGCCTCGGCCTGTTCGAGAACCGTCACCTTGGCGCCAAACCGCCGGAGGGCCAACGCCACGGCGAGGCCACCGATGCCCGCGCCAATCACCACGGCATGTGTCTGGTCCAGTCCCATGTCACTCCATTAACGCAAAAACGCCGAGGCCACAGGCCCCGGCGTTTTGCAATCTTGTCGCAGGTTTGCGCGCTTATTCGTCGCGGTGAACTTTCTCGCGCCGTTCATGCCGTTCCTGCGCCTCAAGGCTCATCGTGGCAATCGGACGGGCATCCAGTCTTTTGAGCGAGATCGGCTCACCTGTGACATCACAGTAGCCATATTCGCCTTCGTCGATCCGGCGCAGCGCAGCGTCAATTTTCGAAACCAGCTTGCGCTGGCGATCGCGTGTCCGCAGTTCCAGCGCGCGGTCTGTTTCCTCGCTGGCGCGGTCCGCAACATCGGGAATGTTGCGCGTGCCGTCCTGCAACCCTTCGATGGTGTCGCGGCTGCCCGCCAGCAGTTCAGATTTCCAGTTTTGCAGCTTGCGACGAAAATACTCTAGCTGCCGATCGTTCATAAAGGGCTCATCTTCAGCCGGTCGGTAGTCATCCGGCAGAAAAACTTCCTGCTTCATTTCAGCTCCCTCGGTCTGGCCTTGAACGTCTGTCAAATTCATTTCCTTAGACATCAGGCTCCCCACTGCCGCAGCGTTTAGCCGACCGTCCGGGGAATGTCACTACACAAACAAACAGCGTGTTGGTGAACTTCGCGGCACCTTCACCTCTCTTAAAATCCTATGCGATTTGGGTTTGCTTCTCGGGACTTACAGCGCTGCAGCACAGTTTTTGCGTCAAGTATGTCGAGGCGACACAAAGAGTGACCGCCCCGAATTCACGGGAATCACATCAACCCCAGTCACAAACAGGAATTTCGCAACGTCGCGGAGCACCCGGTCTGGATTTCCCGGGCGCACCATGCGATGCAGGTCGCTGGCGCGGCAGACCGTCTGCCGCCTCGTTTCGGCCACGACCAGCAAGGATGACAGCCCAGATGAAATTCGAAGGAACGGCCGAATATGTGGCCACCGAAGACCTGACCGTGGCTGTAAACGCCGCCGTCACCCTCGAGCGCCCATTGCTGGTCAAAGGGGAACCGGGCACGGGAAAGACCGAACTGGCCAAACAGGTTGCAGGCGCGCTGAACCTCCGCATGATCGAGTGGAACATCAAATCCACAACGCGCGCGCAACAAGGCCTCTACGAGTATGACGCCGTAAGCCGGCTACGGGACAGCCAACTCGGCGAAGAACGCGTGCATGATGTCTCGAACTACATCAAGAAAGGCAAGCTTTGGGAGGCCTTTGAGGCGGACGAGAAGATCGTGCTTTTGATCGACGAAATCGACAAGGCGGATATCGAGTTTCCAAACGACCTGCTGCAAGAGCTCGATAAGATGGAGTTCTACGTTTACGAAACCGGCGAGACGATCCGCGCGCGTCAGCGCCCCATCGTGATCATCACCTCAAACAACGAAAAAGAACTGCCCGATGCGTTTTTGCGTCGCTGTTTCTTTCACTATATCCGCTTCCCGGATGAGACCACCATGCGCAAGATCGTGGGAGTCCATCATCCAGGCATCAAAGAAGGGCTGCTGACCACGGCGCTGACCCAGTTCTATGAACTGCGCGAGCAACCCGGACTGAAGAAGAAGCCGTCGACCTCCGAAGTGCTGGACTGGCTCAAACTGTTGCTGGCCGAAGACCTGACGCCCGAAGACCTCAAACGCGACGGTGCAAACGCCCTGCCCAAGCTGCACGGTGCCCTGCTCAAGAACGAGCAGGACGTGCACCTTTTCGAACGGCTTGCCTTTATGGCACGCGGACAGCGCTGACGATCTGAGCCTGCCCTGCGGGCCACTGGTCGCTCTGCGGCCCTTGGGTTAGGCTGCAAAGGTCGGCTTTCACAGAAAAGGACTCTCCCCCCGTGTTCCTGCCCTTCTTCGAAAATCTTCGCAAAGCCGCGATTCCCGTCAGTCTGCGGGAATATCTGACTTTTCTGGAAGGAATGAAGCGCGGCCTGGCTACCTATGATGTGGAGGCGTTCTATTACCTTGCCCGAACAGCGATGGTGAAAGACGAACGCAACATCGACAAGTTCGACCGCGCCTTTGCCGCGACCTTCAAAGGGCTGGAGAACATCAGTTTCGATCAGGTGCTGGAGGCGGTTGATGTGCCAGCCGACTGGCTGCGCAAAATGAGCGAGAAACACCTGACCGACGAAGAAAAAGCCGAGATCGAGGCTCTGGGTGGGTTTGAAAAGCTCATGGAAACCCTGCGGCAGCGGCTGGAAGAACAGCAAGGCCGGCATCAGGGCGGCAACAAATGGATTGGCACGGGCGGCACATCCCCTTTCGGGGCCTATGGGTACAATCCCGAAGGTGTCCGCGTTGGCCAGAAAGAAAGCCGCCACCAACGGGCGACCAAGGTCTGGGACAAGCGCGAGTTCAAAAACCTGGACGACACCGTCGAACTCGGCACCCGAAACATCAAGGTCGCACTAAAGCGTCTGCGCCGGTGGGCCCGTGAGGGCGCGCATGATGAACTGGATCTGGACGGCACGATCCGCGCCACAGCGGAGCATGGGTATCTGGACGTCAAAACCCGGCCCGAGCGGCACAACGCCGTCAAAGTGCTGTTGTTTCTGGATGTGGGCGGGTCGATGGACCCTCATATCAAAGTGGTCGAGGAGCTGTTTTCTGCGGCACGGACCGAGTTCAAGCATCTGGAATACTACTATTTCCACAACTGCCTGTATGAAGGGGTCTGGCGAGACAACCGCCGCCGCTGGGACGCGCAAACGCCCACCCATGAAGTGCTGCGGACCTATGGGCCAGATTACAAATGCATCTTTGTCGGGGATGCGTCGATGAGCCCCTATGAGATCGCCTATCCCGGCGGCGCCAACGAACACTGGAACGCCGAAGCCGGTCAGGTCTGGCTGGCACGGGCCCGCGAGCAATGGGCCTCGAACCTTTGGATCAACCCGGTGCCAGAGAAGTACTGGTCTTACACGCATTCCATTCAGATGATTCAGGAAATCTTCGAAGACCGGATGGTCCCAATGACCCTCGCCGGGCTGGAAAAAGGGATGCGGGAGTTGACCCGTTAGAGCACGTCAACCTAGGCTCTGCGACCAGTGCCTTGTTAGAACCCCATCTGCAAGAACCCTGGGCACCGAAATCTGGGAGCCAACGACATGACGTTTCAGTTGCAGGGCAACGCCCCGGAGATTTACGAGCGCGTCATGGTGCCGCTGTGGTTCGGACGCTGGGCAGACGCTCTGATCGATCTGGTGCATCCCAACACTACCGAATCCGTGCTCGATGTCGCTTGCGGCACGGGCGTGACGACGCGTCTTGCGAAAGAACGGGTGGGCCCGGAGGGGCGCGTCGTCGGTCTGGATGTCAGCGCACCGATGCTTGCCAAAGCCAGAGACCTCGCGCCCGACATCGACATCGATTGGATCGAAAGCGATGTTGCCGCCAGCGGCCTGGCCCCAAACAGCTTTGATGTGATCCTGTCGCAGCACGGGTACCACTACTTTCCGGACAAACCTGCCGCGCTTGCCGAACTTCATCGTTTGCTGGCGCCGAACGGCCGTATGGCCTTGTCGATCTGGTGCGGCCACAGCCCTTATACCCAAGCGATCTGCCAGGCGGTCGAGACCCACATTTCGCCCGAGATCGCGCGACAACAACGGTCCCAGCGCGAAACGCCCGGTGCAGATGCCTTGCGGGCCAGCGTTCAGGACGCCGGATTCTCGAATGTCGAGGTGCATCGGCAGGACCTGATGATCGATGTGCCGCTCGCGGAAGAGTTTGTGCCCCTTCACCTGGGTTCAATGCCCATCGCGAGTGCATTTCACGCCTTGCCCGAGGCCACGAAACCCCGAATCTCAGAACACGTTTCAGATGCGCTCAATGCCTATGTGAAAGACAACCGGATGATTTATCCGGATGCGGTGCATGTCGTGGTCGGAGAGAAATCAGCGCTGCGCTGAACTACGAGACTCTGCACAGGGTGAATGGGGCGTCTTGAACTTGCACGCCCGAAACCCGCAATTCGACCCAGATTTGCCGAAAATCGGCCCCATTTCCCCGGCATTGCGGGGGCAACGTGTTTCCTTTTGCTGCCAAAGGCTGAGCCCGATGAAAACCGCTGCCCTCGCCCTGATACTTGGCCTTGCCACGGCCACCGCCTCTTTTGCCGCAACCATCAGCGGCACGTTCTGGGATGCGGACGCACCGTTCCGCAACATCCAAGAAGCCATCGATTATGCCGAGAACCCCGCCAATGCTCCGGCAGCGATGTTCCATTCCACGGTTCTGGACTATCCCAACGCGCGCCGCACCGTGCGGTCGGGGCGAACGACTCTGGGAAGTTTCCTCGGTGATACAGACGGCGCCACAATCGTCGGCGACGCCGACCGCCGCCTGACCTATTCGGTCTTCCGCTTCACCGGCGTTCTGGATCTGGACGCCGGGACCTATCGCATGACTGTGGGGTCCGATGACGGGTTTCGCCTGATCTTTGAAGACAGCGGGCTGAGCCGCGTTGTCGCCGAACGCGCCCGCCCGCGTGGTTTCCGGGGCACCAACGAAGATGTCACCGTTGGCGGCAACACATCCTTCACCTTGTACTACTACGAGAACCGGGGCCGCACCGGGGTTCGGTTCAGCATCGATGGCGATGTTGTCGATCAAAGCGCACTTGCGCCTATCCCCCTGCCCGCCAGCATATCGATGTTGGGAACCGCAGTTTTGGGACTGGGGTTTGTCGCAATGCGGCGCCGGTCCAAGGGGCGCACCTGACCCTCGACGTCCTGTAAGGTCTCGCTGACGGGTTGCACCCGCTCCTGACGTCTGCAAACTGCGCGCATCCCTTTCACCAGCGTTGCACAAAGGCCTGCCATGTCATCGATCTCCCTGTCGACCCACCCTGTGTCTCGTGCCGGGCGTCCGCCTCTTGCGACCGTCTCCGTCGGCGCAACCACCGTCCACATCCTGTCGGATGGACATCTGGACATCCCGGCGGCTTTCTTTTCCGGTGCGCCGGAGGATACGCCAGATCCGGTGCGGTTTGCCGCCAATCTCTGGTGGGTAGACACCGGAGACCGTGTCGTGCTGATTGATGCCGGTTCCGGAGATTCCATGAAAGCACGCTTTCCTGACACCGGCGATCTGCTGATGCAATATGATCTCCACCACCTCGGTCCCTCCCGGATCACTGACATTGTGATCACCCACATGCATGCCGACCATATTGGCGGGCTGGTACATGAGGGAGTACCCGCCTACCCCAAGGCAAACATCCACATCGCGCGCACCGAATGGGAGTATTGGACCGATCCGGATCTGGTCGCGCAAACACCGGAAGATCGCAGACCCGCTGTCATGCTGACCCAGTCCATCGCGGAAAAGATACGTGATCAGGTTCAGACCCATGATGGCCCGAGCGACCTGGGTGACGGTATCAACCTTGTGCCCGCCCCGGGGCACACGCCAGGTCATTGCGCCGTGCGCGTCACGTCCGAAGGCGCCTCGATGCTACTCCTCGGGGATGCCGTTGTCTCTGGTGTGCTTCAGTTTGCCAATCCCGACATCACATATGCGTTGGACAGCGACCCTGCCCAAGCCGTCGCGACGCGACGCGCTTTGCTATCTGACCTCGCAGACACTGGCGATGCCTGTGCGATCACGCATCTGGCCTATCCCGGCGCTGGATATGTGGCGCGCGACGGGGACGGTTTCAGGTTCACGCCCGTGACCTGAATCGCGACGACAGGACTATTCAGTTGCAAAATGCCGTCATAGGCTCGAGCCATGTCGAACGCGCCTGTCACTGAAATCGATCCCGCCGCATTTACGGCAGACCCCTATCCGGCCTTGGCCCAGATGCGCGCCGAAGCCCCCATCACCTATGTCCCGCAACTTGGCGCAACGCTGATCACGCGTCGTGACGATGTGCACCAGCAGGAAAAGCGGATCGAGGTCTTTTCATCGCTTCAGCCTGACGGTCTGATGACCAAGCTGATGGGCGAAAACATGATGCGCAAAGACGGGGCGCCCCATCTGAACGAGCGCAAGATCCTGTTTCCCGCCCTGAGCCCCAGAACTGTTCGGGAGCACTGGAAACCAATCTTCCGGGCAAGAGCGCTGGAGCGTATCGCGGACCTGAAGCCCCAGGGCGCATGCGATTTCGTGGCCGATTATGCGATGCCGGTCTCCGCCGAGGCGCTCAAAGCGATCACAGGGCTGACCAGCATGACCGCCTGGGAAATGGATCACGTCAGCCAGTCCATGATCGACGGATGCGCCAACTACGGCGGCGACCCGGACATTGAGGCGCAGTGTCACGCGGCAACGGCGCTGATCGACACTCATATCGACATGCGCCGCCCCGAGGTTGCGGACAGGCCCGACCAGTCGGCACTGGCGGTGCAATTGGCCGCCGGGCTTCCGATGGAAAACACGCGGGCCAATATCAAACTGATCATCTCTGGCGGACAGAACGAGCCACGCGATGCCATTGCCGGGACGGCCTGGGCATTGCTGACTCACCCTGATCAGCTTGCCCGGGTACAAGACGGCTCTGCAACCTGGGCGCAGGCCTTTGCCGAATATGCCCGCTGGATTTCGCCCATCGGGATGTCGCCCCGCCGCGTCGCCAGGACGGACACGGTCGAAGGGGTCACGTTCGAGCCGGACGACCGCGTTTTCCTGATGTTTGGCTCAGCCTGCCGGGACGAAGCGCATTTCGATGCGCCGGAGACGTTCGACATCACACGCGACACCCAACCCGCGATCAGTTTTGGCGCGGGACCGCATTTCTGTGCGGGTGCTGCCGCATCCCGATGTCTGATCGCTGAGGTTGCGTTGCCGCTGGCGTTTGAACATTTCCCAAATCTCCGTGTGACCGGTGACGTGCCGTTTACCGGATGGGCCTTCCGTGGCCCGACCACGATGCCTGTTGCGTGGGATGTCGTGTGACCACCCATTTCGACGCTGAGGAGTTTCAAGAACGTCAGACGCGCTGCTGTACTGCGCTTTCGGACGCCGGGCTGGATGCGCTGCTGATCTTTGCGCCAGAGAGCCAGTACTGGCTTTGCGGATATGACACGTTCGGCTACGCGATGTTCCAATGCATGGTGTTGACGGCATCGGGCGACCTGCACCTGCTGACCCGTGCACCCGATCGCTTGCAGGCGCTGGAGACCTCGACCCTGACGGCATCGCAGGTCCATGTCTGGTCTGAATACGAAACAGCTCACCCTCTGAATGATCTCAAGGCCTTGCTAAGTGATCTTGATGTAATCGACGGCGCGTTGGGTTATGAATCCCGCACATCAGGTCTGAACGACTATCATGGACGTGCTTTGCGCGCGGCCTTACCGGATCTGATCGACACAACAGAACTCATCCCTGGTCTGCGGCGCCGGAAATCGCCCGCAGAAATCGCGATGCTGCGCAAGGCCGCTGCCCTGTCCGACGATGCTTTGGATGCCGCACTGGATCACACATGCGCTGGAGCGTTCGAAGGCGACATTCTTGCCGAGATGCAGGGAGCCGTGTTTCGCGGCGGCGGAGACTATGCCGGTAATGAATTCATCCTGGGCTCCGAACGCCGCGCACTCTTGTGCCGGTCGCAGTCGGGGCGGCGACACCTGGGCGATACAGACCAACTGACCTTGGAGTGGGCCGGTGCCTATGCCCGCTATCATGCTGCGATGATGCGCACGATTGTCATCGGTCGGCCCAACGCTGCTCAGGAAAAGATGTTTGAAGCCGCCTTGGAGGCACTGGAGGCCTGTGAAGCGGCCATTCGGCCCGGCGCCCCAATGGGAGACGTCTTTGACGCTCATGCCCGTGTGTTTGACGCCCACGGACTGCATAATGCCCGTTTGCAGGCCTGCGGCTACGCAATGGGGATCGCCTACCCACCGATTTGGGTCGAGTTTCCAATGTTTTACCAGGGCAACCCCATGCTGATGCAGAGCGATCAGGTGTTCTTTCTTCATATGATCCTGATGGACGCCGATGCCGGTCTGGCCATGACCCTCGGTCATTCGGTCCTGCTCACCAACACAGGTGTTGAACGGCTTTCGCGCCACGCTCCTGAACTGCTGTCGCGCTGACGCCTTGCTCACCAGCCCGCCTCGCCCCATATCTGATATATGCTGAAGGTCACACCCATTCTGCTGGCGGTCGCCTATGCCCTGGTCATGTACCGGTTCTCTGTCTGGCGCACGCACAAGGATCTGGACCAGAAATCAACCGAACTGGCAGATCCCAAGCTCAAGGTGCTGACCGATAAACTGGCGGCTGCGCTGGATGTCGACCGGGTTCGGGTTTTCATCCACGAAGTCGATCCCGTCAACGGGCTCGCCGCGCCGGATGGGCGCATTTTCATCACGCGCGGCTTTTACCGGAAGTTCCAGTCCGGTGAAGTGACCGCCGAAGAGTTGGGCAGCGTGATCGCCCACGAACTGGGGCACGTCGCTCTGGGCCATGCGCGTCGTCGGATGATCGACTTCTCCGGCCAGAACGCGCTCCGCACCGCCTTGATCATGGTGCTGGGCCGGTTTGTCCCCATTGTCGGGGTCTGGATTGCAAACACGCTTGCAACAATGCTGATGGCTGGACTGTCGCGGTCGGACGAGTACGAAGCCGACGCCTATGCCGCCGCGCTCCTCACAAAGGCGGGCATTGGCATTGGTCCGCAGAAGTCCCTTTTCCACAAGCTGGAAGACCTGACCCAGCAGCGCGCGGGCGTGGTGCCCGCTTGGCTGATGAGCCATCCCAAGACCGAAGCCCGGATTGCCGCGCTGGAGAAGCTCGAGGCCCGCTGGGCGACGCACCACCAGCTGCCGGAGAAATGATCGATCACCCCTGAAGCCAAAGACTGCGCAGAATCCGCATTGTCAGAATCGCGACCTGTGCCAGTCTTGCGGTATGACATCTCCATCGCCACCCAACATCATCCTGATCCTCGCAGACGATATGGGGTATTCGGATCTGGGCTGCATGGGCTCGGAAATCCGGACCCCCCATATCGATGCTCTTGGCCAGAACGGGCAAATCTACACCGCGATGTACAACTGTGCGCGCTGCTGTCCCACGCGCGCCTCGCTTCTGACCGGGCTTTACCCGCACAAGGCGGGCATCGGACATATGACCGCGAACTACGGCAGCCCTGCCTACCAGGGCTATTTGCGCAACGATTCCGTTACGATTGCCGAGGTGCTGCGGCTCGCCGGATACCGCACGTTGATGAGCGGGAAGTGGCATGTGGGGGGACCCTACGATCCACGCGAGGCGGATCTCTGGACCCCCGGCGAAGTAGGGCAACCAACACCAAGGCAACGGGGCTTTGACCAATTTTTTGGAACGCTGGACGGGGCGGCGAACTTCTTCTTTCCCCATTACGTCTGCGAGGATGACAGCCGGATCGAGGTACACGACGCCTTTTACATGACCGATGCCGTCACGGACAAAGCCATCGGCATGATGGATGGTGCAGTGGCCGAGCATAAACCGTTCTTCCTTTATCTGGCCTACACTGCCCCGCACTGGCCGTTACAGGCCCATCCCGAAGACATCGCGCGCTATCAGGGCCGCTACCGGCGCGGCTGGGACCACCTGCGCACCGCGCGGCACGAGGAAATGCTGGGGCGAGGGGTTTTACAGGGACATTGGTCCATCTCGCCCCGTGATCCCCAAGCGCACCCTTGGGAAAATGAAACATATACCGATTGGGAAGATGCGCGCATGGCAACTTACGCCGCCATGGTGGATCGCATGGATCAAAACATCGGTCGCGTCATGGCGCAGCTGCGCAAACTGGGCATCGACCGAAACACGCTGGTTCTGTTTTTGTCCGACAATGGCGGGTGTGCGGAGTTCATGGCCGAAGATGGTTGGGCTGAAAGCTATCCCGAAACAACACCGGATGGGCGAGCAATTGTGTCAGGCAACCTTCCTGATCTGGCGCCTGGGTCTGGCACCACCTTCCAGAGCTACGATGTGGCATGGTCGAACGTATCGAATGTGCCATTTCGCATGCACAAGACCTGGGTGCACGAAGGCGGCATCTCCACCCCGCTCATCGCCCACTGGCCTGACGGCATTTCGGCCCCAGGCATGATCCACCAAGCCCGGCACGTGGTCGATATTCTTCCGACTCTGATTGAGGTTACGGGCGCTTCTTACCCCAACGACTTCGATGGTCACGGCATTCAGAAACTCGACGGAGAAAGCCTCGCACCCATTTTCAAAGGGACTGATGTGACCCGGGAAGCTCCGATTTTCTGGGAGCACGAGGGCAATTGCGCCGCGCGGATCGGCGATTGGAAGCTGGTGCGCGAACATGGCCGGGTCTGGGAGCTCTACAACATGCGCGACGACCGCACGGAACTGACGGATCTGCGAAACAGCAACGTGCCGAAGGCAGAGATGTTGATCAGGGAATTTGACCACTGGGCCGACCAGATGGGGATCATGGACTGGGATGTCATCCGCGCCCACCCCGATATGGATTGGGACAAACCGGGCCGAACCGGTTCGGATGCGTAGCAATCAGGCTGCGCGCAGCAGGTGGCTCAGACGTCTTGTGCCTGCAGCGCCTTGCCCAACCGAGGCAAGCGCGCTTTCTTCAACAAGCTACGATAGGTCCATGGGCCGCCGGCCATGGCGTTGGCCTGATCGCGTACCTTGAGCGCCACGCTCCCGATCGCGTCGGGATCTGCCTGCCAGAGCGACAGCAAAAAGGTATCCGGATCGAGCCTCAGCAACTGATACTCACTCAGAACATTGCGGGGAAAATCCTTGGCGTTCACGGTCAGGATAGCATCCGCCAAACTGCTCACCGCTGTGGCCAAAACGTGAATGTCAGACGGGTCTGGCAACCAGAGTTGTCGTTCCAGGCCTGCTGCCGGCGGATGCTCGGCCTCAGGCCACGCGGCTTTCAGAAGTGCGATTTCCGCCCGCGCCTGCGCCTCGCCTACGGGCCCGAGCCGTGCCGCGGCCCGCGCCCACTCCTCTAAGATACGCGCCGACCAAACCGGAACGAATGCGCCTGTACCCGCGGCCCCGACGAGCATTTCCCGCATCACTGTCGGAAACAGCACACAGGCGTCCAGAACAACCTTCATAACCTGAAAAACAACGCTTTGAGATAGCCGCTTTCGGCCAGCTGCGGGTGATCGGGTCCGGCAAAGCCGGTGTGCAGGAGCTGCGCATTGCGGCCAGCGCGCCCAATTCCACGCGTGCACGCGGTCCGGAAACGCGCCAAATCGGCGGCATGGGAACAGGAACACAGCCCAAGATACCCTCCGTCGGCGACGAGCGGCGCGGCAAGGCGCGCGACCCGCTCATAGGCGCGCAGCCCGGCCTCCAGCGCCGGCTTGGACGGCGCAAAGGCTGGTGGATCGCAGATTACGACGTCAAATTGAGCTCCCTCACCCTGCAACGCCGCCAAGACCTCAAAGGCATCCCCCCGGCGTGTCTCGAACCGATCGCCCGCCCCCATCGCCGCGGCCCCGTCTTCGGCAAGCGCCAAGGCCGGAACCGAACCATCGACAGCAAGCGCATGTGACGCGCCCGCAGCAAGGGCCGCAAGCCCAAAGCCTCCCACATGCGAGAAGACGTCCAGCACCCGCGCATCGCGGGCAAGTGTGGCCGCAAAGGCGTGATTATCGCGCTGGTCAAAAAACAGACCAGTTTTCTGTCCCCCTGTGAGGTCGGCCATATAGGTCGCGCCGTTCATCTGAACCGGGATCGGAGCCGTCGGTGCAACGCCGCGCAACATCGCTGAGCTGTCATCCAGCTCTTCGAGCGCACGTGCGCGTCCCCCGGCATTTTTCAGGATGGCGGTGCATCCCGTCAGAGCACACAGTGCGGACGCCAGATCATCCAACCGGGATTCCAGCCACGCCGCATTGGGTTGCACAACACAGGTCTCGCCGAAGCGATCCACGATCAGTCCCGGCAGTCCATCCGCTTCGGCATGGATCAGACGATAAAACGGCTGGTCATAGAGGCGGTCGCGCATCTCCAGCGCGCGGGCGATGCGCTTGGCAAACCAGTCTTCATCAATCTGAGCTGTCGGATCACGGTCCACGATCCTGGCGATGATCCGAGAGGACGGGTTGACGGCGACCAGGCCTAGTGGTGCACGCGCGCTATCTTCGAGGACAGCCAGCGTTCCTGCTGGCAGCGCCCGGGTGCGGCGGTCGGTCACCAGATCATTGTCGAAAACCCAAGGGTATCCATGCCGCAGACCGCGGGCATTGGCCTTGGGTTTCAGGCGGACATGTGGGCGGTCTGATGACAAAGAGGGCGCTGACATGGCGCCCTCTTATCAGATTAGTTGGAAGGGAAAAGGTTCAGAGCTGGTTGAGCAGCTGGTAGAACCCAAGCGTGGCGTTGCGGTAGCCTTCGGGCTGCGTCAGTTCCTGCCGGATCACCTCTGCCAGATGGTTGGTGATCCGCACCTTTTGGGTTTGACCCCGCATCTCTGCATTCAGTGCCTGTTGTCCGCCAAAGGCTGGCAGATCAGCGCGAATGCGGCGCGTCGGCATCAACACAGCGCCCGTCTCTGTCGAGGTCACCGTCAGTTTGAACGTGATCGCGTGTGTCCCACCTGTGGTGTAGCGCGCCTTTTCGGTCAGTGCATGGAACCGCATAACTTCGACGTCGAGGTCTACCGGGACTTTGCCGTCGAGCGGGGCCACACCACGTTCAAGGGCGGTTTGGACAATGGTCTGTACTTGGGCGTGGCGATCGCCGATGGGGTCACCCCGCCAAACAATGTCGCCCGCAGGGAGGAAACTGTTGGATTCCGAGACGCGCAAGCTCCGCGGCACACGCACGGTCACCGCCTCAACGCTGACCGGCGCGGTCGTCATTTCGTCTGCATCGGTTGCGGTTTTGCCCGCTTGCAAGGGGGTCGCAGACTGGCTTTGCTGCGCCGTGTCTTCGAACGGGGTGTTCCGGCTGGGCACATCGACCACGGCACAGGCCGAGACACTGGCTCCCAGACCAATCAGCGCTATCCATCTTGTGACAATCATCGTTCGCCTCCTTGGACCGACAGTACTCCGGACAGAAGACGCCGAAGAATCACGGCCCACACCGTCGCAAGCCATTGCGGCGAAAATCAGGCGATTTCTGATCAATTCAGGGAAAATGCGCCACATTGTGCATGAATCGGAACCAATAGCCGTTCTAGTCGCGCGGTCTTGATCGCCACCCGCCGCGCCTACGTGGCGTGGCCATTGCCGTCAAACCTTCGCGCAGAACCGACGTCATCGGATGATCCGGCGCCTCGGGCTCGTAACGCGCAAGCAGCCCGCGCAGAATTTGTGTCGTGTCGCTCTCCGAAGGGATGCTCAAAGCCCAGTCGAGGAATATCGTCCGGCATTCCGCCAGCGTGATGCCATCGATGCGATAGCTCTCATAGACCAACCCTTTGGGATCAAGTTCAGGGTCACCTTTCATGGTTGTCCTCCGCTGGACCGACGGTTGCATCAACGATGCGAGCTGCGCGGGCATACCCGCTGTCGAGATCGGTCTCCAGTGCAGCCAAAGTGGCATAGCCGGTCGTTCGGCACAAAAAGACGGCCGCGCCTTCTCCCAACGTCTCTGCCTCCACTCCGACCCCAGACACCAGCCGCATGGCCATCATCACGGACCAGCAAAGCCCGTAGTGGGCCAGCAACGCCCCGGCGTCCGCGTCATTCAGCATCCCGGTTGCGACACAGGCCTGAAGCCCGGCTTCGACATCGCGGTCCGGTCGCGCCGCGAGCAACGTGCCGGCTTGCGCGAGAAGTTCAATGTCCTGCAGGCGTCCGGGACCAGTCTTGGCGTCCCAGCGGCCCGCCGGCGTCTTAGCCGCGGCAATTCGCGCCCGCATCTGCGCCACCTCGGACAGAACGGATTGCCGGTCGCGTGGCAGCTCAATCATTGTGCGCCGGAATACCTCGATGTCATCACCCAGATCGCGTGGACCCGCCACGACGCGCGCGCGGGTCAGGGCAAGATGCTCCCAGACCCAGGCGTCCTCGCGCTGGTAAGATTGAAAGCTGGCCCAACTGGTGGCGACCGGACCCTGATTGCCCGATGGGCGCAACCGCATGTCCATCTCATAGAGGCGGCCCTGCGACATTGGTGCCGTCATCGCCGTGATCAACGCCTGCGTCAGACGTGCAAAATAGGGGCGCGTCGCCAGGGGTTTTGGACCTTCGGACATATCCTGACCGACAGGATCATAGACAACGATCACATCCAGGTCGGAGCCCGGGTTCAGACGTCCCGCACCCAGCGATCCCATTCCCAGGACCGACGCCCCGCGCCCGGGAGGCGGGCCGTGTTTGCGCGCAAACTGATCTGTGACCACAGGGGTGATGGCCGCCAACACAGCCCCTGCAATCTGAGCATACTGCTCTGCCGCCACTTTGGGGTCGATCAGCCCGCGCAGCAGATGAACGCCGACGCGAAAGTGCCATTCCTTGCGCCAGCGCCGGGCT
This sequence comes from Paracoccaceae bacterium, assembly GCA_965250275.1. GTDB lineage: Bacteria > Pseudomonadota > Alphaproteobacteria > Rhodobacterales > Rhodobacteraceae. The sequence continues at coordinate 2,140,488 of OZ252297.1, read as the reverse complement.
GAATCGAGCTGTCCTTCATAATCCGCCTCAGCCTCCAAGAGCGCGGTCAGATTTTGCGTGAGCTCAGCTTCACCGGGCCATTCCGCAAAGAAGTCGCCCCCGATGACCGCGTCGAACACGGCTGAATTGCGCGACAGGTACGCTGCAAGCTCCGGCGAGGTTCCAACGATGTCGATCAGCAGGTCCATCAGGTGGGGGTTCGCCTCGAACAGTGAAAAGAGCTGGACCCCGGCCGGCAACCCCGCAAGGAACCCATCGAGCGCCAGTAGCGCCTCGTCCGGACGGGTCGTGCGGCTGAGCCTGTCCAGCAATTCGGGACGCAGGCGCCGGAATATGCGCGCGGCCCGCTCCGACCGAAGCGCGGGATAAGATTGCCAGCGCTCCAGGACGCTGTCGTCAAACACATCTGCCCGTATTTCTGTCGCAGCGATCGGGGCAGCGCCAGGGGCAAAGAAATCCTCTGTAAGGGCGTGCACCTCGTTCATGCGTTGACGCAAATCTTCCAGAAAGCGGGCGCTGTCCTGTCCCATCAACGCCGCCACCCGATCTATCCCGTCACGGGACAGCGGCACGGTGTGGGTCTGAGCGTCATTCACCATCTGGATTCGGTGTTCGACGTCACGCAGCACCCGGTAGTGTTCGATCAGTTTCTCGGCGGTGGTTTCGGGCACCCAACCACCTTGAACCAGCGCCCGCAGCCCTTCCACCGTGCCCCGAACCCGCAGGCTGCGGTCGCGACCGCCCGCGATCAGTTGCCGGGTCTGCGTGAAGAACTCAATCTCCCGAATTCCGCCGCGCCCCAGCTTCAGATCATGTCCAGGCACTGAAATCGGGCCGGCAAACCCCTTTTGCTCGCGAATGCGCAAACGGATGTCATGGGCGTCCTGAATGGCCGCATAGTCCAGATGGCGGCGCCACACATAGGGGCGCAGCGTTTCGAGAAACCGCGCACCCGCCTCCAAGTCGCCGGCCGCGGGACGGGCCTTGATATAGGCTGCACGTTCCCAGTTTCGGCCAAGACTTTCATAGTATCGTTCCGCAGCCTCCATCGCGATGCAAACCGGGGTGACCGCCGGATCGGGGCGCAATCGCAGGTCGGTCCGGAACACATAGCCTTCGCCGGTGTGATCGCTGAGGGTTGCACACATGCCGCGGGTGGCTTTCACAAAACCCTGCCGCGCCTCCAGGTAGGTGTCGGGATCGAAGCGCGTTTCGTCAAAGAGGCAGATCAAGTCGATGTCAGAGGAATAATTCAGTTCTCCGGCACCCATCTTTCCCATCGCCAGCACAACCATGCCGCCGGCCTGATCCAGATCGTCTTCGGTCTGACCCGGTAATTTCCCGCGTCGGATCAGGTTGGCGATTTCCTCTCTCAAAGCAACGTTGCAGGCCACATCGCCAAGCCGCGTCAAAAGTCCCGTCACCTGTTCGAGCGGCCAAACCCCGCCGAGATCGGCCAGTGCAGCCATCAGGGCCACGCGCCGTTTGGCTTGTCGCAATGCATCTTTGAGTTCAGCGCGCGGCACGTCTTGCAACCCCGAGAGCACGTCTTCGACCGCTTCGGCGGGGTTGTTTGCGGCGGCTGACAACCAGTCCCGTTCCCGATCGATCAGCCCTTTGAGGTAGGGGCTGCTGCCCGCAGCTCCGACCAGTAACTCACGCAGGGCGCCAGATGCGCCCGGCACGAGATCGGCCGTCTCGGCACCCAGATCCGGATCGTAAGCGCGCGGCACGCGCGCGGGATGCAATAGAGAGGCCATGGCGCGACCCTGAGGCGGCGGGGCGGAAAGGTCAATTCGATCAGGCGTCCCCTGGCGTGTCCTGTGAGAAAATGTTCAGCCACCCGTCGGGTGTCCGTTCCCAGAGCGAGCTGACATACATCACGTCCGCAACCTCCCGCCCCGGACGGGTGTAGCTTGCGCGATAGCACAGCATGCCACGGTCCGGTCCCAGCGGCATCAGACGTATCTGATCCAGATCGTAGCTTTTGACGGTGGGCCCATCAGTCAGTTCACCAGAGTGCTCGCTCCGATCCGCAAATCCGCTGGGATAGACACCCAGGAAATTCGCCGCCAGCATCTTCTGGTCCGCTGCCGGGTCCCCCGCACAGAGCGCCGCCCAGACTGCATGTTCAAGTGCCAGAAAGTGGTCGATGTCGGGAAAATCAGGATTGTCATCATGTGTCATAGCAACGAGTGTCGACAGAACGCGCCGACCGTCAAGAGACGCTGAACCATGAGCAAAAGTCTGAACCGCGTCCGTCTGGCCCTTGAACAGGCCGGGGTCCCGGCAGAGATCCGGGAAACGCCTTTGGCCCGGACGGCCGCGGATGCAGCCACAGCCCTGAACTGCGACGTGCACCAGATCGCCAAGTCGATCGTGTTTTGTACCCAGCAAAGCAATACGGCTGTCTTGTTCCTAACGGCCGGCGGACATCGAGTGGATTCGGCGCGGGCCGCGGCGCTGGCGGGCGAGCCATTAGGCAAGGCCGATGCGGCACTGATCCGGACGCAGACAGGGTTTGCCATCGGTGGTGTGGCCCCGATCGGTCATCTGTCGCCCATACGCGCATGGATGGACCCAAAACTGCTAACATATGAGATCGTTTGGGCCGCCGCGGGTACACCGCACCATGTTTTTTGCATAGAACCGCATGTTTTGATGCGGATTTCCGGGGCGCAAAACGCTGATTTTACATCACAATCACAACTAATGTAAAAAACGTTCACATTTCCTCTTGAAGGTCGGGGCCGCAACCCCAATCTATTCAATGTGAAAAGGCTTCACATTAACCGACCACCGATCAGGAGACCCACATATGACAACGATGACCCCTAATGCCCCGGCCCACGCCCCTATGGGTTGGTTCTCGAAATCCGAGGCCTGGCTGGACAGCAAAGGCAAAGGTGCCTGGATTGCCGCCATGGTGCTTGGCTTTGTGTTCTTCTGGCCGATTGGCCTGGCCTTTCTCTTCTACATGATCTGGAGCAAACGCATGTTCACTGGTTCCTGCAAAAGCCGCAAAAACTGGCATCGCACCCGCATGACCACGATGACGACCACCGGTAACAGCGCATTTGACGCCTACAAGGCTGACACACTGCGCCGTCTGGAACAGGAGCAGCACGACTTCGAAAGCTTCCTGGAACGTCTGCGCGAAGCCAAGGACAAGGCCGAGTTCGATCAGTTCATGAACGAACGCGCCCATGCTGCGGACCACGACTCCGACGACGACACTTCCGGCAAAGATACTGCCTGACAGTCACTGGTCGGACCCCGCGCCCCCACCTCCCCCCGGGGGCGCGATTTCTCAAACAGATTTCAGTTCAGATATGTTCACCCACCTGCCCGATCCCGACACACAACCACAGTTTTATGCCTCGGTGCCCAGCAAACGCCTGCTCGCCTGGCTGATTGACACTGTGGTCATCGTGTTGTTGTGCCTTGTGATCCTGCCGTTCACGGCGTTTCTGGGCCTCTTCTTCTTCCCCTTCCTGCTGCTGGTGGTTGGCTTTGCCTATCGCGTCGTCACACTGGCTAACGGCTCTGCCACCTGGGGCATGCGATTTGCGGCCATCGAAATGCGCCGCATCGACGGAACCCGGTTTGACCTTGGGCTCGCCTTTGCGCACACGCTGGGCTACAGCATTTCGATCGCTGTTTTCCCGCTCCAGGCCATCTCCATCGTGCTGATGTTGACGAACGCACATGGACAAGGGCTGAGCGACTCCCTACTGGGCACAGTTGCAATCAACAAGCGCGCGGACTTCTGACCCGCGAAGCCTCTTGGCGGGTGAGAAAGCCGTTGCTATCATCCCGGGGAACAGCCCGGGACAATCATGCGCCACACCCTTCCGATTGCGCCGCAGTTTTATGTGACAGCTCCACAACCGTGCCCTTACCTTGAGGGCCGGATGGAGCGTAAGCTGTTCACAGCCCTCCAGGGCGAAAACGCGGAACGGCTCAACAACAGTTTGAGCCAGCAAGGGTTCCGCCGATCCCAGAACGTGCTCTACCGCCCGTCTTGCGCGGAGTGTTCGGCCTGCCTTTCTGCTCGCATCGATGTCAGCGCCTTCGCACCCAACAAGAGCCAACGGCGCACCCTGCGGCGCAACGCGCATCTTGTCCGTCGTGCCACGTCACCCTGGGCCACCGAGGAACAGTACGATCTGTTTCGCCGGTACCTTGATGCGCGGCACGCGGATGGCGGGATGGCGGATATGGATGTGTTCGAATTCGCGGCCATGATCGAAGAAACCCCGATACGCAGCCGTGTGGTCGAGTATGTCGATGACCGCACGGATGGTCTTGTGGCCGTCAGCCTGACCGATGTGCTGGAGGATGGCCTGAGTATGGTCTATTCCTTCTACGCGCCCGACCTCGCCTCTCACAGCCTTGGAACGCATATGATACTCGATCATATCGAGATCGCGCGCGAGGCCGATCTTCCGTATGTCTATCTTGGCTACTGGGTGCCCGGCAGTTCCAAGATGGGGTACAAGGCGCGGTTCTCCGGCCTTGAGGTATACATGGGCGGGGCCTGGCAGAAGATGGCCAACCCCGAGGCCTATTCGGCAGATACCCACCCGCTGTCGAACGATCCGATCGCGGAGCAAGTGGCCAATATCCATTTGCCGGACCGTCACCCGACCAAGGGCTGAACCGCTGAGCCAATCCCTGCACGCCGTCACGCTCGTGGTCCCTGACTATGATGCAGCCATCGCGTTCTACGTCGGTATCCTTGGCTTCAGACTCGATCAGGACATTGCCCTTGAGGGCAGCAAACGCTGGGTACGGGTCACGCCAAATGGTCCGGGCGCAACCTCGTTGATCCTCGCGCGGGCCGATGGACCGGATCAGACAGCTTCAATCGGCAAACAGGCCGGCGGGCGGGTCGCCTTTTTCCTGCGCACCAACGATTTCGCGCGCGATCACGCGGACATGGTGGCCCGGGGCGTGACGTTTGAGGAAGCGCCGCGGCACGAGCCGTACGGGACCGTCGCGGTCTGGCGGGACCCTTTTGGCAATCGCTGGGACCTTATTGAGTTCTCTGAGGAATCGAGCGCAACCAACTGAAATGTAATACCATTACGCTGATCTTTGCCTAGCTTTTTGAGATCAATTGCATTTAACTCGGCGGTACTGGCAGCAGCCAATTGAACCGCCACGGGTACTTTGACGGAACAAATCCCCGGCGGACGAAAGACAACGGGGAGATTTCAATGCGCGCATTTCTTGCTTCCACCGCAATTGCCTTGGCAATGGCGACAACCGCCCAAGCAGATGGGGTTCCAAGCCCAGAAGCCGCCGAAGGCACGTTTCCCGACAAGCCCTTCTCGCCCTATGCCAACCGCACATATCCAGAGCGCCCATTGTGGGGCGACTCGCATCTGCACACCGGACTGTCGCTGGATGCTGGCGCCTTCGGTAACACGCTATTGCCTGACGATGCCTGGCGCTTTGCCAAGGGCGAGCAGGTCATCTCCTCGACCGGCCAGCCTGTGCGCCTCGCGCGGCCGTTGGACTGGATGGTGCTGACGGATCACACCGACCTGATGGGCTTTGCGCCTGATCTGCAAGCGGGCAAGCCGAGTGTTTTGGCGGATCCCAAAGGACGCGAGTGGTACGAAGGGTACTCCAAGGGCGGAGCCGAGGCTGGTAAAACCGCCTTTGATCTGATCACCAACTTCTCTCAAGGCACATTGCCGGAGCTGCTGCTGAACTCCTACAGCCCGGGGGCTGACCCGTTTGCATTCACGTGGGAGCACATCGTCGATGCCGCCGAACGCCACAATGATCCGGGCGAATTCACAGCATTCATCGGGTTTGAATGGACCTCGGTGCCCAAGGGCTTCAACCTGCATCGCAACGTGATGCTGCGCGATGGTCCGGTCCGCGCAAAACAAGTGGTGCCTCCGGTGACACAACCGCCCTACGGCGATACCGATCCTCAAACCCTGTACGACTGGCTCGAAATGTACGAGGAAAAGACCGGTGGACGGGCAATTGCCTTTTCGCACAACGGCAACCTGTCCAATGGGTGGCTCTTCCCGACCGAAGACACCTATCACGGTGGCAAAGTTGATCAGGCCTATGTCGAACGACGTGCAAGATGGGAGCCGCACTACGAGGTTACCCAGATCAAGGGGGATGGCGAGGCCCACCCTGCCCTCAGCCCGGATGACGAGTTTGCGGATTATGAGAACTGGGACGTCGGCAATCTCGATCTGACTGAATTGAAAACAGAGGACATGCTCGCAGGCGAATATGCGCGTGAGGCGTTGAAACAAGGCCTGATGCTCGAAGAGAAGTTCGGTGTGAACCCCTACAAGTTCGGGATGGGTGGCGCCACGGACAGCCACACCGCCCTGACGACCGCCGAAGAAGAGAATTTCTTCAGCAAGTCGGTCAGCGTCGAACCCTCCCCAACCCGGATCGAACACCCGTTCATCGCCAGTGACTTGGGGCGGATCGAAGGGCACACATTGGTCGCTTCGGGCTATACCGCGGTCTGGGCCACCGAAAACACGCGGTCCGCGATCTATGACGCGTTCAAACGCCGCGAAACCTATGCCACCACCGGCCCAAGGATCGGGCTGCGGTTCTTCGGCGGCTGGGAGTTTGACGAGGACGATCTGCGCACACGGTCGCTTGCAGAGCCCGGCTACACCAAAGGTGTGCCCATGGGATCAGACCTGCGCCCGCGTGAGGGAGATGGTGCTCCCAACTTTCTGATTGCCGCGTTGCGCGACCCGATTGGTGCAAACCTCGACCGCGTTCAGGTCGTAAAAGGATGGTTGGACGCAGACGGAGAGCTGCGCGAGAAGGTGTATGACGTGGCGTGGTCTGACGAGCGCACCCCGGACGCGGATGGCAAGGTCCCTGCTGTGGGCAACACGGTAGATCTGGAAACGGCAAGCTGGAGCAACTCCATTGGAGCCTCCGAGCTCCTCACGGTCTGGACGGATCCGGATTTTGATCCGGCTGAGCGTGCGTTCTACTACGTTCGTGTTCTGGAAATCCCGACGCCGCGCTGGGTGGTTTATGACAAGGTCCGCTACGGCATCGAACTGCCAGAAGAGGCTGAGCTGACCCACCAGGAACGCGCTTACTCTTCACCGATCTGGTACACACCGCCGGCCTGAGGCTCGCGCGATTTGTGTCGCGAACAGAAACCCGTCGCCTTGAGCGGCGGGTTTTTTCTTAGTTCGGTATCAGATCGGGAATGATCGTGACGATGCCGGGGAAGAACCACAGAATGGCAAGCCCCAGAACCTGGATCAGCACAAAGGGCAGAACACCGCGGTAGATATGGGCGGTGGTGACCCCTGCCGGCGCCACGCCGCGCAGATAAAACAGGGCGAACCCAAATGGCGGTGTCAGGAAGGATGTCTGCAGGTTCACCGCGATCATGATCGTCACCCATTTCGGATCAAAGGAACCGCCATAGATCACCGGACCAACAATCGGGATGACGATGTAGATGATCTCGAGGAAATCCAGAACAAACCCCAGAATGAAGAGAACGAGCATGACGATCAAAAACACCGTCAGTTCGTTGTCGAAGGATTTGAGGAACTGCTGGATGTAGTGCTCACCGCCAAAGGAAATCACCACGAGGTTCAAGAGTTGCGAGCCGATCAGGATCGTAAACACCATCGACGTGACTTTGGCCGTCTCGCGCACCACAGGCGTCAGCACTCCGCCGGAGAAAAGGACCCAGCAGCCAAAGAGCAACCCGAACAGTGCAAAGAGATACGTGCCATACGCGACGAAGAAGGCGATCCAGTTTTCCAGAGGTACGCTGGGCTGATTGACCCGCAGGTCGAAATTCACGCCCACCAGGATGCAGATGATGATCGCAAAGGTTGCCCAGATCACGATCTTGCCGGTCTTGCCTTCTTCCTGAAGCCGACGATACGCGGCCAGCATGATGGCCCCGCCCGCGCCAAGCGCCGCAGCGGGCGTCGGGTTGGTGATACCCCCGAGGATCGACCCCAGCACGGCGACAATCAGGACCAGCGGCGGAAAAACCACGCGGATCAGCTCGTTTTGCGCAAGCCGCATCGCCCCTTCGCGGCATCCCCACAACGCGAGCGCCAAAGGCAGCGCCACCAATAGCCATGTAGCACCGGGCGTCGTTGTCGGAGCGATCAGGCCAACGTCCACCAGCAGCACCAGCAACAAACCGATTGCACCTGCAATCAAGGGTTTGGGATCGCTGGACGGCGACACGCCGCGAGCAAGGACGAGGACAAGACCGAGCAGCACCACGATCACGGCAATCCCGGTGCCGATGGGGGCCGCGGCATCGATCAGGGCCTGACGGGCTTCGGCGACCTGTTCGTCTGTTAGTCGCTCGCTCGCCGCCTGACCGCCTGCGGCTTCGATCGCGGCCTGTTCTTCGACCGCCTGATCCCATGCCGCCTGCCCGTGAAGCTCGATCATCGATGCCTTGCATTCCGGCGAGACATTGGTGCGCAGACTGGCGCTTTCACCGATTTCCGACAGGGAGGACACCGTGACGTTCTGGCTGCCGATCACGTTGACGCTGGACAGCAGAAGCGTGCCGCCAATGAGGACAATGGGCGCGAAAAGGAACCATGTCAGGGATTCGCCCCGTGTGATCGGTTCGCTGTTCGCGCTTCCCAACTCAACGGCCGGGGCCTTCTCGGGGTTCAGCAACGCATACCCAAAGGCGTAAAGCGCATAGAGCAGCGCCAGCAGAATTCCCGGCAAAAGAGCGGCTTGAAAGAGCGTGCCAACCGACACAACCGCAGGCTCCCCAAGATAGGTCAGGGCGTCGGTGCATCCGGCGAGGTTGGCGCGGTTTTCCTGCGCCACGGAGTAGAGATCGCCAGCTAATGTGCCCAGCAGAACGATCACGATCGAAGGCGGAATGATCTGACCCAGCGTGCCGGACGCGGCGATCACGCCGGTCGCAAGCTCGGGCGAATAGTTGTTGCGCAACATTGTTGGCAACGCCAGCAGACCCATTGTGACAACGGTCGCGCCAACGATACCAGTGGAGGCGGCCAGAAACGCCCCAACCACCACAATCGACACCGCGAGACCGCCCGGCAAAGGCCCAAAGACCCGTGCCATCGTGGTCAGAAGGTCGTTGGCGATCTTAGAGCGCTCCAGCGTGATCCCCATCAGAACAAACATCAACACTGCCAACAGGGTCTCGATCGACTGCCCTGCGAGCACGCGCTCGTTCATCCGGTTCACGATAAAGGAGACGTTCCGGTCGAGCGCGGTTTCCCAGCCACTGGGGAACACGGGTTCGCCAATGCGTGGCAAATCCGGGTATCGGAAGACCGATATGGCGTCGCGTTTGATCCCGGAGTTCACCAGTTCCGCGTAGGCGGCGGAGCTGGTGTCAATGGCCTGATGGATCAGCAAACCCGCGCTGTCGAGCGCCGCGATCACGCCAAAGGAGATGACGGCGGACCCGCCAATGGCAAAGGCAACCGGGAACCCGGACAGGATCCCGCCAAAGAGGAAGGCAAAAACGATGATCAGCCCGATCTCGACGCCATCAAGTCCGAATAGCATAGTTCCCTGCCCCTAAATCAGTGCGAGCCTTCATAGGCTTCTTCACCCTCGTCCAACCGGTCGCGGTCGAGGTATTTTCCATCACTTTCCGCGCCTTCACGCCACTCCAACAACGAGCGGTAAAAGACTGCGATTGCCTGCAAAAACACCATTGCGGCAAACATCACCAACAGCACCTTGAACAGGAAATACGCGTTAAACCCGTTCGGGCTGAACCCGATGGTTTCCACGTTCCAGCGCAATGCGCGCGACTTGGCCACAAGCCGGTCCAGCGTGTCACTGGCAGACGGTTTGGGAACCACAAGGTGGCGCCACATGAAAATCCAGCCATACATCCAGGTCAGGATCGCCATCGGCATCATGAAGAAGAGCGCGCCGAACATGTCGAGCACCTTGCGGACCCGGAAGCGCACCGCCGAATAGACGAGATCGACCCGCACGTGGCCACCCTGAACGAAGGTGTAAGACACACACAGGCACACCACGAGCGCGTTGTAGAGCTTGAGTTCCTCGGACCACCAGCTGACATCGAATGTCACGGTTTTGCCGAGCCCGATCGAGATCTCCGATGCGGCGAAAATCCGTTGCATAAAGACGATGATGATCTGTTGCAGAACCATCAACAGGCCCGCCCATGCAAAGAAGCGGCCTACGGTATTGGCAAATCCTTCCAGCCCGCGGACACACCCCCACATAAACTGGGTCCGCCATATCCCGATCGCCGTGACAACCAGAAACGCGGTGAAGATGACAAAGAAGAACTCGACCGAACCGCCAAAATAAATGAACCGCATGAGCGATTGCTTGTCTGACCAGTCCAGCCACAATTGAGGGTGCGCAATGGCGTACGCAAAATTGTAAAAGGCCATCGCGATGTTGGAAAAGAACCAGCCAATTCCGTCCAGCATAAGCTGCCATCCCCCGTGCGTCAGTCTGCGCTTTTTGCGCCTTCAAGGCCCGGGAAGTGTTCCCCGGGCCTCTGTTCTTTTTATTGTTGTATCAGAGCTTCACAATCAGCCAAAGACCCGGGCGCGCTGCGCCACGTAGGGTGCTTCGGAGATGCTGGTCCAGCCAGAGACGGATTTGATGGAATCCATGTAGCTGTCATAGGTTTTCTTGAAGAGTTCGTCCGACATGTTCTCTTCGAACACCAGGCGGGTTGCATCCGCGAACGCATCCCAGACGGGATCCGGGAATTCGAGAACCTGCACACCACCGGCTTGCAGACGCTGAACCGCGGCACCGTTGTTGCCGATGAACTGCGCCATGTTCCACTGGTGCGTTTCCAGCGCAGCGGTCTCGATGATTTTCTGGTGCGCGTTCGAAAGGCTGTCGAAGACTTCGCGGTTGGTCGCCAAGGACAGGGCCACACCCGGCTCGTGGAAACCGGCGGTGTAGTAGAACTTGGTGATTTCCTGGAAGCCAGCTTTCTCGTCCGCCCAGGGACCGATCCACTCGGTTCCGTCAATGGCGCCGGACGACAGGGCCTGGTACACTTCGGAGCCGGGGATGTTCTGGACCGATGCGCCCATTTTACCCAGTGCCGCGCCACCCAGACCGGGCATGCGGAACTTCAGGCCCTGGAAGTCTTCCGGACCGTTGATCTCTTTGTTGAACCAGCCACCGGCCTGCGCGCCGGTATTGCCTGCGATGAAGGACTTCAGGCCGAAGATTTCGCCCAGTTCATCGTGCAGTTCCTTACCACCGTTCTGATAGTACCAGATCACGGTCTCTTGCGCGGTCGAGCCGAAAGGCACACCAGTGAAGAAGGCATAAGCGGGATGCTGGTTCAGGAAGTAGTAGTCTGCGGCATGGTACATATCGGCCTGACCAGCGGTCACGGCGTCAAACACCTCAAACGCGCCGACGAGTTCGCCAGCGGCCTTGATCTCGATGTTCAGTGTGCCGTCGGACATCTCGGTGATCAGGTTCGCGGAATGCTCCGCGGCATCGAACACACCTGCCAGACCGCGGCCCCAGGACGTCACCATTGTCAGCGTCCGTGTGCCCTGGGCAATGGCTGGTGCTGCAAGAGTGCTTGCTGCAGCGGCCGTGCCACCCAGTGCGGATGTTCTCAGAAAAGAACGGCGATCCATGATTGGATTCCTCCCCATTTTGGATTTCGGGCTCGCGCAAATGCACGAGCCCTTTTCAAAGTGCCGAGACTGTAACGTCACAGTTCGCTGGGTGAAATACCTACTAGTGCGTAGGAAATCTGCTTCTTGCTCGCAAAACGATCACTTTTGCGGGGCCAGAACCACCCAAACTGGCCAAAAACCGGCCTTTGGGCGCCTGTTTCTGCGGCAGTCGCGCCGGAACAGGTCTATGATTCGTCCAGTCAAATGCGTAATCCTGACCTTATGAGGAAATGGCGAAACCTGATCCATCTCTCCTACGGGGCCAAGATCTTCCTGTTGGCCACCCTACCGTTGCTCATGGCCGCCAGCGCCATCAGCTACGTTGTGATCACACAGTCCCGGCAACTGGCCGAGACCGAGATACGCGCCCTCGAACAACAAATGATCGATGCCAAACGCGACGAGTTGAAAAACTACCTGTCCATTGCGCGGACCGCCTTTGTGAACATTTACGGTCGCGCCGCACCCGATGACGAAGAGGCCAAGCTGGTTGTCACACAAATCCTGTCTGCGATGCTCTATGGGCAGGACGGCTTCTTTTTCGTCTTTGACTACGAGGGCAACAATCTGGTTGCACCGCGTCAGACTTATCTGATCGACAAGAACTGGCGCGGCCTGACAGATCTGAATGGCGTTCCGATCACGGACGAGTTGATCACCATCGCCAGAAATGGCGGCGGCTATCACAGCTTTGACTGGATCAAGCCGTCCACGCGCGAGACCGCGCGCATGGTGGCCTACGTCGTCGGGCTGCAGGACTGGCGTTGGGCGGTCGGAACCGGTGTCTTTATCGATGACGTTTTAGAAACCGTCGCCGCCGCCCGCGCCGATATGGAAGCTCGGATCAATCGCACATTCTATACGATCATCGGTATCACCGTTGGCGCTTTGACCATGGTGTTTCTGACGGGGATTTTTATTAACTTTCGCGAGCGCCGCCTAGCGGATGCCAAGCTCAAGCGCCTGACACAACGTGTGTTTGACGCTCAAGAAGAAGAACGCGGCCGCGTGGCCCGTGAGCTTCACGACGGGATAAGCCAGATCCTGGTCGGCGTGCGCTATGCGCTGGACAACGCGCGCCGCCGGCTTGACCGCGGCGACACTGCAAAAGCGAGACCCTCGCTAGAAAAGGGCATCGACGCATTGGGAACCGCGATCACCGAGGTCCGCCGGATCAGTCGGGATTTGCGTCCCGGCGTGTTGGACGACCTGGGCCTTGGACCGGCCATCAAGGCGCTCACCGATGATTTTCAGGACCGCACCGGCATCGCGACGGACTTTACAACCGTCGTGTTCCGGAACCGTCTGGATCAGGACGCCAAGATCGCGCTCTACCGAATTGCACAGGAGGCGCTGACCAACATTGAGCGCCACTCCGGCGCCGATCAGGTGCGCATCGACCTGCGCGGGCACAAGAAAGGCGCGACCTTGCGCATTCAGGACAACGGGCGCGGCCTGCCAGCCGGCGGTGATCAACCGACTGCCGGACTGGGGTTGCGCAACATGCAGGAACGCATCGAACAGCTGGACGGCACATTGCGCATTCTGTCCACCCGCGGAACAAGCGGCGGCACCGTGATTGAAGCCATCGTGCCGCTAAGCCATCTGCTGCCTCCCGAAGGCAGCGTCAAAACGGACATCAAGGCCCAAGCATGACAGACCCGATACGCGTCCTGATCGTCGACGACCACCCGATGGTTGCCGAAGGCATTCAATCTATTCTGGAAAGCTACGACGATATCGAAGTTGTAGGCACCTTATGCAACGGCTTAGAAGTGGTGGACCAGACTGCCACGCTGAAACCCGATGTCATCCTGATGGATCTCAACATGCCGAAACTCGGGGGACTGGGCGCGACGGAAATCCTGCTCGAACGTGCCCCGGACACCCGCATTCTGATCCTGTCCATGCACGACAGCCCCGAATACATCAATTCCGCGCTGAGCCATGGCGCAATGGGCTATGTCCTGAAAGATGTTCCCACGGATGAGATCCGTCAGGCCATCGACACCGTGATGCGAGGAGAGCGGTACCTTTGCACCGGTGCCGAGGGTGCCATCGACGACAAAAGCTCCAGTGCCCGCGAGGCCCTCACCGGCCGGGAACAAACCATCCTGCTTCAACTGGCGCAGGGCAAATCCAACAAAGAGGTCGCCCTGGCGCTGGAGATCTCGGTCCGGACGGTGGAAACCCATCGCAAGAACATCAAGCGCAAGCTGGGCATTTCATCGACCGCCGGCCTGACCCGGTACGCAATGGAGCATGGCGTTCTGCAAGGCACGGGCGTGGGTCACTGACGCGGGACGGCCGCGTCGATCAGACCTCGGTCTCGGTCGAGGCCACCGACAGCCCCTCACTCGCGCGCCAGACCTCGCGCAGAACCGGCCCCTGCCCTTCAAACCGCGCGTCCGTCACCCGACACTCATAGATCCGATCCAACCGGAAATGACGGAACCCGCCACGCAACTCACACCACGCCGCAAGCATGTTGCAGTTCAGGTGATAAATCAGGGCCAGCGGGCGGACCTGACGTTTGGTTTCTCGCCCGTCTTCGTTGCAATAGGTCAGCATCAGTTTGACCTCGTCACGGATGCTCTGTCTGAGCACTCCCATTGAAACACAGCCTTTCGACGGGTCATCAGGGCTTGCCCCCCATGGCGCCACTTCCAGCCAGTCTGCGGCCTGCGACAATGCATCAATCTTGGCCCGGACCCGGTCGGCGGCGCGCAGCAACGCGCTGTCACCGGTGCGAACCAGCATGGAAAGCCCTAAGCGCAAGGCTTCAACTTCGTCGTGGTCAAAGTTGAGTGGCGGCAGATCATACCCGCTGCGCATGACATACCCTATGCCAGCCTCGCCTTCGATTGGTGTGCGCATGGCCTGAAGCGCCGCAATGTCGCGATAGACTGTGCGCGGCGACACCTCCAGACGTTCGGACAGGTCCTGCGCCGTCATCGGAGTGCCCGCACCGCGCAGGATCTGAATGATCTCGAACAGTCGACTCGATTTGCGCATCCCGCCCCCTCTCTTTGACAAGCACTCCTGACAGGTATCGCTGCACTGCTGACAGCGGGGTGTCAGCAGACGTCTGATGACATGGATCGGCACAGGAGGCCGAACACCATGGTATCACAAGAGCACAAAACCCTCATGGCGCTGCAACTTGACCCTTGGCGCAATGACGAACCCTGCAGCCTGCTTTTCACAAGGATCGCACCATCGACTTCGAAAAAGCCCAACCCGACGGCCGCGAAACCGGTGCACAGGAATCGTTTGCGCGACCTTCACACCCGAGTCCGGAATTGGCTTCATCACTCGGGCGCCGGGCTGCGCTCTCCAAAAAAGACCAATGCACCGTCTTCGTCCAGCACGTGAAACTCGCGTTGCCCGTAGGGCTGGTCAAACGGTGCCCGAACTCGTCCCTGCGGCAGGTCTGCCAACCCGGATGCCAGACTGTCATAGAGGTCGTCTATCTCGTCGACATCTATGTAAAAGGAGTGTTCGTCGCCAAGTGCTTTGCCATCTTCGCGCGGCGGGCATTCGATCAGGCGAATAGCCACGTCGTCCCGGCGCAGGAAAGCATAGTTCTCTGCGTGAAAGGTGAGCTCAAATCCCAGCCGATCGCGATAGAAAGCGATCTGACGCTCCAGATCTGATGCCAACACAAAAGGCGTAATCTGTGCGAGTCGCGGCATGGGTTACGTCCCGACCAGCAGAGAGATCAAATGCCAGGTGGTTTCCTGATGACCGACGAACATCATGCGTTTGGTTCCCTTTCAACGCTGCGCCTACTGAGTCTATCAGCCTGCATCGCGCGAGTCCGCACTCGATTTGGCACGACCCAGCATTGCCAGAGATCGACGGAGCACTCCCAAATTACTGATTATTGCGGCCAGAGATGCTGCCTCGCAACAAAGTGTCAAAAAACTTCGGCCAAAGATCATATATTTTAACGAATTGTCGGTTGACGCCCTTGGCCGGCCCTCATAATCTCCGCGCACGCAAAAGGAAGTCTCGATGACTACGCTAGTCGTAATTGTAGGAACAACGCGCATGGGCCGGTAACGGAACACCATAATCCAACCCATGCGCCCCCGTCATCATCGGGGGCTTTTTTATGCGCAAAACGCAGTGTCTCGGATGGAGCAAGCAGATGACACGACAAATGACCGGAGCAAAAATGGTTGTCACAGCCCTGAAGGATCAGGGTGTCGACACGGTATTTGGATATCCCGGTGGTGCCGTCCTGCCCATCTATGACGAGATTTTCCTGCAAAACGATATTCGGCATATCCTGGTGCGCCATGAACAAGGCGCTGTGCACGCCGCCGAAGGTTATGCCCGCGCCACGGGCAAGCCGGGTGTAGTGCTGGTGACCTCGGGCCCCGGCGCGACAAATGCCGTCACGGGCCTGACGGATGCGCTGATGGATTCCATTCCAATCGTTGTCCTGACCGGTCAGGTGCCGACCTTCATGATCGGGTCGGATGCCTTTCAGGAGGCCGATACAATCGGGATCACCCGGCCCTGCACCAAACACAACTGGCTGGTCAAAGACACCGATCAGCTTTCTCCAGTTATTCACGAGGCGTTTCACGTCGCCACCGCAGGCCGTCCCGGCCCGGTCCTCGTCGACGTTCCGAAGGACGTTCAGTTTGCAACCGGCACCTATGCGCCGCCAAAGGCGTCTGCCTCACGGTATCAGCCCAGGCTGAAAGGCGATCTGGAGGAGATCACAGAGCTCGTCGCCGCGATGGAGAAGGCGAAACGTCCGCTTTTCTATACGGGCGGCGGCGTGATCAATTCCGGCCGCGCCGCCAGTCAGCTGTTGCGCGAACTGGTTGATGCCACGGGCATCCCCATCACCTCGACATTGATGGGCCTCGGGGCCTACCCCGCCTCAGGCAAGAATTGGCTGGGCATGCTGGGTATGCATGGTTTGTACGAGGCCAACCTCGCCATGCATGACTGCGATTTGATGATCAATATCGGCGCACGGTTCGATGACCGGATCACGGGTCGGATCGACGCGTTCAGCCCGAAGTCCCAGAAAGCGCATATCGATATCGACCCCTCCTCGATCAACAAAGTGATCAAGACGGATATCCCCATCGTGGGTGACGTCGCGCATGTTCTGGAAGACATCCTGAAGATTTGGAAGGCCCGTGGCCGCAAGACCAATACAGAGGCGCTGGCCAAGTGGCACGCGCAGATCGACGACTGGCGCAAGGTTAACTGCCTTGGGTTCACGAACAGCGAAACCACGATCAAACCACAACATGCACTGCAGCGTCTGGAGGCGCTGACCAAGGACCATGATCGCTACATCTGCACCGAGGTCGGACAGCATCAGATGTGGGCGGCGCAGTATCTGAACTTTGAGGATCCGAACCGCTGGATGACATCCGGGGGCCTCGGGACCATGGGCTATGGCTTTCCGGCCTCCATCGGCGTTCAGATGGCGCATCCCGATGCGCTGGTGATCAATGTCGCTGGTGAAGCCTCCTGGCTGATGAACATGCAGGAAATGGGCACGGCGGTTCAGTATCGTTTGCCTGTCAAGCAGTTCATCCTGAACAACGAGCGGCTCGGGATGGTGCGGCAGTGGCAGGAGCTCTTGCATGGCGAGCGCTATTCCCATTCGTGGTCTGACGCCCTGCCCGACTTCGTCAAACTGGCCGAAGCCTTCGGCGCCAAAGGGATCATCTGCAAGGACCCCGCGGATCTGGATGACGCCATCATGGAGATGATCAACTATGACGGCCCGGTGATCTTTGACTGTCTGGTCGAAAAGCACGAGAACTGCTTCCCCATGATCCCGTCCGGAAAAGCCCACAACGAAATGTTGCTTGGAGAAGCTGAAACGCAGGGCGTCATCGACTCCAAAGGATCGGTGCTGGTGTAATCAAGACGCGCAAACTCGCGGCAGTTGGGTTTTCCCAAAGCGGGTTGCGCTCCTAAGGAAAGAGATACGATGTCCGCCCTACAAATCAAAAAAGGTGCCACCAAGCACTCCGCCTACAACCTGCGCCCGACCTTTTCGGATGTCGAGGAGCGCCACACACTCGCGGTGCTGGTCGACAACGAAGCCGGCGTTCTGGCCCGCGTGATCGGGCTCTTTTCCGGGCGCGGTTACAACATCGAAAGCCTGACAGTGGCCGAGGTGGATCATACCGGACATCTGAGCCGGATCACTGTCGTGACCACAGGGACACCCCAGGTCATCGAACAGATCAAGGCGCAGCTGGGGCGCATTGTATCTGTGCACGAAGTCCATGACCTGACGACCGAAGGGCCCTCGGTGGAACGCGAGCTTGCGATGCTGAAGGTTGTCGGCGCGGGCGACAAACGGGTCGAGGCCCTGAGACTCGCGGATATCTTTCGCGCCAATGTGGTGGACAGCACGCTTTCGAGCTTTGTCTTCGAAATCACGGGCGCGCCTGACAAGATCGACGCTTTTGCCGATTTGATGCGCCCCCTCGGACTGGCGGAAATTGCACGAACGGGAGTCGCTGCTTTGTCGCGGGGCGACTAAGTGACGCGCCGCTTGACCGGATGATCGACCGAAGATGCAGCGTGACTAGTCCGTCGCACCGGAATGGGATGAATTCCGGCTGTTCGTGACCGACCCATCACAACCCCGTCTGACAGGTCAATCTGATCCGGCAATGCCTGAAAAGCCGCTTCGGCCACAAGTTTCGGATTGTGCGCAAGGCGCAGCTTTTGCTCGACAGACACGTCGAAACGCACCAGATCACCGGGGTCCAGTGCCATGTCTTTCGGGTCTTCTTCCGGCTGGTGGTAGAACGCCAATTCGCCGTGGTCTTCGCACCAAATGACCGCTTTGCGGTCTGCCGGATCGCTCCAGAGAACTACGCCAATCATTTTCCGTCCCGTTTTGTTCTTATGTGCGATCTTGAAATAAATCCGGCAGACCAAACATGACTAACTGAGCGTCGCTGGCTTGCATTTTGTGTCCATCACAGTACGTTGGTGACCTGAACTGGCGTCAGGGTTGACGCTAAATAGTGTCATTTCAGAGATTCCCAGTGGAATCTCTGCCCGGTTTTTCCTTCATTGTCACAAAACGACCAATACCAAATGACTGTTCAGAAATGACAAAATCCGCCCGAAGCCCCGCAGAACTCCGCAGCATGTTTGGCGAAAATCTTCGCGCTTTGTCGCAGAATTACCGCTCTATCTCGGAACTGTCGCGCCAGCTCGGGATCAATCGCACACAGTTCAACCGATACCTTTCAGGCGAGAGCTTTCCCAGACCCGATGTGCTGGATCGCATCTGCTCTTTCTTTGGCGTCGACTCCCGGATCTTGCTGGAACCGGTCGCGACGCTCAACACGCGCAGAGATGTCCTGACCGGACCGATCTTAGGTGATTTTGTCGGCGCGGGTGTGGTGGATATCCCCGATTACGTCTTCCCGCTTGGCTTCTATCGGTTTTCCCGCCGCAGCTTCGTCAACAGCACCCAGTTTGCGGTGGGTGTGGTCTATGTCTTCCGGGTGGACGGCACGACCTATGTTCGGGGTTTTGAGGCCAAGGAAGCAATGCGCCAGCAGGGGTTAAGCGCTGACGCGAAGAACAGGGAGTTCCGCGGCTTTATCACGCGTCAGGAAGACGGGATCGCAATGCTGATCTCTCGCCAGAACGCCATGACCTGCTCGTTCAACTACCTGTCCCGCGTTGCCTCGCTGGAGAACAATTTTTGGGTTGGATATGTCACCCGAACGGTCCGCGAAACAGCGTCGGGCACGCGCGCCGTACGAATGGTGTACGAGCACCTGGGCACAAGCTGGCGCGACGCACGTGTCGCCGCGCGCGATGCCGGCCTTCTGGACGCCGACGCGCTGATGCCCTTTCATCGTCGCCTGCTGCAGCCTGCGGACCCGTTCCGCTGATCTCGCAACAATGTCGCAGTGAGAAAAGCCGCGTCGCGGATGACCATGCAGCGCGACCCAGCCCAAAGGACAGTGCAGGAGTTCTAACGAGAGGTCCTCATGTCCAGCGTTACCGATTTGTCCGCCGTTCGCCGTCCCATCGCCGAAGCCCACGGACTGCCGAATGCGCACTACACCGATCCATCAGTGTTTGCGGAAGAAAACCAGGCGCTGCTGGCCAGCCAATGGGCCGGCCTCGCCGTGGCTGCCGATGTCCCCGAGCCGGGGGACGCCGTGCCGATGACCTTTCTGGGTATGCCGTTGTTGTTGATCCGCGACCGTCAGGACAACGTTCGGGTGTTTCAGAACATTTGCCGCCACCGAGGCATGATCCTGGTCGCTGAGCCGCGCAAGATCGAAGGCGCCATCCGCTGTCCTTATCATAGCTGGTGCTATGCCACCGACGGCCGGCTTGTCAGCACGCCCCATGTCGGCGGTCCCGGTCAGAACACCCACGACGGCATCGACCGGGCCCTGTTAGGCCTGATCGAAGTGCGCAGTCATATCTGGCGCGATGTGGTCTGGATCAATGTGAGCGGCGACGCCCTGCCCTTCGAAGAGGCCATGGCGCCGCTGATCGCACGTTGGAAGGAGTTTGATGTCCCGCTTTATCACGGTGGCCCCGAAAGCAGGTTCCAGCTTACGGTCGAGAGCAACTGGAAACTCGCGGTGGAGAACTTCTGCGAGAGCTACCACCTGCCCTGGGTGCATCCGGGATTGAACAGCTACTCCCGGCTGGAGGATCACTACCACATCGAAGAGCCGGGCGAATACTCCGGCCAGGGCACGCTGGTCTACAGGCAGTTGAAAGCCGAAGACGGGTCCGTGTTCCCGGATTTCGAAGGGCTTGCCGCAAAATGGGACACTGCCGCTGAATACATTGCCGTTTTCCCAAATGTTCTGTTGGGCGTGCACCGGGACCATGCGTTTGCCATCATCCTTGTGCCCGAGGCACAAAGCCGCACAACAGAACACATTCACCTTTACTACGCGGATCCCGACACAGACGTCGATCTGCGGGTTCGCAACAGCGAACAATGGAAGTTGGTGTTCGAAGAAGACATTTTTGTGGTCGAAGGGATGCAGCGTGGCCGCCAGGCGCCCGGCTTCGATGGGGGGCACTTCTCTCCCGTGATGGACGGCCCAACCCATCTCTTCCATGACTGGGTGGCGGCGAAGATCGGGGCGCACCGGTCGCTGGAAACTGCCGCGGAATGAATGATCTGGACGCGCGGCTTCTCGCCGCGCATGCCGCGGACGATCGGCCCGCGCTCGTGGCACTCTATACCGAGGCGGCGGATCACGCCTCCGATGATGAGACGGCGGTGGGGTTCTTCCTGACCCATGCCTTCGTGTTTGCGCTGGAACTGGGCGATCCACGCGCAGAACCGCTGCGGGCGCGATTGATCGCAATGGGGCGCGAGCTACCCTAAACCGGCTCGGCCTTCATCAGACTGTAGAGGTGCCAGGTGGCATGCCCCAGCAACGGCAAGACCACAAACAGGCCCAAAAAGTACGGGATCAGCGCGGCAAATGTGATGGCGGCAATGAAGGCCGCCCACATCAGCATCGGTCCGGGATGAGATCTCACATATTGAAAGCTGGTGATCATCGCGGTCACGAAGTCGATCTCTCTATCAAGCAAAAGCGGCAGGGACAGCACCGTGATCATGTACAGCAACAATGCAAATAGGGCGCCGACGACGGTGCCAACCGCAAGCATCATCACGCCATTCGGTGTCAAGAACACCTCGTAAGACGTTGAAACATTGGTCATCGTGCTCAGGCCCATGAAGAGCGCAAAGATCATGTGGCCCAGAAAGAACCAGAACAAAAAGACGACGATGATGATGGCGCAGATCGAGGGCAGCTGCCGTGTGCTCTGGCTCAGAACAACGCCAAAGACATCCCGCGCCACTAGCGGCTCTCCGGCCCCCAATCGACGAGACACCTCGTAAAGACCAACCGCGGCAAAAGGCCCGATCAGCGGAAAGCCGATCGCGGCAAGAACAAGCCAATAGGTCGTCCCGGTGACTTGGGTGATCCACAGCATGGCCCACCCGCCAAGGACATAAATTCCTGCGAAAATGATCCCATAGACTGGCGCCCGCCGAAAGTCTGACCAACCCATCGCCAAAGCTTGCCGCAGCATGTTTCCGTCTACGGCCTTGAGGTCCGGAGCACCAAACTCGGGGGCGTGGGTCATGCGGCGGTCTCCCTCAGATCGATGGTGGACGTGTCTGGGTCCACCGGGTTGCATTGTCATAGGCGGCCCCCATCGCCAGCAAGGCGGCGTCGCTGCCACGTCGGCCAAACATCTGTATGCCGCACGGCAACCCGTTCACGCCAAATCCAGCCGGCATGGCCAAAGCGGGCAACCCGATCAGACTGACCGGGATCATCGCCTGCATCCAGCGATGGTAGGTGTCCATGGCGACACCGGCGATCTCGGTCGGGTACTCCGTGTCGACGTCAAAGGGCCAGACCTGCGTGCAAGGCAGCACCAAGGCGTCATAAGATTCAAAAAGCTGTGCCGCACTCCTGAACCAGTCGGAGCGGATTTCGCTTGCCCGGTGCACGTCGGCGGCAGACATGGCCAATCCGCGCTCGACCTCCCAGATCGCTGTTTCCTTCAGCTCTGCGCGGCCTTCTGCCAAAAGCGGCGCCAAACCCATACCAACCTGCCACGACCGCAAGGTGATCCAGCTGTCCCACATGGCATCGGCAGAGAACGGCGGCGCGACAGGCACCACCTCGGCACCCAGATCACCGAGCACATCAACGGCTGTTTCACAGAGTGACAAGATCCCCTCGTCCATGGGAAACGCGCCGCCCCAGTCGCCAAGCCAACCAATTCGCTTCCCGGTCAAATCCGCCGCGACAATTGGTGCGGCCGGGTCCTGGACCACGCCGTGCGGCTGCGCCGGATCGGGACCAGCAATCACATCGAGCAGCAAAGCGATGTCCTGCGGACTGCGGGCCATCGGACCCAACGTGCTCATCTGGTGCAGGAAGGTCTCGCCTTCGGATTCCGACGGCACCAGCCCCCAGCTTGGCCTCAGCCCATAGACATTGTTCCACGCCGCCGGATTGCGAAGGCTGCCCATCATGTCCGACCCATCAGCCAGCGCGGTCATGCCTGTCGCCAACGAAACGGCGGCACCGCCGGATGATCCGCCGCAGGTATAGGCGGCGTCATACGGATTGCGTGTGATGCCATAGACCGGGTTGAAGGTGTGCGAACCAAGCCCGAACTCTGGCACATTGGTCTTACCGATCAGAATGGCGCCAGCATCGCGCATTCGGGCCGCGATCAACTCATCGGAGTCCGGGACATGATCGCGAAACAACGGCGATCCTGACGTCGAAGTGATCCCTTCCACCATCGCCAAGTCCTTTACCGCGATGGGCAGACCATGAAGCGGCCCCTGGGCTCCCTCGGCATCCTTGGCTTCTGCTTCGGCCATCAGCTCCGAGCGTTCGCGCAGGGCAACGATCGCATTCACCTTGGGGTTGGCCTCGGCGATCCGTGCGAGCGTGCTCTCCATCAACTCCGCGGCTGTGAGTGTCCCGTCCTTCAGCTCCGCCAGCAGGTCACTGGCCGCGCGGTGGGAATGTGTCATGAAAGGCCTTTCCGGTGGTTGTCCCGGCCAAGCCTAAACACCGGACTTCGGTGTGAAAAGATGCATCTGAAGGTCAGAGTCAGCACATTCTGACGCATGGAAACTGCAGCTGAAGGTGCGGCGACCGTGATCAGGCGGATTGTTGCGCCTCGGCTTCGGCCCGGCTCTTTCCCGACACGTCCAAAGCCAGCGTCGCAGCCATGAACGCGTCCAGATCTCCGTCGAGCACACCCTTGGTGTCGGAGGTCTCGAAGTTCGTCCGAAGATCCTTGACCATCTGATAGGGTTGCAGAACGTAAGATCGGATCTGGTTGCCCCAGCCCGCGTCGCCCTTTGCTTCGTGTGCCGCGTTGATGTCCGCGTTCCTGCGATCAAGCTCCAGCTGATAAAGCCTTGATTTCAGGGCTTTCATCGCGATGTCACGGTTCTGGTGCTGGGATTTCTCCGAGCTCGTTACGACGATCCCGGTGGGGTGGTGCGTGATCCGCACCGCGGAGTCCGTGGTGTTCACGTGCTGGCCGCCCGCACCAGACGACCGGTAGGTGTCGATGCGAATGTCAGCCGGGTTCACCTCGATTTCGATATTGTCATCCACAACCGGGTAGACCCAGACCGAACAGAATGACGTGTGTCGCTTGGCCGCGGAATCAAAGGGACTGATCCGGACCAATCTGTGCACCCCACTTTCGGACTTCAGCCAGCCATAGGCGTTCTGGCCGGAGATTTTGTATGTCGCTGATTTGATGCCCGCTTCGTCTCCGGCACTTTCGGACTGCAGCTCGACCTTGTAGCCCTTCTTCTCCGCCCAGCGCACATACATGCGTGCCAGCATGCTGGCCCAGTCACAGGACTCCGTGCCTCCAGCCCCGGCGTTGATTTCGAGAAAGGTGTCGTTGCCATCCGCCTCGCCGTCGAGCAAAGCTTCCAGTTCTTTTTTGGCCGCGGTTTCGGCCAGCGCTTTCAAGGCCGCCTCGGCCTCGTCGATCACTTCCTCATCCTCTTCCATCTCGCCCAGCTCGATCAGCTCGACATTGTCACTAAGGTCCTGCTTGATCCGGGTGTACGTCTCCATCGCATCAACCAGCATCTGGCGATCGCGCATGAGCTTCTGCGCAGCCTCCGGGTTGTCCCAGAGCGTCGGGTCCTCGACCCGCGCATTGAATTCTTCAAGACGGTGCGGTGCGGTCTCGTGATCCATGCGCTGCGCCAGAAGCTCCAGCGACTTTTCGATCTCGACGACAATGCTTTGTGTTTCGGCGCGCATCTGTGCCCTTCTTTCCGTAGGCCTTGGTGATAAACCAGCGGTCGCGCAGGCTCAAGCAATCAGCCGCCCCGATCTTGCGGCGGCTGATGCAACGACAAGTGTGCGGGTTAGTACAGGCCGCCTGAACTCACGGTACCAAAATTTGCCTTTGGCCCGACGGTTGCGGTTCCGCCTGTTGACGTGGTGACTTGCCGCCCCGACTGCACAACTTCTTCGATCAATGGCAGGTTCGAACCCATTGCAAAGCCGCCATCGAACGCCAAACCAAAGATCGTGTCCGCACCGTTCCGGAAGTACTCAGCCACTACATATTCGCCAGTGGCATCATCCGGAAGGCGTGCGCCCGTAAAACGGTCGATCTTGATGAACGATCCACCCGGCGGCACGTCGAACGGACCCCCGCCGAACTTTTCGGTCGCTTTTTCCATGAAGCTCTGGAACACCGGACCGCACATGCCGCCACCCGAGGCTCCGCGTCCCAGCGGACGCGGCTGATCATATCCGATGTAGCAGCCAGCCACGATGTTCGAAGTGAAGCCCACAAACCAGACATCCCGCGCGTCATTGGTTGTGCCGGTTTTGCCGGCCGTTGGCACCGGCAGGTTCACAGTACGGCTTGCTGTTCCACGATCGACCACGCCTTTCAGCATGGAGGTCAACTGATAGGCCGTGATCGGGTCCATGACTTGCCGCCGGTTCGAAGCGATGCTGGGCAATTCATCCGGGCGCAAGCTCGCCACCTGACAATCCACGCAGGAGCGCTGGTCATGGCGGTAAATGGTACGGCCATACCGGTCCTGGATGCGGTCAACCAGCGTCGGCTCTACCCGCTCCCCACCATTCGCGAACATGGCATAGGCCGCAACCATCCGGTAGAGCGTGGTTTCCTCGGAGCCGAGCGCGTTCGCCAGATAGGTGCTCATGTTGTCGTAAACACCAAATCGTTCGGCATAGCCGGCCACAACACTCATGCCGACTTCCTGCGCCAATCGAATGGTCATCAGGTTCCGCGAGCGTTCGATCCCGGTGCGCAGCGGCGTTGGGCCATAGAACTTGTTCGACGAGTTGCGCGGGCGCCAAAGGCCCTGTGGCGTGTTCACCTCGATCGGAGCGTCAACAACAATCGTGGCCGGGCTATAGCCGCTGTCGAGTGCCGCGGCATAAACAAACGGCTTAAAGCTCGAACCGGGCTGACGCAAAGCCTGCGTTGCACGGTTGAACACCGACGCCTGATACGAAAACCCGCCCTGCATGGCGATCACGCGCCCGGTGTTCACGTCCATTGCGACAAAGCCACCCTGCACCTGCGGCACCTGCCGCAAGGACCAGCGCAGAAAGCTGCCATCGTCATCGTTGGTCATCGCGCGTACGTGCACGACATCGCCAACCTGCAACAGATCGCCTGCCACCTTGGCTTTGCCGCTGCGCGTCCCGTCACGCCGTTGCAATCGGGCCCACTCCACGTCCTTTGCAGGGATCCAATGCCCGTCGGCATCTTCCTCGACGCCCTCGATCCCGATGCGGGCGTCGTTGTCGCCGACCTGAAGCACCACCGCAGGGTGCCATTTGCCCTCCAGATCGATGTCGCGGGCAATTTCAGCATCGGACAACGCGCTGCGCCACGTGGCCTCGTCAACCAAGGCTTCGGCGGGCAACCGCACCTTGGGTTCGCGGAAGATCCCCTGCCGTCGGTCGTACTTCTCAAGCCCTTCGCGCAAGGCAGACGCGGCATGGACCTGCATCTCTTCGTCAATGGTCGCGCGCACCGTGAGACCGCCGGTAAAGAACTCACCCTCGCCAAAGTCTTCGCTCAGCTGACGGCGGATCTCGTCGGTGAAGTAATCGCGTGGCGGCAGCGCTGTCCGGAAGCTTTGGAAATCGCCATTCTGGACGGACCGCAGCGGCATGGCCATTTCGGTCTCGTACTCCGCCATGTCCAGGTAGCCATTCTCGTACATCTCGCGCAGGACAAAGTTCCGACGATCCAGCAGGCGCTCTTTCTCGCGCACCGGGTGATAATCCGAAGGCGCCTTGGGCAGAGAAGCAAGGAACGCGGCCTCATGCGGTTCCAGCTCTTCCAGGGTTTTGTTGAAGTAGGTCTGGCTGGCCGCCGCCACCCCATAGGAGTTTTGCCCGAGAAAGATCTCGTTCATGTAGAGTTCGAGGATCTGTTCCTTGTCCAGTGCCTGTTCGACCCGGGCGGCCAGAATGATCTCTTTGATCTTCCGTTCTGCCTGCCGGTCTCCGGACAGCAGGAAGTTCTTCATGACCTGCTGCGTGATTGTTGAGGCCCCGCGCAGGGTTTCGCCGCGCGTGCGCGCTGCTTCGACCGCCGCGGCCGCGATCCCGCGCATGTCATACCCTTTGTGGGTATAGAAGTTCTTGTCCTCGGCGCTGATGAAGGCCTGCTTGACCAGATCAGGGATCTCGTCCGCCGGCGCGAACAACCTGCGTTCGCGGGCGAATTCATCGATCAACTGCCCCTCACCCGAGTAGATCCGGCTGATCGTCGGAGGCTGATACTGCGCCAGCGATTCATGGCTGGGCAGGTCACGGCTGTACATCCAGAACACGCCGCCAATGGTGAGCGCCACCATCACAACACCCAGAGTCAGGAAACTGAAAATGGCACCAAAAAAAGAAAATACGAACCTGAGCACGGGTATAGCCTCTGCTGTCGTGTCTGCGCCTTATATGGGGCCGCGCAGCCGGGGTCAAAACACGAGGCGGCGATCTTCTGCCACGTCGCGTAACGTTATTGCCTGACCAGTGGCCGGCGCGTTGCGTCCGCTATGCGCCAAGCCTCCAGCCCGTTGCGAATGCCTTGCGCCATCTTTGCGCGCCATTCGGCATCCTGAAGGTTCTCCAGATCGCGCGGACTGCTGAGAAAACCGATCTCGATCAGAACCGATGGAATGTCAGCCGCCTTGAGGACGGAAAACGCCGCAGATCGCAGCGGCCGGCTGTTCATCGGCCCGCCCGTCTGAGCCATGCCATTTACCAAGGTCCGGGCCAAAGCATCTGTCCTTGGTTGCGTTTCCTGACGTGCCAGATCGAGCAGGACATCCGTGATTTCATCATCGGTGGTGCTCAGGTCCGCCCCGGCCAGAAGGTTGGCCCGGTCGTGCCGTTCAGCCAGTTTCGCACTGGCCACATCGGACGCGTCTGTCGACAGGACGTAAACGGTGGCACCATGCGCTTGGCCTTCGGCCAGCGAGTCAGCGTGCAAAGAGATGAAGGCGTCGGCGCCGGCCTGGTGCGCCAGAGCGATCCGCCGTTCGAGTGAGACGAAATAGTCGTCGGTGCGCGTCAGAACGACATCGAAGTCCCCGCTGCGCAGAAGTGTTTCGCGCAGTTCCCGCGCAAATGTCAGCATCAGTGTCTTTTCGTCGACCCCCTGCATTTCCGCGCCGGGGTCAACACCGCCGTGGCCCGGGTCGAGCACCACCCGCAATGGCGTGTCCGGGCCTCGGGTCACCGCATGTGGCAGTGGCGCGGGTCGCGGCAAATCCCATCGGGGGTCATACGGCGCCCCGGCCATCGCAGAAAACGTCCCTGCATCAACCGGTTGTAAGACGATACGTAAATGTGCTGCGCCGCTGGCTTCGTTCAGTTCAAGACCGGCTTCGTCCACCTGCATTGGCGCATCAAGGGTCACAACCATGCGTGACCAGCCCGGCACATAGGTGCCCATTTTGACGGTCTCGACCTGGGCACTTTGATCAAAACGTGATCAATCCAGCCCGCGCCAGTCCACTTCCTGGAAGTCCAGCACCAAACGATGGGGCGCATCCAGCGTGAAGACACGATAAGGAACCCCCTGGCTCAGATGCAGGTTCAGTTCCACCTCGTCGCGTGTGCCATCCGTCACCCGGCTGTCGGCGGCAAGAACGCGGGCAAGCCCGGTGAACTCTTGCGCCGTGGCGACGCCCAGCGTGCCCAGCAAGATGCTTATCGCAACCAGGATCCTGATCATGTTTTCAATTACCGCTCGCGACCGGTCCTCCGGCCTGTTTTGCTCTTTGCATACCTCAGAGCGCGGCCGATTGAAACGCCCAGTTGCTGGAGCCTTGAACAACTTTTCTTTGGAAGGCCAACCGGTCAGGCAACCGGGGGCTCACGCACCTCGCGCAGCCATGAAACGCTTGAGCCGGATCAGCCCTTCTTCGATGTCGGAGGTTGCACGTGCATAAGAAAAGCGGATGGTCCGAGCCCCGCGCTCGGGATCAAAATCCAGCCCCGGGGTGACCGCGACCCCCTCCTCTTTCAGGATCTCCGCCGCAAATGCCCGGCTGTCGTCGGTCAGATCGGAAACATCCGCATAGACATAAAAGGCACCGTCAGGTGGCGCGATGCGTGTAAATCCGGCTTGCGGCAGACCCTCGAGCATCAACTCGCGATTGCGGCGGTACACATCGAGATTCGCTTGCAGCTCTTCTTCGCAGTCCATGGCTGCGAGGGCGGCGACCTGACTGACATGGGGGGCACAAATGAACATGTTTTGCGCGATGCGCTCCAAGACGCGCACATGGTCTTCGGGAACCACCAGCCAGCCGACGCGCCACCCGGTCATCGAGAAATACTTCGAAAAAGAGTTGATGACATAAGCATTGTCGGTGAGCTCAAGCGCGGTGACCGCCTTGGCCTCGTACTCGATGCCATGATAGATCTCGTCGCTCAGAAACGCCGCATTCTCAGTTTCTGCGGCGGTGATGAGAGCCTGCATTGCACCGCGGTCCAGCATCGTGCCCGTTGGATTGGCAGGTGAAGCAACCATGACCCCACGCAAATCCAACCCTGCGAGATCCTGCGGGACCGGCTGATAACGATTGTTGGCTGCCGTCGGCAGATCGACGGGCACCAGACCAAGGGCGCGCAGAATCTGACGATAGGACGGATAGCCGGGCGCCCCGACGCCCACACGGTCGCCGCTGTCAAAGAGCGCAGTGAAGGCCAATAGGAATCCACCGGAGGACCCGGGCGTGATCACCACCCGTTCGGGGTTGAGATCGACGTTGTACCACTCGCCATACATCCGGGCGATCCGTTTTCGCAAAGCTGGCAGGCCCAGCGCCACCGTGTAGCCAAGGGCATCGGCATCCAGGCTTTGCTTTACAGCTTCAATGGCCCCTTTCGGGGCACCCGTTCCCGGTTGGCCGACTTCCATATGAATGATCGAGCGGCCCGCCTCTTCAGCCTGGCGCGCAGCCTCCATGACGTCCATCACAATGAAGGGATCGACCTGGGACCGGGTTGAGTTTCGCATGATCGTCTCCCAAGGTGCGGCCATGGTGTTTGAACGTGGAATCCAGGTGGCGTCAATCCCGTCGATGGCGTTAGCGCTGGTGCTGACATTTGCCTCGGCCAGCCCGTTGGCGGCGGTCACGCTCTTGCGCGATGCGGACATCGAACACGCGTTGGGTCAACTGGCCGCGCCGATCCTGCGCGCCGCTGGTCTCAGCCCTACCCGCGTGCGGGTCCTGGTGGTCGATGAGAGTTCCCTCAACGCCTTTGTCGTCGACAATCAGACAATCTATCTGCACGCGGGGCTAATCCAGAAAGTGCCCAATGCGCGGACCCTGCAAGCTGTAATCGCCCATGAAGCCGCCCATATCTCCAATGGTCACATCACCCGTCGCATGACCAATCTGCGTAGCGCCCGCACCGCAGCGGGTCTGGGCCTTGCACTGGCGGTCATCGCCGCCGCAGCCGGTGGTGGCGAGGCTGCGGGCGGGATTGCGGCTGGCACGTCGTCGTCCGCCCTGCGGAACTTTCTCAAACACACGCGCGCCGAAGAGGCCGCCGCAGACCGCTCCGCTGCGGGCTACATGCGCAGCGCAGGCGTAAGCCCACGCGGTCTGATCGAGCTGCACCAGCTTTTTCGCGGTCAGGAGGTTTTGTCGGAAGCCCGCCAGGACCCCTACACCCGCTCTCACCCGTTGACGACGGACCGTATTCGCGCCGCAGAAGCTTACGTTGCCTCTTACGGCGGGGACGCGGCAGACAACCCGACCGCGGACTATTGGTTCGCGCGGGCCAGCGGCAAACTGACCGCTTTTACACGTTCGCCAAAATGGACGCTTCGGCGGGCCGGCGAAGAGCCCTTCAAGGACGTGCGTTTGATGCGTGAGGCCGTTGCGCACCACAAGCAGCGCAACCTGTCGAAGTCATTGGCCGCGCTGAACGGAGCCATCGCTTTGCGCCCGGACGATGCTTTTCTTTATGACCTCAAGGGCCAGGTCCTGATGGAAAGTCGGCGGTTGCCCGACGCGATCCAAGCGTACCAGAAGGCCGTTAGTCTTGCGCCACGCGAGTCGCTGATCCAGGGCGGTTATGGACGCGCATTGCTCGCCGCGGATCAGCCCAAGGCCGCACTCAAGGCGCTGGAGACGGCGCGATCCCGCGACTTTCGGGATGCCCGCGTGATGCGCGACATGGCGCAAGCTTATGCTCAGACAGGACAAAACGGGATGGCGGCGATGGTGACAGCCGAACGCTATGCCCTTCAGGGACGGATGGAAGACGCCGGACGGCAGGCGAAACGAGCGATCGTTCTGTTGCCCCGCGGATCCGCAGGTTGGCAACGCGCTCAGGATGTGCTCAGTGCCGCCGAAAGAGCTCAGAAACGGAGAAAACCATGATTGCCCGACGCATTGCGACTTTGACCACGGCGCTGGCGCTGCTGGCTGTTCCGGCATACGCGGTCGACATCACCGCGATGAGCGACGACGAACGCGCCGCCTTCCGCGAAGAGGTACGCGCCTATCTGCTGGACAACCCCGAAATCATTCTGGAAGCTGTGGCGCTGCTTGAAGAGCGCCAGGCCGAAGCGCAGGCGCAGGCTGATACCGATCTTGTGTCACAGCACGCAGACGCCATCTTCAACGACGGATATTCCTGGGTCGGCGGCAACCCTGACGGCGACATCACGCTGGTCGAGTTTCTGGACTACCGCTGCGGGTTTTGCCGGCGCGCGATGCCCGAAGTTAGCAAACTTCTGGAGAACGACGGGAACATTCGTCTGATCATCAAGGAGCTGCCAATTCTCGGAGACGACTCCGTTCAGGCGTCCCGGTTTGCCATCGCGACCAAGCAGGTGGCCGGCGACGACGCGTATAAGCAAGTCCACGATGCCCTGATGGATTTCAACGGGTCGGTTGGTGAGGTTGCGCTGCGACGACTTGCCGAGGGTCTGAGCCTCGACGCAGACGCGATCCTGGCGCAGATGGACAGCGACACCGTCACGGCCGAAATCGCTCAGACGCGCGAACTGGCGCAGGCACTGCAGATCAACGGCACACCCAGCTTCGTTCTGCAGGACGAGTTGCTGCGCGGGTTCCTGCCTGCTGATCAAATGGCCGAGCTGGTGCAGGAGAAGCGCGCGCGCTAACGCCCGCTTATTCTGCGGCTTCGGGCGACTCGTCCAACTCTGCGGCGCGTTTCTCGACCTGTTCGACGATGTGTTCGATCATCTGGTCGTTGGAAAGCTTGTGGCTCTGCTGCCCGGCCAGATAGACCATGCCGGACCCTGCCCCACCCCCGGTAAAGCCGACATCCGTCATCAGCGCCTCTCCGGGTCCGTTAACCACACATCCGATGATGCTCAGGCTCATCGGGGTCTTGATATGCTCCAGCCGCTTCTCCAGCGTCTCGACCGTCTTGATCACGTCAAACCCTTGTCTGGCGCAGGACGGACACGAGATGATGTTCACACCGCGATGCCGCAGACCAAGTGATTTGAGGATTTCGAACCCGACTTTGACCTCTTCCACAGGATCAGCGCTCAGGCTGACCCGGATCGTGTCACCGATGCCCATCCAGAGCAGGTTGCCAAGGCCGATCGCGGACTTGATGGTCCCGCTGACCAGCCCGCCGGCTTCCGTGATGCCGAGATGGATCGGAGCATCCGTCGCCTCGGCAAGCTGCTGATACGCCGCCGCCGCCATAAAGACATCTGACGCTTTGCAGCTGATCTTGAATTCATGAAAGTCGTTGTCCTGCAGGATCTTGATATGATCCAGACCGCTCTCGACCATGGCATCGGGACAGGGCTCACCGTATTTGTCCAAAAGGTGCTTCTCGAGGCTGCCTGCATTCACACCGATGCGGATCGAACAATTGTGGTCCCGGGCCGCCTTGATTACCTCTTTGACCCGCGCTTCGTCCCCGATGTTGCCGGGATTGATCCGCAAGCAGGCTGCTCCGGCTTCGGCGGATTCGATGCCCCTTTTGTAGTGAAAGTGAATGTCCGCCACGATCGGCACGGGGCATTCGGGAACGATTTGCTTCAACGCCTCTGATGACGCCTGATCCGGCACGGAGATCCGCACAATGTCCGCGCCTGCCTCGGCCGCAGCCTGCACCTGCGCGATCGTCGCCGCAACATCCGTCGTCAACGTGTTGGTCATCGTCTGCACGGAGATCGGGGCGTCGCCGCCGACAGGGACCGAACCAACCATGATCTGGCGAGACGTCCGGCGATAGATGTTGCGCCATGGGCGCACGTGATTCAGCGACATGATCCAGGATCCGAAGCAAACAGGGACTTTGTCGCATACCTAGGGCGCAAGTCGCACTTGCGCAATGCGACAGGATTATTCGGTGGGCAGGTCGTCCGTGGCCGCTTCAGCCACCATGCGGGCCAGATCGCTGTCCTGGGTGATGTCGGCGACTTGGAATTGATCGGTCACTGCCGCGATGGACAGTGGCGTCCCGGACGTGACGGTGCCGCGCTCGCCCACAGGGCCATAGTGCACGTCGTTCAGGGCAAAATAGATCGCGCCGGACTCACCTGCCCGCAGGGTCGGTGCCTCTTCGGTGGCAGGCACTTCGTAGCTGGCGCCGGCGTCAAGGATCCCCTCGAAAATGACCGACCCGTCCGCAGCGCTCACACGCACCCAGGACGGACGCACGGCCACCATCCGCAATGTCGGGGCCGCCTCTTCAACCACCTGGGGCGGCGGCGCGAGTGACGGTGCACCTGTTGCAGTGGCATCGGCACGCTGAACCTGTGGCAAAGCCGGCGCGGCAAAAGTGCCAACCTCACGTGGGTCGAGCGTCGATATGGGAGCATCGCGCGCAACGAGGACCGGCACATCCAGCGCCTGCGGACGATAGAGTCGGTCCAGCGCTTCGATCGACGGTCCATTGGGTCCAACGGATGGGCCTGCCCCACCCTCAGTGTCAGGAACCGCGCCGCTCAGCGGATCAAGGTTCGACAGAACTACGGGCGTCTGATCGACCGGCGCAAACTGGACTTGTTGAACCTCTTTCAGCACCGACCAGCCGCCATAGCCAATCCCCGCGATCAACGCCAGCAGCACAAGGGAAGACCCAATGGCGCGGGGTTCGATCTGACTGAACACGCTTTCGCGAGACGGGACAAAAGGCGTGTTTGGCGCAGTGAAAAGATCCCGGTCAGTCCGGACACCTGTCAGGGGTTCCTTGCCGTCTTTCTTCTTGATGACGGATGCGCTCGCCGACATGCCGTGGGCGACCGAGAAGCCACTCTCTTCGCAAAACGTCTGAAACGCCTCGTCGGGATCCATGTTCAGGTAACGGGCATAGGAGCGCACATATCCCGCAATGAAACCCGGTGTGTCGAAGGCGGAAGGATCTGAGTTTTCGATGGCTGCGATATAGGCCGCTTTGATGCGCAACTCGCGCTGTACATCCAAGAGCGATTTGCCCATCGTCGCGCGTTCGCCACGCATCATATCGCCGAGACGCAGCTCGAAATCGTCAAAGCTTTGAAGCTTAACGACTTCTTCTTCTGATTCGCGCGGTGGTTTGCGCCCGATCATGCCTGCTGCCCCATAGTTCCCATCGTGCCGAGAATCGGTCCCACTCGATTCGGCCAGATTTTTGTTGCAGCTAGGTTAACACAGCAACGCGGGGTTGCATACGTTTCGCTGGGTCAGGCAGAGAGTTCGGCGCGATTCAGCGCACAGTGCGACCACAATGCATCCATTGCGTGCACCAGACGATTCATCTCCCCCGGACCGTGAACCGGCGACGGCGTGAACCGCAGCCGTTCTGTCCCGCGTGGAACCGTTGGGAAATTGATGGGCTGCACGTAGATGCTGTGCTCGGCCAGGAGCATGTCGCTGATGTTCTTGGTGTGCACTGGGTTGCCAACCATCACGGGGACAATGTGGCTGCCATGGTCGATGATTGGCAGCCCCAGCCCTTTCAGGCGGGTCTTCAAGACCTTGGCCTGGGTTTGATGCTGGGTGCGCAACTCCGACGCTGTTTTAAGGTAAGATACCGAGGCCGCAGCACCCGCAGCCACAGCAGGAGGCAGCGACGTAGTAAAGATGAAGCCCGGCGCGTAAGACCTTATCGCGTCACACATTTTATAGCTTGCGGCGATGTATCCGCCCATCACGCCATACGCTTTGGCAAGCGTTCCGTTGATGATGTCCAGACGGTGCATCAGACGATCACGCTCTGCCACGCCAGCGCCGCGCGGGCCATACATGCCGACAGCATGAACCTCGTCGATATAGGTCAGCGCACCGAACTCATCCGCAAGATCGCAAATCGCTTCGATCGGACCAAAGTCACCATCCATGGAATAGATCGATTCAAACGCGATCAGTTTTGGTGCATCCGGATCATCCGCAGCCATCAATTCACGCAGGTGCGCGACATCGTTATGGCGGAAAATCCTTTTCTGCCCGCCATTGCGGCGCACGCCTTCGATCATCGAAGCATGGTTGAGCGCATCCGAGTAGATGATCAACCCAGGGAAGAGTTTGGGGAGTGTGCTCAGTGTTGCATCGTTGGCGATGTAAGCACTGGTAAACAGCAGCGCGCTTTCCTTGCCATGCAGATCGGCCAGTTCGGCCTCAAGCCGCTTGTGATAAACCGTTGTACCGGAAATGTTGCGCGTTCCACCGGAGCCCGCCCCTGCGGCGTCCAAAGCGTCATGCATGGCCTTCAGAACCACGGGGTGCTGCCCCATGCCGAGATAGTCATTGCCACACCAGACGGTGATTTCCTGCTCGGAGCCATCTGCGCGGGTCCAGACCGCATGCGGGAATTGGCCATTCCGGCGTTCGATGTCGATAAAGGTCCTGTACCGGCCTTCGTCGTGCAGGCGTTCGATCGCGGCGTCGAGTTTCGCGGTGTAGTCCACCGGCTTCCTCCAATTTCTGTCCTGATCTGTGGTCGTGCGACGCTGTCCGGTGCCCGCGTGACACAGATTGGTTTTAGAATGGATACAGATTGCCCATCCCAGGTTCAACCAAATAGGCATGGGCGTCATGTCGCAGCCTTGATCTGCATCAACCCGATCTGGACAGCAATTGCCGCACTGTTAGGGTCGGCCCAAACTGGTTCTGCGGAGATTCCCAACATGACGCTTGACGCTGTATTGTCGCGCATTGACGACGACCTGCCCGCCGCGATGGAGCGGTTGATGGAGCTTCTGCGTATTCCATCCATTTCGACGGACCCCGCTTATAGTGCCGAATGCCAGCGCGCCGCAGACTGGCTGGTGGCTGATCTGCAGTCTCTTGGCGTCGCCGCCGAACGACGGGACACGCCGGGACATCCGATGGTGGTTGGCCATGTGCCCGGCGACGGCCCGCATTTGCTGTTTTACGGGCATTATGACGTGCAACCGGTTGATCCACTGGAACTTTGGGATCGGGACCCCTTTGATCCGGAAGTACAGGATGGACCCAACGGGCGTGTCATTCGCGGTCGCGGATCCAGCGATGACAAGGGACAGCTGATGACCTTCGTCGAGGCTTGCCGCGCCTGGAAAGCGGTAAACGGGTCCCTGCCCTGCGCGATCACGTTCCTGTTCGAGGGCGAAGAGGAATCAGGGTCCCCGTCGCTGGTGCCTTTTCTTGAAGAGAACCGGTCCGAATTGTCTTGCGACATTGCGCTGATCTGCGACACGGGGCTGTTCGAAAGTGCCGTGCCCGCGATCACAACGATGCTGCGCGGGCTTCTGGCAGAGGATTTTACCATCACGGGTCCGTCCCGGGACCTGCATTCGGGTATGTATGGCGGCATCGCCATGAACCCGATACGAGTGCTGACAGGGATCCTCGCGGGACTTCAGGACGACTCAGGGCGGATTACATTGCCCGGCTTTTACGACGGAGTACCAGAACTCTCTCCCGAGGTGCGCAGTCAATGGCAAAATCTCAGTTTTGACCACGCGACCTTTCTCGGCGATGTCGGCCTGCAGGAGCCGGCAGGAGAAAAGGACCGGACACCGCTGGAGATGATCTGGTCCCGGCCGACATGTGACATCAACGGCATTTGGGGCGGCTACACCGGTGACGGGTTCAAGACCGTTCTGCCCAGCCAGGCCAGCGCCAAGCTGAGCTTTCGCCTGGTTGGCCAGCAGGATCCGGAGGCGATCCGCAACAGTTTCCGAACCTACCTGGAAGAGCGCCTGCCCGCAGGATTCACAGTTGAGTATCGCTCTGAGAAAGGCTCCGAGGCCTCTCAGATGTCCATTGATGACCCGGCTTTCGAGAAAGCGCGGCTTGCTCTGTCAGATGAATGGCCGCGACAGGCCTCCTATATCGGGTGCGGCGGGTCGATCCCTATTGCGGGCTTCTTCAAGACCATTCTGGCCATGGACTCCATGCTCATCGGTTTTGGCCGTGACGACGATCAGATCCACTCTCCTAACGAAAAGTACGACGTGGAGAGTTTCCACAAAGGCACCCGCAGCTGGGCGCGCGTGCTGGAGGCCCTGACGCGCTGATCAGCCGCACCATAGGGCCATAATGTGTCTCTCAATCTCAGGGACGCCGCACGCCCCGCACGTTTTGCCGACGCTCTCGCCAGGCGATGTAAAGACTTGATCCGACAATCACGGCTGCGCCGGCAAACACCGTTGGCGCTGGCCATTCGCCGAACACGGTCCACCCCCAGAACAACGCAAAAACCAGCAGAACATATTCGAACGGCGCCACCACCGACGCATCCGCCATTCTGTAGGCCTGCGAAATCGTGTAGCCGACAATTGCTGACAGCCCGCCGAGCCCCAGCATCACCAGCAAATCGGTTGGCTCGGGCCAAACCCAGGGCTGGAACAGGAACTGCAAGCTTGGATTGCCGCTTTCCGGAACAAAGCGACCGTCGCCCGCCACCAGGAAAAACCCGAAGCTGACCACCAGAAAGGCCGCCTGCAGGTAAAGGGCCAATGCAGATGCCGGGCTTTTGTCCCCCAATTTGCGGGTTAGAACGGACATACCAGCATAGCCCGCCGCGGCCAGCATGGGTAACAGCGCCAGCCACCCCGGTCCCTCTCCTGTCCCCCGCAACTCCGGCGCGAGCATGATCAGGACACCGCAAAACCCCGCCAGAACCGCCAAAATGCGTCGCATCCCCACCGCCTCCCCCAAGATCGGGATGGACAAGAGCGTCACAAAAAGCGGTGCCACGAAGTAAAGCGCATTGGCGGTGGCGATCGGCATTGCCACCAGCGCGGCATAGAACGCCGAGTTCGCAAACACCACCAGGAGGGCACGTATGATATGCAGGCCCGGGCGGTCCGTGCGAAGTGCGCGCCAGCCGCCCTCGAACTGCAGGATAACGCAGGTCAGCGCGAAACCCACGAATGTTCGCGCAAAAATGAGCTGATGCAGGGGATAATCGCCGGACAAGGCCTTGATCAGCATGTCATTCAACGAAATGCAGAACATGCCGGTTGTCACCAGCAGAATACCGATCCCCGTCGATTGCCGCGCTCCGGAAACGGTCATCGTCTAGTGCTCGACTGCGAGAGGTTTGTTGGCCATGCTTTCCGCATATTGGAGAATCCCGACACATGACAGAGACGATCCCAGGATTCAGTGACGCAGAAGCAGAAATCGATGGTGTGACCATCGCATATTCACGCGCCGGCGGCGGTCCACCCCTTCTGTTGCTACACGGGTTCCCGCAGACACGCGCCATGTGGCGGCAGGTCGCCCCTGTGCTGGCGCAGACCCACGACGTCGTTGTGGCCGATTTGCGCGGCTATGGCGGGTCTAGCAAACCGACCGACGTGGCGGCCATGCGTTTCAGAAACATGGCACGCGACCAGCATGGGCTCATGGCGCATCTGGGTTTTGCGCGGTTTCACATCGCCGGCCACGATCGCGGCGGGCGCGTCGCCCATCGTCTGGCGCTTGATTTTGAGCCCTCGGTTGCAAGCCTGACGCTCATGGATATCGTGCCCACGCATTTTTTGCTGAATGACCTTAAGAAATCCGTGGCAAAATCTTATTATCATTGGTTTTTTCTGGCACAGCCTTCCCCCTTTCCCGAAACGATCATTGAACGGGATCCGGACTTTTACTTCGAAAGCTGCCTGTTGGGTTGGGGCGGTGCGAAACTGGATGAATTCGACGCGGAGGCGCTGAAAACGTATCGTCACGCCTGGCGGGATACGGCGACCATCAGGTGCATGTGCAACGACTACCGCGCCGCTCTTGATCTGGATTTTGCCGACGACGCCGCCGATTTGAACAGGCAGATCACCTGCCCGGCACTGGTGCTCTACGGTGGCGAAGGGGCGATGGCGAAAATCTACGATGTGCCCAAAAGCTGGGAGGACCGCCTCTCAAACATGCGGGCCGCCGCGATGCCCGGCGGACATTTTTTCATCGACCTTGCCCCTGAGGAAACGACAGATGCACTGCACGGCTTCCTGAAGGTGCAACCCCCGCTCTGATCGCCCAGACGCGGTCAGATCACGTCGTTGAACCGCTCCGGCAGCAGATACTGGGTGTTCAGTTCGGGGCGGTCGAAATGCCAGTACCCGGTGTCGCCGCGCGCCTTCCACGTGCGGTGCATCTTTTTTCGCATCGGCGCAAAGTCGAACCCATCCTGCATCTCCAAACCGGCAAAAGCCTCAAAGACCGCCCGATCTTCGCCCCGCGCCTCCTTGAACCAGTGCCGTCCGATCGCGATGCCTTTGACGTCGCCACCCAGATCGGTGGTGATCTGATTG
The DNA here is from genome assembly GCA_965250275.1 of Paracoccaceae bacterium. Lineage (GTDB taxonomy): Bacteria > Pseudomonadota > Alphaproteobacteria > Rhodobacterales > Rhodobacteraceae. The sequence goes on along the minus strand of OZ252297.1, from coordinate 2,100,985 downwards.
CGCCGGTTCATCGCCTCGCAATAAGCGTCAAAGTCGCAAAACTTGAGATGCAGAAGATACATGTGATCGGGCGTATGCAGCTTGTCATACTGGGTGAAATGGCCCCCGCGAGCTATCTTTGTGCCCGCACCAACAACACAGGGCTTGGAGTAATGCGGCGCTGGTCGGACATGGCGGCGCGGTCCCAGAATCGTGTCGAACACAGGGTCCTGCTCCAGATCGATGCGATGGATGACTTCCAGGCCAACCGGGGTAAACACCTTGCGCAGCGGCGCGGCCTTCAGGAATTCGGTCAGCGACTGGCCAGCCGCGGGATCCATCACCACCAGTTCGTCGACATCCCCGACAATGACATGATCATAATAGGACCGCAGGCCCATCACGAGGTTGTTCAGCAGGCGCCAGCGCTTCATGTCGAAATTCCGGTGTGGCTCACCGGGAATGCCGATCAGATTGCAGCCATGGGCAAGTTCAGCCACATCGCTGCCCCGCCCGTGGTTCACGATGTAGCAATTCTCGCGTCCAAACAGCCCGCCGTAGTGGCGCAACCAGGCACTGAGGAAAAACACGTCGTCACGCACCATAGTGACCGCCGCTGCCAAAGCCATGATGCGCTGCCCCTTAACTGCCGCTTGCCTTGCGCCCCGCGTTGGAGGCTGCTTTATCTCTATCCAAGGATAACCTAGCGAAACCGGGCAAATATGAGAATCCCAAAAGAACGGTGCAGGATCGGGCAGAATGGCAACGGTTGATCCCCAGGCCTTGAGCGACCAAGTGGCCGCGCGCGGGTATGCCTTTCACAAACTGGACGGCGACGATCCGATGCAGTTTCAGGTGCTGGGCGAGCGGGCCAGTGGGACCAACGTGGTCCGCAAGACCATCGAGCGTAACTGCCGGATGGTCCGCAGCGAAGGGCTGGGATGGAAACACGGTTTCCCAGTCATGGTGGCCATTCCTCGGGACCTGTTGGTAGTGATGGCCTTCCGCAATGCCATCGGCTGGGCCCTGTCGATGCACCGCCGGCCCTGGCACGCGCATCCCGACATGCAGGCACTGTCGTTTTCGGATTTTCTGCGCGCGGAATGGAACAGCGTGGTCGACCGTCCGGGCGATTTCGAGATGATCCACCCTGAACTGGAAGTCCAAAGCCAGCCTTTGCAGTTCGACCGGCATCCGATCACGGGCAAACCATTTGAAAATCTCATAGCGCTGCGCCGCGCCAAGATGGACGCGGTCTTGGGCATGATGAACCGCGACTGTTCCTTTGCCCTTGTGCAACTGGAGGCGATCCAGTCACACGGCGCTAAGTTCATGACCGATTATCGCGACTACTTTGGCGCAGTGGCACGCCGTGACTACCACAGGGCGGTCACACGCAAGATGGGCAACCGGTTCCGTCCAAGCGTCCGTGACCGCCCCGCCACCCCTGCAGAAGTCTCGCCGGACGACCGCACCTTCATCCTGTCGCAGCTGGATTTGGACTCCGAACGGCTGCTTGGCTATTCCTACTGAACCAGCCTGCCCGGGGCCACAGCAGAACACATCGAGGGGAAGAAAGTGGCGCGGTTGACGGGGCTCGAACCCGCGACCCCCGGCGTGACAGGCCGGTACTCTAACCAACTGAGCTACAACCGCGCGTAGCGTGCGGGATAGGCCAAGCCTGCGCAGGCGTCAAGCGGCATTTGCGCGGATTGATGCAAAATCCGATCTACTACAACCCGGCCCGATAGGCCCCTTGCAAATCGCTCAATGCGCGCCGCAATTCGCCGCGCCATTTTTCCGTTGCAGCCTTTGCGCGATCGATCCAGTTCTTTTGTCGCTCTCTTTCGTCTTGGGACTTGTCATTGCCAGAGCTTGTGTTTGATTGGGTCGGGATTGAAGTTAATTCACCCGCCACGGTTGCGGCCAAATCTTGCGCCTCGATTTCAATTCCCTCCAACACGGCAGCAGCTCTGAACATTGGATTCGAGGTCGGGGTAAACCGTCTGCGCGCATCGCCCACTACCGAAGCGAAACGGTTCAGTTCATTTGGCAACGTCTCCCATTCGGTTGAGATATCGCGCGTGTCTTTCAGCGCATTGCCAAAGAGCACAAACGCCCCCAGGAAATCGCTGCTCTCGGTGGATCGCGACGCCTCGCCGGAGAAGAGGTAGTCGTCGATGCTGGACACATATCCATGCTGATCCGGCGATAAAAACGTGAGCAGTGGATTGCCCGGTCCTCCTGCGTTGATGAAATCCAGAAACGTGCCCGGCGGCGGGCCCGTTCCGGTCAGGAACGGCTCAAGCTTGGTTGCATCGCAGTCACTGGCAAAGTCCTCCAGCGCCCGCATGAACCCATCTCGAAACGCCAGCAGCGCCGTTTGAATATCGGCCCAATCTGGTCGAAACGCGATGGTCTGCAACGCCAGCAGAGTCGTGGGATCGAGACTTGGATTGATCATGCGCTGCAGCGTATAGCCATTGATGAAACGCTTGAATTCCCGTGGGTTGAACCCGGATTCGGTGATCAGGTAGCTCAGGAACGGCATGACTTCGGTGTCCAACTCGTTCTTTTGCTCAAGCGGCAGTTTTGACTGCTCTTTCACTGAGAACAGAAAGTCCTGCAACTGGTCCGATGATACCGGGGCAAGGCTATAGGGCACCTGAAAGATTTTGCGCAGATAGCTATCGCCGGTGATGCGCGCGCCGCTGCGGGTTGCGTCTTCGGACACCGCTTTGTCCTGCAGCTCGCGGTAGCGATGTTCGACGCTCATCTCAACAACCTGCCGGTCCAGGCCTACGACAAAGACAAACCCATCGAGATCGAAGAATAGCTTCATCGATTCCATCACCTCGAGCGCGCCCTCCGGAAGGCAACGGTCCAGATCATCGACGAAGACCACGATCCGCGCGGCGCCCGATTTATGAAACTCCGCAAAGGCATCTTTCAGCGCCGAAAAGGCCGCGTGATAGAAGGACCGGGGCGTGCGCGCCGCCTGATCCTGTGCATCGAATGCATCCGCACGTGTCAGGGCCTTGTTTGCGTCAAAGGATGCATCCAGCACGCCGGGCAACCCGGCTTTGAGGCTAAACCCAGCCAGAAGGCTGATTGAGACTTTCCCGATCGTGGACGCCAGCCGCAGTGCCGCCGCCTTGGCTTTGGGCCGCGGGGTCTTTGCAGCCCACGCCACCACCGCTTCCCGGATCACATCCAGCAGCGGAACGATCAGATGGGCTTCTTTCTCGTAGCGCCAGGCCGAAAACCAGACCGTCGCGGTGGTCGCCTGATCCGTATCCACGAGACGGCTTTCGATGGCCCGCATCAACGTGGTTTTACCAGACCCCCAACCCCCAAAAAGACCAATGGCAAAGCGCGGGTCCGAGTTGCGGATGATCTCCGAGAAGGCCAGCGACAGCTCGTTAAATCCCAGCGCCAGGTTCTCTTCGCCCGGAACGTCTAGCAGAATCTTGAACGTCGAGGTGTCAACTGTGGACATGGCAATGGGAACAATGAAATCGCTGCAATATGCGCCGTAGGATAGCACAATTGCCGGGTTCCGCCTATGCCATGTCCAATGTCTGGAAAGAGGGTCACCTCACCTTTCCGGCAAGCGGATGAACTCCTGATCATCTCCAGGCGGCAGGCTGAACCGCCCGTGCGCCCAGTCACCCGCGCGCCACGCCTCCTTGGCCGCGTCGATCTTGTCGCGGCTTGAGGCGACGAAATTCCACCAGATGTGCCGCGGTCCTTCCAGCGTGGCGCCGCCCAACAGCATCAGTCGCGCACCCTGTTCACCGGCCTTCAGGCTGATGGCATCGCCGGGGCGAAACACCATCATATGGCCGGCAGCATAGGTTTCTCCGGCGACGGTCACATCGCCTTCGACGACGTATACGCCCCGATCCTCATGATCATCTGGCAACGGGATGGCAGCGCCGGGTTGCAGCACCGCGTCAACGTAGAACATCTCCGACGCGACGCGCACGGGGGCCTCCGCGCCATAAGCATTTCCAAGGATCAGGCGCACCTCTTTGCCCTCCCCCTCCAAAAGCGGCAAAGCGTCTTTGGCCGCATGTTCGAAATAGGCCGGATCGTCTTCATTTTTCTCGGGCAAGGCCACCCATGTCTGAATGCCAAAGAAAGGCATTGGATCGACCTGAGTTGCGTCATCGGTGCGCTCAGAATGGGTAATCCCGTGACCCGCGACCATCCAGTTCACCGCGCCCGGTTCAATCCAGCTGTCAGTCCCCAAACTGTCGCGATGATGCATCCGGCCTCGGTATAGGTAGCTGATGGTGGCAAGACCGATGTGGGGATGAGGCCGCACATCCATGCCGCGCGTCGGCAGGAATTCAGCTGGCCCCATCTGATCAAAAAAAATGAACGGGCCAACCATCTGCCGCTTGGGCGCGGGCAAAGCACGGCGAACCTCAAACCCCCCCAAATCGCGGGCGCGCGGAACGATTACGGTTTCGATGGCGTCGACCGCATCCCCAATCGGGACATGCGGATCAAGGATGGGGTTCCAGCTCATCAGAGTCTCCTGTCCTGGTGTCACGAGAGAACATAGGCCACCAATGGACCGCACCAAAGAGGCCCATAGGGACAGGAACTGTGCAAATGCGCACCAAACGTTTGGCACGCCTTTCGGAAACAATCCTCAACTGTGTCCAAGTTTGACCACAATCCGAACCTAGCTGAGACGGTGAGTCACGCGCAGGGAGCATCATCCATGGCCATCACAGCTGCCACCAAACCCAGCACCAGCACAGCGCTGGTTCCGGTGCTCTTCACGGTCACGATTTTCCTTAGCGCGTCGTTGTTGTTTTTTGTGCAACCCCTCTTCACCAAGATTGTGCTGCCACATATCGGGGGTGCCTCTGCGGTCTGGACGACGGCGATGCTCTTCTTTCAGACGGTTCTGATCGCAGGATATGTCTATGCCCACGTGCTGACCCGCACCTTGCCGGTGAAGGCCCAAATGGCCGTGCATCTGGCCTTGTGGGCACTTGCGCTGACCTTCCTGCCTCTGGCCGTGGCCGAAGGCTGGCAATACGATGCTGAAGGGTCTACCGCCTGGCAGACGCTGGTGTTGTTTGCGGCCGGCGTCGGGCTGCCGTTTGCCGTGTTGTCCGCGAATGCACCCCTCATTCAGTCCTGGTATGCGCAAACTGGCGGCCCCTCAGCGGACGACCCTTACTTTCTGTATGGCGCCAGCAATCTAGGGTCGCTGATCGCCCTGCTGGCCTTTCCTCTGGCCGCAGAACCACTGTTTGGTGCAAGGGGGATCGGCCTGGGATGGAGTTGGGGATTTGTTGCACTCGGCGCCGCCCTGCTGGCGAGCGGTCTGGTTGCGCGCCATGGGTCATCCACGACGGTCAAGGATACGATCGAATCCGCCCCGGACAAAATACAGATGATCCGCTGGCTGATCCTTGCCTTCGTCCCCTCCTCACTCATGCTGGCCGTGACATCCAAGATCTCGACCGATGTCGGCTCGATTCCTTTGGTCTGGGTCATTCCGTTGTCGCTCTATCTGTTGACCTTCGTGTTCACCTTCACCAACCGCCCGGTCGTGAAAGGTCCAAGGCTGCGCATGCTGGCTGTTCTTGGACTGGGCTACCTGGCCATTGTGTTTGCCGGGTTGCTGGGTCGTCACTTGCCGATGCCAACCATCGCGATGATGGTTCTCGCATTCTTTGTCGTTGCGTTGTTCGTGCACCGCCGCCTGTATGAGGCCCGCCCGTCCGGGCAGCACCTCACGATCTTCTATGTCACCATGTCCCTTGGCGGAGCGCTGGGTGGCGTTTTCAACTCCATTATCGCGCCCTCGCTCTTCAACAGCTATTACGAAGGCGCGGTCACGGTCGCCGTCGCCGCGATGGTCTTTGTCGCCGCCTGGAACCACCAGACGCTGATGCGTGCTGCACCCGGTTTGTTTGTCGGGGCCGCGGTTCTGGTTCTGCAGCTTTGCGAGCCCGTCGTCACGGGTTGGATTGGCGCTTCTGCCGGCTACGCACTCACGATGCTGATGACGTTATGCTGCCTTCTGGTGTTACGCGCCAACGGCACAGCCATTGCCGCTGCCGTCGTCACGGTGCTTGTTGTGGGGCTGGTGACGGATCATTCTGATGCTGCCTTCCGCGACCGCAGTTTCTTTGGCGCGCATGAGGTGCAGGACCGTGACGGGCTGCGCTATTACTCCAACGGGACGACCATTCATGGCGTCCAATGGCAGGCGGATCTAGAGGCGGACCGGCCCAGACCGCTCTACTACTATCACGCCAACGGCCCGATGGGTCAGGTCATGACGTCCGAGGCAGGGCGCTCCGCCCGCTCGATCGGCGTGGTGGGTCTGGGCGTCGGATCGCTGGCCTGCTACCGGCAGCCCGGGCAAGACTGGCACTTCTACGAGATCGACAAGATGGTCGATGATGTTGCCCGCGATCCGGACCTCTTCACTTTCATGTCTGCCTGTGCCGGCGATGCGCCTACACATCTGGGGGATGCCCGCATGGTGCTCGGCCAGACCACGGACCTCACCTTCGACATCCTGATCATCGATGCCTACAGTTCCGATGCGGTCCCGGTGCACCTGACAACCGATGAAGCGATGGGACTCTACCTGGACCGGCTCAGCCCCGACGGGCTGCTGCTCTATCACATCTCGAACCGGTACTACGCCATCGAGCGGCCGCTGGCCCGCAGTGCGGCGTCTCGAGGCCTGCAAGCACGCATTCAGGTGCATGAGGGCAATGTCGAAGAGGACCCCAGCGACAGCGGTTCCATCGTCGCAATGTTTGCCCGCTCTCCCGAGGCCTTATCGGCGCTTGATGGGACCGGCCTGTGGCAGCCTTTGCAAAGCGACGGCGGCCCGGTGTGGACCGATGACTATGCCAATGTGCTTTCGATCCTGAAGTAGAGGCATCTGTGCCTTCGCACTCCTCGCGAAGCTCACGCTGCTGTTTGTGGCGTCGATCCACACAAACCGTCTAATGGAAACGCCGGATCAAGGGGAAAGCTATGCTGGTCACGGCGGAGCCTTCGTTGATGATACGCAAGTTGCGCATCTCCTGGAACCGAACCGAGTGATAGTGCAGTTTGCGCCATTGATCGAACTGATGCACCGCCCCTCCTGTCGGCGACAGCCGTGTTTCTTCGCCACTATCGGAAATGACCCGGATTGATCCGGTTGCCTCCATCCCGATGCCCAGCAGGACTTCGCAGGAGACTGTATCCTCCTTCAGGGTCTTTCGGAATCGGTAGGATTGGTCCGGTTTGAGTCGCAAACTGGGGATGCCCCTCGCGTTACGGTAGGTGCCAGTGAAATCGCCGGTCAAAACCAGCTGCTCAAGGTCCATGGGGGGCGGGCTTGTGGTCTCGAAAGACAGGATGCCTTCCAGCCAGTATCGGAAGAACAGCGGCGGAACATTCGTCTTTTGTATGGTCGAGTCCGTGCGCGTGGCAGCAAACCCTTCCCACGTAGTGACCTCGGATACGTGGTGCGGGTGCATGTTCAACATTTCGACCGACCAGTTATCTGCCAATACAATGTCGTTCATGCGATCGAATTTGTCGAAAGCCAGTTCGAAATCATGAAAGCTCAGGCCGCGCCCGTTTCGGTAGAGAAATTCAGAGCCCGGCTGCTCGGTCAGTCCGAGCGCATACCAGTCGCGTTTACTGTTTTTTCCATAGCGCGCGGCGATTTCGATAGGAAGTGTATCGAAAAAAGGCAGGAAACTTGTATGCCGGTCGATCGTTGCCAAGCGGTTCGGCGTTTCGACAAAAGCCACCTTCACTCCAGCCTTCAAGTGCTTGTGCAGAAATGCAAAAAGCGTGATCAGTTCCTCGGGCAAGAGATGCTCGAGGATGGCGTAGCACAACATAAAATCACCCCGCCCTAGGTCCGCGAGCAAATCCCCAGCCTCGGCGGCATTGCGTTCGAAGAAGCGGACATTCGCGATTCCCGTTCGCTCCTGGATTAGATGGGCGTTCTCAATGTGGGAACCGGACAAATCAAAACCCAGCACTTCTTTGCAATGGGGAGCTATCGAAAAGCTCTTTGGACCTTGTCCGCACCCGATTTCGACAACCCGGCTGGTGCTGGACAGACCGTTTTTCAGGAGGTACGGAACAAAATACTTGTGACTTTCATAGTAGCGATACTTCCACCGCTCATGCAGCGTCTCAATCCCGTCGAGCATATCGCCCTCGACCAGATTTGTGCTCAGGTCCTTCATTTTTTGGTATCTATCCCAGCCAGTCCCTTGGTTTCACTTTGCTTGTTACGCCACCACTGAGCAAGCAAAGAGCGAACTGCCTGCGCAAACGCGACGATGTGACCAGAAACCCGGGAAGTCGTTCCTATGAGCCGCGTTGCCCACCTTGCGCTTCATACGTCAATGAAATCGTGCCAGACAGCATGGGTCGCAGAGTGTATCCGGGAGCCAAAGCCATCCATTGGACCGAGATGCAGCGTCGCGTGATGCTTTGCTGGCCCTGAGCGCTTAAGCTTCCAGATCACACAGAAAAAGCGACCCGTTTTTCGCGCCGACCTAGCCAACGGATCTGGCTGCGCCTCCGAGTTTAGACAACTCCGAACATAGGCAGGAAAATGGTGGGTGATGAGAGACTCGAACTCCCGACATCTTCGGTGTAAACGAAGCGCTCTACCAACTGAGCTAATCACCCGCCTGCGCGCCGTTTAGCGGATTTTGCAACCGGAGCGCAAGGGTCAGTCGAGCCGGCGGCTGACTTGATTTTCAACGTGGTAGGCAACACCCTGCCCGCCCTCGAGATCTTCGAACGCTTCGTACGGCAGACCCAGCGCCCAACACCGCAGCACCCGGCTGGTGATCCCATGGGTCACGATCACCGAGGGGCCCTGCAACTCCTCAAGAAAGGCGCGCGTGCGATCGGCGAGCGCCGCCAGACCTTCCCCGTTTGGCGCATGATCGTACCAGGCCAAACCATCTGTCTCGAAAAGGACCGGATTGCGTTCCGAAAGCTCAGTACGGGTCAGCCCGGTCCAGTCTCCCAAACTGATCTCGCGCAGGCGAGCATCGGAGGTCAGACCTGTGCCGTTGCCCTCCAGAGCAATCTGCGCCGTGTGAGCAGCCCGTCCTTGCGGGCTGGCGTACCAATTCCAATCGGAGACACCAAACGCCCTCAGGATCGCATTTTGCCGCTGCGCCTGCTCTATCCCTCGCTCCGTGAGCGGAGAATCGAGCACGCCCTGCATCCGACCTTCACGGTTCCATTCGGTCTCGCCGTGCCGAAGCACAAGAATTGGGGGAACAATCACGCCGGTACCCTTTCATTGGCGGCGTAACAAAAAATCACCGCGCAGGTGGTCCTAACATGGCAGCCGCGGCTCAGACAGCAAAGGCTTTTGGAATGTCGAGGGGCGGAGGAAAATGGTGGGTGATAACAGATTCGAACTGCTGACATCTTCGATGTGAACGAAGCGCTCTACCACTGAGCTAATCACCCATTCGGCGAGGTCTTAGCGTCACTCCTTGGCGTCCGCAAGTGGATTTGCGGCGGCCGGCTCTGCAACGTCCGGTCCCACCGACAGAGACTGGCGCAGACGGCATGCGATCACGCGCGCGTTTGCTTTTTCCTCGGTGCGGTTGATCTTGAGTTTTCCCAGAGGTTGCAGATTCAGTTCGCGCCCGCCCGCGACGGTTTCGCCAAGCACCGCCAGCATGGCTTCAATGACCGGCTTGGCATCTTTTTTCTTAATGCCGGAACGTTCGACCACTGTGTCGATCAGTTCCTTCTTTCGGAGTTCCGGCGTTGACACAACAGGGGTCGCAACAGCAACAACCCGGGGCGCGGGTGGCGGGGCCGGCACAGGGACGATCTTGGCCCGGCCAGCCGTTTTTTCGCCGCCCGTTGCGGTTTCCGTCCCCTGTGCGGGCGTGGCGCGCCGAGGGGCCGTCGTCTTGGATTTGCTGGTGGTTGCCGGTGTTTCGCGCCCGGTGCTGCGGGTTGCCATTGAGGTCCCCTTTTTCTCCGCTCTGCACAAAGCGTAGCGATATGTCCCGCAAATGGCCAGTTTTGATCAATCCGCCTTTCATCAGGCAAGGAAAAGACCCATCGGATGCAAAACGGGCGCCCCTGTGGTGAGGCGCCCGCGTTGAGTGCGAAAAAGGTTCGTTGGGTCAGTGCGCTGTTGCCGCAGGCCCACCGTCTTTGGCTGCCGCGGCCGCGGCCGCCGCAGCTGCTTCCTCGGCGGCTTCGTCCCATTCGATCGCATCGGGTTTGCTGACCAATGCGTGCTCGAGCACTTCGGACACGTGCTCGACAGGAATAATGGTCAGGCCCTCTTTCACGTTGTCCGGAATCTCCGGCAGGTCCTTTTCGTTTTCCTTGGGGATCAGAACAGTGGTGATCCCCCCGCGCAACGCCGCAAGCAGCTTCTCTTTCAAACCACCGATTGGCATCGCGTTGCCCCGCAAAGAGACCTCGCCCGTCATGGCGATATCCTTGCGCACAGGGATCTGCGTCAGCACCGAGACGATCGATGTGACCATCGCCAGGCCGGCACTGGGGCCATCCTTGGGCGTCGCACCATCAGGCACGTGCACGTGGATATCGAGCTTGTCGAATTGTGGCGGTTTGATCCCGATTTTCGGACTTATGGAGCGCACATAAGATGACGCAGCATCAATGGACTCTTTCATCACATCGCCAAGTTTGCCGGTGGTCTTCATCCGGCCCTTGCCCGGCAAGCGCAGCGCTTCGATGTTCAGAAGCTCCCCACCAACGCTGGTGTAGGCCAGTCCGGTGACCACGCCGATCTGGTCCTTTTCTTCGGCCAGACCATAGCGGTACTTCGGCACACCGAGAAACTCATCGATGTTTTCTGCCGTGACAACAACGCTTTCGGCGTCTTTCTTGATGATCTTGGTCAACGATTTCCGCGCGACCTTGGCGATCTCACGCTCAAGATTCCGAACGCCCGCTTCTCGGGTGTAATACCGAATGATCGACGTCAAAGCTTCGTCCGTCAGCTCGAACTCCTTGGCTTTCAAGCCGTGGTTTTTAACCTGCTTGGAAATCAGGTGCTGTTTGGCGATCTCCCGCTTCTCGTCCTCGGTGTATCCCGCCAGCGGAATGATCTCCATCCGGTCGATCAAGGGTCCAGGCATGTTGTAGCTGTTGGACGTGGTCAGGAACATCACGTTGGACAGATCGTATTCCACCTCAAGGTAGTGATCCATAAACGTGTTGTTCTGCTCCGGATCCAACACCTCCAGCATGGCGGACGCCGGGTCACCCCGGAAATCCTGCCCCATCTTGTCGATTTCATCGAGCAGGATTAGCGGATTGGTGGTTTTCGCCTTTTTCAGAGCCTGGATGATCTTGCCGGGCATCGAACCAATATACGTCCGGCGGTGGCCGCGGATCTCGCTCTCGTCTCGCACCCCGCCAAGCGAAATGCGGATGAACTCGCGTCCCGTGGCCCGAGCAACGGACTTGCCCAGAGAGGTCTTGCCCACACCCGGAGGTCCGACCAGACACATGATCGGGCCTTTCATCTTCTTGGATCGCTGCTGAACCGCGAGGTACTCAACGATGCGCTCTTTGACCTTCTCCAGACCGTAGTGATCGGCGTCCAAGATGTCCTGTGCGCGCCCGAGATCCTTCTTCACACGGGATTTGACGCCCCATGGAATAGAAAGAATCCAGTCCAGATAGTTCCGCACAACCGTGGCCTCTGCACTCATCGGGCTCATGTTCTTGAGCTTTTTGAGTTCACCTTCGGCTTTTTCACGCGCTTCCTTTGACAGCTTGGTCTCGGCGATCTTGGCCTCGAGTTCGGCCACTTCGTTCTTGCCGTCCTCGCCGTCGCCCAGCTCCTGCTGAATGGCTTTCATCTGCTCATTCAGGTAATACTCGCGCTGGGTTTTCTCCATTTGCGATTTGACGCGCGTCTTGATCTTCTTTTCGACCTGCAGAACCGACATTTCGCCCTGCATCAGGCCATAGACTTTCTCAAGCCGCTCGCTGACCGAAAGCGTCTCCAGCAGATCCTGCTTCTGGTCCACTTCGATACCCAGGTGCCCGGCCACAAGATCGGCAAGCTTTGCCGGTTCGGTCGATTCTCCAACCGCGGCGAGCGCCTCTTCGGGGATGTTCTTGCGCACTTTGGCATAGCGCTCGAATTCGTCGGCCACTGTCCGCAGCAGCGCTTCGGTCGTGGCCATATCGCCCGGCATCTCTGTCAGGTATTCAGCGCGGGCTTCGAAGAAATCGTCATTGTCGAGGAACGTGTCGATGCGCACACGCGCCTGCCCTTCGACCAGCACCTTTACGGTGCCATCGGGCAGTTTGAGCAGTTGCAGCACATTGGCCAGCACACCTGCTTTGAAAATTCCGTCCGTGCCCGGATCATCGTCTGATGGATCAATCTGGCTGGACAGCAGAATTTGCTTGTCGTCTGCCATCACTTCTTCCAGCGCGCGGACCGACTTTTCGCGGCCCACAAACAGCGGCACAATCATGTGAGGGAACACCACGATATCGCGCAGCGGGAGAACTGGATAAGAAGAATTGAGGGGCTCTTGCATGCTCTATCCTTGTTGTTGGCAAGATGGCGCCGGTCCCTATTCGCGGCAACGCTCGGCCATCTCCGGTCATGGAGGAGGAATGTGGGGCGACCCCCCGGACATTTCAACCACACCGAACTTTTATGGCGCGCAGAATGACGTGCGTGCAGAGCGACCGCAAGGTCTCATCTGGGCAACTTCGCGCGAAATGACCGGGGTTTGCGCACCAATCTTTCGAGACTGGGCGGATTGAAGCCGAGCAAAGTCACGAAGTCGTGAAAATCAAGCACCTACGCAGCGCGCAGCCCCAGGATTTCGCGCGCTTGCGCGCTGGTTGCAACGGGGCGCTCATACTTGTCACAAAGCGCCACCGCGCGTTCGACAAGAGCGGCGTTGGACGGCGCAAGCCGGTCACGGTCCAGTCGCACGTTGTCCTCCAACCCGGTGCGACAATGCCCGCCCGCAGCAATGCACCACTCGTTCACTTCGATCTGGCTTGCCCCGACACCGGCGCCGCACCATTCCGCCTCCGGGCAAAGACGTTTCAGCGTCTCGATGAAAAAGTCGAACGAGATCTTGTCCGCTGGCATGGCATTTTTGACGTTCAGCACGAATTGCACATAGGGCGGGTCGCTCAGGCGGCCGTCCTGAACCATGCGCGCGGCCTGAAAAATGTGCGAGAGATCAAATGCTTCGATTTCCGGCTTGATGTCGTACTTGAGCATCTCTCCGGCCAGCCAATCCACAAGATCGGGCGGGTTCTCATACACCCGGGTCGGAAAGTTGTTCGATCCGACGGTGAGCGACGCCATGTCGGGCCGCAAAGGCAACATACCGCCGCGCTCCTGCCCCGCGCCGGACCGGCCTCCGGTGGACAGCTGGATGATCATGCCCGGACAGTGGGTTTCCAGCCCTTCCTTCAGCCGCGCAAATTTCTCTGGGTCGGAGGTCGGGGACTGGTCCGCGTTGCGCACATGACAATGCGCAATGCTGGCTCCGGCCTCAAACGCCTCCTGCGTCGATTCGATCTGCTCCGCGATTGTGATCGGCACGGCGGGATTGTTTTCTTTGCGCGCCACAGACCCCGTGATTGCCACGCAAATGATGCAAGGTTTCGCCATTTTTCTTCTCCCCTAACCGGTTAGCGCATGACGACACGATCGTACTGCATCCGGATCGGGGCAGTGTCGCCTTTGGCGTCACCTATCCGCAAGCCGAAAGGTACCTCGCGGTCCTCTCAGATGCCCTCTGGGCGTTTGCCTTTCTCAAGTGTGTACGGCACCGAACCAGACGAAAGACCAAAAACGTCGCCTTTCACCGCATTCACAAGACCGGCCTGCAAAACCTGCTGCGGCTGACACTGTTTGCGGCCCCCCAGAACCCCTGTCACTGGATTGAAGGAACCCGTTGGGTAGGTGAAACACACGTATCCCCTTCCCGCCACCTGCTCTCGACCCCACGCCCCTTTCAGTGCAGCGCCATTGCCGGGATACCAAAGCCAGACATGATCCTTGTCCAGAAAGCTGACCTGATAGCCATGGCCCGTATCCCAATGCAAATATGTCGTCCCCGGCACGGGATACGCGCTGTCACGAGAGAGTAGCGCGTCGTCGGACTGCTGCGCCAGGTCAACGGGCGCCGCACATCCGAAAACCACAGACAAGCCACTCAGCACCAAAACCAATCGCAGACACCGAACGACACCGGTCACAGGTAACACACCATCCGCACTCTGACGTCGCTTCTGATATGCGAGCCAGGGCGTGTTTCGGGTTCAAAATCTATGTTGGGTATGGTTCGGCTCGGCGCATTTGCAATGTCCCCCAGTCCGAGCCGCTTCAGATCGGCGCCAGACATGCCGAGCAAACGGGTCGAACTTCCTCCAAGTGTCGCTGCGAGCCTTTGGCTTTGCTCGAGCGTCAGACTCGTTCGTGTCCGTTTGCCTGGATCAAGCCTTATCCGCTTTTGCCCACATATCGATGCACGGCCAATCTGGCTGGCAAGTTCGGAGATGGCTGGCCCGCGCGACTTGCGCACGACTTCGCCATATGCTTGTGCAACCAGACCTTCGGGGATGCGCTCCAGGTATCCCGGCGGAAATCCCATTCCGCTCTTTCCGACGGTGATCGCACCCAGCTCCATGTAGACCGTGAATTCCACCTCTGGGGGTGTCTTCGACGGGTCATAGAACCCGCGTTTGACAGCGATGCCTATTTCCTGCTCGTTTCCGGTTGAACTGTCCTGAAAGGCGACAACGCCTTCCGTTCGGAAGGCGCCATATTTTGTGAGCTCTTGTGGCGTCGGAACCAACGGTTGCGCCAAACGATCCCGGCCCGAAGAGCAGGAAACACACAAAAACAACGCGGCGCCAATGAGCACCAACTTACTGAAATCCATAGTTTACTTCTCTTCCACTAGGTCTTCGGGGTCGAAGACTCACTTAGCTTGCCGTTTTGCCCATTCCGACGGGTCTTACAAGGGCTCGATATCTCCTAGAGCCCGCTGCGCATGGAATTCCGCCTGCCATGCCTCAAACGTACCGGCTGCAATCGCGTCGCGCATGCCGGCCATGATTTCCTGAAAATAGTGCAGGTTGTGCCAGGTCAGCAGCATGCCGGAGATCATTTCGTTCGCGCGGAACACGTGATGCAGGTAGGCGCGGGAGTAACTCGAACAGGCCGGGCACGTGCACTCTTCATCCAGGGGTCGTGGATCATCCGCATGGCGCGCGTTCTTGATGTTGACCACGCCACGCCGCGTAAACACCTGTCCGGTCCGGCCCGAGCGCGACGGCAACACGCAATCCATCATGTCGATGCCGCGGGCGACCGCGCCGACGATGTCATCCGGCTTGCCCACGCCCATCAGATAGCGTGGTTTGTCGACCGGCAGCATGCCCGGTGCATAGTCCAGTGCCTCGAACATTGCCTCTTGTCCCTCGCCGACGGCCAGACCGCCCACGGCAAAACCATCAAATCCGATGGCCTTGAGCGCTTCGGCACTTTCTTCACGCAGGTCCTGTTCCAGCCCCCCCTGCTGGATCCCAAAAAGTGCGTGCCCCGGACGGTCACCGAACGCCTCGCGGGACCGCGCGGCCCAGCGCATCGAGAGCCGCATGCTGCTTGCAATCCGCGACCGGTCCGCGGGCAAGGCGGGGCATTCGTCAAAACACATCACGATGTCCGATCCCAGCAAGCGCTGGATCTCCATGGACCGCTCCGGTGTCAGCGCATGCTTGGAGCCGTCAACGTGCGATTTGAAGGTCACGCCCTCTTCGGTGAGCTTGCGCAGGTTGGCCAGGCTCATGACCTGGAAACCACCGGAATCGGTGAGGATCGGGCGTTCCCAATTCATGAACCTGTGTAGACCGCCCAAGCGGTCGATACGCTCTGCGGTGGGGCGCAACATCAGATGGTAGGTGTTGCCCAGTAATATGTCTGCCCCAGTTGCCCGCACGTTTTCGGGCAACATTGCCTTCACGGTGCCTGCCGTGCCCACCGGCATGAAGGCCGGGGTGCGAATCTCGCCACGCGGGGTCCGGATCACGCCGGTGCGGGCGCGCCCGTCGGTTGCGGAAAGGTCGAATGAGAAACGCTCAGTCATTCCGCTCCGATAGTCGCTTCATTGGACAATGTCCAACGCACTCCCGTTTGTCAGGCGCGTGCGGTAAAAAAGTGGATCTGCGCCGGAATGCGCAGGCCTTCCGAACCCTCAAAGACTGAGAATGCCTCTGCAAGGCCAGCTTGAATTGCATCTCGATCTTCGAGCGAAGCCTGCAGGTCTTCCATAACACGATTGGCTGATCCGATGCGCATCTGGATGGCCGCCAAATCCTCGACGCTGCCTTGTGGGGAAAGGTGTACCGTTTCCGTGAGCACCGCAGCGTCTGCCCAGCCGGCCCTCTCCAGCAATCCGATAACCGCGTCGGCATCCTCAAAGCGCAGCGGACCAGGCGCGTCAGGCGGCGGCGGAGGCGCTTTGCCCAGTCGTGTCTGGGCCACGCGCGCCGGGGTCGAGAAATACGGATTCTCGTAACGCGACCCCCATGCCGCCAGGGTCATTTTGCCCCCGGACCGTACCCCACTCCGGATGTTGGCAAACGCGGCCTCCGTGTCGTCGAAAAACATGGTCCCGAATTTCGAGATCACCGCATCGAATGCGTTTGCTTCGAAAGGCAGGCTTTGGGCATCGCCAATGTGCAGTTCGACTCTGTCATCCACACGTTCACTGGCGCGCGAGACCATTTGGGGGGCGATGTCATATCCGGTGATGCGCCCCTCGGGCCCAAGGGCCGACAGCGCCGCCAGCAGACTGTCGCCGGTTCCAAACCCTATATCGAGGACGTGAGACCCCGGCTCCAAAGCGGCAACCTCGATCATTCGGGCCAGCACAGGCGCGAGCGTGGCTTCCATACTTTCTGCAAGGTCGACCCAATCGGTCGCCATTTCCGTCCAATCCATCCGCTCGTGCTCCTCGGTGTTCGATATCGCTGCTCTCGCTCCTGCAACCCCCCCGGCCTAGCACGCGATGATCAGGAAAGCAGCAAGGTTGGTGGCGTTAGACCAGATCAAGTTGCGCCCTTACGATAACGGCCCTGCGGCTTGCCTTGCCGTGCCGAAGCTGGTTGACTGAGACTGGTTGCAACAGACGGCCCAAGAGTAGCAAAGCGCAGGCAGAACCACGCTCCCATGCAGGTCATCGTCCACACCGGCGCGCATTTCACTGACAATGATCGTCTTGTGAAATGCTTGCTGAGAAACAAGGGCAATTTCAGCCAGCGCGGTGTGTCCGTGCCGGGGCCCAGCACATATCGGCCACTGCTCAAGAACACATTTGGGGCGCTGGGAGGGACAATGCCCAGCGCGCAGGCGCGCGACGTGATCCTGGATGCGATACTGGATCAGGAACAAGCCGACCGCGTCGTTCTTTCGCTGCCCAACCTATTCAGCGCCCCGCAGGGCGCAATCCGTGCGGGCCGTCTCTACCCGCATGCCGGAGAGAAACTGGCGCAATTGCGGGCGCTTTTCCCCGATGACCAGCTTGAGGTCTTTATGGCCGTGAAAAACCCGGCCACTTTTATCCCGGCCTTGTTCGATCAATCGGGCGCCGTGAACCTTGACGTGCATCTCAACGGTGTTGCGCCAGCAGATCTTCGGTGGTCGGAGATGGCCACACGGATGCGGGCCGCCGTCACGGATGTGCCGTTAACCTTTTGGTGCAACGAGGACACCCCGCTGATCTGGGCATCTATCATCCGCGAAATGGCGGGTCTGGATCATGGAGAAAAGATCGTCGGCGGCTTCGACCTGCTGGGGACCATCATGTCGCGTGAAGGCATGAAACGGTTCCGGGCCTACCTGAAGGACCACCCGGTCATGACGGAAATGCAGAAACGCCGCGTGATGTCAGCGTTTCTGGACAAGTTCGCTCTGGACGAGGAGATCGAGGAAGAACTGGATTTGCCCGGCTGGACCGACGCGCTGGTGGAGCAGATGACGGGTCTCTACGACGAAGATATGCTTGCCATTCAAAGGATTCCGGGCACGCAGGTGATTGCGCTTTGACCACGAAAGCGCTTGCAAGTCCTTTGGCCACACTGCGATAATCGGCATAGCCCCGCACCTCAGATTGCAAAATGATCCGTTCCCTCTTTCTGATCCTCAGCCTATGCGTTGCTATTCATGCACATCCGCAAGCTGCAGTGGCGGACCGGCCGGTCCTGGTGTTTGCGGCGGCCAGCCTGAAATCCGCACTGGATGACGTTGCTGCGCAATATCGGGCAGCGACGGGGCAGGAAATGACCATGTCCTATGCCGGAAGCTCGGTGCTCGCGCGCCAAATCCTGAATGGCGCACCCGCTGACATCTTCATCTCGGCCAATCAGGACTGGATGAGCGTGCTCGAAGACGAAGGTCTGATCGTTACCGACACGCACGTGGACCTTTTGTCAAACCGGATGGTGTTGATTGCACCTGCTGACGCTTCGGCCCTGCCCGACCTATCTTCCGAGACCGTCGTGGCGCGCTTGGAGGACGGGCCGCTGGCCCTCGCTCTGGTAGAGGCGGTTCCGGCGGGGATCTACGCGCGGGCGGCGCTGCAATCCCTCGATTTGTGGGACGGTGTCAGTGCATTTGTGGCCCAGACAGACAATGTGCGTGCGGCCTTGCGGCTTGTGGCGATCGGAGAGGCGCCCCTGGGTGTGGTTTACGCCACGGATGCAACGGCCGACCCCGACGTGCAGCTGATCCACCTCTTTCCGGCAGAAAGCCATCCCCGGATCGTATACCCGGCGGCGCAGGTCACAGGCACCACTGCAGAAAACACCGCAGATGTGTTCGAATTCCTGACCGGTCCGAAAGCGCGGTCGATTTTTTCGGCGCATGGGTTTCTTGTTCCAGAGGTGCCGTCCTGACAAGCTGGCTTGGCCCCGAGGAGTGGCAGGCACTGCGGCTCTCCCTGCAGGTGGCAACCGTCGCCACGCTGCTGAGCTTGCCACTTGGCTTGCTGGCGGGGTTTGCACTGGCGCGCTGGCGCTTTCCCGGCAAACAGCTCCTGAACGGTTTGATCCATCTGCCACTGATCCTGCCACCTGTGGTGACGGGCTACCTGCTGTTGCTGGCGTTCGGCCGCCGCAGTTGGCTCGGGACGTGGCTTGAAGACACCTTCGGGCTTGTGCTGGCGTTTCGCTGGACAGGGGCAGCGCTCGCCGCAGCCATCATGGCCTTCCCCTTGATGGTGCGCGCCATCCGACTTGCCGTGGAATCGGTCAATCCCGACCTCGAAGAGGCCGCCGCGACATTGGGAGCCCCGCGTCTGTGGGTCTTTTCCACGATCACGCTGCCCCTGATCCTGCCGGGGGTCATCACGGGTGCAGTTCTGGGGTTCGCCAAGGCGATGGGCGAGTTTGGTGCAACCATCACGTTCGTTTCGAATATTCCCGGACAGACCCAGACGTTGCCATCGGCGATCTATGCGTTCCTGCAGGTGCCCGGTGGAGAAAGTGCGGCTCTGCGTCTGGTGGTGATTTCCATCTGCGTGTCGATGGGCGCCCTGATGCTTTCGGAGTGGCTGTCGCGGCGGGCTGTGAACAGGGCGGCGGGCAAATGAGCCTTTCCGTCGACATCCAGCATGCCCTGCCCGGCTTCGGATTGGACGTTGCGTTCGAGGCGCCAGAGGGGATCACCGCGCTCTTTGGACGCTCGGGATCCGGCAAGACAACCGTGATCAATGCCATTGCCGGGCTGACCACGCCCGACGATGGACGCATTTGCCTGTCCGACAGAGTGCTCTACGACCGCGCGGCGAACATCGACCTGCCAGTCCATGACCGGCGGATGGGATATGTGTTTCAGGAAGGTCGGCTCTTTCCACACCTGTCGGTGCAGGAAAACCTGAACTATAGCGCCCGCTTTGTCCCGGCTGATCGGCCGGGCCCTTCGCTTGGCGAGGTGAGCGACCTTCTGGGCTTGTCCGACCTGCTGACCCGGCGCCCCGGCGGTCTTTCCGGCGGGGAAAAGCAACGTGTCGCCATTGGACGGGCGCTGCTGTCCCGTCCGCACCTGTTGCTCATGGACGAACCACTGGCTGCCCTGGACGGTGCGCGCAAGGCTGAGATCCTGCCCTATCTGGAACGGCTGCGGGACCTGACAGAAGTGCCGATTCTGTACGTCAGTCACTCGGTCGCCGAGGTGGCGCGGCTTGCAACGACCGTTGTGGTCCTGGAGGCCGGCAAAGTTGTGGACGCCGGACCAACGGAAGAAGTTTTGTCTGACCCGGACATGGTGCGTCAGCTTGGCATTCGGGAGGCTGGCGCGGTTCTGCCTGCAACGGTGGCGCAACACGATCACGACGGATTGACCAGCCTCGATATCTCGGGCGGCAAGCTGCTTTTGCCGCAAGTCGATGCCGCACCCGGGACCCGCATTCGGGTCCGGGTTTTGGCACAGGACGTGATCCTGTCCCGAACGGCACCACAAGGTTTGTCCGCTCTGAATACGCTGCCGGTCAGCATCATCGCATTGCGCGGCGGCAGCGGGCCGGGCGTGATTGTTCAGCTTCAATGCGGCACGGATCGCCTGCTGGCGCGGATCACCCGCAGATCAGCGGAGGCCTTAGGCCTGGCACCCGGAGATGCCGCCCACGCCATCATCAAATCGGTATCGATCGCTCATGTGGATGTCGGAACGGGCTGAGTTCGTTCGAGTGCAACAGCGTCAGCCCGAACCGGTTCCGCTTACATGCCCAGCGCTTCTTTGTACATTTCCAGAACCGCCTCTTCTTCGGCGATGTCGTCCTTGTCGCGCTTGCGCAGCGCAATGACCTTTCGCATCACCTTGGTGTCATAGCCACGGGCTTTGGCCTCGGCCATCACTTCCTTTTGCTGATCAGCCAGGTCCTTTTTCTCAGCCTCCAGCCGCTCCACCCGCTCAATGAACGACCGCAACTCGTCAGCGGTCACACGATAGGTTGCGTCAGTGGATGTGTCGGTCATGGCGGGGCTCCGTGGCGGCAAAAACTGGATCGTTGCGCGGGATACGCCGCTGATCGTGCCGCCGCAAGCGATGAATTGCATCAGCCTGCCCTTCTCGAGCAGACACGACCCGATCGAAGGGCCTGACATGCCGCCGCCCGGCGCCATCGCTTGATGCGCACCGTTCAATCCGGTAGGCGCAGAGCGACCCAAGGGATGCAGTGTTATGCTTGAGATTCTGATTTGGCTGGGCGCGGCGATGTCCGTTGTGGGGCTGGCCTTGCTGCTATGGTGCATCGTCCGCGTGATGCGTGCGCGCCGCGCCGGTCTGGATGACGCGGCGCTGCGCGGTGTTCTTCAAAGCGTGCTGCCGATCAACCTCGGAGCGCTTCTGCTGTCCGTTATGGGTCTGATGTTGGTGGCAATCGGAATCTTGCTGACCTAACGCAAACGCCCCTCAGACGGGCATGTTGTCGAACATGTCCTCAATCGCCTCTTCGGTCAGCACCATGTCCAGCTTGCGCAGACGAGGCGGTACATGCACACCGCTTGCCCGCATACGTTGTACGATCCGGTTCAACTCAGGCTGGTATTGAGTTCGGCCACATGGGCCGGCCTGAGCAATCTTGGCTTCGATCTGGGCAGCAGAGGCCGTAAGATCAACTTGGTACATAGCGGTTCCCCCTCTTGGTGTCAGATTTCTGAAACGATAGTCTCATGGTTGCATGACAGAGATAAGTACAGTTTCGGGAATCGCACCCCTTGGTCACAAAATTCGGCGGGTTTCTGCCCGACAATTGTGCACCTCGTGATCAGGTGCTTCTATCCTATGCTAAAGCCAAACGATCTGCGCCACTTTGATCCAGTGCAAAGTCGGTGAAATAGAGTTGAAACACATGCCGTTTTTAATATATGTTCACCGGAAGTGAGAGGAGAGCACCATCGAACCTTTTGTGAAAGCCTTCTTTGATGAAGCCACGAACACCGTGTCCTACGTCGTTCGTGAACCCGAGGGCCATGCTTGTGCCATCGTGGACAGCGTGCTGGATTTTGACCACGCGTCCGGGCGCACCAGCACGGCCTCTGCAGACGCCATTGTCGACTATGTCCAATCCGAAGGGCTCAAGCCCGAATGGATCCTGGAAAGTCACGTGCACGCAGATCACCTGTCGGCGGCGCCCTATCTGCAAGAGAAGCTGGGCGGCAAAATCGGCATCGGGCACCAGATCACCGTTGTGCAGAATACGTTCGGCAAAGTCTTCAACGAAGGCACGGAGTTTCAGCGGGACGGCAGCCAGTTCGATGCGCTGTTCCAGGAAGGCGACAGCTTTCATATCGGGCAATTGCGCGGGGACGTGCTGCACACGCCGGGCCATACGCCCGCCTGCCTGACCTATGTGATCGGAAACGCGGCATTTGTCGGCGACACGCTGTTCATGCCGGACTTCGGGACTGCGCGTTGTGACTTCCCGGGTGGCTCCTCCAGTGATCTCTATCAGTCCATTCAAAAGATCCTTTCGCTGCCGGACGACACCCGGATTTTCGTCGGCCACGACTACAAGGCGCCTGGCCGGGATGAGTACGCGTGGGAAACCACCGTGGGCGAGCAGAAGGCCCTCAACATTCACATCGGACAGGGCCGGAGCATCGAAGAATTCACCGAGATGCGCGACGCGCGCGATGCAACGCTGGCCATGCCGCGACTGATCCTGCCTTCGCTGCAGGTCAACATGCGTGCCGGGCAGATGCCGCCCCCGGACGATCAGGGCGATGTGATGCTGAAACTGCCAGTGAACAAACTCTGATAGAGGGCGGATCATGGAACAGGACTGGATCTGGGGCCTTGCCGGTGGCGGGCTGATTGGACTTGGCGCGGCCGTGTACTTGCTCGGGAACGGCCGCGTGATGGGCGCCAGCGGTATCATCGGCGGATTGGTGGACGGTAGCGGGCGCAGCAACGCCGCCGAGCGGCTGGCCTTTCTGGCCGGTGTGTTCGGCGTGCCCGCGCTGATCCTGTTGATCTCCGGGTCCGACATCACCACTCATCTGACCCAGAACTGGCTTGTTGTGATTGCTGCGGGTCTGCTGGTCGGCGTGGGCACGCGCATCGCCAACGGTTGCACATCCGGTCACGGCGTGTGCGGGATTTCCCGCCTGTCCCTGCGGGGCATTGTGGCGACCGTGTTTTACATCCTCGCAGGCGGGCTCTTTCTGGCCATACTGCGCCACTTTGCGGGGGTGATCTGATGCGGGTTCTTTTGGCGCTGCTGTCCGGCGGGCTCTTTGGGGCCGGCCTCTATCTTTCGGGCATGACCGACACGCGGAAGGTGCAGGGTTGGCTGGACGTGTTTGGCAACTGGGATCCGACATTGGCTTTTGTGATGGGCGGTGCGATTGTCCCGATGTTTTTTGCCTGGCGCCTGACCAATGGTCGCCATCCTTTGGCGGGCGGCGACTTTCCCACGCCTGTGGATCCGATGATTGACCACAGACTGGTCACGGGATCGGTCTTGTTCGGCATGGGGTGGGGGCTTGCCGGGTTGTGTCCCGGGCCAGCCATCGCCTCACTGAGTTATGGTGGCGCCGGCGGACTGGTGTTTGTCGCCGCAATGCTGCTGGGAATGGGGGCTGCGCCCATGGTCGGCGCGCGGCTGGACCGGCTTGCCGCATCGGCATAGGAGACACATGATGGATATACGCCAACTCACCCCCGGCTACGCTGTTTCTCCGCAGATTTCTCCGGAGGATTTGCCTGCAATCGCGGAGGCCGGCATTGTGAGGGTGATTTGCAATCGCCCTGATGCCGAGGTGCCGCCCAGTCATCAGGCCGCCGCCATCCGCGCCGCTGCAGAAGCCGCGGGCCTAGAGTTCAAGTGTCTGGAACTGACGCACCAGACAATGACCCCGGAAAACGTGGCCCTGCAACGTCAGATGGCGGAAGAGGCGGACGGACCCGTTCTGGCCTATTGCGCCTCAGGGACGCGATGCTCGGTGGTCTGGGCGCTGGGGGAAGCTGGAAACATGTCCACAGATGAGATTCTCAGCCGCACTTCCGAAGCCGGATATGCGCTTGAGGGGTTGCGCCCCACGCTGGTCCAGTTGGCGCAAAGCTCTGTCTGAGACAGCGACTATCGCGAGTCCTCGGCGATGGCGCTTTGGGCGGGCAGTCCGGCAAGCTGGGTGATCTCAAGCGCTGCTTCGTCCGGGCTCAGATCCAGCAAATCCGAATTGTCGGGCTCTTCCTGCGGCGCCTCAATCTCGTCAAGCGCATCTGCATCGATCACCGCATCCGTTTGAACGTGGGTATGCGGCGCAAACTCGGCCATATCCGCAGGGGCCTCGTTTTGGGCTCCTGCCGCGGGCAACGCCGGAAGTCGTTCGTTGATGCGCACCGCCCGCGCGCCCGCGGCCTGCCCAAGGTGACACAGCGCGATCACGTCCCCGGTGACGGAGACAAGTTCCACCTGATCCAGCCGTTTGGGCTTCAGCGTCAGCCGGTCCCCGGGCTGCATCGCCGAAAGCTCGGAAAGTGACAGTTGCAAGCGACCAAGGACAACATTCAGCTCTGCCGGGACCTGTAGCAACGCTGCACCAAACGATCCGTCCTCGTGTTTCGCAGTATCTGGTGACTGGTCTCGTACGACCGGCGTGTCGGGCAACACCAAAACCATACGCCCTTTGCGTAAACCGGCGGCGATGTCGAGCGACAGGTCAAAACCACGGTAACGGTCAGCCTGCAGCCCCAGCAGCAGGCTGCGTCGATCTTCGGCCCGCGCGCCGAACCGGAACCCCTGCAAACAGTCCTGGTCGGCCGGGATCTGGGCCAGTTCGGCAGCTTCATTCAGCATCGAGTCCAGCAGTGGCGCAGCCATCGCCGCATCGGTTTCGGTAAACGCGCGTTTGGGCCCACTTTGCGCCGACACCTCGCCCATGGTCTGGGCCTGTATCAGCGCCTCCACCAAAGCCCCATCAAGTGCAGCTGCCCCAACGGCGCCGTCAGGGCCATCCAGATAGATCAGCAGACAATCGTCGGGAAGCCATTCGGAAAGGCCATCTACGTTGCCACGTTTCTGGCTCGCCCCGATCACTGCGAGTGGCAGATCGAACAGATTTGTCGCGGATCGCGCCAGTGACAATCGCAGTGCCCTGAGTGCCGAGCGGTCCGCGCTCTGAGCGCCTGCGCCAGACCCCGCCAGCTTGCGCTGCAAAGCATTTGTTTTTCCGTTGGAGTCCATGGCAGCCCACCTGTCGCAGCGGCAAGAGATACGCGCAACACTAGCTGGCGATGGTTACCTAAGTCTTTCGGCGGTCTCTATTGCGCGGCCATCTCTGCCGCTGTTGGCAGCGTCACCCGAAACGCCCCGCCACCATACCCAGTCAGATAGGTCACATCGCCTCCCAACCGGTTTGCAATCTCGCGGCATATCGCCAGACCCAGCCCCGCGCCACCTGCCTTTTCCGCGCTGACCCTGGCAAACTTCTCGAACACCAAGGCCTGTGCATCAGGCGGAACACCACTGCCATTGTCAATGAAATCCACCACAGGGTTGCCGCCCACATGATGCACCTTGATCTCAAGGCTGGGTTCTTCGGCATCACAGTACTTCTGGGCGTTCGTGATCAGGTTGATAAAGACCTGGGCCAGCCGGTCGAGGTCCGAGTAAATCTGCAGCCCCTCGGTCTCGGGTTTGCGGGAGATCTGCAGCGGCCGCCCCGCGCCGGTCATGGCCGTACTGACCGAATGATCCAGAACATCCGACAGCACGCCGCTGCGCAGATTGAGGCTGACCTGCCCGCTTTCGAGCACACTGAGATCCAGCAAGTCGTCCAGCAGGCGCGTAAGCCGCAGCGCTTCGTCATGGATGATCGTGGCGTATTGATGCTGTTCCTTGACGTCCATGCCATCGGTGTCGCGCAGGATCTCCGAAAAGGCCCGGATCGAGGTCATCGGCGTGCGCAGCTCGTGGCTGACCTGGCTGAGAAACGCGTCTTTCTGCAGACTAATTTGGGTCAGCTTCTCGTTTGCCTCGCGCAGCTTGCCAGCGGTGCGCGTCAACTCCTGCGACTGAACTTCCAGCCGGTTGGAGTATTCGAGCATCTGGGCACTTTCGCTCGCAACGGCCATCAGGTCTTCGACCGAAACCGAAGAGCCGCCCACGATCTGACCAACCATGGCATGGGCGGTGGCCGCGCCGACGGACCCACCCAACTCGCGTTCCAGCATTTGCAGGAACTCCGGTGTTGGTTCTGGCAGATGCCCCCTCCCCCCTTGACCATGCGCAGCGCGCTGAAAAAGGGCCTGGGCCTCAGCGGGACCGAGAATCCGCTGGGACATGATCATCAGGTCCTCGGATTGCGCGATGGATCCGACCCAACTGCGTGGCTCCGCGGAATGATCAAAGACGTTGACGAACTGAGCCCCCTGGAGACGCTCCAATGGGCTTGGAAACCCGGCCAGCGAGACCGCGCAAAACGCCAAGACATTGAGCATCATGCTCCAGAACACCGAATGCACGATGGGGTCCAGGCCTGTGATCCCAAACAGCGCGTATGGCCGAAGCCATCCAAGACCAAAGGGGCCAGACTGCATCATCGAGTCGGAAAAAAGCCCACCGCCGAGGCCCGGCAGAATGAGCGTGTATAGCCACAGGCCGAACCCGACGGTCAGCCCCGCCATCGCACCGGCACGGGTCGCTCCGCGCCAATAGAGCCCGCCAACCAGAGCCGGCAGGATCTGCGCAATTCCGGCAAAAGCGATCAGACCGATCGAAGCAAGCGCCGCACCGCCACCGGACAGGTGATAGTAAAAGTACCCCAGCGCAATAATTGCCGCGATGGAGAGCCTGCGCGACAACAGCACGACATGGCGTACGTCGCCGGACACAGAAACCCCCGTGCCCTTCAAAGACAGCCAGATCGGCATGACAATATGGTTCGATACCATGATCGACAGCGCCATGGCGGCCACGATCACCATTGAGGTTGCCGAAGAAAACCCTCCGAGAAAGGACAGCATGGCCAAGCCATCGCGGCCTTCGGACAAGGGAATCGTGAGGACAAACAGGTCCGGGTTGGACCCCTCTGGCAACAGGTCGAGGCCAACGACAGCGATGGGCACAACAAAAAGGCTCATCAAGAGCAGATAAAGCGGGAAAGCCCAGGCGGCGGTCCGAAGGTGGCGCTCGTCTTCGTTCTCTACCACCATGACCTGAAACATGCGCGGCAGACAAATCAGCGCTGCAGCCGCCAGAAAAGTGATCGCCGCCCATCGGCTGCCATCAACCTGCCACTGTCCAATGGTCGACGCGTCGATCCGTGCCATTGCGTCGGACACCCCACCGCTCAGCCCCCAAACGACGAACATGCCCACTGCCAGCAGCGCAACCAGCTTGACCACCGCCTCGAGCGCGACTGCGATAACCACACCATGGTGGCGTTCGTTGGCGTCCAGGTTCCGTGTGCCGAAAAGGATCGCAAAAATGGCCAGACCGCTGGCCACCCAAAACACACTCGAGCCGGGGCGTGGGTTTGCGCTTTGGTCAAACTCTGCAAAGACCTCAAAGGACAGGGTGATCGATTGCAGTTGTAGCGAGATGTATGGGGTCACGCCGATCACTGCGAGGATCGTCACTCCGGTCGCCAGCAGGTTCGATTTGCCATATCGCGACGAAATCAGGTCAGCGATGGATGTTACCCGCTGACTGCGCCCGATGCGCACCAGTTTGCGCAACCCCCACCACCAGCCAATCATGACCAGCGTCGGACCGAGGTAGATGGTCACAAATTCCAACCCCGATCGCGCCGCATAGCCAACGGCCCCGTAAAAGGTCCAACCTGTGCAGTAGATCGACAAGGACAGCGTGTAGATCACGGGCGAGCGCAACCATCGCCCGCGTCCCGTCCGGGCCATCCGGTCCGCAACAAAGGCGACCGCGAACAGAAGCGCCACGTAAGTCAGGCAAACGAAAATCAGGGCATTGATGGACGCCATCACCTGGCCTCAAAATCCGCGTCATCCGCTGGCTGCGTACCGTCAGTCTCGGAGTCAGACAGGCTCCACTTGCGCACCCGGCTGCCGAACAGCGCGGCCAACACGATAAGCAAAGCCCAAACCCCGAAGATGTAGAGGATCGCGCGCGACATCGGGACGGGATGCACATCCGCGCTTGCCGCTTCCGGATTTGGCCACAAGAGCGGTACCGCCAGCAGGCATACACCCAAGACGGGCAGCAGCCTTGCCGCTTCCATCATGCGCCTGCGCCGATAGGTCTGGCGCGCCACAAAAACCGGTTTCTTCGGCGGCAGGTCCGTCATGTACGGCTGGCCTGCGCCAGAAGGTCCCGCACCGCCGTCAACACCTCGGCATTGGAAAACGGCTTTGTCATGAAGCGGTTCGCGCCAGCCCGTTCCGCCATGTCGCGATCTCGCGACTGACCACGCGCTGTCAGCATCAGGATCGGCATGTTAGCCAATTCGGAGCGGTCGCGCAAATCCCGCAGAATTTCCATCCCGCTTTTTCCAGGCAGCATCATATCCAGAATGACAAGATCCGGGCTCGCCTGTAGAACCACCTCCACTGCGTCGGCACCATCCGAATGGGTATCAACCGTCCATCCCTCGCGCGTCAGCAAGAAGCGGATCGCCTCGATGATATTCGGTTCATCCTCAATCAACAAAACGTGTCGGCCCATCCAGCCATCTCCTCCCCGGGGTGGCGCTCGTGTGTCGGGCGCGCAATTATCTTTCGTTTTGAGAGGTATTTATGCGCGGTTTCGCCAAGGTGTCAAAAAACTTCGCTCAGGATCGACGGCTCGCGCCGCGCGGAGCAACTGCGACTCGAACAGACGCGACAACTGCTGCCAACCGGCAAGACACCCTCATCGTCCGCCTCACTGGCTGGGACGGGCAGGATCAGCATCGTTGCGTGATAAAGGGGGTCCTGATCAAAGTCCGGTTGCCCAACAATGTCTGCGACCGCAAAGCAGTCAAATTGCGCCGCGCCGCGCCCAACCATTTCGACCCGCCGCCGGATGGGCACATGCGGACGGCTGAAGGCTGAAAACAATGGCCACAGCGCGCAGCCCGCGCCGAACCGCGGCAGGGCGAAGCCCTCCAGCGGTTTGCGGAACAGGAAACTTCCGGCCACGTCGGAAACAACCAGTCCGACATCGGTGGACAAAGTGCCCTCTGGCAAGGTCGCCAGCCGCCTGAAAACCGCCGGCAAGGTGGTCCCGAGAGTCCGCGCCAATGCCAGTGGATCGAGCCCGTTCACTTTGAGCGCCGCCTGCATCTTGGACAGCGGCATCGCCGTGGCATCCTCGGCATAGGTCACCAACACGTTCTTGGCGATCCGACGTGCGGCGGACGTGCTCAGCGCATCGGATTGCTGCACGAGGTCTTCCAGGTCTGCGGTCCCAGTCTCGATCTCAGGAAAGTGGTAGCTGCACGATGCAAAGAAAGCTTCCACTTCTTCTCTTGGCACCCGTGTGCGGTCTTCGTCCCCTTCACTCTCGTCCAGATAAGTCACCAGTGCCTTGCTGCTTTCTGCAAGGCGCGCGCTGTCCTGATTGAGGTTCCGGTGAAACCGGTCGCGCCACTCCGCCTCCAATTCACCGGTTTCCGCAAGAATGGAAGCCGTCGATCGGATTGCCGCTGCGGTGGACAACACCTCGTGCAACGAGGCCGCCAAATGTGGATCATGGGTCAGCCGGTCCGAGAGCGTTTCGACCGTGCGCTCCAGCGACCCGATGCGTCGGTGCAGAGCCGCCAGAACCTCGGCCCATCCCGGAAAACGCCCCGCAAACTCATCCGCAAGATTGACTTCTGCCGAGACAGAGCCCGCGTCGACGGCCGCTTCACGCAAGGTCGCAATCAGGGCCGCTTCTGCTCCCTCGGTGAGCATCGACGGCTCGACACCCAGAACCGAAGCGATGTCGACCAACAGCTTGCCACCGATTCTGCGCCGGTTGTGCTCGATCAAATTCAGGTAGGACGCACTGATCCCGATCTGCCGGGCCAGATCCGCCTGGCGCATCCCGGCAATGCTGCGCCGTTCCCGGATGCGGCTGCCAGTGAGCGTGTCACGCACCATCAGAGCGGATTCCTTTTGACTGAGTTTTCAACGGCTTTCTGCGCTGCGACATAAGGTTCTTTACAGCAAATGAGGTCATACTGTTCATTTATTTACAAAATAATCCTTACAAACAAGGGGTTTGTTGCGCAGTTTTCTTACCTTGCTCATAGTGGCTTTGCACGAAATGTGCCTGTGCGCCGTGGAGGAGACATGCGCGGCGCAGCACAGACAATTGGGAGGATATGAATGTCCAAAAATGATGTCACACGTCGTGGCGTGCTACGGACCGGTACAGTTGCCGGTGCCGGTCTGGCCCTGCCGACGATTTTCACTGCATCGTCTGCGTCGGCGTACACAAATGAACCGACGGGCGGTTCGGTAACGCTCGGGTTCAACGTACCGCAGACAGGGCCGTATGCCGAAGAAGGCAACGACGAACTGCTGGCGCAGCAGCTTGCAGTCGAGCACCTGAACGGCGAAGGCGATGGGGGCAACCTGAACACGTTCTCGTCCAAGGCGCTGAAGGGCAATGGTATCCTCGGCAAGAAAGTCGAGTTCGTCACAGGCGACACTCAGACCAAGTCGGACGCAGCACGAGCCAGTGCGAAATCCATGATCGAAAAAGACGGCGCGATCATGATCAATGGCGGATCGTCCTCGGGCGTTGCCGTTGCGGTTCAGGGCCTGTGCCAAGAGGCGGGCGTGATTTTCATGGCCGGCCTGACACATGCCAACGACACCACAGGCAAGGACAAGAAGGCCAACGGCTTCCGCCACTTCTTCAACGCCTACATGTCGGGTGCAGCTCTCGCGCCGGTGTTGGCGGCTGAGATGGGCAAAGAACGTCGCGCCTATCACCTGACAGCAGACTACAACTGGGGCTGGACCCAGGAAGAGTCGATTGTTGCCTCCACCGAAGCGCTCGGCTGGGAAACCGTCAACACGGTGAAAACACCGCTCGCGTCGACGGACTTCTCGTCCTACATCGCGCCGGTCCTGAACTCGGGCGCGGACGTTCTGGTTCTGAACCACTACGGCGGGAACATGGTGAACTCGCTGACAAACGCGATCCAGTTCGGCCTGCTCGACAAGGTTGCAAACGGCAAAGACTTCAAAATTGTTGTGCCGCTCTATTCCGAACTGATGGCCGCAGGTGCCGGCGAGAACATCAAAGGCGTGCTGGGTTCAATGAACTGGAACTGGCAGCTGCAGGATGAAGGAACAAAGGCCTTCGTGAAGTCCTTTGGCGAGAAGTATGGCAAGCCGCCATCCAACTCGGCCCAAACCTGCTATGCGCAGGTCCTGCTTTATGCAGACGCCTGTGAGCGTGCAGGCACGTTCAACCCCTGTGGTGTCGTCGAAGCGCTCGAAGACTTCGAGTTCGACGGATTGGGCAACGGCCCGACCTGGTATCGCGGCGCCGATCACCAGTGCTTCAAGGACGTGCTGGTTGTGCGGGGCAACGAAAACCCGACCAACGCCTATGACACGCTGGAGATCGTCGAGATCACACCACGTGCGCAGGTTGAGTACGATCCGGAGCACCCGATGTTCGCTGGCGGCAGCCTGGGCGAGTGCAACCCCGGCGCCTAAGGCGACGTACAAACGAAAAGACCGGCCGCGGGCACACGCGGCCGGCCATTGACGGCGGCAAGCGGGGCAACCGACGCCGCATCGGCCAATCCAGAGGTGGGGACAGATGGACGCCATTCTTCTGCAAATTCTGAACGGACTCGACAAGGGATCGGCCTATGCGCTGATCGCTTTGGGTTTGACACTGATCTTCGGCACCTTGGGCGTGGTCAATTTCGCCCATGGCGCGCTGTTCATGATCGGGGCGTTCTGCGCAGTCACGCTGCAAAAGCTTCTCAATCTGAGCTTCACGACGGTGGACGAAACCCAAAAGGACTTTCTGGGCAACCCGCTGAAAGTTGAAACACCTTATGTCGAGGCCTGGTTCGGTCCCGAGACAGGCGCCGCGATCATTGATTGGTCGGTGCCGCTTGCAGTGCTCTTCGCTATCCCGATCATGCTTGCGGTTGGCTATGTCATGGAACGCGGGCTGATCAAACACTTCTACAAACGTCCCCACGCGGACCAAATCCTGGTGACGTTCGGCCTCGCCATCGTGTTGCAAGAAATTGTGAAGGCGTTTTTCGGCGCCAACCCGATCCAGACCCCTCCCCCTGAGGTTCTGAGTGGCTCGATCGATCTGGGGGTCATGGTAGGGTTCGATCCGAATGCCATCATCTACCCGATCTGGCGGTTGGTTTACTTCATGTTTGCCACGCTCATCATCGGGGGAGTCTTTGCCTTCCTGCAATTCACCACCTTTGGCATGGTCGTCCGGGCGGGCATGGCGGATCGTGAGACCGTGGGCCTTCTCGGGATCAATATCGACCGGCGGTTCACCATTATGTTCGGGATCGCCGCAGCCGTGGCAGGTCTGGCAGGGGTCATGTACGGACCATTGAACCCGCCAAACTATCACATGGGCATGGATTTTCTGGTACTGAGCTTTGTCGTGGTTGTTGTCGGCGGCATGGGCTCGCTCCCTGGCGCGGTTCTGGCCGGGTTCCTTTTGGGAATTCTGGAGAGCTTCGCCTCGACCACCTGGGCCACCACGACGATTCCGGGCATCAATCAAATCATCATTTATCTCGTTGCGATCATCGTGCTGCTCACCCGTCCTCGCGGGCTGATGGGGCGCAAAGGCGTGATGGAGGAGTAAGTCATGCTGGGACTGAACAAAAAAGACACCTCCCTGCTGCTGATCGTGGCGGTGCTGACGCTGCTGGCGCCATTTATCCTGAACCCCTTCCCCGAAGGCAGTGCTATGGCGCAGTTCAACGCGGGTTATCCCGATCTGATGCAGCGCTTTGTGATTTTCGGCATCTTCGCCATCGGGTTCAACATCCTCTTCGGCCTGACCGGGTATCTCAGCTTTGGGCATGCCGCCTTTCTGGGTGTCGGGTCCTACGCCGCCGTGTGGATGTTCAAGCTGATCAGCTACAACGTGATCCCCGCGATCCTGCTCAGCGTTGTCGTGGCGGGTCTGTTCTCGTTGCTGATCGGTTTCGTCAGCTTGCGCCGCTCTGGCATCTACTTCTCGATCCTGACACTGGCTTTTGCCCAGATGAGTTTCGCACTGGCCTATTCGGTTTTGTCCAATCCGAAATTCAACCTGACAAATGGCGAAACCGGTCTTCAGGTTTATGCAGATGACCCTCAGTGGTTTCACGGTGCCAACGCACCGGATCTTCCACACCTCTTCGGCCTGACGATGCGATCGACCTATACGCTGGATGTCGGCGGCTGGAGTTTTGATTTCAACGCGGGCTACTACCTTTGTGCGGTGTTCCTGATGGCGGTGTTCTACCTCGCGATCCGGATCTTCCGCTCCCCCTTTGGCATGATGCTGCGGGCCGTGAAGTCCAACCAGCAGCGGATGAACTACACCGGATTGAATTCTCGCCCCTATACGCTTGCCGCGTTTGTGATCTCGGGCATGTATGCCGGGCTGGCCGGCGGCCTGATGGCGGCGATGGACCCGCTGGCCGGGGCAGAACGGATGCAATGGACAGCCTCGGGCGAGGTGGTTTTGATGACCATCCTCGGGGGCACGGGGACCCTGATTGGTCCGATCCTTGGTGCAGGCTTCATCAAATACTTCGAGAACATCTTCTCCAAGATCAACGACAACGTTCTGCATGGCTGGTTTGCCTTCCTGCCCGACGGCATCGAGGATTTCATGGTGCTGATCATCCACCCCTTCATCGGCAAGGGCTGGCACCTGACGCTCGGCCTGCTGTTCATGCTTGTGGTTATCTTCTTGCCGGGCGGATTGGTTGAAGGCGGCCAGAGACTGCTCAACTGGATCCGTGGCAAACGCAAGAGCGAAGACACCGCTGGCAAGACTGAGCCGGCAGAGTAAAGGGGCGCGACATGGGCATTTTGGAAGTCAAAGGTGTCAACAAACGCTTCGGCGGTTTGCAGGCCCTGAGTGATGTGAACCTGAGCGTTGCCGAAAACACCGTGCACGCGATCATCGGCCCGAACGGCGCGGGCAAGTCGACCCTGCTCAACTGCCTGGTTGGCAAGCTGATCCCGGACACCGGCAGCGTCATGTTCGACTCGCAATCCGTGCTGGGGCGCGCGCCTTTTGAAATCAACCAGATGGGCATCAGCCGCGTGTTTCAGACGCCGGAAATCTTCAGCGATCTCACCGTCATGGAGAACATGATGATCCCCTGTTTCGCCAAGCGCGACGGGGCGTTCGAGATGAACGCCGTCAGTTCCATTTCGTCGCAAAAGGACATCATCGAACGCGCGGAACAGGTTCTGGAAGACATGAGCATGGCGGACAAGCGGGACGTGCAGGCCGCTTGGCTGTCCCGCGGCGACAAGCGCCGGCTTGAGATCGGCATGTGCTTGAGCCAGGAGCCGCGCCTGTTGCTGCTGGACGAACCGACGGCCGGTATGGCGCGGGCCGACACCAACAACACCATCGATCTGCTGAAGCAGATCAAGGAAGACCGCGATATCACCATCGCGATCATCGAGCATGACATGCATGTGGTGTTCAGCCTTGCAGAGAGGATCACCGTTCTGGCGCAGGGGACCCCGCTGGTCGAAGACACGCCCGACAACATCAAGGGCCATCCGAAGGTGCGCGAAGCATATCTCGGTGAAAGCGCGTAGACAGGAGACGACTTCATGAACGTCAAACCGGATTTCTCCAAGAACGCCAACATGGCCAGCACGGCGCCGGCCTTCCTGTCGGTCTGGGACATGCACAGCTATTATGGCGAGAGCTATATCGTGCAGGGCATCAACTTCAATGTGCACGAGGGAGAGATCCTCGCCCTGCTGGGCCGTAATGGCGCAGGCAAGACGTCCACCCTGCGCTCGATTGCGCGCTTGGGGGATCCCGAAGTCCGCAGTGGAGAGATCTGGCTCGACCACCAGCCATTGCACAACATGGCCAGCCACGAAGCCGCTGCCGCAGGGCTGGGTCTTGTCCCGGAAGACCGCCGGATCATTCAGGGCCTCACGGTTGAGGAGAACATCAAGCTGGCGCAGATCGCCCCGCCGATCGGCTGGTCACTGGAGCGTCTGTACGACCTCTTTCCACGTCTTGGTGAGCGAAAAAACCAGGAAGGCGTGACCTTGTCCGGGGGCGAACAGCAGATGCTGTCCATCGCCCGCGCGCTCGCACGGGACATCAAGGTTCTGCTGCTAGACGAACCCTACGAGGGTCTGGCGCCCGTTATCGTGGATGAGATCGAGCGGACGTTGATGCACATTAAAGAACAGGGCATGACGACCGTCATCGTCGAACAGAACGCCGTGCGCGCGCTGGAATTGGCGGACCGGGCCGTGATCCTTGACACCGGCGGCATCGTGTTTGACGGCACGGCGGCCGAAGTGCTGGAGAATGAGGAACTGCGCGCGGAGTACCTTGCGATCTGATTCCGCAACGCGGTCCCAACAGACATGGTAAGTGAGCGTTTCGCCCGCTGATTTGCGGGCGACTGAAGAAACACAGTTCTTCATAATTGTGGAAAATCCGCGCCGAATACCGTATGCGAACGGGTTCATGACCCAGACTATCGCGGAGCCCACATGACCGTTTCCGAACTCACCCCTTTGACCTTCGGATGGGAAGAATGGATCGCGCTGCCTGATCTCGGTTTGCCCGCTATTGGTGCCAAAGTTGATACGGGTGCCCGCACGTCCGCTTTGCATGCCTTCGACATCGAGCCCTTTGGCCCAGCAGCTAACCCGCGTGTGCGATTTGCCGTGCAACCCGTGCCAGGGCGCGACGATCTGACAATTCCTTGCTCTGCCGAGGTGATTGACCGGCGCGAGGTGACCTCCTCCAATGGGGAAGGTGAACTGCGCTATGTGATCCGCACCACCTTGTCGGTGGCAGACCAGTCCTGGCCCATCGACGTGACGCTCACCAACCGCACGGGCATGACCAGCCGGATGTTGCTTGGACGTCAGGCGCTGGCGGATCATATTTCGATTGCGCCCACCGAGCGACACTTGCAGCCCGAACTGAGCTACGACGTTTACCACTCCGCGCAGATGCGCCGTTCCGCGCCCAAGCGCGCCCTTCGGATCGCCGTGCTGAGCCGGGAGAACAACTATTCCACCCGGCGGCTTGTGGAGGTGGGTGAATCCCGCGGGCACACGGTGGAAGTCATCGACACGACGCGGTGTTACATGGCGATCAACACGCTCTCGCCCGAAGTGCATTACGACGGCAAACGCCTGCCGCGCTACGACGCAGTGATCCCGCGCATCGGCGCATCAATCACGCCGTATGGCACAGCCGTAATCCGCCAGTTCGAGACCATCGGAACCTATTGTGTGAACGGCAGCGCCGGGATCACGGCGAGCCGCGATAAACTGCATGCGCATCAGGTTCTGGCCAGCCGCCGGATCGGCATGCCAACCACTGCCTTTGCGGCGAGCCCGAAGGATACCGGCAATCTGATCGGCCTTGTGGGCACAGCCCCGTTGATCGTCAAACTTCTGGAAAGCACGCAAGGCAAGGGCGTGGTGCTGGCCGAAACGAAAAAGGCGGCCGAGTCCGTGATCTCCGCCTTTCGCGGTCTCAAGGCCAACTTTCTGGTTCAGGACTTTGTCAAGGAATCGGCGGGTGAAGACATTCGCTGTCTTGTGGTGGGCTCTCGCGTCGTGGCTGCGATCAAACGCACCGGTGCAGAGGGAGATTTCCGCTCGAATCTGCATCAGGGCGGCACAGCCTCGGTGACACGGATCAGCAAGGCGGAGCGCGAAACCGCCGTCCGCGCCGCCCGGGCATTCGGGCTGAACATGGCAGGCGTCGATCTGTTGCGCTCCGACGAAGGGCCCAAAGTACTGGAAGTGAACTCTTCGCCCGGCTTTGAAGGTGTAGAGACCGCCACGCGCAAAGATATCGTTGGACGGCTCTACGATGACATTGAGATGCGGGTCCGCCCGGCCCCGGCGCGACGGCGCAAAGCGGCCAGCTGAGCCTCTTCAGGCTGACCCAACTGCGTTGACAAAACCGGCACTGCGGCGATGGTGAAACTCACGGGGAATTGAAAACGCGGTTCGTCACCCCAATATTGTATACCACGGTACACAGATGGGAAGGTTGTTATGAGTGAAGATCTAATCATCGGGATTCTGGCGGACAACGCCATTTACCTGCTGGGCGCGATCCTGCTGGTTGTCGTGATCCTGAAAGGTGTCAAAATCGTTCCGCAGTCGGAGAAATACGTCGTGGAACGGTTTGGCCGGCTGCATTCGGTTCTCGGTCCCGGGATCAATTTTATCGTTCCGTTTCTTGATGTTGCACGCCATCGTATATCGATTTTGGAGCGCCAGCTTCCCAACGCGTCGCAGGACGCAATCACCAAGGACAACGTGCTGGTGCAAATCGACACCTCTGTCTTCTACCGCATCCTTGAACCGGAAAAGACCGTGTACCGGATCCGCGACGTAGACGGAGCCATCGCCACAACGGTCGCGGGGATCGTGCGCGCCGAGATCGGCAAAATGGATCTCGACGAAGTGCAATCCAACCGGGCGCAACTCATCGGGCAAATCCAGAAAAGCGTCGAAGACGCCGTCGACGACTGGGGCATTCAGGTCACGCGGGCCGAAATCCTCGATGTCAATCTGGATCAGGCCACGCGCGAAGCGATGCTGCAGCAGCTTAACGCGGAGCGGGCGCGCCGCGCACAAGTCACCGAAGCCGAGGGCGCGAAACGTGCCGTGGAACTTGCCGCCGACGGCGAACTCTACGCTGCCGAACAGATCGCCAAGGCACGCCGCATTCAGGCTGACGCGGAAGCCTATGCGACCGGCGTCGTGGCGCAGGCCATCAAGGACAATGGTCTGGAAGCTGCGCAGTATCAGGTCGCCCTGAAACAGGTCGAAGCTCTGAACGCCCTTGGCAACGGAACCGGCAAGCAAACCATTGTATTGCCCGCCAACGCGCTCGAAGCCTTCGGCGACGCCTTCAAAATGCTCAAAGGGAGCACGTGATGGAAACCGAGATCTGGACAATCTGGTGGGTTTGGCTTGCGGTGGCGTTGATCCTTGGCATCGCGGAGGTCCTGATAGCGGGTTTTGTTTTTTTGGGATTTGCCATCGGCGCATTGGCCGTTTCGATGCTGATACTGAACACCGGGCTGGCGCTAGGCTTCCCGGTTCTGCTCCTCTTGTTCGCAGCTTTATCGCTGGTGGCTTGGCTGGTCCTGCGCAAGCTGTTTTCCCTGCCCAAAGGGCAAGTCAAGCACTTCAAGGATGACATCAACAGCTGAGCCAATCGGCACCAAGGATTTGACGTCGCCCCTGCCCGCATGGGACGCTGGCCTGATCTGAAAGGAAAAAGGCCAATGCAGAGTCCTGGTCCTAAACCTTCGAAAGGTCCGGACCCGATCGCCCGGATCAACGCGCTGACTTCAAACGCCCGCGCCACGTGGTTCGCCCTGATGGGCGTGTTGGGGTTTGTCGGTCTGACCCTGATGTCGGTCACGCATATCGACTTCTATGGCGTCAATCGCACGACCCAATTGCCCCTGCTGAACGTCTCCGTGCCGACGCAGCTGTTCTTTTACACGGCACCCGTCCTGATCGTCGCGGTCTATGGTTACTTTCATCTCTATCTGATCCGCCTTTGGGACGCGCTGGCTTATGCGCCCGCCCAGCCCGGGGGGTTGCCTTTGGGCCGGCAAATCTCACCCTGGCTTGTAAATGACGCGGCCCTGCACCTGCGAAACCGATTGCGACAGGATGGCAGCACCGATCCACGGGCGTTGGAATGGACCTCCAGCATCCTGAACTTTTTTCTGGCATGGCTCTTCGGGCTGATCGTGATGGGGTTCAACTGGTGGCGGTCGATGCCCGCGCGCGACTTTGAGATGACCATGATTTCGGCGGTTTCCTTACTGCTGATGCTGCAGGCCGGATTTGCCAGCGCGTGGGTGCTCTGGCACCGGATGCGAGGGGATCAGACCAACCTGTCGGCAGAGATCTGGCGCTCGATCACGCTCTATTTGGGTGCGGCAATCCTGATCCCAGGCATCCTGTTTGTCAGCTACAGCAAAACCGTCGAACCAAGCCGTTGGGTTTCGCTGGCGCCGATCGACCTGAACGGCGCCGCCATCACCGAAAAGCCCGACGGCTGGTTGTCTTACCCGACGGCCCGCCGGGATTTTCAGGCCGTCTGGTGCCGTCGAGAGAGTCTTGATTGCGCAGAACTCACGCGGCCCCAGTTGGCAAGTTTTCAGGCAGAGTGGCAGGAACGCCGGAATGCAGCGATTGCAGCACTTGTCACGCCAAATCTGACTGGACGGGACTTGCGGGACGCGGACCTGCGGGGTGCGTTTCTCACGGGCGCACAGCTTTCAAACGCAAAGCTCGATCGCGCGGACCTGTCAGACAGCCACCTTGAGCAGGCGCGCCTCTCCGGCGCCACGCTGACACGGGCATCGTTTGCCGATGCGCATCTGCAAAGCTCAGATCTCTCGGCCGCGAACGGTTTCGAAACGGGATTCCTGAGGACGCGTTTGGCGTCTGCCAATCTTTCAGGGGCGAACCTGCCCGGCGCGCAGATGGACGGCGCTGATCTGAAAGGCATTCTGGCGTCGGGGCTCAATCTCAACGGCGCGCTCATGCGCGAGGTGCAGTTGTCCGGCGCGAAACTGAACTTCGCCCGGTTCGAAGGAGCAGTGCTCGAGAAAACGGTGATCGAAGAAGCCGATCTGACCAGCGCCTCACTGAACGGTGCCAGGCTGAATCAATCGTCGCTCAAGGGCAGCACGCTAGCGATGGCGCAATTGGCCGGAGCGGAACTGAACGACGCTGGCATGGCGAACGTGACACTCACAGACGCCGACCTTTCGGGCGCACACCTGAAAGGTGCGATCCTCTATTCGTTGGATGCCGATGAGGCAGACTTTAGCCAATCGGACCTTGCACAGGCCGACCTGCGCCAGGCGAAGCTGCGCGGCGTTGATCTGACAGGCGCCAGCTTGATTGGCGCCAATCTGACGGGCGCGGATCTCGCAGATGCCAGTCTGATAGGAGCGGATATGGCGGAGGCGCTTCTGGCTGGTGCGTCGCTTTACGGTGCCGATCTCTCGGATGCAGACCTGACGGACGCGATACTGAACAACACCGTTCTGGAAGGCGCCAAATTGATCAGGGCCCAACTTCGTGGGGCTGACATCACCGCGTCGATCTTTGTGAACGCGTCGCTGGAGCACGCAGACCTGCGCAATGCCATCATCGATCGAGGCGTGTTCCGGAACGCCACTTTGGCCGGGGCCGATCTTCAGGCCACCGAGTTTCTCGACGTCAATCTCTATCAAGCAAATCTCAACCGTGCCGATCTGCGCGGGGCGCGGATCGAAGGCGGGGACCTGCGAGGGGTCCGGTTCCGCGATGCAGACCTCCGCGGCGCCTATTTTGGAGAGAATGCTGATCTTTGGGGCATCGTTCTGGACGGCGCCAATCTCACCGGAACGGCCTTTCAGGAGGTCGATCTGGCTGGCCTCAAACTGCACGAAACGCAGAGCCTCAAAGACACATTTACGGATGCCAGCACCCGAACCTTCGGCGGAACGGATCGTTGGCCGCTCTCGCCCCCACCCTGCCAGTGGATGACGACCACGCTGGCCGGATCGTTGTTCACGCGGCATTGGCGGGGCTGGATGGAAGCCCTAGCCAAACGGCCCGATCAGGATGCGGGACTGCCGAAATGGGACAAACTTGCAGAAACCCGACACAGCGAACTGCGGGGCCTATCTCCCCCTGACGGTTGCCGGTAGGTCGCTCGAGGGCGAACACTGGACGCCCTGCCCGCCATTCCCTATATATTCGGTCAGGAACAAGACCGAGGGGACGATGAACCAGCCGACAGAACCGCTCGAAGGTGCACCGCTGATCGCGCCCTCTTCGACCGATCATGAACTCTACGACTCCGTCGTCGAGGCATGCCGGAGTGTGTTTGACCCCGAGATTCCTGTGAACATCTATGAACTTGGGCTGATCTACACCATCAGCATCAATGCCGAGAACGAGGTGCGCGTGATCATGACGCTGACGGCCCCCGGATGTCCGGTCGCCGGCGAAATGCCGGGCTGGCTGGCAGACGCGATCGAACCCATTCCCGGTGTCAAACAGGTCGACGTTGAACTGACGTGGGAACCGCCCTGGGGCATGGACATGATGTCAGACGAAGCCCGTCTGGAACTGGGTTTCATGTAACCCGGCGATCTGGCGCGCGATACTTTTGTCCGACAACAGAACGTCACCCTGCCGTTACAAGCGCGTCAGCGCCACGTTACATTCCTGATCAAGGTTGCACCTGTCCGATCCGAGACTGAGTCGCGGGCGGGCGCATTGTACTGATCATTGAGCGCGCAAATGGGCGCGTGGATATTGTTAGTGTGTGACATTTACCATGCTCCGGATCGGCAGACCGGACATGACAAACCAAGGCTGTTGCTTGCTTTCGCTGTCCCCTCGGCAACAGGTCTTCTGGACCGCCCGCAACACGGGCGGTCTTTTTTCGCCTCCGGTCGCTCGCCTCTTGAGCAAGTCGCAACGGAGACCTAGATTGCGGACAAAGGAGATCCTCTATGTTCGGCATTCCTGGAAAACAGGCTGTCACTCTGACCCAAAAAGCAGCGGCACAGATTGTGAAGCTGATGGAAAAGGACGGCCACTCGGGGCTGCGCATCGGCGTCAAAAAGGGCGGCTGTGCGGGTATGGAGTACACCATGGAGTATGTCGACGCGACCGATCCAAACGACGAAGTTGTCGAGCAGGACGGCGCACGCGTGATGATCGCACCGATGGCCCAGATGTTCCTTTTCGGCACCGAGATCGACTACGAGGTGTCGCTGCTGGAATCCGGCTTCCGTTTCAACAACCCCAATGTGACCGAAGCCTGCGGGTGCGGCGAGTCGATCAAGTTCGCCGAAACCTGAGCCTCAGGCCGGCTCGGCGAGGTGAAGATACGTCTCGTTGTAGCGACGGCTCAGGTAAGGCCCTGCAAGAATTGGTGACGCGGCATCTCTGGGCGCAACATCGGTGTCGTAGGCAGGGTTGAAAAAGAGCGGGATCGACAAACGTTCGTCATCCGTGCCGATCACCCGATGAGGCGTGGCCCGCACGCGGCCACCGCTCCAGATTTCCAGCATTTCACCGAAATTGATGACAAATGTCCCCACCGGGACCTGAACGCTCTCCCATGTCCCCGACGCCCTCTGCACGTCCAGGCCCGGCTGCCCATCCATCGCCAGCAGCGTCAGACACCCATAATCCGTATGCGGCGCAATTCCGAAATCCAGGGCTCCGGCCCAGTCTGGCCGCCTTGGATAGAAGTTCCCGCGCAACAGCGCCATGGGGTGCGTGAACGCCTGTGCGAAGTGGTCCTGGGGCTCTCCCAGCACGCGCGCGATCACCCGCAGAAGCCGCAATGAGACGCCACAGGCATCGCGGTAATAGTCGCTGATAGCGGTCTGAAATCCAACGGGAACGTCGGGCCAGTGGTTGCGCGCATAAACACTGAGAGCCTGCGGTGCCAGAGGATGATCGACCGGCAGTTCATAGCCACAGTCAAACACCTCCTTGTAATCCGGATTTGCGGTCGGATCGACGCGCTCTGCCCCACCCGCGCCCCAGCCGCGATTCGAGCCCGTCCGCGCCATATCGACGTCCGCCTTGGCGCTGTCCGGCAATTCAAAGAAGGCCCGGTAAGTTTCGAGAACCTGCGCGACCCGGTCGCGCGACAACCCCGTTCCGTCCAGCGTCAGAAAGCCCACCTCTGTCAGCGCATGCTCCAGCGCTTGCAGTGCCGTGCTGTCGCCCGCCTCCAATTGTGTCAGGTCGAGTTGCGGGATCATGAGTTTCTGTCCTCAGGAAGACTGCGCCAGAGACAAATCGGGTGTGGAATTGTGTCAACTCCGCGCCGGTGCTACCACCGGAGAACAAACAACAGCAAGGGTTCGGGATGCGTCAGAAAATCGCGGCGGGAAACTGGAAAATGCACGGTCTGGAAGCGGATCTCGCCGAGCTGGATCAATTGGCAGCCACCTGTCCGGATCCGTCCTGCGACATCGTCATCTGCCCTCCTGCCACACTCCTGCACCGCGCCGCCGCGCAATGCCAGAACGGCCCGATTGCGATCGGCGGACAGGATTGTCATGCCGGCGATGCGGGCGCGCACACCGGGGACGTCAGCGCCCGGATGCTGCGGGACGCGGGCGCGCAATATGTCATCCTTGGCCATTCCGAACGCCGCCAGGACCACGCGGAACAAAACGAACTGGTCCGGGCCAAAGCCCGCGCCGCAATTGAAACGGGGCTGACCGCAATCGTTTGTCTCGGTGAAAGTCTGGTTCAGCGCGAGGCCGCCAACACGCTCGACATCATTGCCGGTCAGATGTCAGGCTCGATCCCCGACGCCGTTACCGGAGAAAACCTGGTTATCGCATATGAACCGATCTGGGCCATTGGCACCGGCAAGGTGCCAACGATGGATCAAATCGCTGAGGTCCATAGTTTCATCCGGGCGCGTCTGGAGCGGCGTTTCGGTGAGGGTGTGGGGCGTTCGGTCCGGCTGCTTTACGGCGGCTCGGTGAAAGCCGGCAACGCAGCCGAGATATTCGCCGTCCCCCATGTCGACGGCGCTCTTGTCGGCGGCGCCAGCCTGCGCGCCGCAGACTTCGCGCCGATTGTGAACGCCCTGGACGAGGCCTGACCCGCCTTACCACACGAGATGGTCTAATTCGTGATGATCTCGGGGCCCATCACCGCGTTGGGCAGCACCGTCGATATCCACGGTATGTAGGTCACCAGGATCAGGAACACGAACAGCACCGCGAGGAATGGCAAGGCTGCCCGAACCACCGCCATCATGGGCATTCCCGCAACACCGGAGGTGACAAAAAGGTTCAGGCCCACCGGCGGAGTGATCATGCCAATCTCCATATTGACCACCATAATGATGCCCAGATGGATCGGGTCGATGCCCAGTTCGATGGCAATCGGAAAGACCAGCGGTGCCACGATCACCAAGAGCCCCGACGGCTCCATGAACTGACCGCCGATCAGCAGGATCACGTTGACCACAACAAGGAACATCACAGGGCCAAAGCCCGCCGACAACATCGCATTGGCAATGTGTTGCGGGACCTGTTCATCCGTCAGCACGTGTTTCAGGATCAGCGCGTTGGCGATCACGAACAGCAAGGTGACAGTCAGTTTCCCGGCGTCGAACAAGGTTTGTTTGGTGTCCGGGTGCACCAGTGCCGTGACCAAGACCCAGGGTCTGCGAAACACTGATCCGCCTTGTGTCAAAGGCCCCATATCTTTGTAGACAAAGCTGGCGATGAAAAACGCATAGACCGCGGCAACCGCAGCCGCTTCGGTTGGCGTGAAGATGCCACCATAGATGCCACCCAGAATGATCACGATCAGGAAGAGACCCCACCCGGCTTCACGTCCGGCGACCAGAATTTCGCTCCAGCCCTGCCAGTCCCCTTTCGGCAGGTTCTTGACCTTGGCCATGACGTAAATCGTGACCATCAGCATACCCCCGGCCATGAGGCCCGGGATCACCCCTGCGAGGAACATGCGCCCAACCGAGACCTCGACCGCGGCTGCATAGACCACCATGACGAT
This sequence comes from Paracoccaceae bacterium, assembly GCA_965250275.1. Lineage (GTDB taxonomy): Bacteria > Pseudomonadota > Alphaproteobacteria > Rhodobacterales > Rhodobacteraceae. Next base: position 2,056,206 of record OZ252297.1, on the reverse strand, counting down.
TGAGGGCGGGATCAGGATGCCAAGGGTCCCGGCGTTACAGATCACGCCTGCTGCAAATTCCTTGGAATATCCGACCTGACGCATGCCGGCGATCACGATCGTGCCGATGGCCACAACTGTCGCCGGCGAGGATCCCGACAGGGCCGCAAAGAGCATGCAGGCAAACACACCCGCGATCGCCAGCCCGCCCGGCAAATGACCAACACAGGCGATGGAAAACCGGATGATCCGACGCGCGACACCGCCCGTTGTCATGAAAGACGAGGCCAGAACGAAGAACGGGATCGCCAGCAGGGTGAAATGCCCTTCGAACGCCTCAAAAAGCGTGCCGGCCACCGAGGCCAGCGAACTGTCCGAGTAGATCAGCAGGAAGATCGTGGAGCTCAGGCCCAGCGACACCGCAATGGGCACGCCAATCAGCAATAGGCCGATCACCATTCCAAAAAGCAGGACCACATCCATCAGTTCGGCCCCTGATTTTGCTTGCGGACATCTTCCAGCTCTTCTTCGACCTCGTGCGAGGCCACAAGACGGTCCGCATTTCCGCGCCAGATCGCCACGGCCAGCTGAGCAAACCGATAGGTCAGCAAGATCATCGACAGCGGCAGCACCAGATAGGGCACGACCTTGGGCATCTTTTCATAGGCGTCGCCGTAGTTGATCGCCTCCTCGAGCCAGCGCAGCCACGCGACCATTGGCACGTCCTGAACCTCATAAAAGCTCTGACTGCGGGCCTTCATGTCGAACCCGGTCGGGAACCACCGACCGGAGGTTGGGGGCAGATCCGCGAAAACGGCCCAATAGTCGTAGGCCCCTTTCAGCATCAGCAGCGAAAACGCGAGGCAAAAGCCTACAGAGACAAGCGCCAGAACCCGTCGCGGACCCGGAGCCAGCATGTTGACGACGGCATCAACCCCCAGATGCGAGTGGGTTTTGACAGCATACGAAGCCCCAAGCAAGACAAGCCAGGCAAAGAGAAAAACAGTCAGCTCCAGCGCCCATAAGATGTTGGAATTGAACACAAATCGCGCAATGACGTTGGCAAAGGTGATTGCCGTCATCAGACCCAGCAATCCGGCAATGACGGTCTCTTCGATCCGATCCGTCACGCTCGGGCTGCCGGCTTTCCCACCAGACATGGCGCTGTCCCCTGCGTCTTTCTTTGGTGCTTTAGATGAGCCCGCCCCCGATCCCGGGAGCAGGCCACGTGCCGGTTTGTCCGGCACTCAGAATGCGACGATCAGCTGCCAGCGTTGATCGACTGTGCTGCGTCGATCATTTCCTGACCGACATCGCCAGAGAACTGATCCCAAACGGGCTTCATGGCATCGACCCACGCCTGACGCTGCTCTGGCGTCAGCTGACGGATGATTCCGCCGGCGTCCGTGATCGATGCTTTGGCCGCTTCGTTGACCGCGAATGCTTCCTTGTTCCGCGTTTCGGTCACTTCCGACAGGATCGTTGTGAACTGATCCCGCGCCGCGGGGTCCAGACCATCCAGCCAGTCGACGCTCGCCACGACAAGATAGTCGATGATGCCATGGTTCGTCTCCGTGATGCCATCCTGCACTTCGAAGAACTTCTTGCCGTAGATGTTGGACCAGGTGTTTTCCTGACCATCCACAACACCCTGCTGCAACGCGCCGTACACTTCGGAGAACGCCATTTTCTGGGGCGAGCCACCGATGGCTTCCATCTGCGCAACCAACACGTCAGAGCTTTGCACCCGGAACTTCAGACCGTCTGCATCTGTGGGTTCGATCAAGGGCACATTGGCCGACATCTGTTTCATACCGTTGTGCCAGAATGCCAGACCCTGCAATCCGCGCCGCTGCATGGAATCGAGCATCATCTGCCCACTCTCAGAGGCCTGGAAAGCATCAACGGCTTCGATGTTCTTGAACATGAACGGAAGATCGAACAGGCGGAATTGCTTGGTGAACTTCTCGAACTTCGACAGGGATGGGGCGGCCAGTTGGACATCGCCCTGCAGCATCGCCTCCAGCACCTTGTTGTCGTTATAGAGCGTGGAGTTCGGATAGACCTCCATGCACATCGTGCCGTTCATCTCGTCATTGACGCGTTGCTCAAGCAAGGAGGCGGCAATGCCTTTGGGGTGTTTGTCGGTGTTGGTCACATGCGCAAATTTGACGACGATTTCCCCGTCGTCGCAGGCCGCAAATGCGGTGGTCGCCGTCACGCTGAGTGCAAGCGCCGTTGCGGCGGCAGTAACGAATTTCATTGGTGTCTCCTCCCGGTTTTTTTCATCCAATGTCTTGGGCCGATTCACGGTGATGTCGGGGCTTTCCTCAAACCCAAAACCGCGAATCGATTTGGCCTGCATCAGCTTACGAAAGCTGAGGCAAAGAGGCAGGCTTAAGTGGCCTGTTATCAATAAATTAGAGAATTTTTGCCGCGAATCGCTTTGATTCGCCTGATCAGGTGGGTGAATTGGGGGCTCTGTCAGCGCAAAGGGCGGCTTGCGTTGCATCCGCCGCCCCAACCCGCGAGGGTGCCGATAATGGAAACGCTGCATCAATCCCCCACCGAACCCGGTTTCGTTCAGGACCCCTACCCGCTCTACGCACGGGCGTGGGCAATGGGGCCGCTGGTATATTGGGACGAATATGGAATGGCTGCAGCATTCGGTCATTCTGCCGTGCATGCCCTGCTGCGGGACCGGCGGTTCGGACGGGAACGACCCGCTGAAATGGTGGCGCCACAGCCTGCGCATCTGGCATCGTGGTTGGCCGTCGAAGCGCATTCAATGCTGGACGCAGAACCCCCACGCCACACGCGATTGCGCCGCTTGGTGATGCGGGCCTTTACCTCGCGCCGGATCGCCGCCCTCGCCCCTCAAATTGAGGCATTGAGCCACGAACTGGTCGATGGATTTCCGTCGGGCGCGTTTGATCTGTTGCCCGCGTATTGCACCGAGATACCGGTACGGGTCATCTGCCGATTGCTGGGTGTGCCGGAAAGCATGGCGCCCGATTTTCTTCGCTGGTCCCATGCGATGGTGGCCATGTATCAGGCGAGCCGGACACGGGAGACCGAAGATGCCGCCGAAGTCGCGAGCACGGAGTTTACCGAATTTCTTAAGCGCTACATCGACAAACGCCGCGGTGATCCGTCCGACGACTTGCTGACCGAACTGATCGCAGCGGAAGAAGGCGGCGACCGGCTCAGCACTGACGAACTCATCGGAACCTGCATCCTGCTCCTGAATGCCGGGCACGAAGCAACTGTGCACGCGCTGGCCAACGGTGTTCGCACCCTGTTGACGACGCAGACCGACGTCGCCTTCCTCAATCCCGAAGCCATCGAAGGCACCGTCGAGGAGGTGCTGCGGTTTGATCCGCCGCTCCATATGTTCACCCGCTACGCCTACGAAACCGTGGACCTGTGGGGACACACGTTTCGGCGAGGGGACGAAGTTGCGCTGATGCTGGGTGCCGCAAATCGCGATCCCGAGGTCTGGCCCGATGCTGACCGGTTTGACCCTGCCCGCGCGCTGACAACATCGACCAGTTTTGGTGGCGGCTTGCATTTCTGCGTGGGCGCGCCCCTCGCCCGGCTGGAAATGAAAATCGCTTTGCCCATCCTGTTCGCGCGCTGCCCCGGGATGCAGCTCGCCACAACGGCAGAGTATGCGAACACCTACCACTTCCACGGGTTGCGCCGGTTGATGGTGACCTGCAATCCGCCAGACTGACGGCTGCTCGCGCACCCCGAATGCGGTTCTCAGAGCGGCAACATCGTCGTGGACTTGATCTCTTCCATCGAAAGCAACGCCGTCACGTTGTAGACCTTCACCTCGGATATCAGCGCCTGGTAAAACGCGTCATAGGCCCGCGCGTTCTTCACCCTGACCTTCAGGATGTAGTCGATATCCCCAGCGAGCCGATGCGCCTCTTGCACTTCGGGACGGTCCCGCAAAGCCTTGAGAAACTGCGCTTGCCACTCCGCTTCATGCTCTGACGTCCGGATCAAAACGAAGAAACAGGCCTCGAATCCCAGCGCATCAGCGTCCAGTACCACCGTCTGCTGACCGATCACGCCCCCGTCGCGCAACTTGCGGATGCGGTTCCAAACCGGGGTCTTGGAGGACCCCACCGCGCGCGCGATATCTTCCAGCGACTGGCTGGCGTCGCGCTGCAGTTCGGTCAGTATTTTTCGGTCGGTATCGTCGATACGGACGTTCATTCGCAAGATCTCCGGTTTCAAGGATCGGATGCACCGATCGGCTGTCTGTTTGGAATATTTGTCCTTAATTGCCGCGCCATATGGCAATCTTCAAGAACTTTTTCCTATATTGCACCCAGAAAGCGACAGCAGAGCCGGGATCCTCCCATGCAACACTTCCCTATCTTTCTCGATTTGGCCGAACGGGACGTCATCGTGTCCGGCGGTGGCGAGGCAGCACTCGCCAAACTGCGCCTGCTACTGAAAACGCAGGCCCGGATCACCGTTTATGCCGTCAACTCTGCGCAGGAGATCCAATCCTGGGCGACGCAAGGCCTGCTGACACTGCAGAACCGCCCAATGCAAACCGGCGATGCGAAGGGTGCGGCTCTGTTTTATGCCGCGGACGAAGACTCGTCCGAGGATGCACGGACAGCCGCCCTTGCAAAAAGCGAAGGTGTGCTTGTCAACATTGTGGACAATCTCGAAGACAGCGCCTTCATCACACCCGCCATCGTGGACCGCGATCCGGTGACCGTCGCCATCGGCACCGAGGGTGCCGCGCCTGTGCTGGCCCGCGCCATCAAGGCCGATCTGGAGGCAACCCTGCCGGTACGTCTGGGCACATTGGCTCGCATCGGAAAAGCGTTTCGCACAGCTGCAGAGGCCCTGCCGATGGGCCGGGCGCGGCGCGATTTCTGGTCGGACTACTACTTCAATGTCGGGCCCCAAGCCATCGCTGACGGCAAGGCCGCCGTCAACAAAGCCCTTCATGCACTGCTGACGCGCCATCTCAAGCGTGCAACCCGCCCCGGACGGGTTGTGTTTGTCGGTGCAGGCCCTGGCGATCCAGAGCTGCTTACGCTGAAGGCTCGCCGCATGCTGGATACAGCCGATGTGATCATTCACGACCGTTTGGTGGCCCCGGAAATCCTTGAGCTTGCGCGCCGCGAAGCCGTGTTGATTGATGCAGGTAAAGAGGGATTTGGCCCTTCAACACCACAGGAAGAAATCAACAGCTTGATGGTGAACCACGCCCAAAACGGAGCGCAGGTTGCCCGCCTGAAGTCCGGCGACAGCACCGTGTTCGGGCGGCTGGACGAAGAGATCGAAGCTGTCAGCGAAGCAGGATTGGGCTGGGAGATCGTGCCGGGGATCACAGCCGCATCTGCCGCAGTGGCGACGATCGGTCAGAGCCTGACCAAGCGGAACCGCAACTCCAGCATTCGGTTCCTGACAGGCCATGACATGCGCGGCTTTGCCGATCACGATTGGGCCTCGCTGGCGCGCCATGGCGAAGTCGCCGCGATCTATATGGGCAAGAAGTCCGCGCGTTTCATTCAGGGTCGCCTGTTGATGCACGGTGCGGACGCGGCAACGCCAATGACCATTGTCGAGAACGCCTCGCGCCCCGATCAGCGGATCGTCGAAACCTTTTTGTCACGCCTGGCCTCGGACCTCGCGGAGGCCGGCCTCACCGGCCCTGCCCTGACTTTCTATGGCCTCGCGCCGCGCGCTGCGGTGGCCGCACTGCCCCACTTGGAACAGGAGCTTGCCTGATGCCCCGCCCCTTTACCCCCAAAGTTGTGACCGCCTCGGATCTGCTGGACGGCGATGTGATCTATCAGACCGAGGATGATGGATGGTCGCGCACGTTGTCCGAGGCCGAGGTTCTGACCGACGAAGCCGATGCCCAACTCCGCCTGCTGCATGCAGAGCAACAATCTCACCGGCTTGTCGGCGCTTATCTGGCTGATGTGCAGCCCAGCCACGCTGGACCCGAACCCACTCATTTCCGCGAGGCGTTCCGCCGCACTGGCCCATCCAACTACCGCCACGGCAAGCAAGAGGCCCTTTCCGATGTATAAGTACTCAGAATTTGACCGCGCTTTTCTTGCGGAGCGCAACGCTCAGTTCCGTGCGCAAGTCGAGCGGCGCATCAGCGGGGCCCTGACCGAAGACGAGTTCAAACCCTTGCGCCTGATGAACGGGCTCTACCTGCAGCTTCATGCCTATATGCTACGGGTGGCGATTCCGTATGGCACGCTGAACAGTGCCCAGATGAGACGGCTGGCCGATCTGGCTGAGCGTTGGGACAAGGGCTATGGCCATTTCACCACGCGCCAGAACATCCAGTACAACTGGCCAAAACTGCGCGATGTTCCGGATATGCTCGATGCGTTGGCAGAGGTCGGCCTGCACGCCATCCAGACGAGCGGCAACACAATCCGGAACGTGACGGCCGATCACTTCGCCGGTGCGGCAGAGGATGAAATCGCCGACCCGCGACCTGTCGCTGAACTGATCCGCCAATGGTCCACCGATCACCCCGAGTTCCAATTTCTGGGACGCAAATTCAAAATCGCGATCACGGGCAGCCCCAATGACCGCGCCGTCACGCGGGCCCACGACATTGGTCTGCGCATGATCGAACGGGACGGCGAAGCCGGGTTCGAGGTTCTGGTCGGCGGCGGTCTCGGGCGCACACCAATGATTGGCAAGATCATTCGCCCGTTTCTTCCACGGGCCGATCTGTTGCCTTATCTCGAAGCGATCCTGAGCGTCTACAACACACTTGGGCGCCGCGACAACAAGTACAAAGCGCGCATCAAGATCACCGTGCATGAGCATGGAATTGAAGAGATTTCCCGGTTGGTTGAAGAGCGCTTTGAAGCGCTTCGCCCAAGCTTCACGGGGATCGATCAGGACTTGCTCACTGAAATCGAAGCTCAGTTCGCGCCTCCTGTTTTCCGCGCAGCCTCCGTAGAGGCCTTTGAAGCGGCACGTCGCGATAATCCGGTGTTCCGCAGCTGGGTCGATACCAACCTGTCCCCCCATCGTGCCGAGGGCTACGCCATCGTGTCGATCAGTATAAAGGCACCCGGTGAGACCCCTGGCGATGCCACGGCAGAGCAGATGCGGATGATGGCGGACCTTGCCGAGCAATACGGCCACGACGAGCTGCGCATCAGCCACGAGCAGAACGTGATCCTGCCCCATGTGCACAAATCCGATCTGCCCGCACTCTATGCCGCGCTTCGCAAAGCTGGACTGGCAACCGCCAACATCGGCCTGATCTCGGATATCATTGCATGCCCCGGCATGGACTATTGTGCTCTGGCCACGGCCCGCTCGATCCCGATTGCGCAGGAGATTGCGACACGCTTTGACGAGTTGAAGATCGAGCACGACATCGGTCATCTGAAGATTAAGATATCCGGGTGCATCAATGCCTGCGGGCACCACCATGTCGGGCATATCGGCATACTTGGCCTCGATCGTGCCGGCGTGGAGAATTACCAGATCACGTTGGGCGGCGATCACACCGAAACCGCCGCGGTCGGTGAGCGCGCAGGCCCGGGATTCTCCGCCCACGAGATCGTTCCTGCCATCGAGCGGCTGGTCTATGCTTATCTCGACTTGCGCCAAGACACCGAAGAGACGTTTTTGGAGACGTACCGGCGTCTGGGGCTGGCGCCGTTCAAAGCCGCTCTTTATCCGCAAACAGCTGTGGCCGCCGAGTGACCGCCATGCTGGACGTGTTCCCCTCCACGGCGGATAACGCGGCAGCGCGCAAAAAGCGCGTTGCCGCGCTCAACGACACGTATCGACATCATTCTGCAACGGATGTGCTGCGCGCGGCCCTCACCGGGTCCGAGAAGTTAGCACTGGTGTCATCCTTCGGTGCGGAATCGGTGGTCTTGCTGCATATGGCGGCGCTGATCGACAAATCCTGCCCCGTGATCTTCATCGACACGGAGATGCTCTTTGCCGAAACACTGGTCTATCAGCAGGAGGTCACCGAACGGCTGGGTCTGCGCAACGTCCGGATCATTCGCGCGGAGCGCCCCCTAGACGAGGACCCTGATGGCCAACTGCACAAACGTGCGCCCGATGCCTGCTGTGCTCTGCGTAAGACCCGCCCGCTGGAGACCGCCCTGCGGAACCATGACGGATGGATCACCGGACGCAAACGGTTCCAGTCGGGCACACGCGCGCAATTGTCCTTTTTTGAGTTCGACCCGCGCACGGATTTGCTGAAGGTCAACCCGCTGGCCCATTGGGCACCCGAAGATGTGCGCACGTATATGGACGAAAACCGACTGCCCCGGCATCCGCTGGTGGCACAGGGGTATCCGTCCATTGGCTGCGCGCCCTGCACCTCTCCGGTCAAGCCCGGCGAAGACGCACGCGCCGGCCGCTGGCGCGATCAATCCAAAGACGAGTGTGGCATCCATTTCGTGGATGGCCGCATGGTCCGCACAGGAGTTTCTTCATGACTGTCATCGTCACCGACACTGGCTTCGGCCCGTCGCCGTCACTGCAACCGCCGCGCATGCTGGATGTGGCCTCTGATTCTGATCCGGCAGACGTGCTGAACCAAATCGATCAAGTTGATCTGGTTCGCATCGATTTTCCCAGTTTCGCTGACGGGCGCGGCTTTACCTTGGCCCGCCAGTTGCGGCTGGGCGGCTACACCGGGCATCTGCGGGCACGCGGTCATGTCTTGTCGGACCAGTATGCGATGGCCCGTCGCTCGGGATTCGATGACGTCGAAATCTCGGACGATCTCGCCCGGCGGCAACCCGAAACAGACTGGCTGGCACGGGCCAACTGGCAGGATCACAATTATCAATCCCGCCTGCGCGGCTAAGCCCCCTTTTCCTGACCTGAATCAAAGATTACTCAAGGGTGTCGGTTTACCAGAACCGGCGAGATGACCATGACAGAGATGACCCCCGTGACCGAAGCCACCGCCGTCAAGGCGCCAACGTTGCCCGATGCCCAGACCGTGACCGAGGTCAAGCACTGGACAGATCGTCTGTTCTCATTCCGATGCACCCGCCCCGCGGCTTTACGTTTCCGCTCTGGGGAGTTTGTGATGATCGGCCTGATGGGAGACCCCGATCCAAAAACCGGCAAACAGAAGCCGCTGCTGAGGGCCTACTCCATCGCTTCTCCCAGTTGGGACGACGAGCTGGAATTCTACTCCATCAAGGTGCAGGACGGGCCGCTGACGTCAAAGCTTCAGCATATCCAGCCGGGGGACCAGATCATCCTGCGCCCGAAACCGGTTGGCACATTGGTGCATGACGCGCTCTTGCCAGGCAAACGCCTTTGGCTCTTTGCCACGGGCACCGGCTTTGCGCCTTTTGCCTCTTTGTTGCGTGATCCGCAGACCTATACCGACTACGACGAAGTCATCGTGACGCACACGTGCCGCGAGACCGGCGAGCTACAGTACGGCGCCGAACTGATCGAGAGCATCCGCAAAGATGAACTTCTCGAGGAACTCATCGGTGAGGGGTTTGCTGACAAGTTGCGTTACTACCCCACAACCACACGTGAAGAGAGCCCAAAGATGGGGCGGATCACCGACCTGATCCGCGCCGGCGACGTCTTTGCCGATCTGGGTGTTGAGCCGCTGAGCCCTGAAACCGACCGGGCCATGGTCTGTGGCAACCTGGCCTTCAACCTGGAAATCAAGGACATGCTCGAAGAGTTTGGCCTGCGCGAGGGGGCAAACTCAAAACCGCAGGAATATGTGGTCGAAAAGGCCTTTCTGGACTGATCACCGTCTGACTTCCGCCCGGACTGGCATCCCGATTGCCGGTCCAGTAGGCTTGGGCCGGGGAGACAAACCCCCGATCCGCCGACGGAACACCACATGACCCAAGAACCGAGCCAGACGGCAGTGATTTCGATCCTGTCGGCCGCCAATTTCGTGACCGGAATGGGCGCCTTTATGGTGGTTGGGCTGCTGAACCCACTGGCCGAGGATGTGGGCATCACGTCAAGTCAGGCCGGCGCGTTGATGACCGTCTATGCCTTGGGTTATGCGCTGCTATCGCCTCTGCTCGTTTCAATCACAGGCCGGGTCGGTCGGCGCAAGATCCTGACTGCAGGTCTTAGTCTCTTTGCCTTGTCCTGTCTGGTTGCGGCCCTTGCCCCGACCCCGAGCATCCTGTTTGGCTCCCGCGTCCTTGCCGCAGCAGGCGCCGGTCTGATTACTCCCGTCGCGGCCGCCGTCGCAGCAGCACTATCTGCGCCCGAGCGGCAAGCGCGCGCGCTCGCTTCGGTGTTTTTTGGATTGACCCTTGCACAGGTGCTTGGCGTCCCCGCCGGCGGGTTTGTGGCTTACACCTTTGGGTGGCGCACAGCCTTCCTCTGCGTGTTCTTGCTGGCCCTGCCCGTGATCTGGTTGCTTTGGACACGGGTGCCCTCCGGGTTGTCCTTCAAGCCCGTTTCGCTCAGCGATCTGGGTCATGTTCTGGCAACGCCGCGGCTGATGGTGGCGATTTCGTTTACCACATTCTTTTTGGGCTCGATCTACGTCGTTTACACCTTCATCGCACCGCTCCTGTCCGAGACCATGCAGTATGGCCGCAACGGTATCACTCTGACACTTCTTGTGTTTGGCGTCGGCGCTGTGGTTGGGAACCTGCTGGGGGGGCGGCTGGCGGACAGGATTGGCAGCTACCGGACACTGACGCTGTTGGCAGTGGCACAGATACTGATCATGCCGGTCTTCTCGCTGCTGCCGATGTCCACAACGGCGGTGATGACCCTTTCGCTGGTCTGGGCGGCCTTTGGCTGGGCCTTTATGGCAGCGCAGCAAGTGCGGCTCATTAGCCTTGAGCCGGCCAGCGCCCCTGTTCTGCTCGCATTGAACGCTGCAGCCATTTATGTTGGCGCCGCGCTTGGGTCAGCGGCAGGTGCGGGCGTGTTGGCTGGCCCCGGCCTTTTGTGGCTGGGCGTTTTCGGCGGACTGGGTGCCGCACTGGCACTTGCCGTGCTCTGGATCTCACAACACCTGAATGCGGATCAAATCGCTGCGGGTTAGAGCGATATTACGGAGTCCTTTCGAGACGCATCGCGTCTCGTCGCGCGCCTCCGAATGCCCGGCCCACTGCAACGTTGCGCTCCACTTTGTGGCCCGTCGGCGGGGATCAGATCGAGCTTCGGCAGTTTCAGTTCTCGACGGTCCTTGCGTGGTGCTTTCTGCCTGAAAAATAATGCGATTGCAGCTTGAAAGAACCGGGGGGCAGGTTTACTTTGCGGCTTCGTATTTCGACAACAACCAAGGATTGAACCAATAGCCCGCAGACCCCACAACGCGCCGCCGCAACGCGACACCGGCCCGCGCGTCAACGACAAGATCCGCGCTCCGGAAATCAGATTGATCGGAGCAGAAGGAGAGAATGTCGGTGTTGTCCACCCCGCAAAAGCCATGCAGATGGCCGAAGATGCCGGGTTGGATCTGGTCGAGATTTCGCCCAACGCCTCGCCCCCCGTATGCAAGATCATGGATTTCGGCAAATTCAAGTACGAAACCCAGAAGCGCGAAGCTGAGGCGAGAAAGAAGCAGAAGATCATCGAAGTCAAAGAGGTCAAGTTCCGTCCGAACACCGACACCCATGACTACGACGTCAAGATGCGCAACGTGTTCAAATTCCTTGAGAACGGCGACAAGGTGAAGGTCACACTCCGGTTCCGCGGGCGCGAGATGGCGCACCAGAACCTCGGGCGGGAACTGCTGGAGCGGGTCGCCGAGGACACAAAGGAACTCGGCCGGATCGAGAACTTTCCAAAGATGGAAGGTCGCCAGATGATCATGCTGATTGGTCCGCTGCCGAACAAGTAAGACGGCCATTCGCGTTTTCACATCGCGTTCCATCCCTCGGATGGGACGCTTTTTTTGTTTGAATTCAGATTTTTCTTCGCTTTGAGCAGCAGAGTGTTCCAAGATGCCGGAGATGATGCACCCTGTGGCCACAGGACCAGCATCACCACTGACTTGGGGGACACCAACATGCTGCGCTCTACGCTTTCCGCCTTCGCGCTTCTCACCCTGCTCTGCCCGACCGTTTCGATGGCACAGTCCGATGATACGGCTTCGGCAGAGCCAGCCAGCGCAACCACGGCTTCAGATACCGAATTACTGACCGAAGAAGAGCTTCGCACGCTGGTCGGACCAGTTGCACTTTATCCGGATACGCTTTTGATCCAGGTGCTTGTTGCCGCGACCTTCCCGCTCGAGGTGGTGAAGGCTGACCGCTACCTCAGCGACAACACCGAAACGGATCCTGAAGAGCTCAAGCCTGAAATAGAGGCACAAGGTTGGGACGACAGCGTCACGGTTCTGGCAACCGCCTTTCCGGACGTGCTGACCGACATGGCCGTGCATGTGGAATGGACCGAAGCCATGGGCACCGCAATGCTGGCGCAAAGCGATGACGTGATGAATGCCGTGCAGGACATGCGGGCCATTGCCGCCGAAAATGGAACGTTGGAAAGCGGCGAAGAACAGACGGTTGAGGTCACACAAGAGGCCGGGGATCAGAACATAACCATCCAGCCGGCAGACCCCCAGACCGTTTATGTACCGCAATACGACCCCAACACTGTTTATGTTCAGGACAACACCGGTGATCTGGTGACGGCAGGACTGGTCACCTTTGGCACAGTCGCCCTAATCAACGAGATCTTCGACGATGATGATGACTGGTACGGCTATTGGGGGTGCCGGTCCTGCGGTGGCTGGGGCGGAGGCCCGATCATCAACAATCCCAATGTCGACATCGACATCGATGGCGACGTTAACATTGGCGATCGGCCTGATATAGGCTGGAAGCCCGACGAGAAACGGCGGGATGACGCGCGCGACAAGATCGCCGATCATCGTGATCCCGAACGCGCGGGCACGCTGCCGGTGAACAAACCCGACCGCGGCGATGAAATGAGGGACCGGCTGTCCAAGTCAACCGGTGCATCTGACATTTCGCGCCCTGATGTGTCGCGCTCCGAGATCGATCGCACCAAGGCCAAAGCCAACGCCCAAAAGTCGCGCTCGTCGCCAGAAGCGCGCAAGGCTGCAGTGGACCGGACCAAAGCTCGCGCGCCCGATGCGTCATCGCGCGTCCAGAAAGCCAAACCCGCAGCAAAGCCCAAAGCGCCGGTCAAGGCCAAGCCAGCCGCCAAGAAGGCCGCCGCAAAACGCCCATCCGGCCAAGGACAAGCCGTCAAGAAACGCGGTGGCGGCAGCAAAGCCAAGGCCGGAGGTGCGCGCGGTCGCGCCTCGGCCGGAAGAAGGAGGTAGTCTGATGTTGCGCAAATTTTATCCGGGGCTGCTGAGCCTCGCGCTGCTGATCCCCGTCGGAGCACAAGCGGCGGACGCACCTGCCAGTTTCGCGACACCGCAAGCAGCCCTCGAAGCGTTTGCCGCCGCACTTTCCGACGGCGACGGCAAGGCCCTTCTGGAGATCTTTGGCGCTGATGCCGAAGACCTGCTGTCCACAGGAAACCCTGAACGGGACGCCGAGAATCGCGCCGAAGTACTTGACCTCTACCTTGGGGGGTATCGGTTCGTGCCGGACGGAGATGGCAAGATCGTCCTGTCACTGGGAACCGACGACTGGCCCTTTCCCATCCCGTTGGTGCGTGACGGCGGCGAATGGTCCTTTGACACCGAAGAAGGCCGCGATGAAGTGCTCTATCGCCGAATCGGCCTGAACGAGCTCGACGTGATCGACATGCTCGCAGCATATGTCGATATCCAGGCAACCTACCGTCTGGTAGATCATGACGGTGACGGGATCATGGAGTTTGCGGCTTCGCTTCTCTCCACTGAGGGCCAGAAAGATGGCCTCTACTGGGGCAGTGACGACAGTCCACTGGGCGAAAGAATTGCGCTGGCGTCGCTCGACGGATTCTCTGATGGCGAAACAGACCGCGAGGCTGAGCCGTTTGGCGGATACTACTACCGTATCCTGCAGTTGCAGGGCCCACAGGCCCCCGGCGGGGAAATGAGTTATCTTGTGAACGGCAATATGGTGGCCGGACATGCCATGCTGGCCGTACCCTCCGACTATGGCGACACCGGCATCCACAGTTTCATCGTTGGTGAGAATGGTCTGATCTACGAGGCAGACCTCGGGCCCGACAGTCTGGAGATCGGCGCTGCCCTGAGGTCCTATGATCCGGGCGGGGAATGGACGCTGCTGGAATGATCCCCGAGTGGGTCTGCGAAAGGAATCGTTGACCCAAGGGCAGCGTCGGGTCGACGATACCCTGATCGGCTGTGGCCCCAGCATTGGCACTGATTGATTGCCTGCATGCCTTGGCCGGACCAATACTGGGAGGAAAACTATGAATTTGAGACCGGATCCTACGTTCTATCCATCGGCAAAGATGGCAATGGAGGCCCCTGCCGAAACACTGGCATTTACGTTAATGCTCAGTCCAGATTTCTCGCAGCCCGATGGGCTCGCCGTCGTCAATGTCGATCCGAAATCCGATGACTATGGCAAGATCGTCCATACGGTAATGATGCCCAACAAAGGCGATGAATTTCACCACTTCGGCTGGAATGCCTGTTCTTCAGCGCTGTCCCCCCTGACGGGGCATGCTTTTCTGGAACGTCGCTATCTGATCATTCCCGGCATCCGGTCCTCACGCATTTACATCATCGATGTCAAAGAGCCGCTGAAGGCAAAGATTCACAAGATCATCGAACCCGAAGAGCTGTTTGCCAAGACCGGGTATTCGCGCCCGCACACCATCCATTGCGGCCCCGAAGGCATCTATGTCAGCACGCTGGGTGGCGGCGGTGAAGACGGGACCGACGGACCTCCGGGCATCTTCATCATGGACTGCGAGACGTTTGAAATTCTCGGCCGGTACGAAATGGACCGGGGCATTCAGGACAAGCACTACGATTTCTGGTGGAATCTGCCGCGCGACTACATGGTGAGTTCCGAATGGGGTCTGCCACCGCAATTCGAGAACGGTATCGTTCCCGAGGACCTGCTGAGCAACAAATATGGTCACACCATTCATTTCTGGGACCTGCGCGCACGCAAAAACGTGCAATCCATCGACCTGGGTGAGAACCATCAGATGGCACTAGAGATCCGCCCGGCGCACGATCCGGTCAAGGAGTACGGGTTCTGCGGCGTGGTCGTGGACACCACGAACCTGCAGGGCTCGATCTTCACGTGGTGGCGCAACGAAGATGGGACATTCGAAGCGAAAAAGACCATCACCATCGACCCGGTCCCCGCTGACCCTGACGATCTGCCTGAACTCCTGAAAGGCTTCTCGGCGGTTCCGCCTCTTGTGACCGACATCGACCTGAGCCTGGACGACAAGTATCTCTACGTCGCCTGCTGGGGTCTGGGCGAAATGCATCAGTATGATGTGTCCGACCCGATGAACCCGACGCTGGCCGGCAAGGTCGAGATCGGCGGCATTGTAGCCAAGACCAAACATCCCAACGGCAAGGATTTCGGGTACGGACCGCAAATGGTCGAGATCAGCCGCGATGGCAAACGGGTCTACTGGACCAACTCGCTCTATTCGACATGGGACGATCAGTTCTACCCGGGAGAGCGCGGGGCCGCGATGGTCATGGCTCATGTGGGGGAAAACGGGGGCCTGACACTGGCCGAAGACTTCTGGGTCGACTTCCCGGAAGGATACCGCTCCCATCAGATCCGGCTGGAGGGCGGCGACTGTTCCACGGACAGCTTCTGCTATCCAAACGTCTGACGCGTGGAACCTGCACTGATGACAACGGCGGGCCTCTGGCTCGCCGTTCTGGCCAGCGGCCTCTACCACGGTCTGAACCCCGGGATGGGGTGGCCGCTGGCGGTGTCGTCATCCCTGATGGAGCGGCGCCCCGCAGCGCTGTTTTCCGCGCTTGGAGCGCTGGGGCTCGGGCATTTCCTCGCCATGCTGGTCATCCTGCTTCCGTTTGCGGCCATGACAACGCTGGTGGATTACGAACGACAGCTCCGCATCGGCGCCGGTGTGTTGGTGATCGGTCTGGGTCTCTACCTGCTCATCACGAAACGCCACCCAAGGTTCCTGGCCCGGGTTCGCCCAACACAACTCACGTTGTGGTCCTTTCTTGTGGCCATCGCCCACGGCGCAGCGCTCATGCTGGTGCCGATTTATCTTGGCCTCTGCGCGCTGGACGAGCTTGATGCCGGACATCGCGCCGCCTCCGACCTGATGTCGCGCAACGCAGGCCTGACCCTTACAGTGGCCGCAACACACACCGCCGCCATGGTCTTGTCCGGTGGTGCACTGGCCTACGGCGTCTACCGCTGGTTTGGGTTGCAGTTCCTGACCCGCAGCTGGTTTGATCTGGAATCCGTTTGGGCCATCAGCCTGATCGCCGTCGGCGCATTGGGCCTTTGGTCAGCGCTCTGACCTCAGCGGAAAACTGCGCTTCAAAGGCGCCCTGACCAGTTACCTGAGCCTGTCCGGCACACCTCATCACAGCCGCCATCCCGCGACGAAAATCTTTCACAAAAAATGGGCCCCCGCATGCGGGGGCCCAGCAAATGATCAGACTACGACGTGGCTTAGGCTGCTGCCGCCACAGCCCGTTTGGTCATCACACCCACCAGGTGAGCTCGGTACTCTTTGCTGCCGTGCAGATCACCAATCATGTTGATCGGCGCGATGCGCAGATCCATCAATGCGTCAGGGCGGAACTCTTTGCTCAGCGCCTGTTCTGCTTCGGTCCAGCGGAAAACGCCTTCTTCTGCAGCTCCCGTGACCGCAACACGGACGCCGTCCGCGTATTTCGCCACGAACACGCCAACCAGCGCAAAGCGTGAGGCCGGTTGCAGGAACTTCTGATAGTTCGAAGCTTCCGGGATCGGAAAGCGGACCTCGGTGATGATTTCGCCCTCTTCCAGAGCCGTCGAGAACATGCCCTGAAAATAGTCGTCCGCCGCGATCTCGCGCGCGTTGGTCTTGATGGTCGCGCCAGACGCAAGCGCGCCCGCAGGATAGCAGGCGGCCGGGTCGTTGTTGGCCAGCGATCCGCCGATGGTGCCGCGGTTACGGACCGCGGGATCGCCAATATGCGCGGCGAGATGCGCCAGGCCCGGGTAATGCGCCGCCGCTTCTGCGGCAACCGTGGCATGGGTCGTTGCACCACCAATTGAAAGCGCGCCATCCTCGGTCTTACAGACGCCCTGCATTTCGGCGATGCCCGTCACACTGACCAGCTTGGACGGGCTGGCCAGCCGCTGCTTCATCGTCGGGATCAGGGTCTGCCCGCCACCCAGCGGCTGCGCTTCGTCTGCGCCAAGTGCAGCAACCGCATCGGCGACGCTGCTCGGTTTTTCCAGTTCAAAACTATACATCGTTTTCTCCTTCTGGAGCGTCAGGGCCAATGCTATCGGCTCTTGGGCTCCGTACGTGGGGTCGTGGTCCGGGGCTGCCCCCGGACCCGCACTCTCAGATCAGCTGTTCATCGCCGCCCAAACACGGGACGGGCTGACCGGCATATCGATATGCGTGACCTTGCTGCCACCCGATTGCAGGGCGTCAATCACCGCATTCACAACCGTCGGTGGAGACGCAATGGCCCCGGCCTCACCGCATCCTTTCACCCCAAGCGGGTTGTGGGTGCAGGGCGTTTGGCTGGAGTGATCCACCGCGTAGAACGGCACGTCATCGGCTCTCGGCATAGCGTAGTCCATAAAGGATGCGCTCAGCAGTTGCCCGTTGGAGTCGTAGACGCAGTTTTCCAGCAACGCCTGACCGATCCCCTGGCCGATACCGCCATGCACCTGACCATCGACAATCATCGGATTGATGATGTTGCCAAAGTCGTCCGCTGCACTGAAGCGTTCGATCGTGACCTGTCCGGTTTCCGGATCGACCTCGACCTCGCAAGCATAGGCCCCCGCCGGATAGGTGAAGTTGGCCGGATCATAAAACGCCGTCTCTTCCAGACCCGGCTCGATCTCTTCGAGCGGGAAGTTGTGCGGCACGTACGCGGTCAGCGTCACGTCACCCCAAGCCACGGACTTGTCGGTCCCAGCCACGCTGAACTGGCCGTCCTTCAGTTCGATGTCCGCTTCCGAAGCTTCCATCAAATGGGCCGCGATCTTCTTGGCTTTGTTGATGACCTTTTCGGTGGCCCGTACCATGGCCGATCCGCAAACCGCCAGCGAGCGGGAGCCGTAGGTGCCCATCCCGAAGGGGATTTTCGACGTGTCGCCATGAACGATCTCGACCATGCTTTCGTCGATCCCGATCATTTCCGCCACAACCTGCGGGAACGCTGTTTCGTGACCCTGACCATGGCTATGCGCCCCGACCATCACACTGATCGATCCGGTCGCGTTGACGCGGACGGTCGCCGCATCATAAAGCCCGGCGCGCGCGCCCAGCATGCCCACGATGTTCGATGGAGCGATGCCGCAGGCCTCGATATAGGCATTCACACCCAGACCGCGCAGCTTGCCGTTGGCTTCGCTCTCCGCGCGCCGCGCCGCAAAACCAGGGATGTCGGCGGCGGCTTCAAGCTTGTCCATGGTTCCGTTGTAGTCGCCGGTGTCATAGGTGAGCGCAACGGGCGTGTCATAGGGAAACTCGGTGATAAAATTCTGACGGCGCAAGGCAATCGGATCCACACCCAGTTCACGTGCAGCCATATCGATCACACGCTCCAGCTGGAACGTCGCCTCGGGGCGCCCTGCCCCACGATAGGCGTCAACCGGCACCGTGTTCGTGAACACGGCTTTGACGTTTACCTGAATGACCGGGGTCTTGTAGTTGCCGGCCATCAGTGTGCCATGCAGCCATGTTGGCACCGACGACGAGAAGGTCGACAGATACGCGCCCATGTTGGCGAGCGTGTTCGTGCGCAGAGCCGTGAAATTGTTGTCGGCATCTAACGCCAGTTCGATCTTGGTCACGTGGTCGCGACCCTGTGCATCCGACAGGAATGCCTCGGTCCGGCTGGACGTCCACTTTACGGGACGGTTGCAAGCTTTGGCGGCGAAGGTGCAAAACGCTTCTTCCGCATAGTGGAAGATCTTTGTGCCGAAGCCTCCGCCAACGTCCGGAGCGATCACGCGAACCTTGTGCTCGGGCAGTCCCAGCACGAAGGCACACATCAGAAGCCGGATCACGTGCGGGTTCTGCGAGGTGGTATAGAGCGTATGCTCATCCGCACCCCGGCTGTAGTCACCGACCGCAACACGGGGTTCCATCGGGTTGGCCACCATGCGCTGATTGACCAGCTCAAGCGTGGTCACATGTGCCGCATCGTCAAAGGCCTTTTGAACCGCGGCGTCATCTGCTTCGCCAAGCATCCAGTCATAACAAAGGTTCGACGTCAGATCGTCGTGCACCTTTGTGCTGCCCTCGCCGATGGCGGCTGCCATATCAACAACCGCAGGCAGCTCTTCCATGTCGACATTGATCGCCTCTGCGGCGTCACGTGCCTGTTCCAGCGTGTCGGCCACAACCGCAGCAATCGGATCGCCCACGTGGCGCACCTTGCCCTGTGCTAGAATGGGGTGCGGCGGCTCCTGCATCGGTTCACCGTTCCGGTCAGTCACCTGCCAGCCGCAGGGCAATCCCCCAACGCCCTCGAAATCCGCGCCGGTGAAGATTTTCACAACACCCGGCATGGCAGCGGCCGCCGCCGTATCGATCCCGTTGATCCTCGCGTGCGCGACATCGGAGCGCAAAAAGAATACGTGCGCCTGACCGGCGACGTTGATGTCATCTGTGTAGTTGCCTTCTCCGGTCAAAAACCGGACGTCCTCGCGCCTCTTGGTGCTGGCGCCAATGCCTCCATCTTTCGGCATGTCTTATTCCTCCCTAGTGGTAATGCCGTCCAGTCAAACCGGCCGACAACGGGCGTAGTGTGGGGTCAAGCCCACCAGCCGCCAGCTTCTATTCCGCAGCCATTGCCGCATCCTGCCCGGATGCCGCCATGATCGCTTTGACGATGTTGTGGTACCCGGTGCAGCGGCAGATGTTGCCTTCCAGATAGGCGCGCACTTCGGCCTCGCTGGGCTTGGGGTTTTCCTTCAGCAGGGCCGCCGCAGACATCACCATGCCCGGTGTGCAGAACCCGCATTGCAGGCCGTGGTGATCCTGAAAGGCCTGCTGAATCACATTGAGCGAGCCATCTGCACCCGCCTGCCCTTCGATGGTGTCGACGGTGGCTCCGTCCGCTTCCATCGCGAGCATCGTGCATGATTTAACCGCAACTCCGTTGACGTGCACCACGCAGGCGCCGCACTGACTGGTGTCGCATCCCACATGCGTCCCTGTCAGGTTCAACTGATCGCGCAGAAATGACGACAGCAGTGTGCGCCCTTCCACCTCGCCGGACGCACCCGCGCCGTTCACGGTCATACTGACCTGTGCCATGAGATCCTCCCAAATTGCTTGTTCTCGTTGCGCGGATTTAATCATGGCCCGTCGGTATTGAGAAGCTTAAACTTTTTGCGCTCAGTGCTTGAAAACCCGCATTCCCGGCATAGGGCCAAAAACCTTGGGAAGTGCGGGATCAGACTTGCTCCCTCAAAACGCGTTTGAGAATTTTCCCGGTCGCGTTTCGCGGCAGTTCATCAATAAAGATCACCCGAGTGGGCATTTTGAACTTTGCCAGCTTGCCGTGGCACCAGCCTATGATGTCTGACTCCTCAAGCGTCGCTGTCCCGGCGGCCACAACAAAGGCAACGCCAACCTCGCCCCACCGCTCGTCGGCGACGCCGACGATCGCGACATCTTCGACCCCCTCCAGAGCAAAAAGCACGCTCTCCACCTCCGCCGGGTAAACGTTTTCGCCCCCGGAGATGTACATGTCTTTCCAGCGATCAACGATCCAAAGATCGCCATCCTCGTCGAGTCTTGCGGCGTCACCTGTCCGGAACCAACCCTCGAGAAAATCGGTTTTGTTGGCCTCTGGCCGGTTCCAGTAGCCCGGCATGATGTTCGGGCCACGCACCCAAAGCTCCCCGAGTTCGTCGGTCGCCGCGTCCGTCAGGTCTTCCTTCACAATCTTGAGTTCAGCATGCAGCGCGCAGCGTCCGGCGCTTCCGGGTTTCGCGATGGCGTGCTCAGGCCGCTGGATGGCCACCACCGGGCTGGTCTCAGACATCCCGAACCCCTGGGTCAGCGCGATGTTCTTTTGCAGGTAGGTCTCTACAAGCGGAACAGGGGATGGGGCGCCACCGATCCCGCATCGCACGATGCGCGAAAAATCCGTGGTGTCGAAATCCGGATGTTGGCTCATAAACAAATAGATGGCCGGCACCCCAAAGAAATGTGTCAGACCCACACTCGCATCATCGATCAGTTCCAGTGCACGACCCGGCTCGAAAGCCCGCATGATCAGCGAACTCCCCCCAGTGTGCAGCAAGGTCAGCGCGTAACAGTTCAATCCACCGGTGTGAAACAAGGGCAGCACGGTCAGTCCCCGGCTTGCCGGCGTCATCTCAGACGGAGGCGCCAGGTTCACCGCGTTCATGAAGGTCATACCAAATGTGTTTGGCGCGCCTTTCGGGCGCCCGGTCGTGCCAGAGGTATAGAACAGGGTCCAAACATCCTCATGGTCGATTTCAGCGACGGGGTAATCACCATCACTGCCGGCAATCCTGTCCTCGTAGGCACTGGATGTCCCGGCGCCGGTTGTTTCAATCTGAATTGGCACTGACACCGTCAGGTTGCCGACCTGCTCGGCATTTGCGGTGTCATAGATGAGAACCGCAGGGTCGCAGTCGGAAAGCATAAAATCGAGTTCCGGCGCGGTCAGACGCCAATTCAACGGCACAAAGATCGCGCCTAGCTTGCCGCATGCGGCATGGATTTCCAGCATGTCCGTCGAATTCATCGCCAGCACCGCAACCCTGTCGCCTTTGCGCACGTTGCAGTGTCGTGCAAGGTCCGCCGCAAGGCGCGCGCTACGCGCGTCCGCTTCGGCAAATGTGAAATCGCGCGAAGAGTGCAGATCCGTCCAGCACGCGCCTTCCGGGTTCGTGTGCGCGTGATACGCCAGCCAATCATAGTGCTTCATAAATCCCCCCAAACCGTCAAAACGGCCTTAAATGCCGCACAGCATCGGGCAAGAGGATGATTTTCCAAAGTGTTTTGTTGCGAGCCCGAAGGCGCCAGCGTCAGCGGCGGGTTCGGGAGCGTCCGGCGCGGGGCTGCGGACGGGTCGGGATTTCCTTCAGCAACCCGCCAACGCCCATGGCAGCGATATCCTGCGCGGAGACTTCCACACCACAGACCACGCGGCTCAGCACCCAATCAGCCCCGTTCAATGCTGGCGACCGGGCGCAGCCGGGCAGTCCGATCACCGGGCGCGTATCGAGTTGCCCGAGAAAGAGCAGGTTGCCCGGGTCCACAGGCATTCCGAACCGGTCGACCTGTCCCCCCGCAGCCCGCACTGCCGAGGGCGCAACGTCGTCCACATCGGATGTTGCGGACCCGGTCAGGATCAGAACGATATCGCCGCTGCATTCGGCCACGGCCTGCGCTAAGGCGTCTTCCTGATGGGGAACAATCCGTGTCTCCGCCATCTCGAGCCCCAGCGCCTCAACCCGATCTGCAATGGCGCGCTGGCCTTTTTCGTTATTGGGGCCGCCCGGAATGTCAGTGATCACCAGCCCCGCGCTGCTCAAAGTGGGAGCGGCCAGTCGCAAAGAATCCGGCGCAACGGCCTTGGCCTGCGCCACATCTTCCGCGTCGACCGCATAAGAAATGATCTTGATGGTCGCGACCATGCCGCCTGCCGTCATCTGTTGATAGGCCGGGACAGTCGCAATCGTGATCATCGGATTGACAAGGTTGAACCGCTCCAGCGCCGCCACATCCAGCAGAACCACGCCCGGCCCTTCGGCAATCAGGTTGACGCGACCGGTGAACGGTTCGGTAACCTTAAGGCCTGCGGCCTCGGGATCCGGAACCAGCGCGGCCGCAAGCTGCGCCGCCGCGGCGTTCTCGTCCAGATCGCCGGCGTCCAGTCGCGCCACCACCACATCGTTCAGGCCTGACGCCTCCATATCTGCAATGTGGGACTCGGTCAGAACCAGTCCCTTCCGCAGCTTCTGGGTGTCTGTCTGCACGGAATGAGCCAGAACCGCACCGACGGCCTGTGGCAGTGGAACGCGCCCGAACTTCACGCTGCTTTGCCGCGCAGGACAGCGGTCATCTGGGCCAGTATCGCAACGGCGATCTCGGCCGGACCGGCCGCCCCCAGATCGAGCCCGATTGGTCCGTGAATGCGCGCAATCTGCGCGTCGTCAAACCCGGCCGCCTTCATGCGCTCCACCCGCTTGGCATGGGTGCGCGTCGATCCCAGCGCGCCGATGTAAAAGCACGAAGCGCCCAACGCCGCCTCCAGCGCGGGGTCATCCAGCTTGGGGTCGTGGGTCAGAAGAACCAGGGCGGTGCGCGCGTCCAATCCAAGGGACGCGACCGCCTCATCCGGCCAGTCCTGCAGGACCGTCTCGCCAGGAAACCGCGCTTCTGACCCGAATGCATCGCGCGGATCAATCAGAACCGGATCATACCCGGCGATGCGGGCCATTGGCACCAAGGCCTGGGCGATATGGACCGCGCCCACCACGATCAAACGCAGGGGGGGATTGTGCACCGCGACAAATGTCTGGCCGTCTTCCTCGAGCCCGGAGCGGTCCATGCGCATCCGATCCTTGTACCCATCTTCCACCAGACGCCGCGCGCCGGAGTCCAGATTGACCTCGTACGCTACGCCATCACGGCTTGCGCGTTTTTCAACGAGATCGGTCAGTACCGCCTCGGGCAATGCGGTTCCGACAGGTTCAACCAACACCCGGATTGTACCGCCACATGCGAGGCCCACGGCAAAGGCATCCTCATCGCTGACACCAAACTCCAAAAGCCGATGCGCGCCGTCCTCCATCGCCTCCATCGCTTCGACGATCACCGCGCCTTCGACGCATCCACCGGACACCGATCCCTCGATCCGGCCGTCCCCTCCAATGGCAAGCTGCGCGCCGACGCGGCGTGGCGCACTGCCCCAGGTTTCGACCACGGTGGCGAGGGCGGCACCGACGCCCTCCCGGTGCCAGTCGAGGGCCGTTTCCGGGCTTTTGTCAAAGCGCTCCATCGGGCTTCTCCCATTCAGGCTGAGCCGAAAATCTTGCGCTTTCGCGAAGAAAACGCAAGCGAATTGCTCAATGCAAGAACGCGGCCCAACGGCCGCGTCCAATCTCGATGTAGGGACGGAGGGCAAACACTGCCTTCCCTCCGTCCAGGTTAGGTCATTCGGCGGGCTGCACCTGCGCCTTGGCGCCAATCAGCCGATCGGGCAAAACAAACGCCACGATGACGAACACGGCGCCCAGCGCCAGACCAACCCAGTCCCCCGGCAGTTGGGAGAGCGCATTGTAGTCCGCCCCCGGCACGGCACCCAGCGTGGTCTTGCCGCCCAGGATTGGACCCAGCACACCCAACCCTTTCCATGCAGGATAGGTCACCATATAGGCGGCTGCGCCCAGCAAACCACCGGCCAGGAACACAAGGGCGTCGCGCCGTCCAGCAGCAGCAGCCACCACGCCGGTGCCGGGACAATACCCCGCCAGCGCCCAGCCGGCCCCCAGCATGAGCCCTCCGATCAGGACCCCGAGGTAGGCGGTTTTCACGGACATGTGGCCCACATCCACAAGCCCAACCATCTGCCCCGCAAACATCAGGATGGATCCTGTGCCGATTGCGAGCAGGATGGCTTTGGCCAGACGCAGGTCGGACAGTCGCAACATGCGTCCGATCACCGATGGGTTGGATGCCCCGACGCGGTCCAGGACGGCCCCAAACGCAGCTCCGATGATCAGTGCCAAAAGAACAGACATCATGGCTTATCCCTCCTTCGCGTAAAGCATGAGCGACACCGGGATCGCGGCGGCAAAGGCGCCCGCGGCGAAGATGTACCCACTGACTGCCGTTTGCATCATGCCCGACATCATGTGACCCGACGTGCATCCACCGGCCAGACGCGCGCCGTAGAGAACGATGAACCCGCCCAGAAAAGCGACGGCATAGCGTGCCCATGGCGTCGCACCATGATTTGCGCGCCATAAAGCAGGCAGCATACGCTCCTCTCTGCCAATCCCGCCCCGCAAGCGGGCCGATGCAAAGCCGCCAAGCGCCATCGCGAACACAAAGACAAAGCTGTAGTTCAGCGGGTTTGCGATGGCTTTGGCGTATTTGCCGTTCGACTTTGCCAGATAGGCATTGGACGATGTCCAGCCCTCGTCGGTTTGTGTCACCAGCGCAGGGTTCACTGCATCCGCAATGAGCCCATCCAGAATGACAAATTGTGTCGACACGCCAATCGGTTTGACCAGCGCCACTGCTGCAAAGAACACAAGGCCCAGCAGAATGCCCCCTAACTTCCAGTCCAAAGACATGGGTTTCGCCTCCAATTTCATATTCCGTTTTCAGAATACAAACCACATTCCGTTTTTGGAATGATTTAGATCAAACCCAATTGAGGTCGCGTTTCAGCTGGCCAGAACCTGTAGGAGGCGCGACTTCTCTCCAACGTCGTCGGGACGCGAGATCACCGCTGCAAGGTCTTCCAGCGAAGCAACCGAATGACCCGCGCGGAAACTGTCGACATGCGGCAACATCGCCGCGATGCCCTGCGCACGGGGGGCAAAGCCTTCCCAGCGCAGCAGAGGGTTCAACCAGATCACGCGGCGCGCAGACAAATGCAGGCGTTCCATTTCTTTTGACAATGCGGCCGGATCGTCGCGATCCAACCCATCGGTGATCAACAGGACCACCGCACCCTGCCCCATGACCCGGCGCGACCAGTCCCGGTTGAAGGCGTGCAGACATTCGCCAATCCGGGTCCCCCCTTCCCAATCCTGCGCCTCGGCTCCCGCAGCTGCCAGCGCGGTGTCGACGTCGCGCTGCGCCAGATGGCGCGTGATGTTGGTCAGGCGCGTGCCGAAGGTGAAGGCGTGCACGCGGGCCCACCCGGCCCCTTTGGCATTCGACACGGCGTGCAGAAAGTGCAGGATGATCCGGCTGTACTGGCTCATCGACCCGGAAATGTCGCACAGCACCACGAGATTCGGCCAGCGCGGTCGCGGCTTCAGGCGGGCGATCTCGTTCAGATCACCACCCTGCCGCATGGCGGCCCGCAGCGTGCGACCGCGGTCGATCCGGTGGCCGAGAGCGCTGGCCTGCCCCCGGCGGGACGCGATGGGTTTGACCGGCAAACTCAATCGCGAGAGCATCCGCTTGGCCGCAGCCACCTCTTCGGTGCTCATCTGTTCGAAGTCCAATGTCCGCAGCTTTTCTTCGGCGGACATCGTCATGGACGCATCAACTTCGATAGCCGTTTCACCGTCATCGTCGTCGCCTTGTGGCTCTGGCGCGTCACGGTTGACGCCGTCCAGCAAGGCCTCCGCCGCACGCTTTTCAGCCGATTTGGCGACCCGTTCCTCTTGCACACCCCGCACCGCCGGGATCATGTAAGACATCATGTGTTCCAGATACCGCGGGTCGCGCCAGTAAAGGCGAAAGACCTGCGCAAAAACCTCCCGGTGCTCGGGCCGGTTCACAAAGCAGGCATGCAGCGTCCAGTAAAAGTCGACCTTCTCGGTGAAGCCCGCGGCCTCGACCGCGCGGATCGCATCAATGACCCGCCCCGATCCGATGGGCAGCCCGGCTTTGCGCAGCGCACGTGCGAAATGGATGATGTTCTGTGCAAGCTTCGGATCGTCGGGGATCTCGAGCGGAATCTGTTCAACCATGCGCAACCTCATTGCCGCAAAGGACGGCAATTTGATCCGCGGCTTGCTCGGCAGTCAGACCGTCCACACACACGTCAATTGCGCCCTCCGGCCTCAGCAATTCCAACTCGGCACGATGGGACAGCAACACATCCCGATCCATCAACTTGCTGCGGCCGATCCGACCGGAATCCAGCAATCGCTTCACATTCTCTTCTTCGGAGATCACCAATGTGACCGCCAGCAAGCGTGCACCACGTTGCTGAGCAAACGCGTCAAAGGGCGCATAAAGACCGTGGTCCGCCGGAGTGTCAGCAAGTGCGTTGGTGAAAATGATCGGGACGCCTAAAGACAATTTCAATGCATGTTCAAAAACAGCTTCCCGTACTTGGGCGCGCAGGTGCGAGTGCCCGGAGTCGCCGCGATCATAAATCGCGCTTGCCGGGTCGATCATTAGGTGATTGTCGATTAGCCGCCCACCGATGCGGTATGCCAAAGCCGTCCCTATCGCCTGTTTGCCCGATCCTGGCCAGCCGCAGATATGGATGACGAGCGGCACTGGCCTCATGCGGCGTTTAATCCGGCTTTGGCTTCATCCAGAATGCGCTTGGCTTCGGAGCCTTGCAGTTTCTGAATGTCGTCCTGGTACTTCAGGATCGCCCCCAGTGTGTCCGAGATGACTTCCGGGCTGAGATTGATAATATCGAGCGCCAGCAGGCACTTGGCCCAGTCTATGGTTTCGGCGACGCCCGGTTTCTTGAACAAGTCTTCGGTCCGCAAAGCCTGAACGAATGCCACGATCTCGCGGCTTAAGGAGTCAGCAGCATCAGGCGCGCGCGTATGGAGGATCTCCACCTCGCGCTCGAAATCGGGATAGTCGACCCAATGGTAGAGACAGCGGCGCTTCAGTGCGTCGTGTACCTCGCGTGTTCGGTTCGAGGTCACGATCACAATCGGCGGCTCTGGTGCTGCGACGGTGCCAAGCTCCGGTATCGTCACCTGAAAATCGCTGAGCGCTTCGAGCAGAAACGCCTCGAAAGGCTCGTCCGTTCGGTCAAGCTCGTCAATCAACAGAACGGGCGCGCCGTTGGCATCGGGGCGCATGGCCTGCAGCAATGGCCGCTCAACCAGATAGTCATCGCTGAACAGTTCAGTCTGAAGCGCATCGCGATCTGCCGCACCGGCAGCTTCGGCGGTCCGAATGGCCACCATCTGTGCGGGGAAGTTCCATTCGTAGACAGCAGAGGACGCGTCGAGCCCTTCATAACACTGTAAGCGGATCAACCGGCGGCCCAGACCTGTGGCAAGCGCCTTCGCGATCTCGGTCTTGCCCACGCCGGCCTCTCCTTCCAGGAACAGGGGACGGCCCAGCTTCAACGACAAGAACACGACCGTGGCCAGCGCCCGCCCACAAACATAGCCCTGCTCGGTCAGCATGGCTTGGACGGCATCAATTGAGGCAGGTACGGTCATACAAAGGCTCCTTCTCCGGCGCACAAAAGCGCATGTTGACGCTTGGGCGTCAAGCAAGCCAATGCGTTCCGACACCATAGTCACGATCACTGGATATAGAACGCCCGGCCAAACCTGCAAAGATTGACGGATTCTCCGGGAAATGTCATCGTCCACGAAACAAAAACGCGTCTCTTGAGAAGCGCGCGCGCGGAGCAACGCAGACAGGCAAAATGGGCGTCAGCAGCGGATATGCGGCGAAGGTGTGGTTGTGAAGATAACCGCGGTGACCTGCGTCAAGAACGAAGGCCCATTCCTGCTCGAATGGATCGCCTTTCATCGCCTGATCGGGGTCACCGACTTTCTGTTCTATTCCAACGATTGCACTGACGCGACGGACGACCTGCTCGACGCGCTTGCGCAGCATGGCCTGGTCAAGCATCTGCCCAATCCTGCCCAGGGTCGCAACTATCAGATGGAAGCGCTCAAGGACGCGCGGAACCAGGCGATTGTCACAGAGGCGGACTGGGTCTGGGTCGCTGATGTAGATGAATTTCTCAACATTCATGTCGGAGATCACACCATACCAGCCCTGATCGAGGCTTGCGGTGATCCACAAGCGATTTCGGTGCATTTTCAGTTCTTTGCGAACAACGACGTCGACGGTTTCGAAGACCGCCCGGTGATCGCGCAGTTCACCCGCAGCCATAATCCTGATCTGTGGTGCGGTGAGTTCGCGCAGGAAGTCAAAACGCTGGTTCGGGCCGATTTCCCCCTGCAATACTATGGCGCCCATCGGCCATTTTTCCCCGGCAAGATGTCCCCGCGCAAACGACCGACCTGGACCGATGCCTCCGGTCGTAATGTCCCGCACAGGTTCCTTGTGGCGGCCAACCCTCGCCGCATCCGCAGGTTTCCCGCGCGCGGCAGCCGCAAGTTCGCCACGCTCAACCATTATGCCCTGCGATCGCTGGACAGTTACCTGGTGAAGAATGATCGGGGTGACGTGAACCGCGAGAACCGTGCGTTTGATGACAGCTATTGGTGCGCACGCAACGATGCGGCGTGGGAAGATCTGAGCATTCAACGGTACATGCCCGGGCTCGAAGAGGAGATCGCCCGGCTCAAAACCCTCAGCAACGTGGGCGATCTGCACGAAGAGGCCGTGACCCGGCACCGCAACCGTCGGGATGATTTGCTGCAAAGCGATGAGGTTCGCGAAATGGCAGCACAGCTGAAGGCAGCGCCAAAGATTCCTCCCGAAGAACTCGAAATGCTGGCGAAACACGGGCTGATACCATGCGCCTGAAAGCCATCAATCTGGGACTTCCGAAGTCCGGCACCACGACTCTGGCGCGGGCCATGAAGCTTGCGGGCTGGAAAGTCGCAGATCATCGCATTCGGGCGCGCCAGACTGACAACACAGCCATTCACGGGGAGTTTGTGGCCGATCTTCTCTACCGTGGCTACTTTGGATCAGGCGATCCCGCATCCCTGAT
Organism: Paracoccaceae bacterium; assembly: GCA_965250275.1. GTDB lineage: Bacteria > Pseudomonadota > Alphaproteobacteria > Rhodobacterales > Rhodobacteraceae. The sequence goes on along the minus strand of OZ252297.1, from coordinate 2,026,511 downwards.
GCCTGAGTTTGACGCCATTTCAGAGACCTCTTTGCTTGGGTCCAAACGATCGGTCTGGCCGCAGACCGACCTCGCCTTGGTGCGCGCCCTGCGTACCCGTTATCCAGAGCTCCGTTTACTCGCCACGCGACGCACGGCCTTCGAGATGTCGCAATCCATGTTGGCTTGGGCCGATCTTGGCAGCAGCCGGTTGCCTGCCAACGCGGTGCCGGGCCTGCCAAAGGACTTCGGAGTGACCAGCAAGGAACGCGTCCAATGGATCGACGGGCATTATGAAACCCTTCGGCAAGTGTTCCACGGCGATCCGCTGTTTCTCGAAGTGGATGTTGCAGCATCTGACGCGAAATCGAAGGTGGCCGCGTTTCTGAACCTTGATCTGCCCTGGTGGGGTCAGGCCAATGCAAACCCCATCCGCCAGACCAGTGACTCGGGTCTGTTCTGATCATGCGCATTTACCTGCATATCGGTCTGGAACATGTCGGCGCAGATCGCCTGCAAACGGCTCTGGCCGAAAAACGGTCTCAGTTGGCTGATCGTGGCGTGTTGTTCCCGCGCAGTCCCGGCGGGCGCAACCATACACGGCTCTACATGGCGATCACGGATCCGGACCATGTCGATCCGCTTCGCTTCAACCGGGGCCATATCACGGAAGAGAAACAGGCCGCTTTGCGCAAGACCGTTTTCGAAGGGCTGCAGCGCGAAGTGGACGAGGCTCAACCGGAGACGTTGATCCTGTCGGCGGCCCAGCTTGGGACATCGCTGCATCGTCCGTCTGAACCCGAACGCTTGCACAAGCTGCTGGCGCCATTTTCGGAGGACATCCGGTTGGTGGCCCATACCGACACACCCGCCCGGATGCTGGCGGCGCATTACGCCGCACAAGTCCTCGAAGGGCGTGGAACTGGCCTCGATCTTGAGTTGGGACTGATCGATCGGCCGGACTGGTGGCAGGCGTGCCTGGACGCCGCACCGGACATTGCTCCGCAGAAAGGCGCGTTTTTCGAAACCCAAGCGCCCCCGCACTGGCTCGACACCCCTGCCCTCACCACATTCTGGGAGCGCGCCTTTGGTGAGGGCACGCTGACCGTCAGGCCCTATGACGCGGCTCTGTTCGACAGCCCGGACGTCACAAAGGAACTGCGCGACGCCTTCGATCTCGACAGCCCGCCGGGAAAGATCGACGCCGCCGCGCCCGGACGCCTGCCCTCGGCCGCCTGGCTGGCGCGCGGCCGGCAGTTCAATGCGTTGCTGCTCCAGCTATTGGCGCAAGGCAATCACATCGTGCCGCGCCCGGTCTGGCGCGGCTTCATGTCCGAAATGCGCGTGGGTGGAGACCCAATCGATCCCGATGACTTGCAAGCAATGTCGGACCGCTTCAATGGCACAAAAATCGACGCCAATGCGTCAAAGCCGGAATGGCGAGAAGCGGACCCCACCTTGGGATTTCGGGCCTCGCAATATCTGCTGGCCTATATGTTTCAGATCGAAAAGGCGACGCGCGCAGAACGCAACGCCAAGGCCGCTGATCTGGCAAAGCTGGCGCCGACAGCCAAAACGCAACAGAGCGAGCCAACCGCGCCTGATGGCAGTGAGATAAGTGAGGCCGCACGCGCAGTGATGCCGCCTCTGGCGGTAAAGAACTTCGAGAAGCTCAAAAGCTCGTCCTTTGCGCCGCACAACAAAATGGGCGCCGTGGACGAAGAGCAACTCGCCGCCGCGTTCCCGACCGTGGAGTATCGTGCATTGCCAAAGGGCTCCACCGGCAACGTGATCGTCGGCTGTATGAAAAACGAAGCGCCCTACATCGTCGAGTGGGTCGCCTATCACCGCGCCATCGGTGTCGACAACTTTCTGATCTACACCAACGATTGTGACGACGGCACCGATCTCATTCTGGACCGTTTGCAGGACATGGGGATCGTTGAGCATCGCAAGAACGATGCTTGGAAAGGCCGGTCGCCGCAGCAGCACGCTTTGGACAAGGCGCTGAAAGAACCCGTTCTGAAAAATGCCGAATGGGTCATCCACATCGATGTGGATGAATTCATCAACGTTCGGACCGGCAAAGGGACCTTGTGGGATTTTCAACGCAAAGTCCCAGATGCAACGAACATCGCGATGACCTGGCGCCTTTTCGGGCATAATGGAATCGACCGTTTTGCCGACAGTTTCGTGATCGACCAGTTCGACACCTGCGCCCCCAAGTTCTGCCCAAAGCCGCACACAGTCTGGGGCTTCAAGACGATGTTCAAGAACATCGGGGCCTACGAGAAGATCAGTTGCCACCGGCCTAACAAACTGGATCAAGACCGGCGTGACCAGGTCCGCTGGGTCAACGGGTCCGGTCGGGACATGACCAAGGAAGCCATCGAAAACGGATGGCGAAATTCAAAAAAATCAATTGGTTACGACCTGATCCAACTCAATCACTACGCCCTGCGCAGTGCCGAGAGTTTTCTGATCAAACGGCAACGCGGGCGGGCCCTGCATGTCGACCGGTCGATCGGCCTGAACTATTGGATTCGCATGGACTGGGGAGATGTCCGGGACATTACCATCAAGCGCAACCTGCCTCGCCTGCGCACGGCCTATGATGCGCTGATGACGGATCACATGCTGCGCGATCTGCACAACAAAGGGGTGGCGTGGCATCAAGCAAAGGCACAAGAGCTCCACACGATGCCCGAGTTCGAGGAACTCTATCAAAAGGCGTTAGACATCAAACTGACAGAAACCGAGCGGGTCGCGTATGCCTTGGCGCTCGATATGGAAAGCTAGGTCATGGCGGAAAACACCGAAGTGGTAGAGCAAAGCGGCACAGGCGGTCCGTCCTACATTCGGTCGCGTGGGATGCTGTTTCCACGCAATCCGTTGCTGAGCAAACGCATCCGGGCAAATCTGCGCACTGATCAGTACGAAGCGCGCGAATCCGATGCGGTCCAGAAACTGGTTGGCCCCGATGATGTCGTGCTCGAACTGGGAGCGGGCATCGGCTATATGTCCACCCTGTGCGCGAAGGTGTGCAAAGCAAAAGCGGTCCACGCCTATGAAGCGAACCCAAACCTCATCCACTACATTCATGAGGTTCACGAGGCCAACGGGGTCACCACTGCAACCGTGCATAACGCCATGGTTGGGCAGAAGGCCGGCACTGCAACGTTCTATGTCCGGAAGAACTTTCTTGCGTCGTCCACAACGCTGCTGAACCCAAATGCCGAGCCGCCGCCAAGCGAGCAGATCGAAGTCCACGATGCCAAAAAGGTGACCAAGGAACTGCGTCCCAGCATTCTCATTTGCGACATTGAAGGCGCGGAAAAGGATGTGGTCCCGGCCATGGACTTGTCCTCCTTGCGCGGCGCGGTTGTCGAGTTGCATCCCCAATGGATTGGCGAGACCGGCGTGCGGGCGGTGTTTGAGGCCATGATGGCGGCCGGACTGACCTATTTCCCGCGCCGGTCAAACGCCAAGGTGGTCTGTTTCCGCAGGGATTGGTAAGACATTGAAATACCTTGCCGTTCTGACAGTTCGAAATGAGGCCGCCTTTCTTCTGGAATGGCTGGCGCACCACCGCGCGGTTGGTTTCACCGACTTCCTGGTGTTTTCCAACGACTGCCAGGATGGCACAGACGCGATGCTGGATCGCCTCGCGGAGCTGGGCCAGGTGACCCACATCCGCAACGACGGACCCTACGACAAGGGCGGCATTCAGTTTACGGCTCTGAAAAAGGCCGAGAGAGTGCCAATCGTGCAGTCTGCGGATTGGATTCTGCCCCTCGATATCGACGAGTTCGTCAACATCCATGTCGGAGCGGGCACGTTGGCAGACCTGCTCGAAGCAGTGCCTCTGGCCACTGCCATCACGCTGACATGGCGGCTCTTCGGCAGTTCTGACATTGCCCGATACGAGGACCAACCGGTCCTTGAGACCTTCACCCGGTGTGCACCCGAAATCATGCGCTGGCCATGGCGGTCTGCCATGTTCAAGACGCTCTATCGAAACAATGGGATCTACCGCAAACTCGGAGTTCACCGCCCGCGCAGTGTCGACAAGGATCGCCTGGCCGAAGCGCGATGGTTTGACGGCCATGGGCGCGAACTGGCCGAGCAATTCAAGACACGGCGCATCTTTTCCAACTATGGGCAGCCCAACTATGGGCTTGTGCAGTTGAATCACTACCCTTTGGGCACGATGGAAAGCTATTTGCTCAAGGCTGACAGAGGGCGTGCCGTCCATGCCGACCAGATGCTGGATGTCGATTACTGGGTCGAACGGAATTTCGATACCGATACAGACACCACAATTCAGCGCATGTCGGAGCGCAGCACCCCGATTCTTGAAGAACTCAAGGCGGACCCCGATTTGGCCGCCCTGCATGCAGCGGCGGTGGATTGGCGGCATGCGCGGTTTGATGTGCTGATGTTGCAGGAACCGTATCGAGCACTTTTCGGCAGGCTGCTGATGACGCCACCCTCCCGAGTCGTGCCGTCGCAACTGGCACGTCTGATGGTGCGCTACGGGACCCGCGCACGCCAGGACGCTCAGAAGTCTGAATAGACCGGCACAGCAATTTCCAATTCTCGCCGCATTTCGCTGATAGACCCACCGCCAACAACGGCCCATAAAGCGGCCGGACCGAGGACGCGCACATGCAGGATATGCTGAACAGCATGGAAATCTCGCTGGCCGGGTTGGATCGTTCCGACTGGCAGGAACAGCTCGGCCGGATCGCCGACGAGCACGGAATGTATCAGCCACTGGGCGAGCGGCACTTTGCGACTTTTGTTGAAGAAAAACGCACCCTTCTGGTGAGCTTTGAGACCGCCGATTCCATTCATGCAATGTCAGAGGAAGCGCTACCGTTCGGGTTCGATCTTGTGAAAGCTCAGGGCTGGTCACACCTGTGTGTTGTTTCGCACGGGGAGACCTGGTTTCGGGACGCACGGGTCTATGGATTCTTTGATCGCCTGATCGACGATGGCTTCTTTGAGGATTTCGACGACGTCTTGTTCTATGGCGCGGGCTCTTGCGGATACGCCGCAGCTGCTTTTTCGGTCGCCGCTCCCGGTGCGACCGTCATCGCAATCCAACCTCAGGCCACGCTTGATCCACGCATGACCGAATGGGAGACGCGGTTTACCCAGATGCGGCGCACGTCCTTCACCGACCGCTATGGCTATGCGCCGGACATGCTGGATGCCGCCGAGAGGGCCTTTGTCATTTATGACCCGCGACAGGAACTCGACGCGATGCATGCCACGCTGTTTGCGCGCAGCAACGTCACCCGTTTGCGGATGCCGTTCATGGGCGGCGATCTTCAAACCCGCCTGATCCAGATGGACTTGCTCTATCGGATCGTGAATCTGGCCGGCGCGGGCAAACTGGACGCACTGGCCTTCGCCCGGCTCTATCGTATTCGACGCGACTTCCCGCCTTACCTGCGGCGTCTGATGAACACGTTGGACGATCAGGAGCGCCCCTATCTGAATGTCATGCTCTGCCGAAATGCGGTGTCCCGGATTCGCGCTCCGCGGATACGGCGCCGGCTGGATGCCTTGATGCAAGCCGCCGATTCCGGCGCGTTTGTGCCCCCGCCGCGACGACAGTAGAATTTCTGGCGCAAACCCGCGTTTGTCCGTGACTGGCCGGGCCAGGCTTGAAACTCCGCCGCAAAGTGGGCCGGTCCCTCTGGCCCGTCACGCGGGGCTGTGCTAGCGGGATGGCATGAGCGAAAGCCTGACCATTCTCCGCCCCGACGATTGGCATCTGCACCTGCGCGATGGTGTGATGCTGGCCACCGTTCTTCCCGAAACGGCCCGCCATTTTGCCCGCGCCATCATCATGCCGAACCTGGTCCCCCCCGTGGTCACATCCGAACAGGCCCGCGCCTATCGCGATCGGATCATGGAGGCGCTGCCGGCAGAGATGTCGTTCAAACCCTTGATGACGCTCTATCTGACCGAGGACAGCGACCCGGACGACGTGGCCGCAGCGGCAGAAAGCGGGCTGGTTAAGGCAGTTAAGCTCTATCCCGCCGGCGCCACGACGAACTCTGCCAGCGGTGTGAAGAACTTCGACAACGTACGTGCCGTGCTCGACCGAATGGCAGAGATTGGGCTGCCGCTCTGTGTGCACGGCGAGGTGACAGATGCAGACATCGATATCTTCGATCGGGAAGCCGTGTTCATCGAGCGTGTTCTGGATCCGATCCGGCGCTCCACCCCCGGTTTGCGGGTGGTGATGGAGCATATCACGACCTCCGGCGCCGTCGAATATGTCCAGTCCAACGCACACGATCTGGGTGCCACGATCACGACCCATCATCTGGTGATCAACCGCAACCACATTCTGGTGGGCGGCATACGCCCGCATTACTATTGCCTCCCGGTCGCCAAGCGGGAGGAGCATCGCCTTGCGCTGGTTCGTGCCGCAACGTCCGGCGATGAGCGCTTCTTCCTGGGCACCGACAGCGCCCCGCACACCGACGTCACCAAGGAAAACGCCTGCGGCTGTGCGGGCTGTTTCACGGCCACGAACACATTGTCGATCCTCGCCGCAGTATTCGAACGGGAAAACGCGCTGGACCGGCTGGAAGGCTTCACATCTCGTCACGGCCCCGCCTTCTACCGTTTGCCGGTGAACACGGACAAAATCGTGCTGACCAAAGGCGCGCCGGTTCATTACCCCGAAAAACTGGCAGCGGGCGAAGACACTGTCACGGTGTTTGATCCCGGATTTCCGCTGCATTGGTCCGTGTCCACGCCGCTTTGATCTCAACCCCTTCCCGCCCACCTGACCGGAGACCACCCATGATCCCCAGCTCTTACCCGCCCGCAGACGAAATGGCTCGCCTGACCGCGCGCATGTTGCTGGAAGTGGAGGCCGTGCACCTGAATGCCAGCCAGCCATTCACCCTCGCCTCTGGTTTGCCCAGTCCGACCTATATCGATTGCCGCAAGCTGATCTCCTATCCCCGGGTGCGGGCCACGCTCATGGATTTTCTGACGGTGACAGTCCTGCGCAAAGCCGGGTTCGAGGCCTTTGACAACATTGCTGGCGGGGAAACGGCTGGCATCCCCTTTGCTGCACTGGTCGCGGAGCGCATGGGTCTTCCGATGACTTACGTACGCAAGAAGCCCAAGGGGTATGGCCGCAACGCAAGGATCGAAGGTGTGATGACCGAGGGGCAGCGCACTCTTCTGGTCGAAGACCTCACAACGGACGGAGGCTCAAAGCTCAGCTTTGTGGACGCCATTCGCGAGACCGGAGCAAACTGTGCGCATACGGCTGTGATCTTTTACTATGGGATCTTCCCTGACACGATCGAAACATTGGAAAACCATGGGGTTACGCTGCACCACCTGTGCACCTGGTGGGATGTTCTGGCCGAAGCAAAGGCGTCCGGCGCATTTGACGCCTCCACACTGAACGAGGTGGAATCATTTTTGCACGCGCCGCGCGCGTGGCAGGACGCGCGTCGCCAGCCCGGCGATTGACGCACGAATTCCGGCAGAAAAGTTGAGGCCGACCCGGCGCGCATAGCCCATATGTTGACGTAACCCGGCGACTTCACGCAAGATGTGACTGTTTCTGCCCGACTCACAGATTATCCCCAGAAACATACAATTTGCGCCTGCCGCCGAGTATCGGCTAGTGCATCAGCCCAACGATAAAAAACGGGGAGCAGGATGAACGAGATCGCCAGCATCGATGGGGCCACCGCCGAGGCACCCACCGCCGAGACCATGCCGCATTCGGTAGAAGCCGAACAACAGCTGCTGGGGGCGATCCTCACCAACAATGACGTCTATGACCGGATTGCTTCGCTGATCGGAGCGCAGCATTTCTATGACCCGGTGCATGCCCGCATCTTTGAGATTGCCGCCGCGCGCATTGCAAAGAACCAACTTGCAAGCCCGGTCACCCTAAAAGCCTTCATGGAAGAAGACGAAGGACTCAAGGAACTTGGCGGGCCTGCCTATCTCGCACGCCTGGCGGGTGCGGCCATCAGTGCCTTTGCGGTCCGCGACTATGCCCAGATGATCTATGACTTTGCGATCCGCCGCGAGCTGATCGGTTTGGGCCGCGACATAAGCGCAAAGGCCGCGCGAGTCGATGTGGCACTGGAACCTAAAGAACAGATCGTCGAGGCCGAACAGCAACTCTACCAGCTGAGCGAGCAAGGACAGTCGGAAAGCGGTTTTCAAAGCTTTCTCAGGGCTGTAACGGACGCAGTGAATGTGGCCAACGCCGCCTATCAGCGCGATGGCGGGCTGGCAGGCGTGTCGACCGGGCTGGTCGATATGGACAAGAAACTGGGCGGACTGCACCGGTCCGACCTGCTGATCCTCGCAGGCCGTCCATCGATGGGCAAAACGTCGCTGGCGACCAACATCGCCTTCAACATCGCAAAAGCTTACAAGCGCGGGCTGACACCTGACGGCACCGAAGGCGCCGTCGACGGGGGGGTCGTCGGATTTTACTCATTGGAGATGAGCGCAGAGCAGCTCGCCGCGCGGATCCTGTCAGAAGCATCAGAAGTGCCATCAGAACAGATCCGTCGCGGCGATATGACCGAAGCCGAATTTCGCCGGTTCGTCGAAGCCGCAAAAACACTGGAATCCTGCCCGCTCTACATCGACGACACCCCGGCCTTGCCGATCAGCCAGCTGGCTGCGCGCGCACGGCGGCTGAAACGCACACATGGGCTGGATGTGCTGATCGTCGACTATTTGCAGTTGGTCCGTCCCTCCTCGGCCAAGGACAGCCGCGTGAATGAAGTCTCTGAGATCACGCAAGGCCTCAAAGCCATTGCCAAGGAGTTGGATATCCCTGTTGTCGCCCTCTCCCAGCTGTCACGTCAGGTGGAAAGCCGGGACGACAAGCGGCCACAGCTCAGCGACTTGCGCGAATCGGGTTCGATCGAGCAGGACGCGGATGTCGTCATGTTCGTGTTTCGCGAAGAGTATTATGCCGAGCGCGAAAAACCGTCAGATGACAAACTGGACGAAATGGCCGTCTGGCAAGAGCGGATGGAAAAGCTGCATGGCAAAGCGGAAGTGATCGTCGGCAAGCAGCGCCACGGCCCAATTGGAACGGTCGAGCTGAGTTTCGAGGGACGCTTCACGCGCTTTGGCAACCTCATCAAACCCTGGCAGCAGGACGGCGACCGGGAGTTCTGATCTTTCACATTATGTGACCCGACGAAAATGTGTCTGGACAGGCGGTCATTGGTCTGTCGCAGTTGGGGCATGCGCGCCTTTCTTCTTTCACTGCTCTTGTTCAGTTTTCCTACAATCATTCCTGCGGAACCGGTTGAGGTGGACCTGGAACTCTTTCTTGCCGTCGATGTGTCCCGGTCAATGAATCCCGACGAACTGGAGATTCAGCGACACGGCTATGCAGCGGCCCTGTCGAGTGCGGATGTGGTGGAGGCCATTCAGCGCGGTTTGCTGGGCCGGATTGCCATCACTTATGTCGAGTGGGCGGGCGAGTACTCGCAAACCACGATTGTCCCCTGGACGATGGTTTCGACGGCGAAGGAAGCGAAAGCCGTCGCGGACCTGATCACCGCACATTTTGACGGCGCGATGCGGCGCACCTCGATCTCGGGCGCGCTGCTCTATGCCGCCGAGGACATGGACTCGAACGATTTCAATGGGCTAAGGCGCGTTATTGATGTTTCGGGAGACGGTCCCAACAATCAAGGGCGACCCGTTCTCAGGGCGCGTGAGTTGGTTCTGTCCAAGGGGATCACTATCAACGGCATCCCGCTGATGACTCGGGATGCCTTCAGCGAGCGTTGGGGCATCGACGATCTCGATGTCTACTACCGACGCTGTGTGATCGGGGGGCCGGGTGCCTTTGTGATCCCGGTACTGGAGTGGGATCAATTCGCCGAGGCTGTCCGGCGCAAGCTGGTGCTGGAAATCGCCGGGCTGGAGCCCGAGGTGCAGACGGTGCAGACGCGACAATTGCCTCCTTACGATTGCCTGATCGGTGAACGCATCTGGGAGCGAAACCGGATTTATTTCGACAGCCCCTGACTGCCGGCATTGATCTGCGCCGGCAGCGGTCCATCTCTCTGATTACAAGTCCGTTTTCACATGTTTGGAGGATTCAAAGTGCTGCGCATCCGGCGCTCCGCCGTCATTCTTTTTGCCCTTTTTCCGGGTTTTCTGGCCGCTCAGGAACGCCCCGCAGAGGGAGACACCGACGGCTGGTCACTGGGTCTTAGCGTCCTGTCGGACACAAACCCCTATATTGGTCAGGAAGCTGACGTGCTTCCAATTCCGCTGATCAGCTACCGGCGCGGCGCTTTCGAGGTCAGCACCAATGGGGTGTCCTATGAGCTTTTGGACCGAAACGCATGGAGCCTGACTGTCGCAGCGCGCCCGCGGTTCTCGGGGTTGATCAGCACTGACGGACCATTGCTGGACGGCATCGACCGCCGCGTCACCGGCGATCTGGCACTGGAGGCGCGCTACGATATCGGTTTCGCCTTTGCCGGGCTGGCGTTCCGTCAAGAGTTCACCGGCGAAAGCGACGGGCAGGAAGTGCGCCTGAACGCAGGCGTCCGCGGACGTTTTGGCGCGTTGGGTTTGCGTCTCGGCGCCGGTCTCGCCTGGCAGAACGGCGATCTCAGCCAGTACATCTGGGGCGTGTCTAGCGGCGAAGCGCGACCCGGCCGACCCGCCTATGCGCCCGGAGACGTCCTGATCCCCAACGTGACCGCAGGCGCGCGCTATTCCATCAACGACAACTGGAGCGTTCTAGCCACCATTCGCTCCGATTTCTTTCCCGACGCCGTCACCGACAGCCCGATCATCGCCGACTCGACCTTGATCGCGGGTGGCATTGGTCTTCTCTATCGCTTCTGAACGACTGGCTTTTTTGACCTTGACGCTGCTCTGGAACCCGGCAAAACCGGGGCATGAGTACCGCACGTCTCACCATTGATCTGCAGGCCGTTGTGGCCAATTGGCGGGCGCTGGATGCCATGACCAACTGCGAGACCGCAGCAGTGGTCAAGGCGGACGGGTACGGTCTGGGCGCCGGACCGGTGGCAAAGGCGCTCGCTAAGGTTGGCGTAAGGCGATTTTTTGTAGCGGTGGCCGAAGAAGGCGCGGCGGTGCGTGCCGCCATCGGGCCCGGCCCGATGATCGGGGTTTTTTCCGGCCACATGCCGGGTGACACCGCGCTGATCCGCAATCACGATCTGACGCCCCTGATCAACTCGGTCGACCAGATGCTCCTGCATGTCGAAAGCCTGCCAGGCCGCACATTCGGCCTGCAACTGGACAGCGGCATGAACCGTCTCGGCATGGAGCCGGCAGAATGGGCAGCGCTGAAAGACATCGCACTGTCGCAGATGCCGGTCATGATCCTGTCGCACCTGGCATGCGCCGATCACCCAGAGCACCCCATGAATGCCAAGCAGTTGAAGGTGTTTCGCGGAATGACGGCGGGAATGGATGTGCCGCGCTCGCTCGCCGCGACTGGCGGGACATTGCTGGGTCCGGAGTTTCATTTCGAAATGACCCGGCCCGGGATTGGGCTATACGGTGGAATGCCTTTCGTCGATGCGCATCCCGTTGTCAGCCTCGAATTGCCCGTGGTGCAGATCCGGGACGTCAGCCCCGGCGAAACCGTTGGCTACGGGTGCACCTGGATGGCCCAGCGACCGAGCCGGGTTGCGACGCTGTCGGCTGGCTATGCGGACGGCCTGATCCGCGCAATGGGGTCCAACGCAGTGGTGCATGCAGGCGATACACCCTGCCCGCTGGTTGGAAGGGTGTCGATGGACCTGCTCACCGCCGATGTCACCGATCTTGATCACGACCCCCAGAGCGTCTCGATTCTGGGGCGCCACAGTTCTGTCGACACAATCGCACACGCAGCTGGCACGATCGGCTACGAAATTCTCACTGGACTGGGCGCAAGATATGCCCGGACATACGTGTCATGAACCCGATTGCTGCTCTTGCCGCGCTTGGCCGCTCTGCGCTCGGGTCAATGGCCATCGTCGGGCGTGTTTCCATTTTCACCCTGCAGGCGTTGATGCATATCGTGCGCCCGCCTTACTACCCGCGCGAAGTGTTCAATGCCCTTTTGAATGTGGGGTGGCTGTCGTTGCCGGTTGTTGGGCTGACGGCCATATTCACCGGTGGCGCCCTTGCCCTTCAGATCTACTCCGGCGGGGCGCGCTTCAATGCCGAGGCCGTGGTGCCCCAGATCGTTGCCATCGGCATGGTGCGCGAACTGGGCCCGGTTCTGGTCGGTTTGATGATCGCGGCCCGCGTGACCTCGTCGATTGCCGCAGAAATTGCGACGATGAAGGTGACCGAGCAGATTGACGCATTGGTCACGCTCTCTACCCATCCCATGAAATACCTCACGGCGCCCCGTGTTCTGGCAGGACTGATAACCGTGCCGCTGCTGGTCGGCGTCGGAGATATCATCGGAATCGCGGGCGGATACGTGGTGGCGGTGCAGAATCTGGGCTTCAATGCCGCCGCTTACTTGCAAAACACAGTCGACTTTCTGGAGCCACGCGACGTCATATCAAGCCTTGTAAAAGGCGCGGCATTCGGGCTGATCGCTGCGGTAATGGGGTGTTACTACGGCATGAACTCCGGCCGCGGCGCGCAAGGTGTGGGGCGCGCGACCAAGGGCAGTGTTGAGACCGCGGCCGTTCTGATCCTGGCGGCCAATTTCATTCTGACGGGGGTGTTCTTCTCGGTATGATCAGAATGGAAGCGGTGCATAAGGCCTTCGGCGACAACAGCGTTCTGCGCGGGCTTAATCTGGATGTGCCAAAAGGGTCATCCGTGGTGATCATTGGCGGCTCTGGCACTGGAAAGTCCGTTGCACTGAAGTGCATTCTGGGACTGATCGCGCCGGATTCGGGCCGCATCCTGGTTGACGGGAAGGACGCCAGCTCGGGCGACCGGGATAAGTTTCTGGCCCGGTTCGGGATGCTGTTTCAAGGCGGCGCGCTCTTTGACTCGCTGACCGTCTGGCAAAACGTGGCCTTTCGCCTGCTGCGCGGGTCTTTGAAACGCCCCGCCGACGAGGCGCGTGCGATCGCAATCGACAAGCTGCGCCGCGTTGGCCTCAAACCCGATGTGGCCGATCGGTTTCCGGCCGAGCTGTCTGGAGGCATGCAGAAACGGGTCGGTCTGGCACGGGCGATTGCCGCGGAGCCGGAGATCATTTTCTTCGACGAACCGACCACCGGGCTCGACCCGATCATGGCCGGGGTGATCAATGACCTCATTCGGGAGATCGTCACCGAAATGGGGGCCACCGCAATGACCATCACGCACGACATGTCCAGCGTGCGCGCCATCGCCGACAATGTCGCCATGCTGCATGACGGCGTGATCCAGTGGACCGGACCGGTGGAAGAAATGGACGCGTCGGGAGATCCCTATCTGGATCAGTTCATCCACGGCCGCGCGGAAGGGCCGATTGAGGCGGTCAGATGAGACCCGCGACGGGTCCACTGGAGGCAAACCGGTTTGCCAACCTGCCCCTCCGCCTCGCCACCCTATCGCTCCTCATCCTCTACCCTATCGCTTGGTTTGCGCCCCTGATGCGTGCGGGGTTGCTGCCACTTTTCGGACTTTCGGAAATCTCGGTGATCACCGGGCTGCAATCGCTCTGGCAGTCGGATGTCTTTCTGGCGCTGGTCGTCACGGTCTTCGCCATCTTTGCCCCCTACCTCAAAACCATTGGTCTGGCGCTCGTGCAGTGGGGGCTTCTGGACAACCGCGCGCTGCCGGTTTTGCACTTTCTCGGCAAACTGGCGATGGCGGACATCTTTCTGATTGCGCTTTACATTACGCTGGCCAAAGGGATTGGGCTGGGCCGGATCGAGACCGCCTGGGGTCTCTATCTTTTCACCGCCTGCATCCTTGCCGGCCTCGCCCTGAGCTATCTGACTGAGCGCAAACAACCGGGCGTTACAGCACAAGACAGTTGAGCCCTCGCTCCGACTGAGGCATGTCCATTCCATGGCAAAAACCGTTTCTTACTCGTGCTCTGCCTGCGGGGCCAGTTTTTCAAAATGGTCCGGCAGATGCGAAAACTGCGGCGAGTGGAACACGATCTCGGAATCCACCCCGCTGTCGAGTGGTCCGGCCTCCAAATCACTTGGTGCGAAACGCGGTGCAAACCTCACGCTGACCGATCTGAGCACCGAGGAAGCCGCCCTGCCCCGCACAGTTTCGGGTCTGAGCGAACTGGATCGCGTTTTGGGCGGCGGCCTCGTTCCGGCCTCGGCCATCCTTGTCGGCGGCGATCCGGGCATCGGCAAATCAACCTTGCTCTTACAGGCTGCGGCCAAATTCGCACGGGCGGGGCTGAAAACCCTCTATGTGTCCGGCGAGGAAGCCAGTGCGCAAGTCAGGATGCGGGCGAACCGGCTTGGGTTGTCGTCCGCTCCCGTACAGCTGGCGGCCGCGACGAACCTGCGCGACATCCTCACAACGCTCGAGAACGAACGACCAGCGCTGGCGGTGATCGACTCGGTCCAGACACTCTGGGCAGACAATGTTGAAAGCGCACCGGGCAGCGTCAGCCAAGTGCGCGCCGCTGCCCACGAACTCACCAGCTTTGCCAAACGCCGCGGCGTCTCGGTCGTACTTGTGGGCCATGTGACCAAGGACGGGCAGATTGCCGGGCCGCGTGTGGTCGAGCATATGGTCGATACCGTTCTCTATTTCGAAGGCGAACGCGGGCACCAGTTCCGGATTCTGCGCGCCGTCAAGAATCGGTTTGGTCCCGCAGACGAGATCGGTGTGTTCGAGATGACCGGAGCCGGTCTGGAAGAGGTGTCCAACCCGTCCGCGCTCTTTCTCAGCGAGCGGGCTGAACCCAGCCCCGGCTCAGTGGTGTTCGCCGGGATCGAGGGCACCCGCCCGGTCCTCGTCGAGCTGCAGGCCCTCGTGGCCCCCACGCCTCACAGTCAGCCGCGCCGCACGGTGGTGGGCTGGGACGGCGGGCGCCTCGCCATGATCCTTGCTGTACTTGAGGCCCGCTGCGGGATCCCCTTTGCCGGTCTGGACGTGTATCTCAACGTCGCCGGCGGTCTGAAGATTTCCGAACCCGCGGCGGATCTGGCTGTCGCAGCCGCTTTGCTCAGCGCGCGTGAGGACGCGGCCTTGCCGCATGACACGGTTGTCTTTGGCGAAATCAGCCTGTCAGGGGCCCTGCGACCCGCCGCCCAGACCGAAAACAGGTTGAAAGAAGCGCAGAAACTTGGTTTTACCGCTGCCATTGCGCCTGCGGGTGGCAAATCCGGCACAGGTGTGGGTCTGTCGCTCACGCGACCGGCCGATTTGACAGGTTTTGTTGGCGAAGTCTTTGGCGCCGGGTAAGTTAGGCGGCAAAAAACAGTAGAAGGCGCGAGGCGAGCAATATGGAAGGCTTCACCATCATCGACGGCGTTGTGGCGATTGTCATCGTCCTGTCGGCCTTGCTGGCGTATTCGCGCGGCTTCGTACGCGAGGTTATGGCGATCGCGGGCTGGGTTGTTGCTGCTGTGCTCGCCTTCATCTTCGCACCGCAGGTGGAACCCCTGATCAAAGAAGCTCCGGTCCTGCGCGACATCATTGGCGATAGCTGCGAGTTGAGCATCATCGGCGCTTTTGCGGCGGTGTTTGCTGCCGCGCTCATCGTGGTTTCGGTGTTCACCCCTTTGTTCTCTTCACTTGTGCAACGCTCCGCACTTGGAGGATTGGATCAGGGCGTCGGTTTTCTGTTCGGCGTGGCGCGCGGCATTCTGTTGGTTGCCATCGCGTTTTTCGTCTACGAAACCATCCTGACCAGCCAGACGATTGAAATGGTGAACGACAGCCGTTCCGCGCAGGTGTTTTCCCGGCTGACCACGCAGATCGAAGAGCAGGACCCCGAGCAAGCACTGGGCTGGATCACGCAGCAATACCAGCAACTGGTCGGCAGCTGCGCGCAATAAGCACCACGCGAATCGGCCACACCAAGCGGACGTGAGCTTTCCCGTCTAACACGCTGTCATGGTTAACAATTTATTGCACGACGTTCTGGCGCTGGACGCAATCCGCCCCGGGACTCCCTGTCTGATCATAGGTGCGAAAAAGTAAACGTCTTTGACCTAGATTGTGACGAAAAAATGGCGGATTCAGGGGGCCTTCTTCTGCTTAGACGACACACCCTCGACTGACACAGGAGTCCGCCATGTACCTCAACCACACCCAAGCGTTCGGCGCTATCGATTTTGATCTTAACTCCGTCGCAGCGCACCCCGAACAGCACGCAACGACACTTTGCTCTGACACCCTGCTGGAAACGGAGCATGGCTGGCGCCCGGTGCACGCGTTGCAGCCCGGTGACCGGGTCCATTCTGTGGACGGCGGTCTGGTACCCATTACATCCGTGACCCCGCGCCCCCACGATGGCGAAGCGCTTTGGCATGTGCCGGCGCAAGCGTTGAACAATTGTTCGGACATGTGGCTCACCGACGCGCAGCATGTCGCGCTGAGCGGTACGGACTGCGAGCGTCTCTATGGCACGCCTTACGTCTTGGCACCGGTTTCGGCGCTGAGCGGTTACCGTGGCATTCGCCCGGAGGCTCGGGCCTCGCAGAGCCTGATCGATCTCGCGTGTGAGCACGAAGAAATCCTGTTCGCACAAACCGGTGCATTGTTGCACGTAACAGGCCCCGGACAAGCACCGTTTTTTCGCCGGCTCAGCTATGGCGAAACACGTGCGATCCTCACGTTGCTGAGCTGTGGCCATGTCCAACCTGACCCGGTCAGATTTGCCGCATAACCGCATGACCCGGGCGCGCGCGGGACTTGACGTTGCGTGCCCGGATCACGGTTTTGCATAAGACGTCCCAAGAACGTGATGTTTTCGTGACACCGGCGCTCCGAGGCACTATGTCATGACCCGTCCCGATATCGGATTCGGAGCTGCCAGCTTTGTCTACGCCCCTAATGCCGCCCGCCAATCCCTTTGACACGTCCCTGCTCCGGGACCTCGGGGACGACGACAAGCTTCGCGAAGAATGTGGCATATTCGGAGTTGTGGGTGTCGCAGACGCCGCCAATTTCGTTGCACTCGGCCTGCATGCACTGCAGCACCGCGGCCAAGAGGCCGGCGGCATCGTCGCCCACGATCCGCTGCAGGGATTCAACTCCGCAAGGCGCTTTGGTTATGTGCGCGACAACTTCACCGAACAGTCCCTGATGCAGACCTTGCCAGGGCCGCTGGCCATCGGGCATGTGCGGTATTCCACCGCAGGCACAAAGGGCCCGACAGCGATCCGTGACGTCCAGCCTTTCTTTGGCGAGTTTTCCATGGGCGGCGCGGCGATTGCCCATAACGGAAACATCACGAACGCCAACGCTCTGCGCAAGGAACTGATTGAACGAGGATCGATCTTTCAAAGCTCATCTGACAGCGAATGCATCATCCACTTGATGGCGCGCTCGCTGCAGCGCAACATCCCCGAACGGATGGAAGACGCTTTGCGCCGGGTCGAAGGCGCGTTTTCGGTCGTTGCGATGACCCGCACCAAGCTGATTGGCGTACGCGATCCGCTGGGTGTGCGACCGCTTGTACTGGGCCGGATCGGAGAGGGTTGGGTGCTCAGTTCGGAAACCTGTGCGCTCGATATCATTGGCGCGGACTTCATCCGCGAGATTGAGCCCGGCGAAATGGTCGTGATCACCGCCGAAAGAGGGGTTGAAAGCCACTTTCCCTTCCGCAAAAGAGCGCCGCGCTTCTGCATCTTCGAGCATGTGTATTTCTCGCGCCCCGACAGCATTCTGGGGGGGCGGTCTGTGTATGAAACCCGCGAAGCCATTGGCCGTGAACTCGCCAAGGAAAGCCCGGTGGAGGCCGATCTGGTGTGCCCGGTCCCCGACAGCGGCACGCCTGCCGCGATCGGATACTCTCTGGAGTCCGGTATCCCCTATGCGATGGGGATCATCCGAAACCAGTACATGGGACGCACCTTTATCGAACCGACTGAACAGATCCGGAATATGGGCGTGCGTCTGAAGCTGAACGTGAACCGCGCGCTGATCCAGGGAAAGCGTGTCATTCTGGTGGACGACTCGGTGGTGCGCGGCACCACCAGCCGCAAGATCAAGGAAATGATCCTGGATGCCGGCGCCGCAGAAGTGCATTTCCGCATCGCCTCTCCACCGACTGCGTGGCCGTGTTTTTACGGTGTCGACACGCCGCAACGCGAAAAACTGCTGGCGGCAACCATGTCCGAGGACGAAATGCGCGACCATCTGGCGGTCGACAGCCTCAAGTTCATCTCGCTCGACGGGCTGTATCGCGCAGTTGGCGAGGCAAAGGGGCGCAACCCGAACCAGCCGCAATACTGCGACGCGTGTTTCTCGGGCGAGTACCCGGTTGAGCCGGCCGACATGATCGAAAAAGGCTTTGAAATGAAGGCCGCGGAGTAGGTCCGCGGCGACGCCATCGGCAAAGGCTGGCCGATGCGGCCGATCTGACCTCGCGTCGACCTTTTAACTCCCGGCGACCTGATCTACCTGCACGGTGAAAACCCACCCGAATGAAATCCAACCGCGGTCGAACCGCGGCGAATTGAGCAACCAATGGCAATCAAACAAGGCGCGGGCAAAACGCCCGCCAGCGTGGCCCAAAAGGCCACGGTCAAGGGCGCTCTGCGCCTCAACGAAATCGCAGTGATCGGCATCTTCGGACCCGAACAGGCGCCCGAAGCCCTGATCCGCATGCCCGGCGGAAAGATCACGCGTGTCAAACGCGGGGCGCGCCTGAATCGCGGCCGCGTCGCCGGGATCGATGCAAATGGCGTGATTCTGCAAACCGGCAGTCAAACCCGGCGCCTCGCCCTGCCCTGACCTGTCGCCTGCGACTTTCTCAATGAGCACGCCCGCGGCGCCCGAGCGGGGCTTGACCCCACTGTCGCACGCGGTACACCGCGCAGCATGACGTCCCTTGCCCTGATCACCGGTGCTTCCCGCGGCCTTGGCGCTGCGCTGGCCGAAGCCCTCGCCCCGACCCACCACGTCCTTGCCGTTGGCCGCACGGTCGGCGCCCTGGAAGAGCTCGACGACCGTATCAAAGCGGCCGGCGGAAGCGCCACGCTCGCCCCGATGGACATTACCGATCCGGGCGCGATGGCCACACTGTGCCGCGGTATCCACGACCGCTGGGGCGCGCTGCAGCTCTGGGCCCATACCGCCATTCACGCCGCCCCGCTGAGCCCGGCAAACTTTGTGGATGAGAATGACTGGGCAAAATCCGTCAATGTGAACGCGAATGCCACAGCGCGACTTATTCCATTTGTGGCACCGCTGCTTGGCACAGCGGGTACTGCGGTCTTCTTTGATGACCCCCACGCGGGTGACAAGTTCTTCGGGGCCTATGGTGCTACAAAATCCGCTCAGATCGCCCTGGCCCGCAGTTGGGCCGCCGAGACCGTCAACACAGGTCCTCGGGTAAAGGTTCTGAATCCACGCCCCATGCCCACTGCGACACGCGGTCGGTTCTATCCTGGCGAAGACCGCGAGGCTTTGACCTCCACCGCAGCGGAAGCCGCCCGATTGCTGGATTTGTTGCAATCTGACTGAAAACCGCCGCGCTTGCTCTGCCCCGAGCGCGGGTCTATCAAGTCAAAAAGGGGCGAGCATGCGCATTCTCATCACGAACGACGACGGCATCAATGCGCCCGGACTGAAGGTCCTGACCGCCATTGCCGAAGACCTCGCCGGACCGAATGGCGAAGTCTGGACGGTGGCGCCGGCCTTTGAACAGTCCGGTGTCGCGCATTGCATCAGCTACACCCATCCGATGATGATCGCGCAGATGGGCGAAAGACGGTTTGCCGCAGAGGGCAGTCCTGCAGACTGCGTGATGGCCGGGTTGCACGATGTCATGAAAGAGACGCCCCCCGATCTGGTGTTGTCCGGCGTGAACCGGGGCAACAACTCCGCGGAAAATGCGCTCTATTCCGGCACGCTCGGCGGGGCCATGGAAGCCGCTTTGCAGGGTCTGCCGGCGCTTGCGCTGTCTCAATACTACGGACCGCGCAACCTGAATCTGGACAATCCTTTCGAGGCAGCCGCCAAACATGGGGCGGCCCTGATCCGAAAGGTCCTCGACGCGACGCCGCACAACGGCGAGGATTACCGGCTCTTTTACAACGTCAATTTCCCGCCGGTGCCCGCTGATGAGGTCCGGGGCACGCGTATCTCGCCACAGGGCTTCCGGCGTGGCACCCATTTCGGGGTCGAACCTCACAGTTCGCCGTCCGGACGCCGCTTTCTTTGGATCAAGGGCGGCAACCAACAGGTTTCGACCGAACCTGGGACCGATGCGGCGGTCAATCTGGACGGGTACATTTCCGTGACGCCGATGCGGGCGGATCTGACGGCCCATGATGCACTGGAGGCCCTCAAAGTCATCGAATGAGCGACGCCAGCGCCGAAACAAAAATGCAGTTCCTCTTCGCGCTCCGGTCGAAGGGGGTTACCGACGCGCGTGTCCTGTCGGCGATGGAAGAGGTTGATCGCGGTGCCTTTATCACCGGCCTGTTCTCGGAACGCGCCTACGAAGATATGCCGCTGCCAATTGCCTGTGGGCAAACCATCAGCCAACCATCCGTTGTCGGACTGATGACCCAAGCCCTGCAGGTCAGCGCGCGGGACAAGGTCTTAGAGGTTGGTACGGGTTCAGGCTACCAGGCCGCCATTCTCAGCCGATTGGCCCGCCGGGTTTACACGGTCGAGCGGCATCGCCGCCTTGTGCTGGAAGCGCGCCGCGTCTTTGAGCGCCTGGATCTGACGAACATTACGGCGCTGGTCTCCGACGGCTCGTTCGGGCTGGCAGAACAAGCGCCTTTTGACCGCATCATTGTGACAGCGGCCGCCGAAGACCCACCGGGCCCCCTATTGGCGCAACTGAAGATCGGCGGTATTATGGTGGTGCCGGTGGGCCAGTCAGACGCGGTACAAACCCTGATCCGGGTGCGCAGAACGGAAGACGGGTACGAATACGACGAATTAAGACCGGTCCGCTTTGTCCCTCTGCTGGAGGGGCTGGGCAAAGATTGAGACAGATTGATTGATGCGTGATGCCAAGCCCCGACCCAACAGGGGTAGCTTTTGAGGATGCAGAGATGACAGATTCAACCCGCATAGCCGCCGTGAGGTCGATGGCGCTCATTGGCCTTTTGGGGCTGGGGGCATGCACTGAACCGTTGGACTTCGATGTTCGCGGTCAGTTCGGAGCCTTCAACACCACCGAAGCCGCCCGCGGCGCACCGACACAAGATCGTCCGTCACCGGATTCGCGGGGTCTGATCACCTATCCAAACTATCAGGTCGCGGTGGCGCGGCGCGGCGACACGGTCACAAGCGTTGCGGCCCGATTGGGAGTGAATGCAACCGAGTTGGGACGTTTCAACGGTATTGATCCCGAAGTACCGTTGCGCAATGGCGAGGTTCTGGCGCTGCCCAGCCCCGTTCCCACATCCCTGCCGGGCGGTTCAACGACAGCCGGTGGTGTCGATATCGCTGCATTGGCAGGTGAGGCCATCGACAGCGCGCCTGACACAACGCCGGTCCAGACAACGTCTCTTGCGCCCGCAG
Organism: Paracoccaceae bacterium; assembly: GCA_965250275.1. Lineage (GTDB taxonomy): Bacteria > Pseudomonadota > Alphaproteobacteria > Rhodobacterales > Rhodobacteraceae. The sequence continues at coordinate 2,004,878 of OZ252297.1, read as the reverse complement.
CCACCGTGGCGCCCCCGGTACAACCCGGTCCGGAGCCTGTCAGGCACAAGGTTGAGCGTGGCGAGACGGCCTATACCATCGCGCGGCTCTACAACGTTCCCGTCAAGTCGCTGGGCCAATGGAACGGGCTGGGGTCCGATTTTGCGATTCGCGAAGGTCAATTTCTGCTGATCCCGATTGCCGAGGCCTCAGACGCCAGCAACGCGGTGGCCGGTGCAGCGGCAGCGACGGCGGTGACCCAGCCCGGTAGCGGCTCGCCAACCCCCACGCCGCCAAGCGCAACGACACCGCTGCCGGACGAGAAAGTGGCGGCCGCCGCAAAACCTGTCGACGTGCCGCAGACCCGCCTAGCGGAGCAGACCAAACCCAGCGGCAGCGGGGCCATGGCCTATCCAGTGACGGGCAAAGTCATCCGGGGATACAAAAAGGGACGCAATGACGGCATCGACATCGCCGCAGCGCCGGGTACACCGGTCAAAGCCGCCGCAGATGGAACAGTCGCCGCGATCACTCAAGACGCCGACAATGTCCCAATCGTCGTCGTCCGGCATGAAGATAGCCTGCTGACCGTCTATGCCAACGTGACCGGGATTAAGGTGAACAAGGATGACCGCGTCAGCCGCGGACAACCCATCGCGGTCCTGCGCGAAGGCGATGCGGCTTATCTGCATTTCGAGGTGCGTCAGGGTTTCGACAGCGTCGATCCCGCCCCGTATCTGGACTGAAGGCGTTCAGTCCAGCGCGAGGTCGAACCGTCAGCCGCTGGCGGAGCGCTCCGTGCAGCCCTGACGTGCCTGCGTCAGCGACAGGACATTTCCAACAATATCAACGTCGTTGGAATAACTGCTCGCGGCAGCCCCTCCGGGAGGTGGCGTAAATCCAAACCGCACGGCCACATCACCGGGTTTTCCCGTGCTTGGGGACGGTCCGCGCACCACGTAGATTTTCTGCGTCGCCGATTTTGACAGCCAGTTTTGCGCATAAACGGCAGCGCCGCACCAGTAGATCGCGTTTTCCGAGAATTCCGCCACAATCTCAAACTGGTCCGCTGAAATCGGGAACGCTTCAAAGCGCGATTCATTTCCCGCGTTCGCGGCCTGTGATGTTGCGGCGATCGCCCCGGCCAGACAGAGCGCGGCGGCGCGGGTTCCAAAAATCTGCTGCATGTCTCGATCCTCCGTTTGAAGGGTAATACGCGCGCATACCGGAGTCGGATCACCATGAAACGGGACCGTCGCGCGTGATCGTGCTGCGCAAAGGGCTGCCGCCATGCTATAGTAGCAGCTATGTTCTGGGGACGCCCCTCTTATCGTGAAGACCTCGTTGGCTACGCCGAAACGGCGCTGCGATCTTCGGGCATGGAAAGCGTGGGCCTCTACACATTCGACGTCGACAGCAGGTTTGACGGCGGGGTCATTCTGGCCATGCCGGACGCGTTCATCCGCGCCTATGAAATCACCGGGATCGGAATTGACCCGGTTCTGGCACATATGCGGGACACCGAGACGCCCTGTTCAACGTTGACCTGCCTGGGCGAGCGCTGGCCGCACTCACAACTCTATCAACGTGTATCAGGGCGGTTCGGTTTGCACGGTTTCGCCTGTTTGCCCCTTTATCAAGGAACCGACCTGTCGGGCGTGCTCTATCTCGGTGCGCTCAGTGCGGAAACCGCCGCGAGGCTCGATCCCGAGGGTCTCTGTGCACTCTCCACACATGCCACCCGCACCTCGACCACGCTGATGGCCCGGCCCCGGCGGCACAAGGGCTTGAGCCCACGCCAAAACGACGTGGCGCGACTGGCAGCCGAAGGTCTGACAAACAGGGAAATCGCTGAAGAGCTTGCCACCGGCGAGGCAGCCGTCCGCAAGCATCTCAAAGCGCTCAACCGGGTATTCGGAACGTCGAACCGGACAGCCATGGCAGCAGCCTGGAGGGAAGGCAGCGCCTGAGAGTGCCCGCGGGCCTCAAACTGTTCAGCCCTCAATGACCCCGGGGTCCCCAAACGGGGACTGCCCCGGCCACACCATGCAGCGATACCCTTTCAGGCGAAAACACAGCAGGAGAGGATCATGGTCAAAATTGCTGCCGTTCAAGCTGCGCCGGTCTGGATGGACGCCAAAGGCACGCTGGACAAAACCATCGCCCTGATTGAAGAGGCAGGACGCCAGGACGTCAAACTGATCGCATTCGGCGAGGTTTGGCTGCCGGGATATCCGTTCTCGATCTGGCTCAATCCGCCCATGATGGCGATGGATATCGTTATGGCCCATCGAATGAACGCGATCACCGTGGACGGGCCGGAAATGAAAGCAATCGGCGATGCTGCTGCCCGGGCGGACACCTGGGTCATGCTGGGCTTTGCGGAACGGGATCGGGGCAGCATCTACTGCGCCCAGGCCCTGATCAGCGATCGCGGAGAACTGGTGATGAGCCGCCGGAAGCTGCGTCCGACACATATGGAACGCACCGTCTGGGGGGAAGGTCCCGTTACAGACATCAAGGTCGCAGACACGCCATTCGGCAAAGTCGGTGGACTATGTTGTTGGGAGAACATTCAACCGATCAACCGGCAGGGGATGTACCAACTGGGCGAACAGATCCATGTGGCGTGCTGGCCCTCATTCGGGATGTTCAAGGGCGTGCGCAGTGCCTATGCGCTCTCGGCCGAGGCCAACACCAACGAGTCCCAAAGCTATGCTTTGCAGGGTGGTTGCTATGTTCTGTCTGCCAATTCGATCATCACAGAGGACAGTCTGGATGCCATCACCCAAGGCAATGAGGCGCTGAAGGAGATGGTTTTCCCCGGCGGCGGGGCGGCGGCAGTTTTCGGTCCCGATGGATATCGCCTGACCGACCCGATCGACGAGCACACTGACGGGCTGGCCATCGCGGAGGCCGATCTGAGCATGATCGAAGGTGCAAAGGTCTTCGCCGATCCTGCGGGGCACTACTATCGCCCGGATGTCGCGCGGCACGTGCTGGATGGATATGCAGGACCAGACAGCGCAAATCCGCCGGCTGAACCCTCGGTGCTGAAATCCGTGGACGGGGACGCCGCATGACTGCGTTCTATACCGATGCGCAGCGGGCCATGCAGGCCCGCTTCAACACGGAAAAGCTCGCCCAAACGGTGCAGAATGCCATCGTCTGGGACGTGGTCGAAGGTCCAGCGGCAGACTTCATCGCCAGCCGGGACTTCTTCTTTCTGTCAACGGTCGATGCCAGCGGTCGACCGACGGTCAGCTATAAAGGCGGCCCTGTCGGTGTATGCCAAATCGAGGACCCAAAGACGCTGATCTTCCCCTCATATGACGGCAACGGGATGTTCAAGAGCATGGGGAATGCCGCCGAGACCGGCAAAGTGGGGCTGCTCTTTATTGATTTCGAAACACCCAATCGGGTGCGGGTACAGGGGCACGCCACCCTGTCAGAGGCGGAAGCGGACCTCGCCCGATATCCCGGCGCCAATATGGTTGCGCGCGTGGAAGTGGAAAGCTGCTTTCTCAATTGCGCCCGCTACATTCACAAACACAAGCGCCAGGCAGACAGCCCCTATGTTCCGGACGCGCAAGGTGCGCAGCCCCACCCCAGCTGGAAAAGAATCGATCTCGTACAAGAGGCCCTGCCCGAAGACGCCCGCTCCCGAACCAGAGACGAAGGCGGCGAAATCACAATGGATGACTATGCAGAGCTTCTGATGAAAGGAGAATCTTAGTCTCCAGCGGCAGACAGGTATGCAGCCCGCTAAAGCCGAACCCCGTGCCGACCGGCCAAATCCGTAAAGAATTGCCAGGCGACCCGTCCGGACCGCGCCCCGCGCGTGGTCTGCCATTCGATGGCTTCTGCACGTAGGGCATCAGCATCCAGCGAAAGCGCATATGCCGCGCAATACCCGTCGATCATAGCCAGGTATTCGTCCTGGCTACAGGGGTGGAATCCCAACCAGAGGCCAAATCGGTCGCTGAGCGACACCTTTTCCTCCACCGCTTCGGAGGGGCTGATGGCACTGGATCGTTCGTTCTCGATCATATCGCGCGGCATCAGATGGCGCCGATTTGAGGTCGCATAGAACACCACGTTGTCCGGGCGTCCCTCTATGCCGCCGTCCAACACAGCCTTGAGGGACTTGTAGTGCTGATCGTCATGCGAGAAGGACAGGTCATCGCAAAACAAGATGAATCGATGCTCCGCCGCCCGCAAATGCCCCAGAAGGCGCCCGACCGAAGGCAGATCCTCTCGCTGCAATTCTATCAATTTCAGCTGCGGATGCTCTGCTTCAACACTCCCATGCACAGCTTTGACAAGGCTGGATTTTCCCATACCGCGCGCACCCCAGAGAAGTGCGTTGTTTGCGGCATATCCGGCGGCGAAACGCCGGGTGTTGTCGAGCAGCGTGTCGCGAGACCGGTCGATTCCGACCAGAAGCGGCAGATCGATGCGGTTCACGTCTGCTACCGGCTCAAGCCGGTCAGGCTCGACATGCCATACGAAAGCGCTGGCTGACGACAGGTCGGGGGTTTCCAATGGCGCAGGCGACATCCGCTCCAGCGCTGCGGCGATACGGGTCAGTTGTTCGTCTGTCACTTCTGGTCGTCCCGCTCGTAAGCCTCCTGCATGGCGTCGGCCAGATCAGCATCATCGGACTCGTCTTCGTCGTCCTCAAACCACAACCCTTCGGCCCTCAAATGCGCCTCGCGCTTCTTTTCGACGCGGCGGACCAACAGGATGGACACCTCGTAAAGCCCATAGACGACCGTAAACAGGATGATCTGAGTGATCACGTCCGGCGGCGTGACCAACGCAGCCAGCACAAGGATCGCAACCATTGCGTATTTTCGCACGCTGCCAAGGCCCACGGCACTGACCAGCCCGGCCTTGCCCATCAGGGTCAGCAGCACCGGCAACTGAAAACAGAGACCAAACGCCACGATGAACTTTATCGTCAGGTTCAGGTATTCCTGCGCGGAGCCCTGAAACACGACGCTGAGCGGCGCGGCCTGCCCCTCGGCCAATGCCTCGCCATCACCGCCAAACTGCTGAAAGCCCAAGAAGAAATCATAAGCCAGCGGCGTCACCACATAAAACGCGAACGACGCCCCGGCGAAGAACATAAACGGGGATGCGATCAGAAACGGAAGGAATGCGCCCTTTTCAGATTTATAGAGGCCCGGCGCCACGAACCGCCACATCTGAAAGGCAATATAAGGGAAGGCGAGAATAAAGCCGCCCAGAAGCGAGACCTTGATGGCGACAAAGAACCCCTCCTGCGGTGAGATGAAGATCAGATCGCAGTCCTGACCACGTTCTGCCAGAACCTGGCACAAAGGGGCTGTGAGGAAATTGAAGATGGGCGTGGCGACGGTGAAACAGATCACCATGCCAATCAGAAAACCGACGACGCAATGAATCAGCCGGTTGCGCAGCTCCGTCAGATGTTCAATCAGCGGCGCGGCGCTGTCTTCAATCTCGTCGGTCTGAGTCATTTGGACTCCTCAGAAGCCTTCAACTCGGCTTCGTATTCCTCAGCCTTGGCCAGCGCCTCCGCGGCCTCGCGGGCCTTGCGCTCGGCAGCCGCCCGCGCCGTTGACGCTTGAATTTTCTTGGCTTTTTCGGCCCGCTCTGCCGCAAACTTGCCGGTTTCGGAGTCCGGATCAAACTTGGTGGGATCCAAGCTTGACGTCACATCCTTGGCCACGTCCTTCACGCCGTCCATGGCCGCGCCGATAGGATTGGTGGCCGCCTTGAGCCCCTTTGCCACGTCGCGCACACCGCTTTCGTCGGCCGCATCGTTCATGGCGCGGCTGAATTCCCGGGCCATGCCCCGCATCTTGCCCACCCAGCGGCCGACATTGCGAAACAGAACGGGAAGATCCTTTGGCCCCACGACAATGAGGGCCACGATCCCAATGACCAGAAGCTCGGTCCAGCCCAGATCGAACATGAACGCTTACGCCTTGTCCTTGTCGGTCGGAGCCGTGGTTGCCTCGGGAGTGATGTCCTTGGCCTGTTCGAGCGCGTCTTCCTCTTCGAGCTCTTTTGCGCCTTCGTTCACGCCTTTCTTGAAAGAGGTGATGCCTTTGCCCACCTCGCCCATCAGCGAACTGATCTTGCCGCGTCCAAACAGAACCAGCACCACCACAGCGATGAGCAGAAGGCCGGGAAGGCCGATATTGTTCAACATGTCCGTCTCCTCATGTCTTCGGGCGCGCGGAATCCGCGCGGGTCGGGGGCGTTTTAGGCCAGAGTCCGGCCCATACGGAAGATCAAGGCCCGGCATTTCTCGCTCAAAACCGGGTCAGATCACGCGAAATTTGGGTTTGCCAACGGCAACTGACAATTCTATGTCAGTTGGTGTGCTGTGCTCGAACTGCCAATCCAAGTGCGACCTGATGTTACCAAGTCAGCAGTGAGACGTACTCGCGGGACGATAAGACTCTGAGAAAGGACTGACATGCCCCGGGCGGATCGGCTCTTGGATATCATCGGGCATCTGCGGGACGGCAAACTCCACCGCGCGCAGGACATTGCCCAATCCCTCGGCGTCTCCGTGCGTACGATCTACCGGGATATGGACACGCTCATCGCCTCAGGCATCCCCGTCCAGGGAGAGCGGGGCGTGGGATACCGCGCGGTCGATCTTGTCTCGATACCGCCGATGACCCTGACCCGCGATGAACTGGAAGCATTGAATCTGGGCATCGCTATTGTCGCAGAGTCCGCGGATGCAGATTTAAAATCCGCTGCATTGAGTCTGGCGGACAAGGTCGATGCCGTTTTGCCGACGCGGGCCGTGCCCGAGGGCGACACATGGCAGTTCGCGGTGTACCCGTTCGCCGATACGGCGCGCGGGTTCGGCCACATGCCCACCTTGCGTGCAGCCATCCGGACCCGGCAGAAACTTCTCATCCGCTATCGCAACGCCGACGGGACGCAGGTTGAACGCACGATTCGACCCTTGCAACTGGAATATTGGGGACGCGTATGGACCCTGACGGCATGGTGCGAAACCATCGGCGAATTTGAAGTGTTTCGGGTTGATCTGATCGAACAGGCGCGCGCCCTGCCCGCCCTGTTCGTGGATGAACCCGGCAAGCGGCTTGAGGACTTCTTGAACCGCGCCGCACCCTGACCCGAGGCAGTAACCGCCTTGGATCAGGCCGGGAAAATGAAACAGCGGTCCCGGCGGATCGTCAGCCACATGGCACGACCTTGTGCCGGCAGGAACACGTTCGGAACCGTTGCCCGCAGGATCGACTGGTCGTGATCCATTCGAAATTCGATCAGGCTTTCATGACCCATAAACCGCGCCCGCTCAACAACGCCACGCGCGGATTTGCCATCGCTGAGCGTCGGCAGAGGCCCCGATCCATTGCGATCGAAGTCAATACGCAGATGCTGAGGTCGAAACACGATATCCACATCGGTCCCATCTGCCAGCCCAGGTGCAAGAAACTGTCCGAACGGGGTCTCTGCCAGAGCCCCTTCAACCCGCGCTTTGAGCACGTTGGTGTCAGAAAAAAAGGCAACGGCTGCGCGATCAACGGGCCGGGTGTAGACATTGTAGGGCGCGCCCTGCTGCACAATCCGGCCGTCGCGCATCAACGCGATTTCATCGGCCATGCGCATCGCTTCGTCCGGTTCATGCGTTACCAGCAAAACCGCGGTATCTTCCGCCTTGAGCAGATCGAGGGTCTGATCCCGAATGCCATCGCGCAGGCGATTGTCGAGACCAGAGAACGGCTCGTCCATCAGCATGATCCGCGGCCTCGGCGCCAAGGCGCGGGCCAGTGCGACGCGCTGTTGCTCTCCGCCCGAAAGCTGATGTGGGTATCCATCTATGAAACGCATCAGGTCGACACGCTCCAACAACTCAACGACCCTCGCCCGCCTGGCGTCTTTGGACCCCTTGATGCCAAACGCGACGTTGTCTGCCACGCTTAAATGAGGGAAGAGCGCGAAGTCCTGAAACATCAGCCCGATCTCGCGCCGTTCAGGTGGCACGCGGTGCACCGTATCGCAGATCAATGCGCCATCGACGTAGATCTCACCGCTGTCCTGCATTTCAACACCAGCGATCATCCGCAGCGTGGTCGACTTGCCGCAACCGGACGGTCCCAAAAGGCATGTCACTTCGCCGGGCAAGATCTTCAGCGACACATCGTTCACCACCGCACGTCCATCAAAGCGGCGCACGAGGTTGCGGATTTCCAGTCTGGGCAGAGAGTCAGGTTGGGACGCGGGTTGCACGGTGGGGTCGGCCTGGCTTGCTTTTCCGATTAAAACCATCGGGCTTTTGAGCAGATATCAACCGCGTTCCGGCGACGCAAGGCAAAGCGGTGACGCAGCCCGCGATGCGCGCCCGCCACGTCTCCCGCGAAACATGGTTGGCGCGTCAGAGAAGCTCGAAACCGCGACTTTCGGTGACGCGGCCGTTGATCTGTAGTTCAACGCGATGTGCACCGGGATACAGCTTAAAGGTGGTCGCATCTCCCTTCAACTTGTGGCGCTTCTCCAGCAGAAGCGGCGCGTCGGGTCCAACCTTTGCCTGTTTCAGCTTGAACACCTTGGAGGTTTCACCGCCTGCGGCCGTTCTGCGCCACAGAATGTAGTCAACAATGACGGGCGTGGGCTTCGCCGCCTGCAATTCAATCACTAGGGTCAGCGTTTCACCGATCCGCACCTTTTCAGGCACCTCGAACCGGTTGACAGAAACGGGTGCATCCGGGTCAAAGCCCAGCATTTTCATGGCACGGGGATGCCCGGCCTTCACCCGCGTACGCAATGCGTGGCGGGTCATCCAGTCCAGTTCCTTGGCCTGCTGATTCCCCCGCGCTGACCACGCCTCCAACTGGTCCATGGCAAGGTCAGGATGCGATTTGGTCAGATCATTGAGATGGTTGGCCACCGAACGGGTGACATACCGGGTCGTGTCTGCATGCAAGCGATCCAAAAGCGGCAGGGTTTGATCCGGGGAGAGCGTAACCGCCTTGGCCCAGGGCAGTTTGGGTCGGGTTCCTTCGCTCACAAGCCTGCGCACATGGTAATTGTCATCCTCGGCCCAGTCAGAAAGACGTGCAAGCGTCTCATCCGGCCACCGGTTCAGGAACGGACGAATGTAGAACTCCATCGAGAACCGCTGAGTTGCGGCATGCAGCAGGTCCAAAGCCCGGTCGCGTTGCGCTTCTTTCAGCCCGTGGCGGACCGCAAGGATCCCGGGCAGCGCATGGATGAACTGACCAAAGTCGTCATCTTTAAGTGCTGGATCCAACCGCGCTGGCATCGCCGCTTCCAACTGGTCCGCCATCGCGGGAAAATCCGAAGCAAGCTGGGGTTCCAGGCAATCTGCCATCCAGTCGAGGCGCGCAAGCAGCTCCCTCTCCCGAAAGCCAGACAAGGCTTCATCGGCAAAACGCGCGCCGTCGAACCCGGGCAGGCCAGCTTGGAACTCATCCGCAAGCTGGCCCACGGTCTGCGGGTTGAACAGGTGATCCTTGAGTGAAAACCGCTCTGCCATCTACATCGTGATGTTGGTGCCGCCGCCATCGGCGAGGAGGTTCTGACCCACGATGAATGCGGCCTGTTGCGAGCACAGGAAGGCACAGGCGGCGCCGAACTCCTGCCGGGTGCCATACCGGCCCGACGGAATCGTCGCCGCGCGTTGCGCGCGCGCCTCTTCAAGTGTGATGCCCTGCGCCTTGACCACTGCGGCATCCAGCGAATCCGCGCGGTCGGTGGCGTGAATGCCGGGCAGCAGGTTGTTGATGTTCACACCTTTCCCCGCAACCTGCCGGGAGGTTCCGGCGACATAGCCGGTCAGCCCAGTGCGCGCAGAGTTCGACAGTCCAAGCACACCGATCGGAGCACGGACCGACTGACTCGTGATGTTGACCACACGACCCCAGCCCCGATCCATCATGCCTGGCAGGAGCGCGGTCATCAGCGCAATCGGTGTCAGCATGTTTGCGTCCAGCGCCTTGATGAAATCTTCACGGTTCCAGTCCGACCACATCCCCGGAGGCGGGCCACCGGCGTTGGTGACCAGAATATCGGCATCTCCGGCGGCCGCGATCACCGCCTTTTGTCCCTCTTGTGAGGTCACATCGGTCGCGATGGTCTCAACCTCGACGCCGTAGGCCTCACGGATCGCCTGCGCTGAGGATTCCAAGGCTTCGGAGCCGCGCGCATTCATCACAAGATTGACACCTGCTTCCGCCAGCGCTTCGGCACAGCCCAATCCCAGCCCCTTTGACGACGCACACACGAGCGCGCGCTTCCCTTTGATGCCCAAATCCATACAATGTCTCCAGAATTTCCCTATTGAGTCCTTCGATTAGCACCTAGTTCGGCAACAATGCCAGCAAAACACCGGTGAATTGACCAGAATACGCCACAATCCGAGGCCAATTCTTGCGTACCGGACGACGCCGGACAACAAAACAGAAGCAGACCTGCAGAGATACCGTGACGACACGACGCGCCCAGAGCATTCCCGTTTACCCCGCTGACGCTTTCTGCGTCACCAACGGGGCCAATCTGGGCGATGCCATGTCCTTTCTGGACGAGCTTGAGTTCGATGACATCTACGAACTTTCGCCCGATGCGGCGCGGCTGAGACTGTCGCTGCATCCGCTTGACGACGGCAGCTTTGCCGTGGCCGAGGACAGTGAAGCCGGCACCCCAAACAGCATCCTGCATCTGGACTGCGCATTGACGCTTATGTCGACGAACGGCCGCTGTACCGAGGCGCTGATCCTGGTGGAGGTAGACGCGGGCGCCCATGTCAGCGATGTGCACGTTCTTCCATTGTCGCCGATCGAAGCGCGGACGGAATACACCCTTGTAGGGGCGGACCGTGAAACCGCGCGACAGAAATTCGCCCAGGTGGCCTGTGTCTCCTTCTCTCGTGGCACCCGCATCACCATGAGTGATGGGCGCCAGCGCCCCATCGAAGACCTCAGGGTTGGCGATCGCGTTCTCACACGCGATGACGGCCCTCAAGCCATCCGCTGGATCGGTCAGAGCACTGTGCGGGCCGAAGGAGACCTCGCCCCCATCGTGATCAAGGCGGGCACAATGAACAACGCCTATGACCTGGTGGTTAGCCCCGAGCATCGATTGTTTGTATATCAGCGCGTCGACCAGATCGGGGCCGGCCGCGCAGACCTGTTGGTCAAGGCGCGCCATCTGGTCAACGGCGACAGCATCTACGTTCAGCAAGGCGGCTTCGTGGACTATTTCCAGATCCTCTTTGACCGTCACCACATCATCTACGCCGAAGGCATCGCAGCAGAGTCCATGCTGGTGGACCCACGCACGCGCCCCGCCCTGCCCGAGGAGTTGATCCGGAGGCTTTCCGAGATCCTGCCTCAGCATGAGCGTGGCACCGCGCACGGGATCGATGTTCACAAGGCGCTCTTGGATCGCCCTGACGCCATTGAACTGCTGCGGCGCGCATCGTCGCGCTGAGAACTTAGTAGAAGAACTCCTCGCGCACGATTTTGCCATTCTCGACGTGGTAGACCGCGACTTCTTTCATATCGAAAGCCTTGCCGCTTTCTTTTTCCTTGCCCTGGACTTCGAAAATGACAGCAAACCTGTCATTCCCATGGATCATCGGGTCGCTCACGGAACCGCCCGAAACCTCCATCGCATTTTCCCACCATTCATGTTTGCCGCGAATGCCGTCCAGTCCGGGTGTCTCGCGCCCCTGCCCTTGCATATCCACTGCTTCGACGGACACGGCGTCCGGCGCATAGAGCTTCTCCAGATTGGCGTTGGCCTGACCATTGCGGCATCCGGCCACCAGAGTTTCGGCGATTTCTTTGAGTTCCATGTTCACCTCCCAGTCAAATGTTCACTATATGTTCTATATCATGTGCGTTCGATTCGGGAAAGAAATTGCCTCTGCCGAGTTTCTTGCCCTCGGACCACGCATTACCTATACGCGCGGTTATGTTGGACGCTGCCACAAACCGCCCTGATCTACCGCCGGAAATTGCCCGGCGGCGCACTTTTGCGATCATCAGCCATCCCGACGCGGGAAAAACGACCCTGACGGAAAAGTTCCTGCTGTATGGTGGTGCGATCCAATTGGCGGGTCAGGTTCGCGCCAAGGGTGAAGCACGACGCACGCGGTCCGATTTCATGCAAATGGAGAAAGATCGCGGGATCTCAGTGTCTGCATCGGCGATGTCGTTTGACTATAACGACTTCCGATTCAACCTCGTGGACACGCCCGGTCACTCTGATTTCTCCGAGGACACGTACCGCACACTCACAGCCGTCGACGCCGCGATCATGGTGATTGACGGTGCAAAAGGGGTCGAAAGCCAGACACAAAAGCTCTTTGAGGTCTGCCGTCTGCGCGATCTGCCCATTCTGACGTTCTGCAACAAGATGGACCGTGATAGCCGCGACGTCTTTGAAATCATCGACGAGATTCAGGAAAACCTCGCCATCGACGTCACGCCGGCGAGCTGGCCCATCGGACAGGGGCGTGATTTCATCGGATGCTACGACATCCTGCGTGATCGTCTGGAACTGATGGATCGTGCGGATCGCAACAAGGTCGCGGAAAGCATCAAGATTGAAGGTCTGGACGACCCCGCCCTGGCCGAGCATGTGCCTGCGCATCTTTTGGAGAAGCTGGTCGAGGATCTGGAGATGGCACGGGAGCTGCTGCCCGCGCTCGACCCGACGGCATTGCTTGAGGGAACACTGACCCCGATCTGGTTCGGCTCTGCCATCAACTCATTCGGTGTCAGAGAGTTGATGGATGGGATTGGCCGCTTTGGCCCGCAGCCGCAGGTGCAGAGGGCCGAGCCCAGGCAGATTTCACCAGAGGAATCAAAGGTCTCCGGGTTTGTCTTCAAAGTGCAGGCCAATATGGACCCCAAGCACCGCGACCGGGTCGCCTTTGTGCGGATGGCATCAGGACACTTCAAACGTGGCATGAAACTGACCCACGTGCGGTCCAAGAAGCCAATGGCGATTTCCAACCCGGTTCTGTTCCTCGCGTCTGATCGGGAGTTGGCGGAGGAAGCCTGGGCCGGTGACATCATCGGCATTCCCAACCACGGTCAGCTGCGCATCGGCGACACCCTGACCGAAGGCGAAGCCCTGCGTGTCACCGGAATCCCCAGCTTTGCCCCGGAATTGCTGCAAGGCGTGCGGGCCGGTGACCCGATGAAAGCGAAGCATCTGGAAAAGGCGCTGATGCAGTTTGCCGAAGAAGGGGCCGCAAAGGTCTTCAAACCGTCTATTGGGTCAGGGTTCATCGTGGGCGTGGTCGGCGCGCTACAGTTTGAGGTTTTGGCCAGTCGTATCGAGTTGGAATACGGATTGCCGGTGCGTTTTGAAGCGTCCCAGTTCACCTCTGCGCGTTGGGTGAAAGGTGAGCGGCAAGCCGTTGATAAGTTTATGGAAGCCAACAAGCAGCACATTGCGAATGATCATGACGGTGACATTGTCTATCTGACGCGACTGCAATGGGACATTGACCGCATTGCCCGCGACTATCCCGATGTTCAGCTGACGGCCACCAAGGAGATGATGGTGTGATCTGGCTGGCTGTGCCACTCTGATCCCGATGCAGGACGAGACCACATTCCCGGGCGGGCGCGATGCTCTTGAAGCGGCGTATGACTCGCGCCGCGATCCCTTTAACTTCAAGGGTGAAACCTTCCCCCCTGTTGATCCCGATCTGACCGCCTTGGCCAATGCCGTCTTGCGGGATGAAGACGTAAAGTGGTCCCGCTTTGCCCGCCGGGGGGCAGGGTATTGGGCGCGTAAACGCAAGCTGGTTGCGCGCGAATTCATCGGCAAGTCCCAACTAAGCTATCTCAACGCCCTACTGATCGCCTGTCTGCGGCGCAAAGACCCGCCCGAAGGTGTCGATACGTTGTTTTTGCGTCTGTGGGCGGAGCAGTCACCACATTTGCTTGGTGCACTGGACCTGCGGTGGAAGGTCTCGTCTGTCATGACCTTTGCAGACCATGGTGCGACGGCAGTTCAGCGCGAAGCGGGTCAGGGGTTTCGAATGCTGTTCGGCCTGATGAAACTCTTTGAGGCAGAGCGGCTCTTTAGCGGGCAACGCCCAGCGGAGACCTGGCAACTCGAAACCAGGGTCAAGGCGCCACTCCCCCTTGAGATGGAGGATTACGCATTGGTCAATGGCGGGCTGCAAAGCGCCATTCTGGCGCCGCTCTGGCGCCTGGCTATGACCGATCCGGTGATTGCCCCCCTCGCCGATGACCTGATGACGGCTTTGAACCGCGACGATGGAACGGTGTTCCGCCGGCTGGCCAAAATGCGCGAAATGCGGATCGCGCATCGTGATGCAAAACGCGATGAATGAGCGGCGCCCTACCCTGTGGGGCCTGGTTGCAACGGTCAAAGCACCGCTCATCGAAATCCAGCGCTTTGCCGCCTACCATCTGGAACTCGGCGCGCATCGCGTGGTGCTCTATCTGGATGACCCTGACCCGGACACCCACACCAAACTCAATGCCCATCCCAAAGTCCGGGTGACATCCTGCGACGACGCCTATTGGCGCAAGTCAGGCGGCAAACGGCCTGTCAAGCATCAGGTGCGGCAGTCACGCAACGCGACCCATGCCTATACCCGCCGGTCCGATGTGGACTGGCTGATCCATATGGACGTGGACGAGTTCCTCTGGCCCGATGGCTCTGTGACCGAAACGTTGTCGGCGCTCCCAAATGACATACTCTGTGCGCGCGCGCGCCCTGTCGAACAGCTTTCGGGCAGCTCAGATGCCTTCAAGGGCCATATCCCCAGTGGGCCGCAACGGGCGGCCATCGTCAAACGGCTCTATCGAACCTACGGACCGTATCTAAAGGGCGGGTTTCTCAGCCATGTGGCCGGAAAACTCTTTGTCCGCACAGGGCTGACCGATATCGAACTGCGGATTCACAACATGTTCCGTGACGGCGACATGAACCCCGGCGAGACCGAGCTGACCACCCTGAGACTTTGCCACTGCCACGCTCCCGACTGGGACACGTGGAGGGCACATTTCCAGTACCGGCTCGCCAAGGGCAGCTATCGCGCGGACCTACCGGCCGCGGCCCCAAACACCCAATCCTTGCACGAAGTGTTGGCGGGAATCGAAGCAAAGTCCGGAGAAGCCGGCCTGCGCGCGTTTTTCGACGAGGTCGCAGCGGACACACCGGATTTGCGCACCCGACTGCAGGCTGAAGGATTGCTGCTGCTGCACGACCTCGATCTGGACGCCGCCATGGCGCGACAGTTTGGCCCTTGAACGAGCACTGTCGCTGTTTCGCCATCAATCTCTGCCCTGACATCCCCGTGCGGTAAGGTGATTTGACCGATCAACGGGATTTTGTTATGTGCCGCTCGCGATCCCCAACATGCGCTGATGCGCAGGACCATCCGGGTCCGGGATGCATCAGACGGCGGGCCAAGCCAGTGTCCGCAAATAACGGACACACATGACAAAATTCTCTGATCTGAACCTCAATCCGAAGGTCCTCAAAGCGGTTGAAGAAGCCGGTTACGAAACACCGACTCCAATCCAGGAAGGCGCCATTCCACCCTCGCTCGAGGGGCGCGACGTCCTGGGCATCGCCCAGACCGGTACTGGGAAGACCGCAAGTTTCACACTGCCGATGATCACGCTTTTGGCCCGCGGCCGTGCGCGCGCGCGCATGCCGCGATCTCTGGTGCTGTGCCCCACACGCGAGTTGGCGGCTCAGGTTGCCGAAAACTTCGATACCTATGCCAAATACGTCAAACTGACCAAGGCCTTGCTGATCGGTGGGGTTTCCTTCAAGGAACAGGACCAGCTGATCGACAAGGGCGTGGACGTTCTGATTGCGACGCCGGGTCGTTTGCTGGACCACTTTGAGCGCGGCAAACTGCTGCTGACGGGTGTGCAGGTGATGGTGGTCGACGAAGCCGACCGCATGCTGGATATGGGTTTTATCCCCGATATCGAGCGCATTTTCTCGCTGACACCCTTCACGCGACAGACCTTGTTCTTTTCGGCGACGATGGCCCCCGAAATTGAGCGGATCACCAACACCTTTCTGAGTGCTCCGGAACGCATCGAGGTGGCCCGGCAAGCCACAGCTTCGGAGACGATCACGCAGGGCGTGGTGATGTTCAAAGGCTCGCGCCGCGACCGCGAGGCAAGCGAGAAGCGCAAACTGCTGCGCGCACTGATCGACGGTGAAGGAGATGCCTGCACCAACGCGATCATCTTCTGCAACCGCAAGACGGACGTGGATATCGTCGCCAAATCCCTCAAGAAATACGGGTATGACGCCGCCCCGATCCACGGCGATCTGGATCAATCGCAACGCACCCGCACTTTGGATGGGTTTCGAGACGGCACGCTGCGGTTTCTCGTGGCGTCCGATGTGGCCGCGCGGGGGCTGGACGTTCCGGCCGTCAGTCACGTGTTCAACTTCGATGTGCCGGGCCATGCCGAGGACTATGTGCACCGCATAGGCCGCACAGGCCGCGCGGGCCGCGAGGGCAAGGCAATGATGATCTGCGTGCCGCGGGACGAAAAGAACCTCGAAGACATCGAACGTTTGATTCAGAAAGACATTCCGCGCATCGAGAACCCTCTGAAGGATGCCGGAAAAGAAGACACGCCGAAGCCGGATGTTTCCGACACCGAGAAACCCAAAAAGCGTAGCCGCGGCGGTAAATCGGGCAAGAAGGCAGCCGAAGCATCCGAACCCGCAGCCGACCCTTCAACTGAGGTGAAAGAGACCCCTGCACGCGGTCGCTCGGAGCGCCGCTCTGGCGGTGCCAAAGTTGTCGGGATGGGCGATCACATGCCCAGCTTCATTGCCAAGAGTTTCGAAGAGCGGATGGCAAGCTAATCAATGTACTGGTCTGCCCGCAGACCTGCACGTTCGAGATGGATGGGTAGAATACGCCCATAGAGCTGGCGCGTCCTCTCGGGCGCACCAACCATGTCCGGCGCTTCGACATACGAAAAAATTGCGACATAGCGCCGGCGCGCACCTGTGAGCGGGGCAACCCGGTGCAAGGAGTATCGGCCCTTGAAGAGTTGCAGATCCCCGGGCTCCAGCGTCAGGCGACGGATGCGCTCTGACCTGCCGTCCAGCACCTGCGCCACCTCTTCGAAATTCTCCCCATCGCGCCGGATCATGGGCGCATACTCAAACTCTCCACCACCTTCGGCATTTTGAATCGCAAGTGTGACGGTGAAATTGTTGGTGTCGAAGTGCCAGGGGAAGCCATTGCCCTCTTCGGCCATGTTCACAATCACATCCGCCAGCGGATCGGCATAGCGAAAGAAACGGTCCTCGTCCTGCTCCAGACATTCCCGGATGAAGGCATCAAATCCCGGGTGGTCATAAACGCTGCGCAAGGCGCCGCCGGGCAAGAAGTTGTCTGCAGGAATGAACGCGTTGGACCGATCAAAAAACTGCCGGGCGGGATGCTCTGACGGAAGCGACGGGTCGTCCTGTGTGAAATAGGCATTAGTGCGTGAAAAGGAGCGATGTCCCTGCGCCGCGACGCGATCCGCTTCTGCGGTTACAGCGGCAATGCCTTCGTCTGTCAGAAACCCTTTGAGCACTGCACAGCCGTCGTTTGCCAGCTGTGCCCGTGCCTCGCTCAGCGCGGTCTCGAAAGCCGGTCCGCGGGTTTCGATGGGGTATCGCGACAGGTCAATCAGGCTCATATCAGTGCCCTCCTGATCGAAACTGTGCGAGCCCGTCCGCGCTTCGTCATCTCCGTCTGCGACATGGAATTTGTCGGAGACCGTCCTTCAGCGCATGCGGCTGATCACGATCGTGACTTCCGGCTTTTTGCCGATCTCGTTCTGCGCGCTCTGCCGCGCAATGCGTCGCAACCCCTCTTCCAATGCGTCGTCGTTCGAAAGCGTTTTTGGACTGGACCGCATCAGAAACTGGCTCAGATCTTCTTCCAAAACATCCACCAGCGGCGCCTTCGAAGACCCAATTTCAGGCAAGCCCTTTGTTTCGCACCACGCCTCGCCCAGTGGTTCATCCTCTTCGTCCAGGATGACTGTCACCACCACATGCCCGTTCAGCGCCATGCGGATACGGTCGCGCACCACACCGTCGAGCGCCCCGATCTGCACGGAGCCGTCCACGTAGGTGCGCCCGGTTTCGATGTATTCTGCTACTTTTGGGGCGTTGCCCGACAGATCGATCATCATCCCGTTGACCGCCACCACGCCCTCGATGCCACGTTCGGCGCCCAGTTTCACATGCTCCCGCAGGTGACGGTGCTCACCATGCATCGGGATCAGCATTTGCGGTTGCACAATCTCGTGGAGACGCTGTAGGTCCGGACGGTTGGCATGGCCGGAAACGTGGTAAAGCCCGGAGGAATCGTCGACGACGTCGACGCCTTTCTCGCTGAACTGGTTGATCACCCGGATCACCCCGCGTTCATTGCCGGGGATCGTCTTTGAGGAAAACAAAAACAGGTCCCCGTCTTTCATCTCGATGCCCTGATACTTGCCACGTGCAAGCTGGGCGCTGGCAGCACGCCGCTCACCCTGTGACCCTGTCACCAGAAGCATCAGGTTTTCGCGCGGTACCGACAATGCGTCTTCCGGGCTGATCACGCTGGGAAAATCCGTAAGCACCCCCGTTTCGATCGACGCTTCGATCATGCGTCGCATCGCCCTTCCCAGCAGAACAATGGATCGTCCGGAGCGCGCCCCTGCTTCGGCAAGGGTTTTGACGCGTGCCACGTTGGAAGCGAACGTCGTGGCGACAACCATGCCCTTGGCGGCCTGCACCAATGCATCGATGTTCTCCGCCAGGTCCGCTTCCGACCGACCTGCGTGCGGCACAAACACGTTGGTGGAGTCGCAGACCAAGGCGCGCACGCCAGGCTTTGACACCTCTGCCCAAAGATCCGGGTCGAACGGCTCCCCCACAAGCGGCGTTGGATCCAGCTTGAAGTCGCCAGAATGAATGATGCGGCCTTCGGGACTGTCGATCACGAGGGCCGCGCTTTCGGGAATGGAGTGCGAAATTGGCAAGAACCCGACCTTGAATGGGCCTGCGGTGACCTGCTCTGGCCACGCCGAGACTGTCGTCACAGCCTCTTCGGGATGGCCATGCTCGTCCATCTTGCGACGGGCAATGTTGGCGGTGAACGCGCGCGCAAAGACCGGCGCACCCAGCGCCGCATAGGTATGGGCAACGCCCCCCACGTGGTCTTCGTGCGCATGTGTCACAAAAATTGCTTCAATCCTGTCTGCGCGCTCGGCAAGCCATGTGATGTCGGGCAGTATCAGATCCACCCCCGGCGAGCTGTCCATGTCCGGAAAGGCGACCCCAAGGTCGACCACGATCAGGCGCTCCTGATCAGGCGCTCCGTAACCATAGACATAGGCATTCATTCCGATTTCGCCGGCCCCGCCAAGGGGCAGGTAAATCAGTCTTTCGGTAGTCATGAGTATCCGTTTTCCATGTTGTAGGCATGGATCACGGTGAGCCCATGCATCGTCAGATCGTCTTCGAATTCGTCAAACAGCGCTTCGGTCTGCTGAAAGAGCGGCGCGAGCCCGCCGGTGCCGATGATCTTCATGTCCGT
Organism: Paracoccaceae bacterium; assembly: GCA_965250275.1. Lineage (GTDB taxonomy): Bacteria > Pseudomonadota > Alphaproteobacteria > Rhodobacterales > Rhodobacteraceae. The sequence goes on along the minus strand of OZ252297.1, from coordinate 1,985,278 downwards.
GCCACGCTCGGCCTTGATCCGTGCGCAGATCTCACGCACCAGGCCAACATAGCCCCAGAAAACGCCCGACTGCATGCAGGCCACGGTGTTGGTGCCGACAACACGCTGCGGCTTGGAAATGTCGACATGCGGGAGTGCAGCCGCCGCCATGTGAAGCGCTTCGAGGCTCAGGTTAACCCCCGGGGCAATGGCCCCTCCGACATAGGCCCCGTCGATGTCGACCACGTCAAACGTGGTCGCCGTGCCAAAATCGACCACCATCAGGTTTCCGCCATGGCGGTCAAATGCACTTGCCGTGTTCACGAGGCGGTCGGGGCCGACCTGCGTACCTTCATCGACCCTTGGGGGCACCGGCAACAGGCAATCCGGCTTGCCAACCACCAATGGGCGGCATCCAAAAAACCGATCCGCAAAGACGCGCAGATTGAACACCACCCGCGGCACCGTCGATGAAATGATGACGTCGGTGATGTTGGGCTCGATCTCGTAGTGTTTGATCAGGGTCGAGAACCAGGTGAAGTAGGCATCCGCCGTACGGGCGTGGTGAGTTGAGGTCCGCAACGTGCAGAGAAACTCTGTGCCGTCCCAAATCGAGAAAACCGTATTGGTGTTGCCGCAATCGATCGCCAGAAGCATGCGTCGAACCTCTTTGCTAGAAGTAAATGTCCGCGGCCGGAATCGCGGCGCGGCCCTTGGGGGTCAATAGAACAAGGTTGCCATTCTCGTCCACCGACTCAAACGTCCCTGTTGTTTCTGATTGTGTTGTCCGGGCCGTGATCACTTCGCCCAGTCGCGCTGCCCGCGCAAGCCATGCCGTTCGGATCGGGCCAAACCCATATGTCACCAGCTGCGTCTCATACCGCGCATAGGCCGCCGCCAGATAAGTGAGAAAATCGTCAGGTGTCACGGACGCACCGGTCTCGGACAACAGCGACACGGGTCGTACGGCACGCGGTTCCAGTTGGTTGGCGTCAGGCGCTGCCGCCAGATTGACACCGATTCCGATCGCCAGATGCGCAACGGACCCACCCTGCCCCGCGCTCTCCAGCAAGATACCGGCGAGTTTGCCACCGTTCAGCAGAACGTCGTTGGGCCATTTCAAGGCGAGGCCATCAGGGCGGCCCGTGACGTCCACACAAGCGTCGAAGAGCGCAAGTGCCGCCACAAAGGACCGCAATGCTGCTTGGTCCGCGGGACCTTCGGGACGCAGGACAAGTGTGCAGGCGAGATTGCCATCAGGCATGGACCAACTCCGCCCGCGGCGACCGCGCGCGGCGGTCTGTCGTCGGGCCAGTATCCATTCCGGGCCGGTGAGCGTTGGCGCAATGCGGGCAGCCTCGCTCAGGGTGCTGTCCACCTCATCCAGAACGCGCAGGCCATAGCCGGTGGGCCATGTCACCGGCATCGCCGCTTCCAAAGAACACCATTACGCAAGCACATTGATCTGCTGTCTGGATCAGTTGACCAGAATGGCCGCAGCGGCAGCCGCGGCGCTTTCAACGCCAAACATGTTCACGATGCCCAGAACCATGGCCGCTGCTGATCCCATAAGGAAGGTCCACAGTATTGGCGAGTTCCCGGTTTCAAGCGCGTCGCCCTCTTCGCCAAAATACATGTAGTAGACGATCCGCAAGTAGTAGTAGGCACCGATCACAGAAGCGATCACACCCGCCACGGCGAGCCATCCCAGCCCGGCGTCATAAGCGGCGCGCAACACGTAGAGCTTGCCGAAGAACCCCAGCATCGGCGGCACACCGGCCAGCGAGAAAAGCAGGATCAGCATCGCCAGAGCTTTGCCCGGTTCATGTTTGGACAGCATATTGAGCGACCGGATATCCGTCACCGGCTGGCCATCCTTTTCCATCATCAGGATGAAGGCAAAGGTCCCGACATTCATGGTGACGTAGATCGCCATGTAGATCAGCAGCGCCTGCACCCCAAGCTGTGTGCCTGCCGCCAGTCCCATTAACGCATAGCCCATATGCGCAATCGACGAATAGGCCATCAGACGTTTGATGTTCATCTGCCCAATGGCTGCGATCGCTCCGAGGAACATGGACAAGAGAGACAAGAGCGCAATCACCTGGCTCCAATCGCCCACCGCCGCGCCAAACGCGTCAAACAGGAGGCGCGCAAAGAGTGCCATCGCTGCCATCTTCGGCGCGGTTGCGAAGAAGGCGGTGATAGGCGTCGGTGCGCCTTCATAGACATCCGGGGTCCACATGTGGAACGGCACCGCGCTGACCTTGAAGGCAAGCCCGGCGACCAGGAACACGATGCCGAACAGCAAGCCCAGCGAGACCTGACCGTCGATTGCAGTCTGCACGATGCCGGAAAAGAGCGTGGTGCCTGCATAGCCATACACCAGGGAGGCGCCGTAAAGCAGCAGCCCAGAGCTCAGTGCCCCCAGCACGAAGTACTTCAGACCTGCTTCGGTGGATTTGACGCTGTCCCGCCGCAGCGATGCCACGACATAGAGTGACAGCGATTGCAGCTCCAGCCCCATATAGAGCGCCATGAGATCGCCTGCGCTGACCATCATCATCATGCCGACCGAGGCCAGCGCAATCAGAACGGGGTACTCAAACCGCAACAGATTACGACGCGACATGTATTCCTGGCTCATCACCAGAACCGCGGCCGCGGACAGCAGAATCGCCACCTTGGCGAAACGGGCAAAGGCATCGTCGATGAACATGCCGCCAAAGGCGACGTTCGTGCCCTCCCCTGTGCCCGCAATCCACAACGCCAGCACTGCCATCAGCCCCGCGGTTGTCCAGACCAGCAGCGGCGCCATCCGGTCCTTGCTGGTGTAGACGGCCAGCAGAAGCGCTGCCATCGCGTACACCGCCAGCAGGATTTCCGGCAGGATTACACTCAGATCGGCCTGCATACCAAGGCCCCCTTAATTCGACGCGTGCTGTGTCGTGGCCTCAGCCGCGGTCAGCGCCGTGTCATAGTTGGATACCAGTGCCGCAGTCGACGGCCCGATGATGTCGGTGACCAGAGAGGGGTAGACCCCGAGCAGGAGTGTCATCACCACCAGCGGAGCAAAAATCGCCCGTTCCCGCCCGGACATATCCGAGATGGTTTTCAGGCTGCCCTTGATCAGATCCCCGAAGACAACCCGGCGATAGAGCCAGAGCGCATAGCCAGCCGAGAAGATCACGCCCGTGGTTGCGACTGCTGCAACCCATGTATTGACCTGAAAGGCGCCCATCAGGGTCAGGAATTCGCCCACGAACCCGGATGTGCCCGGCAGACCCACATTGGCCATCGTGAACAGCATGAAGACCAGCGCATAAGCCGGCATTCGGTTCACCAGTCCGCCATAGGCGTCGATCTCGCGCGTGTGCATCCGGTCATAAATCACACCTACGCACAGGAAGAGCGCGGCTGAGATAAAGCCGTGGCTGAGCATCTGGAAGATAGCCCCGTCAACGCCCTGCTGGTTTGCGGCGAAAATGCCCATGGTCACAAAGCCCATATGGGCCACCGAGGAATAGGCGATCAGCTTCTTCATATCTTCCTGAACAAGCGCAACCAGCGAGGTGTAGACGATCGCAATCGCGGACATCCACAGCACCAGCGGTGTCAAGATTTCAGAGCCCACGGGAAACATCGGGATCGAGAACCGCAAGAACCCGTATCCGCCCATCTTCAGCAGGATCGCCGCCAGAACAACCGATCCAGCCGTTGGCGCCTGCACGTGCGCGTCCGGCAGCCAGGTGTGCACGGGCCACATCGGCATCTTGACGGCAAAAGAGGCAAAGAACGCGAGGAACAGCAGTGTTTGCATACCGCCCACTATGTGAATGCCCAGAAGGTCGAAGCTCTGGAAGCTGAACTGATGGGTCAGCAGTTGTTCAATATCCGTGGTCCCGGCGTCCGAGAACATCCCCACCATTGCCACCAGCATCAAAACCGAGCCGAGGAAGGTGTAGAGAAAGAACTTGAAGCTGGCATAGATGCGGTTGGCCCCACCCCAGATCCCGATAATCAGGAACATCGGGATCAGACCGGCCTCGAAGAACAGGTAGAACAGCACCAGATCGAGCGCCATGAAGACGCCGAGCATCAGCGTTTCCAGCAAGAGAAACGCAATCATGTATTCTTTGACGCGGGTCTTCACTTCCCAGCTGGCCAGAATGGTCAGGGGCATGATGAACGTCGTCAGCATCACGAACAGAACGCTGATCCCGTCCACACCCATTTTGTACTTCAGGCCAAGCAGCCATTCGTATTCTTCAACGAATTGGAACCCGGTGTCATTCGGATCGAATTGCGTCAGAATGCCGATCGAGACAAGAAAGGTGATGGTCGTCGCGAAAAGTGCGGCCCATTTGGCGTTGCGTTGCGCCGCTTCATCTTCACCCCGCAGAAACAGCGCGAGGATCAGAGCCGCCAGCGCCGGGATGAAAGTGACGATCGAGAGCAGGTTGTCCATCAGTTGGCCCCCCCGCCGATCGTCATCCAGGTTACGAACGCGGCGATCCCCAGGACCATCCAGAAGGCATAGGTGAAGATGTAGCCGGTCTGCGCCTTACCCGCGACGCGGGTCAGGAAAGGGATAACGCCCATCGCAATCCCGTTAAGCGCACCATCGATGGTCTTTCCATCGCCGCCTTTCCAAAGGAAGTTTCCGATCGCAATGGCCGGGCGGACAAAGATGAAGTCATAAAGCTCGTCGAAGTACCATTTGTTCTTCAGGAACAGATACAGCGGGCGGTGGTTTTCGGCCAAACGCTTGGGCAGAGCGGGGTTCGAAATGTAGAAGAGCCACGCCAGACCGAACCCGAGGACCATCGCGATAAAGGGGGAGACCTTCACCCATTTCGGGACAGCATGGGCGTCATCCAGCACCGTGTTTTCAGGCCCGATATACAAAGCGCCCTCGCCCGGTTTGCCGGTGAACACATAGTGGTGCTTGCCATCTTTCGCGCCGCTATCCGTGCCGTGGTCGTCTTTCTCTTCGGCGTGCGATCCCTCGTCACCATGCGCGGCGTCGTCGCCGTGGCCCTCTGATGCGCCATGTTCCGATGCTTCCGCGTAAGGAATGCCATAGAACTTGCCCACTTCGTCAACATGGCCAAAGAACGGCTTGATCCAAATCATGCCCGCGAACACCGCACCCAGCGACAAGACGCCCAAAGGCACCAGCATGCTCATCGGGCTTTCGTGGGCATGTTCATGGGTGTGCTTGTCGCCCCGCGCGGACCCGTAGAAGGTGAGGAAAATGAGGCGCCAGCTATAGAAAGACGTGAACGCCGCCGCGATCACCAACAGCCAGAACCCGTAGGCTGATCCGCCCGCATAAGCGCTTTCAATGATGGCGTCTTTGGACAGGAACCCGGCAAAACCGATATAGGTCAGCGGGATGCCGACCCCGGTGATCGCCAGCGTCCCGATCATCATCGCCCAGAAGGTATAGGGGATCTTCTTCCGCAGATCGCCATAGTTCATCATGTCCTGTTCATGATGCATGGCATGAATGACCGACCCCGCCCCAAGAAAGAGCAGCGCCTTGAAAAACGCGTGCGTGAGCAGGTGGAACATCGCCGCGGAATACATCCCTACTCCGGCGGCCACGAACATGTACCCCAGCTGGGAACAGGTCGAATAGGCAATCACGCGCTTGATGTCGGTCTGAACCAGACCAACAGTGGCGGCGAAGAACGCGGTCGACGCCCCAAGCACCGTTATGAAGGCTGTCGCTTGTGGGGCAAACTCCATGATCGGTGACATGCGGCAGACCAGGAAGACACCGGCGGTGACCATGGTTGCGGCGTGGATCAGGGCCGAGACCGGCGTCGGGCCCTCCATCGCGTCTGGCAACCAGGTGTGCAGGAACAACTGGGCGGATTTACCCATGGCCCCAATGAACAGCAGCACCGCAATCAGGTTGGCCGCATTCCATTCTCCCCACAGGAACGACAACTGGGTTTCCGCCAAGGTCGGGGCCGCTGTGAAAATGTCGTCAAAGTTGATGCTGTCGACCAGGAAAAACAGAGCGAATATGCCAAGGGCAAAACCGAAATCGCCGACACGGTTGACGACAAACGCCTTGATGGCCGCTGCATTCGCGCTGGGTTTGCGGTAATAGAATCCGATGAGCAGGTAAGAAGCCACGCCCACACCTTCCCAGCCAAAGAACATCTGGACCAGGTTGTCGGCGGTCACCAGCATCAGCATCGCAAAGGTGAAGAACGACAGATAGGCGAAGAAGCGGGGTTTGTAGACCTCACCCTCGCGCCACTGCGGGTCATGATCCATGTAACCAAAGCTGTACAGATGAACGAGCGAGGACACCGTGGTGATCACGATCAGCATGATCGCGGTCAGCCGATCCATGCGGATCGCCCAATCCGTACTGAGCGTGCCGCTTTCGATCCAACGCAGGATCTGGATTTGCTCGGTCACCCCGTCGAAGGTCAGGAACACGATCCAGCTGAGGATCGCCGACAGGAACAGAAGCCCTGTTGCCACCCAGAGCGCGGCGGTTTCGCCAATGAACTTCCAACCGAAGCCGCAGATCAGCGCGCCGACCAATGGGGCAAAGAGGATAATGGTTTCCAAAGTCTTAGCCCTTCATCACATTGACGTCTTCGACCGCGATCGTGCCGCGGTTGCGGAAGAAACACACCAGAATGGCCAGACCAATGGCCGCCTCGGCCGCAGCAACCGTCAGCACAAACAGCGTGAACACCTGACCCACGAGATCGCCGAGGAAGCTGGAAAAAGCCACAAGGTTGATATTCACCGCCAGCAGCATCAACTCGATGCTCATCAACAGGATGATCACGTTCTTGCGGTTCAAGAACAGTCCGAAAATCCCAATGACGAACAATGTCGCCGCAACGGTCAGGTAGTGTTCTAGTCCAATCATCGGGTTACCACTTCAGCAGGGGATAGCCATGTTTCTTGCAGGCATGTTGCGCCACTGAAACGAGGTCGGGATTGTTTTCAATGTTACCGGCGGGCAGTTCCGGGCTGCCGAGCGGGAAACCGTCAGGAGGAATGGCGCCAGCATAGATGTCGTCTGACCGCTGCTGGATGCAGTCGATGTGCTGAACCTTATGGGACGTCCCAGACGGCCCTTCCTTGCGGGTGTGTATCTGGACAATGCCGTCGCCGAAGTCGTGGCTGATCACATCGAAATACTTGTACTCCGGCTCATCAGGGACATCGAACAATGTATCTGTCGCGTGCGCCTGTCCTGCCAACTGGGCCCATCCCAACGCCGCGATCCCGAGAACGATAAAAAGTGTGCGGATCTTCGTCATCGTCATAGCCCCTGTCCCGGTTTCACATCCCGCAACTCCATAGCCTTGGCCGGGTCACGGTACATCTGCGCCAGCACGTCCTGCCGCTTGACGTCAGCACGGTGGCGCAGCGTCAGAACAATCGCCCCAATCATCGCAACGAGCAGGATCAGCCCCGCCAGTTGGAAAAGAAGGAAATACTGGTCGTAGAGGATCACACCCAGCGCTTCGGTGTTGTGCCGATCCACGGGCATGACCTGCGCGCGCATGCCTTCTGCTGCGCTGTTTGCCTCCCAAGCGCCAAAGGCCAGCGCGAATTGCATCATCAGGATCACGCCAATCAGCAAGGCCAGTGGCATGTAGCGCGCCATTTCGGCTTTCAGTTCAGCGAAATCGACATCCAGCATCATCACCACGAACAGGAACAGCACCGCAACCGCGCCGACATAGACAATGATCAGCAGCATCGCGACGAATTCCGCGCCCAGCAGAACAAACAGACCCGCCGAACTCAGGAATGCGAGGATCAGCCAAAGAACCGAATGCACCGGGTTGCGGCTGATCACCGTGAACAGCCCGCCCGCAATGGCGCTGATTGAAAACAGATAAAAGGCAAAGACGGTCATTGATCCTCATCCTTGTTGTCGCCCAGGACCTCCTGCGCCAGATCCAGCGCACGGGTCATGGCCGGAATGCCGGCAAATACCGACATCTGACCGATCGTTTCCACGACCTCTTGTTTCCGGGCCCCCGCCTCGATGGCGTGCCGTACGGTCTGACGGACCGCGGTATCCGCTTGTGCCCCTTGCATCGTGAGACCCGCCAAGGTGAGCAGAAGCCGCGTCTTGGCATCCAGACCATCTTTGTTCACTGCGTTTCCGAACCAGAACTCCATGGCTTCCTTGGGCAGCGTTGGCCACATCGCCTCGAACGCCTTCGGCGAAAACGATTCCAGCGCCGGGTTCATGGACTTCGCAACTTCGGTCGCTTGCCGCATCATCTGCTCGAACGGGTTTACAGGATCAGCCACGAAACACCCCGCTCACCCGCTGTGGTGCCGGAAAAGAACCCCTGTCCATGGCCTTGCCCGTCTTGCGGGCATCGCTGTGGTATTGGCAGTGCGTCATCTGTAAGGGGCGTCCAGTTCCAGATTGCGGGCGATTTCTGCTTCCCATCGATCTCCGTTCTCAAGCAGCTTCGCTTTATCATAGAAAAGCTCTTCGCGCGTCTCGGTCGCAAACTCAAAGTTCGGACCTTCCACGATGGCATCTACCGGGCAGGCCTCCTGACAGAACCCGCAATAGATGCACTTGGTCATATCGATGTCATACCGCGTCGTCCGGCGCGACCCGTCTTCGCGTGGTTCGGCGTCGATGGTGATGGCCTGCGCCGGGCAGATCGCCTCACACAGTTTGCAGGCGATGCAGCGTTCTTCGCCATTGGGATAGCGGCGCAGCGCGTGTTCGCCCCGGAAACGTGGGCTGAGCGGCCCTTTTTCATGGGGATAGTTCACAGTTGCCTTGGGCCCGAAGAAATACTTCATGCCCAGCTTGAACCCCTGGAAGAAATCCTGGAGCAAGAAGTACTTCGCGGCACGCGTGTAATCCATTTGAGTCATGTCATCTCCTCAAAACTTACCGCTGTTAACCAGCTCTTCGGCGGGTGGAACCGGTTCAGACAGATCCCAGCGCTCGACGATTTTGTTTGCATCGACCCGGTAAAGGTCCACCTGACACAGGTCCTGATCGTGCCAGCGCGCCCGGTTCAGCGTCGCGACGAAGTTTCCTTCCGCAACGACCAGAAAACACTCCTGATAGCTGAGGGGGCAGGCAGCCGGTTTAAAAAACTCGACAAAGGCCCCCAGACCATCCGCAATCTCGGAACCGTGCTGCACATACTCTTCAGCGCTGATGAAGTCCGGAAGCCGGTCGATCTGGCGCTCAATCAGGCAGGACTTCACGAACTCCTTCACCAACGCGCGATTTGCATCGGTCTTGTCCCGATCCGCCACCTCTGTTGGGCCATCGATCAACGTGTGACCGGATGCGTTTGACGGCGCCATGGCGCCGATCACATCCCAATGCTCGATGATCTGCCCGGAACCATCACTGTCGAAGAAATCGCCCGTGACCCATTCCGCTTCGCCGTCATTGAGACTCTGGTAAGCCTGCACAAACACTTTGTCGCCATCCTGAAAGGCGCGCACAATGTCGATCTCGCGTTTGGGATTTCGGGCGATGAAGTCTTTGAAGAAGGCGACAAACCCCTCTTGACCGTCGGGCACGCCTGTCGAGTGCTGTCGGTAGCGCAAACCGGTATGGGCCGCCACCGCCGCTTCCGGCTGCCCGTCGCGGATGCCAGTCAGGTAGAGCCCCATGGCGTTATCCTTGGCGGTTGCCACGCGTCAGCCCCCCACGCTCCAGCGCGAAAACGCACCCCAGAACCAGTCGAACCGCGCCGCAAAGGCCACGAAGACCACCCATCCCAGCGAGAACGGCAAGAACACCTTCCACCCCAGCCGCATCAGCTGATCATAGCGATAGCGGGGTGTGATCGCCTTCACCATCGAGAAGATGAAGAAGACGAACAGCATCTTCAGCAGCATCCAGAAGATGCCATCGGGCAGGAACGGAACCGGCGACAGCCAGCCGCCGAAGAAAAGCAGCGTGGTCAGGGCGCACATCAGCACCACCGCCACCAGTTCTCCGATCATGAAGAGCAGGAAGGGTGTGGAGGAGTATTCCACCTGATACCCTGCCACCAGCTCGGATTCCGCCTCCGGCAGATCGAACGGCGGGCGGTTGGTTTCTGCCAGGGCCGAGATGAAAAACAGGAACAGCATGGGAAGGTGCGGCAGCCAGTACCAGTTGAACAGGCCGTATTCACCATCTTGCGCCGCCACAATCGCGCCGAAGTTCATCGAACCGGTCGAAATGATCACGCCTATGATGATCAGCCCGATCGAGACCTCATAGGAAATCATCTGCGCGGCAGAGCGCAGCGATCCAAGGAAGGGATACTTGGAGTTTGAGGCCCATCCCCCCATGATCACGCCGTAAACCTCCAGAGACGAGACCGCGAACACGTAAAGAATGGCCACGTTGATGTCCGAGAGCACCCATCCGTCGTTGAACGGGATCACTGCCCACGCGATCAACGCCATCACAAGGCTCACCATCGGCGCGAGCAAAAAGACCGCCCGGTCAGCACCGGCGGGGAAGACCACCTCTTTCACGATGTACTTGATGAAGTCGGCAAAGCTCTGGAGCAGGCCGTAGAATCCAACAACGTTTGGGCCGCGACGCATCTGAACCGCCGCCCAGACCTTGCGGTCGGCGTACATCAGGAACGCAAGCGCCAAAAGCAACGGAATGACGATGAGGAAAATCTGGCCGATGATCATCAGCCCGATGCCGGTATAGGTGGTTGTAAAGAATTCAGCCATGTGTCCTCACACCGTGGGTATTCCGTTTTGCGTGCACTCGGCGACCTTGTCGACGGCGTCGATGGTGCTGAGTCCTTGCGGTCGCGATGGCGAGATGGTGTAAACAGCATCTGCCCGCCACTTGCTACCCCGTTCGTCAATATTTGTCCGCAAATGCCGCGCGAACCCGTACCCTCGAATGAGGGTGTACTGCGCCGCCGCGCAGTCCGCATAGGCTTTGATATCATTGCCGTCTCGGGCACCGGTCATGGTCAGGTCAAATTGCACGATATCACTGTCCAAGAGGCGGGTTTCGATGCCCAGATACTCCGGCGCAAACGGCATATCCGTTTCGCCACCATCGGTCGGGGCACATCCAGCGAACAAGATAGGGGCACATACCATGACCAGTCTCATCACTCCGCCGCGATTTTGGGTTTGTTGCGGGCCTTAGCACCGGCGCTGAGTTCCGCCATCAGCGTGCTTGCCCGCGCAATCGGATTGGTCAGCCAATAGTCCTGCACTGGATAGCGGAACGCCGCGACGCCCAACGGTCCGGCTTCAAGCGCAGGCCCTTCATTTTCCGGCACGCTGTCGATCCCGGCCAGATGCGGCACCTCTTTGATCAGTGCCGTCCGCAGCTGCGCCAGCGTGTCAAAGGGAAGAGTTTCACCGGCCTGCGCGCTGAGGGCACGCAAAATGGCCCAGTTTTCCTTGGCCTCTCCCGGCGGGAAACCCGCGCGCAATGCCAACTGCGGCCGCCCCTCGGTGTTCACGAACAATCCTTGTTCTTCGGTGTAAGCTGCCCCAGGCAGAACGATGTCGGCCCGATGAGCGCCCCGGTCGCCATGGCTGCCCTGGTAGATCACGAATGGTCCTGCGGCGATATCGATCTCGTCTGCGCCCAGATTGTAGATGACATCCGCCCCGTCCAGCGCGGCCATGCCGCTCTCATTTGTCGCGCCTGCATCCATGGCCCCGACACGTGCGGCTGCAGTGTGGAGTATCAACAGGCCGCTCTGCGTGGCCTCCGCAATGCTCTGCGCCGCCGCGAGAACCGCCGCGCCGTCGGCCTCCTGAAGCGCGCCCTGCCCCACGATTACAAGGCTCTGCTTGCCACGGATTTCTTCTGAGCCGCCCATATCGACGACCTGCTGCAGCGCGGCCCGATCATCCCCGACGTGAGTATAGGGGTAGGTCAGATCGACCTGCGGCCCAACGAGGGTCACGTCCGCGCCCGCGCTCCACGCTTTGCGGATTCGGGCATTCAAAACCGGAGATTCCATCGCCGGATTGGTGCCGATCAGCAGGATCCGCTCGGCATGATCAATGTCTTCGATGCTGGCGGTGCCAACATAGGCAGCCCGATTGCCGGCAGGCAGCTTGGCGCCATCCGTCCGGCATTCAACGTTGCCGCCCAGTCCCTGGACCATCAGTCGCAAGCCATAGGCGGCCTCGGTCGGCGCAAGATCACCAACCAGTCCCGCGGGTGCCTCGGCGCCGCGCAGCGCCTCGGCCGCGCGTTCGAGGGCCTCGGGCCAGGTCGCAGGGCGCAGCTTGCCGTTTTCGCGCAGATACGGACGGTCAAGCCTCTGACGCCGCAGCCCGTCCCAGACAAACCGGGTCTTGTCGGAAATCCATTCCTCGTTCACGCCGTCATGGTTGCGTGGCAGGAACCGCATCACTTCGCGGCCCTTGGTATCGACCCGAATGTTCGACCCCAGCGCATCCATCACGTCGATGCTCTCGGTTTTGGTCAGCTCCCAGGGACGTGCAGTGAAGGCGTAGGGTTTGGACACCAAAGCGCCCACCGGGCACAGATCAATGATGTTGCCCTGCAAGTTGCTGTCGAGCGTTTCACCAAGATAGGCCGTTATCTCGGCATCCTCGCCGCGTCCTGTTTGCCCCATCTGAGTAATCCCGGCGACTTCGGTGGTGAAACGGACACACCGTGTGCAGGAGATGCAGCGGGTCATATGGGTTTCGACCAACGGTCCCAGATCAAGGTCGTCAACGGCGCGCTTCGGCTCCCGAAACCGGCTGAAGTCCACGCCATAAGCCATTGCCTGGTCTTGCAAATCGCACTCGCCCCCCTGATCGCAAATCGGGCAATCCAGAGGATGGTTGATCAGCAGGAATTCCATGACCCCTTCGCGGGCCTTCTTGACCATCGGCGAGTTGGTCTTGACCACCGGCGGCTGCCCTTCCGGACCGGGGCGCAGATCTTTGACCTGCATCGCGCAGGACGCTGCCGGCTTGGGTGGGCCACCTACAACTTCGACCAGGCACATCCGGCAGTTCCCGGCGATCGACAGCCGTTCGTGATAGCAAAATCGTGGTATCTCTATGCCGGCCTCTTCACAGGCCTGGATGAGCGTCATCGCCCCATCCACTTCGACCTCGGTTCCGTCAATGATGATCTTGCGAAGGTCAGACATGTCTAATTTGCCCTCAAAAGCGCACCGATCGCGCTGTTGTTGTTGATTTCAAGCCGCCCCAGCCGGCACAGGTCGCCGGGCTTGTCGTAGTCCAGCCCCTTGGAGGCCATGTAAGTCCGACCGCGCGCCCGCATCCGTTCTTTCTCGGCGTCAGAGTCGAGCACCGCACGGATTTCCGCGTCCGAATACCCCATTTGGTTCGCCTGGGACCGCAATTGGCGGATTTGTCCGATCCCTTTCAGGATCCGGCCATTGATATCCCGGCAATGCCGGCGAATTTCGTTCGCGACGACGATGGTGAAAATCCCGTCCGCAATCACGGGCACGTCGCGCAATGGTGGTTTGGCCTGCGCGGTGGCAGGAAAAGCTGCGACAGTGATGCTGATGACAGCCAAGGCTTTGGCGAGCGTTTTCATCGATCTCTCCTGTGTTCGGGGAACATCAGGATCGATTGGCAAAGGCCGGTTATGCAATAACGGACACAGATCATAGCGGGGTGCACCGTCCCTGCAGCGTCAGCGTATCGTTCAGGATTCGCAGCGCGGCCGGGTCACTGTCCGGACCAATGCTCCAGCGAATCCGGGAGGTGCCGTAGTTTTCGATGCAGTAGCGGGTGCCCTCGTACCGTCCTGCTTCGCGCGCGCCGTCCAAAGACGCCGAAGCCGGGGTCACGCTCAGGCTGAAGTTTCGCAAGTCATTGCCGATGGCGTCGGACTCCGTTCGAAACTGAATGCCATCAAAGGCCACCCTGTCGTCGTTGCGGTTGCAAGCCGCCACTGCCAACAAAGCCATCACCACAAATCCACACCGTGCGCCGATCATTTGGCCGCCCTCCCCGCGCACTGATGCTGGCTCCAGCGCTCTGCACCCCCAAGCGCCTCCCATCCGAAAGCTGTCTCGCTGTCGCCGCATCTCTTGCGATGCTCCAAGCGCTCCAGAGCTTCTTCGAGCGTCGGGCGATGACCAACGGGGACCCACCACATGACAAAATGCATGTCGCCCAGCACCTCGAACCACTCAGCCCGGCGTTCGTAGAATTGCTTGTGAATGGTTCCCCAGACAAAGCGGCGCAAGCTGTCTGCGTCCTCCCAGACCGTCAGATTGGCGACAAACTGCGGATCGCCGCCAATTGCGTTTTCGGTGTTGCCGGTGCCCGGCTCGCCCGAGCCTTCCATCATCCAGACAAACCCCGGCATGCGCTTTCCCAAACTGTTTATACGATCGAGATTCGCCATGAACTCCGCCACGCGTGGGTCGTCTGTGGGCGCAAGCAGGCGCCCTACATTCAGTTCGGCAAGGTGCATGGGCGTATCGCTCATCCGGGTTACACCTTCTCCACGAGAACGCTCAACGGCGCTTTCCGGCTGCGTTCGCCATCCAGCATTTTGCAGGCGTTGGCCCGTCCGTAGCGTTCCTTCAGGGACCGACGCAGCACATCCACCTCGACATTGGACGCGTCTGCCAATGCCTGGGGCGACAGCGGACCGCCGCCCAGCTGTGCCCGGTTCGCATTCAGCGCAATATCCAACGCCGCGTTCCAGTCGTAGCCTGCACAGTCATTCGTCAGATCCAACGAGACCACGCGATTGGCCACAAATTGTGGCTCCGGCATGGCCAGCAGCTGTGCCGAGCGCGGGTCGTTCAAACCCGGCGGCACACCTCCGCATGCCGCCAATATGGCCAGCGCGCTCATCGAAAGACCCACCTGCCCCGACACCGCTTCACAGCACCGTCACAATGGCGAAGACCGCCAGAAGAATGCAGCAGGCCCAGCCAACGGTGAAAATCATGGTGCGCGGGCCAAGGTTGGCCTTGCCAATGCCACGAATGTGCACAACGGCCACGACAATCCGGCTGATCAGAAAGATCGATGCCAGCAGGTTGACCCAAAACGGGCTCACGCCGGCCAAGATCGCCGCCACCGTCACAGCGGTGAAAAAGCCCGTCAGCTCCATGGCATTCATGTAGGCGCGACTGAGCCGGTAGGTCGGGTTGTCGTAGTCAGCCTCTGGAAGTGCGCCCGATGCCACCCCCTCCGCTGCCTTGCGCGCTGCAGACACCGGATTCAGGATCAGCCCCATCAGGGCGAAGATCGCGAGCGCCGCGATCGACAGAGCATAGGGTTCAAAAGGTTCCATCAGATCACTCCGCGGCCACAGCCGTCACTTTGCCGCTGCGCTTGGCTGCAATCCGGTCCTCGATTTCGTCCCGGAAGTTGCGGATGAGGCCCTGGATGGGCCATGCGGCGGCATCGCCAAGCGCGCAGATTGTATGACCTTCGACTTGCTTGGTCACGTCCAGCAGCATGTCGATTTCCTCAGGCTCCGCCTCGCCGGTCACCAGGCGATCCATCACCCGCATCATCCAGCCCGTGCCTTCGCGGCACGGGGTGCACTGACCGCAGCTTTCGTGCTTGTAGAACTTTGACAGCCTCCAGATCGCCTTGATGATGTCAGTGCTCTGATCCATCACGATCACCGCGGCTGTCCCAAGGCCCGACCGCTGCTCGCGCAGATAGTCGAAATCCATGATCGCCTCTTTCATCTCTTCGCCGCGGATGCACGGCACCGAGGAGCCACCCGGAATGACGGCCTTCAGGTTGTCCCAGCCCCCGCGGATGCCGCCGCAATGCGTCTCGATCAACTCCTCGAAAGTGATCGACATGGCCTCTTCGACAACGCAAGGGTTGTTCACATGGCCCGAGATGGCAAAGAGCTTCGTCCCGGCGTTGTTCGGTCGACCGAAACCTGCAAACCAACCGGCACCACGACGCAGGATGGTCGGCACGACGGCAATCGATTCCACGTTGTTCACAGTGGTCGGGCAACCATAAAGCCCCGCGCCCGCGGGAAATGGCGGTTTCATCCGCGGCATGCCTTTCTTGCCCTCAAGACTTTCAAGCAAAGCCGTCTCTTCGCCGCAGATGTAAGCCCCGGCGCCATGGTGAAGATAAATGTCGAAATCCCAGCCGGATCCGCAGGCATCCTTGCCGACGAGCCCCGCCTCATACGCTTCGTCTATGGCGGCCTGAAGCGCCTCCTTCTCCCGGATGTACTCACCGCGAATGTAGATGTAGCAGGCGTGGGCCTGCATCGCGAAGGACGCGATCAGGCACCCTTCGATCAGCGTGTGCGGATCGTGCCGCATGATTTCGCGATCCTTGCAGGTGCCCGGTTCGGACTCGTCCGCATTGACAACAAGATAGGCGGGCCGTCCGTCGCTTTCCTTGGGCATGAAGGACCATTTCAGGCCAGTGGGAAAGCCTGCGCCGCCTCGGCCCCGCAGACCGCTGTCCTTCATTTCCTGAACGATCCAGTCGCGCCCCTTTTCAATCAGGCCCTTGGTGCCATCCCAGTGGCCGCGCGCCTGCGCCCCTTTGAGCGTGCGATCATGCATCCCGTAGAGATTGGTGAAGATCCGATCCTGGTCTTTCAGCATCGCGGTTTACCCCTGACTGTTTCGGCGATCCCGCCGAAGTTGGTAAATGTTCACAAATACATAGATGAGTGCCGCAAGGGCAGCGAAGTCGAAGAGCAGCGCGTACCGCCCCGGCAGGCCCACAAGCGGGGCCACGAACTGGATCAGTAGCCACAGCACAATCGTACCGGCGATCACCAGTGATATGTGCCGCCCCTTACGGGCAAGGGCCTTCTCCTGTTCTTCTGTCATCAGTGTCCTGTCTATGTGTTGCGTTTGGAGAACTCTGTTTCGCCCCCGGCGGCCAGTATCTTGGCCTGTTCGATCCAGCCATCACGGGCGATTCGGCCCTTGAACTTCAGCTTGTCATCGACCCAAGCCACCTGTTCGTCCGTCCAGGCCGCGATCTGGTCAAAGTGATAGAACCCCAGTTCATTGAGCGTTTGTTCCAGTTTGGGACCAACGCCCTTCAACAGCTTCAGATCGTCCGCACCACCGTTGCGCGGACCGGCCAGAGTTTCGGGACCATCCCCTCCGCTCGCGGGTGCCACGGGTGCTGCGCCCGGCGCGGAGTAGCTCCATGTCCCTTTGCGGGACGAAAGCTCGGTCTGTCCGGCAAGCAACGAGGGTTTGACCACGCTTGGATCCGCCGCCGTCGTGGATTGCGGCGCAGCCGGTGCAGGATCCTGAGCAGCAGGAGCAGGCGCCGTCTCTTGCGCTGCGGGAGCGGCCTCCTGCGGTGCAGGCGCAGCCTCGGGCTCGGGTTCCGGAGTGGACGGCGCAGCGGCTGGCGCCGGTTTTTGAGCGGGCGCTGCTGTGGCCTGTGAGCCGGAGTCGGCCGAGGAACAGACAGCGCGGCGCATCCATATTCCGATGGCGACAAAAACGAGCAGTCCAACGATCAAAGCCAGCAGGAACGACCAGTCCCAAGCCCGCATTGCGATGATCAAAACCAACAACCCCACCACGGCGCCAACGCCCCAGCACACCTTTGCGCAGGTGTCCGATCCGGAAGTATTGTCCATGTCCGTCTCCCCTTTGTCGCGTCTGCGATGCCACGCACTCACAAACGCCTTAGTTCCATATCCTAGGCGTCGGGCTCACCTCCAGCCGCCAACACCTTTGCCTGTTCAATCCACCCGTCACGCTCAATTCGGCCTTTGAATTTCAGCCTTTCGTCGACCCAAGCCACCTGTTCGTCTGTCCAGGCGGCGATTTGGTCGAAATGATAGAACCCAAGTTCATTCAGTGTCTGTTCAAGTTTGGGGCCGACACCTTTCAGCTTTTTCAGGTCATCTGCCTGTCCTTCACGCGGCGCCTGCAAGCTTTCTGGCTGCGCCGCGGCCGCGTCTGCGCCCGGATCGTAGCGCCATGTTCCCTTACGCGAGGCCAGGTCAACCTGGCCCGGCAACACAGCGGTTGGTTTCACCAGCGCATCGTCATCGCTTTCCACGCCCGGCGCCACAGGTGCCGCACTTGCAGCTGGCGCCTCCGGCTGGGCGGGCGCCTCAGGCGTGTTGGCCGGAACCGCCGCCCTGCCCCCTGCATCTCCCCAAGGTGCCAGCAGCGGGACCTCGGTGCCATCGATGCGTTTGATGGTTTCCTGCAAATCGACGGCTAGCTGTGCGCTGGCGTTGTACTGCGTGCGGCCACTTTCGTATTCCGTCAGGCTGGTCAGTCCGGATTTTGGCTCAGACGCAAACCGACCATTCTGAGGACCGGGAACCGGCACTTTACCCGCCGCCAACTCGTCGAGAATTTCCCCCATCCGGGCGGCCGTCAGGTCTTCGTAGTAGTCTTTCCCAATTTGGGCCATGGGGGCGTTTGCACAAGACCCGAGGCACTCGACTTCTTCCCAGCTGAACTTTCCGTCTTCGCTGAGGGCGTGCGGTTGGGCGGCGATCTTCTCCTTGCAGACCGCCACCAGGTCCTCGGCGCCGCAAATCATGCAGGAGGTTGTGCCGCAGATTTGGATATGCGCAACGCTTCCAACGGGTTGCAGCTGAAACATGAAATAGAAAGAGGCCACTTCCAGTGCCCGGATGTAAGCGAGACCGAGCATATCCGCCACATATTCAATTGCCGGACGCGTGAGCCAGCCGACCTGTTCCTGGGCCCGCCACAACAGCGGGATAATAGCCGATGCTTCGCGCCCTTCGGGATACTTGGTAATCTGTGCCTCGGCCCACGCGCGGTTTTCCGGCGTAAAGGCGAAGGTTTCGGGTTGTTCTGGGTGAAGTCGTCTCAGCATCAGATATTCCTACTGCGTCACTGCGCAATCGTTGGCACAGAAGGCCTCAAGTGCCCAAAAGCGGCCTGCATCAAAACGGCAATGCTTGCCGCAAAAACTGCCGCATCAAACAAGGTTGCACCAAGGCTCACCGGTCAATCTCCCCGAACACAACGTCCATCGTGCCGATGATCGCGGCGACATCCGCCAGCTGATGGCCTTTGGAGATGTGATCCATTGCCTGCAGGTGCAAATATCCCGGCGCGCGCAGTTTTGCGCGATAAGGACGGTTTGTCCCGTCGGCGACCAGATAGACCCCAAACTCACCTTTGGGGGCCTCCACTGCCGCATAGACCTCGCCTTCGGGTACGTGAAACCCTTCGGTGTAAAGCTTGAAGTGGTGGATCAGCGCTTCCATCGACGTTTTCATATCCGCGCGAGACGGCGGCGTGATCTTGCCGCGCGCCAGAACTTCGCCTTTTTCGACACGCAGCTTTTCAATGCACTGGCGAATGATGTGGGTCGACTGACGCATCTCCTCCATGCGCACCAGATACCGGTCGTAGCAGTCGCCGTTCTTGCCAATGGGAACCTGAAATTCAAACTCGTCGTAGCATTCATAGGGCTGCGCCCGCCGCAGATCCCACGCCAGACCGGACCCCCGCACCATCACGCCCGAGAAACCCCATTCGAGGATATCCTGCTCGGTGACAACGCCGATATCGCAGTTGCGCTGCTTGAAGATGCGGTTCTCGGTCAGCAACCCGTCGATATCGTCCAGCGTTTTCGGGAACTCGACGGCCCAGGTGTCTATGTCCTCCAGCAGTTCCGGAGGCAGGTCCTGATGTACGCCGCCCGGACGGAAATAAGCTGCGTGCAGACGCGCTCCGCAAGCGCGCTCGTAGAAGATCATCAGCTTTTCGCGCTCTTCAAACCCCCAGAGCGGCGGGGTGAGCGCTCCGACATCCATGGCCTGCGTCGTGACGTTCAGCAGATGGTTCAGAACACGCCCGATTTCAGAATATAGCACCCGGATCAGCGACGCGCGCCGGGGCACTTCCACACCCGTCAGCTTCTCGATCGCCAGGCACCATGCGTGCTCCTGATTCATCGGCGCAACGTAGTCCAACCTGTCGAAATAGGGCAGATTCTGCAGGTAGGTGCGGCTCTCCATCAGCTTTTCGGTGCCGCGATGCAAGAGGCCGATATGCGGGTCGCACCGCTCCACAATTTCGCCGTCCAGTTCCAAAACAAGACGCAAAACACCATGTGCCGCTGGGTGTTGCGGCCCAAAATTGATGTTAAAATTGCGGATCTTCTGTTCGCCGGTCAGGGCGTCTTCAAATCCTTTGGAGCCGTCCATAACGTCACCTCAACCTTCAAGCGCCGGGCCGTCTGCGGTCCGGAACAACTTGGTGATCAGCTTCCATTCTCCGCTGACACGGAAGAAGCCCAGATAGTCTTCGAACATACGCGGCGGCACACCGACCCGCAGTTTGACATGCGCCATCTCGCCACCTGCCACATCGATTTCGAGTATCTCGTAGTCCGGGTCGCCTGGAAAAGGATCGCGCCCACCGACACGTGCCAGATAGTCTGACTTGTTCCAGAACACCGGCTTGCCGGACCCGGCAACCGCCGTCATCACGAAGCGCTCGTGGCACAGATCCTCAAACAGCGCGACATCCGACGTATGGATCCCCTCGCAATACGCAACAGCAGCCGCCCGTACGGCTTCGCGATCCGAAGTCTGCGCGCCGTCCATCATCGCCTTTCCAGTTCTTGCAGCTTGGCCGCCATCACCCACAGCAAAACCAGGGTGCCGATCGGGATGATGCCCGCAAAGGCCCAGTACTTCTGAACGCCAAAATGCGGAAGCAGCTTCAGCATCGGGATCACGGTCGCCGCAGCGATGATCAGCCAGATGACAAACTCCATTACTTCGCCTCCTCAGGCTTTTCGTCGCCCGGCAGGATGTAATCAGCGCCTTCCCACGGGCTCATGAAATCAAATTGCCGGTATTCCTGAACGAGGCTCACAGGTTCGTACACGACCCGCTTTTGAGCTTCGTCGTAGCGGACTTCGGTGTACCCCGTCGTTGGAAAGTCTTTGCGCAGCGGATGTCCCCGAAATCCATAATCCGTCAGCAGCCTGCGCAAATCAGGATGCCCTGTGAACAGGATACCGAACATGTCAAAGACTTCGCGCTCGAACCAGTTGGCAGACGGGTGTGCCGGAATGATCGAGGCCACCATGTCCTCTTCGCGGATGCTGACGCGCAATCGGATGCGATGGTTCTGGTACATGCTGAGCAGGTGATAGACCACGTCAAAGCGTTTCGGCCTGTCCGGGTAGTCTACCGCCGTGATGTCAATCAGGGTCGAGAACTTGCAGGTCGCATCGGTCTTCAGGAACTCAACAAAGCCGACGATGTTGGCCGGCGTGACATCCATGTTCAGCTCGCCATGGGTCACATCCCAGGCCAGCACGCAATCGGGACGCTTCAACTCGATATGGGCGCCCAGTTCCTGCAAAGCGTCTGTCATCGCACGATGGTCCCTGTTCTGCGCATCTTCCGCTGCAACTGAAGAATGCCATAGAGCAGCGCCTCGGCCGTCGGCGGACAGCCGGGCACGTAGACGTCCACCGGGACGATGCGGTCACAGCCGCGCACAACCGAGTAGCTGTAGTGATAATAGCCGCCACCGTTTGCGCAGGACCCCATGGAAATCACGTATCTGGGTTCCGGCATCTGGTCGTAGACCTTGCGCAACGCGGGCGCCATTTTGTTGGTGAGGGTGCCAGCGACGATCATCAGATCCGACTGACGCGGGGACGCCCGTGGTGCGGTTCCGAACCGTTCCAGGTCATAGCGCGGCATCGACGTGTGCATCATTTCAACGGCGCAACAGGCCAGCCCGAATGTCATCCAGTGCAGACTGCCCGTGCGGGCCCAGTTGATGATGTCCTCGGTCGATGTCAGCAGGAACCCTTTGTCCTGCAACTCACGGTTCAGATCCGGGGTCGCAACCTCGCGGTCTGCCCCCACCTGCGTGCCAGTCATCACTCCCATTCCAGTGCCCCCTTCTTCCACTCATAGGCAAATCCGATGGTCAGGACGCCCAGAAACACCATCATCGACCAGAATGCCGCATCACTCAGATCCCGGAACCCAACGGCCCACGGGAACAGGAAAGCAATCTCGAGGTCGAAAATGATGAACAGGATCGAAACGAGGTAGAAACGAACGTCAAATTTCATCCGCGCGTCATCGAACGCGTTGAAACCACATTCGTAGGCGCTCACCTTTTCGGGATCGGGATTGCGGACCGCAATCACAACGGCGGCAAGGATCAGGACCAGACCGAGACCGATGGCGACGGCCAGAAACACAAGGATCGGGAGATACTCCCGCAACATCTCTTCCACGAGTTGGCTCCTTTGCTACGCGCAAGCAGAGACGCGCCGTGAGTTGGCGTGTGCACTGAATTGCTGTCTAAACCCGCCCCAAGTAGGGGTCAACCAGACTGACCCCTGGATAGTGGGTGAATCGACCCGGAACGGCGTCTGTTTTCAGATATATAGGCCAGTGTGATTGACCCAAACAGCGCCTGCGCTCAACTTTGGTCGTCAAGTGCAACGATTTTTCCATCAGCGACTCGAAAACAGCTCGCACCAGAAAACGAAAGCGTCTGCCCCGCGGCCCATCCGTTCGGCAAATCCATTGCGACAACTGCGGCATAGTCGATTTCGACAATTGTGGTGTCCGCAACCGTTATGGTGCGCCGAACGGTCTGCTGTCTTTCGCGGAATGCAGTCACGCCTGCCTTGGCCAGTGCTTCGAATTCCGCCCGGCCTTTGGCCTCTGCTGTCAGCTCGGTGCCCGCGAAATTGCGAAAATGCACCTCATCAGAGAGGCAGCGCAGCATCGCCGCAACATCCATCGCATTATAGGCGGTGATGTAGTCGGCAATCACGGGAGGCAGGTGGGACACATCGGGTCTCCTTTCGGTGCGGGCATTGGCCGGCGGTCAGAGCATTTTTCGCAACCAGCAGGTTTTTCGCGTCTACTCCTGCATCCACGACGCCTTGCGCTTATCAAAAAACGCCGCGATGCCTTCGACGGCTTCCTCACTCTCCCAGCGCTGCACAAGCGCAGAGATCGTATGGTCGATCACTTCGGAATCCAGTTTGGACCCCAATCGTCTGACCAAAGCTTTGGCCTCCGCCACGGCGCCAGGCGCGCATTGCAGATAAGGCGTCACTTCGGCTTCGACCGCTGCATCCAGCTGATCCGCGGGCACAACCCTGGCCAAAAGTCCAAGCTCCTGTGCTTCCTGCGCGCCGAAGATGCGGGCCGACATAAACACGCGCCGCGCGCGTGCCGCCCCCATGCGGGCGACCACATAAGGCCCGATGGTGGCCGGGATGATGCCGAGGCGGGTTTCCGTGAAGCCCATTTGGACGCTCTCAGCGCCTACGGCCACATCGCAGACCGACGCCATGCCAACGCCGCCCCCGAAGGCATTGCCCTGAACCCTTCCGATGACGGGTTGCGGCAGACTGTCCAGCGCGTTGAGCATGTCGGCCAGCTTACGCGCTTCTTCCGCCCTGCGGCCACCATCGGCGGCCATCTGCATTTGCATCCATGCCAAATCCCCACCGGCGCAAAAGCTCTTGCCCGCCCCCGTCAGCACCACAACGCGAATGTCTCGATCATTCGCGATCTGTTCAGCCGCGGCCGTAAGATCATCTAGCATCGGCCCCGACATAGCGTTGTGTTTCTCAGGGCGGTTGAGCGACAGGGTCGCAACACCACGGTTGTCTGTCTCCAGCGTCAGCGTCTCAAACATCGCTCCCTCCTCTCAGCGCACGCGCCATGGCGGCTGCTTCCTGCAATACGGCCATGTCCAGCCCGGTGTGATACCCCAGTCGCTCCAGATGCTCCGCAACCAGCTCTGTTGCGACGTTCCCCGCAGCTCCCGGCGCGAAGGGGCAGCCGCCCAGCCCCCCCACCGCGGCATCAAACACCCGCACGCCCAGCGCGAGGGAGGCATCTATGTTTGCGACCGCTCGGCCGGCGGTATCATGATAGTGACCCGCAAGACGGGTGGCCGGTACGACATCACGCACGGCCAGCAACATCCGCGCGATGCTGTCAGGCGTGGCTTGTCCGATGGTGTCCCCAAGTGAGATTTCGTAACACCCCATTGCAAACAGACGATCGGCCACGTGCGCGACCTGGCCGGGGTCCACGGGCCCGTCATAGGGACAATCGGTCACGCAGGAAACGTATCCCCGAACAGGCAGGTCAATGTGCCGGGCTGCTTCGAGAATTGGGGCGAAGCGCTCCAGCGACTCTGCGATGGTTGCATTCACGTTTGCCTTCGAGAACCCCTCGCTGGCCGAGGCGAACACCGCAATTTCATCGGCACCAGCGGCTCGCGCATCATCATAACCGCGCATGTTTGGCGTCAGAGCTGCGTACCGCACCCCTTCTTTGCGGGTAATGCCGGCAAGAACTTCCGCGGACCCCGCCATTTGCGGGACCCACTTTGGACTGACGAAACTCGCGCACTCGATCCGCGTGAACCCCGCACGGCTCAGGCAATCGACCAGCGCGACCTTACCCGACACCGGGATATCCGCAGCTTCGTTCTGCAGGCCATCGCGCGGACCGACTTCGAAAATCTCGACATGTTCCGTCATGACTGTCCTCTTGATTTGGTCCTATCCACCGTTGCGATGTGCGCCATTGGGTGCAAGCCGTTCTTTTCGGGAGTGGTTACCTCCCGGCGCCACTTATGGCTCTTCACCCTCCAGCCGGACCAACGCAGCGCCGGCTTCAACCTGACTGCCAGGCTGGACCAAAACCTCTGCCACAACGCCGTCGCGTGCGGCCAGAAGGCTGTGCTCCATTTTCATGGCCTCCAGCACGGCCAGTCGCTGTCCCGCGGACACCGCGTCGCCAGGGGCGGCATGCACTGATTTAACAAGTCCCGGCATTGGCGCTTCGATCAGGTTGCCGTCCCCGGCACGACCCGCAGCCCGATCAAGCGGGTCAACCACGTCGAACGCATATCCATTGCCCCAGAACACGGTCACGGCAGAGCCCTGCGAAAGCAGGCGGGCAAGAACCTTGGTGTCATCGACCCACCACAACCCGCCGCGCTGTTCCACCTGATGGGTGACATCATCGAGGTCGACCTTGAAACTCTGTGGTCCCAGCGGAGTGACGCGGACCTCGAACTCTTCTTCCTGATGGATCAGGGTCACGGATCGGGTCAGCGGCGACCATAGCGAAAACCCGTCAAGCGGTGCTGCACCGTCCTGCAAGCCCAAGGCCGTCAAGGCCGCCAGCGAGCGGGCCTTGGTGCAGGCAACTGGCGCCGGCGTCAGGGTCTCGAGCTCCCGGTCAATCAGCCCGGTATCCATGTCACCCGCCACAAACTCCGGCTGCGCTGCCAGACGTGCCAGGAAGGACACGTTGGTGACGAGGCCTGCGACGTCTGTCCATCGCAGCGCCCGTTCCAACTGATGCAAGGCTGCGGCGCGTGTCGTCCCGTGCACGATCACTTTCGCAATCATCGGGTCATACCATGGGCTGATCGTGTCCCCGGCCCGAACGCCGCTGTCCGCCCGCACGCCATCGGGAAAGTTCAGGTAGGTGAGCGTGCCGGTGGCCGGCAGAAAGCCCTTGGGGACATCCTCAGCATAGAGGCGCGCTTCAAAGGCGTGACCCGTGATCGAAAGATCCGATTGTGCACAGGGCAGCGCCTCCCCCGAGGCGACCCGCAATTGCCACTCCACCAGATCAACGCCCGTGATCGCCTCGGTGACCGGGTGTTCGACCTGCAGGCGGGTGTTCATTTCCATGAAATAGAACCGGTTGGGCCGCAGACCCTCACTGCCATCGACTATGAACTCCACCGTACCCGCGCCCTTGTAACCGATGGCCTCGGCTGCACGCACCGCGGCCTGGCCCATCGCCGCCCGCATCTCTTCGGTCATGCCGGGGGCCGGTGCCTCTTCGATGACTTTCTGATGCCGCCGCTGGAGCGAGCAGTCGCGCTCAAAGAGGTGCACGGCCTGTTTGCCGTCGCCGAACACCTGAACCTCGATATGGCGCGGTTTGCTGACGAATTTCTCGACCAGAACCGCGTCGTTGCCAAAGGCAGTACGCGCCTCTCCGCGCGCACTGTCCAGCGCATCAGCAAAACCATCTGCGCTTTCAACCAGCCGCATGCCTTTGCCGCCGCCGCCGGCCACCGCCTTGATCAGAACCGGATACCCGATGGTCTCGGCTTCTGCAGCAAGATGCGCATCGTCCTGTGTTTCGCCGTGATATCCCGGCACGACCGGCACGCCTGCTTCTTCCATCAGCGCTTTTGCCGCATCCTTCAGCCCCATCGCCCGGATCGCCGACGCTGATGGGCCGATGAAGGTCAGTCCGGCCGTCTCAACCGCCTCAACGAATTCAGGGTTTTCGCTGAGAAACCCGTAGCCGGGATGAATGGCCTGTGCCCCGGTCGACAGCGCCGCTTCGATGATGCGGTCCGCACGCAGATAGCTGTCCGCCGGAGCAGGAGGCCCGATATGCACCGCCGCATCGGCCATTGCCACGTGTTTGGCCCCAGCGTCGGCATCGGAGTAAACCGCGACACACCGGACCCCCATTGACTGGGCAGTTTCGATGACCCGGCAGGCGATTTCGCCGCGGTTCGCGATCAGAATTGTATCAAACATAGGCAGCGTCCTTTGTCAGAGACCCATGGTTCAACTCTGAGCAAGAGCATCTTTCTTGTCGGCTTGGCGCGCGCAGTTTCAACGACATCTGCCCCTCACATCCGGAACACGCCAAAGCGCGTTTCTTCAATGGGTGCGTTCAGGGCTGCGGAAAGAGACAAGGCCAACACTTCCCGGCTTTCGCGTGGGTCGATGATGCCGTCGTCCCAGAGCCGCGCACTGGCATAGAGCGGGTGCGACTGCTCAGCGAACATCTCGATGGTCGGGCGTTTGAATTCGGCTTCC
The DNA here is from genome assembly GCA_965250275.1 of Paracoccaceae bacterium. Classification (GTDB taxonomy): domain Bacteria; phylum Pseudomonadota; class Alphaproteobacteria; order Rhodobacterales; family Rhodobacteraceae. Next base: position 1,958,476 of record OZ252297.1, on the reverse strand, counting down.
TCTTCCGCCGACCAGGCCTTGCCCGATCGCTCAATTGCGTCTCGCTTGACAGTCGCCAGAACACCTGCAGCCTGTTCGCCGCCCATCACCGAGATGCGGGAATTCGGCCAGGTCCAAAGGAACCTTGGCTGGTAAGCGCGCCCGGCCATGCCGTAGTTGCCAGCCCCGAACGAGCCGCCCACGAGCATAGTGATCTTAGGCACCGAGGTCGTAGCCACCGCGGTCACCATCTTGGCCCCGTGCCGCGCAATCCCTTCGTTCTCATATTTCCGCCCCACCATAAATCCGGTGATATTCTGCAAAAAAACCAAGGGGGTACGACGTTGAGAGCACAGCTCCACGAAGTGCGCCCCTTTCTGGGCCGCCTCCGAAAACAGCACGCCGTTGTTCGCGATGATCCCGACCGGGCACCCCATGACATGGGCAAACCCGGTCACCAGTGTTTCTCCGAACCTTGGCTTGAACTCATCGAAGCGTGATCCGTCCACCAGGCGGGCGATCACCTCGCGTATGTCGTAGGGCGTACGCAAATCAGCAGGCACGATCCCCAGAATCTCGTCCGGATCGTAAGCCGGAGGTTCAGGGGTTTCCCAAGTTACCGTTGTGGGCTTCGTGCGGTTGAGATGGGAAACCGCGCGCCGCGCCAAAGCCAGCGCATGCGCGTCGTCCTCGGCCAGATAGTCTGCCACTCCCGAAAGGCGTGTGTGCACATCTCCACCACCCAGGTCTTCGGCGCTTACCACTTCTCCCGTGGCGGCTTTGACAAGCGGGGGACCGGCCAGAAAAATCGTGCCCTGATCCCGAACGATGATCGTCACGTCGGACATCGCCGGAACATAGGCCCCGCCCGCGGTGCAAGACCCCATCACGACCGCGATCTGCGGAATGCCCCGCGCGGACATCTGGGCCTGGTTGTAGAAGATCCGCCCGAAATGGTCGCGGTCGGGGAACACCTCATCCTGATTGGGCAGATTCGCGCCCCCGCTGTCGACCAGATAGATGCATGGCAACGCGCATTCGGCGGCGATCTCCTGGGCTCTGAGATGCTTTTTCACGGTCATCGGGTAGTACGTACCACCCTTGACCGTGGCATCGTTGCAGACAACCATCACCTCTTGCCCCATGACGCGGCCGATGCCCGCAATCACGCCGGCGCAGGGCGCGGCACCCCCATACATGCCGTGCGCCGCCGTGGCGCCGACCTCCAGAAAAGGCGAGCCGGGGTCGAGCAGACCCGCCACCCTGTCGCGCGGGAGCATCTTGCCGCGCCCCACGTGCCGGGCGCGGGACGACTCGCCACCGCCCGCAGCCGAGAGGCCTGCCGCCTCCGCCACTTGCGCGAGCGCCTCAAGATGGGCCGCGCGGTTGGCCTGGAACTCGGCGCCGGCCGCCGTGATGGCAGATTCAATTTTCATATCGGCTCTCCGTGGGCGCATCGCTAAAGCCTGCCAAAATGCCGCAGGGCAGAACGACGTTTGTCTGATCCAAATCAAAGCTTTGGCTGGCGTTCGACACGAGGTTCAGACGGGAAACATAAGAGGAAGAAAGGTAACGGCCATGACCATTTCGAAAACGACCGCCGCCGTCGCGGCCCTGTTGTGCCTGACAGCTGCGCCGGCGTTGGCGCAGTCGCAGGGTGACTGGGTGCTGGGTATCGGTGCCGGCGTCGTCGCGCCGAAATCCAACAACGGAACGCTTGCCGGTGGTCCAGCAACTATCAACGACAACACCCAGCTGACGCTCACGGCAGAATACTTCATCTACGACAACATCGGCATCGAATTGCTGGCCGCGACCCCGTTTTCGCACGACATCACCATCGGGGGCATCGGATTTGCAGGCTCGACCAAGCAATTGCCGCCCACGCTGTCGGTCAACTATCACTTCCCGACCAACAGCGCATGGTCGCCCTATGTCGGCGTCGGGATCAACTACACGACCTTCTTCGACGAGTCCTCGCCCCTTGGCACCCTGACGCTTGATGACAGCTTCGGTGTGGCGGTGCAGGCGGGTCTGGATTACGCGGTCAGCGAGCGCGGCGCGCTGCGTGCGAACATTCGCTGGATCGACATCGATACGGACGCACAACTCAATGGGGCTTCGATCGGCACGGCCGAAATCGACCCCATCGTCTTCAACCTGGCCTATGTGCATCGGTTCTGAACGAAGTGGCCGGTCGGGGAAATCCCGACCGGTCCTCTCCACAAAGCATGCGTGTGGTGCTCGGCGATAAGGGGACATTTCACTGCCCCCGGCGTGTATTGCCTGTAGCGCCGGGCATCAGCGCATCGTCTCCAGCATTTCACGACCAATCAGCATTCGTCTGATTTCGGATGTGCCGGCACCAATCTCCATCAGCTTTGCATCACGGAAAATCCGGCCGACAGCGTTATCACTGAGATATCCGGCCCCGCCCATGGCCTGTACCGCCTGATGCGCCTGAGTCATGCCGGCTTCGGATGCATAGAGACAGCAAGCCGCCGCGTCCTGACGGGTAACGTCACCCCGATCGCAAGCCTTGGCGACTTCATAAACATAGGCCCGTGCCGAATTCATCGCCGTATACATATCGGCCATCTTACCTTGCATCAGCTGAAAGGAGCCAATGGGCTGCCCGAACTGTTTGCGCTCGGCCATATAAGGCATCACTTCGTCCAGACAGGCCGCGATGATCCCGGTGCCGATCCCCGCCAGAACCACGCGCTCGTAGTCCAGGCCAGACATCAGGACCTGAACCCCCTTACCTTCTTCACCCAGCACGTTTTCAAACGGCACTTCGCAGTCCTCGAAGATCAGTTCAGCCGTGTTTGAGCCACGCATGCCGAGCTTGTCGAAATGCGGCGAGGTGCTGAACCCCTTGAAGGATTTTTCGATCAGGAACGCCGTAATCCCCTTGGACCCTGCGTCGGGATCAGTCTTGGCATAGACAACCAATGTGTCGGCGTCCGGGCCGTTGGTGATCCAGTACTTGTTGCCGTTCAGGCGATAGTGATCATTTCGCTTTTCGGCGCGCAGCTTCATTGAAACCACGTCGCTGCCGGCTCCCGCCTCAGACATGGCCAAAGCGCCGATGTGTTTGCCAGACACGAGGCCGGGCAAATACTTCTCTTTCTGTTCTTGCGTGCCGTTCAGGCGGATTTGGTTCACGCAGAGGTTTGAATGCGCACCGTAGGACAGCGACACCGACGCGCTGGCACGCGCCACCTCTTCGACTGCGATCGTATGCGCCAGGTAAGACATGCCTGCGCCGCCGAACTCTTCCTCGACAGTGATACCCAGAAGCCCGAGTTCACCCATCTCCTGCCACAGTTCGTTGGGAAAAGCGTTGGACCGGTCGATCTCGGCGGCCATGGGCTTGACTCGCTCCTGCGCCCACCGATGCACCATCTCGCGCAGGGCGTTCACATCCTCGCCCAGATCGAATTGCATGCTGGCTCCGAACATCTGCGCTCTCCGGTCAGTTATTGAACACTTGTTCAAATACTACAGAGCGACTCCCAGACGGTCAAGCAGAGTCGTCCCGACCGAGTGACTCAGGCGTCATTCGAAACACGCGGCCAGAACACCCATCAAGCAGTCCGGCAGGTCGCACCGGCCCAACGCCAGTTAAGTTGAAAAACGGGACGGGCTGATCAGGCCCGCAGTGCAATCTGCGGAATGATCCGTCCCACTTCGTCACGGATAATGCGTGCGATCATCGCACAATCCTCAACGGAGAAGGTCAGAGGAACGCGCAAGTCCAGTATGCCGGCCAGGATCCTGTCGCTGGCGGGCATCGGCTCTGACGGTGCATAGCGCCAGCTGTCATACCTGGAGGTAAAGGCCGCAGGCTCGGGTGCACCGAACCATTTCAACTCGACCCCACGTTCGCCGCAGGCTTCTACCAGCTCGGTGATCAGGGCATCCGGACAGTCCAGCAAAAGAAACTGAAAGGAAGACCCAACATAGTGCTCGGCATTGGGACGGTTGGTCAGCGTCACGCCAGGGGTTTGCCGCAACCCATCCTCGAGTGCGCGATACCGTGCATTCCATCGCTCGACCTGGTGATCCAGATCCCGCAACTGGGGTCGCAAAATTGCCGCGCGCAGATTGTCCATACGACCCGACACGTTTGGGGTCTCGTACTTGATCGTGGCAAAAACTTCGGGATCGGGAGCCGCCAGATGGCGCTCAAACAGCATGTAAGATCCCGACAGCATGATCGCCCTCGCCGCCAGCTCGGCGTCATCGGTCACCAGAAAGCCGCCCTCTCCGGAGTTGGCGTGCTTGTAGGTTTGCGTTGAATAACATCCCATGACGCCATGACGCCCGGACGGAACGCCGCGCCAACTCCCCCCCATGGTATGGGCGCAATCCTCGATCACGCGCACGCCCGCATCCGTACAGATGGCCATCAACCGATCCATGTCGCAGATATGCCCGCGCATGTGGCTGAGCATCAGGACGTCCGCCTGATCGGCCTTAGCCGCCAAATCGTCCAGATCAATCGTCAGGTTTTCGGTGACACCCACAAAGACGGGAACCGCCCCGATGGACGCAATGGCACCGGGCACCGGCGCCAAAGTGAAGGCGTTCGACAGCACCTTGTCACCAGGTTGCACCTGCAAGGCGCGCAACGCAGTGGCCATGGCGTATCCGCCTGAGGCGACCGCCAGCGCATAGCGGGAGCCAACAAGCGCGGCGAATTCCTGTTCCAGCAGCGCGGTCTCGCTGAGTTCACCGGGCGCCACGTTGTAGCGATGCAGCCTCCCATGCCGCAGTACGGCCAAAGCGGCCTCGATCCCCTCCTCCGGAATCGGTTCCTGCTGCGTGAAACTGCCGGTAAATCGCTCTGTCATGCCCAGCTTTCTGAGGCCAAGCGACCAACGGGTCAAGGGTTCATGGCCCGATTTCAGGGCATCACATCGCGCTTTCACAAAGGTCGCAAACAGACCAGACCCGCCGGCGGCACAACATAGCCTGAACGGGTTCCAGCAAAGGTCGAAAACGATGAACACGCATGCCCCCACCGCCCTTGAACCGATGCAATTGATAGAAGAGCTGAAGTGGTCCGACCTTCCCGCCAAGGTCCAGCACCAGACCAAACGTTGCCTGCTCGATCTGATCGGCGTGGCTGCAGGGGGCACCGGTACGCGGTTGAGCCAGATCGTGCGGGACCATGCCGCGGAAACCTTTGGCGGGCCATACCCCATTCTATTCGATGGGCGCACCGCCAGCCCGGCAGGTGTTGCGCTGGCTGCCGGTATGACCATTGATGCGCTGGACGGGCATGACGGCTACAACCCCGCAAAGGGCCATATCGGATGCCCTTTGTTTCCAGCCGCATTGGCCCTGGCACATCATGCGGGCGCCTCTGGGACCGACTTTCTGACAGCCATTGCGATCGGCTATGAATTCGGCGCGCGCGCCGCCCTGGCGCAGCACGCCACGGTTCCGGATTACCACACCTCCGGCAGTTGGGGGGCGGTCACAGCGGCGGCCGCCGGTGCACGGCTAACATCCCTCTCATCGGATCAAACCCGCCATGCGCTCGGCATTGCCGAGTACCATGGACCGCGCAGCCAGATGATGCGCTGCATCGACCATCCCACCATGCTGAAAGACGGATCGGGCTGGGGCGCCATGACGGGGGTGTCCGCCGTCCTGCTGGCCGCGAAAGGTTTCACCGGGGCCCCGGCCATCACGGTCGAAGAAGCGCCGGAGCATTGGAAAGGCCTTGGCGTGGATTGGCGGATCCTGGATCAATACTTCAAGCCCTACCCGGTCTGTCGGTGGGCGCAGGCCCCGGTCGAGGGCGTTCTGGCACTGCGGCGCGAACATGGGCTGACCTCGGATCAGGTGGACCGGATCGAAGTGTTCAGTTTTCACGAAGCCGTGCGTCTGGCCACCAACACGCCAACAACGACGGAACAGGCACAGTACTCCACGTCCTTCCCCTGCGCCGTTGCACTGGTCCGCGGGGAAATCACAGCTGAGGATATTGGAGATGAGGCCCTGTCCGATCCGGAGGTCCTGCGTCTGTCTCAGAGTTTGCAGATGATCGAGGACGATGCCTGCAATGCGACCTTCCCGGCCGAACGGCATGCCCGGGTTACCTTGATCCTAAAGGACGGCACAAAGCTGGCCGGTGACATCCAAAGTCCGCGTTGGGATCATCGCGCGCCACCCAGTGATCAGGAGCTGGCTGAGAAATTCCTGTCACTGGCCGACCCGGTTCTGGGACCGGCCCGCGCCGAAGCGATTGCAGCCGCGATCGATGAGTTGGACCGTCAGCCGTTGGAGAGCCTGACGGACCTTCTGTTTCAGCCGATCAACTGAGATACAAGCTCTGGCAGGTCGGCGAAGTCATGCAACAGCGCCTCGGGCTCCAACGCGGCCATATCGGCCCCTGAGGGGCCAAATGTGACCAGCACAGATGGCACACCTGCAGCACGCGAGGTGTTTCGGTCAGTGTCGCTGTCTCCGATCAGGACACACTTGTCAGGGTGCCCGCCTGCCCGCCGTGCCGCCTCGCGCAAGGGTTCCGGGTCGGGTTTGCGCACTGGCAGGGTGTCGGCGCCAACCAGCGAAGCAAATTCATCCCGCACTCCCAGTCGTGCCAGCAGTATATCTGCCAACCGTTCGGGTTTGTTTGTGCACACGCCGACGCCGTACCCCGACGCGCGGAGTGCCGCCACGGCGTCCATCGCCCCCGGATAGAGGAATGTGTGCGTGTCAATTGCTTCTGCATATGCCTTCAGCAGCACCGGATAGTAGGCGTCGATCACATCGTCCTCCAGCCGGCCGACGCGTTCCAGCCCGCGACGCAGCATCATGCGGCCACCGCGCAATGCAATCGCTGAATCCGCCCCTGGCACCAGCACATCACCCAGCCCCATTTGGCGAAAACAGGCATTTGCCGCCGCGATCAGATCGCCGGAGGTATCTGCAAGTGTTCCGTCCAGATCGAAGATAACCGTCCGCATTTTGCCCCTCTTTTTGGCGATTTCCCGCGCGGTCCTGTTGCAGACCGCAACCTCAAGTGATCCTTCGCCCGCTTGCGTGATCTCCACAGCCGGATAAAACGGGCGCAAGAAAAACACAAAGAGAAACCCAAATGAGCATTGCTCTTGTCATCCTTGCCGCAGGCAAAGGCACGCGGATGAAATCGGATTTGCCCAAGGTCCTGCACCCAATCGGCTTTGCCCCGATGCTAGCCCATGCCATGCAGGCCGGGGCCGCGTTGAAACCGGACCGGACTGTCGTGGTTGCGGGACATGGGGCGGCACAAGTGACCGACGCGGTGTCTGGGATTGACCCAAATGCGACCGTCGTCTTGCAGACGGAACAGAACGGAACCGCCCATGCGGTCCTTCAAGCCCGTGCGGCGCTCGAAGGGTTCGATGGAGATGTCATCGTCCTTTATGGGGATACGCCGTTCATCTCTCAGAATACCCTGCAGGCAATGCTGCAGGCGCGGGCGTCCCATGACGTCGTGGTCCTTGGATTTGAAACTGATACGCCCGGCCGATACGGGCGGCTCTTGGTGGACGGCGCCCACCTGACGCGGATTGTTGAGTACAAGGATGCCACAGCGGCCGAGCGGGCCATAACCCTTTGCAACTCGGGGCTTGTCGCATGCAACGCCGACACGCTCTTTTCGCTGATTGACTCCGTCAGCAACAACAACGCGGCCGAAGAATACTACCTGACCGATATCGTCGAACTGGCCCATGGCCGTGGCTTGTCTGCCACCGCCGTGACCTGTGACGAATCCGAAACGCTGGGCATTAACTCCAGAGCCGACCTTGCGGCGGCTGAAGCTGTGTTTCAGACCCAAGCACGGACCGCGATGATGGACGCCGGCGTGACCCTGATGGATCCCGCTTCGGTGTTTGTCGCTCTGGACACCAGCATTGACCGGGATTGTGTGATTGAGCCTCATGTCGTGTTTGGGCCCGGCGTGACAATCGAACGGAACACGCGGATCCGCGCTTTTTCTCATCTGGAGGGCTGCCACATTGGCCAGGGCGCCACGATCGGCCCGTTTGCGCGTTTGCGGCCCGGCACGGAGTTGGCAGAGCAAACCCACATCGGGAACTTTGTTGAAGTCAAAAATGCCCGTGTCGCGCCCGGCGCCAAGATCAACCATCTGTCCTATGTTGGCGATGCCAGCGTCGGCGCCCGAACCAATGTCGGTGCCGGCACCATCACCTGCAACTATGACGGAGTGTCCAAGCATCGCACCGAGATCGGCGCGGACGTCTTCATTGGCTCCAACACAATGCTGGTTGCGCCCATCACCATTGGCGACGGAGCGATGACGGCCACGGGAACCGTGGCCACGAAAGACGTCGCACCCGACGCATTGGCAGTGGCGCGTGCCAAGCAGGAGAACAAACCAGGTCATGCGCGAAAAATGTTCGAAATGTTAAAATCCAAGAAGGCCAGTCGCGATAAGGAGCAGAACTAATGTGCGGAATTGTCGGGGTCCTTGGGGACCATGAGGTCGCTCCAATACTGGTCGAAGCGCTCAAACGTCTCGAGTACCGGGGGTATGACAGCGCTGGTATCGCCACTGTGCACGACGGTGCCCTGGCGCGGCGTCGCGCAGTCGGTAAACTTGTCAACCTGTCCGACCTTCTGGTGCATGATCCCCTGCCCGGCAAAGCCGGGATCGGCCACACACGTTGGGCAACGCATGGCGCGCCAAGCGTATCCAACGCGCACCCGCACCAGGCAGGCGCAGTGGCGGTGGTGCATAACGGGATCATTGAAAACTACCGTGACCTGCGCGCAGAACTTGCAGAAGCGGGTGTCGAGTTCGTGACCGAGACGGATACCGAAACAGTCGCCCTTCTCACGCAGCGCTATATGTCCGAGGGCAAACCCCCAGTCGAAGCCGCCTATGCCACGCTGGACCGACTTGAGGGTGCGTTCGCACTGGCCTTTCTCTTCGACGGCGAAGAGGATTTGATCGTTGCCGCTCGAAAAGGATCGCCCCTGGCCATCGGTCACGGCGACGGGGAGATGTTTGTCGGCTCGGACGCCATTGCACTGGCCCCCATGACTGACCGGATCAGCTATCTGGAAGAAGGTGATCGCGCTGTGGTCACCCGCAGCGGCGTTGAAGTGCGAGACGCCAACGGGGCCTTGGCCAACCGGGCGATCAAGGCGATTTCGCAGGACCGCACGCAGGTCGACAAGGGCGGTCACAAGCATTTCATGGCCAAAGAGATTGCCGAGCAGCCGACCGTTATCGGTGAGGCGATCCGAAGTTACGTCCCAGCCGGTGCTGACAGCATCCGCCTGCCCGGCGAGAACCTCGACTTCAGCCGCGTCAACCGGCTGACCATGGTGGCCTGCGGCACTGCGTATTACGCCTGCTTGACCGCGAAGTACTGGTTCGAACAGTTGGCGGGCCTGCCGGTCGAAGTGGATATCGCCTCTGAGTATCGCTACCGCGAACCGCCGGTTTCGGAAGGCACAGTGGCGCTGTTCGTCAGCCAATCGGGCGAAACCGCAGACACCCTTGCGGCCTTGCGGTATTGCGAGGGTAAGGCTGATAAGATCGTTTCGGTCGTGAACGTGCCTGAAAGCTCTATTGCGCGCGAAAGCGACATCATCTTTCCCATACACGCAGGCATCGAGGTTGGTGTTGCATCGACCAAGGCCTTCACATGCCAGCTCACCGTCTTGCTAGTACTGGCGTTGAAAGCCGCAAGCGATCGCGGCACCCTTTCGGCAGAACAGGTGGCGGACCATGTCAAGGCGATGCGCAGCCTGCCGGGCCATCTGAACACCGCGCTCTCCCAAAACGAGTCCATTCGGCGGGCAGCGCTGTCAGTGGCAGAAGCCCGCGATGTGCTGTTTCTTGGACGCGGGCTGATGTATCCCATGGCGCTCGAAGGCGCCCTGAAACTCAAAGAAATCAGCTATATACATGCCGAGGCTTACGCGTCCGGAGAGCTGAAACATGGCCCGATTGCCTTGGTTGACACCCATATGCCGGTTGTTGTGATGGCGCCCTCGGACGATCTTTTCGACAAGAGTGTATCGAACATGCAGGAGGTGATTGCGCGCAAAGGCAAGGTCTTGCTGGTCTCTGACGAAAACGGCCTTGCGACAGCAGGCGACGACGTCTGGCGCAGCATTGAGATGCCGGCAATCGACAGCATTTTAACCCCGATCCTCTATGCCATTCCAGCGCAGTTGCTGGCCTATCACACGGCGGTCGCCAAAGGGACGGACGTGGATCAGCCTCGGAATCTGGCGAAATCAGTGACAGTGGAGTGACCCATGGGAAAACAGTTTGAGAGCCTTCAGGATGACCACATCCGTTTCATCGGGCAGCAACACCTGTTCTTCACTGGATCAGCAGCACCTGATGGGCGGGTCAACGTGTCCCCCAAAGGCATGGACTCGCTGCGCGTGCTGGGACCCAACCGAATTCTCTGGATGAATCTCACAGGCAGCGGCAACGAAACCGCCGGCCATTTGATCGAGCATCCGCGTATCACGTTGATGTGGTGTTCCTTTTCCCGCCGACCGCTCATTCTGCGCGCGTTTGGCGTGGCGACGACCTACAATCGCGACCATCCGGACTGGGAAACTGTCGCAGACCCCTTTCCCGCGCATCGCGGCGCACGCCAAGTCTATGATGTCTCGGTCGATCTGGTTCAGACCTCCTGCGGGTACGCGGTTCCGCTGATGGATCATGTTTCGGAACGCGATACGCTTCGGACGTGGGCCGACAACAAGTCCGACGATGAGTTACAAGACTATTGGGAGAACCGAAACGCCGTCACGCTGGACGGCAAACCCACACGGCCAGCGCAAGGGTAAACAGGTGCGGCGCTCTGAAGCAGTCCCCTACCTCGATCAGCTTTTTGCCCTGTCAAACCCCGAGCGCGCGCAAGAGATGGCGCGGTATCACAAAATTGAACGGCGCTATCTCGGCCTAAGCAATCCGCAGATCGACGCGCTGATCAAAAACTGGCGTAAGGACATGGCCATTGCCGACCGGGTCGCTGTGGCAGACGGGTTGTGGCAGACCGACATCTACGAAGCACGGCTTGCAGCCGCAAAACTCCTGACCCAGCCGCGGATCAAACCCGATGGTGATGTCTGGGCCCTGATCCACAGTTGGGCGCCCGACTTTGACAGCTGGGCCATTGCGGATCATGCCTGCATGGCCGGACAGAAGAGGCTGGTGGCCGATCCCGACCGGATCGATGATGTGGCGCCCTGGACCAAGGGGTCCCATATGTGGCGACGCAGAGCGGCGCTTGTGATCACCCTGCCCTGGGCCCGCATGACCACGCCCGGCCCCGCAGACAGCGCACGTCGCGAACGAATCCTAAGCTGGGCGGCTGACTATGTGCCGGACCAGGAATGGTTTATTCAGAAAGCCATAGCGTGGTGGCTGCGGGACCTCTCCAAACGGGACCCGGCGCGCGTGCACCAGTTTCTCGACAAACACGGCGCAGCAATGAAACCTTTTGCCCGCAAGGAAGCCGCGAAGTATCTGTCATAGCACCACACCAATGGACTTTTCGTCCGAGTTGGCTTCGCCGCCCGATGACCAATGGGACATAGTGTCCAACGCCCGGATCTTGGGGCGTTTTTCCAGCCCAAGACGCGACAAATGCAGATCCTGCCCTTGCTCCGCCTGACACAGCGCTTTACCTCTGAGCCATGACGCCCACATTGATCGACCCGTTCGCCCGCGCCATCACCTACCTGCGTGTCTCCGTCACGGACCGCTGTGACTTCAGATGTGTGTATTGCATGTCCGAGAACATGACCTTTTTGCCCAAGAAGGATTTGCTGACGCTCGAGGAGCTTGACCGTATGTGTTCCACATTTGTGGAGCTCGGGGTCGAAAAGCTTCGCATCACAGGCGGAGAGCCCTTGGTGCGCCGCAACATTCTGTCGTTCTTCCGGTCCATGACCCGGCATCTGGACAGCGGCGCCCTGAAGGAACTGACGCTGACAACCAATGGCTCGCAGCTCGAAAAGTATGCCACCGATCTCTATGACGCCGGGGTGCGCCGGATCAATGTTTCGCTCGACACGCTGGATGAAACTAAATTCGCGGAGATCACACGCTGGGGGCGCCTGCCGCAGGTGATGCGCGGCATCGACGCCGCACAGGCTGCGGGTATGCGCCTCAAGATCAATGCCGTGGCGCTGAAGGGCTTCAACGAGGACGAATTGCCAACCATGACCGAATGGTGCGCCAGCCGCGGCATCGACCTGACATGGATCGAAGTGATGCCGATGGGCGATATCGGCAACGAAGACCGTCTGGGCCAATACTGGTCGCTGAAGGATGTGCGCGCCCGTTATGCCGAGTCCTACACCGTGACCGATCTGGCCGAACGCACCGGTGGACCGGCACGGTATGTCCGGCTGGAAGAAACCGGACAGAAGATCGGCTTTATCACGCCGCTGACCCATAACTTCTGCGAAAGCTGCAACCGGGTGCGCCTGACCTGCACGGGTGAGCTCTACATGTGCCTTGGGCAAGAAGACATGGCCGACCTCCGGGCACCATTGAGAGAGTATCCCGACAGCGATCTGCCGCTTGAGGATGCGATCCGCGCCGCCATTGGACGCAAACCCAAAGGGCACGATTTTGACTACTCCCGTCAGAAGTTGGACGGCCAGATGCCACGGCATATGAGCCACACGGGCGGGTGATGCCAAGCCCAACGCCGCTCCTGCGCCTCTATAAGGGGGTGACGGGGCTGGCGTTGCCGTTGGTCTACCGATCGGTGTCCAAAAAACTCCGCGCCGCTGATGTTGCCGAGACCCGCATCGGTGAACGGCTGGGCGTGGCGACCCAACCGCGCCCGAATGGTCAATTGATTTGGTTTCACGGCGCCAGCGTTGGCGAAAGCCTGTCCGTCCTGACGCTGATCAGCCGGTTGGGCGAACGGTTGCCCGAGGCCCAATTCCTGATGACGTCCGGTACGGCGACGTCTGCCGAGCTTGTGGGGCGCAGACTGCCCCACCGGACGCGGCACCAGTTCCTGCCACTGGACGCCGCGTCTGCGGTGACGGCCTTCTACGATCATTGGGCGCCCGACGCAGGCATTTTTGTTGAAAGCGAACTCTGGCCCAACATTCTGATCCAGGGCCATGCCCGGGGAATTCCGCTGGCTCTGCTGAACGCGCGCATGTCAAAGGACAGTGTTCGGGGCTGGACCCGGTTTCCCAAAACCGCAAAGCAGGTCCTGGATGTGTTTGCGATCATGCTGACCCAGAACCGGGATGTGGCCGACAACCTGCGGGACATGGGCGCGGACCCATCGCGGGTCAGCGCAGGGATCAACCTCAAGGCCACGTCCGCGCCCCTGCCCGTTGACCTGACGCTGCTCAGGGACATGCAAGCCGCTTTGGGTGAGCGACCGATCTGGGTCGCTAGCTCCACACATCCCGGAGAGGAGGAAACCGTTCTCGCCGCACACAAGACGTTGCTTGCCTCATATCCCGAGCTTTGCCTGCTGCTGGTGCCGCGGCATCCGGAACGCGGCAGCGCTGTTGCCGACCTGATCACTCAGTCCGGAATGCGATACGCGCGGCGCAGCACTGGTGAGCCACTTGACCCCGACACATCCGTCTATCTTGCAGATACGCTGGGAGAGACTGGCACCTGGTACGCACTCTGCCCCATCGTGTTTCTTGGCGGATCACTGGAGCCGATTGGCGGGCACAATCCTTTCGAACCCGCGCAGGCGGGTGCCGCCGTCCTGACCGGCCCGCATGTCACTAACTTTGCAGAGACCTATGCGCCGCTGTTGCGCACAGGCGGCGCCGTTGAGGTCTCGGATGCCTCTTCGCTGGCGCAAGCGGTGCAGCGCTGGTTGCGCGACACAGAGCCTTTGCAGGCGGCACGAGACGCGGCCGCGCGCTACACGGAGGCGCAAGGTGCCAAGTTGGACGAGGTCATCGAGACGCTCTGCACCGCACTGGCGCTCGATGATGCCTGATCTCTTCGTCACGAATTTCAACCGCAACTTCACCGGCGTATCGGCCACCGCGGCAAATGTGGTCCGGCAACAGATGCAAAACCACGACTTGCGCCTGGTTGGGGTACCCTTGCCCGATTGCCCGGCACCAATCACGGTGTCACAGGCCCGTGCTCTGTCCCGGCAGGTGCCCGATACCAAGCCGTTCGCGATCTGGCATGTGCGCCGAAACCCAGAGATGCGGGCCGCAATCATCGCGCGCGATGTGCTGCGCCTGCCCATTCGGATCGTGTTCACGTCTGCTGCCCAGCGACTGCATTCCGCCTACCCCCGCTGGCTGATCTCCAAGATGGACGCAGTCATCGCCACAACTGACCGCGCTGCCGAGTTCGTGCCTAACGTGCGCGCGGTTGTCCCGCATGGGGTGGATACGGACCGTTTCCAACCGGCACCGGAGCGCTCTGCCGCCTGGGCCCGTCTGGGGTATGGCGGCGATTACGGCATCGCGACCATTGGCCGGATTCGGCCTGAGAAGGGCACCGATCTGTTTGTCGAGGCGATGTTGAGCATCTTGCCGGATCTGCCCGGCGCGACCGCGCTTGTGGTCGGTCGGGCCACGCGGGAACATCAGGGATTTCTTCAGGTGCTGATGCGCCGTGTGGAAGATGCGGGGCTTTCGGACCGCCTCCTCTTTTCCGGCGAGATCGCCGCTGCCGAGCAGCCTGCACTGATGCGCGGACTATCACTTGTGATGCAGCTGCCGCGCTACGAGGGTTACGGCATGGTGCCGTTGGAGGCGATGGCGTCCGGCGTCCCATTCGTGGGCAGCGATGCGGGCTACTACCACGCCTTCTCGGCGCAGGGACGGGCGGGCGTGGTGGTTCCACAGGATGCACCAGATGCGGCCGCACAGGCGGCACGCGCGTTGCTTTGCGAACCGGGACGGCTTGACGCGATGGCGCAGGCTGCGCGCGACGTCGCGCTCAACAGCTTCAGCGCGCGCGCCGAAGCGGACGGGATTGAAGCGGTGTATCAAGAGCTGTGGGCCAAAGCGTAGCCCGACCCACAGCGCTTTCAGCACTTCACAGGGTCAGGCCGCGGGCATCCGCTGTTCGACGATTTCGGCCCACCAGGAGCAACCGGCGGGAATGGCTTCGTCGTTGAAGTTGTACTCGGGGTGATGAACCATCGCGGTGTCGCCATTGCCCACCAGAATATAGGCCCCAGGGCGCTCCTCCAGCATAAAAGCAAAGTCTTCGCCGCCCATGACCAGCGGGGCGTCATCGCACTGCCCGGACACCTTGCGGGCCACGTCTGCGGCAAACTCCGTCTGCTCCGCTGAGTTGGCCATAACCGGGTATCCCCGGTGATAGGTGACGTCAGCAGTGCCACCGAATGTCGCGGCAACACCAGCACAGATCTCTTTGATGCGCTTTTCGGCAAGATCGCGATGCTCGGTGCTCATCGTGCGCACGGTGCCTTTGAGCTCGACGCGCTGAGGGATCACGTTGAACGCCTTGGAAGACGTTTCAAACGATGTGACCGAGACCACGATCTGATCCACCGGGTCCGCATTGCGGCTGGTGATCGTTTGCAGCGCCAGCACCGCCTGGGAGGCCATGACCGTGGTGTCAACGGTGTCATGCGGCTTGGCGGCATGCCCGCCGCGGCCTTCGAACGTGATGTCGAACTGGTCCGTGGCCGCAAAGAACGCGCCGGGCCGAATGGCAAAGGTTCCAACTGGCCGCCCGGGCCAGTTGTGCATGCCATAGACCTCCTGAATGCCCCAGCGATCCATCATGCCATCGTCGCACATCTCCTTGCCGCCGCCGCCGCCTTCTTCGGCAGGCTGGAAGATGACCACGACAGTCCCATCAAAGTTGCGGGTCTCGGCCAGATACTTGGCCGCCCCAAGCAGCATCGCGGTGTGCCCGTCATGGCCGCAGGCGTGCATCGCATCCGGAGTCTTGGAGGCATAGGCCAGTCCGGTCTGTTCGTGGATGGGCAGCGCATCCATGTCTGCGCGCAACCCGATGACGGCACCCTTGGTGTCGATCTTGCCTTTGATCACGGCAACAACACCCGTCCGGCCGATCCCGGTTGTCACTTCATCGCAGCCGAACTCTTGCAGTTTTTCCGCCACCAGAGCACTGGTGCGATGCGTTTCGAACAGAATTTCAGGATGTTCGTGGATGTCCTGACGCCAGGCGGTGATTTCATCCTGCAACTCGGCAAAGCGGTTCTTAACGGGCATGCGGTTCACTCCTCAATGACAACGGTCCTGATCTACGCTTTTGGCCAGCCGATGCAAGTCGGTGCGGTTCACGCCACCGGCATCCGGCCTTCCACCATGCCGGCCAGCCAACTGCAGCCTGCCGGGATGATCTCGTCGTCGAAATCATAGGCCGGGTGGTGCAGAGCCGCGCTGTCGCCATTGCCGATGCGGATGTAAGCGCCCGGCCGCTCCAGAAGCATGTAAGAGAAATCCTCTCCTCCCATCACCATGGGAGAATGGCCACAAGCCCCCGCGACATCCCGCGCCACATCTTCGGCAAAAGCGGTCTGTTCTTCGGCATTGACCAGCACAGGGTAGCCTTCTTCGAAATCGATCTCGGCAGAACCGCCAAATGTGGATGCCAAACCTTCCGTGATTTCGAAGATGCGCTGGCGCGCCATGGTACGCTGATCTTCGGCCATCGACCGGACAGTGCCACGCAGGCGCACGCGTTGCGGGATCACATTGAACGCAGTGGAGGACGATTCGATGGACGTGATAGAGACAACCAGCTGCGCCACCGGATCGGAGTTGCGCGCCCGGATCGTCTGCAGTGCGACGCCCAGATGACAGGCCATCACGGCGGTATCGACCGTTTGATGCGGGCGTGCAGCATGCCCGCCGCGCCCTTCGAGCGTAATCTCGAATTCATCGGTCGCCGCCATCATCGGACCGGGGCGGATGTGAAAGCTGCCAGCCGGAAGTCCCGGTGCATTGTGCAGTCCGTACACCTCCTGAATGCCCCACCGCTCCATCAGGCCATCGTCGCACATTGCCTTGCCCCCGGCCCCGCCTTCTTCGGCGGGTTGGAAGATCACAACCGCCGTGCCGTCGAAGTTTCGGGTCTCGGCCAGATACTGCGCGGCACCCAGAAGCATCGCAGTGTGCCCGTCATGCCCGCAGGCGTGCATTTTGCCGGCTTCGGTCGAGGCATGCTCTGCCCCCGTTTCCTCCTGGATTGGCAGGGCATCCATATCCGCGCGCAGCCCGATGACGCGGCCTTGGGTATCCGTCCGGCCCCGGATCACGGCGACGACGCCCGTCTGACCAATGCCTGTCGTCACCTCGTCGCAACCGAAATCGTGCAACTTGGAGGCAACGACACCGGCCGTGCGGTGAACGTCGTACATCAGTTCAGGATGCGCATGCAGATCGCGGCGCCAAGCCGTGATTTCCGGGTGCATTTCAGCCAGTCGGTTTTTGATCGGCATGTCTTATCCTTCACTCACAGGCAGCCGTGTCTCGGCCATTTCCGCAAACCAGCTGCTACCCGCAGGGATGGCGGCATCGTTAAACTCATAAGCCGGGTTGTGCAGATCAGCGCTGTCACCATTGCCGATGAACAGAAAGGCGCCTGGTCGTTCCTTGAGAAAATCGGAAAAATCCTCACCCGGCATCACCGGGTCCAAATCGCGCACCACGTCGCCCGCCACACGCCGGGCCACTTCGGCAGCCCGGTCCGCCGCATCGGGATCATTGATCGTTGGTGCGACACGTTCGGTGTGGTCGATTTTGGCCGTGGCGCCATATGCCTCGGCGGTGGACTCGACAAGTGCCTGTAACCGCGTCCGCACCAGCGTCTGGACCGAAGGCTCGAGGTAGCGGACGGTCCCGGACAGCAAAACGCGATCAGGGATGACATTGTAGGCGTAGGTGTCGCTCTTCAGGCCGCAAACCGACAGCACAGCTGTCTGTAAGGGATCAACATTGCGTCCCACAACCGACTGTAATGCGACAACGATATGAGACGCCGCCAGCGTCGTATCGACCACGGTCTGCGGCAGCGCTGCATGCCCGCCGCGCCCCTGCACCTCGATCTCAAAGAAATCGACGGCTGCCATCTGTGGTCCGGTGCGAACCGCGAATGACCCCACTGGCAAACCTGGCCAGTTGTGCATGCCATAGACTTCTTCGACATTCCAATGGTCCAGAACCCCATCTGCAATCATCGCGCGCGCGCCGCCACTGCCTTCTTCCGCGGGCTGAAACAACAGCACCACGGTGCCGTCGAAATGCCGCGTCTCAGCCAGGTATTGGGCCGCCCCAAGCAGCATCGACGTATGCCCGTCATGGCCGCAGGCGTGCATCTTTCCGGGATGTGTTGACGCGTGCGGCAGGCCGGTGGCCTCGTCGATGGGCAACGCATCCATGTCCGCACGAAAGGCAATGGTGCGCCCCGACGCGCCGTTGCGGCCGTGGATCACGCCCACAACCCCGGTCTGGCCCACGCCCGTGATCACCTCATCGCAGCCGAAGCCCCGCAACCTCTCCGACACCAGACCCGCAGTGCGGTGCTCTTCAAAGCGCAGTTCGGGATGAGCATGGATGTCATGCCGCCACGCGACAATGTCAGGGTGAAGATCGGCAAGTCGGTTCTTGATTGGCAAGGGAGTACTTTCTGGCTGATGCGGTTGGCTTCGCTGACCGGCGTTTCGTCACCCGGCAGGCATCCGCCGCTCGATGATCTCGGCGTACCAGCTGCATCCCGACGGTATTGCCTCATCACAAAAGTTGTACGCCGGATGATGGCACTGCGCGCTGTCTCCGTTGCCGAGGAAGATGTAAGCTCCCGGCCGTTCCTCGAGCATGAATGAGAAATCCTCGCCCGCCATGATCGGCGCCACATCCCGAACCACAGAGCCGGCGATGGATTCCGCCACATCGCCCGCAAACTCTGTCTGCGCGTCGCTGTTTACCGTAACGGGGTATCCGCGTTCATAGTCGATTTCCGCCGAACACCCATGAGCCTCGGCGGTTATTCGGGTGATGTCTTCCACCCGTCTCTGGGCAAAGTCCCGCACCTCGGAATCGAGTGCGCGCACCGTGCCCCGCAACAGCACGGTCTGGGGCAGCACATTGTGCGCCTCTGTATCCGAGCGCAGGGTGCACACCGAGACAACAACTTGCTTCAGCGGATCAACATTGCGGCTGGCCACCGATTGCAACGCCAGTATGACATGCGCGGCCGCGACGTTGGCATCAACAGCTTCGTGCGGAGCCGCCGCGTGCCCGCCCTTGCCTTCCAGCGTGATCTCGAACTGATCGGCAGAGGCCATGATCGGCCCGGGCCGGATCGCAAAGCTTCCAGCCGGCATGCCAGGTGCATTGTGCATGCCATAGACTTCCTGGATGCCCCAGCGATCCATCATGCCATCCCGGCACATTTCGCGCCCGCCGCCGCCGCCTTCTTCGGCCGGCTGGAAGATCAGAACTGCCGTGCCATCGAAGTTCCGCGTCTCCGCCAGATACTGGGCGGCCCCCAACAGCATCGACGTGTGTCCGTCATGGCCGCAGGCATGCATCAAACCGGGAGTTTTGGACGCATAAGGCAGATCAGTGATTTCTGTAATGGGCAACGCGTCCATGTCAGCGCGCAGCCCGATGACCGCCCCCTTGGTGTCGGTTTTGCCGCGGATCACCGCCACAACGCCGGTTTGCCCGATCCCAGTGGTGATCTCATCCACGCCAAAGGCGCGCAGCTTGTCGACCACAAAGGACGCCGTTTCGTGCACTGCAAAATCAAGCTCGGGATGTGCATGCAGGTGGTGCCGCCATCCTGTGATTTCCGGATGCATCTCGGCAAGACGGTTCTTTACAGGCATCAGCACTCCCCCCTGTCAACGCCCAGACCCAACCATAGGACGAGACAGGATGCAAACCGGATGGCGCGGCTATTCAGCCGCGACCGCCCAGCCCAGGAGTTGCTCCAGTGTCGCACCGTAGCGCGAGGCCGTATCGGTTCCGACAAGGGCCGTCATTTCCCGCTCGATCAGCGCAAAACGCGCGCGGGCCGACCGGACCAGAGCCTCGCCGGAAGGGGTCAGGTGAAGCGACATGGCACGCCGGTCGTCGCGGGATCTTTCGCGCCGGATATGTCCCATACGGTCCAGACGATCCGCATACCGGCCAAAGGTCGTGACGTCCTGACAGAGCTTTTGCGCATAGTCGCTCTGCTTTTTGCCAGGCTCTGACCCGATGAGAATCAGGGGCAGGATCAACTCTGACTTTGCCCCGAGTTCCCGAAACATGTCGTCCGACAGAGCCTCCAGAGTCCGCCCCGCCAAAATCATCTGCATAGGCAGTGGAAGCGTCTCTGTATCTGCGTCTGTTTTGTGGTGGTGCTGGCCGATCGTCACTTGCATTTCCGTCCCCTTGTGGTTGCCCACCGCGTATATAGGGATCGAAATCTCATCCCACAAAAGGTGAAGCCGGCAAATCCGTGCATGGAAGCGGTTAAGAGATTGTGAACTGCGCGGCAGTTTTCCGCGATCACGCCCGTGGTCCGGGCAAGATGCGCCGCACAAATCTCGCGTGAAACCATGTCGAATGCTGTGATGCAGCAAGCGAGTCAGGTTTCGCGATTCATATTCAAATACTGCAATAAATCAGTCATAAACGCGATGCCCGCCTCGAACTGTTCAACGGAAATGAACTCGTCCGGCTGATGGGCCTGCGCAATGTCTCCGGGGCCACACACCACCGCGGAATATCCAGCAACCTGAAACTGCCCCGCCTCGGTTCCATAACTGACCACATGCGTCGCATTGTCGCCGGTGATCTGGCGCACCAGCCGTTCGGCCTCCCCCTCGACTTCGGGCGTAAGGGCCGGAACATCGAAACGCGGCGAAAGATCGATACGGGCATCAGGATGCTGGGCCTGCATCTCTGCCTCAATAGCGCGCACATGCGCAACATAGGCCTCTTTCCACTGCTGCGTGCTCTCGCCAGGCACGACGCGAAAATCCATCGCGAAGTGGCAGTCCTTGGCTGTGATGTTGTGTGCTGTCCCACCAGAAATCATGCCGACATGACAGGTCGTGTAGGGCGGGTCGAACATCGCCGCCAGCTCGCTGGGCGGACGGGCCATGTTGGCGGCATTCATCTGGTTGGCCCAATCGATGACGCGCGCGCCGGACATGATCGCATTCACACCCGTGTGCATAATTGAGCTGTGCACCTCAAAACCGACGACGTGAGTGTTGAACCCCTGCCCGCCCTTGTGCCCCGTAACAGCTTTCATCATGGAAGGCTCACCTACGATCACGGCACTTCCTTTGGGCAGGACGGGTTGCATCGCTTCGATCATCGGCGGTGCCCCGGTGCAGCCGACTTCCTCGTCGAAACTGAGCGCCAGCTGCAGCGGTCGCTGAACGCCCGCAAATTGCGCCTCAACCAACGCCCAGATGGCCAACGCATCGAAGCCTTTCATGTCACATGTGCCGCGGCCAAAATACCTACCGTCGCGCTCGACAACGGTCCAGGGATCGCTGGTCCAGTCCTGACCATCGACCGGCACGACGTCGGTATGTCCGGACAGGACCACTGCCCCGTCTTCCCAGGGGCCCACATGAGCGAACAGCGCCGCTTTTTCGGGCTGATCCGGGTCCGGCCAACGATGCGCTGTGATTCCGTGGCTTTGCAGGTAGTCTTCGACCCAGTCGATCAGAGGCAGGTTGCTGTCGCGACTGACCGTCGGGAACGACACGAGTTTTTCCATCAGCTCAAGAGGCGACAACCGCCGGGTCATTTTGGCTCCAACCGTGCGCGATTGCGGGTGACCTCAGTCATGCAGACGACGACCGATCGCGCCTTCGGCTTCGGCGATTCCTTCACGCAGACGGTCTTCAACGTCCACGATTTCCCGAGTCCGATCAAATCCGCCCCATTCGCCCTCAAGCACGTAATGCCCCGGCTCGACCTCGTCATAAACCGAAGGTCCGGGCACAAAATCGACTGGATGAATTGGCGACGGTATCGGCTTGAAATTCAAATCTTTTTCGGACTTTCTGCGACGCGGATCAGCGATGGGCACCGCCTTCATCAAGGCCTGGGTATAAGGATGCTGCGGGTTCTCGAAAACGCGGGCGCGCGGACCGAGTTCCACAATCCGTCCCAGGTACATCACACCGACATCGTGACTGACCCGTTCCACAACGGCCATGTCGTGCGAGATGAAGAGGTAGCTCAGTCCGAGGTCCGCCTGCAGTTCCATCATCAGGTTCAGCACCTGCGCCTGCACCGAAACATCCAGCGCCGAAACAGCTTCGTCGGCGATGATCAACTTTGGATTGAGCGCCAGAGCCCGGGCAATGGCGATGCGTTGTCGCTGCCCGCCGGACATCTCGTGCGGATACCGGCGCATGAAGCTTCTTGGCAGCTCGACCCGATCGAACAGGTTGGCCACGCGATCCCCGATTTCAGAGCCCGCTGCGGTCCCATAATTGCGCATCGGCTCCGCCACCTGATCCATCAGCTGCATCTGCGGGTTTAGCGACGCGAACGGGTCCTGGAAGATCATCTGCATGTCCAACCGGGCCTGTCGCAAATCCCCAGGGTTGAGTTGCATGATGTCCTTGCCGTCGAGATTGATTTCTCCGGACAGAGGCTCGACCAGGCGCAGGATGGACCGCCCGGCACTCGACTTTCCGCACCCGGATTCGCCCACCAGCGACAGGGTCCGCCCCCGGTTCAGAGAAAACGACACGTCCTCCACCGCATGCACATTGGCGATGGTCCGGCGAAAGAACCCGCCTTTGACCGGAAAACGCGTGATCAGGTTCTTGACCGACAACAGCACCTCGTCGGTCCCCTTGATCGGGTCGATCTTTTGCCCCTCGACGCCAAGCAGTTTCATGGGTTCGGGGTTCGCTTTGCCCCGCATTTCGCCCAGCTTCGGGACAGCGGCCAGCAGCGCCTTGGTGTAGTCATGCTGCGGATCTTCAAAGATCTTCTCGACCGGTCCCTCTTCGACTTTGTTCCCGCGGAACATCACCACCACGCGATCCGCCATCTGGGCGACCACCGCCATGTCGTGGGTGATGAACATCACCGCCGTTCCGGTCTCGCGCTTCAGACGATCCATCAGGGCGAGAATTTCGGCCTGGATGGTCACGTCCAGCGCGGTTGTCGGCTCATCCGCAATCAACAAACGCGGCTCGCAGGCCAGCGCCATCGCAATGACCACGCGCTGACGCATGCCGCCCGACAACTCGTGCGGATACTGTTTCAGGCGGCGCTCCGGTTCCGGGATACGCACCTGCCGCATGAGTTCTAACGCCCGCTCGTCCGCCTGCACGCGGCTGAGGCCCATATGGACCCGCAACCCTTCGGTCAGCTGGCGTCCCACCGTGAACACGGGATTGAGCGCCGTCATCGGCTCCTGAAAGATCATGCCGATCTCGTTGCCACGAATGTGCCGCATGATGTCCTGATTGGCATCCGCCACGTCCAGATCGTCACCGTCACGGCGGTCAAAGAGCAGCCTGCCGCTTTCGATATGACCGCCGCCGAACTCCACGAGCCGCATTAAAGACAGCGATGTCACGGACTTGCCCGATCCCGATTCACCAACCACGCAAACGGTTTCACCGACGTTGATGTCGAAAGAGACATCTTTGACGCCTGTTACCATTCCATCCTTGGTCTGAAAATCCACCCGAAGGTTTTTGATCTGCGCAATTGGTTGATCCAGCACACGCGCCCCCTTTTGCCTTAATGACAAACGCTATGGCGACCGTGGGACCCGTGTCAAACCCCAACGCCCGAAATCGACACGCCAAGGCTTGCATTTTCCGAAAACTCTGTTTCGATGGTCAGGTATCCGGCGTCCAGGGGGGGCAAATCGGTTTAGGTCATCAAGAATTTTGGCCCGATTTCCAATTGCTTCACCCCAGACACGGCACGACCTCAAAGTCGCAGTTCCTGCGATCAACCAAGAGACACGAATGTGTCCAACATGGAGTGCATCATGAAGCTTAGAGCCCTAATGCTCGGCGCTGCAGCCAGCATGGCGCTGGCCCCAATGGCCATGGCCGAACGTGGGTCTGACGGCAATGTCAGTATCATCTATTGGCAAGCCCCGTCGATCCTGAACCCGTTCCTGTCGGGCGGCACCAAGGACGTTGAGTCCGCATCGCTTGTGATCGAACCACTGGCCCGCTACGACCAAAACGGCGAGATGGTGCCGTATCTGGCGTCAGAGATCCCCACCGTGGACAATGGCGGCGTCACGTCCGACTTGATGTCGATCACGTGGAAGATCAAACCCGGACTTCTGTGGTCCGATGGCACGCCGTTCACCGCGAATGACGTCAAGTTCACCGCCGACTACTGCATGGACCCCGATGGCGGCTGCGCGCAGCTGACCAAGTTCGAAGGGGTGTCATCGGTCGAGGTTGTCGATGACCTGACGGTCAAAGTGACTTTCGACAAGGCCACACCGTTCCCCTACGGACCGTTTGTGGGCGGCGAAAGCCCGATCATTCAGGCAGCCCAGTTTGCCGACTGTATGGGTGCCAAGGCACCCGAGTGCACGGACGCGAACTTCAACCCGATTGGGACCGGACCGTTCGTTGTGGACGAGTTCAAGCCCAACGACGTGATCACCATGTCGGCCAACCCCAACTACCGCGATCCGGCCAAACCTGCGTTCGCAACGCTGACGTTCAAAGGCGGTGGCGATGCTACTGCTGCCGGCCGCGCAGTGATGGAAACGGGTGAGTTCGACTACGCGTGGAACCTGCAGCTGGCGCCTGACGTGATCGCCCGCATGGAAGCAGGCGGCAAAGGCACGCCGGTTGCGGGCTTTGGTCCGCTGGTCGAGCGGCTGATGCTGAACCAGACCAACCCTGATCCGGCTCTTGGCCCGGACGAGCGTTCGGTCATCCGTCCTCATCCGTTCCTGAGCGATCCGGCGGTCTACAAAGCGATGTCGCTGGCAATCGACCGGCCTCTGCTGGTGGAAATCGGCTATGGCAAGGCGGGTAAGGTCACCTGTAACTGGGTGCCTGCACCGGCTGCGTTCAACTCCGACACCTTCAGCTGCGATACACAGGACCTCGCGGCCGCCAACAAGATGCTGGATGATGCAGGCTACAAAGACACCAACGGCGACGGCGTGCGGGAGACCCCGGACGGCAAGCCCATGAGCATCGTGTATCAGACATCGACCAACGCTGTGCGTCAGGACTTCCAGGCCCTGATCAAACAGTGGTGGAGCGAAATCGGCATCGAAACCGAGTTGCGGAACATCAACGCGTCGGTCTTCTTCGGCGGGGATCCGGGTTCGCCCGACACCTTCCAGAAGTTCTATGCGGACGTCGAGATGTACGCGAACACCTTCAACGGCACCGACCCGCAGTCTTACCTGGGCAACGGTCTGTGCGACAAGGCTCCTTCGCCGGCCTCGCAGTGGCAGGGTGAAAACATCAGCCGCTTCTGCAACGATGAGTTCGACTCGCTGCACGCCACGCTCACCCAGACCGCCGGTCTGGAAGCACGCGCAGAGATCGGCAAACGCCTGAACGACATCATGGTCGAAAACGGCGGGATGATCCCGCTAGTGCACCGTGGTCGTCTGTCGGCCCACGCCAACTCGCTGGGCGGCGTTGTTCTGAACGTCTGGGACAGCGAACTGTGGAACGCTGCAGACTGGTATCGCAAGGACGATTCCTGATCAGACCCCGGCCTGTCCTGCTTGTCAGGGCAGGCCAACCTTCACCTACCACACAATCAAGAGCTAGCTGCAAAGGCGCCCAGGGATGCTGACATTTACCATTCGACGATTGGTCCTGGCTGTCCCGACGCTTTTGTTCATATCTCTTGTCATATTCCTGCTGCTGGAGCTGGCGCCCGGCGACCCGATGGCGCAGGTCCCGCTGACAGTACCACCTGATGTCAAAGAGAAAATGCGCGAGGCCCTTGGCCTTGGCGAGCCGCTCTATGTGCGCTTCTGGAAGTGGATTGTTCAGTTCTTCTGGATTGAACCCCAGGTCCTGATCGACCACATGTTCGGCACCTCCTTCTCCGAAGGTGACCTGCGCGTGATCTCCTGGCAGACCCGTTCGCCGGTGATGGACATCGTCGTTCAGCGCATCCCGCAGACCCTGTGGGTTGTCGGCACGGCCTATGTTGTCGCGATCCTGATCGCCCTGCCCATCGGTATCTATTCCGCCTACCGGCAGTACTCGATCTTCGATCAGGCCGGTACATTTGTCTCGATGATCGGGTTTTCGGTGCCACCGTTTTTCTCTGGCGTGCTGGTCATCGTGATCTTTTCGGTCAACCTGGGCTGGTTCCCCTCGATCTATGACACAACACTGGTGGTCAACGATTGGGACAGTTTCGTCAAACAGCTACAGCAGATGATTATGCCGGTGATGGTGCTGGCCCTGCAGATTACCGCCCAACTGAGCAGGTTCATGCGCGGCTCAATGCTGGACAACCTCAATCAGGATTATGTTCGTACGGCCCGCGCCAAAGGGTTGAGCGAATACACCGTCGTCATGGTGCATGTCCTCCGCAATTCGATGATCCCCGTGGTGACCGTCATCGCTTTGGGCGTACCGGCCATTTTCGGCGGGGCGATCATCACCGAGCAGGTGTTCAAGGTAAACGGGATCGGCCAGCTTCTGATTGGTGCGTTGCAGGCCAACGACCTTCCCATGGTCCAGACCCTGACCTTTATCTTCGCCGTGCTGATCGTGCTCTTTAACCTTGTGGCAGACGTGCTCTACGGCCTGCTGGACCCGAGGATCCGCTATGACTGAACTCAGCCAACCTGCCCCGGCCAAACCGCCCCGCAGCCAATGGCTGGACGTGTGGGACCAGTTCAAGAACCACCGTGGCGCGCTCTGGGGCGGCATCCTGTTCATCGTGATCGTGCTGTGGGTGTTTCTTGGGCCGCTGTTCTGGTCGTACGATCCGACCTTCATCGACATCCGCTCCCGCAACCTGGGCCCCAGTCTGGCCCATCCCTTTGGGACCGACCAGTTGGGCCGCGTGCGTTCGCACGCATGATGGCGGGCGGTCAGACCTCGGTTGCGGTGGGTATCACCGCAATGCTCATGGCACTCTCACTGGGCACTTTCGTAGGCGTCACCGCGGGCTTTTTCCGGCGGCTGGACGGCCCGCTGATGCGCTTGACGGACCTGTTTCTTGCTCTGCCGCTCTTGCCGCTGCTGCTGGTCATGATGCTGCTGTTTCGCGAGCCGCTGAACGCGGCCTTCGGGCCCGAGCAAGGCATCTTCATCCTGATCGTTTGTGCCATCGGGATCACCAGTTGGATGCCGACGGCGCGTATCGTGCGAGGCGACGTACTGGCACTCAAAGAACGGGAGTTTGTGCTGGCCGCCCGCTCGATTGGCACAACCAATTCGAAACTGATCACCCGGCATATCCTGCCTAATGTGCTCTCGCCGATCATGGTTTCGGCCACGCTGGGCATCGCCAACGCGATCATCACCGAAAGCACACTGAGCTTCCTTGGGCTCGGCTTTCCCCCGGACTTCCCGACATGGGGCCGACTGCTGTTTGATGCGACAGACTACCTGCAGCAATACCCCGAGCGCGTGTTCTGGCCCGGCATGGCGATCTCCCTGACCGTGCTCAGCGTGAACTATCTCGGCGATGGTCTGCGTGACGCGCTCGATCCGCGTATCCGCGGCCGCTAATGACCGTCATCCCGCTCTGAGCCGGACTGCAGCCCTTTGTGCACACGCCGCATCGTCCACCAGACGGTTGCAACCACCGGCACTGCGACAATCGCGGTCAGCATCTCCTTGCTGACCCCAATCGTGTCGGTCAGCGGATATAGGAGATATGAGGCCAGCGAGACGGCATAGTAACTGATCGCTACCACTGACAGCCCCTCGACCGTGCGTTGGAGACGCAGCGCCAGATCGGCCCGCCGGTCCATACTCTCCAGCAACGCCTGGTTCTGAGCGCTGCGCTCCACATCCACACGCGTCCGCAGCAAATCCCCGGCGCGGATGGCCCTGTCCGCCAATGTCTGCAACCGGCTTTCAGCGGCGTTGACCGTGCGCATCGCCGGCTCGTATCGGCGCACCATAAACTCGGCAAAGGTCTGACGTCCTTCGAAGCGTTGCTCTCGCAAGGCCTCAATCCGCTGGGTGACAATTGCTCGGTAGGCTTCCGTCGCGCCAAACCGAAACGCGGTTTGCGCAGCCATCGTTTCCAACTCGGACGAGATCGACAGCAAGACCGGCAAGGTTTTCTCGGCCGGTTCGCGCCCGGCGGTCATGCCGATCATCAACTCTGAAAGTGAAGCATCCAGTTCGCCGATCCGTGGCGAGAGGTCCCTAACCTTGGCAAAGCCCAGCATCGACATGGATTTGTAGGTCTCGATCTCGCACAGGCGTTGCACGATGCGCCCAACCCGGCGCTTGCCTGTTTGGGCCCCGACAAACACCGCAAAGCGCAGATGCCCTGCCGTATCGATCCGGAAGTCTGACGATATCACCGCCGCATCGTCCAGAACCTTCGAAACTGCCAGGCTTTCCGGAACAAACCAATCTGTCAGCACAGACCTTATCTGTTCAGCTTCGGGGCGAGGCTCCAGACGGATCAGGGCCGAGGTGATCCGCGCGCCAGGTGCGCTCGCCAGCCAGTCATCCGGGAAGACATCGAAATCTGCGGGATCGAACGGGCGATCGCCAGTCCCCTCCCGGAACGCCGTGTAGGTCGAAAACTCCGTGTGCTGTTCCCACTTCAGCGTGTGGCGACCGATCTGTCCCGAGTAGTGGGTTGCCCCCGGCTGGGGGTGCGGCGCGCCGTGACGGTCCAGAAGCGCTGTCAGATGCGCCATGTCAAGCGACCTGTCGCGGCCTGCCGCACCTTGCGGCGGCTTGATGGCCAGATAGACCGCTGTGCAGGGCGCTGCCATCGACGGAAACGGGCGGGCGTGCAACTCATTGGTCAGCGAATACCGCAAGGGGTGATCTTGGATGGATGGCATCTGTGAACTCCGTTTCACCCGCTCTACACGACATCCAATCGGAAGAAAACAAATTCCATTAATTATCAAATGGTTATATGAATACCAAGGTATACAGTTCCGATATCGAACAAACTCGCCAGTGGAACGAGATACCTGATCGCAAACGCCGCAGCGGCCGAAGGGATCGGCGCATACTCCGCGCACCAACGCGCCGTGAGACGTCATACGCCTCGTTTCGCAATACAGTTCAAACGCTTAGGCGTTTCCGTCAAGGCGCCATAGAGTCCAAAGAAAAAGGCTTGCGGGGATATCCCCGCAAGCCCGTTGTATTTGCGCTTTCCAACAAAGCAGCGTTGGCGCTAGTCGATCATCGGAAGCAGTTTATCCAAGGAGGCTTTCGCGTCCCCATAGAACATCCGGGTGTTCTCTTTGTAGAAGAGCGGGTTCTCGATCCCGGAGTAGCCCGTGCCCTGCCCACGCTTGGACACGAACACCTGCTTGGCTTTCCAGCATTCCAGCACCGGCATACCGGCGATGGGAGAGTTCGGATCGTCCTGCGCTGCCGGATTCACGATGTCGTTCGAGCCGATCACGATGGCCACATCCGTATCCGGGAAATCCTCGTTGATCTCGTCCATCTCCAGCACAATGTCGTACGGCACCTTGGCCTCGGCCAGCAGCACGTTCATGTGACCCGGCAGACGGCCCGCGACCGGATGGATCGCGAAGCGGACTTCCTTGCCTTTGGCGCGCAGTTTGCGGACCAGTTCGGACACCGATTGCTGTGCCTGCGCCACCGCCATGCCGTAGCCGGGGATGATGATCACGCTGTCGGCCTCGTTCAGAGCCAGAGCCACTCCATCGGCATCAATCGCCACCTGTTCGCCCTCAACTTCCATCGCGGGGCCCGAAGCGCCGCCAAATCCACCGAGGATCACACTGATGAACGACCGGTTCATCGCCTTGCACATGATGTAGGACAGGATGGCACCTGACGAGCCCACCAGTGCACCCACAACGATCAAGAGGTCGTTGCCAAGGCTGAAACCGATGGCCGCCGCCGCCCAGCCCGAATAGCTGTTGAGCATCGAGACCACCACCGGCATGTCTGCGCCACCGATCCCCATGATCAGGTGATACCCGATAAAGAGCGCCAGAAGCGTGAGCAGAACAAGTGTCCAGCTGCCCGCATCACCCAGGTACATCAGAGCCAGAAGCAACGAGCCCGCGGCAGCACCCGCATTCAGCAAGTGCCCCCCCGGCAGTTGCTTGGCGGCGGAATCGACCTTACCGGCGAGCTTGCCGTAGGCAATGACCGATCCGGTGAAGGTCACCGCACCGATCCAGATGCCCAGCATCAGCTCTACCTTCAGGATGTTGAGCTCAACACTGGACTTCTTGGCGATCAGCTGACCAAACGCCGACAGCCCGTCATGGACCTCTTTCGGAAGACCGATGGCGGTGTAACCATCAGGACCGACCGCGCCCAGAACCTGATTGTTGGCCCCGAAAATCGTATCGACGGTATTGATCATGATTTCCGCGTTGAAGCCCACGAACACAGCCGCAAGCCCCACCAGCGAGTGCATGATGGCCACCAGTTCCGGCATCTGGGTCATCTGGACCCGGGTAGCCAACTGATACCCCACAGCCGCGCCCAGCGCGATCAGGATGACCGAGGCGCCCCACAGGCCATGACCGGGTCCGATCATGGTCGCCAGGACCGCAATGGCCATACCGACGATGCCGTACCAGACGGCGCGCTTGGCACTTTCCTGACCGGACAGACCGCCCAGCGAAAGGATGAACAAAACAGCCGCAACCGCATAGGCGGCGATGGTGAAACCGAATTCCATATCTCCGATCCCCCGCTCTTAAGATTTCTGGAACATGGCGAGCATGCGCCGTGTCACGAGGAAGCCACCGAAGATATTCACCGAGGCCATGAAAACACCCGCCGCGGCGAGTAAGGTGATCAGCACCGAACTTGAACCGATCTGGATCAGTGCGCCGAGGATGATGATCGACGAGATCGCATTGGTCACGGCCATCAAAGGGGTGTGCAGGGAATGCGCCACGCCCCAGATCACCTGGAACCCGATAAACACTGACAAGACGAAGACGATGAAGTGCTGCATGAAGCTGGCAGGCGCCACAAGGCCCACCGCCAACACCAGTGCCGCCCCAATGCCGAGCAATGTAACCTGCTGTTTGGTCTGTGCCTTAAATGCGGCCACTTCTTCGGCCCGGATTTCTTCGGGTGTCTTTTGTGGTGTTTTTTCCTGTGGCTTGGCAGCAATCGCCTGCACCTTGGGAGGGGGCGGTGGGAAGGTCACCTCTTTTTCGTGGGCGATGGTCGCGCCGCGGATCACATCGTCTTCCATATCGTGGTTGACCACGCCGTCTTTTTCGGGCGTCAGGTCCGCCATCATGTGCCGGATGTTGGTCGCATAGAGCGTCGAGGACTGCGCCGCCATACGGCTGGGGAAATCGGTGTAGCCGATGATCGTGACGCCATTATCGGTGACGATTTTTTCGTCCATGACGGTCAGTTCGCAGTTTCCGCCGCGCTCTGCGGCGAGATCCACAATCACGCTGCCGGGCTTCATGGACTCAACCATGTCCTTCGTCCAAAGGACGGGGGCGGGTCGGTTCGGGATCAGTGCGGTCGTGATGACGATGTCCATGTCCGGCGCGATTTCGCGGAACTTCTCAAGCTGTTTGGCCTGGAACTCCGGCGATGATGGCGGCGCGTACCCGCCCGTCGCGGCACCATCTGGGAGCTCGGAGGGATCAAACTCAAGGAACACGAACTCTGCGCCCATGGACTCGATCTGCTCGGCCACCTCGGGACGCACATCGAAGGCATAAGTGATCGCCCCCAGCGACGTTGCCGTTCCGATGGCGGCCAATCCTGCGACGCCGGCGCCAACCACCAGGACCTTGGCCGGCGGCACCTTGCCCGCCGCAGTCACCTGACCTGTGAAAAATCGGCCAAAGTTGTTTCCGGCTTCAATAACAGCGCGATAGCCCGCGATGTTCGCCATGGAAGACAATGCGTCCATCTTCTGCGCGCGCGAGATGCGAGGCACCATATCCATGGCGATGACAGTCGAGCCCTTCTTGGCCGCCTGCTGCATCAGTTTTTCGTTCGAGCCGGGGTAGAAGAAAGAAATCAAGGTCTGACCGGCCCGCAGGCGTTTGATCTCTGCATCGGAGGGTGGCCTCACCTTTGCGACCACGTCCGCCGCTTTGAAGAGTGCTGCAGCTGTTTTCACAATCTCGACGCCTGCAGCCTCATAGGCAGCGTCTGAAAAGCCCGCCAGTTTTCCAGCCCCGCTTTCGATGACACACTCATGGCCAAGCTTTTGCAGTTGCTGCGCGCTGTCGGGTGTCATGGCCACGCGGGCCTCACCCTCGAAAACTTCCTTTGGCGTTCCGATTTTCAACCTTCAGTCCCCCTTATCGCCGTTTTTTCGGCGCAGAATGGTTCAATTCGCAGGCGTTTTCCCTACCGCGCAGACCAGAATTGCGCAAGCGGGCGCGCCGCAGCGTTACGGGATTACCGCCCGAACGTCACACCCAGCGGCGCACTTTTTTCTCATAGCGCGCAAAATCTGTTCGAAAGGTCCGCCGCAAACGGTCTTCCTCGGGCAGAATGAAGCGCCGCTCGATCACCCAGACAAAGATTGGAATCAGCGGCAGGGCCAGCACCGCGTCAAAACGCAGGATCAGCCCTGACAGGATCAAAACGTCCCCCAAATAGATCGGGTTGCGCGTGCGTGTGAAGACCCCGGACTGTATCAATGCATCAGGCGTCTTGTGCGGTACCACAGTGGTCTTGTGTTTTCGAAACTCCATCGCCGCAAGCAGGATCAGCAACACGCCGCCGCCCAGCAAAAGCCCACCAATCAGTCCCGCCCAGGTCGTGCCCAGGCTCAGACCCGCAGGCCACCACCGCGCTTGTGCCCATGCCAGAAACACAAAGACAGCCAACCAGACCGGAGGCACATCAATCGCTTTCATTGCGATTGTCTCAACAGGTATTCGGGGCAGGTCCAGATCATTTCGAAACTGCGGCAAGGCTGGTCCCGACCGTCATAGCAAACCCTGTAGTGCTGTCCACAGCGCAGTGGTGCGTCATGCTGAAACAGGCACTGGACGCAGACCGGCAACGTTGTACGGTTCCGGCGAACCAATTGGGAGGCAGACCATGGCACTTGAGGGAAAACACGCGCTTGTCACCGGGGGCGGGACCGGCATCGGACTGGCCATCGCACGAGCTTTGGCAGAAGACGGAGCGCAGGTTACGATAACCGGGCGCCGGCAAGAGGTGCTGGACGAGGTTGCCGGATCGGGACTGCACGGTGCGGCAATGGATGTCCGCGACGAAGACGACGTCATCAACACCATCTCGATGGCTGTTGCAGCGCGCGGGCCCGTGCAGATCTGTGTGGCCAATGCCGGGGTGGCCGAGGGGCGGGCTGCGCACAAAACCACGCTGGAATTCTGGCGCAACATGATGGCCACCAACCTGGACGGCGCATTCCTCACAATCCGTGAATGCCTGACCGGCATGCGTCAAACCGATTGGGGGCGCGTAATCACCGTGGCATCCATCGCCGGATTGCGCGGCCTGCCCGGCGCGGCCTGTTACTCTGCCTCCAAGCACGGGCTGATCGGGCTGACACGGTCCCTGAGCGAGGACTACATGGGTCAGCCCTTTACCTTCAACGCGATCTGTCCGGGCTATGTTGACACCCCCATCGTTGATCGCAACGTGACAGCCATATCCGAACGTGCCGGCGTGAGCGCCGAGGATGCCCTCAAGATGATGACCCATACCAACCGGCACAAACGTCTGATCACACCGGAGGAAGTCGCAACGGCCGCAATGTGGCTGGTGCGCCCCGGCTCTGAGAGCATCAACGGCCAGACCATCGAGATCGCTGGCGGACAGATGTAGCCGACCGCACGCAAAACTTCCGGTTTCGCGACGCTTTCTCGTGCTGGACAGAACGCGGCAACCGGTCTAAAAGACACCAGATGCTTTAAGCCTAAAATACCTGAGCCGGAGCCTTGCTCATGACCGATTTCGCCGCAACGAAGGCGCTGTTTCACCTGCCCGATGGCGTGATTTATCTCGACGGAAACTCACTGGGCCCCCTTCCCAAAGCGGCTCCGGCACGTCTGGAACAAATGCTGACGGATGAATGGGGTGAGAAGCTCATCACCGGCTGGAACAAGGCGGGGTGGATGGCGCAGCCGATGCAACTTGGGGACCGCATCGGGAAAATGATCGGGGCTGAACCCGGTCATGTCGTCATGGGAGACACGCTGTCGATCAAGGTCTACCAGGCCCTGGCATCGGCCCTTGAATTGCGACCCGATCGCCGTGTCGTTCTTAGCGACAGCGGAAACTTCCCCACCGATCTCTACATGGCCGAGGGTCTGTTGCGCACGCTCGACAAGGAATACGAGCTGCGCGTCGTTGCGCCGGAAGACGTGGCCGCTGCGATCACAGACGAGGTCGCCGCAGTGATGCTGACAGAGGTCGACTATCGCACCGGCCGGCTCCACGACATGGCGGATCTCACACGCAAGGCGCATGCAGTCGGCGCCCTGACCATCTGGGACCTGGCGCATTCCGCCGGTGCGCTGCCGGTGGACCTGGCCGGTGCCGGCGCGGATTTCGCGGTGGGGTGTACCTACAAATACCTCAATGGTGGCCCCGGGGCGCCTGCCTTCATCTACGTTGCACCGCGTCACGCCGATCGTGCCCGGCCCGCGCTGAGCGGCTGGCTGGGGCATGCGGCGCCCTTTGCCTTTGAGCCCAGCTATCGCTCCGGCGCCGGAATCGAACGTATGCGCGTGGGAACGCCTCCGGTGATGCAGATGACCGCGCTGGAAACCGCGATGGACATCTGGGACATGGCAGACATGGCCGATGTGCGGGAAACGTCGATTGCGCTCTGCGACACGTTCATCGCCGAGGTCGAAGCCACCTGCCCCGATCTGGTTCTGGCGAGCCCCCGCGACGGCGCCAAGCGCGGCAGCCAGGTTTCGTTTCGGTTCGAACATGGGTATGCGGCCATGCAGGCATTGATCGCACAAGGCGTCATTGGTGACTTTCGTGCACCGGACGTCATGCGTTTCGGATTTACACCCCTCTACATCGATGAAGCGGACGTCCGCGAAGCCGCCCGTCGACTGGCCCATGTCATGTCCGAACGGCTGTGGGATCGCGACGAATACAAAGTTCGGGCCGCGGTGACATGATCGACCGCACGGACCACCTGCCCCTTTGCCACCCCTCGGGATGGGTGGCGCTATGGCGCCGCCTGGGCGTGTCCGCATCCACGTCTTGCGGGGCATGATCTTTTCCCACGCTTCCAGACTGCTGCAAGGAAAAGACCATGACACCCAAACCATATGATCCTGCCACTGAGGGCGCCCAGATGTCATTCGATGGGCGCATGTCCTATGGCGACTACCTTGGACTGGACGCGATCCTGTCCGCACAGCACCCGCTTTCAGACGCGCATGACGAGATGCTGTTCATCATCCAGCACCAGACCTCGGAGCTTTGGATGCGGCTTGCGATTCACGAACTGGATGCCGCGCGCACGCAGTTGCAAGGTGACGACATGCGGCCCGCGTTCAAGATGCTCAGCCGGTTGAGCCGCATATTCGAGCAGCTGAACAGCGCCTGGGATGTCCTGCGCACCATGACGCCCAGCGATTACACGACGTTCCGCGAAACGCTTGGACAATCCTCAGGGTTTCAGTCGCACCAATACCGCCAGATCGAGTTCATTCTGGGCAACCGGAACCGCGCGATGCTGCGCCCGCACGCACACAAACCCGACATTGCGGCGTTGCTGACAGACGAGCTGGCGCGCCCATCGCTTTATGACGTGGCATTGCAGGCGTTGCACAAGTCAGTGCCGCTGCCAGCCCATGTGCTGGAGCGAGATTTCGGCACGCCCCACACCGCAGACCCGGCTGTGGCGCAGGCGTGGACCGAGATCTACACCAACCCGAACACCCATTGGGCACTCTACGAGCTGGCTGAGAAACTCGTTGATCTGGAAGACTACTTTCGCAGATGGCGGTTTAATCACGTCACTACGGTCGAGCGGGTCATCGGTTTCAAACGCGGCACTGGAGGCACGGGCGGCGTCAGCTATCTCAAGCGGATGTTGGAGGTCGAGTTGTTCCCCGAGCTCTGGCACTTGCGCACGGATCTCTAGGGGTCAGCCAGACCTCCGCGTCACGTTACTCAACCCTTGTGAAGCGCCAATCCGCGACCGACGAGCGCTGCCAACGACCGAACGCCGTTCTGATAAGAAGGTAGATCTTTGGCAGTCAACTTGATGCCCTTGAGCGCGGCGAGGATGGTCTCAGCAACGATCTCAGCCGGTTGCGCGGCTTCGACCACGTCCAGTTTCGCCTGCTGCTGCAACCAGTCTGCATAGACCGTGCAAAGGTCCTGTTCACCCGCCTCGACCATCTCGGGCGCGATGGCAGTGCCGGCATCGAGCAGTTCCTGTCCATGCTGGGAGGTCAGCATCGTCTCGACGAACTTTCCGTAGTGGGCCGCGAAGGCCGCCGACAGCGCCTCTTCTACATTGTCAGAGCTCGCCAAAGCCTGGGCTACGCTGCTTGCGGCCTCGGCGTAGTGCAGTTGGACGAGGCTGCGAAAGATATCTTCCTTGTTGCGATAGTGCACGTAAAGCGCGGGACGGGACACGCCGGCGCCTCGCGCTATGTCGTCCATCGAGGTCTTGCGGAAACCATAGGCCGCGAAAGCCTCCCACGCGGAATGCAGGATGGCCATAAGCTTTGGATCGTTGCCCAGATCTTTCATGACTTACGCACTGACATTTTTTGCGAATTTTGTCAATTGACATTCTGACGTTTTTGCCTATTTTTGTCATGATGTACTCCAGCCCTTTCGGGCACATGCGACTGCCGGCCACTGAACAGGGAGCCCCGCAATGACCACCACTCTGAAGATCAACGGAACCGAGCATCAGGTCGATTTGCCTGATGATGTCCCGCTCCTTTGGGTGCTACGAGATGAGATCGGGCTG
The DNA here is from genome assembly GCA_965250275.1 of Paracoccaceae bacterium. Classification (GTDB taxonomy): domain Bacteria; phylum Pseudomonadota; class Alphaproteobacteria; order Rhodobacterales; family Rhodobacteraceae. The sequence goes on along the minus strand of OZ252297.1, from coordinate 1,921,414 downwards.
ACCGGCACCAAATTCGGGTGTGGCGTGGCAGCCTGCGGGGCCTGCACCGTACATATTGACGGGGAGGCCGTGCGCAGCTGTCAGGTGGGACTGTCCGATGTCTGGGGCGACGTCACCACGATCGAGGGCATTGGAACGCCCGACACAATGTCCGCCATTCAACAGGCATGGGTCGATCATCAGGTTGCGCAATGCGGCTACTGTCAATCCGGGCAGATCATGCAGGCGGCGGCACTGCTGGCAGAAAACCCTGCCCCAACCGACACCGATATCGATGACGCCATGATGGGCAACCTGTGTCGCTGCGGGACCTATCCACGCATCCGCGCTGCCATTCACGACGCATCCGCCAAGCTGAGGGAGGCATAAGGCATGGCCAGCATTGGAAAAATCCTGCGCCGTACGTTTCTGATTGGCTCAGCGGCAATTGTGGGTGGTGTGGCTTTCGGAGTGTATCAGGTCCGCAAGCCGGCGCCCAACCCGTTGGAACCCGGTGCCGGTGAAGCCGCCCTGAACCCGTTTGTGTTTATCGACCAGTCCGGCGTGACCCTGATCGCGCCGCGGGCCGAAATGGGCCAGGGCGTTCACACAACATGGGCTGCACTGATTGCCGAAGAGTTGGATGTGGCGATGGAGGACGTGACCGTTCTGCACGGTCCACCGGCCAAGGCCTATTACAACAGCGCCATGATGGGAGATGCGCTTCCGAACAAGGGATACAACATCTCCGATTTTCAGCACAATATCGGACAGGCGCTCGGAGAGATTGGCAAACTGGTCAACCTGCAGGTGACCGGCGGTTCCACATCGATGAAAGATGGGTTTGTCCGGATGCGCGAAGCCGGCGCCACCGCGCGGGAAACGCTAAAAAAGGCCGCGGCCCAGCAGTTGGGCGTCGACCGGGCGCAACTGCGCACTGAAAATGGCGCGGTGGTCGCACCGGATGGGACACGTCTGCCTTACACTGCTTTGGCAGAAGCGGCGGCAACCATCGATCCGCCCCGCGTTGGCCTGCGCGACGCCCGCGAATGGCGTTATCTGGGCAAGACGGTGCCGCGCGTGGACATGGTGGGCAAGGCAACAGGCACCGCCGAATTCGGTGTCGACGTCCGTTTGCCCGGGATGAAGTTCGCAACGGTCCGAATGAACCCGAAACTCGGCGGTGACATGCGCTCGTATAACGATGCGGCGGCGCTCGCGATGCCCGGAGTGGAGAAGGTGATCAATCTCGGGAATGGAATTGCGGTCGTAGCCTCAAACACGTGGCTGGCAATGCAAGCCGCAGACGCGGTCGAGATCGAATGGGGGGACGCCCCCTACCCTGCAGAGACCGAAGGTCTATTCGACGTGGTTGCGGCGGCCTTCGATGAAGACGCCAACTCAACCCTGCGCGATGACGGCGATCCCGACACGGTGCCCGCAGGCGCAACCGAGGTGACGGCGGAATACAAACTGCCCTATCTCGCGCACGCGACGATGGAGCCGATGAACGCCACGGCGCTTTACACAGGTGATGCACTGGACGTGTGGTGCGGTAACCAAGCGCCGACTTTTGTTCAAAGTGACTGCGCCGCCGCTGTTGGGCTCGAGACCGAAGATGTCATGGTGCACACCACTTTCCTGGGCGGTGGGTTTGGACGGCGCGGCGAGCTCGATTTCGGACGGTACGCCGCCCTGGTGGCCAAAGAGATGCAGGGCACCCCTGTGCAAGTGACATGGTCGCGCGAAGAGGACATGCGCCACGACTACTACCGTCCCGGTGCAATGGCCCGATTCAAAGGCGCCGTTCAGGATGGCAAAGCGGTGCTGCTGGACGGACAGATCGCTGCCCAGTCGGCGTTGTTTCAGGCGATGGGGCGTGTAGGCGTGCCCTCAGGTGGCCCGGACAAAGTATTGGTAGAGGGCGCGTTTAACCAGCCTTTTGCTATTCCAAATTACCGCATCCGTGGTCATGTCGCCGATCTCGCCGTGCCCGTCGGCTTCTGGAGGTCGGTCGGAAACTCGTTCAACGGGTTCTTTCACGACACGTTTCTGGATGAGATGGCGCATGCGGCCGGACGCGATCCTCTGGAGTTTCGGCTTGAGCTGATGCGTGAAGAACATGCGCCCTCAGCTGCCGTTATGGAAGCTGTGCGGGACATGTCGGGATGGACGGGCGAGACCCCCGACGGTGTGGGACGCGGGGTCGGGTTCACGTACAGCTTTGGAACGCCTGTGGCGCAAGTCATCGAAGTTGTGGACGAGGATGGTTCAGTCCGCATCAACAAGGCCTGGATCGCCTGCGACATGGGGATCGCGCTGGATCGCGGCAACGTAGAGGCGCAGATGGTTGGCGGCATGATCTATGGGCTGTCTGCCGCCGTCATGGGCCAGATCACGTTTGCAGACGGCGAAGTCGTCGAAGAGAACTTCCCCGACTACGACGCGCTGCGCATGCACACGACACCGGTCACCGAGGTTGCGATTCTCGAGACCAACCACCACATGGGCGGTGCGGGCGAGCCCGGCACACCTCCGGCAATGCCCGCTCTGGGAAATGCGCTCTTTGATTTGACGGGAACGCGGGCGCGTGAATTGCCCCTGCTGCATACGTTCGACTTCGTGATCTGAGGGTTTGGCTGCGGTTGGTCCGCTCAGGCGGGCCAACCTTCCAGGACTGATGACAGCGCTGCCCAATCGGTGAACTCGGTATCGGTGCGCGGATCAACATCCGCCCCATGTTTGGACGCGATGTAGCGCATCGCCCAGCCCTTGAAGAAATCGTATTTGGTGAACCGGAACGCACCTGCCACATGGTGAATTGCCCCCGGACGCCACCCCGTGCGATCGCAAAAGTCCCTGGCGATCCGGTCGAGGTCCGCCCGCTCCTCTGGTTCGTCGCTCAAGACTGCCAGCGAGACCTGCAAAAGCATGGTCGGCATTCCGTTCAAGGCCCCCGCATGCGCTTCGGCAAACGCGGCAAGCTCGCTCTGCAGCTTTCCGACATGCACGGACCCCGCCAGCAGCGCGGCATCGAATATGGCAAGATCCATGTCTTCGGCATCGGAGGCCGCGATGAGTTCAACGGCATGTCCCCGCGATGCAAGCTGGTCCAAACAGAAGCGCCCGATCTTGCGCGTTTGCCCTTCGGTCGAAGCAAAACAAATCAGAATGCGCATAACGTGTCCTCCCTGCCGCCATTCTGGCGCGGGAAGGCGTTCGACGTCTTTGCGTCAGATCATGATCCGAACATTCAGGCGCTGCGGCGCAACCCTTGCTCCCGCTCGCCGGACGCCCAACGATGCACTGCCGCCCCAAAGGCCGCGAACAAGGGCCGCGACACCGGATCGTTGGCGGCATCCCATTCCGGATGCCACTGAACAGACAGTGTGAACCCCGGCGCGCCGTCAATGTAGATCGCTTCCGGGGTGCCGTCAGGTGCGCGACCATCAATGACGATCCGGTTGCCGGCCGTCTTGATGCCCTGCCCGTGCAGGGTGTTGGTCAGCACTTCGGTTGCGCCAAAGACGCGCTCGAACACACCGCCCTCGGTCAGGGCGACCGTATGGCGCAATGCAAACTTCTCTTCGAGCGTGCCATCTGGTGGCATGCGGTGGTTCATCCGACCGGGCAAATCGCGAATTTCGGGGTAGAGCGTGCCGCCCATCGCGACATTCACCTCCTGAAAGCCGCGGCAAACGCCTAGGAACGGTTGGCCCTGTTCGACACAGGCCCGCACCAGAGGCAGCGTGATCGCGTCGCGGGCCCGGTCAAACGTGCCATGCGCCTCCGTCTCGGCCTCACCATACTCTTCCGGATGGACGTTCGGGCGCCCACCGGTGAGCAAGAAGCCGTCACAGGTTTCCATCAGTTCCGCAACAGACACCAGACGCGGATCCGCCGGGATCACCAGCGGAATGCAGTCGGAGACGGTTGATATGGCTTCGGAATTCATGGTCCCGCCCGCATGGGTGGGGTACTCGTCATTGATCAGGTACGAGTTGCCGATGATACCGACGATGGGGCGCGCCATTGCAGTCCTGTCCTTGTGGGTCAGCGCACGATATCGCCCGTCCCGTCAGGCCGCAACACCGCGCCGCTGCATCACAGCGCAACTGCCTGTTCAGTGCTGCACAGACGTGCATAGCACGATGCATTGTCCAAGGTTGCCACCAGTACGATAAACGGCACCCTCAAAGTGCTGTCCGACCGCGGGCCCGCGAACCAACTCACTCTGCGGCTTCAGTCGCGGTCCCCGACACATACTCTTTCGTTGCCTCCAACAGCAACCAGTCGCGAAACGCAGCTATGAGTGGTTCGTCTCGCCGCGTGGACTGGATCGCGATGGCGTAAATCGTGAACGGCAACGTCGTCGCCTCAAAGAGCCTGACCAACCGGCCTTCCTGGACCGTGGCGCCGACAACCGCGTCGTATGCGAGCGACACACCCAGCCCTGCCTCGGCAGCGGTAGAGGCAAACTCGCAGTTGGGGTAGACAGGATCCCCGTCTGGCAGTTCTGCCAAAACGCCCGCCTCTCTGAACCATTCAGGCCATTGATCGTCGACCTCATCACGAAAAAGGGTCAATCGCAGCAAGTCGCGCGGTTCCGAAATCTTCTCCCGCTGCAAAAAGGAAGGAGACACAACAGGATAACGCGCAGACCGCAAAAATGGAGTGACATCAATGCCGTCTTCCAACTCGTCGCGCCACTTGATGACGACGTCGGCATCATTGGTCGCAAAATCGGTGGATGGAGCACCTTCGGCGATGCGCAATCGGATGGCTTGTGCATGGTCAAACCCGTCAAGCCGAGGCAAAAGCCATCTGGCCGCGAAGCCTGGTGTGGACAGCACTCGAAGGGTATGGCCATTTTGATCGATCATGGCCGCGCGCGTGCTGTCGTCGAGATGGTCAAGCAATTGGGTCAGCCGACCCGCGTAGTCTCTTCCAGTCCCTGTCAAACTGACGCTGTTGTTTTTCCGCAGAAAGAGGGCTGTTGCGAGGTAGTCCTCAAGCGCACGGATTTGATGTGACACTGCAGACGGGCTCAAACAGAGTTCGTCAGCGGCATCTTTGAAGCTGAGATGCCGGGCTGCAGCCTCAAATGCTTTCACGGCTGAGAACGGAGGCAACTGCCGTTTCTTCACGGGTGAAAATCCCTCATCTGCCGATGAAAAACGTTCCTTTGCCGACGATTGTACCAGCCGTCTAGGCTTGGGGCAAATCCACCCCAGCCAGACCGAGGGACCTATGCTCTCCCGTTTTTGCGCCACGTCCATCGTGGCCGCCCACCTCTTCTTTGCCGCGTCGAGTATTGCGGCAAACGATGCCCCAACCATCACCGGCGCGTTGCGCGAAGAGCTTCATAAATGGATCGACACGGCGACTGACCTCCCCCGTGCGAGCAGTCCGGCCAAAATCGTGTTTGCGCAGCCACGCAATATCGTTGCTCCGAGTGAACTGGCGACGTTGATTGGCCGCGCCCCACGAGGCCTGTACGACACAGCCAAAGGCGAAATCACCCTGATACTTCCGTGGAGCGCGCGTAATCCACAAGACGTTTCGGTTTTGTTGCATGAGCTTGTGCATCACCGTCAAAGCGGCAGGCACTTCTATTGCGAGGCCGCCAAAGAGCACTCAGCCTACAAACTTCAGAGAGACTGGCTTGCCGAGCGCGGGCTCACTTTGGACGTGAACTGGATCGCGGTTGTCCTATCATCGAGCTGCGTGCCGCGCGACATTCATCCTTAGCTTGCCTGCATCACCAGTTTGGATGGTTAGCGCGCCCCAGATCGCCAGAAAATCGCATACCGAACATGACTTTGCACCCCTGTCGGTCGGTGTCACCCATCTCGTCCAGGTTCGTTCGGATCGTTGGAATACAGCGCGATCTTGTTGCCTTGCGGGTCACGCAGATAGCCGACATAGAAATGCGCGCTGTATGACGCGCGGAACCCCGGTTCACCCTCGTCTGATCCACCCGCCGCAAGTGCTGCTGCATGTATGTCGCGCACCTGCGCCTGATTGCGCGCTTCGAACGCAACCATAGACCCGTTGCCCGCTGACGCTGCCGCCCCGTCAAAGGGGGGTTTAACGTAGAACTCCGGCAGAACTGAAGGCTGACCCGGCTCTGCGTGCAGTGCGTAGCTCAGCCCTTCCGGCCCCTCCTCCAGCTGGTAGCCAAGGGCAGGCAAGATCGCAGAGTAAAACCGTTTGGCGGCTGCGATATCGTCAGCGCCGACTGTGACATAGCCGATCATGATGTGGGCCCTTCAGGAGTTCTCGCTCGTCGATTGAAACTGTTGCGGCTTTTTATGCCAGCACAAGACGCATCTCAATGAGCAATGCCTTGCAGCGCCCGTCGGTCCGCCGAGACGAAGACAAAACGGTCGCGCCGGGGAGTTCAACCGCACCGAGTCATTTTCAGTGTGCAGCAAACTCAATTGGGGCATAGTCTCAAATCATGTTAGCTGAACTCACCCTCATTGACTGGATTGGCGTTCTTGGATCGCTGTTCATTGCAGGGGCCTATCTGGCGGTCTCGCGAGGTTGGGTCGATGCCCGTAAACCGGGCTTCAATCTTCTCAACCTTTTGGGCGCGTTGCTCATTTTGTTGTCGCTCTGGTACCGCCCCAATGCGGGCGCAATCCTGATTGAGGTGCTTTGGGTCGGCATCGCCGTCACAGCCCTCGTCCGCTGGGCGTTTCGGCGGTGAGAACATAATCCGTTGCTAGCACGCTCCGCTTTGTTCGCGGCCCGGCACTGACAGCTTCGCGCGCAAACCCCTCTCCTGAACCCCTGCCCCGCAGTGACAAAGTAGACTTTCACCTCACAGTGCGTTGAGGAGGCAACGACATGTCTCTCACGACAGCCGAATGCAAGCCGCCGCATCATGGGCGCCTTTTCAAAGAAACTGCCAACGCGCGACCGGAAGCCCGAAAGCTAGATTTCTCCGGTCAAACCCGCGGCCGCGATTCCAGCCAAAGCGGCCTCTGCATCGTTGTCGGATGTGTCACCTGTCACACCCACGGCACCGATTACGCTGCCTTTGCGGTCGCGCAACAGGACGCCGCCGGGCACCGGGATCACCTGTCCACCATAGACGCCATTTACAGCCGCCATAAAGTAAGCCTGATCCTCTGCGCGCTTCATCTGCGCGGTTCCGGCCATGCCCAGCATCACCGCGCCATAAGCTTTGCCCTGCGCAATCGCGAAACGACCCGGGGCTGCGCCGTCCTCGCGCTCGAAGGCCTGCACATGACCACCCGCGTCCAGCACCACCACCGAAAGCGGCTTCAGCTCCATCTCGCGGCCTTTTTCCAGTGTCTTGCGGATAATCGTGCGGGCTTTTCTCAGTGATACGGCCATGTCTGTCCTCTTGTTTTTCTGGGGGAGCGCGCCTCAACAGCGGCGCCCCGCCGTGTTTCAGCCTTGGGATGCCTTCAGTTCCAGACGACGTGCATGCAATACCGGCTCGGTGTAACCCGATGGCTGCACCCGGCCTTTGAAGATCAAGTCACAGGCCGCCTGAAAAGCGATGCTGTCATAAGCCGGCGCCATCGCGTGATAGGCCGGATCGTCGGCATTCTGCCCGTCCACCACGGCCGCCATCTTGCGCAAAGCGGTCATGACCTGCTGCGCGTCCACGACGTCATGATGCAGCCAGTTGGCCACGTGCTGCGCCGAGATCCGACAGGTCGCGCGATCCTCCATGAGACCCACGTTGTTGATGTCCGGCACTTTGGAGCAGCCAACACCCTGGTCGACCCAGCGCACGACATACCCAAGGATGCCCTGAGCATTGTTTTCGACTTCACGCAGGATCTGCTCTTCAGACCATTTCCGGAACGTGGCCAGCGGGATGTCCAGAACACCATCCACATGAGCCCGGCGCCCGCCAGCCTTCAGGCGCGCCTGCACGGCAAACACGTCGACCTTGTGGTAGTGCAAGGCATGCAGGGTCGCCGCCGTCGGACTGGGCACCCATGCGCAGTTGGCGCCGGCTTTGGGGTGCTCGATCTTAGCTTCGAGCATTGCCGCCATCATGTCCGGCATCGCCCACATGCCTTTGCCGATCTGGGCGCGGCCCGACAGACCGCATTCCAGTCCGATATCGACATTCAAGTTCTCATAGGCCCCGATCCAGCCCTTGCGTTTGATGAAATCCTTGCGGCTGAAGGGACCGGCTTCCATTGAGGTGTGGATTTCATCCCCGGTACGATCAAGAAACCCGGTATTGATGAATGCGACACGGGACTTTGCCGCGCGAATGCACTCTTTGAGGTTCACCGTGGTGCGGCGCTCTTCGTCCATGATGCCGATCTTCACGGTGTTGCGGGGCATGCCCAGAATGTCTTCGACCATGTCGAAGGTTCGGACGGCGAACGCCACCTCATCCGGGCCGTGCATCTTGGGTTTGACGATATAGACCGACCCATGCACCGAATTGCCGCTTTCCCTATTGAGGTCGTGCATCGCGACCATGGTCGTGATCAGGGCGTCCATCAGCCCTTCGTAGGCCTCCGCACCATCCCGATCGAGGATCGCCGGGTTGGTCATCAGGTGACCGACATTGCGCACCCAAAGCAGCGCCCGTCCCTTGACCGTCCTCTCGCTGCCATCAGGTGCAATGAAGGTGCGGTCGTCGGCCAGGCGCCGTGTGAGCGTGCGCCCGCCTTTCTCCAGCGTCGCCTCGAGATCGCCGCGCATCAGGCCAAGCCAGTTGCCATAGGCCAGCACCTTATCCTCGGCATCCACACAGGCCACCGAGTCCTCGCAATCCATGATCGCCGAGACAGCGGCTTCCAGAACAACATCCGCCAGACCAGCCTGATCGCGGCTGCCAATTGGGTGGGTCCGGTCGAAGACCAGTTCCACATGCAGGCCATTGTTCACCAAAAGCACCGCATCAGGCGCCTTGGGGTGGCCCCGGTAGCCAACGAATTTTGCGGGATCGGCTAAGGGCATGTCGTCGATCAGCAGCGCGCCATCACGGATGTGATAGCGCCGGGCGTCGGCGTGGCTGGTGCCATCGACCGGAAAAGCTTCATCCAGAAACACCCGAGCCCGTGCGACGACGCGCGCGCCACGCCCCTTGTCGTAAGAGCCCGCTGGCGGCGTGCTGCCCATGGCATCGGTGCCATAGAAACCGTCATAAAGACTGCCCCAACGGGCATTGGCCGCATTCAATGCGTAACGCGCGTTTGTGATTGGCACGACCAGTTGCGGCCCGGGGACCTGCGCAATTTCGGGATCGACATTCGCCGTGTCGATTTCAAAGCTCTCGCCTTCCGGCAGCAGATATCCGATCTCCGTCAGAAAAGCCTTGTAGGCTTCATGATCATGCGGCTGTCCCTTCCGAGTGACATGCCAGGCGTCAATCTGGGACTGGATCGTCTCTCGCTTTTCCACAAGCGCGCGGTTTTCGGGGCCAAGGTCGTGAACCATACGTGACAAGCCTGACCAGAATGTCTCGGGCGAGACCCCTGTCCCCGGCAGCGCCTGCGTCTCGATGAAGTCCACCAGCTCAGGCGCAACCTGCAACCCGTCAATCTTTTGCCTGTCGTTCATTTCGTTCCCTTTTGCGGCTCACGCAGTATCCCATGGTATGCAGGGGCAGATAGAGCGAAAGTTTCCGATAGGCAACACGCCAGCAGCACAAGACAGGTTGGCGCGTTGAACAGCACCGCGCACGGCAGCAATGGTCGGTTTCGCAACGGGCAAAGCTCGCTTGCGAGTGCTGTGCATTCTACCTAACGTCTGGCCGATCTTATCTCCAAAGAGGCCTCAAATGCGCGACGCGGCACCGAGCACCACTTATCTGAAGGACTATGAGCCATTTGGCTTCCTGATCGATTCCGTGCACCTGACCTTTGACCTGGAGCCAAATGCCACGCGTGTGCGGAGCCGGTTCGAGTGCCGACCGAACCCAAACACCGAGGCGCGCGACTTCTTTTTGCATGGCGAACAGCTTTCTCTGATCAGCGCTCGTATCGATGGCGAAGAGGTGTCCCCAGAAATCACCGCCGAAGGGCTGCGCTGCACGGTGCCAAACGCACCGTTTGTCTGGGAGGCCGAGGTCGAGATTGACCCTGCGAACAACACCGCATTGGAGGGGCTTTACATGTCCAATGGCATGTATTGCACGCAGTGCGAGGCCGAAGGGTTCAGAAAGATCACCTATTACCCGGATCGTCCCGATGTAATGAGTGTCTTTTCGGTGCGCATCAACGGGCCGCATCCGGTCCTCTTGTCCAATGGCAATCCAGGCGAACATGGCGACAATTTTGCGGAATGGCACGATCCGTGGCCAAAGCCCGCATATCTCTTTGCCTTGGTCGCCGGCGAACTGGTGTCATGGCCGGATCGTTTCACAACGATCAGCGGGCGTGATGTTGCCCTGAACCTCTGGGTGCGTCCGGGCGACGAAGGCAAGTGCGCCTTCGGGATGGAAGCGTTGAAACGCTCGATGAAGTGGGACGAGGATGTCTATGGGCGGGAATACGACCTAGACGTGTTCAACATTGTCGCGGTCGACGATTTCAACATGGGCGCGATGGAGAACAAGGGGCTGAATATCTTTAACTCCGCCGCTGTGCTTTCCAGTCCCGAGACATCGACGGACGCCAATTTCGAGCGGATCGAAGCGATCATTGCGCATGAGTACTTTCACAACTGGACCGGTAACCGCATCACCTGCCGTGACTGGTTCCAGCTGTGCCTGAAAGAAGGCCTAACCGTTTTTCGGGATGCCCAGTTCACCTCTGACGTTCGCTCCGAGCCGGTCAAGCGGATCTCGGACGTGATTGATCTGCGCGCGCGCCAGTTTCCCGAAGATGCCGGCCCCCTCGCCCACCCAGTCCGTCCGGACAGCTTTCAGGAGATCAATAATTTCTACACCGCAACGGTCTACGAGAAAGGCGCCGAAGTCATCGGCATGCTCAAGCGGCTGGTGGGTGATGCCGCATATGCAGAGGCACTGGACCTTTACTTCGCACGCCACGACGGACAGGCCTGCACCATCGAAGACTGGCTGGCGGTGTTTGAAGAGGTCACCGGACGCAATCTTTCGCAGTTCAAGCGTTGGTATGAACAGGCCGGCACGCCACATCTGGAAGTCTCCGACGCTTGGGAAGACGGCACCTACACCCTGACCTTCTCTCAATCCACTTCGCCCAGCCCCTACAGCCCGGAGCCCCAGGCCCAGGTGATCCCGATCCAGGTCGGGTTGCTTGGTCCGAATGGGGACGAAGTTGTTCCGACGCGTTTGCTGGAGATGACGCAGGAGACCCAGAGTTTTGCGTTCGACGGCCTCGCGACGCGCCCCGTTCCGTCCATCCTGCGCGGCTTTTCGGCACCGGTTGTCCTGAACCGCGACATCAGTGCCGCGGAGAGATCATTTCTGCTGGCGCATGATACCGATCCCTTCAATCGCTGGGAAGCCGGACGGGACCTCGCTGTCGATACGCTGATGCAGATGGTGACCAAGGGTGCTTCGCCTGCAAACGACTATCTGGACGGGGTGCAGACAGTTGTGGCCGATGACGGGCTGGATCCCGCCTACAGGGCCTTGATGCTGGCCCTGCCTGGCCAGTCCGAACTGGCCGCGGGCCTCGCGGCGCGTGATGTGGTGCCCGATCCGATGGCGATCTGGCAAGCGATCGAAGATCTGCGGCTGGCCACGGCCAGGCATCTCAAAGAGATGTTGCCGGCGCTCTACGCGGGATCACAGGTTGAAGGCCCTTACCGGCCGGATGCCGAGCAGTCCGGCAAACGCAGTCTCGCCGCTGCCGTTTTGCGGTTGCTGTCGCGTCTGGACGGCGGCGATCAGGCTGCGGCCCAGTTCGCTAAGGCAGACAATATGACACTCCAGCTGGGCGCCTTGGAGTGCCTGCTGATCGCGGGACGCCGTGAGCACGAGCTGGCGGCGTTTTACGATCAATGGCGCGAGGACCGGCTGGTGATCGACAAGTGGTTCGGGCTGCAGATCGGCATGGCGACACCGGATCAGGCGGTTGCGCGCGCGCGTGCCTTGACAGAACACGCAGATTTCAACTGGAAGAACCCGAACCGGTTCCGCGCCACCCTTGGGGCACTGGCGGCAAACCATGCCGGCTTCCACAGTGTAGATGGCAGCGGGTACACGCTCCTGGCGGACTGGCTGATCAAACTGGACCCCGTGAACCCGCAGACCACCGCGCGCATGTGCGGCGCGTTTCAGACCTGGCGGCGGTATGACGCGGACCGTCAGGCGCTGATCCGAACAGAACTGGAGCGGATCGCTGGCACTGCCGATTTGAGCCGGGACACGTCTGAAATGATCAGCCGCATTCTGGGCTCTGCCTGATGAGAAAGGTCTGTCTGATCACTGGCGCCAGTGCCGGCATCGGCGCGGCCTGTGCCAGACTGGCTTCCGCCCAAGGCTATGATCTCGTGCTCACCTACAACACAGATCGCGCAGGGGTCGATCAGGTGGCGGCGGACGCACAGGCGAACGGCGCAGAAGTTGCCATCTGTCAGGCTGATGTCGCGGACCCCGAACAGGTCGCGCAGCTTTACGAGAGGATCGATGAGCGCTTTGGAGTAATCGATTGCCTGATCAACAATGCCGGCATTGTGGCGCCAGCCACGAATGTGACAGGGCTGACCCATGACCGGCTGCGGCGCATTTTCGATGTCAATGTCATCGGAGCAATCCTTGTCGCCAAGGAAGCCGTATCGAGAATGCTGGCACAGGGCTCCGCCGGCGGCATTGTGAATATCTCGTCGACCGCCGCACGGCTGGGCTCTGCCGGGCTTTACGTGGACTATGCGGCGACCAAGGCAGCGCTCGACACTTTTACCAAAGGCTTGAGCGATGAGGTCGCGGCGCAAGGCATCCGCGTCAACTCGGTGCGGCCTGGGATCATCGAGACCGATATTCACGCCAAGGGTGGTGAGCCGGACCGACCTGCGCGCCTGGCACTGAAGGTCCCTATGCAGCGCAGTGGCCAGGTGCAGGAGGTCGCCAATGCAGTGCTTTGGTTGCTGTCGGATGAAGCATCTTTTGTGACCGGCACCACGTTGGACGTCTCAGGCGGGCGGTGAGTGTCGGGTACGAATACCGGTCGACTGGCCGCAACAGGCGCACGGTGGTTGCGCTGCTGGTCTTTTATGGCGTGCTGCTGGGCCTGATCATCACAGTTGATGCAGCCCCCTGGCTGATGGTGCTGCTGGCTTTGGTGACAGTACCGGGGCTCTGGGACCTCTACAGCAACCGCAGTGCCGGCCTCTCTTTGGACGACAACAGCCTGCAATGGCATACTGGGCGGCGCAGCGCCGAGATCGCCTTGTCGGAAATCGATCACATGCGCTTTGACACCCGATTGGATTTCTCGGTTCGCGTCTCCGCCGTTTTGCAAAATGAAAAACGCATTAGATTGCCCTACGAAGCCTTACCGCCGCACAAGACGCTGGAAGCTGCCTTCGAGGCGCGAGGCGTGCGGGTCGAACGGCATCATTTCACGTTCTTCTGACGTTCCAGCTGCTATCGGTCCAGGCTGACCTTGGCGCCGACAAAAACTCTTCCTGGCCCCTGTTTCCCAAGGTTCAGGCGCATTTTGCCAGATTTACTCAACTTTCTGGTGCAAAAATCAATCGTGACGCGGTCCGATGGTGCATTGTTTCTGCTGGGGAAATTTGGGCAGCAGAAATCAGGCGAAAACCGCAATTACCCTTGGACAAGCCTTCTTTGCGCCCTATTGCGACAACAGGACAACGCTTCAAAGTAAGTAACTATTGTAATGGATTCTGTATGCCGCGTCGCCCAACACCCCTTGCGCCATCAAAGTTGATGAAGATGGCTGCGGCACTTGGATTTGGCGAAAACCGCCAGATGGATGTGACCCAACCACCGCGCCCCGCTAAGTCCGCCTTGCGCCCGGATGAGTGGCTGTCAATTCCCGTTTGCGAAGACAGCGCGGAGGAATCGGCCTGTAAATCCGCTCAGGACCGTGGCCAGTTTCTGGCCCGGCAGGATCGCTGGGATGAGTTGGCCGCCGAGGTTCACAAAGCGGATTCGGCGCGTCAGGCGACCGAGGGCGGCATGCCGATTGCCGATCTTTTGCTGTTCGGCGCACGTGCGGATGTGGTTCTGGCGGTCGAGCACGCCCTGTTCGATGGCACGCCCCCAAAGGACGCCCCTATTCTCGAAGGTATCGCGGCGCTGGAAGAAGTTCGCCTTGAGTTTCCCGAAGAGCCGATGATCGCGTTGTTGGTCGCGCTCGCTCACATCGACATGGGTTGGGCGTGGCGCGGAAAAGGATGGGATGCTACCGTGCCACGCGCGAATCGCGCCAAGTTCGTCGCGCATTTCGAGCGCGCGTCGCAACTGCTGGAACCGCTCTGCGGCGTGGTCCGGAACAGCCCGATCCTTGCAGCGGCACGCTGCGCGCTTCTGGCCGGGGTGGCAAACCCGCGCCTGCGCATCGCCGACGATTATGAAGACCTGATCGATCTTGATCCCACCAATCACCGTCACATGCGGGCAATGGGAAACCATTTGCTGCCACGCTGGTACGGAAGTTACGCGCAGTTGGAGCTTGAAGCCCGACGAACCGCCTCGCGCACCTCTGATATCTGGGGGCATGGCGGTTACACTTGGGTGTGTTTCGACGCCATCGCCCTCGATGAGCACGCCTGCGCGATCATCGATCCAGAATTCTTCATCGACGGCCTGCGTGACATCGTCAAAGCGCGCCCGGATCAGGCGATGATCAATCTGCTGACGGCTTATTGCACTGTAACGCTGCCGCAGGGACTGGGCCTGAGTGCGGAGTCCGACCAGATCCGGCTGCCCATCATCGATTGTGCGGACTGGTTGATCCGCGACCACCTGACCGAAGTGCACCCGCTGATCTGGGCACACGCATCCGAGGGTTTCGACAACTCTGCGCGCGTGCGTTCGATCAACCATTTTGCTGCACGCGGTCGGGCCGATGCTCTGGATGCAATCGCGCATCAATTTCGTGACGACATAGAGCGCGGACTGCGCGTCACGTTCACGGCGGACGGACCCACGCTGCACTCTTCCTGAGCCCTTGCCCCGCCCTGTTGGCTGGCCTAGAACGCCGGTCAACTTAGGCGGAGACATTGCCATGCTGGACCTCACATTCGAGCCCCCCAAACCGAAAGTGGTTTCCGGAGCCCAACACGACTGGGAGCTGGTCATCGGGATGGAGGTGCACGCACAGGTCTCGTCAAATGCCAAGCTCTTTTCGGGCGCCTCGACCACGTTCGGCGCAGAGCCCAATGCAAACGTGGCATTTGTGGATGCCGCAATGCCCGGCATGCTGCCGGTGATCAACGAATTCTGTGTGGAGCAAGCGGTGCGCACGGGGCTTGGGCTGAAAGCAGAGATCAACCTGAACAGCGCATTCGACCGCAAGAACTATTTCTACCCCGATTTGCCGCAGGGCTACCAGATTTCCCAGCTCTATCATCCGATCGTCGGAGAGGGCGAAGTGCTGGTCGAGATGGGTGACGGTATCGCGCGCCGGGTGCGGATCGAGCGCATCCATCTGGAACAGGACGCCGGCAAGTCGATCCATGACATGGACCCGAACATGTCCTTTGTGGACTTGAACCGGACCGGTGTGGCGCTGATGGAAATTGTCAGCCGCCCCGACATCCGCGGACCGGAAGAGGCGGCCGCTTACATCGCAAAGCTGCGTCAGATCCTCCGGTATCTGGGGACCTGCGACGGCAATATGCAGAATGGAAACTTGCGGGCCGATGTGAATGTGTCGATCTGCCTGCCCGGAGCCTATGAAAAGTACCAGGAGACGCAGGACTTCAGCCACCTGGGCACCCGGTGCGAGATCAAGAACATGAACTCGATGCGGTTCATTCAACAGGCCATCGAGGTTGAAGCACGGCGGCAGATCGCCATTGTCGAAGCGGGCGGAACCGTGGATCAGGAAACGCGCCTGTACGATCCGGACAAAGGCGAAACACGGTCGATGCGTTCCAAAGAAGAAGCGCATGACTACCGTTACTTCCCGGACCCGGACCTTTTGCCGCTGGAAATCGAACAAGCCTGGGTCGATGAGATACAGAGCAGCCTGCCAGAGCTTCCAGACGACAAGAAGATGCGATTTATCAAAGACTTCGGGCTGTCGAACTATGACGCCTCGGTGCTCACGGCAGAGGTGGAGTCTGCGGCCTATTTCGAAGAGGTGGCCGCGGGTCAGGACGGCAAGCTTGCCGCAAATTGGGTGATCAACGAACTCTTCGGCCGGCTGAAAAAAGAAGACCATGACATCACGGAGAGCCCGATTGCCCCGGCCCAACTGAGCGCCTTGATCGGATTGATTTCAAGTGGCGAAATCAGTGGCAAGATTGCCAAGGAAGTCTTTGAGATCGCGTATGTTTCGGGCCGCGAGCCTGCAGAGATTGTCGAAACCGAAGGGATGCGGCAAGTCACCGATACGGGCGCCATCGAGGCGGCGGTGGACCAGGTCATCGCAGACAACCCTGCGCAGGTCGAAAAGGCCAAGGCCAACCCAAAGCTGGCAGGATGGTTCGTCGGTCAGGTCATGAAAGCCACGGGCGGCAAAGCCAACCCCAAGGCCGTGAATGAGGTCGTGAGCGCGAAGCTGGGGCTTTGACCAGATATACGCGCGGCGAGGCACGTCGTTATGGGCGCCCTTGGTCGTTCTTGTTCCACAACGGGGCGAACAAGCCGCGTGCGACTCCGAATGCGTAACCCCTCCGAAACCAGCCAGGAGCACTTGCATGCCGATTCCAGCGCCGTTCCAGTCATCGGTCAAAAAAGTCCTTCCCGAATGGATCGACTACAACGGTCACCTGAACATGGCCTATTACAACGTGTTGTTCGATACCGGTGTTGACGAGGCCTATGAGTTGCTCGGCTTCGGGCCCGACTATATTGAACGCAGCGGGCACACGACATTCACCGCTGAGTTCCACCTCTGCTATGTGCGCGAGCTGCACGAAGGGGACGCCGTCCGGGTCAGCACGCAGTTGATCGACTACGATGAGAAACGCTTTCACACCTACCAGGAGCTTTGGCACGAGGACGGGTGGCTCGCAGCGACCGGCGAGGCGATGGGCCTGCACATCGACATGAGCGGACCCAGAGTGGCTCCGATGCCCGCGGCCATTTTGGCCAAACTTGAGGAAATGCACGCCGCGCATGCGACCCTGCCCCGACCCGAGCGCGTGGGTCGTTCAATCGGCATTCGTCGCTGACCGCATCTCCGTCCCTTGTGTTGCCGACGCTTGGCGCGCGGCAGAGTTCTTGGTAGAGACAGAGCCTGTGCCACTGCCGGCCCTGAAGCGAAAGCAATCCAATGCCGCACTATGAATACAAAGTCATTCCAGCGCCCGCGAAAGGTGAGAAGGCCAAAGGCGTACGGACACCGGAAGGGCGGTTCGCTCAGGCGATAGAGAATGTGCTCAACCGTTACGGCGAAAGTGGGTGGGAATATGTGCGCGCAGAATTGCTCCCCAATCAGGAGCGTTCGGGCCTGACCGGCAGTACGACAGAGTGGCGCACAATGCTGATTTTTCGCCGCGCGCAAGAAAGCGAAGAGGACGTGGTCTCGCCACGCGTGCTGGACAGCCCCGGTCTGATGCCCGAGGAGACCACAGGCGCGCGCCTCGCGATGGGCGCACAACGAGACGACGATACTGAAGAAAGTGGCGCGCCTGCGATTGTCTCGAAAGCGCCGGAGGACGACGCGGCCAATGAAACGGTGGTGCCCTACCCGACCCTGACGGCTGTGGAGCCGGACAAGGAAGACGATTCCAACAAGGACCGCTGAACCGGTTCAGACATCGATATCCAATGCAAGCGCATGGATCCGACCAACCAGATCGGACCCCAGCGCCGCATGCACAGCGCGATGGCGCTGCAATCGGGTTTGACCTTCAAAGGCGCGGGACCGGATCCGCACATTGAAATGGCTTTCGCCACCCTCCTGGTATCCTGCATGGCCGCGATGGCTTTCACTGTCATCGACCACCTCCAGTGCGGTGGGCGCAAAGGCCGTTTCCAGCCGAGTACGGATTTCTTCTGTGACGGGCATCTGATCCTCCGGCTGCTCGAGGCAACTTTTTTCGCCGCCCCCTCTTCAATCTGGCCGGACATAGATTAAACTCTGGCGTCCGAGTCGGAAAGACACGACCGAAGTGCAGTTGCGAGGTTCTTGATCATGACAAAATCTGATCCATTCGGTTTCGACATGTCGGTGTCTTCGGCGAAGAAAAAGAACCCCCGCGGACGCCGTGGCATGTCTGGTGCGTCTGAGACATCAACGCGGATCTGTGACCATGAAGGCTGCAACGAACCGGGCAAGTACCGTGCGCCAAAAGCGCCCGATGTGCTGGATGACTTCTATTGGTTCTGTCAGCAGCACGTGCGCGAATACAATCTGAAATGGAACTTCTTTGACGGGACGACCGAGGCGGAATTGAACGCCCAACGGTCCAAGGACAAGGTCTGGGAGCGCGAAACCAAACCCATGGGTGATCCGGAGGCACGGGCCTGGGCACGCCTGGGCATTGAGGACCCTCATCAGGTCTTGGGGGCCAACGCGACTCAGAACCCCGGCAAAGGTGGCGGCGCAGGACGCAAGTTGCCGCCGACCGAACGCCGTGCTGTCGAGATCCTGGAAGCGCGCGACAACTGGACCAAGGCCGAGGTGCGCAAAGCCTACAAGGCCCTGATCAAGGTGCTGCACCCGGACATGAACGGCGGCGACCGCAGTCAGGAAGAACAGCTGCAACAGGTGGTCTGGGCGTGGGATCAGATCAAGATCAGCCGCAACTTCAAAGACTGACCGCTGCGCAACTTGTGCAGGTTGGACCCGGAGAGCATGCACCGCTCAAAACAGAGCGGAAAACCGCCGCGCAAGATAACACTATACCCCACCCGGATATGCCGCGATGAAGCGCTGATTTGCAAACCCTGCGTCGCGGGGTCCAAAGCGTCGTCGGTTCCCCTTGCCCTCGCCCGCCAGATGTTGCACCACGGGCGGGCTTTGGTACCCCCGACGGGCAGGACGACAAGGAACAGCGAGCATGGCGGACGGAATGATCGATATCAACGCAAAACCCACCGAGGATGTTTCGATCCGCGATGTGTTTGGGATCGACACCCCGATGGTCGTGAAAGGCTTTGCCGAGCGCACCGAGCGCGTGCCGGAGTTCGATCAGACCTATAAGTTCGACCCCGACACCACTTTGGCCATTCTGGCGGGATTTCAGCACAACCGGCGTGTGATGATTCAGGGCTATCACGGCACCGGGAAATCCACCCATATCGAACAGGTCGCCGCCCGGCTGAACTGGCCGACCGTTCGGGTGAACCTGGACAGCCATATCAGCCGGATTGACTTGATCGGCAAGGATGCGATCAAGCTCAAGGACGGCAAGCAAGTCACGGATTTTCAGGAAGGGATTCTTCCCTGGGCCCTGCGAAATCCTACAGCAATCGTGTTCGACGAATATGATGCGGGCCGCGCAGATGTGATGTTCGTGATCCAGCGCGTGCTGGAAGTTGACGGAAAGCTGACGCTGCTCGATCAGAACGAAGTGATCACGCCCCACCCCTACTTCCGGCTTTTCGCTACCGCCAACACCGTTGGTCTGGGCGATACCACGGGGCTCTATCATGGCACTCAGCAGATCAACCAGGGCCAGATGGACCGCTGGTCACTGGTCGCAACCTTGAACTATCTGAGCATCGACGCAGAGACCAACATCGTTCTGGCCAAAGCCCCGCACTACAACACCGAAGCCGGTCGCAAAACGATCAAGCAGATGGTGACGGTTGCGGATCTGAGCCGCACCGCGTTTATGAACGGTGATCTGAGCACCGTGATGAGCCCGCGGACCGTTATCGCCTGGGCTCAGAACGCCGAAATCTTCCGCAGCGTTGGCTATGCGTTCCGCCTGTCCTTCCTGAACAAGTGCGACGAACTGGAGCGCCAGACGGTCGCGGAGTTCTACCAACGGTGTTTCGACGAGGAATTGCCGGAAAGTGCTGCCAGCGCCAGCTTGGGCTAACCCGCAATTGGATTGCTGGCGGCGACCCACGGTAGTGTGAGCCGCCACGACACCTTTGCATGAATGCGGTACACACGTCCGCTCAGATCAAGCCTTTCTGTGATTATCGGCCATCAACCGATCAGTTTTCCGGAGGAGTGTATGGGTCGGGCGTGCCCGGCGGGATCGGCGGATAGGTCGCGAAGGATGCTGCGTGCTCCAGCAGTTGGGGCAACGCCTTTTCCACCGCCCAGGTGTGCGGAAACAGAACGCTTTCCCGTTCGTTTGGATCATTAAGCAAATTGTAAACCCGCGGTGTGTCGAAGCTCAGGGTTTCGTCGAAGATCGAAGCGTTCTCTTTGAACATGACCTTCCAGTCGTTCCATTTTACGCCAAAAATCTGGTCTCCCATATAGACAATCACACCTTCGCGGTTGGAACTCTGCTGGTTGCCCAAGAAAAACTCCGACTGGTCGATCCCATCAAAGGCGCGGTCCTCGGGCACTGATCCGCCGGCAAATGCAGCAAGTGTCGGGAAGAGATCCATGGAATGAACCACTTCATTGCTCGCAGATCCTGCGGGAATGCGGCCCGGCCACTTGATTGCAAAGGGGACACGCATACTGCCTTCGAGGCTGGTGAACAGCGTGCCGCGCCATGGTCCTGCTGTTCCCTGAACCATTGGGACCGGCGAGGCGTTTGAATTTCCGATCCGCGCTGCCTCTGGCCCGTTGTCGGCGGTGAAGATAACGACGGTGTCGTCAGAGATACCGGCGTCTTCGAGTGCCTGGGTGATGCGTCCCACGTATGTATCGACTTGCAACAAGATATCGGCCCACACGCCATTGCCCGTCACCCCATCAAACTCTGGGTGCGCAATGTTCGGGTAATGGGTTTGGGTGTAGGCGAGGTAGATAAAAAACGGGGATTCTTCGCCGCCCTTCCGGTTGATGAAATCAATCGCTTTGTCAGTTAGATCGCCATCAATGAGCGCGCGATACTCCAGGTCATAGTCTCGGGCAACGGTCGCAGGTTCGCCCGCGACGCCCTGCATGACCACAGGCTCTTCCATGCCGGCTTCTGCAAAGCCTGAGAGCGTCCGCCAGACCGTGACGTCTGTGGTTTCGACGCCATAGAACTCATCAAACCCCTGATTGGTTGGGTATCGGCCTTCGGACCAGCCCAGATGCCACTTGCCATACATCGCTGTGTCGTAGCCCGCGTCCTTGAGCATCTCGGCCATCGTGATTTCCCACTGCGTCAGGCCGTAGACACCGCCCCCCAAAGGCACCGTATGATTGCCGCTGCGGACGCCATAGCGTCCCGTCATTGTTGCCGCACGAGACGGCGTGCACTGGCTCTCAACATTGAAGTTCGTCAACCGCAAGCCTTCTGCGGCGAGCGCATCCATTTCCGGCGTTGGCGTTCCGCGAATGATCCCGCCCCCGTTGAAGCCCGGCTCGCCCCAGCCGAAATTGTCGAGGAAAATGAATACGATATTGGGTTTCTCCTGCGCATGGCTTGCCGCGCCAAGACAAAATGCAAACAGGGTTGAGACCGCGAGTGATCGAAGTGGTGCCATGGTAGTTCTCCTTGTGGCGGCATCTTCGATTATAGCGGAACGACAATGGACACCGTCAACCAGCCCCCCTCGTGGCTGCACTGCTGGGTCCGCTCAGTCGACTGAGATGGCTCCACGGGTTTGAATCTGCAGTACATCACCCCGTCGGAGACCGGCTGCTGGAGTGTATCGGACTGGTCGCGCCGGTTCCCAAACAGGCCCGAATTCCGACAACTCCTGTCTGGTGTTTTCCGGCCCAGCCCTTAGCCTGAAGATGACAATACCGGAGCACAGAATGCATATTGGACTGATTGGCGGCATTGGTGTCGCGGCCACTGTGGTCTATTACACCAGGCTGACCGCCCGGGCGCGGGCACAGGGCCTGCCATTGCATCTCACCATCGCCCACGCGGACGTGGACGCACTGGCACGTCACGCGGCTGCAGACGATCGCTCAGCACAAGCGGCCCTCTATGCCGGACATCTGGAGGAACTGAAGGGCGCCGGCGCAGATTGCGCAATGATCACATCGCTGGGTGGACACTTTTGTTTTGCAGAGACCGAAGCCATCGCCCCTCTTCCGCTGATCGACGCGACCGGCTTGCTCGACGCGTACTTTCAAGGCTCAGGGATTTCGACGGTCGGGGTGCTGGGCACGCGTCAGGTTGCCGGAACGAAAGTGTACGGCAAACTGGAGAAGACACGTGCCCTTGCGCCGGTGGATCTGGACGCGGTGCACGAATGCTACATTGGCATTGCCCTCGCTGCATCCTGCTCATCAGAACAGCGGGCGTTCCTCTTTGATCAGGGGCAAAAGCTGATCGACGCCGGGGCCGAAGCGGTTCTTTTGGGGGGCACCGACCTTGGACTGGCCTTCGATGATCATGACCCGGGGTACAAAGTCGTAGATGCCATCGACGTGCATGTCGCGCACTTGCTGGACGTGGCAGGGCGCCCAGCATAGCCGGCAAGCGCGAACCGATGCAGTCATCGGATGCGAGCCGCTCCGCGGGGGTGGGCTGCCCATTGCCGCTGAACAGCGCAGCCACAAACAACTGCCGACGCCGCATAAGTGCGTCATACCAATTGGCGCGCGTTCGCGATCAAAACGCACTCGAAGCATCAAAACACTGCGTCCGGCCTCTTGCCTTTCCGGTCAGGGGGCTGATTTAACGGCACTATGGCAACTCATTCTGACAACCCCGCAGATCCGTTCAAAAAGGCCCTCGCCGAGGCCACCAAGGTCATGGCCGATGACCCGGAACTCACGATCAGTTACACCGTCGACCCTTCCGGTTTGAACGGCGAGTCGATGCGGCTACCGCAGGTCAGCCGCCGCCTGACCCGTGATGAAGTTCTCTTGGCACGCGGCACAGCCGACGCGCTTGCCCTGCACCGCAAGTATCACAACGACGCCACAAGCGCGCGCTATGCCCCACAGGGCGAGATGGCCCGCGAGCTCTATGACGCCATGGAAACCGCGCGCTGCGAGGCCATGGGAGCAAGGGACATGCCCGGAACCGCGGGTAACATCGACGCCAAGATCGGCCACGAGGCCACGCGCCGCGGCTACGACCAATGCAAGGAACCCGCAGAGGCTCCCTTGCCCGTCGCAGCCGGCTACCTGATCCGGCATCTAGCAACCGGACGCGACCTGCCCCCCGGCGCGCAGAACGTCATGGAACTGTGGCGCGGCTTCATCGAAGAGCAGGCTGGCGGCACACTTGAGGGCTTGCAGGACCGGCTCGCCGATCAAACCGAATTTGCGAAATTCGCCCGGCAGATCATTACGGATCTGGGCTATGGGGACCAGCTGGGCGAAGACCCCGATCAGCTGGACGAAGATCAGGAAGACGAAGCGCAAGACAGCACTGAAGAAGAGCCCGATCCCGACAGCACCGGATCGGACGATCAGGATCAGGAAGACGCGGACGCGAACCCCGAACAGTCGCAAGACGAACAGCAAGACGCCGCACAGGCACAGGTCAGCATGGATGAGATGGCTGACCAGGAAATGGGCGAAGAAGCCGAGATGCCCGAGGGCGAGGCCCCGCTGGAGCCACCTGCCCCGCAACCCATCAGCGACGCCGATCCGAACTATGCCGTCTATCTGACCGAACATGACGAGGAGATACCCGCCGAGGAGCTGGCAGATCCCGTCGAGCTGGAGCGCTTGCGCGCATATCTGGATCAACAGCTGGAGCCTCTCAAAGGTGCGGTCAGCCGGTTGGCGAACAAGTTGCAGCGCCGTTTGCAGGCGCAGCAGAACCGGTCTTGGGAGTTCGACCGGGAAGAAGGGATCCTTGACGCCGGGCGTCTGGCCCGCGTGGTCGCCAACCCGACAACTCCTTTGTCGTTCAAGGTTGAAAAGGACACCGAGTTTCGCGACACCGTGGTCACGCTGCTGCTGGACAACTCGGGCTCGATGCGCGGGCGCCCGATTTCGATTGCTGCAATCTGCGCCGACGTTCTGGCGCGCACGCTGGAACGCTGCAACGTCAAGGTTGAGATTCTGGGCTTTACCACCCGCGCATGGAAAGGTGGCCAGGCGCGCGAGGCGTGGCTGAACGAGGGACGCCCGCAGCAACCGGGGCGGCTCAATGATCTCAGGCATATCATCTACAAAGGGGCGGACGCACCCTGGCGCCGGGCGCGGGCCAATCTGGGCTTGATGATGAAAGAGGGCCTTCTGAAAGAAAACATCGACGGTGAGGCTCTGGAATGGGCGCATCGGCGGATGCAGGGCCGCCACGAGGCGCGAAAGATCCTGATGGTGATTTCTGACGGCGCGCCGGTGGACGATTCCACGCTCAGTGTGAACCCCGCGAACTATCTTGAAAAACACCTGCGCGATGTGATCGACATGGTCGAACGGCGTCGGGTGGTCGAATTGCTCGCCATTGGTATCGGGCACGACGTGACGCGCTATTACGATCGTGCGGTGACCATTACCGATGTTGAACAACTGGCTGGTGCAATGACCGAGCAGTTGGCCGCTCTGTTCGACGCTGATCCGCGTGCGCGGGCACGGGTCATGGGGATAAAACGGGCCAGCTGAGCCCCGTGGGTCGGGCACGGTTCCTCCCGACGCGATGTCAGACGGAGGGGTGTTTATGTTCCAGAGTTTCGAAGAACGGGCCCGCCCGGAACAGGGGCCACCGCGGCTGAAGGACCTCCGTGCAGAGCTGGACCGTGAGGGTCTGGACGGGTTCATGGTGCCCCGCGCCGACGCCCATCAGGGTGAATACGTCGCGCCGCGCGACGAGCGTCTGGCCTGGTTAACCGGCTTTACCGGCTCCGCGGGCTTTTGCGCGGTTCTGCACGACAAGGCAGGTGTGTTCATTGATGGACGCTACCGCACGCAGGTCAAGGCGCAGGTCGCGGATGTCTACACCCCGGTGCCGTGGCCGGAGGTCTCTCTCTCGGAGTGGTTGATCGAAGAGTTGCCCGATGGGGGCCGCGTCGGATTTGATCCGTGGCTGCACACGGTTGCGCAAATCGAACAACTGAACGCGGCATTGAGTGGCACCGGCATCGAAATGGTGCGTTGCGAGAATCTTGTCGACCGCATCTGGGACGATCAGCCGGACCCGCCCATGGAACCGGCGCGCATTCATCCGCTCGAATTCGCTGGTGAGAGCCACGATTCCAAGATCGCGCGGCTCGCGAAGGAGTTGGAAGAGGCCGGTCACAACTCGGCGGTCATCACGCTGCCTGACAGCCTGATGTGGTTGTTGAACCTGCGCGGTGCGGATATCGCCCGCAACCCGGTTGCTCAAGGATTTGGGATCCTCCAGTCCGATGGTCATGTGCAACTCTTTATGGCGGCAGAGAAGGTGCGTTCGCTCGGCGATCATTTCGGAGACAATGTCACCCTTCAGATGCCCGCAGCATTTGCTGCTGCCCTGCCCGCGCTCAAAGGACCGGTCCGGATCGATAAATCCACGGTACCGCAAGCAGTTGCAGATCTTCTCGGTGAGGCTGGCGTTTTTGGCAACGAACCCTGTGCGCTGCCCAAAGCCCGCAAGAACGACGCCGAGATCAAAGGCGCGGCCGAAGCGCACTTGCGTGACGCTGCGGCCATGGTCGAACTGCTGACCTGGTTTGACGCCCAGCCTCCCGGCAGCCTGACCGAAACGCAGGTCGTCACCCAGCTCGAAGGATATCGGCGCAAAGACAATGCGCTTCAGGATATCAGCTTCGAGACGATCTCGGGCACCGGTCCCAACGGCGCCATCATGCATTACCGGGTCACTGATCAAACCGACAGCGTGTTGCAGGACGGGCATCTGCTGGTGCTGGATTCAGGTGGTCAGTATCTCGACGGGACCACGGACATCACACGTACCCTTGCGGTCGGACAAGTGGGCGACGAAGAACGCAACGCCTTCACACGCGTGCTGCAGGGCATGATTGCCATGAGCCGGCTGCGCTGGCCCAAGGGGCTTGCCGGGCGGGACATTGAGGCCATTGGCCGCCTGCCGCTCTGGATGGCCGGGCAGGACTTCGATCATGGTCTCGGCCACGGTGTCGGCGCCTATATGAATGTGCATGAAGGGCCCCAAAGACTGGCCCGGTCCAATCATGTCCCGCTTGAGCCGGGCATGATCCTGTCGAACGAGCCGGGATACTATCGCGAAGGTGCCTTCGGAATCCGGATCGAAAACCTCATCGTGGTTCAGAAAGCCGCGCCTTTGCCAGGCGGGGATGCACATCGCGAGATGCTGGACTGGCGCACGCTGACCTATGTGCCAATCGATCGCCGGCTGGTGGTTGTCGACATGTTGACCGCAGCGGAGCGCAGTTGGCTGAACACCTACCATGCCGACGTTGCGCGACTTGTCGGTCCGAGGGTGGGCAAGGCCGCTCAACTGTGGTTGGATGCCGCGACCGCGCCAATCTGACACGCCAGTGTCACCAACAGGCGCGATGCAGTTGAAGACATCCCAGACAGGAGGGACCGCCCATGGCCGACCATATCAAAATTCGCAAGGCTCCGGGCGTCTGGACTGTGCGTTCCGGCGGGGCAGTCCTTGGAGAAAGCCGCAACGCATTGACACTGAGCGAGGGCGACTACGCGGATGTCATCTACTTTCCGCGGGCTGATATCGCGATGGCCATGCTCGACCGGACGGACAAGACGACCCACTGCCCGCACAAAGGTGACGCGAATTATTTCTCAATCGTGAACAAGTCTGCAACGCTTGAGAACGCGGTCTGGACCTACGAAAACCCTTTCGAGGGCGTGGCCAAAATCAAGGATCATCTGGCCTTCTACACTGGCGACGATGTGACCGTGGAGCAGCTCTGACACGGACGCTGCAAGCGTCGGACCTGCACCTGCTCAGACATCGCTATAGACGCTGACACGGCAGCGCGCGAAGATGTTGGTGTGCAAACGGTGATGCGGGGACGTGAGAATGGCCACAAACGCACTTGGAAGCGGAACACCCGACGATCCCTGGGAGTTGAAAACGCCTCCTCAATCCAGCGACTATCAAGCGTGGATCGACGAGGCCAACGACCCACCGGCGCTGGTGGTTCAGGTCGGGAAAACGCGGCTGAGTTATGATGCGCGCTGCGTAGAGGACCTGCATGCGATGCTGGACGCGCACGGTGGCTGGATGTTGCTGGGCAGCGCCGATGAAGGAAAACCGGTCAAGGACGGGTCCGTCGAAGCCTGGGCACGCGACAGCGGCAACCCTTTGGGTGGGTACTATGGTTTGCGCAAAGGGTATCGCGGCAGATTCGCCAACTATGTGCCCCCCGTGTTGGAACGACTCGGACTGGTGGAACTGGACCACAAGCCCCGGTCAGGCTCGGTCAAAGCGCTTTAGCACGAAGCCCTCTGATCAGGAGTGCTCTTCCGCGGCGGTTGCAGCCAGGGCCCGGTTATAGGCCTTGAGCGCGTCGACGTGAAAGAGCGCACCGCGCAGCTCTGGCGCGCCGTTTTCGCCTGTCAGGGACACGACCGGAACAAACGGAATCGATGCCCTATCGAAAATCGGCATGGCAGCCTCCAGCGTGGCATTGATATCGATGTAGAGCCCCTCCCCGACCATGTCCCAGCACTCGTCTTCGGCGGCCGCTCGCGGGTCGTCGGGTGCGCGCATCACGGACGAGGCGCGGAACATCGCCAACAGATAGGCTTGCGGCCCTGCGGCCAGATGGGTGCCGCGTCGTTCCAACTGTGTGAGAAAGAAGGACCGGTCGACCAGTCGCGACGCCAACGCCGTCGAGAGTGAGACCGATACCATCACGGCCAGCCCGATCTGCCAGTCGCCGGTGAGCTCAAAGACAATCAGCGTGGTCGATATCGGCGCGCCCAGTACAGCTGCCGCAACAGCTCCCATCCCTGCAAACGCATAAAGCGTGTGACTACCCGAGACATCGGGAAAGATACCGGTCGCAATCACGCCGAACCCAAGGCCGGCCATCGCGCCGATCATGAGCGACGGAGAAAAAACGCCGCCGCCCATGCGGCCCGCGATGGTGACAGCAACGGCAATCACCTTCACGATCGTAAACACAATCGCTTCGTGCAGGAGCAGATCACCGGCAAGCGCGCGGGTTGTCGTCTCATATCCCACGCCAATGATATGCGGGTACGCAACAGCAATGCCGCCCAGAAGAACGCCTGCAAGTGCCGGGCGCAGCCAGCGTGGCATGCCGGTCCGGGTTTGCACGTGGTTGCCGATGTCCTCGGCAAAGAAGATGGCTTTCATCAACACCACCGCCACCACACCGCTGAAAAGCCCAAGGATCAGAAAGGCGGGCAACTCGACGTAAAACTGCAGAGCCCCGGGGGTCGACAGGTCGAACTCCACGACATCCCCAAAGACCATGCGGCTGATCACGGTTCCGGCGACAGCGGCGATCACAATGGGCGCAAAGGCGTGCACCGCGAAATGCCGCAGCACAACTTCAAGGGCAAACAGAGCGCCAGCGATCGGAGCGTTGAAGCTGGCCGAGACGGCCGCGGCGACTGCACACCCCAAGAGGTCCCGGCCCGTGATGCCGTCCGCGGCGATCCTCCGGCTAACCCATGTCGAGATCACCGCAGCGAGGTGCACGACCGGGCCCTCCCGCCCCGATGAGCCCCCCGAACTGAGGGTGATCAGAGACGCCAGCGCCGACGCCAACCCTGCACGGGTTTCGACGCGCCCATCATGCAGGGCTGCCCCTTCGATCACATCCGCAACAGAGCGCACACGCCCATCCGGGGTAAAGCGGTGCAGAATCAGGCCGACGACCAGTCCCCCCGCGATGGGTGTGACAAGGATCCATCCCCACGGCAGGCTTTCGGCAAAGCTGTGGATATGTTGCACGTCATCGGTGCCATAAATGGACGATTGCAGCCAGATGATCCCCTTGCGAAACAGCACCGCCGCAACACCCGCAACGATGCCAATCGCCAAGGCAATGAACCAGAATTGAACCTGACTGGGCCCGCGGTGGCGCAAGACGCGCCAACCGTCCTTGCAGGCTGTGACCGCCTGATCAAGCTGCTGGGACAGAATCGAGCGTGTGCTCTGGGCCATCATCGCCTCGCACCGGATGTCCCTGTGTAGAACAGGCTGGCGATGTGGAAAAGCCTGTTTGCGATCAATATCTTGCAATAGTTGCATTCCATCCCGACCTAATGGGGCCGCCACCGCCAATCCCTTGGGAGATCTGTTGCAGGGGAAGTTCAACCAAAGGCAGAGAAGCGGTCGCGTTGTGACAACATGGCGTTCAGATGGCGTATCCAACGATCCCACCGTTCCAATAAGCCACCGCGCTTGTTGTGAGCGAGAGCGTCAAACGACTTCAGTGAGGCTTGGTGCGTGCTTTTCCGTTGCTGCGGCCGGCGTTGAAAAGCTGTGGAAAAAATGGGGCCGGACCAGCTTCTTGGGAAACGGATGGATTGGAGCGGATCCGGCCTCCAGTCTAGGGAGACTGATCACAGAATGACAGGAGGGGAGTGACCTGTCTGTGACCCACTTCACACTGGCTTTTTTAGTGCGCCAGCAGGGCCCGTGCGGCGCCGCGTGCTTCATCCGTGATGGTGTCTCCGGACAGCATTCGCGCGATTTCGTCGACACGGTCATCTTCTGGAAGCGGGATCACCGTCGACAGAGTCGCCCCCGCGTTCACTTGCTTCTGCACCCGCCAGTGATGGGCCCCCCGCGCGGCAACCTGAGGGGAATGCGTCACAACCAGGACCTGTCCCCCTTGCGCCAGGGATGCCAGCCGACGACCCACCGCATCTGCAGTCGCGCCACCAACGCCGCGATCGATCTCGTCAAAGATCATCGTCACACCGCTCGCAGACCCCGTTAGGCAAACCTTGAGCGCCAGCAAGAAGCGGCTGAGTTCTCCGCCCGAAGCGATCTTGTTCAATGCGCCGGCTGGCGCACCGGGATTGGTCGCCGCGACGAAGGTCACCGCATCGAAACCGTCCGGCCCGGGGGTAGTCGGAGCAATAGCGGTTTCGAACGCTGCGCGCTCCATTTTCAAAGGCGCCAGTTCGCCGATCATCGCTGCGTCGAGCCGGCTTGCGGCGGATCTGCGGGCCGCTGACAGGTCCGCCGCGGCTTTGTCATACGCAACGTCCGCTTCCGATTGCGCGGCGCGCAAGGCTTCCAGATCACCGGTGCTGGATTCAATCCGGGCCAGACGCGTTTGCGCCTCGGTCGACAGCTGGGGAAGCTCATCGGGCTCGACCCGATACTTGCGTGCCATTTCCCGCAGCGCAAAGAAGCGGTCTTCGGTGCGGGCCATGTCTGCGGCGTCGAATTCCAGGTCCGCCATCAGGTTTTCCAGTGCGGATTCCGCATCCGAAACCGTCGTCGCCACGCCGTCGAGCATCTCTACCATCGGATCGATCCGGGCGGACAACGCCTCTTCAACCACGCCGCTCAAATCCTGCATGGCCTGTTGCAGTCGCCCGCCGGCCCCGTTTTCGTAGCTCAAGGCCGCCTGGGCGCTCGCCAGTCGTTCCCCCATGGCTTTTGCGGATTTCATGAGACTGCGCCGCGCCGTCAGTTCTGCGTCTTCGCCCGGTTGCGGGTCCAGCGCCACCAGATCAGAAACCACGTTGCGCAGATCTTCTTCCTCTTGCCGCATCGTTTCGATTTCGGCCTCGGCCTCTGACAGCTGACGTCGTGCGGCGCTCAGCGCGGTCCAGGCCTGACGAACCGCGACACGATGGCCGTCGAGGCCGCCGAAAAGATCGAGCATCTCGCGATGGTTGCGCGGGTTCAGTAGACCGCGATCATCCTGCTGCCCATGCAATTCCACCAAGGTATCGCTGAGAGCACGCAGCACTTCGCCGCTGGCGCGCCGATCATTGACCCAGGCCGTCTTGCGGCCCTCGGCAGTGTTGATCCGCCGCAGGATCAACTCATCGCCTGCGTCCAACCCCGCGTCTTCCAGTACGCCATGCGCCGGGTGACCCGGGCCAATTTCGAACACCGCGACAACTTCACCCTGATCAGCCCCTTGCCGAACCAGTTCGGCACGCCCTCTCCATCCCAAAACAAAGCCGAGCGCGTCGAGCAGAATGGATTTTCCGGCACCGGTTTCACCGGTCAGCACATTCAGCCCAGGCTGAAACGCCAGTTCCAGCCGGTCGATGATCAACAGATCGCGGATTTCGAGCGAGCGTAGCACCTTCGGCTATGCCTGTGTTTGCCGGGACGGGCGTGTCAGATCCATTCGCCCCTGATCGACTGGCGGTAGATCTGGCTGAGCCAGTTGTTGCCGCGATCCCTCATCTCCAGTCCCCGGCCTCTGAGAAGGTCAAAACTGTCCTCGTACCAGTCGGAAGACCGATAGTTGTACCCCAGAATGGCCCCCGCGGTCTGCGCTTCGTTCACAAGGCCCAGCGAAAGGTACGATTCGACAAGCCGGTGAAGAGCTTCAGCCGTGTGGCTTGTGGTCTGGAAATCCTCCACCACGACGCGAAAGCGGTTGATGGCAGCAGAGTAGTGCCCGCGCCGCAGGTAGTAGCGGCCAATCTCCATTTCCTTGCCGGCGAGGTGATCAAAGGCGAGGTCAAACTTCAGGATCGAGGATGTGGCATATTCGCTGTCGGGATAAACCTCGATCACTGTCCGCAAGGCTTGCAATGCCTGAAACGTCAGACCTTGATCGCGACCGACCTCGTCAATCTGATCGTAGTAGCTCAGTGCCAAGAGGTACTGGGCATAGGCGGCATCTTCGTCAGCGGGGTAGAAATCGATGTAGCGCTGCGCTGCGGCCCGGCTGTTCGGATAGTCAGCCCCCTGATGATAGGAGAACGCCTGCATGATCAGCGCACGCTTGGCCCATTCGGAATAGGGGTAAAGTCGCTCAATCTCGGAGAAATAGTAGGCCGCATCGTCCGTACGGGTCCGGGCCAGTTCAAACTCGCCACGCTCAAAAATCTGCTCTGGCGTGAAGCCTTCGAGCGACTCGGTGCGTACCGCGCCGCCACCGCCGCCGCAGGCGGACAGCGCAAATGCCAAAAGGACCGCCCCGATCAGCCCCGCTCTCGAACGCGCGCCCGTCATGCTGCCTATCCTCGTCATCGGACCGTCTCTGCCTTGCGGGAGATGCCCCGCATTGTCAGCGGTCTAGCACATTCTTTTGGGCGGCAAAATGGCCTAAACACTCTGCCGACAGAGCAGTTTGTCAGGCGACCTGCGGCACTTCGGCCAGCACGAGACCGGCCCCGGGCAGGCGTGCAGCCGTCTGAGCATCGCAAGACACCATGCGGAACGCACCGGGTGTTTCGAAGAGCGCCCTCAGCAAGGTGTTGGTCAGCGCATGACCGGCCCGCTCACCAACGTAACGTCCCAGAAGCGGCCCGCCCGCAAGCGCTAGATCGCCGAGGGCATCCAACATCTTGTGCCGAACCGCCTCGTCCACATGACGGAACCCGCCCGGGCTCAGAACGTCATCACCGTCGACGACCACAGCGTTTGTCAGCGTTCCACCCAGAGCCAATCCGTTTTCGCGCATGGCATCCACATCCGCCTTCCGGCAGAACGTCCGGCTGTCACAAAGCTCTCGTGCGAAGGCACCGTTTGCCATGTCCAGCGTCTTGGATTGTTGCCCGATGGCGTCATCTTCAAAATCGATCGTGAAGTCGATTGTCAGACGATCAGCAGGCAGGAGCGTGGCCCGTGCGCCGTCTTTTTCGACTGTAACGGGTCGCAGCACTTCAATCGCACGCACAGGTGCGTTTTGCTGTTGCACGCCCCGCGCCATGATCGCGCGCACGAACGGCGCTGCCGACCCATCCAGAATAGGAACCTCTGGTCCGTCGATTTCGATCAATGCGTTGTGCACGCCGCAACCGGCCAAAGCAGCCATCACATGCTCAACCGTCGACACGGAAACCCCTGCCACGTTGACCAGACGGGTGCAAAGTGGGCTGCGATCAACCGCATCCCACAAAGCGGGAATCATGGTGTCGCCCAGTTCTATGTCGGTACGGCGGAACCAGATGCCATGTTCGGCGGAGGCAGGGCGCATCACCATGCGCGCGGGTTTGCCACTGTGTAAGCCAGTGCCCTCAAGAACGACTGGCGATTTTAGCGTATTCTGCAAAACTTGGCCTCTGACCCCATGATGCGCTCCCTGAGGAGCAGCTCGGACAATCAGATAAGGCGCGGGCTTCTGAGTCACAACTCAAGCTTTGTAACCGATTGAAACATCCTTGTAACAGATCGGCAGAACCGCGCCGACCCAACTCTAAGCGCCTGTTTTGTATAAAGAAAGGGCCGCCGTATGGCAGCCCTTTGGCCTCAGAATGTGAGCGGTATCAGTTCGCCTGACGTCGCAAAAATGCAGGGATTTCGATCCGTTCCTGCTCAGGATCAGGCGCTGCTTTGGCCTGTGCCCCAGCGTCAGGTTGATGCATGACGGGCTGCTGGCGCACTGGGCGTTCAGCCGGCACATCGGCCGCCTGCCCTGTCATTCTGTTGATCAGCGAGTTGATCCCAAAGCGCGGCTTCTCGGCCGCCACGACGCTCTCCGCGGAGGCTGTCTGCTCGGCTGCGGCGTGTTGCGGTGTGCCCGGAACCTTCTGCGCGGCCTCTCGCAGACGCGCCAGGGCCTCTGGCGATGGAGTACCAGGTGCAGGCGCGCGGGGTGCCACGAATTCCTCGACCGGCGTCTCCAGAGTGTCGCGCTGGGGCTCGAATGCGGCCACCTGAGGTTGATAGGCGGGCGGAGGCAGTCCATCATCCGCTGCGGTTTCCTCGTCGCCGAAAATGTCCTCGGCCTGATCGGCGGCCGCGACCTCTTCTACGTTCATGGTTTCAAAGAGACCGGGCTCATCCGCCGAATCTGCGACCGCTGCCACCTCGGGCTCGTCCAGGGGCAAAGGTTGCTCAGTATCCGCTGTTTCCGTTTCGGCGGCAGCGGGTTTCAGCGGTGCTGCCATCGGACGGCGCGGAACCGGGATCTCCGTTTGCGCCTCGGTGGCATCGATACCGGTGGCCACGACGCTGACCCGCATGTTGCCCTGCATCGCTGTATCCAGCGTCGAGCCAACAATGATGTTGGCATCCGGATCCACTTCTTCGCGAATGCGGTTTGCGGCTTCATCCAGTTCGAACAGCGTCAGATCATGGCTGCCGGTGATGTTGATCAGCACGCCCTTGGCGCCGCGCAGACTGATTTCGTCCAGCAGCGGGTTGGCGATGGCCTTCTCGGCTGCCTGGATGGCGCGATCTTCGCCTTCTGCTTCGCCAGTGCCCATCATGGCTTTGCCCATCTCATCCATCACGGCGCGCACGTCCGCAAAGTCGAGATTGATCAGGCCCGGGCGCACCATCAGGTCCGTGACACCTTTGACGCCCTGATAGAGAACATCATCGGCCATCGAAAAGGCCTCGGTGAAGGTCGTCTTTTCATTGGCCAGACGGAACAGGTTCTGGTTGGGGATGATGATCAGCGTATCGACGACTTTTTGAAGGCCATCAACACCATCCTCGGCCTGCTTCATGCGCTTGCCGCCCTCGAACTGGAAGGGCTTCGTCACAACACCGACGGTCAGCACACCAAGCTCGCGTGCTGCTTGCGCAATGATCGGTGCCGCACCCGTTCCGGTGCCACCGCCCATTCCCGCGGTGATAAAGCACATATGCGCACCGGCCAGATGATCGACTATCTGTTCAATGCTCTCTTCGGCAGCTGCGGCACCAACCGATGCGCGGGCGCCGGCGCCAAGCCCTTCGGTCACTTTCACACCCAACTGGATGCGCTGCTGCGACGCGCTTTGCTGAAGCGCCTGTGCGTCGGTGTTGGCGACCACGAAATCAACCCCATCGAGTTCTTTCTCGATCATGTTGTTCACTGCGTTGCCGCCCGCACCGCCCACGCCGAATACGGTGATCCGGGGCTTCAGATCATCCTGCCCGGGCATCGAAAGGTTCAATGTCATCGTCAATCCGCCTGTTCTGCCAGCCCGCTGCTGCGGGGTGTTTTTTTTGCCTATCACCGCCAACCCTACCCTTTGGCAGGTCTGGCGTCACTCAAAAAACGCACAATGACCCCCAAATATGGGCCACTATCCGCAGTTTTTCGCCGGATATCGTCAGAACGACGATATCTAGCGGCTACCAGTTGTCGCGAAACCACTTCACCGCGCGCATGAACGAACGGGCTGGATAGCGATCGACCGGAATTTCGAAATCCCACCACTCGTCCTGAGGATGGGCTGCAAAGAGACTCAGGCCGACGGCGCCGGCAAATCCCGGACCCGTTGCCGCCTGTGGCAGGCCATGGACGCGCAGGGGGCGTCCCAGACGGACCTGCTGACCCAGAATGCGGCTGGCCAGACCGTCGAGACCGGGGATCTGACTGCCCCCGCCGGTCAGAACAATCTGCTGGCTGGGCAAATGATCGAACCCTGCGGCGTCCAGTCTGACGCGCACCTCTTCGAGAATCTCTTCCACGCGGGGACGCATGATGCCGATTAGTTCCGCACGACTGACCGTGCGCCGGTCGTGTTCCCAGTCGCCTGTGTCGCCGCCGATCTCGATCATTTCGCGGTCGTCCATGCCGGTGGCATGAAGCCCGCCATGCATTGTCTTGATCCATTCCGCCTTGGCTGCCGGCACTCCCAGCCCCATGGAGATGTCCGCCGTGACGTGGTCGCCGCCCATACGCACAGTATCGGCAAAGATCATGTGCTTTTTCATGAAAATGGATACACCGGTGGCACCGCCGCCCAGATCGACACAGGCGGCTCCCAACTCCTGTTCATCTTCCACCAGCGAAGAAATACCGGACACATACGCGGCCGAGGCAATGCCCGCGAGTTCCACATCGCACCGTTTGAGGCAATGCACGAGATTTTGCACCGCGTCTGCATCCACAGTCAGCATGTGCAGGTCGACCGCCAGACTCTGGCCCAGCTGTCCCCTGGGATCACTCAGCCCGGAACGATGGTCCAATGCAAAATTGACCGGCTGGGC
Organism: Paracoccaceae bacterium; assembly: GCA_965250275.1. Classification (GTDB taxonomy): domain Bacteria; phylum Pseudomonadota; class Alphaproteobacteria; order Rhodobacterales; family Rhodobacteraceae. The sequence continues at coordinate 1,885,372 of OZ252297.1, read as the reverse complement.
GTGCAAGACCTCGCGCCCGTCGCCATAGTTCGGCACGTCGCAAGCGGCCAGAACGCGACCGATTTCCTGTTCGGTCACGACCTGACCTTCGAGTTCGATCTGCGCATCCAGGCCATAGCTGCGCGGGTTGGCGCCCGAGAAACAGACGATCACGTGGTCGACCCGAATGTCCGCCATTTTCTGAGCGGCTTGCAGCGCGGTGCGAATGGCGCGTTCCGTTTCTGCCATGGCATTCACTTCGCCAAAGAGTACGCCCCGAGATCGTGTGGTGGCCGCACCGACAACGCGAAACCCCGATTGCCCGGCCAATGACCCAATTGAGTTGTCCTCGCTCAACCGCCCCGTGCCATCGAAGCGCAAGACCAGGCAGGCAATCTTCGAGCTGCCGACGTCCAGAATCGCCACAACACCGCGCTGCATGGCCTGCTTGCGCATCTGCCTCATGGCGCGCTGGGACTGATAAAACTCCGTCATTGCCTACTGCCCACTTCCGTTGGTCGTCTTGAGATTGAACCGCTCTTGTGTGGCGGCTTCGGTCATGCGGATCGTCGGCCGGTTCGCCAGACGCATGTCCACGGTCACGAGATCCCGTTCCAAAAGGTCCTGCGCCTCCGCCAGAACAAGGACACGATCCAAAGCCCGGATCGGGTCTTCCTCGGGCAGAAGGATGCGTTGATTGCGGTCCAGAACCACATCCCAGCGCCGCTCTCCCATCCGCACCAGACCCCGCAGCCGGTGCCCCAGCGGCGCAGCTGCCGCCAGCAGCGCCAGCGCCTCGGTTACTTCCGTGTTGGCGCCCTCGCCCGCGACCACTGGCAGATCCGGCCGGTCAGTGCGGCGGGACACATCATCTACATGCACACCGGTATCGTCGATCAGTGAGAGACCGCCGTGGGTGCGCCACAGCAGAACCGGCACCCTTTCGGTCACGTCGATCTGCAAAATGCCACCCGGTCGGATACGCACGCTCGCCTCTTTGACGGGCGAAAGTGCGGTGATTTGTGCGCGGATCGTTTCCAGCTCCAGATCGAAGGAACTGATCGGAAAATCGACCGGAACTGCTGCCCGGATCTCTTCAGAGAGGGCGGGACCTGCGCCGTCTACAGCCATTAACGCAACCATAAACTCGGGACGCTCTTCGATGCTGGCCCGCAGGTCAGTAACAAAGGTCGCAATCGCAGCACGCCGATCTGCATTGGCCAAAACAGCGGCACTTGCGGCCGCCGCAATGCAAAGCGGAATCCCAAGCCGCAGAGCAAGCCGGATCCCGGGGGTCAGCATCCAGCGCTGCATCCGGTAGCTCAGCCGCGAAGGGGCCGGATCATTGACGGGAGCGTTCACCGGTCGCATGTGGCGTCCTCCACCATCCAACGGCACAGCGCACCAAAGCCCATCCCGGTCGCATCGGCCTGTTCCGGGCTGAGCGACGTCGGCGTCATCCCCGGTTGCGTATTGGTTTCCAGCAAGATCAGGCCGTCGACGCCTTTCGCTTCGTCCCAGCGAAAGTCGGTACGGCTGACACCGCGACAGCCAAGCACCTCGTGGGCGCGCAGCGCATAGTCCATGCACAGATCAAAGATTTCGGCTGGCACCTCTGCCGGCACGACGTGGCGCGAACCACCCGGTTTGTATTTGGCGTCGTAGTCGTACCACCCATCGGTCAGAATGTCCGTCACGGTCAAAGCACGATCCCCGACCACGGTGGTGGTCAGTTCGCGGCCTGCCGCATAGGTTTCGACCATGACTTCCGCCGGCATGTCCTCGGACAACGCCGGCGGTCCGTTTGCCCCTTCGTGCACGATGTAGACGCCGACGCTGGAGCCTTCATTGTTGGGCTTGACCACATAAGGCGGGGCCAGGACGTGGTCCGCCATGACGTCTTCTTTCGCAGCGAGCACCGACTCCACAATGGGCAAGCCCGCGGCCGCGTAGGCAATCTTGGCTTTTTGTTTATCCATGGCCAGTGCGGACGACAAAACGCCCGAATGGGTGTAGGGCAGTTGCAGCCATTCCAGCAGGCCCTGCACACAGCCGTCTTCGCCCCAACGGCCATGCAGCGCGTTGAAGACCACGTCCGGCTCTATGGAAATGAGCACGTCGGAGAGGTCGCGGCCTGCATCGACCTCGACCACCTCAAACCCTTCGTCCCGCAGGGCGGCTGCGCATTCACGCCCGGTGGACAATGACACCTCGCGCTCGGACGAGGGTCCACCCATTAATACCGCCACTTTTGGGAATGTCCTGCTCGACTGACCCAACTGTGCCTCAATGTCCGGGGCCTTTTCTGACCCGCTTTTTGTGCCGCAAACCGACTGAATATGCCTGTGTCGTCGCCTGTTGCGGCTTATGTTTTCTTTTTGTCATCCGGGGCCGGTTCACCGACCCGCATGATTTCCCATTCTAGCGTGATCCCGCTTGAATCGTAAACCTTTTTTCGCACAGCTTCGCCAAGCTGTTCGAGGTCCGCCGCCGTGGCGTTCCCCGTATTGATCAGGAAGTTGGGATGCTTCTCGCTCATCTGAGCGCCCCCCATGCGCGCCCCGCGCATTCCTGCATCATCAATGACCTTCCACGCCTTCAGATCGTGGACGTCGTCGATGCGCCCCGTAGAACTGAAACCGGCGGGGTTTCGAAATGTCGACCCCGCGCTGCGATCCTTGGTCGGTTGCGTTGCGTCGCGCTTGGCGAGTTGATCGTCCATTCGCGCCAGCAGCGCGTCGGAGTCCCCACGGCCGGCCCGGAACGTGGCTTCGATCAGGACCGCTTCGGGCGGCAGATCGCTTTGCCGGTATTGAAGGTTCAGGTCCTCCGGGCTCAGCGTCACCGCCTCTCCGTCCCGCAAAACCGCGCGCGCCGAGACAAGCACATCTTTGGTGTATGTGCCATAACACCCCGCGTTCATCCTGACCGCGCCACCAATGGTGCCGGGGATGGTGCGCAAAAATGTCAGATCAAGCCCCGATTTTGCAGCCGACCGCGCCACATGGGCATCCAAAGCCGCTGCCCCGGCGGTCACGCGGTCGCCGTCTATGTCGATGTGATTGAACCCGCGACCAAGCCGGATCACGACCGCCCGCAGCCCGCCGTCGCGCACAATCAGGTTGGAACCGACCCCAACCGGAAACACCGGCACCTGTGCATCAAGGTTGCGCAGAAAGTGTTGCAAATCCCCAAGATCTGCAGGCTGAAACACCCAGTCTGCAGGACCGCCGACGCGCAGCCAGGTCAGATCGCTCATGGACCGCATGGGTGTGAGCCGCCCGGCCACGTCCTGCGGAATGTCAGCGTTGGTCACTTCATCTGCCCTTCGGCGCTGAACCGGCGGCGCACCCAGCGTCCCAGATAGATCACCGGCCAGCGCAGAACCGACATGCCGGCCATGAGAACAAGCAATCCGACAATCGGGCCATTCTCGTAGGTCACGTATCCCAGCAGCGGCACTCCCACCGCGATCAGGACATAAGCCCGGCGCCAGTGGTGATCTTTCGAGGGTGTCATCGCCAGTACATTTGCGGTGATGCCCCACAAGCAAGCGAGGATCAGGGAGAGGCTCATTCGGGCACCTCAGTTGGTAGGCCCCGCCACTTCTTCCAAAGGTAACGGAGCGGATTGCGGAACATAGAGACAAACGCCACCAGCGCGGCCACGCCCGCAATCCAGCCATGCTGCCAGCCCAGAAACAGGATCAGCACTGGCGCCAGGCACAACAGGATGCCACCGGGCAGGTATTGTCGCCTCATGGGCAGGAAGGCCACAAAGGTCGAGGCAAAGACCCAGAGACAGGCGAGAAGGATGGACAGGCTCACAGGTTCGCTCCGATTGTCAGCAAGAGTGCGGATAGCGACAGGACCAATCCCGCCACCGGTACGACCAACGGCACCCGAAACGGGGCTTCCGGCGCGCGCCGCTTCAACAGGATTAGCGCCAGATTGACCAGCACAAAAACAGAAAGAAGGATGGCTGACGTGACCTCTGCAAGGGTGGCGACGTTCAGCCCCAAAGCCGCCAGCATGACCGCGGCCCCCACACATACAGTTGCGAGAATGGGCGTGCCGAACCTCGGGTTGGCGCGATGGAATACCTGCAACGCTGCACTGCGTTTGCCCAGTCCAAACAAAACCCTCGCAGCCATGACAATCTGTGCCAGCACACCGTTTAGGGCAGCAAAGACCGCAATCGCCGACAAGAACCGCCCGCTGTCTCCGCGCCCCGCGCTCCAGACCAGCGCCAGCGGGCTGTCACTGGCGGCCAGACTGGCCTGCGGGACGGCGCGCACGGCCGCTACCGCAACGGCGGCGTAGATCAGCGTGGTGATCACCAGGGCAGTCAGGATGGCAATAGGCAGCGTGCGCTTGGGATTGCGCACCTCCTCGGCCATGTTCACGATGTCTTCGAAGCCAATGAAGGCAAAAAACGCCAGTACGGCCCCAAGCGCCACGCCGGACCAAATGATTGGCGCAGGATCTGACCAGCCGGCCACAGCAGGCGCGCTCCATCCCGCCCACATCACAAGTCCAAGCCCCGCCAGTTCGATTGCGGTGAACACCGCCACCAGTGCGAGACTTTCGAGCACGCCAACGCAGGCCACAAGGATCAGCGCCACACCAAGAATGACCATTGCCAGTAGGGGTGAGATCGGGAGCAAGTTTCCCAGATACCCCACGCCACCGCGCAATACCGCCCCTGCACTGACGGTGCCGGCCGCGACGATGGCCAGCCCGACAAACACCGCCATCGGCTGGCTGCCCAGCCCGGCACCAACGTAAGCGGCTTCGCCAGCTGCTTCGGGCATACGGGTCGACAGCTCAGAGTAGCTCAGAGCGGTCGGCGCCGCGATCAGCCCCGCCAGCAGAAAGGCAACCGGTGCGTAGATGCCGGCGTCTGCCGCGACGGCCCCCACCAAAACATAGATCCCGGCGCCAACCATCACGCCCACGCCATAGGCGGTCAGCAAAAATGGACCGATCCTGCGTTTGAGGTGTGGGGCTTGGGTCACCAGTCTCTCCAGTCTCAGGCGGCTCCTTTGCGCAACCGTCCCGGCAGCGCGTTGGCCCATCCGCTGATCGATCCTGCGCCAAGACACACGACCATATCGCCCGGTTTGGCCTGCTCCCGCACCAGCCGGACCAGATCATCCTCGTCCTGGATCGCGCGCGCGTGCCGGTGACCGTGGCGGATCAGCCCGGCCACCAGATCATCGCGGCTGGCACCTTCGATGGGGTCCTCGCCCGCGGCAAAAACGTCAGAAATGGCCACGACGTCCGCCTCGTTGAAGCAGGCGCAGAAATCGTCAAACAGATCGTGCAGACGGGTGTAGCGGTGCGGCTGATGCACAGCAATGACGCGACCGTTGCTGGCCTGACGCGCAGCCTTCAGCACAGCAGCGATTTCAACCGGGTGATGCCCATAGTCGTCAATGATCGTCACACCATCGACATCGCCCACTTTGGTAAACCGACGATTAACGCCGCCGAAATTGGCCAGAGCCTCGCGGATCTCTGCCGCCTTCATGCCGAGGTGGCGTGCCACCGCAACCGCCGAGAGCGCGTTGGAGACGTTGTGATCCCCCGGCATTGGCAGCGTGCAGTCCTCAATCACCATCTCATCGTTTTGCAGCGCAATGTCGAAATGCGCCGCACCGTTTTCGTAACGCAGATTAACGGCACGCACATCGGCCTGCGCATTGAAACCATAGGTGAGGACGCGACGATCACTGATCTTGCCGACCAGTGTCTGCACGTCCGGATCGTCAGTGCAGCAGACCGCCAACCCATAAAACGGAATGTTGGACACAAAATCGAGGAAGCCCTGGTGCAGTTTCTCTTCGGTGCCCCAGTGTTCCATATGCTCAGGGTCGATGTTTGTGACGATGGCTATCGTGGCCGGCAGACGGTTGAAGGTCCCGTCGCTTTCGTCGGCCTCAACCACCATCCATTCCCCCTGCCCCATGCGGGCATTGGAATCGTAGGCGTGAATGATACCGCCATTGATCACCGTCGGATCGTAGCCACCCGCATCCAACAGGGTGGCCACCATCGTTGTGGTTGTGGTCTTGCCATGGGTCCCGGCCACCGCGACATTCGATTTCAGCCGCATCAGCTCGGCCAGCATTTCCGCCCGCCGCACCACGGGCAAACCGGTCAATCTGGCCTGATCGAGTTCCGGATTGCCGGGTTTGATCGCCGACGAAATCACCACCACATCAGCCTCTTCGAGGTTCTCTGCGCGCTGCCCTTCGAAGATCCGCGCGCCCAAGGCGGCCAGCCGGTCCGTGATCTTGCTGCGTTTCAGATCGCTGCCCTGCACCGTGTAGCCGTGGTTGAGAAGTACTTCGGCAATCCCGGACATGCCGATCCCACCGATCCCGACAAAGTGGATCGGACCGACATCGCCGGGCAGTTTCGTGGCAGGGGTCATTCGGTTTCCTTCTTTGCGAGGGTTTCAACGAGGTCAACCAACCGGTCGGTTGCATCTGGCGCGCCCACCGACAGGGCTGCCAGCGACATCTGCAGAGCGGCGTCCGGATTGCCCAGAACGGATGCGATCTGCGCTGCGAGGCTCTGAACGTCAAGGGCGGGTTCTGGGACAAGGATCGCAGCACCCGCCTCGACCAGACCACGCGCGTTGGCTGTCTGGTGGTCAGAGGCGGCAGCCGCAAATGGTATGAGAATTGCGGGGCGGCCAATCACCGTCAGATCCGCGATGGACGAGGCACCGGCGCGGCTGATCACCAACTGTGCCTCGGACATCCGGCGCGGCACATCCTGAAAGAAGGGCAACACCTCTGCTTCGATCCCGTGTTCGGCGTAGACAGCCTTGACCCTGTCACCGTCCTCCGGTCGGGCCTGATGGCTGATCCGCAATTGGGCGCGCATCTGCTCGGGCAGCGCGGCAATCGCCGACGGAACGACATCGCTCAGAACACGCGCCCCCTGACTGCCACCCATCACCAAAATCGACATCGGGTAGTCACCGGGCGGAATGTAGCTGGCTCCGGCGCGCTCCAACACCGCCGCCCGGACCGGGTTGCCCACATGCACACCGTTCGCACCCGCAGGCAACTCTGTGGGCCAGACCCCGCACCCAACGGTGGCCACGCGCGTCGCAAAGACCTGATTGACCCGGCCCAACACCCCATTCTGCTCATGGATCATACGGGGCAGCTTGAGAAGCGTTGCCGCGCCGAGTGCTGGAATACTCGGATAGCCCCCGAAACCGACCACAACATCGGGACGATCGCGGCGCATGGTCTTCATCGCCGCAAACACACCTGCGGCAACACGCGGACCAACCATGATTTTGGCCAACATCCCACCGCGGGCGGGCGTGGCACTGGACACCTGTTCGATCTGGGTCGAATGCGGAAATCCGCCCGTGTATCGCGCACCGCGCGCGTCAGTCGAGAGTTTTACGCGCCAGCCCCGCTGCAACATGGCCTCGGCCAGCGCCTGCGCGGGAAACATGTGCCCGCCGGTGCCGCCCGCAGCGATGAGCAGCAGCCGCTGGGTCATCGACCCCGGCCTCGCAACAAGTCGCCAATCTCTCCTTGTGGTCGGGACCGGGTGAAGGCCAGCAGCATTCCCAGCGCGATCCCACCCGCAATCAACGACGACCCGCCATAGCTCACAAACGGCAGGGTCATGCCTTTTGCTGGCAACAGCCGAACCGCCACACCCATGTTGATCATCGCTTGCACGCCGAACATGCATGCCAGTCCGGTGCCAGCCAGTCGAATGAACGGATCACGCTCACGCATCAGCCGGAACAACGAACGGACCACGATCGAAGTATAGAGCGCGATGATGATCAGCACGAGGATCAGGCCGTATTCTTCCGCCGCCACTGCGATGATGAAATCCGTATGGGCATCCGGCAGCGACCATTTCACCTGCCCTTCTCCGACCCCCACGCCAAAGAGCCCACCCTCGCGGATGGCATTTGTCGCGTATCCCAGCTGCGTGGTCGGATCGACATCCGGCGACAGAAACCCATCGATGCGGCGCGCGAAGTGCTCGGAGTTCGAGTACGCAAACGCGCCGCCGAGAACCACCAATCCGCCGATCACGATCAAGAGCAGCATGGGCGCCCCCGCAACAAAATACATCACACCCCATCCGAACAGCACCAGACACGCCTGTCCGAAGTCGGGCTGCAGCACCAGCATTGCGACAATCGCCACACACAACACGAACGACCAGGTCATGCCGGGCGGACCATTGATCTGCTGGCTGGCAGCCAGCATCCAAGCAGCCACCACGACAAAGCCAGGCTTGAGGAATTCCGATGGTTGCAGGCTGGCAAATCCCAGCGAGTACCAACGCACCGCACCCTTGCCGAAATCGGTTCCGAAGACCGGCAACAACGCCAAAGCCACAAAGGAAACCACAAATCCCAGCACCGCCAGTCTGCGCACAAGCTTTGGCGACATCATCGAAGTCAGGAGCATCGCAACGAGCGCAGCCCCGCCGAATAACGCCTGTCGCTGGACGTAGTGAAAGGGTTCAAACCCGTTGCGTGCGGCCAGCGGAGGTGAGGCCGCCAGCCCAAGCAACAGGCCGATCACAAATAGGATCAGCACACAGGACATCGACCACTTGTCGATGGTCCGCCACCATTTTGGAATGATCGGCTCGCCAGCCCGCTCAGGGACTGCGCCGTACACCATCTCTGTCATTGGCAACCGCCGTATTCTGCCTCAAATGTCCCGTTGTTCGGGATCTGTCCCGGACTCTAGCGTGAAATGCAGAATCAGGCCAGCCTCTTGATGCGATGCAGGGCGATCTTTGCGCACAGGCTGCACCGCGCTGTGACGGTGCCACCGGCAGGACCCTTCGTTCAATCCGGTGCTGGTCTCGCGCGCTACAAGCCGCTAAGGCGGCACCATGCCATTCGATACCGTGATCCTGGGTGCCGGCGCCGCCGGAATGATGTGTGCGATCCATGCCGGTCCGCGCACATTGGTGATCGATCATGCGCGCAAACCAGGCGAAAAAATCCGGATTTCCGGCGGCGGGCGCTGCAACTTCACCAACCTGTACACCGCACCCGAAAACTTCCTGTCGGAGAACCCTCATTTCGCCAAATCCGCACTGGCACGCTACACTCAGTGGGATTTTATCGAACTTGTGGACCGACACGGCATCGCCTGGCATGAAAAGACGCTGGGGCAGCTGTTCTGCGACGGCTCTGCGCGCGAGATCATCGCGATGCTGCAAACCGAGATGCAGCGCGCAGGCGCAGAGCTCTGGTTGTCGACATCGGTGCAGGACCTGCAAAAGACCGAAAGCGGCTTTGCCGTTACGTTGGAACGTGACGGTGCCCGCCACACAGTGATGTGCCGATCTCTTGTTCTGGCGACCGGCGGGAAATCGATACCCAAGATGGGCGCGACCGGTCTGGCCTATGATATCGCGCAACAGTTCGGACTTCGGGTCACCGAAACGCGGCCTGCCCTTGTGCCGCTCACCTTTCCCGATGGCCGCTTCAAGCCCCTCGCCGGGGTTTCGGTGCCGGTGCGCCTGTCGAACAACCGCACCAGCTTCGAAGAAGCGCTTCTCTTCACCCATCGCGGGCTGTCGGGGCCGGCCGTCCTCCAACTCTCGTCCTATTGGCGGGAAGGAGAGAGCATTCAGGTCGATATCGACCCCGGAGGCCACCTGCTGGAGGCTTTGCGCACTCAGCGTCAACGCGCCGGCGGGCACGATCTGCGCACCGAACTGGCCCGCCACATCCCGGCACGGCTGGCTGACGCGCTTGGGGACCAACTGGGGCTGTCCGGGCGGCTTGCCGATCAGTCAGATGATGCCCTGACCGGTTTGACCCGGCAATTGCGGGACTGGCGGCTGACCCCGGCCGGGTCCGAAGGGTACCGGACCGCGGAAGTGACGCTGGGCGGGATCGACACGGCAGCCCTGTCCTCGCGCACAATGGCCGCTCATGACGTTCCCGGACTCTACGCGATTGGGGAGGCGGTCGACGTGACAGGCTGGCTGGGCGGCTACAACTTCCAATGGGCGTGGTCGTCAGGCTATGCGGCTGGAACCGCAATCCGGGAAGCAGGCTGAGAGGTTTTTCGTCAGGCGGCGTGGACTTCAGGTCCCTTGGCGACCAGCGCTGCAGGTGCGAGACCGTTTTCGTGGGTGCTGCGTGTTCAGCAAACGGCTGCTTCGGCTCATGGTTGCCAGATCCTCATTTCGTCCTGATTGCAGAACCCGATTCTGAAAGCTCGTGCAGCCATTCCTTGGCGCTGAAAAAAGTCAAAAAGTGACATGGACGTTAGTTGCATTTCGCAGGTACTCCGCAATCGGGCAGTAAGGGAAAAGCTATGAATAGATTGATTGCGCTGGTGGGAGCCGTCGTGATGGCGCTTCCGTTCGCAGTCTCCGCAGAACAGAAGGTCGTTTGTACGCTTGCTGTGGAGCTTGGATCGAATGAGACGCTGATTGAGGAAGGGACCTGCGATGAACGCATGTCTTCCGCATCGACGTTCAAGATTGCCATCGGTCTTATGGGATTTGACAGCGGTCTCTTCACCTCACCGCAAGAACCGGAATGGAGCTTTGAGGAGGGGTACGCCGATTGGATCCCTAAGTGGCGACAAGATACAACGCCCGAAAGCTGGATGCGTGACTCGGTGGTCTGGTACTCGCAGCTGGCCACCCAAAAACTCGGGCAAGAACGGTTCGCCGCGTATGTTGATGCCTTTGACTATGGAAATCGCGATGTATCCGGCGAAAAGGGCATGTCGAATGGGTTGACGAATGCGTGGCTCAGTTCATCGCTGCAAATCTCACCCGTTGAGCAGGTCGAGTTCATAACCCGAATGATCACGGGGAATCTGCCGGTTGATCTTCGTGCCGTCGAGCAAACAAAGGCGCTTTTGAAAGTCGATGAAACGTTTGGTGGTTGGGCGGTTTTTGGAAAAACCGGCGCGGGATTTCCATTTGGCGACGACGGAAAGCGGTTGAGGAACCAACCCTTCGGTTGGTATGTGGGGTGGGCTGAGAAAGAGGACCGCACCGTCGTCTTTGCTCAGCTGCTGCGGTTTAGTGAACGCCCGAATGGGAGTCCGGGTTCGCTTGCCCGGCAGCGCGTGTTGGATGTTCTTTTTGCAACTGCTGGCGCCCTGAACTGATATCGGTCGGTCGCAACAGCGGCGGCGGAAACAATCACCTGGACCATCGAGAGGTTTTCTGTGCGTCGCCGAAACGCTCAAGCCCGTGCGATCCACCAATCGCAGAAACACGGTAATCAGGCCACAGCAAGCGTTTGCGCGCTTGAAGACTATCTGGGGCGGATGCTTGTTGATCGCGAGAGCCGCCCGCTTTGCCAGACCAAGACTGGTGAAGACTTTTTGCCCATCGCGCGCCAGGTCCTTTCGAACTTGATACCTTCTGCGGTCAAGCCGAGCCCAGGAGCGGACCCGATGGAGGCGTGTCAATCGCCGTGCCGCACAGCGTCCCGTTACGCGTAGAACGACCGCTGCGAGCCCAATGTGACCAAAAACGCAAAACTGTGCTATGAATTTGTCTTTTGGGTTCAAGACCTAGTTGGGGAGCGTTCGTTATGTCATCCAAAGACAAGAATTTCACTGGGTCGATCCCTGATGTTTACGACGAATATCTCGTTCCACTGATTTTTGAACCATATGCCGCCGACATCGCGAAGAGGGTTGCAAATACGAACCCGAGGGATGTTCTGGAAACTGCTGCTGGTAGCGGTGTCGTCACCCGCGCTCTGGCACCATTACTTGATGAATCCACCCGCTATGTTGTCACTGATCTCAACCAACCGATGTTGGACAGAGCGGCGAACCAGCAACCGCCTTCAGATCAAATTGAGTGGCAGCAAGCTGACGCGCTGCAACTACCTTTTGAGGCGGATTCATTCGACGTCGTTTGTTGCCAGTTTGGTGTGATGTTTTTCCCTGACAAGATTGCAGGCTATCGGGAGGCTCTACGCGTCTTGAAGGAAGATGGTTGCTTTATTTTCAACGTCTGGGATCGGTTAGAGCAGAATGAATTTGCTCAAAGCGTAACGGCGACAGCGTCACGGTTTTTTCCTGATGATCCGCCTGTGTTTTTGGCAAGAACACCTCACGGGCACGGAAACATTACCGCCATTGTCAGCGACCTTGGCGAAGCAGGATTCAGCCATGTGGATACATTCACTATTTCTGAACGGAGCCGTGCAAGTAGCTCGATGGCTCCTGCGTTGGCCTATTGCCAAGGAACTCCGCTCAGGAACGAGTTGGAAGAACGTGCGGCAGGGTTGCTAGATGAAATCACTGAAGCGGCGGCGGCTGATATTGCTAAATCCTTTGGCGTCGGCCCGATATCTGGCCGCATTCAAGGGCACGTTTTCGTAGCAAAGGCCTAACAATACCAATGGCAGCTTTTCCGCATAGCGGACACTCGCATGGGTTGCAGCTAAAGGACGCTTGGAGCCCGTTGCCGGCGTTCGCGACAAAGGGATCGAAAGGACTGGCTGAAGGCCTTCCCGCCCTCAGCCGGTTCCCCCAGTCAACCTCGCTCAGACTCGGCTCGGGGCCTCACTTCCACGGCATGACGAGATACTTCTCACCCGTTTTCATCGCCCGGTAATCGGTCACGGCTTCCTTGGTGAGCATCTCCTCGAGATCGACCCGTTTCTTGTAGTGGCTGGCGAAGGTTGTGGTCAGGTTCTCGAGCACACGGCGCCGCATCCGCCCCACAGTTTCCATTCCGGCCGATTGGATGAACGGGAACAGAAGCCAGCCTGACAGCGTCCAGCCAAAGCCGTAGCTCGGCGTCAGGATCGTCGGACCAAAGTCCAGCCGGCCGTAAATGAACATGCGTTTTTGCTGATTGGACCCGTAACGCGAATACTCGGTCATCTTGCCAACCGCGACCTGTTCCATGGCTTTGAAGACACTGTCGACCGTTTGCCCGCCGCCGATCGGATCAAATCCATAGAAAGCGTCGATGTCATCGATTGCGGACCGGAGTTGGGACATGAAATCATCGTCCGACGAGTTCACGACATGGGTGGAGCCAAGCTGCTTCAGCAAGTCCGCCTGGGCCTCTTTTCGCACGATATTGACGAGCCCAATGCCGTCTTCGTTGCAGATGCGGGTCAGCATCTGGCCCAGATTTGATGCCCCAACCGTATGCAGCATCGACTCTTGCTGATCCGCTTTCGCCGTTTCAACGAACCCGAGCGCGGTCATGGGATTGACGAAGGCGCTCGCTCCGTCCTCGGACGAGTAATCGCCCAATGGCAGGCACATGGCGGCTTCGGCGATGCAATACTGGCTGTAGGCATTGCCCGGAACACAGGCGACGCGCTGTCCCATCAGGGCCTTGGCCATATCGCCGTCACCTGTTGCGACAACAGTGCCCGCGCCTTCATTGCCGGCGGGGAGTTTTAGCCCATGGCGCGCCTTGGACCCCGTGTTGAACGGCTCGGGCATGGTCGCAACATATTTGCCTGGCGAATAATCGGCGCCTTCGAGGTCCGCTGCGCCGGCAAGAATGGCGAGATCCGACGGGTTGATCGGTGCCGCTTCCATTTTCACGAGCACCTGATTGCCTGTCGGATCGGGAAAGGTCATGTCTTCGATCGCAACAGTGAGCGTTCCATCGCTTTCTAACGTCGTGAACAGCTGCTTGCCGGTGGTGCTCATGTGAGTTTCTCCAAGTTTCGGAATGAGAATGCCAAGATGTTTTTCGTTGGGAGAGCCGACAAGATGAAATGAAAGACACCTGCACCCCTCTGCTCCAAGTCGAACACCAGAAGCGTCGAAGTGCAACCACAGAAAGTGAAAATGCCCGCTGCGTTGGGCGGACCAATGGCACGAGATCGTTGGCTCTGCTATACTTTACAGTTCTGATGCACAGCGCTTGGCTTTGATCTCGCCGCGAAGTCATGGATCATCTGACGGCTCAAGGGGCGATTTGAGCCACGACCAATAACTCATTACCTCGTCTTCTGTTTCATCAAATTCTGCATGGTAGTGATGGGCATGATGCGCAGGAACTCTGACTTGACCTTCAGAGTACCCTTTAGCGCCCAGGCTGGCCGCAATCCGATCAAGATCGCCATAGGCAAAGATGTAGTTGTGTGGATCGAAAATGAATTGGCCTTCATCAGAAAGCGAAGAAACCCAAATCGTATGTCGCCCGTCCTGTTCAAAGTATTCCTGAAAGGTGTACAGGAACAACTCAAGATCGTCATAATCAACTGGCTCAGGGCTTTGATACCTTGCAGGTTCATTGCCAACACGCGAGGCCAGTAACACGTAGAGAACACCAAAAGGCCCCTTCTTAGACTGGCACTGCTCCAGTATCAGGCGCACTTCGTGCTCCCTTGACCCGATCAAAAGCCGAGAGAATTCGGGATACGTCTCTCGCTCCCAAACGTTAGGAAAAGTGAATTCCGTCGGTTGAGCGGTGGATGCTCCCTCTCCTTCTGAAAACTTCACGTAACAACGCATATCCCATGTCCTTATGACCTTGATCCCAAGCATGAGCTGCGTTTGATACGTGTCAATGCAAGGGATTTGCGGAGTTCGACTATCCAAAGCGGCAGAATTGAAATTCGCAGATTCTTCCGCAGCCTGTTTTGCAGCAGCAGCTTTGGCGCGCTTCGTTAAGCGCAACGGGCGGCCATGTCCGCGCATGAGCGCAGCGCAGTGCATGCCCGAAAGAGTCCTCGTGCGCCAGATGATGCGGGTGGTGGCTGACCGGCTCTGGGCGTGGGTCAGGCGTTCTGGGGTTTCGTCGCGATCTGGCTTACGTAGGACATGAACCCAAAGAACGTATCCACAGACACCCGGCGACGTGCTTCGGTTTTCAGTGCCTCTGCCGTCTCAGGGAATAACAGTTTCTCTTCAACCATGCGATCAGCGCCCCGATCGATCACTGTCAGAAAGTAACTCGCCCCTTCTTCGGCGACATATCCGTGGCCCGTTCGCGCTCCGATCTGGAACCCGTTATCTGCCAAAATGCCTGAGATTTGCCGCATGATCCAAAGGTTGGTGACGTTTTGATTGATCATGAACCTGATCAACTGGTCGAGCGGATCGAAGTCTGCAATCTGCGCGGTCGCCGTGCTGTAGTCACCGTCGCACACCGCCAATACGCCACCGGGTTTCAGAATGCGGAAGGCCTCCTTCACAACGTCCTCTGGACCCGGAACGTGACACAACAAGGTGTGCATCAGGACCAGATCAAACGATCCATCTTCGAAACCGGTGTTTTTGGCGTCCCCGATTGCAAAGCTGAGCCGGTCGATGCCGCCAAAAACCTCTCTCGCCCGGTTGACCATGATCGGGGACGGTTCAATTCCATGCGCTGATGCCACGCCGGGAATGTCCAACAGATCTCTGGTGACGTGCCCTGTGCCTGAGCCAAGCTCCAGCGCGCGGGCGCCTTCGGTAACGCTGATGTCATTCATATAGGCTTTTCGGATTGCGACCTGTGCCGGTTCCAAGCAGCGCGCCTCCATTGCCCCCGCGATACGTTCCTGCAGTGCTTCATTTTGGGCCCCGAGATCAGAATAGGGATCGGACATTCTGTTGCCCTCTTGGTCAAATGGATCCCGGGCAAGTTAGACCATCGTGACCAAACCTCAAAATGGCAGAGTTTGAGGGGTGCCGTTGATCGCGTGGCGGACGTTCGTTTCCATCAAGCTCGCAGCTGTGTCGCGGGTGGCCTTTTTTCCCTTTCAACTCTCATGTCGCTTCGGCGCCGGGGAAGCCCGGTCTAACAGCAGCCCACCTCTACTTCAGCGCTGCAATATGTGCCGCAACTGATAATTCGAGTATCTCGTTGACTTCACGATCCTCGATCATCGGCAACGCGGCCAATCCATGCATCGTTGCCCAAAGAGCTTTGGCCGCAACCGAGATTTGGGAGGGTTGTACTGTCGCGGGACATGCCTTTGTCAGCGCCTCCTCCAGCAAGCCAAAGGCGTGGAACGCGTTTGCCCTGAAGCGATCGTCTGCAGCGTCCAACAGGTCAAGCCGGAACATCACGATTGCGTACCCGGTGTCCGTGACCCGCATCTCCAGATATGCCCTGCACATCGAAATGACTGCCTCCTCCGGGCCCATTGCAGAGACTGTTGCCTCTTTCATTCGCGCGGCGAGCCTATCGAAGCCTTCTGCAGCAATGGCGGTAAGCAAGCCCTTTGCATTGCCAAAGTGATGAGATGGCGCCGCGACAGTGACGCCCGTTCGCCTCGCAAGCTGGCGCAGGCTAAAGCCTTCGACTCCGCGCTCGGCCAGAAGCTTGGCACCCTCCATAACCAACGCGTCGGGAAGACTCCCGTGGTGATAGCTTTCCCGTGTTTCTGAATTGTGTTGCATCATTTTCATAGAAACACAGAAGACTTATTGACTCAATCTAAACAGTGTTTAGAAACAAATCTGAACACTGTTTAGATATGTGGTTGGGATTGATGAGACTCGCCTTTCAAGTTGCACTTCTTGCCGTCGCCTTCGTTCCATTTGTCCTTGGTGCTTTGTCACTCTTTCAGGGCGCAGGGCCGCTGATTCCAGTGGAATTCTTGACGCCTGAACTTGATGGGCAAGTTCGCTTCTGGGGCGTGCGGTCGATGCTTCCATTCCTTTTGAGCAACTGGATCGTTGCCAATCTGGAGAGAGCACGCACCGTCCTTATGATCGTCTTGGGCGCAACGGCGGCGGGTGGCTTGGCCCGCATTGCCGCCGCCGTGCATTACGGCGCGCCTGAGCCGGTGACGGTGGGTATCATCGTTCTCGAACTCGCAGTGCTGCTGTTCATTCCGTGGTACAACAAGATCGTAGAGCCGATCACCGAACCCAAGCCTGCTTGAACCTCGCAACGGCAGTGGTCTTGAAAGTGCCCCGCGCTTGCTTTGAGAAAATTGCCGCCAGAGCTGGATTGGCCCACCTACTTGGATCGGGATCCGTTTTCACGAGCGATCCGCCCAGCACCCAAAGCTCGCGTCGGTCGAGCCAGAATTGATCCATGGCGCCATGCACCTCGACCAGCAGAACCGGCTTGGTCCCAAGAATTCTCCTGCCGCCTTCCAAAACCTGGTACTCGACCTTCTCGGTGCCGATCTTGATGACTGTCGGCACCAAGTCACCTTTGAAGTAATCGTCCAGCCGAATGACAGGAACGAGGTTGGTCGACGAAAAGATCTGAGGCTAGTCCGAGAGCCGGTCCCGCACTTGCTGCATGAAATCGTTCCCGCGCTGCTCGAAGTTGTCGTACTGATCGAAACTTGCGGCCGCCGGCGCCAGCAGCACAGTGTCGCCCGACTCCGCATCCGCCATCGCGCGCGCAACCGCCTCGGACATGGTCCCGCAGACCTCCGCCTCCACATCCAGACCCACGGCAAAGGCTGCGGCTTCGCGCCCAATCACGTAGGCCTTTGCGACGGCTCCAGTGCTGCCCTGCAAGGCCGTCAGCCCGCCCTCCTTTTGTAGTCCACCACAGATCCACCGGATCCGTTTGAATGCGGCCAGCGCCTTGATCGCGCTGTCAACATTTGTGGCCTTGCTGTCGTTGACATACTGAACCCCGCCCGCTTCAGCGAAAAGCTGGCTGCGGTGCGGCAGGCCAGGATAGCTCTGAAATCCGGCTTCGATCTGTCTGGGGGACAGCCCCAGTGCGCGACAGGCCCCATACGCTGCACAGGCATTCTGATGATTGTGCGCCCCCGGCAACCCTGCAATCGGGCGCAGATCGATCGCGCCCGCCTGTCGTCCCTTGCGGTACTCACTCAGAAATCCCTTGCGCGCGAAGACCTGCCAGCCGGGTCCTGTCAGCTTGCGGTTGACCGACACGCGGATCACGCGGTCATCTGACGGGCCTTCGGATAACTGACCCGCGAGAAAGCCACCTTCGGGCTCGTCCACGCCCACCACCGCGCGATCCGGACCACCTTCCGCAAAGAGCCGTCTCTTGGCGGCGAAATAGCCCCCCATACCACCGTGCCGATCCAGATGGTCGGGCGACAGATTGGTGAAGACAGCAACGTCCGGGGTCAGGGCGCGTGCAAGCTCGGTCTGGTAGCTGCTCAGTTCCAGCACCACCACGCCCGCCTCGCCGGGCGGATCGATATCCAGCACGCCCCGCCCGATATTGCCAGCCAGTTGTGTTGGCCGACCCGCCTCCTCCAGAACGTGATGAATCAGAGCGGCAGTGGTCGATTTCCCGTTTGACCCCGTCACAGCCACGATCCGGGGCAGCACCTCCATCCGGTCCCATCCCTGAACCGCGAGCGAGCGGAAGAACAGCCCGATGTCATTGTCGACAGGCACACCGGCTTCCACTGCGGCCCGCACGGCAGGGTGTGGAGCAGGATAGAGATGCGGAATGCCTGGCGACACGATCAGGGCTGCGACGTCATCCAACCCGCCTGACCGGCTGAAATCGCGCAGTTCAAATCCTTCGCTTTCAGCACGGGCCCGCACCTCGGCCCCATCGTCCCAAACCAGCGGCGTGGCGCCGCCCGCCACCAACGCCTTGGCGGCAGCCAACCCGGATCGCCCTGCGCCAAGCACGCCTATTTTCTGTCCTTTGACGCCTTGAACCGGAATCATGCCCCACCCCTTGTCGAACCTTGTACGACACTGCCGGTCCTGTGGCCGGGCCGCAAGCCGTGCTCAGCCCGCGGCCGCGCGCGCAACCAGCACCGCCACCGCTTCGTTTGCCTTGCTTTCGGGGACAAAGACGTGATCGTGATGATAGGCCGCGACCATGTTGCAGGGGATCTCCGCCTCGGCGAGTGCAGTTGCAGCGGCGGCCGTCAGCCCGACACCATCCAGCGCGGAATAGACGGACAGCGTAATGCAGCGCATGGGATCCTGTACCGGCAACCCGTTTTGCGCTGCGACATCAACTGGCAGGATCAGGGACATCCCCTCGGGCTCTTTGTAGCTCGCCAGCGCCTGCGCCACCAACTGCGGGTCCGCCTCTGGCACGCTGCAAAACACGTACCGGCCCGGCTGCAGCTCCGGTTTCATGCCGGAAATCATGGCCGACGTATCGCGCACCGGATTCATGCGGCCTACCAATCCAGCGGCTTTCGATCACGAAAGAACCCACCCGTGGGTCCGTCCTCAGGCAGACGCGCCAGCCACAACGCGGTGTCGGCGCCCTGTTCCGGGCTGCGCGGCGCCCCGGCTCCGCCCATACGGGTGTTCACCCATCCCGGGCACATCGCATTGATCTTGATTGTCGAAGGCAGGTCGCGCGGCAACGCATGGGTCAAGGCGTTCAGCGCCGCTTTGGCCACACCATAGGCGCCGGGCCCGTTCAGACCGGCAGCGAAGCTACCCCAGTCCGACGAGACATTGACGATCCGGCCCCAGCCACTGCGCTCCATGTGCCCCCGGCAAGCAAAGATCAGATGGTACGGGCCATGCAGCATCACCTGCATCGATGTCTCGAACCCGATCGGGTCCTGCATCATCGGGGCTTCGATCAGCACGCCAGCGTTGTTCACCAGCACATCGACGCCACCGGTGCGCTCCAGAGCCGGACCGAAGGTTTCAGGGTTTTCCAGGTCCAGATGCACCGCCTCGCAGCCCAGCTCTGCTGCGGCAGCTTCACCTTGCCGAGGGTCGCGGCAGCCGATCACGACGCGATGATCCGAGATCAATCCAGCCGCTATCGCGCGTCCAATGCCACGGTTTCCGCCGGTTACCAGAGCCGTTTTCATCACGCCCCTCCCGTTTGCACCCTGCGATGTGGGCGCACCATGCGCAAGGCGTGTCAGTCAGAGCTGCGTTTGGCCTCCAATGCCGCAATGTTTTTTTTCAGTTGCTGCGTTCTCGGATCATCCGGCCCAACGCTGAAGTTCAGGATGCGCAAGGCCGCCGCATAGCTGGCCTCGGCACCGTCCAGATCGCCGGTTTCCATCTCTGCCCGCGCAACGTTATTGAGGGCTACGGCGTAGTCTGGGTGCGTCTCACCCTGGGTCGCCCGCATCGTCTCTGCAGCCGACCGGGCCAGCGGCAACGCCTCGTCGCTGCGTCCGGTGCCAATGAGAATGGCCGCGAGGTTCGCCTGACTGTTCGCAGTGTCGGGGTGTTGCGCTCCAAGCGCTGCCAGTCGGACCTCCAGCGCCTCCCGCAGGTAGCGTTCCGCCTGTTCAATCTGCCCCGTCTTGCGCAGCACCGTACCCAGATTGTTGAGATCGGTGGCGTAGTCGGGATGATCCTTGCCCACCGCCTTTTCGGTTAAGGCGAGACCCTGGCGATACATGGGCTCTGCCGCGGCGTGATCACCCAGCATGTCCAATGCCGAGGCGAGGTTGCCCAGCTGGACGGCGTATTGTGGGTGATCGTCGCCGAGCGTGGCCAGCGTGATGTCATGAGCCTGTCCCAGCAGGACCACAGCGGCCTCTAACTGTCGGGTCTCGAACAACAGGTTTCCAAGGTTGCTCAGATCAACGGCGTATTGCGGAGAGTCTATTCCAAATATCTCACCTGTCAGCGCAAGCCCTTCGCGAAAGGCTGCCTCGGCCTCTTCGTAGCGCCCAAGCCCCTGAAGAGAGAGCGCGTAGTTTGTCAGCGCCACAGTGACCTCGGGCGCCTCTGGCCCGAAATCAGACTTTGCAACGTCCACGAGTTCGCCATTGACCCGTGCGGCCGCAGTGTATTCGCCAGCCCGCCACAGCATGTGTCCTGCCGAGACCAGATGCTCGAAATTGGGAACCAGCCGCGCGGCCTTTGCGTAGTGGTCCGCCGCATCGGCCCAGCGGATGGCGTCTTCGGCAATCTGGCCGCGCGCGAACGCAGCAGACGCTGCCTGTTGAATGGCCACATCCGATTGCGCCTCGACCTGCGCAAACAAGGCATCCGCCTTGGCCGTGTCACCCTGCCGCAGAGCCTCCTGGGCCGCGATCAGATCGGCCGCCGGAACCTCACCCTGCAACTCGCTCAAACGGTGCTCCAGCTCGGCAATCCGCTCCAGCGCTTCCTCATATGCTTCAGGCAGGTTCTCAAGGCGCGCCGTGACCTCGGCGAGCTGCGTCTCCAGCACGATCCGTTCGGCCTCCGAGGCCTGCGTCAGTTCAGAAGTGATACGCTCTCGCAGGGCATTTTGCCGAAGCTCGTACTGGGCAAGGGTCATGGTAATGACCGGTTCGGCAGGTGCCGCGGCGGTCACCTTTTCCGGATCAGCCTGGATGATCTGACTGTTATCCCCGAGGACAAACTGATTTCCGCTCCCGGTGTTCACCGGGCTGTTGTCGCCGGTCTGGATGGTCGGCGCCGAGGATCCGGCATCGTCCGATTGCGGTTTCAGGAACCCAAACCAAACCGCGACCGCGACCAGAGCGGTACCGCCTGCAGGCAAAACAAATTTGAGGACTTCCACGATGGCCTTGGCGCCGTCGCGATTGTGCTGATCGCGCCACCAACCAAATCTCAGCATCATACCCCCCGACCACCAGACTGTTCGCAGAGTGTCAGATGCCGGACGTTATTGCCAAGTCCGGATTACCGGACCTTCAGCGTGGCAAGCCCGATCATCGCCAGGATCAGCGAGATGATCCAGAACCGGATCACGATCTGCGGTTCCGCCCATCCTTTCTTCTCATAGTGATGGTGAATTGGGGCCATCAGGAACACGCGCTTTCCGGTGCGCTTGTAGTAGAGCACCTGGATAATCACGCTGAGCGCCTCAATCACAAAGAGGCCGCCCACCACAGCAAGAACAAGTTCGTGTTTGGTCGCCACAGCAATCGCGCCCAGTGCACCACCCAAAGCGAGCGAACCTGTATCCCCCATAAAAACAGCCGCCGGAGGCGCGTTGTACCACAGAAAGCCCAGCCCTCCGCCAAAGAGCGCTGCCGTGAACACAAGGATTTCCCCGGTCCCTGGCACGTAATGCACATCCAGATACTCGGTGAAGTCGACCCGGCCCACGGCATAAGCGATCACGCCCAAAGTCGATGCGGCGATCATCACGGGCATTATGGCCAATCCGTCCAATCCGTCAGTCAGGTTGACCGCATTGGCAGAGCCGACAATCACAATGACCGCAAAGGGCACGTAAAAGAGACCCAGATTGATCAGGGTGTCTTTGAACACCGGCAGAGCCAGCTGGTTCTGAAGGTCAGTCGGGTGGTGGTAGGCCGCCCAGAGTGCCGCGACAACGGCGATCAGAATCCCAAGCGCCAGCCGCAACCGCCCGGGCACGCCCTTCGTGTTCTGTTTCGATACCTTGGCATAGTCATCTGCAAAGCCGATGATCGCATAGGACATCGTCACGAACAGCACCATCCAGACATACGGGTTGTCCAGCCTTGCCCAGAGCAGGGTTGCGGTCAGCAGCGCCCCGACAATCAGCAGCCCGCCCATCGTGGGTGTACCGGCTTTTTCGAAATGCCCCTCGGGCCCATCGTCCCGGATTGGCTGGCCCTTGCCTTGCGTGCGGCGCAACACATTAATCAGCGGCTTGCCGAACAGGAACCCGAACAGAAGCGCCGTCATAAAGGCTCCACCGGCTCGAAAGGTGATGTAACGGAAGAGATTGAAAAAATCCCCGCCATCTGACAGCGCGGTCAGCCAATACAACATATGCGTTGTTTCCTAATCGTCATAATTCGGCGCGGGATGGCCCATTTTGCGTATCGCGTCAACGATCTGTCCCATGTTCATGCTCAAGGACCCCTTGACCAGCACAACATCGCCACCATCCAGCAATCGCGGCAAACGGGACAGAAGCGCATCGGAGGTTTCGACCCAGAGACCGCGCTGATGTTCCGGAAGCGCGTCGTGCAACGCCTTCATCAATGGGCCCACGCAATGCACGCGGTCGATGCGGGCCATATCCGGTAAATCGGCCAAACCGGCATGAAGGCTGTTTGCTGTGTCTCCCAGTTCCTTCATGTCGCCCAGAATGGCAATCCGACGGCCTTTGCTCAGCCGGCCCACATCGTCGTTGGCTTCGGCTGCCGCAAGCACGCCCAGAGACGCAGCGACAGACACCGGGTTGGCGTTGTAGGCGTCGTCGATCAAATCAATCGCAAGCGTTTGATCAACAATGTCAAAAACGATGCGCTCGCGCGCGCCACGCCCGGACACCGCCGACCAGTGCCCGAGAGATACTGCGGCCCGGCCTCGATCGGCGCCCAGCGCCCAGACGGCTGCCAGAGCGCCCAGCCCGTTCAGGGCAAAATGGCGCCCCGGGACCATGACCTTGTAAAGCAGCGGAGTGCGCCACGCCCGCGCCTGACCGATTGTGCTTTGATCCTTGATATCGATCTGCGTCACGCGGTGGTGGCAGTCACGGCTTTCGCCAAAGCTCACAACCCGCGCGCCTGCTGCTTCGGCCTCAGCGCGCAGGATCGGCGCGGTCTCGATATCGCCATTCAAAACGGCCACACCGCCGGGCTGTAGCCCTGCCACGATCGAAGCCTTTTCCCGCGCGATCTCGTCAATGGACCCGAAGGCCTCCAGATGCGCCGGGCCAACAGTGGTCACCATAGCGACATGCGGCTGCGCCATTCTGGAAAGCGGCGCAATCTCGCCCGGGTGGTTCATACCGATTTCGATCACGGCAAACCGGGTGTCGGCCGGCATTCGGGCCAGGGTGAGGGGCACCCCCCAATGGTTGTTGTAACTGGCCACGCTCGCATGAGTCGGGCCTTGTTCAGCGAGCATCTGCGCCAGCATCTCTTTGGTTGACGTTTTGCCGACACTCCCGGTGACGGCGACGACCCGCGCCTGCGTCCGGGCGCGCGCGGCGCGGCCCAACGCTTCCAGACCGGTCTGCACATCGTCCACGATCAGAAGCGGCGCATCCGGAGCGACGCCTTCGGGAACACGGCTGACCAGTGCGGCTGCCGCGCCTTTCTCAAGAGCTTGTGCGACAAACTCATGCCCATCCCGCGTTGCGGTCAAGGCGACGAAGAGATCGCCCGGTTGCAATGTGCGTGTATCGATCGAAACGCCCGTTGCAATCCAATCGGCTGTGTTCGTCCCGCCGGTTGCCGCGGCGGCCTCTGCGGCGGTCCAAAGGCTCATGCCATCCCTCCATCCAATGCGGCCACAGCAACGCTGGCCTGCTCGACGTCATCAAATGGGAAGACCTGATCGCCCACGATTTGCCCGGTTTCGTGACCCTTGCCACAGATGA
The DNA here is from genome assembly GCA_965250275.1 of Paracoccaceae bacterium. Classification (GTDB taxonomy): domain Bacteria; phylum Pseudomonadota; class Alphaproteobacteria; order Rhodobacterales; family Rhodobacteraceae. The sequence goes on along the minus strand of OZ252297.1, from coordinate 1,861,250 downwards.
TCAGCGCATCGCCCGGACCGAGCGCATCGACACCACGCAGGATGGCCTCGGCCCGATCCCCAACCTCGGTGGCGTCGGGCGCCCCCTGCATCACAGCCGCACGAATGGCGGACGGGTCCTCACTACGGGGGTTGTCGTCTGTCACAAAGACCTTGTCAGCGTTCTCCGCTGCGGCCTGCCCCATCAGGATGCGTTTGCCGGGATCGCGATCCCCTCCTGCGCCAACAATCGCCACCAGATGTCCCATCACGTGGGGACGCAGCGCGGCAAGGGCCTTGGCCACCGCATCGGGGGTGTGGGAGTAGTCCACGAAGACCGCAGCCCCGTTTTTGCGCGTGGCAGCCAGTTGCATGCGGCCGCGCACTGTTGTCAGGCTTGGCAAGGTCGCGAAAACCGCTTCGGGCGCGTCTCCGGCAGCGATAACCAGGCCACAGGCCAGCAGAACATTTTCCGCCTGGAAGCCGCCAATCAGGTTCAGCCGCTTCTGGAACGTCTGGCCTTTCCAACTGAACCGGATGTCCTGCCCCGTCGCATCGAAGCGCTGTCCCAGCAGGCTGAGATCCCCAAGCCCCTGCCCCAAAGTCAGCACGTGCTGGCCCCGTGCGGCTGCAATTGCTCGCATCTGAGGGCCCTTGGGATCATCTATGTTGATCACGGCCCAGCCTTCTTCGGGCAGAACTCTGCGAAAGAGGCCCGCCTTGGCAGCAAAGTAAGCCTCGAAACTTTCGTGATAATCCAGGTGATCCTGCGTGAAATTTGAAAACCCCGCCGCCGTGAGATGCACGCCGTCGAGCCGGCGCTGCTCGAGCCCGTGGCTCGACGCTTCCATGGCGGCATGGGTCACGCCCGCAGCAGCCGCCTCGGCAAGCGTCCGGTGCAACGTGATCGGTTCGGGCGTGGTGTGTTTGAGTGGCGCCGTCCAGGCGCCCTCGACCCCGGTTGTTCCGAGGTTGACCGCGCAGTGACCCAGCTCTGTCCAAATCTGGCGAACAAACGTGGCGACCGAGGTTTTCCCGTTCGTGCCGGTCACGGCGACCATCGTTTTCGGTTGCGCGCCGAACCAAAGAGCCGCCGAAAACGCCAGGGTCTGACGTGGATCGTCCGAGAGAACCAGAGCGACATCCGCACTGGCAAGCTCCGTCGCAGCCAGTTCAGCGCCTGCGGCATCGGTCAAGATGGCCGCCGCACCCATTCGCAGCGCGTATTGAATGAACTCGCCCCCATGCACCCGGGTGCCCGGCAAGGCCGCAAACAGAAACCCGTCCCGCACCTCGCGGCTGTCCACGGCAAGCCCGGTGATTTCGGGATCGCGTCCGGACTGGGCAGTCAGGGCCAGCTGGCTCAATCGTTTTGCCGGAATGCCCATCTGCCTCTGCCCGCCGGTTCAGTTCGAGGTGAGCGTTACACCAGCCAGTTGACCGGATTCAACATCCGGCCGCAGGCCAAGCAACGGCGCAACCCGTCCGATCATTTCCGCCGCCACAGGCACAGCTGTCCATCCCGCCGTGCGCCGTTCTTCGCCAAAGGCGTCGATTGAAGGCTCGTCCAAGGTGACGATCAGCACATACTTTGGATCGTGCGAGGGAAAGATCGTTGCAAAGGTCGCAATGACCTTGTCCTCGTAGTAACCACCCCGCGCCTTGGGCTTGTCCGCCGTGCCGGTTTTGCCCCCAACGGCATATCCGGGAACCTCTGCAAAACTTGCGGTTCCGTCAGTCACCACCTTGCGCAGCATGGTTCGCGCGGCGTCGGCTGCACGCTCGGACATCACCCGCGGCCCAAGCTGCCGATCTTTCTGTTTCAAAAGCGTCGGGCTGACGTAATGCCCGCCATTTGCAATGGCCGCATAGCCTGCGGCCAGATGCATTGGACTGGTCGACAAACCGTGGCCGTATGAGATCGTCATGGTGCTCAGCTCAGACCATTGTTTGGGCAGCAAGGGCTGTCCGCCGTCCGCCTCCACAATCTCGAACGGCGTGGGATCGAACATGCCCAGAGCGCGCAGGAACTGCTTTTGGCGCTCTGCCCCGATCATCTGAGAAATGCGCGCCGTGCCGATATTGGACGACTTCACAATCACCTTGGTCACAGACAGTTCGTTCCCGTAGTTCCGAAAATCGCGAATGCGAAACTTGCCCCAACGCAAAGGACCACGAATGTCGATTGGCGTCTCGGCATGTACAAGCCCCAGGTCCATCGCTTGCGCGACGGTAAAGATCTTGAAGGTCGAGCCAAGCTCGTAGACCCCCTGCACCGCGCGGTTGAACAGCGGGCTGTCGCTGGGCTCGCCGGTGGTTGGCGGGCGCGGGCGGTCATTGGGATCGAAGGCCGGAAGCGATGCCACCGAGATGACTTCACCTGTGTGCACATCCATCAGGATCGAGCTGGCGCCCTTGGCATTCATGAGTTTCATGCCGCCGTCCAGCACGCGTTCAGCGGCGGCCTGAATGGTCAGGTCCAACGACAACTCGAGTGGCTGCGCACCGTTGGACGGATGCCGCAGATAGTCGTCAAACTGCTTTTCAACACCGGCCACACCGATTACTTCGGCCGCACTCACCCCTTCTTTGCCAAACGAGGCCCCGCCCAGAACATGTGCGGCGAGTTTTCCATTGGGATAGAGGCGCATCTCGCGCGGACCGAAGAGGAGACCGGGGTCGCCCAGATCATGCACGGCTTGTTTCTGCTCCGGACTGATCTTGCGTTTGATCCAGAGGAACTTCCGTTTTCCTGTAAAGTCCTTGATCAAACGCTCTTCATCAAGGTCGGGAAATATTTCCACGAGGCCCTTGGCTGCGGCCTCTGGATCCACAAGCTGAGGCGGTTGGGCATAGAGAGAATGGGTTTCGAAATTGGTGGCCAAGATCCGACCCTGACGATCCACGATGTCCGCACGCTGGGTCGCGATCACGGTGCCGGGCGCACTGGCACGGGGTTCCGTGGGCTCGGAGGTGGCCAGCAATCCCATCCGCGCGCCAACAACCGCAAACGCGCAGAAAAAGAACGCGCCCAGCACCAGCAGGCGACCCTCGGCGCGGGCGCGCGCGCGGTCGCGCATTTCTTCGTGTCGGCGCCGGATGTTCTCGCGCTCAATCGTGTCGGGGTTCTCCCCCTTGGCGCGCGCAGGGAGGATGCGAGCCAGCGGACGCAGCGGCGTGCGGATCATGGCCATTGCTCCAGGTTCATCACGTCAATGGGGTTCACAATCGGCAACAGGTCCGGCGCGGGGTATGGCACCTGATCCACTCGCCCGAACTGATCGGGCCGCAGGGGCAACAAACCCAACCGGTCAAAGTTAATCTCTGCGAGATCCCGCAATCGATCCGGTCGGTTCAGATAGGCCCATTCCGCTCGCAACACCGTCAGGCGTACTTGCGCCTGCCCGATCTGGCGCTGGAGGTTCTGCGTGTGCGACAGGGCCTGCTGCGTCGCGTAGTTCTCACGATATGCCCAGAAGGCCAGCCCAAACACCGCCAGGGCGGTCAACACGTACAAAAGGCCCTTCATCGGTGGCCCTCCTTCAACTGCGGCATTCCGATTTCACGCCCGCTGACCTGGCCGGCAGCGGCTTCGGTTCTGGTTGCGATGCGCAGCTTCGCCGACCGGGCGCGCGGGTTTCGCGCGAGCTCTTCGGCGTCCGGCAGCACGGCTTTGCGAGTCTTGATCTGAAACTGTGCGGCTTTTGCTTCTGCTTCGGGCGCATAGCGGTTTGCATTGGGTCTTTGCCCGCCCCGAAGCTGCAAAAAGCGTTTCACCATGCGATCCTCGATGGAATGAAACGTCACAACAGCAAGATGCCCCCCTGGGCGCAGAGCCCGCTCAGAGGCCATAAGCCCTTGGTACAACTCTTCATATTCGGCATTCACCGCGATACGGAGCGCCTGAAAACTCCGTGTTGCCGGATGCGACTGACCGGGCTTTGCGCGTGGCAGGCACCCTTCGATAACCTCCGCCAGCGCAAGCGTACTGGTGAACGGTGCAGTTGTGCGTGCACGGCAAATAGCCCGCGCGATGCGGCGACTGGCCCGTTCTTCGCCATAGATAAAAAGCACACCCGCCAACTCGGCCTCGTCCAGCGTGTTGACCAAATCCGCCGCGCTTGGGCCAGACTGGGACATTCGCATATCCAGCGGCCCGTCTTTCATGAAAGAGAACCCGCGTTCCGGCAGGTCAAGCTGCATGGAAGAGACGCCCAGATCCAGAACCACACCGTCCAGATCCTGTGCGTAGGAATCCAGCTTCGAGAACACGCCCGACCGCATGACCAGGCGATCTCCATAGGCCTGCGCCCAGTGCTCCGCCATTTCAAAGGCCAAAGGATCGCGATCCACCGCGATGACTCGCGCGGCACCGGCCTCAAGCAGGCCGCGTGTATAGCCTCCGGCCCCGAACGTGCCGTCCAGCCAGGTCCCCTGAACCGGCGCGACAGCGGCCAGAAGCGGCTGCAATAAAACAGGAATATGGGAAGTCTCGGCATCAGGGCGGGCGGCAGCGGCCATGCCTTCATGCGCCCCCCGCGCCATCCAGAAACTCGAGCGGATCGAAGTCTGCGGGCAGTTCGTCCAGCCACTCTTCGGTCTTGGCAAGCTCGTCTGTTTCGTATGTCTCGGGCTTCCAGATCTGAAAGGTGTCGCCGGCCGCGATGAAGAACGCCTCGCCCTCCAGTCCGATCTTGGTGCGCAGCTTGGTGGGAAGGACCAGCCGGCCGGTCTCGTCGACCGTCGTGGGAAAGCTCTGACCATGAAACATGCGCTGCAAGGCTTTGCGCTGCACCGATCCGCGCGGCAAGGCATCGATCTTGGCATCGACCTCGTCGATCGCCTCCATCGTGTAGCATTCCAGAAACTTGCGCCGGTGATCGCCGTAAACGATGACCAGTTCGGGGCTTTCGCCGGATTTCCAGTTTGGGTCGGCCGCCTCAAGAACACGACGAAACGAGGCCGGGATCGATACCCTGCCCTTTGCATCCACCTTGTGGTGGCTTTCGCCTCTGAACCTGCGGCCCAATTGCCCGTCCCTTTTTTCGCGCCCCCGCGCCTGTCGGTCCCCAGAAAGAGAAAACGACGGGTTGATCTGCTGCCACTGATCAACCCGCCGCCCTCGTCCCGCCTAGCGGGGTGTCCAGCTGCGCGCGCCACCTGGGGGGATGTCTGCTCGCTCGCGCGCCGGATCTCTGTGTTCGGTGAAAGCGAAGTGCCTGTATGAAACCTGCTACTTGTTTTGTGCTTTGGGGTCGTTTGGTGCCCCTGCTGCTCCGTCCTCATCCGATGACAAAGGGATGCCATGGGAATTCATGGAAATCAACTGTTTTTGACGGGAGTGTTACATTAGTAATGACGATAGCTTGGCAAAACATGCCCAAGCGCAGGTGGCTGCGGATCGATCATACGCCATATATGCCAAATTTTGCCGCCACGTTAACTATATATTGTTTTCGCACATCTCTTCCAAATGATCCCACGATTTCCCAGAAAAATTCATTCTGGGTTGCCCCAGCTCCATTTGTTCGCCCCTTGTTCTCCTGCTTCGTGGTCACCTGATCGCAATTCGCACCCCATAAAGCTGCTTGATTCGTGCCAATCCTGGCCAAAACGCTGCTAGAGGCCACAAGACATCCGCTCTGTCCCACGAATTCCCACATCCAGAATCTCGGGCAGTCGGTTCAGCAGCACATTCATCGAAAGAACGGTCGAGATTCACCAGGATGCAACCAAGAGCATAGTTCTCACGAATCGCGGCCAGACGACTGCAACTGACCCGCAGAGCGCATACGTGCCTGTCCCGCGCGCAAGCCGCCCAATTTCGAAGCGACAGAACAGAATGATGTGTGGGATCGCCCTTAAAGTGACCGTAGGGAAGCCATGTGCCTCAAAAAAGAGCATGCAATCCATGCACTTGCCGCATAGCAGCATTGATCAACTCATCTATTGTGCAGACGCAGCATTACCCTATCTTTGTGTTCAAGAAAGCGCGGCAAAACCCGCGACACAGCAGTCAGGGCAAACAAGATGGCGGCAACGGTGATTGGACAAGGGGTACGGCCTCGGAAGACGTCCGGGGCATGGGCCAGTCTGTCCGTCTGGATCCAGCGCCGGGCCAGATACCATCAGACCCTGAAAGAATTGCGCAGCCTGTCAGATCGTCAATTGGCCGATCTCGGGTTGCACCGGTCAATGCTCGGGCGGATTGCCTGGCAAGCCGCTCAGGAAATCTGAGCGCGCCGGACAGAAACAACGGATCAGGTCCTCTCTCCTCCTCCCTGAGGGCCTGTTTTTAGCGGCGGCATCCACCTCCTCCCGGATGTCGTCGCACTTTTACACCGGCCTGAGCCGGACACAGTTGCACCCGAGGTCTCTCCTCCTCCCTGATCGCGGGTGCTGCAAGCGAACGGCGGCGCCTCTCCTCCTCCCTGGCGTCGCCGTTTCGCAGATCAAAATCCAAATGCGTCCATACGACCCGCGAGCGTGCAGCTTCGTGGTCGCGCCCAAGCAACGGCGCGGAAAAATTCACGTTTTTTCTGAGTGCTCGGGTTCAGAAAGGGATGTCGTCGCTGGCAGACACAAAACGCGAGACAACCTTTTTGCGCCCGGCCTTTTCGAATTCGATCTCCAGCTTGTCGCCTTCGATTTCGACGATGGCACCATATCCAAACTTCTGATGGAACACCCGCTCGCCGACCGTGAAGCTGGAGACCGCGTCCAGATCGATCACGGTAGTCCGGCTTTCCTTGGGCTGAGACAAGCCATGCTGACCCGCTCGCGCCTGAAGCCGTTTCCAGCCGGGTGAATTGTAGACATTGGCCTCTGCAGCGCGGGTTTCGATGTCCCCGCCCGGGGCGGCCGCGCCATATCCGCCGCCATAGAGGCCGGGCGGCGTCAGCACTTCCACATGCTCGGACGGCAGTTCATCGATGAAGCGCGACGGCATCGATGATTGCCACTGACCGAAGACCCGGCGATTGGCGGCAAAGGATATCACGCACAGTTCCTCGGCTCGTGTGATGCCGACATAGGCCAGCCGGCGTTCTTCCTCGAGACCTTTGAGTCCGCTTTCGTCCATGCTGCGTTGAGACGGGAAAAGCCCGTCTTCCCATCCCGGTAGGAACAGTGCAGGAAACTCCAGGCCCTTGGCGGCATGCAAGGTCATGATACTGACCTTTTCTTCGTCGCCGTCGGACTCGTTGTCCATGATCAGACTGACATGCTCCAAGAAGCCCTGAAGGTTCTCAAAACCCTCGAGTGCCTTGATCAATTCCTTCAGGTTTTCCAGCCGCCCCGGCGCTTCGGGCGTTTTGTCATTCTGCCACATCGCGGTGTAGCCGCTTTCGTCGAGAATGATCTCGGCGAGCTCCAGATGTGACACATCATTGGCTGTGGCCATTCGCCCCCAACGCGCGATATCCGCGATCAGGCGACCCAGTTCAGCGCCACCCTTGCCCTTGATGAGCCCGGCCTCTACCGCCAGGCGCGCCCCTTCGACCAGACTGACACCGTTGCTGCGCGCGGTTACCTGAATGGTTTGTTGCGCCTTGTCTCCCAATCCGCGTTTCGGGGTGTTCACAATCCGCTCGAACGCCAGATCGTCGTCAGGGCTGGTCACGACGCGGAAGTAAGCCATCGCATCCCGGATCTCCATCCGCTCGTAAAAGCGCGGCCCCCCGATCACGCGATACGGCAAGCCAATGGTCAGGAACCGATCCTCAAAGGCCCGCATCTGATGCGACGCGCGGACCAGAATTGCGATATCTTCAAGACCGAACGGCCTCATGCCACGGGCTCCACCCTGCATGGCTTCGATCTCGTCCCCGATCCAGCGCGCCTCTTCCTCGCCGTCCCAATGGCCGATCAGATGAACCTTTTCGCCATCGTTCTTATCCGTCCACAGGGTCTTTCCAAGACGGCCTTCGTTCCCGGAAATCACGCCGGACGCCGCCGCCAGGATGTGCGGCGTCGACCGGTAGTTCTGTTCCAGCCGCACGACATGCGCGCCGGGAAAGTCCTTTTCAAACCGCAAGATGTTGCCAACCTCGGCACCACGCCAGCCATAGATCGACTGATCGTCATCTCCGACACAGCAGATATTGCGATGATCCGCCGCCAGGAGCCGCAGCCATAGATACTGGGCCACATTGGTGTCCTGATACTCATCGACCAGGATGTAACGGAACCATCTCTGATATTGTGCCAGCACATCGCCGTGGGTCTGAAAAATTGTGACCATATGAAGGAGCAGGTCGCCGAAATCGACGGCGTTCAGCTCACGCAGGCGGGTCTGGTATTGATTGTAGAGCTCCACACCTTTGTGATTGTAGGATCCCGCATCTGCCGCCGGAACCGTTTCAGGGGTGAATGCGCGGTTCTTCCAGCCGTCGATGATTGCCGCCAGCTGACGCGCGGGCCAGCGTTTGTCGTCGATTTCGGCCGCTGTGACCAGTTGTTTGAGCAGGCGCAACTGGTCGTCGGTGTCCAGAATGGTGAAGTTGGATTTCAGGCCAACCAGCTCAGCGTGACGTCGCAGCAGCTTCACACAGATCGAGTGAAACGTGCCCAGCCACGGCATGCCCTCGACCGCCTGCCCCATCAGCGCACCAACGCGCTGGCGCATTTCACGTGCCGCTTTGTTGGTGAAGGTAACAGCCAGTATCTCGTTGGGTTGCGCTGCACCTGTGTTCAAAAGATGCACAACACGGGTGGTCAGGGCCTTGGTCTTGCCCGTGCCTGCCCCTGCCAACATTAGAACCGGACCGTCGAGCGTCTCGACAGCTTCGCGCTGCGCGGGATTGAGACCATCCAGATAGGGCGTCGGCCGCGCCGCCATTGCGCGGGCGGACAACGAGGCGCGTTCAAACGCGTCGATATCGTCATAACTGCTCATTTGGGCAACCTACCGGGAAACTCTCAAATGTGAAAGACAGGTTCACATTATGTTCTTACTAGAATAGTGCGGGAATGTGCAGTGATTTTCCGCCCCTTCCGCCGCACACCATCCGACCGCCATCCTGATCGGACTCGGCAACCGCTGGACAACGCTGTCCCTCTCGCGGCAAATGCAAAAATGGATTTGCACAGCATCTATCCCGGCGTCATGGACCTGAAATGGCGCGCGGAGAAACGGCTCCCGAAATTTGTCTGGGAGTATCTCGATAGCGGAACCGGGGTGGAAGCCACCAAGGCGCGCAACCGCTCCAGCCTTGATCGCCTGGGGTTTCTGCCTTCCATTTTGCACGGCGCTCAGACCACCGACTTGAGCACAGAATTGCTGGGACACCGGTACCCGTTGCCATTCGGTATGGCACCTGTGGGCATGTCCGGATTGATCTGGCCGGATGCGGAAAAGCTTCTGGCCACCGCCGCGCGCCAGGCCGGAATTCCGTTCACGCTCTCTACCGTTGCCAGCGCAGCTCCGGAGGATGTGGCAGACGCGCTGGGACCGCATGCGTGGTTCCAGCTTTACCCACCGAAAGACCCCGAGATACGCAAAGATGTCGTGGACCGGGCCCGTACAGCGGGTTTTTCCACACTTGTGCTGACGGTTGATTTGCCAGCCGCATCGCGCCGGGAGCGGCAGACCCGGTCCGGATTGACCCAGCCCCCAAGCCTGACCCCGCGCTTGATGATGCAGATTGCCCGCCGCCCCGCTTGGGCGCTGGCCATGTCGCGCGCGGGTGGCGTGCCAAAAATGCGTACGCTTCACAAATACGTCGCCGAGCAGAAGAACCTGCCGCCCACCTCTCATATCGGGTATCTGCTGCGAACCTCGCCAGACATGGACTACGTCAAATGGCTGCGCGACAACTGGGACGGACCGTTCATCCTTAAAGGTGTGCTGCGCGCCGAAGACGCAGATGCTCTGGATTCTGCAGGCGTCGATGCGCTCTGGATATCCAATCACGCCGGACGTCAGTTCGATGGCGCGCCGGGTGCGATTGAGGTATTGCCCGAGGTCCGTCAGGCGACTTCGCTGCCGCTGATCTTCGACAGTGGGATCGAAGGCGGTCTGGACATTTTGCGTGCGATCGCATCGGGCGCGGATATGGTCATGTTGGGCCGTGCGTTCCATTTTGCTCTGGCCGCGCTGGGACCTGATGGGCCCGACCACCTGATCGACATCCTTCGCAAGGATATCGAGGCCAACATGGGCCAGATGGGCGCCGAAACGCTGAAAAGCCTGCCGCCACTGCGCCGGATGGACCCGCTCTGAGCCGGTTCAACGCGGGACATTGGCATACTTGCCGTCCTGATAGCGCAATCAAATGCGCGATACCCAATTCTACGAGTTTACGCTTTTACAGAAACGTCATACCACCGCGTCACCAACCGCCACACGAGGCTGCCCAATGACCGAATTCCGCAAAATCCTGATCGCCAACCGGGGCGAGATTGCGATCCGCATTCTCCGCGCCGCCAACGAGATGGGAAAGCGCACTGTTGCAGTCTATGCCGAAGAGGACAAACTGGGCCTGCACCGGTTCAAGGCGGACGAAGCCTATCGGATTGGCGAGGGTCTGGGGCCGGTTGCGGCCTATCTGAGCATCGACGAGATGATCCGGGTGGCCAAGGAAAGTGGCGCGGATGCGATCCACCCCGGCTACGGGCTTTTGTCCGAGAACCCGGATTTTGTGGATGCCTGCGATGCCAATGGCATCGTCTTCATCGGTCCGCGAGCCGAAACCATGCGCGCGCTCGGTGACAAGGCCAGTGCACGGCGCGTGGCCATTGATGCCGGTGTTCCGGTCATTCCCGCAACCGAAGTGCTTGGGGATGACAAGGGCAAGATCGCCACCGAGGCGGAAGAAATCGGTTATCCGCTTATGCTCAAAGCCAGTTGGGGCGGCGGCGGTCGCGGAATGCGCCCGATCGCGGGTCCTGACGAGTTGGAGGACAAGGTTCTCGAAGGCCGGCGCGAGGCCGAAGCCGCCTTTGGCAATGGCGAAGGTTATCTGGAAAAGATGATCCTGAAAGCACGCCACGTCGAGGTGCAGATCCTCGGCGACAAGCATGGCGGGATGTATCACCTCTTTGAACGGGATTGTTCCGTTCAGCGCCGCAACCAGAAAGTCGTTGAACGCGCGCCTGCCCCCTATCTGACCGACGCCCAGCGCGCCGAAATCTGCGATCTGGGGTATCGGATCTGCAAACATGTAAACTACGAATGCGCAGGCACCGTCGAGTTCCTGATGGATATGTCCGATGGCAAGTTCTACTTCATCGAAGTCAATCCGCGCGTGCAGGTGGAACATACGGTCACCGAAGAGGTGACTGGCATCGATATCGTGCAGGCGCAGATTCTGATCGCCGAGGGAAAAACCATCGCCGAAGCCACCGGCAAGCCGACACAGGATGATGTCAAGCTGACCGGGCACGCGCTCCAGACCCGCATCACCACAGAAGATCCTCAGAACAACTTCATCCCGGACTACGGACGCATCACGGCCTACCGCGAAGCGACCGGCATGGGGATACGTCTCGATGGCGGGACCGCCTATGCAGGCGGGGTTATCACACGGTTCTACGATTCCCTTCTGACCAAGGTGACCGCAAAGGCCCCCACGCCGGAGATGGCCATCGCGCGCATGGACCGCGCGCTGCGGGAGTTCCGCATCCGCGGGGTGTCAACGAACATTGCCTTTGTGGAAAACCTGCTGAAGCATCCAACGTTTCTCGACAACACCTACCACACCAAATTCATCGACGAGACGCCGGAGCTTTTCCAGTTCAGCCGCCGCCGCGACCGCGGCACCAAGGTCCTGACTTACATTGCCGACATCACGGTGAACGGGCATCCCGAAGTCAAAGACCGCCCGAGACCTCCCGCAGATATCAAGGACCCGAAACCACCTGCCCGCAAAGCTGAACCTCTGATGGGCACAAGGAACCTGCTGGAGCAAAAAGGACCTCAAGCGGTTGCGGACTGGATGAAGGCGCAACGCCAGCTGCTGATCACCGACACAACGATGCGCGACGGGCACCAGTCCTTGTTGGCCACGCGGATGCGCTCGCTCGATATGATCAAGGTGGCCCCCGCCTATGCCGCGAACCTCCCGCAATTGTTCAGCATCGAATGCTGGGGCGGCGCAACCTTTGATGTGGCCTACCGCTTCTTGCAGGAATGCCCGTGGCAACGTCTGCGCGACCTGCGCGAGCGGATGCCCAACCTGATGACGCAAATGCTGCTGCGCGCGTCGAACGGGGTCGGGTACACAAACTATCCCGACAACGTGGTGCAGGAGTTTGTCCGGCAGGCAGCCGAAACCGGCGTGGACGTCTTTCGCGTCTTCGACAGCCTGAACTGGGTCGAAAACATGCGTGTGGCCATGGATGCCGTGGTTGAAAGCGGCAAGGTCTGCGAGGGCACGATCTGTTACACGGGCGATCTGATGGACCCGGACCGTGCGAAGTATGACCTGAAATACTACGTCCAGATGGGTCAGGACCTGCGGGATGCGGGGGCGCATATCCTTGGCCTGAAAGACATGGCGGGCCTTCTGAAGCCCGCGGGCGCGCGTCGCCTGATCAAGGCGCTCAAGGAAGAGGTCGGTCTGCCGATCCATTTCCACACGCACGACACCGCAGGCGTGGCCTGTGCCACGATCCTCGCTGCGTCCGAAGCGGGTGTCGACGCGGTGGACTGCGCCATGGACGCGCTGTCGGGCAACACCTCTCAGGCCACTCTGGGCACCGTCGTGGAATCGCTGAAGAACACCGATCGTGACACCGGGCTGGATATTGGCGCCATCCGCGAAATCTCTGATTACTGGGAGACAGTGCGGGGGCACTATGCCGCCTTCGAATCCGGGATGCAGGCCCCCTCCTCCGAGGTCTATCTGCATGAAATGCCCGGTGGCCAGTTTACGAACCTCAAGGCGCAGGCTCGCTCTCTCGGACTGGAAGACCGCTGGCATGAAGTGGCGCAGATGTATGCAGACGTTAATCAGATGTTCGGGGACATCGTAAAAGTCACGCCAAGCTCAAAAGTGGTCGGTGACATGGCGCTGATGATGGTCAGCCAGGGCCTGACGCGCGCCGATGTCGAGGACGCCGAGACGGATGTCGCCTTTCCCGACAGCGTGGTCGACATGATGCGCGGAAATCTCGGCCAGCCGCCCGGTGGATTTCCGCCCGAGATCGTGGCCAAAGTGCTCAAGGACGAGGTTCCGAACACCGACCGACCCGGCCAGCACCTTGATCCGGTCGATCTGGACGAAGTGCGCGCACAGGTGAGCGCAGAGTTGGAAGGCAAGGAGATCGACAACGAAGACCTCAACGGCTACCTGATGTATCCGAAGGTGTTCCTCGATTACATGGGGCGCCACCGGATCTATGGGCCAGTGCGCACCCTGCCGACCCGGACCTTCTTTTACGGGATGGAACCCGGGGAAGAGATCAGCGCCGAGATCGACCCCGGCAAAACGCTCGAAATCCGGTGCCAGGCCATTGGCGACACCGACGAGAACGGCGAGGTCCGGGTGTTTTTCGAGCTCAACGGACAGCCACGCGTCATCCGCGTGCCCAACCGTCTGGTCAAGAGCGCCACTGTTCAGCGCCCCAAGGCCGAGGATGGCAATCCGGATCACATCGGCGCCCCCATGCCCGGCGTGGTGGCAACAGTGGCCGCTCAGGTTGGTGCCCCCGTCAAAGAGGGCGACCTCTTGCTGACTATCGAGGCGATGAAGATGGAAACCGGCATTCACGCGGACCGGGATGCGACGGTCAAGGCGGTGCATGTGCAGCCGGGTGGCCAGATCGATGCCAAGGATTTGCTGGTCGAACTGGAAGGCTGAGCGCCGCTCACTCGCAGACAAAAACACCCGCTGACGATGGCGGGGCGCTGCAGTCTGGTTGAGCTGCGCTCCGCTCGGCGAACATCCCCAGAGCAATTGCGCCGACCAGCACAAGTAACCGTGTCCGTTCGCATGGGCTCATCGTTCTCTCCCTCCTTGCGCGTCCTTTTCGTGGTCGCCCTTGAGACTTACACGTCGCGCCGCAGAGGTTCCGTCGCATCACCCCGAAATTATGTGATGCCTGCGCTTTTTCCCTTGCAGGCGGCGCGGGTTGTTTGTATCTGACGCCTCACCCAAGGACGCGGGCGTAGCTCAGGGGTAGAGCACAACCTTGCCAAGGTTGGGGTCGTGAGTTCGAATCTCATCGCCCGCTCCAAACAATCTCTCAAAACCAAGTGAATTTCGGCCACCTGGCAGGAGTGTTTGAATTTGGTCGTAGAAGGGGTGTGTAACTCCATTGACCGTGCAGGATTCGCAACGCGACCAGAACTGCACTGCCCAGTCCCATGCGCCGACAGGCTAAAACACCTTAAACGTCATCGTGGTCAGGGATCGTTCGATATCGGGGATCGTGAGCAGCTGGTCATTGATGAATTTGCCGACATCGTCATCCTGCGGGATATAGAGCTTCATCAGCAGATCGTATTCGCCGCTGGTGGAGTATAGCTCTGAGTGGATCTCGCGCAGGGCAATCTGTTCGGCCACCTGATAGGTGGTGCCGGGTTTGCAGCGAATCTGAATGAAGACGCAGGTGCTCATGACAACTCCTTGCCGGGTCGTGCGCAGGCTGGCATGGCGGCACCGTGGGCGCAATCCCTGACCGTGACGCAACAGCGCATCGCCCTTGGGTGTCGACCGCCTTGGAACCGCCGCGCCCTGCCCGTATAAGCGCCCCGACACCAAGGAGAGGCACCATGCGCACCGCTGTTGTGACCCGAAAAACCGCCGAGACCGACATTTCGGTGACCGTCGATCTGGACGGAACCGGACAGTATGACAACCAGACCGGCGTCGGGTTTTTCGATCACATGCTGGATCAGCTGGCCAGACACTCTCTGATCGACATGACCATTCGGGCATCGGGTGATCTACATATCGACGACCACCACACGGTCGAAGACACCGGGATCGCTTTGGGCCAGGCGCTGAGCGAAGCCTTGGGCGACAAGCGTGGGATCCGGCGCTATGGCGCATGTCACCTTCCCATGGACGATGCGCAGGTCCGCTGCGCGCTCGATCTGTCCGGCCGCCCCTATCTGGTGTGGAACCTGGACATGCCCACTGCAAAAATTGGGACATTTGACACCGAACTCGTGCGCGAGTTTTTTCAGGCCTTCAGCACCCATGGTGGGATCACGCTGCATGTCGACAGACTGCACGGCATCAACAGCCACCATATCGCCGAAGCGGCGTTCAAAGCGGTGGCACGGGCCCTTCGCGATGCGGTCGAAACCGACCCGCGCAAGGCAGACGCCGTCCCGTCCACCAAAGGTGCGCTCTAGGCGCGTTGCGATGCCTGTTTTGCAGAGGGCGCAGCCTTGGCAAGACGGGCGCAACTGCCTATCACCGGCTTACCTTCAATCAGATGGCAGACCCATATGCTGACCGCCATTATCGACTATGAAAGCGGCAATCTCCACTCGGCCGAAAAGGCGTTTCAGCGCATGGCCGCCGAAACTGGCGCTGGCGACGTCGTCGTGACCTCAGATGCCGATGTGGTGTCCCGCGCCGACCGGGTGGTTCTGCCAGGGGACGGTGCTTTCCCAGCGTGCGCCGCTGAGCTGCGCGGACACACTGGGCTGTATGACGCGCTGCTCGAGGCCGTCGAGGTGAAGGGGCACCCGTTCCTGGGGATTTGTGTGGGCATGCAGCTGATGGCCACGACCGGACATGAATACCAGCCCGTCGCCGGGTTGAACTGGGTGGCCGGAGACGTTGTGCGGATCGAGCCACAAGATCAGGCTCTGAAAGTGCCGCATATGGGCTGGAACGATCTGGTAATCGATCATCCCCACCCGGTGCTGGAGGGCATCTCCACAGGCGATCACGCCTATTTCGTCCACTCTTATCACTATCAGGTCACAACACCTGCCGAGCGGCTGGCCCATGTCGAATATGGCGACGACGTCACCGCCATCATCGGGCGCGATACGATGCTGGGCACACAGTTTCACCCGGAAAAGAGCCAGTCCACCGGCCTGCGCCTTATCGCAAACTTCCTGAACTGGACGCCCTGACCTTTGGCAGCATGTGCCGCGCGCTTCAGTTGACGCGCTGCCAGGTTTGTTTCGAACAGATCAGACCGCCCGCGACGCAGCCGCGCAGCGCCAGTGCGTTCCCGTTCAGATCCATCTTGCCAATGTAGATTTTGTCGTTCGACGGGCGCCAGACCTTCCCCGCATAGCTCCCATCGCCATTGGGCGCCATATCGATCACCAACGTCTTGCCGATGTTTGGCGAGCTGTACTCACCCTCGTCATTGAAGGTCTTTGCGATGACACCGCAGATGTTGGGTCCGCATTTGGCCATTTCGATATGCGCGTAGGAGCCGTCGTCAGGCTGCGTCTGCCAGGTGCCAAGCACCGGATCAGCCAGGGCGGGTGCCGCGAGCGCAAGTGCGCTCAGCGCTGTCAGGATGGTTTTTTTCATCTCATTTACTCCCGTTTTTCCGGCACTCTGTCGCAGCTTGCCCGCGACAGGCAAGCCTGACTTGGCGTCGCGTTGCAATCGGCGGTAACCCGTGCATAAACCCGCGCATCAACACCGAAAGGCGCCGCCATGATCCTTTATCCCGCCATCGACCTCAAAGACGGACAGGCCGTGCGGCTCTTGCGCGGCGAGATGGATCAAGCCACTGTTTTTAACGATGATCCGGCAGCGCAGGCAAAGGCATTTGTTCAGGCAGGCTGCGAATGGCTGCATCTGGTCGACCTGAACGGGGCCTTTGCGGGCGAACCTGTCAACGCCGCGCCGGTCGAAGCGATCCTGCAAAGTTGCGACGTGCCCGCACAACTGGGCGGCGGAATTCGGGACATGTCAACGATCGAGCGCTGGCTGGACAAGGGGTTGGCGCGCGTCATCCTTGGCACTGTTGCCGTGGAAGATCCTGACCTTGTCCGCACGGCGGCGCGCGCGTTCCCGGGCCAGGTTGCGGTGGGCATCGACGCGCGCAACGGCATGGTGGCCACCAAAGGCTGGGCTGAGGAGACCGATGTCAACGTCACCGATCTTGCGCGCCGGTTCGAAGATGCCGGTGTTGCGGCCGTCATCTATACCGACATCAATCGCGACGGCGCCATGAAAGGACCAAATGTCAGCGCGACTGCAGACCTTGCCAAAGCAGTCTCGATTCCGGTGATCGCCTCGGGCGGCGTGTCCTCGATCGCCGACCTGATTGCCCTGCGCGATTGTGGCGCACCTCTGAACGGTGCGATTTCCGGCCGCGCGCTCTATGATGGGGCGATCGAACTGAAGGAGGCCCTGGCAGTCCTCAGGGCATAGGAATGTGAGCCACGTTTCTTCAACCACCCTGCCCGCGACTTCGGCGCTTCATCAGCGGGTCCGGACCGGCGACTTTCTAGATTGTTATGCGGTGCAATCCGATCTGCCACCGCGAAAGGCTGCCGAGATCATCACGGCCTTTCCGCAATGGACCAAGATCTTGATTGCGATACGGGGATGTCTTGTCGCGCCCTTTGGCCTGCGCGCCACCGGTCCGGCAAGCGATGATCAACTGGGACCATTTCCCGTTGAACACTCAGGAGACCGAGAGATACTGGCCGGGTTCAATGACCGCCATCTCGATTTCCGGGTCTCGGTGCTGGCGCAGAACGGTCGGATTCATTTGGCGACTTGGGTCCATCCGCACAATCTGGGCGGACGCGCCTATCTGGCGCTGATCCTGCCCTTTCACATCCTGATCGCGCGCAATGCTCTGGCCCGGGTCGCCAGCGCCTCTGCCTAGTTGGCAGCAGCGCCCGTCAGCTTCTTCATCGCGCCACGCATCTTCGCAATAACTTCGGCGTTCTCCGGGATGTCGAGATCGTCAAGGGTCTCCTTCGGATCTTCATAGACAAGCCACGTCTGCCCATCTGTGTCAGAGAAGGCCAGAACCTTGAGCGGCAGGAAGAGCCCTGCAAGCGGGTCCATCTGCATGGCTGGGGTCCCAAGCGCCGGATTGCCAAACACAAGCAGTTGTGCGTCGTTCAGATCCATATCGATCGACGCCGCACCAGCTGCGTGATCGACGCGCACAAAGACGGTCGCGCCGGCGTTGTTCACAGCTGCTTCAAGTGCGTCAATCGCGTCCGGAACAGATTTTTCTGTTTTGACCCGAATGATGTCATCAGGACCTGCCAGGGCGGGAAAAGCGGTGCAAAGGGCCAAAAACCCGGAGAGGTAAAGAGATTTCATTTCAATCGCTCCTGCTTATGGGGTCTCCATCTTCTCTACTGTCTGAATGGTTCCCTCGCACCCCTCGCGGAATCACATATCTGGCATCGGCGGGGCTTTGCCGTTAGGAGAGGCGCGGGAAAGGACTGCCATGCTGAAAACACGCATCATCCCCTGCCTGGATGTGGCTGACGGACGGGTCGTCAAAGGGGTGAACTTTGTGGATCTGCGCGACGCCGGTGACCCGGTCGATGCCGCACGCGCCTATGACGCTGCCGGGGCCGACGAGTTGTGTTTTCTCGACATTCACGCCACCCATGAGAACCGGGGCACGATGTTCGATGTTGTCACGCGCACCGCGGAGGCCTGTTACATTCCCCTGACCGTAGGGGGCGGCGTGCGCAGCCGTGGCGATGTGCGCGATCTTCTGTTGGCGGGCGCCGACAAGGTGAGCTTCAACTCGGCAGCCGTTGCGAACCCGGATGTTGTTGCAGAAGCCGCGGACCAGTTCGGCAGCCAGTGCATCGTTGTCGCCATTGATGCCAAGACCGTTTCTTCGGGGAAATGGGAGATTTTCACGCACGGCGGCCGGCGCCCAACCGGTATTGACGCGGTCGAGTTTGCGAAGACGGTGGTTTCTAAGGGCGCAGGCGAAATCCTTTTGACCTCGATGGACCGCGACGGCACCCGCGCCGGGTTCAACCTGCCCCTGACACGCGCCATTTCTGACGCCGTCGAAGTCCCTGTGATCGCCTCGGGGGGAGTCGGCACGCTCGATCACCTGGTCGAAGGGGTCACGAAAGGCGGGGCCAGCGCCGTGCTTGCCGCCTCGATCTTTCACTTTGGCGACTATTCCATCGCCGAGGCGAAGGCCCACATGGCTGCGGCCGGTATCCCAATGAGGTTGTCTTGAGTTCTTGTGTCTCGCATCGGTGCAACTCCGACGAGTGCACAGCCACGCGCAAGCATCACCCTCCTCGAAACGTGCAACCCAAAGGGTGCTTTCAATGACCCCGCTCCAAACGCTCGCAGCCACCATCGCTGACCGCAAATCCGCGGATCCGGATGCCAGCTGGACCGCGAAACTTCTTTCCAAAGGGCCAGAGAAATGTGCCGAGAAGTTTGGCGAGGAAGCCATCGAAGCAATCATTGAGGCGATCAAAGGAGACCGCGCGCGCCTGACGTCGGAAGCCGCTGATGTTCTCTTTCATTTGCTGGTGATGCTGGCCGCGCGCGATGTGAGCCTTGCAGATGTGGAAGCAGAACTGGAGCGCCGATCCAGTCAGAGCGGCCTTGCGGAGAAGGCGTCGCGCACGGACTGACGGCTCAACGCTCTTGCTCTGCGCTTCAAAGCGTCAGGACAAGCGTCAGGATGGACAATCCGAGCAGTCCAATCCCAAGCAACTCGCGCAGCGTAATTTTCTCGCGGAAGAACAGCAAAGATGCGAGCATCGAAAAGATGAGCTCCACCTGCCCCAGCGCTTTCACATAAGCTGCGTTTTGCAAGGTGAACGCCAGAAACCAGCAAAATGACCCGCCCATGCTGGTCAACCCGACAAACACCGCGGTGTTGCGCGTCGCCCAGACTGCACGCAGTTCGGCACGATCACGCCATGCCAACCACACCGCCATGCCGATGAACTGCAGCGACGTGACCGCTGCCAGCGTGATCCCGGCGCGAAACACGGGTTCCAGATCCCCCAGTTGCAGCGACGCGCCCCGATAACTGACGGCGGAGAATGCAAAAAGGACGCCGGACCCAAGCCCCAGAAGCGAAGCGCGATTGGTCAGGTGCCGCCACCAGACCCCGTCCCCGCCCGGAGTCTTTGACAGCAACAACACCGCGAGCAAGCCAATCAGGATCGCGACGAACCCACCCCAACTGATCCCTTCTCCGAGCACGATCAATCCGACCAGCGCCGTTTGAATGACCTCTGTCTTTTTGAAAGTGATGCCGACAGCAAAGTTGCGTTGCTTGAACAAAAGCACAACGCAAAGCGTCGCCAGGATCTGCGACAATCCCCCGATCGCAGCGAACGTCCAGAAGGTGCTCGAAAGTGGGGGGAGAGTGCGTCCTGAGGCCCAGAGATACACCACCAAAAGCGTCACGATCAGCGGCGCGGAATAGGCAAAGCGCGCAAAAGTTGCGCCGGCGGCGGACAGTTTAACGGTGCTGAGAGACTTCTGCAGCATAAACCGCAGCGTCTGAAAGATGGCCGCCGCGACGGTGACTGGAATCCACAGGCTCATACCCCCCTATGGAGGGATTTCAACCCTGAGGCCAGAGGGGATGCGGTACAGAATCCTTCGCTTTCACGAAGTACCGGCGAAACACTTCGCCATAAGACCGATAGATGTAACCATCGTTCATGTCAGCGTAGCGCGCTTTTGAGGCCGCGTAGATCTCGGGCAATTCGTACCAGGCGGCCTGTGGATGCATGTGATGGACCACATGCAAGTTGTTGTTCAGGAACATAAACGCCAGAAACCCGCGATCTTCGATGATCACCGTTCGTCCGCGCGATTTTTCGTGCGCGCGGTGTTCCAGAAAGGTCCGGATTTTTAAGATCGACATGCCGGCGTAAGCGGACACCAAATAGGCCCAGACCGGCATCGGAGACACCACAACAAGTGCCAGAATGCCGGCCACACAGACCGCGTGGATCGCCCACGCAATACACACAGACCTGTCGCCGCGGCGCAATGCGCGTACCTCATCCTGAAGAAACAAGGCGGTGCCTATGGCAGGGCCGAGCGTGATGCGCCCGAGAAGCGTGTTGTTGGCGGCGAAAAGCTTTCGTTTCCATTTCGGCATCCGAGACCAAACCGCGGGATCCAGAAAGTTGGTTTCCGGATCGTCATAGGGATCGGTCAGGTTCGAGTCGCGGTGATGTTCCAAATGCAAGTCCCGAAACCGGTGATAGGGAATCGTCAGATTCAGCGCCGGCAGCACCATCAGCTCATTCAACGCCTTAATCTGGAACGGGTGCCCGTGCAGCACCTCATGCGTAAGCGAAGCATGCATAGCGATTATGCACGCCATCACAGGTATGCTGAGAATTGGGACCCAGGCCGCAAGTCCGAAGAGACACAGGCCAAAGGCCGCATAACACGCCACGATCAGTCCCAAGGTCGACCATTCAACGGCAAGAGGCCTGACCCTGGTCCGCGCGCGTGTTTCGGGTGTCATGTTTGCTCCGATTGGTGTGTCCCCAAGCGACAGAACCATAGTCACGAAACTGTGACCATTCCGATTTGAGTAAACAAAACTCTGCAGCTGTGATATTTATCACCAGATGCAACAAATTATCGACAAGCGACTGCGCGCCCTCCAGTTCCGCCAACGACTTGCGCGTGCCATGCATGAAAGCGAGACAAGCCAAAGTGCGCTGGCCCGTCAGATCGGGGTCGATCGATCCACAATTTCACAACTTCTGACCGATGACGGCGCGCGCCTGCCAAACGCGCATGTGGTCGGTGCCTGCGCGGCTGGACTGGGTGTTTCTGCGGACTGGCTGCTCAGTCTTTCCGACCGCCCCGAAAGTGCCGCGGACCTGATGTCCAACAGCCTCAGCCTGACCGAAGCGCCGCGGGCGCTGGTCGATGAACGGATTTTCGATTGGCACCGTGAGGCGGAAGGATACAAGATCCGGCATGTTCCCGCCGCCCTGCCTGACATGCTGAAAACGCGCGCGTTTCTGGAATGGGAATACGCGCCGCATTTGGGACGGACCGCGGATCAGGCCATCGGTGCCTCAGAAGACCGGCTCGAATGGATGCGAGGCGCAAGATCGGATTACGAGATCGCCCTTCCGATCTTCGAGATGCATAGCTTCGCCCATGGCATGGGCTACTACCAGGGCTTGCCTCTGCGGACCCGGCTGGATCAGATCGATCGCTTTCTGGAACTGACCGAAGCGCTTTACCCGCGTCTGCGGATTTACCTCTACGACGCGCTGCGACTGTATTCCGCGCCGATTACCGTGTTCGGGCCGCTGCTGTGTGTGTTTTATGCGGGGTCACACTACATGGCTTTTCGCGACCGGGACCGTGTTGAGACCTTCACAATGCACTTTGACACCTTGGTGCGCGAAGCTGATCTGACCGCACGGCACCTGCCCACCCATTTGCGCCACCTGCGTGCCGCCATCACCAAAGCATAGACTTAGTCAGAGTCCTGCGGACGACCGCGCAGTCGCAGAAACAGGCTGGCTTCGTCGTTGTTGCGGAAGTAGGGGACGCTGTCGGGTGGGGCCGTTTCGGTCACACGCCCTGCAATCTCGGCAAGCACGACTTCCGTGATGAACGGCAGATCAAAGCGACGCGCGTCGGCCAGCGGGATCCATTGCAAATGCGACAGCTCGTCGGATGCGTGGGTGAAGTCGTCCAGATCGCCCTGGATCGCCCCGGAATCGACCAGAAAAAAGCGCGCGTCGAAGCGACGTGGACGGCCCGGCGGGGTCAAAGCCCGAAAAACAAACTGCAACGGATCTGCAGCGGGCACATGTCCGGTGGCAGCGAAACTCTGCCAATCTGCTGGGACGTTCCCGGTCCAAGCGCCGGGTTGCCCCAGTATCAGACCTGTTTCTTCCCAAAGCTCACGAATGGCAGCGGCTGCCAACGCAGGCTGAAGGCCCGCAGGCGCGTCTTCGGAAAGCCGGTCGTGACACAGGTCCGGCAAGGGGGTCGCCAACGGCACCGCAGCGTCCTCTGAATCGACGGCCCCTCCGGGAAACACGAACTTGTTCGGCATGAACGCGGCTTTTGCACCGCGCTGCCCCATCAGGATCGCCGGTTGGGTCAGCCGGTCCCGCAGCACGATCACCGTCGCCGCGTTTCGAATTGCCGATTTGTCTGTGGTCATAGTGCCCTACCCTACTGCGGGGTCAGGACGGATCGTCAGAACCCATTCAGCCGCCGGGCCCATTGATACCCGACGATTGCCCCTTTGAATCTGGGCAGAAGGTATAGAGACAGCGCGACACATCCAACCGCAAAGATCGTGAACAGCGTCAGCGGGTCGGGGCGCCACTTTACAAACGCGATATGCAGCAAAGGCGCCATCAGGTGTCCGACCACAAGGATCGTCAGATACGCCGGGCCATCATCGGCGCGCGCCGGAGTCAGGTCCTCGCGACATACCGGGCAGGACTGGTTCAGTTTCAGGTAGCTTTTGAGAAGCGGGCCGCTCCCGCAGTTCGGGCATTTGCGCCGCCAGCCCCGCGCAAGCGATGGCCACACTGGTCTGTCGGGGATTGCTTCGCCTTCGGCGGCTTGAATGTCATGCGTCATCAAGATCGTCTCCTGTCGGGCAAAGAGTGGCTACGCGCGCCGAAACTTGTAAGGGGGGACCATCTTTGTGCGTCGGGATGTCGCAAATGATCCCAGATCCCTGCCTCTATCAGTACCGTTGAGAAAAAAAATGCGACGGAATGATGCGGGCTGTCCGTGCTAGGGTATAGAACGGGCGGCATACTGCAGCCCGACTTGTCAAAGAAAGATGAGTTGCAATGAAACATACAGGCTTCATCACATCCGTTGTCGTGTGCGCCCTTGCCGTGACCGGTGTCACCGTGCAGGCCGACGCGCGCAGTCAGGATCGCCCGCAACAGATGTCGTTCGAAACGCTCGACACTGACGGCGACGGACAGATCACGAAAGAAGAGATGCAGGCGCGCGGACAGGCGCGCTTTGATGCCGCGGACAGCAATGGCGACGGTCTTTTGAGCCAGGATGAACTGAATGCTGCCGCCACCGCGCGGGCACAGGACCGGGTCTCGGGCATGATCGAACGATTTGACACGGACGGCGACGGCGCGCTCAGCCGGGATGAAATGCCCAGACCCAAACGCGGCGAACGCATGTTTGACCGGATCGACGCGGATAACAGCGGTGGCATCTCGGAAGAGGAATTCGCAGAGGCCCAAAAGCGCCACAAGGCGCGACGCGGCAAGAACGCGGACAAGAACTAAGGTGTGGCTGGCGCGGATGTCACACGGCACGAGCGTGCGTTCGTGACGGCGTCCGCGTCGCCCGCGAGCTCTGTTGCGGCAGATGCAGACAGCGCCGCACCGGTTGATGAAGATGCACAGCTTCTGCAGCGATATGCGGGGGGCGACGAGAAAGCCGCACGTTTGTTGACCGAGCGGTTGGGCCCCCGCAGCTATGGCGTTGCGCTCCGGATGCTTGGGGATCGCGCCGAAGCTGAGGACGTTGCCCAAGAGGCGATGCTTCGGCTCTGGCGTGCGGCGGCGGACTGGCAGACAGGCAGCGCCCGTGTCAGCACCTGGCTCTACCGCGTGACGTTGAATTTGTGCATTGACCTGCAGCGGCGGCGCAAACGATCGGTTGTCGGACTGGACGGCGTGCCAGAGCCTCCCGATCCGGCCCCAGATGCGCGCTCAAAACTGCAGGACCAAGCCCGCGCCGACGCCTTACAGGCTGCGTTGATGACACTGCCGGATCGGCAAAGACAAGCCGTGGTCTTGCGCCACATCGAAGATCTGCCCAACCCCGAAATTGCGCGGATCATGGACATCAGTACAGAGGCGGTCGAAAGCTTGACCGCGAGAGGGAAACGCGCATTGGCCGCAGATCTGGCCGGACGCCGCGCAGAACTGGGATATAGCGATGAGTGATACAGACAAAGAGACTGACGCGCTGGACCCATTCTTTGCTGCGGCCCGGCAAAGTGCGGATTTTCCGCCCGACTTGAAGGCGCGCATGCAAGCGGACGCCATCCGAATAATGGCCGCGCCCGCCGGCCCGCCCGCGTTCTGGTCGCAAGTGCGTGGGTTGTTCGGAGGATGGCGCGGCATGGGTGGATTGGTCGCGGCCTGTGCTGTGGGATTATGGATCGGCCTGGCTCCACCAACCGATTGGGCGGATCCGATGCAAGTCGTCACACGCAGTCAGAGTGGCTGGGATGTGCTGGCTGGTGACACACTGGTGCTCGCGATGACGGACGAGGAAGACTGAACCATGGCCGAAAGCTCTGTTAAATCCCCCCGCCGCTGGATGCGTTGGCTGCTGATTGGCTCGCTCGCCCTCAACCTGCTGGTGGTCGGTGTGGTCGCTGGTGCGGTCCTGCGCATGAGTGGATGGGGCATTGGCCCGCCTCCCCGCGCATTGGGTCCCGCGCTCTATCGGGAGCTGCCACGTGACGATCGGCGCGCTCTGCGCCAGACCCTGCGGGACGCCGGCAGCAACGCCATGCGCCCCTCTGATCAGGCCAGCTTGCTGAGTGCGGCGTTGCGATCCGATCCATTTGATCCCACAGCGCTTGAGGCCTTGATCACCCAGCAGGCCGAAGCGCGCCAGGCCTATCAGTTTGAGGTTCAACGCAAGTGGCTGGCCCGCGTCAGCGAGATGTCACAGGCGGATCGAATTGCATATGCTGACCGGCTTGAAGAGTCCCTGCAGCGGCGCAACTCGCACAAACACAAGAGCGGCTCACGCGATGAGAACCGCTAGGGTCTGACGCCGCGAAGGCACTTGGGTTTTCTGTTCCCGAACACCCGGGATTCACCGGAGAAACTTTCCGCAAACTGTTGCTTAACCGAATGACTGGCCTGTGGTAAGGTCGGCTACGGTATTGGTGTAACATGTTAAGGGAATTCGGATGCCCAAAGACGTTAAGTCGCAAATCGATGCGCTGGAAAAACATCTCGATAAAGTCATCAGGGATCAGAACAAGGTAAACCAACAGGTCTATGACAAAGTCATGGGCACCATCCAGGCGCAGAACAAAGTCAATCAAAAGGCCTATGACCACATTACAAAGCTCGAAAAGCGCCTCGACAGCATTGTGAAGCAACAAAACAAGGTGAACCAAAAGGACTTCGACAACATTCTGAGCACCATTCAGGCTCAGAACAAGGTCAACCAGAAGGCTTATGATCACATCACGAAGCTCGAAAAACGCCTGAATAAAATGGAGAAAAAGCGCTGAACCGCGAAATGCGGCGCGACGGCGCACAGGACCCCGACCAGATCCTTGCAACAGGTGCTGCGCGCGGCATCCCGCTTGAGGAGTTTGGCCTGATCTGGGACAGCCTTCGGTTGCGGTTTGGGCGCGCCAGTTGGGGCGTGTCCGGTCTCGATCCCTTCCTGACCTACGATGTTCCCTACACCGGCACCTCATCAGGCCGCCTCTCCGAAGACGCGGTTCAGGTCTTTTTGGCCAGTGCCGCGCCTGACGGGCCGCTTCAGGTGCTGGAACTTGGGGCCGGATCAGGGGTGTTCGCAAAGCTCTTTCTGGATCGCCTGCAGAAACAGGCCCCAAAAGTCTACGCACGGACCACTTATGTCGTGACAGACGGATCGGAGTCCGTGCTTTCCGCGCAGACAGCGCATGGGGTGTTGGATGCCCACGCAGGGCTGGTTGAGCGCCGGGTGCTCAACGCGACCGCGCCATCGCTGGAAGATGGCACATATGACGCGATCCTTGGGACCTACATACTCGACAGCTTGCCCTTCGATCTGCTGGCGGTCAAAGACGGCGCCACCTGGCGGAAGGAAGCCAGAACCGTTCTGGACGAGAAAGACGCCGACCAGGTCGAGCCATTGACGGCCGCGTTGTCAGGTGGACTTGACGCGGCCCTGCCTGACTGGGCCTGGATTGCACCGCGGTTTGGCCTTCAAGCTCGCCATACCCCGATCGAACGGGGAAGCATTCCATTCGCCGACAGTTTGCCGCGCGACACAGGCGGCACCACAATTCCCTTTGTGCACTGTCATGGTGCTTTGAGTTGCCTGGATGCCTGCCGGCGTGCCTTGCGCCCCGGAGGCGTCGCGATTTTCAGCGATTACGGCCATCTGGACATCATGCCGCGTTATGAGTTCCTGGAGTTTCAGGCCTATGGGGCATCGGTCGCGGTTGGCGTGAATTTTTTGCAGCTTTCCGCGGCCTCCGAGGATTGGAGTGATGCTGTCCTCTATGCCCCGGAAGAAGAAGACGGCAATCTGCACACCCGCGTGATCAGCCGGGGTGCCGCACCATTGGCGGGCATGTCTGATCTTGTCGATCGGCTCTACGGTGCCGAAACCTACCGCGCACTGAATGGCCCGCTGGAGAAAGCCCGCACCACGCTCAAATCGCGCTATTTCGAAGGCTCCAGAGTGCACTATCGCGATGCGCTGATGCTGCAGCCGGATAACTGGGCCATCATGGAGGAAGTGGCGTCCGCGCTTCTGATGGTGACCGAGGATTACACCGCGGCGGTCGCACTCACGGATCGCGGTCTGTCGCTCAACCCCTTGGCGCCCGGGCTTTGGCGGGCAAAAGGCGAAGCTTTGCTCGCGCTTGGGCAGCACTCCGAGGCGCGCGCCGCGCTGGATCATCTGATCGCTCTTGCGCCAACACTCCCGGCAGCGTGGCGGGCTCTGGCGGAATTGGAACTCGCCGAAAGCAAGCACTTTGCGGCCCTCGACGCGATTGCCAATGGCTTCAAACATGACCGGGCGGCCGAAGAGCAGGAAGAGCTGTTGAGTCTGCAGGGCAAGGTGCTTGCCGCGATGACCCTGCAAGAACACCAGCGTCTGACCTCTGCGGCCAACCAGATACGTGCGTTGGATCGTATGCCCGACTAAGCCAAGGCTTCAGCCAAACGCGCCGCCGCGCTATGCGGCGCCCCGGACAAGGTTGACGGTGTTGCGCCCTGCACCCTTGGCCGCATAGAGCGCGCGATCCGCACAGGCCATAAGACCCCGGGCAGCGTGTCCCTGCGGCTCTTCGTTCGGGCCCGTAACGGTCAGACCGATGCTGATGGTGATCGGCACCGATGCTGAACCATTTTCGAGTTCAAATGGTGCCGAATGCACAGCAGCGCGCAACGCTTCCGCCTGCCTCTCGGCCTGCTCGGCATTGGTATCGGGCATCACGATCATGAACTCTTCGCCGCCGACGCGGGCCAACATATCGGATGGGCCCATTTGTGCACGCAGCCGTTGTGCGGTTTCCACGATGACGGCGTCGCCAGCGGCATGTCCCAACGTGTCATTGACCCGTTTGAAATGATCCAGGTCGGCCAGCAACACGGCGAAACTCTCACCCTTGCTGGCCGCGGCACGCGCAGTGCGGGACAGGAACGGCAACGCATAACGCCGATTGTACAGCCCCGTCATCGGGTCGCGGATGGCCGCGTGTAACTCTTGGCGCACACCCGCGCGCCATTGATCAACGCGCGCCTTGCGTCGCAGTTGCTGGTCCAGCCGCAAAGCCAATTCTTCAGCACAGAAACCCGACATCATCACGTCGTCCGCCCCGAGATCCAGCGCGTCCGCCGCCAGCGCGGGATCCTTCTGATCGGTGATCGCCAGAATGGCCGCATGACGGGTGCGTGTGCGGGCGCGCAGATCTGCCAGAAAGCGCAAACCAGGGCCTTCCCCCCGGCGCGCCAGTCCGACCACGATGGCGTCCGTTGTCGCCCGATCTTGCATCAATGCGCTGACGCCTGATGGCACTTGCACCGACACCCCTAGCGGAAGATGTGGGGCAAGTCTGGCCTGCCAGCGCGAGGCGGTGCCAGGATCAGCCGCCAGCACGGCCACCCGTGACGCCGGCGTGAAGACCGTCGCCTCCTCCTGCAAGCCGTTGACGCGCAGCCCCACGGCAGGCCGCAATTCCTCGTCGGCGTGACGGCCCCGAATGAGCCGGCGGATTCGGGCGCGCAGCATCAGATCATCCAATGGATGAGACAGGACGTCATCGACGCCGGCCTCCAACGCCCGCAATCGGGCAGCGCGATCATTCTGTTGTGTCACGGCCAAAATCGGGACCGAACCCAGTGTTTCGTCCGTCTTCAAAAGCTGTTGCAATGCGATGGCGTCCCCATCTGGCAGTGTCATCGACGTCAGGATCAGGTCCGGACGGACGCGCCGCGCGGTTTCCAGAGTTCCTGCAATCCGATCCCCCTGCACAACGTGATAGTAGCCCGCGGAAAGTTGCACCTTGAGCATGATGCGGTTGGTCACGACCGGATCAAGAATCAGTATTGTCCCCTCCACGCGATTCCCCTTCCCGGCTTGATTTCGATGTGACCAGAGTCTTTATAAGAGACGTTAACAAACCCTTTCCCCTTTCGGATCAATTTGAGGCACATGCAGCTTTCAGCCGAAAATGCCGAAACCACAGCGTTGCAAGCGTTGGCGTGGCTTGTGGGCAACGAAGACCTTTTGCCGGTATTCCAGGGCGCATCAGGTGCTTCGACCGAAGACCTGCGCAATGGGGCCTCAGATCCTGCCTTTCTGGCCTCTGTGTTGGAATTCTTGACGATGGATGACGCCTGGGTCACCGCGTTTTGCGATGCTGCGGGCCTCGACTATCACCAGCCGATGCACGCACAAATGGTGCTAGCGGGCACATCACACACACACTGGACCTGACACATGTCCTATGAAGCCATCGTTTTTGACAAGGACGGTACGCTGTTTGATTTCGCAGCGACCTGGGAGGCCTGGGCGCGGTCTTTTCTGTTGCGCATCACCAATGACGATCATGATCACGCTGGCCATCTGGGCCATCAGATCGGGTTCGATTTTGCGCGCGAACGCTTCTTTGCTGACAGTGTCGTCATCGCCGGAACACCCTCTGAAGTGGCGAGCATCCTGGGAGAGCATGTCCCGCACATTCCCCAGGCCCGACTGGTCGATGTACTGAACGAAGAAGCGGCAGCCGCGCCCCAGGCGGAGGCGGTGCCGCTCCAGGCTCTGTTGCAGGACCTGCGCGAACTCGGCCTGACACTTGGGGTGGCGACCAATGATGCCGAGGCCCCTGCCCGCGCTCATCTGGCCCAGGCTGGTGTGACCGATCATTTTGCGTTCATCGCCGGCTGCGACAGCGGCCATGGTGCCAAACCCGGGCCGGGCCAGCTGCATGCGTTTTGTCAGTCGACCGGCGTGGCGCCGGAGCGCAGTGTAATGGTGGGTGACAGCACACATGACCTCTTTGCCGGGCGAGCGGCCGGAATGGCAACCGTGGCTGTTCTGACAGGGATGGCTGATACGGATGACCTCGCGCCATATGCCGATGCGGTTCTGCCCGACATCGGTCACTTGCCCGCCTGGCTGAAAAAAGGATCAACGCCGTTCGATGAACGGATAAAAACGGGAGACATGTCATGAGCCGCATCAAAGCCAAAATTGACGAGATGGGGCTGGTCTTACCCGCTCCTCTTGTGCTGCCTGAAGGCATGGTCTTGCCGTTTCCGGAGGTGAATGTGCGAGGCGATCGCGCCTTTATTTCGGGCGCAGGTCCACTCAACACAGACGGCACACTTGCCGGGCCTTTTGGAAAGGTCGGCGCCGAGGTCTCTCTGGACGACGCGCATGAACTGGCGCGGAAAACCGGGCTGGCCATTCTGGCAGGGTTGGAACGGACGCTTGGCGATCTGGACCGGATCACCGGGTGGTGCAAGATCCTGGGGATGGTCAATACGGCCCCGGGCTTCAACAACACTCCCGCCGTGATCAACGGGTTTTCGCACCTGATCCTAGAGGTCTTTGGGGACGAGGTGGGTCGCCACGCCCGCTCCGCCGTGGGCATGGCAACACTTCCCATGGAACTCGCGGTCGAAATTGAAGGCGAGGTCGCAATCCGACCCTGAGAACAGCGTGTGCTTCCGGCCCTCGTTCAATCGAGAGGGCCGGAACCGGCAGCCGGGATCAGACGGAGGCCTTGCTGAGCGCCTGATCAAGATCGGCAATCAGATCGTCGGCATCCTCAATCCCGATGGAAACGCGAACCACGTTTGGCCCGGCACCGGCCGCTTCCTGTTGTTCGGGTGTCAGCTGCCTGTGCGTCGTCGAGGCTGAGTGGATGATAAGCGATCTTGCATCCCCCAGATTGGCCACGTGGCTGAAGATCTCCAGCCCGTTCACGAGCTTAACGCAGGCATCATATCCGCCCTTCACGGCAAAGGTGAACAAGCCACCCGCACCACGCGGACAAACCTTTTTCACACGGCTGAAATACGGCGATGACTTGAGACCCGCATAGGTAACGTACTCGACGCGCGGATCCTTTTCGAGCCAGCCGGCAACCGTCTGGGCATTCTCCACGTGTCGCTGCATCCGAAGACTCAGCGTTTCGATCCCCATCAGGGTGTAGTGGGCCGCCTGGGGGTTCATGGTCATGCCCAGATCCCGCAGCCCGATCGCAATGCCATGAAAGGTAAACGCAAGCGGGCCGAATGTCTCGTGGAACCGAAGGCCATGATAGGCTGGTTCCGGCTCGCTCATCGAGGGAAACTTGTCGCTGGCGGACCAGTCGAACGTTCCAGAGTCGACAACTGCGCCACCGGTGACGGTGCCATTGCCGGTCAGATACTTGGTGGTCGAATGCACGACCAGCGTGGCACCATGTTCAATCGGCCGGCACAGATATGGCGTGGCGCTGGTATTATCAACGATCAGCGGAATGCCTGCGGCGTCTGCGACGTCGGCAACGGCGCGCAGGTCGGTGATGTACCCGCCCGGGTTGGCAATGGATTCGCAAAAGATCGCCCGGGTGTTGTCGTCGATGGCCGCCTTGACCGCATCGAGGTCGTCGAAGTCAACAAAGGTTGCCGACCAGCCAAAGCGCTTGATCGTCTGGCTGAACTGGGTGACCGTGCCGCCATAAAGCCGGGTCGAGGCAATGATGTTCATGCCCGGTTGCATCAGCGGGAAGAGCGCCATGATCTGCGCCGCATGCCCCGAGGAGCAGCAGACCGCGCCAACGCCACCTTCAAGCGTCGCGATCCGTTCCTGCAACACCGCCACAGTTGGATTTGTCAGGCGTGAATAGATGTAGCCGACTTCCTGAAGGTTGAAGAGAGCCGCTGCGTGATCCGCATCGCGGAAAACGTATGCTGTGGTCTGATAGATCGGCGTCTGCCGCGCACCGGTTGCCGGGTCCGGGCGAGCGCCGGCGTGGATCTGCAACGTATCAAAGCCATAGGTGGGACCGTCGGTCATGCGTGTCTTCTCCCTCGTAGAATGGTTGACGCATCGTTATGGGATTGATCGGCGCAGCACAACCACAGGTCACCGAGCGAGACGCCGCAAGCCCATGACCAGTCTGAAACAAACCGCACGATCCTATCAGCTTTCGCGACAAGCACTGCTTCGGCACATCCAATCCGCATGGTAGGACGTATTGGCTGACGTAATCCTGTGGCGCGATCCCTCTGCGCCTTTTGGTTTTGGGAACAACACGATGGCGACGGACAACCACGCGCGCGACCAGACAACTCCCGGCGTCAACTTCTTTGGCGCTTTGCCTGTCGTTCCGGGCTTTCTGAGCCTGACCGACGGGCAGAACTATCACCCACTACCTGACGACTGGATCGTGCTGATCACGGATATCGCCACTTCGAGGGCGGAGATACAGCGCGGCAACTACAAGGCCGTCAATATGGTGGGCGCCTCAATCATCGCCGCGATCAAGAACATCACCGAGGACGAAGCGTTTCCGTTCGTTTTCGGCGGTGACGGGGCGACGCTTGCACTGCCCGGCTCTTATGAAGCGTCCGCCGAGTCCGTTGCGGCATCCCTGGTGCACTGGGCGCAGGAAGAGTTCGGAATGACCCTGCGCGCCGGCATTGCAAAGGTCTCAACGATCCGAGCGGCGGGTTTGGACGTACGCGTCGCAAAATACGCAGCCTCCAGCGCGGTCAGTTATGCTGCCTTTGCCGGTGGGGGCGTGCGGTGGCTGGAAGCGAGGGTGAAGTCCGGCGAAGTCGCGGTCGATTCCTCGACGGCACGTGGCGCACCGAATCTGGACGGGCTGTCTTGCCGCTGGTCAAACGTCACCTCCTCAAACGGCAGCATCGTGTCGCTGGTGCTGGAACCCAGCGCAAACACAATCGAACCGGATTTCGTCGAAGTCGCCGAAACGGTGCTCCGAAAAGTCTATGCCACCGAGGCAAATGCCACGCCGATGCCGGAAGACGGACCGGGCGTGCAGTTTCCGCCGCCCGGTATGACCATCGAGGCGCGCGCAAGCCGCGCCGGTGGAAGCACCGCCCTGCGATACCTGCAACTGGCGGTCCAGAACCTCTTCGCGTGGTTTCTGTTTCGAACCGGCGTAAAGGTCGGCAGTTTTGACCCCACGCACTATGCGCGGCAGACCGGGCAGAACACAGACCATCGCAAATTCGAAGACGGGTTGAAAATTACACTGGACTGCGACGATGACATGGTCGCGTGGCTTAAGAGCTTTCTGGCACGTTCAAAGAGCGAGGGGAAAGTTCGGTTTGGCCTGCAGGTGCAGTCAGAGGCCCTGCTGACCTGCATCGTCCCCTCCCCGTTCGAAGACAACCACATCCACTTCGTCGACGGGGCCAATGGCGGCTACGCAGCCGCGGCTTCCATGCTCTAGATTTGCCAAGGAGCCGCTACTCGTCCACCGAGGCGGCAGGCGGCACCTTGTTGATGCGCTCGATGATCTCGCTCAGGCGGGACCATTGCTGCAACGCTTCGGGCAAATTGAACGCCGCATCCATAAACTCCCATGAGTACGTCACGATTGCGAATATGGCGCCCGCACTGGCCACCATGACAAGCGCCGTAAAGCTGAGGTTGACCAGCACCAGCGCCATCAGGACGGCATAGATCAGCCCGTAGACCAGGGCCTCGGTATCGGACAGGCGCACCTCCCAATGCCGCAGCAATCGCAGGTGACGACCAAAGGCCGGGCCAATTCGGGTGTCCAGCAAGCGTACCTGCTTCTCGGCGCGCGCGTTGATGGCGCGATTCAAACGGAAAAACCGATCATGAAACAACCCGTAGATCACCAGCATCAGTGCTCCAGCGATCACAGCCGAGGCGGCCAAGACCCAATGGAACGTGAACAGGATGATCACCGAGGCCACCAGTTGCACCACCGCCGCCATGAGAACGGGCATTTCCTCTTCCAGGAAGTCCACGATTTCGCGTGCCATCAGAACACGCGCGTTTAGGGCGGAGACGGGCAGTCCGGGGTTGCGATCGGCGAGCACCTGACTAAGTTCGACGCGCATGGTTCCGAACACCCGCGTGTCAATCAACTGGCGGACAACCGCGACGACCACCAGCGCTGCCAGAATCGCGCAGAGCTGCCAGAACGGGGCGAAGTTCTGTGCCAGCATCCCGTCAATGGTGAAGCCCAGCAACAGGGGCACCGAAACCCAAAGCCCGGTTTCCAGAAGCGTCAGCGCCCATGTTACGGAAACCCGGCCCCAAAACAGGCGCAAAAGCGTACGCAAAGTCAGGCGGCGATCGTCGAACATTTTCGAACGATAGCGGTTGGATCAGGGACCTGCCAGCCGTCAGGCTCAGGTCACCGACGAATTGCATGCAGGTCGTGTTGCACCAGCCCTGCGATACCCTCTGTCATAGCGCAAATCGCTCTGGCGGGAGTTCACCCTCCTACCGCATCCAATACCCATTGGACTTTATCCGGTTCCGAATAGCCTGTTCGCGACGCGGCAGGTCATCGCGATCAAAGAGCGCGCGCACTTTCTCACCCCGTCCCTGATACACCATGCGCTTTATGGGCTCATGCGCTTTGAGAACCTTCTTGATCTTGTTGGGGGCTGCAACGGCGTGCAGTGCGTCGACCACGTGATCCTCCTCACGCGCATAGAGCAGCGGAAACAGACGGTAATGGCAACTGACGCGACCGTCGATCAACCCGTCGGGCAATGCGTCTCTGCCACCCCCCAGACTGTGGATGACGAGCGGCAAAGCAATCTGATCCAGCCACGGGTAAAGTTGCTGACACACCAGCGCCTCCGGGGGATCGTCACGGATCGTGGTGGCGTAGTCGAGGAATCTTTGTCCAAAGATCCGGGGGCATCTGTAGTAGAAGAACCCGGCGTTGAAATAGAGGTAACGACGCCAGTACTCGTCAGGCCAGCTGCGATCCAAGGATTCCTCAAAATCGAGGCCAAAACGGTCGTACAGGGATTTCCATGTCTCGGTGTAGCCGGGTCCATAAAGCTCGATCTTTGGCCATGTCCCTTCGCGCCTGAGTGAGGCAGAGGGCCGGTCAAAGTCAAAAGGCACTTGCTCCAGGTTACCGGTGATCAACGTATCTGTGTCGAAAAACACAAACGGCTCACCCTCGGGCAAGGCGTCCAGGGCTTCGATCTTGTTTCCGTTCACATAGGCCTGCCCGAATTGCCGGTTTTCAAACCGCAGGATTTCAGCGTCCAGCTGGGACAACGCCTCGAGCACATCCTGCTTTCGGATCGACGGGTCAGAAGACCAGAGCGGCCCCGGCTGCGGAACGGCGACAAAGACCCGCCCCTTAAAGTCCGGACAGAAATGGCGTAGAGAGGCGACAAAAAGCAATGCCTCGTATTGCAGGCGCCCCGACTGGGCCACCACCATGATGTTGAACGTCGGGACTGCGGCCCGTGCCTCTGCCATCTGCTGCCTGCTCTTTGTTTTGCAGCCAGTATAGGCAGGCATGTGCGATCCAGAAAGCCCGCAGTCGCACGGTGCCCGGAATACCGCCTGCGGTACGTCACCAGAGCTGGGTCAGACGGGGACGGCCACCACCCCCACGATATCCCCCATCCGGATCAGGCCCGGATTGTGCCGCGCCACAAAGAGTCCGTCCAACTGGCTTTTGTATTCCGCAGGCTGCAGCCCCGTCCGGTTCAGATCATAAACGCGCGCAATCACCTGATCTTTGACCACAGGTGCCCCCAATTCGACGCAAGGTTCAAACAGACCCTCGTGCTCGCAAGAGACGAAGCAGCGGCCATCGGGCATATCGAGATCGCAGGATGGGCCGATCTCGGGTTGACCCTCGACAACACCGGCGTGTTTGAGCAGGTTCATCACCCCTCTGCGCGCCACCGCCACGTGCCGGGGCTGCGGCGCCCCGCCTCCGCCGAGTTCTGTGGAAATGAAGACCTTACCCATCTCCTCGGCCGCCGTGTCGTACATCCCCACCGCGTCCACCTCCAGCAGCATCACCGAATAGGGTGCGTTGAAGGCCTGCATCGCGGCGACACAGGCCGCTTGCTGGGCCTTGTCGGGCAGCACATGAGCCGCACAGAAAGGCACGAAGTCGAGCGTGCGGCCCCCGGAATGAAAGTCGAGAACGTAGTCGGCAAGCGGCAGCAGGTGACGCTGGAAGTAGTCCGCAATCTTTTCCGTGACTGTCCCATCCGGACGACCGGGGAACAGGCGGTTCATGTTGCCCCCGTCCAAGGGCGACGTGCGCCGGGCTGCGCGCACCGCCGGCAGGTTCATCGCCGGGACGATGATCACGCGGCCATTGATCTCCAGGTCCGCGATGCCGCTCGCCAGATCATACAACGCAAGCGGGCCTTCATATTCGTCGCCGTGGTTTCCGCCGGTCAGCAGAACCGTCGGGCCGGTGCCCGCCCTGGCCACAGTGATCGGGATCATGATTGAACCCCAAGCGGATTCGTCATGCGAGTACGGCAGTTTCATGAACCCGTGCTGCACGCCATCACGCTCCAGATCGACCGTCAGCGTGATCGGATTGTCGCGCAGACCACTCATGCTTTCACCCGTAGCTCGCGGGGGACCGAGGCCAGACACTCGGGCGCACCGTCGGTAATCACGATGCTTTCGGTGGTTTCCATCCCCCAATCCTCCATCCAGAGCCCCGTCATGAAGTGAAAGGTCATCCCGGTCTCGAGCACGGTGCGATCCCCGGGGCGTAAACTCATGGTCCGTTCCCCCCAATCGGGAGGGTAGCTGATGCCGATGGGGTAGCCGGTGCGGTTGTCCTTTACGATGCCGTGGCGCGCCAAAACCGCAAAGAAGGCATTGGCGATGTCTTCGCAAAGGTTTCCGGCACGCGCGACCTCCAGCCCTGCCACCATACCCTCCTGGACAGCTTTGTCCGCATCGATGAACGTCTGTGAAGGCTTGCCCAGAAAGATCGTGCGCGAGAGCGGAACATGATAGCGCCGGTGGCAGCCCGCGATCTCGAAAAATGTGCCCTCGCCGGACTTCATCGGCTTGTCGTCCCAGGTCAGGTGCGGGGCTGCCGCGTCAGACCCGGACGGCAGCAGCGGCACGATGGACGGGTAATCGCCACCATGCCCGTCCGCGCCACGAATGCCGGCATCATAGATCTCCGCCACCAGATCGCATTTTCGCATACCGGGCGTGATGGCCTCGAAAATGCGGTCATGCATCGTCTCGACGATGCGACCTGCCCGGCGCATATAGGTCAGTTCCTGCTGGGACTTCACCGCCCGACACCAGTTTACAACCCCCGTCGCATCAACCCAGGTCGCATTCGGAAGGTGGATCAGCATTGATCTGTAAGCTGCTGCTGAAAAATAGTAATTATCCATTTCGACCCCAATGGACAGTGCAGACCAACCGCGATCGGTGATGATATCACTGAGGTGATCCATCGGATGCCGCTCCGTCGACATCACGTAGTGATCTTCATAGTAAAGGATGTTCCCTGCATCCATGTAGACGGTCCGCAATGCGCCGTTTGCGTCCTGTTTGCGCCCGTACCAGATCGGCTCGCCCCCTGGCGGGATCAGGACACATTGATGCACGTAAAAGGACCATCCATCATAGCCGGTGAGCCACGCCATGTTGGCAGGATCAGTCAAGATCAGTAGGTCGATCCCCCGCCGCTCCATCGCAGCACGCGCTTTGGCAAGCCTGTCCGCGTACTCCGAGCGGTCAAACGGCAGTTCGATGTCGGGCATGGAAACCCCTCCTTGATCGTCAGCGCTTCAGTTTTTGCCAATTCCAATACTTTGAGGATGGCGGTTTCTTTCGACATTACCCCCACCGACAAAGCGATGTGGCCCCAAAACGGCATCAAAGTGCGTGTTTTCCCTAACGAGCCCTGAACCCCGAAGGACGAGACCCCATCCTGTCCCAATGCGCAAAGTTCTGTCTTACCGCGCTTTCGGTCGGTCGTCTGACAGGGTCTCGAGGAACGCTTCCAGATCGTCCAGCTCACCTTCGGACAGATTGAGAGGTCGCAGGATCGCCTCGCCATCCGCGTGAAGGCGTTCGATGTCGATCTGGTTGTAGTGATCCAGAACGGCGCGAAGATCGCTCAGGCTGCCGTCGTGCATATAGGGGGCCGTGTGGGCCACGCGCCGCAAGGACGGAACCCGAAAGGTCCCGAAATCCGCGTGGTTGAACCGCACATTGCGCACGGCCCATGCACCGGTTTTATCCGGGTCGTCGGAATAGGCTCCATCGAGCGTGTAAGGGCTCGCCTCAAGGGCCTGCAACCCGGCATATCGTCCGGGATCCACCCTACCGTCTTCCAGAAAATAGGGCACACCCGCATCGTGAAACTCCCCGTTCGTGAAGGCTGGCCCGGAATGGCAAAATGCGCACCGTCCCTCGCCCAGGAAGAGTTTCAGGCCGCGCTGCGCGGACAGCGGGTAGTCGGCTGCAGAAGCCATGTCTCCGCGTGCCAGCGCCGTGACAAAACGGTCGAAGGAGGTCTGCCCGGTTCGGAGCGTCTCCAGATAAGCTGCAAGCGCCTTTGCAATGTTGACGCTGGTATCCACCGGCGCCTCGTCCGCCATGGGACCAAAGAGCGTTTCGTAGGCCTGCGCATAAGGGGCGTTGGAGATTGCCGGTTGCAGGCCCTCGGGGTCGTGCGCCATCTCGTCAGGGTTCATCAGCGGCGTGAGAGACTGCGCCCACAAATTATCGGTGTCACCCGACCAGCCGTACCAGCGGTGCCCCGCCACATTCCAAAGCGTCTGGGTATTGCGATCCAGGCGGGTCTGCCCCACCCCCCGCGCGAGGCCGTCAGTGAACTCGCGGTCAGGATCGTGGCAGGTTGCACAACTCATACGCCCATCTCTTGAGAGGCCCGGATCGTGAAAAAGCGTGCGGCCAAGTTCGATTGCGTCGGCATCTCCTGAAACACGATTGCTCGGATCAGGTTCCAACATTGACGGCCAAGGCCCGTGCCGCAGCGCCTGCTTTACTTCCTTTTCGGACAGGAGGACCTCAGCGCGCCCCGACATGGCCGAAACGAGCAGAAGAAGTAAGATCAGCGAGAAGCCCGAAACCTGCCTGATCACTCCACTTCGACCTCTGCGACATAGGTGAAGCGCTCGGCGTCAGTGCGCGCGGCGACCCGCAATTCCCACGAGCCGGGCATATGGAACACGATGTTCGACACACGAAAGAGCCCTGGTTCAACTTCAACGATCTCGGGATCATAGTTCATCCCGTGCTGGTGCGCGGGCATCACGGCGTCGAACTCAATTTCGGTCACATCAGCCCGGTCCGGCGCGCAGACCTGCACAGCAATCTCAAAGGGCGCGGAGATCGGGACGGCCCCCAGTTCAAAAAAGGCCGGTGGCGCCGTCTCGTCGGCAGACCGCAGCGCGCGCGCATTGTCAAAGGCCGGGCAAGCCGATGCTGCTGCCGCAGACATCCAGAGCCCTGCAGCGGCAGCGCTGCACCTCATCGGGCGGACAGCATGGCAGCGGCGTTTTCATAAGCAATTTTTCGGGCAACCTCATCGGGCAAATCCGACAGCCAGGTTCTGGAGAATTCTGCATGCGGACCGACATAGTACCAGCGTTCCGGCGCAAACGTGTCTGTGCCGACCATGAACCGGTCCGGATAGGCCAGAAAGACCTCCCGCCAGGCGCCATCGACCTTTCCACGATTGGACATGTCCGACCGAAACGCGAGATCGGCCCAGAGTCTTGGGTAGGTTGCTAAGGCGTCAGCCACGTCCTCGGGATCGTCAAAGCCGGAATGTGCCCAAAGCACGCGGGCGTCGGGCCATGTTTCAAAGATCAGATCCAACGCTTCACGATCCCCATGGTGATGCAAGAGCAGGTTCCGCTCTTGTGCCATGGCGATCATCTCCTGAATGACATCTGTTTTGATATCCTCCCCATAGGCATGGAATTCGCCAATCGCCTCGTACTCGAATTGGCCTAGCCGGTCGCGCAGATAGTCGATGACGGCCGGGTCATGCATCCATGTCGACAACTCCCCGCGTCGCCGGTAGGGGCGTAGCGCTGGCACGATGATCTCGGGTGCCGCCTCTCTTAACAGCTGCGTTCCCCGGTCGTCCGAGCTTGAAACAAGCGCCTTTTTCACGCCGGCATCCCTGAGGATTTGAGCAATCTCTGCCGGTGGCACCAGTTCGACCGCATCGTGGCTATAGTGGATATGAGCGTCAAAAATGGGAAGGTCCTCGGCCGCAGCCGCTGAGGCCAGCACAGCCAAAGATGCCAGAAGGGTTCGCAAGGTCATGTGGATTACACCAATACTCTAGTCGCCCGGAAGTGTAGCGTCATCGGCGCAGTTGACAAATTTGGGTTCTAGATCGCGCCTGCCCCCAGACGCGCCCCATCTTTGGAAAAGACCATTTCGTCCTTGTCCTCCCAGACAAGACCGCATGTTGTGCCCTCTTCCGGAATCGGATGCGCGCCGTCTTGTCGAACCGTCACGTCCTGACCGTCCAGCAGCTTCAGATGGACCAGCGTCTCAGCCCCCAACGGCTCTGCATAGGCGATCACACCGGCATTCGGGGCGCCGCTCTCGGGGACAAGGCGAATATGCTCGGGACGAATGCCAATCTTGGCGCCATCCGGTGCGCGGCGGCCAAGCCGGTCTGCGCTCAGGAAATTGGTCGGGGGCGATCCGATGAAACCGGCGACGAACTCGGTGGCTGGATCGGCATAAACCTCCAGAGGTCTGCCGATCTGATCTGCAACGCCCCCGTTCATGACGATCATGCGATCCGCCAGCGTCATGGCCTCGACCTGATCATGAGTCACGTAGAGCGAGGTCACACCAAGGTCGCGCTGCAATGCCTTGATCTCCAACCGCATCTGCACGCGAAGCTTGGCATCGAGATTGGACAAAGGTTCGTCAAACAGGAACACGGACGGTTTGCGGACGATCGCGCGTCCCATCGCGACGCGCTGACGTTGCCCACCTGACAGTTCGCGTGGTTTGCGGCGCAGATAAGGTTCCAGTTGCAGGATCTCAGCCGCGTTCGCGACGCGTTTTTCAATCTCGTCAGCAGGAACCTTGGCGATCTTCAGCCCGTAGGCCATGTTTTCGAACACGGACATGTGCGGGTAGAGCGCATAGTTCTGAAACACCATCGCGATGTCGCGATCCATCGGCTCGACCTCGTTGACAACGCGGTCGTCAATCATCACCTCTCCGGATGTGACGGTTTCAAGCCCGGCAACCATGCGCAAAAGCGTGGATTTTCCGCACCCGGATGGCCCTACGATCACGATGAATTCGCCGTCGACGATGTCAATGTCGACCCCGTGGATCACCTCGGTTGTACCGTAGGACTTTCGCAGGTTCTTAAGCGTTACGGTCGCCATTCACTTCTCACTTTCCACAAGGCCCCGGACAAAGAGCCGCTGCATCCCAATCACCACAAGAACAGGCGGGATCATCGCCAGAATTGAGGTCGCCATGATCACGGGCCAGTCCGCCGTGTCATCACCCGACGGGAACATCTGTTTGATGCCCATCACGATGGTGTTCATCGAAGGATCGGTCGTGATCAAAAGCGGCCAGAGGTACTGGTTCCACCCGTAGATGAACAGAATGACAAAGAGCGCCGCGATATTGGTCCGGCTCATCGGCAACAGAATATCGAAGAAGAACCGCATCGGCCCTGCCCCGTCGACCCGCGCGGCCTCGGCAAGTTCATCAGGCACGGTCATGAAGAATTGTCGGAACAGGAACGTGGCGGTCGCCGATGCGATCAGCGGCAGGATCAGACCTGAGTAACTGTTCAACATCCCGAAATTCGCGATCACTTCATAAGTCGGAACGATCCGAACCTCGACCGGCAGCATCAGGGTCAGAAAGATCAGCCAGAAAAAAACCAACCGACCGGGAAAGCGGAAATACACGATCGCAAAAGCCGACAGGAGAGAAATCGCAATCTTCCCAAGTGATATTCCGAAAGCCATGATCGCCGAGTTCAGCAGCATCGTGGCCACCGGCGCGTTGACGCCCGACGTGAGCGCACGCGTGTAGTTCTCGATGAGTTTGTCGCCTGGCAACAACGGCATAGGCGGGCGCACGATCTCCTGCTGTTCAACGGTCGAGGCGACAAATGCCAGCCAGATCGGAAAGAAGATGAAAGCGACCCCGATGATCAGACCGAGATGGGTCAGCCAAAGGCCGCCGCCGCGTTTTTCAACCATGCCATCGCGCTGTGCCATCAGTAGTGCACCCGTCGTTCGATGTATTTGAACTGCACAACCGTCAGCACCGAGACGATCAAAAGCAGGATCACGGACTGTGCCGCAGATGAGCCCAGATCCTGGCCGACAAACCCGTCTGAATAGACCTTGTAAACCAGAATGGTGGTCGCCTGTTGCGGACCGCCACTGGTGATTGTGTGAATGACGCCGAAGGTCTCAAAGAAAGAATAGATGATGTTCACCACCAACAAAAAGAATGTCGTCGGCGACAGCAGCGGGAACACGATGGTCCGAAAACGCGTCCAGAAGCGTGCGCCATCGATCGCCGCGGCTTCGATCACAGATTTTGGGATGGCCTGAAGACCGGCCAGGAAGAAAAGGAAGTTATAGCTGATCCGGCCCCAAGCGCTTGCAACCACCACCAGGCCCATCGCCTCGTTTTCGTTCAAGACGTGGTTCCAGTCATAGCCCAACAGCCCCAGATACCAGGCCACCACACCAACACGCGGGTTGAACATGAAGAGCCAAAGCACACCTGCGACCGCCGGCGCGACGGCATAGGGCCAGATGAGCAATGTCCGGTACGTGCCGGACCCCTTGATCAGCCGGTCCGCAAGCACCGCAAGATAAAGGGCCACTCCCATGGAAACAGCGGTCACCAGCGTCGAAAACACCGCCGT
Source organism: Paracoccaceae bacterium (assembly GCA_965250275.1). GTDB lineage: Bacteria > Pseudomonadota > Alphaproteobacteria > Rhodobacterales > Rhodobacteraceae. The sequence goes on along the minus strand of OZ252297.1, from coordinate 1,818,240 downwards.
GGTAACGAATGAGGCCCGGTAGAAGGGGTCCTTAAGAAGAAACTCGAAGTTGCCCAGCCCCACCCACTGCATCGACAGGCCGAAGGGGTCGGGAATGAACAGGGACTGCCAAACGGCCTGACCAGCCGGATAAAAGAAAAAAACGGCAGTAATGATGATCTGCGGCCCAACCAGCAACAGCGGCAGCCACAAGCCTTTAAAAGTAACGCGCTTTTCCATCTTGCGATCTAAGACTGCCCCGGCGGACCGGGGCAGTCATTGGTCAATTCATCACTGCGATGCTTGCTCAAAGCGACGCAGCAGGGCGTCGCCACGCGCTTTCGCGGAATCGAGCGCTTCCTGTGCCGTTTTGTCGCCGGCCCAGACCGCTTCGAGTTCCTCGTCGATGATGCCGCGGATCTGATCGAACGACCCAAGCCGCAGACCTTTGGAGTTCGCCGTGGGTTCTTTTGCCGTCATTTGGATCACTGCGATGTCTGTGCCGGGGTTGGCGTCATAGAACCCTTGGGAACGTGTCAGTTCACCGGCCTCTGCCGTGATCGGCAGATATCCCGTGTCCTGATGCCACTTTGCCTGAATCTCAGGGCTGGACAGGAAGTTCATGAACGCGGCCACGCCAGCATACTCATCCGCTTCGTGCCCATCCAGAACCCAAAGAGATGCGCCGCCAATGATGGTGTTTTGGGGCTCGGCAGCCACGGCTTCCCAGTGCGGCAGGGGTCTCACCTCAAAGTCGAACTCGGCTTCGGAGCTGATCCCGGCATAGCCCGCCGACGACTCGGTGAAGAGCGCACATTCACCGGCACGGAAATTGGCCCCACCTTCATTGCGGCGTCCGGCGTAGATGAACTTGCCGTCTTTCGCCCAGTCACCCATGGCCGAGATGTGAGCGACCTGCGCCGGTCCGTTCAGAGCCAGCTCGGTGTCCGTCCCTGCAAACCCGTTGTCTTGGGTGGCGAAGGGAACGTCATGATAGGCCGAGAAGTTCTCGAGGTGAATCCAGCTCTGCCAGGCTGTGGTCAGAGGGCATTCGACGCCCGCTGCCTTGAGATCATCCAGCACAGCGCCGACCTGTTCCCAAGTGGACATGTCGATATCGGGGTCGATGCCAGCTTCGGAGAGCTTGTCGCGGTTGACCCAGAGCACCGGCGTCGAGGAGTTGAAGGGAAGCGAGAGCATATCCCCATCCGACGACGTATAGTACCCTTTCACGGAACCAATGTACTTGGACTGATCGAAATCGGCGCCCGCATCAGCCATCACCTCGTGCACGGGCTTGATCGCCCCTTCGGCCGCCATCATGGTGGCGGTCCCGACTTCAAACACCATCAGGATGTGGGGGTGCTCGCCAGCGCGGAAAGCCGCGATTCCGGAGTTCAACGTCTCGGAGTAGTTGCCTTTGTGGCTTGGCACGATCTTGTAGTCCGATTGGGACGCGTTGAAGGTATCTACCTGCTCTGCAACCAGTTCGCCCAGGCGGCCCGTGAAGGCATGCCAGAACTCAACCTCGGTTTGAGCAAACGCGGATGAACCGGCGATCGTGGCCGCGAGGGCCAGTAGTGATGTGGTGCGTTTCAATGTCGTCTCCTTCGCTTAGAACTGTGTTCCCGGCGTTCATATAGGCGCAACTTATCACTTATGTGTCGCGGCAGCGTCGGGTTATAGCAGCAAGGTTAGCCTTCAACGTGTTCAAAACCCAGAGAAACCGTTGAAAACCTGACCCTGCCCTGCACCTTATCGCGCCTTTACCAATCTGGGAACCTCAGGCTGCGGCAATATGCCTGCACTTTTCTTCGGGCCGGGATGTCGGTTCCGCTCGGCGACGTTTCTTCGTCGGAGGTCAGGCGGGACGGCCCGACAAGTCGCTCAGGATGGGACAGTCTGGTCGATGGTCCCCATGGCACGCGTCGACCAGATAGGACAGCGTATCACGCATCGCCTGAAGCTGTGCGATCTTGTCGTCAATTGCAGAGAGATGCTCTTCGGCAATCACTTTGACCTGCGCGCTTTCACGTGTTTCGTCTTCGTAAAGACTCAACAGTGTCCTGCAGTCCTCGATTGAAAACCCCAAAGTCCGCGCACGGCCCAGGAATGCAAGCTTGTGCAGATCGGTCTCGCGGAACGCGCGATACCCATTTTCGCTACGCTGGGGCCTGACGAGCCCGATGTCCTCGTAGTAGCGTATGGTCTTGGGCGGAATGCCGGACCGTTCTGACACTTCACCGATGTTCATAGGCGGCACTCCTATTCAGCAGGTTGGGTTCGGGGCGATGGGCCGGGCGACGAAACGCTTTCGGCCTCGCGCATGGCCGGTGCGATGCGCCGCAATCGCAGCGCGTTGGTCAGAACCGAAACCGAAGACAGGGCCATGGCCGCGGCCGCAAAAACCGGCGAGAGAAGCAGACCGAAGGCAGGATAAAGCACACCCGCCGCAACCGGGATCAGCGCGGCATTGTAGCCAAACGCCCAGACCAGGTTCTGACGAATGTTGGACATGGTGCGCCTCGAGACTTCGACTGCATTCACCACCCCGCGCAGATCGCCGGACATCAGAACGACCTCGGCGGATTCGATGGCGACGTCTGTTCCCGTCCCAATCGCGATTCCCACATCCGCGTGGGCCAGCGCCGGCGCGTCGTTGATCCCGTCGCCTACAAAGGCCATCTTGCGCCCACCGCCGCGCAGATCATCGAGAGCGGCCACTTTGCCATCGGGCAGAACACCCGCAATCACATGGTCGATCCCGGTTTCGCGCGCGATCGCCTCTGCCGTTTCCTGTTTGTCGCCGGTGATCATGGCGACTTGAAACCCGCGGTCGTGCAGCGCCGAGATGGCTGCAGCGCTTGTCGGTTTCACCGGGTCAGCAACCGCAAGAACTGCGGCAAGCCTGCCGTCAACAGCGGCATAGAGCGCCGTGCGGCCTCGCCGCGCGAGCTTCTGCTCGGTGTCCTCAAGGGCCTGAACATCGACACCTTCGCGGCGCATGTAACGATCCGCCCCAATGATGATATCGCGACCATCAACCCTCGCGGCGACACCATAGCCCGTGACAGACCGGAATCCTGACGCCACCGGCACCGAGATACCGGCACTCTGGGCACTTCGCACGATGGCTTCAGCGATGGGATGCTCGGATTGCGCCTCCACCGCAGCAATCTGACCAAGCAAAAGGTCACGTTCAAAACCGTCAGCCACCACCAGATCGGTCAACGAGGGCCTACCTTCTGTAACCGTGCCTGTCTTGTCCAAGGCTATCACATCGACCGAGGAAAGGTGCTGAAGTGCGTCTCCTTTGCGGAACAAGACACCCATCTCCGCGGCGCGGCCCGTGCCAACCATGATCGAGGTGGGCGTGGCAAGACCCATCGCGCAGGGACAGGCGATGATCAGCACGGAAACGCCCGCGACCAACGCAAAGGTCAAGGCCGGCGAAGGCCCGGTGATCACCCAGACAACAACCGTCAGCGCCGCCAGCGCCATGACCGCGGGGACGAACCAAAGTGTCACACGGTCGACAAGCGCCTGAATGGGCAGCTTGGCACCTTGAGCCTCTTCGACCATGCGGATGATCTGCGCGAGCGTGGTATCCGCGCCGACGCGCGTGGCGCTGAACGTCAGGCTGCCGGTCCCGTTGACTGTGCCGCCTGTGACCGTTGCACCCGCCGCTTTGCTGACCGGGACAGGTTCGCCGGTGATCATGCTTTCATCGACATTGCTCGACCCGTCGATCACCTGACCATCGACGGGTACCCGTTCGCCGGGTCGAACGAGGATCACATCGCCCACGGCCAGGGCGTCGATGTCGACTTCGACTGCATCTGAGCCGCGCAAGACACGCGCGGTGCGCGATTGAAGACCCAACAGCGCCTGGATGGCCGCACCCGTGCGCCCCTTCGCGCGCGCCTCCAGCCAGCGCCCCAACAGGATCAGGACGACGATCACGGCAGCGGCTTCGAAATAGACCGCACGCACGCCGTCTGGCAGAACAGTCGGCAAGAAGGTTGCGACCACGGAATAGCCCCATGCCGCGCCGGTACCGACGGCCACAAGGCTGTTCATATCAGGTGCCGCTCTGACCAGAGCGGGAAAACCCTTCTGGAAGAATTGCCGCCCCGGCCCGAAAAGTACGATGGTGGCCAAGACAAACTGAATGACCCAGGACGTTTGAACTCCAATCGTGCCCATCACCCAATGATGAAAGGCCGGGATGAGGTGGGACCCCATCTCAAGCACGAACACCGGCAACGTCAGGAATGCTGCGAACAGAACCCGTCGCGACAGCGCCTGCGCCTCATCAGCTTTGCGCTCGACACGGGACTGGCTGGCATGGGCATCCGCAATCTCGGCCGGATAACCGATGGCCGCCGTTGCCGCCATCAAGTCTCCTGGGGCGACAGTGCCCTCGAGGTAGGTCACGGTGGCGGTTTCAGCGGCCAGATTGACAGCGACAGAGAGCACACCCGGTACATCGGCAAGGGCCTGATCCACGCGACCGACACAAGAGGCACAGGACATCGAGGCGATATTCAAAACAACCTTTTCGGTCCTCGCCGGATAGCCCAGCGCGTCGAGTGATCCGACCGCATCCGCGAGCCGTGACGGGTCGTCCACGCTCAACCGGGCTGTTTCAGTTGCAAGGTTGATGGCCACATCCGAGATGCCCTCCAAAGAGGACAGCGCGCGCTCCACACGGCCCACACAGGACGCGCAGGTCATGCCTTCGATGCTCAGTGTGGTTTGGTTGCCGTGCGTCATGGCGAGTCACTTTGATGGATAGTGCCATCCATATAGGGATTCCAGTCACTGGAAGCTCAAGGCCAGATCAAAAAATTCTTCGGATTGCGTACCGGGACATGGCGGGGAGACGGGGATTCGAACCCCGGGAACGCTCTCACGTTCAACGGTTTTCAAGACCGCCGCATTCGACCACTCTGCCACCTCCCCGGTGGCGGGGGTCTAGGACTTCACCCAAACCGAAGCAAGCCAAAACGGTACCTTTGAGCACGCTCAACTGGGAAAATGTGCCAACTGATTCCCTCCAGACTTTCCATAACGGCTTATGCGCGCTATGGTGGTATCAGCGACGGACAAACCGTCAGAGCAGTTCAGACCGGAAAACCGGCATCTTGGTGCGCAAAGTCGTGCCACATACAGGCAAGGGACTAAGACATGGATCGAACCCGCGTGTTCAGCAGCCAGACCGTCCGGCTGACCGGGCTGGTGATGGCACTTGGCTTTCTGAGCGCTTGCGAGGAATCGCAGCAGCTTGCATTTCTACAGCCCGCCGATAGCGCTCAAGGCACCACAAATACCCGATCAGCACCTGCGTCCAAAACCGTCGAGCGCGACGTGGAGGCCCCTGAGGTCTTTCAGGTCAGCGAGGCGGGCTTGTGGGACGGACGGCCTTCGCTGGGTGGTGTTTGGGTGGCCCACCCGGATGTCACCGAACCCGAACGTGTGATCATCCGAAACGAAGCCAATGATCAGTTCGTCATCGGCGCGTTGTTCCGCCGGGAGCGGGAGATTCCAGGTCCCCGACTGCAGACGTCCTCCGATGCCGCGGCAGCACTCGGTATGTTGGCCGGCGCGCCGGTCCGACTGAATGTGACCGCGCTGCGCCGAGAAACAGAGGCGACACCAGAGCCTGCGCAGGAACAAACGGTCACCGCATCTCTGCCCGACGGTGATCCGATTTCGGAATCCGCCATCGATCCCATTGCAGGCGCCGCGGCAGCCATCGACGCAGCTGAGACGACCTCCGCATCGGCAACGGCAGGCGCGGATCAGCCTGCAGTGGTTTCGGACCTGCCGAATGAAACACCCAAGAAAGGGCCCTTTGCCGGTTTTTTCAAACCCAAGGCACAAAAGACCGCCTCTGCTGAGCCCGCGACCGCTGGTGTCGCGGCAGCGTCAGAGGGCACAGACTCTGATGGTCCGATTGTTGCGTCGGACGTCCCGAATGCCGAACCCAAAAAGGGTCCGTTTGCAAACCTGTTCAAGCCAAAGGCCGCGGACCCCGAACCCGTCGAGCTGGCGGCGACAAACGTCACGGATCTGCAGGCCACAACAGATGATGCCGGACCGAAAGTGGTGTCCGACGTTCCCAACGAAAAGCCGAAACAGGGCTTTCTGGGCGGGCTCTTCAAACCAAAGCCTAAGCCACCCGCTCCGGAACCGGTGGAACTGGCCTCCGCAGGGTCACTGAATTCCGCGCTGACCCAGCCGGTGGTCACGCCTCTGCCTCCGAGTGCGCCAAAACCCGCCGCTGCGGCCCCTGCAACACCCAATCGTGCTAAATTGTCACTGGACAAACCCTATATTCAGATCGGTATCTTCAGTGTCGAAGACAACGCAGAACGCACCGCCAAACAGATGCGCAGCGCCGGGATGGTCCCCACCATCCGACAGCAAGAGCTGAATGGCAAACCCTTCTGGCGTGTGTTGGTGGGGCCCGCACGGTCCAGCAACGAGCGCAGCGCGCTGTTGAAACAAATCAAGACGGAGGGCTTCTCGGACGCCTACGCCGTCTCCAACTGATAAACAGGAGCCCGCACTGGTGATCTCTGCCTTCCGTTCCCTCATCGTTGGCTGCGCCCTTTCACTGGCCGGTTTGCCCGCATTTGCGTTCGACACACAGGCTCAATCGGCCTACGTCCTCGACCAGTCGACCGGCACGGTGCTGCTGTCCAAGAACGCGTATGAGCCGCTGCCACCAGCCTCGATGTCGAAACTGATGACGCTCTATGTCGCCTTCGAGGCGATCCGCGACGGTCGTCTGACGCTGGACGAGCGGCTGCCGGTGTCCAGCCACGCGATGAGCTATAAGGGCTCAACGATGTTTCTCGACACCACAGACCGGGTCCGGGTCGAGGATCTGTTGCGCGGCATCGTCGTGCTGAGCGGCAATGACGCTTGCGTCGTGCTGGCCGAGGCCCTGAGCCCTGATGGCACCGAAGCCGGGTTTGCCCGCTACATGACGCAGCGCGCCAAGCAACTGGGTATGGAAAACTCAACGTTCACCAACGCCAGCGGGTGGCCGCAGGCGGGTCATCGGATGTCGATGCGGGATCTGGCCATACTGGCCAACGCTCTGATCACGGACTTTCCGGAGTTCTACCCCCTGTTTGCGGAAACCGAGTTCGAGTTTGACGGTCGCGCGCCACAGAACATCCGCAACCGCAACCCGCTTTTGAAGCTGGACATCGGCGCCGACGGGCTGAAAACCGGGCATACGCAGGAGGCCGGCTTCGGGCTGGTTGGTTCTGCCAAACAAGGGGATCGCCGGGTGATCTTTGTGATTTCGGGCCTGGAATCACAGCGCCAACGCGCAGAGGAGGCGGAAGCCATCGTTAACTGGTCGTTTCGCCAATTTGCCGAAAAGACCATCGCCAAAGCCGACACCCCGGTCGGACAAGCCGACGTCTGGATGGGGAGTGAATCGACGGTAAACCTGGTTCCGGCCGAGGATATTCGCGTGCTGCTCCCGATCCTCTCCGACAAGGAAGTCTCTGCCGAAGTGGTGTATCTCGGCCCGGTGACCGCTCCCTTTGCAAAAGGCGATCAGTTGGCCGAACTGGTGTTGAAACCGGGTGATCTACCTGAAATGCGGTTGCCGCTGGTTGCAGCAAACGACGTTCCGCGCGGTGGGTTTCTGGCGCGCATGAGCACCGCCGCAAATGTCTTGATGACCCAGTTTCTGAACGGGCCCCAGGGGACAATGTGACCGCACGGGGTGTTTTTCTGACATTCGAAGGCATCGACGGATCCGGCAAGTCCACGCAAGCGCGGATGCTGGCGGATACCCTGCGCGCAGAGGGGCGCGATGTTGTCCTGACGCGGGAACCGGGTGGCTCGCCCGGCGCCGAAGAGATCCGCAAACTGGTGCTGGAAGGTGATCCGGATCGCTGGTCGGCCGAAACCGAGATACTGCTGTTCACCGCCGCGCGGCGCGATCATTTGGAGCGTACGATCTTGCCCGCACTGGCGCGCGGCACCATCGTGATCTGCGACCGGTTTGCAGACAGCACGCGGATGTATCAGGGCCTGAGCCGGGGTGATCTGCGCAGCCTTGTGGATCAGTTGCACACGCTGATGATTGGGCGGGAACCCGACCTGACGGTGCTGATCGATATGGACCCCGAAACGGGCCTCTCACGGGCCCTGGGACGACAGGGCAGCGAAGAACGGTTTGAAGATTTTGGCCCAGCCTTGCAGCAGAAGATGCGCGCCGGGTTTCTCGGATTGGCCGAGGAGTTCCCGGACCGGTTCCGCGTGGTCGAGGGGAACCATCCACCCGAAGCGGTGTGCGCTCTGGTCCGTGACGCGATCGCATCCGCTCTGCCATGAGCCCGTCCGACCCTTCCCCTCCGGATCAGGTCGCTGGCGCCCCGCATCCGCGCGAGACCGAGACGCTCTACGGTCAGGACACGGCACAATCCGCGTTTCTGGAGGCGTTTGGCACGGGCCGGTTGCATCACGGTTGGCTGCTGACCGGGCCACAAGGGGTTGGCAAAGCGACACTCGCCTGGAAGATCGCGCGATTCCTACTCGCAACCACACTAGAGCAGGACGACGGGCTGTTCGGAGCACCAGAACCTCCGCAATCGCTGGATGTGCCACCTGATCATCCGGTTGCACGGCGCATTCTTGCGGGTGCGGAGCCGGGACTGGCGGCCGTCACGCGCAGTGTCAACGAAAAGACGGACAAATTGCGCGATGAGATTGTGGTCGATGACATCCGCAAACTCAGCCGGTTCTTTGGCCTGACGGTCGCTGACGGGGGGCGACGCGTGGTGATTGTGGATGCCGCGGATGAACTGAATACCAGTGCCGCCAACGCGCTGCTGAAAATGCTCGAAGAGCCGCCCGCACACACCACGCTGTTGCTGATTGCGCATCAGCCTTCGCGCCTGTTGCCGACGATCCGATCCAGATGCCGCACACTGCGCCTCCATGAGCTTGGGTCGCAGGATATGGCAGCCGCACTGGCTCAGACCGGCGTGGAAATGCCTGCCAACACCGATGCGATGACTGCGCTGGCCGCGGGGTCCGTGGGCGCGGCGCTGCGGCTGTCGTCTCTGGATGGGCTAGCGCTCTATGCGAAAATCGTTGAAATCCTCGACAGTCTGCCGCGCCTGGATCGTGCACGCGCGTTGGCGCTTGCCGAAACGGCGGCAGGGCGCGGCAGGGCGGATACCTTCGAACTGATCCTCACGCTGCTCGAACTTGCGCTGGCAAGACTGGCACGGACGGGGGCCACGGGCATTGCACCCGCGCCTGAAGCTGCGCCCGGCGAGGCCCGCATGCTGACACGCCTCGCGCCTACGCCAGAGGCAGGCCGGGCATGGGCCGAAACAGCGGCGGTCATCACGGCGCGCAGCCGGCATGGCCAGGCGGTCAACCTTGACCCCGCCGCGCTTGTCCTAGATACGGTTTTCAAGATGCAGAAGACCGCTGGCGGGTGATCCCACCGGCACAGAGGACGGTCCTTGATCGAGGACAGAGCAGCCACGCCGATGACCCAAATGCCGCAGATTACAGACAGCCATTGTCACCTCGATTTCCCTGATTTCGAGGGAGAGTTGGACGCTGTTGTGGCCCGCGCCGCAGAGGCCGGCGTGACCCGCATGGTCACGATCTGCACCCGGCTGAAGCTTGAACCGCAAGTGCGTGCCCTGGCCGAAGCCCATGCGCCGGTTTTCTATGCGGCTGGCACGCACCCGATGAGCGTTGCGGACGAACCTATGGCCAGTGTCGACGAGTTGGTGCGATTGTCAGCCCATCCGAAGTTTGTTGGCATCGGCGAATCCGGGCTCGACTATCACTACACTGCCGAGACCAAGGCCCTTCAGCAGACTTCACTGCGCACGCATATCGCGGCAGCCCGTGAAACCGGATTGCCCCTCATCATCCATGCCCGCGACGCGGATGAGGATATGGCCAGCATTTTGCGCGAAGAGTACCGCAATGGCGCCTATTCCTGCGTAATGCATTGTTTTTCTTCCGGAGCGGTACTGGCAAAATCCGCGCTTGATCTGGGGTTCTACTTGTCGATGTCCGGCATCGCCGCGTTTCCAAAAAGTCAGCCCCTGCGCGATATCTTTGCCGCCGCACCCGCCGACCGCATTCTGGTCGAGACCGACGCGCCTTACCTGGCACCGCCTCCGCATCGCGGCAAACGCAACGAGCCGGCCTACAGCGCCCACACCGCCCGCGTTGGGGCGGACATCTTCGGAATGGTATATGCGGATTTCGCGGCGCAGACCGAGGCCAATTTTGAGCGTCTGTTCACCAAGGCCGCAACCTACCGGGCCGCCGCCTGATGGGAGAGTTGCGGTTTACGATCCTTGGCAGCGGATCTTCGGGTGGTGTGCCCCGTCTGGGCAACAACTGGGGCGCGTGCGATCCCAACAATCCAAAGAATGAGCGTCGCCGTTGCTCGATGCTGGTCGAGCGCGAGGGAGATGAGGGCACCACAACTGTACTGATCGACACATCGCCGGATCTGCGCGCTCAGTTGCTGGACACGGGCACGGGCCGGTTGGATGCCGTGGTCTACACCCATTCGCATGCCGATCACGTGCACGGGATCGATGACTTGCGCATGATCGTATACAACATGCGCGCCCGCATTCCGGTCTGGGCCGACGGCGATACGCAAAACGCCCTGTTTTCCCGCTTTGGATACGCCTTCGTTCAGCCCGAAGGATCCCCCTACCCTCCCATTCTCGATATGAAGACCATCGACGGCCCGTTCGAGGTGGACGGACCCGGCGGCCCGATCCGGTTTCAACCGTTCAAGGTTGGCCACGGCAGTATCGACAGTCTTGGCTTTCGCATGGGCGATCTGGCCTATCTTCCAGATGTGGTCGACATTCCCGACGCGGCCTGGCCGGTTCTGGAAGACCTTGATTGCTGGGTCGTGGACGCATTGCGGCGGGATCCGCATCCCACACATGCCCATATGGCCATGACGCTGGGCTGGATCGAACAGGTCAAACCGCGCCGTGCCGTGCTGACCAATATGCATATCGACATGGACTACGACGCCGTCATCCGGGACACGCCCGAACATGTCACGGCGGCGTATGACGGCATGGTCCTGCGGTACGCGATTTGAGAACGACAGCAGTCCCATGCAGACCCTGATCGATGTCATCCTGCCGGTCTTTCTGGTGATCGGCAGCGGCTATGCGGCGACGCGCGCCGGATTTTTCACAAATACCCATATAGAAGGGTTGATGCGTTTTACCCAGAGCTTTGCCATTCCGTGCCTGCTCTTTCGCGCCATTGCGACACTCGATCTCGATGCCGGGTTTGATCCACGCCTCATGGGCAGCTTCTATGCCGGGGCACTGCTGTGCTTTATGGCCGGGCTCTTTGGCGCGCGCATCCTCTTTAACCGGGAGTGGGAAGACTGCGTCGCCATCGGGTTTTGCTGCCTGTTCTCCAACTCAGTCCTGTTGGGCCTGCCGATCACCGAACGCGCCTACGGCACCGAGGCGCTGACCGGGAACTATGCAATCGTCGCGTTTCATGCGCCGTTTTGCTACGGCGTCGGCGTGACCGTGATGGAGTTTGTGCGCAATCGCGGCAAAAGCGGCGCCACGTTTGCCGGCGCTGTTCTGAACTCAATGTTCAAGAATGTCCTGATCCTTGCCATTGGGCTTGGGTTCATCGCCAATGTGACGGGATTGATCATTCCGACCGCGATTGACGATGCATTGGTGCTGATCATAAGCGCCGCCCTGCCGACCGCGCTTTTTGCTTTGGGCGGGGTCCTTGTGCAGTACCGCCCCGAAGGTGATTTGCGCGCAATCGGGTTTGTCTGCGCGGTCTCTTTGTTGCTGCACCCGGCATTGGTCTGGTTCTTCGGCAAAAGCCTGTCTTTGCAACAGGACCTGTTCCGTTCCGCAGTCCTCACCTCGGCCATGGCGCCGGGCTTCAACGCCTATATTTTTGCCAACATGTATGGGCGCGCTCGACGGGTCGCGGCCTCTTCCGTCTTGATTGCCACTGTCGCCTCGGTGCTCACGGTCTGGTTCTGGTTGAGCGTTCTGGGCTGATCAGCTCGCCATTCGAAGTCTCCAGCGCCTACTCGACGAGCACCTCCGCCACGAACCCCCCGTTGCGCCACGCGTTCAGGGCAGAGGTGAAACCGGGGCCCGGCAGACCATCGATGCTGCTGTCGTAATGGCCCGCCGCTTTCAGCCGCGTCTGCATGGCCGCAATGGTGTCGCGGGACCAGCTGTCGGCGTCGTCGGTCAGTTGCGCCACGACCGTTCCATTGTCTTCGGCGGCCCCGCGCAGCAACATGTTGGCCGCGGCCTCCGGGTCACGCGGGACCCCTCGCCCTTCGTCTAGCAGAATAGCGGCCGCGCGATAGCCTTCGACCTCTCCTTCGCGCGCGGCGGTCTGGAACAAGCCCAACGCCTCGCCGGGATCGTCCGTCACACCGCTCTGCGCCAGAACCCCAAGATTGAAGGTCGCCTTGGCAGATCCCAACGCAGCCGCCTCTCTGAGTAGCCCGATGGCGCGCTCCTGATCTTGCGTCACGCCTGCGCCTTCGAACAATGAGATGGCAAGATTGATCTTTGCATCCGGGCTGCCCGCGGACGCCGCCCTTTCATAGAGCGCCAGCGCAGCCTGCGGATCTTGCGCAACGCCGGTACCGGAATCGGTCAGTTGGGCAAGGCTGACCATAGCGCGCAGGTCGCCGCGCTCTGCCGCCTGCCGGTACAGTGTAACCGCCCGGTCGATGTCGCCGGAAGCCGCCGTGGCCCGCGCCAAAAGCGCTGTGTAATGCACCAGATCGGGCGACTGCACAGCTGCTGCACTACAGGCCTGAATTGCCGTCAGCGCGTTCTGCTGCAGACGGGCGAACGGGACACCGGCGTTTGTCGCAGTCGCGTCTCGTGGATGGGTGGCCAGCCTTTCGCAGATGCCTCCAGGTGTAGCGTCATCGCGGGATGGAATGGACTGGATCAGTCGCCGCGCCTGGCCTGCATGAACACCGTCGGGGTATTGCTCCAGATAGAACTCCAACAAGGGCCGCATCCTGCTGCGCTGCGCCAGTTGCCACAGCCGTTCCGCCTGTTCGTCGTCCTGACCGGTTTCCAAGGCACGTGTACGGGTATCAGCATCGTCGAGAAAGGCCAGCACATCCCCCACATGGGCGCCCTGTGGATAGCGATCCATATAGAGTTGCATCAACTGCGGGTCGTTTGCACTGGCCGCAACCTGCCACAAGAGCGTTTCTTCGGAAGCCGTCACAGGGCTTTGGTCGAAACGGAACTGGCGGGTGAGAGATGAGTTTTCCCACGGGATCTGCCGTCCGCCAGTGGCGGCAAGCACGTCCTTGCGCACCGAAATCATCAGATCCGCTATGTCCTGACCCGGGGTGTAAATGTGGCTCAGCATCGATTCAGTAAAAAAGCTGTTCCGCCCGGTTCCGTCATAGGCGACATTGTCCGGCTGGGTCGCATAGGCAAACATGAAATCTGCCGAAGTCCCGACCCGTGCCAGACCACTGGAGATCCCGACATCGCCCTGCACGGCTTCGAAAGGATTGTCCCGACATGCATCAAGGAACACCAGACGGATGCCCGGCGCGCGTTCCATGGCCGTCAGGATCTCATTGATGACAACGGTTTGGGTCGGCACATCCGCGCCGGACGCGATGCGCGCATCCACCGGTACCAGATAGTTCTGCCCCGAAACCTGAAACCCATGCCCTGCGTAGTAGAACAGCGCAACATCCGAATCCTCGGAAGCTGTGCCGAAAGCTTCGGTCAACTCCAGCATTTCAACGCGGTTCAGGTCCGTCCCCAGAAAGACCTCGAACCCGAGGCCCTCCAGCGCGATGGCCATGTCAGAGGCGTCGTTGATCGGGTTGTCGAGCGGTCCGACAAATTGGTAGTCGGAATTCCCGATGATCAGTGCAGTTCGCGTTTCGGCAACCGCGCTGCCGACGATCATGCAAAACCCGAAAACGATCAGAACGAAGCGCACTACCGGCCTCACATCAAAGCTCCAGCACCCGTGAGAGGCTGATCTCGGCACTTTCGAAAGCGTTTGCAACCGTATTCACGGTCTCGGTCTGCAAGCTCACCAGTTCCGGATCCTCCGCCCGTATCAGTGAAATGGCCTTTCGGATCTCTGTCTTGGCGGTTTCCAGCTCCGAGCGGGCTGCGGTCAGGGCGTCGGCGCGAATTGCCGCGCGTTCCGCATCTGTGGTCGCGTTTGCCAAGCGCGCTTCCGTACGCGCGCTGGCGTCCAGAACGCCGGAGCGGGCGTTCTGAACAATGGTTGCGACCGATTCCATCCCCGGTGGCAGGTCCGTCGAAATCGCGTCCAGCTCATCCGCGAAGTCGCCCAACGCATCCGCCAGACACGCCAGATAGCGAGAGATGTCGTCGGAACTCTGTCCGCACGCCTCTGCTGTTGATTCAAAACTGGTCGAAATCGCCTGAACATCCACCAGCGTTTCCTGAGCCAGCTCGATATTGCGAGCTGCCCCCCCGGCGTCGACCTGGATGCCCTCATCACCGGGCAGGCCGGTCAGGATGACATCACCGGGGTTTGGCGGCTCGGGGATCACTGGAACCGGCGGCGGCACCTGCTGGTTGGGCGAGGCTTCAACAACCATTGATCCGGCAACATATGTGATGTCGTAGTTCCCCAATCCGACGCCCTGTGCGCCAGAGATCTGGATTGGGAAGGGGCTGTCATCGGCCGACGCTTTTGGGTCCGCACCTGCGCTGGAGAGATCCGCGCGGGTCACCTGGTCACCCGAGAAAGCCAGCCCCGAAACCGTGAACTCTGTGCCTGCGAAAGTGAACCCGACGCCTTCGGCGGTCATCTGATCGCGCGCAGTCACCGTCAAAGGTGCGGCAGTGAGGGTCAATGCACCGGTCTGGTAAGTGATGTCATAGTTGGACAATCCAGACCCCGTCGCGTCCCCGATGGAGATCGCGTAAGGGTTACCCGATACGGACGCGCCCGCAACACTGCCGGTGCTGCTGAGCGTTGCCCCCGTGACGCTGTCCGCCGAGAAGGCCAGACCCGTCGTTGTAAACTCGGTGCCCGAAAAGCTGAAACCCGGACCGTACACCGCCGTCCGGTCATCTGCGGTGACCGTCAAAGGCGCACGGGTCAGCGTCAGCGACCCCGGCACATACGTGATATCGTAGTTGCTCAGTCCGTCGCCCACCGCCCCGCTGACGGCAATGGTATAGGGATTTCCGGAAACCGACGCCCCGGCCGCGCTGCCCGCGCTCGTAAGATTGACCGAAGTCACGCTGTCGCCCTCAACCAGTCCGGTCAACGAAAACTCTGTGCCGTCAAACGCAAAACCGGGGCCATATTGCGCGGTGCGATCATCCGCCGTCACGGTCAGTGGTGCGGGCGTGATGGTCGCCGTTCCGGGCAGTGCAACAACCCGGTAACTTTGCGCCAGATCGCTGGTGATGCTGGTCCGGGCCAGGGTGAACGTGGTGTCCCCAACGGTAAAGTCGGCGAAATTCAGCGGGGAGAACACGATAGACGTATCAAGCATGTCACCGGTCGGCCCAAAGACGTAATCAGAGGCGCCACCCGCAACCGTGCCGGTGGTCGAAGCCGATCCTATCTCGCCGTACTGCGCCGTGGTGGCGTTCGGTCGCGCAAAGACCACCGGGCTGGTCGAATAGTTGACCGGATAGAACCCGCTCTGCCCCGGCGCCCAGACGGTGTCAAAGTCCCATCCCAGCGCACCGGCACGCGCCAAAAACCCGGCGGTATCCTGTAACTCGGCGGTGGTCAGCCCCGTTCCGGCTGCGCTTGTGGAGACACCGGAAGCCTCGGCGTCCCAGAAACCAGTTGGCACAGCTGCACTGGCCCCTGTGAAGCCGCCAACTGTTCCGGACCCGGGCCCTGTCAGGCTCGGCGTACCCGCGGAGAATGCGTTGGTTATGGTTCCGAGAACGTCACCGGCAAGACCACCCACCAGCGCTATGGCTGCGTCGTCACCGGTGATCACGGACACGTCCCCCAATGCATAGGAGTCCATCACCGTCCCTCGCAGATCTCCGACAAGACCACCCGCAACAATCGAAAAGTCCTCCACGGTATGGGTGACGGTCACGTTTCCAGTGGCGTGGGACCGATTAACTGTGCCGGGCGAGGACAGCCAGCCCACAAGGCCACCGGCCTCAACATCGGTGTCACCAAAGTCCAAATTGACATTCACTGTTGCGGTCGAAAAGCTGTCTTCGATCAGTCCGCGATTGTGCCCCGCCATGCCTCCGGTCCCGGACACCCCAAAGTTGTCTGACCCTGATTCCTCGTCCGTAGTGATCGTGCCGGACACTGACGTGTTTCTGATCGTGCCCAGGTTGGTCACAACCAGAATCCCGCCATACCCCCCCGCGACATCAGCGTTCGTGAGGCGCAGGTCCTGAACAACGCTACCATCTTCGAGCCGTCTGAACATGCCGGCAGGCTCGCTTCCCTCGCAGCAATCGAGCAGGTCAATCGACAAACCATCTATCGCGAAGCCAGCACCATCCAGGGCACCCGCGAAACTGACGATTGGCACAAAGCCGTCACCGGCAGAGAACAAATCGGTCCAGTTCTGTGTACCCGTAGCGTCTATGTTGTTTGCCAGCGCAAACTCCGACGAGAAGTACAAGGCGGAGGCGAGACCCTGCACCCCATAGATGTCCACCAGTTGATATGGATTGCCTGCGCTGCCGTCGCCACCCATGGCACGCAGAAAGTTTGAATCCGCGCCATCGCCATGCGCATCGATCCCAAAGTCAGTGGCGGAGAAGGCCGGAAGCGTCGCCGCGTTTTGCACCCAGCTGCCCCGCCGCAGCTGGAACGTGCCCACATTGATCGCGCCGCCGTCCCCCGTCGTGATCGTGCCCTCAGCAGAGAGATTGAGCCCGCCCGAAGTTCCCGTGATCGCGCCGTTCAAAACGATGTTGTTGTTGGCCACCATCGTCAGCGCGTTGTTCGACGTCCATGTGACATCGTCTTCGACCGTGATGTTCCCGGCTTCGCTGTCGGAAGAGTTTGTGTTCAGAGAGACCGGGCCATCATTCAGATCGTTTCCGAGGGTCACACCATCGATGAATCCGGTTGCAGATACTTCAATATCCGTGGGATCGAGCAGCAACAAACCGGGGCTGCCATTTGGGGCGCTGCGATCCGCAGAACCGCGATAGCGCAAGTTAAGCTCGCCCGACACCTCCACAAATCCGCCGTCTCCAGAGGCCGCCCCGCCGCGAGACGACACCGCGCCGCTGAAGTCTGTGTCGAGATCGGACCAGAAAATGATCTCGCCCCCGTCGCCTACCCGCCCGGCATCTGCGCTGACCCGCGTTGCGTCATCGACCTCAAGGCGCAATGCGCGCTGGAGGGTGCCGCCGCCCCGGGTTTCGCCGCCGACGCGGATCGGACCGCCCCCTTCATCCCCGCTGGCGTCCAGCGTGGCACCGGCCAGCGTGATGTCGGCACCGGTCACAGTGATGTCGCCCCCCCGCTGTGGCCGCGCCGAAGGGCGCAGCGATGCCTCGACCAGCGTTGGTGGCGCTGTGGTGTCCAGACGACCGCTCACCCGGACCTGGCCGCCCAGACCGCCACCCAACGTGATGGCGCCGGAGCGGCCACTGACCGTGCGCGCCTCGACAACGCCGGACAGATTGACGGCCCGCCGCGCCGCGTCGCGGGCCGTTGCAGCACGCATTTCGACACGCCCGCCATTTGCGCGGATTTTGCCCGAATGCTCGATCAGGGCCTCCATCGCCTCGTCGTCCGTATCAGACGGGACTGCAACCTGCAGGAACTGGTCTCCGGAAAGGTCAAGTGTGACCCGCTCGCCTGCTCCCAGACCGACCCGGCCCAGCGGCACGTCGATGATGCCGGAATTGGAGACGCGTCCGCCCAGCAGCGCCGCATACCCGCCGGGAACCGTTGTGATCCGGCCCTGATTGGTCACGCCCGCAGACTGCCCGGTGCCGCGATACCGATAGCGGCCCGAAATGAAATCCGCGTTCGAGATGTCCAGGGTCGAGCCAACGAAACCTGCCGTATTGATCCGTCCGTTGGGCCCAATGAAAATGCCGTTCGGGTTAACCACATGCACCTGACCATTGGCAGTCAGGCGACCGTGGATCTGGCTGGTCGTGTTGCCGGTCACCCGGTTCAAGAGTGCCGCATTTGCGCCGGGCTGCACCACGTTGACCGAATTGCCCTGACCAATTGAGAAGCTGTTCCAGTTTACCACCGCGGCGCCAGAACTCTGGTTGATTGTCATCTGACCACCAGAGGGCGCACCAATCGCGACGGACCCGGCTGCAACCACACCGCCCGTTGGCAGACCGTCTGCCATAAGGGCCAAAGGCGTCAGCGCCGTAGAGGCCACGACCATTGCGCGCAATGCGCGAAACCGACCGCGCTTAGAACCTGTAAGTGCCGATGATGCTGAACCGGTTCCCGTCTGGCTGGTTGTCATCCCGGTCTCCCCTTCCGTACTCAATGCGTATCGAACCCGATCGGAATCGGGATTCCTGCAATGCCACCAGTTCCAGCCCCACCCCGTAAGAGGCCGCCTTGACCTTTGCCTGCTCAAAAACCGTCGGCTGTTCCAGATTCACGATGCCATAGGCCCCGAAGACGTAAGGGCTGAGCAGAAAGGGCATCTGTCCCAGGTTGACGTTCCGTGGGGAGGACAGCTCTGTCCGTACAACCCACCCATTGTCACCCTGCACCGAACCCGCGTCAAACGTTGATAGCTCATTTGCGCCCGCGATGCTCAGTTGCTCCGACGTCAACAAGGGATCACCAAATGAGGATTGCAGCCGACCGCTCACTGAAATGGCCAGGTTTTCAGCCAGTAGCTGCTGGTACCGCAGCGACATCACGAGCTTGGAAAACACCGCGTCCGCGCCCTGGCGGGACAGCGGGACGGTTCCGGTGCCCGCGCGTTTGGCGCCAAGCGCGTCCAGCCCTTGCGAGAAAACGGCGCCTGCTTCCAGAACCGCGCCGTTGTCGAACTGCCGGAAAATGTCTCCCGAGGCGCGCAACACTGTCAGCTTGTCTTCGTAAATTGGAACGCGACCGGCGATGCTGAGGAGTTCCTGCTCATCCTTCTGCCAATCCAGGCTGAGTTGCGTGGACAGGTTGAACCCGCGCGACCTGATCCAGGGATAGAACAGACGCACGGCGTATCGGTCAAATTCGCTCGTCGTCGGCACGATGGCGTCCGGCGTGGTCTGGCTTTTGGTGGCTTCGAAGTTCAGGGTCAGGCCTTCGTCCCCGATGGGAAAGACTGCGCCCAGTGCCAGGGTCCGGTACTGGGGTTCATCACTGAAGAAATCCTTGGGTGAGCCAGAGATGCGACCGTAGATCGTCTCGCCCATCGACAACAAGCCGTTCAGCTCGATCCCCGCATTCAGCGCCACGTCACCAAGCGTATCCTCGGCGACGTTGTCGAATCCGATAAACCCAGTGACCTCTTTGTAGTCGGATTCAAGAACGACCACTGTTCCGCCCGGCTGCGCGCCTGCCGTCAGCGCAGACCCCAGAGCAACGCCGTAAGTGTCCCCGGCCAACAGCAGTTGCCGTTCGATTTCCGGCAGCCGCAATCCGGGCTTGCCGACCAAAGGCTCGGTCAGCTCCTCGATGCGTCCCCGGACTTCGGGCGGCAGGGCCGACGCATCGATGCCTTCGACAAACCCGTTGACCACGACCACCTGCAGCACGCCGCCATTTCGCAGGCTCTGGGCAGGCAAGACCACACGCGCAAGAATGTAACCGGCATTGGCATAGGCCGCCTCCAAATCCGAAACAGCAGCGAAAATCTCGGACACAGGAATGGATTTCCCGGTCAGTCGCGCCCGCAACGCTGCGTTTGCCTCTGCCATCTGGGGCAAACCGTCTTTCAGAACGACATCGCTGAGCGTGATGAACAGCTTGTCCGAACCTGCAGGTGCCTGCACCCCGGCCTCGCCGGTAAAGACGATTGAGCCACTCAGGTTTTGCGCGGGAGGCTCGAAGGTGCCCGGCGTGACCTGGCTGGCGGTCTGGGCAAATGCGGCAACGGATAAGGAAAAGACCATGCCAACGACAGTTCCCACAAGCCGGGCAATGCGGACAGAAGCAAAAATGAGTGTCTCCAAAGCAGCAATAGAATTGAGCGGCGCGTTCCGAAAATGCCGCCAACTCAAGTTTTGACGGTGGAATGGGAAGCAGGCAAGCCTTTTGGCGCAACTCCTTTCGGTCAATTTGCCACCCCAGCCCAATGGGTGCCCATTCAATGATCGTGCTGATACTCAGAAGCTTTTTGAACACCCGGCAGTGATCTGATTTCTTTTTTCGCTGACGAACATGTCGGACCCACAGCGGGGCAAACATCTAGCGAAAGCGCCAGACTGTAATCAATCCCGACTGTCCCTTGCCGCCACTTGTCAATGATCGACCCTCAGGTGCCCGGGAGGTTTTCGTTGAGTCAGCGAGGCCCTCTGATATTGCTTTGCAACGCTTTTCACGGCGTCTGGCATGGCCTATAAGCACGGGCACCAGAGAAACGTCTGCAATCAGACAGGCGCGCAGGAACCGGTCGAGGATGGTATGACAGAGAACAAGCACGACGCCGACGTGGCATTCATCAAGGCGCTGGCGGAGTTGTTGCGGGACAACGACCTGAGCGAACTGCAGGTCAAACGCGAATACGGCGAAGATGACAGCCTGAACGTGCGAGTCAGCCGCGCCGCAGCGCAACCAGTTGCTGCGGCCGCACCGATTGCGGTTCAGGCCCCTGCTGCGGTTGCAGCACCGGCTGCCGCCCCCGCGCCCGCGCCGTCAGCCCCGGAGGCTTCTGAAGATCCGGCCAGCCATCCCGGCGCAGTCACCTCGCCCATGGTGGGCACGGTCTATATGCAGCCTGAACCCAACGCGCCGGCCTTTATCAGCGTCGGAACAACAGTTGCCGAAGGTGATACGCTCCTGATTGTGGAAGCGATGAAAACCATGAACCACATCCCCGCGCCACGCTCCGGTACGGTCAAACGGGTCCTCGTGGAGGATGGCGCCGCGGTGGAGTTCGGCACGCCGTTGGTCATCATCGAGTAAGGGTTGTCCATGTTCAGCAAAATTCTGGTCGCCAACCGCGGTGAGATCGCGTTGCGGGTGATCCGTGCCGCGCGCGAAATGGGAATCGAGTCCGTTGCGGTGCATTCCACCGCCGACAGCGATGCCATGCATGTTCGAATGGCGGACGAATCCGTCTGCATCGGCCCGCCACCCAGCCCGCAGAGTTATCTTTCGGTCCCGGCCATCATGTCCGCCTGCGAGATCACAGGGGCCGAAGCGATCCATCCCGGCTATGGGTTTCTGAGCGAGAACGCCCAGTTTGTTCAGATTGTTCAGGACCACGACATCACGTTCATCGGCCCCACCGCTGAGCATATCAGCATCATGGGCGACAAGATCACTGCCAAGGAAACCATGCGCGCCCTGGGTGTGCCTTGCGTTCCGGGGTCGGAAGGTGGCGTGCCCGATCTGGAGACCGCCAAGGCACTCGGCGAAGAGATCGGGTATCCGGTGATCATCAAAGCGACGGCCGGCGGCGGCGGGCGCGGCATGAAAGTGGCCCAGACCGCGGACGATATGGAAAGCGCGTTCCAGACAGCGCGCGCCGAAGGCAAAGCCGCGTTCGGCAACGACGAAGTCTATATCGAGAAGTACCTCACAACACCGCGCCATATCGAAATCCAAGTCTTTGGAGATGGCAAAGGCAACGCCGTGCATCTGGGCGAACGCGATTGCTCGTTGCAGCGCCGCCACCAGAAGGTGTTCGAAGAAGCGCCGGGGCCCGCCATCACACCCGAAGAACGCGCGCGGATCGGCAAGGTCTGTGCCGATGCCGTGGCCAAGATCAACTACATTGGCGCAGGAACCATCGAGTTTCTTTACGAGAACGGCGAGTTCTACTTCATCGAGATGAACACGCGCCTGCAGGTCGAACACCCTGTCACCGAGGGTATCTTCGGGGTCGATCTGGTGCGCGAGCAAATTCGTGTAGCAGCCGGCTTGCCCATGTCTTTTTCGCAGGACGATCTGCAGATCAACGGCCATGCGATCGAGGTGCGGATCAATGCCGAAAAGCTCCCGGATTTTGCGCCCTGCCCCGGTCAGATCACTGCCTACCACGCCCCGGGCGGTTTGGGCGTTCGGATGGATTCAGCACTCTACAACGGGTACAAAATCCCGCCTTACTACGACAGCCTGATCGCCAAACTCATAGTGCACGGGCGTGACCGCCCGGAGGCGCTGGCACGTCTGCACCGTGCCCTTGGCGAGCTGATTGTGGACGGCATTGATACAACCGTTCCGCTTTTTGACGCATTGCTGCGCGAAAAGGACATCCAGACCGGCGACTACAACATCCACTGGCTGGAGCAATGGCTGGACGCCCAGAAAGCGCAGGAGTGACGGTTTCGCGAATCCGTCACCGTCACTAGACTGCGGCCATCGTCCGGACCCGCGCAATGAGCCTCTCACCCGAACTGCTGCTGCATGCCTATTCCATCGGCATCTTCCCGATGGCAGAGCACCGCAACGATCACGAGGTGTTTTGGGTCGACCCGCGCAAGCGGGGCATCATTCCACTGGATGGATTTCACATTTCGAGGTCGCTGGCGCGGCGCATGCGCCGGATGCCCTATCGGGTATCGGTGGACGAGGACTTCGCGGGCGTTGTCGATGGTTGCGCCGACCGTGCGGAGACCTGGATCAGCGCGGAAATCCGCCAGCACTACATTGCACTGCACAAAGCGGGGTATGCCCATTCCCTGGAGATCTGGGATGGAGCGGAACTGGTCGGCGGCGTCTATGGTGTCGTTCTGGGTGCCGCTTTTTTCGGAGAGAGCATGTTTTCAAGGCGCACCGACGCCTCAAAGATTGCACTGGCGTTTTTGGTGGATCGACTGAAGCGCGCCGGTTTCACGCTTTTTGACACGCAGTTTGTAACCGAGCACCTTGCATCATTGGGCTGCATCGAGATCTCTCGCGCCGCCTATCAGGCGCGTCTGCGCGACGCCGTGGCCCTCAACGCGGACTTTTCTGCTCCGGCGATTCCTTCGGCTCAGGAGGTCATACAGCGGATCACCCAGACGTCATAGCGCGCATGATCCAGTGCGTTCAGCGCCGGCGAAGACGCCACCATCCATCCCTCGAACAGCAACGCATTTCCGCCTTCCTGATTGATCGTCATGTATGCGAAAGCGTCGCCGGTCGGGTTTTCTGCCGGATACCGGCAATCGGACAAGGCCACCCACAAATCGAACACTTGTGCCGTGCCGCCCGAGCGCATCTCAACATCAACGGTCTTGCCGCTGACCTTATCCAGACCCCGCAACACCGCGCCTTGTCCGGATTGTGCCGTCTCGCTGCCCGCCAGAGTCGCCGGCACGATCAGGCAAAGCAAGAGGGCAAGAGCGCGGATCATTCGCCACCCTCACCGGACACGAACTTGAGCAAGAGCGAAATCAGGCTCACTGCGCCCTGCGTATCTTCGACGGAATCCCCGGGCTCAAAGTAAAACGGGGAGCCGCCCGGCATCACCTCGACGAAGTTTCCGCCCAGCAGCCCTTCGGACGAGACGATGACCGCACTGTCGTCGGGGATCAAGATTCCATCGTTCACTGAAAATGTGGTGTCGGCGCGATAGGTCTCGGGGTTCAGAACCATGCCGGTTACCGTGCCCACCTTCACACCGGCCAGCCGCACATCCGTGCCCACCGACACACCCTCGAGCGAACGAAAGCTTGCATTGAGTTCATAGCCGCTGGTGCCACCCGACACACCGGTGGCCTGCCCGGCATAGATTGCGAACCCAAGGGCTGCGGCCAGAACGGTGCCGCCGACCAGAACTTCTGTCATTGTATGGGACATTGCGCGTGCCTTACTCGGGGCTCCATGCCTCGTAGTCGGAGCGGGAAACGGGATCTGCGCGGCGGATCGAACCGGCCGGCGCGTAGGCCTCAACGGTGCCCGTCAGGTTTTCCTGATGCGGTTTCTGCCAGGCCTTGTGGGGAAGAGGTTTGTCGGTCGGAGGCTCATCCCAGGTCCGATGCAGCCAACCATGCCAGTCCGGGCTGACCCGGCTGGCTTCAGCCTCGCCGTTGAAAATCACCCACCGACGCGAGTCGTCGGCCGTGCGGTAGAACACGTTGCCCTCGGAGTCCTCGCCCACTTTCACGCCCTTGCGCGCGGTCCAGATTTGGGTGTTCAGGGTCTGCCCGTTCCACCATGTGAACGCGCGCAGCAATGTGTCCTTGATCCCCATGCGGAGCTCCCGTGAATAACTGTCAGCAGATATGGCCGATTGGCGCGCCAAGGTCCAGTGGCGATGGGCGCGCGACCGGCGCCCAATTGCCGTAGGACCGCCACTCCCGACGTTACGACTGTAGTGGCAGCCACCTTCGTTAACGAGCGGCGCTGTCGTCTCCCGGCAGAAGCGCGGTCACTTCGATCTCGATGCGGAAACGCGGGTCGATCAGCCCGCACTCGATCATCGTAGCGGCCGGCGGATTTGCGCCAAAAGCCTCTGACAGCAAGGGCCAGCAGGGCTCAAACTCGGTGCGGTCGGGCAGCATGTAGGTGATCCGCACCACGTCTTTGAAGGTGCATCCGGCCTTTCCAAGCGCCGTTGCAATCGTCTCCAGCGCCGAGCGGCATTGCCCGACCACGTCATCCCCCTGCCCAACCGTGCCGGCGACATGGACAAATCCGCCCGCCACAACGGCACGGCAGTACCCCACGCGCGCTTCAAACGGGCTGTCACCCGAAATGCGTCTGATCATCTCTCCCTCCAAAAGAAAACGGCGCAGTCGCCTGCGCCGTGTGTAACCTCGCGGTCTGCACGCTTCAGCCTGCGGAGGCAGGCTCCTTTTCCGCGTCTGCGTGGATCATCAGTGGGGCAGCATCGGAGACAACCGCTTCTTCGTTCACGACCACCTTGGTCACGCTGTCCAGACCCGGCAGGTCAAACATCGTGTTCAGCAGGATGTCTTCGAGAATGGACCGCAGGCCCCGTGCGCCGGTCTTGCGCTGAATCGCGCGCTTGGCGATGGCCGAAAGCGCGTCGTCGGTAAAGCTGAGTTCGGTGTCTTCAAGTTCGAAGAGACGCTGATACTGCTTGACCAATGCATTCTTGGGCTGGGTCAGGATGGTGACGAGCGCATCTTCGTCCAGATCCTCCAGCGTTGCCAGCACCGGCAAACGCCCAACGAATTCGGGAATCAGCCCAAACTTCAGCAAGTCCTCAGGCTCAAGCGATGTGAAGATCTCGCCAACGCCGCGTTCGTCGTTGTCCCGCACATCGGCGCCAAAGCCCATGGCTGAGCCTTTGCCGCGCGCTGCGATGATCTTGTCCAGTCCGGCAAACGCCCCACCACAGATGAAAAGGATGTTGGTCGTGTCCACCTGCAGGAATTCCTGCTGCGGATGCTTGCGCCCGCCTTGAGGCGGCACAGAGGCCACGGTGCCCTCCATCAGTTTCAGTAGCGCTTGCTGAACCCCTTCACCGGAGACGTCCCGTGTGATCGAGGGATTTTCCGACTTGCGCGTGATCTTGTCGACTTCGTCAATATAGACGATCCCGCGTTGCGCGCGCTCGACATTGTACTCGCTGGCCTGCAGCAGTTTGAGGATGATGTTCTCAACATCCTCGCCCACGTAACCGGCTTCGGTCAGGGTCGTGGCATCCGCCATCGTAAAGGGCACATCAAGAATGCGCGCGAGCGTCTGCGCCAAAAGGGTTTTGCCGCAGCCCGTCGGGCCGATCAGCAGGATATTGGACTTCGCAAGCTCAATATCGCCACCGGTTTTCTGCGCATGATTCAGACGTTTGTAGTGGTTGTGCACGGCCACGGACAGCACGCGCTTAGCCATTGCCTGCCCGATTACATAATCGTCCAGAACCTCGCAAATGTCCTTGGGTGTCGGCACGCCATCGGTGGCCTTCAACCCGCTGGCCTTGGTCTCTTCGCGAATGATGTCCATGCAGAGTTCGACGCATTCATCGCAGATGAACACAGTCGGACCCGCAATCAGTTTGCGTACCTCGTGCTGACTCTTGCCGCAGAAGCTGCAGTACAGGGTGTTTTTGCTGTCACCGCTCGAGTTCGTCGCCATGGTCCACCTTTCGGTCTTCGATTTGCGCCGGGGCCCCGGTGCAGGGGCATGTGCTGCCACCGTTAGGGCAGCTTAGGACAGCGGTTCGGGCACCACAATCGCAAAAATGGCTTCACGCGATGACGTGAAGCCATGCCGTTTCACTGTGCTGTGAGATCAAGCATCTTCGTCGTCTGATTTGGCCCGATTCTCGACGATTTCGTCGATGTGACCCCACTCCTTTGCCTCTTCCGGGGACATGAAATTGTCCCGGTCGAGCGCTTTCTCGACAGCCTTTTTGGTTTGCCCGGTGTGCTTGACATAGATGTCGTAAAGGCGGTCCTTGAGCTTTTGGGTCTCGGCCGCATGAATCATGATGTCGCTGGCCTGACCCTGAAATCCACCCGAAGGCTGATGAACCATGATCCGGCTGTTGGGCAGCGCAAACCGCATGCCTGTCTCGCCCCCGGCAAGAAGCACCGAACCCATCGATCCGGCCTGGCCAATGCACAATGTGCTGACCTTGGGCTTGATGTACTGCATCGTGTCGTAGATCGACAATCCACTTGTCACCACGCCGCCCGGTGAATTGATGTAGATGCTGATCTCTTTTGAAGGGTTCTCCGCTTCCAGATGCAGCAGCTGGGCCACCACCAGATGGCTCATGCCGTCATGGATCGGTCCGTTGATAAAAACGATCCGTTCCTTGAGCAGGCGCGAAAAGATGTCGTAGGCCCGCTCCCCCCGGCTGGTCTGTTCGACCACCATGGGGACGAGTGTATTCATGTATGTGTCGATTGGATCGTACATCCTGCCTGCCTTCACGTTGTCAGATTGGCGATACCCGTATTGGGTTGAGTGAGTCTTAGTTTGCCGCTGGTGGAGCTTCAAGGGCCACTGAGACCTGCGCGATTGACCGGCGGTAAGTGTCCGGTTACCGTAAGCCATGACTTACGGAGTCGCAAGCACTGAACTGGCTTTATCCGCATTGGCCGATCCGACACGCCGCGCGATCGTCGGGCAGTTGCGCGATGGCCCTCGATCAGTCGGAGATCTGGCGGGTGATTTGCCGGTTTCGCGCCCCGCCGTCTCGCAGCATCTTCGCGTCCTCACAGATTGCGGTTTGCTTACAGTTCAGGCGTCCGGAACGCGCCGGCTCTACACGCTTGCGCCAACGGCCGTGGCTGATCTGCGCCGGTATTTCGACCTGTTGTGGGAGGATGCATTGGCATCCTTTGCCGCACAGGCCCAGACCAACACACCCCCTGCATCACCAATAGGCCCTTCAAAGGAGACCTCAAATGATCCCCAAGATTGAGAAAACCGTGCACGTGCCGCTACCCCCTCAGGATGCCTTTGAGATCTTCGTCCGTGACATCTCCAAGTGGTGGCCCCTCGACACGCATTCCCTATCGGCACAGGGCGGCAAAACTGCCCGGTCCGTATCCATAGAACAACGCACAGGGGGCAAAATCACGGAGACCAAAAGCGATGGCACCACCGCGGATTGGGCCACCATCACAGATTGGACGCCGGGCGCGCGGTTTTCCTTCGACTGGTATGTGGGGCGCGATCCGGCAGAGGCAACCACGGTGTCGATCACCTTCATGCCCGATGCCGACGGGACGCGTGTCGATCTGGTTCATGACGGGTTTGACAAGCTCGTGGCGGCCGGCATTGAGACAGCAAAGGCCTATCGCGAGGGCTGGGATGGTGTTTTGCAGAAGTTTCTCGACTTCGCCAAACAGCCGCAACTGGCCTGATATCTTTGTCGTCCAAACGACGGATCGAGGCATCGGCTGTTTTCACGGCCGCGGCCTCGCATCGGCGCAGGAACGCGACCTAGTCTCAGCGACCCATTCGGGTTGTTGCCAAAGCCAGCCCCTCAGTCACGACCGTAAAGACCTGCGAAAAAGAATGCCGCGCCGCGGCCAACTGGGACTTCATGGTGTCCGAGACCATTGTCATCAGACTGGACCCGCCAACGTAAATCACGTGATCCACGCGCGACGGCTCGACCCCAGCCAATTTCATCGTCTCCTGAACCCCGGTGCTGAGCGCATGGGAATGCGGAGCGAGGATTGAGGCCATGGCCTGATCGTTCAGAGAGGCGCGCAGGCCGGGTTCGACGTGCTCAAGATCAATCTGAGAAGCGGCACCGGCGGAGTTGGCCCCGATCTTCCCGCGTTCCACGGAAAAAGCGAGGTCGTGGCCCAATTCTTCGCTCAACACGATTTCGAGCCGCCGCAATTTCTCCGGCTCTTCTGCCAGGCGCGTCATCTCTTGCGCCATCCTCCGGTTCGCAGCGGTGTAGAGAAACGGAATTTTCTCCCAAGTTGCCAAGTCGTTAAAGATTGCGTTGGGCGCAGGCGAGGTTCCGGGGCCAATCGTTTTACGCAGAGCAGTGCCCTTACCAAGAAGCGGCATGACCCGATCAATGCTGATCGACCGGTCGAAGTCGGTCCCACCGATCCGCACGCCATAGTTCGCAAGGATGGTGATACGGTCCTGTTCCGCGCGGAAGAGCGAAAAGTCTGACGTGCCGCCGCCGATATCTACGATCAGACCCGTTTCGCCCTGCTGCAAAGACACCCCGCTGGCAAGCGCTGCCGCCTCAGGCTCAGGAACAAAGATCACATCTTTAAAGCCTGCGGCCAGATAGCAGGCCCTGAGATCCGCTTCGGCCTGTTCCTCGCGCGGGTCACCGGCCCGGTGAAACACGACCGGGCGCCCGGACACCGCGCGGTCGAAAATCAGGCCAGAATCGGCCTCTGCGCGCTCTTTGATCTGCCCCAGAAAGCGGGCAATGATGTCCACGAATGTGACACGCTCATTCAGGATCTGACGCTTTTCGTGCATCAGGGTCGTTCCCAACACACGTTTGAGCGCACGCATGAACCGTCCCTCTGCCCCATCCAAGAGTGCTGCGTTGGCCGGTTCACCAATCAATGTCTGCCGGGTTTCGAAGTCAAAAAAGAATGCGGTCGGAATGGTTTGCTGACCACACCCCACATCGATCATCCGCGGCACATTTCCGTCCAGATAGGCGGCGGCAGAGTTGGAGGTGCCGAAATCAATACCCAACACGTGGCCATGCGAAGCCATGCCCAAGCCCTCCTGATTCTGATGATAGGGGCGCGCTTCTAAAAGCTGGTATCCGCAAGGTCAAGAAGGCCTTCAGACGACCGTCGCCGCCCGCATTTTCACCGAAGGTTCTGCGGAGGGTGGGCAAAAAACTGCAGTGCAGGACTTTCCGCAAATTCTTCTGGTTCGCGCAACCGTGATTTCGCTATACTACGTTGAAGAAAACTGATGCGACATGACACAGAGTGTACCGCAAATGAGCCAAATCGACGTCTTGTTGGGCAGGGGGATTGCCGAGGAGCGGTCAAAGCGGGGTGTCTCGCACGGAGATCTTGCGAGATCACTGGGACTTTCGGTGCACACGATTGCCGCGTTTGAGAATGGAAGCCGGCGCGCAACCGCGTTGCAGCTCTTTCAGATCGCCGAAGCGCTCGACGTGCAGGTCGAAGGGTTGTTCGGCAGAGTTCGGGACGAGCCGTTTAGCGGCCCAGCTCCGGCCGCGGCACGCCCTTTGCCTGCACAGGTGGACGAAATGGTCGGCCATTACAGCACGCTGTCCAAGTCGCATCGGTCAGCGGCTTTCGCGTTTCTTGTCGCGTTGAAACGTGGTCATCGCGAGAACTCAGACTAGATGTGAAGATCGCGAGCAGGGGCATAAAAGTGAGAAGAGGCGACCCTTGTCAGTCATTGACCTGAGCAAGCTCCCGTTTCCTGAGAATAACTTGCGATCCTTTCTGGACACGGTTTGCGAGGAAAATGAGCTCGACTACGCAGCCTATGCTGGCGTGAATCCGATTGCTCAGACCGTTCACGGCTTTGTGAATTACCCGGACGAGTGGCAAACCCGCTACGTTGATCAGGGGTTCCAACACTCTGATCCAACCTTGATGACTGCGAGTCGCAGCATTGCACCGGTCGACTGGCAAAGGCTGCGCAAGGAAGAATCCTTCCGGACGGTGTTTCACGCCGCCCATGATTTCGGCATTTCCGAGCAAGGATTGACCATCCCCGTTCGCGGCCCTTATGGCGATGTCGGCCTTTTCAGCGTGACCCGCAACTGTTCCGACCACGAGTGGAAGCTGCTGAAGCCCAAGATTCTTGGTGAATTGCAGAATTCAGCGGTGCATTTGCACGATCGTGTCGTGCAATCGCACGCTCTGACCCAAAAACTGACACACCCGGCGCTATCGGGTCGGGAAATCGAGATTTTGCAATGGATTGCGGCAGGGAAAACGCAGCATGACGTTGGGGATATCCTGTCGATCTCAAACCGCACGGTGGAGGTCCACTTGCGGTCAAGCCGGACCAAACTGGGGGCGCTCACAACATCTCAGGCCGTCGGTCGCGCGATCGGATTAGGCCTGATTTATCCCATTTAGTAACCATACCTACGGGATTCCCCCAATAGCGGAGCCGATCGAAAAGTTGGATCATCTCCGTACCGAATGGGAAGCGGAGAAGAATCATGATCATAGTAATCGACGGTATCAACCGTCACCGGTACGGACGGCTTCTGGATGAAATGTTCCGGCTGAGGGCCCGCGTTTTCGGCGATCGCCTGGGCTGGGATGTGGAAATCGTTGATGGGAAAGAAATCGACGAGTTTGACTCGCTTGATCCGGCATACGTTATTGGCCTGAACGATGATGGCCGCGTCGTGTCCTGTGTCAGGGCCTTGCAGACCACCGGACCTCACATGCTCTCGGAAGTGTTCTCGGACATTTTGGATGGCGAGCCGCCGTTGCGCAGCGCCACCTTATGGGAATCAACCCGATTCTGCGTGGACACAGAAGTTCTTGAGCGTGGGAACGCCCGGAACTCCGTGAGCTACGCAACATGCGAGCTGATGGCTGCTTCGTTGGAGTATGCCCGGGACTCGGGGATATCCGACATTGTTACGGTTATCGATCCGATCATGAATCGTGTGCTGAAACGTTCCGACTGCGCCCCTTACGGCTATGTCGGCAGCACAAAACCAATGGGCAAAGTGTCCGCCATGGCGGCGTTGTTGGATTGCACGGACGAGCGTATCGACCGGATCCGTAAGTTTGCCGGTATCGAAGGAGATGTTTTTGTGGATGATGAAACGGCAGACGTGCTGGCAGACAGCAAAGTGGTTCAGTTCAAACGGGAAACCCCGTCTGAAGTCGAGCCCGAACAGCAGACAGTAGCGGCAGAACCGCAATCGCTTCTTGAGCAATATTGCCACGATCAGGTGTCATCGGCTTGGACCCATGACGAGCTGGAAGCGGCAAAACGGCTTGCGGGCGTCTTGTACAACGCCGGGCTGATCAAAAGCGAAGAGACGAAGTTCAAGGTTTGCTGAGTTTGCCCACCGGTCAGAAATCCTCACTCTGACGCGCATCGCGGTGAAACGGTCTATAAGACCCTTTCGCCGGTGCGCGGACCGGTACTCCCCGCACGTTCACGCGCCTTAGCCGTGAACCTGCACCACTCACGACACAAACGTTGGCGGTCACCCGGGTTGGCCAGAAACCAGCCCGTCACACCGCCTCGGGCAACTCAGACCGCAAGAAATCGATCGTCGCCCGCACTTTTCGCGGCAGGTGATCCCGGCTTGGGTAGAGCGCCCAGACCGCAGTTTCGAAAGACGTCGCCGTGACATCATAATCGTCCAGCAGAGCGACCAGCCTTCCGGCGTTCAGATCGTCCGCAATCAGCCAGTCGGCCAGAAGCGCCGGGCCCAGACCGTCCCTTGCCGCCTGACGAAGGCACATCGCATTGCCGATGACGAGGGAGCCGCCCACCGGAACTGTCGTCACCTCCCCCACCCTGTCGCGGAAGATCCAGCGGCCGCGATACTCCGGCAAGGCAAAACGCAGACAGTCGAGTGCTGCGAGGTCTGAGGGTTTTTCGGGCGGTACCAGAGTTTCTAACCATGTCGGCGAGGCGACCACCCGATACCGCGTCGATCGGAGCCGGGTTCTGATCAGGTCACCAACCGGCGCATCTGTCAGTCGCAACGCCAGATCTATACGGTTCGCCCTCAGATCCAGCATGTCGTCGGAAGGGATCAACTCCAGCTTTATGCCGGGAAAGGCGGCACGGTAAGCGGGCAAGAGCGGGGTCAGGACTTCGCATGCATAGGCCACAGACGCCGTCACACGCATCAGGCCCGCAGGTGCGCGGCTTTCGGCCACCGCGTCGTCGCGGGCCGCATCCAACTGGTCAAGCAGGGGCCCGATGCGTGCTAGGTATGCAGCCCCCGCTTCGCTGATCGAAAGATGGCGCGTGCCCCTCTCAAACAACCGCAGGCCCAGTTCTGCTTCGACAGCTGCGACCGCCCGAGACACGAAGGACGGATCGCGCGACAGCACACGTGCGGCGCCAGCAAGGCTGCCCTGCTCTGCAACAAGAATCACTATTCGCAACGATTCAGTGTTCATTCATGCAATTCTCGCACGAATATCTTGCGTTGCCTACTCTTTCTCGTCGTCACCGCGCGCGCTATGCAACCGGTCAAACCAGTTGGAGCACTGCCATGACCGATCTTTCCGGAAAAACCGCCATCATCACCGGTGCAAGCCGCGGCATCGGTGCCGCAACTGCCCGCCACTTGGCCGCGGAAGGTGCAAATGTCGTCCTCGCCGCGCGCAGTCACGACGCCATTGACACCATTGCTGCGGATATCAACGCCAATGGAGGGCGCGCACGC
The DNA here is from genome assembly GCA_965250275.1 of Paracoccaceae bacterium. Lineage (GTDB taxonomy): Bacteria > Pseudomonadota > Alphaproteobacteria > Rhodobacterales > Rhodobacteraceae. The sequence goes on along the minus strand of OZ252297.1, from coordinate 1,785,320 downwards.
GCTGTCCCCTGCGACGTGGCCCGGTACGACGCTGTTGCGGCACTGGTTGGCGACACTCAGGAGGCATTTGGCAGCGTTGATATCGTGGTCAACAACGCCGGTCTGATCGATCCGATTGCCCGGATCACTGACAGTGACCCCGACGCATGGGATCACGTCGTCGACGTGAACCTCAAAGGCGTTTATCACGCGATGCGCGCCGCCTTGCCAGTCATGCAGGCACAAGGCAGCGGAACCATCGTCAACATCAGTTCCGGCGCCGCAACCGGCGCGCTTGAGGGCTGGAGCCACTATTGCGCGACAAAGGCTGCGGTCCTGTCGCTGACCAAGTGCGGAGATAAGGAATACCGTGAGCACGGGATCACAGTGGTTGGTCTCAGCCCGGGCACCGTTGCGACGGACATGCAGGTTTCGATCAAGGCGTCCGGGATCAACCCGGTCAGTCAATTGGACCCGTCAGTGCACATTCCCGCCGAATGGGTCGCTCGCGGCATCGCCTTTCTTTGCGGACCAGACGGAGCGGCCTATACCGGAACCGATTTCTCTCTGAAAACCGACGAAGGTCGCGCTGCCGTTGGTTTGCCCGGGATCTAAGTCGGCTCAGCTGGCCGGGATCAAACGCATGACGGCAATGCCGTTGTCGTTGGTCAGAGACAACCCGCCGCCGCCTGCAACCACGTAGCCGGTCACCTGCTCAAGCGTGTCGATGACATTGCGCTCCAGCTCGGTCTGTTCCGGCGGGCAGGCCATCATCGTGCCTGCAAGCGCATCCGGGAACTCCAACTCGCCATTCTTCGGTGCGACCGCACCGGTGTAGCGATTGCATCCGCCAAAGATCGCGACGCGCCCTTGAGACGGAAACGCGATGGTGGGCGGGTTCTTCGCGACCAGCATACGACCGCCAACCTCTTGAACGATCCACTCAGTCCCCGTCAGGTCGGGCGCTGTCGCGGTGGATTCCGCGCGCTGCAGAGTCATTTCAACATGATCCGGCGCGCCGTTGGTCAAAACTGGGTAGGCCTGCGTGGTGCGGAACAGAACGTTGCCGTCCAACAGGATGTCCGCCCGGACAGAATAGGTGAAACGGGGATCAATCACAGCACTGTCGTATGACAAGGCAAACTCCTGGGGAACGCCCGTCATCGCGATCCTTTGCGCGGAGATTTGCGTGGCCGCGACGTCCTGTTTGGACACATCCAGCAGCCGCACATCCATCACCGCCCCGGGCGGCAGAGCGATCCGCTCCAGATAACCAACGGTGCCGGTCACCGTTTTCATTTCAGCCTGCGCCATTGTCACAATGCCCAAGATTGCCGCCGCTGCCAGCGCAGCCCGCCGAAAAACCCACATTGCCCACTCCTTAACAGTTTTCCGCATGACGCGGATCGTCACTCAGATAGGAATAGCCGATTTTGACGCAAGTGACATTTTTTCGAACGCCTCCGATAACTCAGCCCAGTGGGCGCCAGATCAGTCGCCGTCGATCGCCTGTGCCTTGGACAGAAGGGGTTTCAGGAGTGGATTAGGGAACCGACGCTCGATGGTCACGGCGTAAAAACTTTCGGTGATGTTCAGCGAAAAGGGAGATTCCAGCAGCAAACCAGAGGCAAGTTCATCCTGAACGACGATGGGCGGCACGATGGCGATGCCGATGCCTTCACGCGCCAGAAGCCGGATCATCGCCATATCGTCGACTTCCGCTGCGATCTGAGGCCGGATGTCGAGCCGTTGCACCAGAGCGTTGAACTCAGCCCGGATGCTGCTCTCAACCGTGGGCAGGATCATCGGACGCGCGGACAGCAAGGTCGGCAGATCGGGCGCCGTCATCAGATCGGGCGCCCCGAACAATCCGACGGTCTGCCCGGCAATCCGAGTTGCGACCAGAGGCGTCAACGCGTCGCGCGCCGGCGGCTGATTGGTCAAAACAACATCCAGATCCAGACGGCTCAACGCTTCCATCAACTCCCGTGCGCTGCCAGACCGTAGGATCACCTCCATGTCGGTCCGTCCCAGCAGCGGGCGCAGAAACCCAACCTGAAAGTTGCGCGACAAGGTGGACAACGCTCCGACGCGCAGCACCTGTCGGGCACGGCCGGTTTCCTTCAGCGTGCTCACCAGTTCTTCGCCCGCCGCAAAGATGGTGTCTGCATGGTCCAGAGCAATCCGCCCGGCTTCGGTCAGATGCAGCTGACGGCCCCGGCGTTCAAATAGATCGTGCCCCAAACGCTCTTCAAGTTTACGAATCTGCACGGAAAGGGCGGACTGAGAAATGTTCATCCGGTCCGCCGTGCGGGTCAGGTTGCCGTCATGCGCCACGGCCCAGAAATACCGCAAATGATGGTAGTTGATCTCAGCCATTATCGTTTCTCAAAACAGAACGTTTCATAAATTACATTGTATTTTTATTCGGTCAAGCGGCCCGCTATCTCGAGAGGCAACCTCTACAGGCAACAACGGACACCGACATGGCAAACCTGCTCCCGCTTCTGGCCCCACTTCTTCTGATCGCAGCTGCCGCTGTGGCGTTTCGTGGCCCCGGCCTGCGTCCGCATTTGGCCACTCGGTGCGCCGAAGGTGCAGCACTCGCCGCGGTGGTTGTCGCCATCGGGAGCCTGGTGACCCTTTTGTCCTCGGGTCCGCAGACCAGCCCCGCAATCGGTTTCGGCGCCGCAAGCATCGCCGCGCGCCTCGACGCGGTGAGCGTCATCATGCTGATGCTGGTGTCGTCGATCGGGTGGGTGGTGCTGCGGTACTCCTCCACGTATCTGGACGGTGAAAATCGCCAGGGCGCGTTCACAGGCTGGATGTGCCTGACCCTTGCGTCTGTCCTGATGCTGGTGATGTCGGGCACACTGGCGCAGCTTGTCGTTTCCTGGATTGTCACCAGTCTGGCGCTGCACCGCTTGTTGCTTTTTTATGCCGACAGACCCGCCGCCCGGCGCGCCGCCCACAAGAAACAGGTGGTTGCACGCACGGGTGACGTAGCTTTGATCGCAGGCGCGGTGCTGCTCTACTGGGGTTACGGCACCGGAGACATTGGGACCATCCTCGCCGATGCCAAGGCCGGGATCGCTCCGGCGCAGGCGCTTTGGGCAGCCGGATTCTTCGCTGTGGCCGCACTTCTGAAATCGGCTCAGTTCCCCAGCCACGGCTGGCTGACCGAAGTGATGGAAACGCCAACGCCGGTTTCCGCTTTGTTGCATGCCGGTGTGATCAATGCAGGGGGCTTTTTGCTGATCCGGTTCGCCGATGTCATGCTGACGGCGCCGGGTGTGCTGGCCGCCCTTGTCATGGTCGGTGGGTTCACCGCCCTCTTTGGTGGGCTTGTGATGTTGACCCAGCCGGCCGTGAAAACCGCCCTGGCATGGTCCACCGTCGCACAGATGGGGTTCATGATGCTGCAGTGTGGCCTTGCGCTCTTTCCGCTGGCTTTGCTGCATATCGTGGCCCACTCGGTCTACAAAGCGCACGCCTTTCTGTCCTCGGGCGGCGCAGTGGAAGCGGTCGCCGCAACCCGGCGCCCGGGCCCCGTGGCCGTTCCAAAGGCCGGCGCGGTGTTCCGGGCCTTTCTGCTCGCCCTGGCCATCTATGCCGTTGTTGGATTGAGCTTCGGGCTCACCGGGAAATCACCGCAGGAAATCGCGCTTGGCGCCATCCTGATCTTTGGCGTGGCCTACTTGCTGGCACAAGGGCTGGCAGATGCCGCGCCCCGCGTGCTGACGCGGCGGACGTCGCTCTATTCGCTGGCCGCGGCAGTCGGGTACTTCACCCTTCAGGCTCTCGCCACATGGCTGACCGCCAGCGTGCTGCCGGGGGCACCAGCGCCTGGACCACTGGAATGGGCCCTGATCGTTCTTGCACTCTTCAGCTTCGGAACCGTTGCGGTGGCGCAGGCACTCTTTCCGCTCTGGGCGCGGCATCCCGCCGCCGCCGGTCTGCGCGTACACCTCGCCAACGGGCTTTATGCCAACGCAGTGTTCGACCGTGCGCTTGGCGGCTGGTCCGCCCGGTCTTCCTCCTGATCCCCTGAACCCGGAGATATCTCAGATGACACATCCCGCCGACATCGCGACGCTGAGCAGCGAAGACGCCCTCTGGTCACAGGCAGACGCGGCCCTGCGCGCCATACCCCCGGTTTGGCCCCTGGCCTCCAGCGTTGCGGTCAATCCATATCTCGGCCAATCCGGCGAGACCCTCGCCATCGCCGGGGAGCGGCTGGCGCGGGTCTCTGGCACTGCAGTCACGATGCCTCGGCACTGGTATGCGGACCAAATTGAGCGCGGTCAGATCCGCTATGACGATGTGGCGGATGCCTGGGCCGCCTGCACCGACACCAACCGTCCGACATCCGCCGCAGACGTGATTGCGGCTGCGCAGACCCCCCGCCCTGCCCCCGCAGCCTTGCCAACAGTTGCGCAACTGACGGTTTCAAGCACCGAGACGGATTGGCCTGCCCTGATCACGGAACGGCTGGGGGCTTGGGCAGCATCTTACTTTGATACCGGACAAGCCTTGTGGATCGCGCCGCACGGGCGCGGCGCCTATGCTGCCTGGCGCCTGACGGCCACGCATGACCTGACGCCCGAAATCGCCGGGCTGAAAGGGTTTGCCCAGTTCGTCGCCGACGCGCCGGAGACGGCGGATGCAGCCATCGCACGTGCCGTTCGGACGCTTGGTCTGAGCGATGCGGCATTGCCCACTTACTTTCACGCCTTGCTGATGGATCTGGGCGGCTGGGCACAGGTCGCACGCTATGAGCTCTGGCAGGCCGAACTGGCCGGGGGCACCGACCGGACCGGGGTCGAGATGCTGGCGATCAGGCTGGTTTGGGAGGAAGCCCTGTATCACCTCGCCGATGACGCAATCAGCCAGGACTGGCAAGCCTCCGTAGCGTCTCATGCCGCACCGCTTGTCCCGTCCAAAGATATGATGGTGGACGTGATTTTGCAGGAAGCTGCGGAACGTGCCGAGCAGCGTCGGCTGGCCGACCAGCTTGGAGCCCAGACCAGCGCACAGGATGGTGGACGCGACGCCCTGCAGATGGCCTTTTGCATCGACGTGCGCTCGGAAGTTTTCCGGCGCGCGCTCGAAGCCGTTGACCCCTCGATTCGGACACTTGGATTTGCCGGGTTCTTCGGCCTGGCCACCGGACATAAACGTTTTGCATCGGATGTGGTCGAGCACCGCTTGCCGGTGCTTCTGAACGCCGGGGTGCATTCACAATCCGGCAGCTCAGCAGACGCCGCGGCCGATCGGGCGACGCGATTGTCCGAGCGGGCCGTGCGCGCCTGGGGACGGTTCCGGCAGGCTGCGGTCTCTTCGTTTGCCTTTGTGGAAGCGACCGGGCCGGTCTATGCCGCCAAGCTCGTCAAGGACTCGCTCGCGCTTCACACGCCTGCTCTGCCCAACGATCCTGCGCCACAGCTGAGCCCCCCGCTGCCGCTTGACGCCCGCGTGGACGCCGCAAACACCATCCTCAGGGCCATGTCTCTGACCGAAGGTTTTGCACGTCTGGTCGTCGTTGCGGGCCATGGCGCAACGGTCACGAACAACGCCCATGCCAGCGCGCTGCAATGTGGTGCATGTGGTGGCTACTCCGGTGAGGTCAACGCACGCCTGCTGGCGGGATTGCTCAATGACACCGAGGTGCGGGCAGAACTTGTCGACAAGGGCATCTCGATCCCGAGCGACACGCATTTTGTCGGGGCCTTGCACGATACCACAACGGACAACGTGAAGCTTTATGATCAGGACAGCCCGTCGTCTGCGCATGCTTCTGATGTGAGGCAGGCGCGCGCCTGGCTGGAAGCTGCCGGTGCCGTTGCACGCAGTGAGCGCGCCTTGCGGCTGCCTCGTGCCGAGGGCGCCGGTGATCTTGCCCGGCGCAGCCGTGACTGGGCGGAAACGCGCCCCGAATGGGCCCTGGCCAATTGCAAGGCTTTCATTGCCGCACCCCGCAGCCGTACGCAGAGCGGGTCGCTGTCGGGGCGGGCCTTTCTGCACGACTATGACTGGCAACAGGACGAGGGTTTTGGCGTTCTGGAACTGATCATGACCGCGCCCGTTGTGGTCGCCAGCTGGATCAGCCTGCAGTACTACGGCTCTTCGGTCTCGCCAGAGGTTTTTGGGGGCGGCAACAAGCTGATCCACAACGTCTCCGGCGGGCTTGGTGTCGTGGAAGGTAATGGCGGCGTGTTACGGCCCGGATTGCCCTGGCAGTCGGTGCATGATGGCACGTCCCTGATGCACGATCCCCTGCGCCTGTCGGTTTGCATCGAAGCACCGCGCGAGGCCATGACGCGGATACTGGCGCAACATGACGGCGTGCGGGATCTGTTTGACAACCGCTGGCTGCACCTCTTCGCGCTGGATCAGGATGGTCGGATGGCGTGGCGCTATTCCGGAGGGCTAAAGTGGGAGCCGGTTGCAACGTCAAACGCAGCGGAAACCCATATGGTGGCTGCTGAGTAACAACTATCTGAGTGAATGGTAGTGGCTAGCCTGATCTGACTGGTCCGGTTTGATTGTTAGTGCATCACTGGCTTCCGGTCCAACTGAATGAAGGTTTCGGGAGCCGGCGGCCGCGATCAAGTCTAACCGCCTGAGCGACGAACTCTGGCCCGTTGTCGCTGCGGACAAATGCTGGTGGCCCCCGCAGGATGAACAGGTAGGTCAGAGCGTCGATCACGTCGGTCGATTTCAGCTTGCGTTTCACCCGGATCGCCAGGCACTCACGGCTGAACTCATCGATGATGTGCAACGTGCGGAACGATGAGACCTTGTCCGCCATTGGTCCGAGAACAATGGTCGAATGCCGCCGTCGGAACGGCAATAGACAAAGTCATAGGACCAGACGTGGTACCGATATCCCGGCCCGAGCCGGATGCATGATCCGTCATTCAGCCACATGGACCTGTTCATCGGACCAGACACACACGGCGCTGTCATTGGCCGCGCGTTGATTGAGGCTGTGCACAACAAAGCCGCTGAAACGGCGTCACGCCGGAATGAGGCGCTGGACACGCTCACCTACAGCTATGCCGCCCGTGGGCTGGTGGGGCTGGACCTTGAGCGCCGTGCCGACGATCTGGCGAGCGTCAGCGGGCCGCAGAAACGGTCCAAGGTGGCGCGGAGCAAATGGCTGGACGGGTAGCACAGAACTGTGGTGAAACGACTTAGTAACCAATGGATGGCAAATCCACGCGACCCGCAACTTGAAATGAAGTCTCTGCCTTGAAACCGGATTCCAAATCAGACCGATTGAAAACTCTAGCCAGTGAGTTCCGTGGTTTACTCGAATTTCACGACGCGAGTTTTAAAGAAATCGACGACAAGGCCCGCTACTGGCTGACCATCGCGCTTCCATCATTTGTGGCAGTCTTAGGGTTTTTGATCGAGAAAAACTGACGATTTAACAATTCACTTTGTTGCTTGCGGCTATGCAATCGCGACGTGTCTTTTCTTTTCAATCTTCTTTTTCGGGGCAACAATTATGTCGCTTCGGATCGAAAGCGGCTACCTTGTGCCGAAGGGGAAAGACTTTTCCATAGTAAAGGAGGTATTGGCGGATGACAAAAAATGGGCCGATGTGGAAGAACGGCAAGTAGCCGAACTCCTCTCAGCTATCCACAACAACGAGACGCAAAACGCGTGCAAGTCGAATCGGCTCCGTCAAGCCGAGGTATCACTTTTTCTCGGAACCCCCGCCGCGAGTGTTTTGGCTTCCGGTATAGCCTTTGCTCACACCGCTGCCGGTCCACTCGGTAGCTTGCCCTCCGGAGTTGCCACCACTTCCGCTGTTGGCGGAGCTGCGGCCACCGGTATTGGCATTGGAGCCACCGTTGTTGTTGCCAGTCTTATCCTGAGCCATTTTCTCTTTCCTAGAAGTGAGACCTAAACATAGTGGTTCTGGTCGCGATGTGCTACTAAAAGTTGCCTATGCTCGACAAAATGCACAGCAAGGAGACGGCATGACCACAGCAGACTGGGCGTTGATAATTAGTTTGGGATCGTTGGCGATTTCCCTAGCTGGATTCGTTTGGAGTGTTTGGTCCAAGTTCATTTACCCAAAGCCGCGAGTGCAAACGTCATTCTCTATCATGTCTACCTTTGGCGAAGGTTGGGAAAACAGTCCCGATGCAATATGCATATCTGCGACCAACCATGGTCCACAGCAAGTTACGCTCCATTCAGCAGTCGCGCGTAAGAAGCCGCCGCTTCTTCGTAAAAGGTCGGCAGAAATGGGGATATTAAACCCATACAAGGGTTTTCCGTATGACCTTCAATCGGATGGACCCTTTAGTGGGGGACTTCCCAAAAAGTTAGATGTCGGTGAACAGTTTTCTGTTTATTTTCCAGTGGTCAAAGACTGGTTTGACGATGGCTTAGAAGACTTCGGGTTTCAGGACACTTTTGGGCGCTATCACTGGGTCCCTAGAAAGAGCGTAAGCGAAGTCCGAGAGCGCGGGCTCAAGGATGGGATCAGCTACAAGAATGAAGACTAAACAGGCTACACCTTCATCGCGCCCTTACACGGTTGCCGCAGGTCGCAAGGGTTTGGCTGAAGGTGCGATGGCGTCTTTAGACCGGGCCAAAGGGGGAACATAAACTGTCAAACCCTCTACATAAGTTTGACAATTTGCTCTGTAAGTAATTGATATATTTGGGCTGAAAATGGAAGTGGTGGGCGACCCTGGAATCGAACCAGGCGTGCGTCTCCGCGAGGGAGTTACAGTCCCCTGCCACACCTTGCGGCCTGTCGCCCAACGGATCGCGAGATATCGGGCAAGGCGGGGGGCGTCAAGGGTCAACTCGCGCCATAATCTTCAACCCGTTGCCATCGGGGTCACGAAACTCAAGCGACCGGCTGCCATCGGCGTTTTCGTGGATGGTCGCATCAGACGCGTGCGGCAGGATCTGGGTCCGCAGCGCCACCAGATCGGGCGCGCTCAACTGAAAGTCCAGATCATATCCCACAGCCCCTGCACCGCCGCCCGCGCCGGGGGTGTAGAGCGCGATGGGCAACTGACCGACCATGAACTGGGTCCAGCCATAGTCCGCGCTGTGAAAAACGGGCTCCACCCCGAACAGCGCGGAATAGAACGCCCGTGCGCGGGTCTGGTCGGTGACCGGGATTTTCAGAAGTGCGAGAGAGATCATAGCTTTCTCCGCGATCTACTTTAAGGCTTTAGCTTGCACTCCTGCCGGGCACGACGCAAGGTCCGCGCCAGAGGTTCAACGATGGCCAAAAAACCCACATGGGTGATCGAAAAGGAAAAGGCGCGCAAGTCCGCCGAGGCTGAGACAGTCTGGCTCTTCGGCTTGCATGCCGTGCGCGATGCCCTGGTCAACCCGGAGCGCCAGAAGCTGCGCCTGATCGTCACCCGCAACGCCTCTGACAAGCTCGCGGATGCCATTGCTCAGGCCGGTATGACCCCTGAAATGGCAGACCCGCGTCGGTTTCCTGCGCCGCTGGACCCGGGTTCGGTGCACCAGGGAGCCGCGCTGGAAGTCCGACCCCTTCAATGGGGGTCTTTGAGCGACGTCTGCATTGGTGCCGAAGCCCCGCGGGTGGTTTTGCTCGACCGTGTGACGGACCCGCACAATGTCGGAGCCATTCTGCGATCTGCGGAGGTCCTGGGCGCCTCGGCCGTCATCGGAACGCGGCATCATTCCGCACCGGAAACCGGGGCCCTGGCCAAAACGGCAAGCGGCGCCTTGGAACGCCAACCCTATCTGCGGGTGCGCAATCTGGCAGATGCCATCACCGAATTGCAGGGCATGGGATATCTTGTGCTCGGGCTGGACGGCCTTGCCGAAGAGACGATCGAAACCGCTCTGGCCGGACGCAAGGACCGTCCCGTTGCACTTGTTCTGGGCGCCGAAGGGCCGGGTCTGCGGCAAAAGACAAAGGACACGGTCGATCTCCTGGTGAAAATCGGGGCTGATGGCGGATTTGGGTCGCTTAACGTCTCAAATGCTGCGGCAATTGCCCTATATGCCTCCAAGGACCGGGCTTAGGAGGCCAAGATCGGACACCCGCGGAAAATCGCAACGTGCTGTTATTGCGGCACACGCGCGGCATTGGTGTTGAAGGGTGAAACCCGTCACGAGTTGAGTTGCTCAGCCTGCGGCGCGCCTTTGCACGAACTCAAGATGCTGCGCAAAGAGAAGAAACCAGAACGCGCGTATCCCAAGCACTCCAAGGATCGCCGGGCGGCGTGGCCGGATCACAAGCGGCCAAGCAAGCCACGCAAAAAGACCAAACGCCGCAAGCGTTTCTTCAAGGACCTGTTTGAAGAGGCATTTGACGTCATCGAAGACATCTTTGACTGAAACATCTGGCACGATCCCGCCACAAAGGTTGGTTTTGCGCACCACATTCCCCATATGGGGGTCGACGCCTTTGGGAGGAGACGCCATGATCACCCGCCGTGCCGCCGTTGCGAGCCTTTCAGCCGGACTGTCCGCCAGCCTTTTGCCGGGACAGGCGCTGGCCGCCAAGCCCGCCGTGTACAATTCATCAGGCGTTGCAATCAATGGGTATGATCCGACAGCCTATTTCCTGCACTCCCGCCCGATCAAAGGCAAATCCGCGCACGCTGTGATCTGGCGAGATGTTCAATGGCGGTTCGAAAGCGCCGCGAGTCAAGCGCTGTTCGAGGCAGAACCCACCGCCTATGCGCCGCAGTATGGCGGGTATTGCGCCTGGGCGGTCTCGCGTGGCTACACCGCCAGCACTGACCCGGACGCATGGCGCGTCTACGAGGGCAAGCTCTATCTTAACTACAACCGCGCGGTTCAGGCTCGCTGGTCGATCAATATTCCTGGCAATATCGCGCGTGCAGACGCCAATTGGCCGGGCGTTCTGGCCGCCTGAAGCGTCTCATCGCCTTTGTTCACAGCTGTGCGAGGCCCCTTCAATCCGGAAACTGAACCCCCATTTAAGTCCTACGATCAGAGGGCCGGAACCCCACTGATCGCTTCACTGTCCCTCGTTCCGAGACTGCGCCCAGGCTCCGGCCTCGGGCGCCTTTTTTTTGGCGGGGGCGCACGCAATGGCCGTTGGCCCCGGAAGGCTCAAACGTTTTGCGGATCGGGGTTCACCGTAAACCCATCGATGGAAATCACCTGACCAGAGACAAGCCGCGCAGATTCAGAGGCCAGAAAGACAGCCATACCCGCCACGTCGCTGCCCTCAACGAAGCTCTTCATCGCGGTCCCGCTCGCATAGCCTTCGTAAACCTGGTCGCGAGTCATCCCTTTGGCGGCAGCTTCGCGCATCAAGACCCCTTCCATCCGTGGGCCTTCGACCGCACCGGGGCAAAGCGCGTTGGCGCGAATGCCATGCGGCCCAAGCTCCATCGCCAGCGTTTTCATCAGGCCGATCACCGCCCATTTTGCCGCGGCATAAGGTGCCCGGTCCGGATAGCCGTAGATCCCGGCGGTAGATGAGGTGAGCAGCATCACCCCGGACTTCTGCGCCTTCATCAGCGGAGCCGCGTACTTCGCACATAAGAAAGCGCCGTCCAGATTGACCGCCAGACACGCATGCCAATCGGCCAGTTGCACATCCTCGACCTGGGCCGTTGGACCGGCGATGCCAGCATTGGCGCACAAGACGTCAAGACCCCCCCAATGCAAGGCGATATTGGCAAAGAGTGCGGCCACGGCCGCTTCGTCGGTCACATCCAAAACAGTACGCTGCCAGTCGACGGGACAAGCGCTCAGGCCTTGCGCATCGACATCCGCGATCCACACCTGCGCCCCGGCGGCCGAGAAGGCCTCTGCCATTGCGCGCCCGACCCCACTGGCTCCGGCAGTAATCAGGACACGGGCGCTCATTGCGGCGCCCGGATCGCGGCACCCGCGCCTTCGGGATAGGGCAAGCCGGCCTGCGCCTCCGCCACCCGCGCCATGGCGGCCTCAATCTCAGCAGAGGGTGCGCTGGGGCGCCGCGTTTCCAGACTGACGTGCAACAGGAAGCTTTCTCCGGTGGCGAGTAGTTTTTCCCCTTCGTACATGCTGTGGAAAACATGCAGCTTCTTGCCCTGACCCAAGAGCATTTGAGTCCTGACTTCGATCTTGGCGCCTGCATGCACTTCGTCGATGTAACGAAGGTGATTCTCGGCGGTGAAATAGCTGCCACCAGACGCGATGTAATCGGCGTCACACCCCAAGATCTCCATGAACCGGTCGGTGGCTGCGGCGAAGGCCTCCAGATACCGCGCCTCGTTCATATGCCCGTTGTAATCCGTCCAATCGAGTGGGACAGCCCGTGAAACGGTCAGGATCGGCTGGCTCAGATCCGCCTCGTCCAAGCTCGGCAAAGCACCGGGTTTCAGAGCCGTGTCATGCCGGTTCAGCACCGCGCCCGCGCCCCAGTTTTGGGCCTTTAGCGCGCGCATCATGCCCACGAGGTTGTTGTCGCGGATACGCTCCAGTTCGCGGATCGAATGCTTGCCGGACTGCGCGTCCGACTGATCTGCGATCAGATCCACCAGTTCGTCGGTGAAGTCCGGCACATCCATCAGCTTGGTCCAGGGCCATTTCAGCGCCGGTCCGAACTGCGCCATGAAGTGCCGCATCCCCGCCTCGCCCCCTGCCACACGATATGTCTCAAAAAGGCCCATCTGCGCCCAGCGGATCCCGAACCCCATCCGGATCGCCTCATCGATCTCTTCGGTGGTTGCAATCCCGTCCTTGACCAGCCACAGCGCCTCGCGCCAGACCGCCTCAAGGAAGCGGTCGGCGATATGCGCGTCGATCTCTTTTCTGACCTGTAGCGGAAAGAACCCAACAGAGGTGAGCAGTGTCTTGGCACGCTCGATCAGATCAGGGGCCGTCTTCTCGGTCGGCACGAGTTCGATCAAGGGCAGAAGGTAGACCGGATTGAAGGGATGGGTGACCATGATCTGTTCGGGGCGCAACGCACCTTCCTGCAGCTCGGACGGTTTGAACCCGCTGGTTGAGGAGCCGATGATCGCATTTGGATCACAAGCCTCTTGCAAGCCCTTGTAAACTGTCAGTTTCAGGTCCAGCCGCTCCGGTACGCTCTCTTGAATCCACTCCGCCCCGGAGACCGCTTCTGACATGTCTTCGTGGAACGTGAGCGCCCCCTCAGGCGGCAAAGGCACGTCACTCAGCCCGGGCAATGAGCGGCGGGCATTGTCCAGCACCTCGCCAATCTTCCGCTCTGCTTCGGGGTCCGGATCGAACACCCGAACGTTCCAACCGTTGAGCAGGAACCGCGCGGCCCATCCGCCGCCGATGACACCGCCACCGATGATCGCAGCTGTCTTGGTCATTCTTTCACCTGTTTCAGTTTGCTCATGTCATACCCTCGCCATTCGAGGATGTCTGAGGCGGCCGCGACCCGGTCGGTTCCGCCAATGGTGTTCCGGTCCAAAATCAACCCAATCGTTCCATCCGCGTTGCCAATTGCCGCTGTGCGGTAGCCATCGTCCACCCAAAGAACCCAGAGCTGCGGTCCTTGCTGAATTGGCACAAAGCGGGCTCCGTCACGAATGGTGTAGCGGCGCACGTCGTTTGGCCCTTGGGCGGCATCCGTGACAGAGATCGTGTCGGTGCCAGTGACGCGCACTGACCAAACCTGCGGGCCACTGACCTCTTCGTCCGAGAATCTGGCCCGGACCGCCCAGTTGCCTGCGAATCTTGCCGCGTCAAAGCGCGTACTGACACCAATTGGCACAGATGTGTCGCGATAGGACATCGATGGGCCCGGCGCGCAGCCGCCCAACATCACCGCAAGAAGGAAAAGGGCAAGCCTCACCGGACCTGGGGTGCCCGCTTGGTCAGACCCAGCTTGGCGCGGACCTCGTCTGGCCCGATCACGCGGGCCCCCATGTTCTCGATGATGGTCTGCGCGCGCTCAACCAGTTGCCAGTTCTCGGCCAGAACCCCTTTGTCCAGCCACAGGTTGTCCTCCAGACCCACTCTGACATTGCCACCGGCCAGCACGGATGCGGCGACATAGGCCATCTGGTTCCGGCCCAATCCAAACGCACTGAAGGTCCAGTCAGACGGCACATTGTTCACCATGGCCATGAAGGTGTTCAGGTCATCCGGTGCACCCCAGGGCACGCCCATGCAAAGCTGAACCAGCGCCGGACCGTTGAGCACACCATCTGCCACCAGCTGTTTGGCGTACCAAAGGTGTCCAGTGTCAAAGGCCTCAATCTCGGGCATCACGCCCAGATCGGTCATCATCCCGCCCATGGCCCTCAGCATGCCGGGCGTGTTGGTCATGACATAATCGGCCTCTGCAAAGTTCATGGTGCCGCAATCCAGCGTACATATCTCCGGCAAACACTCAGCGACATGTGCCACGCGCTCTGTGGCACCGGCCATGTCCGTTCCGTTTGAAAGCGGCAAGGGGCTTTCGGTTGGGCCAAACACCATGTCGCCGCCCATACCCGCCGTAAGGTTCAAAACGACGTCGACCTCCGCATCTCGGATCCGATCCGTGACTTCGCGGTAGAGCCGGACATCCCGGCTGGGGACCCCGGTGTCCGGGTCGCGCACGTGACAATGCACAACGGCGGCTCCGGCCTTGGCCGCCGCAATCGCACTTTCGGCAATTTGCGCCGGGCTGCGTGGCACATGCGGGCTGCGGTCCTGGGTGCTGCCCGAACCCGTCACTGCGCAGGTGATGAAAACCTCTTTGTTCATGGCCAGGGGCATGATCTCTCCTTCCAATCCGGTTTGCGGAAGGATGACCTGTCTTGTCATTTCATAGTTTGCATTAGTAGTCTCTGAATTGATGAAATTCGAAAAAATGCAAACCGAAGCTCCGAGCAATACCCTGCGCGTCGCCGTGTTGGTGCTCGACGATTGCAACACCCTATCGTTTGCCAGCACAGTCGACCCGATGCGGGCCGCCAACCGCATGGCGGGCCGCCGAATTTTCGACTGGCGCTTTGTCACGGCCACCGGTCGACCCGCCCAATTGACCAGCGGGATAGAAGCGCATGGCGAAGCACTCAACCGCTTGGATCAGACGGATCTGTTACTGATCGTCGCGGGGTTCGGATTGGAGCGGCATGACACACCCGCTCTTAGGGCCAGTCTGAGGCGTCTCGCCGGAACGGGCGCGATGATCGCCGGGATTGACGGAGGTCCGTGGCTGATGGCCTCCGCCGGGATACTTGATGGGTACCGTGCAACGACCCATTGGGAAGACCTGGAGGCTTTTGCCGCGCGTTTTCCAGCGGTTACCGTTCTTGAAGACCGGTATCACATTGACGGCGCGAGGTTGACCTGCGGCGGCGCGCTGCCCGCCATCGATCTGATGCTGACACTGATTGCCGACAATTTTGGGGCTGCACTGGCGGCGCGCGTGGCGGGCGTCTTCATTCACGACCGCGCGCCCGATCCCGCGCGCCCCCAGCGCCGCTCTGGCATGGTGTCCCACACCAAGCTGACGGCGCGCGCGGCCGAACTGATGGAAGCCACGCTGGACACGCCGTTGACCATTCCGCAACTGGCACGCCGCTTGGGTGTCAGTGCGCGCGTTCTGGAACAACAGTTTCGAAACGGGATCGGAACCACTCCGAAGGCCCATTACCTGCACTTGCGCCTGACCGAAGCGCTCCGGCTGGTCACCGACACCGACCGGCCCATTCTGGACGTCGCACTGGCGACGGGCTTCGCCTCCCCTGCAAGCTTTGCCCGTGCGTTTCGCGCCGCCTACGGCACGTCGGCCCGTGCGCTCCGATCCAGAACCGGCGCGATGGCGCTACCGGGCTCTGCCGCGTCCACCGGGTTCCCTCAGTAGGGCATGGGAAAGCCCCGATGGGCCGCGTCAATCTCTGCCAGAACCTCGTCCGACAAGGTCACTTCTGTTGACCTCAGCGCCAGATCCAGTTGCTGCGGTGTCGTTGCGCCAAAAATGGCGGACGCCATAAAGGGTCGGGTTCGGCACCATGCCAGCGCCATCTGAACCGGGTCCAGACCGTGACGTCGTGCGATGCCGAGATAGGCGTCGACTGCGTCGTAAACCCGCTCGCTGTTGCGGCCGCCCAATTCGGGACTGAGCGATTTGCGCGATCCGTCCGGCACACTGCCGTCCTGATATTTGCCGGTCAGCAGCCCGGTCCCAAGCGGCGAAAACGCCAGCAGGCCGACGTCTTCCGCAACACTCAGTTCCGCCAAATCGGTATCGTACAGCCTGCACAACAGCGAGTATTCGTTCTGGATCGACACCACGCGCGGCAAGCCGTTGTCCTCGGACAAGCGTAACCATTGCGCGGTGCCCCAGGCACTTTCATTGGACAGACCGAAGTGTCGGATCGTCCCCTTTTCGACCTCGCGGCTGAGTGCCTCCAGACAATCGAGCATGTCATCGCGCACGGATTGTGCCGAAAGACCGGACGGATCATACGTCCAGTTTTTGCGGAACATATAGCTGCCACGGTTCGGCCAGTGAAACTGATAGATGTCAATGTAGTCGGTCTGCAAACGGTGCAGCGACCCGGCAATTGTATCGGCAATGGTCCCAGATGAAATGGCCGCCCCGTCGCGCACAAATCCCATGCCCTCGCCGGAATGCTTGGTGGCAAGAATGTACTCACCCCGCCGCGACGGATTGGCCGCATTCCAGGTTCCGATGATCTCTTCGGTCCGGCCAACGGTTTCCGCGCTCACCGGGTTCACCGGATACATCTCGGCGGTGTCCATGATGTTGATCCCAGCGGCCAGCGCCTGATCGATTTGTGCACGGCCTTCGGCTTCGGTGTTTTGTGTGCCCCAGGTCATCGAGCCCAGGCACAGTTCGCTCACCATCAGGCCTGTGCGGCCCAGCGGGTTCATCTGCATGAATTGTCCTTCCACTTGTTGCTGGTCAAATTAGCCATCGCTCCGCCGGGGACAACCGGTGATCACATTCTGGTTCAGTGGTGTGTTGGAAGGCTGACATGCCGACGGGGCATGGTAGGTCATGGACCATGAGATTGACGCGAAGATTGTTCTGTACGGGCCTGTCGCTGGCGGCATTGCCGCTGCGCGCCGCGCCGCAAGCCTATATGCTGAACGGCACCGCTTCCTCGATCGGGTTCCAGTTTGTGATCAACGGCGTGTCTCAAACCGGGACGATGCCGGTGGCCCGCGCAGATCTGCTGATTGATCCCACGGACCTGGCCGCGTCGCAGGTGCTGGTTGATGTGCAAGCGGATCAGGCGCGCACCGGTATGTTCGTCGCAACCCAAGCGCTGAAATCCCCCGGCGTCCTGGACACAGCGCGCTTCCCCGTGATCCGCTTTGTGTCCAGATCGGTGCAACTCGCCTCAGATGGGCGACTGTCGGACGGAGCGCGAATCACGGGTGACTTGACCTTGCGCGGCGTGACCCATCCCGTGACGCTGGACGCGCAGCTGTTTCGCCCACCGGGCACAGCACCTGACGACCTGCGCCAATTGACCGTGGAATTGACGGGTGCGGTGAGCCGCAGTGCCTTTGGCGCCGCCGCCTATGCAGGACTGGTCGATGACACGGTCAAGCTCGACATTCGTGCTGTGATTGTCGCTGTTTGAACAGGTCGCTGGCTCTACCAGCTGGCGGTCGGCAGAGCTCATGTCATTTCCCGGCCGCATTGGTGACCTATGCACCTTGAAAACGACACGCCTTCGTCGATAAAGCGATAGCTCTGACCTCAAAGCGCGCCAAGGTGGGCCTGACATGCGTATGCTCATTTCCTTCGCGGCCCTGTTTCTCTCCGTTTTGCTTTTGCAACTCTCGTCGGGCGGTGTGGGACCACTGGATGCGCTGTCGGGACTGGCGCTCGATTTCTCAACCGGAGAGATCGGGATGTTGGGTTCCGCTCACTTTCTGGGGTTCTTCATCGGATGCTGGTGGGCCCCGCGCCTGATGGGCGGCATTGGGCATAGCCGTGCCTTCGCTGCGTTCACAGCAGCCGGCGCCATCGGCCTGCTGGCGCATATGCTTGTCATCGACGCTTATGCGTGGGCATTGATGCGGGTGGCCTCGGGCCTTTGTGTCGCGGGCTGCTACACGGTGATCGAGGCATGGCTGCAGGCCAAGGTCACCAACCAGACGCGCGGCCGCACCATGGGCGCTTATCGTGTGGTCGATATGACCGGATCGCTGCTGGCGCAGCTGATGATCGGCATTCTGGAGCCCGCCAGCTACGTCTCCTACAACCTGCTTGCCATCCTGTGTTGCGCCGCACTCTTGCCCCTGACGCTGACCCGGGTGCGCCAGCCTGACACGCCAGCCGCGCCGCGCCTGCGTCCGATGCTGGCCGTGGCCAAATCGCCGCTTGCCGCTGCCGGGGTTATCGTTGCGGCACTGTCCTCGGCCTCGTTCCGAATGGTGGGTCCAATCTATGGACAAGAAGTGGGCCTGAACGCAGGGCAGATCGGCTGGTTTCTCGCGGCCTTCGTCCTTGGTGGGGCAATTGCGCAATATCCGGTCGGCTGGCTGGCGGACAAATACGACCGGCGATGGGTTCTGATCTGGCTGTCAGGTGCGGCCATTGCCAGCTCTGCCATCACCATTGCCGGTCAAAGCTTCGGGATTGTGAGTGTGATGGCCAGCGCGTTTGTGTTTGGCCTGACCACGTTCCCGATCTACTCGGTGGCCGCGGCACATGCCCATGATTTTGCGGATGACTCCGAGCGAGTCGAGCTATCAGCGGCGCTGATGTTCTTCTTTGCGTTGGGCGCCATTGCCGCACCCTACGCCGCATCGCTTTTGATCGAGGGGTACGGCCCACCGGCCCTGTTCATCATGATCGCGCTGGCACATCTGGTGCTCGTCGCCTTTGGTCTGACGCGGATGCGGGCCCGCCCCAGCCCGTCGGACCGGACACGGTACATCTATGCACCCCGCACGTCCTTCTTGATTGGCCGGCTGACCGGAAGGTCGCGCGATCGAGATCCGCCATCGGAGTGACTGGCCACGCCCAGCGCCCCCTGCTAAAGACGCGCTGACGCGGACTCGGGGCTCATATGGCACGGCATCTCATCACTTCGGCGATCCCCTACATCAACGGGATCAAACACCTTGGCAACCTGATCGGCAGCCAGTTGCCCGCCGATCTGTATGCCCGGTATATGCGCGCGCGCGGCCATGAGGTGCTCTTCCTGTGCGCCACTGATGAGCACGGCACGCCCGCCGAACTGGCGGCGGCAAAGGCAGGTCAGCCGGTCGCAGAGTACTGCGCCGAAATGCACACGGTTCAGGCCGATCTCGCAAACCGGTTTGGCCTCAGCTTTGACCATTTCGGGCGATCCTCAAGCCCTCAGAACCATCGCCTGACGCAACATTTCGCAGGACGGCTCGCGGACGCAGGACTGATCCGCGAGGTTGAAGAAGAACAGATCTACTCCAACGCCGATGCGCGCTATTTGCCGGATCGCTACATCGAGGGAACCTGCCCCAACTGCAGCTACGAGCGTGCGCGTGGCGACCAGTGCGAAAACTGCACCAAGCAGCTGAACCCCACGGACCTGATTAACCCCCGCAGCGCCATTTCCGGCTCCACCGATCTGGAAGTGCGCAAGACCAAGCATCTCTACCTGCGTCAGTCGGCCATGAAGGACCGGCTCGACCAGTGGATCGACAGCAAACATGACTGGCCCATTCTGACCACATCGATTGCCAAGAAGTGGCTGCACGAGGGGGACGGGCTGCAAGACCGCGGCATCACACGTGATCTGGACTGGGGCATTCCGGTCCGTCGGGGTGATGCGGATTGGCCGGGCATGGAAGGCAAAGTCTTCTATGTCTGGTTTGATGCCCCGATCGAATACATCGCCTGTGCCGGGGAATGGGCGGAGGCCACGGGGGGCGATTGGGAACGCTGGTGGCGCACCGACAAAGGTGCAGAGGATGTGCGTTACACCCAATTTATGGGCAAGGACAACGTCCCCTTCCACACGCTCAGCTTTCCGGCCACCATTCTGGGCTCCGAAGAACCCTGGAAACTCGTCGACTATATCAAGAGTTTCAATTTCCTGAATTACGACGGCGGCCAGTTCAGCACGTCGTTGGGTCGTGGCATTTTCATGGATCAGGCGCTCGACATTCTGCCGGCTGATTACTGGCGCTGGTGGTTGCTGAGCCATGCGCCGGAATCGTCTGACAGTGAATTCACCTGGGAGAACTTCCAGCAATCCGTGAACAAGGATCTCGCTGACGTTCTGGGCAATTTCGTCAGCCGGATTACGAAGTTCTGCCGTTCGAAATTCGGGGAAGCCGTACCGGAAGGTGGCTCCTACGGCACGGAAGAAACCCAGTTGATCGAGACCCTCACCACCCGCATTCGCGCGTATGAACGGCATATGGAAGCGATGGAGATCCGCAAGTCTGCGCAGGAATTGCGCGCGATCTGGGTGGCTGGCAACGAGTATCTGCAGTCTGCCGCGCCATGGGCGACCTTCAAGGAGGACCCCGAACGCGCCGCAATGCAGGTGCGCCTGGGGCTCAACCTGATCCGCCTCTACGCGGTTCTGAGCGCGCCCTTTATTCCTTCCTCCTCAGCGCGCATGCTGAGCGCGATGAACACGCTCGACACAAGTTGGCCCGATGACGTACCATCAGCCCTTGGCGCGCTGCCAGACGGGCATGCCTTTTCGGTGCCGGACGTGCTCTTTGCCAAGATCACCGACGAGCAGCGGGTGGAATGGGAAGCACGGTTTGCGGGCACCGCATGACAAGGGTGGCGCGCACTGACGCCAGCGGTTGGGGCCGCACGGCGGGTGGCTAAACGACCCGAAAAGTCACTGTTCGACTTACTGACGTCAGGTGCGCCCCTTCAAAAGGCCGTACTGAGTCTCGTTCGGGACTATAACAAAAGCCCTCATCGGGCCCAGATCAGGGCCCTTGTACAAATGCTCTATGACGATCCGCAGAACCGCGCGGCAGGCGCGGCAGGTGCAGGTATGTTGCTGAAAGAGCTTGGTGCGCATCACGCAGCATATGCTTACTTTTCAGAAGCAAAGGAACTCTCTGGATCGAACGATTTCCGCCTGGCACAATTGGAAACCGGACTGTCGGCAAACCCCTCTCGTACGTTGCTTGAAATCGATCAATTGCTGCAACGCGAAAACCTACGTCCCAAAATGCGCCTGGGTTTGCTGAGACTACTGGCGCAGGCCGGGCAGTACCAGAAACTGCGCGAAGAGGCGAAACGAGCGCAATGCCTGGTCGCCCCAGACGACGCGCAATCCAAGAACTACTTTGCATGGCTTGAGCAGATTTCCGGCAAAGTGGATCCAACCGAGCCCGATCAGGTGACGGTCAATGTCGGGGTCATGGGATACAAGTCTGTGGACCGGTCCAGCAGCTCGTACAACACCGGCGATTGGGTGCAATCATTGGCAGCGTTGCTGCACATTCTGAGACACAGGAATATTACCTTTGTTGGCGCGGACCCCGTCAACGATCTGGCCAGAGAATTGGCCAAAGACATCGAACCGAAACTGCACCTCGATACGCCGCCGGCGCGTGTCCGTCTGATTCCGGTCAATCGCGATTCCTCGAACTTCGGCGAGTGCCCGCCGCAAACGTACCTCATATGCAATGGCTGGTACGCCCATGCCGTTTTTAGGGGGGTTATCGATTTTCCGTTTCACCCCAATGTCACGCCAATCTTCGTATCGTTCCACATTAACGACCCCACATTGCTCACCGATACCGCGGTGGCCTACCTCAAAGAACATGCGCCAATTGGGTGCCGGGACTGGGCGACTGTCTATCTGCTGCGAGAGCGCAGCATCCCGGCCTTTTTCACCGGCTGCCTGACATCGACCATTGGTGGTCTATTCTCCGACACCACACAGAACGACGACTCCAGTTCTGCAGGATTTGTGGACTGTGAACCATCGCCAGATGAACTGGACGGCGTACAGCCAATTCTTTTCAGCCATCGCGATCTGGCACACCGCGGCCAGTCTCTGACCGACGCCCTTCAGTCGGCCCTCGATCTGCTTGGCTCCTATCGTCAAATCGGTCGTATCGTGACCTCGCGGCTGCATTGCTACTACCCCGCCCGGTCTATGGGCATCCCCGTCGCCTTTAGGCCGAAGTCTGCATCTGACATCCGGTTCGAAGGCCTGTTGAATGTCGATGACACCGAATTCGCGAATATGCGGACCAAGCTTGAGGACAAGCTTGCCGAAGTGAGCACACATATTCTGTCAGGCACAACGCCGGAACGCTTCAGGGCGTTTTGGCAGCAGCTTTGGAAGACCGAGCTCGAACATGCTGAGGCATACTGCGGCCAATTTCCCCCTGCACCGGTGGCAAGCTTCGACCCGGTGCAGGTGAGCGGAAGCGTGCCATTGCATCACCTCACCAATTTCGTTGTGCCGCAAGACGACGCGCGCACACCCGTCACGGTTTTGCTTTGCGCTGACGCCAACCAATTCGCGTACCTTCAAGTTGCTTTCGCAGCACTGCGCCAACACACCCCTGGTCCAATCGACTGCCATCTGTTCACCCGCGGCGTAACCAATGCGGAGGCCGCATCGGCCTTTGCGATTTATCAAGGTGCTGAGACTCGAATCACACAGTATGACCTGTCGCAGCTCAGCTATGCGCCCGGCTCGATTCGTCAGCGCCTTTCGCACCTGAGTGTCTCAGCTTTTGATCGCGTGCTGGCACCGCATCTTCTGCCGGAAGTTGATCGCGTATTGTACATGGACGTCGATACGCTGGCGCGCGCCGATCTTCGCCCTTTGTTCGAAACTGAATTGGAAGACGCGCCACTGGCTGCGCGGGCTAGCGTTGCGAAGGGTTGGGCCACAGCAGAGCAAGTCTTACGCGACATTGTAAAACCATTGCCTGCCTCGGAGGCATGGGCATTGAGCCGCAGGCTACACCACAGCGGCCCGCTGAGCGTACCGGCCTTCAACAGCGGCGTCATGGTGATGAACCTGCAGCATATGCGCGCTGAGGGTATGGCTTCAAAGGTCATCTCGCTGATCGAAAACAGCGGATGCCATGATCAAGACGCACTGAGCGTCCACTACCGCGGCAAGATCAAATGGCTGGAGCCAGAATGGAATTATGTTCCAGCGCAAGACTACCATAACGACCCAAAGATCGTGCATTGGGCCGGTCCGGTCAAACCGTGGCACACGCTCTACTCGCACTACTCGGCGGACTGGAAAGCGCTGCACAATTCTGTGATGCGCCGAGGACGCGGCTAAGCTTCACGGCATCCCGTCCGGCTGGCTGTCCAACAACCGGGCGATCAGCGCATCCATGTCTTCCGGCCGTGGTGCCTCGAACCGCAAGTCCGCCCCGGTCACCGGGTGAACGAACCCCAACACTGCAGCGTGCAAGGCTTGTCTCGGGAACTCCTGCACTGCCGCTCGGGCGCCTTCGGACAGTGCGCGCGCAGGCAGTTTGCGTTTGCCACCATAGGCCGGATCGCCCACCAGCGCATGCCCAGCATGGGCCAGATGCACGCGTATCTGGTGGGTGCGCCCGGTTTCCAGCCAGCAATCGATCATTGCCAGAACCGGTGGTTCACCAAAGGCATCGCGCACACGCACGCGCGTGACCGCGTGGCGCCCCCCTTGGAAGACGACCGCTTGACGCTGCCGATCCGTTCGGTGCCGCGCCAACTGGGTCGTGATGCGCAAGACATTGCCCGGCTCGAACCCCACACCCTTCACCCCTCGCAACCGCGGGTCGTTCGCATCGGGAACGCCATAGCAGACTGCATTGTAAAGCCGTTCAACCGTGTGATCGGCGAACTGTGCCGCAAGCCCGTGATGCGCCGCATCGGATTTCGCGACCACGAGCAACCCGCTGGTGTCCTTATCAATCCGATGCACGATGCCGGGTCGCTTCACGCCGCCAACGCCAGACAGTGCATCACCACAATGATGCATCAAACCGTTCACCAATGTCCCCGCAGGGCTGCCAGGGGCAGGATGGACCACCAGGCCCGCCGGTTTGTTCACCACAATCAGATCCGCGTCCTCGAACACCACATTCAACGCCATTGGTTCAGGCGCGATGTGGCTCTCGTCTGCCTCGGCAATGGACACGACAATCTCTGTACCCGCCTCCACACGTGCCTTGGGATCGGTGGCCACTGCCCCGGACACCGTGACCGCCCCGTCTGCAATCAGGCGCGCCAGCCGCGTCCGCGACAGGGCCGCGTCTTCTGGCACATCGCGCGCCAGCGCTTTATCAAGGCGTGGCGGCGGATCTGCCGCGATGACGAAGCTGATGTGACGGATGCCCATGACCGATCCTTACGATCCCGCGCCAGAGCCGGGCAACCTGCGATTTTTGCGGCTGCTGGTTACGACGCTGACGGCGGTGATGATTGCCGGGCTTGTAGTCCTGGTGGTGCTCTTTGTCACCCGCTTCCCGGATCCGCGCCCCACGCTTCCCGAAACCGTGACGCTCCCCGATGGCGCCGCAGCACTGGCCGTTACCTTTGGCGCGGGCTGGTACGCCGTTGTGACCGACGACGAGCGAATCCTGATCTTCGATGCGCCAAGCGGTGAGCTGCGGCAGGAGGTTGAGATTTCGCCCTGAGCGGCGACACCATTGAAACAAAGCCCCAGATCCGGCACGCTGTGCGCGAGACCCCGAAAGCTCACGTCATGCGTTTTTTGGTATTGATTGTTTCGCTTCTGCTGCCGTCTGCTCTTTGGGCGGACAAGGTGGCGCTTGTCATCGGGAATGCCGCCTACAGGTCCGTCATCGCCCTGGAAAACCCGGGCAACGATGCGCGATCGGTCGCCAAGGCGCTGGATTTGCAAGGGTTCGAGGTCACCCTGGTCGAGGATCAGACCCGCGACCAGATGCTCACCGCGCTGCGCACCTTCAGGACTGCCGCGGACGGCGCCGAAATCGCAATGCTCTACTACGCGGGCCACGGCATCGAGATTGGCGGCCGAAACTACCTCATCCCCGTTGATGCAAGGGTTGCGGATGAACGGGACGCGCGTCTGGAAATGATCGAGCTGGACGACGCGCTGGCCCAGCTTTCCGGCGCGAAACGGATGAAAATGGTTGTGCTCGATGCCTGCCGGGACAATCCGTTCGTCACCCGGATGAAAAGCGAGAACAAGGGCCGCAATGTCGGGCGCGGCCTTGCGATCGTGAACGAAGCAGACGCTGACACCCTGATTGCCTATGCCGCTGCTGCCGGAGATGTGACACCGGATGGGGCTGCGGGGGGCAACTCGCCCTTCACCACCGCGTTTCTTTCTGCATTGGACAGCCCCCCGGCGGATGTCCGGCTGTTGCTGGGTCAGGTGCGTGACCGGATGCGCCAAAACGTGCCGGGTGCCGCCCCTTTCGTTTATTCCTCGCTTGGCGGGGATGCCTATGTGATTAACCCCAACAGCGTCCAACCGGCTGCGCCCGCGCCAAGCAGCGCCATCGATCCAAACGCGATCATCCGCGATTTTGCCACTGCCGAAATTGCAGATAGCCCCGAGGTCTGGGACACTTTTCTGACCCGCTATGCAGCGCTTCCGGACCATCCGCTCTACGTTCTGGCCTTGCGCCGCCGCGACCTTGGCGAGCCGCAGGACCGCGAGGTCGCCACCGCGCCGACCGAAGACCCATCGACCGCCCCCGTTCTGCCGGACAGGCAGGATTTGCTGCGCGACATTCAAACCGCGCTGCAGGCCCGCAATTGCTATGCGGGACGGATCGATGGCGTGTACGGACGCCAAACGCGTACGGGTCTTGCGCGCCTGAGCCAACTGGCCGGAGACACATTTGCGCTCAACGCCTCAACGCCTTCCGAAACAGTGGCGACCCTATTGACCCGCTTGCAGGCAGTAGAGGGTGTATCTTGTCCAGAAGTGGTCGTGACGCGGAAACCCGCCACCCCAACCGCCAACACCACTGCAAAACCCGCGCCAACTTATCAGGTTACGGTGCCGGCTGACCCTGCACCAAAGTCCGAACCCAGCGGCACCGTTTTCGTCAATCCGCCGAACTATTGCCCTGCGTACGGATCCACCGCGGACTGTCAGGACGGCCGCCCGCGGCAGAACTAGCTTCGAGTCGCCGCGCCGAAGGCTTTGGGCGATTTGCCCCAGCCCGCAATGCCTTCAAGTCTGTCGTGAAATGGTACCGCCTCCCCGGCTTGAACGGGGGACCTCTGGATCCACAATCCAGCGCTCTAACCAACTGAGCTAAGGCGGCACATTCGTTGTCTGACCCGCCCCTTCCCGGAGCGAAGCTGGCGGCGGTATACCAAGCCTTTCACGGCAGATGCAAATCCAAATTTCACTTGGCCCGACACGGTTTTCCGGATCACTTTTCGATGCCTTTGGGCCATGTCGGGTGTAGTTCGTCAATAAAGATCTCGTGGCTGTGCGGTTCAGCTCCCTGCAGATGCGGATGATCGGGCGGCAAGTCATCATGGCTGTGCGGCAGAGCCTCCGCTTCACGACGCGGCCACAGGCGCATGGCTAACCCAAAACCCAGCATTGCCGGAGCCGAAAGCACGATCAGAGCGGGTGCAAGTCCAAATGCGCTCATCAACCACCCCGCCAACGGGTAACACACCAGCCAGCAGGCATGAGACAGCGCGAAATGCGCCGCGAAAATCGCCGGCCGATCGCTCTCAACCACAGAGCGGCGCAACAAACGGCCAGAAGGCGTGGTCACGGCCGAAAAACCGGCCCCGATCAAGACCCAGACCACCAGCACTTCCAACCAGAGAGGCCCGGAAAAACTGACCAGCACCGCAAGCGCAATCATTGCTGCGGGAATGATCAACGCGCCGGCAAACATCACCGGCCTGTCGGGCCGGGTGTCGAGCCACTTGGGCAAAACCAATGCCACCAGCATCGACCCTGCCCCGAACGCCCCAAGCGTCAAAGCGACTTCCGACGCGCCCAGGGCCAGCGGCCCCTGTACCAGAACGACGGTGTTCACCAGTACCATTGCGCTGCCTGCCGCCGCTCCCAACGTCAGGGCCAAAAGGCCCCGCAACCGGGGCGTGGCGAGATAGATTCGAATGCCGCGGGTGGTTCGTTCGTAGAATCCGCGTTTGGTTTGGTCGCGTGGGCTCGGAAGAATAACCGAAACGACCAAGAGCGCTGAGGCCAGGAACCCGAGCCCTGTCCCGACAAACAGCCCCGAATAGGTCATGACCGTCAGTAAGAGCGCGGCAAACGCAGGGCTCATCAGGTTTTCCAGATCGTATGCCAACCGCGACAGCGAAAGCGCCCGAGTGTATCGCGCCTCCTCGGGCAGGACGTCAGGGATCGTGGCCTGAAACGTCGGGGTGAAAGCCGCTGAGGCAGATTGCAGAAGGAAGATCAGCACATAGATCTGCCAAACTTCCGACACGAAGGGGAGACACAGGGCCACCGCCGCGCGGACGAGGTCCAGCGATACCAACAATGCGCGTCTGGGGACATGGGCCGCCATAGCACCGGCGATGGGAGCGAGGACGACATACGCACCCATCTTGATCGTGAACATGGTGCCCAGCACCATCGCAGCCTGAGCACCGGCAAGATCAAATGCCAACAACGCGAGCGCGACGGAGGCCAGCCCTGTGCCCAACAGAGCAATGACCTGTGCCAGGAAAAGATGGCGAAACGTGCGATCGGCCAGCACGGACAGCATTGCGCCCTCAAAACAGTCACCGCGTGGTCAGGCCAGTGTGACGTGTTCCTCATCCGTCTTCAACACGGTCGCGCCGCGGGCTTGGCTCCCGGGCGGCTGCTGCTAGACTGCAACGCAAAGCAGCTGAGCCGGGCAGATCACCCATGATATCGAACGACTCTTCAGACATCCGCCCCGGCGAGCGCCGGGCCGACTCACCGGAGCTTGACGGGCCGCAACTGCGGATTATCGGCCGAATCAGCACACCTTGGACAGACCGGGCGGACTGTCCGCGGCAGGGCACGCTCGACGGCCCCGAATGCCAAATCACCTTGTTTGAGCCGTGGGACCAGGCCTTGCGGGGTCTGGAGGCTTTCGAGCGGGCCGAAGTGCTCTATTGGCTGGACCGGTCACGGCGTGATCTGGTGTGGCAGTCACCGAAGTCAGACGGTCAAGTGCGCGGCACTTTTGCGCTGCGATCACCGGTGCGTCCCAATCCGATTGGGACATCCATCGTGCACGTTGTGCGCGTCGAAGGCCCGATTGTCGTGGTGCGTGGACTGGATTGTCTGGACCAGACACCGCTTCTTGACATCAAGCCGGATCGCTGCGCGTACACCCCGCTGGCCCCTCCCAAGTCCTGATCGGGACAATCAAAGCCGCCGTTTTTTGGCCCGACCACACGATCAACGGCGATGTCCGGTTGTGGGGGAATGCATGCAGGCCCGGCCACGACCCGCATTCTTTGCAGCGTAGAGTGCGGCATCGGCATCAGCGGCGATCTGACCGTGTTCCGGCGCAGCGTAGTGACGGGAGACCGCAATGCCCACGCTGGCCGAGATACGGCAGATTTGACCCTGATAAGGAATGGGTTCTTTCAGTCGCTGGATCAGCCGATTGGCCAGTTTTCTGAGCGGTTCCGCATCCTGCAGCAAGTCTATGACCAGAACGAATTCGTCGCCGCCGACCCGCGCCACGGTGTCCTGCTCGCGGGTTTCTGCCACCATAACACGCGCCACCTCCTGCAACACCCAGTCTCCGGCCGCATGCCCAAGGGTGTCGTTGACGTCCTTGAAGTAGTCGAGATCCAGATGCAGCAGAGCAAACGGCACGCGCGCGCCAATCAGGCGGTTCAACACGTGATCCAAGGCCCGCCGGTTTTTCAAACCGGTCAGCGTGTCTGTGAAGGCCTGCTCTTCCGCCGCAATTTTGGCGCCCTGCAGGCGCTGGTTCAGCAGGCGGGAGGCCGCCATAGCCGCAGTCTTGGCCTCGACAAGGTAGAGCATTTCGACCGCCAGATCGGTCGCAGCAAAGTCCGACAAGGTCAGAGCATGGTCCTGTACCGCCTCCAGCACGGCGATGCCGAATGACAAGTTGACCACGCCACCGCCGTCTGCGGTCGCCACCATCACCCCCTTCAGCCCGGTTCGAGGTGGTGCACGAAGCCGCAATTGCAGTTTTTTGCCAGCGGCTTGGCGCAACTTCTTCATCGAAGTGATGTTGCGCGGGCGCCGAAGATCGAAGGCTTCCAGAAATCGACACCCCTCCAATGGCCGACCCGGATGCAGCTTGTTCAGAGTCGGCCCGGCCGCAGTGATATGACCTCTCCTATCCAGCACCAAATGCATTGGGCACAGGGTCCGGAGCAATTCTGGCAGGTCGTCGGCGCCAGGCATCACGCACGCGCGCCCAACTCAAAGGTTCGTCCTTTGGCAAAAGCGGATTCCACGAGCGTTACGGATATCACCTCGTGCCCGTCTTGTTTGCCCTCATGCTTCAGGATGACAAGCGCCCCGTAATCATCTGCCATCGCGCGTAGAATTCCGCACAACACGTGACCAAAGCCCGGCAATCCCGGCGCGCAGGTCAGCGAATACTGCCCGGATGCATGTTCTGACAATTCCAGTCCCGGCAATTGCAGGTCTGAGACCGCCAGTCGCGCGCGCTCTGGCAACGCATCCAGGGAATGCAGAAATTCAACATAAGTCTCACCACCAAACCGTAACAAACGGCGCAGTGCCTCTAGTTCAGGGTGCGAGACAAGATGGGTGCCCAGATCTTCGAGCACTTCGGAGGCTGTGCGCCCGAGTTCGCCGCACATGGCGGCGAGCACGGCATCCGTCTGCGCGTCTTCGTAAATCAGCATCGCCTCGAACTCTGCAAAACCGAGCCCGGCCGATTCCGTGATCCGATGCCACCGTTTCAAACCATATGTGTGACACACATAAGACTGCAGGGCCTTGTTGATCAAACCATGCATCACCCGCCTCTCGCTGTTTTGTGGCAGGCTGGACCAAGGACGTTAACGTCGGGCTGACAGATTGAATTGTCTGGAAAAAGGGCCTTCGGAACAAGGTGCTGGCATGCCTTCCGCACTCTTGCGCGGAGAGCACGTCAGAAGTCGGTGGGCGCGCCTCCTTCGGCCTTGCGCCGTTCCACGAAATCCTTCAGCTCGTCTCGCACCGCATCATCCATCGGTGGGGCCTCGAAATTGGCGATGATATCCTTGAAGAGATGGTGTGCCCGTTCCGGTGTCCAGACTCCTCCGGCCGCTTCCCAGCCTTCATAGTTTTTCCAGTCGCTGACAAAGGGCTGGTAGAATGCAGTCGTGTAACGGTCTTGGGTGTGCTGAATCCCAAAGAAGTGACCGTCATTTCCGACCGACTTGATAGCGTCCAGCGCGATGTCGTCCGGGCCGGTCGCCGTTACTTCCGGCTCCATGTAGCGCTGGATCATCTGCAGCACTTCGCAATCCATGATAAATTTCTCAGGCGAGGCGATCAGCCCGCCTTCCAGCCAGCCCGCGGCATGATAGACCATGTTGGTGCCCGACTGGACTGCCGCCCACAGGCTGTTGGACGTTTCCCACATCGCCTGTCCATCCGGAACGTTGGCCGCACACACGCCACTGGATCGCATCGGAAGCCCGTAGAACCGCGCCATCTGCCCGGTCATCTGGGTGGAGCGCATGTATTCAGGTGTACCAAAAGCCGGAGCGCCGGATTTCATGTCGACGTTCGAGGTGAAGGTCCCGATCACACAAGGGCAGCCCGGGGCCACATACTGAAAGAGGGCAATCGCACAGAGCGCTTCGGCGATGGATTGCGTGACCGCCCCTGACATGGTCACCGGTGCCATTGCGCCAGCAAGTGTGAACGGCGTGACCACGATGGCCTGCCCGCGCCGCGCGAGCCGCAAGCAACCATCGATCATCGGGTGATCATGTTTCAGCGGCGAGGTCGAATTGATGTTGGTGTACATGCGCGGGCTGGCCTGAAACTCCTCTTCGGTCAGCCCGCCGGCGATTTTGACCATCTCCATCACGTCTTCGACCCGCTCTTTGCCGAGCGAGTAGGCATGCATGGTTTTGTCGGTCAGCGTGAGCTTGTCATAGACGACATCCAGATGGCGGATGCTGGCATGGATATCCACCGGTTCCACCGGATACCCGCCCGCGAAATGGATGCAGTTGAAGTACTGGGTCAGCTTCAGAAGGTTCGCGCATTGCTCGCGCGTGCCTGCCGTCTTGCGGCCCAACTCCATGTCCCAGTAGTTCGGCGGCGAAGAGACGTTGCCAAACAGGATGTGCCCTTCGCCAACCACGAGTGTGCGATCAGGGTTGCGGGGGGTCAGAGTGAAACTGGACGGTGCACGCCCAATCATCTCCATCACGAAGTCTCGCCCCATCCGAACGATCTGCCCGTCAACCTGACACCCAGCCTCTTTGAAAATCCCCAAGGCCTCGTCGTTCAGGAAGGCGATCCCGATCTCTTCCAGAATACGCATGGCGCCATCGTGGATCGCCGCGACACCTTCTTCGGACAAAGGTTCAATCGGTCGATCAAGGTTCACCGGCAAGCGCCAGGGCATTTGTTCAATGACTGCTCCGCCGCGCCGCGCCGCGTTCCCGGCACGTCCACCACCGCGCCGCCTGCGTCCCGAAGCACCATCTGCCATGTCGACCCTCCCTTGCGCTACAAAACCAACTAGGCGCCCAATTGGGCACCCTCGCCGTTCTGATTGCGACAGGACGTGTCGATTTTGGCTAGAGGCGCCATCCGCGCCGACTGTGCCAGCGCCGAAAAGAACAACGGACACGTTTTGGGTTTGAGCGGCCGGGGATGCCCTTCGGCATCCCCAACACATGATGCTCTGGGCCTGAACGCGCCTCAGTCTGCGATCGTGAACACCATTGAGACCTGAGCCTGCAGGCTGACTTCACCGGCGGCTATCGGGACATCCGCGCTGCTGCGCGCAGCGGCCATTTCCATCATCATCGGCTGCGGTCTGCCGCCCAATTCCGAGATGGACTGCACTGGGCCGAGTTTTACGCCTGCGGCGTTGGCAAGTGCTTCAGCTTTGGCCATCGCATCTTTGACCGCGGCGTCGCGCGCCGTCGCAACCAAGGGATCCATCTCTTGAATGCCGAACCGCAACCCGTTGAAAGTATTGGCCCCGTTTGTCAGTACTTCGTCCAAAACGCCCCCCAACCGTTCCAGATCGCGTACCCGCACCATCACGGTGTTGCTTGCCCGAAATCCCGTGATTTCGCGCGCATCCGGCTCTCCGGGCGCATTGGACCGCGAAACGTTCGTCCAGACCGGCGACAAGTTCAGTTGACGGGTCTGAAGATCGCGCGCCGCGATGCCTTGCGCTTCCAGCCCGGCCAAGACCTGCCGCACCGCGTCTGAAACGGCATCCATCGCAACCTTGGCGTCTTCGGCCTCATGCGTCACGCCGAGAGTGATGGTGGCCATATCGGGTTCCGCGTCAACCTGACCTTCACCGGTGACCGTTATGACGCGTGCTGGGCTGTCTTCGGCCACTGCGGCGCCAGACAAAAATGCCAGAATGGTCATAATGGGCAAAATTTGTTTCATGGGATCTCTCCTAAAGTTCGCGGTCAAGATGGGGCTTTCCCCAACGTCGTTACAAGGGCGCCCATGGGCTTTTGCTTTTCCTTGGCACCCGGGTGCATTAGGGTTTGAACACCGATTCAATCGATGATGGCGGGTGGAACAACATCAGCATGAAACCGGGGTTTGCCCTTTCTCTGTCATTCGAAGGCATCAGCCTGTTACGGCGCAGCGCGGGCGGGTGGCGACTTGTCGGAGAGGCCAGCCTGGACAGCCCTGATCTGGCTGGGGACCTGGCGGCGCTGCGCGCGCAGGCCCTTGAGCTGGAGCCCGAAGGGTTCAGCACCAAACTGATCCTGCCCAACGAGCAGATCCGCTATCTATCCGTCGAAACAGGCGGCGTCGGACCGGAAGACCGGCAGGCCCAGGTGCGCGCAGCTCTGGACGGTGCAACGCCCTACGCGGTTGAGGATCTGGTCTACGATCTCTCGGTGGAGGGCACGACAACTCATGTGGCCGCTGTGGCGCGTGAGACGCTCGCCGAAGCCGAGGCTTTTGCAGCGGAACACGGGTTCAACCCCATGTCCTTCGTTTCCGTCCCCGGCGAGATGCCGTTTTTGGGGGAGCCGTTCTTCGGCGCCGTTGAGAATCTTCCGTCGGGCACACGGGTCGAGGCGGATGGCATTGCCGTGGTCGTTGTCGGTACCGTGGAGGCGGAGCCCAAACCAGGTGTGATCGCTGCAGAACTGCCGGGCGAAGACGCAGAACCGCACACCGGCGCGGAGCCAACCATTCCATTGGGGCAGTTTTCGTCGCGGCGGCGTCCTGCCGCGACGGCTGCGGTGCCTGAAACAGCCTCTGCTGCGCCGGAGCCGGCGATCGCGGCCGACACCTTCCGCGAGGCCGAGACCGAGCCGTCCAGCGGTTTTGTCAGCCGGCGCCGGCGGGAACCGCCGCCGCTTGCAGAGCCCGCGCCCGTGGCGGAGGCCCCCATTCCGGACCCGGAGGTCATACCTGCCCCAGCGCAATTGATTGCACCCTTGCCCGACGACGACGAAGCGGCGCGATTGACCGTGTTCGGGGCGCGGGAGCCGGATGCAGTGGGCGGAAAGCCACGGCACCTCGGCCTGATCCTGACCGCCGCGTTACTGGTGTTTCTGGCCGCAGTGGCGGCCTGGGCAGCATTCTTCCTGGAGGACGGTCTGGCGGGGCTTTTCGGACCGACCTCTGATACTGAACTGGCAGTTCAGACTGATCCGGAGCTTCCGGTTCAACTCGACAACGAAGGTGCGGTGGTCGTTCTGGCGCAGCCCGATGCGACCGAGTTGGAGCCGGAACCCGAACCCGAGAGCGCGCCTGAAATCCAAAGCACCATCGATGTGTTGCCCCAGCCGGAAGAGGATGACGGTGCATCCATCGCTGCACTGGAGGAACCGGAGTCTACAGAAGATACAAGCCTGACCGATACGGATGCTGCGGTGCTGGACGCCCTGCGCACTGAAACGGAGGAGGCTGCACCCGACCCAGAAGCGGAACCCTCAAGCGCGGCTGACTTTGCCTGGGCCGAAAGCCCGGAGACTCTGGACGTGCCGCCTCTGATCGGGCTGGATGACCTCTATCTCACATCAATCGACCGCACCGATCTGGCACAGGACGCAGTCGCGTTGCCGCTGGTCGAGACCTTCGCCACGGACGAGGTGCTACAGGCCATCAGTTCACCCGTCGCAGCCGGCACGCGCATCGATCTGGACCCGCGCGGACTGGTGATCCCCACCGCCGCGGGCGCTCTAAACCCCAATGGCGTGATCGTCTATCTGGGGCGGCCACCCGTGGTGCCGCCCCCGACCCCAACACGGTTTGAAGGTCCGGTTGAAACCGATGAGCTTCAGGCCCAATTGCCGGAACTGCGCCCCCGCCTGCGGCCTTCAAATCTAGCTGAGTTGACAGAGCGCAATCAGCTTGGCGGCTTTACCCGCGCAGAGCTTGCCGAATTGCGGCCCCGGCTGCGCCCGGAGACCAACAAAACAGAAGCCGAGCAAAACGAAACGCCAACCGCGCAGGCCGTGGCCGCATCGCAGGTTCCGAAGATACGCCCCCGCGCACTGGCACAGGCTGCAGCCGCCGCACAGGCCGCGGCGGCCTCTCAGGCCCGCACCACCGCGGCTGCAGCGAGCACGGCAAGCACTGTGGTCGCGACAGCGCCCACAACCACGCAGGTTGCCGCCGTTGCACCACGCACGGTGAAGCCAAGCATACCCTCCTCCGCGTCCGTCGCCCGTCAGGCCACCATGGACAACGCCATTAACCTGCGAAAAATCAACCTGATCGGCGTCTATGGCACCCCATCCAATCGCCGCGCGTTGGTTCGGCTGCCCAGCGGCCGCTACAAGAAGGTCAAGGTCGGCGACAAGGTTGACGGCGGGCGCATCAGCGCCATCGGAGACAGTGAACTGCGTTATCAGAAGGGTGGGCGCAATCTGGTGCTGAAGATCCCGTCGGGATGACGCCAACCTGTCGCTTGGATGGCAGGCGCGTGTCGGCCACCTGACGTGGAACTCACTCGGTCAAGCTCCCACATACGGCCTACTGTGAAAGAGGAGGCCTATGATGACATTGAAACAGCTCAGACACCGCAAGGGCTGGACCCAGGATCATCTCGCGCAATTGTCCGGCGTCAGTGTCCGGACCATTCAGCGGCTGGAACGCGGCGGCACTGCAGGTGCAGACACGTTGCAAAGTCTGGCCGCGGCCTTTGATTGTGACGTTGCTGACCTGATGGAAGATCAGCGACCTGCCCGCAACACAGACCCGGACTACGTGAAACAGTTACAGGGATTTCGGGCCAACTGGATTTCGGCCGCCATCGCGATCCCGGCACTGCTGCTGTTCAGCTGGATCGTGACTCCAGGTCAGGCCTGGATGATCTATGTGATTGCCGGCTGGGGTCTGGGACTGGCCATACATGCCGCCCTCGTCTTCTTCGTCTACCGGCCCGAGTCCTGAAGAAAAGAAATGGCGGCGACCCGACATCGGTCGCCGCCTCCCTCAAACAGCCGTCTGCGCGGCCGCCCTCCCCTTACTGAATCACGTGGCAGCGAGTTCCCCGCTGTCGATCTGCTCCTGCTCGATCGACTCGAACAGCGCCTTGAAGTTGCCTTCGCCGAACCCGTCATCCCCCTTGCGCTGGATGAACTCGAAGAAGATCGGACCAATCACCGTTTTTGAGAAGATCTGCAGAAGGATCTTGGTCTCTCCGCCATCAACGACACCTTCTCCATCAATGAGAATGCCGTGCTTGCGCATACGCTCCAGCGGTTCGTCATGCCCCTGCACACGGTCATGGCTCAATTCGTAGTAGGCGTCCGGCGGTCCGGGCATGAACTTGATCCCGTTCTCCGCAATCGCGTCCGTGGCGTCGTAGAGTTCTTCGGTTCCAACCGCGATGTGCTGGATGCCCTCGCCTTTGTACTTCTTCAGGTAAGACACGATCTGACCGGTTTCGCCCCGGTCCTCATTGATCGGGATACGGATCCGACCGCAGGGCGAGGTCAAAGCCCGGCTGAGCAATCCGGTGTATTTGCCCTCTATGTCAAAGAAGCGAATTTCCTTGAAATTGAACAGATCGCCGTAGAACCTGAACCACTTGTCCATGTTCCCCTTGAAGACATTATGGGTCAGGTGATCGAGGTAATAAAACCCGACACCGCGCGGTTTGGACGGGACCAACCAGTTGAACTCTTCATTGTAAGGGCTTGTATCGTAATACTGATCGATGAAATAGATCAGCGACCCACCGATGCCTTTGATGGCGGGCACATCCATGGTTTTGTCATCGGCGTCGTAAGGTTCTGCGCCTTTGGACAGCGCATGCTCGTAGGCATGCTGTGCATCAACCACACGCCACGCCATTGCGGATGCGCATGGCCCATGCTCCTCGGCGAAACGTGCGGCAAAACTGGCCGGGTCCGCGTTCAGCACATAGGTGATGTCCCCCTGCTGCCAAAGCTCGACATCTTTGGACTTGTGCCGCCCAACGCAAGCGTAGCCCATGCGCGCGAACAGATCGCGCAGCTCTTGCGGTTCGGGATGGCAGAACTCCACGAACTCGAACCCATCCGTGCCGGCGGGGTTTTCGGCGCTGATAACAGACTGTGGCGCATTATGGGGGAACGGACCCATCGGTGTCTCCTTTGAGTGAACTGCTCGCTGATACAAAGATACATCGCCGCCGGCGCTGTTTCTGCGCGTTCTGGATTGAAAAATTAGTGTTATGCGCGCAAACTGCGCATGCATGCCTAATTCTGTGAGGGAACTGCGCATTTGCTCGATGGAACGGACACACGCCTGCTCGCGGCCTTGCAAAAAGACGCCCATCTGACGGCGCATCAGCTTGGCGAGCTGCTGAACCTGTCACCCAGTCAGGCTGGCCGCCGGCGCCAACGGCTCGAAGCAGACGGCTACATTCAGGGCTACGCCGCCAGACTTGATCCCGCCCGGCTGGGCCTGCATGTGCAGGGGTTTGTGCAAGTCCAGTTGGGAACCCACGGGCCAGATCAGTCCAAGAGCTTCGCCCGCCTGATCAGCCTGCGCCCCGAAATCACCAGCGCGTGGACGCTGACCGGGGAGGCGGATTATCTCCTGCGTGTTTTTTGTGCAGATCTTCCCGCGCTCAATGCCTTGATTCATGACGTACTTCTGCCGCACCCTGCAGTTGCGCGGGTGCAGAGCCAAATTGTGATGGACCAGCTGAAACGGGATGCCCCTCTGCCCACCTGAAGGGCCCGGAAAGGACAGCAATTTATGGACGTCTTCCTCTATCAGGCTTCAATCTATCTGGCGGCGGCGGTGATCGCGGTACCGCTGGCGGCACGCCTGGGGTTGGGTTCGGTGCTGGGCTACCTGGCTGCAGGCATCATCATAGGTCCGGCGCTTGGACTGGTGGGTGCTGAAACCGAAGATCTGCAGCATTTTGCGGAGTTCGGCGTCGTGATGATGCTGTTCCTGATCGGGCTTGAGCTGGAGCCGCGCGCCCTGTGGGACATGCGACATCGCCTGATCGGACTGGGCGGGCTGCAGATTTCGGTGACGGCGTTGGCGCTGATGCTGGCCACCATGGCCCTTGGTCAGCCATGGTCGGTGTCTTTGGCAGTCGGGCTGGCGCTGTCTCTGTCATCGACCGCGATTGTCCTGCAGACACTGTCGGAGAAAGGGCTGATGCAGACAGGTGGCGGCAGATCTGCCTTCTCGGTCCTGCTGAGCCAGGACATCGCCGTGATCCCCATTTTGGCGTTTCTGCCCCTGCTGGCCCTGCCCAAAGTCGCCACCATCACCGAAAACGGGGCCATCGAACGCCAGGAGTCGGCAACCTATGGCGCAGATCATCACGCATCCTATTCACTGGTGGAAGGGTTGCCCGGCTGGGGGGTGACGCTGGTTACGATCAGCGCGGTCGCTGCCGTGATCTTCATTGGGATCTACCTGACACGTCCTGTGTTTCGCTTCATCCACTCGGCTCATTTGCGCGAAATGTACACCGCGCTCGCCCTGCTGATCGTCGTCGGCATATCGTTTCTGATGACGCTGGTTGGCCTTTCGCCCGCTCTGGGCGCGTTCCTGGCCGGTGTGGTGCTGGCCAACAGCGAGTTCCGGCATGAGCTCGAGAGCGACCTTGAGCCCTTCAAGGGCCTGCTGCTGGGTCTCTTCTTCATCACGGTTGGCGCGGGCATCAACTTTAACGTTTTCTTCAACGCCCCGCTCGATTTCATTGGCATGGCCCTGCTGGTCATCATCATCAAAGGCCTGATCCTCTACATTCTGGGGCGCGCCTTTGGCCTCAAGGGGCGGGATGAGTGGTTGTTCACTCTCTCGCTTGCGCAGGCCGGGGAATTCGGCTTCGTGCTGGTCACCTTTTCGCTGCAACAAAACGTGATCCCGGTCTCTTTGTCCGAAAAGCTGTTGCTGATCATTGCACTGTCCATGCTGATCACACCCTTGCTGTTCATCCTGTACGACATGTTGTCCGCGCGAATGACCGACAAAGGTCCCGATCACGAACCCGACGAAATTGATGTTGAAGGACCGGTCATCATCGCAGGCATCGGCCGGTTCGGTCAGATCGTAAACCGGCTTGTGCAGGCCAGCGGATTTCGGACGGTCGTCCTGGACCACAACATGGAAACCATTCAGTTGATGCGTCGCTTCGGGTTCAAGGGGTTTCTCGGAGACCCCACGCGACCAGAGCTCTTGAAAGCGGCAGGGCTTGCCAAGGCCCGGGTGCTGGTCGCGGCGATGGACGACCCTGAGCAGGTCACCAAACTGGTCGCTTATGCCCGGCGGGAACGACCTGATCTGCACATCGTGGCGCGTGCCTATGACCGTCAGCATGTGTATCGGCTTTATCAGGCGGGCGCGGATGACATTGTGCGGGAGATGTTTGACGGATCATTGCGCGCCGGACGCTACGTGCTGGAGAACATGGGCCTGAGCGACTTCGAAGCGGCCGGCGCCGAACAAACCTTCTACCATCACGACCGGTATTCTGTGCGCGAACTTGCGCAACTCTGGAAGCCACAGGTGCCCGCTGCAGAAAATGCCGAGTACATCAAACGGGCACAGGAGTTGGAAAAAGAGCTGGAAACCGCGTTGCTCGCCCGCGCGGAGGCTGACGACAAAAAGTCCGCGTGACCCTGCTGGCCCATTTCCGTTTGTCCCACCTACAGATTGCATCCGTGTTCAACAGCATGTTTAACCGCCCTCTATCCGAACAAAGCACCTTAATATCAAGGACGTGCGCAGGTTTGACATGAAGGGCCCCAGAGACATCCTGTTGGCGTTTGCGCTGCTGACACGCCTGCCTTTGCCGCGACTGCCGGACACGGCATTCGATCGTCAGGCACGGGCGGTCTGGTCCTATCCGCTGGTCGGGTTGGTGATTGGCGCGATTGCCGGCATCGCAGGTCTTGCCGGGCTGCAGGTCGGGATGCCCCCGGCTGTTGCTGCCGGATTGGTCTTGGCAACCCAGATGCTGATCACCGGAGCCATGCACGAAGACGGCTTGGCCGATATGTTCGACGGGTTTTGGGGAGGCTACACGCCAGAACGCCGGCTGCAAATTATGCGAGACAGCCAGATAGGGACGTTCGGGGTCCTGGCCCTGATCATAACAACAGGATTGCGATGGTTGTCGGTCGCGTTCCTTCTCCCAATGGGAATTGCACCGATCGTCGCCGCCGCAATCCTGTCCCGCGCCTTGATGCCTGCGGTGATGTCCACCCTCAGATTGGCGCGTCCCAAGGGGTTGTCTGCGACGGTCGGTCGACCACAGCGACGGCTTGCCCTTGCATCCCTTGGTCTGGCATTGGTCCTCGCCTGGGCGTTGCTTGGAACGCTGTCGTTGCCCTTGTTATTGCTTGGATGCGGTGTCGCGGCCTTGGTCGCCGTTCTGGCGCAGCGCAAAATCGGTGGTCAGACCGGCGATGTTCTGGGCGCGACACAACTGCTCTCTGAGACGGTCATGTTGGTGGCGCTGCTCGCTGTCCTTTGAGCAGTGGGTTCTGTCCAAGCGCCTCTTACAGAACCCACCCAAACAAAAAGGCCGCGCCTGACGGCACGGCCCAGATAATGTTCTGCGGATTGATCAGGCAGCTGCTGCGCGAGACATCAGAACGTCATCGACCTGCTTTGCCGCAGAGATCTCGTCACCACCACTTACAGCAGCAACTTCGCGCGTCAGACGCTCCAGCGCCGCTTCGTAGAGCTGGCGTTCCGAATAGCTCTGCTCGCGCTGGTCGTCGGTGCGGTGCAGGTCGCGAACCACTTCGGCAATCGAAATCAGGTCTCCTGAGTGGATTTTTTGTTCGTATTCCTGCGCGCGACGCGACCACATGGCCCGCTTCACTTTCGCTTTGCCTTTCAGGGTCGTCATCGCCTTGGTGATCACATCAGGGCTCGACAACGACCGCATGCCAATCTCAGTGGCCTTGTTGGTCGGAACCCGCAACGTCATCTTGTCCTTTTCAAAGGAAATCACAAACAGCTCCAGCGTGATGCCGGCGACTTCCTGCTCTTCGATCGATACGATCTGGCCGACACCGTGCGCCGGATAAACCACGTATTCGTTCGGGCGGAAATCGAGCTTCTTTGACTTCGTCATTCAGGTCTTCCTTGTTCGAGGACAAACTCAGGCGACAAAAAAACCAGAGCGGGGCACCCATCATGTCCCGTCCGAGGTCGATTTTTCGCGAGTTCAACTATCCCAATGCTGCGAAACGTAAGGGACAGGTCCGTTCATTGATCTCATATGTAACGGAAATATAGCACACATTTTGACCCATCGCCACCCAACGTTGGGTCACGGTCATGCGAAGTGTCTAAAATCAAACACTTGTCAGCCACTCAGCGCCCTGCCACTTCCACAAGCGGCGGGCCATTCAACGAATCGTCAGCCGCCCTCGCCCGGCGCCTCCGAGAAGTACTTTTCAAGCTTGCCGGCTTCGCCGTCGCGCTCTTCTGCATCGGGCAACTGATCTTTCTTGGTGATGATCACCGGCCACATCTCGGAATACTTGCGGTTGAACTCCACCCATTTGTCCATGTCCGGCTCGGTGTCAGGGCGGATCGCGTCAGCCGGGCATTCAGGTTCACAGACACCGCAGTCAATGCATTCGTCGGGATGAATCACCAACATGTTCTCTCCCTCGTAGAAGCAGTCTACGGGGCACACCTCAACGCAATCGGTGTATTTGCAGGCGATGCAATTGTCGGTGACGATATAGGTCATGTGCGGCTTTCGCGTGTCGGACTCATCGACTAGCTAAATCAGCGCTGGGCCGCATTCAAGCGCTGCAAAGCGAAAAAGGGGCAACGATCCCCACACAGCAGCGTGTACGAGAGACTTTTTCTCAGGGGTCGCAGGTTTCAGAGGAATTGTTCTCTGGAACCGTAAGATCCGCGTATAGCGTTCGCGCCTCTGGCGCAGGGCCTCGCCGGGTCCCCAGCGCCTCGACGCGGATCACTTCAACCTCGCGCGCACGGGCAAAGGTAAGGACATCGCCAGCGCCAACCAAATGCGCCGGCTTGGTCACCCGTGCGCCGTTGACTCGCACCCGCCCGGCCCCAACCTGCTTGGCCGCCAGAC
Source organism: Paracoccaceae bacterium (assembly GCA_965250275.1). Classification (GTDB taxonomy): domain Bacteria; phylum Pseudomonadota; class Alphaproteobacteria; order Rhodobacterales; family Rhodobacteraceae. The sequence goes on along the minus strand of OZ252297.1, from coordinate 1,743,743 downwards.
TGCGGGTTTTGAAGAACCTTGCGTGCCACAGCCATTTGTCCAGACGCAGTTTGTCCGATGGCTCCGTCATGCGCTCATTTCTGGTCTTTCAGACCCATAAGAGCGGCAGCGAACGGATTGTCCGGATCGATCGCCTTTTCCTTGCGCGCAGGCTTGGCCGAGAAACTCTTAGCGCCTTTGGCTTCGTCCCGGCCCGCTCCGCGCTTGCCGCGCGGCTTGCCCTGGTGCTTTTGCTTGCCTTGCGGTTTCCCGCCCGGTCGGCGCCCCCGCTCACCACGATTCGTTGGACGCTGACGCCCCCATGTGAAGGTGTAAAAGACCTCCATCTCGGGATCGGTCGGATCACCCTCTGCGCCCGATTCCGAAGGGGATTCTGCCTCTTCGCCCTGTGCATCGACATCCACATCGGGCGCATCAGTCTCGGACGGCGCAACATCTGCGACGGCGTCGGGCGCTGGTGCCGCATCCGGCGTATCGGCCTCAGCCGCAACCTCGGATGCGGCTTCGTTCGATTGGGTGTCATCTGCGGATGTTTCAGCACCCTCACTCGCCGGCGTCGCATCCGTGGCTTCAACAACTGGTTTGAACTTTTCGCGCTCGCCACGCACGCCCTGATATCCGAGTCCATGCATCAGATCGGCGAACTGCTCCAGCGTCATGCCGGTGATAGAGAGCATGTCGGCCTTGGCTTCGAACCCGCCACGGCTGTCCTCATTGCGCAGCATATCCGCCAGGCGCTCCAGCATGTCGATGCGGATCATCCGCTCCCCAGCGATGCGATATCCGGCCATGCTGTCGTAGCCCTCAGCAGCACCAGGTTGCACGGGAACCGTAACGAGGCCTGGAGGAGGTGCTTCAGGGAACTCTTGCAAGCCCTTTGACAACGACCACAAAACCAGTCGCAGGCGCGTCGGCGCCGGTTTCAGCAATAAAGGCAAGAACACCGTGAACTGGCCAAAACGGATGCCATGTTTGCGCAGAGCACCCCGGGCCTCCTGATCCAGTTCTTTCACTTCCTGGGCGACGGCTGCGCGCGGCAGCACTCCAAACGCCTCGACGATCTGAAAGGCGAAACCGCGCGCCAACCCTGTCAACGCTTCGTCACGCTGCAATCCCAGCAAGGGTTCAAACAGAGACGCCACTTTGCGGTCAATGAAATGCTGCAGTCGTCGCGAGACCTTTTGGGCCACGTCGGTGCCCGCCGCATCATCCACAAACACTTCTACCTGTGGTTTCAGCGGCTCCCCTCCGGCAACAAGCTTGCCGACCGCATGCTCGCCCCACATCAGTCCCCCCTGTTCGGTGAAGTCGATTTCGGTGTCCGGGGCGTTGTAGAAACGGTCCGCGCGCAAATGAAAATGTGGGGCCAGCGCCTGCAGCGACGCGGTCTTCAAAGCCTTGGCTTCAGCGCCTGCGGCGGCGCCCTTGTCAGGCATGAACCGAAACCCCTCTAGACGCCCGACGAACTCGCCTTCGACCGTCACATCACCACTTTCGCTCACTTCGGCCAAAAGGGCCTCCTTCTGCTTGAGCCGGCGCAACAGGACAGAGGTGCGCCGGTCCACAAATCTTTGGGTCAGACGCATATGCAATGCGTCCGAGATACGGTCTTCTACAGCGCGGGTTTCGCCGCGCCAATGGCTTTCATCCCCAACCCATCCCTTACGCTGGGCCACGTATGTCCACGTGCGGATAAATGCCAAACGTTTCGAGAGCGCATCGATATCTCCATCGGTGCGATCAATGCGCCGGATCTGGCGTGCCAGCCAATCGTCTGGCACCTGCCCGGACTCGTGCAGATACCCATAGATCAGTTCCAGCAGGGACGCGTGTTCGGCGTGGCTAATGCCGCGAAAATCCGGAATCCGGCAGACGTCCCACAGCAGTTTCACCGCTGCTGCGTCAATGGCTCGGGCACTGACGGCATCCACTTGCGCCAGAGATTTGAGGGCGAGCAAGTCATCCGCCTCGCGCGCACGCACCAAAGTGTCGTCGTCGGGTGCGGCTTCCAGCGTACGGATCAACGTGTCGATAGACCCGAACTGTAGCGAGGAGTTGCGCCAGTTCAGCTTTTTGAGTGGCGTGAACCGATGATCCATGATGGCTTGCGCAACGCTATCGTCCAGCGGCGGTGCTTCTCCGGTCACACCAAATGTGCCATTGGACATGCCACGTCCTGCACGGCCGGCAATCTGTGCCAATTCATTTGGCGCAAGAGGACGCATTCGACGCCCATCGAACTTGGCCAGGGCCGAGAATGCCACGTGATCGACGTCGAGGTTCAGACCCATCCCGATCGCGTCTGTGGCCACGAGGTAATCCACCTCTCCGGCCTGATACAACTCGACCTGCGCGTTCCTCGTGCGGGGCGACAGCGCGCCCATTACAACCGCGGCCCCGCCCTTTTGCCGGCGGATCAGTTCTGCGATGGCGTAAACATTGTCCACCGAGAAACCGACGATTGCGCTGCGGGCCGGCATCCGGCTGAGTTTCTTTGCTCCCGAGTAGACCAGTTGAGACATGCGCTCGCGCGATTGGAACTGTGCCTCCGGGACCAGACTGCGGATGGGACCGCGCATGGTGTCGCTGCCCAGAAACAGCGTTTCATGCAGGCCGCGTGCGTGCAGCAGGCGATCGGTAAACACGTGGCCGCGTTCCGGATCAGCGCAGAGCTGAATCTCGTCAACCGCCAGGAAATCGCACCCCATCCCCTGCGGCATCGCTTCGACGGTACAGACCCAGTACTGCGTGCGCGGCGGCACAATACGCTCTTCGCCCGTGACCAAAGCCACGACAGACGGACCCCGGACTGCGACGATCTTGTCATAAACCTCGCGCGCCAGCAGCCGCAGTGGCAAACCGATGATACCGGTGCGGTGACCCAGCATACGCTCGATCGCGTAGTGGGTTTTGCCAGTGTTGGTGGGGCCAAGCACGGCCACAACGCGGGACGACATCGACACCTGATGCTCCTTGCCCCCTGACCGGGGTCAGAGCGCCTTGCCTTCGACAACGGGTCTCAGCCGCTCAACGGCCTCACCCAGTTCTTCATGATTGGGGTGTATGGCCAATGCACGCTCATATGCCTCATAGGCGAGCTCGGGATTGCCAAAGGTCTCAAGGATCGCACCAAGCCCCAGGATCGCGTTGTAGTGATTGGGATTGAGCGCCAGCGTCCGTTCCAGATCCGCGAGGGCGGGCCCGAACATTTCCGCTTCATAAAAGGCCGAGGCCCGCGTGTGCCAGCCTTCGGCAAAATCAGGTGCATGGTCCGTCAGAGCGGTCAGATGTTCGATGGCCGCGTTCAGATCGTCAATCTCAAGGGCGTCGCGCCCGCGTTTGAGCAGCAGATCCATCGCCGCAGACCCGCTTTTCCTCCACAGGGCCTGCAACTGGCGTTCGACGCGCAGCGCTTCGGCCGGGTCTGCCTCTGCCAGTTGCTCCAGAAGGACCGATTCGTCGGTCTCGTCGGCGGTTTGGGCCGCCAAAGGTATGGAATACATGACTAGGGCAAAAAGTGCCGTCACGATACCTTTGAGATTGGGGTGCTTTAAGCTCATAACGACATGCAGTGTAACGCGACGCGCGGCGATTTCCAGACACGAGCGCGTCAAACCTGAAAAGAGAGTGACAGATGAGCGACCTTCTTGATCAAGCGACGGCCGAACTGAATGCGAAATTGGCGGCAGCGTCTTTTGACGGCTCGGCCAAGTTCGAAATCACCGGCGAGGGCAGCATTGTCATGGATGGGGACGGCGCGCGCGTTGGCGATGACGACGCCGACGTGACGATGACCGCGGATGCCGAGACCTTCAAATCCATTCTCGAAGGGGACCTTAACCCCACAAGCGCATTCATGACGGGCAAACTGACCGTTGATGGCGACATGGGCAAAGCGATGCAACTGGCGTCGGTGCTGGCCTGATGTCTCTCGCGCCGGCCCCTTTCTATGAAGATGTGGCCGGCGGACCACCGGGGGGCAGCGCTCTCTGGGTCAATACAAGCGACGACGTACGCATCCGGGTTGGCTATTGGAAACCCGCCAAAGCCAAAGGCACCGTACTGATCCTCCCCGGACGCTCGGAATACGTTGAAAAGTACGGTCCGGCCGCGGGCGAGCTGGCGCAGCGCGGCTATGCAAGCCTTGCGATCGACTGGCGTGGCCAGGGCATAGCCGATCGTTTGCTGGATGACGAACGCATCGGACATGTGGTGCATTTCTCGGACTACCAGAAAGATCTGGCCGCGGCCTTGCGGGCCGCGCGCCACCTGGAACTGCCCCGCCCCTGGTACATGATCGGACACTCCATGGGTGGTGGCATCGGTCTGCGCGCCGTGATGGAGGGCATGCCTGTTCAGGCCTGCGGGTTCACGGGCCCGATGTGGGGCATCTACATGTCTCCAATCGTCAAACCGTTTGGATGGATGCTGTCCCACGCCATGCCGGCCGTGGGTCTGGGCACGCGCCTGCCCCCCAGCACACGCTATGAAAACTATGTGCTTGCCGAACCTTTTGAGGGCAATGTGCTGACGCGCGACCCGGAAATGTACGAGCTGATGCGCGTACAGATGGAGGCGCACCCCGAACTGGCGCTGGGTGGCCCAAGCCTGATCTGGTTCCGCGAAGCGTTGATGGAATGCCGCCAGCTGGCCAGCCGTCCTTCGCCTGACCTGCCCTGCGTGTGCTTTGTCGGGGCGGAAGAGAAGATCGTTGATGTTCAGGCGGCACGCGATCGCATGGCGATCTGGCCACGCGGCGAACTCGACATCATCGAAGATGCCGAACATGAAGTGCTGATGGAAACGCCGGCGGTGCGCACCCGCATCTTTGACCGGCTTGATCGCTTGTTTTCAGGCTCCGAAGAGTCCCAAGGCAACGCTCGCAGCGCCTGAGCAGTGGCGCCCGCGCGGGCGTGCGCTAGTATGCCTGTCATGGCGCGCGATCCCGTCCTGACCTTCACCGACAAGGGCATCTATTGCCCGGCGGGCGATTTCTACATCGACCCTTGGCGGCCCGTAGACCGGGCGCTTATCACACATGGCCATGCGGATCACGCGCGACCCGGGCACGCACGCTACTTGTCCACCATCGCGGCCGCGCCAGTGATCCGGCACCGATTGGGTGATATCCAGATCGACACTGTCAGATTTGGCGAACAGCGCAAGATTGGATCAGCCACCGTGTCGTTTCACCCGGCCGGGCATGTGCCCGGCTCCGCACAGATCCGCGTCGAAGTCACGGGCGAAGTCTGGGTCGCATCCGGCGACTACAAGGTTGACGACGACGGTTTGAGCGAACCTTTCGAACCCGTTCCCTGCCATGCCTTCATCACCGAGAGCACATTTGGCCTGCCAGTGTTTCATTGGCCCTCGCACAAGCAGGTGTCGAACGATCTCAACGCGTGGTGGCAGGCCAGTGTCGCAGACGGCAAAACGCCGATGCTGGGGGCCTACTCACTCGGCAAAGCGCAACGGCTGCTCTGCATGCTGGACGACCAGATCGGTCCGGTCCTGACCCATGGCGCGGTAGAGGCCACCTGCAGAGTTTTGCGGTCTCAAGGCTATGCGCTGCCCGAAACCATTCCGGTCACACCGGACCTTGATCTCTCCGCCCATCAAAATGCGCTGGTGCTTGCGCCACCCTCTGCATTGGGCAGCGCCTGGGCTCGCCGCTTTGGCACGGTTTCCTCAGCGTTTGCCAGTGGATGGATGGCGCTGCGCGGCGTGCGCCGGCGCCATGCAGCCGAGCGCGGGTTCGTGGTGTCCGACCACGCGGATTGGGATGGCCTGAACAAAAGCATCAAAGCCACTGGCGCAGAAAGAGTCTTTGTTACGCATGGTTACACAGAGATCTTCACGCGCTGGCTGAATGAGAACGGTTTCGATGCCAAGGTTGTTCAAACCGAATTCGGGGGCGAGGCTTCAGAGCCTGAGGGTGAGTCATGAAGGCCTTTGCAGAGCTCTTCAGCCGGATCGATCAGACCACCAAAACAACCGTGAAGGTGGGCGCCTTGGCAGAGTACCTCGCTTCTGCCCCGGAAGAGGACAAGCTCTGGACCGTCGCGCTTTTTTCGGGCCGCAGACCCAAACGTACGATCACTACAACTTACCTGCGAGAATGGGCGGCCGAAAAAGCCGGCTATCCGTTGTGGCTCTTTGAGGAAGCCTATCCGATCGTCGGGGATTTGGCCGAAACCATCGCCCTGATCCTCCCACCAGCCACCCAGCAAAGCGATGAGGGCCTGACTTATTGGATCAGGTACCTTCAGGTCGCGTCAAAGATGGATGAAACAGACCGCAAAGAGGCTGTGACCGCGGCGTGGGATCGTCTCGACACGATGGAACGCTTCTTGTTCAACAAGCTGCTTACGGGCGGATTTCGGGTCGGGGTCAGTCAAAAGCTGATGACACGCGCCCTGTCGCGCGCCACTGGCAAAGACGAAGCTGAACTGGCCCATCGACTGATGGGCAACTGGACGCCGGACACCACAAGCTGGCACACACTAATCGAAGCCGACGACGCTGGCGCAGATGCGTCGCGCCCCTACCCGTTCTATCTGGCCTACGCGCTGGAGGATGCCCCGGAAACGCTGGGAGAACCGTCAGATTGGCGCGCCGAATGGAAATGGGATGGCATCCGAGGGCAACTGATCCTGCGCGAGGGAAACCACTTCGTCTGGTCGCGCGGAGAGGAACTGATGACCGACCGCTTTCCTGAACTGGCGCGCGCCCTTGATTTTCTTCCAATGGGCACCGTGATCGACGGGGAAATCCTTGCGTGGAGCGAAGACGGACCTCTTCCCTTCAACGCATTGCAGAAACGGATTGGCCGAAAAACGGTGCCCAAGTCCCTGCTTCGCGACGCACCTGTGATTGTTTATGCCTACGATCTTTTGGAATGCGAAGGGCAAGACCTGCGCGACCGGCCATTCAAGGATCGGCGTGCCGGCCTCGAAGACATGCTCGGAGCTCTGCCATCTGACGCGCCCGTCCGATTGTCGCCACAACTCGCATTCGGGTCCTGGGTCGACCTGATCAAGGAGCGCGAGCGTGCTCGGGACATGCGCGCCGAAGGTCTGATGCTGAAAAAGGCAGGCAGCCCCTACCTGGCGGGCCGCAAGAAGGGGGATTGGTGGAAATGGAAACTTGCCCCGCTGACCATCGACGCTGTGATGATCTATGCTCAGTCGGGGCATGGACGACGTGCGAACCTGTTCACTGACTTCACCTTTGCGGTCTGGCAAGGCAACGAACTGGTGCCTTTTACCAAAGCCTACTCAGGACTCACCGACGCCGAGTTCCGCGAAATCACCGCATGGGTGCGTAAGAACACCCAACAGCGGTTCGGGCCGGTGCGTCAGGTCACGCCCGAGCACGTGTTTGAGATTGCATTCGAGGGCATTCACGAAAGCTCTCGCCACAAATCGGGCGTCGCATTGCGGTTTCCGCGCATGGCGCGCTGGCGCAAAGACAAACCCGTGCAAGAGGCCAACACGCTGGAAGACCTGAAAGACATTCTGCGGGTTTACGGATGAGCCTTGACGTCTGATGCAAAGCGCGCAGCGTTTTCGGCGAGAAAGCTGCTTGCATCCGCATCACCCCAAAAGGCCGGTTGCGCCTTTGGGATGGTCAGTGCCTTTTGCACCGCAGGGCGTGCGTCGAGCCGCTCAAACCATGCGTTCAAATTGTCCAGCCCTTCGACAGACACCTTTGCCCAGACATGAGCGCGCGCCCATGGATAGGTCGCCATATCTGCAATCGTGTAAGTCTCCCCGGCCAGCCACGCGCGCTCGGCCAGACGCGTGTCCAGAACCTCAAGCAAACGACGGCTTTCGTCGACGTAACGCTTGATCGAAAACGGTTCATCTTGACCGTTTGGTGCCGCTATCCGCTGAAAGTACATGGCCTGCCCCATCATCGGACCGATCCCGCTCATCTGGAACATCAGCCACTGCAGCGTCTCGGATCGTGCCTTCCCATCATCGGGAAGGAAAACACTATATTTCTCAGCTAGGTACCAAAGGATCGCGCCGGATTCGAAGACGGCGAAATTACCGTTCGACCGGTCCACAATCGTCGGGATCCGCCCATTGGGGTTCAACTTGATGTAATCGGGGGCTTTCTGCGCTTTCTTCGCGAAGTCGACGAATGTCAGGTCATAGGGAATGCCCGCCTCCTCCAGGAAAATCACGGGCTTGTACCCGTTCATCGTGGCGGCAGTGTAAAGGTGAATGTCTGGCTGAGGCATGGGGCCCTCCAATTGGTGACACCCCGCAGATATGAGCGTAAAGAAACAAGAAGCAACCAGTATACTTTTTGTAACCTAGGAGGCATCATGGACGCCAGAGTTGTTGAGGATGCAGAGGGTCGCCGTTTTGCGGTGGCGCCATGCGACGCGCCCTGCGCGATAGAACGGGGCATGCGCATTCTTGGAGGGAAATGGACCGCATCCGTTCTGTGGCATCTGAAGGACGACCCGGTGCGGTTCAATGACCTGACGCGCATGATCAATGGTGCCAGCAAAAAGATGATCATAGACCGCCTGCGGCATCTCGAAACTTATGGTCTGATCACGCGCACGGTGCGCGATACGGCGCCGGTTACGGTAGACTATCAGATCACGGAGTTCGGACGTACAGCGCTTGCCTGCCTCGACGCGTTGCGGCTCTGGTCGGAAGAAGCCATCAGGTCCGAAGGCACCCCCATTGCCTCCGCCCTGGAGCAGACATAGATGTTGCCTCAATGACCAAGAGGACCCATCCATGCTCAATCTCCCCTTCCCTGTCCGTGATGCCAATGCCTCTGCCGCCGGAGGGGGGCTGGGCGACCTGCCCGAATGGGACCTCAGCGATCTCTACACAGGCGAAGACGCGCCGGAACTAAAACGCGATCTGGAATGGCTGGAAGAGGCCTGCGCGAGCTTTGCGGCGGATTACGAGGGCAAGTTGGCCGATCTGGATGCGGCGGGATTGCTCAATTGTGTTCAGCGCAACGAGAAGATCAGCCAGATCGCCGGACGGATCATGTCCTTTGCCGGTCTGCGCTACTACCAGCAAACCACAGATGCGGACCGGGCCAAGTTCATGTCCGACATGCAGGAAAAGATCACCGACTATACGACGCCCCTGGTCTTCTTCACGCTGGAACTGAACCGAATCGACGACTCGGTCCTGTCGGCGCATTTTGAGGCGAACGCCGATCTTGCGCGCTATGCTCCGGTCTTTCGCCGCATCCGGGCGATGAAGCCCTACCAGCTGTCGGACGAGTTGGAGAAGTTCCTGCATGATCTCGGGGTCGTCGGGGACGCCTGGGAACGTTTGTTCGATGAGACCATCGCCGGGCTGACCTTCACTGTGGACGGGGAAACCCGCAACATCGAAGGCACACTCAATCTGCTGACCGAACAGGACCGATCGCTGCGAGAGGCGGCCACGCACGAACTTGCGCGCGTTTTTGGCGAGAACATCAAAACTTTCGCACGGGTCCACAATACGCAATCAAAGGAAAAAGAAGTTCTGGACCGCTGGCGCGGTATGCCGACGGCTCAGACAGGCCGGCATCTGAGCAATGATGTCGAACCTGAGGTGGTCGAGGCGTTGCGCAGCGCCGTTGTCGCCGCCTATCCGAAACTGAGCCATCGATACTACGAGCTCAAACGCAAATGGCTGGGGCTGGACCGGATGCAGGTCTGGGATCGCAATGCACCGTTGCCCATGGAAGACACCCGCGTGGTGAGCTGGGAGCAGGCTGAACAAACCGTCATGGACGCCTACAGCGCCTTTGACCCGCGCATGGGCGACCTGGCGGATCCGTTCTTTCGCAAAGGCTGGATCGATGCAGGTGTGAAACCGGGCAAGGCCCCCGGTGCCTTTGCGCATCCAACTGTCACCGATGTCCACCCATACGTAATGCTGAACTACCTCGGCAAACCCCGCGATGTCATGACACTCGCACACGAACTTGGCCATGGCGTGCATCAGGTGCTGGCCGCCGACCAGGGAGAGATGCTGTCGTCGACGCCGCTGACGCTGGCCGAAACTGCGAGCGTCTTTGGTGAAATGCTGACCTTCCGTAAAATGCTCGATGCGGCAGACTCGCCAGAACTGCGCAAGGTTCTGTTGGCGGGCAAGGTCGAGGACATGATCAACACCGTTGTGCGCCAGATTGCGTTCTACGACTTTGAATGCAAACTCCACGCCGCCCGGCGGGAAGGCGAACTTACACCGGACGACATCAATGCGCTCTGGATGTCTGTGCAGTCCGAAAGCCTTGGCCCTGCCTTCGACTTCGCGGAAGGGTACGAGACGTTCTGGGCCTACATCCCTCATTTCGTGCACTCACCCTTCTATGTTTACGCCTATGCGTTCGGCGATGGGCTCGTGAATGCGCTTTACTCCGTTTATGCCGACGGAGACGAAGGGTTTGAGGACAAGTACTTTGACATGCTCAAAGCCGGCGGTTCCAAGCATCATACGGAACTGCTGGCGCCTTTCGGGCTGGATGCGTCTGACCCGCATTTCTGGGACAAAGGGCTGGACATGATCTCGGGCTTCATCGACGAACTGGAAGCGATGGAGGCGTAAGGCCAGAACGCTGCGCGTGCTCCCAAAATCCTTATCTCGGAGGGGCGAACATGACCGCATATCCTGAGCACGCGGAGGGTGGTTGCATGTGCGGCGCGGTTCGGTATCGCGCATCCGGTGCTCCTGAGACAGTCATTCTGTGTCATTGCGAAAGCTGTCGCAGGCATTCCGGGGCACCAGCCGTCGCGCTGGCCGGGTACACGCGCGATCAGGTGCGTTATGTTTCAGGGCCCCCCAAAGTCTACAACTCGTCTCCAGGTGTTGGCCGCGCCTATTGCGGTGATTGCGGCACGTCGCTGACATGGGAAGGGGACGATGGCGAAGGCGGGCAGTTGGTCGAGCTGATGGTGGCCACGATGGACCAGCCACAGGATTTCGCGCCCCACGCCCATATTCACCACGGAGAACGGCTGCCGTGGTTTGAAACCGCAGAACCTTTGCCGCGCTATCGCGTGTGGCACGATGACGGCGATGAGCCTTACCTGCACGCCCCACAGCCTTCTGATCCGAGCGCATCAGCACAGATTGATCTGGTGCGCCAATACTTTCACGCCGTGGATTCTGAGGACCTTGATCGCGTGCTGTCCACGCTCACAAACGACTGCGTGTTTTCAGTTGAAACCCACGGTGTGCAGCTTTCCGGAAAAGACGAAATCGCCGGGATGTTTCACCGGTTATGGGCGAACCACAAGGCCGTTAGCCACACCCAGTTCCGGTTCGCACCGGATCCTGCTGCAGGGCGGATCAGTGTCCAGTTCCGTGTCGAAAACACCGAGCTGGATGGGCAGATCACCCTCAAGTCGAACTGCAATTTCTTCGACATTCGTGATGGGCAGTTCGCCCGCATCGCGGTTTACATGGCCGGGCCAAATACTTTGAACCCGGCCGACTAACTGACCCGGCATTTGCCGACGCAAAGGCGGGTGCGGGTTGTCAGCCCGCTACAGGCTGATCGACAAGCCGTGCGGTCAGCGCCGCGCGCACTTCGTCAGGCCAGGGGATCGAGATATGCTTATCCAGATCACTGGCGGCCAGAACCTGTGTGCTGGACCAGCGTTGTTTGCCCTTGCAGCTGATGTTGTGATGCAAGGTGACCGAGGACCGGCCCACCTTCAGTACCTTCACTTCGAATTCGAGTTCTTCACCAAAGAAAGACGGGCTCGAAAAGTCGCTCGAAATGTGCACGGTCGGGGTACCCCACCGGTCTTCCCAGATGATCTTGTGCCAGGGGAATCCGAGCATCGCCCAGAATTCCTCGTTCACGCCATTCAGGATGTTGAGATAAGATGGAAAATATGCGGTCCCCGAGATGTCGCAATCTCCGAAATTCAGCATACGGTTTGTTGTGAATACCTTGTCCATCCCCGCCTCCGTGTTGACCCGGCTGTTTTGGCGAAGCCGACCAGCCTGCACAAGGGGCAATTGCTGCGTGCACCCCGGGCACACGGCGTAAAGACAGAGCTGCGATGACCGAAGCCTCCCTACCAGATATCGGATTTGTTCCAATTGGTCCCGATGAGTATGACCGCGTGTCCCACCTGATCGTGGCACCGGACCAGATCAGGTTCTCCGGAACGGTGCATGAGGCGTTCAGAACGCCCGAAGACGGGATCGATTTCCACGCCATCACCGCCGCCAACCGGATCGTTGGGTTTTTCAAGATCGATCGGCTCTACTCCGGCCGGATCGCTTTGGCCCGCCCGGCCGAACTTGGGTTACGTGCCTTTTTGATTGACCTGGCCTCCCAGGGAAAAGGACTGGGGACCCAAGCGGTAAGGGCAATTGCGCCCTACTTGCGGCAGAGTTACCCCCACGCGCCCGCGCTGGTGTTGACGGTGAATGTTGTCAATCCGATCGCACGGGCAGCCTATCTGAAAGGCGGATTTGAGGACACCGGCCAGATTTGGCGACACGGGCAGGCAGGCCCGCAGAATTTCCTGCGGATGCCATTGCAGTAGCTATTTGAGTTGGCTGTCTTTTGAACCGCGCCGGTTGATGCCGCCGCGGAATTCGTGCTTTGCATCCCTGTCCGATGCACATTCGATGCAAAGTTTCACACCGGGTATGGCGTCGCGGCGGGCTTGCGGGATTTCTTCTTCGCAGTCGGCACAATACCTGAAACTGTCCCCGACCGGGGCTTTGCGGGCTTTCAGACGCGCGAGTTCGTCATTTATCGACGCCTCGATCTGTTCGCCCACTGCACCGTCTTTGGCCCATCCACCTGCCATACCTGCTGCTCCAACGTTATCGGGATACAGACCTTAGCGATCCAACCAACTCACGTCACCCCTTTGTAGCGGTGCCAGTTCGATCATGCCCGTGCCTGACCATCCGTTTTAGATCAAGTCTTGGCAGGATTAACTGCTTTGAGATTGCAACGTCCGCCACCCGGTTCGAAAACCGAGTGACGGAAAGACCTTTCGATCAGGCCGTGGCCAGCATGCCCTTTTCCTTGGCCAGATCGCGCATCTTCTTTTGCAGTTTCTCGAATGCGCGCACTTCGATCTGACGGATACGCTCGCGGCTGACGCCGTATTGGCCGCTCAACTCTTCCAAAGTGACCGCCTGATCCGCCAGACGGCGTTGGGTCAGGATGTCCTTTTCACGATCATTGAGAACCTCAAGGGCTTGCGCCAGCAGCTCCCGACGAGCTTCCAACTCATCGCGGGCTTCGTAGTCGCCCGCCTGGTCAGCGTCCTCGTCTTCCAGCCAGTCCTGCCACTGCATGGTGCCTTCGCCTTCGGACCCAACGGTGGCGTTCAAGGACGCGTCACCGCCGGACAGGCGCCGGTTCATCGAAATCACCTCGTCCTCGGTCACACCGAGGTCGTTGGCAATGCGCGCCACGTTTTCGGGCCGCATATCGCCGTCCTCAAGCGCCCCGATCTTGGCCTTGGCCTTGCGCAGGTTGAAAAAGAGCTTTTTCTGGGCGCTAGTAGTTCCCAGTTTCACCAGTGACCACGAGCGCAGGATGTATTCCTGAATCGAGGCGCGGATCCACCACATTGCGTAAGTGGCCAGACGAAAGCCTTTTTCGGGATCAAAGCGTTTGACCGCCTGCATGAGGCCCACATTGGCCTCGGAAATCACCTCGGCCTGCGGCAGTCCGTATCCGCGATATCCCATCGCGATCTTAGCCGCGAGCCGCAGATGCGACGTCACCATCTTGTGCGCAGCCTCTGTGTCCTGCTCTTCGACCCAGCGTTTGGCCAGCATGTATTCTTCTTCCGGCTCAAGAAGCGGAAACTTGCGGATCTCCTGCATGTAGCGGTTCAATCCACCTTCTGGTGTCGGGGCCGGCAGGTTTGCATAATTTGCCATATGAGAATGTCCCTCCCAATGTTTATGGGCTTAACATGGATATGGGGGCTCCATCTGGGTCATTCAAGAACCCTATACGCAATATCATGGGAAAGCTTTCCCGGCGTAAGGGGCATTACCGCCGCCTCACGGGCATGTGCTATTCGTTTCGATTGAGATGGAACCGGGAGCCCCGGACAGCTGTTGTCCCTGCTAGCTGCCACACTTGGCGTTGATCGCGGCGATGCGCTCGTCGATTTTCTTCTGGTAATCGCCGGTGAGCATCTCCAGGCGTTTCCCCTCGGTGCCAGTGGCCAGACCAAGCAGCGCGCCGGCTGGCGTGATCGCCGCAACGTTCAAAAGCCCCTGCTTCTTCGCGTGCTCTTTTTCCGCGTTGAGCGCCCTAATGTCTCCCTCTGCTGTCGAGCAGTTGATCGGGTGCGTCACCGGGTCGTCATCGGCAGCATGCGCCACACCCGCGAGCGTCATACCAAGCGTCAGGGCGAAAACATGGACTGGACCGGTCAAGCGTCGGGCTGTGCGGCGGGGCGTCATTGTTCGGATCCATCCTTTTGCAATGTCAGACAACTCATCGGGACCCGGTCGAACCCGGCTCCCGCTTGCATCAGTAAAGGCCAGCCGCGCGTCGTTGGCAAGATGTGCCTTACCTCAGGCCACAGAGCAGCATGGGGCCGCTGTGATCGCTTCAAAGCACCGCACCGACAACGCGTTCCAACCGCGCAAGCGTGCCCGGAACGTCATAGAGCTTGTCCAGCCCGAACAGGCCCAGCCGAAAGGTTCGAAAATCCGCTGGCTCATCACATTGCAACGGCACTCCGGCCGCAATCTGCATGCCCTCCGCGGCGAACGCTTTGCCGGATTGGATATCCGGATCAGACGTGTAACTGACGACAACGCCCGGTGCACCAAACCCGTCAGCCGCCACCGAAACGATGCCCCGGTCTTTCAGCATGGCCCGCACAGCATCCCCGAGCGCCCACTGATTGTCCTGCAAGCGCTGGAACCCGTAGGTTTGGGTTTCTTGCATCGTGTCCCGAAAATCGCGCAACGCATCCGTCGGCATCGTGGCGTGATAGGCGTGTCCGCCTCCTTCATAAGCCAACATGATCTGATGCCACTTTTTCAGATCGATCGCGAAACTGTCGGACTCGGTCTCCTCCATCCGCGCGACGGCGCGCGCCGACATCATCACCAGACCGGCACAGGGAGAGGCGCTCCACCCCTTTTGTGGCGCTGAGATCAGCACATCGACCCCCGTCGCCTTCATGTCGACCCAAGCGCATCCCGACGCGATGCAATCCAGAACCATCAGTGCGCCAACATCATGCGCGGCCGCAGCCATCGCCGTGATGTAATCATCGGGCAAGATGACGCCGGCGCTGGTTTCGACATGCGGGGCAAAAACAACGGCAGGTCTCTGCTCGTGAATGGCGGACACCACTTCTTCGATGGGCGCCGGCGCAAAGGGGGACGGGCTCGCATTGGCCGTCTGACGGGCTTTCAGAACGGTCGCTGCAGCGGTCAGTTCCCCGGCTTCGAAAATCTGGCTCCAGCGATAGGAAAACCAACCGTTGCGCACCACCAGAACGCTGGCGTTGCGCGTAAACTGGCGGGCCACCGCCTCCATCCCATAGGTGCCGCCACCGGGGACAACGGCAACGGCATCCGCGTTGTAAACTTCTTTGAGAAGGTCCGAAATATCGCGCATTACCTGCTGAAAGGCGGCTGACATGTGGTTCAAAGACCGGTCGGTGAACACGACAGAGAACTCTTCCAGTCCCTCGGGGTCTACGGTGTTTAGCAAAGCGGCCATGGGTCTCTCCTGAATACTTTGTGTCTGAATAGACCGCGTATTCAGCGGGGCATAGGTCTGTTTTGGGAACACCTTCGCGAGAGTGCCCGTTCTTGTTGGTCTGGACCCGAGACTTCGCAAGTGCCGTGTCGTACAAATTGCCTCACTGGCGGTCATTGGCGGAGGCCGCAGAGAATGACGGCGTTGAGCCCAAAGTCACGAATGCTGCGAGTTGGGCGAACGGTAGGTTCAATTTGACATGCAACATTTTTGTTGCATAAAGAAGCATGAGTGTTCAATCCGACTCACAGCTAAGCATCATTTTTAGCGCACTAGGTGACACAACCAGGCTGCTGATCCTTGAAGAGCTGAGAAGGCGTCAAGACCAGACGCTTTTCGAGCTTTGCGCCCGTCTGTTCGATATGCATTCAGTCACAATTTCCCGCCAAGGCATCACCAGGCATCTGAACACGCTGGAGCAGGCTGGGTTAATCACCACGGCATGGCGAGGTCGCACTAAGATTCACACGCTGGCGGCAGCGCCAATTGTGGATGCGATCAACCCCTGGGTGGACCTATATTCTCAAGGAGACCCCACATGAAAATGTACATGAAGAACATCGCTGTAGAAAATCAGTCCAAGGCTCTCGACTTTTACACGAACAAGCTTGGGTTTGTCGTGAAGCATGATATTCCGCTCGGTGAACACCGCTGGCTAACAGTGGTTTCAAAGGAAGAAACCGACGGAGTGGAGCTGGGTTTGGAACCTAACGACCATCCGGCTTCGCGCGCTTATCAGGAAGCGCTCATGGCCGACGGAATTCCTGCGTCGGCATTCAGCGTAGATGACATTGAAGCGGAGGTTGCCAAACTAAAGGCCGCTGGTGTTGAGTTCACACAACCTCCCGTTAAAGCTGGCGGCGCTACGATGGCAGTCTTTGACGACACTTGCGGAAATCTCATCCAGTTAGTTGAACTTCATGTTTGATCGCTGCATGGAAATCCTGACAGGTCCTTCGAAGCGGCCATTTACGGCAGTAAACGAAATGGCCGCTTTGTCCGCGTAGCGGACATGTGGCCAGAGACACCTTTCAACCCAAAGGTCCCGGCAGCCGTTCTTCGGTCAAAAGCACATTGGCCTCGACCTCCCCTGCCCCAGGCAGCGTCATGATCCTGCGCCTCAGGATGCGTTCGAAATCGGGAAGATCGCGCGCAACCACACGCAAGCGATAATCATAGAGGCCGAGCACATGCTCGACGGTCTGCACTTCCGGTATCGCGCTGACCGCCCGTTCAAAGTCTTCAAGCCGGACTTGTGCCTTGCGCGCCAGTTTCACGCCAAGAAAGACGGTCACGCCCAGGCCAAGCTTTTCCGGGTCCAGCCGCAGGCGGCGACCTTTCAGGATGCCGAGATCCTCCAGTCGTTTGATCCGTCGCCACGTGGCCGGCTGGCTGAGACCGATCTTGCGCCCCAATGCACCGGCGTTCTGAGACGCGTCCCGCGAAAGCTCGCGCAGCAAGACCCGGTCCTGATCATCGATCTGTGTCAAACCGGCAGCACCTCGTCGGACTTGATCCGTGCGATATGCATCAGCGCCTCTACATCCGCGATATGCGGCAGCGTCAGGATCCGGTCGCGATAGACCTGCTGGTAGTGCGCCATGTCGCGGGCGATCACCGAGAGTCGGGTGTCCACGCGGCCCAGAAAGGTCTGTATCTCCAAAACTTCGGGGATCTTTCTCGCGGCTTCTGTGAACTGGTCGAAGGCAAGCGGTTGGGTTTTGTCGAGCGTGATCCGCAGGCTGACCTCGACCGCGTATCCCAGGGCCGTCCAGTCGATCAACGCCTCCTGCCCAAGCAGGACACCATTGCTTTGCAGCTTTTCCAGCCGACGTGCAACGCGCGACGTGGTGAGGCCCAGCGCATCCGCCAGTTCGGGCGCGGACATTGCGGGGGACTGTTGCAAGCGCCGCAGAATTCGGCGGTCCATGTCATCAAGCATGACTACTTCGATAAATCATCATTCAACGCATGAAAAGATCCAAAAAGATCAGAAAAATGTTCTGATCACTCTCGATTGACCCTGCGATCCACCTATGATCGCCGCCAGAATTGAACCTGAAAGGACTGACCATGCGTGTGTATTATGACCGCGACTGCGACATCAACCTGATCAAAGACAAAAAGGTGGCCATCCTCGGCTACGGAAGCCAGGGCCATGCCCATGCGCTTAACCTGCGCGATTCCGGCGCCAACAACCTCGTTGTGGCGCTGCGCGAAGGCTCTGCCAGCGCCAAGAAGGCCGAAGGGGAAGGCCTGAAAGTCATGGGGATTTCCGAGGCGGCAGCATGGTGCGATCTCATCATGTTCACGATGCCCGACGAATTGCAGGCCGAGACCTATCGCAAATACGTTCACGACCACCTGCGCGAAGGCGCGGCCATTGCGTTTGCCCACGGCCTGAACGTGCATTTTGGCCTGATCGAGCCCAAGCCGGGCGTCGACGTTATCATGATGGCCCCCAAAGGCCCCGGTCACACCGTCCGCGGCGAGTACTCAAAAGGCGGCGGCGTGCCCTGCCTGGTCGCCGTCCACAATGACGCATCCGGCAAAGCGCTGGAACTGGGCCTCAGCTATTGCTCTGCGATTGGTGGCGGACGCTCGGGCATCATCGAGACCAATTTCCGCGAAGAATGCGAAACCGACCTGTTCGGCGAGCAAGCTGTCTTGTGCGGCGGTCTGGTTGAACTGATCCGCATGGGTTTCGAAACGCTGGTGGAGGCCGGGTACGAGCCGGAAATGGCCTACTTCGAATGCCTGCACGAAGTGAAACTGATTGTCGACCTGATTTACGAAGGCGGCATCGCCAACATGAACTACTCGATCTCGAACACCGCCGAATATGGCGAGTATGTCAGCGGTCCGCGCATTCTGCCTTACGATGAAACCAAAGCGCGCATGAAAGCCGTGCTTGCGGACATCCAGACCGGCAAGTTCGTTCGCGACTTTATGCTCGAGAATGCCGTGGGTCAGCCTTCGTTCAAGGCGACACGCCGCCTGAATGACGAGCACCAGATCGAAAAAGTCGGTGAGACGCTGCGCGGTATGATGCCGTGGATCTCTGCCGGCAAGATGGTCGACAAAGAAAAGAACTGACGCTGACGTCACTCGTTGAAAGAGGCCCCGCTTGGGGCCTTTTTTTGTTTTGTAGTGAGCGCCTTCGCGGAAACCACCGACATGGGTCAGTACATGCACCCCTGATGTGCAGGGATGCAGAGTTGTTTGAACATACACCACTGCACATCTGCTCGGCATGAACCAGTCCATTGAAACCAGACGGGGCCTTCCCGACGAAATGCAGGCCCTGCTTCGGGACTATCCGCGCGATGCCTGGCCGGATCACCCGAACTTCGCCGCCTCGATCCAGAACTGGATGGGGGCTCATCAAATGTTCCGCCAGTTGGGGGACCTGACACAATCCGATACCGAGGCTTTTCTGGATAACAATCTGGATTTGCACGACTATGTCACGCGCCTGTCGCGGTTCGGCAATCTGTTGGTCCGCAACCTGCATGGCCACCACACCTGGGAGGATCGCAGTTTCTTTCCGGAACTTCAGAGTGCCGACGCGCGCTTTGTCGAGGGATTGGACATGCTGGAAACGGACCACCATGCATTGGATGAAGTGCTGAACGACTTCACGCAAAGCGCCAACCGCGTGGTACAGCTGGCACAACTGGACACGTCGCAAGTCGGTTCTGAGGCTGGCGATGTGCTGGCGGCCAGCACCCGTATTTCGGGGTTTCTGAGCCGCCATCTGGAAGACGAAGAAGACCTTGTGGTTCCGATCATCCTGCACCACAAGTTGCGTGGATGACGTTTCGAGCGCGCTCGAAACGTCACACGAGCGGTCCGGATTAAGGTCCGGACCGCACCCCCACACCGCTTTCGGAGCACAATGTCGCAAGTCCCTGAAATCACCGCGCGAAGTTGGTTGATGGTCGCCACGCTCGGGCTTGTCTGGGGCGGAACCTTCATGGTCACCGAAGTGGCATTGACGGGAGTATCACCCTTTTGGCTTGCGGCGTCACGGATCACGCTGGCCGCGGTGGTCTCCATTCTGCTTTGGCAAGCTATGGGTGGCCGCCTGTTTTTGGAGCCTGTCACACGTGGTGACTGGGCCCGGCTGGTGCTCATTGCGGCCTTGAGTTCCACAGTGCCTTTCTCCCTGCTCGCCTGGGGCCAGAACTATGTCACCGCTGGGTTTGCCGGCGTGTCGATGGCATCGGTGGCGTTGGTGGTCCTGCCGCTGGCACATTTTCTGGTGCCCGGTGAACGTGTCGGGCCTCGGCGTGCCATTGGATTTCTGATCGGCTTTGCGGGCGTGGTCGTCCTGATCGGGGCGCAGGCTTTCGAGAGTACAGGAGCCGCTCTGGAACTGCCGGGCCGGATCGCCTGCATTGGGGCCGCCACGTGTTACGCGGTCAGTTCGATCCTGATGCGCCGCCTGCCCTCCGTTGACCCCATCGGGCTGAGTGCGATGCTGGTGATCCTGGGGTCCTTTATCGCCGTGCCGATGGCCTGGGCGGTCGAGGGACCACCACCCTTGCCCGACGCAAGAACACTTTGGGTGATTGCGTTTCTGGGGTTGGTGCCGACCGCTGCCGCGAACATCCTGCGGGTTATGGTCGTCCGAACGGCCGGCCCGGTGTTCATGAGCCTGACCAACTATCAGGTGCCGCTCTGGTCGGTTCTGTTGGGGGTTTGGTTTCTTGGAGAGCCGGTGCCCCCGTCCCTGCTGCTGGCGTTGGTCCTCATCCTCACAGGGGTCGCGCTCAGCCAGTCCCGGGCGCTTGCGATCCTGTTTGGGCGCTGACGGCTGCATTCACGGCGTCGACGACCTGATCCACCGAACGCTCCATCAGGTCCTCGTCCTCACTCTCGGCCATGACCCGGATCAAGGGTTCGGTCCCCGAGCGCCGGATCAGCAATCGCCCATTGCCGTTCAAAGCGGCCTCGGCATCCGCGATAGCCGCTTTCACCGGGGCCAACTCCAGCGGGGCCTGACCGGCTTCATAACGAACGTTCCGCAATACTTGCGGCACAGGGTCAAACTGCCGCGCCAGCGCGCTGGCAGGCTGATCTGACCGCACCATTTCCGACAGAAAATGCAGCCCGGCCATCAATCCATCCCCCGTCGTCGCATAATCGGTCATGACGATATGCCCCGATTGCTCACCCCCGAGGTTGAATCCGCCAGCGCGCATGCGCTCCACGACGTAGCGGTCACCGACGCCGGTACGTTCCAGACGCAGGCCCCGCTCCGTCAGATGACGCTCCAACCCAAGATTTGACATTACGGTTGCAACCAGCGCCCCGCCCGTGAGGCGCTCGTCGGCGGCCCAGCGGGTGGCCAGCAGCGCCATAAGCTGGTCCCCGTCCGCCACGTCGCCGCGCTCGTCGATCAAGATCACCCGATCCGCATCCCCATCGAGGCAGACGCCCACATGGGCGCCATGGGCCACAACCGTTTCCGCCGCCACTTGAGGCTGAGTTGAACCACAGCCGCGGTTGATGTTGTGGCCGTCAGGTGCGGTGCCAACTTCGATGACGTCAGCGCCAAGCTCCCAAAGTGTCTCCGGGGCGGTCCTGTGCGCCGCCCCGTTGGCGCAGTCGATCACCACTTTCAGCCCATCCAGGCGAAGATCGCGGTCCAGCGAGGACTTTACCCGTTCGCCATAGCGGAACCGGGCATCATCAATCCGTTTCGCGCGCCCGATGTTGCGCGCCTGCGCGGGTTCGACGCCGGTCTCGATCAGGTGCTCGATCTCCGCTTCGGCCTGATCGGATAGTTTGAACCCGTCAGGACCGAAGAATTTGATGCCATTGTCTTCGGCTGGATTGTGCGAGGCGGAAATCATCACCCCAAGATCCGCCCTCATAGACCGTGTCATCAGCCCCACGGCCGGTGTCGGCACCGGGCCCAACAACAGCACATTCATTCCCGTTGACGTCAGACCCGCTGTCAGAGCGTTTTCGAACATGTAACCCGACAGGCGCGTGTCTTTGCCAATCACCACGCGATGCACGCCGCCTGCTTCGCGCCGGAAATAGCGACCCACCGCTGCGCCCATACGCAATGCCAGATCTGCCGTCATCGGATGGGTGTTCGCGGTGCCGCGTACCCCGTCGGTTCCAAAAAGCTTGCGCATCCTGCCCTTTCTCAGCGCACGGAGCGCCAAAGTCGCGTGGCTTGGCTCATTTCAGCCACGTCGTGCACCCGCAGAATGTGCACGCCTTGTGCAAGCGCTGCAAGGCCCACGGCAATCGAGCCGGGTGCACGCTGATGCGCCTCCGGCGCCTGACCAATCTTGCCGATAAATCCCTTGCGGCTTGCACCCAGCAGGAGGGGCACACCCAGCGTGTGAAAGAGGCTCAGGTTTTTCAAAAGCGTCAGGTTGTGCGCGACCGTCTTGCCAAATCCGATGCCCGGATCCGCCACCATCAACTGCCGCGGCAGCCCGAGCGTCTCAAGTGCGGCAATCCGGGCCTCCAGAAAGTCAAAGACATCAAGGAGCACATCATCGTAAGTCGGATCGTCCTGCATCGTCGCCGGGTCTCCCAAAGCGTGCATGATGCAAACAGGCGTCTGTGTCTCGACTGCTAGCTCCGCAAGATCGGGATCAAAGGTGAAACCTGACACATCGTTGATCAGCGCCGCACCCGCGCCTAGCGCCGCGCGCGCCACCGCCTGTTTTCGCGTGTCGATGGAGATCGGGACATCCGCTGCTTCTGAAAGGGTAGCGATGACCGGCTCGGTGCGTCGTATCTCCTCATCCACAGGGACCGTGGCGGCACCCGGGCGCGTGGATTCTCCTCCAACATCAATGATGGCAGCGCCCTGCCCGGCCATGCGCAGCGCGGCGGCCACTGCGGTTTCGAGTGACACATGAGCCCCGCCGTCCGAAAAACTGTCTGGCGTTGTGTTCAGGATCCCCATCAGGACCGGGGCGTCCAGTGAAAGCCCGGCGCATGAAGGACGCGGCGCGGTCAGACGATCAATGATAGGCGCCGGCACATCCGACACCGAGACAACGGACGGTGGCGCCGTGCGCGAAAGCGCTTCGAGATGTGTGAACCAGAGCGGCCCACCAGCCAATGCAACGGCCCCCGCGGGTCGTGCCGCGTCTTGTTGCACAAGGGGCCGGAAGTAGATCCTGTCGGTCAACGGGCAGTCGCTCTCAGAGCGTCTTCTGATCGACGGGCACGGCCCGGAGCGGGACATGCGCGTCCTTCGGCAATTCTGCGCCAATAACCATCATCTCGCCCGCTTCCAGGGTCGACGCAAACCATGCCGCCAGCCCCACCGGATCCGATGGCCCAACCGAGGGCCCATCCACCGCGTCCAAAAGAATCTTGGAGGGCGCCCAAACGCAGATCTGTCCGTTCTTCATTGCCCAGTCGAGTTCTGTCCGGGTCGCTACCACGACGCAGCGCAGATCGCGTGCTGCCAAGACCCATGCATTCTGCTCTATCGTGAGCAGATCAATGCGCCTTTGGGTCATTTTGTGCCCAGTATGCGCGACCGGCATATCTCCCGCTCCCACGCACAAGATGAGTGGGCGTTCCCGCGCCTGCATCTGGTCAATCCAGCCTGAAAGGTTTTCAGACGCAATCGCCGCGTTCGACAGATACATCAGTCGCGGGTGTGGTTTGTCGTCATCCAAGGCATGCGGATCGAGCTGGGTGCGGGCGCGCACAATCTCAACCCCGAGGGCACCCGGCCCGCGGTCCAGTTTTTCCACCCGAACAAAGGTGCGGTGGGCCTGCGGCTCGAGCAGGATCCGTTCGGCCACACGCTCGGCCAAAGTTTCCAGAAGGTTCAGCCGTTCCTCGGCGAGTTCGTGGGCTATTGCCTCGGTCACCCGGTCGTAGCTGAGGATGCGATCGACGTCATCGTCAATCGGGCCGGTGACGGGGACGACCTCCACGACTACATTGAAGCATATGCGCTGCGTGGTGCCACGCTCGGCCTGAAACGCTCCTATCTCGACCTCGACTATGTGGTCCCGCAAGGAAATACGATCCATCGGCGCGTCGCTGGCCGTGGCCTCAGAGCGTTCGGATGGATGGGCAAAGGCAAGGCGGATCTCGGAGTTCATTGCGCTACTTTCGGTCGGGCGACAAACAGAAGCTAAGCCGCAGCGCCGCGTGTAACAGGCCCGGTTCCGCCGTGCCAGACCCCGATTGCGTCACGCGGTGACCGTTATCCAGCTGATCATTCCCGCGTGGGCGTGACCCAGCATATGACAGTGCAGCAGCCACTGTCCGGGATTGTCTGTCACCAAGACAATTTCCTGGCTTTGGCCGGCCGGAACCAGAAGGGTATCCCGCCAGGGCCCCAAGGTGCCGTCCTCGGCAAGAGATCGGAAGTGATGTCCATGCAGGTGCATGGCGTGCGGGAATGCCGTTTCGTTCACAAATGCAATGCGGTGAGTTTCTCCCAAAGCGGCTGCAATGAACGGGGTCTCTGGCCGGTCGACCTGGCCGTTCAAAGCCCAGAACTTTCCGAGTTGCGCCAGCTCGCGTGGTTCCATGAGCGTTGCGCCCAGCCGGGAGGGTGCCAGACCACGCATGGCGCCACCCGTCATGCGCATCTCGTGCCGTGGCGCATTCAACGGATTGACGATTTCGGGCAGAGGGTTGAGGGGCAAAGTTGCACCATCTGAACGTCGGGTCGGTCGCGCCTCATCCTCGATCACGAACTGCGCAAGCCCATAGCCCTGGTCCCTGCTCAGTCCCACCAGTTCAGCATTGCCCGCGCGCTGCGTCACATCCGCGATGATATCGACACGTTGTGCGGGTGCCATGCTCCATTCCGTCGGCAAAGGTTCCGGCGTATCCAGGGGCATTCCATCCAAAGCGACAATCCAGCCTTCGAACCCCTTGAGCGCCAACTGGAACACCCGGGCATTGGCGGTATTGACCAGTCGCAGCCGCACGCGCTCATAACGCCGCACCGGATAGACCGGGTCAAACACGCCGTTGATTGTCAGAAGGTTGCCGAGCCGGCCTGCGTGACTGAGGTCATGAAAATTGCCAAAGTCATCTATGATTTCAACAGTTTCAGGGCTCAACCTCCAGTCATCCATGAGGAGTGTGATGTCCTGATCGACCTCGGGCGGAACCGCCTCCTCTACGATCAAAGGACCATAGAGTCCCCGCGCAACCTGTTCCATCGAGCGGGTATGCGCATGGTACCAGTAGGTCCCGGCATCCGGCACGACAAAGTCGTAGTCGAAACTACTGCCCGGTGCTGCGGGCGCCTGTGTCAGACCGGGGACCCCGTCCATGGCATTATCGATGCGAATGCCGTGCCAGTGGACAGACAATTCCTGCGGCAGATCATTTTGGATTCTGCGTTGCACCCGTGCGCCCTGGGACACGCGGATCTCGGGGCCCGGAACCTGACCGTCAAACCCCCAGATGGGTGTCGCAGCAAACTCTTCGGGTGCCAGTTGCTGGCGCGCCGGACGGGCCGTCAGAATCGGAAACGGTGATGATGCGCGGCCCTGCAACGGCAGAGCCGCGGCAGCAGCGGCTGTCAGAAAGTTCCTGCGTGTCCACGTCATAGGAATCCGCCTTCTCAGTCACCACTTTACGCAGTGTTACTGGACGGACCCCATGCGGTGCAATGTCACTCGGTGGACGCTGTCCGGTAGGTGTGGCGGTAAAACAGGTGCACACCAATCTGAGCGGTCCGTGTGTAGACCCTGGACCAACGCGGGCTGACCCACTTCGTGTGGTAGTGCGTTGCGCCCTTTGTCAGGTCGCCGGCAGTCCCGTCAATCGTCGCGCGCGCCACTTTCGATACACGTTCGAACGCCTTGGGCTCCGCAATCACCTCTTTGTTCCCGTCGCAGGTATAGGTGAACTGGCACTGATACCGTTTGCCGGTGCCCTGTTTGATCACACCACACAGCGTATCGGGAAACCGGGAACTCTCCACCCGGTTCATGATCACTTCGGCGACCGCGAACTGGCCCTTCACGGTTTCACCCCGTGCTTCGAAATACAGCGCTTCGCTCAGGCAGCGCCATTGCGCGTCGCCGGTCGGACGCGGCTGTGCGTCCAGCCAAGCCTTGCTGAAGCTGACCGTCGGACGTTCGGCCTTCCGCTGACGCGGCTTGATGCTGGTCAGCAGCTCCTGAATACGATCGTCGGAGACTTGATTCAGGTTCTGTTTTTCGGACTGGAAGAGTTCGGAAACATCAGACTCTGATGCGGACACAGCCGTGGAAAGCAGCGCTGCAACCAGCGCAAGCGGCAAAGTAGATTTCAACATTTTTTCCCCACATGTAGCAGCTGTGTCTGGAACCCTCCCGCACCGGACACGGGGCGCCATTTACCTCAGCGCCACAAAAAGGTCCAGTTTTGGTCAAATTTCGGGCAGTAAGTTGCCGATTTCGCTGAAAAAACCGATTCAGACCCTGCTCAGCGGGGCACAAGATATCGCGGTTTTGCCTGGGTTATGCGCCGATCTTGTGGGTAATCGCCAATTGTGCGGCAGCTAGTCGCGCCACGGGCACGCGGAAGGGCGAACAGGACACATAGTCAAATCCGGCCTCTCTGCAAAAGGCAATTGATTCGGGGTTTCCCCCGTGCTCACCACACACAGAAAGGGTGATTCCCGGGTGCGTTTCCCGTCCACGCGCAGACCCGATTTTGAGCAGTTCCCCCACCCCTTCCGTGTCCAGAACGTGAAACGGATCTTCCGCAAACACACCCTGCTGAACATAGGCCGACATGAACCGCCCGGCATCATCGCGCGACAACCCGTAGGTCATTTGTGTCAGGTCGTTGGTTCCGAAGCTCAAAAACGCACAATGCGGCGCAATCTCGTCGGCGCGAAGGGCCGCGCGGGGTGTCTCGACCATGACGCCCAGGCTGTAGTCAAATGCACGGCCATGTTCGGCACGCACTGCCGCCGCGACCGCATCAATCCGACCTTTGACGAGCTCGACTTCGCGGCGCGCAGAGACCAGCGGGATCATAACTTCGGGGACGACAGGCTCGCCATCCCGGCTGGCTTCGAGTGTCGCCTCGAAGATGGCGCGGGCCTGCATGTCGTAAATCTCGGGAACTGTGACGCCAAGACGAACGCCGCGCAGCCCCAGCATCGGGTTGTACTCCGCCATCTCCTGCACGCGTCGGGTCACGTCGGAGACGTGCAGATCCAACGCTTCGGCCAGTTCACGCTGCCCGCTCCGCGACGTGGGCAGAAACTCGTGCAGCGGCGGATCAAAGAGCCTGATGCAGACCGGCTGGCCCTCCATGATGCGGAAAAGCTGAACGAAATCGTCGCGCTGCATGGGTAACAAACGCTCAAGCACCGCGGCACGATCGTCGCTGGTCTCGGCAAAGATCATTTCCCGCATGACCGTCAGACGACCCGGTTCAAAGAACATGTGCTCGGTCCGGCACAGCCCAATGCCCTGCGCATAGAAATTGCGGGCCGTCTGCGCGTCGGCAGGTGTGTCGGCGTTCGCCCGAATGCCGATGTCGCGCACCTCGTCGGCCCAACCCAGCAGCGTTTGGAACGCGTCGTCCAGTGCCGCCTCCACCATCTCGGGTTCGCCAGCCAGGACCTGCCCGGAGGTGCCGTCGATTGTTACGAGATCACCCGCCTTCAGAACCCTACCATCCGGTGCTGTCAGCTGTTCTTTTCGGGTATCGAACTGCAGGTCCGACGCCCCAACAATACAGGGCAGGCCAAGGCCGCGCCCAATAACGGCGGCATGGCTCGTCATTCCACCGCGTTCGGTCAACACGGCCGAGGCAGCATGCATGCCGCGGATGTCCTCCGGAGAGGTTTCGCGCCGAACCAAAACACAAGGCTCACGCCGCGATGCGCTGGCTTGCGCCTGTGCCGAGGTGAACACGATCCGTCCGGTCGCCGCGCCGGGACTGGCCGCAATTCCCACCGCCAGCACGTCGCGTTTGGCGTCCGGGGCCACTTGCCGGTGCAGAAGTTCGTTCAAGGTTTTGGGCTCAACCCGCATCAAGGCTTCCTGCTGGGCGATGATACCGTCCTCGGCCAGGCGCACAGCAATCCGTACAGCCCCGCGCGAGGATCTGGGCACGCGCACGCCGTCCAGTATGTGCACTTCACCGTTCTGGATCACGAATTCCAGCTGCATTTCCTCGCGCAGCTTCTCGCGCATCAGCGCGGCATGGGCCTTCAGATCCGCAAAAGCCTCCGGTGCCGCTTCTTCCAAGGCGGGCCCTCGTTCATCCTTTTCCAGGAAAAGCGCTGCCGCACCGGCCCCCAGTGCATCGCGCCCCTGGCTCTGGCTGAGATAGCGCCCTGTGATCTGCGGCACACCGGTGTTCGGGTTGACCAGTTGCAGCACTCCGGCACCGCATTCGCCCTGCCCGAAACCTGGGATCATCTCCTGCACGACAAGCCCGAGGCCTGCCTCTGCCGGGGCGCCCTTGGCCTGGCGCAGCAGGCGTGCCGAGGTTCCTTCCCATGCCCGCGCCATCGAACGAAGCACGCCCCCGAGCTGTTCGCGCGGATTTTGGGGAAAGGGTTCTTCGGCCTCGTCCTCATAGGCATGGAGAGCCTCTGCCAGCGCATCGGGGCTTTCTGTGTCAATCTCTTCAAAAACGTCCGGATCCAGACGCGCCACATTCACAGCATAAGACTGAACGAAACGCAGATAGAGCGCGGTCGCGGCGGCCTCCCCCAAGGTCTTTGACAGCTGAGCCTGCCGAACATCGTTCATCCCGACATTGACGATGGCACCCGGCCCACCCCAATCTGGGTCTTCTGAAGACGGGCGCACCACCAACAGCCCATCCGACTCGAATACGTTCAGGATGGAGTCCAGATCAGGCAACTCACCTTTCGCCAGCCGATGCACAGCGCTGAATGACAGCGCCACAGTGCGGGGCACGGGCAAGTCCAGCCGCACCAGCCGCTGCAGGCATTTTGCGCGCCCGCCATGGGTTGCGGTCTTGATCGGTGCTGTGTTGGTGATCAGCGTTGTTTCTGGGTTATTCTGCACTGCGGCGCCTTTGAATGTAGCCCGCGCAGCATAGGCACCAGCGCGCAGCGCGCAAGACCAAGGCGCCGCGAGGTGACGCCGGGGCGCTAGCCATCGCGGCAATCCTCATAAGAGCAGTGTGTTTCAGCCTTCGATCAAGCTGAGATCTGCCACCTGACTGCAGGTTTCGCGGATCTGATGCAGCAGATTGAGCCGATTACGGCGCAGCGTTGGATTGTCTGCGTTGACTTGAACCGCTTCGAAGAACCCGTCGATTGGGTCGCGCAACGCAGCCATGGCGGCCATGGCCGCAGGATAGTCCTGCGCGCTCAGAGCGGACTGGATCGTTGCATCTGCGGTTTCCAAAGCGGTAAACAGCGCAACTTCGCTGTTGTCTTCTGCAAACTTGGGATCCGCGCCATAGGAGTACTCCACCCCGTCTTTCTCTTCGGCTTGGGTCAGAATGTTGTTGGCGCGCCTGAAGCCCTGAATCAGGTTTTCACCAGCCTCGGTTTTCAGCACCTCGTCGAGTGCCCGCGCCCGGTCGGTCAGCATTTTGAGATCATCGTTGCCAGTCATCGCGATACAGGCATCGATGATATCGTGACGAATGCCAGCGTCCCGCAAATACACCTTCAACCGATCATGAATGAACGTCAGCAGATTGACCGACAGGTCCGGTACCGCGGTGCTGATATCCAGCAGGAGCGAGCCATCGGCCGTCTGATCCGTCTCCAGAGCTTCAGCGACGGTCCGATAGGCCGCACCAAACACTCCATGATCTGCGATCTTCTCCAGGATCGTATTGAGCGCGCTGATATCGCGCTCATCTGCATCAGAGTTCAGATCGATTTTGTGCTTCAGCAGCTGGCTGTCGATGAAACGATCCAGTGGCAGGCGCAGATCGTTTGACAGGATCAGCCGGATCAGGCCGAGCGCGGCGCGCCGCAGGGCGAAGGGATCCTTCGAGCCCGTCGGCTTTTCGTCGATGGCCCAGAAGCCAGTCAGGATGTCGATCTTGTCCGCCAGCGCCACCGCGACCGACACCGGGCCAGTCGGAACATCGTCCGAAGGACCAAGTGGCGAGTAGTGCTCTTCGGCAGCACGCGCCACGGTGTCGTCTTCGCCAGCGGTTGCGATGTAGTAGCGTCCCATCACACCTTGCAGTTCTGGGAACTCGTAGACCATCTCCGAACTGAGATCGAGCTTTGCCAATTCCCCGGCACGTCTGGCGAGTGCCGGCTCCGCGCCGACAAACGGGGCCAGTTCCTCGGCCAGTGTCGCAATCCGGCGAATGCGATCTCCCTGACTGCCCAAACGGTTGTGGAACGTCACCTGCTCCAGGCTCTTGGCCCATTCGCCCAGATCCGACTGCGCCACTCTCAAATCGTTGTCCCAGAAGAACTTGGCGTCTGCCAACCGTGCAGACAGAACCTTTTCGTTGCCCGCAACGATAGTGGCTCCGTTGTCTGCGGTTTCGATGCTGGCGACTGTTATGAACTTTTCGATCCGGTCCGATTTCGGGTTTCGCGCGGAAAAGAACTTCTGATGCTCTTTCATCGAGGTCTGCAGAACCTCGGAAGGCAGCTCGAGAAACGCATCCCCAATGGTGCCCATCAGCACAACGGGCCACTCCACCAAGCCTGCCACCTCGGACAAAAGGCCTTTGTCCTCAACCACTTCCAGCCCCGCAGCAAAAGCCAAGTTCGATGCATCGGCCCAGATATGGTCAGCCCGCTCAGCTGCATCCAGCACCACATTCGCCCGCTTGAGTTTCTGAACATAGTCGTCGAAAGACGACACCGAAAACGGGGCCGGCGCCATGAACCGATGGCCCGCTGTTGTGTCGCCCGAGGGAATGCCTTCGATCTCCAGCGGGACGATTTCAGACCCAGCCTCATCGCTTAGAATGCAAAGGATCGAGTGCAGCGGACGCACCCAGCGCAGAGCGCTGTTGCCCCACCGCATCGATTTGGGCCAGGGGAAATTGCGCACTGAGTCTTCCAGCACTTCGGCCACGATGTCGGAGGCGGGTCGTCCCGGTTTGTTCACGATGGCAAAGAGGACATCGCCTTTGGGCGTCGAGCGTGTCTCAAGCTCATCGCGGGTCAGCCCAACGCCGCGCAGAAAACCCTCGATGGCTTTGTCGGGCGCATCCGCCCGCGGCCCTTTGCGCTCTTCGCGCAAGGCGGGGCTTTGAGCCAGCACCCCCTGCACGGTCAGGGTGAGCCGTCTTGGAGTAGAGAACGCCGCGGCACCCGCATAGGTGATCCCCGCCTCAACCAATCCGTTGGTCACCCGCGATTTCAGGGCCTCTGCGGCATTGGCCTGCATCCGGGCGGGAATTTCCTCTGAGAAGAGTTCGATCAGCAGGTCTGGCATTGGGTGGTCCTAAAACGCAACGATGGTCTGGATGACCACCGCGTTCGCGAGGTCGACAAAAAAGGCAGATACCAGCGGCAGGACTACAAAGGCAATCGGTGAGGGTCCATAGCGTTTGGTCACGGCAGTCATATTGGCAATCGCTGTTGGTGTTGCCCCCAAGGCAAATCCGCCAAATCCCGCCGCCAGGACGGCCGCGCGATACCCGCCGCCCATCATCGGGAAGAGCACGATCAGCACAAAGAGGACCGTGAACACCGTCTGCGCAGACAGGATCACTGCAATGGCCGGCCCCAGCGACGCAATGGTCCAGAGTTGGAGGCTCATCAGGGACATCGCCAGAAACGCGCCCAGCGCGAATTCTGAAATCAGCGCCAATGACGGCGTGCGCACGACGGGCGCGGCGTTTGGAAACAGGATGCTGCGCAAATTGCCGATCACGATCCCCATGATCAGGCATGGCACAAAAAGCGGCAACCTGAGACCGGCGGCTTCGATCGCACTGTTCAGAATGAAACCCGTGATGATCGCGATGTTCAGGTACAGCAGCACACGCATGACCGAATACTGATCAATGGTCTGCGCTGATCCTCCGTCCTTGTCACTGATCCCGATGGTGTTTTCTTCTTCGGGCCGTTCCGGTGTCAGGCCCTTACGTTCGACCAGGAACTTAGCGATCGGGCCGCCGATCAGTGCTGCAAGGATCAGACCCAGTGTCGCCACTGCAACGCCAAGCTCGGCCACTCCTTCCAAACCTGTGGCGGCGGCCACGTCCGGTGCCCATGCAATCGCTGTGCCGTGTCCGCCGATCAGAGCCGCCGACCCGAACATTACCCCGGCTTGCGCGGGATATCCAAAGAGGACCGCGCCGGCGGAGCCGATGACGTTCTGCATGACGATCATGGCCAATGTGAGCACCAGCAAAATCAAAAATGGCTTGCCACCTGAAATCAGATCGCCGAGGCGCGCATTCAGCCCGATCCCGGCGAAGAACATGACCAGCATGAAATCCCGGACGCTGAGATCAAACGTCACTTCGATCCCAAAGGCCAGGTAGACCCCAAGGGCGATCAAGGCGGCAAGCAGTCCGCCTGTCACGGGTTCCGGGATGTTAAAACTGCGCAAAACCCCGACGCGCTGGTTGATCATCGCCCCGATCAGGAACACAGCAAAGCCAAGCGTCGCAGCAGGCATCGCGGATACAATCATAGGCGCGGTTACTCCTGGCCGTCTGCCGTCTCTGGTCGCGGAGGACAGGCTTCTCCGACAACCGTGCCATCATAGGCCTTGGTGCCGCATTCGTTCAACTCGTGCCAGATGTACCCTCTGCCATCGTCGGTGATCACGACGATACGATCAACGCCATAGGCAATGTTTTTCTGCCCAAGGAACGCCAATGCTGCATCTGCCTCCAACGCAGCAGCGATCCCGGGGGCATCAAAACAGTCAAACCAACCCGGCGCATTGCGCGGTGTGACCTCCTCGTCGACCAGACGGTAGGTCTCGGTCAGCGTCGCAAGGCTCTGGGACGTGGTAAAGCATGCCCTGAACCGGATCGGCGAACTGTCGGCATCGATTGCGGTGAAGTTGTCGTAAAAGATGGGCTCTGGCGACTCAGACTCCAACGCCACGAGTTGCACATCAGTGCCGTCCGTTGGCGCAACTTCCCGATAAAAGCCATAGACTTGCAGATAATAGAGCCCGACACCCGCTATGAGCGCGGACAAAATCAGCACAATCCCAATCAGCTTTCCGCTCATCTGCCTCTCCACTTTTCGACATGAGGCGCGCGTGGTAGCAGAAGGGCATCCGGCCCGGAAAGCGAACCCCAATGGATCATGTCTTTGCAGTCAAAATGTTCGGCGCATTGTTTGCGATCATGAACCCGGTCACCAACCTGCCCATTTTTCTGAGCGTCACGGCTGGCGCGCCGGTGGAACTGCAACGCCAGATCGCGCTGA
Source organism: Paracoccaceae bacterium (assembly GCA_965250275.1). Lineage (GTDB taxonomy): Bacteria > Pseudomonadota > Alphaproteobacteria > Rhodobacterales > Rhodobacteraceae. Next base: position 1,710,655 of record OZ252297.1, on the reverse strand, counting down.
AAGTGGCGCTCTATTCGCTGGTCATGGGCGGGGTGTTTGCGGTTGGCGGCACGCAGGTTCTGGCGCTGTTTGCCATCAGCATAGATGATTTCCGCGTCGCCGGCGGGCTGGTGGTGCTGATGATCGGTCTGAACATGCTGAACGGATCGGAAAGCACCTCCCATCATGGGAGCGACCACGAGAAGGCCGCCTATCCCAGTGCCGGAACGGTTGCGTTTTACCCGCTGACGTTCCCGATCATCATAGGACCGGGTACGATCACCGCCCTGATCCTGTTTGCGGGTCAGGCCGAGACGACGAATGACCGCATCACCTATGCGGCTGTCTTCGTAGGTCTCGTTGCGCTTTTGGCGGTCACCTTTTGGTTTGGTGGTACGCTGGGGCGCATGATGCGGCCGAGCGCACGCGTGGTGATGAGCCGGCTGATGGGCATGATTTTGGCGGCCATCGCGGTGGATATGATCGCTGGCGGGCTGAAAGCCCTCTTGCCAGGCCTTGCCTGAACCAGTCATTCCGGATCGAACCCGAAACAGACCACGTTGCCGTCCGGGTCGGTGACTTCGATTTCGTCCATCCCATAAGGTGTGCGTGTTGGGCCCACAAATGGCTGCCCTGCTCGGTTCAGCCGCTCGGCCACCGCGTCAAGATCATCGGTGTGGAAGTACGCGCGCCACCGATCATACGGGGCCTCGCGGCCTTGCCATGCCTCCAGAAACACCTGCGCCGCATCCTGGCGCAGGATGCCAAAACCCGGCGGGTCCCCACCCTCTTCGACAACCTGAAAACCGAGCACCTCACACCAAAACTGGCGCGCGCCCGCATACTCCGACACGCGCAATACTGGTATCGAGGTTGTCAGGCTCATCCGGCGTACCCGCCAGCGGCGGTCTGCACAAAGGCATCCGCACAGCGCTTGGCCAGCGCGCGCACGCGACCGATATAGGACTGCCGTTCTGTGACAGAAATGACCCCCCGGGCATCCAGCAGATTAAAGATGTGGCTGGCCTTGATGCACTGGTCATAGGCCGGATGGGCCATGACGATGCGTTTCCCGGTCTTGGGGTCCTCGGCCGGCCGGTCGAGGATCGCCGCACATTCTGCTTCTGCCTCCTCGAAATGGCGCAGCAGGACCTCTGTATTCGCCACATCAAAATTCCAGCGCGCATACTCTTCTTCGGTCTGACGGAAGATGTCGCCATAGCTGAGCGCGATCGGTGTTTGCGGATCGTTGAAGGGCATATCCATAACGTGATCGATGCCCAGCACGTACATGGCAAGCCGCTCCAGCCCATAGGTCAGCTCGCCGGAGACAGGATGGCAGTCGTGACCCCCAACCTGTTGGAAATAGGTGAACTGGCTGACTTCCATCCCGTCGCACCAGACCTCCCAGCCAAGCCCCCACGCGCCCAGCGTCGGGCTTTCCCAGTCATCCTCGACAAATCGGATGTCGTGCAGGGCCATATCGATTCCGATCGCCTCAAGGGACCCGAGATAGAGATCCTGAAGATCCGGTGGCGACGGTTTGATCAAGACCTGAAACTGGTAGTAATGCTGCAACCGGTTGGGGTTTTCGCCATAGCGACCATCCGTCGGACGGCGCGAGGGCTGCACGTAAGCCGCGGCCCATGGGGTCGACCCCAGACTGCGCAAGGTCGTTGCAGGATGAAACGTCCCGGCGCCGACCTCCATATCGTAGGGCTGCAGCACCGCACATCCCTTGCCGGCCCAATAGGTCTGCAGGCGCAGAATGATCTCCTGGAACGAGCGGGGAGCGGTATGGGTCATTTCAGCGTCCGGAATGCAAGGAAAGGCCTGACTTACCTATGCCCGGCGCCGGGTCGGGTCAACTTGCATTGCACCCGCACCCTCGATGTCAATTCTCATAGCCAAGTGGGGTGCAAAACGATTATGTATCTCTCAGAAACGAGCAAAAAATACAGGTGCCCTGATGAGTATGATGCGGTTGCTTCTGAGCCTGACTGTTTTGGCCTTTCTGGTCGTCCCGCCTGCACGCGCGCAGCAAGAGGTCGTCTGGGTTCAGATCGAGGCGCATCCCAGCCTGCGCGTGGCTCAGGACAGGGCCCGGCTTTATGCCGGTGAACTTGCCGATGTGAATGGATTTGCCCTTGGTGGAGGCTGGTATGCCATCGCGCTTGGACCTTATCTGCGCTCTGACGCCGAACAGGTACTGCAGGTCTACCGCGCCGAAGGGGAAATCCCCCGCGACAGCTTTGTCGCGCTGTCGCGGGCGTTTCGGCAGCAGTTCTGGCCCATCGGGGCCAATGTGCTCAATCGCGGCGTCGTGACCCCCTCTATCGTACCGTCAGAACCAGAAACCCCACAGGTGAGCGAAAGCTTGCCGCGGGTTCTTGTGCCGCTGGATGAAACGCCAGCACAAGCGCGCCAGAGCGAGCGAAATCTGACGCCCCAGCAACGCCGCGACCTGCAGATCGCGTTGCAGGCCCAGGGGTACTACAACTCCACAATTGACGGGGCCTTTGGCCAGGGCACCAGGCGCTCTATGGCCGCCTGGCAAGGCGCCAACGGGCTGGAAGAAACGGGTATCCTGACCACCGCACAGCGCAAAGCGCTGCTGGATCAATACAACGCCCCGCTGCTGAGTGTCGGCATGGACCGCGTCACCGACCAGAAAGCAGGTATAGCCCTTGATCTGCCGACAAAGGCTGTTTCCTTTGCGCGCTACGAGGCCCCATTCGCCCACTATGACAGCATCGACGAGCTTGGCGCACGGGTCCTTCTGATCAGCCAGAAAGGCGATCAGGCGACATTGTTTGGCCTTTACGATATCCTTCAAACCCTGACGATTGTTCCGCTCGATGGGCCCCGCAACCGCTCGGAAGACAGCTTCACCCTCGAAGGACGCGATGCCAAGATTGTGTCCCACACCGAAGCCCGGCTCGAAAATGGTGAGATTAAAGGGTTTACGCTGATCTGGCCGGTCGGAGACGAGGCGCGGCGGGCACGCGTTTTGTCGGCGATGCAACGCAGTTTCACCTCGCTCCCCGGTACGCTGGACCCTGCAGAAGGTGATCCGGATGCGCAGAACATTGATCTTGTGTCCGGGCTTGATGTCCGCAAACCAAGGCTGTCGCGCTCCGGATTTTACATTGATCGGTCGGGAACCGTCGTGACCACAGCGCAGGCCGTTCAAAACTGCACCCGGATCACCATCGACGAGCAATACAAAGCTCAGTTGCTGACCAGCGATGACGCGCTGGGGGTGGCGGTCCTGCGCCCCGAGACAGCCTTGGCGCCGATCTCGGTTGCCCGGCTCAGCACAGCTGAACCGCGACTGCAATCGGATGTCGCCGTGTCCGGCTATTCCTTTGAGGGGGTTCTGGGCGCCCCGACCCTGACCTTCGGTACTTTGGCGGACCTAAAGGGATTGCGTGGTGAAACAGAGCTGACGCGCCTTGCACTGGGCAGTTTGCCCGGTGATGCCGGCGGGCCCGTGTTTGATGCGGGCGGAAGCGTTCTTGGTATGTTGCTGCCAAAGCAGTCCTCGTCACAACAATTGCCCGAAGACGTGAGTTTTGCAGCCGATGCGCTTGCCATTCGCGAGGTGCTGGAAGTTGCGGGGCTGACCACAGAAACCGGAAACCAAGAGGGACAGTTGGACCCGGTCGACCTGTCACGGCTTGCGAGCGGCATGACTGTGCTGATCAGCTGCTGGGATTGATCCCCGGCAACTCACGACACGCGCGGCGTTCGAACGAGATGCGTCGGTAGCGCGACGCTTAACGAACAACGCCAGGTGTCAGGTAGATTAGGGTCGGACGATCAGCGGCAAAGGCGGCCTGCACCGCAGCTTGCATGTCCTTAAGGCTGGCCGGCGCTTGCGCATAAGCGCCAAAGCTTTCGGCCAGTTTGCAGAAGTCAGGGTTGCGCGCGATGACCGCGTTGGGCGCAATCTGGGCGCGCACCATGCTGTCGTCGATCTCTTTCAGCTTACCGTTGTCCCAAAGGATAATGGGCAAGGGCAACTCCAGCTCCACAGCGACGCCCAGTTCGGCCATCGTGTAGTGAAATCCGTAGTCGCCAATCAAAGCCATGGTGGGCTGGCCCCGTCGGCCAATTGCGCCGCCGATGGCCGCGGGCGTAGCATAGCCCAATGTCCCAAACCCGTAAGGATGGTGCCAGTGATGCGGTCGGTGCATCGGCCAGACCTCCTTGGCGGTGTAGGCCAGTTGGGTCATGTCCGAGTAAATCATGGTATCGGGTGAAACCACCTCGCGCAGCGCATCGCAGACCTCGACAATCCCTGGGCGTTCGGCGTCCGTTTCGGCGCGCCACTGGCCACGGGCCTGCGCAACCTCTTCGGCCGACCAACCGGTCGCGGGTGTCGCGGTCTCGGTGGCTGCCCAGAGCGCCTTGGCAAAGGTGTCTGCATCAGCCTGAATTTTTATCGTTGCCTTCTGACGGTCCGAGAGGCTGACCGGATCAATATCCACTCGGACCAGCGTCTTCGTGTGCCCGAGGTCTGCTCGCCATAGGTCGACCTCTGAAAGCTCGCTGCCGACCGCCACCACAAGATCAGCACTGGCGATGACATCGGCACTGCCGGGACGCGCCAGCGTTGCGCCAAAGTCCAGCTCGTAGGTGGCCCCCGCCATGCCCCGCCCGGCATAGGTCGTGAAACAGGCCGCGCCGATCTGGGTGAGGATCTGACGCCACAACCCGCTTTGAGCGCCTCCCCCCAGGATGAAGAGCGGGCGCTTGGCCAGGTTAAGAAGGGACAAGACCGGAGCGATCTCGGGTGCCGCGGCTTGCGTGCGCGCGGCTGGCAGCGCCGGGGATGGTGCAGGGTCGGCCGCCCCTTCCAACTGTGCAATTGGCACCTGGATATGTTTGGGCCGCGGACGGTTGGTGGCAAACTCGTCAAACGCACGGTCGACCAGCCCATAGGCCGCGTCGGCGTTAAGCGCCGTGTGCGACCAGTCGCAAACGGTTGCGGCTGCCGCCTCCTGATCCCTCATCTGGTGCAGCTGGCCGGTCCTCGCAGCCGTCTCATCCAGACAAGAGGAGATCACCAGCATCGGAATGCTGTCGGAGTAAGCCTGGCCCATCGGTGTCATGATGTTGCACAGACCCGGCCCGGTGATCACGTAGGCCACCCCCGGCTGGCCCGTGGCACGGGCATATCCATCTGCCATGAAACCCGCCCCCTGTTCATGGCGCGCCAGCACATGCGTGATCCCGGCCTCTTCGATACCACGGTACATTTCCTGATTGTGGACGCCGGGAATTCCAAAGATCACATCAACGCCACGCTCTTTCAGCATGTGCGATATCTGCGCGCCAAGGGGTCGTTTCATCAGGCTCTCCAGAACTGAACGGTTAGAATGGCATAGACGGCCAGCAGTTCGAGACGGCCAATCAGCATGGCAAAGGACAGCATCCATTTGGCCGTGGTGTTGAGCTCTCCGAAGTTGCCCGCCGGACCGATCTGATCTCCAAGGCCGGGGCCGATATTGGCAAGGGCTGCAGCGGCACCGGAGATCGAGGTCGTGAAGTCGAGTCCGGTCATGCCCAGCGCCACGGTCAAAATGCCCATCGTGACAATGAAAAAGACAAAAAAGGACATCACCGAGTTGAGAACATCCTGACTGACTGGACGCCCTCCATAACGTGGCGTGAAGACGCCATGCGGGGATCGGATGCGGGCCAGCTGGGTTCGGATGGAGGCAAAAAGCAGCTGATAGCGGAAAATCTTGATCGAGCAGGCTGTGGACCCCGCGCATCCGCCAATCAGACCGGCAAAGAACAGAACCGAGATCGGAAAGCTGCCCCAGTGCATGTAGTCATCGCTGGCATACCCCGTTCCGGTCATCAGCGAGACCGTATTGAACAGCGTGCTTCGCACGGTTTCCTCTTCGATCCGGTCAAGATGTGCCACCCGCCAGGCCGTCAGGATCACAACAAGAACGATCGCAGTGCCAAAAAAGGCCCGGATCTGACTGTCTTTCAGCAGCGGCTCGGCGTTTCCCGCGGAAAACTGGACAAACCGCACAAAGGGCAAAGCGGCGAGAAGCATGAACATGACGCAGACATATTGCGCCGCGGCGCTGTAAGCGCCGAACGAAGCATCAGCGTTAGAGAACCCCCCGGTCGCAACCGTGGTCATGGCATGAACCGTGGCATCCAGCGTTGTCATGCCAGCCGCCGAGTAGGCCAGCGCACACATCAGCGTCAGTGTCACGTAGATTACCGAGATGCGGCTTGCGATCTCGGTTGCGCGCGGCAGGATTTTTCCAAATGTATCAAACCCTTCGGACCGGAAAATTTGCATACCCCCCACCCGCAGTTCGGGCAGAAACACCATCGCAACCACGATGATCCCGATGCCGCCCAGCCACTGCAAAATACCGCGCCAGAGCAAAATGCCCTGCGGCATCTGCTCGAGCCCGCCCAGCACAGTCGAACCGGTGGTGGTCAGACCGGACATCGCTTCGAAAAACGCATCAACAAAGCGCAGTTCCGTCGCGCCAAGCATGAAGGGCAACGCGCCGAAGACGGGCAGAGCCAGCCACACGCCGGTCGTCAGCAAAAACGTCTGCTGAATGGTCAGGCCTTCCTTGATGCCATTGGCACAGGACAGTGCCATCAGCCCGCCCACCAGCATCGTCACAACCGCGCTTTCGGCAAAGGCCGGCCAGTGACCGACCCCTTCGGCAATGTCCACCAGCATTGGCAGCACCATCGTGGCGCCCAGAACGGCGACCAGCAGGCCGATCACATATCCAACAGGGCGCAAGTCCAGCATGACCGGCAGCGTTGGCGGCTGCGGCAGGTGCTGTCAAGCGCCCGATTGCAGCAGGATCAGTCCGTTTTGGCCGGTGTGTCGTTGGCGGGCATCGCCGGCGGCGTGGACGGCGCCCTTGTCCGGCGTGCCGCGGGTTTGGGTGCGGTCTTTGCCGCTGGGGTTTCGCGTGCTGAGCGAGTGGAAGGTTTCGCCGCAGCCACAGGTTTTGCCTGAGGTTTTGGAGCGGCGCTGCGACGCGGTTTCGGGGCCGGTTTGGCGGTCACCGCCGAAGGTGTTGGTTCGGAGACTGCAGGCTTTGGCTCAGGCACTGCTTTGGCTGCAGGTTTTGGAGCAGCTTTTGGCTTACTTGCGCGCGGCTTGGGCGCAGCGGGCGTTGTCTTCTTCGGTTGGACCGGAGCACGGGCTGGTGCACCGGTGCCATTCGTTGTGCGTTTTGTCCTTGGCTCGATTTGCACTGCAGCCTGAAGCAGACGCGCTGGGAAAAAGCTCGCTTCCATTGCTGTTCGCGTCAGGGCCTGCGCAATCCGGACCTGCGTGGTCAGGGCGTCGCCGGTCATGCGCAGGCAGGATGCATGAAAGTCCAAGGGGTTAAAGGTGGGAGTCATCGGGCCTTACTCCATATTGGCTAGATTCGGTTCGGAACGGGTTAGGTTACGGTTTGGGCGGGCAAATTTTGACAACCGCGCTCGGTTGGCGCGGGCCTCGGTGGATATGGGTTCGATCACGGCGCTGAGGACCCGGTCCGGTCCGCGCCCTGCCCAGGCGGTGAGGGCACCGGAAACCATTGCTTCGGTGAACGCCGGCACCTTTTCGCTGAGCATCCTGTCGCGCTCTCCTTCAGGGACGGCGCGCGCACCCGCCAGACCCATGACCCGCATCGCCACTACGGTCTGGCTGTCGACCGCCAATTGGGCGCAGGACCACAACACACCATTGAGTTCGGCGGCCCGGATCAAAACAGCCATCATCTTCTGGCAAACTCTTCAAATTCAGCCGAAGCCGGTTCTGAAAACTGCCGCGACAAGCCTCGGGCCGGTGCAAGATATCTCTGCCACATAGGCGCAAGTATAGGGCAGTTTTTGTGCAGATGCAGCAAAAATTGCCGCACTGCGGCAAAAACGGCAAAGACTCACCGCAACTGCAGGTGCCTAAAGGAAAACAGCACGCAGATTATCCGGCCAAAAGCCCGACGCAGTGAGTTCGACAATCAGCCGACGTGAAACAGCGTATCGAACTGGCGCGGATCGAGGCTGGCCTGAGCAAAAGTCTCACCTTCGGTGAGAATGCTGACGGCATCGTGGCTGTGCAGACTCTCTTGGTGGCTTGCGATAACCCGGAAATCGCCGATCCTTACGTCTGCCAACAGTTGCTCGCAAAAGAGGCGCGCGGCGTCTTCGACAAAGATTGGATTGGCTGCGTTCAGCTCTGCGAAAGCCTGTTCGTCTTCCCGTTTCACCATCACCTGCGTCTCGGTTGGCACCGCTTTCCGGCAGGCATCGATCAGGTCCTCGAACCACAGACAATGGGCATCGCAATCGATCTCCACCGAGATACGGGCCACCGAACGTTGTGAATGAGGTGTCGCCAGCTGTCCGCGTGTCACGCGCGCATGCTCACTGAGTTCAAGCGAACATGGGCATGTCGACGAATAGACATAGTCGAGATGCATGATCTTCTGGCGGACACCGTCCTTCTCTACCAGCTCCAGCGCGATATCGTAGTACTGGTATCCCGACAGACCGGACCGCAGGCTTTCGACCCGCATCGGGAACGAAAACCGCATCTGAATGCGGGCGTCAAAGCTCTCGAGATCCGCCTTGTAGTCATCGAGCGCGGCCTCGATCACCTCGAAACTGAACGTCTGGTCGGCGTGTTTGTAGAACGACCGCATAATCCGAGACATGTTGATACCCTTTTTGTCGGCATCAAGGCTGACGGTCCCGGTCACGGAGGTTTCAAGGGTCAGGTCGCCATTGTCCCGGCTGTGAAACCGAATGGGCAGACGGAAATTGGAAATGCCGACATGCTGGATCTGTTGGTTGGCGCCCCGTATCAGGCTGGACGGCCCGTTCTGCAGATCAGGCAGCGTATTTTTGTAGCTTTCATCAACGGAGAAGCCTTCTGGATACGCGCGCGAAAATGCGGGGTAGTCGACGGAGGATACCCCCGGAATCAAACGCGCCAACGCCGGGTCCAGCGCCAGAATCTCCGCTTCGGAAGCAGTGGAAGCCCATTGCCGCAACACGTCGAGCGCTGCTGCAGCGTCTTCGTTTTCTGGAGTACGATCGAAGTCCGGAAGATGAATGTTCATCAGTAGTACCCTCTTAGCATGTCGCCCATTCGACACTAAGCAGCGTCGCAGCGCATTTCCAATCGTTAGTATGGGTACGCTTCAACACGCAATACAGATCACTCTTACCAATTGAAAAACTGATGTTTTTGCCAAGTATCATTTTGCCGTGAGACCTTGAAACACGGGCGAAACGTCCTAGGCGAGCAGGGTCGCAATCAGCGCCTGCAAGCGAGGCCAGTCCCGTTTGTAATGTGCGGAGACCGCCACAAACGGTTGCCCCATTGGCACGCGATGTTGGTGCAGTGGCACAATGCGGCCGGCCCGGACGGCATTGGCAATCACGGCCTCTGGCAGCAGCGCCGCCCCGAGGCCCGCTTCGGCCAAGGCAAGGGCGGCCGGCACCGACGGCGCCGACAAAGGTGGTGACGCGCCATCATCCTGAGGGACCTTTGCCCCCTCTTCCCACTGGCGCCAGCCAGGGACAGAGCTGATCGCGTGCCCCCATTGCACGGAAATTCGGCGCAGCCCCCTGAGGGGGCCTGCTTCGGGCGCTGCAAATACTCCCAACTCGTCTGAAAACATCGGCTGGGACAGGTATTCGGGGTGATCTTCGCCATACCCGATGCGCAGGTCCACGCCGCTGCGTTCCAGATCCGCGACCTCGCTTTCTTCGCGCAGGATCAGGGCCGTCTTCGGATGCCTAACGGAAAACTGCGCCAACTTGCCCGGTAACCAGAGGTGCGCCAGCGCAGGCGAGGCACTGATGACCAAAGGCCGCGTGGCGTGCGCCCCGGTCAGTTGCTCGGTAAAGCTGGCGATTTCCGTGAGAGCGCTGGCAGCGTTCATGTAGTAATCGCGACCGGCATCCGTCAGGGAAATCCGATTGGCGCGGCGTGTGAACAGTGTGCGATCCAACCAACTCTCAAGGTGGCGAACTTGCTGGCTGACCGCGGCCGAGGTCACGCCCATCTCTGCTCCGGCAGCCGCAAAGCTGCCCGTTCGGGCGGCACACTCAAAGGCCCGCAGAGCGTTGAGAGGTGGTAGTTTCATGATCCGCTACTAAAAGTTTTCCTTAGGCTGACCAAGAATTTTCTTAGTGGTGAAAGAAAGTGCGCTGCGACAAGATCAAAGGCGGTTCCCTGAAACGGAATGGACATGAAAGACATCCTTGATCTCGAACAGTACCCGCTGGATCAACCAGACAGCACCCGCTGGCGCGCACTGTTAGAGCGCTGCCGCCGCGATCTGGCTTTAGAGGGCATGTTCAACCTCAAAGGCCTTGTGCGCCGCGAGGTGGCGGAGCGGGAGGCTGCCAGCCTCGCCGGTCGCATTCCGGATGAAGCGTTCCTGCATGAACGCGAGCACAACATCTATTTTCGCAAGTCTCTTCCTGACCTGCCGGATAATCATCCAGCACTCACGCAGTTTCGCACTTCGAATTTCACCCTTTGCGGCGACCAATTGCGCGGCACGGCTATGGCACGGTTGTACCACTGGCCCGAATTCGCTCGTTTCCTCGCGGCGACAATGGACATGCGTTCACTGTTCCCCATGGACGATGAAATGGCCGGATTGAACGTGATGTCTTATCGCGCCGGCCAGACCCTGAACTGGCATTTTGATCGCTCCGAATTCACCACGACGCTGCTGTTGCAAGCTCCCACGCACGGCGGCGACTTTATCTACCGAACGGACCTGAGAAACGATCACGACCCAAACTACGAGGGCGTGGCCAGGCTTCTCAGGGGGCAGGATCCCGCAGTCCAAAGCCTGACATTGTCGCCGGGCACATTGAACGTGTTCCGAGGCAAAAACACGCCGCACCGGGTCTCGCCGGTTGAGGGTGACCGGCCACGTGTGATCTCCGTGTTCTCGTTCTTTCGCGAACCAGGCGTCGCGTTTTCAGACGCAGAGCGGATCGGGTTTTATGGTCGCGCCCGATGACGCCTCATACGGCCTTCAAGGACGCTCGAAAACAGGCCTATCTGAATACCGTGGGCGCGGACAAACCCCTGAAGAGCCCGCTGCCCCCCAAAGTGTTGGATCGCGCACGTCATTATCGGATGAAACGGTTGCGTGCGCAGATGGACCAAGCGGATGTCGCCGGCCTCTTGCTCTACGATCCGGTGAACATCCGATACGCGTTCGACAGTTCAAACATGGCGACCTGGACCGCTCACAATCCGATCCGGTATGCGCTGATCCTGAACGCTGGACCGGGCATCATGTTCGAGTTTGCAAGCTGCGCGCATCTCAACGACGGATTGCCGATGGTGGATGAAGTCCGCACTGCCACGGGATGGATGTTTATGTCGCGTGGCGAGCGCGTTTCCGAGTTTCTGGGTCTTTGGGCGGACGAGGTTGCGGATCTTGTGCACACACAGGGCGGCGGCAACACTCGATTGGCCGTCGATCGGATGGAGCCAGAAGGCGTCGCAGCCCTCGCACAGCGTGGAGTGGCCGTCATAGATGCCGGTCAAATCACCGAAGTGGCGCGCTCTATCAAGTCCGCGGACGAAATCGCTTTGATGGAATGGACCATTCGTGTCTGCGAAGCCGGGATGGCCCGAATCTATGATCACTCCACGCCCGGCGTGACCGAGCGCGAGTTGTGGGCACATCTGCATTTCGAAAATGCCCGGTCAGGCGGCGAATGGCTCGAAACCAAGCTGCTCACCTGCGGGCCAAATACGAACCCTTGGTATCGGGAATGTTCGGACCGAGTGTGCCAGGCGGGCGAGATGATTTCCTTCGATACCGATATGATCGGCCCCTATGGCTACTGCGCCGACCTCAGCCGGAGTTGGACCTGTGGCTATACCCCGATGAACGCCGTACAAAAGAGCCTCTATGAGACCGCGCTTGAACAGATCGAGCACAATTCGGCGCTGCTTGCACCCGGACTGAGCTTCGCGGAGTTTAACGAGCGGAGCTGGAAAATCCCGGATCGCTATCTCGACCGCAGGTACTCAGTCGCCCTGCACGGCGTGGGGATGGCGGATGAATGGCCCGTGGTGATGCTGCATCCCGACTTTGCCGTCAACCACACCGGGCATCTTGCCACCGGAATGGTGATCTGTGTTGAAAGCCTGATCGGCGCAGAGGGCACCGAATGCGTCAAACTCGAGACACAGCTGGAGATCACCGAAACGGGCGCCCGCCGACTGGACAGCTTCCCTTGGGAGATCAGCTGACAGCGAAAGCCGCCTAGACCGCTGCCAGCGCCTGCCTCATGTCATCAACAAGGTCAGCCGTGTCCTCAAGACCAACCGACAACCGGACGAGACCCGGGGTGATCCCCAGTTGAACCTTCTGGTCCTCTGGCAGTCTCTGATGTGTGGTGGTGGCCGGATGAGTCACGATGGTCTTGGCATCACCCAGATTGTTGGAGATCTTGGCAATCTTCAAAGCATTCAGGAACCGAAACGCAGCCGCCTGCCCGCCTTCCAGATCGATCGACAAAACTGTGCCGCCGCTGCCGGTCTGCGCCTGACACAAAGCGTGTTGCGGGTGTTGTTCCAGGCCGGGATAGATCACGCGTCGCAGACCGGTATGGCCCTCCAGAGCCTGTGCGAGATCCAGAGCGCTCCGAGCCTGCGCATGGACACGCAGGGACATGGTCTCCAGACCTTTGAGCATCACCCACGCCGTGAAGGGGCTCATCGAGCCACCGGTGTGCTTCATGTACGGCTCAACTGTTTTTCGGATGAATTCGCGGGTGCCAAGGATCACACCCCCCAACGCGCGCCCCTGCCCGTCGATATGCTTGGTGGCGGAGTAGATGACCACATCCGCACCTTGCTCGAACGCACGTGAAAAGACGGGGGTCGCAAAGACGTTGTCCACCAGAACCACTGCCCCAACCGCATGCGCCAACGCACTGACCGCAGCGATGTCCACGATTTCAAGCGTTGGGTTCGAGACAGATTCAAAGAACACGGCCCGCGTGTCCTGACGAATAGCCTCCCGCCATTGGTCCAGATCGGTCCCGTCGACAAAGGTGACCTCCACGCCGTAACGGGTCAGCACCTCTTCCAGCACGTACAGGCAAGACCCAAAGAGCGCGCGCGCTGCGACCACGTGATCTCCGGCCTTGAGCATCGCCATGAGCGCGCCGGAGACCGCTGCCATGCCCGACGCGGTTGCAAAGCCATCCTCGGCGCCTTCCAGCATTGCAATGCGTTCTTCGAACATCCGGACGGTGGGATTTCCGTACCGGGCATAGATGAATTCGTCCTCACCGGCCTGAATGAACCGCGCCTCAGCCGCCTCGGCGCTGTCATAGACAAAGCCTTGGGTCAGAAAGACCGCTTCGGACACTTCTCCATATTGGCTGCGGCGCGTCCCACCATGAACAGCTCGGGTTCTTGGGTTCCAGGTGTCGCTCATTTTCGTTCTCCGTCCCGGGCCCCCGGGCACCAGCAAAAAAGCCCCAACGCGGTCAAGCGAAAGGGGCCCTTCATCCTGACCTTTTAGCGGGTTGTTTAGCGTGGCCCGCAATCCGGTAACAAATCGCCACGTCTTCTGAGTGTTTCGTGTACGTCGTGGCTGCGGTCGCGTCAAGCGCCGAGCATGTCAGGGCACTCGTCCAGAGCCCGGCTGCCGATGAGGATGATGGTTCAGGCTCCTCATTCCGCCGATACCGGCGCGTCACTTGCCGAAGCCCTTGTCGTCGCAACAAAAAGCGTCATGATCCCACCGGGAGAAATACGGGGACTCATCAACCATGCCAATTGATTTCTACTTCTGGCCGACACCGAACGGATGGAAAGTGTCGATCGCGCTGGAAGAGATGGGGCTGTCTTATGACACGCATCTGGTCAACATAACGGCCGGGGACCAGTTCAAGCCCGCCTTCCTTGAGATCTCCCCCAACAACCGCATGCCCGCGATTGTGGATTCGAGTGGCCCCGGAGGAGACCCCGTAGCCGTGTTCGAATCCGGCGCCATTCTGATGTACCTGGCGCGCAAGACCGGACGCTTTTATGGCGAAACCGAGCGAGACCGCATTGCCGTCGAAGAGTGGTTGATGTGGCAGATGGGGGGCGTCGGTCCGATGGCCGGGCAAGCGCACCATTTCCTGAAATACGCGCCGATGCTCGAGCCTCCTCAGGATCTGCCCTACCCTAAGGACCGGTATCGCACGGAAGTTGGCCGGCTCTATGGCGTTCTCGACCGACGGCTGGCGAAGCACGAGTATGTCGCCGGCGATTTCTACTCGATTGCGGATATGGCGATCTGGCCCTGGGCCTCATTGTGGAAAGGCCAGCAACAGACCCTTGACGACAAACCCAACCTTGCCCGCTGGCTGGATACGCTCAAGGCGCGCCCGTCGGTTCAGGCGGGTCGCGCCCTGCACGCCGATCTGCGCGGTGACCAACTCCAGACTGACAAATCGGCCCAGTCCCTGTTATTCAAGACAAAGTGACCGGGGTGCGTTTAAGTCAATTGCAGATGCGTCTATGTAGGAGAAAATGAAACGCCTCGCCGTCATATTGTCCTGCCTCGTTGGCACGCCAGCTCTGGCCCACCCGCACATCTTCATTGATGCCGGACTGGAACTGATCTTCGACGCGCAGGAGCAGCTCACCCATGTGCGTGTGACCTGGGAATATGACGAGTTCTACTCGCTTCTGATCACCGAGGACTACAGTCTCGACAGCGATTTCGACGGCAACCTGACCCCATCCGAAGAAGCCGTACTTGCCGGCTTTGATGCCAACTGGGTGGAAGGGTATGACGGGGACCTGAAGATCACCCTTGGCGGTCAAACGCTGACCCTGTCGGGACCCAACGATCCCACGGCCAAGATGGAGAATGGGCGGATCCGCACAACGCATCTACGGGACGTTGAGGGCACGCCACAACTCGGCGGCGCCATTCTTTCTGCAAAGATGTTCGACCGCACCCACTATACCGCATACGAGATCACCCGTCCGGTGACCCTGAACGGCGCTGACATGTGCGCCCTGGAAAAGATCGAGCCGAACCTGGATGAGGAACTCAAGAAGCTGCAGGATCGGCTGGCCCAACTGGGTCCGGATGTGAATCCGGAAGAAATGGGCTTTCCTGACGTGGGCGATGCGTTCGCAACAGAGATCGTCGTCATATGTCCCGTTTCCTGATTATCCCATTGGTGTTGGCAGCCGGGCTTATGATCTGGCTCTGGGCCAGTGGCGGCTTCGATGGGATCGCCGCGTGGGCAGCAGGTGAGCAGCGCGCCTTTCAAAATGAGATGGCGCAAGCTTTGCGTAGCATTCGGGCCGGTCAGCCTGGGGCGATCATCCTGCTTATGTCCCTCTGCTTTGCTTATGGGTTCTTTCACGCCATTGGCCCCGGGCATGGCAAGGTTCTGATCGGAGGCTACGGTCTGGCCAGAGATGTGCCCTGGATGCGGCTCTCTCTGATCAGTTTGGCTTCGAGCCTCGGACAGGCGGTCACGGCTGTGGCCTTGGTCTACGCCGGCGTGTGGGTCTTCAACCTGACCCGCGAAAGGATGATTGGTGTCACCGAAGGCGTGCTAGCCCCCGCGAGCTACGCCGCCATCGGCCTGATCGGCCTTTGGCTGATCTGGCGGGGCGCGCGGAAAGTCCGGGCCGCGGTTGCTGAAACGCATGACCATGACCATCACCATCATCATCACGACACGTGCTCGGAATGCGGCCACAAACACGGCCCGTCGCTGGACGATCTGGAACAGGCAACAAATCCGCGGGAGGTGCTGAGCCTGATTGCGGGCATCGCCATGCGCCCCTGTACGGGCGCGCTGTTCGTGCTGATCATCACCTGGCAGATGGGGATTGGCATGATCGGCGTCGCTGGCGCATTCGCGATGGCACTGGGCACCGCGACTGTAACCATCGCCGTCGGACTGACGGCCCTGGGATTTCGCGGCGGGCTTCTGGGGTCAATCTCTGACCATCCGCTCGCGCAGCGCGTTGTGCCGGTCGTGGAAATCACGGCGGGCCTCTTGGTGGCCAGCATCGCCACAGGCCTCTTGCTGCGCAGCATCTGACTTTCTCACCGAAGTCGATTCTGGACAAACTCGAAATCAAAGGTGTTTTATGCAACGAAATGGGGCAAAGCGCGTGCCGGCGCCGCGCCATTGTCAGTTGCAGGACCCCGTCTTTGACCGTTCGGAAATTCAGTACCACCAAGAACCTGCTCCTGTTTGAGGGGCGCGATGCGCCCGCTTACTGGCGCCGTTTTGTGGCTCTCCTGACCCTTTCAGTCGTCATTGCGACCATGGGATTGCTCCGGAACTCGTCGGCGGTTGTGATCGCCGCGATGCTGATTGCACCGCTGATGACACCCATTCTGGGGATCGCCGCCGCGATCGTGATGGGGTGGGTGCGTCGCGGACTAAAGCTTCTGATCATCGTGCTATTGGCGGCCGTCATATGCATCCTCTTGGCATGGGTCATGGTCAATGTGGCCAACGTCCCGCGGGGCATTTCCATTCCAAGTGAGGTGCTGGCGCGTACAGATCCCGGCATAGAGGAGCTGATCGTAGCGCTCGCGGCCGGTGCAGCCGGCGCGTATGTGCAGATTCAGAAACAGGAATTCAGCCTTTTGCCCGGCGCCGCAATCGGCGTGGCGCTGGTCCCGCCCCTGTCAGCCGCCGGCATACTGCTCTATTTCTCTGAGACAGAACGCGCCATGGAAGCGTCGCTGCTCTTCATGACCAATCTGGCGTCAATCATCGCGGCGGCCTGCGCGGTCTACCTGGTTTCTGCCACGGGTCTGACCATCAAGCGCAAGCCGCGCAGGCGCTTGGGGTTCCGGGCGAGCGTTGCCCTGACACTTGTCGCGCTTGCTCTGATGGGACTTCACCTGGTGAACGAAACGGTCAATCGGTTCACCGAAAGCCGCAGTGAGGCCCGGATCGCCAGCGCCGTGGTGGATTGGGCCAAATCAGCCTCGGTCGAAATTGTGCGCGTGGACGTCAAGCGTCGTCTGCGGCGCGCGGATCTGTGGGTGATCGTCGATCTTCCCATTGCCGCCATCTACAGCGACAAACCAGTTGCGCAAAACCTGCCACAAACTTTGGGCGACAAATCCCTGCGTGAGGTTGTTCTGGACCAGCTCGGCCCAGACTACCGCGCAGTGATCCGCTTTCAGATCAGATATGCCGGGCTGGTCACCGAGATGAATGATTTCATCCTTCCCGCGCCTGCCCCGTCGGATAGCGACGACGTCGACTAACACCACAGCGCTGGTCAGGCAGCGGCCCCGGACAGCGAATCCCATGGCACCGGGGAGACGCGCGCATAGTGGCCGGTGCTATAGGTCGCATCGACCCAGCCAAACCAAGGTGGTGTCCACGCGTCGGATAGCAATCGGTCCAGTCGCTCGGACCGAATGCGCAGTGCTGCACCATTCGGCACGAGACCGATCTCACCCAGGTAAGGCCGGTTGTTGTGGACGAACATGTCGACGCGGATGAAATCAAAGCTGCGCCCGATTGCCTCGGCCGCCCGCACCATGTCGTCAAGGAATGAAGGCATCTCCACCGGAGGTCCGCTCCGGTGATAAAGCTCGTCAGCAATCGGATTTCCTTGCCGGTCATAGATGGATTGCAGGTGTTCGCTGAAGCGTCCCACATCGACTTGAAACAAGACAACACGCCCATTGCAGACAAAGAACTTCCAATCCGGCGCATCGCCGTTGTGCATCCGCAGGTCTTCCTCCAGATAGATGTTGCGGACCATCTGGTCGTACCACCAGACCCCTTTGGGCTGTCCGTGGGACCGCGTCAGCCAGTTTTGCGCAACGGGGGAGAGTCTATCGCGATCCGCTTGATCCAGCGGAAAACGCACCGGCAGGTTTGTACCGCTGCCGTGATTGCTTTTGAGAAAATAGCTGCCGGCCGGGATCGCGTCATTTGCTGGCAATGCGGGGTCTTCGGAGACCCAAATCCGACGCGGCACTTCGATCAGGTGACGATGTGATACTGGCAGATAAGACGCACTTCGGAGTTTGTCGGATGGGGTCAGGTCCGGCACCAGACCAAAGAACTTAAAGAGCACCTGTTTTTCGGTGAACGTACAGGGGTCGATCAGGTTCGGCGCATGTCCGTGGGCGCGGCTGTAAAGGCGGCAGGCTTTGACCAGCTTTCGTTTGGCGATCTCGCCATAGACGTCGACCCCGCGCCGGAATCCGGGAAGCAGGTTGTTGTTTACACCGTGGAGCCCTTCGGCGCGAATCCGCCTGAATTGCTCCAGCACCTGAAGTCTGTATGTCACCTGCTCGATGCGCCTTGCGCCGCTTTTTTCTTGTTTTGTCGCGACTTGGGGCTCGTCCGCAATCAATTGAGATGCTGGCGATTGGGAATTGTCAGCGCTGTGCGTCGATTGTCACAGGTTCAAATGCGCGGAGGGCAAAAGGGAGTCAGGTCGCCTCGTCCCCATCCTGATCAATCAGGTAGGGCTGCAAAGCCACGATTTGCCACCACAGAAAAGCAAACAGGGCCAGCGGGAACCCAAAGGTTTCGATCTTGACCCAAAGATCCGTGGACATGGTGCGCCAGATCACTTCGTTGGCCACCGCCAGTACCGCAAAGGCCAGGCACAGCCGGCGGGTCAGGATCATCCATCCTTCGTCTTTCATTGGCATCATTTCGGCCATGATCCATGCCAGATAGGATCGCCCGCGCGCCAACCCGATGCCGAGGATCAAAGCAAAGAAACCGTAGACGATAGAGGTCTTCATCTTGAAAAACCGCTCGTCATTGAACCACGCGGTCAGCGCACCAAAAAAGAGCACCATGAACGCGGTGAAGATCTGCATCCGGCTCAGCTTGTGCGTGAGGATCCAAAGGGCGGCCATCGCGATCAACAGGATCGGAACAAAGATCAGCGTTGCGACGATGAACCCGGAGTATTCCGTCCCGCCATAGACATAAACCTCGTCCCGGATCCGCAAGTAGATCAGAAAAAAGACCACCGGTGGTCCAAGCTCCAGAACCTGCTTCAGGATTGGATTGATGGGTCGTTCGTTTGCCATGCCTGCTCCTTATCCGCCCGCTTCAACTATCACGGCACCCGCCGCGATCAATGCCATAAGCGCAATGCGCCGTGGGCCGACGGTCTCTTTCAACACCAACCAGCCGATCAAAGCGGCAAAAATGGTGGAGGTTTCGCGCAAGACAGCCGCTTCGCCAACCTGGTCGAGGCGCGTGGCCAGCATGATGGAGCCAAAACTGCCGAAAGCCACCACCGCTCCGATGACCCCCCGCCCCAAAAGCGGCAAAAGCTCAGGTCGCACGTCCATCCTGCGATATCGCACCCACGCGATCAGCGGAAAATCGAGCGAGGTGATGACAAAGAACCACGCCAGAAAGGTGAAGGGATCGGGCGTGTATCGAATGCCGAACGCATCATAGGTCGTGTAGAGCGCCACAAGCGCGCCGGTGCCCAACGCGAGCCACAACGCCGGTACCAGCGTTTCGCGGCCAACGTCAATCGTGCGCAGATTGTAGAGCGCCAGGCCGAAAATGCCCGCCAAAAGCACTGCAACGCCAAGCCATTGAACCGCACTGAAGGTTTCGCCGAACAACAGCCACGCCCCGATGACCGTAAACAGCGGGCCAGCGCCGCGCACAACGGGGTAAACCACCGTAAACGCGCCGCGCGAATAGGCCAGCGCCATGCCCAACTTGTAGAAGAAATGAATGCACAGCGCCCCCACCAGGATTACCCAGCCCCAGCCTTCGGGCCAGGGCACGAGGAAAACGGCAACGGGCAAAGCCAAAACGAGCAATGAGATATCAATGGCACCACGGGTCAGCCACGGATCATGACGTCCTTTTTGTAAGGCTCCGAACACCGCATGCAAAAAGGCTGCCGTGAGCGCGAGTATCAGGGCTGCAGTGTCGCCGGCAGCCGTCCCTTCGAGCGAAACGACCCAGTCACTCATATCCGGCCCCGCCCCGATCGCAGCTCTGACGGCACTGTACGACTTTTCCCCGGCTCAGGACTCAAGACCCGTGAGGGCTGCGGCGAACTCTTCAGGATCAAAAGGCGCCAAGTCATCGATCTGCTCGCCGACGCCAATGGCATGGATTGGCAATCCGAAACGGTCAGCAAGCGCCACCAGCACGCCACCCTTTGCGGTCCCGTCCAGCTTGGTCATCACCAGGCCAGACACATCGGAGATCTTGCGGAAAACGTCCACTTGATTGAGCGCATTCTGCCCGGTGGTTGCATCCAGAACCAACAAGGTGTTGTGGGGCGCGCTTTCGTCTTTCTTTCGGATGACTCTGACAATCTTCGCCAGCTCTTCCATCAAGTCGGCGCGGTTCTGCAAACGACCTGCAGTGTCAATCATCAGAAGATCGGCGCCGTCCTCCTGCGCCTTGGTCATGGCATCGAACGCCAGGCTGGCCGGGTCGGAACCTTCGGGGGCGGTCAGAACCGGGACACCCGCCCGCTCGCCCCAGACCTGCAACTGCTCAACGGCGGCGGCACGGAACGTGTCGCCCGCCGCAATCACCACTTTCTTGCCCGCAGCGCGGAACTGGCTGGCCAGTTTGCCAATCGTGGTCGTCTTTCCCGACCCGTTGACGCCGACCACCAAAACCACTTGCGGGCGCTTCGGGTAAAGCGGCAACGGGCGCGCCACCGGCTCCATGATCCGGGCAATTTCCGACGCCATCAGTTCCTTGATTTCCCGGGTCGAGAGTTTCTTGCCAAAGCGGCCTTCGGCCATGTTGGCCGTGACCCGCAAAGCCGTGTCCACTCCCATGTCGGCTGTGATGAGCAGTTCTTCCAACTGCTCCAGCATATCGTCATCCAGAGTCCGGCGCAGAACCGGGCCGCTTTCGCTCCGCCCGAACAGGCGTCCAAGCAGCCCGGGGCTCTTCGCCTCTGGGGCTGGAGCAGGGGCAGCAGGTTCCGGCGTCGGCGCTTGCGCTGGTGGGGACCCTTCGGGCTCCGGCGCAGGCACCGCCGTCGTTTCGATCACAGTCTCGACCGGGGCGCTCTCCGCAGGGTCATCGACCACCGCGGGATCGGCGACCTGCGCGGCGGTGTGTGTTTCGGGTGCCGTGACCGGCTCTGCCGCTGAGGGTTCTTCTGTGCCGCCGTCTTCGACAATCGCATCCAGACCCTGCTCGAGTCGCGACGAGGATTTGAACAACCGGTCCTTGAGCTTGCTGAAAAACGCCATATGGCCTCCGCACTTCTGATCCTGACCTAATGTGCTTTGGAACGGGATGGAAGCCTCGGCGCTCTGAGCAAACCGACAGTATCGATAAAGAGCGTCGTTTCGTGGCGGAGAACTGCACCATTGTCTCTTTGGTTCTAACGCTTCCTAAGCGCGCGAGGAGCAGGCGGCCAAAGAAGGGCCCAATCTTGCCAGATCGGAGCCTTGATCCTATCCTGCCTGGCATTTCTGCACTTGTTTGGGTGCGATCATGGACTTGTCCCGCGCGTCATTGCTTTTGGTCGTTGTTATCGACGTGATGGGCTATGGGCTGATCCTTCCGATTTTCAATTCGATCCTGCTCGATCCGACCCAGTCGTTTCTGCCCCATGAGACCAGCACGACCACGCGACAGTTCTACTACGCCTCGGTCATCGCCATTTTCTTTCTATCCTATTTTCTGGGCGCGGCCTTTGTCGCCAAGGTGTCCGATTACATCGGAAGAAAGCGCGGCATCATGATCTGTCTGTCGGGTGCACTATTGGGATACGTGCTGACGCTGATATCGCTTTACACTTCGAGCCTGCTGCTGCTGATCCTTGGGCGCGCAATCTCGGGTTTTACGACCGCCAATCAACCGATCGCACAGGCCGCGCTGATCGACATCAGCAAGACGGATCAGGAAAAATCCAGAAACCTTGGGCTCATCGTTGCCGCTTCTGCCTTTGGATTGCTTGGCGGGCCGTTGATTTCAGGTGTGCTCAGCGACAAAGAATTGCTCGGGAGTTATGCTTCGCTCGAGCTGCCGTTTTACACAGCCGTCGGCCTCATCCTGATCAATATGGCCCTGATCATGGGATTTTTCTTTGAGCCGGAATTCAAACGCAAACCCATCGATTTCGGCCTCACCGAAGTCTTTGCCAATCTTTGGCGCGTTCGCGAGTTCCCGACTGTTTTCCGACGTGCGTGGTCTTGTTGTTTGCGCTGATGAGCCTGAATGCCTTTGTCTTTTTTCTCGACACCTATCTGTTCCTGGAGTTCAAGTTCGACACTCTGAAAAACAGCCTTGCGCTGGTCGTGTTCGGCGGCGCCATGGCATTCGGCAGTGGCGTCATGACCGCGCCCCTGCATCAGCGCTACAGCAAAACAAAGCTGCTCTATGTTTGCATCGCGGTTATGGGCCTTGGGATCGTGGCTTTTGTTCTGAACCCCTTCGCCAACGTGTCTTACATCATCATCGTTCCGGTAACCCTTGGGTTCGCAGTTATGTATCCAACGATGCTGTCGCTGTTCTCTGCCAGCGTCGGGCCTGCTGAACAGGGCTGGGCGATGGGGCTGACTGTCGCAGTCTATGCGCTGGGCACGGGGTCTATCACGGCGATCGGCGGGTCCTTGATGCATATCGACACGCGCATCCCGTTTTATCTGGCCATTGCATGCGCAGCGATCGCCATCGGTCTGATGGTGGTGCTGTTTCGGGATCCGAACATCCAGAGACTTGGCGTGGCTCCAAAGCGCACGGCCTGAGCGCACCGACCAAAAGGGGCTTGTTGCTGCGAAGCCGGCGTCGGAACAGACGGCTTCCGTCTTGCGCGGTCAGATCTCGTCGGCGAAGTGCCGGATGGTCAGGCGGATCGGGTTTGGCGCAGCTTGCCCCAAACCGCAGATCGAGGCATCGGCCATGGCCTGGCACAGTTCTTCGAGCAGAGGTTGATCCCATTGGTCCGACTGCATCAGCTTGACAGCCTTTTCGCACCCCACACGACATGGCGTGCATTGACCGCAGCTTTCATCCTCGAAGAACCGCAGCATGTTCAGCGCGGCATCGCGCGCCCGGTCCTGATCGGACAAGACCACAACGGCGGCAGACCCGATGAACGTGTCGTGCGGTTGCAGCGTGTCGAAATCGAGCGGGATATCATTCATGCTGGCTGGCAGAAGGCCCGAAGAGGGACCGCCCGGCTGATAGGCCTTGAACTGATGCCCGTCCGCCATCCCGCCCGCGGCGTCGATGATGTCCATGATGGTTGAGCCAGCGGGCAAAAGGTACACGCCGGGCGCAGCCACGCGTCCCGAAACCGAGTACGACCGCAGCCCGGTCCGCCCATTTTTTTCCGTGCTGTTCAGCACCTCCGGGCCCTCGCGACAGACCCGCGCCACCCAATGCAAGGTTTCGACATTGTGCACCAGTGTCGGGGCCCCGAAGACCCCAACCTGTGCCACGAAGGGCGGGCGATGCCGTGGCATCCCGCGCTTGCCCTCGATGCTCTCAATCATGGCGGACTCTTCGCCACAGATATAGGCACCGGCCCCGCGCCGCAGATCGATATAGCCGGGTTCCACCACACCGGCCTGCTCCAAAGTCGCGATTTCCGCCGCAAGAATGTGCAGGACGGCGGGGTATTCATCACGCATGTAAATGAAACAAGTCTCTGCTTCGACGGCCCAGGCTGCGATCAGCATGCCTTCGAGAAAAAGGTGGGGCGTGCGTTCGAGGTAGTAGCGATCCTTGAACGTGCCCGGCTCCCCTTCGTCGCCATTCACGGCCAGGTATCGCGGACCGGGATTGGCCCGGACAAAGCCCCATTTCTTGCCGGACGGAAAGCCTGCCCCGCCAAGACCGCGCAAGCCCGAGGACAGGACACTGTCCTGCACCGCTTCCCAATCACCGCTGTCGCGCAATGCCTGAAGCGTTTCGTACCCACCTTCGGCCGTGTAGTCCGCGAAGGTCTCATAAGCCGGAATGTGCGGATGGGTTGCATTTGCTTCGATGGCGGCTTTCACCTTCTCAGGGGTGGCGAAATCGATGTGGTTGTGCCCGAGTTCCAGTGTTGGCGCTGTATCACACCGCCCCATACATGGCGCGCGGAGCACGCGAACCTCTGCAGGATCCAGGCCATCTTCCAGCGCCGATTTCAGGGCCTGCGCCCCGGCCAATTCGCAAGACAGGGAATCACAGACCCGAATGGTCAGGGCCGGCGGTGGCGTCTCTCCTTCTTTGACCGGATCGAAATGGGCATAAAACGTCGCCACCTCCCAGATTTCAGCCATGGACAGGCGCATCTCTTCGGCCAAGGCCCGCAGATGGGCCGCCGAGAGATGACCGTAGCGGTCCTGAATGAGGTGCAGAAACTCGATCAGCAGATCGCGCCGGCGCGGCTGTCCCTCCAGCAAGGTCTGAACGTCGGCCAGAGCATCATCATCCAGCTGCCGCCCCTTGGGGGTGTGCCGGCCTTTGCCTTTGCCCGATTTCCAGACGCCTTTGCGCTCAGCCAATGTCATACGCGGACCCTTCCGTTCTACGGGCCTCTTCTAGCGCGGCATACGCTGGTTGTGGTCGTCAAAAACGACATGCCGCAGCGGCTTTGCGCGCCCCCCGTTTTCCAATGGGCCACAGGATGACGCGTATTTGACACGCTTAAGTCAAAAACCGATGGTGAGAGGTGTCATGACTGATGTCCGAGCCACACTGACATGGTTTCTGCTGGCCAGTTTCAGCCCCGCAGTTCTGCTGCTGTTGGCTGCGCTGTTTGGTGGTGTATGGCCCGTTGCCGCGCTGATCTGGATCACGGTGTTTGTCTGGATGGCCGACCGCTGGACCAAGGTCACCTTGCGCACAGGGTCAGGCCTTGAAGGCACAGCGCTCCGGATCAATATCGCGTTGGGTATCTTGCAGGTGGGATTGCTTCCGGTGCTTGTCTGGGCCATGGCGTCCGGGGGCTGGCTCAGCCTTGGGGGTGTGGTCGTCACCCTGATCGCTGCGGGGCTCTACTATGGGCAGGTTGCGAATTCCAACGCCCACGAGTTGATCCACCACGGTGCGCGCTGGCCCCGGCGACTGGGGGTGACGATCTACTGCATGTTGCTGTTCGGGCATCACGCCTCGGCGCACCCGCTGGTCCATCACGTGCACGTCGCGACAGACCGCGATCCCAATTCGGCCCGCAAGGGCGAGAGCTTCTGGCGGTTCTGGCCGCGCGCCTGGATCGGCTCTTGGCGCGCCGGGCGGGCGGCAGAGACCGAACGGCGGTCCCGTCGACGCCCAGCCGCGAACGGATTGATCCACCCCTATGTGATCTACGTTTTGGGCGCCGCGGGGGCGCTTGCCGTCGCATGGCTTGTCGGAGGCTTGCTGGGCGTCGGCCTTTGGACGGCATTGGCGGTCTATGCTCAGATGCAGTTGATCCTGTCCGACTATGTCCAACACTACGGGCTGCGGCGCGTTTTGCGGCCGGATGGCCGGGCCGAGCCCGTCGGTCCACGCCATTCCTGGAACGCCGCGCCATGGTTTTCGGGGGCGATGATGCTGAACGCGCCGCGCCACTCCGATCATCACGCCCACCCGTCCCGCGCTTTTCCAGACCTCCGGCTGGAACGCGGTATCCCCATGTTGCCCCGCTCCCTGCCCGTGATGGGGGCCATTGCACTTGTCCCACCGTTGTGGCGCCGCATCATGGATCGTCGCGTCGATCGGTGGAGTCCCGCTCTCTCAGGTGGCGCCTTGCAGGCCGATCTGGCAATCTCCGACCATGAAACCGATAGCCTCGATTCTTCTGTGCCTGCTGGCCGCACCGGCGCTGGCTGAGCCGCCACTCACAGCCGAGCAATTCGACACCTATACCCGTGGCAAAACGCTGTTTTACGGGTCAGACGGACGTGCCTATGGCGTCGAACGATATCTCGAGGGACGCAGGGTGATCTGGTCCTTTCTCGATGGCAACTGCCGCGACGGGATCTGGTACGAGGACAATGGGCAAATCTGTTTCGTCTACGAGGACCGGTACGACCCTCAATGCTGGACCTTTCGGCAGGGCACAAACGGACTGATTGCGCAATTCGAGAACGATCCGGAGGCCACCGAGCTTTATGAGGCAGAGGACCTCGGTGAAGAAATGCTCTGCTATGGCCCTGATGTCGGGGTCTGACGCGCAGCAAGGCGACGCGCTCTATAGATTTTGATGCAACTCCGGCGCGCGCTCAGAGCAAACTGCCCTGCTCAGGTGGTGTTTCCGGTTTCGACCGCGCGCGACGCCCGGTGGTGCCGCCGGTGGTCAAACGCCCATCGGTGAATTCGATTTCGAGCGTGGCATGTCCCGCCGCCGCACTGCGAGTTGTCAGAACTTTGCCCTCGGCCCTGACCACCGCGTAGCCACGCGCCAGTGTGGCCTTGTAACTCAGCGTTTCACGCAACCTGTCCAACGCCTCCAGATCCCGCGCCCAGCGCTCGACCTGCCCCCGCGCGGTCTGCGCAAACTGATGCGATGTGGCTGCCAAGTTTTCCTGATGGCGTTTGATTTGCCGGGTAAGGGGCGCGGGCGTTAGCCGCACCGCAAACTGGTCCAGTTCTTTTCGGCGCAGGCTGGTGCCGCGCCTGAGCGCTGGCTCCAAACGATCTGCAACGCGGCTGAGTTGATCCCGCCGACCTTTCAAAAGGGACTGGAGGGCCTGCGGACGCAAACCAGCCCCGGCATTGATCAGCGCAGCACGACGCCTGTCGATGATCCGGTGTTGGGACGCATCCAGCCGTTCCGTGATGCGATCGAGGCGCTGCCGCGCAGTTTCCAAGAGTGTTTCACGACGCGGCAAGGCGCGCGCCAGATCAGTCACCCGTTGCCGGCGTTGACCCAGGGCCTGCGTCACCCCGCGCGTCAGGCGGGCGCCTTGCGCATCCACCCACGACAAAAGTTCGAGCCGGACGGGCACTGCGAGTTCAGCCGCCGCCGTCGGTGTTGGCGCACGCTTGTCGGAGACAAAGTCGATCAGCGTGGTGTCGGTCTCGTGCCCCACCGCCGAAATCAGAGGAATTTCTGACGCCGCGGCGGCGCGCGCCACCACTTCTTCGTTGAAACCCCAAAGATCCTCAACGGAACCGCCACCGCGCGCGACGATCAGCAGATCGGGGCGCGGCAGCGCCCCACCGGGCGTCAGAGCGTTGAACCCTTCGATGGCGCGTGCCACCTCAGGCGCGCAGGCGGCACCCTGAACCGCCACCGGCCAGATCAGAACTTTGCGCGGAAAACGATCCCGCAAGCGATGCAGGATGTCCCGGATCACCGCACCGGATGGAGATGTCACAACGCCAATGATCTCGGGCAGGAATGGCAAAGGTTTCTTGCGGGATGCGTCGAATAGGCCCTCTTTCTCCAGCGCTTTTTTGCGCTTCTCCAGCAACGCCATCAAAGCGCCCTGACCGGCTACAGCCACTTCATCGACGTTGAGATTGTATTTCGACTGGGCGCCATACGCGGTCAGCCGGCCCGTCACCACCACTTCGAGCCCTTCTTCAGGCACCACCGACAGGCTGGCCACCTGCCCTTTCCAGGTGGTGCAGGCCAGAACGTTCCGCTCGTCCTTGACGTCGTAATAAAGGTGACCCGAGCGCGCTTTGAAGACCCTCCCGACCTCGCCGCGCACCCGAATGCGTCCAAAGCCGTCCTCCAAAGTGCGTTTGACCGCGCCCGACACTTCGGAGACCGAATACTCAGGAAGGTTCTGCCCCGGCTGCGGGTCGTCGATCAGATCGGACATGTCGGTGCCTTGTGATGCCTCGCTGGCCAGCTTAGAACGCGAGGCGGACCAGGCCAAGCGGAAGGCACGTTAATGAATATTTTGATCCTAGGCGGCGGCGGGCGCGAACACAGCCTCGCCTGGGCGGTCATGCAGAACCCCAAATGCGACAAGCTGATCGTGGCGCCTGGCAATGCGGGCATCGCCTTGATCGCGGATTGTGCAAAGCTCGACATCGAAGATGGTGGCGCAGTGGCCAGCTTTGCAGAAGAGAACAGCATCGACTTTGTCATTGTAGGCCCAGAGGCACCGCTGGCCGCCGGCGTGGCAGACCGGCTGCGGGAGGCCGGTCTGCTGGTCTTCGGACCTTCAGCAGCCGCGGCCCGGCTGGAGGCCTCCAAGGCCTTCACAAAAGAAATCTGCGATGCGGCCTCCGCTCCCACAGCGGCCTATGGACATTTCGACAACGCCGACGCCGCCAAGGACTATGTGCGTGCGCAGGGCGCACCCATCGTCGTCAAAGCGGACGGGCTCGCTGCAGGAAAGGGCGTGATCATTGCCGAAACCGTCAGCGAGGCAGAAGCCGCAATCGACGACATGTTCGGGGGTGCCTTTGGCGGGGCTGGCGCCGAAGTGGTCATCGAAGAGTTCATGGCCGGCGAGGAAGCCTCGTTCTTCGTGCTCTGCGACGGTGAAACGGTGCTTCCAATCGGCACCGCGCAGGATCACAAGCGGATCGGCGAAGGCGACACAGGTCTAAACACCGGCGGCATGGGTGCCTATTCGCCGGCCCCAGTGCTCAGCGAGGCCATCGCCGAACGCGCGCTGAACGAGATCATCCGCCCCACCATGGCCGAGATGAGCCGGCGCGGTATGCCATATCAGGGCGTGCTTTATGCCGGTCTGATGATCGAGAATGGCAAGCCACGTCTGGTCGAATACAACGTGCGGTTTGGCGATCCGGAGTGTCAGGTCCTGATGATGCGTCTGGGCGCGCAGGCCATGGACCTTATGCATGCTACCGCCGAAGGTCGGCTGGACAAGATGCATGTGAACTGGGGCGACGACCACGCCATGACCGTCGTGTTGTCAGCAGACGGCTATCCCGGCAGCTACGAAAAGGGATCGGTGATCCAGGGTCTGGAAGACATGCCGGAAACCAGTTTCGAGATGTGCTTTCACGCAGGCACCGTTCGAAAGGACGGCCAGTTTCTGGCCAACGGTGGACGCGTTCTCAATGCCACGGCGCGCGGGGCCGATCTTCAGGAAGCCCGCGACCGAGCGTACGCCATGGCCGAAACGATCGACTGGCCCGAAGGGTACTTCCGGAACGACATCGGTTGGCGGGCATTGGCCAAAGACTAAGTCGCCGTCGCAAAACAGATGGCAACACGGCCTGTCCACGTCCTTACTCGCATGCCAGCACCTGTTCGACTGACGCCGGGCCCGAGAAAGGCGCAATCGGTTGGGCCGTAAAGGCGGTGAGGCTGAGCCGGGCTGCAAAGATCTGCTGCCAGCTGCCATCGACAATCACCATTTCGGGACCCGCTCCGCAGTCACGCACCCCACCGGTGATGAAATCCTCGCCGATCCGATGATTTGATACACCCTGAAGCGTAGCCACCTGGCTGAAGAGCTCAGGCGTGTACCGCCAGACTTTCAGAACCTTCGCGAGATGCGGGCGATCGACAAAGGCGATTTCAATGAACCCGTCGCCATCGAAGTCAGCGGCACCCACTGGTGCGAGCCAGCGAAAACGCTGCCCGATATAGGGCGTGGCAGTCAGGTACTCCAGGTTCCCGTCTTCCTGCAGTTCGATGATCAGCAGACGGGCACCTTTTGTCTGATGACTTTCGACCACCACGACTTCCGGCTTGCCGTCCCCCGTCACATCCCAGAGCCGCGGTGCAATGTCTTCATAGACAGTCTCTGGAAGAGCATCGATATGGTACGTGACGTTGACATAGCCGTGGAAAAGGCCGCCTTCGGTCCCGCGCTCGCGCCGCACCACGATTTCTAGCCTCTCCCACTCCTCGTCGTCGCCCAGCACACCATGTGGGTAGGCCGATGTCGGCTCGGAGTACGTCGCTTCAACAATTTCCAGCGTCGCCGCAAAGGCAGGGGCACCCAAGGCCACTCCTGTCAGGAGCAAGAACCCGGCCAAGCGGCGCTTCCAAATCTTTGAGAGCACCGCAATCATGTTCAGATTTGCTTTTCCGGCATCTGAACGACCAAGCCGTCCATCGCGTCTGTCACTTTGAGCTGGCATGTGAGACGGGAACGACTGGGATCGGGCTCATAGGCGAAGTCGAGCATGTCCTCTTCCATATCATCCTTGGCCGGCAGTTTCTCGACCCAGTCCGGATGCACGTAGACATGGCATGTCGAACACGCACACGCGCCGCCACAGTCAGCTTCGATGCCCGGGATGTTGTTGTCGCGTGCGCCCTCCATGACAGTCAGCCCGTTGGCCACATCAACCACATGCTCTGTCCCGCCATGCTCGATATAGGTGATCTTTGCCATCTCTTGCGTTTTCCTTTCGGTAATCCCGCTCTTGTCTAGCCAAGCCATCTAGGCCGCGCCAGTCCATTTTGCGACCCCATTTGTAAGGTTTAACCCTTGCGCGACCCGACCTTGCCCGGATCCGATCAGATGCAGGGCCCACAAGGTCGCAAGTCGCGCGATTTCAGAGGGCTATGCCAACCCGATGGGATGAGTTAGAATCGGTCAACAACAAGCAGCCCAAAAGAGGCCCGAGCATGACATTCCATTTGCACGCCGCCGCCGCACTGGCGCTGGTCAGTCTTGTGTCCTGCGCCGATACCGGGCGCGATCCGTCCGGTTCTCAGGTCAGCCGCCTCCAACAGACCGCTCCGACGGATGCCGAACCGGGCACGTGCTGGGGACAGGATGTGACACCGGCGGTCATTGAAACGGTGACCTCGCAGGTTCTGGTCGCGCCAGATGGCTCCGAAACCGACGATGCTCTACCGGTCTATCATTTGGAAGCTGAGCACGTGATCGTGGAAGAACGCAGCGATTATTGGTTTCAAACGCCCTGCCCTGACGTGATGGACGCAGAGTTCGTTTCCAGCCTGCAGCGCGCGCTCGCGGTCCGTGACTTCTATCGTGGTCCGGTCACCGGCGAACTGGATGCCGCCACACGAAATGCCATCAGGAAGTACCAGAAGCAACGCGGGTTGGCGTCGAACCAATTGTCTCTGGATGCGGCCCAGGCGCTGGGTCTGGTTGCCGTGCCCCGACCTGACCCTGACGCGTCGACGACAGAGTCCTGATCAAGATTGCCAGTGGCCGCGTGTGTGCTAAACTGAGTGCTCACTCAGGACCGTTCACATGTCGACCGACACTTTGCCCGAGACCGGATTTTTGTCTGCTGCCTCCACCAAACTCAAAGATGTTCTTGGCGATCTGGCCAAAGAAGTTCGCCTCGACGTTGGCGACACTCTCTTTGACGAGGGCGACGAAGGGGAAGCGCTCTACGCGATTCTGGAAGGGGCGATGGAGGTCAGCGTGCTATCCAGCGATGGGCGCAAACTGGCGCTGGATGTGATGCGCACCGGCGAATTGTTCGGCGAGATCGCTCTCTTCGATCCGGGTGTGCGGACCGCATCCGTCACGGCGGTTGAGCCCAGTGTTCTGTTGCGCATCCGAAACGCAGACATCCTGAGGGAGGTGCGGCGCACCCCCGAGTTGGCGATTGATCTGATTCAGCTTGCCGGACGGCGTATGCGCTGGATGCATTTGCAACTGCGGGAGCAGGTTTTCCTGCCCATGCCCACACGGCTGGCGCGCAAGATTCTACACCTTTCGGAGGATGCGGGAACGGACCCCAAACCCCTGAAACTGTCTCAAACCGATCTGGCCGGGTTCGTCGGCGCCACGCGCGAGGCGGTCTCAAAGACGCTGTCCACCTGGAAACGGCTTGGCATCATCGATTCCAGCCGCAGCGGTCTGAAAATTTGTGATCTCGACGCTCTTGAATCGCTCGCGGCATTGGATCAGGACTAGCGTGGGCATCGCGCAGCCCCCAAAACTCGCAAAAAATTCTCTATAGAACGTAACAGCTTACGCAGATCACGCGCTGTTTGTTTCGCTTTGGCGGCCCTTGTGTGATCTGGTTCACAGACCATTTCACGACGTTACGGCACTTTGGGTACATCGCAACGCAAACGCGAAAGCCCAAGGATCAAGACGATGACCGCCGCAGAGACCAAGAATTCACAGCCACTGATCTCAACACCTCTTAAACCCTCTTCCCTGGTGGGTGCCGTGATGAGCTGGATTGTGGATACGAGCCGGGAGTTTCGGGTGACGCAAAGCAAAGTCGACGCCTGTAGTAACCGGTTCTGATTTCTCCAGAGCATTTGTCAGGGTGACGCCAACCACGAGATTACGTGGCGTGTCATGTGAGTGACCAGACGGATGTGAGGAAAGTCTTTTAAGTTGAACTTTTCAACACAGAAAAAAGGGCGCCTCTGGGCGCCCTTTCATTTTCTTTGTTCAGTGCGTCGCCGTCACTCTTCGAGGTTCAGCGCCACGAAACGCGGCTCTCCGTTGCGGCGGACCAGCAGCAGCAAGGACTTGCGACCGGCCTCCTTGGCTTCTTCGATCCGATCATCGAGGCCCGCCAGGGTGGTGACCTTCTGTTGCCCGGCCTCGGTGATGAGATCCCCGGCACGAAGACCCTTTTCATAGGCTTCGGAGGTTTCGTCAACGCTGACAACCACCAGACCATCCATGTCATCGGGCAGGTTCATCTGGCTGCGCATCTCGTCGGTGAGGACGCTGAGGGTCAGGCCCAGGACGTCCTTCTGCGTGGATTCCTCCGGCTCATCCGGGTTCTCCATGGCAGCTGGCATTGCACGCTCCGCCTCTTCGCGGCGACCCAGCGTGACCATGATGGTCTGCGTACCGCCATCGCGGAACACCACAACACGGACGGCTTTGCCAACTGCTGTGTTGCCGACCTGACGCACCAGACCGCGCGTGTCATCCACGTCCACACCATCAAAGGTCAGGATCACATCACCCGCCAGCAGGCCCGCTTCCTTGGCCGGTCCCTCCGGCACATCGGTGATAAGCGCGCCTTTGGCGTTCTCCAGACCAATCGCTTCGGCCACGTCCTCGGTCACATCCTGAATGCGCACACCCAGCCAGCCGCGACGGGTCTCGCCGAACTCGCGGAGCTGGTCGACGACACGGGTAACCACATTAGAGGCCATCGAGAACCCGATGCCGATGGACCCGCCATTGGGCGACAGGATCGCGGTGTTCACGCCTACAACTTCGCCATCCATGTTGAAGAGCGGGCCACCCGAGTTGCCGCGGTTGATGGCAGCGTCCGTCTGGATGTAATCGTCATAGCTGCCCGAGAGCGCACGGTTACGGGCAGATACGATGCCGGCAGAGACAGAGAACCCCTGCCCCAATGGGTTGCCCATCGCGACCACCCAGTCGCCGACACGTGCAGTGTCGCTATCGCCGAACTTCACGAATTTCAGAGGTGCCTCGGCCTCAACTTTCAAGAGCGCGATATCGGTGTTCGGGTCGGTTCCAACCACGGTCGCCGGAAGGCGTTCCACCGGTTGACCGTCGCCGGGGAAGAACTCGACGAGGATCTCATCCGCGCCATCGATGACGTGGTTGTTGGTCACAACATACCCGTCCTCGGAAATCACAAAACCCGATCCCAATGCCGATGAGCGGCGCGGGCGCGGTGTGCCGTTGTCATTGTCGTTCCGGTCCTGAAACTCGCGGAAGAAATCCTCAAACGGTGATCCTTCCGGTACGATCCCTTGCGGGTTGGTACGACCTTCGACAACAGTCGAGGTCGTGATGTTGACCACAGACGGGCTGATCTGCTCCGCCAGAGGCGCCAGACTTTCGGGTCTGGCCTGTGCGCTGATCGCCTGTATCAACATCAGGGCAAAAGCCAGTATCGCGATCCAGAGCGCGCGCAACGGCACGGCCTGATCGTACTGGCGGAAAAGGGTCATGGGCTGAGGCTGCATCCTCATTCTCCTTGGAAAGCTGTTCTCAAGCGGTTCGATTTTTCGGACCACTGTTTGCGGTCATGGTGCATTTAGCGTTGCGCGCGGACAACAGGAAAGATGTGTCACCGTCGCTTTGTGTCACTTGCGCGTTACCGTTTATCACAGCCCGGTAACGCTCCCAAGAGCGAGCCCCATGCGTGAGGCAATCCAAAGAAGGATCAATCCGGACACTATGGCGAGTGCTCCGACCTGCCGCCGAACGGAGATAGGCATTGCCCTCAGTGTTTCAAGCAGACGTTCAATGAGCGAAGGGGCCAGCACCCAGGCCAGCCCCTCCACAATCAATACCAACCCGAGAGCCAGTAGGGTGACCGCGATCAATCGGTCGCTCCTTGCTGCAACTGGCTTTGAGCTTCCGGCGCCGGCGCAACCGGTGCTCCACTCAGGCCCGAACCCTCGGCGGACTTGAGATAGTTGAAGAACTCAGAGTCCGGGGACAGTACCATCGACGAGTTGCCTTCCTGCAAGGCGCGCTCATAGGCTGTCAGCGAGCGATAGAACTCAAAGAATTCCGGATCGCGTCCGAATGCGTCGGCAAAGATCGCGTTGCGCCGGGCATCCGATTCACCACGGATGATTTCGGCTTCCCGCTGCGCTTCGGAAACAAGTTCGACCACCGTCCGATCAGCCTGCGCGCGCACGCGTTGCGCGGCTTCGTTACCGCGGGCACGTTCGTCGGTCGCCTCCCGTTCACGTTCGGCGCGCATCCGCTCAAACGTCGCGTCCAGGTTTTCCGCCGGCAGGTCGGTCCGTTTCAGACGCACGTCGATGATCTCGATCCCTAGCCCGCCGGCCTCACTGATCGCGCCATTGCGGATTCGGAGCATCAGGGCGGCTCGGTCAGAAGACAGGATGTCATTTGAGCTGACCGAACCCAGGACCTCCCGCGTTTCTGCACGCAAAATGGAATCGAGCCGGTTTTCCGCCGTGGCGATCCCGCCGACACCAACGGCTTGCCGGAACTGCTCGACATCTATGATCCGGTATCGCGCAAAGGCATCGACAACGAGACGCCGGTCATCCAGCGGTGTGATCTCGAGTGGATCGATATCCCGGCTCAGGATGCGGTCGTCGTAGCGCACCACTTCCTGGATCAAAGGAATTTTGAAGGCCAGCCCCGGCTCTTCCTTGACTGCAACAACACGACCAAACTGCAGAACCAGCGCCTTTTCGCGTTCGTCAACGATGAAGATGGACGACAAGGCACCTGCGATGAGGATCACCAGTACCGGGATCAGAAAAGCGGATTTACGCATCAGTTCGACCCTCCGGCTGGTGCTCGGCGCAATTCGTTAAGCGGCAAATAAGGCACGACACCCTGGCTGGATCCGCCGTTTTCATCCAGAATGATCTTGTCTACGCGCCCCAACACTCTTTCCATTGTCTCCAGATAAAGTCGCTTGCGGGTCACATCCGGCGCTTTGGCGTATTCCTCGAGAACCGCATTGAAGCGGCTCGCTTCACCGGTGGCTTCGTTGACCACGCGGGCGCGATAGCCTTCGGCCTCCTCCAGCAACTGCGCCGCTTCACCACGCGCTGCCGCGAGCACCTGGTTGGCATAGGCATCAGCCACGTTCTGAAGCCGGTCGCGTTCTTGCTCCGCCGCTTGCACGTCACGGAACGCCGCGATCACGGGCTCCGGCGGGTCGGCCTTGTCAAAGTTCACACGAATGATGTTCACGCCACTGCCATACGCATCCAGCGTCGACTGAATCAGGTCCTGCAACCGGCTCGCGATGATGCCCCGGTCCCGGTTCAGGATCGGCGCAAGCTCCGACTGAGCGATGATTTCGCGCATCGCCGATTCTGACACCGCCCGGATCGTCGCGCGCGCGTCGCGCAGGTTGAACAGGAATTGAGCGGGATCGTTGATGTTCCAGACCACCTGGAAGTCGATGTCGACGATGTTTTCGTCACCCGTCAGCATCAGGCCCGCGTCGCTGCCTCGTGCCCCGACACCGATGTCCTCGGTCCGTTCGCTGGTCACCGGGATCACCTCGGCTGTGACAACAGGCCAGGGCGCAAAGTTCAGACCCGGATTTCCGATCCCAGAGAACTCGCCCAGAAACAGCTCAACGGACTGCTCTTCTGGCCGGACGGTGTAGAAGCTGGCCAGCCCCCACAGGATCAGAGCGGCCAAAGCCCCGATGACCACTGTTCCGCGCGTGAAGATCGGGCCGCGACCGCCGCCGCCGGCGCCGTTTTGTCCGCCGCCACTGCCGCCACGACCGCCCATGAGCACACGCAACTGCTCCTGACCCTTTTTCATCAGCTCGTCGATTTCGGGAATCTGAGGACCGTCGCCGTCAGGTTTGCGACCGCCGCCGCCTCCACCGCCGCTTCCGTTGTTTCCCCGATTGCCACCGCCTCCGGAGCCTCCGCCGCCCCCCCAGGGGCCGCCGCTGTTGCCTGCCATGTTGTCTAAGTTCCCCTCTGTTGCCGCTCTGCGCGGCTGTGTCCTTAACCTGTGCGTTTCAGCCC
Organism: Paracoccaceae bacterium; assembly: GCA_965250275.1. GTDB lineage: Bacteria > Pseudomonadota > Alphaproteobacteria > Rhodobacterales > Rhodobacteraceae. Next base: position 1,674,369 of record OZ252297.1, on the reverse strand, counting down.
GAAAATCAACCGCTTCGCACCGGTGATTTCATTGTAACGATTTCCTCGGACATCGTGGGATGCACCGCCACGGTCCGGTCAAAATCCTCTTTCGTCGCACCCATCTTGATCGCAATTCCCGCCAGCTGAATCATTTCGCCCGCGGACGGAGCGACGATGTGGCACCCCAGGATCTTCCGGTTTGCCTTGCTGACCACCAGTTTCATCAGAACGCGATCCGTCTGGCCGGCAAAAGCGGTCTGCATCGGTCTGAAGCTGGTGCAGTATACCTCAATCGGCTCCTGTTCGCGCGCATCTTCTTCGCTCAGGCCAATCGTGCCCATCTCGGGCTGCGTGAAGATTGCCGAAGGGATCAGATCATGATCGACCGGCGTCGGGTTGCCTTTGAAGACGGTCTCGACAAATGCCATTCCTTCACGGATCGCGACAGGTGTCAGATTCACACGGTCGGTCACGTCACCAATGGCATAAACCGACGGCACGGCGGACTGGCTGTATTCATCCACCTGAACTTCACCGCGACGTCCCAGACGCACACCGATCTCTTCAAGTCCCATCTCGGCGGTGTTCGGTTCCCGCCCGGTGGCGAACATCACCTTGTCGAACACTTCCGTCGATCCGTTTGTGGCCTTCACCCAAATCGGTCCGGATGTGGACGCATTGCCGGTCTGAGACGGCATCTCCTGTACAGATGCGCCCATCGCCGCGTCTGATGCCGTGCCACCAACCAGATGGGCTTCCTCTGCCGGCGCCATTTCCAGGATGTTTGTTCCCACGTGCAGCTTGATGCCCCGTTCGCGCATGCTTTCAGCAACAAGGCCCCGCGCCTCTTCATCAAAGCCCCGCAGGATCTGCGCGCCGCGGTAATACTGCGTCACTTCGACCCCAAGGCCGTGTAGAATGCACGCGAACTCGCATGCGATGTACCCCCCACCCACAATCAAGATGGATTTGGGCAGCTCGGGCAGGTGAAAGATATCGTCCGAGACCAGACCAAGATGTGCGTTCACAAGCTGCGGACGCGACGGATGGCCTCCGGTGGCCACGAGAATGTGTTTGGCCGTGAAGGTTTCGCCAGTCGATAGCGCGACGGTGTGAGCGTCGGTGAGCGTCGCGCGGGCGTCAAAACTGTCGACACCCGAATTCTTCAGCAGGGTGCGATAGACATCTTCGAGACGATCCAACTCTCCATTCAAACGATCCCGGAAGCGGGCCCAGTCAAACGGCCCTTCTTTCAGGTCCCATCCAAAGGATCGCGCCTGACCGACCACTTCGTGGTATTCGCTCGCGAAAACCATCAGCTTCTTGGGCACACAGCCCCGGATCACACAAGTGCCGCCGTAGCGATCCATCTCCGCCAGCGCGACCTTGGCACCGGTTTCACCGGCGGCAACACGTGCAGCCCGCACGCCGCCCGATCCGCCACCGATGACGAACAGATCATAATCAAAGCTCATTGGGTGTTCCTTCAGTCGGCCAGGTCGGTAAACAGATTGTCGCTCTCGACGAAATCGAGCCGGTCGTATTCCACGGTGCCTTCATTGATATCGCGCAGCTCGACCCTGCCATCGCCATATCCAATGACCACCGTGTCACAGATATCGATGAACAGCCCGTTTTCAACGACCCCAGGCATTTGATTCAAAACCATCGAGAGTTGGCGTGGGTTTCCGATCCGATTGAGATGCAAGTCGAGGATGTGATTGCCCTCGTCGGTAACGAACGGCGCGTCTCCGTTCATACGGAGAGTCGCCGTCCGGCCCAGCACATCCATCGAGATCAGGGTTTCTTCCACCAGGGCTTGTGTGGTCTGCCAGCCGAAGGGGATCACTTCGACGGGCAGCGGAAAGGCGCCGAGCGTTTCGACCTCTTTGCCTATATCGGCGATGACAACCATCTGGTCCGACGCCGTTGCGACGATCTTTTCCTGCAGCAGAGCGCCGCCGCCCCCTTTGATGAGGTTCAGATCCCCATCGAATTCATCCGCGCCGTCGATGGTCAGATCGAGCCATTTCGCTTCGTCGAGCGAAATCACATCGACGCCAACTTCCCGTGCCAGCTCTGCGGTGCGCGACGACGTCGGCACGCCTTTGATCTTGAGTCCATCCTCACGCACCATTTCACCGAGGCACCGGACCAGCCAGGCCGCTGTACTGCCTGTGCCCAGCCCGACCCGCATACCGTCTTCGACAAAGTCGGCTGCGCGCTTGGCGGCAACAAACTTGGCTTTGTCGATGGGCGACAGTTCCCCGGTCATGGCGGCACTCCAGTTGTATCGGGGGGGTTATATGCGGCTTGCTCTCCGGTTGCGAGGGGCGAAATGAAGGGGCTCCTCCTGATCGTCGCGATCCGGGCAACTAGGCGAGACAGCTCAAAGCCTGAATTGGCCGCAACATCAGAATATGCGGGAGAAATTCCGCAAACGCCCGCAACAGGTCGCTTTTGATCGCGGCATGGTCAGACCATTGCGATACCTGACGGCTCATGACCTATGTGCTGCAATACGCCCCGGACAACGCTTCTCTGCCCGTACGCCTTGTGCTGGAGGAGTTGGGGCAGCCCTATGACACGATCCTTGTGAATCGCGCGAGCCAGGAGCAGCGCTCCCCGGCCTATCTGGCACTCAACCCCAATGGCCTGATACCGGTCCTGGAAACCCGCGACGGACCGGTCTTTGAAACCGCGGCAATCCTGCTTTTACTCGGCGACAGGCACGGTGCCCTGGTGGAACCAGTGACGTCTCCGCGCCGCGGCGCGTTTCTGACCTGGCTCTTCTTTCTGTCCAATACGCTGCACGCCGATCTGCGGGCTCTCTTTTACTCCGACAAGTATGTTGGCGCAGATCAGACGAACCAGAATGCGCTCCGGTCAACGATCAGCGCGCGCCTGCAGACCCATTTGCGCATCCTGAATGAGCGGCTGGAAACCCAGTTCCCGGAACTCAGCGTGCTGGACTACTACCTCGCCAGCATGATGCGCTGGATGGCGCTCTATCCCGTCGCCGCGGACAAAGGCTGGTTCTCGGCGAACGAGACCCCACATCTCTACGCGCGGCTTGAGCGTGTGGAGGCCCGCCCTGCCACCAGATCCGCACAAATCGCCGAGGGTCTGGGGGACACGCCGTTCACTGCGCCGCGCCTTCCCGTCCCGCCAGAAGGATCCGCCACATAAATGTTTCTCTCTGTCTTCGAAATGTTCAAGGTCGGCATCGGCCCGTCATCGTCCCACACCATGGGACCCATGGTGGCGGCTGGCCAGTTTCTGGACCTGATACGGGCATCCCCCTTTCATGTGTCGGGGCTCCGAGCCTCACTGCATGGCTCGCTGGCGTTCACAGGGGTCGGACACGCCACGGACCGCGCCACCATACTGGGGCTCGCAGGGTTCTTGCCCGACACCTATGATGCGGACAAGGCCGCCGCGGCACTGGCTGACATCAAATCCACCCATGAGATCGTGCACGAGGATTTGGGGCGACTGCGGTTCAATCCTGAATCCGATCTGATCTTCGACTACGACCATCCGCTGCCCGGACACGCCAATGGAATGATCCTGATGGCCACCGACGCGCAGGGAGACGTGATGCTGCAGGAAACCTACTACTCGATAGGGGGCGGCTTTGTGTTGACAGAGGCGGAGCTGGCTGCAGGCAAGTCGACCGATGAGGGTCCGGCCGTGCCCTTCCCCTTTCATTCCGCTGCCGAAATGCTCGAGATGGCGCGCGGCTCTGGCAAATCCATCGCCGCGATGAAGCGGGCCAATGAAATCTCGCGCATCGGCGCGGGCGAGTTGAGCAAGGGAACCGCACGCATTTGGGAGGTGATGAACGATTGCATAAATCGTGGCCTGCAGACCGAAGGAATCCTGCCAGGCGGGCTGATGGTCAGGCGCCGGGCAAAAGGTATTCATGATGCCCTTCAGGAAGAACGCGGACTGAACCTGACGGCACCGCACACGATCAACGACTGGATGAGCGTGTATGCGATGGCCGTGAATGAAGAAAACGCAGCAGGTGGTCAGGTGGTGACGGCACCCACAAACGGGGCTGCCGGTGTGGTGCCCGCGACCCTGCGCTACTTTATCGACCACGTGCCCGGAGCGTCGAACGCCCATGTCGAGGACTTTCTTCTGACGGCCGCGGCGATCGGAGGTCTGGTCAAGTACAATGCCTCGATCAGCGGAGCGGAGGCGGGTTGCCAGGCCGAAGTGGGCAGCGCCAGTGCGATGGCGGCGGCCGGGCTGTGTGCCGTGATGGGCGGGACACCCGAACAGATCGAGAATGCGGCGGAGATTGCCCTGGAACATCATCTGGGCATGACCTGCGACCCGATCCGCGGCCTCGTGCAGGTCCCTTGCATCGAACGCAACGGGCTGGGTGCCATCAAGGCCGTATCTGCGGCCAGTCTCGCCCTGCGCGGGGATGGCGATCACCTGGTTCCGCTGGACGCCTGTATCGAGACCATGCGGCAAACCGGCGAAGACATGAGCGAGAAATACAAGGAAACCTCGCTGGGTGGACTTGCGGTAAACGTACCGAACTGTTGAGGCTCGACGGGACGTGATCCCGTCTTGCAACCCGGTTGCGCTCTGCTAGCGTGCCGCCATGTCCCATGATCGGCCTTTGCTCGGCATCGTCCTGATGCTCGGCTTTTGTGTGGTTGCCCCTCTCGGGGACGCCATTGCCAAAATCCTCGGCGGTACCGTGCCGCTTGGGGAACTTTTGCTGTTCCGGTTTGGCATTCAGGCGATCCTGCTCATCCCACTGGTAATCCTGACGCGACGCGTGTGGCGGATGCGCGGCCGCGTGCTGCGTCTGACCATCCAACGGACCATCCTGCACATCGTCGGGATCGGTGCGATGTTTACCGCTTTGAAGTATCTCTCGCTGGCCGACGCAGTGGCGATCGCATTCGTGATGCCCTTCATCATGCTGGTGCTCGGCAAATTCGTGTTGGATGAAGAGATCGGACTGCCGCGCATGCTGGCCTGCGTTGTCGGATTTGCCGGCACGCTGTTGGTGATTCAGCCCAGCTTTGTAGAGGTCGGTTGGCGTGCCATGTGGCCGCTGGTTGTGGCCGTCACCTTTGCGTTCTTTGTCCTGACCACCCGCCAGATCGCAAAAGAGACCGATCCGATTGGCCTGCAGGCCGTCAGCGGCGTTTTCGCAGTGGCCATTCTGCTGCCAGCAGTTCTGATCGGGAACGCCTTTGGGATCGAGCCTTTGCTGCTGATCATGCCCGACTCTACCGATCTGATGTTGCTGTTGACCATTGGTGTGCTGGGCACCGGCGCGCATCTGTTGATGACATGGTCATTGCGGTTTGCTCCGGCCGCAACCCTCGCCCCGATGCAGTACCTTGAAATCCCGATGGCCACGCTGATCGGCTGGATCATCTTCCGAGATCTGCCGAACGGCATTGCCGCTCTCGGCATCTGCATCACGGTTGCCGCCGGGTTGTTTATTGTTCTGCGCGAGCGGGCCACCGCGAAGGCGCGGGCAGACGAGACAACGCCTGTGCCGTCGGGACCAGCAACCGCCGCGGGACCATAGCCAACATTCCGGGGCCGTCCATTTCGAGCCGCACAGGTCCCTTCGCGTAGTTAGAGGTGCCGACTCTGTGACTGGGAGAAAAGCTCAATCCTTCAATCGGCCATTCGAGCCCCTCGGACCGCCCCGTGACGGACGTCATTGGAAACAATGAAACCACGTCGTTCTTACGGGTCTCCAGGTCGAGTTGCGGCGGCACGTGAAAAACGATCTCTCGCTGACCCAGCAGGATACAGGCCCGGTTTGGCCGCCGCACCAAGGTGTTGAAGGCCGCAAGCTGGTGATCGACGCGGGCGCCCAGAAACCCGACGGCCACCACCAGAGGGGCTGCGATGTTGCGCAGCGCCTTGTCAAAGTCTGTGCTGTCTTGTTCGCTGATTGGAAACAAACGATAGGCCGGAATTGTGGCGCGATCGCCATCACTGATTGTGTCGAAATCGCCGATGACGGCGACCGGCATCACCCCGGAGCGAAGCACAAGGCCCGCGCCGCCATCTGCCACAACCACCTCAGAACCCAGTGTCATAGCGAGTTTCAGGTCTCTTTCGCTGGCTTGACCGCCACCCACCAAGGTGACTGGACTGGAGCTCGAAACAATCTCTCCCGCCATAACTTTTTAATCCCGGATTTGGAAACAGATCACATTCTGGCCACGAAATGATACGCTCAGTTGCACAGATTCGGGCCGCTTTTGACCCTGAGCGCTTGGTAAACGACTGGCACAAATATCTAGAGGACGAGCATCCCATGGTCCAGAATAACAAAGTGCTGACTGTATCTTACGGTACGTTTTCCTGCACGCTCGAAGGATTCGAAGACTCCTTCGGCACCATGACAGCCATTGCAGAATACTTCCGCGACCTCGCGGCAGATGACCGGTATTTCGGCGCAGAGCCGCCGCAGCCGGACGCAGATATGCTGGCTCAGATCGCCCAGCGCGAGATTGCGCGGCGCGTCGAGGCGCATACAGAAGGTACCGGCATTGTGTTGCGGGCCGGTGAACAGGCGGCAGCACTTGCCGCTGCACCCGCGCAAGAGCCGACACAGGACACGCCACCCGTAGAACCGGAGGCGACTGGCGCCCCGGCCACCGACGCGCCACTGCTCGCCGACGTCGCGGCCGGGGCCGCCCAAGACCCCGTGGCCGAACCTGTAGTTGCCGAGATGCCCGAAGCGGAAATCGTGCCCGCCGACAGCATTGCAGACAAGCTGCAGCGTATCCGCGCTGTGGTGTCGCGTTCGGATGCCGACGTTCCAGATGCCGAATTCACCGAAGATGAACATGCGGATGGCTTCATTGCCAGCACTGCTGAAGACATCTCTGACGCGCTGGAGCAGGATGATGCCTCCGAGGCAGCAGCCTCGGAAACGCAGGATGACCTGATCGAGGATGTTCTGAACCGTTTTGACGCCTCCTCGCAGCAGGATGAGGTCGAGGAAACCACTATCGAAGAAACCACTATCGAAGCTGCCGAGGACACAGCCGAAGCCGCCGACGTAGTTGAAGAAGACATCGAAGAAGAAGACGCGCACAATGACGAGGTCGCTGCGGACCAGGTTCAGGCGGAAGAAGAAGCGACCGAACCCGAAGGGTCCGTCACAGCTCCTTACCTGCTGGTGCCAGAAGACGAAGCCCCGGAGCCTGTGGACACGCAGAGCGCCTATGAAGAGGAAGACGAAGATATCTTCGCCGACCTTGCGACCACGGACGAGGCCGAGGGTGACGACGGTGAAACGCTCCAGAACATTCTGAGCGAGACGGGCGAAGCCAAGTCCGAAGACGAGGACGCTGACAGCGATCAACCATCACGCCCGCATGTGCTGAAAGTCAAACGCGCTGACTTCGATGCCGCTGTGGCGCAGGCATCGCTGCAGGACTCTGGCGAAACGAGCGCGCCGGCTGTTGGCAGCCTTTCAGAAGAAGACGAAGCCGACCTGATGCGTGAGCTGGCTGCGGTCGAAGCCGAGATCAACAGCGATCTTGCCGACGCAAGTCTTCAAGACGACATGGTCGCCGAAGAAGAATCGGCCATGGAGGACGACACTGTCGCCGAAGCTGAGGAAGCGGAAGCCGTCGAGGTCGCCCGCGCCGACCTGAGCGGCACGGCCGATGACGATGCCGACAACGTTTCGCGCCTGATGGCCGAGGCTGACAGCAAGATGGACGAGCCTGAAAACTCATTGCGTCGGGAAGCTTACAACCACCTGCGCGCCGCCGTCGCGGCGACACAGGCAGAAAAGTCGATCACTGGGGAAGCGCCCGAAGCCGAAACCAACGACGACGCCTATCGCAGCGATCTGGCGAGCGTGGTTCGCCCACGTCGTCCGGCTGCTGGCGGGGGCGGACACCGCCGCCCGCAGGAGAGCCGTCCTGCGCCTCTCAAGCTGGTGGCAGAACAGCGTGTCGACATCGACCCGGAACAAGTGAACCGGGGGCCCGTGCGTCCGCGCCGCGTGGCAACCGCCTTCGAAGAGGCGGGTGCGCAAACCGAAGGTGGGTTTGCCAGCTTTGCCGAGGAAAACGGCGCGACCGAACTTCCCGATCTGCTTGAAGCGGCTGCCGCCTACATGTCCTTCGTTGAAGGGCACGAGCAGTTCTCTCGTCCGCAGCTCATGACCAAGGTGCGCCAGGTCGAAAAGCAGGACTTTAACCGCGAAGACGGCTTGCGGTCCTTTGGACAGCTGCTGCGGGACGGCAAGATCGAAAAGACCGGCGGCGGTCGGTTCACCGCGTCCGACCAGATTGGCTTCAAACCGCAGGAACGCGCAGCCGGCTGATATCTGGATCAAAAGCGAACTGAAACGGCGGGTCACAGCCCGCCGTTTTCTGTTTGACCGGACATAGATCACGCCGCTGTCAACTGTCGTGACTGGCGCGAGGGCGGAAGCAGGCTTAGGCCTGAAAAGAAAAGCCTAACGCGGTCCGGATCAAATGAAAAAGAAACGCAGCAAAGCTCCAAAGCCCAAATCCCCAAAAGCAGCCGCCGCGAAGCTTTCGCCCGCGGAAGATAAGTCCGGCACCAGTAGACGGGACACGCTGCGCCTGCTGCGCAACGGTGCATTGGTGGCAGTGGGTCTGGGTGCCGTCGGATTTGGGGTTACTTCTGTTCAGGCGACCATGGCGGAGCACGATCTGACACGCATCGGCAAAGGTATCCCTGCCATCGTGCAAATCCACGACCCGCAGTGCAGCCTGTGCCTGGCATTGCAAAAACAGACCCGCAAGGCGCTGCGAAAATTCGACACCGGTGAACTGACCTATCTGGTTGCGAACATCAACACGCCCGAAGGTGCCGCACTCGCCGCGCGGTATGGCGTTCCGCACGTCACACTCTTGTTGTTCGACGGTGCCGGAGAGATGCACCAAGTCGTACGCGGTCCGAGCACGCGAGACATTCTGGAAACCACCTTCTCCGATCATCTCAAAGCGGTTGGCAGTCGCTCCTGATCACTCCTGCTGATCTGGATCTGCCTGCCCAATCCCGCGGAAAATGGACCGAAAGGGCAGCACCCAGACGATCCCCAGGCCGACATACACGAGGAATTCCACCACCAAGGATGGTCGATCGAGCCAATTCACCACCGTGACCGCAGCCACGACATAGAGCGGCAATCCGATAATCAGCACCACCAGTGACCACCGGCGGCGGGCCTTGTAGCTGAGGCCAGGTTTTTTAGTTGAAGGGTCGGTCATGTCAGTCTGCGAAAGGGTCCCGAACCAGGATCGTGTCATCACGCTCCGGCGAGGTGGAAAGTAGGGCGACAGGACATTCGATCAACTCTTCGACGCGGCGCACGTATTTGATGGCATTTGCGGGCAAATCGGCCCAACTGCGCGCGCCTTCGGTGCTTTCTTTCCAGCCCGGCATCTCCTCGTAAATCGGGATACAGCGTGCCTGCTGATCGGCCGCCGTTGGCAGATAGTCCAACTCCTGACCATCCAGCGTGTATCCGGTACAGATCTTCAGCGTTTCAAATCCGTCGAGCACATCCAGCTTCGTGAGGGAAATGCCGCTGACTCCGCTTGTGGCGCAGGTTTGACGCACCAGAACCGCATCGAACCAGCCGCAGCGGCGTTTGCGACCCGTCGTTGTGCCAAACTCATGACCGCGCTCTCCCAGACGTTGCCCGTCTGCATCGTCCAACTCCGTTGGAAATGGCCCCTCACCCACGCGGGTCGTATAGGCTTTCACAATGCCCAGCACGAAATCTATGGCACCAGGACCAAGCCCCACGCCCGTGGCGGCCTGACCGGCAATGACATTTGAGGATGTGACAAAGGGGTAGGTCCCGAAATCGATGTCCAGCAAGGCGCCTTGCGCGCCCTCGAACAGGATGCGTTTGCCGGCTTTGCGACGCTCGTTCATCACTTTCCAGACCGGGGCGGCATATTGCAGAATTTCAGGCGCGACGTCGCGCAGCTTGGCCAAAATCTCTTCGCGGTCGACCGGCGGCAGGCCCAAACCTCTGCGCAGTGCATCGTGATGTACCAATGCACGATCGATCCGCAGTTCCAGCGTAGCGTCGTCTGCCAGATCAGCGACCCGCACAACGCGCCGACCAACCTTGTCCTCGTATGCCGGGCCAATCCCGCGCCCGGTTGTGCCGATCTTGGCCACCGAGTTCTGGTTCTCCCGCGCCCGGTCCAGTTCTCCGTGAAACGGCAGGATCAGCGGCGCGTTCTCGGCAATCATCAGGGTTTCGGGCGTGATCTCAACGCCCTGACCGCGCAATGTCTCGATCTCGGAGACGAGATGCCACGGATCGAGCACGACGCCGTTCCCAATGACGCTCAGTTTTCCCCCGCGCACCACGCCGGACGGCAGCGCGTGAAGTTTGTAAACCATGCCATCGATGACGAGTGTATGGCCGGCGTTGTGTCCCCCCTGAAACCGGGCGATCACGTCAGCGCGTTCGCTCAGCCAGTCGACAATCTTACCTTTACCTTCGTCACCCCATTGGGCGCCGACAACGACAACATTTGCCATGCACAGTCCTTCACAGCGGATCAAACCCGCGCCGGTATAGCGGTGCCCGTGGCTCAGGTGAACCCGTAATCCGACGCTGACTTGAACCGCCGATAACGCCGGCTATGCTTAGGTGCGAGGAGAAGAGATGCGACGCGAAAACAACTTTCAAAAGTTCTACCTGACCAAGGTCGCCAACGGCGAGGGCTGTGGCTGCGCAGAACGGGTGATCGACGTGCACGAGTTTAATCGTTTGGCAGGGCGGACCAAATTGCGAACGCCCCGGATGTCGCTGCCTGGTCGCGCCGACCTTGTGCGATTTTTGCAAAAGGCCGGTCTGACGGGACGTCCCGGCCGCCCGTGAACCTGATGCCCATTGCACCGCGCCGCGAACTAGACTAATTGGTCTAGTGCGCTGAGACGGAGTGACGGATGACCATCGTACCACTGGCTGACGTTCTGAACGGCATCACATCCGATGGCGAGGGAACCCATGCGCCCCTGCCAGAGAACTGGATGCAGGGGCGCACGACCTATGGCGGTCTGACCGCGGCCCTGCTGCTCGAAGCCGCCATGCGGGGCCAGACGAACCTGCCACCGTTGCGATCGGCGATGGTGAATTTTGTCGGACCGATCTCCGCCGCACCAACGCTTACGACGACCGCCCTGCGACAAGGGCGCAATGTCACGTCGCTGGAGGCGCGGGCGCTGGTAGACGGCAAGCTGGCGGCAACGGGCGCATTTTGCTTCGGCAACGCAATTGCGGACACGCAAATCCAACAGGATCGCCCCGCACCCGATGCTCCCGCGCCAGAAGACTGCGAACCCTACATCCCGGCGTTCGCCGAGGGTTTCGCGCCGGCCTTTACCAAGAACTTCCAGACCCATCTGATCGAGGGGGACCGTCCCCTGACCGGATCCGATCGTGGCTACATCCGGTGCTGGACCCGGCACAAGGATCCCGCATCGCGAACCGGGCTGGCATCGCTTCTGTGTCTGGGAGACATTCTACCGCCCGGAATCTACCCCATGCTCAAAAGCCCCGGCCCCAACAGTTCGATGAACTGGCTCTGCAATTTCCTAGACGACGATCCCCGGACTGAAGACGGCTGGTGGCAGGTGGAGACCACGATGACCGCGGCCGGGGATGGCTACAGCAGCCAGGTCATGCGGGCCTGGAACCGGCAAGGAAAACTGATCATCGACGGAATGCAGGCCTGTCTGACCTTCGCCTGAGCTGGCTCAGACCAGACGCGAGCTTTCTTTCGCAGCTTTTACGAAATCCGCGAACAGCGGATGCGGATCGAACGGTTTCGATTTGAGTTCCGGGTGAAACTGCACGCCGATGAACCATGGGTGGTCTGTCCACTCGACGATTTCAGGCAGACGCCCGTCCGGCGACATGCCCGAAAACCGCAGCCCCGCCTCTTCGAGCTTGTCGCGGTACTTGATATCGACCTCGTAGCGATGCCGATGGCGCTCTTCGATCGACGTTGTTTCGTACACGCCGGCCACCTTTGATCCTTCTGACAGCACTGCGTCATAGGCCCCCAGACGCATTGTGCCGCCTTTGTCATCACCCGGCTTGCGTTCCACTTTGTGATTGCCCTGCACCCACTCCTTGAGGTGGTAGACCACGGGCTCAAAGCGTTTCTTCCCGGCTTCGTGATCGAATTCCTCTGATCCGGCGCCGGTTACGCCCGCGACGTTTCGAGCCGCCTCGATCACCGCCATCTGCATTCCGAGGCAAATGCCGAGGTAGGGCACTTTGCGCGCGCGCGCAAACTCGGCGGCTTTGATTTTGCCTTCGGTGCCACGTTCCCCAAACCCGCCCGGGACAAGGATTGCGTGGAACCCTTCCAGATGCGGCGCGGCATCTTCACGTTCAAAAAGCTCCGAGTCGACCCATTCGACTTGAACCTTGACCCGGTTGGCCATCCCACCATGGGTCAGCGCCTCGGCAATAGATTTGTAGGCGTCCTCGAGCTGCGTGTACTTGCCGACAATCGCAACCTTCACCTCGCCTTCCGGGTTGTAGATGCGATCCGCCACGTCTTCCCAACGCTCAAGCTGCGGGCGCGGCGCCGGTGTGATCTGAAACGCGTCGAGCACCGCCTGATCCAGACCTTCGCGATGATAGGCCAGAGGGGCTTCGTAAATGGATCGCAAGTCTTGTGCCGCAATGACGGCATCGGCGCGAACATTACAGAAAAGCGCCAGTTTCTCGCGCTCCTTGTCCGGAATCGGACCCTCGGAGCGGCACACCAGAATGTCCGGTGCTATGCCGATCGAGCGCAACTCCTTCACAGAGTGTTGTGTGGGTTTGGTTTTCAGCTCCCCACTGGCCTTGATGTACGGCAGCAATGTAAGATGCATAAAAATGCATTGGCCGCGCGGTTTGTCCTGACTGAATTGCCGGATCGCTTCGAAAAAGGGCAGACCTTCGATGTCGCCGACCGTGCCGCCAATCTCGCACAGCATGAAGTCGACTTCGTCCTCGCCGATCGAAATGAATTCCTTGATCTCATTGGTCACGTGCGGAATGACCTGAATGGTTTTGCCCAGGTAGTCGCCCCGACGCTCTTTCTCCAGCACGGTCGAATAGATGCGGCCGGACGAAACCGAGTCGGTCTTGCGCGCAGCCACACCCGTGAACCGCTCATAATGCCCAAGATCGAGATCGGTCTCAGCCCCGTCATCAGTCACGAACACTTCACCATGCTCAAACGGCGACATCGTCCCGGGATCAACATTCAGATAGGGGTCAAGTTTGCGCAGCCGAACGGAAAAACCGCGCGATTGAAGAAGTGCGCCAAGTGCCGCAGAGGCCAAGCCTTTTCCCAGTGAGGAGACTACGCCGCCGGTGATGAAAATGAAACGCGCCATATTGGTCGGCTGCCCCCGTGAACCGCTGTATTTGATGCGCGACCGGTCTGAAAAAACCGCTCTGCCACGGGACTCCACCTATAATGGATTCGGTGGGCATGCGCAAGAGAACCGCAAGATGGTGTTGCGATAGGTAACTTAACGTCAAAACCTTGTAGGTCAGTCGGCGCGTGGCACCAGCGGCGCGTTTTCATCCGTGCTCGGCGGCAAGAGATCACTTCCCAAAGGCGCCGTGGGCGTCGTTCCGTCGTCTGTGCCCTCAGCTGCAGGGGGTGTGACGCCCAACCGGTCAATGACAGAGCTGCCAGAGGCGTTCTGTGCTGCAATCACCGTCAGCGTGACAGAGGTGCAGATGAAAGCGACAGCCAGAACCCAAGTCACCTTGCTCAAAGCTGTTGCGGCTCCGCGTCCTGTCATCGCGCCGCCGCCACCGCCTGATCCCATTCCCAGGCCGCCTCCTTCGGAGCGCTGCATCAAAACGACGGCAACGAGACCCAGAGCCAGAAAAAGGTGGATGATCAGGACGACGTTTTGCATGAAGACCTTCGCGGTATGGCGTTTATCGCCGGGTATGTAGGCAAGTTTGTCAGCCGGGGCAAGCAGCGAAGTGAGGGCTGGACAGATGCGGGCATGCCGGGTCAGTGTTGCGCCATGCCGCATGACCATCACGATCACGATCACCCCCATTCCCTTTTGCCTTCCGAACCCGCGTTGAGGGTCAAGGCTTTGGAGACGATTCTAACCCGGAAAGGGCTGGTGGATCCGGCTGCGCTGGACGAGATCCTCGACACGTATCAGAACCGGATCGGACCGCAAAACGGTGCCAACGTGGTGGCACGGGCCTGGCTGGACAGCGGCTTTCGGGCGGACCTTTTGGCCGATGCAACCGCAGTTGTGTCCGATCTGGGATACTATGGACGCCAGGGCGAGCATATGGTTGTGGTGGAGAACACGCCCGACCTTCACAACATGGTCGTGTGCACCTTGTGCAGCTGTTACCCTTGGCCACTGCTGGGCATTCCGCCCACTTGGTACAAGTCTGATGCCTATCGGGCCCGCGCTGTGCGCGAACCGCGCAAGGTCTTGGCAGAGTTTGGTGTCTCGCTACCGGCCGATACGGCGGTTCGGGTCTGGGATTCGACCGCGGAAATCCGCTATCTGGTTCTGCCTCAGCGCCCGGCGGGGACCGAAGGTATGACCCTCGAGGCGCTGCAGGCGCTTGTCACCCGCGACAGCATGATCGGCACTGGCCTGCCGAAAACGCCATGAGCAGGGTTCATGACATGGGCGGGCGGTTTGGCGACGGTCCAGTTGTGCCCGAGGACGAGAACGCCCCTAAGTTCAAAGCCGATTGGCAGGAGCGGGCCCTTGTGCTGACGCTGGCCTGCGGCGCGCTTGGCGCATGGACCATCGATATGTCCCGACGGGCACGCGAAGGTCTGGCACCAACGGACTACGCACGCTTCAGCTATTACGAGAAGTGGATTGCGGCTCTCGCCGATCTTCTGGTGGAAGCCGGGTTGCTGACAGAGGACGACCTGCGGACCGGCAGCGCAGACGCGATGCCGCTGAACAGCCGGGCGCTTCGGGCCAACGACGTGGCCGGAGTGCTGGCGCGGGGCGCGCCCGCGGACCGGCCCAGTGAAGTTGCCCCGAAATTCGCGCCCGGTGACCGTGTGGTGACGCGCCGGCACGCCGTCAACATGATGGTCGAAGGCGGCCATACGCGGTTACCCGGATATGCGCAGCAAGCGGTTGGCACGGTGCTGCGATACCACGGCACGCATGTGTTGCCAGACAGCGGAGCCCATGGTTTGGGGGACGCCGCCGAACCGCTCTACGCGGTGGCCTTCGCTGCTTCCGAGCTTTGGGCCAGACCGGAGAACCCAAACGACGATGTGGTGATCGATCTGTGGCAGTGCTATCTGGAACCGGCATGACCGCGCCACCTGCCCCCGTGTTTGAGCAGCCCTGGCACGCACAGCTCTTTGCACTGACCGTGGCCCTGAACGAAACCGGAGAGTTCTCCTGGCCTGACTGGGCCGAACGATTCTCAGGCACTTTGGCCCGACACCGTCTGGCGGGGGATCTCGATGGCGGCGACGACTACTTTCTGGCCTGGTTGGAGACGCTTGAAGCTTTCCTTGCAGAAGCCGGGACCGCGAGACCTGACCTCATGAGGGAAGTCCGCGCAGCATGGGAAGAGGCTTATCTGTCGACACCACATGGCGAGCCGGTGCAACTCAAAGCCTGATCTCCGCTCGCAAGCGGTCCGAGCAGCCTAGCCACCCCAAGTTTCGCGCAAGACCCGCATCCAGTTGTTCCAGCAAATGCGCTCGATCCGCGCGGCGTCGTAGCCATGGGCCTCCATTGCCTGAACGAGTGCAGGAAGTTTGTCCGCTGAGTTGAGCCACTTTGGCGGGTCACATCCATCGTAATCCGACCCGATGGCGACGCCCTCTTCGCCCAGATGGTTCAGCATGTGGTCAAGATGCGCCAGCACCATGTCTGTGGGCAAATCGTCAACCATGCGCCCGTCAGGACGCACAAATGAGCGTTCAAAGTTCAGCCCCGCGATCCCGCCGCTTCTGGCGATCAATGCGAGTTGAGCATCTGTCAGATTGCGCGCATGGGGGCTCACCGCATGAGCGTTCGAATGCGTGGCGACCAAAGGGGCGCCCGAAATCTCGGCCACGTCTCTCACGCCGGCCGGATTCAGATGGCTGAGATCGATCAATATGCGCAATTCCCCGCAACGTACCACAAGGTCTCGTCCAGCTTCGGTCAGCCCCGGCCCGATCTCGCCCTCCGAGGGAAACCGGAAAGGAACGCCATGTCCGAATTGGTTGGGCCGGCTCCATAGCGGACCCAGCGACCGGAGGCCGCGCGCATAAAGCACATCCAGTTCGGCAAGATCGGGTCCGATTGGTTCGGCACCTTCAAGGTGCAGAATCGCAGCCAGTTGCCCGCGCTGGCGGGCAGCGTCGATATCTGCCTGCTGCGTGCAGTGCGCCAGATATCCATGGCCGCAAAGTTCCTCAAAGACATCCAACTGCTTCGCGATCGATGCCCAGGCCTCGGGTTGCGAAAGCTCAGGCGGCATTGGCAGGTCGTAAGATGTTACCTCAGGCCCTGGCTCTTTTCCGCCTGCAACCATCTCGGTCCGCGCCCAAAGGGCGAAGAAACCGCCACCGAATCCGCCTGCGCGCGCCTTTGGAAGATCGACTTGCCCCGGCAGTCCGGTTCCGAAATCGGCCACCCCACCGTTTTTGGCCAGGACACTGAGAACGTCGTTGTGACCATCAAAAATCAATTGCGTCATGGCCGGATGCTGCGTCAAAGCCGCTGACAACGCAATCCCATTGCCAAGCGGTGAGAAGTGATCCAGCCTGCGCCAAATCGTGAAGGGAGCAGAGCAATGCCAAAAGGATACTGGATCGCGCATGTGGATGTGGATGACCCGGAGACCTACGACAAGTACCGCGCCGCCAACGCAGCCCCTTTCAAGGCGTACGGCGCCCGCTTTCTGGTGCGTGGCGGCAGGCAGGAGGTTCGAGAAGGCGACATGCGCAAACGCACGGTCGTAATTGAATTCAAGGACTATGAAACAGCCGTTGCCTGTTATGAATCAGGCGCCTATCAGGAGGCCAAGGCTATTCGTGATGCCGTCTCTCGCGGAGATATGGCAATTGTCGAAGGCTATGACTGACAACTTGGCGGCGTGCCGGAAACATCTTAGAGTATTGCTATGCTGACCAAGTTCTTTCAGGCCTTTCGTCCGCCCAAAGGGGACAGTTTGCCGGACCCGGACGCGGAACTGGCTCTTGGCGCGTTGCTGGTGCGGGTCGCTCAGGCGGATCGCGAATACCAGTTTGAGGAAATCAGCCTGATCGACAGGATTCTGGCGCGTCTCTATCAGCATAACGCGATCGAGGCGGCAAAGGTCCGGGCTACCTGCGAGAAACTGCACGCCGCCGCACCCGAAACCGACACGTTCGGTCGTCTGATCCGGGAAACCACGGGGCTGGAAGAGCGGCTGGCCGCGTTGGATGCCCTTTGGGAAGTGGTTTTGGCAGATGGGCGCGAAGAAGCCGGCGAAATGCAGATCGTTGAAGAGGCCCGCAAAGCGATGGGTTTGTCCTATGCCGACAGCCAGGCCGCCCGCCTGAAGGCCGAAGCCAACGCACGCGCGGCGACGTCCGACGGATAATGGTTGGCGACGCGCAGGCCACGGCATATATCGGTCTGCATGTTTGGTGATTTTCTCAAGCGGCTGACGCAGCCCGACCCCGCCCCGCTGCCCCATGCCGATGCCCGCCTTGCTCTGACCGCACTTCTGGTTCGGATTGCCCGATCTGATGGCGATTACGCCCCGGCCGAGATCGATCGCATCGACCGGATCACTGCCGCACGATATGACCTGGCTCCCGCAGATGCGGCTGCCTTGCGGGCCGACGCCGAGGTGCTCGAGAGCGAGGCGCCGGACACGGTGCGGTTCACGCGGGCCATCAAGGACAGCGTGCCATACGACCACCGGCGCGCTGTGCTGGAGGCCGCCTGGCAGGTGGTGCTGGCAGATGGCGAACGGGCCGAAGAAGAAGATGCGTTACTGCGCATGGTTGCCAGTTTTCTCGGCGTGAGTGATGTCGACAGCGCGATGGCGCGCCACAAAGCCGCGCAAACATGAAGGCGATGCTGGGCATGTACGACATGCCCGCCGTGCAATCCGCCAACGACCGGTTCTGGCAGGCCATTCGGGCGGCACTAGGCCATGGGCCACACGACCTCACCAGAGACGAAGACGTTTGGGATGTATGGCGATCGCCAGATCTGCTTTTGGCTCAGACTTGTGGGTATCCCTACAGGGCAAAGCTGCATGGTTCTGTCCACTTGGTCGGCACACCTGACTATGGTTTGCCGGGATGCCCTCCGGGCTACTACCGATCTGAACTGGTTGTGCGGGCGGACGACCCTCGTGAAACGGTCAGTGCTTTTGACGGCGCGCGCTTTGCATTCAACGAGCCACTTTCACAGTCGGGCTGGGCAGCCCCGATGATCCATATCGGCGCGCAAGCAGGTTTCTCGGAACTGCTTAGAACCGGCGGGCACGCAAACTCTCTTCGTGCCGTTGCGGACGGCCAAGCTGACATTGCCGGAATCGACGGGCTGACCTGGGCGATGTTGCAGGAACAGGGCTGCACCACAGCGAATCTGCGCGTGCTGGACTCCACCATCCCGACCCCGGGTCTGCCCTACATCACCGCTCTGACCCAACACCCGGAGGAAATCGCACAAGCTGTTCGCACAGCGATTGGTGATTTGTCTGCGCCAGACCGCGAGGCGCTGCATCTGGAAGGACTAATCCAGATCCCGCCCGACGCCTATCTGGCCATCCCAACGCCCCCGCCACCGGAACAGTGAGACCGGATCCGCAACGCCGCTTTGTGGATCACATGCACAAGAAATCCGCATTCCGTTTGGTCAAATCGGCGTTCCGGGGGCAAAAACCGCCGTTTTGCAAGTTGCATTGCGCGAAATTTTCATACCTAGTAGCGGCTTGAAAAAATCCACCACTGCCCGGAGACGCCGTGTCCGACACTTTGCCCGTTATCGAGATCAGCAACCTGCACAAGAGTTACGGGTCGCTGGAAGTTCTCAAGGGCGTCGACATTTCGGCCAAACGCGGCGACGTGGTGTCCCTGATCGGTTCGTCAGGATCTGGCAAATCCACCCTGCTCCGCTGCGCCAACCTGCTTGAAGACAGTCAGGAAGGGTCGATCGTGTTCAAGGGCGAACCCGTCGAATGGCGCGGTCAGGGCGCCTCACGGCATCCGGCAAACAGCAAGCAAGTGCTGCGCATTCGCACCAACCTGAGCATGGTGTTCCAGCAGTTTAACCTCTGGGCCCATATGAGCATTCTTCAGAATGTGATGGAGGCACCGGTCACCGTATTGGGCCGGGATAAGGCCGAGGCCGAGGAATCCGCGCGCGCCTATCTGGCGAAGGTGGGAATCGGCGACAAATGCGACGCCTACCCGGCGCAGCTTTCGGGTGGCCAGCAGCAACGCGCAGCGATCGCGCGCGCGCTCTGCATGGAGCCCGAAGCGCTGCTCTTTGACGAGCCGACCAGCGCGCTGGACCCGGAACTGGAACAGGAAGTAGTCAAGGTGATCAAGGACCTGGCGGCTGAGGGTCGGACAATGCTGATCGTGACCCATGACATGAAGCTGGCCCACGATGTCAGCGATCACGTCGTCTTCCTACATCAGGGACTGATCGAAGAACAAGGGGCGCCAGATCAGCTGTTCGGCGCGCCCAAATCGGAACGACTGCGCGGGTTTCTCTCTGCCACCCACGCTGCGTAAAACACTCACAAAAACAAAAGGGAGTACAACTGATGAAACACCTGATCGTCACGACGGCCGCATTGGCGCTGTCTGCAAGCCTGGCATGGGCCGACACTGTGCGCATGGGCACCGAAGGAGCCTATCCTCCGTACAACTTCATCAATGACGCCGGTGAAGTGGACGGGTTCGAGCGCGAAGTGGGCGACGAGCTCTGCAAGCGTGCGGGACTGACCTGTGAATGGGTCAAGAACGACTGGGATTCGATCATTCCGAACCTCGTCTCCGGCAACTACGACACGATCATCGCCGGCATGTCGATCACCGATGAGCGGGACGAAGTCATCGACTTCACGCAAGACTACTTCCCGCCGACTGCCTCTGCTTATGTCGCGGCCTCCGACGGCGTGGACACGACAGGCGGCGTCGTCGCTGCGCAAACGGCGACAATTCAAGCTGCGCACGTGGCGGAATCCGGCGCCACGCTGGTAGAGTTCGCCACGCCCGAAGAAACCATTGCCGCCGTTCGTAACGGCGAAGCTGACGCCGTTCTCGCGGATCGGGATTACCTGGTCCCACTGGTCGAGGATTCCGGTGGCGCGCTGGTATTCGTCGGCGAGCCGGTGCCGCTGGGCGGTGGCGTCGGCATGGGCCTGCGTGAAAGCGACGGCGAACTGCGCGCTAAGTTCGACGCCGCGATCACCTCGATGAAGGAAGACGGGTCTTTGAACGCCCTTCTGGTCAAGTGGTTCGGAGACGGCACCCAGACCTACTGATCCTACAAGACAGGCCCGCACATGCGGGCCTGTTGCCCATTTCGAGGCGAGGCATTGACCCGTCCGACATGACAGATCGGTCCTACAGCGCAAAATGTTCCCATACTGTACAGACCCCGACACGCTCGGCACGTTCCGTTGGTTTTCGTGCTATCTGACCAATGGGGTGCACTGGTCCTTCTACGGTTCTTTCCTGAAGGTCCTGGCGTTGCTGGCAATCACCGCGCCGGTTGCATTGGCCTTTGGGTTTGTCGGGGCCATGTCAGCGCGTTCTCATTTCCCGCCGCTGAGTTGGCTGGGCAAGCTCTACATCGCCATCGTGCGTGGCGTGCCGGACATCGCCTTTTTCCTCTTCTTTGTGATTGCATTGGATCAGGCGTTCGAATGGGTGCGCCACAAAATTCTGTGCCCCGATTGGGATGAGCCAATCCGGCAAGGGAGCGATTTTCTGGTTTGCGCGCAGGCCAAACTGCCGCTCAGCACAGCACCGCAATGGATGCATGAAACCTATGGGTTCATGATAGCCGTTCTGACCTTTGCCATCGTGTTCGGCGCTTTTGCGGCAAATGTGCTGTTCGGAGCGATGCGTGCTGTTCCGCGCGCACAACTTGAAACCGCAGAGGCCTATGGCATGACCCATCGCCAGACATTCTGGCGGATACTGGTCCCGCAGATGTGGGTCTATGCCCTGCCGGGACTCTCCAATCTTTGGATGGTGCTGATCAAGGCGACCCCCCTTCTGTTTCTTCTGGGCGTCGAAGATATTGTCTACTGGGCCCGCGAACTGGGCGGCACCAAAACCCCGCGGTTCACGGACTATCCACACGGGGACTGGCGGATGTGGTACTTCCTCTTTCTGCTGGTGTTCTATCTCGCCTTCACGCGCGTTTCCGAAGTTGTTCTGGAGCGCATCATGGTTGCCCTGACCCACGGCCAGGCCACCACAGGTGGCGAAGCGCAGCGGAAGGCGGCGGCATGACCTGTTGGGAGACAATTCAGGCCTATGCGTTCCGGAGCCTTGGGTTCGGGGAACGCCTTCTGCCTCGAGACGACTTCAACCTGTGCCAGCAGTTTACGCTGATTGGATCCGGGATGATCTGGAACGTCTATTTCGGCGTTCTGGCCCTGTGCACCGGGTTCTTACTTGCCACCGCGCTGGCTGTCGGCAAAGCGTCGCCGAACCCCTTTCTGCGTAAGCCTGCGGTGTGGTTCATCTTTGTCTTTCGCGGCTCACCGCTCTTTATCCAGTTTTTCTTTGCGTACTTCCTGTTTCTCAATCTCAAGAGCGTGAACCCGTTTTTTGACCCGTTCACCGCTGCCTGGCTCGGCGCACTGATCGTGCTGTTCCTCAACACGGCGGCCTATTCCGGGGAAATCTTCTATGGTGCCTTGCGGTCCATCCCCAAGGGAGACGTCGAAGCCGCAGACGCTTATGGTATGTCCGGCTGGCCGCGGTTTCGCCGTATCATCTGGCCGACTATGTTGCGGCTGGCCTGGCCCGCCTACACAAACGAGGCAATCTTCCTTTTTCATGCCACAACACTTGTATTCTTCTCGGGCTTCCCGGCGTGGCAACAGCGTGGAGACGCGCTCTATTACGCCAGCTATTTTGCGGACAAGACGTTCAACCCTTTTGTGCCTTATCCGATCCTGGCCGGTTACTTCATCGCGCTGACGCTGTTGATCGTCTGGACCTTTGGACGAGTGAACAAACACCTCAACCGGCATGTGCCCGAAGACCGGCGCCAGAAAATGCGCTTGCGTCCCAATCTGATCCGGTAGTAGGAATTTGATCAAATTCCTGCGGACCGCAGGGAGAGGGATCATGGACACGAAGAACTGGCTGCAGACAAACCCGCAGGTGCGCAACATCCGGGTCGCTGCGGCGGACTTGAATGGACAGGGACGCGGCAAACGCATCCCGGCACGTTATGCAGACAAGGCGATCGCCGGGGGCACGCGGTTTCCGTTGTCGGTGCTGAATCTCGATGTTTTTGGGGATGACATCGAAGACAGCCCGCTGGTTATGGAAAGCGGCGACCAGGATGGCGTCCTGCACCCAACAGAACGCGGCTTTGTTCCGATGCCCTGGCTGGATACACCGACCGGTCTGTTGCCGGTCTGGATGTCCTACGAGGACGGCCGCCCGTTCGAGGGCGACCCGCGTCGCGCGCTGGATGCCGTCATTCAAAGATACGCCCAACGTGGGCTGACCCCAGTGGTTGCCGTCGAACTGGAGTTTTACCTGATTGACGACAGCGAAGCGGTACCGCAGGTGCCGCGGTCTCCGCTCTCGGGCAAGCGGCACACGTCCGGCGAAATCCTCTCCCTGAGGGCGCTGGATCAGTTCGACGCCTTTTTCACAGAGCTCTATGACGCCTGCGAGAGCATGGACATTCCCGCTGACGCCGCCATATCCGAGTCCGGGTACGGCCAGTTTGAGATCAACCTGAACCATCAGAACAGCGCGCTGCGCGCCGCTGACGATGCCTGGCTGTTCAAGATGCTGGTCAAAGGACTGGCGCGACGCCATAGCTTTGCTGCTAGCTTCATGGCCAAACCCTATCCCGAGTCCTCGGGGTCGGGACTGCATATGCATTTCTCTGTTCTGGATCGCGAGGGCCGGAACATTTTTGATGACGGCACCGACACCGGCAGCGACACCTTGTTGCATGCCATATCCGGGTGTTTGGAGGCGATGGCCCCCAGCACGCTACTGTTTGCCCCACATGCCAACAGCTATACCCGGATGGTCCCTGGCGCGCATGCGCCGACCGGGGTCTGCTGGGCCTACGAGAACCGGACAGCGGCCATTCGCGTGCCCGGCGGCAGCCCGGTCGCCAGGCGCATCGAGCACCGCGTTGCCGGGGGTGACGTCAATCCGTATCTGAGCATCGCAGCTGTGCTGGGGGCCGCTCTGAACGGGATTGAGGACAGCAAATCCCCTCCTCAACCAATCACCGGGAACGCATACGAGCTTGATCTGCCCCAGATCCCTGATCGGTGGGACGCCGCAATTGAGGCTTTTGAAAACGACCCGGCTATCCAGCGCATTTTCGACGCTGGATTGATCCGCAATCTCGTCATGACAAAACGACAAGAGATGCGCCAGATTGAAAAACTCAGTCCAGCCGAACAGCTGGAAATCTATCTTGAAACGGTGTGATACAAAGACTTCTGGTGACCCATGAAAATCGGACTGCTGCTAACCGGACATCCCCCTGATGAGCTTATGCCGCTCAAGGGCAGGTACGACGCCTATTTCCGCGACCTTCTGGACGGGCGTGGATTTGACTTTGTCACGTATAGCGTCGTGGATATGGAGTTTCCTGAGAGCGCTGATGTTGCCGATGGCTGGCTGATCACCGGTTCAAAGCATGGCGCCTATGAAGACCACCCCTGGATTCCACCGCTGGAGGATTTGATCCGCGAGATTCACGACAAGCATTTGCCTCTGATCGGGGTCTGCTTCGGGCATCAGATTATTGCGCAAGCGCTAGGCGGCAAAGTCGAGAAGTTTGCAGGCGGATGGTCCATCGGCCCTACGGAATACGAATTGAATGGTGCGCCGGTGACGCTCCAGGCCTGGCATCAGGATCAGGTCGTCGAGCGCCCGGCCAGTGCAACCGTCATTGGAACTTCTGACTTTTGCGAGAACGCCATGCTGGCCTATGGCGATACGATCTGGACCGTGCAGGCCCACCCCGAATACGATGCCGAATTCATTGACGGCCTGATCCGCACGCGCGGCCCGGGTGTGGTGCCAAAAGACCAGTTGGACGCTGCCAAGGCTCGGCTCGACACACCCACCGACAACGCCGCGATTGCAGCCACGATGGCCGATTTTTTCACACAGGAGCGCCCGACATGAGCAAATGGACAGACAAGCTGCCCGAAGCGGCGCGCAACTACCTCGATGGGAAACGTCTGGATGAGGTGGAATGCATCATTTCCGACCTGCCAGGCATTGCCCGCGGCAAGGCCGTGCCCGCAACCAAATTCTCGCGGCAGGAGTACTTTCACCTGCCCGACAGCATCTTTTACCAGACCATCACCGGAGGATGGGGCGAGGCCGCAGGCGAAGAGGGTTTTATCGAACGGGACATGATCCTTAAACCCGACATTTCCACCGCCAGTGCTGCGCCGTGGACGGGTGACTGGACACTTCAGGTCATTCATGACGCCTATGACCGTGACAATGCCCCGATTGAGTTCAGCCCCCGCAACGTTCTGCGGCGCGTGGTCAAAATGTACCACAAGCAAGGGTGGGAACCTGTCGTCGCGCCGGAAATGGAGTTCTATCTCGTCGCCCGCAACATTGATCCGGCCCATGACATCAAACCCATGATGGGGCGGTCCGGACGACCGGCTGCGGCACGACAGGCATACTCAATGACCGCGGTGGACGAATTCGGCCCCGTCATCGATGACATCTATGATTTTGCCGAAGCACAGGGCTTTGAAATTGACGGCATCACCCAAGAGGGCGGCGCCGGGCAGTTGGAAATCAACTTGCGGCACGGAGATCCGATCAAACTCGCGGACGAGGTGTTCTATTTCAAACGTCTGATCCGGGAAGCAGCCCTGCGCCATGATTGCTTTGCCACGTTCATGGCCAAGCCCATTGCGGACGAGCCTGGCAGTGCGATGCACATCCACCATTCAATCATCGATCGTGAAACCGGGCAGAACATCTTTGCCGGGCCGCAAGGCGGCGACACTGACGCCTTTTTTCAGTTCATCGGTGGTTTGCAAGCCAACCTGCCTGCCGCGCTCGCGGTCATGGCGCCCTATGTGAACAGCTATCGGCGGTATGTCAGGGATCATTCTGCGCCGATCAATCTGGAATGGGGGCGCGACAATCGCACGACGGGGATACGGATCCCGCTGTCAGACCCGAAAGCACGCCGGGTCGAAAACCGGATCGCCGGCATGGACTGCAATCCATACCTCTGTATCGCTGCTAGCCTCGCTTGCGGCTATCTCGGGCTGATGGGCGATACGCGCGCGACCCGGCAATATCGCGGCGACGCCTACGAAGGGGAAGGCGACATTCCGGAAGTCATGGGGCAAGCGCTCGATCTCTTTGACGAGGCGACCGACCTGCATGCCGTCCTCGGACCGGAGTTTGCGCGGGTCTACAGCATTGTGAAGCGAACCGAGTATCAGGAGTTCCTGCAAGTGATCTCCCCTTGGGAGCGCGAGCATCTGCTGTTGAACGTGTGAGCTCAATGAAGCCGCGGAGCGCCTTGCCTGCCCGGCAGCCAGAACCGAAGGAAACCCCATGCCCGGCATGAACCTGCTCTATGCCAACGACACGCCACAGCAGTATCCCAACAGTTGGTATGCTGCGACCGCGACCCCGATGGAGCCTTTCGAAACACTGCGCGGAGAGCACAGGGCGGATGTCTGCATCGTGGGGGGCGGCTATACAGGGCTGTCAGCGGCACTGCATCTGGCCGAAGCCGGGCGCCGTGTGATCCTGCTGGAAGCCCATCGCGTTGGATTTGGCGCCTCGGGACGTAACGGTGGCCAGCTTGGCAGCGGTCAACGCATGGATCAGAGCAGCCTGGAAACCCTGATGGGTGACCCCGAAGCCAAAAAACTCTGGGCCCTGGGTGAGGAGGCCAAATCGCTGGTCCGCGACCTCGTGGCGCGGCACAAGATCGACTGTGATCTGAAACCTGGGATCGCGTCGACCACTTTCTCTGAAAAAGAAGCGGCAGAGACCCGTCAGTACGCGGAGCACCTGCAAAACCACTATGGCTATGATCAGATCGAAACACTCGACGCCGAGGCCTGCCACGCACTCTGCCCTTCTCCGGCTTACAAAGGCGGCGCCCTCGACATGGGCGCCGGACATCTGCACCCGTTGAACTTCGCGCTGGGGCTGGCCCGCGCGGCCGCAGGGGCGGGCGCAGTGATCTCTGAAGGCAGCGAAGTTCTGGACATCTCGCCCGGCACACCGTCCGTGCTTCGGTTGCGCGATGCCAAGGTCACGGCAGACCATGTCATCCTTGCCTGCAACGGGTATCTCGGCGCGTTGAACGGTCAAGTGGCAGCCCGTGTGATGCCGATCAACAATTTCATTGCGGCGACGGAACCTCTCGGGGAAGAGTCCAACCGGGTGCTGACACGGGACATTGCGGTCGCCGACAGCAAGTTCGTCGTGAACTACTTTCGCCTCAGCGCTGACAAGCGCCTGTTGTTCGGTGGTGGCGAAAGCTATGGGTACAGGTTCCCTGCCGATATCGCGGCACTGGTGCGCAAGCCGATGTCCCAGATCTATCCGCATCTGCGCGACATACGGATCGACTATGCCTGGGGCGGAACACTGGCGATCACCATGAAGAGACTGCCCTATTTGGCGCGCCTTAGAACGAACATGCTGACGGCGTCGGGGTATTCCGGCCACGGCGTCGGCACCGCGACTCATGCCGGCTGGTTAATGGCAAAGGCCATCGAAGGTGACAGCGATGGGTTCGACACCATGTCACGCATCCCCACACAGGCCTTTCCGGGCGGCACACGGCTGCGCAGTCCGCTGCTGGCACTGGCGATGACCTGGTTTGCGATGCGCGATCGTCTGGGCATCTAAACCGTTCAGGCAACACTTCGCACAATCCGTCACAAACCGCTCAATTGCTCTTGGCTGTCCCGCTGCGTTGTTTTATATTTATCAAAGGTTCAGTTAAGGAAATCGAAATATGTCCAGAGCCCCAGACGTCCATCAGGCAGAGCCCATCCCCCCCGCCGCCAGAGATGCGATCGATGCCCTGATGCAATCGGGTGACCTGTTCCGGTACACCGCACCGCAGGACGCACCGGTCTCATTGCTGGAGGCCGAATTTGCCGACATGATCGGCAGTTCCTACGCGCTTGCGGTCTCGTCCTGTTCGGCGGCATTGTTCCTGTCCCTCAAAGCGCTGGACCTGCCCCGCGACGCTCGGGTGTTGATCCCTGGATTTACCTTCGCCGCCGTTCCGTCATCGGTTGTGCATGCGGACTGCATTCCGGTGCTGTGCGAGGTCGGCAAAAACTACCGCGTCGATCTGGCGGATTTTGAGGCGAAACTGGATGACGTCCAGGCGGTCATCATCAGCCATATGCGCGGGCACACTTCGGATATGGACGCCATCATGTCCTTGTGTGATGCGCGCGACATTCCGGTGATCGAAGATGCAGCCCACTCTTTGGGCACAACCTGGCGCGAGCGGAACATCGGCACAATCGGGAAGGTGGGGTGTTTTTCGTTTCAGTCTTACAAAATGATCAACGCCGGCGAAGGCGGCATCCTGATCACCGATGACGCCGACCTTGTGGCCCGTGCTATCATCATGTCCGGCGCGTATGAGCACAACTGGAAGAAGCACCCGGTTTTGCAAGACGCCTTTGGCCGCTGGCAAAACAAGGTTCCGCTCTACAACTTGCGTATGTCGAACCTCAGCGCAGCAGTGATCCGCCCTCAACTGCCCGAATTGCCGCGTCGCGTGCGGGATGGGCTGATCAACCACAACTTTGTCGCGGATCAGTTGAACACATCACCCTACCTCGATGTCCCACCACCTTTGCCCGCCGAACAGCGCGCGCCGGATTCGATCCAGTTCAATCTGATGGACATGAATGACGCCGAAACCCGTGCCTTCTCCGACGCCTGCGAAGCGCGCGGGGTCAAGGTGCAGATCTTTGGACTCAGCACCGACAACGCGCGGGCCTTTTGGAACTGGCAGTTCATTCCGGACCTGCCAGAACTGCCGCAAACGCGCGACATGCTGATGCGCGCGTGTGACGTCCGGCTGCCGGTACGGCTAAGCCGCGCAGAGCTCGACATCATTGCCGAAATCCTGCTGTCCTCCGTGGCAGAGGTGATGTCGCCTGCGAGGGCATACGGCACTTAAGTCGGGATTGACTTCAGTGCAGGCGGATCATGCCCGCCTGTACGTCCCGCTTTCAGACGTCAGCTGAGCTTCGAAAGCTTGTCTTGCAAGTCGGCAAGCTGCTTTTTGATCGCGTCGAGATCTTCGCCGCTCTCTTCTTCCGGTTCTTCCGGAGTGGGTGCAGACGTCCAGTTGCCTGCCAACCCGCCGGTCATAGCCTTCAGAAACGCTTCTTGCTGGGCCTTCATCGCCTCGAACCCCGGCATTTTTGACATAGGGTTCATCGCGGTCATGTTCTTGACCATCTTTGCCTGATTTTCGCGAAGCATGTCGAAAGAGCTTTGCAGGAACTGCGGCATCATTCCGCCACCAGGGATCATGTAGCTGCGCACGAGGTCATTCAGCACGTTCACCGGGAGCACGTTTTCGCCGCGGCTCTCATGTTCAGCGATGATCTGAAGCAGGTATTGCCGGGTCAGGTCGTCTCCGGATTTCAGATCAACGATCTGCACTTCGCGCCCATCCCGGATGAACCCGGCGATGTCTTCCAAGGTGACGTAGTCGCTGGTTTCGGTGTTGTAGAGACGGCGGCTCGCATACCGCTTGATCAGCAATGGTTTCGGATCTTCGGCCACCGTGCGTACTCCCCAATATGCAGCAGTGCAGCAAGCCTATGCGAGCATGTTGCAAAAGGAAAGGGTGGCGCCCTTTGGTCGTCGCAGGGCCTACCGGAACCGGGTCGGTCGCGGCGGCAGTCCAACATCGCGCAGCAGGTCGTCTGGCAACCGCTCCGATGGTGTCAGCCGGGCACAGCGTCGGCGCTGTATCCAGAGTTGGCGCAGGCTCTGCATCAGCGTTTCCAAGAGTCTGTTGTTGTAAATCAGCTTATACATCTCATTTCACCTTGAGTTGCGTGACTCCCTGTTTGTCTTGCAAACTTGGGGTGAAATGGCGTTGGATTGAAATCAAACCTCGATGCCAAACCATAAGTTGGCCTTATCTATGAAAACACCCCTGCCCTCTCTGTCCGCGATCCGTGTCTTCGAAGCGACTGCACGGCATCTGAACTTCACGCAGGCCGCAGACGAACTGGGCATGAGCCAGGCGGCCGTCAGCTACCAGATCAAGGTTCTGGAAGAGAAGCTGGGGACGCCATTATTCCTCAGATCCGCGCGCAAAGTCGCGCTCACGGACGAAGGGCAGCGTCTTGCCCCGCCGACGATTGCTGCGTTTGAACAATTGCGCGTGGCGTTCGCCGATACCGGTCCGGACCGCAAATCGGTCCTGGAGATCAGCACGACAACTACATTTGCGGTTAATTGGCTTGCCGGGCGGCTGGGAGCCTTTCAGATGGCACATCCCGCTTTGGCCGTGCGGGTGCGAACGGAAGAGCGCAGTGTCAATTTTGCACGCGACCCCGTTGATGTTGCAATCCGCTACGGTGACGGGGACTGGCCTGGCCTGAAAGCGCATTGCATCATGCCAGCCCGTTTTTCACCCACGCTCAGTCCCGACCTCGCCCGCCAGCTTGGGGATCCGCCCGAAGCCGGGGCTTTGCTCGCCTTGCCACTTTTTGATCGCGCCGATCCGTACTGGCGGATCTGGTTCCATGATGCCGGGCTTCCCTTTGCCGCCCAGAGTCAACAAGGCGAGACGCGATTGGGCTCGCAATCCGAGGCCGCGCACGCGGCGATCTCCGGCCACGGGGTGGCAATTCTGACACCGGAATTCTTCAGGTATGAACTGGAAACCGGCCGACTTGTTCAGCCCTTTGACCAGATCAGCCAAGACGGAATGGGCCATTGGTTGGTCTATCCGGAAGCGCGTCGCAATGTGGCCAGCATACGTGCGTTTCGACAATGGATACTCAGCGAGGCAGGTTCTGGGCGGGCCTGACCTCAATGCCAAAAACAAAAATGGGGCAGGTCTTTCGACCTGCCCCAGCATGATTGCACCGGTTTGGGAGGAGGAGGTGCAGATCAGCGTTTCTTACTTGGCTGCAGCTTTCTTGGCAGCGGCAGTCACGTCATTGGTCGCTTTTTTGACAGCAGCGGTTGCATCTTCGGTGATGTCTTTGCCTGCGGCCATCATCAGCTCGACGGTGTCCATCTGTACTTTTTTCGCGATCTCAGCGAAGGCAGCCATGTTTTCAGCAGCGACTTCGGCAGTTGCGGACGCGAAATCGGTCATCGCTTTTGCGTAGTCGGCAGGCTCAGCTTTGGCTTTGGACATCTCACCCAGTTTGGACAGGGTTTCTTTGGTCCACTTGCTGGAGATCTCAGCGGATTTTTCCGCTGCTTCCAGAGCAACACCCGACAGTTTCTCGTTCAGGGTTGCGGTGGTTTTGAATGCTTCTTCCATTGCTGCGGTATCCACAGGGAAGGCACCCATCATGTCTTTCATCACGGCAGTGAAATCTTGGGTCTTTGCCATTGGTCTAATCCTTTGTTGCAGTGTCAGGACCACCCATGTGCTCCTCAGCTGCAGACAATATGCTTGCTGCGGCGCAGCATTTCAAGAAAAAATTGCTGCGCCGCAGAAAAAACTTCGAAAGATGTGCAATATCAAGCGTTTGCTTTGCGCATCACGTAGGATCCAGGTGCCGCTTCCAGCGAAGGATGATCCGAATCCCCGGGTTCACGCGCCGGAACCATCTTGCCGGATCTGGGCTTGATCCAGCTTTCCCAGCGCGGCCACCATGACCCTTCGGTAAAGTCTGCACCTTCCAGCCAATCCTCTGTGCTCAACGACAAATCGCCATTGGTGTAGTGCCCATACTTCCCCTTGCTTGGCGGATTGACGATGCCGGCGATGTGGCCGGATTGGGTCATTATGAACGTCTTGTTCTTGGACCCCATCATCTGCACGCCGCGATAGCAGTCCTTCCATGCGGCAATGTGGTCGGTCTCGCAGGCAACCGAACACAACGGGACATCCACATCGCTGATTTTCAGCTTGTGCCCCAGGAGCTCGAGCCCGTCCTGCGTGAAGCTGTTCCCCTGACACAAGCCTCTGAGATACTGCACCGCCATCTTTGCGGGCAGATTTGCGCCATCGCCGTTCCAGAACAGCAGATCAAATGCTGGCGGCGACTCGCCCATCATGTAGCTTCGGATTGCGGGGGTGTAGACCAGATCCGTTGATCGCAGGAAGCTGAACGTGCGCGCCATGATGAAGGACGGCAAGTACCCCTTGTCAGCAACTTCCTCTTCGATCGCATCCACAAAATCGTTTTGCAGAAATGGCGTGAATTCCCCCTGATCCGAGAAATCGGTCAATGCTGTGAAAAATGTGGCCGACTTGATCGACTTATCGCCGCGCTGTTTGAGAAGTGACAGCGTCAACGCAAGCGTCGTGCCTGCGATACAGTATCCAACCGCATTCACCTCTTTGACACCACAGATGGCCTTGACCTCTTCGATGGCCGTCAGAAAGCCACTTTCGACATAATCTTCCATACCGACATCGGCATAAGTGGCGTCAGGGTTGATCCAGCTGACAACGAACAGAGTGTACCCCTGCTCGACAATCCATTTGATCAGGCTGTTCTGCTCCTTGAGGTCCAGTATGTAGAACTTGTTGATCCATGGGGGGAAGAGAACGATCGGGGTCCGGTATACCTGCTCTGTTGTTGGGCGATACTGGATCAGTTCGAACATCTTGTTGCGATAGACCACCTCTCCGGGCGTCGTCGCGATGTTTCCGCCAAGTTCGAAAGCCTTCTCATCTGCAAGGCGCACCACCAGTTCGCCGTCATTGGCTTCCAGATCCGCAACAAGGTTCTCAAGCCCGTCCACAAGGGATTGCCCTTCGGTGGCGACGGCCTTTTCCAGCGCATCGGGGTTTGTCGCGAGAAAATTGGTCGGTGACATCATGTCGATGATCTGGCGCGAGAAATACGCCAGGCGCTTTTTCTCAAGCGCGTCCATATCATCCACTGACTCGACGGCTTTTTCGATGGCGGTTGAATTGATCAGGTATTGCTGCTTGATGAAGTTGAAATAGGGATGAGTGTCCCACATCGGGTTGTTGAATCGCCGGTCCTTGGGGCCCGGATCAACCGGGGCCTGCAACTTTCCCTTGGCGAGCGCCTCCTGTGCTTCAACAAAATGCATGACGGATTTGCCCCAATAGGCAATCTGCTGTTCCAGCATTTTTGAGGGATTTTGCATCGCATCGGCCCAATAGGCCGTCGCCGCTTTGGCAAACAAGTCCTGATTCGGTGCGTTCAGTCCGGCATTGTGGCCGGGCTTGTTGGACATGGCGCCCAATAGCCGCTGCGACAACTGTTCGACTTTTTGCATGTTTTCCGTAAGGCGCTCAAGGTGTTCGCCAGACAGCCCCAGCGACGTGTCATCACTAGTTGTCATTTTAAGGATTCCCCCCTACTTTGCTGCTACGCAGAATACCGTCGCGGGCTCGGGGGGCAAAGCGACTAATGGTCCGATCCTTCGGGATTGCAAAATGGAGGCCCTCTATGCGCTACATGATGACCTACGATCTCATGGAGACGACGCGAAACACCAATCAGTGGATGGGGGCTTCGGCACAGGCGCTGGCATCGTACCCGGTCTTCAGCATGTTTCCGCATCCGGCGCTTCAGTGGATGGCAGCCTGGGGTGAGGTCACAGAGCGCACTTTTCAGCGCATGGTCGTCAAACCAGACTGGGGCATCCGCACCTTTACCGCCGGCGGCGTCGACCATTTGGTGGAAATTGAAACGGTTGTGGAAAGGCCGTTTGGTGATCTGATCCATTTCAAGGTACCGGGGCGCGAGCCCTGCCCTCGCAAGGTGTTGCTGGTCGCGCCCATGTCCGGACACTACGCAACACTGCTGCGCAGCACTGTGAAATCGCTGCTGGTCGATTGCGAAGTGTACATCACCGACTGGCACAATGCCCGCGATATCCCTGTTTCAGCCGGCAAGTTCGATGTCGAAGACTACACGCTCTATCTTGTTGATTTCATGCGCGAGATGGGCCCCGACACCAACGTAATCGCTATCTGCCAACCTGCGCCCCTCACATTGGCTGCGACGGCGTATTTGGCGGAACAAGATCCCAAGGCGCAGCCGCGCACGCTGACTCTGATCGGCGGGCCGGTCGATCCCGACGCCACCCCGACAGAGGTGACCGATTTCGGACGCCGTGTGACTATGGGCCAGCTCGAGCACACTATGATCCAGCGTGTGGGTTTCAAGTATCCCGGGGTTGGACGCATGGTGTATCCGGGCCTGCTACAACTGGCGTCCTTTATGTCGATGAATGCTGAACGGCACGGTCAGGCCTTCACGGATCAAATCCAGCGCGTGGCCAAAGGTGACGCATCGGATCACGACGCCCACAACCGTTTTTATGATGAATATCTTGCTGTGATGGACATGACGGCAGAGTTCTACCTCTCGACGGTCGAACGCGTCTTCAAAGAGCGTGAGATTGCGCGCAACGCCTTTGTTGTCGACGGGCATCAGATCGACATTGGCAAGATTACCAGTGTGGCTGTCAAAACCGTCGAAGGGGCCAACGACGATATCTCGGCCCCCGGGCAGTGTATTGCCGCGCTGGACCTCTGCACCGGCCTTCCCGACAGCAAGAAGGCCAGCCACGTCGAACCCGGAGCGGGCCATTACGGCATTTTCGCGGGCAAGAGCTGGCGCAACAACATTCGTCCGCTTGTTCTGGATTTCATCGATGCCAATGCGCCGAAACGGAAACCCAGAACCAAGGCGGCCAACAAGAACGCAGCCGCACGCTAACGCTGGCGCTCCAACATAAAGTTGAAAAAGTGAGGCGCGGGCCAACGCCGCGCGTCACGCACGTTCCGCTTGATCAGTAGTTGTCGCAGACCGCCGGG
The DNA here is from genome assembly GCA_965250275.1 of Paracoccaceae bacterium. Taxonomy (GTDB): domain Bacteria; phylum Pseudomonadota; class Alphaproteobacteria; order Rhodobacterales; family Rhodobacteraceae. Next base: position 1,640,118 of record OZ252297.1, on the reverse strand, counting down.
TTCTGCCGCGAGAAGTCATTGGATTGCCCGCGCGGCGGACAGGTGGTGCGGCCACCCCCAAAGAAAGCTTTGTCCTGCGAGGGCACCGACATCCCTGCCCCGACAAGTTCACGCGCTGCTGGCCCAAAGTAACCACGTCCCGCCAGTGGCACCTGCCCACTGGGTTCGGTCGATCCGATCACATCCGCAGGCGGAGGTGCATAGCTTGGATGTGCAGAGGCTGAACCCGCCAGTCCTACCGTCATGAGGGCGGCCACCAAAGTGGCGCTATCCAAACGCAAAATCATTGGTTGCCTCCCAGAAACATCCGTACCTTGACGTTGTTGACGTGCTCCAAAACCGCATCACAGTTCACATCTTCGGTTCCGGCCCCTGCAGCATATCCCAGCGACACAGCAAACTGATACGCGGTTGCGGGCCCGGTTTCATGTAGGATCATGTCAAACATCGACTCTGCTTCGTCACGTGCGGCGCGTTGCCCGTCTTCGGGCAGGCAGGCATAGGCGGAGCCCACCATAACACCCAATTCGCGCGCGCCGTGCCGCAAATCAATTCCGTGGCCGGACGACTGGGCAAAGGCTGTCCCTGCCATGGCGGTCAAAAGCACGGCATTTAATCCTGCCGCCAGACCCAAAGACTTTATCATAGGTATTCCTCCGGATGATGCGCTCTGCAGCGCGCAAATGATGGCGTGGTGCACCAATGGATTTGCGCCCGCGACAGGGTCGAGCCTAGTGGCTTTCAACGATTCGGCAAAAGGCCGGATTCCCGTCCCATTAGCCCTCACGCCAATACGTAGGGTTGCTGCATCCAAGCGCGGAGGGCATCGGTCACGGCCTCTGGCTGTTCTAACGGCGGCACGTGCCCGGCGCCCTCAATAACGCACAATTGCGCTCCGCGAATAAGTTCGGCGAGAAAAGTGTGCCGTTTCACCGGTGTCAGCGTGTCTTCGGCTCCACAAAGGATCAGCGCTGGCACTTTGCACTTTCGGAGTGTCCCCTGCTGATCACGGCGGCGTTGCAGGGCTCTCGACTGGCGAATGAAGACCTCGGGGCCTAAGGCCACACCCATATCTTGCAGACGCGCTTGGACGTCCCGACGCCCCGGACCTGCAGCCAGATACTCCGGCCGGAGGGCCTGTTCCAGCACTTCGGGCAGCCGCCCTACGCGTGCACCCACGATCATCGGCTCTCGCTCCGCCGCTTCAGCCGGGGTCTCGGCCAGGGGATTGGTGTCCATCAAACACAACCGGGTCACACGGTCCGGCGCCCGTCGCAGCACTTCCATCGCAACCATGCCGCCCAGACCAAGACCCGCCAGCGCGAAGCGCATCGGAAGTTGGTCAAGAAGCAGAGAGGCAATCTCTTCGATCCGCTCGCCTTGGGTGATTGGTGCCACCGTAACCGCGTGATCCAGGGACAAGTGATTGATCTGATGCGTGAAAACACGTGCATCACACATCATATCAGGCAGGAGCACCAACGCTTCAGGCATCAAAATGGATCACTTGCATGAACTCGTCAGGTCTCTTTCTAGCCCATCCTTTCCGCGCACAGTGAGCATTTCGAACCCACGACGCAAGAAGAGACGGCAAGCGACCGCCTCAGGGGTAATCAATGCCGCGAAATGGCGGGAAGTCGCGATAGCGCGCGCGTCTCTGGGGCAGAGTTTCGTCGGGTTCGGCCCCTGCTGCCAGAAGTTTGCCGCGCGGCGCGATGTAACTGGAGATCGTGCGCCACGGCTTTGGCCGCCAACTGATGTTAAACGCGCAGAGTTTCGGGAAGAACCAAAGCTCGGAATACGGCAGATGATCGTGCATCCACCAAGCCAGATCGCGCCAGTCGCGACCTTGCGCATATCGATCTGCGAACCACGGGATCACGATCGATGCGCCGGCAATCCGATCATCCCCGGTGCCGCGGTCCCAGATGTGACATTCCTGCGGATAATCGTTGCGCGCGCAATTCAGTTTGTTTTCGTTCCCAAACTGGTTGAGCGACGGCGAGCGGTATCCCGATCGCACGGCCACCCGGCCAAAGGTTTCTTCCAGCGGGTCGAGCAAGGTTTCGCAAAACGCGCGACCGGTTTCGATCACCAGTTCAGGGTTCTCGGGCACGTTCTGGCGCTCATGAAAGCTGCTGATTTCTGAATAAAGAAAGTCGCGCATGAAGAAATGCCGCGACAGTCTCACCCGCCCCAGTGTTTCCAAGCTCCACATGCTCGCCGGTTTGCGCATGACCTCACTCCAATACGGTCGAAAGCCAGGCCAGCATGCCCGACACAGCGGGATCGGTCTGATCCGGCGACAGGATATCGCCCGCCACTACGTGAGAATCCGCATCATCATTGGGTCCAAGGTCGACCCGTTGAAGGGTCACGGGGCCGCCCCACTCCTCGGCCATCGCCAGCGTCATCTGCGGCTGGACCACCTGATCCTCATCAGAGAACCAGAAAAGCGCCGGAATCGCGACGGTGCTGTGATCGAGGCCATTTACCTTTTCCACCAGTGCTGCCATCGGCAGTGTCGCAACGGAGGGATAGTCCGTCGTCCAGTACTTTCCGTGCGCGGCGTTCTGAGGCTCCCAACTGCGGCGCTCTCCTATCAGCCAAGGCAGCCAGATCCGTGCGCCCGGCCAAGTCAGAAGACCCGCACCAGCACCATGGATCCCGAAGTTGGGTGAGACAAAAATCATCGCTGCAATCTTGTCCGACATCTCCGGGTCCAACGCAGCCGCTGCCGCCAGCGTGCCACCGGTGGACGTCGACATCACCACAACCCGATCACCCACCGCGCGTGCGGCGGCAAGCCCTTCGGCCATATCCATCATCCACTCCGCCACGGTGGCCTCCGCCATGGCGCCACCGTCGCGCCCGTGACCACGCAGGCGTGTATAGACCAGATTGGCGCCCAGGGCCTCGGCGATGCGGTCGGGGACGGGGCGAAGCTCTTCGGAGGTTGCCGAAAACCCATGCACATAGAGGATCGAGACCGGGGTCCGTTGCTCGACGGCGCCGGGCTGCCACACGACCCGTTTCTCCACCCCATCAAGTATGTCGTCGAACTTGGATTCGATGCTCTCGAAATAGACCTGCACGCCCTCACCGAATTTGCGCGGTTCGAAGGTTGCTTCCAAAGAGGCGTCTTCGCGCGGGCCAAACCCCCAGAACAGCAACGCAACTACCGCTAGAAACAAGGCCGCTCGTCCCAGCCAATATCCAAATGTCCTCATGACGGCGCGACATCCTCGATAGCTGCTTCGATCAGTGCGAGGCAGCGGTCATCCGAAAACCGGTGATCCGCATCCTTGACCAACGTCAGTTGCATATCCGGCCCATTGGCGTGCTCCAACAGGCGCACCGCGGTCTGGGTCGGCACGGCGGTGTCATCCGTGCCCTGCAAAAAGCGCGTTGGAAATGGCAGATCCAGCGGAGTCCGCAGCACCAGATGCCGTCGCCCATCTTCGATCAGGCGTTTCGTGATGATGTAAGGCTCCATGTAATCGCTGGGCAGTTCCAGTTGGCCCTCAGCCTCCAATTGCGCCTTTTGTGCGTCCGTGAACGAGGCCCAGTACCCGTCCTCGGTGAAGTCCGGTGCCGCCGCGATGGTCACCATGCCCGCGATCCGTTCCGGAAGCTGCCGCGCCAGCAACAGCGCCTGCCAACCGCCCATGGACGACCCGACCACGACGAGCGGTCCTTTCGTCAATGTCGCGACGACCGAAGCGGTGTCTTCAGCCCAGTCGCCAATGCACCCTTCTTCGAAGGTCCCGCTGCTTTCTCCGTGACCCGAGTAATCAAAGCGCAGATATGCGCGACCGGTGCGCCGCGCCCAGGCTTCCAGGTGAATGGCCTTGGTGCCTTCCATGTCTGATTTCAGCCCGCCCAGAAACACCACGCACGGACCGCGGCCTTCGGTCTGATGGTAAGCCAGTCGCCGCCCAGTGTTGGTGTCAAGAAAACTGGCGTCCGTCATCCTGCCCTCCGGTTTGTCCGGATCATGAGCACGGGTTCTGGCCGCTGCAATGGATTTTTATAGGTGACCATCTTGTCACGTGACTAAAGAATCACATATAAGCTGCTCATGGACACGATCTTCAGAGCACTTGCCGACCCCGCCCGCCGGGTTCTGCTGGACAGTCTCCGCCAGACCGACGGTCAGACGCTGCAGCAGCTGCAAGGCCAGCTCGACATGACCCGATTCGGGGTGATGAAACATCTCGGGGTTCTGGAAGAGGCTGGCCTGATCGTGACGCGCAAACGGGGCCGCTACAAACACCACTATCTGAACGCTGTTCCCCTGCAACAGGCGATTGACCGCTGGATCGAGCCTCTGCTCGTCAAACCGGCGGCGCGAGCGGTGATCGATCTCAAATCACAACTTGAAGGAACTCAATCGATGCCAAAACCCGATTTTGTCATGCAGACTTTTATCAAATGCACGCAGGACGCACTGTGGTCTGCGCTGACCCAGCCCGATGACGTAAAGCATTATCACTTCATCGCTGCCGCAGCGCGCGGGCGCATGGATACGGTGGGCGAGCGCATGGTCTACGAAAACGGCGGCGGCGAAGAGATTGTCGCAAACAAAGTCATCGCCGTGGACCCGAAGACCCGGATCGAAGTCTCATTCGAACCATCCTGGGCTGGGCCGGACATGGCGCATTCGCGCTGTGTCTATCTGATCGAACCGATGCCGGATCACTGTTGTCTGACCGTGGAGCACTACGACATACCCGCCGGTCAGGAAGGCGTCAGTGACGGTTGGGCACGGACGCTTTCTGGGCTGAAGAGCTGGCTTGAAACCGGGCAAGACACCCATTTCGGACCGCGGGGTGAGGCATGAATACCGAGTTGATTTACCTGACCCTGACCATGGTGCTCGCCGCATCGCTGTGGATTCCCTACATTGTTGGCGTCAACATGCACCCTCAGACGGGCGTGGACGACTTCGCGCGCCCGCCACCCCTTTCCGGATTTCCGCCCTGGGTTCACCGTGCCCATCGTGCGCACCTGAACATGATTGAAACGGCCATGCCCTTTGCGGCCCTCGTGTTGCTGGCCTACAGCATGGACATTTCCAACGGCTGGACGATCTGGGCCGCAATCGTGTTCTTCTGGGTGCGCGTGGCACATGCGGCGGGCATGATATCGGGATGGGCTCGGTTTCCGGTGCGCCCGATCATTTTCACGGTCAGTTGGCTCTGTACGCTGGTCTTTGCCTGGCAGATCCTCGTACGGCTTGCCTAAGGCATCACCTGCCGGCGCGGTTGATCCGCGCCGGCCGTTCTGGTTTTTCTCGCGTTGAGAAGCACAACGGCCTAAACAATCCCGAACTGCGGCATGCGTCCAACGGAAACTAAACTTTGGCCAGAACTCTCTTTCGCATTCTGATCTTCATCCTTGTTGCCTTACTGGTCCTTATCGCCACGCTGTGGGGCGCATTGGCGTTGTGGTTCCGATTTCCATTGCCGGAGACCCCTCGCCTGATCCTCGCGCTGCTGTTTAGCGCCATCGGACTATGGGCTACGGTTTCGCTTTTTGCCGGATCACGGCGGGCGCCCTTTCTGGTATTCGGTGTGGGACTATTGGGCGTTGTGGCATGGTGGGCCACTATTCTGCCGCCTGAGACCGGAGATTGGTCACCGGATGTCGCGCGGCAAGTCACGGGAACGGTCGAGGGAAACATCTTGACCCTGGAAAACGTCCGGGACTTCGAATGGCACAGCCTGCACGACGCGACAGATCGCTGGGAAACGCGCAGTTATGATCTGGATACCCTCGAAACCACGGACCTGTTCATGTCCTATTGGAGCGGACCCGCGATCGCGCACATGGTCATCAGCTTTGGATTTGCCGATGGCGAGTATCTGGCCTGGTCCGTCGAAGTGCGGCGTACGCTCGGCTCGGCCTACAGCCCGGTGGCCGACTTTTTCAAGAACCAGAACCTCGTCATCATCGCGGCCTCGGAACGCGACGTGATCGGAACCCGCACCAACATCCGTGGCGAAGACGTGCAGCTTTACCGGCTGGACACTGACCCGCAAGCCGCGCGTGAGCTGCTGTTGCAGTATGTCAAAGACTCCAATGCGCTGGCCGATCAGCCTGTGTTCTACAATTCGATTTTCACAAATTGCACCACCGTCGTGTTCGAGATGATTCACAGCCTGACAAAGACGTACCCGTTGAATTGGCGGATCGTCGTAAACGGATATCTGCCAGAATACATATACGCGCAGGGCGTCGTGGACACACAAATCCCATTCGAAGAACTGCGAGAGATGTCGCATATCGTTCCCAAGGCGTTGGCTGTTGGCCTTACGCCGGAATACTCCAGTGCAATCCGGGTCGGAGTGCCCACGCCTCTGAACTGAGGCTTGCGGCATTGGCGCGTGGTGGAAATCCGCCGGTCCGCACCGTTGCCCGAATCCACGAACCATCCGATGATCCGCGGATGTCACTTGCGGAGAAACCATGCATCGCCTGCTCCTGTTCTTCCTGATCTGTGCGCTCTGCGCCTGCGGTACGCCGGACCCACAACCGCGTGAGAGCGTGGCCGCAACTGCCGCCTCAGCAGCCTTGCTGGGAAATCCGAAGTTTGGGGACTTCGACCCGCACCCGTGGGAAGGGCGCAGTCCAAGCGATTATGCAATTCATGGTCTGGACGTGGCGCGGTTTCAGGACGCGATTGACTGGCGCACGGCCCGACGCGCCGGGATCAGCTTTGCGTTCATCAAAGCCACCGAGGGTGGCGACCTGCGTGACCCCATGTTCGACAAACACTGGGACGGGGCCAGGCGCGCCGGTGTGAAACGCGGCGCCTATCACTTCTACTATTTCTGCCGCCCCGCCGAAGAACAGGCCCAATGGTTCATCGACAACGTGCCACGCAACCGAAATGACCTGCCCCACGTTCTGGATATGGAGTGGAACCCGTACTCTCCCACCTGCACCCTGCGACCCGAAGGTGCCGTGGTCCGATCAGAAGCCGACAAGTTTCTGGACATTCTGCAACGCCACTACGGTAAGCGACCAATTGTTTACACCACCCCAGATTTCTATCGACAGACCGGGATTGGGCGGTTGCGCGGTACGGAATTCTGGTTGCGCTCCGTGGCTGACCACCCCAGCAAGGTCTACGAAAACAAGCCTTGGAGGTTCTGGCAATACACCGGAACCGGTCAGGTTCCGGGGGTATCGGGGCCGGTGGACATCAATGTCTTCTCAGGCAGCCCCGCTGACTGGGCACGGTGGTCGAATTAGAGCAACCGCGTCTCAGGATCGGAATGGCACACCCCCAGTGCCCTCACCGCGCAGGTCCAAAGCGTTCGACCATGTGTCAGGATCGGTGATCAGTGCCGCCAACGCGTCAGCGCTGGCCTCCAGAAGGGCCTCGCCCTTGGCCGCAGTGGCCTTTGCCGGGACGCCGGCAACTCCATTTCCGGTCAGATGGGTGAAGGGCCGCCAGCGGTACGAGGCGCGGCCGGCCCGCAGAAAGCTGGGCCCATCCCCGGTGTTCGTGGCCAGTGAGGCCAGGTCGCTGTCATCCACCAGCTCTGGCTCGCAGGCCATCATCATCGCGGTTTCGGCCTCGCAGGCATGCTGAACGCCCGCCTGATCCTCCAGCAGCGCATCCAGTTCACCCGCGGCCTCCAGCGCATAGGTGGTCCCGACCAGCGTGGCGCCAACTTCTTCAGACAGCTCGTCGATGATCTGCTGCATGGCAATGATATTGCCGCCGTGTGAGTTGGAGATCAGGATATCGCGGAACCCTTGGCGCTCCAGCGACTTCACCAGATCCCGCAGGATCGCGCGAAAGGTGGCGTGGCTGACCGTGAGCGTACCTCCAAAGGGCATGTGATGTTCCGACAAGCCAGACCAGACAACAGGTGCCACCACGGCCGGTCTTTGCCCATAAGCCTTGCGCGCAGCCCTGAGGGCCACTTCGTGCCCAAGGCGGGTGTCGGTCATCACGGGTAAATGGGGTCCATGCTGTTCAATGGAGGCCACCGGCAGAATGACAACGGCATTCTGATTGGCCAAAGCCCGCAGGTCCTGCGCCTTGAGTTTCGCCCAGTCGACTTCGCTCATGCCTCGAAACCTTTCGCTCATTCCACCAACAACCGCACGACCGGAACGCCATCCAGCACTTCAACCAGCGTGGGCGGGCGTGCATCTTCGTCAAAGTTCGCCGTTTCCAGGCTTCCACCGATGAGTTGAACCACTTCCGGTGAACCGGCGAATTTCGAATGGGACCCAGAGGTGGAATCGTCCACCTCTGACAAATCGATCACAGTGACGCCCAGTTCCGACAGCTCGGCAGCATCCGCGGAGCCTACGCGCTCCACGCCGCCTGACAGCCGGCGGGACAGTCGAAGCGCAGCATCATCTTCCGAGACAAAGATGTAGAAGTTGCGCTGGTCCGGTCGCAGGCGCGAGATCTGCGACCGAAAGAGATCGATGTCGATATCCGGTGCGGCAAACATGATGTTCTTTAACCGACCCCCCGGATTGTGACGCCCGGCGAGGCTTGCCTCGACGATCGCCTCCATCGTCAGCAGCGATCCCATCGAGTGCGCGAAAATGTCAAAGCCCGTGGCGTTGGTGCGTCCAAGGACCCGAGATGCCTCCAAGAGCTTCGGACGGGCCACAAGCACGCTGTTCAGATCGTAGACATAGTGGGACGCCCGACCCGCCGAGGCCCATGTGAAGAGAACCGGAACACCGTTGAAATCGGTGTCCTCGACAAACTGTGCGAGACGCAAGATGGCATCGCTGGTCGTGTTGTTGTACCCGTGCACGAAAAGCAGGATTTCACGATCCTTCGCCGGAAGTTTGGCAAGTTCCCGGTTCAGATACCTCACAAAAGAATTGTCGGATCCGTAGACCACCGGGTCGATCACAGCAAACTCGGTCGCGGGGTCAGGCGGCAGCTTGGCCGGACGTTCGAGAGCCCCCGTCACATGTGTCGGTGGTATGGAGACGACCACCGATGCAAATCCAAGCTCAGGCGCCCGTTCTCCGGAATAGAACGCCCCCGCAACATCGGTGGCTTCGCGTGTAGTGGCGATGAATACGGTGCGTTGTGTCGTGCCGTCCTCGGCCGCAACGGGTGCCCGCGCATTGTTGATCCCCACGAGGTCGGGTGCACGCGAACAAGCAGACACAGTGCTGAGGATCAGCAGGGATAAAAACAGTCGGAGACTTGGCATCAGAGTCGCATCGCTTTGGTCAAATCACAGAACTTCCCATTCCTAGCCCAGCCCGCCGCAAGGGTCCACGCGAAGATCCCGCCAATCCAAAATGGAGCATCACACGCAGCAGATAGCCTGCGACGTGCGCGCTTGACTCGCTTTGCGCCACCTGCCAAATGGCCGGACAAATTACCCGCAACCGGGCGTTCCGTGGGCGCCAAACCGACGAGGAGTGCCGATATGGCCCAAGTCTCTCTCACCTTTCCCGATGGCAATGCGCGCAGCTATGATACAGGCGTGACACCAGCTGCTGTTGCAGCGGATATCTCGAACTCACTTGCCAAAAAAGCCATCAGCGCGACCGTGAACGGCCAGCATTGGGATTTGCAATGGCCGATCGAGCAGGATGCCGACATCGCCATTCACACCATGAAAGACGAAGCGCAGGCCAACGAGTTGGTGCGGCACGATCTGGCACACATCATGGCGCGTGCGGTTCAGGAGATCTGGCCCGCCACCAAGGTGACCATTGGTCCGGTGATCGAAAACGGCTGGTACTACGATTTTGACCGCGAGGAGCCGTTCTCTCCCGAAGACCTTGGCCTGATCGAAAAAAAGATGAAGGAGATCATCAATAAGCGCGACCCCGTGACCACCGAGGTCTGGGACCGGGATCGAGCGGTTGAGTTCTACAAGGCCAACAACGAGCCCTATAAGGTTGAACTGATCGACGCCATCCCCGGCGACGAGCCTTTGCGTATGTACTGGCATGGCCACTGGCAGGATCTCTGCAGGGGGCCGCACCTGCAACACACCGGGCAGGTCCCGGGCGACGCCTTTAAGTTGATGTCCATAGCGGGCGCGTACTGGCGCGGCGACTCGGACCGCGCCATGCTACAGCGCATTTATGGGGTGGCATTCACCGGAAAAGAAAAGCTGCGCGCCCATCTCAATATGCTCGAAGAGGCCGCGAAACGCGATCATCGCAAACTGGGGCGCGAAATGGACCTCTTCCACATGCAGGAAGAAGCACCCGGACAGGTGTTCTGGCACCCGAACGGCTGGACCGTCTACACCACCCTTCAGGATTACATGCGCCGCAAGCAGCGCGCGGGCGGCTATCAGGAAATCAACACCCCCCAGGTCGTTGACCGCAAGCTCTGGGAGGCGTCGGGTCACTGGGACAAGTACCAAGAGCATATGTTCATCGTCGAAGTCGAGGAAGAGCATGCCAAGGAGAAGGCGATTAACGCGCTCAAGCCGATGAACTGCCCGTGCCATGTGCAAGTGTTCAATCAGGGTCTCAAATCCTACCGCGATCTGCCGCTTCGGCTGGCCGAGTTCGGATCATGCTCGCGGTACGAGCCCTCAGGCGCGCTGCATGGCATTATGCGCGTGCGTGGCTTCACACAGGATGACGGGCACATCTTCTGCACCGAAGACCAGATCGAAAGCGAATGCGCCAAGTTCATCAACTACCTGGCCGATGTTTATGCCGACCTTGGATTTGAAAATTTCGAGATCAAATTTGCAACGCGCCCGGAAAAGCGCGTGGGCAGCGACGAGAGTTGGGACCATGTCGAGGGCGCACTGGAGGCTGCGATAAAAGCCACCGGGCGCGATTTCACGCTGGAGCCCGGCGATGGTGCGTTCTACGGCCCAAAACTAGACTTTTATCTGACCGACGCAATCGGTCGGGTCTGGCAATGCGGAACCTTCCAGGTCGACCCGAACCTTCCTGAACGCCTGGGCGCAACCTATGTCGCGCCGGACGGCTCCAAACAGCGGCCCTACATGCTGCACCGGGCGTGCCTTGGATCGTTCGAACGCTTTATTGGTATTTTGATTGAGGAACACGCGGGCAAGCTCCCATTCTGGTTGGCCCCGCGGCAGGTGGTCGTTGCCACGATCACATCCGATGCAGACGCCTACGCCACTGAAGTGGTCGAAGCGCTGCGCGCGGCCGGTGTTCGCGCCGAAGCGGACCTGCGAAACGAGAAGATCAACTACAAGGTCCGGGAACACTCCGTGGGCAAGGTCCCCGTGATCCTGGCCGTGGGGCATCGTGAGGTCGAAGACCGGACGGTTTCGGTGCGGCGTCTGGGCGAGAAACAGACGTCAGTTCAGGCTCTTGCGGATGTAACAAACGCTCTGGCAACCGAAGCGACGCCGCCGGACTTGTTGTAACAAACCGGCGTTTGGCCGTTACAGTTTGCCGAAATTCCCGCGGCAAATCCGCGACCCGGGCCGTAACATTGTTCTTTTTCAATGCATTACGGTCTGGTCGCGGATGACGGAATTTGACGGGCTCGTGAGACACACTCCTGTGAGTTAAACTGGCGCGGTGGATTGTCTAATGTATCACTTGTCACCACAGACACTGTCCACCAACACAAGGGATATCTGAGATGTCGAACACAATGAAAACTCTCGCAGTCGCCAGCGCTGTTGCTGCGGCTCTGGCCGCGCAAGCCACAACGGCAAGCGCTCAGGCGAAGGAGAAATGCTATGGTGTGAGCCTCGCCGGTCAAAACGACTGTGCCGCAGGCCCCGGCACCACCTGCGCCGGCACCTCCACCGTTGATTACCAAGGCAACGCCTGGACGCTTGTTGACGCAGGAACCTGCGAGAGCATGGAACTGCCCGCGATGGCAAATGGCGAGGCCCGCAAAGGTTCGCTGGAAGCGCTGGACCGCGACCTGCCTGCATAAGCTGACTTCGCGGCGGCCGGATTCGTTCGGCCGCCCGATCTCGGACCGACCAACCGACAGGCTCCGACATGCTGGACTCCGCTCGTTTCGACTGTCTGCCCGCCGCCCCAGGTGTCGGTTACAAGGCCCAGCATTTCAATGACATCTGCGGCGATCCCGGCGCTGTGAAGTGGCTGGAGATCCACGCAGAGAATTATATGGGCGATGGCGGTCGGCCCCTGGCACAGCTGCGCCATCTGCGCGATCGCTTCCCCATCTCGGTGCACGGTGTCGGCCTCTCCATCGGCGGCGAAGGCGCGCTTGACACGGGCCACCTCGCCCGGCTCAAGAAACTGATTGGCTGGCTCAACCCGGCCAGCTTTTCCGAGCATCTTGCATGGTCTACCCATGACACGGATTTTCTGAACGACCTGCTGCCCCTGCCCTACACAGATGCGACGCTGCAGCGTGTGGCCGAGCATATCGATCAGGTGCAGACCACTCTGGGACGACAAATGCTGCTGGAGAACCCATCCAGCTATTTGGCGTTTGACGAAAGCACATGGTCCGAGACCGATTTTCTTACCGAGCTGGTGCGCAGGACGGGATGCGGATTGCTGTTGGACGTGAACAACGTCTTTGTTTCCGCGACAAATCTTGGCTACGGACCGAAAGACTACATTGACGCCTATCCACTTGCCCACGTGGGAGAAATCCACGTCGGTGGTCACGACGAGGACGAGGATGACCATGGTGCGCCGCTGCTGATCGACAGCCATGGCAGCCCGGTTGTCGATCCGGTCTGGGCACTTCTGGAAAACACACTGGAGCGCACCGGGCCAAAGCCCATTCTTGTTGAATGGGACAACGACGTTCCGGATTGGCCAGAGCTTGAGGCGGACGCCAAGCGCGCGGCATCGGCGTTGATGCAGACGGCGGCATGACAGTTTCCCAAGATCTTTTTCGTCACGCGATACTGGACCCGGCTCAACCGGTTCCCGAAGGCCTGAGCGACGGACAAGGGGCCCCGGCAGGGCGCCGCTTCAACGTCTACCGCAACAACGTCGCTGTTTCTCTGACCGAAGCGATGCACACCGCGTTTCCGGTTGTGGCCAAACTTCTCGGTCAACAGAATATGGACGGTCTCGCCGGCCTCTACCTGCGGGCCCACCCTCCGAAATCACAGTTGATGATGTTCTATGGTGAGGAGTTCCCCGACTTCATCGCCGGTATGAAACAACTGGATCATCTGGGATACCTTCCGGATGTGGCGCGGTTGGAACTGGCTTTGCGTCGGTCGTACCACGCGGCAGATGCGCGCCCGATCGATACCGGTATGCTGGCGCTGACTGCACCCGAACTGCTCATGCAAACCCAACTGGGCTTTGCACCATCCGCGATCGTTGTCCGCTCGGACTGGCCCATCTATGACATCTGGCGTTTCAACACGGTCGCGGACGCGCCGAAACCGGCGCCAACACCGCAGGATGTTTTGATCGTCCGGCCAGAGTTTGATCCAGCACCGCACCCGCTCCCTGCGGGCGGCGCCGACTGGATCGCTGAAATGGCAAAAGGCCGAACGATTGGTGAAGCCGTCGACGCCGTGACGACCAGCCACCCGGACTTCGACCTTTCAGCTCCGCTGACACTGCTGCTGCAAGGCGGCGCCATCACTTCAATGACTATGAAAGACCCCTGACATGAACACGCTCATATCGCTGCACAACGCCGTCTTTGATCGCATCGACCGTTGGGGGGATTGGCTGCTGCCAACATTGGCACGCTTCGTGTTTGCCGCGATCCTGCTGTTCTACTTCTGGAAATCTGCGCTCACGAAGCTTGGTAGCGGCGTCTTTGGTTTCCTGTTTCCGTCGGACGGGGCGTATGTCCAGATGTTCCCCAAAGCGATGGAAGCGGTCAGCTACGACAGTTCGCAGCTTGGGATCTACTATTGGTTTGTGGCCGTGCTGGGAACCTGGGCCGAGTTCATTCTGCCCGCGTTGATCGTGGTGGGCCTGCTGACGCGTTTGGCCGCCGTCGGGATGATCGGGTTTGTCATCGTACAGACCGCCACGGATGTCTTCCTGCATGGTGCGAGCGATCCAAAAAGTCTCGGGGGGTGGTTCAACAGCGTTCCGGACAGCGTTATCGCCGATCAGAGGCTGCTCTGGATTACTGTTTTGCTGATCATCGTGATCAAGGGTGCCGGTCCGCTGTCGCTGGACCGGTGGATGGGACGTCTCAGCTAGAAATGAGCCTGCGGTTCGTCGGGTTTTCCGGCCGCAAGTGCAAGTAGCCCGCCAACGCCGGCGAACACGATCGGGAACATCGTGAAGACCCCGAAACCAAAGGCTGTGTACATCCCTGCGGCGGAGGCCAGCATGAGCAACCCGCCCCATAAGGCGCGAGCGCGTGCCATGGCGCCACCAACCAGCGCCAGCAATGGCGCGACGATAGACATGACCATAACAAGCTGCTGATCTTCGACCTGCTCAGCCACGCCTTCGATTTCGCCCCAGGACTCGATCACCGTGATGTAGCCAAAGCTGAAGAATCCAACGACCATCCCGCCAAGGCCCGCGATCAGCCCAAGAACAAGTGCGGCATTGCGCATATCATGAGCCCTTCGAATTGCTGTCGCGCAGCGCGTTTTGGGTTTCGGGGCCCCAGCCCAGATAAAGCGTGTCGCCGTCGACAATCAGCGGGCGTTTCATCAGCGTTGGATGCGCGGCGATTGCGTCGACGGGGCTCATCTGACGTTCCGTTTCTGACAAGCCACGCCACGTGGTCGAACGCGTGTTGACCAGCGCGGCGCCAAATTGTGCAAATGCTCTGTCGAGAAGCGCACCAGGCACACCCGCGGCCCTGACATCAACAAACTCGGCATCCGGGTGTGATTTCAACGCCTTGCGGCATGTGTCACAGGTTTTTAGCCCATACAACTTCATGGCAGACCCTTTCTGAACCGCTCAAATAACCGTCAGCATCCGAAAACGCACCCCCTGATCCTTGATTTTCGGTCGCGCGATGCAATCTTTACGTTAGGACATTCGCACAGAGGCTTTGGTCTGGCACTGCGGGTGCGCCTGCATTCGCTCTGGCACGTCGCCGGAGTCAGGACAAAGGTAGAAGGAGACACGGGACATGCCGACCGGCACCGTGAAATGGTTTAATACGACAAAGGGGTACGGTTTCATCGCACCCGACGAAGGCGGCAAAGATGTGTTTGTGCATATCTCAGCCGTGGAGCGGTCTGGCCTGACGGGCCTGGCCGACAACCAGAAAGTGGCCTTTGAACTGCAGGACGGTCGTGACGGCCGTCAGATGGCAGCCGACCTCAAACCACTCTGACTTTAGCCTCGCAACCATGCCCCGGACCCCCATCGGGGCTGGTTTTTTCTGTACGGGCAGTCTTCCGCGTCCTTGACCGCCGCCGTGGATAGCTTCTTGCGCGATTTTGGTCGGATCAGGCGGGATTTTCGGCCTCGGCTTGAACCCAATGATCCCCCATCGCAACGATACAAGACGTGCCTGCTGCATACCGGACAATCATCGTCCAATCGCCGTTCTGCGCAGTCCAGATCTCCATGACCTGTTGCGGAGAGCGAATTCCGGAGGCCTGGCGTTTCGCACCGAATTGAGACTTTAGCTTTGCGTCCATATCCGGCGACGGGGCGCAAATCACCTCTGCAATCGGCGAGGCCGCCTGAACTGTAAAGGGTGCAAGCACCAGCAGTGCGGATGTGAGAAACCAACGTGTCATGGCCCGATTGTAACGGACTCATGACACTTTGTATAGACGAATGCTATACATCTGCCTCGTTGCTAGCCGGGCGCAACCAAAGGGTTGGCGCCGACACTTATGCAATGACTATCTGTGCGGATCGCGTTTTTCGAAACTGCTGGATAAGCGCGCGCGCAGCGTCTTGGCCGCGCCGCGAAGCGCCGAGCGGATATCTGCGGCATCATGGTGTGCGGCCATCGGGTCCATCCCCCTCGGGCGCGCTTCGATTGTGCAGCGGATGTGCTCCGGCCCATGTTTGTCTGCGTTTTGATCCTTCAAATGCACTTCCAGGCGGGTCAATCGATCTGAAAAATGTCCCAGATCAGCCGTGACGGCTTCTTCTGCAACTTCGATAACCCGTTCGTCACCGTGGATAAAGTTGTCGGTGTTGACCTGAATTTGCATGGGACTTCTCCTCGTTGTGTCAATACCGACCTAAGCACTGAATTCGCGGTTGCAAGCGCAGTTGTCCGAGGCGTGACCATTGCGTGGGCAAGACCTGCACCTGCACCTTTCGGGCCAGTAACCTGGCCTCCAAACAGACCAACTATTCTGCAATCATCTCTTCGAACTCGCGCCATTCCCGCGCGGACATACCCGAGGTGTCCTGCGTCACGGCTTCGCCTTTCAGCATGCGCCGCATACAGTCGACCATTTGTGCGGACATGGTCACTGCACCCAGGCGGTAGTCCTCAAACGCCCGGTATGCGAAAGGCACCCAATCGGCCACCATCTCGCAGATCGCGTCGGCATAAACCCGGATCTCGAATTGTGCATGCGCGTCCGCGCGCAGGCGCAGAAAGTGAAAGAGGTTGTGCAGGTCCACCTTCCAATACCATTGCGTATAGATGTTGGCGGGCAGGTTCATGCGGGCCAGTTCGCGTGCAAGGCCCTCCTGCCCGTCCTGCGATATCATCGCCTCATAATTGTCGTAGCACCGCGCGCTATCGGTTTTGAGCATTTCGAGGACCCGCGCCGCCTCGTCCCCCTCCAGCACGCCACCCCGTCCCTGATTGTTCACCACAGACTGCGCGTTCACATGTTCGGGCGCCGGAATGTAGAATTCCCGGTCGAGAATCGAGTAGCGGGCGGAATACTCATTCACATTCGCCGTGCGATGGCGAATCCACTGCCGGGCGACGAACACCGGCAGCTTCACATGCAGTTTGATTTCGCACATTTCGAACGGTGTGGAGTGCCAGTGCCGCATCAGGTAGCGGATCAAGCCTTCGTCGTTCTGAACGCTCTTGGTGCCTTTGCCGTATGACACGCGCGCAGCTTGGCAAATCGCCGCATCGTCGCCCATGTAATCGACCACACGCACAAAGCCATGATCCAGTACCGGTCGCGCAGAATAGAGGTGTGCCTCCATCCCCGGAGCCACGGTGCGCAGCGTCGGCTGCGGGGCGGCACGCAAGGCATCGATCTCGGCCTGTTGCTCGGGAGACAGCGACATTGGGGGTTCCTTCTTCGGACAAAGAATCTCTTGAGAACCTCACTATATCTGGGGTCGGGCCGTCCGTGAACCGCAATATCGGCGCAGCCTTCCAATCACGTTTTTCGATCAGAAGCCGCATTTTCGTTGACTTTTGCAGGCGCGCGGCGGATTCTGGCAAAAACCTGAAAACGAGGGTTGGGGCACATGAAGCGGTTTTGGCTGGGTTTCGTGGCGGTTGCCGCGCTGTCTGCATGTAGTGATGGAAATCCTTTCACAGATGGCGACACCGGCGACGGTGGAGATACGGGTTCCACGATCCCGGAAACGATCGCATCGGATCTGACGGGCTTCAGCTACGACCCGGTCAGCCAGACTCTGATTGTTCGCGGCGTTGGACTGGACGACACGCCCTTCGAAGCGTCTTATCGTCGGCGGCCAGCCCTCGATGTGCCGGGATATGAGGCCTACACCTCTCAAGACGGTTCTTTGGATCGCCACACGACGGCCTTTGTCCGTCAGCGCGATGGCGTGACCGCAGGCGCCGTCATGACCGGTGGTCAATTCGGATACATCTTTGGCGGCGGCACCTATGGCCGCAATGGCAGTTACGACCCGCCCACTTCGACACCTTCTGGCGGGCTCGTGAGTTACGCAGGCAACTATGTGGGACTTCTCAATACCGCTGGAGATGGCGGCGACCTGTTGCCGGTCGCACCCGGCACACCAAATGATATCCGCCCGGTTCAGGCTGCGGAGATCACTGGTGATATCTTCATCAACGCCGACTTCACCGACAACCGTGTGAACGGGCGCATCTATAACCGGGTGATCGCTGATAGCGGGCAAAGTGTGGTGAACCTGGACCTCGCCCCGACTGGCATTCAGTCCGATGGCACGTTCACCGGCGATGTCACTGTCGCGGACAACCAGGACCGTGGGGATTACGGCGGCGTTTTCGGCGGCAGAGGCGCCTCTGCGGTCGGTGGCGCTCTGACAGCTGCGGATCACATCGGAAACGGGTCCCTTGAGTTTGGTGCGTTTGTCCTTTCGCAATGTGGCAGCGCCAATGCCGACCCGGTCTGCGATCAGCCCGTTCCATAAGCTCATCATCACGGCAGGGCTGTTGCTCCTGCCGTTTTTGGCGCATGCCGAGTCCGAACAGCGTCTGACGCTGGAAGAAGGGCGTCAACTCGCGTTGCAGGCGCTTCAGGCCGACCAGCCGGAACTCACGCTACAAGTGGCGCGCGGTCTCTTGCAGGCCAATCCGCGGGATGCGGGGGTCTACTACCTTGTCGCCAATGCGCATGCGCGCCGCGGCAACCCCTATCTGGGTCGGCGCGCCGCAGCCAAGGCATACCGGTTCTCCGAAAATTCCGATGCCAAGTTTCAGGCGGCCCAACTGGCCGCACAGCTTTCCTATCGTGAGAATCGCCACACGCTTTCCCAGATATGGCTCCGTCGCACCGCGATTCATGCACCGAACGAAGAGATCGAGGAGCGCGTGGCACAAGACTATCGTCTTGTTCGGGCCCAGAACCCTTGGTTCTTCCGGTTTCGCGGTGACCTCAAGCCATCAAACAACGTCAACAACGGCTCCGACACGGCACTGCAAATCATCGATGGTGTGCCGGTCGCCGGTACGCTCAATGGGGCCGCTCAGGCGTTGTCCGGCCTGATCACGACGGCCGACATCATCACGACTTACCGATTGCGAGGCGACCAGCGCAGTGCCACCACGTTGGGCGGGCGCCTATACGTTCAGCGCGTCGCCCTGAGCAGTGACGCCCAGGCGCAAGCCCCATGGCTGCGCAATTCCGATTTTGATTCCACCTATGCCGAAGTCTCGCTGCGCCACGCCTTTGCCATCGGAGAACTGGACAGTGGCGACAGCGGCTTTGTCGATCTGGCTTATGGCACGTCGTGGTATGGTGGCTATCGCAGCTACGATTTCGTCAGGCTGAGTGGCGAGCGTCGCTGGCGGTTGCGCGGGGGACAGATCCTGCGGGTCGATGCATTGATCGAAAACCGACACAACGCGCGGTTCTTGACCAACGACGCCGAAATCTATGGTGTGGGCGCCCGGTTCACACAGCCACTGAAGAATGGCGATCAGGTGCATCTGGTGTTGGCCCTGCGCGACACGAATGCCCAACGCGCAAATGGCACCTATCAGGCGGCCTCTCTCCGGACGGCATACGAGTTTGGCCGCTCCATCGGACCAATGCGCGTCGGCGCAGGCCTCGTGCTCGGCTATGCCGATTACCCGGTGTTCCGGTCAGGACTGTTTTTTGTGCCCGGCGGACGCCAGGACCGATCGATCTATGGCGACGTGAGCATGCTGTTCGACCAGTACGACTATGCGGGGTTCGCTCCGATGCTGCGTTTGCGCGCCGGTCGCAAGTCCTCCAACGACAGCCGCTACGACATCCAAGAGTTTTCGGTCTCTCTCGGCATCGAGTCAAAATTCTGAGACAATTGCACGCGGGCTCTGGCCACCGGCGCGGTGGACGCTACTCTGAGGTCCAAAGCTGGAGGACCTGATGGGCATCAAATACCTGCACACGATGGTGCGTGTGAAAGATCTGGACGCATCGCTGGCGTTCTATGAATTGCTGGGACTGAAAGAGACCCGCAGATATGAAAGCGAACAGGGTCGTTTCACCCTTATTTTCATGGCCCCTCCCGGCCAGGAAGAGTGTCCCGTCGAACTGACGTACAATTGGGACGGTGACGACGGCTTGCCGGATGACAGCCGCCATTTTGGTCATCTGGCTTATTCGGTCGACAACATCTACGAGACTTGCCAGTTCCTGATGGACAACGGCGTCACTATCAATCGCCCTCCACGCGACGGGCGGATGGCCTTTGTCAGATCGCCCGACAACATCTCGATTGAGTTCCTGCAGGACGGCGACGCCTTGCCGCCGGCGGAGCCCTGGACGAGCATGGAGAACACCGGACATTGGTGATCCGCGCCGCCATTGCGGCATTCTGGCTGTGTGTCGCCATACCTGTGCATGCAGCCGACTGCCGGCTGGCCCTTCTTCTGGCGATGGACGTCTCCTCTTCGGTCGATCCGTCCGAGGATGCGCTTCAACGGCGGGGGCTGGCCTCGGCCCTGATTGCACCAGAGGTTCAAGCCGCCTTTTTTGCGACCGACCTGCCTGTTGCGCTTGCCGTTTATGAGTGGAGCGGGCGCTACAATCAGGAGGTGTTGCTGGACTGGCAAATGATCCAATCCTCAGGCGATCTGGTAGCCGCAGCCGAAAAAATCGGGCGGTCCGTTCGCAGCCAGGATGAGTTCCCTACCGCGATGGGCTATGCATTGGGGTATGGGGCCGGGCTCCTGGACGACGGCCCCCAGTGCCTGAACAAGACCCTCGATATGGCCGGGGACGGTCAGAACAATGAAGGATTTCCGCCCGCCGCAGCCTATGCCGAGTTTCCGTTCGAGAATGTCGTGGTCAATGGCCTCGTGGTCGAAGCGGCAGAGTTTGAAGCAGAGATCGACGTCGTCGCGTATTATCGTGACAAGGTGATCCGCGGGCCCGGCGCGTTTCTTGAGATTGCACGCGGGTTCGAGGACTACGAACGGGCGCTGCGCCGCAAATTGGAGCGCGAGTTGCGCCCCAAGGTGGTGGGCACGCTTGGCACGCCAGATGGCGGCCCGGGATGAAGGCGCTTCTGCAGCTCTCTCTCGCGTTGATGCTCTGCGGTCCGGCCTTCGCGCAGTGTCGGCAGGCGCTAGCCCTGGGACTGGATGTCTCGGGCTCGGTCGACACGCGGGAGTATCGCCTTCAGATGGACGGTCTGGCCGCAGCACTTCTGGACCCGGAGGTCGTTCAGGCCATTATGGCGATGCCGTCTGCTCCTGTGCGGATCGCCATCTTTGAGTGGAGCGGTCCGGAGTATCAGCGGCTGATCTTGGACTGGACGGAAATCAAGTCCACGCAGACCCTGCGTGCTGCGGCCGACGCTCTGGAAACCGCACGGCGTTCAAAAGCCTCTCCGGGAACGGCACTTGGCGCGGCGATGGAGGTCGGCGCCGCGCTACTGGCCCAGCAAACCGGATGCTGGAAGCGCACTCTCGATCTGTCCGGGGACGGAAAGCACAATCTGGGGCCACATCCAAAGACCGTCCGTGATGCGCTGAAGAATGCCTCTCTGACCATCAATGCATTGGTGATCGGCGCAGATGCACCCGGAATTGCCGACACCCGACAGGTCGAGATCGGAGAGCTGTCTTCGTATTTCAACGCCTATGTAAAAACCGGTCCCGGGGCATTTGTAGAGACCGCCATCGGATTCGAAGACTATCAGGCCGCAATGATCCGAAAACTCAAACGCGAGTTGGAAGGCCTGGTTGTGTCTTCACTCTCCTTTCCTCACTAGGCCTCTGCCCGCGGCTGCCAAGCAGGGATTTGTTCCCGACCCGTTCAAAGAATCTTCGTGCCCCTTGGTCAACACCGACCCTTCGCGGGAGGCATGGCGCACCGGGTCGGGGCCTCTGAATACGTGCCGGGGACGTTTTCGCTTCAGTAGATGTACCGAATCTGGTCAGTCCAATACCGCTCAACGCGTTTGAGCGAACGGGTGATCTCTTCAATCCCAGCGGCATCGATGACCCCTTTGGCCTCCAGCCCCTGAGCGTGGCGTGAAAACAGGTCGGACACCAGCTCGCGAATTTCCCGCCCCTTTCCTGTCAGCCGGACCCGGACGGAGCGCCGGTCGATTTCGCAGCGCTGATGGTGCATGTATCCCATCTCAACCAGTTTCTTGAGATTGTAGCTGACATTGCTGCCCTGATAGTAGCCACGGCTTTTGAGCTCCCCGGCCGTGACCTCGTTATCCCCGATGTTGAAAAGCAGGAGCGCCTGCACTGCGTTGATTTCCAAGACCCCTACCCGTTCGAACTCGTCCTTGATCACATCCAGCAACAAGCGATGAAGCCGTTCCACCAATGCGAGAGATTCCAGGTAACTGGTCATAAACAGCCGCTGGGTTGGCGGTCCAACTTGCATTTCAATACTCATCTGTTTCTCCGACTCGGCCTGCACATTCAAAAGGTGACGGCAAAGTCCGAAAAATCAGTTAAGTGTAATTTTGTGTTATTTATTAAAGGTTTGAGAGATGCTCAAAACCATGTCACGCAACGCTTCGGGCGGGGTTTGATGTCCCGTCACCCAAGCATACAGGTCATGGTCATTCTCGCCGAGCAGCCTGTCATAAAGGTCCAGTTCCGCGTCATCCATCTCTGAAAGCCGCGCCCCGGCAAATGCAGACAGGATCAGATCCATTTCTTTGATGCCACGCCGCATGGATCGCATGTGCAGACGCTTAAGACGTGCTTCTCGGCTTTCAGTCATACACCCTCGGCCTGGACAAGCCGGCGCAGTCTTTTCTCCAGCCTCGCTGCCCGTTCGGCATTCGCACGCATATCGGCCCGAATGGCGCGCATCTCTGCCAACACCTCAGCGAAATCTATGCTGACCTCGTCCTGCTCTGGCGCAGGCCCAACCATTCCGTCGCCCTCGCCTGTCAGGAGCCACATGATCGAAACATTGACCAGCCCCGCCATCATCGAAAGCTTGTTCGCGCGGGGTTCGGACATGTCCTCTTCCCATGCGCGCAGCGTGGCCGTTTTCACGCCAAGGCGGCGCGCCAACTGGGCCTGAGACATGCCGGCATGCTCACGTGCACCTGCGACCCGATCGCCAAACGTGGCGGCCTCCGGACCGTACCAATCTAAGTCACCATCATGCACAACGTTGTCCCCACTGATCTGCTTGCCGCTTGATCGCCATTCGGGCGCACCCTATGACAGGCGAGCCCTACAATCCAACCGAAGGCCAGCCATGAGTTTCCTCTCTGCGACATTATCCCGCGTCAAACCGTCGCCAACGATCGCCGTTACGGCAAAAGCACGCGAATTGAAGGCTGCCGGGCGCGATGTCATCGGTCTGGGCGCAGGTGAGCCGGACTTCGACACGCCGCAAAACATCAAGGATGCGGCGGTTCAGGCCATCGCGGACGGACAAACCAAATATACCGCGCCCGACGGCATTCCCGAACTCAAAGACGCAATCTGCGCGAAGTTCAAACGCGACAATGGCCTGACCTACACGCCTTCGCAGGTCAGCGTCGGGACGGGCGGCAAACAGATCCTCTATAACGCGCTGATGGCGACTCTCAACGAGGGCGACGAGGTTGTGATCCCGGCGCCTTACTGGGTGAGTTATCCGGATATGGTTCTTCTGGCTGGCGGCACCCCGGTGATCGCTGAAACCTCGCTCCAGACCGCGTTCAAGCTGACCGCCGACCAGCTCGAAGCCGCGATCACGCCCAAGACCAAATGGTTCATCTTCAACTCGCCTTCCAATCCCACCGGCGCGGGATACTCACGCGACGAACTGAAGGCGCTGACGGATGTTCTGTTGCGGCATCCGCATGTGTGGATCATGACCGACGATATGTATGAGCATCTGGTCTATGACGATTTCGAATTCTGCACACCAGCCGAAGTCGAGCCGCGTCTCTATGATCGCACACTGACCTGCAACGGTGTGTCGAAGGCTTATGCGATGACCGGATGGCGCATTGGCTATGCCGCCGGACCGGAACCCCTCATCGCGGCGATGCGCAAGGTTCAGTCGCAATCCACATCCAACCCGTGCTCAATCAGCCAATGGGCCGCCGTGGAGGCGCTAAACGGCACGCAAAGTTTCTTGCCGACCAACACGGCCATCTTCAAGCGCCGCCGCAATTTGGTTCTGGAACGATTGAACGCCATTCCCGGCATTTCCTGCCCGACGCCCGAAGGCGCCTTCTATGTCTATCCCTCCATTGCAGGATTGATCGGGAAATCCACGCCCGCCGGTGTCACCATTACGGACGACGAAACATTTGCAACGGCGCTCCTTGAAGAGACCGGCGTGGCCGTCGTTTTCGGGGCAGCCTTCGGACTTTCGCCAAATTTCCGCATCAGCTACGCTACGTCAGACGAGGCCCTCGAAGAGGCCTGTGCGCGCATTCAGTCGTTTTGCGCGGCGCTGACGTAAAGGGACACAGGCATGAGTGCCGAGCTGCCGGAGTACTATTTTCGCATCCGAGAGAACGGGGCCTTTGTGTTCCGGGTCGATACGGAAAACCGGCAGCGCCGCATCGAGATGGACCAGATCGCCGTGGTCAATATCCGCAACGGCGAAATCAAACCCCATGGCGACCGGCACTTGTCGGAGACAGATCTCAACGAGATCAAGGGATGGATGGCCCGGCGCGCGGCCCTGCTGGCTCAGCGCGACATCGACGATATTCATCGCGCCGTCGATTACATGAACCTGACAACGCAATGGGCTCAGTCCAAAGCCAGCGAAGAGCAACTGGAAGACGTGACCGACGCCTTGCTTCTGGCCATGCACGATCTGCGATCCGTCCTGGTTCGCAAGAAAGCCGACCGCCTGATCAAGGGCACCCAGCAGGGCTGATTCCAAACTGTCACTGGACGCATGGCCGCGTCGGGCCTACGATTTCCGAGGATAAACGAGTCGAACGGGCCAATTTCGGCGACCTTCGGCCACTAAGGGAGTATTAGAATGAAGACCGCCTTGATCGGCGCGGTAGCTGCGTTTGGGCTTTTTGCTGCAACACTGGCGCAGGCTGCGACCACTCTGAAACCTGCCAACCCGCAACCCTCGGGCCTGAAATCGGGCCTGGCCGTGACATATGCCTTTCCACCCGACGTCAAAACGCTGGACAGTGCGGCGCAGTCGCTGTCGCAAAGCGGCAAGCGCGGCAAGGCTCTGACGGGGCTGAGCTATCCCGACCAGGGCGAAGGGGCCAATGTCCTGACAACCAGCCAGCCGCATTTTGTGGCGGCCCAGATCACCGGCTACATCAAGTTTGATGCGCCGGGCACCTACAAGGTCGAACTCTACAGCAACGACGGGTCCCGCCTCAGGATCGGCGGTGCAACCATTGCAACGCTGGACGAGCGCAGCCCCTGCAGCAGCGCCGGCGCAAAATCTGTCGAGGTGCCGGAGGCCGGGTGGTACCCAATTGAGGTACTCTATTTTCAGCGGTGGGCCACAGCCTGCCTCGAAATGGACTGGCAGCCCCCAGGCGGACGCTTTCAGGCTGTGCCGAACGCTGCGTTCGGGCACTAAGCAAACGTCCTCACCTAGCGGCTGTGCCGGAGCTCCACCAGCGACCGGCCCAGCCGGAACGGGGCGGCAAAGCTGACAAGGCAAAGCGCGATGATCTGCAGCACAAGCAGATGTGCGTTGGCCTGCAGATACTCCCATTCGTCCTTGAGCGTGCTGACCTGGGCCACAAGGTCGTCATAGGCATTGGCCAGGATCAGGAAATCGCCGGCGATGGCAGGCACCTTTCGGCGCAGGTTTTCGACCGCCTGTTCGGTCGGACCATCCAGAGCGGTAAAGACGAGGAACGGTTCGGGATCAAAGGCACTCGCCTCGGCCACCATCCGATCCATCTCGTCGGATTTTTGCCTGCGCAGCAGAAAGGCCAGCCCCTGCAACGGGGCAACCTCATCCGTGACCGCAATGAACAACGGAAGTTGCGCGTTGCTGGCGGTAGAGGCAGAGAGGAACTCAACCTTTTCGCACAGGACGCCGACATCCGCGTCATAGGCCGGTTCGCAGAACCGCAGCCGGAACCGGGCGGCGTCACGGTCAAAGGCAGTGTTGGCTGCATAAGCAATGTCGATCTGCCGGTCGAGACGCGAGC
Organism: Paracoccaceae bacterium; assembly: GCA_965250275.1. Lineage (GTDB taxonomy): Bacteria > Pseudomonadota > Alphaproteobacteria > Rhodobacterales > Rhodobacteraceae. The sequence goes on along the minus strand of OZ252297.1, from coordinate 1,614,270 downwards.
TGTCGGCGGTGTAAAGGCCCACGATCACCGCCACCAGCGCACCGACACCCCCCAAAACCACCCAGACCAGATCGGCCAGCTTCCAGACCCGATGCCCGGCCGGTTTGCGGAACAGGAACCCGGTGCCGACGCAGCCCAGTACAAAGAACAGGATCAGCAGCGGCAACTGGTATGTGGTGATCAGGGCCATGTCAGGACACTAGGAAAACCCGGCGTCCACGCCAACCTCCGAAGTCCGGTGGCCCGTCAGGGCGCGCAGGGGGGCTTGGTGGGGGCGTTGCGATCCCAGACGCTGAAGGCGGCCTCCCACACGGCAACCTTGCCGTCGCGGACGGTCCAGAACTCGGTGCCCAGACCGCTCATCTGCTGGCCCGTAAAGGCATCTTCCCAATCGCCGACCCAATAGTTGCCGATCATGTTGCCCTCATGCATGCGCATGGTCTTGGTCAGGGTGTACCCCTTCTGCCGCGCAAAGCGAGCCTCGAGGAACTGGCGCACCGCATCCTGTCCCTGAATCTCGGGCTGGTCGGCGAAACGGACCGTCACATCCTCCGTAAACCCCGCCATGATCATGTCGATGTCGTGCGAGCCAAAGGCACGTTCGACGCCCGCCACAAGATCAAGTGCTTGTTGCCGCGTGGGTGCATCGCTGATCATGGGCAGGCTCCTTGGGGGGTGGGGATGAAGGTTAGATGATGGCGTAAGAGGGTTTTGCAATCAAGATCAGCGGTGCCAATTGGCGGCCTAGTCCATGCGCCAATTGTGGGTGCGGCGCCTCGTCTCTTTCAGATGATCAATCCCAAAGGCCACCCCTTGGATCCCCCAAGGGACCTTCGGACATTCACACGAGCGCCCAGTCGAAGCGCCTCGGTCCTTTCCCGCAGGAAATGACCCCTCAAACATCCAGCTCCTCCACGAACCGGGCATTCTCCTGAATGTACTGGAACCGCAGTTCGGGTTTCTTGCCCATCAGCTGTTCCACCAGCGCGCCGGTTTCACCGGGTTCGTCCTCGTCAATCGTGACCCGGATCAGCTTGCGTGAGTTCGGATCCATCGTCGTTTCTTTCAGATCCTTGGCGTCCATTTCACCCAGACCCTTAAAGCGCGACACATCAATCTTGCCCTTGCCGCCCAGGCCTTTCTCCAGCCACTCAGCCTTCTCCGCCTCGTCCAGGCAATAGACCCGCTTGGCGCCCTGGGTCAGCCGGAAGAGCGGCGGGCAGGCTAGGTATAAATGCCCGGCATCAATCATCGGGCGCATTTGGGTGAAGAAGAATGTCATCAGCAGAGATGCAATATGCGCGCCGTCCACGTCAGCGTCGGTCATGATAATGATCTTGTCGTAGCGCAGATCATCGATGTTGAACTTGCTGCCCAATCCCACGCCCAGCGCCTGTGTCAGGTCCGAGATTTCGGCGTTTGATCCAAGCTTGGCCGAGGCCGCCCCCAGCACGTTCAGGATCTTGCCCCGCAAGGGCAGCAGCGCCTGGGTCTTGCGATCGCGCGCCATTTTCGCTGACCCGCCCGCACTGTCGCCCTCGACAATAAAAAGCTCGGTGCCCTCGCGGTTGTTTTGCGAACAATCAACCAGTTTGCCCGGCAGGCGCAGCTTCTTGGTCGCTGACTTGCGCGCCGTTTCTTTCTCCTGCCGCCGGCGCAGGCGCTCTTCGGCCCGCAGAACCAGGAAATCGAGGATCGCGCCTGCCGACTTGGTGTCCGCTGCCAGCCAGTTGTCGAAATGGTCCCGAACCGAGTTTTCCACCATGCGCTGCGCATCGACGGTGGCCAGCCGGTCTTTGGTCTGGCCCACGAATTCCGGCTCCCGGATGAAACAGGAGACCAGCGCCCCTGCCCCCGTTGTCAGGTCCTCACGCGTGATCGTGCCCGCCTTCTTGTTGTTGACCAGTTCTCCATAAGCCTTGATCCCTTTCAGGATCGCGGCCCAGAACCCCGCTTCGTGGGTCCCGCCTTCGGGCGTGGGCACGGTGTTGCAATAGCTCTGGATGAAACCGTCTCGCGACGGGGTCCAGTTGATGGCCCATTCGACCTTGCCCGGCGCATTGAACTTGTCGAATGAGACAGAGCCCGAAAACGGCGCATCGGCATAGGTCGTGGCCCCGCCCAGCGCCTCGTTGAGATAGTCCGCCAGCCCGCCGGGGAAGTGAAACCGGGCCTCCATCGGCGTTTCGCCATCGTTGATGCCGCACTTCCAGCGAATCTCCACACCTGAGAAGAGATAGGCCTTGGACCGCGCCATCTTGAACAAACGTGCAGGCTTCAGTTTGAGCGAGCCAAAAATCTCAGCGTCCGGGTGGAACGTGACCGAGGTACCGCGCCGATTGGGAGCGGTTCCGATCTTTTCGAGTTTGCCCTGTGGGATGCCGCGCGAAAACTCCATCGCATAGAGCTCACGGTTGCGCGCCACCTCGACGCGCAGGTGATCCGACAGCGCGTTGACGACCGACGAGCCCACGCCATGCAACCCACCCGAAGTTTCGTAGCTGTCGCCAGAGAACTTGCCGCCAGCGTTCAGGGTACAAAAAATGATCTCAAGCGCGCTTTTGGAAGGGTCCTTTGGGTGCGGACCCGTGGGTATCCCGCGCCCGTTGTCCCGCACAGACACATGACCGTTTTCGTGCAGTTCAACCTCAATCCATGTGGCATGCCCGGCAACGGCCTCGTCCATCGAGTTGTCGAAGATCTCCGCCACCATGTGATGCAGCGCGCGATCGTCTTTGCCTCCGATATACATACCTGGCCGAAGGCGGACGTGCTCCATGTCTTCCAGCACTTCGATAGAAGAGGCATCGTATTCGTTTGGGGCCACGCCGGAGAGGAGGTCTGTCATACCGCTGCTCGTATTTTTTGTTTGTTGACCCATGTTACAACAGTTTTGCCCCGCAGGAACAGGTGAGATCGCGCACCCGCGCGACCAATATCCCAACGGCAATGCGCCCGGTCAGCCCTGTGGCGGCCAGAGATCGGGCAGCAATCCCGCCTGACGCTGTTCGTCGATCACCTTGCGGTAGTGTTTCATACTGTGATCCGGTCCGAACGATGACTGCGCGGCGCGGCACCGGTGCACGCGACCCAGATGGTTGAAGCGCCCCGGCAGAGTGCACACAAGATCATCATCGCGATTGACGCACAGGCACAGGTCCCCGCGGGCCACCGCGCCCCGGTGCTTGCGCGGACGCGGCGCCGCAAAGCCAATCCCGGGCACGGCAAAACTCTTTGTCAGAATCTGCGTCGCCGCAGCGCCCAACGAGTGCCCGATGACAAAAACCGGTTTCTGATCATGGGCTTGCATCCAATCCCAGATCGCCTTGGCATGGGCCAGAAATCCCTGATGCCAGAGCGTTCCACTCGCCCCATTCTGCGAGGTTCCGTCGGAAACCCGGTATTGCTTGCCACCGATGTTGAGCACCCGGAGATTGAATTTGAGATAGTCCCAGACCGAGTTGCTGCCCGGGATCAACAGGATCCCGTTGTCCAGGAAATGCGCCTGCACGTCATTGTCATCCAGCGACCGCAACACGCGGGGTGCCACGCTGGGATGCTGTGTGGCCGAGTAAGACGCCTCGGCCAGTTGTGCGGCGGTTTTGATCGGGTACTGGTGCATTCAGGTCTCCCGTCAGCGCAAATGGCTTGGTTCAGTGAGACAAACCGGCAGGCGCCGGTCCTGACTGATACCGTAGCGCAATGGGCCCCGCATCAAAAGCCCGCGCATCTCGTTGCCTCAGCACGTGGTTCGCGCATCGAATGGTTGGTGTCTTTGCCGAGGTCATGTCAGAATGGACATCTTCCAAAGATGGAGCGCGCAGATGACCTGGATCACCGTCATTCCCTTCGAGACCGCGACCGGCAAGCTGAAGCGGCTCTACAAACGCGTGGCAGGACCAGGCGACAACGTTGACAACATCATGATGGCCCATTCGCTGCGACCGCATTCCATGGAAGGGCACATGGCGCTCTACAAGAACGTCCTGCACCACTCCGGGAACACACTGCCGAAATGGGTCTTGGAACTGATCGGGGTGCGGGTCAGCGCGCTGAATGGTTGCGATTATTGCGTCGACCACCACGCCGCGGGTTTGCGCCGTTTGCTGGCCGATGACGCCAAGGCCGACAGGCTGATTGAATTGTTGCTGACCGACAAAGTGTATGATGCGGATCTTGATGTGAGCATCCAACAGATGCTGGCTTATGCTGACCTTCTGACGAACGATCCCAAGTCCGTCTCTCAATCGGATATTGAGGGCCTGCGCAAAGCCGGACTGGACGACGGGCAGATCCTGGAGGTCAATCAGGTCGTGTCATACTTTGCCTACGCCAATCGAACTGTGCTTGGCCTGGGGTGTTGCACCAAAGGCGATATCATCGGCCTGAGCCCCGGCAACTCAGATGACCCCGACGACTGGGGGCACCGGTAAACCGGGCGATTAGGGCCTACTCACCACCTCCAGATTCCAACGCACGCGCGAAGGCGGGACGCGCTTCGATCTCTTTCACGAAGGCGGCCATTTTCGGGAATTGTTCCGCATGTCCGAGCCGGACCGCCACTTGCGCCGGAAAGCTGAGCATGATGTCGACCGCTGACAAGTCGTCCAGCACAAAGTGACCAGAAGGCCGCAACATATCCTCCATGTATTGGAAATGGCTCTGCAGTTGCTCGGAAATCCGAGGTTGCAATGGGGCGCCCGCATCACCCAGCCGACCCACATAAAGGTTCAGCAAGATCGGCGTCATGGCCGAGCCTTCGGCAAAATGCATCAACTCCAAATGGGTCAAATAGGCATCGTCACTTTGATCCGGGATCATCTGCGGTCCAAAGCGGCTGCAGAGAACCTCCACAATCGCCGCGGACTCGCTGATTAACCGGCCATCCAGTTCGACCATCGGGGATTTGCCCAAGGGATGCACCGCACGCAGTTCGGGCGGGGCGAGGCTGGTCTTCGGATCGCGCGAATAGCGCCGCACGTCGTAGGTCAGGCCCAACTCTTCCAGCAGCCACAAAATGCGCAGAGACCGCGACCGGTTAAGGTGATGAACAACAATCATGATGGCATCCAGTTCTTGATGGCTTGGGCAACCTCGCCCGGTTTCTGATGGCAGAGCCAGTGATTGACACCTTCGAGCGAAACGCGCGTCAGATCGGGTGCAAACTCTTCCAGACCTTCGGTGGCTTCCGGCAGCAAGGCGGTGTCGTCGAGCCCCCAGATCAGCAGGTGCGGGCATCGCACCATCAACCGGTCTTTCGGGAAGTCCGGCAAATCGGTGATCGGTTTGCCGGGGTCGGCCAGCCTGAGTGGAGACGCCCGGTACCAATGAACCATCGTCTTGAGCCGGCCAGGTCGCGACCATTCTGCCAGGTACGCCGCGCGCCGATCTTCGCTCAGCCAACCGGTATCCATCTTGGCCATGAAGAGTTTCTTCATTCGCGCAAAATCGTCTGCCGCCAGTTTTTCCTCCGAACCTTCTGACCGCAGGAAGTTGATGTATTGCGAGGCCTCACTCTGTGCGCCTCCCGCAGCCATGGCCCGCTGAAACGGAACTGGGTGCACACCGTTTGCGATGATCAGACGGTCCACCAGATCCGGGCGGAACATCGCCAGTCCGTAGGCCACCGCCGCCCCCCAGTCGTGTCCCAATACTGTCAGCGGGGCGCCCACCTGCCGGATCAGCTCGGACATATCTTTGACGAGTTCAGAGGTTGCATAGGCGGACACGTCGTCCGGCGCCCAGCTTTGCCCGTACCCGCGCTGATCCGGGGCAATGCAATGAAACCGGTCCTGCAGCTCGAGCGCCAGATCCTCCCAGGCCCCGCCATACTCCGGAAACCCATGCAGCATCAGAAGCGGGGGCAGATCGGGGCTGCCCCATCGGCGCACGAAGAACGGGTTACCATTGATGGTCATCGTTTCAGTTTGCATCTCGAGCCTCCGGCACCCGATTTCTTTCGCCCCGCCGCGTTTGCGGCGGCGCCTGTTTTTTCTCGCGCTGCGTGACCGGTGGAAAGGACCGGTCCACAGCATCCTCCGTTTACTGACCTGCCGAGAGCGTTTCGAACGTTAGCCCTTGTGCCGTGCGAGGGGCAAAACCGGTCCAATAGCTGTGCGCATCGGTTGGTTTGCCTGCGTCGTCCAAATCGACAACACCATCTGCGGCGCGATCGACAAGGTCAAAGTATGGCGCCTTGTCGGCGTCGCCTTTGAGATGAAGGTCCATGAACGCGGTCGCAAAATGCTGTGCGATGTTGTTCATCCGGTTGGTGTCCCAGACCGCATCCGCGTAGTGTTCGAACGGCACGAAGTCGAGCGTGTCGACCGGTGTCCAGCTTTCGGCTGGCGCGGGCATCGGAGCCGCGGCGTTGTGATTTGCCGCCTCGAACGTCAGCAGATGTCGGTCGGTGCCTGTTGCTTCCTCGAAGATTTGGCGCATCGCGGCGTAGACGGACACATCATCAACGCTGCCCGCCATCAACAGCGTCGGCTTGCGCAGGCCGGCCAATCCGTCTGTATCCCAGAATCCGGCATTCTTCCCCCATGGTCCAATGGAAATGATTGCCTTGACCCGGTCGTCGATCAGCGCCTCGTGGCTGTCCGACCCGGCCAGATGACGCGCCAGCAAACCATTGGGCGTGCCCCATTCGTACTCGGTCGAGGCTTGCGTCACACCAGCGCCGCCGAAGATGAGGGCGCCATAGCCCCCCATCGAGTATCCGATGACGCCGGTCTGATCCGCATCGATGATAGCCCCCAGGGGACCGTCCAGCGCAGCCATCTGATCAATCACGAAGCGCTGGTCGATCGGACGGTTCAACAGCGTCGATCCAAACGCGCCCTGATCGGAATAGGTGCTGTCTGTGTGGTCGATCGAGACGGTGACATATCCCTTTGAGGCCAGGTTTTCACCCAGGTGCGACATCAGGAATCTGTTGCCGGGATAGCCATGGCTGATCACGATCAACGGGAAGGTCTCGCCGCTGGCCGGCTCAGCGTCCCGCGCGGCCTGTCCATGCAGCGCCACTTCGGTCTGGCCGTCACGCAGGTTGGCCTGATAGGTTCCGCCCGGTTCCGTGCCCTCCGCAGCAGGATACCAGACCTCGACCGTCAGCGGGCGGTCATAGGTCGGCTCAGCATCGGCAGTGGTGTTCAGGATGTCGATCTGACCGGGGTGGGTGAACTCAAGGGTCTGCACACCGATCACATGCGGACCATAGCTAGCGAGCTCCGGCGCGTCTGGTCGGATCTGGTCAATGCGGTTTTCGGCAGACAGGGGCGGGGCGATCATTGTTGCAACCACTCCCAGCGCGGCAAGGGTCATGCGGGTCATCGGTAACTCCTCCTGAGATTGTGCCAGTAGGAGCGCCAAGACGTGTCAGGTCAACGGTGTTGCCGTGTTTCGTCACGTCATGGCTTCGTAACAGTTTTTTGACACGGATCAACGACGGCGTTTTCAGACCTGTTAGTTGCACGCGAGATTAACTGCGACGGAGTTTGCCATATGCCTTTTCCCCACGATGCCACAGTTGATGTTGCTGCCAGCGCCACAGAAGCCCCCCTGCAAGCGCAAAATGGCGCCGACGTTAGTGCCACCGGACCGTCTGCCGAAGATGTGCGCCGCGCCTTTGAGAGCGGGCGCTACCCCTACCCGCGCAAGATGGGGCGGCGGGCATATGAAAAGACCAAGGCTGAGTTACAGGCTGAGTTGCTGAAGGTTCAGCTTTGGGCGCAGGAAACCGGTCAGAAATTCGCGCTGATCTTCGAGGGCCGGGACGCCGCCGGCAAGGGCGGCACGATCAAGCGCTTTACCGAGCATCTCAACCCCCGTGCTGCCCGGGTTGTTGCGCTGAACAAACCAACCTGGGAAGAACAGGGGCAATGGTATTTTCAGCGATACATCCAGGAACTTCCCACCGTTGGGGAAATGGTGTTCTACGACCGCTCCTGGTACAACCGCGCCGGGGTCGAACGCGTGATGGGGTTTTGCGCGCCGAACGACTATCTCGAGTTCATGCGCCAGACACCACAGCTTGAACAGATGCTGGTTCGATCGGGTATCCGGCTCTACAAGTACTGGTTCTCGGTGACCCAGCGCGAGCAGAAGCTCCGCTTTGACAGCAGAGCCACCGATCCCCTGAAGCGCTGGAAACTGTCCCCGATCGACAAGGCGTCGCTCAGCAAATGGGATGACTACACCGAAGCCAAGGAAGCGATGTTCTTCTACACCGACACAGCCGACGCGCCCTGGACAGTGATCAAGTCCAACTGCAAGAAGCGCGCGCGCCTGAATTGCATGCGGCACTTTCTTGCATCCATCGATTATCCCGGCAAAGACGAGGCAATCGTGGGAACGCCTGATCCACTGATCGTGGGCCAGGCGCACCACGTCATTCACCGGTCAGATCACATTCTGGGCACTGCGCTGCACCCGGACCATCGCCGGTAGATCAGGTCAGAGCACGCGGTCCAGGCAGTCGAGCACGCCGCGCGCGCGACCAAAGAGCTGTCCAAGAGCGGTCACAGGCGTGGCCTGATCCGCTTTAGGCAGGTCTTTCCAGACCGCCAGCCCTTTGTGGCGCAACAGGTCGGCCTGCGCATGGTCTGGTGAGTAAGGTGCGGGCACCCGTTTCAACTCGGCGTCTCCCAAATGCAGCCCATGGTCTGCTGCAGATTCCAGTGCTTTTCGCATCTCGGTACCAAAAGGCGTGTCCAATTCCACGCGCCAGCGCATAAGAACCGGTTTTTCAAAGGCCATCACGCCCGCACCCGCACGGACGTAGTCGGGCGCTATTCCAAAGAACAGCCCCGGCGCCTGGTGACCGGCGCGTGGAAGGGACCAAAGCATGTGCAGATGCAGGTGATAGGGCGTTTTGTCCTTTGAGAATCGAACGTCCCGATGCGGCCGAAAGAGTTTCGTCGTCACGGAACGATCCATGCGGCGTCCGAGGGTGTCTGCGATCTGCGCCAACAGCAGTGTCGCAGGAGTCTTTAGCTCAGCCTCATACCGCTTCTTTTGAGCGCTGAACCACTCTCGCGTGTTGTTTTGGGACAATTCCCGCAGAAATGCCTGAGCTTCGGGCACAAGTAAGGAAAACGGATCGCTGGACGTCATTTGCGGTATCCTCTCTGCGGGCCTGAATTGGGCCGCGGGCGACCAGTTGTCGCCCGCATCACGCTCATCCTTGCCGAAACGCACCGATCTTCATAGTGGTGGCGTATGGGAGGAATCATGACATATCGCGGCCATGCGCGGGCGGTTCTGATCTTGGGACTGCCGCTGATCGGGGGGCATCTGGGCCAGTTTGCGATTGGCATGACCGATACCGTCATGCTGGGCTGGTACGGGGTTCAGGAGCTCGCCGCGGTAACGCTGGCGTCGACGTTCTTCTTTGTCTTCTTTCTGATGGGCGCCGGATTTGCCTGGGCCGTAATGCCGATGGTCGCAGCCTTTGCCGGCGCAGAAGACGAAACCAGTATCCGACGCGTGACCCGCATGGGACTGTGGTTGTCGCTTGGGTTTGCCCTGCTGTGTTTACCATTGATGATCTGGTCGAAACCGATCTTGAATTTGTTGGGCCAGCCAGAAGACGTGTCGGCACCCGCAGCACTCTATTTGCGGATCGCTGGCTGGGGCTTGATCCCGGCACTTCTGGTGATGGTGCTGAAATCGTATCTGGCCGCGCTCGGGCGGACCCAGGTCGTTTTCTGGATCACCGTTCTTGCGGCTCTTGCCAACGGATTGGCAAACTACGCCCTGATCTTCGGGAACTGGGGCGCCCCAGAGCTTGGAATAGAGGGGGCAGCAATCGCCTCCATCATCACGCAACTGATCTCATTGGCTGCGGTGCTGATCTACACGATTATGGCCCTGCCACAGCACGCGATGTTCGTGCGCCTGTGGCGCCCTGATTGGGAGATGCTGTCGCGCGTTTTTCGCCTAGGTGTTCCGATTGGCCTGACAAGCCTGAGCGAGACGTCGCTTTTTGCGGCCTCTGCCTTCATGATGGGGTGGCTGGGCACGGTCCCGCTTGCGGCACACGGAATTGCGGTCCAACTGGCCAGCGCAACCTTCATGGTACATCTGGGCCTGAGCAACGCCGCAACGATCCGCGCTGGAAATGCCTACGGCCGCGGCGATCGCTCCCATATGGCCCGGGGCGCGCTGGTCGTGACCGCGCTGTCGCTGGCAATGGCTGCGCTCACGATAACCCTGTTCCTGACATTTCCGGTCCCCCTCATTTCGTTGTTTCTGGAACCGGGCGATCCGGACCGGCCTGCAATCCTCGCGATTGGCATTGGGCTACTGGCCATGGCCGCCCTTTTTCAGCTGGTCGATGGTGCGCAGGTGATTGCGCTGGGGCTGCTGCGCGGCGTGCAAGATACCGGAGTACCTATGATCATGGCTGCCGTGAGTTACTGGGGCGTCGGTATTCCCTGCTCCTACTTGCTGGGCTTCACCTTCGGAATGGAGGGAATTGGTGTCTGGCTGGGGCTTGTCATTGGTCTCGCATTTGCAGGGGTGCTCTTGATGATCCGGTTCTGGCGTACGTCCATTGTGCGCGTACCTTACCTCGACAGTCAGGTGGCCTGAGACCGCCCCTTGGCGTTCCGCGCTCTTGTGTCTAGGGTCGCGTCAATCGAACCAAAGGCTCAGAGATGACCCCGGACACCGCCCAGAAACTGCTTGATGAGAACTTCGCCGACTGGGTCCGGGCTCTGGACCTCACAGTAACAGCAATTGACGCGGAACACGCGATGGTGCGCATGCCATTGGGAGACCACGTCGCACGCGTCGGCGGTATCGTTTCGGGTCAGGCGCTGGCCGCGCTCGCGGATACAGCCATGGTGTTTGCCGCAATTGGTCACACCGGCGCATTCAAGCCCTTCGCCACCACGGACCTGCATGTGCAGTTTTTGCGCTCGGGCACCGGTGTCGCCGTTCTTTGCAGGGCATCGATCACGCGAGCCGGCCGGGCACTTGTCTTCGCGCGGTGCGACATAACCGAAGAAGACAGTGGCAAGCCTGTCGCCGCGGCCACGGCAACCTTCTTCGCGCCCTGAACAGAACAGAGTCGCGCGGCGTTCCGCCGCCCGTCAATCTGACCCTTGCACAATCGAAACAAAACAAGAACACTGTGCAGGAAGGAGATTGCCATGCTGCATTTCGATGAACTCTTCGGCATTGCTGCCAACCGACATGGCGGGCCGGATGCGCTGGAAGAGAAGCTAAGCAAACCCACACCGCCAGAGACGTTGGCAAAGATGAGTGATGACCGTTGGCTTTCGATCATCGCCAAATGCGTGTTTCAGGCAGGTTTCAACTGGAAAGTGATCGAATCCAAATGGGACGGGTTCGAAGCGGCCTTTGACGGGTTCGACGTCGGCCGTTGCGCGATGATGGACGACGAACGTTTTGACAAACTGATCACGGACACGCGGATTGTGCGCAATGGCACCAAGATTGCCTCGGTGCGCGACAATGCGGCCTTTCTGCTTGAGTTGCGAAAGGATGGCGGCGCGGGCGTCGTTTTTGGCGGATGGCCTTCGCAAGACTACGTCGGGCTGTTGGCGCTCCTGAAGTCGCAGGGCGCGCGCCTTGGCGGAACGACCGCGCAATACGCGATGCGATTTGCCGGGCGTGACAGCTTCATCCTGAGCCAGGATGTGACCGCCCGGTTGATCGCCGAAGGTGTGATCGACAAACCTGCGGGCTCCAAGAAATCGATGCAAGCGGTGCAGCAGGCTTTCAACACCTGGTCAGAGCAATCTGGACGGTCTTTGACAGAAATCAGCCGCGTGCTGGCGATGAGCGTCTGAAAAACCGGCGCGCCATCACGTGGTTTGCTCGTGACAGCTTGGGATTGCACGCTAGATTGCGCTCATGTTTTGGCGCGCTTTCCTTATCCTCCTGATTCTCGCGGCCTGCGGTCGTCCGCTGACAGAAAACGAAGCTTCATTTGCCCAAAAAATTCATGGCGATGCGGTGGATCTGGACCGTGTCAGGCTGGTGCGCGGCGCGCTGGTCGGCTCGGTCACCTTCGAGCGAAAGGCTCGTCCACGCGTAACCTGCCGCGAACGGATTTTGCCCCCCGCGAAAGAAGAGACTGTGACCGTCAGCCCCGCGGCGGTGGTGCTCTACAACAAGATCTTTTTCACGCACGATTGGTACGTGGACGACTACATGCCGGCCTATCCCGAGCGGCTCTACCTGATCGAAGCGATGTTGCTGGCACACGAAATGACTCATGTCTGGCAATGGCAGAACCGAAAGACCACCGGCTACAACCCGTTGCTCGCAGCGTCGGAACACACGCGCACAGATGATCCTTACCTGTTCGATCTCGAAAACGCGGCGAAATTTCTGGACTACGGCTACGAGCAGCAAGGCGCGATTGTAGAAGAATACGTGTGCTGCCGGGCGCTGGCACCCGAGGCCGCGCGCACACAGCGCCTGCACGAAATGCTGAGCATTGCGTTTCCGGTCTCTGACCTGCCCCGCGTGCGAGAAAATGACGTCTATCTGCCCTGGAAAGATGCCGAGCTCGAGGGCATCTGCGACTGACGGCAGGCGCAGTTCACAGTTGCTGAATGCTCTCCAGGTAAGTCAAAAGAGCCGCCAAGGTACGCGGTGTGGGAGTCAGAACGCCATCGATTTCGACCGGGACTGTGGGGCCTTCGAGCAGTGCCCCGAATTCGGGCATAAGTTCAATCGACACCTGTCCCCGGTGATACCCGTCAATTTGCGACAGGACCTCTGCACGTGGGAAGACGCCGCCATTCCGAGCTGAAATCGTTGTCAGGTCCGGAGCATCCTGACCGCCGATCAGTGGAGCACCACCGCGGCCATCGTAGTCATGGCAGGCCGCGCAGTTTTCGGTGAACAGGATTTCACCCTCTGATGCTGTTGGCATCTCATTGACCATGCATGCGGCCAGCACCACCATCAGTGGCAGCGTCACCAGTCCAACCGTTTTCATCTCGCGCGACCTCGTTGCGTCAGTCTCTTTGTATTGATTGCAGATAAGCCACCAGATCGACAATGGGCTGGCTGGTGAGCATCGGTTGGCCATCAGGCATTTTCAGAGCGGCATCCTCGCCCTCAAAGAAAAGCCCAAACACCGGCATCGGGCTGCCATGGCTGATCAGCGGATCACGCCCGTCGATCCGTCGCACAACGGCTTCGGTGGGAAAGACACCCTCATTGTCGGCTTGCAGTTTGGTCAGGTCGTTTGGTTTGATGACCATAACCCCTGCCATTGGACCGTTCCCGGTGCCCTCGATTCCGTGGCATGTGGCGCAGTGCAACCTGTAAAGCTCCGCCCCCGTTGGCACATCCTGCGCGATTGCAGACAACGGAATGGCCAACAGAGCCGCAGCAGCAAAAAAGTGTCGAATCATTTCTGGCTTTTCACCTTTCTTTCTGTTGTCTCCAAAGGCCGGTCACAACCGCGCCGAACACGTGCAGGATTTTCCAGCCGTCATTCTATGCCCTGCAAGCAGGGTCGCCCGCGCTATCCTGCCAAGGCCGAACCGAGAACTCGCACCCGCCCGCGCCATCCGCAATCGTCTATGAGAACCGCACAGGCTGTGCACATAGGGTTGTGTCTCCGGTCGGTCCCACGCCATGATCCAGATCAACCGTTTGTCGTCGAAAGGACCCACCGTGACGCACTACGCCCTGATCATGCTGGCGGCCGGTATCGGCATCCCGCTCCTGGCCGCTCTGAACGCAGAACTTGGACGGGTCATCGGCTCTCCTGCTGCCGCAGCATTGGTTCTGTTTACGGTCGCCCTTATCACTGCGGCCATCGCTGCCACCGTCACGGGACCAAGCGCCGTCCTCAAAGCTGTGGGTGCGCCCAAACATCTCTTTCTGGGAGGTGTTCTGGTCGCGTTCTACGTGCTGTCCATCACCTACATTGCGCCAGTCTTCGGGGTTGGAAACGCGGTGTTTTTTGTCCTGATCGGGCAACTGATCAGCGCGGCTGCCATCGACCACTTCGGGCTTTTCGGGGCACAGGTCAGCGCACTCTCTCTGACCCGTGCCGCGGGGCTTGCTCTCATGGGGTTTGGTGTCTGGGTCACCCAACAAGGCTAGCCCGACAAGGCGCATCAGCCGAAAAAGCGGAGCCGGCGGGTCAGGCCCGCGTCGCAAGTTCCAGAACAAGCGACCAAAGCGGGTCCGGCACCTCTACCGGATCGGCCAGCGCACGCGCCTGGCCCGGCATGCGGGCGCCTTCGTCCTGCGCGACAAGAGCCGCCAATGCGGCATTCTTGTCGTCAAACCCGTCCGAAACCGACGGATCGATCAGCAAGTAGGTCTGACCCAGATCGTGCGGCGGACCCTCTGGCGCTTTGAGCGGGTTGACGTCCCGCGACAACACTGAACCGGTCAACCCTGCCGCGAGAATTTCGGCCATCAGGCCAAAGCCCCAGCCCTTGGCCCCGCCCAGTGACACTAGCGACCCTGATAGAGCAGCGGCAGGGTCGGTGGTCGGGTTGCCGTCCGCGTCCAGGGCCCAGCCCTCGGGGATAGGTTCCCCCGCAGCCTTGGCCATCGTGATCTTGCCTAGCGCAACAGTCGTCGTGGACTGATCGAATTGCATCGCAATGCCGCCCTGCCCGTCGGGCACGGAGAACGCAATCGGGTTGGTACCGATCATGCGCGTCTTGCCGCCCGGAGGGGCCACGATCGGAGACGCATTGGTCATCCCCAGAGCGATGATCCCGGCGCGAGCAATCTGACCGGTGAAATAGCCGACGGATGTGCAGGTGTGTGTATGCCCAACAGCCAGGAGCGTGGTCCCCGTTTCTCGCACCGCATCGAGTGCCGCGGGCAATCCGCGCGCGAACGCCGGCTGCGCAAAACCCAGTTTGCCGTCAACCTGAACCACGCCGGGCCTGGGCCGCGTTACAACAGGTTCAACGGTGCCGTTGACTCGCCCCGTCAGGAGTTGCTGGCAATAGCTCTCCAGATAGTAAAGCCCGCAGATCTTGTTGCCGGTCGCTTCAGCCTCTACCACGGCCTTTGTGACCTCTTCCGCAATCCACTCCGCAGCACCGTGCGCGACAAGCGCGGCGTAGGTCTGATCTGAGATTTCATTGAGCGTAACTTTTGGCATGAGCGCACCGGTCTGGTTCGTTTCCGGCACGCTGACGGCGGACCATAGACTTGTCAATTGCTCACATCTGGGGCGGGGGCGGCCTGCCGTTCCCCCACTTTCGTGGCTTGGGAGATCAGGTCGTCAGGCGCTGATTGCGTAGCTTTGCACAGGCTCCGCGATGTTATGCAAAGTGAGTTTGCCCAATTCCGTGGCCGTGTACTCCGGCAAAACGATATCGCCGGAAACGACGATGCGATGTCCCGTGATCTTACCGAAATCACCAAGCCGAGCCGCGACATTCGCGGGCTGGCCGATCACGGTAAAGTCCAGTCTCTCGCGCGACCCGACATTTCCAAACGTTACCCGCCCAAAGGCGACCCCAATGGCACAATCGCACTTCAACCCTTCGCCGTGAGGTTCAAGTTCTTCCAGCTTCTTGACGATCTGCACAGAGGTTGAAAGGGCATGGCGCCGGGCAGCGTCCGGATCATCACCCGCGGGAAAAACTGCCAGAACCGCGTCGCCGATAAACTTCAGAACCTCACCGTTGTTGTCCTCGACAATGCCCGAGGCCGTTTCGAAGAAGCTGTTGAGGACCTGGATATAGGCCTTGCGCCCCAGCGCCTCTTCAAGACGAGTGGACCCACGCAGGTCGCAGAACATGATGGCGGCGTCGATGTCATCCCCATCGCCGCGGCGGATCTCTCCGCCCAACACGCGCGCCCCGGTGCGCCGGCCGACATAGGTTTCCAAAAGCGATCGCGCGTTTTCCTTTTGCGTGAACACTTCGAAGTAGCGGCTGACAACCGACGAGCACTCGAACACCAGCCCCAGATTGGCCGTGGTGAACCCATCCGGGTGGTCGCAGGTGAGTGTCATGACATTGCGGCGCCCATCGGAAAAGGGCAGTGGCATCGCCACATAATCCGTGGCCCCTTCGGCCCGCAGGTCCTCCATGATCGGAAAACTGTTCTCGGCATAGTCTTCGCCAAGTTTCTGGCGCACGCCACCCAGACCATTCGAGACATGGCGTAGTGGGCTGTTCACAAACGCGGGATGATCATGAATTTCATAGGACGGAGCATAGGTGCTGACCGTGTCGGTGTCCCTGGCCCAGACGTAGTTCTTGCCCGCGATCAGCGGATGCAGTGACCAGATCATGATGCTGATCCGCGAGAGCACCACACCGTTTTCGATCAGTTTGTGGGCAAAGGCACGGGTCAGTTCCTCGGGGGAGCTGCAGGTCGCGGCATCTCGCAACAACCAGTCCACCAGCGGTCCGGTCGCATGGGTGGCTGTGGCCTCGCGCAAAACGTTTTCGCCCAGATCAATGCCTGACAGGACATCAGGCGCAAAGGCCACGTAGCCCTCGATATCGCGGCTCTCGGGCAACGCGTTTGCATAGGTCCACACCGCGTTCTGAAAGCTTTGTTCTCCGACCCGGAGGGACAGGTAATCCGCTGTCCCCTTAAAGGGGCAAAAGGACTGCAGATCCGTTTCTTTGACCAGATCGGCGGACACATCCTCCAACGGAAAGTAAACCGTCGGCGGCAAACGGGTCTCGTACATTACCTTTGCCCGCTTGCTGGAGGCGATAACTTCCCCGTTGCACGATGCTGTCACCGTTCCGGTCAACGGCAGGATGTCCAAAGCGTAGTCCGGAGAAAGTGCGCGCGAATGCGTATTCAAAGCCAATCGTCCGATGGTCCCTGTATCACGCCAATAAATGGGTGGTCACGCCCGCGATTCCAAGTAAAGACTGTGTGCGCAGACAAGATGAAGGGCCGATCTGCGGTCGAGGAGGACCCCTGTGGCGCACATCCGGGATCTGATCAATGCGTTGCTTTTTGCTGGGATCGCAATGTCCGCCCTGCCCTCCACGGCAATTGCCCTCGAAGCCAGCACCTACCGCGCCTGCCTGTGCGCACAGGTCTGTGGCAGCATGCCCAACTCGTTCATCTTGCAGGCGCCAGATGGGCGTCGCCTCACATGTCCGCGGATCAACGAAGAGGTACTCTACGACAGCACGGCACAATGCAGGTGCGACGATCGTGCTTCTTGGTTCAAGCCCCGGCGGACGCCTTGGGGTCAGCCTATCACACAAGGGCGGCCGTCTCCCAATCACTGAGCCTCGGAGCGCTGGGTTTACACCACCCGCAAAACCGGACCATCTTCGGGAAATACAGAACTGTCGCATCCACATGACATTCGGGGCCATCTGATGCGATCTGTCTGCCAAGTTGGACGGTGACCGTGGAGCAACTCTTTCTCAACGTGTTTAATGTGACGCTGCCGGTCCTGCTCTGCGCGGCGATTGGGTTCTGGCTGGCCAAGATCGAAGTGCCCTTTGACAACAAGACGATCAGCAGCCTCGTCGCCAAGGTCGGCTACCCTACGCTGATCATCTCGCATCTGTCGCAAACCCAGATCGAGATTTCAGCCTTTCTCGACATGATGGCAGCCGCCGTTCTGACCGTCGCGTGTTTTGGCGTTCTCGGTTTCATCGTGCTCAAGGTGCTCCGCTTTCCTGTGAGAGCTTTTCTAACGCCGATGATGCATGTCAATGTGGGAAACATCGGCCTGCCAATCACGCTACTGGCGCTCGGAGATTCCGGAATGGCCTATGCAATGGCGTTTGTGGTCGTTGTGGCGGTGAGCATATTCACCGTGGGGGCGTGGATTCCGGCGGGCCAATTTTCGTTCAGGTCGCTCCTACAATCGCCGGTCGTCTATGCCCTTGTGCTTACATTGATCCTGATTTCGACGGGCACCGCTTTGCCAACGCCCATCGCCAAATCGCTGGATATCCTGGGCGGCATGTCGATTCCGCTGATGTTGCTAACCTTGGGTCATACGCTAGCGACCTTTCGCGTGAACCAGTTGGGCCGCGCCACGCTGCTGACGTTTGTGCACCTGAGTATGGCCGTTGCGGTTGCAACCGGCCTTGTCTGGTTGTTCGGGTTCACCGGGACAGAGCGCGCGGTTTTGATCCTGTGTTGTCTGATGCCCTCCTCGGTTGCCACCTACCTCTTCATAGATGAACATCAGCCCGAACATGCGCCCGAAGTGGCTGGTTTCATCCTCGTTTCGACACTCGCCACGATTCTTGTGCTGCCTTTGGCGCTTTCCTATTGGATCTGATTTTTCATCGCTTCCACCAAAGTGAAATCGGGCTCTAAGGCTTTCCAAGCGACATAGAGCTAAGCGTTGGACCCGAAAAGCTCTTCCAAGAACGCATAGAACCAGATGGCCTGTCGCTCATCATGTTCGGCCATCAGGCGGTTCTGTTCTTCTCTGGTCTGCGCGCCGGGCGTGTCGCTTGCCCACTTTTCGCTTTGCCAGCGGCGGAACCCTTCGATGGTGCACTCCGGATGAAACTGAAACCCGTAGACGTTGTCGCCATAGCGAAAGGCCTGATTTGCGAAGGCGTCGCTTTCTGCCAGGTGGACGGCACCCGACGGGATGTCGAACGTATGGAAATGCGCTTGGGTGAAGTGAATGGGATGCGGCAGAAAATCCCGCCCGTCTCCGGTCGGCCGGACTTCATAGTATCCAAACTCATAACGCCCGTCGGGTTTTGGCCCGACGTCTGCGCCCAGGATCCGGGCAATCTGCTGCGCCCCCTGACACAAGCCCAAAACCGGGAGCCCAGCCTCCATGCATTCTGCAATCCACCGGTTCTCTTCATTCAAGAAGGGGTGCGTGTCTTCTTCGAAGACGTTGTACGGACCGCCGTAGACGACGGTGCCGACGGTGTTTTTGGTCGGTGAATCCAACGTCTCGCCGCGAAACGGGTATTTCTCAACCGGTGTAAAACCGTGCTGGCGTGCAAATGAATACACGCGATCATCGGCGGGGCCGTCGTTGTGACGAACGAGAACGATCTCGGGGTTCATAACTCTCAGTTCTCTTCGTGTGGCGTTAGTAAAGGGGCCTGTGGGCCGATCCAAATCTTGAACGGCCTTAGCGGACAAGGCAACCGATTCTGGCGTTGAGACCTGAGCCGCAGCATCCTTACGGATACCCGCCCTAGATCATGCGGATCACATCCTTTTCGATGGCCAGCATGTAGCCCCGGCGCGCGATGTTCTTAACCAGCAACGCTGACACGATTTGGTTCCCCAAGGTGTCACGCAACCTCTTGATCCGGGTCGCACCCGCGGCTTCTTCGCAATCGTCCGGCCTGCGGCCTGAAACCATGGCCTCGATTTCGGCTCCAGAGAGCACTTCGTCATCCATCCTCGCTTCGGCCAGAACGGACAGGGTCTCCATTGCGGCATCGGTGAGTTTGAAATCCATGTTGTTCAGGTAAACGGTTTTCTCCTCACGACTGATCAGCAGTGAATTGACCTGGATGCCCGCCCGTTCAATCTGCGCCATGCGGCGGTTCAGGGACACAAGCATGACCAAAAACACCAGGGCTGCGATGAGCATGGCAGTGGCAAACACCAGCAGGACGAAGATCACCACCCGATAGCTGATCAGCGTTTCGGAGAACGCGGTGCCCGACTGCGCCAGAATTTCCAGAAGCTTGATCTCGGCCTGACTGGTCAGGTTGTCGTTTTCGACAAAAAGCCGTTCGATGCGCGCGTTGAACGCATTCCCGTCCGGCAGCGTAAGAAACAAGAGCGCCGCGGTTGCAACAAGGATCACAACGATTGCGACCAGCCCCAGCGTCACGATCCGTGATCCGGACCGCCGCGCCTCAGAAACGGAGGTAGTAGGCTCCGGCATTGTCTTTCCTTTGGTCGAGCCCGTCGGCCCCAAAAACAGAGATCACGTTCAGCAATGTCCACCCGGCCCCGGCCAGCCGCGCGCTGGCTTCAGCGCGCGCCGCTGCAGCGTTGCAGGCCCCCGAGAGTTCAATCACACCGTAATGAAGCCGCAAGGGGTCGTCCTGCTTGGCCTTATAATCGGCGTAGCAGGCTGCTTGCGCAGCACCTGCGCAGACACAAAACGCCAGAATGCTCAAAGAACGTATCATGCGCTCACCCTGCGGGCAAAGCGGCCGATATTCAATATCCTCAGGGCTTTAGCGCCCCGATATCCGATAACAAACTGCGGATATTGCCTGTCGCGCCGCCACCCGCCGAGTTTGGGTCATCGCCCGGTTCCACATGCCGGACCCGACTCAGCACGAAAGGATCACCCCGATGCATCGCAAATTCATTACCTTGATCGTTGCACTCGCAATAACCGTCACGACGCTGTCCGCAGCCCCGGTCCGCGCGGACGAAAACGTCAGAAACATCTTAGCGGGGCTGGCGGCACTCGCCGTCATTGGCGCCATAATCAAAGAGAGGCGCGACGATGACGACGACGTTCCGGTCGTGAGCAGACGTGTGGCGCCGCAGCCCTATGTGCAACCGCGGCCATTGCCGCCCCGGGTGTCCGGCTGGGCACTGCCACGCGACTGCATGCGCCGCTTCAACACTGACCGCGGCAAGAAAGACCTGCTCAGCCTGCGGTGTGTCGAACGCAATTACCCGCAACTCAGAAATCTGCCCCGCAGTTGCGCCCGTCAGGTCGACACAGGCCGCGGTGACCGCTGGGGATATGCGCCGAATTGCCTTCGTCAAAAAGGCTACAGCTTCGCCCGCTATTGACGGGTGATCCCGGCGCGCGCACGCGCCGCACCTTGGGGATGGCATGGCCATCCCCCTTTTTGTGTTGCTTTCGGCCACGATCCGCGATTTGGCTGCGGAATGGAAAGGCCGGACTATTCGCTCGAAACAGATTTGCAGGACCGCGGCCACGCCATTGTTGCCGGTGTCGACGAAGTGGGGCGCGGCCCGCTGGCCGGACCCGTCACGGCGGCCGCCGTCATCCTGCAGCCGGGGCTGATCCCGCCGGGCCTGAATGACAGCAAAGCCCTGTCGGCGCGACGCCGCGCCGAACTGGAACCGATGATCCACCGTGATCATTGTGTTGCTATTGCCCACGCCACGGTTGCCGAGATCGACGAACTAAACATTCTGCGCGCCAGCCATCTTGCCATGATCCGTGCCATAGATGCCCTGCCGGTCCGGCCGGATTTCGTTTTGGTGGACGGCAACCTCATACCGCGTGATCTGGCCATCCCCGCACAGGCCGTTGTAAAAGGAGACAGCCGGTCGGCCTCGATCGCAGCGGCCTCAATTGTGGCCAAAATATGTCGCGATCAGATCATGGTGGATTTGGCGCAACAACACCCAGGCTATGGATGGGAAACAAATGCAGGCTACCCGTCAAAAAGCCACAGAGAGGCGCTGCAAAATCTTGGTGTGACCCCACACCATAGACGTTCGTTCAAGCCGGTGCACAATATCTTGTATCAAGAGAAAACGATAAGCCACTGATTCAAAAAAGAATTTGACGGCGAATCGCCTTTGACTCATCCTGCCCTCAACCAACGAACGCACAATGCGTCAGGGACAGAGGCGGCACATGACGAAGACGGAATCCAAGGGGGCTCCCGCGCTCCCGCTCAATACGATACTGAGCGGTGACTGCATCGCGGCCATGAACGGCCTGCCTGAGGCGTCCGTCGATCTGATTTTTGCCGACCCCCCTTACAATCTCCAACTCAAGGGCCAACTTCATCGCCCGGACAATTCCCAGGTCGATGCTGTCGATGATCACTGGGACCAGTTTTCGTCTTTTGCCGCCTACGACAAGTTTACACGCGATTGGCTTGCCGCCGCGCGGCGCATCCTGAAGCCAAATGGTGCCATCTGGGTGATTGGCAGTTACCACAACATCTTCCGCGTTGGCGCGGCCCTGCAAGACGCGGGCTACTGGATCCTGAATGACGTCGTCTGGCGAAAGTCGAACCCGATGCCGAACTTCCGTGGCAAACGTTTTACCAATGCCCACGAAACGATGATCTGGGCCTCCAAGGAAGAAGGGGCGAAGTACACCTTCAACTACGAAGCCCTCAAAGCGCTCAACGACGGCATTCAGATGCGCAGCGACTGGGTTCTGCCCATCTGCACCGGGCATGAGCGCCTGAAAGACACAAACGGCGAAAAGGCCCATCCAACGCAAAAACCCGAAGCCTTGTTGCACCGGGTTCTGGTTGGCGCGACCAATCCGGGGGACGTGGTGCTGGACCCGTTCTTCGGCACCGGAACCACGGGGGCCGTGGCCAAAATGCTGGGCCGCGAATTCATCGGGATCGAGCGTGAAGACGCCTACCGGAAAGTCGCCGAAGCCCGTCTCGCAAAGATTCGCAAATTCGATAGCGATTCCTTGAAAGTCAGCGCATCGCGCCGTGCGGAACCCCGGGTGCCTTTTGGACAACTGGTGGAACGCGGGATGCTGCGGCCGGGCGAGGAACTGTTCAGCATGAACAACCGCTACAAGGCCAAGGTGCGCGCCGACGGCACGCTGGTGGGGGGCGAGCATAACGGGTCGATCCATCAGGTCGGCGCGGCGCTCGAAGGGGCGCCCAGTTGCAACGGCTGGACCTACTGGTGCTTCAAACGTGATGGCAAAACCGTGCCGATCGATGTTCTGCGCCAACAAATTCGGGCTGAAATGCAGGCCTGACCCTCAATTCATAAGAATACCGCCGGTGCCTGTGGCCTGTCACATGGCACTAAACTTCAGCCCCGCCCTATGGCGGGGCCTTTTTTTGTTTTGTGATTGCGCGCGCGCCCCTATGTTAATCGTCGTAACACTGCATCAGAGGCACCCATGACCGACGCAGCGACCAACCTCCCCCACTTCACCGATGCCGATCTGCCCAAGGACGTCTCTCACACCGATGTCGCAATGAACCGGTTCACCGAAGCGGCCCTGGAACGCCACAAGCGTGAGGGACTTGAGCTTGCGGTAAAGGCACGCTGGGTGGCTCTGGCCGTAATTGCCGTGATGTTGCCGTTTCTGAACCCATCCTGGGAAATGCTGTACTATCACGGTCTGCTGGTGTGCCTTGCTCTCGTGGGCTGGGCACAGTGGCGCGTGGGTCGTGTTGGGCGCTCAAAGGCAGAATTGCTGCTTTTGTTCGCTGATCTTGCATTGATGACCTTTGCACTCGTGTTTCCCAATCCATTCTCCACCTCCGACTGGCCGCCGGAAATGGTGTATCGCTTTGGGAACTTCATCTATTTCTTCGTGATACTCGGGGCCGGAACCCTTGCCTATTCATGGCGCACCATTGTGGCCATCGGCACATGGACCGCGGCAATGTGGTTGATCGCGGCCGGGCTGGTCTGGTGGCTGAGCACCCCCAATCTTGCGCTCGGCGAAGCCGCCAAAGCAGCCTTTGGCAATGATCCGAGCCTGCTGCAAATACTGGATCCCAACAGCATAAACTTCGACGGGCGCGTGCAGGAGGTTGTGGTTTTCCTCATTGTGGCCTGCACACTCGCGCTGACCGTTCGACGGTTTAATCGGCTGTTGTTGGGCAATGCCGCTCTTGAACGCGAACGCGAAAACCTGTCGCGCTACTTTTCGCCGACCATGGTGGATGAGTTGTCCCGCAACGACGATCCGCTCAAACAGATCCGGACGCACAACGTGGCGGTGGTGTTCGTCGACATTGTCGGCTTCACCGAATATGCCGCCGACCGGCATCCCGAAGAGGTCATTCAGACGTTGCGCGGGTTCCATGGACGCATGGAGCAGGAAGTCTTCCGGCACAACGGCACGTTGGACAAGTACCTCGGCGACGGGCTGATGGCGACCTTCGGCACACCGGTCGCTGCCGAAGAGGACGCAACCCAGGCATTGCGCTGCGTGCGGGCGATGATGGCTTCGCTTGCGAAGTGGAATGCTGAACGCGCTGCGGCGGGTGAGCCGGAAATCCGCGGCAGTTTTGGCCTTCATTTTGGTCCCGTGGTTCTGGGTGACATCGGTGCGAACCGCCTGGAGTTTGCCGTGATCGGCAACACGGTCAACGTCGCCAGCCGCATGGAGGCGATCACGCGCACGCTGGGCGCTGAACTGGTTGTGAGTGAGGATCTGTATGAAAAGGTCCAGCGGGAAAGCGAGGCGGGACCAGAACTGGTCGAAGGCATGACGCGGCGCACAAATCAGACCATCCGGGGCATCGATGCCCCACAGACAGTCTGGACGCTCTGACAGGGTCTAACGCGGCAAAGGCAGGTCGAGCCGGTTGTATGCGCTCCAGTCCGTCACTTCCGGGTAGTACATTTCGCGCCAGCGGCGCACGCGCGGATTCATCACGCGCCGCCACAAAGGCGGGATCATCGCGGCGACTGTCATGACAGGATAGCCATAGGGCAGCTGCGGCGCGTCCGTCTGCGAATAGGTTTGAAGCAGCGGGAAACGCCGGTCCGGCTTGTAGTGGTGATCCGAATGGCGCTGCAGGTTGATCAGCAGCCAGTTCGACGCCTTGTGCGCGGCGTTCCACGAATGGCGCGGCATCACATGCTCATACCGTCCGTCGCCCAGATGCTTGCGGGTCAACCCGTAGTGTTCGACGTAGTTCACCAGTTCGAGTTGCCAGATGGCGACGCCGGCCTGAAACAAGAACAATCCCAGCCCGGACCAGCCCCCCAAGATAAATGCAAGCACGAGCATACCGGTCTGCAACGCCCAATACTTGAAGAACGGGTTTCTCATATCTGTCCACGGCAAGTCTTTGCGCGCCAGCTTCGCTTTCTCTGCGGCAAACGCCGAAAGCAGCGATTGGCGCAGAACGCGCGGATAGAACCTGTGAAAGCCTTCGTTGTAGCGCGCCGTTACCGGATCCCGCGCCGTGCCGACATAGCGATGGTGCACCAGCAGATGTTCCGATCTGAAATGCGAGTACAGCACCATTGCCAGCAGGAAGTCGGCCATGAACCGCTCCAGCCGGTTCTTCTGATGCATCAGCTCGTGGCTGTAATTGATGCCAATGGTGCCGGTGATCACACCCACCCCAAAGAACAGCCCCAGTTTTTCGAGAGTCGAAAGGTGATCCGTCGCCCCGACATACCAGATCAGTCCAAACAGGGTTCCGAACTGCACCGGTGCCCAGAACGTCGTCAGCAACCGGTACCAAATCAGGTCTGCCTCAGGCGTATCCGTATCCGCATTCTCAAGGTTGAGACCCGAAAGCTTGTCGAGCAAAGCGAAAAGGTACCATGTCAGGACAGGAACAAGCAGAACGCTCCACCCGCCCCAGACCGCGCTGATCCACACAACTGGTATCAGAAGGAACGAGAGCCAGAACGGCAGGGCCGACTGCCATCTGGCGATCTGGGTTTGATCAATCATGGCGCCATCCGTCCAACCGCTTCGCTGCACCCATTATACGCTGCATTGCCATCGCGCCAAAGCCTGACCCTACGACGATCGGCACAAATCGAAGGCCTTGCGCATCGCAGTCGGAAGATCGGAGGGGCGAAAGGTGTCGTGCGGCATGAACTGCCCCGTCTGGACCACCTGATCCTGCGGTAACTCGGCGGTCATCACCGTCAGGATCAAATGAAAGTGGGTGAAGGTGTGACGCACCTCGGACGGCAAAGCCCGCCAAGGCGCTGCGCATGGGGGCGCCTCCTGGGCCGTCTCAGCCCATTCTGAGCCGGGCCAACCCAGCATGCCACCCAACAGGCCCCGATCCGGGCGGCGTTCCAGCAACCAAGCCCCATCTGCTCGGCGCCCGACGTAAATGATACCGCGCCGCGTAGGCTTTGGCCTTTTTGCTATCTTCTTCGGCAAATCCGCCGCTGTTCCGGCAAGTCTGGCCCGGCAGCCCTCCATTAACGGGCAAATTCCGCAGGCCGGTGACTTTGGCGTGCAGATGGTGGCACCCAAATCCATGACAGCTTGCGCGTAATCTCCTGGCCGGAATCGAGGCGTCAGGGCCTCAGCCTTCGCCTTAAGCTCTGGTTTGGCAGTTGGCAGAGGCGTGTGAATGTCGAACAGACGCGCCATTACCCTTTCGACATTGCCGTCCATAACCGTTTCGGGCCGATCAAAAGCGATCGCCGCAATCGCTGCAGCCGTATAGGGGCCGACACCGGGTAGCTTTAGCAGCAAGTCATACTGATCCGGAAAGCGCCCTTGGTGATCCGAGACCACCACACGGGCGCATTTCAACAGGTTTCGGGCACGCGCATAGTAGCCCAGACCAGCCCATTCCCCCATGACCGCGCCATCCTCGGCCTGCGCCAGATCATTGATCGTTGGCCATCGGGTCATGAACCTTTGGAAGTAATCCCGCACCGCAGCCACCGTGGTTTGCTGCAACATCACTTCGGATAACCAAACCGCATAAGGATCGGGTGCCACCCCAGCAGCCCGTTCCGCCGGGCCAACCCGCCACGGCATCTCGCGGGCATGCACATCATACCAGTCCAGCAAAAGCTCAGCGGTGTCAGAAAGGGTGGCGGTCGCGTCACGCAATGTTTATGTCCTCGCACCGGGTTTCTCTGGCACCTGCGCCAAGTGAGCCTAAGATAGCGGGCAGTCAAAGGGAAACCAGAGATGGCGCAACGGGAAACATCAACCTACGGGTTCAAGCGCACGGCCACAGTTCTGGAATCCCAGATCCGCCGCGCAGGCGAAAGCCGTGGCTTTGCCGTCTCGCGTGTCCTGACCCACTGGGCCGAGATTGTCGGCGAGGATTTGGCCAGCATCGCGCGGCCGGTGGACGTCAGCTATGGCAAAGGGGGCTTTGGTGCGACCTTGACCGTCCTGACCACGGGCCCGCAGGCCCCTGTTCTGGAGATGGAGAAAGAGAAGCTCCGCGAGCGTGTGAACGCGGCGTATGGATACAATGCCGTTTCGCGCGTGCGGATCACCCAGACCGCCCCAACCGGCTTTGCCGAAGGCCAGGTGGCGTTTACCGACAAGCAGGATGCGCCGCCTGCGATACCTGATCCAGGCACGGTGCGCCGCGCCACGGCGGTCTCTGCCGGTGTAGAGAATGAAGATTTGAGACAGGCCCTTCAAAAACTGGGCCAGAATGTACTAAGCAAACACGCAAACATGAAATGAGGTGGGCATGACCCAAGTACTGACACGTTTCGGCACCATCAGCTCGTTCCTGATGGCCGTGCTGACACTGACCCTTGCACTAGGCATCAGCCCCTTCAGCAAGGCCTCGGCACAGGATGCCAGCGACATCGATACGTCAACCATTGTGGAGATGTCACTTGGCGACGAGAACGCACCGGTGACTCTTATAGAGTATGCGTCTTTCACCTGCCCTCATTGCGCCAGCTTTCATGCCGGTCCCTACAAGGAACTGAAAGCGAACTACATTGACACAGGGAAAGTGCATTTCATCTATCGCGAAGTGTATTTCGACCGGTTTGGCCTGTGGGCGTCGATGGTTGCGCGCTGTGCGGGGCCAGAACGGTTCTTCGGTATCACTGATGAGATCTACAAAACGCAGGCGGAATGGTCGCGCGCTGGCGGACCTGCTGAGATTGCCGCGGAACTGCGCAAAATCGGCCGTCTCGCCGGGCTGGAAGAAGACACGCTCGAAGCCTGCCTGCAAGATGCTGACAAGGCGCAGACGCTTGTGGCCTGGTATCAGCAGAACGCCGAAGAGCATGACATCACTGCGACACCCAGCTTCATCCTGAACGGGCGCAAAGTGTCCAACCAGTCCTACGCCGACTTTTCGGCCCTGATCGAGGCCGAACTGGGCAGCTGATGACCGCACCACTGACCGGGCTGAAGGTCGTTGAACTCGCCCGCATCCTGGCCGGCCCATGGGCTGGCCAGACCCTTTCTGATCTTGGCGCCGACGTCGTCAAAGTCGAGGCGCCGCGCGGCGACGACACGCGCGCGTGGGGACCTCCCTTTGTAACCCGCGACGACGACGTGTCCGCGGCTTACTTTCATTCGACGAACCGTGGGAAAGCATCCGTCACCGTCGATTTCGGAACTGAAGAAGGGCAGGCACAATTGCGTGCCATGGTCGCCGAAGCGGATGTGTTCATCGAGAACTTCAAGGTTGGTGGTCTCGCGAAATACGGGCTGGACTATGCCCGTCTCTCCGAGATCAATCCGGCGCTGATCTACTGCTCGATTACCGGCTTCGGACAGACCGGTCCCTATGCCCAGCGCGCCGGGTATGATTTCATCATCCAGGGCATGTCCGGGCTAATGTCCATCACGGGCGAAGCCGATGGTCAGCCGCAAAAGTCCGGGGTGGCGATCACCGATATCTTCACGGGTGTATATGCGGTCTCGGCGATCCTGGCGGCGCTTCATCAGCGGCACCAGACCGGTCGCGGCCAACATATCGACATGGCGCTGTTGGATGTTGCGGTGGCTGTGACTGCAAATCAGGCGCTCAATTACCTGGCGACCGGCACGGCGCCGGGCCGCATGGGCAATGCACATCCCAATCTGACCCCTTATCAGGTGTTTGATTGCGCTGACGGGCATATCATCATCGCGACCGGAAACGATCCTCAATACCAGCGATTGTGCCACTTGCTGGGCCTGTCAGACATGGCGGAGGCGCCCGAATTTGCGCGCAACAAGGACCGGATCGCAAACCGCGAGGTGATGATCGCGAAACTGAGCGACGCCACCCGCCGACGCACTAAATCGGATTTGCTGGCAAGCTGTGAGGCGCAAGGCGTGCCTGCCGGACCTATCAATACATTGGACGAGGTGATGGCGGACCCGCAGGTGGTTGCCCGGGGCATGCAGATCGAGCTGGATGGCGTGCCCGGCGTGCGGGCACCCTACAGCTTCTCGGACGCCGAGCTGGCGTTGCACCGACCGGCGCCGAAACTTGGCGAAGACAACCCACCCAAGGGCTGATCGGCGACGCCTGGCTAGACGACATAGCAGATCAGTCGCTGAGATGGCCGTCCTCCAGCCTGACGGTTCGGTCCATCCGTTCCGCCAGCGCCAGATTGTGGGTCGCGACTAGTGCGGACAGCCCGGTGCCCTGCACCAGATCCATCAATGCATCAAAGACCTGGTCTGACGTGGCAGGATCAAGGTTCCCAGTAGGTTCATCCGCCAACAAAAGCTTTGGCGCATTTGCCAGAGCGCGGCAAAAGGCAACCCTTTGCTGCTCGCCACCTGACAGGGCAGCGGGCCGATGATCTGCCCGCGCCGCCACTCCCACGCGATCCAGAAGCTCGGTCGCACGACGTGCTGCGGCAGCCTCGGATGTCCCGTTCGCCAGTTGCGGCAGCGTCACATTCTCCAGTGCGGAAAACTCCGGCAGAAGGTGGTGAAACTGATAGATGAACCCCACGTTCTCGCGTCGCATGGCGGTACGGGCACGATCGGATCGTTGGCCCATGTCCTGGCCGACGATCTCGACCTTGCCACCATCAGGCGTGTCGAGCAGGCCCGCGATATGTAGCAATGTGGACTTGCCCGCGCCCGAGGGTGCGACAAGAGCCACCACTTCACCGGGTTTCACCTTAAGGTCAACACCACGCAGAACACGCACCTCGCCGGGTGCGCCCGGATTGTAAGTCTTCTCGAGTCCGGTCAGGCGCAGCACTGCTTCACTCATAGCGCAACGCCTCGACCGGATTGAGCCGCGCCGCGCGACGGGCCGGGAAGATGGTGACGACGAACGACAGACCCAGCGACAAGGCCACCGCCGACAGCACATCTTTGAGATGCAACTCCGCCGGCAGCGCATAGATCCCTCGGATCGAAGGATCCCAGACCCCTCCGCCCATGGCGTAGTTTACGAACGAAAAGATCGGATCGATGTAGATGGCAAACAGACAGCCCAGAACGACACCGCACGCCGTTCCGATCAGACCGGTAAATGCGCCACAGATGAAAAACACCCGCAGGATGGAGCCTTCGGACAATCCGATGGTGCGCAGGATGCCGATGTCCCGTCCTTTGTTCTTCACCAGCATGATCAGCCCGGACACAATGTTCATCGCCGCGATCAGGACTAGGATCGACAGGATGATGAACATCACATTGTCCTCAACCTCCAATGCGCGCAGAAAGCCACCCGAGGCATCCTGCCAGGTCCAGACCAGCGTGCCCTCACCACCGGCAGCAATCAGCGCGGATGTCAGAGCAGCGACCCCCTCGGGTGATGTCACCATCACTTCCAGCTCGTCGGCCACCCCTTCGCGATTGAAGTAGGACTGCGCCTCTTCGAACGGCATGTAAATGCGGGTTCGGTCGATGTCGTATCGCCCTGCAGTGAAAATGTAGACCACCTCATAGGCGTTCACCCGGGGACTGGTGCCCAAGGCTGTCCTTACACCATTGGGGGAGATCAACCGCACTCTGTCCCCGACCGCGACACCCAGTTCGCGGGCCATGCCTGAGCCCATGGCGATGCCTTCGTCGAACCGGGCCAAGTCTCCCGCCGATTGATCGCTTTGCGCGACGCCCGGAAGGGTTGACAGATTCTCGCCCGAGATCCCGAAGACCTGTGCACCAGTACTCCGATCACCCAGCGTGGCCAAAACCTGACCGCGCACCAAGGGGGCAACGCGAGTGACGCCGGGCACCTGCGCAACGCGCTCTGCCATGGCATCGTAGTCGGAAATTGTGCGGTCTAACTGCCCCAGCGGTGTGACCTCTCCCGCGCTGTAGAGCGTTGCGTGGGCATTGGCCCCCAGAATGGTGCTCACGAATTCAGCGCGAAACCCCGACCGGACCGCAAGCGTGGCAATCAGGGCGAACACGGCCAGCGTGATCCCGATCAGACTGATCCATGTCATCGTGCTGACACCGCCCTCGGCGCGGCGCGCACGCAGATATCGCCAGGCGATCTTCCATTCAAAAGGGGCGAAGGGTGCGGTGGCCATCAATGTCCTGCTCTTTTGGCGACGAGCCTTGCGGCTTTGACCCGTTGGGGTCAAGTCGGTTTCCTCCGCGAAGCGCGCCATGTCGCACTCGCCCTGCTCCGTTCAACTGTTCAAGGCCAGGCGAGACCTTCGGCTGCGCGGGCCGGGGCAACGCGCCCGCCGTGGGCGGCGATCTGCCGTTCGCGTATGGCTTGGCGACGACGGTGACGCCAGCGCAGCCATTCCTTGCGCAGCCTGTATATGCGCGGCCCCGTGAACTCACGGTTCCGCCGCGCGCTGACATCCACACGTTTGGTCACCCGCAAGAACTCCGGTGTCTCTTTGTCCGGCCTGTCGAACCTGCCGAACTGTGCCTGAACACAAACCGCCGGCTCCAGTTGCCAGAGAGGCTCTGCATGTCCTCTGGCGCCTCGGTCGGATGGATATGGATCAAAGAGAAAATCATCGACTGTGCGTTCGATCCGAACCTCCGTCAGCAGCGCTGATGCGGAATCGGGCCATATCAGGTAAGCAGCGGCACTGGGCGCCAGGCTGTGAAGGGCACTTACCGCAACGCTATCGCCTACGGGCTCCGGGGGCCCCAGCAAAAGCGGCGTCGCAAGTCCGTCCAGCCGGACCACGCCCGCACGCGGGTTTGAGACAATCGCCTCCACCGAACGGCGAAACTGATCTGAAAAGAGCAGATCGTCTTCCAGCACCAGTCCCGGTCCGGGTCCCGCCGCAATTCGAGCCCACGCATCCATATGGCTGCAAAAGATCTCGATATCGCTTGGTGCCAAAGACCAGCGGTCACTGCGCCATCGGCCCGGCTGATACTCAGGCGGCGGGGTCCAGTCTGGCGATTTGATGTCAACGGCAAGCGTGCGCTCCACCGTCAATTCCGGCCAGAGCCGCGAAAGCTCCTCTGACATGTAGGTCCGGCGTTCCGTCGCCCGATCCAAGTTAATCAGATAGGCCTTCATCCCCGTCGCAAGTCCCTAGACGCGCCAAAACGGATCAAAGTTCAAACCCGCCACCTCGGCCATGTTCGGCATATCCTTGGCATGGGGGAAATCCGCCTCTCCGGCGTCCTCGACCATCACTCGATCATTTCTGAGATATGTCAGTTCGAGGATCGGCGGCACATTCTGCCCGTCGATTTCAACAGCGGCCGAGCAGTTGTTCGGATGCAAGTGGCACAAGCGGTGAGTCGACCCGAGCTTGTCCATGAACTCCACAAGCACCTCCCGTTCGTCACCCAGCAGCATCTCATCCACGCGATGGAGCTCGAGCACGATGATCCGGAACCTTTGCAACACGTCGCTCGGGGTGGCCTGCACGACTCCGTACTCGGACCCTTCGATGTCCATCTGAAGCAGCAAATCCCCGCCCGCCGGGGCCGTTCGGGCGATCCAGCTGGCCAGCGTCATGACCCCTTCGGCATCAGCCCCGCCAAGCATCATTTTTTCAAACGCCATGCGGGGGTGCATCCCGCTGGGCGCATCAATCGTGCCATCGGCCAGGAAGGAGTTCACCCCGCGTTTCGCGAACTCCAAATCGAACCCAGTGGTGTCTGAAACGCCTGGCGAATAAAGGGCCACAAGATCGTCCATGTCATCCGGCAATAGATAACCACCATCATAGTCCGGACCCACCCGTACCAGTTCGAGCCCCGTTTTTTGGGGCCGAAAGCGTCGCATGGCCGCGCGCACCTCTTGCTTGCTCTGTTCGTTCATCGCCGAAAAGCGATGACGCGCCCGTGCATTGGCCGCGCGCGCATGTTTGTTCATCAGGCGCTGTCGGTTCAGACGAGAGAGAGATTTGAACATGCGAACCTTTCGGGGCTGCTGTGCGGACAAGCGTCCTATGTTCCGGACAAACCGTAAATGTCCGCCAGCTTCTGAATCGCAGCTTCTGGTGGCAACTCTTCACTCTCACCCGTCTTTCGGGATGTGAGCTCCACCACACCGTTTTTGAGGCCACGCGGGCCCACAGTGATCCGCCATGGCAAGCCGATCAGGTCCATCGTCGCGAATTTGCCCCCTGCCCTTTCGTTGCGATCATCATAGAGCGGATCCGCACCCAACCGTTTCAGCGCGGCATAGAGGTCTTCGCATGCCGCATCGGCTTCGGCATCGCCCTGTTTCAGATTGACGATACCGCAATGAAAGGGCGTGACGGCCTCGGGCCAGATTATGCCTTTGTCATCGTGGAACGCTTCGATGATCGCGCCCAGCAGGCGACTGACCCCAATGCCATGGCTGCCCATATGCACAGGCACCTGCGTACCGTCCGCAGTTTGCACATGGGCGCCCATGGGATCAGAATACTTCGTCCCGAAATAGAAGATCTGACCGACTTCGATCCCACGCGCCGAGCGACGGCGCGCTTCGGGGATCTTTTCGAACTCCGCCTCGTCGTGGGTCTCGTCGGTGCGTGCATAGAGTACAGTGAACTCTTCCATGATGGCGTGGCACTGCGCGACGTCGTCATAGTCGATGTCACGATCCCCCAGGCGAATGTCCGTGACCGCACTGTCGTAGAAAACTTCGCTCTCTCCGGTTTCTGCCAGAACCAGAAACTCGTGCGTGTCATCCCCTCCGATCGGGCCGCTATCCGCACGCATCGGGATGGCCTGCAAACCCATGCGTTCATACGTGCGAAGGTAGCTGACCAGATGTCTGTTGTAGGCGTGCAGAGCAGCCTCTTTGTCGACATCAAAGTTGTAGCCGTCCTTCATGTAGAACTCGCGGCCCCGCATCACCCCAAAACGCGGACGCACTTCGTCGCGAAACTTCCACTGGATGTGGTAAAGCGTCAGCGGCAGATCCCGGTAGCTGCTGACATGAGCGCGGAAGATGTCCGTGATCATCTCTTCATTGGTCGGTCCGTAGAGCATATCGCGGTCATGGCGATCCCGTATGCGCAGCATTTCGGGGCCATAGGCATCATATCTGCCGCTTTCCCGCCAAAGATCAGCCGGCTGGATCGTGGGCATCAACATCGGGATATGGCCTGCGCGCTGCTGCTCTTCATGCACGATGGCCTCGATCTTGCGCAGGACTTTGAACCCCATTGGCAGCCACGAGTAGATCCCGGCAGCCTGCTGTTTGATCATTCCGGCACGCAGCATCAGGCGATGGCTGACAATCTGTGCTTCAGCGGGGTTCTCTTTCAGAACGGGCAAGAAATAGCGGCTCAGGCGCATGGTGGTGTCTTTCGTGCATCTGTGGTCCGGAACCGTCTATGCCAAAGGACAACTGCAAGCAATCGGAACAAGGTTGGATCGGTCCTGCCTTCCCTGAGTTATCAGCACGGAAATGTTAGTAAGGCCGCTCAGCTCGGACAGGACCACGCAGTTGGCACGACAAAAGAACAACCGGTTGCGGACACAGAAGGTTTGGGAAACCTGCGCAGGTGAGAGCCAAATTCTGTAACATTTCGCAATCCCTATGTTTCAGATTGGCTCAAATGCAACCTTTTGGGCGGATATTCGGTAACGCCCCCTCACGGAGCCGTGATGCTGCAAACCGGTTTGCGCCAACGCTCCGTACCCCTTGGCACATGCAAACACGCATGGACAAATTCAGGGAAAGACCAAGTTATGACATCCATTCGCACCTTTGCCGCCGCGGCTGCCGCCGCTCTGACCATCGGCAGCGCCGCCAGCGCCTCCAACATCGTGGAGATCGCCGCAGGCGACGATCGTTTCTCGACGCTGGTCGCTGCCGTCAGCGCCGCAGGTCTTGCAGAAACGCTTCAGGGCCCGGGACCGTTCACGGTCTACGCCCCCGTCAATGACGCCTTTGCTGCGCTGCCCGAAGGCACAGTCGAGACTTTGCTGAAGCCGGAAAACAAGGAACAGCTGACCAATGTGCTGCTGTACCATGTCGACGATCGCAAGCTGACCGCCGAGATGATCCCGAACGGGTCCAACTACTTCAAGCCCGTGCTGGCCTCCGAGCGTCTGTGCATCACCAAGGGCGCTTCGGGTGTCACCATCGATGATGGCACCGGTCAGATGGCAAATGTTGTGATTGCCAACATCGAGGCAGACAACGGTGTGATCCATGTTGTGGACAAAGTGCTGCTGCCGGGCACGCGTCCGAACTGCCACTAAATCTTTGAACACTGGAAAGGGCCCCGACAACCGGGGCCCTTTGCATTTGCGACGCTGGGATACGTCAGCTTTGCGGGGCTTGTTTGAAGAGATAGGGGACTTGGCGCGCACCGTTCTTGGCCTTGCCCTCGATGTTCGCGATGTAGCCCAGCGCGCTGTGATCCTTGACCGACAGATCAAGAATGTTTCGCCAGAAATCCCCCACAGACAGCCGCTCCGCGTCATGTTCCTTAAGATACACAAAATCGGGACCTTCCCGCAGGATCACTTCTTCGGAGAAATGCTGATACGGCCGAATGGGTGAAAATGGGGGCACCATCGGCACCACATCAAGTTCGTTCACCACACGTGTCGTCACCGTCAGCCAGTTTCCTTCGGGTGTGCCCGCGAACACCTTTGGCTGGCCGAACGTCACCACACGCGCCACGTCGAACCCTTCCTTTTCGTAGTAGGCCGCAAGAACAACGGCAACTGCACCGCCAAGCGAGTGGCCCGTGATGCGCAATGGCCAATCCTTGCGCAGAAATGGCGTCGCATCGTTGAACACCGCAGCAGCATCCCTGCGAAATCCCCGATGCAGCGCGATGCCAAGCAAGCTGTCGTCAACCAGCGCCGTCTCGATGTCCTCCCAGACGTTTTCTTCCTCGGCTGTTCCTCGAATGGACAGGGTCTGGGTGCGATCTGCGGGGTTGGTTTCGATGAAATAGCGCACATCCACGGAGGTCACGGTCGTCGCCCTTGTGGTCAGCGGATAGGCTTTTTCGATTTCCGGAATGGATTTATAGGCTTTTTCAGAGCGCTGCGCGTAGGGCAAAAGTTCGGAAAAATCGACCTGCGCAGGCGTGACGACGGAGAGCGATTGTCTGAGGGTCTGCGAAAATCCTCCGGCGCAACCGGCTAACAATAGAATAAAGGCGAACATGGCGGCGATCTTCATGATCCCACCGGCTTTCGGCGCCTTGTCATACCGGGCACTCTGAACAATCACATCTTTGCTCCACGCCTGCTACCGGACAAAGCAGACCCGGCGGCTTGCACCCTGTCAAGCCATTGAACGAAAAGCTCATCCTTTGCGTTCCGAGTAAGTCACTCGAAACCCGCAACAAATTACGAGGAGCACCCAATCGCCCCCATTTGCACGGTGCGAACCGGCTCGACCTTTCGCCACTAAAAGCCCGTTCGGGGTTCGCCAGACTTGCAACATTTGCGGCATTGCGCAAAGTGAGGCCCAAGCAACGCTCGAGGCAACAATGGCACTCCCCGTCGGACAACAGGCAAAGTACTGGGGCATCGCTGCCGCCATTTTCATACTGATGATGTGGATCCTCGGCGATGTGCTTCTGCCCTTTGTGATCGGTGGGGCCATCGCATATTTCCTCGACCCGATCGCAGATTGGCTGGAGCGATTAGGCCTGAGCCGCATTGCAGCAACCGCGACAATCACCATCGCCGCGATCCTGACCTTTGTGCTTTTTGCGCTGCTGGTCATTCCGGCACTGGTTCGCCAGATGCTCGAACTGTTCGACACGATCCCGCAGCTGCTGAAGGATTTTCAAGCGTTCCTGAACACGCGATTTCCGTCCTTGCTCGAGGACGGGTCTCCGGTCCGACAGACGCTCACGCAGATTGGCGAAACGATCCAGTCGCGCGGCGCAGAGGTTCTGGAAACCGTCGTCGGATCAGCGCTTTCGTTCATCAACATCATTGTGCTGCTGGTCATCGCCCCCGTGGTCGCGGTGTATCTGCTGCTGGACTGGGATCGGATGATTGCGCAGATCGACGATCTTTTGCCCCGGGACCACGCCCCGACCATCCGCCGGCTTGCCCGCGAAATCGACGCAACCCTGTCTTCTTTTTTGCGCGGGATGGGCACGGTCTGTCTCATCCTGGGGACCTATTATGCCATCGCGTTGATGATCGTGGGACTGAACTTCGGACTTGCCGTGGGATTTATCGCCGGTCTGGTCACTTTCATTCCCTACCTCGGTGCATTGATTGGTGGGGCGCTGGCCATCGGTCTGGCACTGTTCCAGTTTTGGGGGGAATGGGCCTCCATCGGGCTGGTGGCCGCCATTTTCATGGCAGGGCAAGCCATCGAAGGCAACTTTCTGACACCTAAGCTGGTTGGGCATTCGGTAGGTTTGCATCCGGTCTGGCTGCTTCTTGCCTTGTCGGTGTTCGGCGCCCTCTTTGGGTTTGTCGGGATGCTGGTCGCTGTCCCGGTGGCGGCCGCGCTTGGGGTGATCGCGCGGTTCGGCGTGGAGCAGTACAAGAATGGGCGGCTCTACAAGGGACAGGACGGCGACGACGATCCATCCGAGGAACAGGACACCGCCTGATGCACCGTCAGTTGAGTTTTGAGCTGCCCGCGAGACCAGCGCTGGGCCGGGACGATTTCTATGTCTCGGCGGCCAATGGTCTGGCGCTGGCGCTGATAGACGCAGACGACACCTGGCCCGATGGCAAACTGACGCTGACCGGCCCGGCAGGGTCCGGAAAGACGCATCTGGCGCATGTCTGGGCGGCCCGTAGCGGCGCACGGATTGTAGCAGCCAAGGACCTTTCCAAGGCCGAAATCCCAACCCTTGCGGACGGGCCGGTGGTTGTCGAGGATACACCGCAATTGTCCGGCGACGCAGATGGCCAGGAATCGCTCTTTCATCTCCACAATCTGCTGCGGTCCCAGCAGAACAAACTTCTGCTGACCGGGCGCGGCCCTGTTCCGACATGGGGTCTTTCCCTGCCAGATCTCGCCAGCCGCGTTCAGGCCGCACAATCTGTCGCGCTCGACGTGCCGGACGATGCCCTGC
The DNA here is from genome assembly GCA_965250275.1 of Paracoccaceae bacterium. Taxonomy (GTDB): domain Bacteria; phylum Pseudomonadota; class Alphaproteobacteria; order Rhodobacterales; family Rhodobacteraceae. The sequence goes on along the minus strand of OZ252297.1, from coordinate 1,576,548 downwards.
TGGCGGCTGTGCTGGCGAAGCTGTTTGATGACCGGCAAATCCGGCCCAGACCGGATGTCATTCCCTATCTGGTGGGCCACATGGAACGTTCGTTTGCGGCCGCAGCGCAGAACGTCGCGAGGTTGGATCAGATTGCCCTGACCGAAAAACGCCCAGTCTCCCGGCAATTGGCAATCCGCGCGCTGTCAGAAGCACCTGAGGCGAGCGGGTAAACCTTTACCTCATTGTCACAAACCGACATGATACCGCTCTCATGACCAGTGCTGATTTCCTGAGATCCCCCTTCCCGGCCCCGATAGATATCCCCGATCTGGATATCACGGGGCCTGGCCGGTTTCACAATCGTGAGCTCAGTTGGCTGGGTTTCAACTGGCGCGTGCTCGAAGAGGCAGAGAATGACCGGGTGCCGCTTTTGGAGCGCCTTCGGTTCCTGTCGATTTCGGCCAACAATCTCGACGAGTTCTTCACGGTTCGGGTCGCAGGACTGCGTGAACTTGCCCATGCTGGCAATGTCACCCCCGCCGCAGACGGTCTTTCCCCGGCGGAACAACTTGTCCTCATCTACGAAGATGTCGGCAGGCTCATGCGCGCGCAGGATCGGGTTCTGACCGAGTTGAAACAGCTGATGGAAGCTGAAGGGATTGCAATCCTCGACCGGCACGGATTGGAATCTGGTGATCTGGCGCAGTTGGCTCAAACCTTCCTGCACGATGTCTTTCCTGTGTTGTCGCCGCTTGCGATTGACCCGGCGCACCCTTTTCCTTTCATTCCGAACGGCGGGTTTGCCTTGGCACTGGAACTGCGGCGCAAGCGCGACGGGCGCCAGCTGCAGGCACTGTTGCCAATACCGGCGCAGATCGACCGTTTCGTGCGGCTGCCAACGGTCCTCGGGCGGCACCGTTTTCTGCCGCTCGAAGAATTGCTGTTGGTTCATATCGACCGACTTTTCCCGGGTTACATGTTGCATGGGCATTTCGGTTTTCGCGTCCTGCGGGACAGCGATCTGGAAGTCGAAGAGGAAGCCGAAGACCTCGTGCGCGAGTTCGAAGTCGCGCTCAAAAGACGGCGCCGCGGCGAAGTTGTGCGTCTGACCCACTCCTCAGGCGCGCCGGAATCCCTGAAATCGGTTGTGATGGACGAGCTTGGGGTTGCGCCCAACGAGGTTGTTCAGACGGATGGCATGCTGGGCATGACCGATCTGAGCGAGCTTGTTCTGAATGCACGTCCGGATTTGCTCTGGCGCAGTTTTACACCGCGTGTGCCCGAGCGCGTCAGTGACCACGACGGAGATATGTTTGCAGCAATCCGGCAAAAGGACATGCTGCTTCACCATCCCTACGAGACGTTTGATATGGTGATCCGCTTTTTGCAGCAGGCCGCCAGAGACCCGGATGTACTGGCCATCAAGCAGACATTCTATCGTACGTCCAAAAACTCCCCGATTGTCGAAGCTTTGTGTGAAGCCGCCGAGGACGGCAAGTCGGTCACCGCACTCGTTGAACTCAAAGCCCGGTTCGACGAGGCCGCGAACATCCGGCAATCCCGCCGCCTCGAGCGCGCAGGCGCCCATGTCGTCTATGGGTTCGTGGATTGGAAAACACATGCCAAGATCAGCACCGTGGTCCGGCGCGAAGGCGGCAACCTAGTCACTTACACTCACTATGGGACTGGCAATTATCATCCGATCACGGCTAAGATTTACACCGACCTGAGCTTCTTTACGTGTGATCCGGCCCTTGGACGGGATGCGACCAAGCTGTTCAACTACCTGTCGGGCTACGCCATGCCCGAAGCGCTCGAAAACCTTTCGATTTCGCCCCACACGATGAAGGACCGCCTGATCGCGGAGATCGCGGCCGAGGCCGAGCATGCCAGAGCCGGCCGCCCGGGCACAATCTGGGTTAAGATGAACTCCTTGATTGAGCCCGATGTCATTGATGCGCTTTATGCGGCCAGCCAGGCCGGCGTGAAGATCGAGCTGATCATCCGGGGCATCTGCGGAATCCGGCCCGGCATCAAGGGACTGAGCGAGAACATCCGGGTCAAATCCATTGTTGGTCGGTTTCTGGAGCATTCACGTATCGCCTGTTTCGGCAATGGGCACGGCCTGCCCAGCGATCAGGCGCGGGTTTACATTTCGTCCGCCGACTGGATGGGGCGAAATCTGAACCGGCGCGTCGAGACTCTCGTGGAAATCAACAATCCCACCGTAAAGGCGCAGATCGTCAGCCAGATTATGGCGGCGAACCTCGCCGACGTTGCCCAGAGCTGGATCATGAATCCCGATGGCAGCCATCAACGCGGAACCCTCACCGAAGGCGAATTTGCGTTTAATTGCCACAGGTTCTTCATGGAGAACCCGTCGCTGTCAGGTCGAGGATCGGCGGGAGCCGACGACGTGCCGCAACTGACGCACACCCCTGATGCGCAGGACAATTGACCGACGCGGGCGATTGGACCATCCTGCGCCCGCAAGCCACTGGGGACGGCATGAATTTACAATCCGAATCCGCCTCGCCGGACTGGGGACCCTTTGGTCGGCCCCTTTTCGAAGACCCCAGCGCACGCGCCCTCTCTCGTGTCGGCGTTGTTGATGTTGGTTCCAACTCGGTCCGGCTGGTGGTTTTCGACGGTGCTGCGCGATCGCCAGCATATTTCTATAACGAGAAAATCATGTGTGCGCTGGGCGCCGGTATGGCCGAAACCGGGCACCTCAATCCTGGCGGGCGCGCCCGCGCACTCAGCGCACTGCATCGATTTCAAACGCTGGCCAAAGGCATGGGCTTGCCGCCGCTGACGGCCGTTGCAACGGCAGCGGTCCGCGACGCACGCGACGGCCCCGACTTTCGCGCCGAGGTGCAACGTGAAACCGGTCTGCGCCTGTGGGTCATCGATGGCGAAGAAGAGGCAAGGCTTTCGGCGCAAGGTGTCTTGCTGGGCTGGCCGGGATCCTATGGATTGGTTTGCGACATTGGCGGTTCGTCAATGGAGTTGGCCGAGATTTCCGAAGGGCGGGTTGGCCAAAGGGTCACGTCGGCGCTGGGGCCCCTGAAACTTCTCGACCTGAAAGGCGGACGCAGCGAACGGCAGGCGCATATCAAGTCCGAAATCGCAAGGCTGCGCGAGCGCATGGGGCCGCAACGGGACCGGCTTTTTCTGGTCGGCGGCAGTTGGCGTGCGATTGCCCGGATCGACATGCTGAGACGCAACTACCCGATGCACGTCCTTCACGAGTATCGCATGACGGCGGACGCTGTCGCGAAAACAGCGGAGTTCGTAGAGCAGAACAACATTGATGAGCTGCGCACCCGGGCCCGCCTGTCCTCGGCACGGGCCGCCCTGGTGCCCGTTGCGATCGATGTTCTGACCCGACTGGTGCGCAGTTTCAAACCCAAGGACATTGCGATCTCAAGCTATGGGATTCGCGAGGGGCTACTCTACGAGCAGATGCCGCAGCGATTGCGTGATCGTGACCCGCTGATCGAGTCCTGCCACTTTGCCGAAGCCAAGGATGCGCGGTTGCCGGGGTTTGGGCGTACGCTCTACCAGTTCGTCAAACCCCTATTTCCCGATCTGCCCGAAAGCCGCCGGCGCATCCACAAGGCGGCTTGCCTTTTGCATGACGTGAGCTGGCGGGCACATCCCGACTACCGTGCCGAGGTTTGCTTCGACAACGCGACGCGCGCCAATCTGGGCGGACTGACCCACCCCGAGCGCGTCTACCTTGGCCTGGCATTGCTTCACCGCTACCGCAACAAACGCGAAGGAACCCGTTTCGAGGCCCTGTTCGATCTATTGGACGAAAACGAGCTCAAAGAAGCCGAAGTGCTGGGCAAAGCCATGCGCTTTGGTGCGATGCTCTGGATGGATGCGGAAGCGCAAATGGCGCAACTTCAATGGGATCCGGACTCTGCACGTCTCAAACTGCTTTTGAGCCCAGAGGCGCAGGCGCTCTATGGGGAAGTGTCCGAAGCACGGTTCCAATCTCTGGCAAACGCACTGAACGCCAGCGTCGACATTGCTTTGCAGGACGAAGCCTGATTCAGCTCAGATATCGGTTGTCCCTTGCGGTGTTTCAGGCGCCTGTTCCGGCTCCGGGTCAGGCTTGCGGCGAATGATGATGTCGCCGTTGTTCAGCATTTCCGGCGCCTCATAGCGTGACCAATCTTTGACGTCGTCGATCAATGCGCCCAGCGCGGGGCCCATTTCCTGCAGAAAGTCGATCATCGCCGGCCCAGCCTGATCAGCTAATGCGCGCAATTCGTCTATGCGGGGCCCCAGCTCTTCCTGCAGCCCCTTCAGGAACAGCTCAGCCCCTTTGTTCATGAGCGACCCGGCGTCGTCGTCCGACGTGTCCTGCGCCGCCGACGCGGTGCCGGCGAGCGACAGGATGAGAAGAAAACTGGCAAAGCGGCGCATGCGCACAATATAGGGCAAATTGCAGTTCGCGATAAGATCAGAAATCGAGATCCAGCGTGACCGGAAAGTGGTCGGACGCTGTCAACAACGCTTCGCGCAGCTCTGGCAATTGCCAGCATTGCGCATCATCGAACGGGTGCCAGATGCGCCATGCAGGACGCCGCGACATCAGGTCGGGCGAGATCAGAACATAGTCGAGCAGAGCCTGCAGATAGCGCCCTTCTTCGTGCAAAAGGAAACGCGCACTGACCGGTGCCGCACCCAGCCTGCGCTGCAAGGCTTGCCTGGCATGCGGGTCGTAAAGGTCGTCCCCCATCACGATCTCGACCGACGACCGCCCGAAGAGTTGTTCGTATTCGTCCAAGCCAGGACCATCGTTCAGGTCGCCCAACACAATGACCGGTGTGCCTTCGGCCAGATGCTGATCAACCCGACCCCGCAACCAGATTGCCTGCGCCAGTTGCTTGCGCCGATTGGCGATCGACTGGCGCATGACGGCGTCGCGGCTCTTTGCGCCATGCGGTGCTTTGGATTTGAGGTGGGTGCCGATCAGGCGCAACGTGGCACCGTCATAGGTGGTGACTTCGAGTTCGAGCGGAGGTTTGGAGAACCGAACCTGATCCTCGGTCGAGTCAATATCGAGGTCGATGCGAAACGTTCCGTCGAACCGTGGAGGTTCTGAGCCACTGCGGCTGCCGGAGATGCCGCCCTTTGGATCATGACGCGCCGTCATCACCAATGGATCGTAGAGCAGCGCAATTTCCTGTTGGGTCTCATTGGCAAACCCATGCGCGACCGCATTGCACCGCAGATCGAAGGCTGCTGCAAATGCGGTGAGTGCGGCCGAGGTGTCCCGCCGCCGACTGGTGTCAGGCGCTTCGATGATCATCACGGCATCAGCATCCAGCGCGGTAAAAACCTTACCCAGCGCCTCCACCTGTGCTGCGCGTGTCACGTTTGCACGACCGGACCATTCTTCGTCGACCAACAGACGGTTGGTCTTGTCAAACAGGTTTGAAAACCATTCGACGTTATAGGTCGCCAGTCGCATCAGCCCGACGCACTGTTGATCTCGTCCCACGCGCGATTGATGTCGATCATCCGCTTTTCAGCCAGATGCACAGCCTCGGCGGGCACGCCACGCGCCATCATGCTGTCGGGATGCGTCTCCCGGACCAGTTGCCGCCAGACACGCCGGATTTCTTCGATTGGCGTCTCCGCGGTGACCCCCAGGATCGTGTAAGGATCGGGTTGGGCGTCCGGCACAAAGCGCGCGCGCAGCGCGCGAAAACCGCTTTCTGGCAGTCCGAAAATGATCGAGACATCTTCCAGAAACGCATTTTCGTCGGGATGATAGAAACCATCCGCCATGGCGATGTGGAACAGGCCCTCCATCAGATCCGACAGCGTACCCGGGTCATCGGCGAACATGCGGCGGATGCGTCGGGCATAGTCCTGGTACCCCGCGACATCCGTCCGGGCCATATTGAACACCTTTGCGGCCCCGGCTTCGTCTTCGCGCGCAATCTGAAACACCTCCCGAAAGGCCGTGACCTCGTCACGCGTCACCTGACCATCGGCCTTTGCCATCTTCGCGCCCAAGGCAATCACGGCAATCGCAAACGCCACGCTGCGTTCCGGCGGTGTGCGCAAACGATCAAAAACTGCCGTCAGGGGCTCACCCTGCGCCAGCGCGCTCAAGGCATCTGATATGCGGGTCCAGATCGACATTGGGCGCAACCTATCCGGTTGGGCTATGAGTGTCAGTCCTGTCCGGCAGGTTTTTCTGCATCAAAATCAGGTCGAGCCATTGACCCGATTTAAACCCCACCTCCGGCATGCGCCCCACCTCTGAAAAGCCCAGTGCAACGTGGAACGCGATGCCTGTGGGATTGGCACTGCTGACCCCGGCAACCAGCACGCGCACGCTCGCCTCTTTGGCAACCATCTCCAGTTTCTGCAGCAATTGCCGCCCAACGCCCCGTCCCCGCGCCTCAGAGGCGAGATTGATGGAAAGCTCTTTGGTGTGGGCATATCCCGGACCGGCGCGAAACTGATCATAGGTGGCAAATCCCAAAACCACCCCATCCTCCTCTGCCACCAAGAAAGCGGGGCCGCGGGCCGCGATGTCGCGCTGCACACTCTCCGGTTCGCGCAGGTGGGTGGTGAAGGTGATCAGGGTATCACGAACGATATCGTTGACAATTTGCGTGATGGCCTGCGTGTCCTGCGCCTGCGCCTGTCGGATGATCATTCCAGAATACGCGCGCCGTGTGGTGTGTCGATTTCAGCCCGCAAACCCGGCGCTCCGGTTTCAAACACCAAGCGCGCATCCACCAGATACGGAGCGAGCAGATCGCGCAGGGCCATCGCCTCCGGATGCGTGATGATCAGACGGCGCAACGTGCATCCCGAATCCGGCAGCATTGCACTGGGGTGCTGGGGCGTCTGCCATTCGATGACCGCCGGATGCAGATTGTCGAAGGGCAAATGCCCGTCGGGCGGCACCGCCATTTGCCAACGCAGATCGCCGCGTTGCAATGGCAGAGCGCCGCCGGCGCCGGGCAGCGTGGCGACCACCGCGTCCATATCATTGGTATGGCATATCCAATTGGTCAGCCGCGCAGGACCGTCAAACGTGTCGAGATCAAACCAACGCGGCCGATCAGGTGGCGGAGCATCAGGGTCTGCTGCAATCGCTTCCAGATAGAGACCGTCGGCCAATCCAAGGAGCATGTTGTGCGTCCCGAAATGGTCGTGCTTGCCACCGGGCTGAAGGGGCACACCCAATGCAGCCTCTACGGCGGCAGCTGCCTCTTCCAAAGTGACGCCCGATACAGCGATATGATCAAGTTCCAACATGCACTCAGTTACCCGTCAGTCTGTGGGGCAGGTCAAGTCGAATTACAAACCCTGGGCACGCGCGGCACGGATCAGTTTCAGAATGTCCTGCGCGGCTTCGGGAATGTTCGTCCCGGGACCAAAGATGGCCTGGACGCCATTGTCGTAAAGGAACTGGTAATCCTGTTGCGGGATCACGCCGCCGCAGATCACGATGATGTCTTCAGCACCCGCAGCTTTGAGCGCCTTTACCAGTTGCGGCGCCAGCGTTTTGTGGCCTGCCGCCTGTGAACTGATCCCGATGACGTGCACGTCGTTGTCAACCGCATCTTGTGCCGCCTCCTCGGGCGTCTGAAAGAGCGGGCCGACATCCACGTCGAACCCGATATCAGCAAACGCCGTGGCGATCACCTTGGCCCCGCGGTCATGGCCGTCCTGACCCATTTTCACCACCAGCATGCGGGGCCTGCGCCCTTCATCCTCGGCGAATTCGTCCACAGATTTCTGAATTGCGGCAAAGCCTTCGTCGCCCTCGTACGCCGCACCATAGACACCCGCGAGCGTTTTCACTTCGGCCCGGTGGCGCCCAAACTCTTCTTCCATTGCCATGCTGATTTCTCCAACAGATGCGCGCGCACGCGCCGCTTCGACAGCCGCTTCAAGCAAATTGCCGCCCTCACGTGCCCTGCGCGTCAGTTCCTTAAGTGCGGCATCACAGGCCGCTTCGTCGCGGCTTTCGCGAATGCGCTTCAGGCGCGCGACCTGCGCCTCTCGAACAGCCGCGTTGTCGATGTCCAGGATGTCGATGGGGTCTTCTTTGTCCAACCGGTACTTGTTGACCCCAACAATTACCTCGTCACCGCGATCGATCATGGCCTGCCGGGTCGCGGCGGTTTCCTCGATGCGCAGCTTGGGCATCCCGCTGGCGACAGCCTTGGTCATGCCCCCCATCTCCTCTACTTCTTCGATGAGCTTCCAGGCTTCCTCGGCAAGATCATGGGTCAGCTTTTCGACGTAGTATGACCCGGCCAGCGGATCGACCACCTTGGTCACTCCGGTTTCCTCCTGCAAAATCAACTGCGTATTGCGCGCGATGCGGGCGCTGAAATCCGTCGGCAAGGCGATGGCCTCGTCGAGCGCGTTGGTGTGCAACGATTGTGTCCCGCCAAGGGCCGCAGCCATGGCCTCATAAGCCGTGCGCACGACGTTGTTGTAGGGATCCTGTTCCTGCAGACTCACGCCCGAAGTCTGGCAATGGGTGCGGAGCATAAGGCTTTTGGGATTCTTGGGAGAAAACTCGGACATGATCCGGTGCCAGAGCAGCCGGGCGGCCCGGAGTTTCGCTGCCTCCATGAAGAAATTCATTCCGATGGCGAAGAAAAAGCTGAGCCTGCCGGCAAACTTGTCCACGTCCATGCCGCGCGCCAGAGCAGAACGCACATACTCCCGCCCGTCGGCCAGCGTGAACGCGAGTTCCTGAACAAGATTGGCGCCCGCTTCCTGCATGTGGTAGCCCGAAATGCTGATCGAATTGAATTTCGGCATTTCAGCTGCGGTATACTCAATGATATCCGCGATGATCCGCATCGACGGCTCGGGCGGGTAGATATAGGTATTCCGCACCATGAACTCTTTCAGAATGTCATTCTGAATGGTGCCTGCCAGAACGCTTTTGTCGTGGCCCTGCTCTTCTCCGGTGACGATAAAGTTCGCCAGGATCGGAATCACGGCGCCATTCATGGTCATCGACACCGAAACCTTGTCCAGCGGAATGCCATCAAAGAGGATTTTCATATCCTCCACGCTGTCGATTGCCACGCCTGCCTTGCCCACATCACCAACCACGCGGGGGTGGTCGCTGTCGTAGCCGCGGTGGGTCGCAAGATCGAAGGCCACCGACACCCCTTGTTGGCCTGCAGCCAGCCCGCGCCGGTAAAACGCGTTGGATTCTTCTGCCGTCGAAAACCCGGCATATTGCCGGATGGTCCAGGGGCGTCCGGCGTACATCGTCGCCTTGACCCCGCGCGTGAACGGGGCCGCGCCGGGGATGGTGCCCAAATGGCTTACGCCTTCGAGGTCCGCTTCGGTGTAAAGCGGTCGTACGGGAATGCCTTCGAGCGTCGCCCAGGTCAGGTCCTCCACCGGGCGTCCACGCAATTCAGCCTCCGCGATGTCGCGCCAATCGTCTTTCGGTGTGGTCATATCGGTTTCCTCTTGTCATCTCAGTTCGGGTCCGGTTGAGACCGTCCCCTTTTGTCATTCTGTCGTCAGCCAGCCGCGCCAGGCCGTCCGCGCCCGCCCGCAGCCTGGCGATGTCTTCTGCATACCGCGCGCGCAATGTCGCGCGCTGCGCCACATCAAACGGTTGCCAGCGGCCATCGCCCGATCCGATATCCGGCACGATTTTGCGAAGCGCGGGCAATCGGGGCGTCGCGTTCAGCCACGACCGCGGGTGGGCCACCGGCCCGCTCAGCCCCGTCATCTCAAAAAACTGAGCCTCGGGCCTGGCCGCATAAGACTCAAATGGCAGGACATGAATGTTGACGCCTTCCATGGCGCAGGCAACATCGGTGATCACATCCCGCCAGCTTCGGCGCGCCTCGGTCAGGCGCTGAAGGTCCGCGGCAGTAGGGGTGGGCCACCCCTGCGTCAGGCCAAAGCCCAGGGTCGATGCCCAATACCATTCCAGCGACCGCACATTCACAACGACATCGGTCACATACCCTTCGAATGCCTCGGTATAGCGCGCCATCCGTTCGCCGGCGCCAGCATAAAGAGAGGCCGACCTGATGTTTTCGCTCAACCCGCCGATCATGTTTTGATCGCTGACGATCAGGGCCTGCGTACCGCTTTCGGCCTGACGGGCGCAGTTCAGCTTCACCCGCCCAATCCCGCGTTGGCGTGCGTTGCGGGCCGGGCGCGAAGGCTGCATCGCCTGCAGTCCACCAAACAGGCCAGTGCGTGTACGTTTTGGTCCCCACAACACAACTCCTGAGGTTCGGAGTCGGCTGGCATTCTGACGCATGTAGGACCGAAACGTGGTGGTTGCGCAGCGGTGGGCACCGATATGCAGAATGGTTTTCATGTCCGTGACGGGCTCCGAGGCAATGACCGCCCCGGCCGGCCGCTTTGCGGGGAATGAGACGATCATCACGCACCACTCCTGACAAAGCGATTAACGGTCAACTTTTCGCGCGCACGGGCAAAAACAGCAGTCGCAATCGCGTCCATTGCCCCTATATTCGGGGCAACAGGAGATCGTATGTTTCGCATCCTAGCGCTTGTAATATCTGGACTAATCCCGTTTGCCGCTTTTGCGCAAGACAGTGGCGACGGATCGAGTGTTGCCATGATCAGAAATGCCGGTGACAGCGATCTGAGCGAGTTTTTGTGGACAAACCGGCCCATTGTCGTGTTTGCCGACACCCCCGCCGACCCGCGATATGCCGAACAGATCGCCAGATTGCGGGAGGGGATCGACATGCTGGTGGATCGGGATGTGGTCATTCTGACCGATACCGACCCTGACGCCAACTCCCCGCTTCGGCAGAAGCTGCGACCACGCGGTTTCATGTTGGTCCTGCTGGGCAAAGATGGCGGCGTGAAACTGCGTAAACCCCTGCCCTGGAGCGTTCGTGAGATCACCCGGTCCATCGACAAAATGCCTGTCCGCCAGCAGGAAGTCCGCGAACGCCGCGGCGAAGGGTAGCCCGCCGGTTTGTTGCAAGTTAACCCTCGTCGCCCTATATTGAGGCGGTAAGGAAGGATGTGATCAGATGTCCAATACACCAAAATCTCCTCGCCCCACTACGGGCCAGACCGGGCCGCGCCCGGGATATTGATTTTTGCCAATTCACCGGCAAGGCTCTGATTCAACGCTGAAATCGCGCTTCTTCCCTGTTCCAGGGCCTCCAACTTCAACGAAATGTAGTCCGTGTACATCTTGATGCGCTGGTCTTGCTCGGCGCTGGCGAACCCGTTTCCGCGCAGATCGGCAATCATCGCATCAATGGCAAAGACCTGATTGTAGTACCGCACAACGGGCTGAACCACCTCACCCGGCAGAATGTGGATGTCCTGCACGATGGCCCTGAACACCGTGTCGTTGCGCTCTGACGGGATCAGAGGGACATATCCGGGCTCGTCTTCCATCTCGCTCACAACCTGTTCCCAAGTGTCGTTGAGGTCGAAATCAGGGTTCGAAAGGATGTCCACATAATGCTGAATCTCCGCTCGCAGGGCCGTTTGCACATCCACGCGGCGTTCGGCACGCCTGCGCCGCTCTCCTGACAGTTCCCGCCGGCCGGTCAAAACCCAGCCGACCACACTTATGACGCCCGAAATGATCGCCGCGACAATCGCCGGTCCAATCCATGCTTCGGGCGTCATTTCTTGTTACTCGAACTCCATAATCACTTCGTCGACGCCCATGCTATCGCCGGGGCCGGCATTGATCTTTGTCACCACGCCCTTGCGTTCAGCGCGCAGTATGTTCTCCATCTTCATGGCCTCGATGGTGCACAGCGCCTGCCCGTCCTGCACTTCGTCTCCGACCTCGACCTCGACCTTCACGATGAGACCGGGCATCGGACAGAGCAGCATCTTGGAAGTATCTGGCGGCAGCTTTTCGGGCATCAGGCCAGCAAGCTCGGCCTGACGGGGTGTGCGCACATGCACCTTGATATCCGCGCCACGCGAGCGGATGCGGAAACCGCCCGATATCTTACCGACCTTCATCACCAGCGGGTCACCATCCACATCGATATGCGCCAACTGCTGACCGGGGGTCCAATCGCTGGCAATCCGGTGAGAACTGCCGTCGGCAAAAGTGACCGTCGAGCCGCCCTGATCCGCATCGATCGCGACCTCGTATCGCGCGCCCTGCAGCGTCACCACCCAATCGGTCCCGACCTTGCGTTCGTGATTGTCCATTCGGCCGGACACACGCGTCCGCCGGATTTCAGCAACGCGATGCATTGCGGCACAGGCGGCCGCGATACGCCGCAATGCTGCGTCATCCAGTGTGACACCCTCAAACCCATCGGGATACTCTTCGGCGATGAACGCAGTGGTCATGTCGCCTGACACAAATTTCGGATGATCCATCACCGCCGACAAGAAGGGAAGGTTATGACCGATCCCTTCGACCTCAAAGCTGTCCAGTGCAACCCGCATCCGTTCGATTGCATCGGCGCGGGTGGGTGCCCAGGTGCACAGCTTTGCGATCATCGGATCGTAGTACATGCTGATCTCGCCGCCCTCGTAGACGCCGGTGTCGTTTCGAACAACGTGGCTGGCCTCTGCCACCTCCGCCGGGGGGCGATACCGCGTCAGCCTGCCGATTGAAGGCAGGAAGTTGCGATAGGGGTCTTCGGCATAGAGCCGGTTCTCGATGGCCCAGCCGGTCAGGGTGACATCATCCTGTGTCATCGAGAGCGGTTCGCCATTGGCGACCCGGATCATCTGCTCCACCAGATCGACGCCGGTGATCAGCTCGGTGACCGGGTGCTCCACCTGCAGGCGGGTATTCATTTCCAGAAAGTAGAAGTTCTTGTCACCATCCACGATGAATTCAACGGTGCCCGCCGAGGTGTACCCCACGGCCTGCGCCAGCGCGACCGCCTGCTCCCCCATCGCGCGACGGGTCTCGGGGTCAAGGAACGGGCTCGGTGCCTCTTCGACGACCTTTTGGTTGCGGCGCTGGATCGAGCATTCGCGTTCACCCAGGTAGATGCCGTTGCCATGGGCATCGCAAAGGACCTGAATTTCGATGTGCCGCGGCTGTGTTACGAACTTCTCGATGAAAATCCGATCATCCCCGAAACTCGATGCTGCTTCGTTTTTCGAAGACTGGAACCCTTCGCGTGCCTCTTCATCATTCCATGCGATGCGCATACCTTTGCCGCCGCCACCGGCGGAGGCCTTGAGCATCACAGGGTAGCCGATCTCCTTCGAAATCTTCACTGCCTCATCGGCATCCTCGATCAGCCCCATGTAGCCGGGCACGGTTGAAACGCCGGCCTCTTTGGCGATTTTCTTGGAGGTGATCTTGTCCCCCATCTTCTCGATAGCCCCGACGGGTGGGCCCACGAACGCCACGCCAGCTGCTTCCAGAGCCTCTGCGAAACGCGCGTTTTCTGATAGAAACCCATACCCGGGATGGACCGCCTCGGCGCCGCTTTGATCAATTGCGGCCATGACCTTGTCGATCACGATGTAGGACTGATTGGCGGGCGGAGGACCAATGTGCACCGCTTCGTCAGCCATCTGCACGTGCAGAGCAGCCTTGTCCGCATCAGAATAGATCGCGACAGTCGTGATACCCATCTTGCGCGCGGTTTTGATGACCCGGCAGGCGATTTCGCCCCGATTTGCGATCAGGATCTTTTTGAACATTTGAGGTCCTTCAGTTGAGAGTCGTGGGCACGACAAAACCCGCCCGCATTCGAAAGAATACGGACGGTGCCGAGCGTTGTTTGTGATTGAAGAGCGGCGCGCGGGCGCGCGCGATTAACAGCTGCTGGAGAATTCCTGGCAGTAGATAACGTTCGCCGCAGCCCCGACCGCCGCACCGGTGAGGATGCTGCCGCCGACAACCGCCGCGGTTCCCACACCAGCCGCGCCGCCGATGGCCGCCTGCTCGCCGAGAGTGTCTCCGCAGGCCGCCAGCCCCAGACAGAGGGCTGCCGCGCTGAGTGTTTTGTGAATCTGCATCCTGCCGTTCCTTGTTTTTCTGCTTCGCTTACAGATGGACATACAGGGTCAGGTTGCAAAGGTCTGCATACGAAATGCCACCGCACAGCTGCGTGATCGGCAGAGCGCCGCCGATTCGGACCAGAACCGGCAAATTTCTGATCACGAACAAAAAAATCGGGCAGATCAGCTGGGAACCTGCTCTGCCCGATCAGGGAAGGGGTACGGAATAGGTGTCCTACAGGACGCGCCAAAACAGCGACACACCCTGCAAGCTGGAGTGTGCAGCAACTCGGCGTCGCAACCAATAGGCGAGTGACCGCAATGCAATTATGAGCTGAATCTCGCTGATCGGCGCTCCCGGTTTGCGGTATCATGCCGATCCCCCATCCAGAAAATCGCCAAAGGACGAGAACGCAGCCTGCCTGTCGATTCGCAGCAAAGCGTCATAGCTTTCAGGGTCAAAGGGGTCTTCTGCCGGAACGACTTCCCGCCCGAAAAGCCAGCTCAGGCGTCCCGAATCCAGATTACCGCGCTCGAAGGGAGCTTCGCCAAACTGCGCCCAGAGCGCCGCCATGAACTCCGCGTCTGCCCTGCGGTCCGCCGGGCGCCGGTCAGCATAGCGCTCGCGCCGAATCAATCGGGTTGGCCCCTTGGGATTCGGACGTCGGATTGTGAATTGGAAATCAGTACCCCGGAGTCGCCCGGGAAAGCCGCGGTGCTTCAGCATGGCGGTGTCTCCGCCAAATTGCCCGCGTGGTTTTGCGGGGCAGACGCAAACGCCTGCCCCGCAAGAGTATTACTTGTACTTGCCCGTGAAGGTCGGCTCGGTCGAAATCGGCTCGACCACGACGAACTCTTCTTGCTGTTGTGCACAAGCAGCTGCCAGCGCGATGAGGCCGACCATGGAAAGAATTTTGATGTGCTTCGACATCCCTGTCTCCTGACTAACGTGAAAGGCCGGACGCCGCCGCTTTGCGCTGCCCGCCCCTGCCTCGAAGTAATGGTCGCTTGGGTGCAACCAGTGTCCACCATAATGGAAGAATTTTGGAAAATACATCCAGTGCGAACGTGCCATTTACGCTGTGACACCAAAGCCTCAATTTGGCCAAAATCAGCGGAAAAAGGCTCAACATTTGGTGAGATCATCAAAGTTCCTCCCAGATACAGCGTCCGTTTTCGGGGCGGTAGGCCTCAAAAAACTGAGTCGCTTCGGGATCAGATTCGCCAAACGCAACGCTGCGGTCCGACAATGAGATCACAACGCGGATGGCCTCCAGATCGTAGCTGTCCATGTACGAGAGCGCGAAAGCGCCACAAAGGTGGTCCATGTCAGCCGCGGCCGTCTCGTAGTCGACGGACCCACCGGTCTCCGCGATTTCCGGCGCCAGAAATCGAAACCGCACCCATGTCTCTCCGGGGGTGTCGTCGACCAAGACCTCAACCAGCGTTATTGGCTGGCCGGAAGGAACCTCGACGTTTTGTGCGATGGCCATGCTGGCCAAGAAACCAAAGCCCAAGAAGCAGCCCCGGCCCCACCAACGGTGGGCTCCCCCCGCCGGGGCTGCTTGGCGAATGCGAGACGCATGCGCCTGTCTTGGATGCGGCAAAATCATGGGGCAGATTCGTCCCTGGTGTCAAACGCGGCCGGAGACACAATCTCGATCAGCTCCATGTCGTCGGAATGGCGCACCTCCCGGTGTCGGATTCCTGGCGGCTGCAGAACGCAGGAGCCTTCGCGCAAAAGATGCTCGCCCTGCCCCTCGTACTCGAACACAACCCATCCCTTGGTGACATAGACCATCTGGAAGTCCAACTCATGCGAATGCCAGGCACCCGGGCTTTCCATACCCGGAACGGCCCGGATGACATGCGCGCCGTACCTGCCCTGAGTCGCATCCTTGATCCCCAGTTCGCGATACTCAAAGAACGCGCGCAGACCTTCCCCCACAAACTTGCCGTCATCGGCGTGAGCGATCGTGAAGGCTTGATTTTTGAAGGGGTGGGTCATCTTTGAGCTTCCTTCGCTAGCGTTGATTTTCAGCCTGCGGTGACAAAGTCATGGCAGGACACGCGACAGCTTTAGAGCGGAATGTTGTCGTGCTTCTTCCATGGCATCTGCGCTTTCTTCTTTCTGAGAGACGCAAAGGCGCGCGCCACGCGACGGCGGGTGGAGCGTGGCTGGATCACCTCGTCGATGAACCCGCGCTCGGCCGCGACAAACGGGTTGGCAAACCGCTCTTCGTATTCCGCCGCATGGGCTGCGATCTTCTCGGGATCACCCAAGTCTGCCCTATGGATGATCTCGGTGGCGCCTTTGGCGCCCATGACCGCGACTTCAGAAGTTGGCCAGGCATAGTTCACGTCCGCCCGCAGATGTTTGGAGGCCATGACGACATAGGCCCCGCCATAAGCCTTGCGCGTGATCACCGTGACCTTCGGCACCGTTGCCTCGCCGTAGGCAAAGAGCAGCTTGGCGCCGTGCTTGATCACACCGTTGTATTCCTGGGTCACGCCGGGCAGAAAGCCCGGCACGTCGACCAGGGTGAGCAAAGGGATCTCAAAGCAGTCGCAAAACCGCACGAAACGCGCGGCCTTGCGGGCTGAATCGATATCCAGAACGCCCGCCAACACCATAGGCTGGTTTGCCACAACGCCAACCGTCTGCCCTTCAAGCCGGATGAAACCCGTCACGATATTTTTCGCAAACTCTTCCTGGATCTCATAGAAATCGCCTTCATCGGCCAGTTTCAGGATCAGCTCTTTCATGTCGTAGGGCTGGTTGGGGTTTTCAGGCACAAGCGTGTCCAGGCTCGCCTCAATGCGGGCGGGATCGTCGAAAAAGGGCCGTACAGGGGGTTTCTCGCGGTTGGAGGACGGCAGAAAATCCACCAGCCGTCGCACTTCTGCAAGCGCCTCCACATCGTTCTCGAACGCGCCATCGGCCACACTCGACTTGCGGGTATGCGTGGTGGCACCCCCCAACTCTTCGGCCGTGACCTGTTCGTTGGTCACGGTTTTGACCACGTCGGGTCCGGTGACGAACATGTAGGAACTGTCTTTGACCATGAAGATGAAATCGGTCATCGCCGGTGAGTACACGGCCCCCCCGGCGCACGGGCCCATGATGACGCTGATCTGCGGCACAACACCCGAGGCTTCGATATTGCGCTGAAACACCTCGCCGTAGCCGGCCAGCGAATCGACGCCTTCCTGAATTCGGGCCCCGCCGGAATCGTTGATCCCAATAACCGGTGCGCCATTCTCAACCGCCATGTCCATGATCTTGCAGATCTTCATGGCATGCGTGGCCGAAACCGAGCCGCCCAAGACCGTGAAGTCCTGACTGAAAACATAGACCTGCCGGCCGTTGATCGTGCCCCACCCCGTGACCACGCCATCCCCTGCAGGCTTTTGTTTTTCCATGCCGAAATCGGTGCAGCGATGCGTGACGAACATGTCGAATTCTTCAAAACTGTCCTCGTCGAGCAGCAGTTCGATACGCTCGCGTGCGGTCAGTTTTCCGCGTCCGTGCTGCGCATCGATCCGCTTTTGCCCTCCGCCCAGCCGGGCATTGCCGCGACGGTCCTCCAGCTCTGTCAGAATGTCCTTCATGGTCGGTTCCTCTACAAGATTTTGAGGGACCATAAAGGGTTGCAGAAAGCGACCAAAGTGCTTTCCCGCAAATTTGCAAATCATCCCCTTCACTACTGTCAAAAATTGCAAATATGCTAATTAACGATTGAACGTTCGGTCGCAGTGGACAAGCCCGCGCCTTTCCCTCACATCAGTGACATGCCCGACAGTCCAACCGTCCGATTCCTCGACCGAACGACTCCTCCGCATATCGCAACGCTGATCCTGGCAACCGGGCTTTCGGCACTGGCCATGAACATGTTCTTGCCCAGCCTGCCCAACATGACCGCCCATTTCCAGACCGACTACCGTCTGATGCAATTGTCCGTGGCCCTTTATCTGTTCGTCAGCGCGGTTCTGCAGATTGTCATCGGCCCGATCAGTGACAAGATGGGACGGCGCCCCGTAATGCTGGGTGGATTGGCGCTGTTTATGCTGGCCACTTTGGGATGTTTGCTGGCGCCCAACGCCGAAGTGTTTCTGGCCTTTCGCATGGCGCAGGCAGTCGCGACAGTCGGCATGGTTCTGGGACGTGCCGCAGTGCGCGACATGCATCCGCAGGACCGAGCGGCAAGCATGATCGGCTATGTGACCATGGGCACGGCAGTTGTGCCGATGATTGGGCCCGCCATTGGTGGTGTCCTTGACGAGTTGCTGGGGTGGCATTCCAATTTCGGGGTTCTGCTATTGCTGGCCGCGCTGCTCTACTGGCTGGTCTGGGCGGATATGGGCGAAACCGCGCGCG
The DNA here is from genome assembly GCA_965250275.1 of Paracoccaceae bacterium. GTDB lineage: Bacteria > Pseudomonadota > Alphaproteobacteria > Rhodobacterales > Rhodobacteraceae. The sequence continues at coordinate 1,558,214 of OZ252297.1, read as the reverse complement.
TAAGCGGCAAAACCCTGATCGGACAATTCAGAGAGTATCCGGAACTTCTGACCAGCCCTCGTTTCTGGGGTTATTCGTTGGCGTCGGGCTTTTCGTCTGGCGCGTTTTTTGCCTATCTCGGCGGCGCTCCATTTGTTGGAACCGAGGTCTTTGGCCTTTCGCCAAGCCAGTTGGGTCTCTTCTTTGGCGCTCCGGCCATCGGGTATTTCTTCGGGAATTTCCTCTCGGGCCGCTATTCGGTGCGATTTGGCGTAAACCGCATGATCCTTTGGGGATGCCTTGCAAACGGGTTGGGCATGGCGGTCTCTCTGGTGCTCTTCCTGACGGGCAACGGTTCGGTCCTGGTCTTCTTCGGGTTCATGACCTTTGTCGGGCTGGGCAATGGGATGGTCATCCCAAATGCCACCGCAGGCATGCTGTCTGTCAGGCCACACCTGGCCGGCACGGCCTCAGGGCTTGGTGGCGCAATTATGCTGGGTGGCGGGGCCGCACTTGGGGCGCTGGTGGGCTTCCTTCTGACACCGGAAACCGGTGCGTTTCCCTTGCTCTACATGATGCTGACCACGTCCTTGTTGAGCATTGTGGCGATCAACATCGTCATCCGGCGGGAGAAGCAGCTGGGGCTTTGACCAACGTCGGCACCCAGTCGCCGCGCCCGCTGCTGTTCTGCCAAGATCAAACGCCCGGGATACCTTGCCCACGCAGGTTTGCAAAGTTACGAAGAAACACCTGCAAACCCTGCAAAGAGGTTCGAATGGCCACGCAGAAACTCTACGCCGGTGCGAAGCTGCGCGAAATGCGGACCCGCATGGGCCTGACGCAAAAGGACTTTGCAGCAAAGCTTGGGATCTCCCTGCCCTACCTGAACCAGATGGAGAACAACAACAGGCCTCTGAGCACGACAGTTGTGCTGGCGTTGGCGCAGGAGTTTGGCATTGATGTGACCGAACTCAGCACCGGAGACAGCGAACGCCTGGTCAGCGATATGCGCGAAGCTCTGGCGGATCCGGTGTTTGCCGAAGATGCCCCGCCGCTGGCGGATCTGCGCCTGACCGCCTCAAATGCGCCTGCTCTGGCGCGCGCTTTTCTGGAGCTGCACCGCGCCTATCGCCAGTCGCATGAGCGTCTCGCGTCGCTTGACGAGGCACTCGGGCGCGAAGACGCGCGCCCGCAAGCCAGTCCATGGGAAGAGGTGCGCGATTTCTTTCACTACTGCGACAATTACATTGATGCCGTGGATCGCGCCGCCGAACGCTTCAGCGGCGGCCGCATTGGCGCCGACGCGGTGCGCGCCGCTGCGATTGAGCAACTTCAGCATTCCGGGATACGGGTTCAGACGGCGGATATGGACCAACTGCGCCACTACGATCCCGACAGCCGCACCTTGCGCCTTTCGGCGCATACGGGGCCAGAAACTCAGGTGTTTCAGTTGGTCCTGCAAACCGCTTTGCTCAGCCGGGACTCACTGCTCGAAGCCACGCTCGATTTTGCCCGCTTCCAAACCGAGGATGCGCGCGCGATCGCCAAAATCGGGTTGGCCAACTACTTCGCGGGCGCCGCCCTGATGCCCTATGGTGCATTTCTTCAGGCCGCGCAGGACTGCCGCCACGACCTGGAACAACTCGGGCGACGCTTTGGCGCCTCCATCGAGCAGGTCGCCCATCGCCTGTCGACGCTACAGCGTCCCGGTGCAAAGGGGATTCCGTTCTTCTTTGTGCGGGTCGATCAGGCGGGCACCATCACCAAGCGGCACAGCGCAACGCGCCTGCAATTTGCCCGTTTCGGAGGTGCCTGTCCGCTTTGGAATGTGCACCGCGCCTTCGAGACACCGGGCCGTTTTTTGCGCCAGCTGGCCGAAACGCCGGACGGGGTGCGCTATATCTCGCTGGCGCGCGATGTTTCGAAATCAGGTGGCTCTTTCGCTGCCCCGGTCCGGCGCTATGCGATTGCGCTGGGATGCGAGATCAAGCATGCCGCCGACCTCGTCTACGCGGACGGCATGGATGTCAGCCGCGACAGTGCCTTCGAACCGATTGGGATTTCTTGCCGGATTTGCGAACGCAAGATGTGTCATCAGAGGTCGGTGCCGCCGCTGGAGCGGCACCTGACCATCAATGTAAACCAGCGCGGTCTGCTGCCTTATCAGGTGCGCTAGAGCGCGCCCTTGCGGACTGAACGCCCTACGCTTTCGACAAAATGCCCCAGATCTCGTCCTTGAGATGGGCACGTTTCTTGCGCAACTCAACCTCAGCCAGCTCTTCCATTGGCTCGATGTTGGTTTCTGCACGATGCACGGCGCGGTTGATCTCGTGATATTCATCAGCCAGCCGCGCGAAGTGAGCATCGGACTGCTTCAGACTGCTCATAAGCTCAACTTTGTCGGGGAATTCTTCGGAGAGTTCGTGGGGAGTATGCGACATCGTTTGTTCCTTGTCTTTCGTTGCCAGTGGTCAGTTGCACCGGTCGCGGTACGCCTTGACCTGTATTGATCGCGCAGACCCTACGCGTATCGCAAACGGGCTGCCACCGGCATTTTGACCCCGCCACCGTCTTTGTGTGTACCCGGTCGGCACTGACCGGAACCCGGCTAAGCCACTCCTGTTTTCGGAGCATTCAGTTGGCGGATTGGCGGCCCGTTCAACGCTGTGCGGTTTGCCAGTCCGGATGGATCCAGGGCGTTACGTTGGCTTTGGGCAATGGCGAGCGTCCCAGCAGATCATCACTCACTTTTTCCCCGACCATGATCGAAGGCGCGTTGAGATTCCCGTTGGTGATCCGCGGAAACAAGCTGCTGTCCGCGACGCGCAGTCGATCAACGCCGATCACGCGTCCCTGCGGATCAACCACCGAGTCAGGGTCATCGGCGCGCCCCATGCGACATGTGCCGCAAGGGTGATAGGCACTCTCGGCATGCTCAGCAATGAAGGCGTCGAGCGCCGCATCGTCCTGCACAGCGTCCCCGGGCTGTATCTCGTGTTTGACGAAGGGTTTGAACGCGTCCTGGTCGAAAATCTCGCGGGTGAGCCGAATGCAGTTGCGAAACTCTTTCCAATCGTCCGGGTGCGACATGTAGTTGAAACGGATCACGGGATCGTCGTTTGGATCGGAAGACCGCAATGAAACCCGTCCCCGGCTCTTTGATCGCATGGGGCCGGTATGGGCCTGAAACCCGTGGCCTTCGGCCGCCGCCTTGCCGTCATATCGGACCGCGATGGTCAAGAAGTGGTACTGGATGTCAGGATAGGGCACCCCCGCCTCAGAGCGAACGAAGGCACAGCTTTCAAACTGGTTCGACGCTCCCGGACCGGATTTGCGGAGCAGCCACTGCGCCCCGACGCGGGCTTTGCCCAACAGATTCCAGTATTTGTAAAGCGTTACAGGTTGGCTGGACGCCATCTGTACATAGAGCTCCAGGTGGTCCTGAAGGTTTCCACCCACGCCCGGGCGATCCGCAACCACCCCAATGCCGTGCTCGGCCAGATGGTGTGCAGGCCCAATGCCCGACAACATCAGGATCTTCGGCGAGTTGATCGATGAAGCTGCAAGGACGACTTCGCGTCGGGCCCGAACAACTTTGCCGCCCTTCAAAGCAACCCCAGTTGCACGGCCGTCTTCGATCACGACCCGCTCGACCAAGCCCCGCATCAAATCGCAGTTTGGCCGGCTCAGCGCAGGGCGCAGATACGCATTCGCGGCAGACCATCGCCGCCCTTGCCAGACTGTCGCCTCGAAAGGTCCGAACCCTTCCTGCTTTTCCCCGTTGTAGTCGTCCGTGACCTCGTAACCAGCCTGACGGCCAGCCTCGACAAACGCATGAAACAAGGGGTTGTCGCGCCGCCCGCGACTGACATGCAATGGGCCGTCATTTCCGCGCCAATCGGGATCGCCACCATGGCCACCATCGTGCCAGTGTTCCATCCGTTTGTAGTAGGGCAGCACATCGGCATAGGACCAGCCATCCGCCCCGACTTCAGCCCAGTGATCAAAATCCATCGCGTGACCACGCACATAGACCATACCGTTGATGGAAGATGAACCACCAATGACCTTGCCGCGCGGGCAGGCCAGCCGGCGGTTGTTCAGATGCGGTTCTGGCTCGGATCGGTACCCCCAGTCGTACCGCTTCATGTTCATTGGAAAGCTCAGGGCACCCGGCATCTGGATAAACGGGCCTGCGTCAGTACCGCCGTGCTCAATGACAAGCACTGAGGCCCCGGCTTCGCTGAGCCGATACGCCATGGCGCAGCCCGCGCTGCCCGCGCCCACGATGACGAAATCCGCTTCCATATTACTTGATCTCCGTAAGACCACGGCATCGGGCATCGAACCCAATCGCACGCACCGCTGTATTCAGCATCTTCATTCGCCCCTCGGGAAACGCTGGTTTTCCTCAAGAACATTGAGGTCCATGTGATTGCGCATGTACCGCTCTGACGCTTTTTGCAGCGGCTGATAGTCCCACGGGTAGTATCCGCCCTGCCGCAAGGCCTCGTAGACGACCCACCGGCGGGCCTGACTGGCCCTGACTTCTGCGTCAAAGGCGGCGAGGTCCCAGCGCGCCTCGGATTTGGCACGCAAGGTTTGCAAGGTGCCTTGATGCGCCGGGTCATTGGCCAGATTGACACGCTCCAGTGGATCCTCGTCGAGATCGAACAGCATGTCGGGATCGAGCGCGCAGCGGGTGTATTTCCATTTGCCATAACGCAGGCAGACCAACGGCGCGTCTGAGCCTTCAGCGGCATACTCAATTGCCACCGGATCGTCGCGTTCATCGCCCCGCATCAACGGGCCAAGATCATGGCCATCAACCCAAGGTGCCACGTCCTGCATGGATACACCCGCCAACGCAGCAAGCGTCGGGGTTACATCCAACGTGGAAACAGGCGTGTCGATCCGCTGCGGCGTCAATCCGGGCGCAGCGATCATCAAAGGCACCCGCGCAGACCCTTCAAAGAAGCACATTTTGAACCAAAGCCCACGCTCGCCCAACATGTCGCCATGGTCAGAGACAAAAACAACGATCGCCTCTTGCCGCGTCGCTTCCATCACCTTCAGAAGCTGGCCGATCTTGTCATCGAGATATGAGATGTTGGCGAAATAAGCACGGCGCGAGCGGCGGATGTCCTCATCCGAGATATCGAAGCTGCGCCAGTCATTGGCATCAAAGATCCGTTTGCTATGCGGATCTTGCGCGTCATAACCCAGATCGCTCACCTCGGGTTCCAGATGCTCGCAGTGCTCGTAGAGGTTCCAATACTTGCGCCGCGCCACGTAGGGATCGTGCGGGTGGGTGAAACTCACCGTCAGGCACCATGGACGATCGTCCCGGCCGCGCGCGAGGTCATAGAGTTTTTGCTCGGCATGGAAGGCGACCTCGTCATCGTATTCCATCTGATTGGAAATCTCGGCAACACCGGCCCCCGTGACCGACCCCATGTTGTGATACCACCAATCGATCCGCTGACCGGGTTTGCGGTAATCCGGCGTCCAGCCAAAATCAGCAGGATAGATGTCCGTGGTCAGGCGCTCTTCAAACCCGTGGAGCTGATCGGGCCCGACGAAATGCATCTTTCCAGACAAGCAGGTCGCGTAGCCCGCACGGCGCAAGTGATGCGCGTAGGTGGGGATGTCAGACCGGAATTCAGCAGCGTTGTCGTAGACCCCCGTCCGGCGTGGCAGCTGCCCGGACATGAAGCTTGCCCGTCCCGGCGCGCAAAGTGGTGACGCGGTGTAGGTGTTCTGAAACCGGACCGACCGCGCGGCCAGCGCCTTGAGGTTAGGCGCGTGCAGCCATTCGGCCGGACCATCGGGAAACAAGGTCCCGTTGAGCTGATCCACCATCAGTATGAGGATATTGGGTTGGGTCATCCCTACTCCTCGATCAGGCGTTTGACTTCGTCCAGCACGAGGTCGACCGCCGCCTCCAGTGAAAGACCTTCTGGACGCAGAACTTGCCGCAGATAGACGCCGTCAATCAGCGCACCAATGGTCTCGGATGCCGTCGCGGGGTCAGCCACGAGCGGTCGAAACCCGGTCATCAGGTTGGAATGCAAACGCCGGTGATAGACCGTCAGCAACCGCCGCGTTGGGGCGGAACTCTGGGCTTGCAAATAGAAGTGCAGCCATGCCGCGGCCGTCTCCGGTCGGAAGCTCTGGGCCGTGAAAGACGCGCGCACAATCGCTTCTACCCGAGACTCCGGCGTTCGCGCCATCGCCAGCGCCCCGCGCACCTCTGCGCCGAACACACTGAGGATGTGGCGCATCGCGGCGACCAGCATTTGCTCTTTCGATCCAAAGTAATGATGGGCCAGCGCGCTGGACATCCCGGCACGCCGCGCGATCTGGCTGACGGTCACATCTAGTGTGCCTGCGTCGCCGATCTCGGCAATCGCAGCCTTTACCAATGCGTCACGCCTGATAGGCTCCATCCCGACCTTGGGCATCACCGGCTCCTGTTCCGATCATCCTGCCGGACGCTAAGTCTGGTTTATTGACTCGTCAATCAAGAAACGCCACGGTGCCGAAAACCAAACCGATCAGGGAGTACGACATGAAACTAAGAACCACATTATCCGCCTTGGCGCTGCTGGCGGCCGTCCCCGCGATGGCCGATTGCTCAAAGGTTACCTTCTCGGACGTGGGCTGGACTGACATCACGGCCACAACTGCAGCGGCGACCGTAGTGCTCGACGCACTGGGGTATGAGACCGATATCAAGGTACTGTCCGTTCCTGTGACCTACACATCGATGGCCAACGGGGATATCGACGTCTTTCTGGGCAACTGGATGCCGACCATGGAAGGAGATATCGCCAAGTATCGCGATGCCGGAACGGTCGATACCGTGCGCGCCAATCTCGAAGGCGCGAAGTACACCCTGACCGTCAACAAGGCCGCCGCAGATCTGGGGATCAAGGATTTCGCAGATATCGCCGGTCAGAAAGACGCACTCGACGGAAAAATCTATGGCATTGAGCCGGGCAATGACGGAAACCGGCTGATCCAGTCGATGATCGACGATGACGCCTTTGGTTTGTCCGGGTTCGAAGTTGTCGAAAGCTCCGAGCAAGGCATGCTTGCACAGGTGGCACGTGCGGACCGGCGCGACGAACCGGTTGTGTTCCTCGGCTGGGAGCCACATCCGATGAACGCCAATTTCGAACTCACCTATCTGACCGGTGGCGACGACTTCTTTGGCCCCAACCTTGGGGGCGCGACGGTCTATACGAACACCCGCGCCGGGTATGTCTCGGAATGCGCCAACGTGGGCAAGTTCCTGGAGAACCTCGGGTTCACGCTGGCCATGGAGAACGAAATCATGGGCGCGATCCTTGACGATGGCGTTGATCCGCCAAAGGCAGCCGCGGCATGGATCAAGCAGAACCCCGACGCGCTTGCAGGTTGGCTGGACGGTGTGACAACGGCAGACGGCGGCAGCGGAATGGACGCGGCCAAATCGGCCCTGCTGGACTAAAGTCTTAGCCGGGGCCGCCGAAACAAAGCGGCCCCGATTGCGCTCTCGCGCTGCGTTTTTGTAGGCGTGACAGGCAAGAAAATCCTATTCAGGAAGACCTCATATGGACTGGCTGACCGAGAATAAGATCCCTGTGGGGAAATGGGCCGCTGCTGTTTTCGATTGGATGCAAATCAACCTGGGCTGGTTCTTTGACGCCTTGTCCGACACCATGGAAGCACTGATCGAAGCAATCCTTTGGGTGCTGCAGTCTCCACCTCCCCTTTTGGTCGTCGCCGTCTTCGCGCTCATCGCGTATGGGCTTCAACGCAACTGGAAAATCGCGCTTTTCGTCGTCCTGGGGTTCTTGTTCATTCTTAATCAGGGCTATTGGGAAGAAACGACCGAAAGCCTGACGTTGGTACTGTCCGCCTGCATGGTTTGTATGGGGCTTGGCGTTCCCATCGGGATTGCCGCGGCGCACCGGCCACGGCTCTATGCTGCAATGCGCCCGGTGCTAGACCTTATGCAGACTTTGCCGACTTTCGTTTACCTGATCCCCGCAATCGTCTTTTTCGGAATTGGCATGGTCCCGGGCCTGATCGCGACGGTGATCTTTGTGCTGCCCGCGCCCATCCGGCTGACGCATCTGGGCGTAACCTCAACCCCGCAACCGTTGCTGGAGGCCGCACAGGCATTTGGTGCGACACCGCGCCAAACCTTGTGGAAGGTTGAGCTGCCCTACGCACTGCCGCAAATCATGACCGGTCTGAACCAGACCATCATGCTGTCGCTGTCCATGGTGGTGATCGCGGCATTGGTGGGTGCAGACGGTCTGGGCGTGCCCGTCGTGCGCGCATTGAACCAGGTCAACACATCACTCGGTTTCGAAAGCGGATTTATCATTGTTGTTGTCGCAATCATGCTGGACCGCGTCCTGCGGATGGAACGCAAATGAGCACCGCAGTTGATTTTCAGGACGTTTGCATCGTCTTCGGCGACAAACCTTCCGCCGCTCTGCCCTTAATGGATCAGGGGCAGGACCGGGCAGAAATCCAATCGGCCACCGGACAGGTTCTGGGAGTTCATAACTGTTCACTGACTGTGGCTGAGGGCGAGATCCTTGTGCTGATGGGGTTGTCGGGCTCTGGGAAGTCCACCCTCTTGCGGGCAGTCAACGGCTTGAACCCCGTTGTGCGGGGTCAGGTCAAAGTCAAAGCGGGACAGGATCTTGTCGATGTGACACATGCCGGCGCTGCCGCCCTGCGCGACATCAGGCTAAGTCATGTGGCCATGGTGTTTCAGCAGTTCGGCCTGCTGCCGTGGCGCACGGTGCGGGAGAATGTTGGCCTCGGTCTGGAACTGGGCGGCATGAGCCGCAACGACCGCGCCGAGAAGGTGGACGAACAGCTGGAGCTGGTCGGTCTTTCGGACTGGGCGGAGCGCCGCGTGGGCGAACTGTCGGGCGGCATGCAGCAACGCGTCGGTCTGGCCCGCGCTTTTGTCACGCAGGCACCGATCCTGTTGATGGATGAACCGTTTTCCGCACTCGACCCGCTGATCCGGACACGGCTGCAAGATGAATTGCTGGACCTGCAAAGCAAACTGGGGCGCACCATCATCTTTGTCAGCCATGATCTGGATGAAGCGTTCAAAATCGGAGACCGGATTGCCATCATGGAGGGCGGCCGGATCGTCCAGTGCGGCACGCCTCAGGAAATTTTTACAAATCCGGCGACCGGATACGTCTCCGATTTTGTGGCGCATATGAACCCGCTCGGTGTGCTCTGCGCGCGCGATGTCATGGAACCCGTCAACCACAAGACCCAAGGGGCGGTGCCACCGGATGCCACCATTCAGGACGTGATGCAGGCCGCGATGGGTCACGACGCGCCGGTCGCTGTCGTTGAAGGCGACACGGTTTTGGGCCAAATCACCTATGACCGGATTTTGGCCAAACTGCTGGACCCGCGCGGGTAACACCAAGGTTAGCGCGCGAAGGTCTAGACCTTGGTGGCGGGCGTCGGCGGGGTGATGTTGCGCCGTTTGAGCACTGCCTCGCGCCACGTGATAAAGCTGATCGAGGCAAGGATCAGGCTGCCGCCAAGAACCACCCAGATGTCCACCGCTTCGTGAAACACGATCGCTCCTAGAGCCGTCGCCCAGACCAGTTGCAGGAACGTCACCGGCTGCGTCACGGTGACCGGTGCGGCGGCGAAGGCCAGCGTCATGGTGTAGTGCCCGGCCGTCGCAAAAAACGCGACGCAGAACAGCAGGCCGAGCTCTGGCAAGGTCGGCGGCACCCAGACCATCCAGGCGAACGGCGCCAGCACGACGGTCACCCAGATTGACAGCATGGCAACCACCACGACGGGTTTGATCTGATCAGCGGCCACCTTTGCCAGCAGATACGATCCCCCGAACATCCCGCCAGCAAGCAACATTGAAAAATGCCCGGCGCTGAGTTCACGAAACCCCGGGCGCAGGATGATCAGCGCGCCAAGGAGTGCGAGCCCCACCGCTGCAATCCGGCGCGCCGCCAGCTTCTCACCCAGAAACAGCGCCGCCCCGATCGTCACATAGATTGGCGCGAGATAGTTCATGGCGGTCACCTCGGACAACGAAATCCGGACCATGCTGTAGAACCAGAGCAAAACGCCAAAGGCATGCAGAATGCCGCGCAGCGCAAACAACCCATGCTGGCGCCGCGAAAGCTGCGAGCGCATGAGCGTGCCAAGCATTGGAATGATGAAAACCAGCCCCATCAGATAGCGCAGAAACGCCGCCTCGGCAGGTGGGATGCGCGGCCCCAGGTATTTCACCAATGCCGTGACAGCGACAAAGCACAGGCCGGTCACCAGCATCCAAAGGATGGCCGTGACGGGGCGGTTCGGGGCGGGTGAGCTCATGGGTCGTTTGAACACCCAAAGCCGAACCAGTGCAAGTCTTTCACATGCTAAGAAGTTTCCAGGCGATCGCCCACATTATGACCGCGATCAAGACATCCAACACCTGCCATGCGGCTGGCCGGACGAAGATGGGGGCCAACAGGCGTGCGCCATATCCCAAAGCAAAGAAGAAGATAAAACTGGCGCCAACAGCGCCCAACCCAAACGCCAACCGGTCGCTGTATTGAGCGGAAATGGAGCCAATCAGCACAACGGTATCCAGATAGACATGCGGGTTGAGCCACGTGAGCGCCAGCACGGTCGCCAAAGTCGCGCCCAACCCCGGCAGCACTGCCCCGTCACCGACGAGACGACCACCACCCGTCCAGGCGCGTCTTAGGCTGATTGCCCCGTAAACGATCAAGAAGAGCGCGCCACCATAGCGCATTGCCGTTTCAAACCACGGCACTGCGACAGCGAGCGACCCAAACCCGGCAACGCCCGCGACAATCAAAATGGCATCAGATACCGCGCAGGTCAGGCAGACGGGAAAGACGTGGGTGCCGTGCAGGCCGGTCCTCAACACAAAGGCATTCTGCGCCCCTATGGCAAAGAGCAGGCTGAAGCCCAAAAAGAAACCAGGAAGCAAAGCGGCCAACACAATCAAATCCCCAAACCGTCAGACCCGGCCTCAATAGATTTGACGAGAGCATAAATCCAGTTAATCTGGTTAAGCTTGGATTAGGATTGCTAATGATACTAGATCCACACCAACTGGCAGCACTCTCGGCCATTCTTCGATGCGGCAGCTTTGAACAGGCCGCGCGAGCGCTTTCTGTCACGCCGTCGGCCGTGTCGCAGAGGATCAAGGCGCTGGAGGAACTGGTTGGCAGTGCCTTGATCCAGCGCGGCTCTCCGTGCACCGGGACCGAAGTTGGTCTGAGACTGGCCAAACATGCCGAAGACATTGGTCTTCTTGAAATGAAACTCAGCCGTGATTTGAAACTGGACCTTGGCGAAGCTCCGGTGCAGCTGCGCGTTGCCGTCAACGCCGACAGCCTTGCGACGTGGTTCGTTTCAGCGCTGACATCGCTTCCCGATGTGATGTTCGACCTGGTGATTGATGATCAGGATCACAGCGCGGACTGGCTGCGACGCGGAGAAATGAGCGCGGCGGTTACCGCGTCCGGCAAACCCGTCGCAGGCTGCGATTCCGTCCCACTTGGCGCGCTTCGCTATGTGGCAACGGCTTCCCCGAAGTTTGTGAGCCAGTGGTTTCCGGAGGGGCTGACCGCAGATGCGCTGGCCAAGGCCCCATGCCTGACGTTCAATGCAAAGGATCAGTTGCAAAGGCACTGGATGGAGGCCGAAACAGGACAGCGCCTGTCACCCCCGAGCCATCACATGCCCTCGACCCATGCCTTTGTTGACGCCGCGCGCGCCGGTCTGGGCTGGGGCATGAACCCCGAGGTTCTGGTGCTGGGACCTATTCGCAATGGAAGGCTGGTCGCCTTGAACCCGCATCGCCCTCTGGACACGCCCCTGGACTGGCAAGTCAGCCGTGTCATGGCCACCGCGCTCGCACCGCTGACCCGGTCCGTCCGCGACGCCGCCAGAGAAGCGCTCATCCAGAGCTCGTGATCGCCGCAGTGCCTTGAACGCCATCAACCTGCGTCCGTCTTGCCCCGCCGGTCACTGCGCAAGGATGCGTAAAGGACATGTGTCCGCCAACGGCCGGCAATTTGCAGGTAAGACTGCGCTACACCTTCGTATTTGAACCCGCAGCTTTCCAGCAGCCCGCGCGACGCCGCGTTCTCCGGCAGGCAAGCGGCCTCTATCCGGCTAAGATCGAGCCGCGCAAAGGCGTGGTGAACAACCGCATCTATGGCTTCTCGCATGTAGCCCTGCCTGGCAAATGCCTCGCCAGTCCAGTATCCGAGCGTACCCGCCTGAGCCGGGCCGCGGCGGATGTTGTCCAGCGTAATCGCCCCGACCAGGGTCTGGTCTTTACGGCGCATCAGGAACAAGGGCACCGCCGAGCCATTCGACACGGACCGTTGCGCCCAATAGACGCGGTTGGTGAACGCCTTGCGGCTGAGATGATCCGCGGCCCAGACCGGTTCCCAAGGGACGAGGAAATCCTTGCTCTCCCGGCGCAGCCCCGACCAGTTGCGATAATCTGAATGCGTGGGCGGACGAAGAGTCAGCCGTTCTGTTTCCAGCCTGAGCTTGCGTTTTGCGAGCAACATCAGCGAAGCATCAGGCGGCGCGCCTCTCCTGCAGAACGGTCAGGTTGGGGGCGGTGTCGATGGGTCCATAAAGCGCAAGCGCCACAGGCGCATCCGTTACTGTCATCTGCGCAAACTCGCGGACATCGCCCGTGGTCACAGCGTCGATGCGGGCCACAGTTTCCTCGAGAGACGGAACCCGGTCCCAGATCTGAACCAGCCGTGCCAGGCGCTCCGCGCGGTTGGACGGGCTTTCCAGTCCCATCAGCATTCCGGCCTTCATCTGCGCGCGTGCGCGGGCCACCTCTTCGGGACCCATATCTTCGGCAGCTCGCTTCATTTCATCTATGGTGATCCCGGCCAATTCCTCGATCTGACCCGCGCTGGTCCCGGCATAGATGGTTGTTGTGCCGGTGTCCGCATAGGCCCCGGTCTGGGCAAAAATCGTGTAACAGAGCCCGCGGTTCTCGCGGATCTCCTGAAACAGGCGCGATGACATGCCGCCACCCAGCGCGCTGGCGTAGATCTGCGCGGTATAGATGGCGTCGTCACGGTAGCCAGGACTTTCGAAGGCCAAGGCAAAATGGGCTTGTTCGAGGGCTTTGGCCTGACGGTTCTCCCCGCCGGTGAACTTGGCCGGCAGCACGTGGTTCACGGTCTTCGGTTCAAGATGGCCAAAGAGCGATTCAGCCAGTTTCACGAGGACATCGTGATCCACAGCGCCAGCTGCGGACAGGATCATCTGACCGGGGCCGTAGTGCTCGTTTACGAAATTCGCGAGGTCAGCGCGCGAAAAGGCGCTCACGCGCTCACTGGGGCCAAGGATCGTGCGCCCCAGGGGCTGATCGCGATAACTCTCTTCCTGCAGCCAGTCGAAAATGATGTCGTCAGGCGTGTCGTGGGCCTGCCCGATCTCCTGGAGAATAACACCACGCTCTACTTCGATCTCCGAGGGGTCGAAAACAGGGTTCAGAACGATGTCTGCGATGACGTCCAGCGCCAACGGGACATCATTCTGCAGCACACGCGCATAATAGGCTGTCACCTCACGGCTTGTGTAGGCATTGATATACCCACCAACGTCTTCGATCGTTTCCGCAATCTGCAACGACGTGCGCCGCTTGGTGCCCTTGAACGCCATGTGTTCAAGGAAATGCGCGATTCCGTTTTGTTCGATACGTTCGTGGCGGGCTCCGGCGGTCACCCAGATCCCAATCGACGCGGACTTCAGCCCCGGCATGTGTTCAGAGACAATGCGAAAGCCGTTGGGCAGTTGGTCTTGTTGTACGCTCACGTGGCGATGTTCTTTCTGATGTGGTCCTCGATTGCCGCCAGATCGTTGCCGATGCGGGTCAGGCGTTCCGGTCGTTCATATAGATCCGCCATGCGTGGGGGAAGAGGGGGATGCACTCCGCTCGCCTCTTCGACCGCGGCCGGGAATTTGGCCGGATGCGCCGTGGCCAGCGTGATCATTGGAATGGTCGGGTCCCGCATGTCTTCGGCAATCTTCACGCCGACAGCGGAATGGGGACAAAGCAACTCCCCGGTGGCTTTCAATGTCCGGGCTATGGTGGCCCGTGTCTCATCCTCGGACACCCGGCCCGAGGCATAGATATCCTGCAAAGCCTGCAACGCCCCCTGACTGACCTCAAAGCCGCCGTCCTGCTGCAATTCCTGCATCAACTGCGCTACGGCACCGCCATCACGGCCATAAGCATCAAAAAGCGCACGCTCAAAGTTGGAGCTGACCTGAATATCCATCGAAGGGCTGATGGACGGCACGGTCGCCCCTTTATGGTAGCCCTGCCCCGCAAGGCAGCGATGCAGAATGTCATTCTGATTGGTTGCCACGACCAGTTTGTCGATCGGCAGCCCCATGCGTTTCGCGATATAGCCCGCAAAGATATCACCGAAATTGCCGGTCGGCACAGTAAAGCTGACTTCACGGTGCGGGGCTCCCAGAGAAACCGCGGACGAAAAGTAGTAGACCACCTGAGCCAGAACACGGGCCCAGTTGATCGAGTTCACTCCGGCCAGCGCGACCTGATCGCGGAAGGCAAAATCATTGAACATATCCTTGACCCGCGCCTGACAGGCATCGAAATCGCCGTCCACAGCCAGAGCATGCACATTCGGATCCGCAGGCGTAGTCATCTGACGGCGCTGCACTTCGGACACCCGTCCGTGCGGGTAGAGGATAAACACATCCACAGAGTCCAGCCCACGGAACGCATCGATTGCCGCCGACCCGGTGTCACCGCTGGTGGCGCCGACGATGGTCACGCGCGCGCCGCGGCGCGACAGGGCCGTCTCGAACATCTGACCAATCAATTGCATGGCGAAGTCTTTGAACGCCAGGGTCGGGCCATGGAACAGCTCCAACAGGACATGTCCGCTGTCCAACTGCTTCAGAGGCGCGCGCGCCGCGTGCCCAAACCCGGCGTAGGCTCGCTCAATGATCTCCGCGAATTCCTGCTCGCCAAAACAATCACCGATGTAAGGGCGCATCACACGAAAGGCGGTCTCTTCATAGCTGAGCCCCGCCAAGGCCGCGATGTCGCCGGGCCGCATTGTCGGTATCTCGGATGGAACGTAAAGACCGCCATCGCGGGCCAATCCGGTCAGCATCGCGTCTTCGAAGGCGAGTTCCGGAGCAGCGCCCCGTGTCGAGATGTATTTCATGCACTTTTGCTTTCAGCGTCGGCGCGGGTGCGCCAGAGGAACCAAACCGTCATAGAGACCCAGATGAGGGCCAGCGAAAACCATGTGATCGCATATTCAAGGTGATCGTTGGGAATCCCCGCCGTGTCCACAGGCAAGGGCGTCACATTTGGGTCGGATTTCGACTTTGCCACGACCAGGACCGGCGTGGTGCCCAGCTGATCGGCCATAGCCGGTACGTCACGGGCAAACCAGATGTTGCCGGCGATGTCCGGCTCTGGCGTAAAGACATCGGTCTCGATCGGCCAGTGGAGGTTCCCAGTTACCGAGATCGGGCCCACCGCCCGTGTCTCGGCCTTGGCCTCGGTGGGAACGAATCCGCGATCCAACATGACCACGCGCCCGTCTGCTAACGTCAGCGGAGCGATGATGCGGTACCCGGCGCCCACCCGTTTGCGGGACACCAGAACGTGTAGCTCTTGTGGCTCAATCACACCCTCGGCCTGAACGGGCTGGTAGCGGTCCACTTCGGGGTCCGGTGACACCGGCACCTGACCCGGCGCGGCTGCGATGCGCGTCTCGATTTCTAACAAGACACCCTCTTTCCAGGCCAAGCGCTGCATTTGCCAGACGCCCAGCCAGATCAGAATGCCTGCACCCGCCAGTCCAAAAATCAACAGAAACAGAACCCGGCGCATCAGAGCGACCCTTCTTCACGGCGAAGGCGCCCGGGAGAGCCCGCGCGCCTTGGCAAAAAGTGTGTCTCGGCCGTGCCGTTTCGGGCGCAGCCCCCCGGGTCTTAGACGACCTGTGCCACACCATAGATGTAGACGGCGAAGAACAGGAACAGCCAGACAACGTCGACGAAGTGCCAGTACCATGCGGCGGCTTCAAACCCGATATGTTTCTCAGCCGTGAAATGCCCGCTCAGCACGCGGAACCAGCACACCGTCAGAAAGATGGTCCCGATGATGACATGCGCGCCGTGGAACCCGGTCGCCATGAAAAAGTTCGAGTAGAACTTGTCACCACCGAACTCCCAGCCTTCGTGCAGCAGGTGAATGTACTCGTAGGCCTGCAAAGCCGTAAAGGCCACGCCCAGCACAATGCCGATGCCAAGACCCCAGGCGACGTCTTTGCGCGCGCCGCCATGAACGAGCGCATGGTGCGCCCAGGTCACCGCACAGCCGGACAGCAACAGGATCAGCGTGTTGATCAGGGGCAGATGGAACGCGTCAACCGGGTAGACCTCGGGCGGGATGTACTCGCTGCCCTCGTATTCGTTCATCGGGTAGATCGCATGTTTGAAGAACGACCAGAACCAAGCGAAGAAGAACATTACTTCGGACATGATGAAGAGAATGAAGCCGTAGCGCAGGCCGATCCGCACAACCGGCGTGTGATCTCCGATATGGCTCTCGGCCACCACTTCGGACCACCAGGCAAACATCGTGTAGAGCACGCCGACCAGCCCCATCCAGAACAGGAACGGCGTGATGCCATGCATCCAGAGCACGGCGCCGAGCAACATCGCAAAGCCCGAAATTGCGCCCACCAACGGCCAGATCGAGGGGTTCAGAATGTGATAGTCGTGGTTCTTTGCGTGTGCCATGTCAGCGTCCCTCAGCTTTCGGCCTTAATTCAGACTTGTGTCTGCACTTTGGTCAAGGGCCGCATAGCCCTCTGGCAGATCGATTTCGTAAAATGTGTAGCTCAGCGTGATCGTGTGAACGAACTTCCCGTCACGGTCCGTGGCCATCTCCGGGTCAACGAAGAATGTCACAGGCATCTGAACGCGCTCTCCGGGTTGCAGGACCTGCTCCTCAAAGCAGAAGCACTGTATCTTGTAAAAGAAACCACCGGCTTCGTAGGGTGTCACATTGTAGCTGGCTGACCCGGCGACCGGTCGATCGGTGGGGTTGTAAGCCTCGTAAAAGGCCAACCCCGTCTCGCCGATGCGCAGCTCCATCTCGCGTTCCACGGGCCTGAATTCCCACGGCATGCTGCGTTCCAGCGACGCGTCGAACCGAACCTTGACGGTCTGGTCCAGGATTTCTTCCGACCCGGCCTCTGCCACATCCGTGGCGCCGCCATAACCGGTCACCCGGCAGAACCAGTCATAAAGCGGGACCGATGCCCAGGCGAGACCGCCCATGAGTACGACAACACCCAATGTCTGGGCGACAGTTTTGCGTGGTCCAGTCAGTGCCATTAGGAGCCCTCCTCAACCCGCGGCATCTCGAAAGCGCCGCTTGTGACCTTGACGACGGTCAACCCGAACACAACCGCGATGAACGCTGTCAGCACCAGAGCCACGCCAAGATTGCGGCCAAAGCGCCGCTTGTGCAGTTCATGAGGCTGGCGAATGCTCAAGACCATCCCCCCAAGCCCCAGGGTTTCAACAGCGCCTCTGCCAGAATGGCGCCGAAATGCAGGAACAGGTAGAGCAGCGACAGTCGGAAGAAGCGCCGTTCCACTGCAAAATTGTCGGCTTCCGCCATCTCCTCATCGCGTCGCCAGATGCGCACGGCACCGAACAGGAACATCGCGTTCAAAACGACCGCGACGAGCAGGTAGATCGGGCCGCCGATGGCAGAGAACGCCGTGCCAATGGCGAGGATCGCCAGCAGAACCGTGTAGATCAGGATGTGATTCCGCGTGGCGCGCCGACCGTGGGTGACAGTCAGCATCGGCACACCGGCATCATCGTAGTCAGAGCGCATGAACAGCGCCAGCGCCCAGAAATGGGGGGGCGTCCACATAAAGATCAGCGCGAACATCAGCCACGGCTCCAGCGACATGGACCCAGTGGCCACGATCCAGCCAATCACAGGCGGAAATGCCCCTGCTGCGCCGCCGATCACGATGTTCTGGGGTGTCGAGCGTTTCAGCCACATCGTGTAGATCACGACATAGAAGAAAATGGTGAAGGCCAGCATGAAGGCAGCCAACAGGTTTGCCGCCAGCCCCAGCATGACGACCGAGAACCCTGCCAGTACGACCCCGATCGCGGCGGCATCGCCACCAGAAACCTTGCCCATAGGGATAGGACGCTTTCGGGTGCGCTTCATCACGCGGTCAATGTCTTCGTCCCACCACATGTTCAGCGCGCCGGAGGCCCCGCCGCCAACAGCGATGAACAGCAAAGCGGCAAAGCCGATCATCGGATGCACAGGAACGGGTGCGGCCAGCATGCCGACAAACGCCGTAAACACCACCAGCGACATCACGCGCGGCTTCAGGAGGACGAAGAAGTCGATGAACTCCGCCTCTTTCTGCTGAATGTCACTGTTGTAGCTGACGTCGCTCATCATCTCTTCCGTCGAGGGCGCGCTGCGTGCGCGCTCCGTTCGTGGGTGGTGTCAGGGCCGCTGTCAGTTTGACGCGATTTGAACCGCACGCGGTTCGCCCGCGTACTCTTCAATCGCACCGTCCAGCCACTTCTGGTACTCTTCTTCGCTCACCACTTTGACGGTGATCGGCATATAAGCGTGGTCCTTGCCGCAAAGCTCAGAACACTGCCCGAAGTAGATCCCCTCTTGCTCGGCTTCGAACCAGAGTTCGGCGAGGCGTCCAGGTACCGCATCCTGCTTCACGCCAAAGGATGGAATCGTCCAGCTGTGGATCACGTCCGCGCCGGTCACTTGCATCACGATGATCTTGCCCACCGGCACGACCACCGCGGTGTCTGTCGCCAGAAGGTACTCGTCCTGACTGTAGCCATGTTCCTCAAGCGCGTTGCGGCCCAGCATAAAGCTCTCAAATCCGAACCCGTGGTCAACATACTCGTAACCCCAGAACCACTGATATCCGGTCACCTTGATCGTGATGTCAGCCTCGGGGATTTCTTGTTGCTTGAACAGAACTGGCAGCGAGAACGCGCCGATGAATACCAGGATGACGATGGGAATCACCGTCCAGGCCACCTCGACGGGGGAGTTGTGAGTAAACGTGCCCGGCGTGGGATTGGCGCGCCGATTATAGCGCACAACGCAGTATGCCATCAGGGCGGTCACAAAGATGCAGATCGCCGTGATGATGACCAAGAGCATACCGTCGAGCCATTGCAGGTCCCGGGCCAGTTCCGTCACGGCCGGCTGAAAGCCGATCCCGTTATCGACCGGCGCACCGATGATCTCGAGGTTGTCTTGCGCTGCCGCGGGCAGGGATGACAGGGCCGCAAACAGCCCCGCAAGCGTCATTGCATTCTTCATATCGTGTCCTGATCGTTTGATCGCCAGAAGATGGTCGGAGATGACCGGTCATCCGGCACCCCCCATTGTCTTTGGGTGGAGTAGAAATCATATTCTGCCGGACAGATAAAGAGAGCAGCTTGCGTCAAACGGACGCTTTTTTTGGAATTCGGCAGATTTGGGAGCCCACCGGCATGGAAAACAAGGTGTTTCAGCCGTTCGAAACGCATCTGGACCTTGAGACAGCACTGGCCCTGTTGCGCGAAACCACCAATGGCGCCGACGACGGAGAGCTGTTTTTGGAGCGCCGCAAGTCAGAAGCGCTGGTTTTTGATGATGGTCGCCTGAAAACGGCCAGCTACGATGCGTCGGAGGGGTTTGGCCTGCGAGCCGTGCGGGGTGAGGTCACCGGCTACGCCCATTCAACCGAGATCAGCGAATCTGCGCTGCGCCGGGCCACTGAGACCACCCGGCTGGCCGTTGCGGACGGAGGCGGTACGCTTGCGGAGGCGCCCCCGGCAACCAATCGCCGTCTTTATGGCGAAGACGACCCGATTGCCGGGGTCGCCTTTCCGGTCAAGATCGAAACGCTGCGCGAAATGGACGCGTTCACGCGTGGCCTCGATCCAAGAGTCGTACAGGTCACGGCGTCGCTTGCCGCCTCCTTGCAAGAGGTTGAGATTCTACGCAGCGATGGAACTCTTGTCCGCGACGTGCGGCCACTGACACGCGTGAATGTCTCTGTGATCGTGGAACAAGACGGGCGCCGCGAATCCGGGAGCGCCGGTGGCGGAGGGCGCACCGGGCTTGACGGCCTGATCGACCCGGCGGACTGGCAGGCCAAGGCGCGTGAGGCGCTGCGCATTGCCTGTGTCAACCTTGAGGCCGAACCCGCACCGGCCGGCGTTATGGAAATCGCGTTGGGGCCGGGGTGGCCCGGCATTCTGCTGCACGAAGCCATCGGCCACGGGCTGGAGGGCGACTTCAACCGCAAGGGCAGCTCGGCTTTTGCCGGGCTCATGGGCCAAAGCATTGCCGCGCCTGGGGTCACGGTGCTGGATGACGGGACGATCCCTGACCGCCGTGGGTCGATCACCGTCGATGATGAAGGCACGCCTTCGCAAAAAACAACGCTGATTGAAGACGGAAAACTGGTCGGGTTCATGCAGGACCGGCAAAACGCGCGCCTGATGGGAACCAGACCCACCGGAAACGGCCGGCGTCAAAGCTATGCTCACCGCCCGATGCCCCGGATGACCAACACCTACATGCTTGGCGGCGATGCCACGCCCGGTGATCTGGTTTCAGAGATCAAGGACGGCCTTTACGCGGTTGGTTTTGGCGGGGGTCAGGTCGACATCACAAACGGCAAGTTCGTGTTTTCTTGTACGGAGGCCTATCGCGTGCAAAACGGCAAAGTTGGCGCACCAGTCAAAGGCGCCACTCTGATCGGCGACGGCGCGACCGCGTTGAAACAGATTCGCGGGTTGGGCAACGACATGGCGCTCGATCCGGGAATGGGGAACTGCGGCAAAGAAGGTCAGTGGGTTCCGGTCGGGGTTGGTCAACCCACGGTGCTGATGGACGGCCTGACCGTGGGTGGCTCTGCGGCCTGAACGCGCCATCTGTGTTTGCGGAAACGCAGTATGCGTGAGGTGCAGTTGCGCGTGACGGCGGCGTTGGTCGTGTAAGAACCAGCACGCCGTGACGTCGACAGACAAAAAATCTCCGCGGCATCAATGCGATTCACAGCACATTAACCATTGCCCGCCTAAACCTGTCTCAGCAACGGACGGAGTCGCGGATGACCGAGGAACCCCTTTCTTCCAATCACCCCCCACTCCCACCCACCACGGAAGAAGATCGGTTTTCCTGGCTTCGTCTTTTGCGCTCTCGCCGGGTCGGTGCGACCACGTTCCATCGGCTGATGGCAGAGCATGGCACAGCGCAGAACGCGCTTGCGGCGCTGCCCGAAGTGGCGCGCGCCGCCGGGGTCAAAGGCTATGAAATCTGCCCACCCGGCGTCATCGACGCAGAACTCAAAGCCGCAAAAGCCGCGAATGCGCGGCTTTTGTGCATTGGCGATCGAAACTACCCAGCTGCCCTGACAACCCTGCCCGACGCCCCGCCGTTGATCTGGACAGTCGGGGACCAGACACTCTTGCAGCGGCCTGTGATAGCTCTCGTCGGTGCGCGCAATGCCTCCTCTCTGGGGACGCGCATGGCCCGCACTCTTGCGCATGAACTGGGTGCGCAAGGTCTGGTTGTGGTCTCGGGCCTGGCGCGCGGGATTGATACCGTGGCGCATATGGCGACGCTAGCGACAGGCACCATCGCTGTCATGGCCGGAGGCGTGGACGCAATGTACCCTTCAGAGAATGCGGGACTGGGACGGGACATTGGCAAACAGGGGCTGCTGCTGTCGGAACGCGCCATGGGTCTGCAGCCGCAAGCCCGTGATTTCCCGCGGCGCAACCGGATCATCTCGGGATTATCGTGCGGCGTCGTGGTGGTCGAGGCCGCGGCACGCTCCGGCAGTCTGATCACGGCGCGCGACGCTCTGGACCAAGGCCGCGAAGTCATGGCCGTGCCGGGGCACCCTTTTGATGCACGGGCGGCGGGTTGCAACCTGCTGATCCGGGACGGTGCGGTTCTGGTGCGTTCGGTCGAAGATGTGCTGGCCGCGCTGCCCGCGTCGCCCAAGCCAGACACGCCAGCGCGAGCAAGGTCTGAGCCGCCCCGCCCAGCGGACAAGCGCAGCTTGCGGGAGACCGCCGCACTGCATCAGCAGATCCTGGATCGGCTGGGCCCCTCGCCCGTGGCCGAAGACCAGCTGATCAGAGACCTAGCAGCCGGCGCGCAAGAAGTTGGACCCGCGCTCACCGATCTGGAAATGGATGGGCGTATTCTGCGTCAGGCCGGCGGTCTTTTGTCGCGCGTGTCCTGATCTGAAAGCCGGCGGTCTCAGTGGAGTCCACGGGCTGGCTTGTTGGGATTCGGGCTGCCTTTCCGGTCACGCCCGGCACTGGAAAATCATTCCAATTGACAATCCGCTCTTGCACCCCACATGTCCGGGACCATAGACATCCGCGACTGTCCCGTAATGAGGTAACCCGCTAAATGCCCGTAGTTGTTGTCGAATCCCCGGCCAAGGCGAAAACGATCAACAAGTATCTCGGCCCCGACTACACCGTTCTGGCCTCGTATGGGCATGTCCGGGACCTTCCGCCGAAGGACGGATCCGTCGATCCGGACCATGGGTTCGAGATGCTTTGGGAAGTGGCCTCGGACAGCAAAAAACATGTCAAAGCGATCGCAGATGCACTGGCTGAGGATGGCGAACTGATCCTGGCCACGGACCCCGATCGCGAAGGTGAAGCAATCAGCTGGCACCTGCAGGAGGCCCTGACCAAACGACGGTCTATCAAAAAGGATACACCCGTCAGCCGCGTCACATTCAACGCAATCACAAAAGATGCCGTGGCCGAAGCTATGGCCAATCCCCGGCAGGTCGACATGCCGCTGGTGGAGGCCTACCTCGCCCGACGCGCGCTAGATTATCTGGTGGGGTTCAACCTGTCCCCGGTTTTGTGGCGCAAGCTGCCCGGCGCACGGTCAGCCGGTCGGGTGCAATCGGTTTGTCTGCGTCTCATCGTTGAGCGGGAAATGGAAATCGAGGCGTTCCGGCCGCGTGAGTACTGGTCGGTCAAGGCCTTGCTAACCACGCCGCGTGGGCAAGATTTCGAAGCCCGTCTGACGGTTCTGGCCGGCAAGAAGCTTGAACGCTACGATATCGAGAATGAAACGCAGGCAGAGCTTGCAGTTCAGGCGATCACCAGTCGCGCACTGACAGTGACTTCGGTCGAATCCAAGCCGGCCAACCGCAACCCCTCTGCCCCATTCATGACCTCCACACTGCAGCAGGAGGCCAGCCGCAAGTTTGGAATGGGCGCGCGGCAGACAATGAGCACGGCGCAACGGCTCTACGAAGCTGGCTACATTACTTATATGCGAACAGACGGGATCGACATGGCCGCCGAGGCGGTGCATGCGGCGCGTGACGAAATCAAGGCCCGCTATGGCGCGGATTACGTTCCTGACAGCCCCCGGATGTACAAGAACAAGGCCAAGAATGCCCAGGAAGCCCATGAATGCATCCGTCCCACGGACATGGGTCTGGACGCGGGCAAGCTGAAGGTCACCGACCCGGATCAGCGCAAGCTTTACGATTTGATCTGGAAACGGACCTTGTCCTGCCAGATGGCCGCGGCCCGGCTTGAACGCACGACCGCAGAGATTGGCAGCGCCGACGGACAGGTGGGATTGCGGGCGACCGGGCAGGTCATGCTGTTCGACGGATTCTTGCGGGTTTACGAGGAAGGGCGCGACGACACCGCGGCAGAAGATGATGACAAGCGGCTGCCCCAGATCGTTCAGGGCGAGCCGGCAGAGAAAAAATCGCTGATGCCCGAGCAGCACTTCACCCAGCCACCCCCGCGCTACACCGAGGCGACGCTGGTGAAACGCATGGAAGAGCTTGGGATTGGCAGACCCTCGACCTATGCGAGCATCGTCACCACCATTCAGGACCGCGACTATGTCCGCAAGGAAAAGAACCGGTTGATCCCCGAGGACAAAGGCCGGCTCGTGATCGCGTTCCTCGTGAACTATTTCCGCAAATATGTGGGATACGATTTCACTGCGGGTCTGGAGGACGAACTCGACACGGTCAGTGCCGGCGGCGTGGACTACAAAGACGTTCTGGCCCGTTTCTGGCGCGACTTCTCTGCGGCCATTGACGAGACATCCGAGCTGCGGATCACGGAAGTTCTGGAAAAAATCAACGAGGTGCTGGAACCGCATTTGTTCCCCCCAACTGAGGATGGAAGCGATCCCCGTCTTTGTCCCAATTGCGGGACCGGGCGCCTCAGCATGCGAACGGCCCGCTCAGGGGGGGCCTTCATCGGGTGCTCCAACTACCCCGAATGTCGCTACACCCGCGCTTTCGGACCGCCGGGCGCCGAAGACACAGGGGGCATCCCGCCAGAGGGCAAGCTTTTGGGTGAAGACAGCGGTGACAAGATCTACGCGTTCAAAGGACGGTTCGGACCTTACGTCCAGCGCGGCGAAGTCACGGACGACAACAAGAAGCCGCCGCGGCAGTCCATTCCCAAGGAATGGCCCCCGGCCGAACTCGATCTTGCGCAGGCGCTGAAGCTCCTTTCGTTGCCACGCGCGATTGGTCCTCACCCCGAGGATGGCGTTATGGTGTGGTCCAACATCGGTCGCTACGGCCCTTACATCAAACACGCTGCAAGCACATCGGACCGGGGTGGGACAAACGCCAACCTTGAAAGCAACGAAGAGGTGTTTGACGTCGGGATGAACCGGGCCGTGCAGTTGTTGGCCGAAAAGGTGGCCAGCCGTGGTGGGCGGCGCGGCGTGGCCAAGGTTCTCAGAGAGATTGGCGAGCATCCGGAAAGCGGCGGTCCCATCCAGATCATGGAGGGCAAATACGGCCCCTATGTGAAGTGGGAGAAGGTGAATGCGACACTCCCGAAGGACGCCGAACCGGACTCAGTGACAATGGCGCAGGCCATCGAACTGATCTCCGAGAAAGCTGCCAAAAAGGGGACACGACGCAAGGCCTCCGGCAAAAAGACAGCTGCCAAGAAAAAGGCCTGAGATCAAACTTGCCGCAAAAGGACGCGGTCCTGATCCGATAACAGTCATTCAGCGTGTCTGGAAATCCAGTCACCCAATCCTGCGCCGGATTGACACTGCATTCGCAGCGAGACAAAAGACTGCAAGCACCGACCAGGGGAAATCATACGATGAATAAAGTCTATGCCAATGCCGCAGAGGCGCTTGATGGGCTGCTCTTTGACGGCATGTTTATCGCTTCGGGCGGCTTTGGACTTTGCGGCATACCTGAACTGCTTCTGGACGCCATCAAGGAGGCCGGCACACGGGACCTGACCTTTGCGTCCAATAACGCGGGTGTTGATGACTTTGGCATCGGCATTTTGCTGCAAACCAAGCAGGTCAAGAAAATGATCAGCTCCTACGTTGGCGAGAACGCCGAGTTTATGCGGCAGTACCTGTCCGGTGAACTGGAGCTGGAGTTTAACCCTCAGGGCACTCTGGCTGAACGGATGCGCGCCGGGGGCTGTGGTATTCCAGGTTTCTACACCAAAACCGGCGTTGGCACGGTGATTGCCGAAGGCAAGGACCACAAAGACTTCAATGGCGAGACCTACATCATGGAGGAAGGCATTTTTGCCGATCTCTCAATCGTCAAGGCCTGGAAGGCAGATGCAACCGGCAACGCGATCTTCCGTAAGACTGCGCGCAACTTTAACCCCCCTGCCGCCATGTGCGGAAAAACTTGCGTTGTCGAAGTCGAAGAGATCGTCCCGACCGGCAGCCTGGACCCAGATGCAATCCACCTGCCCGGCATCTACGTGCACCGTTTGATTCAAGGCGAACACGAGAAGCGGATCGAGCAGCGCACGACGCGCGCGGCCTGACACCAAGTTGGCGTAAGAATCGGAAACGCCCCAAACAAAAGCCCTCTAGTCGGAGTGAATTCAGATGCCCTGGGATCGTAATCAGATGGCGGCGCGGGCCGCGCAGGAACTCGAAGACGGCACATACGTGAACCTCGGAATCGGTATTCCGACTCTGGTTTCGAATTACATTCCGGACGGGGTTGAGGTCACATTGCAATCCGAGAACGGCATGCTGGGCATGGGACCCTTCCCTACAGAGGATGAGATCGACCCCGATCTGATCAATGCGGGGAAACAAACCATCACAGAGTTGCCGCAGACGGCTTACTTTGACAGTGCACAAAGCTTTGGCATGATTCGAGGTGGCAAAATCGCCATGGCAATTCTGGGCGCGATGGAAGTCGCCGAGAATGGCGATCTGGCGAACTGGATGATTCCCGGCAAACTGGTGAAGGGCATGGGCGGCGCCATGGATCTGGTCGCCGGTGTCGGCCGCGTAGTGGTGGTGATGGATCACACCAACAAACACGGCGACAGCAAAGTGCTGACTGAATGTACCCTGCCGCTTACAGGCAAAGGCGTTGTTGATCGGATCATCACCAATCTCGGTGTGCTTGATGTGGTCGAGGGTGGTTTGAGGATTGTGGAAACCGCTGACGGCGTGAGCGAAGACGAGTTGCGCGCAGCCACAGAGGCCAAGATCGTCTAAGAAAGCCCATCAAGTTACGCCTGATGAGCACTCACGCGGCAGCGCCTGGTGACTGGGCGGCGTTGCCGCGGCGTCGAACTAGTTCATTGAGACAAAGACACAGCCATCTGTGATCAGTTCTGGCGGCGTCCGGCATAATCCCTTTGCAACCTGGAACGCGGCCAGCACCTTTGGCACATAGTCCCGGGTTTCGGTGTAAGGCGGCACACCATTGTGTTTGCGCACCGCGCCTTCGCCAGCGTTGTAACCCGCAAGCACCAGAATCGGGTCGTTCTGGAACTCATCCATCAGCCAGTTGAGATATTTCACGCCCCCGGCAATGTTCTGGTCCGGCAGCATGCGGTCGGTCACGCCAAAACGTTCCGCTGTCGCCGGCATCAGCTGCATCAGCCCCCCCGCCCCGGCCGAACTCACGGCATTGGACTTACCTGCCGATTCGACGGCGATTACAGCCAGAACAAGCGCAGGCGAAACATTTGTTCCGACGGTGTTGGTCAGAATGGGAACCGCGCGTGCCCGCGCGATATCCTGCAAATGCTGTAGCCTCGGGGCCTTCGTCTTGCCCGAGCCAAGCAGGGCCTGCAACGCATCGTCCAGACGACCCGGGCCGCTGTCGGTCATCGCCGGTGAGATCTTGTCCCAGAACCACGCGTACTGCCCGGGTTCAGCCGGTGCACTCGGGCCATCCGCAATTTCAACCGGCGCCTGCATAGGCGGCAGATTCGCCAAAGCTGCCTTTTGCTCCTCGGGGTCGATCTGAACTGTGATCAACTTCTTTGTCCCGGGCGCTGGCGGTTTCACGCGCTTTGCACCGGGTTCATGAATGAACACAGGACGCTCTTCTGCCATGGGCCCAGTGGCCAGACAGCACAACACCCCCAGACAGGCCAGGATCAAACGCACGAACATTGACGTGCCTCACTGCTCAATTTGCTCAATTTTTCTTCAGCAGTCCCGCAAACAGCCCCAAAACACCAGCGAATCCGGCGTCAAATGTGACGATTTGGCCGTAATTGCTGCGTCTTTGCATCGCCATGCTCGCATCGCCCCCAGGCGGGATCTGTTTTTATCATTCCCTATCAATGTGTTAACAGGTCGCCGCTCAAAAAAGCCAAATTGGGCGCGAAAATCCTCTATTCGGCCCAAATGCTGCCTTGGGTCACTGGCTATATGCGCTCAACCACGGCGGACATGGGCCAAGGAGAGTACGGCCCTTCAAAGGACGGCGCGGTTGACTGAAAATCTATGTGATCCTTTGGAGGGACTTACCATGCTGAACTTTATCAAAAACTTCCGTAAAGACGAAGACGGTGCTGTGACTGTTGACTGGGTTGTGCTGACCGCCGCTGTTGTTGGCCTGGCCGGTGCTGCATACCTGTCGATCGAAAATGGTTCCAAGAACCTGACGTCTTCGACTCAGACCTTCATCGAAGGCAAAAACCCGGGCGGCGCTTCCGAATAAGCCAGCCCTGGCATACTCCAAGATTAGGCCGCGCCCTACCCTGGGCGCGGCCATTTTATTGCGTGTCGATGACGCGTCGGGGGACTGACTCCGAAAGGCAGCGCCGCGCAGAAGCCAAGGCAATCCGCCACAATCTCACCATATTTGCCCCCTCAGAACGCAATCATCGCCAGCGAGAATTTCATTTGTTTAATGTTTCCAATTCACTAACGGACAACAAGAATATTCCCCTGCATTGCCTCTTTTTTTTCTTTGGTCGTCAAATTCGTGCCTGATTCAAACGCTTTATTAACGACATGCCGCATCGGACTGGCCAGCTTGAGAGAAACGGCCGCCAAAGTCAGATCGGATGTGAACGAAACTGAACTGATCCTTTGGAGGGACTTACCATGCTGAACTTTATCAAAAACTTCCGTAAAGACGAAGACGGTGCTGTGACTGTTGACTGGGTTGTGCTGACCGCCGCTGTTGTTGGCCTGGCCGGTGCTGCTTACCTGTCGATCGAAAACGGTTCCAAGAACCTGACGTCTTCGACCCAGACCTTCATCGAAGGTAAAAACCCGGGCGGCGCATCTGAATAACTCTTGGCGCGATCTCAGGATCGTAACAAAGGCGGGGCCACGTCTTCCATTCCGAAGGCGTGGCCCGTTTCAAAAAGAGAGCTGCCAAGCTTAAGAGGTTGTTATGCGTAACCGCATCCTGAACTTTTTCCGGGGGGAAGACGGGGCTGTAACAGTAGACTGGGTTGTCTTAACCGCGGCAGTTGTGGGTCTGGCCGGCGTGGCCATCACTTCGATCCAGGGCGCATCCGGTAGCGTCGGGACAGGTGTCGAATCGGCGCTGACCAACACCACAGTAGACTAAATCTGAATTTTGGGAGGGCGACACGATCTGTTGCCCTCTCATGCCCAGACCAAAGACTTAGACTTCAATACGGATCAAACCGTAGTCCGCACGCAGAATGGCGGAGATTAGAA
The DNA here is from genome assembly GCA_965250275.1 of Paracoccaceae bacterium. Classification (GTDB taxonomy): domain Bacteria; phylum Pseudomonadota; class Alphaproteobacteria; order Rhodobacterales; family Rhodobacteraceae. The sequence goes on along the minus strand of OZ252297.1, from coordinate 1,529,131 downwards.
ACGGAAAGGTGTACCCATGCGAGCGGTGTTTGGACTTGTGCTGATCGTCGGTGTTGCCCTCGCGGGCGGCGCGGTCATGATGGCCAAGAATTACATTTCGGCTTACCAGATGGAACTGGCCAAAGAGCGCGCAGCGCGTGAGGCAATTGTTCCGACTGTTGATGTTTATGTCGCCGAGCGCGGCCTGCGGTACGGCGAAACTCTAAATCGCGAGGATGTGCGCCTGGTCAAGTGGCCAGAGACAGCCATCCCGGAAGGTGCGTTCGTGACAGAAGACGGCCTTTTCCCACCCGATCAACCCGACATGCGCGTTGTCCTGCGTGCAATGGAAAAAGACGAAGCCATTCTGGCGGTCAAGGTGACCGAACCCGGTGAGGATGCCGGCATCACCTCGCGCCTTGAACGCGGCATGCGCGCCTTTGCAATCCGTGTCGACGTGGCCTCGGGAGTGTCGGGCTTCCTGCGCCCTGGCGACCGGGTTGACGTTTACTGGACCGGCAGCCAGCGCGGCGCCGTCGAGGGCGCACGCGGCGAGATCACCCGCCTGATCGAAGCTGGCATCCCCCTCATCGCCATCGACCAAAGTGCTGGTGGCGATCTTGAAGGTACCATGATCGCCCGCACCGTGACGGTATCTGCAACACCTCAGCAGGTGGCCGCACTGGCCCAGGCGCAAACGACGGGCCGGTTGTCTCTGGCCCTGGTCGGTGCGGACGATGACACGATCGCAAATGCGATTGAGGTCGACCAACGCGCGTTGCTTGGCCTCGGCGCTCAAGAAGTTGTCGCCGCACCGGAAGAAGAGCGCGTGTGCACAATCCGGACCCGCCGTGGCGCTGAGGTTGTGGCGATCCCGATCCCCTGCACAAACTGATCAAAAAGCATATTCTGAACGTTAACGCCCCTGCCAATCCGGCGGGGGCTTTTCTGTCTGTTGCCACATATCCACATAAGGAAGCAGGCAGAAACCGTTGATTCTTGCAAAAATTCCGAAACTACCCCAAGGTGTGCGCAAGGACGGGCAGAAGACCCGGACAACGAGGCGTGATCGGAGAGGCAGGTCACATGAAAATTGATCGACTGTTGAAAGCAACCCTGCTTGGGTTGAGCATTGCTGTTTCGCCGCTTGCGATGATGGCACATGCAGAAACGCTCAGCGTGGTAAAAAAGGGCACCGAGGCAACTCTTGATGTGCCCATGAACCGCGCTGTGGTGGTGGAAAGCGAGGTTCCGTTTTCCGAGCTGAGTATCGCGAACCCGGGGATCGCGGACATTTCGTCTTTGTCCGACCGCACTATCTATGTGCTGGGCAAATCCCCCGGTCTGACAACGCTGACCCTACTGGATGCCAGTGGTCGGCTCATCACCAACGTAAATGTGCGGGTTGCGGCGGATGTCACCGAGTTTAAAGAACGTCTGAGACAGATTCTACCCGGCGAGAAAATCGAAGTCCGGACCGCCAATGACGGTATCGTGCTTTCGGGAACAGTCTCCAGTGCGCAACGCCTGCAGCGGGCTCTGGATCTGGCCGAGCGTTATGCGCCGGAGCGCGTGTCGAACCTTATGGGTGTCGGCGGGGTACAGCAGGTTCTGCTGAAAGTGCGCTTTGCCGAGATGCAGCGCACCGTGTCCAAAAGCCTGAGTGCATCGCTCGGCTTCAACGGCACGGCCGCAGGTGGTGATCTTGGTCTGAACGGCGGTATCGGAACGCTGAACAACCAGCCGTCGCTGACCAATGCTCTGAACGGTAACATCCCGATTACAAACGACAATACCGGCGCGGTTCTCTTCGGCTTCAACGCCGGATCCGTGCAGGTTGGCCTGTTGTTGGAAGCGCTGGAGCAAAAAGGCGTTGTTCGTACGCTTGCGGAACCAAACCTGACCGCGCTTTCAGGACAAGAGGCAACCTTCCTGGCCGGTGGCGAGTATCCCGTACCGGTGGCACAAGAGCTGGGAACCATCAGCGTCGAGTTCAAACCGTTTGGTATTGGGCTCAACTTTATACCGCGCGTTGTCGACGGCGATATCATCAACCTCGAGATGGAAGCCTCCGTCTCGGCGATCGACCCATCGAACGGGTTCTCGGTGGATGGTTTCGAAATCGACGCATTCTCAACCCGCAAAACCTCCACGACAGTTGAGATGCGCGATGGAGAGAGCTTTGCGATCGCCGGTCTGATCGAGGACGAGTTCCTTGATACCGCGGGTCAGATGCCCTGGCTTGGCGATATTCCGGTGCTGGGTGCCCTGTTCCGCAGCGCCAACTTCCAGCGCAGCCAGACCGAACTGGTCATCATCATCACGGCCCATCTGGTCACGCCCACGCGTGGTGAGGCACTCGCCTTGCCGACCGACCGGGTCAAACCCCCTTCGGAAAGCGACCTGTTCCTCTTTGGACGGGTGAGCCGGACCGTCAACAGCCCTGGCAGCGCCGCGGGTGAAGTCGCCAATCAAGACTTCAGCGGTTCTTACGGGTACGTGCTGGATTAATCGGAGGCGAGAAGCAGATGCGTATACTGATTCCAGGACTGATTGCCGGGCTTGTTCTGGCAGCCTGCGGCAGAGAAGCCGGCTACGAAGTCAACACGGGCAACTTCGGCAACTCGACCATGAACAACGTCATGGTGATGACCGGCGAACGCGACTATGCCGTCAGCCTTGCCAACCGATTTGCATCAGAAGTGCCGACAACGGTGAACTTTGCCTTCAACAGCTCAGTGCTCGATGGCACAGCGCAGCAGGTGCTGCGCCAGCAGGCAACGTGGATCAAGCAGTTCCCGGAAGTGCGGTTCCGCGTTTACGGCTACACCGATGAAGTCGGCTCCGCCGCCTACAACAAGCGGTTGGGCAAACGCCGGGCCGATGCCGTGGCAGCGTTCCTGACGTCACAGGGCATCAACCGTTCCCGTCTGGAATCGGTTGTATCATTCGGCAAGACCCGGCCTTTGATCCAGACCGCGGAACCCGAACGGCGCAACCGCCGTGCGGTCACCGAAGTGACGGGTTTTGTGAAACGCCATCCAACAGTCCTCGACGGTAAATACGCAGCGATCGTCTACCGTGAGTACATTGCCAGCGCTGTGCCCCCCACCGGCCTAGAGGGCATCGACGGCTCCGAGTTGGCCACAGAACAATAACAACCGAAACGGGCGCATCGTCGCCCGTTTCCCTACAATTGGGGTAATTTAGCCCAATTTCCGCCCACATTCGAAGCCATCTTTTCTGCAATGGGAGACGTCTGTCCGCATCGAGTCGGACGTCGGGCGACCGTAGAGAAGTCTGGCAACACGTCGCAGCATAAGCGACGTCACACTGCTCTGCCTTGCCCATCGAAGAAGGATACGAGGCAATGAGCAGCGCAATGCCGCAACCCGAAATGAACCCCATCGTGGCCTGCACAATCAGCCGCGATGTTCAGAATTTCGATCTGCTTATCGAGGACATGGAAGCCGCTCTGGGCGAGTCCTGGGGCGATCTCGGCTTTGCAGAGGCTCTGGCGTTTTTCGGTCAGCCCGAAGCAGAGAGCCTTGAATTTGTGGCACTTGCCCTGGATGGCGACGACGAAGACAATTTGGTTTTGATGGGCGAGATCATCGCCCAGGCAAAATCCCGCGGCATCAAGGTCATCCTGATCGCAGAAGACGTCACCCCGGCATCGTTGCACCAGCTGTTGCGGAACGGTGCGGATGAGTTTGTACCCTACCCGCTTCCCGAGCAGGAACTGCAATCGGCCATCGACCGTTTGCAGGCTCCCGATCCGGAACCCGCGAAGTCAGCCCAACCGACCCACCAGCTGAAAAGCGACAGCTCTAAGGACGGCGCGCTGATTGTTGTCCATGGCATGGCCGGTGGCGCCGGCTCAACCACAATGGCCGTCAATCTGGCGTGGGAACTCGCCAATGTGAAATCCGAAGAAGCCCCCAGCGTGTGCATCATCGACCTCGACCTGCAATACGGTTCGGTCGCCACCTATCTTGATCTGCCACGCCGCGAGGCCGTCTACGAAATGTTGTCGGACACCGACAATCTGGACGAGGAAGTGTTCGGCCAGGCTTTGCTGAGCTTCGAGGATAAACTTCAGGTTCTGACTTCGCCGTCGGAAATGCTTCCTCTGGACATCCTGACACCCGAGGATATCGAGCGCGTGATCAAAATGGCACGCAGCCATTTCGACTATGTTGTGATCGACATGCCGTCGACGCTGGTTCAATGGTCGGAGACCGTGCTTCAGGCCGCGCATGTTTACTTTGCCATGATCGAACTGGATATGCGCTCGGCTCAAAACGCATTGCGCATGAAACGCGCCTTGCAGTCCGAAGACCTGCCGTTCAACAAACTGCGTTTCGCACTGAACCGCGCACCAAAATTCACCGACCTGAGCGGCAAGAGCCGTGTCAAGCGCATGGCCGAAAGCCTGAGCATCTCGATCGACCTGCAACTCCCTGACGGTGGCAAGCCCGTCACGCAGGGCGGCGATCATGGGCTGCCCCTGGCCTCATCGGCCCCGAAAAACCCATTGCGCCGAGAAATCGGAAAGCTCGCGCAATCCCTGCACGATCTCGGCCGTCAGGAAGCGGACGCCGCATAAGTAATCCATAGGGGGAGCGTCAGATGTTTTCACGCTACAAAAAATCCGAAGCGGCCAGTGTCGAAAAGGTCAACGTCGATGCAGGCGTAAAAGCCAAACAGATCGCAGAGGCTGAACTGATCATCGAGCCGGATGTTTCGGCGAGCTTACGCCGGCCGGTGCAGAGGGTCGCCGCGCAATCGGCTGCAAGTGACAAAGACCGCAAGCGCAAGGAGCGCATGCAGGAAATCAAGGTCGAGCTGCACCGTGCGCTGCTGGACAACCTCAACCTTTCGGCATTGGAACATGCCACCGAAGCAGAACTGCGCACAGAAATCAGCCAGATAGCCAGCGAACTTCTCGAAGAAAAGGCCATCGTGCTGAACCGAGAAGACCGCACGACGCTGAACAAAGAACTCTATGACGAGGTCACCGGGCTTGGACCGCTCGAGACTTTGCTTCAGGACGAAACGGTCAACGATATTCTGGTGAACGGGCCACAACAGGTGTTTGTGGAACGCCTGGGCAAACTCGAACTCAGCGATGTGACGTTCAAGGACGAACGCCACCTGCTGCGGATCATCGACAAAATCGTCAGCGCAGTGGGTCGACGCGTCGACGAATCCAACCCTTATGTGGACGCCCGTTTGAAAGATGGTTCGCGTTTCAACGCGATGGTGCCGCCGATTGCGGTCGACGGATCGCTCGTATCCATCCGGAAGTTCAAAAAAGACAAGCTCGGCATTGATGACCTGGTAAACTTTGGCGCCTTCACCGAGGAAATGGCGGCGTATCTGCAGGCTGCTGTTGCAACCCGGTTGAACGTGATCGTCTCGGGCGGAACGGGTTCAGGGAAAACGACGACGTTGAACGCCCTGTCGTCCTTTATCGATAACGCCGAGCGGATCCTGACGATCGAGGATACGGCCGAACTTCAGCTGCAGCAGACCCATGTTGGTCGGATGGAAAGCCGCCCGCCAAACGTGGAAGGCAAGGGCGAAGTGTCCCCGCGCGATTGTCTGAAAAACGCCCTTCGGATGCGACCGGACCGCATCATCGTGGGGGAGACCCGCGGCGAAGAAGTGATCGACATGCTGCAGGCCATGAACACCGGCCACGATGGATCAATGACCACCATCCACGCCAACAGTGCGCGGGATGGCGTCAGCCGGCTTGAGAACATGATTGCCATGGCCGGGATCGAAATGCCGCTGAAAGCCGTTCGCAGTCAGATTTCTTCGGCTGTGAACCTGATCGTACAGGCGTCACGTCTGCAGGATGGCTCGCGCCGCATGACATCCATCACCGAAATCACCGGCATGGAGGGCGACGTGATCTCGATGCAGGAGATCTTCAAGTATCAGCGTGTCGGCCTCACGCCAGACAACAAAATCATCGGCCACTTCACCGCAACCGGGGTGCGCAGCCACTTCTCCGAGCGCTTCCGCATGTGGGGATATGACCTTCCGGCCTCGGTCTACGAGCCGACAACGATGGGGACGATCTGATGCAGATCTCAGCAGAACCAATCATCTATGGCCTCATTTTCATAGGGGTGCTCGTCCTGGTCGAGGGCCTCTATCTGGTCGCCTTTGGCAAATCTATCAGCCTCAACAGTCGCGTGAACCGCCGACTGGAGATGCTGGACAAAGGTGCTGGTCGCGAACAGGTGCTGGAACAACTCCGCAAGGAAATGCAGCAGCACATGAAATCGCGGTCAATCCCGCTTTATTCTCTGCTGGCCGAAAAGGCCCAGAAGGCTGCGATTGCCTTCAGTCCACGACAACTCATCCTGATCATGGGCGGGCTGGCGATGGTTGCCTTTGTTGGTTTGAGCGTCGGCACCGAAACGGACCCCGCGTTGCGCGGCGCGCTGTCGGTGCTGATCGGCGTTGGCGCTGTGTATTTCTGGGTCAACAACAAGGCCAAGAAACGTATGGCCCTGATTGGTGAGCAACTGCCTGACGCTGTGGAACTGATGGTCCGCTCATTGCGTGTGGGTCACCCGTTCTCCTCCGCCATCAGCATCGTCGCCAAAGAGGTTGAAGACCCGCTGGCGACCGAATTTGGCATCATTGCCGATGAAAGCTCCTACGGGCGCGACGTGGGCGACGCTCTGAAAGAGATGGCCGAGCGGCTGGACATGCAGGACATGCGTTTTCTGTCTGTCGCCGTGACCATCCAACAGCAGTCCGGGGGTAACCTGGCAGAGATTCTGGCCGGTCTGGCTCAAGTGATCCGTGCCCGGTTCCGTCTGTTTCGGCGGGTCAAGGCCATTACGGCCGAAGCACAATGGTCCGGCAAGTTCCTGTCCGCCTTCCCGTTGCTTTGCCTGATCGTCATCCTTGTGAACGATCCCGGCTACTACGACGAGGTGCTTGACCACCCCTACTTCATTCCGGCTTGCTTTGTTGTGGGCATCCTGCTGACCGCCAACCTCTTCGTCATGCGCTATCTGACGAACATTAAGGTTTGAGGAGAATTCCGTGGATATTCTTCAAGATATCAACGACATACTGACCGGTGCGTTGGGTCCGTTCGGGCCGCTCATCGTGGTCGGTTTCGTAGGTGTGCTCATGATCCTGGTCACCATCGTGATGATGATGAACCAGCCCGAGGATCCGCTCAAAAAACTTAAGCGGAACATCAATCCCGAAACCAAGATCAAGCCGCAGAAAGAGCGCTTGCGTCAGGGCGGGCGTAACGAGCAGCTGGAGCGGTTTGCAACCTTTCTTGAACCCAAGAACGAAGAGGAACTGTCCGCTGTCCAGCTAAAACTGAGACAAGCAGGCTATCAATCCAAGGACGCGGTGCGGTTCTTTCATTTCGCACAGTTTGCCTTGGGCATTACCGGCCTGATCGGCGGGGTTGTATATCTGACGGTGCTGGGCGCCGGAGAGGGAATGGAAACGCAACAGGCCATGATGTACGTGCTCGGGCCGGGCGGCGCGCTCTACATGCTGCCCAAATACTGGGTCACACGTCGCGTCGAAGCGCGCAAAGAAGAAATTACCGCAGGCTTTCCAGACTCTCTCGACATGATGCTCGTATGCGTCGAGGCCGGTCAGTCGCTCGACCAGTCGATTGTCCGGGTGGCGCGCGAATTGCGCGCGTCCTACCCTTCCCTGGCCGATGAGTTCGAAATCGTTGCCTACGAGATGAAGGCTGGTAAGGACAAAACACAGGTTCTGCGCGATATGGGCACACGTTGCGGGGTGCAGGACGTGTCATCCTTCGTGACCGTGCTGATCCAGTCGGCTACTTTCGGGACATCCATCGCCGAGGCGCTGCGGGTTTATGCCAGCGAAATGCGGGACAAGCGCGTGATGCGCGCCGAAGAAGCCGCAAACAAGTTGCCAACCAAAATGACCCTTGCCACTATGTTGCTGACGGTGCCGCCGCTGCTGATCATCCTTGTTGGACCTTCGGCGAACGGGATCGCAAATCTGGGCAATATGAGTCAGTAAACAAATGGCACCATCCGGTGCAGCACAGGCCAGACCACTATTGAAGAGCGTGAAGGCGATGCTGATCGTCGCGGCGGTCTCCGCGTGCGCATCGCCTGATCCTCTGGAGCAAACGCCCGACGGCCTGTTTGCGCCGGGCCCCGACCTGAAGGCCGACGCGGTAGACGGCGTCGAAGTCGGCAACCGTTTGATGGAGGCAGGGGAGTACGAACTTGCACTCGAGGCATTCACACGGGCAGCGTTGGACGAAGGTCTGACCGCAGACGTGATGGTGGGAATGGGAACCGCCAACCTCGGGCTGGGCCGTCTTGGCCAAGCCGAACGCCTCTTACGCCGCGCGACAGATGACCATCCGAGTGTTCCCGAAGCCTGGAACAACCTTGGGGTGGTTTTGATGGAAAGAGAAGAGTTTACAGAAGCGCAGCAGATTTTTCGCAAAGCCTACGCACTCGACAATGGCCAAAGTGACTCAATCCGCGATAATTTGCGCTTAGCGCTCGCAAAATCAGAAAATCCTGATAATACTTCTTTACAAAATGAAGAACTAAAATTGGTGAGAAGCGGCAGCGGGCAATACCTGATCCGCAAAACACCATGACCGAGGCAAGAGCAGTAAAGGACGCAGGAAAATGCGCCATCCTATCATTATTCCGGCCTTCATGGCCGCTCTATTGGGCGTGTCCGCCTGTATGAAAGATGACGGCGACGAGTCCGTCGAACGCGCCTTCCAAGAAGTCAACGTTGTAGATGAAAACGATCTGAACGACGTGATGCTGACCGTGGCTGACCCGAATGAGGCGGTGAACTACTTCACCCGCTCGGTCAAACAAAACCCCAATCGGATAGATCTGCAACGCGGTCTGGCGATGTCGCTGATCCGTGCCAAGCGCAACACCGAAGGTGTGGCCGCGTGGCGCAAAGTGACGGGAATGCCCGAAGCGCAGTCCAGCGACCGTGTGGAATTGGCCGATGCGCTGATCCGCAACGGTGATTGGGATGGCGCCAAACAGACGCTCGACAGCGTGCCGCCGACCTATGAAACGTTCAAGCGCTACCGGCTGGAGGCCATGGTCGCCGACGCCAACAAGGACTGGAAGCGCTCCGACAGTTTCTATGAAACCGCCCTCGGGCTGACCACCCGCCCGGCCGGCGTCATGAACAACTGGGGATACTCCAAGCTGACCCGCGGCGATTATGCCGACGCCGAACGCCTATTTGGCGAAGCGATCCGCCAGGATGAGACGCTGTTCACCGCCAAGAACAACCTTGTTTTGGCGCGCGGTGCTCAGCGCAATTACTCGATGCCGGTGATCCCGATGGCACAGACCGAGCGGGCACAGCTGTTGCACACGCTGGCGCTGTCGGCCGTCAAACAGGGCGACGTCAAAACTGGCAAAGGTCTGTTGCGCGAAGCCATCAACACACATCCGCAGCATTTCGAAGAAGCTGTTCAGTCCCTGCGCGCCCTAGAAGAGGGCTGATCGGATGGCGATCACCGCATACTCGGCGTGGTTGTTCCTGCCGTTTGTGCTGCCGATCTGCTTTTATGTTGCCTTCACCGACCTTCGGGAAATGCGCATCACCAATCAGGCGGTTATGGCGCTGGCGCTTGTCTTTGTTGTGATTGGCCCATTCGCCATGCCACTGCCGGAATACGGGATGCGGCTGTTGCAGCTTGTGATCATCCTCTTGGCGGGGATTGTGCTGAACGCGGCCGGCGCCATGGGCGCAGGCGACGCCAAATTTGCAGCCGCTGCAGCACCCTACATCGCGCTCGGTGACGCCCGGTTGTTGATGGCGATTTTTGCGGCCAACCTTCTGGCTGCATTTGCGACCCACCGTCTGGCCAAGCACACCCGCTTGCGCGAGATTGCACCGGGTTGGCACAGCTGGGACCGGGGCTGGGACTTTCCGATGGGTCTGTCCCTTGGCGGCACGCTGGCCATCTATCTGATCCTGGGGGCACTGCATGGCGCATAACCCCGCACCGCGATTCGCGAAATTACAAAACCCACCGGCAAAGATCGCCGCAGGTTTCAAGCCAGACACTCACATTCTTTTAGTCAGGGTCCTGCCATGAACATGCAAGCCAACTCCGTGATGGCCCCGCCCGCACCGCGTGGCCTGCAGGAAATGAAACTGCCCATCGTGATGATGCGGGACATCCTGCTGAAAACGATTTTTCGCAAGAACATCGACATTGTTTCGGAAATCTCAGAGGCGATTTGTCTGCCGATCCCCGTGACGCAGGAACTGGTCGATCTCACGCGCGAGCAGAAACTGCTCGAAGCGACCGGAACCCTCAATGCCAGCAGCGGCAACGAAATGGGGTACCAACTGACCGACGCTGGCAAAGCCCGCGCCTTGGACGCCTTGTCGCAATCCGAGTACTTCGGCGCGATGCCAGTTCCCCTCGAGGTTTATCGCGAACAGGTGGAACGGCAGTCGATCAAAAATATTCAGGTCACGCGGGACCAGTTGATCAACGCCATGGGGCATCTGGTGCTGCCCGACAGCCTGCTGGACCATCTCGGCCCGGCGGTCAGCGCGGGGCGTTCCATTTTGATGTACGGACCACCTGGAAATGGGAAATCATCTATTTCCAATGGGATACGGGACGCTTTGGGTGACAAGGTCTATGTACCGCGCGCCATCGAGTATGCCGGCCAGGTGATCACGGTCTACGATCCGATCGTTCATAGCGCGGTCGAAGAGATCCGCGACGACCCCACCTCGCTGCGCCGCGCCAAACGATTTGACAGCCGTTATGTCTGTTGCGAGCGGCCCACTGTGGTCACTGGCGGTGAACTGCAGCTTAAAATGCTGGACTTGGTCTACAACCCAACGGCGCGGACCTATCAGGCCCCGCTGCAGTTAAAATCGACCGGCGGCATTTTCATCGTAGACGACCTTGGTCGCCAGGAAGAGCCGCCGCAGGCGCTCATCAACCGCTGGATCGTACCACTGGAAGAAAGCAAGGACATCCTCGGCCTGCAATCAGGTGAGAAGTTCGAAGTGCCCTTTGACACGCTCGTGATTTTCTCGACCAACTTCCATCCGAACGAGATTTTTGACCAGGCGGCTTTGCGGCGGATCTTCTTCAAGATCAAGATCGACGGCCCCAATCAGGAGAACTTCCTCAAGATCTTTGCAATGGTTGCGCGCAAGAAGGGCGTGCCGCTGGATGAAGCCGCACTGGTCCATTTGCTTAAGGTAAAATACCCGACGATCGACAATATCTACGCCAACTACCAGCCGGTTTTCCTTATCGATCAGATCATCGCGATTTGCGAGTTCGAGGGCATCCCCTACCAGATGTCACCGCCGCTGATTGATCGGGCATGGGCCAACATGTTTGTGAAAGACGAGCAGATCGTGAAATGATCGGCGTTGCCGGCTGCGGTCGTATGGGCGCGCCCATGCTGGCTGCTTTGCGGTCCGCGGGCTTCGACGCGTTGGGCTATGACATTCGTCCGGCTTCAGATTTTGAGGCGCTTCAGGCCTACGTCACAAACGATGCGCCCGGTTTCGCGCAACGGATAGAAACGCTGATCACGGTGGTGCGCGACATCCCGCAAACCGATGACGTTTTGTTTGGCGCTCAGGGGTTTGCTGATGCCGCCCATCTGAAACGGATCCTGATCTGCTCGACGCTTTCGCCCCGCTATGTGCGGGCCCTGCGGGAGCGCATACCTGCTCACATCATCCTGATCGATGCCCCCATGTCGGGCGCACAGGTGGCCGCAGAAGAGGCACGCCTTTCCTTCATGCTGGGCGGCGCCAACGAAGATCTGAAAGCGGCACAGCCCCTGTTTGAGGCGATGGGCCAGCACTTTCATCGGATGGGTCCTTTCGGATCCGGGATGCAAGCCAAGGTGCTCAACAACCTGCTGGCAGCTTCCAACACGGCCATGACACGGCTGGTGCTGGACTGGGCTGGGGACGCAGGGATTGATCGGGACGCACTTCTGGCATTGATTGCGACGTCTTCCGGGCAAAACTGGTTCGCCAGCGGATTTGACCAGATCGAGTTTGCCCGCGACGGATATGCCGAGGACAACACAATCGGCATACTGATCAAAGACGTTGCAAGCGCCCTCGACGCAGCACCAAATAACGCCGATACCAACCTGCCCGAAGCGGTGTCAAAAACGCTGGCGGCGTTGCGACAGCTCTCAAAACCCTGACCATACGTCGTCAGCGCGACACAAAGCTGGTTCGCCCGACTTCTGCGACCTAATCTCATCATCATGACCGCCTTGCCCGCCGCCATCGAGAACTGGTTCACCGCCAAAGGATGGAGCATTCACCCGCACCAATGGGAAATGCTGGCGCGTGCAAATGATCCAGCGACACTTTTGATTGCTCCCACCGGAGGCGGCAAAACGATGGCTGGTTTCCTGCCGACACTTGCTGAGCTGGGCGCAGCGCCACAAGACGGTCTGCACACGCTCTACATTTCACCACTCAAGGCGCTGGCGGCGGATATTAAACGCAATCTGCGGACGCCTGTCGAGGATATCGGCTTGCCAATCCGGATCGAAGACCGGACCGGCGACACCTCTGCCACTCAGAAGAAGCGCCAGAGAGCCGACCCGCCACATATCCTGCTGACCACGCCGGAGAGCCTCGCCTTGCTAACCTCTTACGACGATGCTCCGCGCATGTTCGCCGGGTTACAACGCGTTGTCATCGACGAGGCGCACGCGCTGGCCGAATCCAAGCGCGGTGATCAGCTGTTTCTGGCACTGGGGCGTCTGCAACGCCTTTGCCCCGGCTTGCGGCGCGTCGGCCTCTCTGCCACGGTCGAAGACCCGGCTGCAATTGCTTCGCTGCTAGCCCGTCATCCCGACCCCTGTGAGATCCTTCTGGCTGACCCAGGGCCGGCACCCGACATATCGATCCTGCAAACCAACGAAAAACCGCCCTGGTCCGGCGGGGGCGCGGCCTATGCCATTCCCGCGGTGATGGAAGAGATACGCAGGCACAAAACCACATTGATCTTTCACAACACGCGGGCGCAGGCTGAAATCTTCTTTCACAACCTCTGGATCGCCAACGAGGATGCATTGCCGATCGGCATCCATCACGGGTCTTTGGATCGACAGCAACGGGAACGGGTCGAGGCCGCAATGGTGCGGGGTGATCTGCGCGCCATTGTCTGTACCGGTTCACTTGATCTGGGTATCGACTGGGGGGATGTCGATCTGGTGATCCAGATTGGGGCGCCCAAAAACGTCAAACGTCTGGTCCAACGGATCGGGCGGGCCAACCACCGGTACAATGCCCCATCCAAAGCTTTGTTGGTGCCCGCGAACCGGTTTGAGGTTGTGGAATGTGTCACAGCACTTGAAGCGGTGCGCGACGGCGCACTTGATGGCGAACCGCGCGGCGCCGGTCCGCTCGATGTGTTGTGCCAGCACATCCTTATCACCGCTGCCGCCAGCCCCTTTGATGCTGACGCGCTCTATGCCGAGGTCAGAGCCGTCGGCGCCTACACCGCACTGAGCCGCGCTGACTTTGATGACTGCCTGAATTTCTGCGCCACAGGCGGATACGCCTTGCGGGCCTATGACAAGTGGCACCGGCTCAAGGAACATCCCGATGGCCGCTGGGGTTTGCGTGACCCGCGCGCGGCGCAACGCATCCGCATGAACATCGGGACCATTCAAGACACCGACACATTGAAAGTGCGTCTGAAACGGAATCGCGGCGGCAAGCCGCTCGGCGAAATCGAAGAGGGGTTCGCCGCATCATTGTCTCCGGGCGACACGTTTCTGATCGGGGGTCAGATCGTGCGCTACGAAGGACTGCGCGAGATGACGGTCGAAGTCACGCGGCGGGCCGACAAAAAACCCAAGATCGCGACGTTTATGGGCACAAAGTTCGCCACCTCCACACAACTCAGCGCCCGAATTCTGGATCTCTTCGCGCAACCAGATTGGCCGCAACTGCCAGGGCACACGGCAGAATGGCTGGCCTTGCAAAGACGAGTTTCCCGGTTGCCCGAACGCGGGCGGCTTTTGATCGAGAGTTTTCCGCATGACGGGCGCGAACACACCTGTGTCTATGGGTTTGCCGGACGCAATGCGCAACAAACACTGGGCCTTTTGCTGACCAAGCGGTTGGAGGAGCTTGGACTGAACCCGTTAGGGTTTGTTGCAACGGACTATGCCACGCTGATCTGGGGACTGGACCCTTTGACGGATGCAACAGGCTTGTTCGATCTGGACGCGCTTGCGGATGGGCTGGACCGATGGCTGGCCGGCAACGCCGTCATGAAACGCACCTTTCGTGCAACTGCCACGATTGCCGGCCTGATCGAGCGGAACACGCCATCTGCGCGCAAATCCGGGCGTCAGGCCACATTTTCCTCGGACATCCTCTATGACACGCTTCAGAAATACGAACCAGACCACCTGATGCTGCGCATCACCCGAACCGAAACGCTGCGCGGGCTTGTGGACTTTGGCCGCATCGAAGAGATGACACGCCGCGTAGGCGACAGGATCGATCTGGTCCGGCTGGATCGCGTCACGCCTCTGGCAGCCCCACTGTTTCTGGAGGTGGGGCGTGTCCCGGTCAAAGGGAAAGCCGAAGACAGACTTCTCGCCGAAGAAGCTGAACGTCTGATGCATACCGCCGGATTGGAAGAGGAAGGCCAACGAAAGCCGACGTGGCGTGTCCCGTACTAAGCCAGTGCGATTTCTCTTGAAACGGGTACGCGATCACGGCACGAACAGATCATGAACGGTCATGATTTTACATTGGCGGGCGCAGAGTTGCGCGCTTTGGGATCCGGTGCACTCTGGTGGCCAGATCAACAGCTTTTGTGCGTGTCTGACCTGCATCTGGGCAAATCCGAACGTGTCGCCCGGCGTGGCGGCGGTGCGCTGCCCCCCTACGATACCCGCGATACGCTTAACCGGCTTGCGGCGGATTTGGCACGTTGCAATGCGCGCACGGTTGTGTGTCTGGGCGACAGTTTTGACGATGCCGAAGCGGCTTCGGCGCTTCATGAAGAAGAGAAACTGTGGATTGCGAAGTTACAGGCCGGTCGGCGCTGGGTGTGGATCGAAGGCAATCACGATCCCGGCCCCGTCGATCTGGGTGGCGCACATCTTGCGGAGCTGCCACTGTCACCGCTGACGTTCCGCCACATTGCCAATCCGGGCGCCAGCGGTGAGGTGTCAGGGCACTACCATCCCAAAGCCGAAGTGCGGACCCGCGCCCGGACGATTTCCCGCCCAGCATTCCTGGCCGACAGCGATCGTGTGATCCTCCCGTCTTACGGCACCTATACCGGTGGTTTGCGCAGCAGCGATCCCGCGCTGGCGGCCCTGATGCGGAAAGAAGCCAATGCCATTCTCACCGGTCGTAGCGTCTACGCCGTACCGATGCCACGCTAGGAAGACGCGATGATTGACCGAATTCAGACCAGCTTTGCCCGGCAGACCCTGATGCAAACGTTTGGTGCCTCACTCGAGTCGGTGAGCAAGGGCAGCGTCGTGATTGCCGCCCCGATCCTGCCGGGGGCGCGGCAGCAGCATGGGTATGCGCATGCGGGCTTGACCTTTGCACTTGGGGACGCGGCAGCCGGTTACGCGGCTTTGACGCATTTGCCCGAAGATCAGGAAGTCATGACCGCCGAGGTCAAAATCAACCTGCTGGCGCCAGGGAAAGGGGAACAACTGCGGGCCACCGGAACCGTGCTGAAACCCGGGCGCCGTCTGGTGGTCGTGACCGCGCAGGTCCATGCTCTGGAGGCGGGCAAAGAAACCCTGATCGCCCAGCTGCAAGGCACCATGGTGCCCGTTGCCATTAGATAGCCCGGTGGCGGGCTTCTTCCGCAGCCTCGCGTAAGAGTCCTACGCCGTCAGCCCTTCGGGTTCCGCCAGACCGTTGGCCCGGCAACAGGCTGTGAGCGTGTTCGCCAACAGGCACGCAATGGTCATCGGGCCCACCCCCCCTGGCACAGGCGTGATCGCCCCTGCAACAGCGGCGCAGCTGTCGAACTCCACATCGCCGACCAGACGGGTCCCGCCCTCCGGTTTGTCGATGCGGTTGATGCCGACATCGATCACTGTTGCGCCGGGTTTGATCCAGTCCCCTGGCACCATCTGCGGGCGCCCAACGGCGGCGACAACGATATCTGCACGTCGCACCACATCCGGCAGGTCCTTGGTGCGCGAGTGGGCGATCGTCACGGTGCAACTGTCACCCAGCAAAAGTTGCGCCATCGGTTTGCCAACGATATTGGAGCGACCGATGACAACAGCATCCATGCCTGACAGGCTGCCATGGTGATCGCGCAACATCATCAGGCATCCCAGCGGCGTGCAGGGCACCATGCTTTTTTGCCCCGTTCCGAGCAGACCGACATTCGAGATGTGAAACCCATCCACGTCCTTTGCAGGGTCGATTGAGTTGATCACCAGGTCTTCGTTCAGGTGGTCCGGGAGCGGCAGTTGCACCAAGATGCCATGGATGCTCGGATCGTTGTTCAGACTCGCGATCAGGGCCAGCAAATCTTCCTCGGAGGTCTTTGCATCGAGCTTGTGCTCGACCGACTTCATGCCGACTTCGACGGTCATCTTGCCTTTGGATCGGACATAGACCTGACTGGCCGGGTCCTCGCCCACCAGAACGACTGCCAGGCCGGGGGTGATGTCGTGATCAGCTTTCAGCCGCGCCACTTCAGTGCCAACCTGCGCCCGAACCTTTGCAGCAAAAGCTTTCCCGTCGATGATTTGCGCGCTCATGTTCTGTCTTACTTCCCTTGTATGATGCCGCACGAGGTTCCGGACCACTGATCAGTGGTCCGGCAGCCTTGGTGTCCGCGCGACCTTAGAACAGACCCTCGATCTCCCCGTCGTCATTCAGTTGAATGGCTTCAGCGGATGGCACGCGGGGCAGACCTGGCATGGTCATGATCTCGCCGCAGATCACCACAATAAAGCCCGCCCCGGCGGACAGACGGACTTCACGGACCGGTACGCTGAACCCTGTGGGCGCGCCGCGACGCTCTGGATCCGTCGTGAAGCTGTATTGCGTCTTGGCCATGCAGACCGGCAGGTTGCCGTAGCCTTGCGCCTCCCAGTCCCTGAGCTGGTTGCGGATTTTCTGATCCGCCAATACCTCGTCGGCGCGGTAAATCCGTTTGGCCACTGTCTCGATCTTTTCGAACAGGCTCAAATCGTCCTGATAGATCGGTGCAAAGTTCGCCATGCCAGCATCTGCGATCTCCGCCACACGGGTCGCCAGATCGGCAGAGCCTTCGCTGCCCAACTCCCAGTGGCGCGACAGAACCGCCTCGGCACCTTGCTCCGCGACGTAGTCCTTGACCGCCTGAACTTCGGCGTCAGTATCGGTGACGAAGTGGTTGATGGCCACGACCACCGGAACGCCAAAGCTCTTTACGTTCTCGATATGGCGCCCGAGGTTCGGACACCCTTTCAATACCGCGTCGACATTCTCGGCACCCAGATCTGCCTTGGCAACGCCACCGTTCATCTTCATGGCGCGCACAGTGGCGACAACCACGACCACCGATGGCGCCAGGCCCGCCTTGCGGCACTTGATGTTCATGAATTTCTCGGCGCCCAGATCAGCGCCGAACCCGGCTTCGGTGACCACGTAGTCGGCCAGTTTCAGCGCAGTTGTGGTGGCAATGACTGAGTTGCACCCGTGTGCAATGTTGGCAAAAGGCCCGCCATGCACAAAGGCCGGATTGTTCTCGAGTGTCTGCACAAGGTTGGGCTGCATGGCATCCTTGAGAAGCACGGTCATCGCGCCATCTGCCTTGATATCGCGCGCGAAAACTGGTGAGCGATCCCGGCGATAGGCCACGATCATGTCCCCGAGCCGCGACTGCAGGTCCTTCAGATCCTTGGCAAGGCACAGGATGGCCATCACCTCGGAGGCCACGGTGATGTCAAAGCCGGCCTCCCGCGGGAACCCATTGGCCACGCCACCCAGCGACGCCGTGATCTGACGCAGGGCGCGATCGTTCATATCCACCACACGGCGCCAAACCACGCGGCGGGTGTCGATCTCCAACTCATTGCCCCAATAGATGTGGTTGTCGATCATCGCCGACAGCAAGGAATGGGCAGACGTGATCGCGTGGAAGTCACCTGTGAAGTGCAGGTTCATCTCTTCCATTGGAACGACCTGCGCGTAGCCGCCCCCGGCCGCCCCGCCCTTCATGCCGAAGTTGGGGCCCAAGGAGGCTTCTCGAATGCAAACGCAGGCGTTTTTGCCAATGCGGTTCAGGCCGTCGCCCAGACCCACAGTGGTGGTGGTCTTCCCTTCACCGGCAGGCGTTGGGTTGATGGCGGTCACAAGGATCAGCTTGCCGTTGTCCCGCTCTTGCACCGAGTTGATAAAGCTCTGGCTCACCTTGGCTTTGTCGTGCCCGTAGGGCAGAAGGTCATCGCTCGAGATGCCCAGCTTGGCGCCGATCTCCTGAATGGGTTTCTTGTTTGCCTCGCGGGCGATTTCGATATCGGTCTTGTATGCCATGCCGGTCCCTGACGTCCTCCTGCGCCCCGGTGCCAACTGCGCCAGGGTCCTGCCAGTGTCCTACAGGGGCGCCGCAGTGATTAAATCCTTGAATCCGACCTTTTCCGTCCGCGAAACGTCGCCACGTTCGGGCCGCGTGTCGGATCGGAAACGGCTGTTGCTCAAGGCGACCAATTGCGTTGCGTCGGAACAAAGAGTGCCAGCGCATCGCCAATACTAAGAGCACCTGGTCGTTCGACCCATGCGGTCACGCCGCGCCGGCCCCGTGCGGCCCGGTGAAAGGTCTTGCCGTGGCCGGGTGCTTCGGCCTCAATCTCTTTGCCGGGGTAAACGCAAGGCAGGTTTTCAGTGTCAATGGTCAGGGTCACGCCGGACGGCCCTTGGAGACGTGCAGACGGAGGAACGTGAGTGAAATCCGGAATTCCACGCACAACGAGAGAAGCCCCCAACAAAGCGGGATCCAAAGCGCCGAGACCGAGCTCTGCCGCGACCGCATCAAGCTCCTCTTGTGCGAGCACGCTCAACTGACGAACGTTTCGGATCTCGGTGCCTTCTTCATAGAGCATGGTCATCCGCTCACAGGATGGTCGCAACTGGCCTTCGTGCCGCTCCCCCTCCACCCCGTCGAAGGTCAGTTCGAGGCTTTCGCGTGGCGCCGACCGGATGGTCTCGTCACCGGACGGCACACTGCCCAGCCAAACGACTTCGCCGGCGTGTTCGGTCTTACGCATTGTCGGCATTGTTTGCTCTCCCGTTTCCCAAACCGCGACACTCTACCCAAGACACTTGCACCATGTCGGCCAAACGTGCGCAACCATGCTTTGAAGGATTGCATCCCCGCTTCGGTATCGCGGCGATTGCACGCTTCGGAGACGAGTTACTGAATCGACAGATCGATGTTGTAGCCAACGGTTTTGCCGGTGTCGCGGTCGTTGCCCATCAGGTAGACCCGAATGGTGTAGTCGCCGGTTTCCGGTAAGTCTATCGTTGTCGAGTTGCCGTTTATCGAACCGTTGTAGATTGCCTCTCCGTCGCTGCCCGGTGGCAGAATGTTGAAGTAAGCCGTGCCATTTCCGTTGCTGTCGGCCACCGTCAGTTCGACAAACATCTTTTGTCCCGCCGCAGCGCCCAGCCGGTAGTCGAAGTACTCATCCCCGATGACAGTCCCACTGACCATCGTGCCGAAATTGCCCGGCGCGAACTTCACATCCGCCACCATCTGGGCCTGTGCAGCGCCCACACTCAGCGCGACTGAAAACAGAATTGAGTTCAGCAATCTCATCACGATCTCCATCGTCTCGATCCAGTAGGTTTTTAACCATACCGTTGGGACCGGATAACTCAACACAAACGAAAAGAGCCGCCGGAAATCCGACGGCTCTCTAAGAAGTCTACCTTTTTTGACCGGTCAGGCGGTCGGTTCAGGTTCCATTCCACCTTCGGGCGGAAGTTTCTTTGGTTTGGTCTTGGGGATCGCGGTAACACTGGGGGCACTGCCCTGATCCGGTGTGTCGTCCTCATCCTCTCCGACCTGCGGGGGATCGCCGTTCATGACGCGTTTGATTTCGTCGCCAGTCAGGGTCTCATACTCCAGAAGCCCCTGCGCCAAGCGTTCCCACTCTTCTTTCTTCTCGGTCAGGATCTGATAGGCGCGCTCGTACCCTTCCTGGATGAGGCGTTTCACCTCTTCTTCGATCAGCTCCTTGGTGTGAGCAGAAACAGAGAAGCCGCCGGTATTTCCCTGATAGCCCTCATGCGCTTCGGCGTAGTCGATGTTGCCGATCTTGTCGGACATCCCCCAGCGCATCACCATCGCGCGGGCCAGTTGGCTCGCCTGCATGATGTCACCCGCGGGTCCGTTGGAGACATTTTCTTCGCCATACTTGATGATTTCAGCCGCTTTGCCAGCCATCGTCATTGCGAGCTTTTGCTCACACTCGGACTTGTGCCAGTTCAACCGGTCAATCTCCGGCAGCGAGACCACCATCCCCAAGGCACCGCCTCGCGGAATGATGGTGGCCTTGTACACGGGATCACATTCCGGAAGCGCGAGACCGACCACGGCGTGTCCGGCTTCGTGATAAGCCGTTTTCTCTTTCTGCTCGGCGGTCAGGACCATGGAGCGCCGCTCGGCCCCCATCATGACCTTGTCCTTGGCGTTTTCGAAATCCTCCATGGTCACGAAACGACGCCCCACACGGGCTGCCATCAGCGCAGCCTCGTTCACGAGGTTGGCCAGGTCCGCGCCCGAGAAGCCGGGGGTACCGCGTGCAATGATGCGCAGATCCACATCGGGACCAAGCGGTGTCTTGCGGGCGTGCACGCCGAGAATCTTCTCGCGGCCTTTGATATCCGGGTTGCCGACGGTGACCTGCCGGTCGAAACGGCCCGGCCGCAACAGCGCCGGGTCCAAAACGTCTTTGCGGTTCGTGGCCGCGATGATGATCACGCCTTCGTTCGCTTCGAAGCCATCCATTTCGACCAGCAACTGGTTGAGCGTCTGTTCGCGCTCATCATTGCCGCCGCCATATCCAGCGCCACGATGACGCCCGACGGCATCAATTTCGTCGATGAACACGATGCAGGGCGCGTTTTTCTTCGCCTGCTCGAACATGTCGCGGACGCGCGATGCACCGACACCCACGAACATTTCGACAAAGTCAGAACCCGAAATGGTGAAGAATGGCACGCCAGCTTCGCCTGCGATCGCGCGGGCAAGCAGTGTTTTACCCGTGCCCGGCGGTCCGACCAGCAGCGCACCTTTTGGGATTTTGCCGCCGAGACGCGAGAATTTCTGTGGATTGCGCAGGAATTCGACAATCTCTTCCAGCTCTTCCTTGGCTTCGTCGATCCCGGCGACATCATCGAACGTCACGCGGCCATGTTTCTCGGTCAGCATCTTGGCCTTTGATTTGCCAAAGCCCATCGCGCCGCCTTTGCCACCGCCTTGCATCCGGTTCATGAAGTAGACCCAGACCCCAATCAGCAACAGGAAAGGCAGCAGCGACAGGATGAACGCCTGGAAGCCTGATTGTTGCTGTTGTTCCGCTTTGACAGGAATGTTGTTCTCGATCAAAAGTTGCGTGATTTCAGCGTCTTCCGGCTTGATCGTCACATAGTCCTGACCATCTGCCCCTCTGAAGCGGACTTGCTCCCCGTCAAGGGTGGCCTGAGACACTTCCCCGTCCTGAACCGAGGTCACAAATTCGGAATAGCTGATCTCGCGGCTCTGCATTGTCCCACCGGATCCGCTGAACAGATTGAACAGCGCAAGGATCAACAGAAACAGGACAACCCAGAAGGCAATATTGCGTGCATTTCCCAAGGAAATTCTCCTAGATACGGGGGTCGGAGTTACGAGACCCGCCCTTTCACAAGATAGAGATCATACCGTCAGGTTCAATGCGATAATAGTCCCGCATAGAAATCCTCGTCTCCTGCGAGGAGTTCCGCTGTCCAGCCATTGGGCCAGCCTGCCAACGGTGCAGAAACCAGAGTATCGCCCGACCATACCGAAGGTGAGGAGATCAGCGCGGCATGCGGGCGACCCAATGTGCGCCAATCCGGGCATTGCGCGAGACCGCCTCGACCAAGCGCGCGCACGTCACTTCCGTCCGCCCGGTTGGGGTGGTGCAGGCGCCAGCGCCCGTCCCATATCTCGTCCGGTGCCGAGCACAGCGACCGAACGGCGTTGTACTCGCGGAAAACACAGACCGCGCCATCAAAGCGAACCGCGCGGCACCCATTCAGAGTTGCAGATCGACCTTGCCGAATGGATGTCAGGAATCCCTCCATGGCGGCGCGGCGCGGCGGATACTCGGACCCGGAGATCCAGTGGATTGCCTGCACCATTAGCCGGCGGGCAATCTCCTCGGGCAATGTGCGAAACTTCCGCAAATCCAGCACAAGATCCCCACCACTCACCTGCGCGACCTCGCGCGCGGCCAGAAAGCTGTACCAGTCCAGGGCATCGCGGGCCTGCGCCATGTTCCGGGCAACCTGGGTCAGCCCCTGAACCGTCACGCCCAGATCGGACAACGCCTTCAGCGCGCGCCTGGCTTTGATCCGATCAAAGGTCTCATCGTCATTGCTGGGGTCGTCGACCCAGGCCACATCGGCTCGCACAAGGTAGTCTCGCAAGTCGGCGCGGCTCACATCAAGCATCGGGCGAAGCAAAGTGATGCCGTGCAGGCAGCGCCGCACCGGCATTGCCGCCAGACCCGTCACGCCGGAGGCCCGCGCCAACCGCATCAGAACCGTTTCCGCCTGGTCGTTTGCCGTGTGCCCCAGCGCCAAGGTCGCAATCTGCTGTGACTTGGCCCACTCGGCCATCAAATCGTATCGCGCCCGGCGCGCCTGATCCTGCAAATTGCCGGTTGCGGCACTGTCGCGCCAACGCAGCGTGGTATGCGGCAGACCGAGTGAGGCGCAAAAATCGGCGACAAACGCGGCTTCGGAGGCCGCTTCGGGACGCAATCCGTGGTCGACCGTCGCGGCAAAGAGCGCCACCTGCCCCGGTTCGAAGCAGCGGGTCAGGATGTGCAACAAAGCGATGGAATCGCCGCCGCCTGACACCGCCACGCCCAATCGACTGGGAGGCTCTGCCGGAAACTGGGACCGGACCACCGACAGGATATCGGCGTCCGCGGGGTTCAAGTGCAGCCCAGTGTCACCATTTCGGCTTTGGCCTTTGCTACCGAAGGCGCAGCGGGAAACCGGTTTTCAACTTCGCCGAGGGTCAGGCAGGCCTGCTCCCGCTGACCGAGCCGTCCCAGCGCAGCGCCAAGTTCAAAAAGCGCTTCGGGCGCCGCTGGTCCTGTGGCATCGCCGCTAAAGCTTGCAAGGTAGGATCGGGCTGCTTCGCGGGTGTCACCCTGAGCATCCAGCGCCCGTCCGCGCGACAGGCTCGCCTGCGCGGCCAACGGGCTGCCGGGATAGGTTTGATTGAATTTCGCAAACATGTCCGCCGCTGCACCGTAGTTGCCCTCTGCAAGCGCTTTGCTGGCCGCGTCAAAGTCTGCCTGCTCACCTACCGCCAGTTCGGTCGCCGGCGCTTCGGACGGGTCCGGCAGCGGGGTCGGCGCGGGTGTCTCACCCCCGCCAAGCGTCGTGGTCTGACCCAACTGGCTGACATCGCCGCCTTCGAGTTCGACAAGGCGAAACTCCAGATCACCGATCCGGTTGGTGCCATCTGCAACCACCCGGTTGACGCGGTTCTCCAGCTGTTCGGTCTGTGCGGTCAGACGTTGAAGTTCGGCCTCAATGGCAGCCACGCGATCAAGCACGCTGGACCCCTGGGTATCGAGCGTTGGCGCGCCGGTGGTGGAAAGTTCGGTTTTCAGTCGTTGGATCTCGACAAACAACACGGTCAGTTCCTGACGAATGTCCGCGAGTGTCTGGTCTGTCTGAGCCACGGACGGTAGTGGGCTCAGGGTCAAGACCGCTGCCATCGTCATCGCCACCAGTCGCATGATCGTCTACCCCGTCAGTCCCGAAGCCAGCACGGTGACCGCGCGCCGGTTCTTTTCATAGCAGCTTTCTTCGCTGCAAATCTCGATCGGCCGTTCCTTGCCATAGCTGACCACTCTAAGGCGTTCGCCGGGAACACCACGGGAAATCAGGTATTCACGGGCCGCATTTGCCCGGCGCGCGCCCAGTGCGAGGTTGTATTCCCGCGTGCCCTGCTCGTCCGCATGTCCCTCGATGATCGCTGTGAAGTCCGAGTTCGTCTGCAGCCATTGCGCTTGTCCGTCCAGCGTTGACTGACCCACCGCGGTCAAGGTTGACTGATCGACCTCAAAGAGGACCCGGTCACCGACGGTCTGTGAAAAGTACGCCACCGACGTCGGATCAGACACCGAACCCTGCACGACGCCGCCGGCGCCGGCACCACCCAATGCGTCATTGTCACCGCCATACCCAATTGCGTTGGTACAAGCTGCCGTGGCCAGCACCAGTCCCGAAAACAGCAGCACCCTCATTCGTAACATGCCTGTTGCCTCTCTCATTATTGTTTGCCTGCCTTTTAGCATAGTTGGCGCCACCTGTGAACGCGCGGCGCTAGTTCTGAAGCGGCGACCAGGACGGATCCGATGCCCCATCCGGCGTGCGTACCGGTCGCAGGTTGCGTCCAGAGATATCCACCGTGAAGAGCGAGGAACGGCCCGATGCCCCTTGCGTCTCGCGGGAGAACATGATCACCCGGCCGTTCGGCGCCCATGTGGGGCCCTCATCCAGAAAAGAAGCGGTCAGTAGTCGTTCCTCGCTGCCGTCCGTACGCATCACACCAATGTGAAACCGGCCCTTGCTCTGTTTGGTGAAGGCGATCAGGTCGCCGCGCGGAGACCAGACAGGCGTGCCGTAGCGACCTTCGCCAAAGCTGATACGTTTCGCCTCTCCGCCGCCGGCTGGCATAATATAGAGCTGCTGGGTGCCGGAGCGGTCGCTCTCGAAAACGATTTGCGAACCATCGGGCGAAAAACTGGGCGCGGTCTCGATCGACGGTGCATTGGTCAGCCGTTTTTGCGCCCCTGTCCCCAGATCCAAGGAATAGATGTCCGTGTTGCCCCCTTGTGAGAGCGAATAGACCACAGTTCGCCCGTCCGGGGCAAAACGCGGCGCAAAGCTCATCGTGCCGTCCTGGCTCTCAAGAACCTGCTGCTGCACCTGTCCCACATCCAAGACGTAAATGCGGGGGAATCCGGTTTCATAGCTGGTGTAGAGCACCCGGTCGCCGGTGGGGGAAAACCGCGGCGCAAGAACCAACGCTGCGCTGTCCGTCAGATACTGAACGTTTGCGCCGTCATAGTCCATGATGGCCAACCGCTTGCGACGGTCATCCTTGGGTCCGGTTTCCGAGACGAACACAACCCGACTATCGAAATAGCCGCCCTCGCCGGTGATCCGGCTGTAGACGGCATCCGCAACCTTGTGGGCGATCCGCCGCCATCCGTCGGTCAGTCCAACGAACTGCAACCCGTTGCCCAATTCCTGTCCGGAAAAGACGTCATAGACGCGGAACTGAACCGTCAGCTGACTGCCCGACACCATCACCGCCCCGGTGATGAGCGCCTGAGCGTTGATCGCCTTCCAATCCGCAAACTGCACCGGCGCCCCAAAGTCCGTGATCTGGCTGATAAAGGCGCTGGCCGGGACCTCACGGAAGAGGCCCGTACCCGTCAGATCATCAGAGATCACCCTGCTCAGCTGCGTGGCATACTCGGTGGCGGCAGCGTCGCCAGGGACGAAATCCGGCACCGCAAAGGTCAGGGGTTCGATCACGCCTTCGGTGATTTCGATCCGCAGCGGCCCCGACTGGGCCAGCGCGGGCCCGCCAAAGAGCATTACACAGCACAGAAGGCTCAGCAGATACCGCATCATCTGATCCGCATCCTTTCAGGGTTGAACGTCATTTCAATTTCTCGCCACTGAGCATACTTGTCCGCTGGCAAATCATACCCATTTGCGCCGCAGCGGATGATCGCCCGGCGCGCGGCCTCGAAAGCTTGCCGCGCTGACGTGTCGTCCCCGCCTGAACTGGATAACATCCGGATGGAGCCAGTATCAGGCCTTCCGTCCTGCGCCATCCCCACCGAAACGACCACTGTGGTGCTCAACGCGGCAGACGACAGAGAGCCGACATTCCAGCAGCGCGAAACCGAAACACGCAGGGCATCCTTCTCACCGCTGGTCATGGGGGGGCCTGACGGTGCAGCCGGTGCGGGATCGCCCTGCCCCAGCACTTCGGCCAAGGCGGCGTTCACGGCATCCTCTGTGTTCGATGGTTCCGCAACGGCGGCGGTTTCGACCTCACGCGGCCTTGGCCGGGCGGAAGGCGGGCGCGGAGATGATGTCGGGGCCAGTTCGGGTACCTCATCAGCTTCCGTCACGATCCGATCATTCGCCTCTTCGGGCGCCGTGGCCGTCTGTTCAGGTTGTTCAACCTCGCCTGTTTCATCCGGCGTGACCTCTTCGCGTGTCACTTCATCTGGGGTCGCCTCCGGATCCGGAGGGGCCACAGGTTGGGGCGCCACCCGATCCACCGGTCGTTGAACCGGCCTTGGCGCTTCGGGGAGCGGTTGCAGCGCGGCGAGCGCATCGGGGGCCTCGGGCTGGGGCACCTGTGCCGTCACATCCGTCTCGGGTTGTGGCGGCAACGGCTCGGGAATGGCCTCGGGAACAGGGTCGTTTTGTGGTGTTGCGACAGGCTCGGGTTGTGACTGTTCAGCCTCGGGCTCAGGTCGCGGTCGCGGAGGAAGGTCGGGCGCGTCGGTCTCGACATCGGGTTGACTGAGCGCAGCGGGTTGCTCTGCCGTTTGCGGCGACTGCTGCGCCGCGAGGATGGCATTGAACTGATCGGCGGTGACAATCGACACGTCCTGTACCTCAAATGGCAACGGATCGGCGGCGAAGGTGCCGCCGAACACTGCGGCTGCGATCAATCCCACATGCGCAATGCCCGAGATTTTGGTGCCGGTGTCCAACCCGCTGCCTCACCCTTCCGGCGCGTCCAGAGTCGGACCGCCTGTGTCTGTGACCAGTCCGACATCCGAAAACCCGCCTGCGTTGAGCGCGCCCATCACCTGCATGACCTGGGCATAGGGCACAGTCCCATCCGCGCGCAGGAACACCTGTTCGCTGGTGCGTTCCGCCGCAATCGCCCGCAGGCGCGAAACCAACTGATCGCGTGGTACTTCCGTGGTCTGGATCTGCACCACGCCTTCAGCGGTAATCGTAACCGTCAGTGGCTCTTCGGTTTCGCCCGCCAACGCGCCAGCGGCGGTTTTGGGAAGCTCAACCGGTACGCCCACTGTAAGCAACGGCGCCGCGACCATGAAGATGATCAGCAGAACCATCATGACATCCACAAAGGGCGTCACGTTGATTTCCGACATGGGGCGCGCCCGCCCGCGTCGACCCCGCCTGCGGCGTCCCCCTGCCTCTGCCTGCTGTACCCCGGCGCCCATCAATCAGCTGTCCAATTGACGCGACAGGATCGTCGCAAACTCATCGGCGAAGGCTTCGTAGCCTGCCACGATCCGATCGCTGTCGGCACTCAGCTTGTTGTAGAACACAACGGCCGGGATCGCGGCCAGCAAACCCAGGCCGGTTGCCAGCAACGCTTCGGCGATGCCCGGCGCCACAACAGCGAGATTGGTGTTTTGTTGCTCGGCGATCTCAATGAAGGCATTCATGATGCCCCAGACCGTGCCGAAGAGACCTACAAAGGGCGCGGTGGAGCCCACCGTTGCCAGAATGGGAAGGCCTTTCTGCAGCGCCTCTGCCTCTTTGTTGATGGCGACGTCCATTGATCGGTCGATGCGCGCCTGCGCCCCTGCAATCAGCCCGCCATCCGTGCGATGCGAGCGCCGCCACTCAGTCATGCCAGCAGCAAAGATCTTCTCCGAGCTCCCACTGGGCTGCGCGCCGATCTGCTGAAACAGCTCATCCAGCGGTTCCCCGGACCAGAAAGCCCGGTCAAAGATGTCCGCCTCGCGCCGTGCCGCCCGATAATTGATGCTTTTCTGGATGATGATCGCCCACGCCCAGAACGACGCGGCAACCAGCATGAGCATGACAAGTTTCACGATCAGTGTTGCGCGCGCGAAAAGGCCCCACATGGAGAAATCAATCTCCTGCGCCAGCGCCAGAGTCTCTGTTTCCATCTGCCTGCTCTTATCTATGGCCGTTTGCCGGTCCTGTTTGGCCGCACGCTAGCCCAGATGGGCCCGAAAAGCCAACATAACCAGAGTTTTCCGGGCCTATTTCTGCACGAGTGCGCGAATCTCCGCTGGGAGCCTGACAGGTTTGCCTTCAGCGTTCATGCACACAGCCGTCACGATGGCGTGAAAGATGGGCGTGTCGCCACGTCGTACGGTCTGATCCATCACCAGCCGCACGTTCGAGACGCTGATCAGATCGGTGTGCACCGTGAGCTGATCCTCAAAGCGGGCGGAGGCGAGATAATCCGCCTCGATCCGCCGGACGACCCATACTGTCCCTGCCTCCCGCATCGCGTTCTGGTCATTGCCAAGCTGGCGGACCCAATCACTTCGGGCGCGCTCGATATAGCGCAGGTAGTTGGCGTGATACACGATCCCCGCCATATCCGTATCTTCGTAATAGACGCGGATCGGATAGGTGTGGGTCATTGGAGATGCTCCGTTCTGGCAAAAAGCCGGAGGGCGTGGGACCGGTCGGTCGCAGCAGCAGGCAAAACCGGATCATAAGCTGCCCTGATCAGGGATGCGATATCGGGACGCAATATGGTGGTTGTCTCGGCGACCGCCAATGGCGAACGGTCGCGGAAGGCCAGATCGGACCACAGCAGCGCGGTTTGCGCAACCTGACTCAGCGCAAGTGTCTGGGCCGAGACTTCGCGCAGATGCTCGTCCATGCGCAAAAACACAAAGGCAGCCTTGATCGCACCGTGCTCGTCAAACCGAAACACCCGGTACTGATTGGCGTCCGCCGCCGCGAGACGTTCGACCAAGGGGGCTAGATCCAGGATCAACCGGTCGAGATCGGGCACGCCCAGCAGCTCCTCCCATTCAGAGAAGAAGAAGAACATGCAATTGCTGCCGAGTTCCGGATCGGTTTCGGCCATGTGGTGCCCGGCCAACGCACAGACCGCTTCGAAAGCGCCTTTGACGGTTGCCAGCGTTGCATCGTCCACCCCGATCACGACCGGTGCGATGGGTCGTCCCCACCGCGCAAAGACGAATTCTCCATTGGAGCGTGTGAACAAGGCTTCGATATCTTCCGGCGACACGCCAGGCCCTCTCGGTTTCAATGAACGACTCGCGAGGAGGCATAAGTGTGCAGACGCACGGCTTCAACCAAAGAGATCGTTTTGCCCTTTTGGCGCGGGCAGCCCCAGATGCGTCCAGGCCTTTTGGGCCAGCATGCGCCCGCGCGGTGTCCGCTGAATCAACCCTTGTTGGAGCAAAAACGGCTCGATCACCTCTTCCAGCGCATCCCGGCTCTCACTGAGTGCAGCACTCAGGGTTTCGATTCCGACCGGACCGCCGCCATAACTGTCCGCAATCAACGACAGGTAGCGCCGGTCCGCGCCATCGAGGCCCAGATGATCGACCCCAAGGCGGGTCAGTGCGCGGTCTGCAAGCGCCTGTGTGACAGTGCCATCCCCCTCGACCACCGCAAAGTCGACCACCCGGCGCAACAGGCGCCCCGCGATGCGCGGTGTGCCCCGGGCACGCTTGGCAATCTCGCGGGCGCCGGCATCGTCCGCCGGAGCCCCCAACAGCCGGGCGTTGCGGGTGACGATTTCGTGCAACTCATCGACCGTGTAGAACTGCAGTCTTGTGGGGATGCCAAACCGATCGCGCAATGGCGTTGTCAGAAGACCCATGCGGGTCGTTGCCCCGACCAATGTGAACGGTTGCAGTTCAATGCGCACCGTGCGGGCCGCGGGCCCCTCGCCTATCACAAGATCGAGTTCGAAATCCTCAAGCGCGGGATACAGCACTTCTTCGACGGCAGGATTCAAACGGTGAATTTCATCAATGAAAAGCACATCTCGGGCCTCGAGATTGGTCAGGATCGCCGCCAAGTCACCGGCCTTGGCCAGCACCGGGCCCGACGTCATCCGAAATCCCACGCCCAGCTCGCGGGCGACAATCTGCGCCAGTGTGGTCTTGCCAAGGCCGGGCGGGCCATGAAACAGCGTGTGGTCCATCGCTTCGCCCCGCTGCCGGGCAGATTGAATGAAGACACTCAGGTTGGCCCTGGCTTCGGTCTGGCCGATGAATTCACGCAGTTCCTGCGGCCGCAAGGCGCGATCATTGTCCTCGGGCAATGGATCCGGGCGCAGGTTCGGGTCGGCGTCGATCATCGTCCCCTACCCCTTTGGCGCCAAGAGTTTCAGCGCCGCCCGGATCAGTTCGGCCTCTGATGCATCGGGAAGGTCCGTTGCCGCCTGCGCGACTGCAGCGGCGGCATCTCCAGGTGTGTATCCGAGGTTCGAAAGCGCCGACAACGCGTCAGCCTGCGCACGCGTGGTGTCCGCGCCTCTTTGAGGCTTTGCTTCCATTGGCGCCGGGGCATCGGCAGACGTCTCGGGGCCATCCATCGCCTGTTGCAACGATCCACCCAGAGCCATGACACCAGGCGCTTTGTCCTTGAGATCCAGAACCACACGCTGTGCGATTTTCGGGCCAACGCCCTTTGCACTCTTCACGGCATTCCAGTCGCCCAACGCAATCGCCCGGCTCACGCCGTCTTCGCCGAGCGCCCCGAGGATCGACAGCGATGCTTTTGCGCCAACGCCTTGCACCGAAATCAGCAAGCGATGCCATTCCTTTTCGGTTAGCGACAAAAACCCAAAGAGTTGCAGCAGGTCCTCGCGCACCAGCAGATCGGTGTAAAGGGTCACCGCCTCGCCCGGACCGGGCATCGCCGCCAGTGTGCGCTCCGAACAGTAGACCAGATACCCCACACCTTTAACGTCAATCAGTACGTGGTCCGACGCGCGGTAGTCCAACCTCCCGGACAGCCGACCGATCATGCCCGCACCTCACGCAAAGACGCGCCCCGCGCGCCGCCGTGGAAGGCGTGGCAAATCGCAAGCGCAAGAGCATCCGCCGCATCGGGGCTTTCAGGGTTCGCCCCCGGCAATTGCAGACGAACCATATGGGTCACTTGCCGTTTGTCGGCATGTCCCACCCCAACCACGGTTTTCTTGACGGTGTTGGGGGCGTACTCACCCACTGGTAATCCTGCTTGCGCCGGCACCAAAAGGGCGATGCCGCGCGCTTGCCCTAGTTTGAGGGTCGCCGCGCCATTGTTGTTCACGAATGTCTGCTCTACCGCGGCCTCGTCCGGTGCGAACGTCTCGACGACGTCTGTCAACATGCAGTGAAGCGAGGCCAAGCGCCTGGCGAGGTCGGCCCCCTTTGGCTGACAAATCCCGCAGGCGATGTGACTGAGCCTGTTTCCTTGCGACTCAATCACTCCCCAACCGAGGGTTCGAAGCCCCGGATCAATGCCCAGAATTCGCATAAACTGCCCGGCTTCACCCGAATTGTTGCTTTTTCGATGCAGTAGCACGAAACGCGAACACGCGTAAACCGTTTCCGGGGATGGTTGCGATCACATCGGAAAACGACATCGGCTGAAACAGTTTCGACACAGGGGCTGAAAACGACGCATTTTCGATCTGAAAGCGACACCTGCGCACACGCAAAAATCACATATATTTCAAAGGTGTTACAGAAGATTCAGCTATGCAAAAATTGCATATGGCCCATGCAAAAACACCTATTGTGAGTTGCGATCCGCCACCCTATCTGCCGGTCAGACGAACACGAATACACAAACAGCAACACCTAAAAAGAGGACAAGGATATGGCTGCTTTTGACACCACCCGCACCACCTATGGCTTTGATGGCCTGGCCGGCCGTATCGGCAATTTCGTGGCAAACACCTTTGGCGCAATCGCGTCTTGGAACGATGCCCGCATGACCCGCAACGCGCTTTCCGGCCTCACCGACCGTGAGCTTGAAGATATCGGTCTGGTTCGTGGCGACATCGATTTGGTCGCCGAAGGACGCGCACGCCGCTGAATTCTGCAGGGCACGGACTAAACGTCCGGCGCCCCGCCATACGCAACACAACGCCGCACAGCCACCGGGCTCTGCGGCGTTTCTATTTTGAAACGCTAAGATGCGCGCCGATTAACGCAGGATCGGCCCCAACTGATCCGCAACAAGGCTCGACAACGGGTCCATCTGCATCACCCACGCGCCAGCCTGTTCAAAAACGGCACCTTCGGCCAGCACGGCCAGACGCTCGTCATAGGCCGCTGGACCAAGGTTCGCGATCAGGAACCCTTTGAAAACGAAAAACGCGGCAAGGAAAATCAGGACCGCACGGATCGACAAACGCGGCGTGTTGCGGCGGGGCTGAACAACAATCAAGCCATCCGTGCGCATCTTGTGCCGATAGCCGCGCGACATGGCGCTGTGCTTGCGAACAAGGCGCTTAAGTCTGTTGTCAAACTCGACATGGCTCGGAACCATGGCAGCTCTCCGTAACTGGCCCCCACCAGCGGAGTTTGATTGATAGATTTGAAATGTGGCAAAAGTGAGGCAAGTGCCTCAAATGCCCCTAAAACAAGGCTTACTTAGGCCTCTTTTTGCAAACTGAGGGTCGTCCAGTCACCAATGATCTGTCGCCGCTGCTCATTGATCCCACAACGTGCATAAACTTCGCTGACCTCGTCGGCCTGTTCGTTCAGGATCCCGGACAGGATGGCATGACCGCCGGGCTGGAGATTCGCCGCCATCTCCGGTGCCAATGCAATCAGCGGCCCTTTCAGGATGTTGGCAAACACCAGATCAAACGGAGCAGCCTTCGCCAGTTCGGGCGCGGCGAAGCCCGCCGCTTCAACACAGATCACGCGATCTCCCAGCTCGTTGGCCCCAACATTCGAGCGCGCAACGTCCACGGCGACGGCATCAATGTCGCTGGCAAGGACTGAACCCGGCCAAACGCGTGCGGCCGCCATCGCCAGAACCGCCGTTCCACAGCCCAGATCCAACACGTTCTGCGCTTGAACCCCCTCTGAGATCAGGTGTTCCAACGCGCGCAAGCAGCCCAGAGTGGTCCCATGGTGTCCGGTCCCAAAGGCCATGGCGGCTTCGATCAGCAAGGGTTCTGCATCGGACGGGACGCGATCGGCGTCGTGACTGCCAAAGACAAAGAACCGCCCGGCCTCGACCGGGGCCAGTTCCCGGCGAACATGCGCGACCCAGTCCGTTTCCGGAAGTTCCGACACAGCAAACGGCTTTGCGTCAAATGCCGCTGCCAAGAGCGCAAGGCCCGCCTGATCGGGCGGATCGGTGAAATAGCCGCCGATTTCCCACAGGCCTGATCCGTCCTCCATTTCGAAAACCCCTACCCCGCTGGGTTCGGGGCTCAACTGCTCCATCGCAGCGCCCAGCGCTTCGGCGGCAGCCTTGCCTTCAAGTGTGGTCAGGGCGGTGTAGGTGGGCATCAGCGTCTCCGGAAACGATCCGCGTGCGCGTAAGGTCTTGGCGGTTCGAGGTCAAGTTTCGGATAGGTCTCGCGCCCAAGCCCAGACACATAGTGCCACCCCCAATAGGCCGCGCCCGCGCCGACAATGATGCTGGCCGCAGCTTGAGCGTAAATCACGCCGACCGCTCCGAATAGCCCCCCGGCCCAGAGCGCCAACGGGAGGGTCAGAACGCCGTCGCGGCTCCAGTTCACAACCGTCGAGCGCAGCGGTCTGCCAAGCGCGTTAAAGGCCGCGTTGCACACGAACAAGGCTGCGGCGAAAATGAACCCTCCGGCGCCGATGTGAGTGAACGCCAGGACCACCGCCGCGGCCTGCGCCGGCAGGTTGAACGCCGAGATCACCATGTCGCTGGCCAGGACAAGGATGCCCCATGTCACCAATGTGTAGATCAGCCCGAAGATCAGCGCGTCGCGATAGGTCGTGCGCAGGCGCGCATAGTCCCGCGCGCCGTAGTTCTGGCCAAAGATTCCGCCGATGGCGCCTGATAGCGAGAAAATGCCACCGAAGGCGACGACCGTCAGGCGACCAACCACAGCCCATCCCGCCATCGCCTCGTCCCCGAATGGCGCGATGCTGAACGTCAGGATGTAATTGCCCACCGGCGTCGCCATCTGGGTCAGGATCGCCGGGAGCGCAATCGCCAGGTATGGCCGCATGGTGTCGCGCACATCCTGAAGGCTCGGGACCGCCATCAGGTCGTGGACCCCGATGGCAAAACGCAACGCCAGATACAGCATCATGCAGCGGAAAATGGCCAGCCCAGCCGCCGCGCCATCCAGCCCCCAGCCAAGCCCGTAGATCATGATCGGATCGATCACCATGGCCACGACACCGGACAGGAGTGTGACATACATCGAGCGCTTGCCGTCTCCTTCGGCGCGCAGGGCCCCGTTGGCAATCATACCCACCGCCATGATCCCCAGCGAAGGAAGCGACAGCAACAAGTACCGCGCGGCGAGATCGGCGGTGTCTCCGGTTGCGCCGGAGAAGGCGACGATCTCGTGCCGAAACACGATAATGACGATGGCCATCAGGCTTTGTATCAGTCCGGCAATGATCGCGGCACTTGTTGCCATGCGCCGCGCCCGGTCGCGATCGCCAGCCCCAATGGCACGAGAAATGATCGCCGAAGACGCGATCATCAGACCGATCCCGGATGATATAGAGAAAAACTGGATGGCGAATGCAAATCCGATTGCGGCGACCAACTGCGGATCACCCAGCTTGGCGATCCAGAAGAGGTTCGCGGCATCGACCAGAAAGACAAAGGTGATCCCCATCGCCCCGGTCATGGTCATGCGCACGACATGCCCCATTGTAGACCCGGTCAGGAACCGCCCTTTTTCAGACATGCGCTACTCCGCCGGCGTCGGTGCAAACCGGACCAGAATGGTCTCGTTTCCAGCCTCCGGGTGGCGTGGAATGAGCATTGCCAGAAGGAGAGAAACCATCGCCATGGCAGCGGCCAGTCCAAACACCGCCGCCGGAGATACCAGCCAGAGATAACCCAGGCCCGCAGGCAGAAAGACTGCGGCGATATGATTGATCGTGAAGGCAACCGCCGCGGTCGGAGCGATATCAGCAGGGTCTGCAATTTTCTGAAAATAGGTTTTCAGGGCCAGCGCGAGTGCAAAGAAGAGGTGATCCAGCACGTAAAGCGTTGCGGCAAGCAAAACGCCCCACCCGAAATAGTAGATGCCGCCATAAGCAAGAAACACCAACGTCAGGCCGATGTATTCGAAGCCCAGCGCATTACGTTCTCCGAAGTAACCAACGGCACGTCCGAAGAACGGCGCCAACACCATGTTGGCGACCAGATTGATCAAGTAAAGGGCCGTGATTTCATGCACCGCCATGCCGAATTTCTCGACCATCATGAACCCGGCGAACACGATGAAAATCTGCCTTCGGGCGCCGGACATGAACTGCAATGCATAGTAGAGCCAGTAGCGTCGCCGCAGGACAATCTTCTTTGTCTGCACTGTTGGGCTGTCAAACTGCGGAAAGGCCACCAGCGCAAACAATGCGATGGCCGCCGTCAACCCACCCGCCACCATGTAAACGATGTTGTAGGTCAGCCCGAGAGGTTCCCACAACAGCACGATCAGGCCATACGAGCATAGTGTCGCGAGCGATCCCGCGGCCAGTAGCCAGCCCAGCATCTGCGGTGCGCGGTCCTTGGGCAACCATTGCAACTGCAAGGATTGATTGATGGTTTCATAGTAGTGAAACCCGATCGAGCTGAGCATTGTGATCGCCAATATCCCGCCCAATGTGGGGAACCAGGCAGTCATCGCGGTGGCGACCCCCAAGAGAATCAAGGACACCAGCCCGACGATCTGTTCACGCACGAACATAATGATCGCAATCACACCAACGGCCAGAAAACCCGGTATCTCGCGGACGGTATGCAGCCACCCGATATCGCTGCCGTCAAAATTCGCGACTTCGATGACAAAGTTGTTCAGCAAGGCCGACCAGGTCGCGAATGCGATTGGCATAGCAAGTGCCATCAAAAACAACAGCGACACAGGCTGACGCCATTTCGGCAAGGCCGCGGCGTCAGAAAGCGAAACAGGACGGGCCATGCTTCGCGCATACGCCTGTTGCCGGGGCTTTGCCAGCCAAAACGTCACCCTAACCGCGATCTTTGAACGCTGGTTCGGTTCGATGAACGGACTGGAATCCGGACACGGACGCAAGCGGGGTCGGCGCCGGTCGGGCCTTTACCCGTTGAGACACCAGCGCATGATCGCCTTTTGCACGTGCAATCGGTTTTCGGCCTCGTCAAATATGACGGAATGCGGCCCATCCATAACGCTGGAAGTCACTTCCTCTTCCCGGTGGGCGGGCAGGCAGTGCATGAACAGCGCGTCCGGTTTTGCATGGGCCATCAGCGCGTCATTAACCTGATAAGGCCGCAGCATATTGTGCCGGCGCTCGCGCGCCGATTGGGAATCGTGCATGGATATCCAGGTGTCCGCCACCACAAGATCGGCGCCCTGCACTGCTTTGGCCGGATCGCGTTCGATCTGAACCGAACTGCCTTTTGAGCGGGCGTATCCGACAAACTCATCCTCCGGATCGAGCTGGGACGGACCACTGAAGGTGAGGTCAAAGCCGAACTGTCCCGCAGCATGCAGAAACGACGAACAGACGTTGTTGCCGTCTCCGGTCCACACCACCTTCTTTCCCGCAATCGGGCCGCGATGTTCCTCGAAGGTCATGACGTCTGCCATGATCTGGCAGGGGTGCGTGCGGTCGGTCAGCCCATTGATCACCGGTATGGTGGCGTGTTCCGCCATCTCCAGCAGAACGGCTTCGTCGAAGGTCCGGATCATGATCATGTCGACCATCCGGCTAAGGACCCGGGCCGTATCGGCAATGGTTTCACCATGCCCCAGCTGCATGTCTTTGCCAGACAGCACCATTGTTTGCCCACCCATCTGGCGAACGCCGACATCGAAACTGACCCGGGTGCGCGTTGAGGGTTTTTCGAAGATCAACGCGACCATCCGGTCCTTCAACGGCAAGTCATCGTCCGGGGCCGCCCGCGGTCTGCCGTGGCGGGCGGCTTTGATCTGGCCGGCGGAGTCAATGATGGTGCGCAAGGCATTCGCGTCGGTTTTGTGGATATCCAGAAAGTGATTCATAGCGGTGACTTCTTTGGAATGGCCGGGTCGGGGCGCTTTTCACCCCGATCCAACGAGTCGATGTGACAGGGAGCGAACGTCAGGCGGGCACAAGCGATGTCGCAGCACGGTCAAGTCGCGCAATTGCTTCGGCGATCTCGTCGTCCGTGATGTTCAGCGGCGGAAGCAATCGGATCACATTGTCGGCCGCCGGGACCGTAATGACCTCGGACGCATACCCCGCAGCAACCATTTCGACATTAGGGATTTTGCATTTGAGACCCAGCATCAGCCCTGATCCGCGCACTTCTTCAAACACGTCCGGGTGGCTTGCTACGAGGCTCTCGAGTTTTTGGCGCAACTGCCCGGCTTTCCGGCTGACATCAGCCAAAAATTCCGGCTCGGCAACGATATCCATGACGGCATTACCGACCGCGCAAGCCAACGGGTTTCCGCCATAGGTCGAGCCGTGCGTTCCAGCCGTCATGCCCATAGCGGCCTCTTGCGTCGCCAGAACCGCGCCCAGCGGGAACCCACCGCCGATGCCTTTGGCAACCATCATGATATCCGGCTCAATCCCAGCCCACTCATGCGCAAAAAGTTTGCCTGTGCGCCCGACGCCGCACTGTACCTCATCGAGAATGAGCAAAAGGTCGTGTTCGTCGCAAAGATCGCGCAGCCCTTTCAGGCACTGATCCGGCAGGGGCCGAATACCACCCTCGCCCTGAACGGGCTCAATCAGGATCGCGCCAACCGTATCTGTAACCGCAGAGGTGAGCGCATCGTGATCACCCCATGGGAGATGGACAAATCCCGGCAGAAGCGGGCCAAACCCCTTGGTCATCTTCTCGGAGCCGGCCGCTGCGATGCCGGCGGAAGACCGTCCGTGAAAGGATCCCTCGAAGGTGATGATATCGGTGCGGTCCGGCTGTCCCTTTTCGTACCAATACTTGCGCGCCATCTTTACGGCCAGTTCACAGGCTTCGGTCCCGGAGTTTGTAAAAAACACCGAGTCGGCAAAGGTGTTTTCGACCAGCTTGTCTGCAAGGGCCTGCTGCTGTGGAATCTGATAGAGGTTCGACACGTGCCAGAGTGCCTGTGCCTGTTCCGTCAACGCAGACACCAGCGCCGGGTTTGCATGTCCAAGAACGTTGACGGCAATACCCGAGCCAAGGTCCAGAAAACGTCGTCCGTCCGCCTCGATCAACCAGGTGCCTTCGCCTTTGGCAAAGCTCAAATCCGCACGAGAATAAGTCGGCAGAATGGACGGGATCATCGGATCATCCTTTCAGTGAACAAGCCCCTTTGGTGCAACAGTGGGGCGGTTTCGTCAATGTCGTGAAAACGCGTCTTTACATGGACGCAAGAAACAGCAGGCCGGTTACGCGCGTACGCGTCGGCGTCGATCGAACAGGACTGATCGCAAAGCTGTCATGCGTGTCGTGTAGCGCAAGCCGCGCGGATTGCACAGCCCCATTTTTCTCGGGGCGGTTACTCCACGGTCGCCGAGTTACTCTGATGCGCTTGAAGGATATCTATTGCCAACGTTCGAGCTTCCCCATCCCGCTGGTGAACACCATTGCCATGATCTTTGGCATCCCTTTGGCCTGCAAGGCCTTCACGCAATAGGCCCGGAACTCTTCCAAATTCGTATCGGGATGTTTGAAGGCGCCATTCTCGTAACACAGCGAGCAGTAGACCTTGCTGCGCCCACCATCGACCTCGCTCCCACCACCCTGCGGGTCCTTGCTGAGCGGCATACCGCAGCTCTGACATCTGGCGCCCATGGCTTCACCCCTTGCGTCATTTCATGCAACGCAGTATCGTCAAAACCATGGAGTAGAGTCAATGGTTTTCGAACAACATGCGGATTGGTGAACTTTCGCGCCGCAGTGGTGTCAGCCGCGACACCCTGCGCTATTATGAGCGGCAGGGGCTGATCCAGTCCGCACCGGGCACTGACCCCACGAACAATTACCGGCATTACCCCGAAGAAAGCCTGCTCACGCTCGAGATGATCGCCGAGGCGCAAGCAGCGGGTCTGACCATTGCCGATCTGTCCATCTTCATCGGACAGTTGCAGGCCGCTGATGCCGAGGATTTTGATGGCGAAGCCTTCCTGCAGGCCCGGATCGAAGAGGTTGAATCCAGAATCGCTCAAGCCCGCCGTTTCCTCACAACATTGCGGGCGACGAAAGCGGCCCTCGCCTCCGACGATTTTCCAGAGCCCGACTGAGCCAGTGGCATCGCGCCACTTGCGTCCCCTGCGTCGCCCGCGCATATCACCGGCATGTTTGCACCGCAGGATCAGAATCCACGGTTGGCGGCGT
Source organism: Paracoccaceae bacterium (assembly GCA_965250275.1). Lineage (GTDB taxonomy): Bacteria > Pseudomonadota > Alphaproteobacteria > Rhodobacterales > Rhodobacteraceae. Next base: position 1,489,552 of record OZ252297.1, on the reverse strand, counting down.
TACTGATCGTCGCGGCCACCGCCTTCATCGCGGGCACGACCCTGCTGGCAAAAGCTCTGGGAACAGACAGTCTGGGGCCGCGGCTTCACCCCCTGCAGATTAGCCACGGTCGATTTGTGTTTGCCTTTCTTGCGATCTCGGCCGTTGTAGCGGTCACCCGCCCGACGCTGCACCGCCCGCATTGGCCACTCCATTTCGGGCGGACGATCTCGGGCTGGATCGGCGTCTCGCTCATGTTCGCTTCGGTCGCTTACATCCCGATGGCCGATGCGACCGCCATCAGCTTTCTGAACCCGGTCTTTGCGATGATGCTCGCCATTCCTTTGCTGGGCGAACGCGTGGGGCGCATCCGTTGGAGTGCCGCCGCCATCGCGTTGGCGGGTGCGTTGATTCTCTTGCGGCCGACACCGGCCAGCTTTCAAGCCGCGGCCCTGCTGGCCTTGGGCGCAGCCATGGTCATGGGGCTTGAACTGATCTTCATCAAAAAGCTGTCGAGCCGAGAGAGCCCCTTGCAGATCCTGCTGATCAATAACTTCATCGGCGTCGGCATCGCGACTGTCGCCGTTCTGCCCGTCTGGCAGGCCCCAACGTCCGAGCAATGGATCGCGCTGGCGGGCGTCGGCGTGGTGATGGCCTGCGCGCAGGCTTGTTTTGTGAACGGGATGGCCCGCGCGGATGCCAGTTTTGCCGCGCCATTCAGCTATGCCACTTTGATTTTTGCCACCCTTTACGACTTCGCTGGCTTCGGGGTCATCCCTGACGTCGTTACCATTCTGGGCGCGGCCGTCATTCTGGCCGGTGCGCTGATGCTGGCCCTCCGCGAAGGACAGGTGCGCAAACGGGGTGGGTAGGGGCCAATCCGACGTCTGGCGTTCATGCCTTTAGCCGGTACCCCGTCTTCAGCATTCTCCAAGCGAGGAGGCCAACCAGGCTTGTTGTGACGATGCAAATCACGAAGCCAATCAATGGGTTGCTATCGGACACCCCCAGGACGCCAAACCGCACCCCGTCAATGAGGTAGAAGATCGGATTGAAATGCGTGATCTGGTTGAGAACCGGTGGCAAGGCTTCGACCGAGTAGAACGTGCCAGACAGGAATGCGAGCGGCGTGACAATGAAATTCGTGATTGCTGCCATCTGATCGAACTTCTCCGAATAGATGCCCGCGACCAGCCCGAGCCCCCCCAAGAGGCCCGCTCCCAGCACCACGAAGACCAGAAACACTAACGGATGCTGTGGCACGATCCCCAGAACCAGCCAGAGACCCACACCCAGCGCCAGCGCCACCAACACGCCACGCGCAATTCCGCCGGCAAGGTAGCCGATCAAAAGTTCCAGCGCCGACAGCGGCGGCATCAGCGTATCGACAATGTTGCCCTGCACTTTCGAGATCACGACCGATGAAGACGTGTTGGCAAATGCGTTCTGGATCACCGTCATCATCAGAATGCCGGGGGCCAGAAACTCCACAAAAGGCACGCCCATCACGTCGCCTCGCCGCGGCCCGATTGCGATGGTGAAAATCAGCAAAAACAGGCCGCCGGTGACCAGCGGTGCCAACAAGGTTTGCGTCCATACGGACAGGAACCGCTGCACTTCACGCCCCGCGAGGGTCTGGAGGCCAAGCCAGTTAACCCGGCCGAACCGCCGTACGCCCAAACTTTCGTTCGCTGGCATGGTACTGATCCCTCTGTTGATGACGCGAGACGCCTTGTAACTCAGGGCGCAGTGATTAAAATAGGCCCTCAACGGATTTCATGAGGCGGCCGCGCGACCTGTGGCCGCTTTTTAGATGGAAAGGGGACCTATGTCCTGGACCGAAGAGCGAGTTGAGTTGCTCAAGAAAATGTGGGGCGAAGGCCAGTCTGCAAGCCAGATCGCAAAAGAGTTGGGCGGCGTGACGCGCAACGCCGTGATCGGCAAGGTTCACCGCCTGGGCCTGTCCAACCGCAGCACGGGTGCGCCCGCATCGAAACCCGAGCCCAAGGCCAAGGCGGCGCCAAAGCCAGAGGCCAAACCAAGGCCGGCGCCGAAGACCGAAGCCGCACGGCCGGAACCTGCCGCAGCGGAAGCCCGCCCGGCGATGCCAGCCCGCAAGCAGATTATCCCGGCAGGCCAACCGTTGCCGCCACAGCCTTCGGCCAACGAGATCAGCCCCGAGGCGCTTGCCAAGGTGAACGAAGTCGAGAAAAAGGCCAAGAAAATCAGCCTGATGGAACTGACCGAACGGACCTGCAAATGGCCGGTCGGCGATCCGTCGACCGAGGATTTCTGGTTTTGCGGACTGCCCGTTCAGGCCGGCAAACCCTATTGCGAGGCACATGTCGGGGTTGCCTTTCAGCCGATGAGTGCGCGGCGCGACCGCAAGCGCTGAATCCCATCGTTGACAACAACTGCGATGTAGACGGGCCGTCCGCTTGGCCTGTTCTACGTGCTGTTCGCATTGCCAAAAGATGTGTTGCCCCAGTAAGTCGAGACTGCAACAAATGCAGTCTCATTTGGTATGGTCGCTGCGACAGGAAAGGCAGGCCGCGTGGCAAACACGCCCTCGATCACACGGTTTTCTGAGGCCAAAGGCGCGATTTTGACACTGCATCGCTATGCAATGAGGCTCGTGGGAAGTTGGCAGCCGCCGACCGGAAGAGGTGTGTGATGGAAGATCGATGGCTCGCCCGTGCCAAGCGCATTCAGGCCATCGCGTCTTCGGGATTGCATTTCACCGACGGTGCCTTTGATCGCGAACGGTATCAGGAACTGGCCGAACTGGCGCATGCGATGCTGGCGGATCTGGGGAATGTTCCGGTGTCTCGGATCGAGGATCTGGTCCCCGACTTCGCGCGCGGCTACGCAACCCCGAAAATCGACGTGCGCGGCGCGGTGATCGAAGACGGAAAGATTCTGCTGGTGCAGGAAAGGACCGACCAGAAATGGTCTTTGCCCGGCGGCTTTGCCGATGTCGGCCATTCACCGGCCGAAAACGTGGTGAAGGAAATCCGAGAAGAAGCCGGAATACGCGTCACAGCGCGGCATTTGTACAACCTGCGGCACAAGGCACGTCACGGGTATCCGTCGGATGTGCGCGATTTCTACAAGCTGTTCTTCCTGTGCGACCGCATGGACCGCACGCCGCCGCTGCCGGGGACCGAAACCATGGATGCGGCGTTTTTTGCTCTGGACGCTCTGCCAGAGCTGTCAATCGGACGGATACTGCCGGAAGATATTGCAAACGCATTTGCGTTCCACGCGCGACCCGACAAAGTCACGCCGTTTGATTGATCCGCGCCGGCGAGGGATCCGGCGCGGATCGGGTCCGGTCAGTTTGTGACCGGCGCCGTCGATGTGAAGTTCGGGATCGGGTTGCCAGAGGCGTCCGCCGATTCAATGCCGGGCCAGTTGCCTTCGGCGAGGTTGATGTTGCCGGGAATGTCCTCTTCCCAGAACCCCACAACGTTCTCGGTGATGTTCAGGTAGAGTTTGTCATCGACAATCCGCCACAGGTTGGGGTTGCCCGGGACCTTGCCGCCTTTGGAGACGCCATAGGCGCAGTGGCCGTCATATTGGGGCGCGTAGAACTCCGGGTTGCTCAGGAAGGTGTCGCGATTGGCCTCGGTTGCAAAAGCAAAGGTCGCGCCGTTCCAGTCGGCCGTGATGTCAGCCTTGCCGGGCACGCCGGCAGGTTGCGCCGATCCCACCGGAGCCTGTTCGAGGTCGCGATACGCCACGACGTCATAACCGGACACGGCAAAGCCGGTTCCATCGATGTACTGGTCGCCGGCAAAGGCCGGCAGAGCGAGTGTGGCGGCGGTTGCGAACGCCAGGGCAAATCGTTTCATCTGCGCTTTCCTATCTGCTGTGCACCGGCAAAGTGCCGTGTGGTAAAGCGAACCTACTGGGTTGAATTCATTTGCGTAGGGGGCCTCGCGCGGCTGTGAGGCAATGCGGGTCAGCGTGATCAGGAGCGCCCGATTGTTACAAATGCCGTCCCCAAGCATCAGGCCGCGCCACCAGAGCGAAACTCTGTGAGCTGGCTCTGAAACCGTGCCGACGCGCCACAAGACCGCAAAATATGGCTGTTGAGAGCGAATATTGCGGTTTGGGCGCAAAAGGCCGCGACATCTTGTTGATCTTTGAGTGAACCCGGTGTATCGCTGTGCCCACAGGTGCATAGACGCGGTAATGCATGAACTGACGGCGGGGTTTGGCGGCGCAATGCAGCTGAACCCCGTTTTCGTTGGAACATGTGTCTGAAGGGTGTGGCCCGCGGCCAATGCCGGAATCAGAAAAGACGTCAGGTGCTCAGACGCGGTCTTCGCAATGTGCTTTGCAGCACGCCCTGACGTCTTCCTGATCCAAATCGCCTCCGAAGAAACGTCTTGGCTCATATGCTCCGAGCCTTGCGACCCGTCGCTGTCCCCATCGGTCCGAAGACCTTTGACGACTGCCCTGCCCGATCCGGGGATCCGACACGACCCGCTCCGAACCCTCTCCTGACATCTGCCTTGCCTCACCAGGCCCGAAGACCCTGCGCGACCCGACCGATCTCTCGTCACCACCGCGGCTCGGTCCACATCCGAAGATCCGTTCCGATCCGCCGCAGCGCCCGAGGGCCTTTGCGCCCCGCTCCGGAGCGTGAACTCCCTTGCGGTAAGAAAACATTCACAATCCGCGCCGATTCCCGCAAGCAAATAGCAGCGCAGCATTGAAATTAGACGGGGATAAGTTGTTGGTATCGCTGCGGGTTTTCGTGTGGATAAGTACCGGAATCTGGCGCTTTCCAATCGCTTGGCACGGGAGAAGGGAAAATTCGGCCAGATCAGGCCAAAATGCGCGCTTTCTGCACTTGCGAAGGGGATTTCGCGCCGAATCGAGTTGTGCGACCCGTGCAATCAGGCGGCAAGAGGACGAACCGGGCCGGACTCACGCCGGCCCGCCGCTGATGTGCGCGCAGAATGCGACTCACCCGACGATGCGTTTGGCCACAAGAATGGACAGCGGGATGGACCCCAGGAACCCGACCGCTGCGGCGATCAGGATCGGCATCAGGGTCCCATAGCCCAGGGTCAGTACCAAAATCACGGCCGACCCGGCCAGTGTCGATCCGAGGAAGATGTGGATGATCAGCGTCAGGGGAAGCATGGCTACCTCATGTCTGGGGGCGTTAGGGCGGATCCTAAGGGCCGGGCCGGCAAAGGGCTTTGATCTGGGTCAGGTGGTGGGGGAGTGAGGGTGCGAGTGGGTAAGGACGGGCGCAGGACCGCGGCAGAGCGCGAGAGTGAGATCACAATAGAAAACCAGCCAAAAGGTCGCCCCCAATCGACGAGGGCCGCGCCGGCCCGAGGGGTGGCGCAAACGCGCCGCCCCATGGGGGCGGGTCGGCGCGGCCCGGCGGTGCCGCCGGGCGAATGGTTTGAGTGAAGCGAAGAACATATTTGGATGACGGTTATGAGCATCTGTCACCCTGCACTTACTCTTGAAACGACCACCAAGTTCCCAAATTACAATAAAAAAATTTCAACTGGGAAGAAAGATGCTGCCCGAGAATGACGTAACAATTGGCGCCACTCAGAGACGTCTTAAAAAGATGTATGAAAATAATGAGTACTCATTCGATTACATATATGGATACGCCTCACGACACGCCAGTTTTATGTGTAAAAACCTGTGGCAAAACAACTCTTCCAAGAATGATTTCATTCGAACGATTTCTTGGCTATTCGCAATTGCCAGCAAATTTGATATCGACCTTGAAAAAGGCGTTTTACGCCGGCACCCAGGCGTATGCCCTTACTGCCTTACCGCTCCTTGCCAGTGCATTAAAACTAGAAAACGCCCTGCTAACAGAACGCCGGCACACAAGATAACGGAATTTTTGGAAGAGCAGGCATGGACCTACGAAAACAACGAAGAAATAACATTCTCTCTTTACGCAAGGTTATTGGAAAAAATCTACCCAAACAACCGAAGCACATGGGCAGATGCTGGCCCGTGGAAGCATTGTATGAAGGTTCTTGAGGAGATTGGCGAAATTCATGAAGCTGCCTCTGGAGTTATTAAACATAACAAGCCAAAACAATCCTTAACAGAGGAAATCGCTGACGCGTTTGCCTGGACTGTTGGGGCGTGGATAATCGTTCACGAGGAATCTGACCTCGGTGAAGAACTCGCCAAGTATTACTCCAACGGATGTCCAGTTTGCTCAAAAGAGGTTTGCACTTGTGCCGAGCGAGAGGGGCGCTCACTGGAATTCCCAGATAGAGCAGCGATAGCCGAATTAAGAAAGCGTGTTACCGAACTCTCGAAGCTACTGCGGCTGGAAGACGAGCAACAAGAAGAATTGGAAAAATCACTTGATGCAGCAGAGCAGTTGCAAACAGAATCCGTTACAAAAAGAGCCTTCTCTCAGGCTGACGATTTAGCAGATACTGCACTGAAGGGGTTGGGAAAGACTGAGGATGGCGCAAAGAAAGCTGCGGGAATCGCCAAATCAATCAAAGCAATAGTGGAAAACTGGCCGTTCTAAAGCGGCCAGAAACGCTGCGGTTGCCCAACTTGGTCACCGCGTTGCACTTCACGCACCCCACCGCGTGGGCACGCAGTTGGCTACGCCAACTGCTTTAGCCCACCCGCCGTAAAAATGGCCTGCTTTTAGCTGTCCATTTTTAAGGCGCTAATAAACGCCTCCTGCGGGATATCAACCTTCCCGAATTGTCTCATTTTCTTCTTTCCCGCCTTCTGCTTGTCCAGCAGTTTGCGTTTCCGCGTGGCGTCGCCGCCGTAGCATTTCGCGGTCACGTCCTTGCGGAGGGCGCTCAGGGTCTCGCGGGCGATGACCTTGCCGCCGATGGCCGCCTGGATCGGGATTTTGAACATGTGGCGTGGGATCAGGTCCTTGAGCTTTTCGCACATCGCGCGGCCGCGCAGCTCGGCCCGGTCCCGGTGCACCATCATGGACAGCGCGTCCACCGGCTCGTCGTTCACCAGGATCGACATCTTCACAAGATTGTCCTCGCGATAGCCGGTCAGCTGGTAGTCAAAGCTGGCATAGCCCTTGGTCACGGATTTCAGCCGGTCGTAGAAATCGAACACCACCTCGTTCAGCGGCAGGTCATAGACCACCATCGCGCGGCTGCCGGCATAGGTCAGATCCTCCTGCAGGCCGCGGCGGTCCTGACAGAGTTTCAGTACGTCACCCAGATATTCGTCGGGCACGAGGATCGTGGCCTTGATGCGTGGCTCTTCCAGATGATCGACCTTGGACATGTCGGGCATGTCCGCCGGGTTGTGCAGTTCGATCATCTCGCCGTCTTTCATGTAGACGTGGTAGATGACCGAAGGCGCGGTCGTGATCAGCTCGATATTGTATTCGCGTTCGATCCGGTCGCGGATGACCTCCAGATGCAGCAGCCCGAGAAAGCCGCAGCGGAAGCCAAAACCCAGTGCCGCCGAGGTTTCCATCTCGTAGCTGAACGAGGCGTCGTTCAGCGCCAGCTTGTCGATGGCGTCGCGCAGGTCCTCGAACTCGGCGTTGTCGACGGGAAAAAGACCGCAGAACACCACAGGCTGGGAGGGCTTGTAGCCCGGCAGAGCCGTTTCGGTGCCATTGCGGTCGTTGGTGATGGTGTCCCCCACCCGCGTGTCACGCACCTGCTTGATCGAAGCGGTCAGGAACCCGATCTCACCGGGGCCGAGCTGGTCGATCATCTCCATCTGCGGGCGGAACACCCCCACACGGTCCACATGGTGCAGCGTGTCGTTGGACATGAACTTGACCCGCATGCCCTTCTTGAGCACGCCATCCATGACCCGCACGAGCACGATCACCCCGAGATAGGCGTCATACCAGCTGTCCACCAGCATCGCCTTGAGCGGCGCGTCGACGTCCCCCTTTGGTGCGGGCAACTCGTGCACGATGGCTTCCAGCGTCTCATGGATGCCCTGCCCGGTCTTGGCGCTGACCTGAATGGCGCCGGTGGCGTCGATGCCAATCACGTCTTCGATCTGCTCGGCCACCCGGTCGCAGTCCGAGGCCGGCAGGTCGATCTTGTTCAGGACCGGCACGATTTCATGGTCCGCATCGATGGCCTGATAGACATTGGCCAGCGTCTGCGCTTCGACCCCTTGCGTGCTGTCCACCACCAGCAGCGATCCTTCGACCGCGCGCATGCTGCGCGACACTTCATAGGCGAAGTCCACGTGCCCCGGCGTGTCGATCAGGTTCAGCACATAGGTTTCGCCGTCATCCGCCGCATAGTCGATCCGGACGGTGTTGGCCTTGATCGTGATGCCGCGCTCGCGCTCGATATCCATCGCGTCGAGCAATTGCTCTTTCATGTCACGATCCTTGACCGTCCCGGTTTCCTGAATCAGGCGGTCGGCCAAAGTCGATTTGCCGTGGTCGATATGGGCCACGATCGAGAAATTGCGGATATGCGAAAGCTCTGTCATGGCAGGGGATATGGAGAGGTTGCGCACCCCCGTCAAGCAGTGCGCGCCCGCCCCTTGCGTCGCCGCCGAACGTCGGTCAACTGCCCGTCGGTTTTGGTGCGACATGGCCTGCGGTGGAAGCCCCTGGCAACAGCACGTCCCGATGGAACATTCGAACGGTCTCGGGCCCACGTGTTTCCAGTCTGCGGCATGTCGGCTTGGATGTAGATGCACCCCCAAAGAATCAGGCTCTTTTGGCGGAATTGATGGTGGATTTCGCCGCTTTTGGGCGATTGGCCTGACCTCCGCTCGCGCTCCGGTGGAAATGCCGCAAATTGGTGCGATTTCGCCGTTGATTCACACGATTCCCTCCATTTTTAGCCACATTGGACCGTTAACTCCCTGTCGATCAAAACGCGGGATTGTGCACCGCTGAACCTGGCCTGAGCTGCGAATGCCCGATTACTCAATCTATGTTCTGGGAGAAGATGACCTGACCATTTCGGGCGGGGGCCAGCTTGACGGTGTCACCCAGGGGGACGGATCCCACCTCGAAGGCCTGACGCTGACGCTGACCTCAAACGCATGGAACGAGGTGTTCATCACTGATGATGATGATGATTTCCGCGACAACGACAGCTCTCAGAGGCTGAACGGCGCCCAGACCATCAATGGAGACCTCTATGACGACGACACCATCGTGGAGGCGGAGTACGGCCTGACCCTGACGGATGGCACGAACACTTGGCAGGTGGTCGGGTTCAACCTGCGCACCACCAGCCCGTCATACGGGACGGTCGAGGGCCTGGCGTTTATTGGCGGGCCCGGTGGGTTTCCCCCTGTCGGTGTGCCCCTGCTCATATCCGACGCGCAGGAGGGGCCCGATTTTGAGGTCACCGAATACGCCACACCGATTTGCTATGACCGGGGCACATTGATCGAAACACCGCGCGGTCTGTGCCCGATCGAAAGGCTGGCTGTGGGCGATCTGGTAAACACGGCTGACGACGGGCCACAGCCCATTCGATGGGTTGGCGCGCGGGCCGCTATCGGGTCCGGGCGTTTCGCACCAGTGGAAATTCCGGCGGGTCTGTTGGGCGCCACACGACCGTTGCGCGTGTCACAACAGCACCGGATCAGGGTGCGGGACGCCATGGCTGAACTATTGTTCGGCAGTTCAGAGGTGTTTGTCACGGCGCGCCAGCTTGCCGAAACAGGGCACGTGCGACTGCTCAACCGAAGTCCGGTCTGCTACTACCACTTCCTTCTTGATCATCATGCCGTGGTCCGTGCCAATGGGGTTGCCTCTGAAAGCCTGCACCTTGGCGATTGCACCCAACAACACGGGTCATTCTTTCCCGAGTTGAGCCGTTACGCGGCGTATGCCGGCGAACTCGCACGCCCGGCCTTGCGTAGACATGAGGCCACACTGCTTTTGTCGCAGTGCAGTGTTGTTGATACAGTAACCAACTTGCGGCATAGTGCCTGAAATCTTTCGAAACCGGGCAGAAGATCCGGCCATCCGAACTGAGGCACAGGCATGAAACATCTTGTTCTTATCTCTATGACCGCCGCGGCGTTGAGCTGGGTTGCGCCCGTTGCAGAGGCTGGCGTTATCTCCCGCGCCTGCATGCAATCCAACAGAACCGCAGCGACGCCGGCTCTTTGCGGCTGCATTCAGCAAGTTGCCAATGCCACGCTGACGCGCACCGAGCGTAAGAAGGCATCGAAGTTTTTCAGCGACCCGCACATGGCACAAGAAGTTCGCCAGTCCGACCGGTCGCGGGACGAGGTGTTCTGGAAGCGTTACCGTGCCTTTGGTGAGCGCGCGCGCATGACCTGCAGCTAGAGACCGCTCACCTTTACTTGATCCGGTCATCCTAAATCCTGATCGCGACGTATCCTTTGCGTAACCAACGACAAAGGATTTTCAGCGATGCGCATCAAACATGCACTTTCGGCAGGCGCGCTGGTTCTGGCGGCGGGACAGGCATCCGCAACCAAACCCGGCTTGTTCTACGATATCGTGCCGGTATCAGCATCAACCTTTGAGGTCGTCTCTAAGGTCAACGCGGGATCGGCGCTCTACTGGTGCGGCGCAGGGGCGTATGCCCTGGCCTATCTGAAGGCCGGCGGCTCGCAGCGGCTCTATGTCAGCCGTTCACTCGGGCCCAGCCAAAGCGGCACGGCGCGGCCCGCCGTTCAGTTTTCATTGGAGCCTCCGGCAGGGGTATCCACGCAGCCGGGCCTGGGTGTTTCGGTCAAGCGGGTTGGTGAAAACCTGTCCGCGGCGCAAGCCCGCTCATACTGCGAAAACACGACCATCAAGGATTAAGAGCGGTCAGGCGCACCCTTCACGCCCCCGTTATTGCTGAGCGCAGACAACAAGATCACCCGCTTTGGGCAACCTGTTGATCACGCGACGCCGCGAGGGAGGCAAGGCGGATATCTGCCGTGCGGGCGTGGCCTTCCATCCCTTCTGCGCGGGAGATGCTCGCCGTGGCCCGCGCCAGATCCGGGAGGGCAGTGTCGTTGACCGTCTGCCAAGTCACCGTCTTGAGAAACTTGTGCACGCTCAATCCGCCCGTGTAACGCGCCGCCCGCGACGTTGGGAGCACATGGTTGGGGCCAGACGCCTTGTCACCAAACGCCACTGTTGTACGCTCACCCAGAAAGAGCGATCCGTACGCGGTCAGGCGGCCTTTCCACCAGTCCAGATCAGCGCATTGCACATGCAGATGCTCTGGCGCGTAGGTGTCTGCCGTCTGTGCAAGCTCTTCCCGGGTCGAACACAAAATCACTTCGCCCAGCGCCGCCCAGGCCTCCTCTGCACTGGTCCTGTTTGGTTCCGGAAGTTCGGCCACACAGCCCGGGATCAAGGACAGAACCGCTTCGGCAAGCGCGCGGGTATCGGTGACAAGCCACGCCGGGGAGTTGAACCCATGTTCGGCCTGACCAACCAGATCCCAGGCCACCGTCAGCGGATCGGCCGTACTGTCCGCGACGATCAGAACATCCGTCGGACCCGCCACCATATCGATACCCACCGGGCCAAAGAGTTGCCGCTTGGCTTCGGCCACAAACTGGTTGCCCGGGCCCGCGAGGATATCGGCGGGTTTGGCACCAAACAGGCCGTGGGCCATTGCTGCGACGCCCTGCACGCCTCCCAGGTTCAGAATCCGATCAGCCCCAGCCAGCGACATTGCGAACAGGATCGCGGGAGGGATGCCCTGCCCGGGTCTCGGAGGCGAACAGGCGGTGACATACGGCACTCCTGCTGCACGCGCCGTCGTGATCGTCATCAAGGCCGATGCGATATGCGAATAGCGCCCGCCGGGCACGTAACAGCCTGCGGCGTTCAGCGGGATCAAACGCTGCCCTGCAAACAGACCGGGTCTGAGTTCTATTTCAAAGTCGTGAATGCTGGCACGTTGTGCTTTCGCAAATCGCAGTATGTTATCATGGGCGTACCGAATGTCCCGTTTCAGTGTATCAGGCAGGCTCGCCTCGGCGGATGCGATCTCGGCGTCGCTGACAACAACCTCCCCGTCCCAACCGTCCAGAGTCGCAGAGTATTCTGAAACGGCCGCTGCGCCTTCCTCGTGAATGCGACTCAGCATGGCTCTCACAACGTCCACTGTTTCCGTCGAGGATTCGGGTGGCAGGCCCGGCGCGGATTTCAAGATTTCAACGACCATGTGACGTCCTTTCCGGTGCTCGACCTTGACCAGCCGCCCACAATAGTTTCAGAAAAGGTGAAACTGTAGGAAGCCGGACAATGTTGATGAAGGGGGTGACCCTGCGGGGTCTGGAGGTATTCGAGGCACTTGCGGCCAGCGGCTCGGTCGCGCAGGCAGCGGACGCCACCGGGCTCAGTCAACCCGCTGTCAGCAAGCAATTGCGCAACCTTGAGCGGGCGCTCGGCGTTGATCTGGTCGATCACGGGCGCCGGCCCATGCGCCTGACCCCGGCCGGGCGCAGCTTTCTGTCCCGCACCGAAGCGGTCTTGTCCGAACTGCGGTTGGCACAGAGCGAATTGACCGTGATGGATCTGACTCATCTGAGCACGCTCAGCATCGGTTTGATTGATGACTTTGACAACGATCTGACGCCGCGCCTGGTGACCGTGCTGGCTGACAGTCTGACCAAGTGTCGCTTCAAACTGATCACCGCGCCAAGCCATGAGATCAGCGATGCCATGGCGGCACGTGAACTGCACATCGCGGTTGCGGCAAGCACGGGTCAGCTGCGCGAGGGTGTGGTGGAGTACCCGCTGGTAAAGGACCCGTTCATTCTGGTCGCGCCCCAGGGCATTGTCACGCAGCCCAAACAGATCATGTCTCAGCTGCAGGATCTTCCGCTGCTGCGCTACGAGCGTGAACAACTGATCAGCCGTCAGATCGAGGCCCATCTGGCCCGCCAGAAACTGGCCTTCGAAGAACGGTTTGAAATCGGCAGCCATCTGGCGCTCATGGCCATGGTGGCGCGCAGAATTGGCTGGGCGGTGACGACGCCTCTGGGATACATGCGTGCGGCGCGGTTCCACGACAAGATTTCGGCCTATCCTCTGCCGTTTGCCGCCTTCTCGCGCACGATTTCCCTGTTTGCCGGATCGGATTGGGCAGATCGGGTGCCGCGCGATGTTGCCCAGACCATGCGCCATCTGGTCCAGACCCAGATGATCGAGCCGGCCACGGCGCATCTGCCTTGGTTGTCGGGCCAGTTGCGTGTGATCGAGGCCTGAATGCCGCAATGCACGCGCGCGGCTGGCGGCAACGTCAGACACTTCAGCGATCAAAACGGGCATGGACGTGGTCCTTGGCTCGGGGCACTGACGTTCAGAAAGCGCCCGCCCCGGCATCGGGCAAGTGTGAAGGTCCGGGATTTTGGAACAGCCGAAGGCAGTTTTGGATTTCCTTAAAGTCCAGATGTCTCTGGCTTGCCTGCGAACGAAAGTGATCAGACGTATTCGGACGGATTTGGGTTGGACACCCGGACCTATCAGTCGCTAGGTCTGACCCGGGCCGCGCCTTCAGCAGCCCACGCGAATTGTTGCAGACGGAGGTGTTCGTGACACGTATTGTCATACTGACCGGCGCGGGGATTTCTGCTGAAAGCGGTCTGGGCACATTCCGCGACGAAGGCGGACTTTGGTCCCAGCATCGCATCGAGGACGTTGCCACGCCGGAAGGGTTTGCACGCGACCCGTTGCTGGTGCAGGGATTTTACAATGCCCGCCGGGTTGGTGCCGCCGCAGCAAAGCCCAACGCGGCCCACAAGGCTCTGGCCCGCCTGCAGCGCGACTGGTCTGGCGACGTCACATTGGTGACCCAGAACGTCGACGACTTGCACGAAAAAGGCGGATCCCCGCAAGTCATCCACATGCATGGCGAACTGGCGGGTGCGCTCTGCGCCGCGTGCGGTCATCGCTGGCGTGCGCCAGCAGAGATGGCCCCGGACGAATCCTGTCCCGCATGCCAAGGTCCGCATGGGCGCCCTGATGTGGTATGGTTTGGCGAGATGCCCTATCACATGGACCGGATCTACACGGCTCTGGCGCAGGCCGACCTCTTTGCAGCCATCGGTACCTCTGGTCAGGTCTACCCCGCAGCCGCCTTTGTTCAGGAAGCGGCGAGTGCAGGCGCACACACCGTCGAGATCAACCTTGAGCCGTCCGCGGTGACATCGGATTTCGACGAATGCCGCCAAGGCGCAGCAACCGAAGCCGTCCCGGCCTGGGTCGAAGACCTGCTTTCGCGCAACAAATAGGGCCGGGCATGGCGCCCGGCCCTTTGTTGATCAGCCGCCGGAGCCGTGTCCGCCATGAGCCGGCTTGCGCTCCAGATCAACCGGTATCTCTACGGTGATGGGGCCTGCCTTTTCGAAGACCAGCGTTACAGTCACGGTTTCACCGTGCTCCATCGGATCATTCAATCCCATGAACATGACGTGGTCGCCACCACGTTTCAGGCTATGCGAGCCCCCGGCCGGGATAACAAATCCCTCTTCGACATGGATCATCTGCATCACGCCGTCGGAATTTTCTTTGTGCGTGTGCAGTTCGATACGTTTCGAGACGTCCGACTCGACGGATATCAGCCGATCATCTTCGTCCCCAGTGTTTTCGAGAACCATGAAGGCGGCGCCCGCCATTGTGTTCGACGCCCGCGCATAAGGGTCCTGGACCTGAATTTTGGCCCCTTCGGCCAGAACAGGACCGGTCAAAAGGAATACCGCGCAAGCCGCGGCAACGGATTTGAAAGACATCTCAGTCTCCATCATTTCAAAAGTGTCTGTGGGTATCGGGTCTACGGATCAAATCGCCGTGGGCGGTCCACGCGCCTGAGGAAACCAACCGGTCTGTCGCTCTACTGATGTGCTGTGATGTACGAACCGGAGCGTCTGAACCTGATCTGGCGCAGGGGGATTGTGACCAGCCAGAACAATCGGGCTGAGCAACACCGACAGCGCATCGGGACAATAGCGCGGCGCCTCCGTCGGATTTCCTTCGTCGTCGACATAGATCACAACCGGACCGGTTCCGGTGCAGATCACCATATGCCCCACGGCGCCAGTGTCCCCGCGGGCGTCGACCATGCCCTGAGCGGTCAGAAGCATGACGAATGTCAGCAGCAGGGCCAGACAGGATCGCAGGGTGGTCATGACACCGGATATAGGCATCCCCGACCTGCCCCTACAAGCGCAAAAGAGCCCCGTGCGATCCGCACGGGGCTCTCAAATCACTCTCGCGAAAGGGATTAGGCCGAAGCCTGCGCCTTTGCGATTTCTTTCTTTATTTTCAGCGCGTTGGCCGACAGTTCGTTATCCTTGGCTTTCGCAAGGTAGGCGTCGAGCCCACCCCGATGATCCACCGACCGCAGAGCCGCCGCCGAGATCCGCAGCTTTATGCCGCGCCCCAGGGCTTCGGATTGCAGGGTCACATCGTTCAGGTTCGGCAGAAACCGGCGCTTGGTCTTGTTGTTGGCATGGCTGACATTGTTGCCAGACATCGGGCCTTTCCCGGTCAGTTCGCAGCGGCGCGACATGGATTCATCCTTCGTCTCTGTATCGGCACGGGCCGGACGCCTGCGCCAAATCATGAAGGGCGCGGCCAATGGCAGCGCCCGAAAACTGGTGCGCTGGCTTTAGGGGGAATCGCTGGACGGGTCAAGCAGGTTCGATGGTCCGGTGGCGCCGGTGGGCCAGATCGGTTTCAAGATGTGCAGCCCGTGGGATGCATCAGAGGTCGAAATCGCATACGCTTCGGACAAACTAAACAGGAAATTCACCATGTCTCAGTTGCCACCTGACGCCCAGGCCCGCCTTCAAGACGCCAAATCACTTGTCAGCGATCGCCTGGGCGATGTCTGGTGGGCCTTTATGCTGCGCGGCTTACTCGCGCTGTTGCTTGGGTGTCTGGCACTCTTCTGGCCCACCACCAGCATCTCATGGCTGTTGCGCATCGCCGGGCTGTTCCTGATCATCGATGGACTGGCCGTCGTGTTCAGCTTTCGGCAGCTCGACATGGGCCGTTCCGGCACCGCACAGGGTGTCATCACGCTGGTTTTGGGCGTGATCCTGTTGTTGCTGCCCGAAACGTCGATCCGCCTCGCTTTCGTGCTTCTGGGCATCTGGGCCCTGATTTCCGGCGCAGGATACCTGTGGAACGGATGGTCGATGGACAGCGACGATCCGGAGCGTGGCACGGCGCTGACTCTTGGAGGTCTGGGAGCGATCGCGGGTCTGGTCCTGCTTTTCTGGCCTGGCACAGGCGTCGTCGCCATCGGCTGGCTCATCGCAATTGCGGCCTTTATAGTGGCGGCTGTACTGATCTCTGTGGCGTTGCGGCTGAAAAACGTGAAACGCCGCGTCGATGAACGCACGCGCATCTGACACTCGCGTACCACCGGAGAGAACCGGCACTGCATCAGACGACACCGCCGCGGAACCCGACGGCGTGTGACCAAACGTTACCCCCTCGGCCAGACCTCTCAAAGCGGGTCCGCTCCTTGCGCTGCGCCAACAAGGGTGCCACGCTTCCCGGACAATACAGGAGGGCGTCATGGCGGCCATTGGTCAGGATCTAATCATCAACCGTTCTAACCTCGGCGAGGCAGAGGTGGTGCCAAGCGACACCTCCGATACGCCTCAGGCGGGGCAATGTCTGCTGCGCATCGACCGCTTTGCCCTGACAGCGAACAACATCACCTACGGCGTGGCGGGAGAAACCCTGAAGTACTGGGAGTTCTTTCCGGCCTCCCGCGAAGGTTGGGGCCGCATCCCGGTCTGGGGTTTCGCAGAAGTCATTGCGTCTGCTGTGCCAGAAATCGAAGCCGGAACGCGCGTCTATGGCTACCTGCCCATGTCCAGTCATCTGATGATCGAGCCGGGTCAGATCAACAAGTTTGGTTTCACGGATATGACCGCGCATCGGCAACCGATGTCGGCCATCTACAATCACTATGCCCGGGTGGATGCTGACCCCGCATACGCGCCGGACCTGGAAGGGATCATCAGCCTGTTCCGGCCACTCTTCACCACGTCGTTCCTGTTGGAAGACTTTCACACGCAAAACAACGCATTCGGCGCGACATCTGTCATATTGTCCAGCGCGTCGAGCAAGACCGCAATCGGTCTGGGTTGGTTGTTGTCCCGCACGCCGGGCCACCCTGTGCAAGTCGTCGGCCTGACCAGCCCAGGAAACCGCAGCTTCACCGAGGGATTGGGCATCTACGACCAGGTGGTGACCTACGACGATTTGTCGTCACTGCCCGAAGGCCCGGCCGCCTTTGTCGACATGGCAGGGAACGCCGATCTCTTGCGCCAGATTCATACCCACTACGGTGATGCGCTCAAAAACAGTTGCCGCGTTGGTCTAACACATTGGCAGGCCACGGCGCTTCGTATGGACAATTTGCCCGGACCCAATCCGGAGTTCTTTTTTGCCCCGACCTATGCGCAGGAGCGGATTGCCGCGCTGGGGCAAGCCGAGTTCCAGGGCCGTCTTGGCAGCGCCTGGGCGGGATTTACCAAAGCTGCGCAGCCATGGATCACCGAAGTCAGCGCTTCGGGACCAGATGCGGCGCTGGCCACCTATCGCGCAATGCTGTCGGGCAAAATCAACCCGGCCGAGGGGCATATCCTGTCGCTGACAGCGGCCTGAGCGCTCAGGCTAGTCGTCATCGAGCCACGCCACCATGCGCGCGGCTGCAACAGCAGGAGACAGGCTACCGACCGCGACACGCTCAGCCAGAGCATCCATTTCGTTGCGCGCGGCGGAAGTTTCCAAACGGGAAAGAAGCGCGTGCCGCACATCCTGGGCAAACCAGTACCGCGCCTGATCGGCCCGGCGACTTGCCCAGTGACTTTCCGACTTGCGCCAACGGATGAGCCCCTGCATTTCCGACCAGGCCTCCTCAAGCCCACCGTCAGTCAGGGCAGAGACCATCATGGCCTTGGGAAACCCCTCAGGATCCTGTGGACGTTTGCGCAAAAGTCGCAGAGCGCCGGAATAGTCCGCACAGGTGCGGGTCGCGGCCGGTTTCAGGTCACCGTCCGCCTTGTTGACCAGAATCAGGTCGGCCATCTCCATGATGCCGCGTTTCACGCCCTGCAACTCGTCGCCACCGGCCGGTGCCAGCAGCAGCAGAAACAGGTCCGACATTTCGGCAACCACCGTTTCGGATTGCCCAACGCCCACTGTTTCGATCAACACGATGTCGAACCCTGCGGCTTCGCAAAGTGCCACCGCTTCGCGCGTCCGGCGGGCAACGCCTCCCAGATGCGTCTGACTGGGTGAGGGACGAATGAAGGCGCCCGGCGCGCGGCTCAGCTGGTCCATGCGGGTTTTGTCGCCCAGAATCGACCCGCCAGAGCGCGCGGACGAAGGATCGACCGCCAGCACGGCAACCCGCAAGCCTTGCCCGATGAGCATCATCCCAAACGCCTCGATAAAGGTCGATTTGCCCACGCCCGGTGTGCCCGACAAACCGATGCGCACACCCTGACGATTGGCCCGCTGAACCGTTTCCAGCAGTTCCATCGCCGCAACGCGGTGGTCATCGCGGCGACTTTCGACAAGCGTGATCGCGCGCGCCAGCGCCCTGCGGTCGCCATCACAAACCTGTTGGGCCAACTCGGATATGTTCATTTCGCTCGTCCTGCCGCTTTGACAGCTTACATGACGGGAGAGCCGGGTCATTGTCCAGACCGGCCTTGGAGGTCCGACAGATGCGCATCGCTGGACTGATGTTCTGGTTGGCAACCGTCAGCGCAGCAAGCGCGCAAGAGACGACTCAGGCACAGTTCGACGTGGCTGTCCTGGGCGCAAAAATTGGCGTGTTTCAACTGGTCGGCGCAATGGATCAGCGCCGATACACAGCCGCCGCGCAGTTCGATACAACCGGGATAGTCGGGACACTGCGCAATCTCAGATTCACAATGAAGGCCACGGGCCGTCGAGACCAAGGGCGCTTGCGTCCCCGACAATACACCGAAGATATTGTGGCTGGCCGCCGTGCGGTTTCGGCGCGGTTGGACTACGTCCGTGGCGTTCCTGTTTTGACAGGCGAAAAGCTGGGCAACGACAACAGTCCTGTTCTTGATCCCGGCTCGCAACGCGATACGGTCGATCCGCTTTCAGCGCTGTTCCTGGTAATGCGGGACCAGAGCGGCGACGGCGTCTGCACCTTGAACCAAACGATGTTTGATGGTGTGCGCCGGACCCAGATTGTCTTGGAGTTGAACCGGCGCGTGGGTGGCCTGGTCGAGTGCACCGCCACGTTCCGCAGGCTCGCCGGTTACACCGCCGATCAGCTGAAAGCCGGACGTGAGGTTCGCATCGCGCTGAACTATCGCACTCGCGGCGATTTGGCTGAACTGCAATCGGTGCGATTTGGCTCAACCTACGGTCCGGTGACGCTCACCCGCCGCTAGACCTCTGCCGCACCTTGGCCGATAACGGGCGTCATGCGCGCTTCGCTTCCCATTGATGACGTCTTGCCTGATTTGGTCGATGCGTTGCGCACCAATGGCCGCGCCGTGCTGCAGGCCCCTCCGGGGGCGGGTAAGACAACCCGTGTGCCGGTCGCGTTGCTGGACGCCAGTCTGGCAGGGTCTGAGGGGCGCATTGTTATGTTGGAGCCCCGACGACTTGCCGCGCGCGCCGCCGCGGAACGCATGGCCTCCGAACGCGGCGAAAAGGTGGGGCAAACCATTGGATATCGCATCAGAGGTGACACGCAGGTTTCAAAAGGTACGCGCATCGAGATTGTGACCGAGGGGATTCTGACCCGGATGCTGCAATCGGACCCGGATCTGCCCGGTGTCTCGATCGTCATATTCGACGAGTTTCACGAACGATCTCTGAACGCCGATTTCGGTCTGGCCCTGTGCCTTGAGGTCGCGGGCGCGTTGCGGGATGATCTTCAATTGCTGGTCATGTCCGCGACGTTGGACGCGGAGCCGGTCGCAGCCCTGATGCAAGCCCCGATCCTCACTTCGGAAGGCCGCAGCTTTCCCGTAGAGACGCGCTGGCTGGATCGACCATTGGCAACTGGCAAACGGCAGATCGACGCCTTGTGCGATCTTGTCATTGAGGCTGAAACCGAAACTCGCGCGTCGCAGGGGGCGCTGCTGGTCTTCCTTCCCGGGGAGGGAGAAATCCGAAAAGCGCAGTCGGTACTGGAGCGTCGCCTTCCAGAACGGTGTGAACTCCGCCCGCTCTACGGGGCACTCCCGATTGAGAAACAGCGCGCAGCCCTGAGCGTCGCCAAAGGTGCACGCAAAGTGGTTCTGGCCACGTCGATTGCGGAAACGTCGCTCACAATTCCGGACGTCCGCGTGGTTGTGGACATGGGTCTTGCCCGCCGCAACCGTTTTGATCCGGGCTCCGGTATGTCGCGCCTGATGACCGAACGTGTGACTCGGGCCGAAGCCACGCAAAGACAAGGGCGCGCAGGCCGTGTCGCGCCGGGCGTTTGCTACCGGCTCTGGACCAAAGGCGAAGAAGGCGCACTCCGAAGCTTTCCCCCCGCCGAGATCGAAGCGGTCGACTTGTCGGCGCTGGCGCTGGAGCTGTCACTGTGGGGCGCGGCGCCGGAAGACCTAGCCTTTCTGACCCCCCCTCCGGCCGCCGCACTTGCCGAAGCACGCGCGCTCCTCAGGGATTTGGGCGCGCTCGATGCGCAGGACCGGATCACTGCGCATGGGCGCGTCCTCGCAAAACTGCCGCTGCACCCGCGCCTGGGACATATGCTTCAGATGGCGGGGAAATCGGCCGCCCCGCTGGCAGCAATTATGGCGGATCGCGATCCCTTGCGGCGTGCGCCGGTGGACCTGGCGCTCAGGCTCTCCGTTCTGAAGGACCCCCAAACCTTTCGCAGGACCCGCCCCTACGAAGTCAACCAGCCAGCGCTTGAGCGTATTCGACAGGAAACCAAACGGTTGGAACGGCAAGCGCAGGAGAAACCTGCCCCGTCAATCGCGGTCATGGCCGCGCTGGCCTATCCAGACCGCATTGCGCAGCGCCGCAAGGGAGATGCGCCGCGTTACGTGATGTCGGGAGGAAAAGGCGCGGTCCTTCGCGCCGATGATGCCTTGGGCGCGGCACCGTTTCTCGTGGCCACGGATCTCGACGGAAACCCGCGTGAGGCGCAGACCCGGCAGGCCATTCAGATCGGGTTGGCAGAGATTCGTGCGCAGTTCGCCGACCAGATCGCGTGGCACAACACGTGCGAATGGTCGCGCCGCGAGCGCCGGGTTGTTGCCCGGAAGCAGGAACGTCTGGGGGCCATCGTTCTGGAAGACCAGCTGTGGAAAGACGCCCCAGCCGACGCGGTCGCGCGGGCCATGATGGACGGTGTCCGCGAGCTAGGGGTTCATCTGACCGGCGCAGCGGCGCGGCTGGCCGCACGGGTGGAACTGGTGCGCGCAGAAGGTCATGCCTTGCCCGCTATGTCCCTGCCCGCTCTCGTGGATACCCTCGAGGACTGGCTTTTACCGATGATCGGCGGGGTTCGGAGCGCCGAGGACTGGAAACGTTTCGATCTGATGCCCGCGTTGGAGAGCATGCTGAATTGGGAACAGCGACAATTGCTCGACCGCGAAGCACCCGGTCATTTCACCACGCCCTTGGGACGCAAAGTGCCCATCACGTATGGGGATACCGGGCCGGAAATCGCAGTGCGCCTGCAGGAGCTTTTTGGCGTGCGGACACATCCGCGCAGCGGTGGTACCCCAATCAAGATCACGCTGCTCTCACCTGCACAACGGCCCGTGCAGGTCACGCAGGATTTGCCGGGTTTTTGGGCTGGGTCTTATGCCGATGTGCGCAAAGACATGCGGGCCCGCTACCCCAAGCACCCTTGGCCCGAGGATCCGACACAGGCTGACCCAACACTACGCGCAAAACCCCGTGGCTAACCGATCCGACGATGCGCCCCGGCACCCGTGATTGGAACCGCACTGCTAGGAAATGCTGACAGTCTCACCAGTCACCGTGAAACATGCCGTCCTTGTCCAGCCGGGCAAACCCATGTGCCCCGAATATGTCACGCTGCGCTTGTATCAGGTTGGTGCTGCCGCGGGCCTGTCGCAGACTGTCATACCAGCCCAGCCCAGCCGCCAGCGACGGCACTGGCAGCCCGCGCTCAAGAGCGCCGGCGACGACCTGCCGCAAGGCACCGATGTTTTCTGCCAGCATTGCCCGGAATGTCGGGGCCAGAACCAGATGTCCTTCGGGCGGCGGCGCATGGCGATAGACCGCTGCAATGTCATTCAAAAGGTCTGAGCGAATGATGCATCCCGCGCGCCAAATCTCGGCAATCCGGGCCAGGTTCATCTGCCAGTCAAAGGCGTCGGACGCCTGATCCATAATGCGGAAACCCTGTGCATGGGAAAGAATCCGCCCGGCGAGCAAGGCCCGCATCAATACGGAGGTTTCGGGCATCGTCCAAGCCCGGGTTGCCCCAACCAAGCGGTCCGCGGCGACAACCCGGACGTCCTTTTCCGCAGACCAGGCCCGCGCGCCAACTGCCGCTTCGATTGTGCTGGCCGACTGGCCGAGTTTCAAAGCTTCGATAACGGTCCAGCGCCCGGTGCCTTTCTGCCCGGCACGATCAAGGATCACATCGACCATGGGCAGACCGGTTTGAGTGTCAACCGCCTGCAGGGCTTGCGCGGTCACATCGACCAGAAAGGATGCCAAAGGTCCCGTCGACCATTCCGCGAACAGCTCGGCAATGCGGTCCGCTTCCCACCCAGCACCATCCCGAAGCAGCCCATAGACCTCTGCGATCATCTGCATATCGGCGTATTCGATCCCGTTGTGGACCGTTTTCACGAAGTGGCCGGCACCATCGGGACCCACATGCGCCACACACGGATCGCCCTGGTAACGTGCGGCGATCGCCTCTGCCATCGGCCTCATGTGCTGCCAGCTGTGATCGGTGCCTCCCACCATCATCGATGGCCCGTGCCGGGCGCCCTCGGCGCCGCCTGACACGCCCATCCCGACATAATGCAGTCCGGTGCCCGAAAGATCGCTAGATCGCCGCCGCGTGTCGTTGGAGTCCGCATTCCCTCCATCAATCAGGGTGTCACCCTCTTCCAGCATAGAGCGCAGGCGTGCGATCATGTCATCCATCGGCGGGCCGGACGGAATCATGAACAGCATGATCCGCGGCCGCTTCAACGATCCGACAAACTCTTCAACCGTATCAGAAGGCACAAACTGCCCCGCCAAGGCACCGGACTCTTCGACAAAGCGTTTGATCCAAGGGGTTTCCCGATTGGTGACGGCTACGGTGAACCCTTTTTCCGCAAAGTTCAGCGCCAGCGCACTTCCCATGGTCCCCAGACCGTAGACCCCGATATCGGCACTGCTCATTTGGTATTCCTGGCGTCTGCTTTCGTTGGCTCAGCCTAACCGGCGTGGGACGGGACGCAAGCGGTCAGCCCCGCACCTGCGCGGGGGTAAGTCCGGGCAGACCTTCTCCCGCCGCCTCAGCCTCGGCAATCCGCGCTGCAACCGCACTGAGAACCGGCGTGTCCACGCCTTGGGCCTTTCCGATGCCGATCAAACGCCCCTGCAACGCACCGATCTCTGTCGCGCGTCCCTGCATCAGGTCGTATGACATCGACGCCCGCGCGCTCGGATCAATGGTCAGCATTTGCGCCGCGATCCTCCGGAAGGCGCCGGTTGGCAATCGCAGGATCCAGGGGATGACTGGCGCCGGCACCGGAGACGGCGGCCTGGCGGCGATGCCAGCGGACTTCAGGACACGCAGCGCTTCTGCCATCTGATCGGCCATCAGACGTCGCCAATCGCGCTGCAACAACATTTCTTGCACAGTGAGACCGGACAATGCATTGGGCGCGTTGTTGAGATTGAACAGCAGCTTACCCCACTGGACGGCCGCGATGTCGTCGGACTCGATCACGGGCAATCCGGGCACGGACAGTGTTTGCCCCAAGTTTCCCGATCCACTTTCAATCACAATCTCACCGCTGGACGCCCGGTGATAGGCACCCGCGCCCTTGGGCACCACGTTAAACGGCACCATACCCGCCCGAACCGGGCGTGCCCGCAACAGCGCGCGCAGCGTTTCAGCCGCTTCAAGACCGTTTTGAAGGCTGATGATGGGTGCATTCGCAGGCGCGTGATCCTCGATCTGGCCCGCAATCTCCGCTGTGCCCGCGGTCTTTACGCAAACCAGAACGATGTCGGCCTGTCCAAGTTCCTTCGGATCGGTGGTCAGTTTTAGCTGGGTCGCAGGCACGTGTTCCGCGAGGCCAGAGAAATCCGTCAGGCTCAAGCCGTTGGACTCGATGTCAGTCAACAGGCGGGATCGGCCCAACAGCGTCACGTCATGCCCACCCGCCGCCAGAAGCCCACCGACAAAACACCCGATGCTCCCGGCCCCCGCGATCGCAATCTTTGTCATTCGGCTTCCTCCAAACGCCTTATGCAGTTCCTTGTCTCAAGCGCTCTGCCGGGCGCATTACTTCGTCTACAAGATCGCCTCTAGTAAAAGCTTTGAGGGTCGATATCGATGTTCAAACGCAGATCTCCTTTCAGCTTGATCGGGGCGATCCAGCGTGCCAGCGCGTCCTGAAGCATTGCACCCTTGGCCGCTTTGACCAGCAAGCGCACCCTGTGCCGACCCCGAATGCGCGCAATGGGCGCCGGAGCCGGACCAAAGACCTGTGCCCCGATCTGGCGCAACGGTTGATCACGCCGCGCCAGATGATTGCCCAAATCGAAGACTGCGCCGACGTCCGAGCCGCTCAAGATTACGCCAGCCATTCGCCCAAAGGGCGGCACGCCGGCCGCTTCGCGTTCTGAGGCCTCAGCGCGCCAGAACCCGTCTTCGTCACCTGACAGGATCGCACGGATCACCGGATGCTCGGGTTGATAGGTTTGCAAAAGGGCTGTGCCCGGACGTTCTGCACGCCCGGCCCGACCCGCCACCTGACGCATCAGTTGAAACGTGCGTTCAGCGGCGCGCAAATCCGAGCCCTGTAAACCCAGATCCGCGTCGATCACCCCGACAAGGGTCAAGAGCGGAAAGTTATGACCCTTGGCCACAAGCTGGGTGCCAATAATGATGTCGGCGCCCCCGTCTGCGATGGTTTCAACCGCGGTTTTCAGCGCGCGGGCGCTACCGAAGAGATCGGAGCTCAGCACCGCAACCCGGGCCTCCGGGAAAGCGGCAATCACCTCTTCGCTCAATCGCTCGACACCGGGACCTACCGGCGCAAGGCGGTCCTCGGCGCCGCAGGATGGGCAGACCTGAGGCATAGGTTTCGTTTCGCCGCACTGATGGCACATCAGACGCTTGAGGAAACGGTGCTCGACCATCCGGGCATCACAGTGATCACATCCGATCTGATGGCCGCAGGCCCGACAGATGGTCACCGGTGCGTATCCGCGCCGGTTCAGAAACAAGAGCGACTGCTCCCCTTCCACCAGCCGCTGCGCGACGGCGGCCCGCAAGGTGGGAGAAACCCAGGTGCCGGCCTGCATGGCCTCGGTCCGCATATCGATGGTGCGCATTTCCGGAAGCACAGCCGCGCCAAACCGGCTGGTCAATTCCAGTCGCCTGTATTTTCCGGCCTCGGCATTGGTCCAGCTTTCCAAAGAAGGTGTGGCGGAGGCCAGAACGACCTGTGCCCCGCATATGGCCGCGCGCAGAACAGCCATATCGCGTGCATTATACAGCACGCCATCTTCCTGCTTGTAGGATGTGTCATGCTCTTCATCGACCACGATGAGCCCCAGGTCCTGAAACGGGAGGAAGAGGGCTGAGCGCGCACCCACGACGAACTGCGCCTGACCTTCGGCCACCATTCGCCAGATCCGTCTGCGTTCTGTCATCGTGGCGCCGGAATGCCATTCAGCTGGACGCGCGCCGAAGCGCGCCTCAACCCGCGTCAGGAACTCCGATGTCAGCGCAATCTCCGGCAACAACACCAAGGATTGTCGTCCTTGCCGCAGGCACTCTGCCACCGCCTCAAGGTAAACTTCGGTCTTGCCCGAACCCGTCACGCCCTTCAGCAGCGTGGTCGCATAGTTGTCCTGCTTCAGCCCTGCGCGCAATGCAGCGGCTGCGACGGCTTGATCTTCTGTCAAGGTTTTGGATGCCCGCGTAGGATCCATTGGCGGGAACGGCAGATCGCGGGGGCTGTCCTCTTCGACAACTGCGCCCGACTTGACCAAGCCCTTGACCACAGACGAGGTGACACCAGCCTGTTCTGCCAACTCCTTGAGTGTGAACGCCAGGCCCCCATAGTCCCGCAAAACATCCAACACGCGCGTCCGGGCCTCCGTTTTGCGCTCCACCTGCCCGGTGCCGAGGCGGTAGATCTTGCGCATAGATGGCGGATCGCCCAGGCCCGGCGCACGGGTCGCCAGCCGCAACATGGCCGGCATCGGCGTCATTGTGTATTCGGATGCGCGCTCCAGAAAACTTCGCATCTCGTCCCGCATCGGTGGCACGTCGAGAGTGCGGATTACGGATCGGATCTTGGACAGATCGTAGTCACCCTTGCCCGCCCCCCAGATGACGCCGATCACCTTCCGCGGGCCCAGAGGGACCTCGACATAGGCGCCAAGATGGCAACCCCCTGCTGGCGCGCGATAATCCAACGCCCGGTCCAGCGGCTGCGTGGTCAGGACCGCCACCAACGCACCTTCGTCAAAGAAACCCGGGACCTGCACGCAACCTCCAAAAAGTGTTTCCGCTAACACAAACCCAGCTCGCGGGGGTTTTCGCGCGGTAGGCTATGGGGTAAAGCCAAGCCAACCGAAGGCCAACCCCCACCAAAGGACAATGCCGCATGAAATTCTTTGTAGACACCGCCGAAATCGACGCCATCGCTGAGTTGAACGCGCTTGGGATGGTCGATGGCGTGACCACCAACCCGTCACTGATCCTGAAGTCGGGCCGCGATATCGAAGAGGTCACCAAAGAGATCTGTGATCTGGTCGACGGGCCGGTGAGCGCCGAAGTGGTTGCAACCGAGGCAGACGCCATGATTGCCGAGGGACGCAAGCTGGCCAAGATTGCGGACAATATTGCAGTCAAAGTGCCCCTGACCTGGGCGGGCCTGACGGCATGCAAAACGCTGACAGACGAAGGACGCATGGTGAACGTCACCCTTTGTTTCTCGGCAAATCAGGCGCTGCTGGCCGCCAAGGCCGGGGCCACTTTCATCTCACCCTTCATCGGCCGGCTGGACGACATCAATCTCGATGGGATGGACCTGATCTCCGACATTCGGCTCATTTACGACAACTACGGTTTCGACACCCAAATCCTCGCGGCGTCGATCCGTTCGGTGAACCATGTGCTCGACAGCGCCCGAATTGGCGCGGACGTCATCACCGCACCACCCGAAGTCATTCGGAAACTGGTCAGCCATCCGTTGACGGATAAGGGCCTCGAAGCCTTTCTGGCGGACTGGGCAAAGACGGGACAGAAGATCCTCTGAACGGCGGCACCGCCACAATACAACCCTGTCTTGTAGAGGCCATGCGGGTCGACAATCGTTCCGGTTGTCGATCTGCCATTGATGGTGCACGCGAGACACACAGGATCACGCAACTCCGGCACATGTAAGAGAAAATTTGCTGATCCGCACGATTTTCCTGCGGCAGGCCGGGAAAGTCATGTTATACCCCGCGCCAAGACAAACGAGGCACCAATGAGCAGTAGCCCGAAGCTGGACGACACCGTGAGAGAGGCAATCCTCTCCAAGCCCGACGCGATTCTTGACGATCAGGACGTGATGCACGCGCTGATCGCCGCCAATGAAAAATCCATGGGCGGGAACATCGTCGATCTGCGTGGCATCGCGATGGAACGGCTGGAATCCCGGCTGGATCGTCTGGAAGATACGCATCGCAGCGTGATTGCCGCGGCTTACGAAAACCTTGCCGGCACAAATCAGGTGCAGCGCGCCATTCTGCGGATGATGGACCCGACGGAGTTCGAGGAATTTCTGCGCAATCTGGGTGGTGAAGTGGCCGAGATCCTTCGGGTCGACCAGATCACGCTGGTTCTGGAATCCGTGCAAAGCGACGAAGACCCTGCTGTGCAAAGGCTGGGGGATGTCCTGACCGTGGCAGAGCCCGGTTTCATCGAGGACTACCTGACTCATGGCCGCGGCGGACATCCACGACAGGTCACCTTGCGTCAGGTACAGGCCGCATCAGAGCTCGTCTACGGCCCGTCTGCGGGCTGGATACGGTCCGAAGCGTGCCTGAAACTGGATTTCGGCGAAGGGCGCTTGCCCGGCATGCTGGTTCTTGGAGCCGAGGATCCGCACCAGTTCTCTCCGCAGCAAGGTACCGATCTCCTGGCCTTTTTCGCTGGCGTGTTCGAACGGTCGATGCGCCACTGGCTGTCTTGACCCTGATCTCCCCTGTGGGACGTGACGCGCTTGAGCGCTGGCTGGAAGGATTGCGCGCCCTAAACGGTGCTTCGGAAAACACAATCGATGCCTATCGCGCCGACGTCAGCGGCTTTTTGGGCTTCATGACCCATCATTACGGTGGCGCGCTGGGTCTTGGCACACTGGCGCAGGTCAGCGTGAGTGACATGCGGGCATGGATGGCGGCAACGCGCTCTGACGGAGTTGGGGCAAGGTCGCTGGCCCGCAAACTGTCGTCCGTCAAAGGGTTTTATCGCTGGCTTGCCGAACGCGAGGGGTTTGAGCCAACTGCCGTTCTGTCCACACGTTCGCCGAAGTTTCAGAAGAAGCTCCCTCGCCCATTGGACAAACCTGCGGCGCGATCTCTCCTGGAAACCGTGGAGTTACAGTCCCTGAAACCTTGGGTTGCTGCGCGCGACGTCGCTGTGATGACGCTGCTCTATGGCTGCGGGTTGCGGATTTCCGAGGCGCTGAGCCTGACTGGGCGGGACGCGCCCCTGCCCAAGGTCCTGCGGATCACCGGCAAAGGTGGGAAGGAACGCATTGTGCCCGTGCTGCCGGCAGCCCAGGACGCGGTTGATGCTTATGTGAGGCTGTGTCCCTATCCAACAGACCCGAACCAGTCTTTGTTTCGGGGCGTGCGCGGCGGAGCACTGTCCCCGCGCAGCGTTCAGAAAGTGATGGCGCAAGCCCGCATGCAGCTGGGACTTCCCGCCAGCGCCACACCGCACGCACTGCGGCACAGCTTTGCCACCCATCTGCTGGCTGCCGGGGGCGATCTGAGGGCAATTCAGGAACTGCTGGGGCACGCATCACTTTCGACCACCCAAGCCTACACGGCGGTCGACACAACGCGCCTGATGGAAGTTTACAACCGCGCCCACCCAAAAGCCGTTTGATTGCACTGCGCGGCAATATGCGCCATGAGAACACCATGACCCCTCAACTCCGCGCCCTTGCCGTTCATCTGTTCACCGCAACCGGCGCAGTGTTTGCCATGTTGGCCATGCTGGCCGCCGTCGATCAGAAGTGGGATCTGATGTTCCTTTGGCTGGTCGTTGCCTTCATCGTTGACGGCATTGATGGTCCATTGGCGCGCAAGTACCACGTGAAGAAGTACGCCGCGCAGTTCGATGGCGTCCTGCTGGATCTCATCATCGACTACCTCACCTACGTGTTCATCCCGGCTTTCGCGCTTTTCAAGTCAGGGCTGATGGACGGGTGGAGCGGCTGGCTGATGATCATCATCATCACCTTCGCAAGCGCAATGTACTTTGCAGACACCCGCATGAAAACAAAGGACAATTCGTTCTCCGGATTTCCCGGATGCTGGAACATGGTGGTGCTGGTCCTGTTTGCGCTTGAACCCGGTTGGCAGGTCAATTTGTTCGTGGTCATGGCCTTGTCCGTGGCCATGTTCCTGCCTTTGAAATTCGTTCATCCCGTACGGACGGACCGATGGCGCGGGATCACACTTCCCATTGCGCTCGCGTGGACGTTCTTTGCGGGCTGGGCGGCCTGGGTCGATTTTCACCCCGAAAGCTGGGCGCACTGGGGGTTGGTTCTGACCAGCTTCTACCTGCTTTTTGCAGGGATGGTGCAACAGATCATCCCCGCACGGCAGCGTCAGATCACATCCTGAACGGTCATTGTCCGCCCGTTGAAATCGAAGGTGTCACCCGCTTTCAGACCGGCCATCGCCTGGTAAATCGGGCTTTGCAAGGAAATCCCCATATAGGTGTCTCCTTCGCAATCGAATTTGGTTGTTGAAACCGAAACCACAAAGTGACGGTTGTTAAACGCCACCACCGCACCGGGCCCAACGGTGTCGGTCTCTGAAAAATCCAGCGCCGCGATGGCGGCCAGCTTGGCCTGATGATCGTGCACCGGGTGATCGAACGCCGCCGCCAGGTCTGCGTTCTCGCGCGCTTCGGCGATGTCCGAGTTGTCATGTTGTTCGCGGTCGCCCAGTTGCGCCTCGTGCAGGAACCGCTCGTAATGCTCTTTGGCGGTGGCCAGCTCGGCCTCTTCCAATGCCAGCATCTTGCCTTGAATGGCCTGTTTGAGCGCAGCGCGGTCCATAGGCATCAAAATTCTCCTTTCAGATTGCTTCGGGTATCTTCTCGATCTGAAGCCTCGAAGCTTTGATCTGCGTCAGATCAAAAGACCGCCAGCCCGCTCGTGACGCAAAAGAGCGACCTTAGTCTCGACCCCGCCCTGCCCCGAGAAACCGGTCAATTTGCCCCCTGCTCCGAGCACACGATGACAAGGGATGATCACGGGGATGGGGTTGCCGCCGCAGGCGCTGCCGACCGCTTGCGGCGAACATTCCAACGCTTTTGCGATGGCGCCATATGTGGAGGTTTCGCCAAATGGGATGGCCAGCATCTGATCGCAAACGGATTTCTGAAATGGGGACGCGCGAACGTTGAGAGGCAGATCGAATGTCTCCAACTCACCGGCGTCATAAGCCCGCATCTGTTTGGCAGCTTCGCTCAAAAGCCCCGTCGGAGTTCCGTTTGCACCACTCTCCCATGTCACACGGGTGATGGCGCCATCGGTTTCCGTCAGTGTCAGATCGCCGAATTGGGTGGGCACAGTGATCGTAGGCATACTCTCACCCTGATAGACCCTGCGATCGATGACAACCCGAACCCAGCGGGTTTCGGTATCTCCCGAGTGTGATCAGCGCCCTGTCGCACCGCCGCGCGGCCCGCGATAGAACTCTTTTCGCGCTTCGCGGTCGGCCTCTCTTTGAGCGATCTGAGCCGGTGTCAGGTTTGAGTTGGTGATCGGATCGCAGGCCGCAACGACCATCACCAGACCGGAAACCAGAAACAGACGAACGAGCATTGGCTGCACTCTCCCAAGGTGAACTGCTAACTCTCACACCTATAGGTTGAGGCCTTCAGATCAAGCGAACTGCCTTGCCGGTCACGTGGATGTGTAAGCCCAGTGAGGTGCAGACCGCCGGTCGATCCCGGCGGTCCAAGCTTCAGGCTCTATCCCAGCGCCGCATCACATCGGGCGCAGACGTCCGGGTGCCGATGTCGCCCGACATCGGGGAGGATTTTCCAGCACCGTTGGCATTTCTTGCCCTCAGCCTTTTCGAACACAACACCGACCCCTTCGATCTCCGGCAACCGGAACGCCTCTGCCGGCGCGGGGTCGCCGGTGACCGTGAGACCAGACGTGATACACAGATCATCCATGTCCTGTGACTTGATCAGGTCAAGCACGGCGGCATCCTCAATATGCACAACAGGCGCGGCTTCCAGCGAAGATCCGATCACTTTGTCCTGTCGCTGCACTTCGAGTGCCGCGGTGACCGCACGCCGCACACGACGGATGGCAGACACATCCGAGGCCAGAGCCTCATCCCGCCAGTCTTCCGGAGTGTCGGGGAATTCGAACAGATGCACAGAACTGTCTTCGCCCGGGAAACGTTCCAGCCACACTTCTTCCATGGTGAATACCAGCACGGGCGCCAGCCATGTCGTCAGCCGGTGAAAAAGCAAATCCAGCACGGTCCGCGCCGCACGGCGCCGCAGGGTGTCTCCATCACAATAGAGCGCATCCTTGCGGATATCGAAGTAGAACGCGGACAGGTCAACGGTGGCAAAGGTGAACACGGCCTGGAAAACGCCCTGGAAATCGTATTTGGCGTAGCCTTCGCGCACCGTTTGATCCAGCCCGGCCAGCCGGTGCAGCACCCAACGCTCCAGCGCAGGCATATCTTCGGCAGCGACACGGTCCGCTTCGGTGAAGTCCTTCAGCGAGCCCAGCAGGAAACGCATGGTGTTTCGCAACCGCCGATAGCTGTCCGCGACCCCTTTTAGGATTTCCGGCCCGATCCGATGGTCGTGGGTGTAGTCCGTTTGCGCCACCCAGAGCCGCAGAATGTCTGCGCCGTATTGTTTGACGACCTCCTCGGGCAGGATGGTGTTGCCCAAGGATTTGGACATCTTGTTGCCCTTTTCGTCGAGCGTGAAAGCATGTGTCACGACGGCGCGGTACGGCGCCCGCCCGATTGTTCCGCAGGCCTGCAACATCGACGAATGGAACCAGCCACGGTGTTGATCGGTGCCCTCGAGGTAGACATCCGCGATGCCATCTTCGGACCCATCCTCACGATCACGCAGCACAAATGCATGAGTCGAACCGGAATCGAACCAAACATCGAGAATGTCGAAGACCTGCTCGTAGTCATCCGCGTTGTAGTCGTTGCCGAGAAAGCGGGCCTTGGCCCCGTTCTGATACCACGCATCGGCACCTTCCGCTTCGAACGCTTCCAGAATCCGGGCGTTGACCGCCTGATCCCGCAAGAGGAAATCCGGATCCGTCGGCAGCGCACCTTTGCGGACAAAACATGTCAGCGGCACGCCCCAGGCGCGCTGTCGGCTCAGCACCCAGTCAGGCCGGGCCTCGATCATTGCATGCAACCTGTTGCGCCCGGTTTTCGGGGTCCAGGTCACCAACTCGTCAATGCTCCGGAGCGCACGCTCGCGGATGGTGTCGCCATAGGCGTCCTGGCCATCGTCAAGTGTACGATCGATAGCCGCAAACCATTGCGGCGTATTGCGATAGATCACGGGCGCTTTGGAGCGCCACGAATGCGGGTAAGAGTGTTTGATCTTCCCGCGCGCCAGCAAGCCACCTGCCTCAACCAGTTTGTCGATGACCGCTTTGTTGGCATTGCCTTCTTTACCATTGGGTTTGAGGATCGCGGTTCCGCCAAAGAACGGCAGGTCTTCGCGGAAACGGCCATCTTCCATCACGTTGTACGTGATGACCTGCTCCAGCATTCCCAGATCGCGATAGAGCTCGAATTCCTCCATCCCGTGGCTGGGCGCGCAATGCACAAAGCCAGTGCCCTCTTCATCGCTGACGAAGGCGGCCGCGCGGAAATCACGGACGTCGTCCCATTCGCCGCCGGACCCCTCGGCGCCGCTGAGCGGGTGTTGAAGCCCCGCGATATCGGAGGGATCAACATCGCGCAGGCGTCGGTACATGTCGTCGTCCAGACGCGCACGCGAAAACATGTCCGCGGCCAGTTTGTCCGCAACCACGAAGCGGTCCCCAACTGCAGCCCAACACTCGTCGGGCGCGCCGGTCACCTCATACAAACCGTAGGAGATGTCCTCACCATAGACGACGGCCTTGTTCGATGGGATGGTCCACGGAGTTGTGGTCCAGATCACGACAAAAGCCCCATCCAGGTCCGACAAGGCTTGCACCTGCCCGACATCACCCGTCACAGGCGGCGTCGTCTCATTGATCAAAACCTTGAACTTCACCCAGATCGTGAAGCTTTCCTTGTCGTGATACTCAACTTCTGCTTCGGCCAGGGCGGTCTGCTCGATCGGGGACCACATGACGGGCTTTGATCCCTGATACAGCGTGCCGTTCATCAGGAACGTCTGGAACTCTTCGGCGATCACGCGTTCGGCGTGAAAATCCATGGTCAGATACGGGTCAGCCCAGTTGCCTGTTACGCCCAGACGCTTGAATTCTTCCCGTTGCACATCGATCCAGTTGGCGGCAAAGCGCCGGCACTCCTGGCGGAACTCAATGACGTCCACTGCGTCCTTGTCCCGCCCTTTCTTGCGGTATTGCTCTTCGATCTTCCATTCGATGGGAAGCCCGTGGCAGTCCCAACCCGGGATATAGCGTGCATCACGCCCCATCATTTGTTGAGATCGGACGACCATATCCTTCAGGATCTTGTTCAGCGCGTGGCCGATGTGCAGATGCCCGTTGGCATAGGGTGGTCCGTCATGCAGCGTGAACGGCTTGCGGTCCTCTGCCTGTTCGCGCAGACGGTCATAGACACCGATCCGCTCCCAGCGCGCCAACCAGTCGGGCTCGCGCTTGGGCAGACCCGCACGCATCGGAAAGTCGGTTTTTGGCAGGTTCAGGGTGTCTTTGTAATCGCGGGATGCGGTGGTGTCGGCGCACATGTGGCGGCGTCCTTCGGATGATCGTGGTCGGAGTACTGAAACGGTCGGTGCGTATGCTCAAACACCTTTGCCCGGCGGCTCGCTGAGGTCAGAGCGCCGGGGATATAATTCGAATAATGATCGCGCCGGAACGGAACATGCGCGCGTTATATGACGCCGACCTGATGGCGTCCAGTACCCCTCCAAATCACAGGCGGACCGGGCCTCCGCTTGACTCGATCTGTTGGTGGGGCGTGGTTCAGACCTCGAGGCGTGCCACGATTTCTACCGGTGCAATACGCCCGTCGCCGATGGCACTGACCATGTTCTGGATCTTGATCGGGGCATCCGCCCCCATCACCACGTTCAGGCTCAGAGGTGGCGGACCGTCCGCGGCGGCGGCGTTGGCGGCCAGTCTGGCAAAGAACGCGCGCGCAAAGTCGCTGCGATTCCGCTCCGCGATGATCGAAAACCCTTCCGCGGCGAGTGCCGCGCGATAAGTGTCCGGCGGCGCAAGCGCACTTTGGTCTTCCGACGCAGCCCATGGCGCGGGATAGCTCATAGCCCCCTCCCCCACCTGCATCACATCGTAGACAGCGAAGGTTGCACCCGGCTTCAAGACGCGGGCCGCCTCTTTTGCGATGGTTCCCTTGTCCGCAATGTTCATGCCCACATGGATCATGTACGCGGCATCGAACTGGTTGTCTTCAAAGGGAAGGTCCAGAATGCTGCCCTCGATCAGCTCAACCTGACCCTCCAGCGCGGTCAGCTGATTCAATCTCCGACCGGCCTCCACAAATTCCGGCGTCAGGTCGATGCCAGCGACGTCGACACCATGCTGTGATGCCGTGAAACGCGCGGGCCCTCCCAAGCCGCATCCCAAATCGAGCACTTTCTGACCTTCGGACAGGTCGAGTTGTTCGATCAGCGCCTCTGTCGCTGGGCGCCCACCGATATGGAACTCGTCGACCGGCGCCAGAACGTCCGGCGGGATTGGCAAGCCATGGCCCAACTGTTCCAGCCCGTCTTCGATGCGGCTGAGCAGGTTGCCTTTGGTGTAGTGGTCCGCAACGGATCTCGAATTCGCCAAGATAGCCCGCTTTCATCAGGGCCTCAGTCGCTCAGATACTCCCAAACATCTGAAATCACGACGGACCCCTCTCCCACAGCACTTGCCACGCGTTTCACCGACCCGGCCCGCACATCGCCAACCGCAAAGATACCGGGATGCGATGTCGCATAACTTGAACCGGTACCGGCATGTGCCCCGGTCTTCACAAAGCCCCGACCGTCGAGTTCAACCAGACCCGACAGCCAGTCGGTGTTCGGGGCTGCACCAACCATCACAAACATCGCGCTTGTCCGCAACTGCCAGTCATGACCAGAGGCACTGTCATGTATCGTCAGCTCCTCAAGGGTGTCCTCTCCATGCAAAGCCGTCACCTGAGTGCGGCAGTGGATTGTGATCCGTGGATGCGCCTCCAGCCGGGAGAGCAGATAGTCGGACATGGACGCAGCCAGACCTTCACCGCGCACCAGCACGTGCACATGACGCGCGGTCCGTGCGAGAAACATTGCCGCCTGCCCAGCTGAGTTACCGCCCCCAATGACCGCAACATCGCTGTCGCGGCACCACCGCGCCTCTACTTCGGTCGCGGCGTAATAAACCCCGGCGCCTTCCAACCGGTCCAACCCCTCCCAAGGCAATCGGCGGTATTGCACCCCGGTGGCCACGACCAAAGCCCGCGCGGATACTTCTGAACCGTCGCCAAGGGTCACATGAAAAAGCCTCTCACCGCATTGCCGCAACGCAGTCGCCCTGCGCGGCGTGGCAAAACGCGTCCCGAATTTGAGCGCCTGAATCTCGCCGCGCCCCACCAGATCGCCACCGGTGATACCCGTGGGAAACCCCATGTAGTTTTCGATCCGGCTGGAGGTTCCGGCCTGACCACCGATGGCGAGGTCCTCCAGCACGAGCGCACGCAGTCCTTCGGCGCCGGCATAAACCCCTGCGGCCACCCCGGCTGGTCCACCGCCGACAATCAGGACATCATGGACATCTTTGATAGACAGAGTCAGGTCCAGCCCCATCGCGCGCGCAACCGCACGCGGAGTGGGCGGATCGATCACAAGGTCGGTGCCGAACACGGCACATGGCGCGCCCGGCTGCAGCCCGCATTGCTGCGCAAAGGCCTGTGCTTCTTCGGACTCCACCGTCAATTCGCGATGAGGAATGCGATTGCGGGACGCAAAGCTGGCGATCCGACGCAAATCACGGTCCCGTTCGCCGCCAATCAGGGTCAACCCGGTTTCCTGCACTTCAAGCATCCGCCGCCTGCGGGCCGCAAACACCGTGATGACGATATCACTCAGTTCGGGGTTCTCGGACATCAGTTGCAGCATGATGGCGCGCTCGACGCACAAAACCTCTGACGGTGCGACCGCGCGGGCACCAATGAAGGCTGTCCCGCCGGTCAGAAAGCTCAACTCTCCGAAAAACTGTCCGGCGCCAAGGGTTGCGACACCATAGCGGCGCCCGTTCTTTCCCTGCACCGCTTCGGCTTCGCCGGACAGCAGGTAGCAGAAATGGGTGATGTCAGAGCCCGGTTCCTGCACCCACTCGCCCGGCTGCAAGGTCTTGATGGTTCCGACACGGCGCATTGCGGCGACATGATCGTCGGTCAGCGGGGTGCGCACCATCGTCGCGAGATCAGCGGCAAACTGCTCCATCCATCTGCTCCTGTGTCAGCTCGATGATCTTGCAAATAGTCCTGTCAGCGCACGTTTCACGATCTGGCGCACCTTTGGGCGGTGCGGCTCGGAAAATGGCAAAGGTCTGCAGACCTCCATCGCCGCCACACCGACCCGCGCGCTGAGCGCCCCGTTCACAAGGCCCTCGCCAAAGCGGCGCGAGAGTTTGGACAAAACCGACCCACCCAGCAACGGCTCGATCAGGTCGTCCCCCGCCGCCACAACACCGGTTGCCACAAGATGCGCGAAAACGGCGCGGGTCAGACGCCAACTGCCGATCACACCTGAGCGCCCGCCGTAGATCTCTGCCACACGCCGGATCATGCGCAGACTGGCCGCCAGTGCCGTGGCAACATCGGCCAGCGCCAGTGGAACCAGCGCTGTCACCGTGGCTACCTGCCGTGCGGCGGCTTCGACCTCTCGGCTCGCGGCGGCGTCCAGAGGCGCGAGCAATTCCGCCTCGGCCAGCGTCAGCAGTGCGCCAGCGTCGAACTGATCAGCTTCTTTTTCCGCCAGCCTGGCGCTGCCCCAACGTGTGTCGGGGCGACCCGCGTAGAGCCGTTGCAGCCTTGCCGTCACGGCACGTGCCGCCTGCAAATCATCTTCGGCAATGGCTTGCGTCGCCGCCTGTCGCAGCCCGTCGATCCGGCCCAGGCGCGCGATTGCCGCCAATTCCCGCACTGCGATCAGGACCAGGACGCATACAAACGCCCCGAGCAAACCAGCGAATATCCACCCCAGCACAGGTGCTCGCAATACCAACCCGGTCACAAAGTCCCAGGCTGCCAACGAGACCACGGCCCCCAGCACGCCCAGAGCGAGGCCCCAGAACCAGCGCGACAAACGCGCTGGCTTTCGCGCGGCCAGCCGAGCAGCGCGCTGCATTGCCTGCCCTTGTGGTTCGGGTTCCAAAAGGTCGGGAACAGGCGGGGCGTCCGCAACCGCCGGGGCGGCTTCGCCAGCTTCAAGATCAATCAGAACCGGACCATTGGTCATCAGGCGACAGACTCCTTTGACCAGACATAATAGATGTCCGGCAAGTTTTCATCGTTGTCGGAACCGTCGGTACGTTTGACCTCTGTGAAGCCTTCGCGCAGGTAAAATCTCTGCGCGCCTTCGTTCGCCTGAAAGGTCCAGAGCCCCAATTGGGCGCTGGCAGATTTGGCCTCGTCCAAGAGCAACTTGCCCAACCCTTGCCTGGTAGCGGCTGCTGCAAGATACAAACAGTGAACCTCATTTTCGTTTCGCGCCAGAAATCCCAGGACCTGACCATCGATCTCTACGACCGTGACCCAGCCACGATCGATGAGGTCTCCGCAAAATGCGATCGTCTCGGCCCCGGTGTGAAGCTCGGGCATCCACGGCGTATCAATCTGAAACCGATGCAGGATCTCACCAATCGTTCCTGCGTCGGTCGTTCGGGCCTTGCGAAGATCGACACTCACAACCGGTCACCGAACAAGAACTGAGCAGCGCGATCCAGCCGGATATGCGGGGGACCGTAGCCAGGTTTCAGAGCCAGCGGCTGCGGCGCGAACCGCATGGCCTGAAACTCTCCGTCCAGCCAGGTCTCTGATCCATTCCGCGCTGGTGTGAGTAACTGCGCAGGGTCCTCGGGCAGTTCGCCGGGGTGAAACGCCGCCTGTTTTCCAGTGTCGAGCAAGACGCCGCGAACGCAAGGCAACTCTTGCCCGTTGTGCAGCCGCATTTCCTCGGTGGTGGCCCGAAGCGATGCAATTGACATCGCGCGCGTTTGGGCGCCAGCAAAATCCGCCCGGTCACGTGCATCGCGGGTCATCGCCTCCATGATTGCGGTCAGTCGCGGATGTTGAAGATGATGCAGATGATCAACTTTGGTTGCAGCAAAGAGGATCTTTTCGACGCGGCGCCCCCGAAAAAGCTGCGCAAGAAAGGCGTTTCGCCCGGGCCGGAACGCGCTCAGGATGTCCGCCATCGCACCGCGCATGTCATCGACGGATTGCGGTCCCTTGCCAATGGCGCCCAGCGCATCGACCAGAACGACCTGCCGGTCAATCCGCGCGAAATGATCCCGAAAAAACGGCATGACGACCTGGGCCTTGTAGGCTTCGTAGCGGCGTTCAAGCTCGCGCGCCAAAGAGCGCCGCCCGGCCCCTTGCGTGGATGGCAGCGGCGCAAAGGTCAGAACCGGCGATCCGGCCAGATCACCGGGCAACAGAAACCGGCCCGGTGCGCAATCGTGGTAGCCCGACGCGCGGGCATTGCTCAGATATGCGGTGAACTGCCCTGCCAACGTTTGCGCCCGCATTTCATCCATCGCCTCGCCCGGGCTGGTATCGCGCACAAGGTTCAGAAACGCCTGCGCTTCGATGCGATGCTCGGCCCGCGTCAGAACCTCTTCGGACCATTGGGCAAAGCTCTTGTCGATCAGCGCAAGGTCCAAAAGCCACTCACCGGGGTAGTCAACGATATCCAGATGGATCGTGCGTGGTCCCTGAAGACCTGACAGCAATCCCGACGGGCGGACGCGCAGCGAAAGCCGCAATTCGCTGATGGCGCGTGTGCTGTCGGGCCAATGCGGTATCTGGGCGGTGAGTGCCGCGAGGTGACGCTCGTAGTCGAAACGCGGCACGGTATCATCGGGTTGGGGCTGCAGATAGGCGGCCGCAATACGGCCCTCCTGCTCGGCCACCAATCCAGACATCCGACCGCGATCCAGCATGTTTGCCACCAGAGAGGTGATGAACACGGTTTTTCCGGATCGGGCCAGGCCAGTCACACCAAGCCGGATCGTGGGCTCGAATAGTGCTTGTGAAACCTTGTCGCTGACGGACTCGGCGCCGCGTGCCAATGTGTCGGCAATGGTTGATATGACCAAACGATGTCCTGCCCGAGTCTCTTGCGTGCCAGCAAGATAGGTGGCCCGCAGCGCCGATGCCAGTACCCGCGCCCGACACGCAATACTCACAGATCAAAAGTGGCTGTGTCATTTGCCAAGGCGTGTGCAATCTGATCGCGATCCGTCTCCGGCATCCGCGACCTCACAAGGCGCAACGACAGATTACGTTGCACGGGCTTTCGCATCGCAGAACGCGGCAGCATGCCCAAATCGATGGCACCAGCTTTCCACAAAGCCTGGATCCGCGATCTGGACAGCGACAATCCCGCCGAAACCAGCCGATCCAGCCGCACGCCCGTTGCGCAATCGACGCAGATTTCGACCTCTGCCCACTGCCAGTCAAGAGACGCCGCGCGCACCACCTTTTGCAAGACAAAGTCCTTTGGCATCTCGATATGGCTGCAACTCCGCCCAAGTGCTGCAACATCGAACTCATGTGCTCTGACCCAGCGCCGTTCACTGTGCTGCGCCCCGTTCAGGTCTTCAACGCTGAGCGCATGGACCGGCATTCGGTCGATGAGCGGGCGGTTCCATGTCCGATCACAGACACTGCACCTGTAGATCAGCCATGCGTCCAAGCGTTTGCCGCTGGCGTTCAGCCGGACATTGCTGCTGGAAACAAAGAAGCGGTTTGTACCGCAGTGCCCGCAATGCCGCATGGGACGGGGGGTGTGCTTTGGAGCGACCGTCCAGGTCGCAAGAATAGTGCCAGTCATATCGATGGGCTTCCGGTTGGAAGTTCGCCATCGCGAAGGCAGAGAGATCCCGGAGGAACGACGGAAAGGCAGACAAAGTGTTAGGAGCGCGGGGTCTGATTGACCTGAAGTGCCGGCAGATTGGAGATAGCCATTCCGGTCTCATGCCACGCACCCGGCGAACACGCTTCGTCCAAAAGGCGGATGCCCTTTGGAGCCTGGGGTTGGGTTAGCGATTGAGACCGGCGGTTAGTATGGCAATTCGGTAGCCCTGAACGTGAATGTCTGTGGCACGCGCTTTAGGCAAACGGGCGCCGCGTGTCCAGCCCATTGAGCGCGTTTTCTCCCCAACAACAGTCAAGGCTGACCCACCCCTCGCGGGGCTTGCCCGACGCTCACACGCGCGATAGGTCCGGCGTCATGCCGCGCTATGCTCTTAAGGTCGAATACAGAGGTGCCCCTTTTGCCGGGTGGCAACGTCAGGCGGACCAACCCACCGTGCAGGGGGCCATCGAAGAGGCATTGTCCCGACTGGAACCGGGGCCCCATACCATCGCGGCGGCGGGTCGCACCGATGCCGGCGTTCACGCGCTTGGTCAGGTTGCGCATTGCGATCTGAGCCGGACCTGGGACCCTTTCCGTCTGTCAGAAGCACTGAACTATCACCTAAAGCCCGACCCGGTGGCCATTGTAAACTGTGCAACGGTGGCGCCGGATTGGCACGCGCGGTTTTCGGCGGTCGAACGCCAGTATCTGTTTCGCATCCTGATGCGCCGTGCGCCGGCCACGCATGAAGCAGGACAGGTATGGCAGCTTTCGCGCGAGCTCGATCTTAGCGCGATGCAAGAGGCGGCCGATTTCTTGGTGGGTAAGCATGACTTCACCACGTTCAGATCTTCGATTTGCCAAGCCGCAAGCCCGGTTAAAACACTGGATGCACTTGACGTTCGCGCGGCGGAGGGCTTTTCGGGGCCTGAGATTCACTTTCATGTGCGCGCCCGGTCTTTTTTGCACAATCAGGTCCGGAGTTTTGTCGGCACGTTGGAACGGGTCGGTGCCGGTGCATGGACCCCCGTTGATGTGAAAGCCGCATTGGAGGCGTGCGACCGTGCTGCCTGTGGGCCAGTCAGCCCACCCGAAGGACTTTACCTTGCCAAGGTCGTTTATCCGGACGACCCTTTTGGGGCCATCTGAGGCGTTGCATCAATCGTTGTCGATCAAACCTGCCCCCGCACCAGCCTGCCGAGACGCTTCGGTGGAGGGCACATAGGTCCGTGCTGCCAGCTGTTCCAACTGATCCCAATCCTCGGAGACGAGATCGACCGGACCAATTTGAGGGGTTGGGCATGCCGCCACGCGACGCAGTTCGCCGGCATTGGTAACCTTTACGGGTAGTCCGCGCCCGGCTCCAATCGCCGCAGCAAGTTGGGCAGCCGCGGCGACCTCGATTCCATCCCGGCCGCATGCCAGTTCGTCTAACGCGCCGCACACTTCAAAAAGCAAGCTGTGCCGATCCGGCGCGCACAGGATCTGCGCAAGTTCACCCAGGTCAGCTCCGCTCAGCCACGGCGCCGCCAGCGCCAGCTCTTCGACCACCCCCAAGGGAAGGCCTGCGCCACGCGCAGCCTTGGCGATGACAGCGGAAATCTCTGCGACCGACCGTTTCATGCCATACCGAAATAGGGCAGCCACCAGTCATCCGCGCGATCCAGCTCATCCCAAAGCGGCGCACCCTGCGCCAGTGTGATCCGGGTCCAGCGATCGGACTTGGGATCGAACTTGGCCGCGCCAAAGAACCCCAGCTTGCAACGCAACATATCGATAGGCCGGCACGTTTCTGAAATGAGGTTGTCCCGGATCTCGCTATACGGATGCCGGATCAGGGTCTGAACCCTGCGTATAGCGGCGCGGTGGTTCGGGTAGTGCTTGAGGAAAGCGCACACATCGCCCTGCGCACCATC
The DNA here is from genome assembly GCA_965250275.1 of Paracoccaceae bacterium. Taxonomy (GTDB): domain Bacteria; phylum Pseudomonadota; class Alphaproteobacteria; order Rhodobacterales; family Rhodobacteraceae. The sequence goes on along the minus strand of OZ252297.1, from coordinate 1,446,969 downwards.
CATGTCTTCCGCAAGAGCCCGTACTTGCCTTGCGATATCCAGAGGGCTTTCCAACTCGCCACCCGGCTCTTCGAACCTTTGTCCGAGCCGCGGCTCCAGCTTTTCTTCAGACACATACCAAAACTGCGCCGCGTTCCGGGGCGCGTCAAAATCAATCGAAATCGCCCAATCCCAGTCTCGCAACACGGCAGCTTGAACCGTCGACATCGGCATTGAAGGGTCCAGTTGCGGCGTAAAAGGAGTCGCCATGCAATCGGTGAGGCCATCAATCAATGGCCCGAACGGCTCCAACAAAAACGCGACAACCAGCTCCTGCAATTCCACAGATCCTTGCAGACTGGCCCCGAAGAGAACATCGATTGGATTGCTCCGCTGCAGTGCCTCATCGGTCAGGCCCACCCGAAACTTTGCCCACTCATCGCGGAGAACATCAATGGTCTGCTGCGCCGCCACGTCTGGCACGTTCCATTCACCCAGATGTCGGTCGACGCGATCTGCAAGGGTTTGCAGTCGGCGAACCTCATCCTCGCTCAAACGTTCCAACGCACGTACCCGCGCAAGCGCCGTCTCTCGCACTTGCATCCACGCATCCAACAACAGCGGATGACTGACCAGAAACGGAGCCATGCCAAGTCCGGTTGCGTTCCCGATCCCCAGATGACGTTTGATTTCTCGATCCAGCTCCGCGCCACCCAAGTGCTCTGCCAGGTCATGGGTGAAGCCGCGGATTAGCCAGACTGTCAGCATTTCCGCCATGAACGGTCCGGACATGCCGGGTCGGTCGGCAATATGGCCGCGGTCGGCAATACCAAACTTGCCGTTCCCGTAGACTGCCGTTGTCCGCATCAGATACCCCGTCTCGCGAATACGAGACTGATCGGGTTGCTGTCCGGACCGCAAACGGGCCACGACATGATCGAACAGGCGCACAGATTTGTTCGCCCGGCTGAGCACGAGATCACGTGGCGTGAACCGCGCAGCCTCCTGTTTCGGCGCGTCCCGGCAAAGGCGTAAAAGCTCCGCAGCATCCGGCACTCCGTCATACAGCACGTAGGCGGTGTCCCAGGCGGTGGCGATCACCCGATCCGTCCGATCCTCGGGCGCCAGTTCCGTGGCCACACAAACCAGCGAATAGGTGTGTCCGCCCAGAACAACGGAGTAAACCGCATGCCCATATCCCTGGCCGTCAATCGCCCAGACTGGCCGTGTGACCTGGGCAGACTGATCGCGCAGAGACCGCAGGAGCGTGGGCAGAAACGACAGCCGTGTCGGAAAGGCTGCGCCCATGCGGTGCAACCGCATCACCTGCGGTGCGGGGCGCAAAGGAAACCCTTGATCTGGGATAGTATCCTTCATGTCATCATCCGGCGCGGCGATCTCGATTGGTCTGGCGCTGCGACAGGATCATGAACGCAGCGCCCGCGTAGGACAAACAAATTCGCTCCCGCATGCTCCAGTTGAGGCGCACTTAGTCCAGCACACCGGTCAAAACGGTACAACCCGGATAGCCGTACCCCCAACGCCACGGCAGACCAGAGCATGGTGCCCCCCCAAACCGCACCGCCAGAAACATAGCTTGCGCGATGCTGTCATATGCCGTCGCGATCTGATCGGGTGTCACATTGTAAAAACGCGCCAGATCATCGATCCGCGTCGCCCCGGTCTCTACGACGCAGGCGCGCAGAGCATCGTCAGCACCCAACCGCGCGTCAAAGCTCTCTCCGGCGGTGCCCGCATTCGCGCCATCATGATAGCTGCGATCATGCGCAACACAGCAGGACTCCCATGGAGGAATGGCGTGATGTGCCTCTGCAAAATCGGGAAACCGGTCGCTGACCACCCGCCAGACCTGCGACAGTCCTCCGCTGCAGCCGTCTGTCTGAAACGCCGCCAGTTCGGTGTCCGGGCGCGCCTTCAAGCGCATCAAGGCTTCATGGGAGGGACGCTCCAAAGCGCGAGACACTGTCGCAGTTGCTTCGTTCTGAGCGCTTGCAGGGGCTGACATCGCGAGAAGCGCAAACAGCGCCCTAAGGCTGATCATCGCGGTATGCCTTTGTGTTTAACTCAAGGCCAAGTGCCTGCGATAGCCACAGCATCAAGCGCTCAGCAGTACTGAGTTGGGCGCGCACTTCCAAGACTTGGCGCGCCATCGCGGGCTCATCCGTGATCAGGCCGTCGACCCCTTTGGATATCATTCCGGACATCTCGAGCGGATCGTTCACGGTCCAGACATAGACCTGCTTGCCTGCATCATGCGCATTCCGGATCAGTTTCGGCGATGCAAACGCCGTGCTGATTGCGATGAAGTCCCCAGAAAGACCCGCAATATTGCCCACCGCGCTGGCTGCCAGAACGCCGGAACGCCAATCGGGATGCAGGGCCTGCATCTTTTGCAGCCCGTCATACTTCAACGACATCACCGCAATCTGGTCCTGCATGCCCATGTCTTCGACGATCTGCGCGACGCGCGGCTCAAGCGCGACATCGTGGCCATAGTACTTCAGCTCGATCAAGACCTTGGCGCGGTCCTTGGCCATCGACAGAACATCACTCAACAGCGGCGTGCGTTGGTCAGAGTATTCCGCGTCGAACCAGCTGCCGATATCAATGTCGGAAAGATCCTCCATCCGGGCGTCCCAGATCTTCAGGGGGTTACCTGCCAGTTTCATGAAATCGCTGTCATGCACGACGACAACTTGATCATCAGCCGTTTCCTGAACATCGATTTCGATCCAGTCCGCGCCGTCCTCAATGCCTTTTTCGACCGCGGCCAGAGTGTTTTCCGGACGATGCCCCGCCGCGCCGCGATGCGCGATGATTTCAACCTGATCTTCGGTCGAAATACGGTTCAGCAACGCACCACCGGCAAAAATGCCCCCGACGCCGAGCACGACAACAACGATGACCGCCAGCCACGGCGTCAACGTCAGTGGGACGCCTTCCGTAACAGGCACCGTGCGCACGCCAGATTGCTCGAACCGCGCCTCCAGAAGTTTGGCCAGCGCCCCAAGTGACAAGGCTGCCACAACAAGCCCACACAAGCCCCACAGACCGGCAACGACCAACACCGCGAGCAGAGCGACGCGCAACCCCGCGCCTGCCTGCAATGGGATGAGGCCAATCAAAAATGCAAACACGACGGCCACTGCGCTGGCCAAGGCGATGCGCACAACAAGCCAGAACAACAAATCCCGCACCATGACCAGGCGTTGCCCGCGCATCACTTCGGCGCTGGCCCCAAAGGCCGCGCGAGGCGGCGTCTCGGCAAAAAGGACGAAGTGCAGCGACAATGCCCAAAGCGCGAGCCTGGGCAAAAGAATGACCGCCAATGCCAGGACAATCGGAACCAAAAGCGCAATGGCTGCATAGAACGCAGGGGGACGTTCGGTGAGATAGTAGTTGATATCGAACTCGGTGAGATACCTTTGGGCGACCAGCAGTCCCAACAAAACAAACGGCAAGCACAACAACGTCACGCGCACAACCAGTTGAATCGCAAAAACAAACAGCGGCCACAAACGCGATGCCAAGGCCCCGAAGGCGGATCGGAGCGCCCCGATCAGGCTGGGCTGATCCGACCGCAGCACGCCGGTCATGATCGCAAGTCCAAAGACTTCGCCCATCAACAGCAAACTCAGAACGGCAAGGGTAACGACAACTCCGGCGGGGGTCAGAATGAAACGGGCAATGTCCTGGTCGGTCAGGGCAGACTGGTCAGAAAACGAAACGGCCAGTGTGATCGCAAGGCCCAGCAACGGGGCCACGATGGCATAAACAAGCAACCGCAAAAGGACATAAACCGGGACAAAAATTCCGCCAAAACGCCACGCGGCCTTGTAACTTTGAAGGACTCCGGCCCGATTGTTCATTGCAGCTACCCCGGTCTTGTTTTTCCAGCCGCATTTGATTTCGCGGCCTACCGATCAGCTTAGCAGAGCCGGTGAATCGCGCCAGTCCCGCCGGAAACGCCATTGATTCAAGGCAATTGGTGTGGCGGCAAGAGCGCTCGCAACCGTCCTTCGGCAGCACCGAACGCCTCTTGAATGCGCCTTATGAGCGCGGCAAGTTCTTACCAACCGGTTTCCGTCACCAGATCAGGGTCATCGCGTTTTATCATGTCGATCGTCACCCTTCGCTCGCTGCATTACGCCTGGCCGGATCATCCCGATCCCACGCTCAGCATTCCGGAGTTCGATCTGGCCGACGGTGAGAACGTTTTCGTCAAGGGCCCCAGCGGCTGTGGTAAGTCCACCTTTCTGTCTGCCATCGCCGGAACCATCGACGTGCGTCCGGGGGCGGTGACTGTTTCTGGCACAGATGTCGGGGCGCTGCGCATGAGTGCCCGCGACAGGTTTCGGGTCGATCATCTGGGCGTGATCTTCCAGATCTTCAACCTCATTCCGTGGCTGTCGGCCCACGAAAACGTGACACTGCCCTGCAGGTTTTCGGAACGGCGCCGAACACGCGCCGGACCGGACGCTTCTGCAACCGCCGACCGGCTGTTGACCGAGCTGGGACTTGAGGCAAATCACATGCGCGATGCGCGCGCCGCAGAGCTGAGCATTGGTCAGCAACAACGTGTCGCTGCCGCACGCGCGCTCATCGGAGCCCCTGAGCTTGTCCTTGCGGACGAACCAACATCTGCCCTGGACGACGACGCAAAGGCAGCATTCATCGAACTCTTGCTGCGCGAGTGTCAATCCTCGGGCAGTGGGCTCATATTTGTGAGCCATGACCACCGGCTTGAGCGACACTTTGATCGGGTCGTGGATTTTGCCGACCTAAATCAATCGGAATGTGCCCCATGATCATGCTGGCCATGCGCAGCCTTTTGAACCGGCGCTTCGCCGTGGGGCTGACCATTCTGTCAATCGCGCTCAGCACCGCGTTGATCCTTGGCGTCGAGCGCTTGCGTGTGGAAGCGCGTGCGGGCTTTGCAAACTCTGCGTCCGGCCTCGACCTGATTGTCGGGCCCCGCGGCAATGACGTGCAGATCTTGATGGCCACCGTCTTCGGCACCGGTACTGCTGGGCCCGGCCTGCAATGGAAGACTTTTGAGATGGTCGAGAACCTGCCTCAGGTAGCATGGGCAGTGCCGTTGATGTTGGGCGACAATCATCGTGGGTATCCGGTAACGGGGACACGCGCGAGCTATTTTCAACACGTCCGGCATAGCGGTGGGACCGATTTGCGGTTTTCCGATGGCGTTCCGTTTGGAAACCCGAAGGAGGCCGTCGTCGGAGCAGAAGTTGCTGACGCCTTCGGTTATTCGCCTGGCTCCGTCATCGTGAACGCGCATGGGTCGGGCGCGGTCGCTTTCGATCTTCATGACGAGTGGCCGTTCACGATTTCAGGCGTTTTGGACCGCACAGGGACGGCCATCGATCGGATGGTGTTTGTCTCGCTCGAAGGGTTCGATTCCCTTCACGCTGGCGCGACCGTTGCCGCTGATCCTTTCGCGGCATTGGGGATACAACCTAACTCGGGCAGCGAAGATCATGAGACAGATCCGCAATACAAACCGAACACGGTCGATGCCATCTATGTCGGGCTGGCCAATCGAAGCGCTGTTCTTTCGGTGCAAAGAGCGCTCTCCGAATTTCGCGACGAGCCGTTGACCGGGGTCTTACCCGGCGCCGCGCTTCTTCAGCTGTGGTCGATCACCAGAACCGCGGAATCCGCGCTACAGATTATGGCGGGGGCCGTGGCGCTTGCGGGGCTGATCGGGATGGTCGTCATGCTGTCCACCACACTGGACTCGCGTCGACGCGAGTTTGCAATCCTCCGATCTGTAGGGGCCACGCCGATGCGCATTTTCAGCTTGATCCTGTTGGAAGCGGCCATGGTGATGGTGATCTCGCTGGTTCTGGGCTGCCTTGCTTTGTCGCTCATCATTGCTGTGGCCGATCCATTCCTTGCTGCGCGCTATGGAATACGCATCGGGATCGGCCCAGCCACGTGGGGAGAAGTGTTGCTGTTGGCCCTGATTTTTCTGGGCGGCATCTGTGCAAGCTTGATTCCTGCCCGCCGTGTCTACAAGATCACCGTTGCTGATGGTTTGACGATCCATATCTGACAGCGGAGACCTGACATCATGCGCCTAGTCACAGTTTTTTTGGCGGCCGCCATGTTGGCCACCCCTCTCGCCGCCCTGGACGCTGAGACAAAGGAATTGGGCTGGGCGGATCTCGTGCCTGCAATGGAACCCTATCATGACCCGTTTGCCGATATGGAGTTTGACCAGCTGACCCGTATGGCAAACCTGTACCGGATCGAGATTTTGCAGGCAGACATCGCCGACGACGCCATGCGGCAAGAGGCGGCTGATCTGCGTGCGGCGTTGAAAGAGGATGGGCTGGACGCAGACTGGCTGTTTGAACAGCGCGAAATCGTCATGGCCAAACGCAGATTCGCCATGACAACCCCCAACACCGATTTGATTGGTCAGTCTGTGCGGCTTCCCGGCTATCTCCTGCCTCTGGAAACCGAGGGGGAGAAAGTGGTTGAATTCCTTTTGGTTCCAACTGTGGGCGCGTGCATTCATGTGCCGCCGCCGCCAGCGAACCAGATCGTGCACGTGGAGTACCCTGAGGGATTCGAGGCCATAGGTCTGTTCACCCCTGTCTGGATCAGCGGGCAAATCGAAGCGTCTCAGGAAGTGCATTCCCTGTGGCTCGTCGATGGCCGGTCAGACGTTTCTGTCAGCTATACGATGAATGCCAGCGGCGTTGAAGCGTACCAATAGACCGGCACCGCTACAGCGGCACTGGCAGCGCAGCTTGAATCGTACGTGAGATCTTAGCTGGCGGCTCCGGTCTTGGCGCGGAACGCTTGCCCCGCGCCAGAACCAAGACTTACACGGGCTCTTGAGTGTACTTCTTCAATTCTGCCCGGGCGACCTGCCGACGGTGCACGGCGTCGGGACCGTCAGCCAGACGCAAGGTGCGCTGGTGAGTCCATGCGATGGCCAGAGGTGTGTCTTGTGAGATCCCCTGCCCGCCATGCATCTGGACGGCCTCGTCGATCACTTTCAGGGACACCCGAGGCGCGGCGACCTTGATCTGACTGATCCACGGCGCGGCGGCGCGCGGGTCACCCTGATCCATGTACCATGCCGCTTTCAGACACAGCAGACGGGCCATTTCGATTTCCATGCGGCATTCGGCAATGATGTCGTAATTCGCCCCAAGTTTTGCCAGCGGCTTTCCGAAAGCTTCCTTGGAGAGCGAGCGACGGCACATCAGTTCCAACGCCGCTTCGGCCTGACCAATTGCGCGCATACAATGGTGGATGCGGCCCGGGCCCAGGCGCCCTTGGGAGATCTCGAACCCTTTGCCTTCACCCACCAGCAGATTCTCGGCGGGGACCCGGACATCTGTAAAGCGCACATGCATATGGCCGTGCGGCGCGTCGTCATGACCATAGACCAGCATCGGGCGCAGAATCTCGATTCCCGGGGTTCCGGCGGGCACCACAATCATCGACTGCCGTTTGTGCTTGGGCAACTCGTCACCACCCGTCCGCACCATGACGATGTAGACCTTGCAGCGCGGATCCCCTGCACCGGACGCCCAATACTTTTCACCATTCAGGACGTACTCATCGCCATCCCGGACACAAGACAGCTTAATGTTCGTGGCATCCGAGGAGGCGACGTCCGGCTCGGTCATCAGATAAGCGGAGCGGATCTGCCCTTCCAGCAGCGGCTTGAGCCACTCATTCTTCATCTTCTCGGTGCCGTAGCGCTCGAAGACTTCCATGTTGCCGGTGTCTGGCGCTGAGCAGTTGAACACTTCCGCACCCAAAGGTGTCTTGCCCATCTCTTCGGCGAAATGCGCGTATTCGACCGTGGACAGGCCAAACCCCTTATCACTGTCGGTCAGCCAAAAGTTCCAAAGGCCTTCGGCCTTGTTCTTGGCTTTCAGGGTTTCCAAAATCTCGGTCTGACGGTCGGTAAAGGTCCAGCGATCACCCGTGGCAATCTCTGCTGCGTACTCTTCTTCGATCGGCATGACATCGTCGCGGATCACCTCCGCCACACGTGCCAGAAGCTTGCGGTTTTCCTCCCGCATGCCAAAATTCATATCCATCTCAAGTACCTCCCATCAATCCGTCTGGCTGCAAGGTGCGCGCATGGCGGCGGAATGTCCACCGCGTGCGGGATGACGTTGCGTATCCAATTCTCGCGGTGCAGTTTGCGCCGGAAAAACACAGGGGGCGTGCATGGCACTTCTTATCGATATCGGCCACGGAGGCTGGATGAGCGAAGCGGAAATCCGCGATGACGTTCTGCGGCACCTGCCAAATGCCGATGTGCGCACGATTGACGCCATGGGTGACCCGGACTCAATCACGATGTTGGCCGTTTCGCGCCTGCGCAGTGACCTGCCGGGCACACTTCCGAATCTGCAACTGGTCCAGAAACTGGGCGCTGGTGTTGAAACCATCGTGGCGCATCCGGCCTTGCCGGCACATGTGCGCGTGACACGCCTGAAGCCCAAGGCCCCCGCGCGAGAGATTGCACAGTTCTGCCTCGCTTACGTTCTGCGTGAAGAACGGCAATTGCGCTTTTACGCCGACGAGCAGGCCGCGCGCCGTTGGTCTCCCGTTGAGCCGCGCGAGCCCGAGTCGACCGTTGTCGGTGTACTTGGGCTTGGCCACATCGGCGGCATGACCGGAGCGCTGTTTCGCGATCTGGAGTTCCAGGTGCAAGGCTGGAGCCGATCTCCGAAGACCCTGCCCGGCATCACGTGCCTGCACGGGCAACAAGGCTTGGACCAGCTTTTGTCAACGAGCGACTATGTCTGCGCGATTCTCCCATCCACGGCAGAAACGCGCGGTCTGCTGGACGCGCAGCGTTTGGCGCTGATGAAACCCGGCGCAGTGTTGATCAACGCCGGTCGCGGCGATCTGGTGGATGAAGACGCATTGATCAAAGCGCTTGATCTGGGAACACCCGGGCACGCCGTTCTGGACGTCCTGAGCCAGGAACCGCTACCTCCTGAAAGCCCACTCTGGACACACCCGGGCATCACCATCACGCCGCACGTTTCGGGATGGCACCTGGGGGATGCGCTCGCCGACGTGGCAGAGAATTTCCGCCGGTTGAGCGAAGGCCAGCCGCTGCTGCACGAAGTGGACCGCGCGCTCGGGTACTGAATAGGAAAACGGCGGCCCAGAAGCCGCCGTTCATTTGTCTCAGCTATGCGCTGCAACCTTTCTCGGTGCTATCGCCTCACTCAGCCGCTTCGGCATACGCATCCATCGGCGGGCAGGTGCACACCAGATGCCGGTCTCCCCACACGTTGTCGACCCGGTTCACCGGTGGCCAGTATTTGTCGACGCGGAACGCGCCCGGCGGGAAGCACCCCTGTTCACGGGAATACGGTCGTGTCCATTCGCGCACGAGATCTTCCATCGTGTGCGGGGCGTTTTTGAGCGGATTGTTTTCCCGGTCGCTTTTCCCCTCTTCGATCTCTCGGATCTCTGCCCGAATGGCCAACATCGCGTCGCAGAAGCGGTCGAGCTCTGCCTTGTTCTCGCTTTCGGTCGGCTCGATCATCAAGGTACCAGCAACCGGCCAGCTCATGGTGGGGGCATGGAAGCCGCAGTCGATCAGACGTTTTGCGATGTCATCCACGGTCACCCCTGCGCTTTCAACGAAGGGTCGCGTGTCGATGATGCACTCATGCGCCACGCGGCCACCCGCACCGCGATAAAGCACATCGAAAGCACCCTCCAACCGCTTGGCGATGTAATTCGCGTTCAGGATCGCCACACGCGTGGCCTGTGTCAGACCCTCACCACCCATCAAAAGGCAATACGCCCAACTGATCGGCAACAGCGACGGCGATCCGTATGGGGCTGCAGAGACCGGACCTTCGGTGCCCCCAGTGACGGGATGGCCCGGCAAATGTGGAACCAGATGCGCCTGCACACCGATTGGTCCCATGCCGGGGCCACCGCCGCCATGTGGGATGCAAAAGGTTTTGTGCAGATTCAGGTGGCTGACATCACCCCCCAGATCACCGGGACGCGACAGGCCCACCATCGCATTCATATTCGCGCCATCAATGTAGACCTGCCCACCATGCGCGTGGGTGATATCGCAGACCTCGGTCACAGTCTCTTCGAAGACACCGTGGGTCGAAGGATAGGTGATCATGCAGCCCGCCAGGTTTTCGCTGTGCTTTTCGGCCTTAGCGCGGAAGTCTTCCAGATCGATATCGCCGTTTTCGGCAGACTTCACTGGCACGACTTTCCAGCCGACCATATGCGCGCTGGCCGGATTGGTGCCGTGGGCACTCATCGGGATCAGACAGATGTTTCTGTGCCCCTGACCCTGCGCCCGGTGCCAGGCCGCAATGGTCAACAAGCCGGCATATTCGCCCTGCGCACCAGAGTTGGGTTGCATGGAGATGGCCGCATACCCGGTGATGTCGCAAAGTTTGGCGCTCAGATCGTCGATCAGCTCTGCGTACCCTTGGGCCTGATCTGCAGGCGCGAAGGGATGCAGTTGCGAAAACTCACGCCAACTCACCGGCATCATTTCCGCCGCAGAGTTCAGTTTCATCGTGCATGAGCCCAACGGAATCATTGCCCGATCCAAAGCCAGATCGCGATCCGCCAGCCGGCGCATGTACCGCATCATTTCTGTTTCAGCGCGGTTCATGTGGAAAATGGGATGCTCAAGGTAGGTGCTTTGCCGGATCAGCGCATCCGGAAGACGATACTCGGGGGTCAGATCATCATCCGGCATGATGATGCCGAAGGCGCGCCAGACCGCTTCGATGGTGGCCGGGCGGGTCCGCTCGTCCAGCGAAATGCCCACCTTGGTGTCGCCGACACGCCGCAGGTTCAGCCCCTCGCGCACGGCGGCCTGCAAAACTCCGCGCTGCAGAAGCCCCACATCAACCGTGATTGTGTCGAAGAAGCTTTCCGGCTCGACCTTGAACCCGGCGGCTTCCAGCCCACGGGCGAGGCGGGTGGTTTTGCGATGAATGCGCTGCGCAATGGCCTTCAGCCCCTCAGGCCCGTGGAACACGGCATAAAAGGAAGCCATCACCGCAAGCAGCGCTTGCGCTGTGCAGACATTCGACGTCGCCTTTTCCCGGCGGATATGCTGTTCCCGGGTTTGCAGAGACAAACGATAGGCACGGTTGCCGTGGCTGTCGACGCTGACCCCGACGAGCCGTCCGGGCATCGACCGGGCGTAGTCCTGCTTGGTCGCCATATACGCCGCGTGCGGCCCGCCATACCCGACCGGCACGCCGAACCTCTGCGTTGACCCGATAGCGATATCGGCGCCCATTGCACCCGGCTCTTTCAGCAGGGTCAGGGCAAGCGGATCCGCCGCGACAATCCCGATTGCCTTCTCAGCGTGCAAAGCGGCGATCGGTTCACTGAAGTCACGCAGGTGACCATAGGTGCCCGGGTACTGGAACAGACCACCAAAAACGGCCGCTGCGTTCATTTTCTCCGGAGCGTCGACAATGACCTCGATGCCGAGTGGAGCCGCGCGGGTCTGCACCACGGCGATGGTTTGCGGATGGCAGTTTTCATCAACAAAGAACGCACCCGCCTTCGATTTTGACACGCGCTGCGCCATTGTCATGGCCTCGGCAGCCGCAGTTGCCTCGTCGAGCAGGGACGCGTTGGCTATTTCCAACCCTGTCAGATCGCTGACCATCGTCTGGAAATTCAGAAGCGCTTCCAACCGGCCCTGCGAAATCTCAGGTTGATAAGGGGTGTAGGCCGTGTACCACGCCGGATTCTCCAGAACGTTTCTCTGGATGGCCGGAGGCGTAACCGTACCGTAGTATCCCTGACCGATCAGCGAGGTCAGAACCTTGTTCTTTGACGCTGTGACCCGCATGTGATGCAACAGCTCACGCTCTGACTTAGGCTTGCCGAAGTCCAAACCCTCTGCCTGTCGAATGGCTTTCGGCACGGTCTGATCGATCAGCGTATCAAGATCCGAAACACCCAGCAGCGACAGCATCTCGTCCATCTCTGCGGGTGACGGGCCAATATGACGCCGGTTTGCGAAGTCGTAGGGCAGATAGTCGGTGGGGGTAAATGTCATCATATGCTCCCTGTGATCAGGCAGGCCGCTTTAGTGCGCTGCGACCGCATCCACTTGCTCAATCATTTGCGCCGAAGCCTCGGCGGCGGTTGGCCTATCCGATGAAGGTTTTGTAGGCCGCTTCATCCATGTATTCGTCCATCGGAGACAGGTCCGACGGTCTGAGTTTGAAGAACCATGCACCGCCCTGGGCGTCTTCGTTCACCAACCCGGGGTTGTCGACGATGGCCTCGTTGACTTCGACAATTTCACCATCCAGCGGTGCCAGAATGTCGGAGGCTGCCTTGACGCTTTCGATCACCACGATCTCTTCGTCCTTTGTCACTTCGGCGCCAACTTCCGGCAGTTCCACAAAGACGACGTCTCCCAGTTGCTCGGCGGCATGCTCGGTGATGCCGACCACGATCAAATCTTCCTCGGGCAGCAGCCACTCGTGTTCTTCGGTAAATTTCATGATGGTTAGGTCCTTCTTTTTAACGTTTGAAATTTGCGGGGACGAAAGGCAGCGCGGTTACGGTCAGAGGCAGGCGTTTCCCCCGAAGCTCACCGTAGACCACTGTTCCCAGATCCGAGAGGTCGGATTTCAGGTACCCCATTGCGACCGGTCCACCGACAGTGGGCCCGAACCCACCCGATGTGATGGTGCCGACGGAGGTCCCGCCGTTGTCGGAGGCAAACAATTCCACGCCCTCGCGCATAGGGGCCCGGCCCTCGGGGCGAAGGCCGACGCGCTTGCGGGAAACCCCATCTGTGAGTTGTGCCAGAATGGTGTGGGCGCCCGGAAACCCGCCAGCGCGCGCGCCACCGGTGCGGCGGGATTTCTGGATGGCCCATGTCAGACCGGCTTCCACTGGCGTTGTGGTCGTGTCGATGTCATGGCCATAGAGGCACAGACCGGCCTCCAGCCGCAGGCTGTCGCGGGCCCCCAAACCGATTGGCGCCACTTCGTCGTTGTCCAGAAGTGCCCGCGCAAGAGCGACCGCCGCCTCCGCAGGCACCGAAATCTCATAGCCGTCTTCACCGGTGTACCCCGAGCGGGACACCCAGGCCTCCGCGCCCAAAAGGTCCAGATTGCGCACATCCATGAACCGCATCTCAGCCGCTTCCGGTGCGAGCCGCGCGAGCACCGTTTCCGCAAGCGGCCCTTGCAGCGCCATCAAAGCCCGGTCCTCCACCACCTGAATATCGATCTCGCCGGGAAGTGCAGCACGCATATGCGCGATGTCGTCGTCCTTGCAGGCGGCGTTAACCACCACAAAGAGATGATCGCCACGGTTCGCAAACATTAGGTCGTCGCGGATCCCGCCAGCGTCGTTTGTGAATAGCGCGTATCGCTGTCGGCCTTCGGGCAAGGTCTTTACATCCACCGGAACCAGCGTTTCGAACGCGGTTGCGACGTCCGGCCCCCGCAAGATCACCTGACCCATGTGGCTGACGTCAAACAGTCCGGCCTTGGTGCGCGTATGGTTGTGCTCTGCCATGATTCCGGCGAACTGAACCGGCATTTCGTACCCAGCGAAAGGCACAAGCTTGCCGCCGAGTTCGGCGTGAAGATCAGTGAGAGGCGTGCGGTGCAACGTCGTCATGGCCCATTCCTTTTCTGGCCATCTGATCTGCGTGCAAACCGTCCGGCATCCGGGGCGCGCCATCGGCCCGCCCATGATGCCCCCTCTGTCCTTTTGCCTGAGATCGTTATCCCTTCGGCGTCCCGCGAGTCACGGAATCTCTCCAGAGTCTGTTTTGTGACACGCGGTCCTTGTAGCCTGAGAGTTTCCGGGGCGGTTGCTCCTTCGGCACCGGTCAATGCGACCGGTTCTCCCGTGCGTCGCTGTTAGGCATAGCCGCGGAATTCTGCCCAGACAAGGATTCTGTGTGCCCGGACGCATCGAACACATCACTTTAGCGTATCCGATTCACTCAGAATTCACTCTGTTCGAGGGCGTGTCACCTTCAGAACCACAACGCGCACTCGAGATTTGTCACAACGATTTCATTGTTTTAGTCGACGCCCCGCCCGGTTTGACCTAAGGTGCGACCATGCTCACGAACAAAGACCTGATCGAGCTGACCGAGTTTCGACGCACCCTCCATATGTGGCCCGAGATCTCCGGCGAAGAAGCCCGGACTGCCGCAACCATCGTCAAGGCGCTGGATGCTTTGGGCCCTGCACAGATCCTCACCGGGCTGGGCGGTCACGGGGTCGCCGCCGTATTTGAAAGCGGCAGAGCCGGCCCGACCGTCATGTTCCGCGCCGAACTGGACGCCCTCCCGATTCAGGAGCTTTCGGATGCCCCTTGGGTCTCTCAAGTTCCGGGCAAGGGTCATCTGTGTGGTCATGACGGCCATATGACCATGCTTTTGGCACTAGGCCGTCTGATCAAACGCAACCCGCCCCGTACGGGACGTGTGGTCCTGATGTTCCAGCCCGCCGAAGAGGATGGCAGTGGCGCCAAGGCTGTTGTCGCCGACCCGGCCTTTCAGGACATTGCACCGGATTGGGCGTTTGCCATTCATGTCGAGCCGGGCCGCCCTTTCGGATTTGTCGCCACGCGGCCTGGGTTGATCAACTGCGCATCGGTGGGTCTTGCGATCCAACTGACCGGCAAGACCGCGCATGCCGCAACACCCGAAGATGGGACTTCGCCGGCCGAATCCATCGCCGCTTTGATTCCGGCTTTGCGCGCGCTGGGGCCGGGGGGACCGCTGGATGCGGACTTCCGGCTGGCCACCTTGACGCACATCCAGATGGGAGAACCGACCTTTGGGATTTCACCCGGGGCGGCAAGCCTGTACGTCACTCTGCGCGCGGCGAGCGATGCCAACCTCGAAGATATGATCGGACGCGCCCGTGCAGTGGCGCAGTCAACCGCGGATGGCGCGGGACTGACCTTGGAAATCGACCTGCAGGACGAGTTTGCAGCCTCTCTCAACGATCCGGACGCAACAAGGGTGGCAACGGCAGCCATGGACGCCATTGGGATCGAGCACGGAGCGGACGGGCTTCCCATGCGGGCGTCTGAAGATTTCGGGGTATTCGGCTGGGGGGCGAAGTCCGCAATGCTCTGCCTGGGGCCGGGAGTGGAATATGCCGCCCTTCACAACCCGGATTATGATTTTCCCGACGATCTGACCCCGATCGGCAGCGCGATCTTCGAGCGCATTACACGCGATCTGCTGGACACTTCTTAGTCCCTGGGTGCCTGCTCTTTTTTTGGCCTGCCGTCTGTATCAGTCAGCTTGGTGCTTGAAACCGGCGCGGTGCCTCTCTAAGTCGAGCGCACAGGAACGGAGATTTTATGCCCTGCTGAAGTGGGGAGGCACAGTGCCTCCCGATGCAACATCGCCAAAGACAGTGAACCGCGGATCGTGTCCGCGGGGCTTTTGGATTGCATCTTCATATCAGATTGACACTTCGGCCACGGGAAAGACCCGCGGCTGCGACGTGAAAGCAGACTGCAATGACACGGGACTACTCCGACTTTTTTCCTTCCGCGCCCGCGAAGCAAGATGGCACGCGGCACATTTCGCCCCTTCAGAAACTGGGATGGCAACCTCATTTTGCCCAACAGATCGGCACAGACGAGCTTGAACGCACGCCACCGGTACGGATTGTAGAACAGCACCGCAGCGGTGTTCATGTCATGGGCGATGGCATTGACACCACTCTGCCCCCGATCCCGGATGCGACCGTCGGCGACTGGTTGCTCTATGACGCCGTGCGCCCTGCGTCCAGCCGGCGACTGATCCGCAAGAGCCTGATCAAACGGCGCGCGCCGGGAACCGGACGGCAGATCCAGCTGGTGGCCGCCAACATCGACACGATCTTTGTCGTGTCCTCGTGCAACGCTGACTTTAATATCGCCCGCCTTGAGCGGTACCTGGCTCTCGCGTTTGAGGCAGAGATCGACCCCGTGATTGTGCTGACCAAGGCCGACACGGCCAGCGACTGGCGTGAGTATGCCGAGGCTGCTGCCGCAGTGTCGGACACTGTTCCGGTCGTGACACTGGATGCCCGGGGACACGCGCCAAAAGAAAAGCTTGCCGCGTGGTGCGGCCCGGGGCACACCGTTGCATTTCTCGGATCATCCGGCGTGGGCAAATCCACTCTGACCAATGCGTTGGTTGGGTCGACGTCGATTGCCACGCAAGGCATCCGTGAAGACGATGCCAAGGGGCGGCACACGACGACCCGGCGCCAGTTGCACATGATCCCGGGCGGCGCTCTGGTGCTGGATACGCCGGGGATGAGGGAGCTGCAGGTTACTGACGCTGCGACAGGAATCGGTACGTTGTTTGCCGACCTCGAAGAGCTGGCCACGCGGTGCCGTTTCAACGACTGCCAGCACGAAACAGAGCCGGGCTGCGCCATTCAGGACGCCCTGTCCGCGGGCATAATCGATCAGGCCCGGATGCAGCGCTGGCAGAAGCTGCAAGCAGAAGACGCGTTTAACACGGCCACGCTCGCTGAGCGCAAATCGCGGGATAAAGCTCTGGGAAAGACGATCCGTCAAATCCAGAAACTGAAAGGACAACGGCACTAACAGCGGAGTGCGAGGGCTGGTCCGATCCCTGAAGACCGGGCCAGCCGATCGATCCTCGCAAGCGCGGCGGGCCGTCAGTCCGCCGTCCAGCCTCCATCGACCAACAGCGAGGTACCTGTCACCATCGACGATGCACTGGACGCCAGATAGAGCACCGCTCCCATGATGTCTTCGACCTCACCAACGCGGCCCAACTTGATTTTGTCCATGATCCATTTGACTTGCTCGGGCTGTGCAAAGGTTGCGGCGGTGAGCGGTGTACGCACAAATGTCGGGGCGACGGTGTTCACCCGGATATTGTCTGTGGCCCACTCCAGCGCCATCGCCTTGACCATGCCTTCCAGACCGAATTTCGAGGCGCAATACACGGTACGTTTGACACCGCCAACCTGTCCCATCTGGCTGGAGATGTGGATCAAGGAACCGGGTCGCCCCGCCGCTTTGAGCGCGCGCGCAGCATGGGTGGACAAAAAATACGCGGATCGCAGGTTAAGCGAGATGACCCGATCAAAATCCTCGGGCTGGGTGTCCAGAGCGAAATGCGGATGGGCTGTCCCCGCCGAGTTGACCACAACATCGAACACGCGGCCATGCATCGCACGCTCCAGCGCCTCCAAATCGCTCTGATCGAGCACGAGGCTTTCCACGGACCAGCCTTCGCTGGTCATCTGATCGACCGCAGCCCCCAGCCGGTCGGCCCCGCGTGCCGCACAGACCACATGTGCGCCGGCCTCGGCCAGCGCCACTGCGGCGCCCAGTCCAATCCCGGAAGATGCACCGGTTACGAGCGCCGTCTGACCATCCAGACGAAAAGACGGAGGCTTCGGCAGGCTCATTGCAGGTTTTCCTTGCTCTTATCAATCCATGGGTTCGGCGGCGCATATCGACCCCGCTCGGCGCGGTGACCAATCCCTGACTGCGGAGAACATTGCCGGACCGCGAAAACCCCTGTCTGGACCGAAATCGGGTCTCTGCCACAGATGTTCCGGCGCTATTCAGCCTGCAACAGCCACTCGCCGTTCGCGGACTTGCAGCGGTGGGTGTTGATCCTGACGGTCTGGCCCGTGGAACCAGTCGTCGCCACATGCGCAAGGCGCACGCAGTTGCCAGAAACCTCCGTGATCTCTGCCACACCTGTCGACCCGCTCTTGGCATTGCTCCAGTTCGCCTTGGCCCCTTTCTGAGGCGTGGCGCCCTGATAAAGCGTGGCACCCGTCTGCTCCAGGATGGTGAAATCTTCTGGCGACAAGCCTGTATCAGACGCAATCCTGCCCAGAGATTTCGCCGCGACACCTGACCCGGCAATCCCGCAGGCCAGTACAAGAGCGACACCGCACATCAATCGTTTCATAGCAATCCTCGCTCGATCCTTCGCTGCGCACCGCAGCTCCTCTGCATGGATACACCGGTGACTCACGCTTGTCCAAGACCTGCAGTACCCGCCACCATATTCAAAAAATTCCAGATAATCCTGTTTGCCCGGCAAGTCTTGGCCAGCCGCGACTAATCGCGACATTCTATGTGGATAGTCCAAGGGATCAGAGATTTCATGACCAAGCCATCGTACTATGCCCCGACCGGAGGGCATCCGGATCAGTCGGAGTTGCTGACAGGGCGCGCTGTTTTTACCGACGCTTACGCCGTTATCCCACGCGGGACGATGCAGGACATTGTGACCAGCGCCCTACCGTTCTGGGAGGGCACCCGCCTTTGGGTTCTGGCGCGTCCGCTCAGCGGCTTTGCAGAGAGCTTTTCGCATTACATCATGGAAGTGCAGCCCGGCGGGGGAAGCGATCGACCCGAAACCGACCCGGCGGCTGAGGGGGTCTTGTTTGTCGTGGATGGAGCAATCACTCTGACGATCGACGAAAACCCGCATGTTCTGGAGCCCGGCGGGTACGCCTATCTGCCTGCAGGCTGCAAGTGGTCCGTGCACAATCGAGCCGGACCCGCAGCCCGCTTTCACTGGCTGCGCAAGGCCTATGCCGCGGTGGAGGGGCTGGCACATCCTGAACCATTCGTCACCAATGAGGCGGATGTCGCACCAACAGAGATGCCCGGCACCGATGGGCGGTGGGCCACGACGCGATTTGTGGCGGGCGACGACCTGCGCCACGATATGCACGTCAATATCGTCACGTTCGAACCCGGCGCCGTCATTCCCTTTGCCGAAACGCACGTTATGGAACACGGTCTCTACGTGCTTGAAGGCAAGGCAGTCTATCGCCTGAATCAGGATTGGGTCGAAGTCGAGGCCGGAGATTACATGTGGCTGCGGGCTTTCTGCCCACAAGCCTGCTATGCCGGCGGCCCCGGACGATTTCGCTATCTGCTCTACAAGGACGTCAACCGGCATATGCCGCTAAAGCCGTTTAGTGGTTGAAAACGGTTTCCCCCTGACGCGCGGCGCTGTAGCATCCCGCGCATAGGGGACTGCATAGAGAGGCAATATGCGGCGTGTTCTGACCGCCCTGATCGGGGCTCTTCTTTTGAGCGGGTGCGCCGAGCTTGGCATTCCCGAGATCGAAATTTCGCGGGCCGAAAGCCAACAGGTCACCGTTCTGCAGCGCAGTTGGTCCGTCACGCAGATTTCGGAGGCACCGCTCACCTACAAAGCGGTGCGTGCGCCCATGCCAAACTATCAGCTCTTTGGCCCTCCTGCGGTGACGAAGACAACGCAGGCATACCGCGCGATTGAAACGGCCACCGGGTGTAAGGTTGTGCGCGGCACGATGTACCAGAACATCTCTGCGGAGTTCTTTGCGCAGGTGGTCTGCACCTGAATTTGGGCCTGACACTTTTGCAACGCGGCGACCGCGGCTAAAGATAAACGCACGCTTCAGTGCAGGTTGACCTTACTCGACTGTCTGGCGCGGCTGCCCACCCAAGGCAATTGTCAGGCGCTCGGCAGCCGCAACTACCTTTTCGCCGATGCCCGGTATCGTGTCCGGCCCAACCCGGCTGGTGGGACCGGACACGGAAATTCCAGCCAGCGGCTCACCATACGCGTCGAAAATCGGCGCCGCGATGCATCGCATCCCAGCTGTCCGTTCCTCAGCATCGACAGCGTAGCCTCGCTCCCGAATGACTTCCAAATCCGCTTCCAGTTCCGACCGGTCCACCAATGAATAGGGCGTGAACGCTTCTCGCGCCTTCTGGGTCAGAACATGTTCGCGGCGGTCCGCCGGCAACACGGCGAGCAGCGCTTTGCCGATGCCTGAGGCATGCATGGGCGACAGGGTGCCGGGCGGAAAAAATGCGCGGATGCTCGCATGGGTTTCGACCTGGCTGACAAACAGAACTTCTCCGTCACGTTCCACGCCCAGATTCGCTGTTTCGCCCGTGGCACCCATCAAAGCTCGCATCTCAGGCCGGGCGCGTTCGATCAGCGTGGTCCGGCGCAGGAAATGCGACCCGATCCGAAAGGCCCCTGCACCGACTTGCCAGACTTGCAGATTTTCGTCGAACTCAACCAGCCCACGTCCTTGCATCGTGATGAAGACGCGGTAGACGGTGGCGGGCGACTGATCGAGGTCTCCCGCAAGCTCGGTCAGCGTCGCTTCTCCAACCTCACCCAATCGCTCCAAAACGACAATTGCGCGGTCCAAAGACTTGATGGTGTTCTGGGCGGTCTTGTCATGCCAGTCGCGGGGTCGCCCACGCGCGCGCCGATCTAATTCGCCTGCAGATTCTGGAGTGTTCATCAGACCCTCTTACAAAAAGTGATTTTCTTTTTCGCTATGTGAAAAATTCAAGCCATTGTAAAACATATATTTTTCTCTGACTCAATGGAAATGAAAAACATTTTCAAAAAAATTGTGCTCTGCTGCATCTTCTCCTACGTTCGCTCCAACACGATGGAGGAAACGGTCATGAGTCAGCAAAACCCAGTCTTTATTCCGGGGCCCACCAACATTCCCGAAGTGGTGCGCAAAGCCTGTGACATGCCCACGATCGACCACCGGTCCTCTCTGTTTGGAGAGATCCTGCAACCTGCGCGTTCCGGTGTGAAATCAGTGATCAAGGCCGACAGCGCCGAGATCGCGATTTTTCCGTCATCGGGAACAGGTGGCTGGGAAGCTGCGCTGTCCAACACGCTTTCTCCTGGTGATCATGTCCTGGCGGCCCGCAACGGGATGTTCTCACACCGCTGGATCGGAATGTGTGAGCAGCTCGGTCTGATCGTGACCGTGATTGAAACAGAGTGGGGCGATGGCCTGCCAGCGGACCGGTATCAGGAGGCACTCGCCGCCGACACCAATCACCGGATCAAAGCGGTGCTGGCCACGCATAACGAAACCGCCACAGGCGTGGTCTCGGATATCGGCGCCATTCGTGCCGCAATGGACGCCGCCAATCACCCTGCGCTGTTGTTTGTGGATGGGGTCAGCTCGATCGGGTCCATGGACTTCCGTTTCGACGAATGGCGTGTGGATGTTGCCATCACGGGCTCGCAGAAAGGCTTCATGTTGCCAGCAGGACTGGCGATCTGCGGCATCAGCCCCAAAGCTCTGTCGGCAATCGAAACGGCCCGGCTTCCACGGGGATTCTTTGACCTGCGCACCATGCTGGGCAGCTACGAGTCCAATGGATACCCTTACACACCTGCCGTCGGATTGCTGAACGGGCTGAAGACCGCGTGTGACATGTTGCTGGATGAAGGTCTGGATCACGTGTTCGCGCGGCACGAACGGATCGCGACCGGGGTGCGCAAGGCGGTGAACGCCTGGAACATGCCACTTTGTGCCAACGATCCGTCCATCTACTCCAATACGGTGACGGCCATTCGCACGCCGAAGGGGTTCGACGCGACACGTATCGTCACGCACGCCGCTGATGCCTATGGTGTGGCATTCGGCGTTGGCCTTGGGGAAGTGGCAGGCAAGGTCTTCCGGATTGGCCATCTTGGCAGTCTGACAGATGTGATGGCGCTCAGCGGTCTGGCCACCGCAGAAATGGTGATGGCCGATCTGGGTCTTGGCATCGAACTTGGCAGTGGCGTTGCGGCCGCCCAATCGCACTATCGTCAGGATCATGCACCGACAGCAAAGGCAGCGGCATAATGAAGGACACCATGCAGACACTCCCGACACATCAGGACGTGATCACCGCACATGAGCGGATTGCGCCTTACATTCACCGCACACCGGTTCTGACATCGACCTACTTCAATGATCTCACTGGCGCCGAGCTGTTCTTTAAATGCGAGAACTTTCAAAAGGCTGGTGCGTTCAAAGTCCGTGGCGCCTCCAACGCGGTGTTTGGGCTGAGCGACGAAGACGCTGCCCGCGGCGTTGCAACCCATTCCTCCGGCAACCATGCCTTGTCGCTGTCCTACGCGGCCGGGCGTCGCGGCATTCCCTGCCATGTGGTCATGCCCCGCACCGCGCCTGAAGCCAAAAAAGCGGCGGTGCGTGGCTATGGCGGGATCATCACCGAGTGTGAGCCATCGACATCCAGTCGCGAAGAGACCTTTGCCCGCGTGCAAACGGAAACAGGCGCGGAGTTCGTGCACCCTTACAACGACCCTCGGGTCATCGCCGGTCAGGGCACCTGCTCGCGCGAGCTACTAGAGCAGGTTCAGGATCTCGACGCCGTGATCGCACCCATCGGTGGTGGCGGCATGATCTCGGGGACTTGCCTCTGGCTCAGCCACGCGGCTCCGGACGTGGAAATCTTCGCAGCGGAGCCGGAGCAGGCTGACGATGCCTATCGCAGCTTCAAAGCAGGTCACATCATCGCTGACGATGCGCCGGTGACTGTGGCGGACGGGCTGAAAGTGCCGCTCAAGGAAAACACATGGCACTTTGTCTCGAACTTCGTGACCGACATTCTGACGGCCAGCGAGGAAGAGATCATCGATGCGATGAAACTGACCTGGCAACGAATGAAAATCGTCATGGAGCCAAGCTGTGCGGTGCCCATGGCGACGATCCTGAAAAGCCCCGAGCGTTTTGCCGGAAAGCGGGTCGGCGTGATCATCACCGGTGGCAATGTCGATCTCGACACATTGCCCTGGATGAAGTGACGCGGACCCACGCAAGAGAAACACACCCCTGTTTTTGGAGGAAACCGAGATGAACGACATGACCCCCTTTGACGGCTTTGAAGTTGGCTACGACATTCCCGCCCTGCCCGGTATGGACGAGGCCGACATCCAGACCCCGGCGCTGGTGCTCGATCTGGACGCATTGGAGCGCAACATCGCCAAAATGGGCCGCTTTGCCAAAGAGATGGGTGTGCGCCACAGAGTACATGGCAAAATGCACAAGTCGGTCGATGTGGCACTCCTGCAAGAGCGTCTTGGCGGCTCCTGCGGCGTCTGCTGTCAGAAAGTGAGCGAAGCCGAGGTGTTTGCCCGTGGCGGCATCAAGGATGTTCTGGTCTCCAATCAGGTTCGCGATCCGGCCAAGATCGACCGTCTTGCCCGCCTGCCGAAGCTGGGAGCCCGCACCATCTGCTGTGTGGACGATCTTGCCAATGTGGCGGATCTGAGCGCTGCGGCTGTCAAGCATGGCACTGAAATCGAATGTCTGGTCGAGATTGACTGCGGCGCCGGGCGTTGCGGCGTCACAACCACACCCGAAGTCGTCGAAATCGCAAAAGCCATCGACGCGGCCGAGGGGCTGAAATTCGGTGGCATCCAGGCCTATCAGGGCGCGATGCAACACATGGATAACTATGACGACCGCAAAGAGAAAATCGACATCGCCGTGGCCATGGTCAAAGACGCTGTCGACACCCTCAAGACCGAAGGGCTGACATGTGACATTGTTGGCGGCGGCGGCACCGGCAGCTACTATTTCGAGGGCAACTCTGGCGTCTACAATGAGCTGCAATGTGGGTCCTATGCCTTCATGGATGCCGACTATGGGCGCATTCTGGACAAGGATGGGAACCGCATCGATCAGGGCGAATGGGAAAATGCCCTGTTCCTGCTGACCAGCGTCATGAGCCATGCCAAAGCGGACAAGGCAATCTGCGATGCCGGCCTGAAAGCGCAATCCGTGGACAGCGGTCTGCCGGTGATTTTTGGCCGGACGGACGTCGAATACGTCAAGTGTTCGGACGAGCACGGAGTGATCGCGGATCCTGAAGGTGTGCTGAGCGTGAATGACAAGTTGCGGCTGGTGCCGGGTCACTGTGATCCGACCTGCAATGTCCATGACTGGTACGTCGGCGTGCGCAACGGCAAGGTCGAGACAGTCTGGCCCGTGAGCGCGCGCGGCCACGCATACTGATCCCGACCCACCCATTGACATTCGGCGCGGGCCAGAACCTGCGCCGAGTGACTATCCCAAGATGTGCGCGCCAAGCGCGAAAACCTCGCAAGGAAGACGAAGATGTGGATTGTGCCCGAGGGCAAGATTGCCGACCTGATGACCGCCGAGGCCAGTTTTGACGCGGTTGAATCCGTGTTCGCAGCCATGGCGCGTGGCGATGCCTACAATTTCCCGGTGATCCGCGAGGCCATCGGGCATGCGGATGCGCTTTATGGATTCAAGTCCGGCTTTGATCGCGCTGCACTGACCCTCGGCCTTAAATCTGGTGGCTACTGGCCGGGCAACGCCGACAAGGGGCTGACCAACCACCAGTCCACCGTCTTCCTGTTTGACGCCGATACTGGCCAGTGCCGGGCCGTGGTCGGTGGCAATCTGTTGACCGCGTTGCGGACAGCAGCCGCGAGTGCCGTGTCGATCAAGCATCTGGCGCGAGAGGACTCCAAGGTTCTCGGGATGGTTGGGGCTGGACATCAATCGGCGTTTCAAATGCGTGCCGCCGTCCAGCAGCGCAACTTTGAGAAGGTGGTTGGCTGGAACCTGCATCCCGAGATGCTGCCGCGTCTTGCCGAAACGGCCCAAGACCTCGGGCTGCCTTTCGAGGCCGTCAGCCTGCAAGAGCTTGGCGCGCAGGCGGATGTGATCATCACGATCACCTCGTCTTTTGAGGCGATATTGGGGTCAGCGGACGTCAAGCCCGGCACACATATCGCCTGCATGGGAACCGATACGGTCGGAAAGCAGGAAGTCGATGCCCAACTGGTTGCGCGGGCCGAAGTTTTCACGGACGAGGTCGCGCAGTCCATCACGCTCGGAGAAACGCAGCACGCCATCGCCGCCGGCATGATTTCGGAATCGGATGTCGCGCAGTTGGGCGCAGTGATCAACGGCGATCATGCGGGCCGGAGCGGGCCTGAAGCCGTGACCCTGTTTGACGGAACCGGCGTCGGTCTGCAGGACCTTGCAGTGGCTGCGACGGTGGTCGATCTGGCAATAGAACGCGGTGTGGCCATTGAGGTCGATTTCTGAGCCTGTCATACCCCGTGGCATGCGGATAGCCATCAATGGATTCGGCCGGATCGGCCGCACGATACTGCGACAGATCCTGACACAAGGCCTCGACATCGATGTGGTGCGAGTAAACGACATCGCGCCACCCGAAACCTGTGCCTATCTCTTTGCCTATGACAGCACGTTTGGGCCCTATCCCGGTGCGGTACGCGCCAAGGAGGGTCGGCTTCACATCGATGATCTGGCCCTGCCGCTCAGTCATGAAAGCGACCTTCGAAACCTTGATCTGTCGGGTGTCGACCTTCTGGTCGATTGCACTGGCATCGCCCGGAGCACCGACCTTGCCACGCGGGGTCTGGACGCTGGTGCGGCGCGCGTCCTGATATCGGGCCCATCGCCCGCTGCGGATACCACCGTGGTGATCGGGGCGAATGATGACGTCCTGCGGGATCAGCTGGTTGTGTCCAATGCCTCGTGCACCACGAACGCGCTGGGGCCTCTGATGCGGGGACTGGATGACCGCTGGGGGGTCCAGCGCGCCCATATGACAACCATCCATTGCTATACCAACAGCCAGCCCATGGTTGACGCCCCGCGCGGCGACCTCGCGCGCAGTCGCGCTGGCGCGTTATCGATGGTCCCCACAACCAGCAGCGCGACCCACCTGATCGAAGAGATTCTGCCACATCTTGCGGGCCGGATCAGCGGCGCGGCGGTGCGCGTGCCCTCCGCTTCGGTCTCTGCCGTCGATCTGACGGTTCAGATCGACACAGCTTTGACGCAGGCCGAGGCCATCGCCGGATTGCGCAGCATGGCAGAGAACAGCCCCGTAATGAGTTGGACCGATCAGCCGCTGGTGTCTTCAGATCTCCGGGCGCGGCCCGAGTCGCTCATCCTCGCCTTGCCAGAGACGCTGCTGATCGACGGCAGCCAGTTGAGGGTGTTTGGCTGGTACGACAATGAATGGGGGTTTTCCGCGCGCATGATAGACATGATCCGCCGGATGGCCCCCAACTGATCGGGTATCAGCCCAGGCGCACCTCGAACGGTGTTTCAAACCAGAACTCCTGCAAGTTCTCACCCGGGCCGATCCGATCGACAACGGCAAACAGACCCGGCGCGTGCAAGGGCGTCAGAACCCCGTGCCATGTCCCGCGATGATAGTTCACGGCCTGCCCCGGCTTGGTGAGGAACGCGACAGGTTGGCCCGGTTCTCCTCCATGATCGGGGGCAACAATCACCAGGAATGGATGCTGGGTCATCGGGATGAACGCCTGCGACCCGTCAGGATGGCGCTCCACCATATCAAGCCTGAGCGGCAAGCTGCGGGGTTCGGCGTGAAACAGGCTGATCCCGGCATGGCCATCGGAAAAATCCAGGGCCGCACGATCGTGATAGCGCCCGCAGAGGCCCTGATTGATGATCTTGTCGGGCAGACCACTGGTTTCGATAATGTCCCCGAATGGCGCAAACGCCTCGGCGGTGAGTGGCCGGGTCGCGAGAACAGTCATGCAGGCAACAGGTCGCGCAAACGAAACCACGCGATGCGCTCGACCTGACGGCACGCCTCGGCAAACTCTGCCTCGCGATCGTTGGCAATCCGGCGCTTGAACGCCTCCAGAATGCTGGCCTTGTCGTGGTCGCGGACCGCGATGATGAACGGAAACCCAAACTTGTCTGTGTATGCAGTGTTGAGTTCCGTGAACGTGGCTTTTTCGTTGTCCGTCAACGCATCCAGGTTGGCGCTGGCCTGTTCCTGCGTGCTCTCGGCGGTCAACCGTTTTGCGGCCGCCAGTTTTCCCGCAAGATCGGGATGCGCCGTCAACACCGCCAAACGCTCGTCCTCTGAGGCTGACCGGAAGGCCCGCGCCAGAGCGTTTTGCAATCCACCGGCGGTGTCATGGGCCGGACCAAGCTCGAATTCAAAGGCACGCTCGGCAATCCAGGGTGAGTGTTCAAAGACGCCTCCGTAGGTCCCAACGAACTCTTGTTTACTCATTGCCGTCGGGCGCGACACCTGCCTTGGCGGGTGGGTTGCCGCCCAATGCTCCGCAATCTGAAGCCGGGTCGCGAACCAGAAATCCTCGTGGGCTTGCACATGTTCCAGAAACCGTTTCAACGCCATGATCCGCCCCGGTCGGCCAATTAGGCGGCAATGCAACCCCACTGACATCATCCGGGGGGACCCTTCCACACCTTCGGCATAAAGCGCATCAAAACTGTCGCGCAGATACGCATAGAATTGATCCCCGGAATTGAACCCCTGCGGCGTTGCAAAACGCATGTCGTTGGCGTCGAGCGTATAGGGCAAGATCAGTTGGTTGGTGCCATCCAGGTCCAACCAATGGGGCAGATCATCGTCATACGCATCTGAGACATAGGCAAACCCACCATGCTCGGCCACAAGGCGCACCGTGTTGCCTGAACAGCGCCCGGTGTACCAACCCTTGGGAGGTTCTCCCGTGACTTCGGTGTGCAAACGGATGGCCTCGGCCATCTCGGCGCGTTCCTCAGCCTCTGGCATGTCCTTGTATTCGATCCACTTCAGACCGTGGCAGGCGATTTCCCAATGCGCCGCCTGCATTGCAGCAACCTGTTCGGGGGAGCGTGCCAGTGCGCTCGCCACGCCATAAACAGTGACCGGCAATTCCCGCAAGGTCCTGTATACACGCCAGAAACCAGCGCGCGCACCATATTCGTACATAGACTCCATGTTCCAGTGCCGTTGCCCGGGCCAAGGAGCCGCGCCAACCACCTCGCTCAGAAACGCTTCTGATGCCGGGTCGCCATGCAACAGGCAGTTCTCCCCACCTTCTTCGTAGTTCAGCACCAGGCTCACGGCGATCTTGGCGCCTCCGGGCCATTGGGGATCCGGTGGGTTGGCGCCGTAGCCAATCATGTTGCGGGGGTATCTTGTCACGTGTGTTCTCCGAGCAGTCCCTTCAGTGTAATCTGACAATCCGGAACCTTTTTCAAATATTGCATGAAACACTGTCACCATGCGTAGATTTGCCTGAGGCGCCAGCATACGGCAGAGCCAGTAGGCGAAGAAGGAGCGTGATATGACCGGATACCTGACCACCCATGTTCTGGACACCGCACGGGGCTGTCCCGCCGCAGGACTGAAGATCGAGCTGTTCTCGGTCGAAGGCTCTCAGCGCAAGCTTGTCCGCACATTGGAGACCAATGCCGACGGGCGCACGGATGAGCACATTCTGCCCGCCGCAGAGTTTGCAACCGGCACTTACGAGTTGGTGTTCCACGCCGGGCGCTATTTGGATGCCACGGGCACCCCGCCCGAAAGCCCGCGGTTTCTGGATGTGATCCCGATCCGCTTCGGCATGTCGGAACCGGCGCATTATCATGTGCCGCTGCTGTTATCTCCGTTCGGATATTCCACCTATCGCGGGAGCTGATCGCGCGCTTGAGATCATCCTTTGATCTTTGGTAGGTCTGATCCGACCTGACCAAAGGACTGCGATCATGACCCGTTCATCCGCCGTTGGACCATGACCAACCCCGAAGTCGTTGTCATTGGCGCTGGCGCGGCAGGAATCGGTGCCGGACTGGAGCTGCAGTCGCGTGGCATTCCCTTCGTCATTCTGGAAGCCTCGGATCGCGTTGGTGGCCGCGCCTACACAGATACCACCTCAATGCCGCGTCCCTGGGATCAGGGTGCGCACTGGCTGCATTGCGCCGATGTGAACCCGCTTGTGGCCTGGGCCGACCGGCTGGGTGCCGAGTACCGCCAAAATGATGATCAAGCGGCGTTTGGCTCATGGACGTCCGGACGGTGGCGGACACCGGCGGAAGCGGCAGAAGAGGATGACGCCATTGGCGCAGCCTTTGCCGCCGTCTATGCCGCAGCGCGTGAGGGTCGCGATGTTCCGATTGCCGAGGTCATCACCAAAGGCACGCCGTTTGATGGTGCCACGCGCTGCATCTTGCAATTGATGGCCAGCGAAGATCCGGAACACGTGTCCTGCCTGGGGTATGCCGACTACGCCGACACGGAGGTAAACTGGCCGGTCGAGAGTGGGTATGGTGATCTGGTCCGGCAAATGTCGGCCGCGCTCCCAATCCGGCTCGGCGTCACGGTGACGCGCGTTGATCAGACCGCTCAGGGTGTAGAGGTCGAAACGTCTGACGGAACGATCAGAGCACAGCGAGCTATCGTGACGGTGTCCACAAATGTGCTCGCGTCGGGCGCGATCGCTTTTGGCCCTGGTCCTGTTCAGGCCGTTTTGGAGCGTATCGCGGACGTTCCGTGTGGCGCCTACGAGAAAGTGGCCATTTCGCTGAAGCGCCGGATCGAGCCCGAAGCGGACCGGCGGTTTTGCCTGATCGCAACCAAGTCCGAAGACACCCCAATCGATTTCCTGATTTCGCCTTCCGAACCGCACATGATGCTGGCGCAGTTTGGCGGCGATCTGGCACGAGACGGGGCAGCGGATGGGCCAGACGGGCTTGCAGCACGGGCCATCGAGGCCCTGGTGCACGCTTATGGCGGCGATGCGCGGCGCGAAATCCTGGCGACGGCCACTACGTCGTGGCAAAGCAACCCGCTCATCCGGGGTGCATACAGCTATGCTCGTCCGGGCACGGCGCAGAGTCGCCATGCGATGATTGCGGAAGACACCGGATCAATCGCTTTTGCCGGTGAGGCTTTCTCGCGCCAGTGGCAGGCAACGGTGCATGGAGCGTATCAGACGGGGCGCGACGCCGCCGCACGGCTTGCTGAGAACCTTTCACCGGGGTGATCGAGGCTCCTGTGGGCATTGCGCACCGCAGCTATTTCAGCAAACTTCCTTCGTGCTTTTTGAGGTGCACGCGCCCTGCGGACCTAAGCCTGTCTGCCGGATGTGAATGCTTGGAGCAGAAAACCTCCAGAGGGACATCCTCCGGAAGATCGTCGGCCCAGACTTCCAGGAACTGCGGATCGAGGCTTTCTGCGGCGCACCCCTCTGCGTAGATGATCCCGTGGTTGTCCAGCAGAATGTGGAAATACTCGACCCAAGTCAGACACGTTTCGCGCACGATCGTTTTGTCGTTGATCAGATGCTTGGCTGCGACCAGCACTTCTTCTTCCCCGAAAAGCAGTTCGGCACGCCAGCCCGTCAAAAGCACTTTGTGATTGGGCGAGACCAGCAGATCCCGGTCATTGCCCAAGGCATACGCCCGAATTCGGATGGGGGCGAAGGCGCCCCGCGCACGCACCCGGCGCCGACCGATCCACCGCACCGGCACGTCACCAGAATCGCGGCTGACGATCAGATCACCGACGTCCAGTTCCTCGATAGGGCGCGGACCGGCGCATGTTGTGATCAGCGTGCCAGCAACAAAACATGGGATGGGCGGCGGAACGAGGCTGTTTCCGAAATAGAAGTTGGCATTTTCGATTCCGACGACATCCCCCATTTCGTCGGTCACAGTCTGTTCGCGCACGATGGCAGTGACGCGACCCTGTTCGAAGGTTTCGTTGAGAGAGAATGCCATGCGACCGCTGGGTAACCCCGAAAACGGACCGCTGCCCAACGGCGCCCTAACGAGGCTGTTCACGTCATCGTTCGTGACAAAAAAGGTATCCCCTTGCTCGACCGCCTGACCGGATTCGGTGTCCGTGGCTCCGGACTCCTTGATTTTCGACCCATCTCCGACCTGAAAGTCATACGTCACTCCGCCGCGCGTCACGCTCACCCGGGTGAAGATCACTTCGTCGAAGTCGAATTCTCCGTCGGGTCGCAAAGAGCTGTTGAGAATGTCGATCTCGATAAGGTCGGTCGGCAAAAAAGGTTGGTCGGAGACTTGCAGCAAAGAGGTAACGTCTCCGTCTGGCGACGATATGTCATCGACAAAGGCGACATGGGTTCCATCGAAGTAGAGCGTGGTCACGTCGTTTGCGTCAAAAAGACTTGGAGAGGTCAGTGTAAACCCCCCGTCAGGCAGCGGGTTGTCTTCAGTCCCGTTTCGCCCGGGTCCCAGCGTCACCCAGTTTGACAGGTCCGAAATGGCGTCGATCGCGCCTTGCGCACTGGAGGGATCCGGCAACGCGCCAAAGCCCTGAAAGGACATGTAGTCGTGATCGCCATCGATCACGATTGCGCCGTTTTGCGGGGTCAGTCCCGTGTTGGCAAGGTTGGGCGTGGCACCGATGCCGCCGTCTGCTTCGTTTCCAATCACGGAAATGAAGTTCTCAGGGGTGACGTCATCGCCGGTTCGCGTGCCCTGAAACGCCCACATCATTTCGTTGTTTGAGGCGAGAAGTCCACCGCCCTGGATGTAATCCACACTGCCCGAGACGTCCCCCGAGAGAGACCCCGTTTCGGTCACGGTCGCGCCACCACCAGGGACCATGTCGAGCGTCAGAACGGAGCCGGCGGTGATCCCTTCGGGTGGCACGGTCCACTCGATCAGTTGCTCACCTGCGCGAAACTGCGTTCCCGTCCATTCGCTGTCGGTGAAGTAAATGATTTCGCCGCCGGGAATCGCAGCCGTCGTGACAAAGGCGACATCTTCGTTGTCGCCATCCCAACCAACAAAAATCAGGTCCCCGGGGTTCAGCATTGTCCGCCCTGTGATCAAACATCAGAGTCCGTACACGCGCGATAGTACCAAAATGCGGTACAATTGGGACTGCAATGCGTCGAATGCCCCCGATCAGGCAACAATCCGTCGGGGATGGATCAGGTTTCGATGTCCTGCGCGCGTGCTTCGGCTGCCTTGACCGCTGCGCCCAGCCTCTCGGTCATGAACTCCATGAACAACCGCGTTTTCGGGTCCTGATGCTTTCTGTGGGTGTAGAGACAGGCCATTTGAACTGGCATGGGTGGCGTTTCTTGCGCCACTTGCACCAAATCGCCAGAGATCAGGTGATCGGCAATCTCGAACACCGGTTTCATCGCAATCCCTTGTCCAGCGAGGGCCCAGTCGGTCAGAACGTCACCATCATCACACTCGTAGCGTCCCGAGACGGCCACCCGCTGCTGACCCTCCGGCGCCTGCAAACGCCATTGAAACTCGGTCGCGCCGGGAAAGCGCAGATTGAGACACTCATGTTTTCCGCGCACCAGATCCGCGCCGGAAGCAGGCATGCCATGGCGCTGAATGTAGCTGGGCGACGCGCAGAGCACCCTTTGGCAGTCAGAAATGCCCCGGATGCGCAGATTGCTGTCCTCTGGCTGTCCGAGGAAGAACGCCAGATCCAGCCCTTCGCTTGTGAGATCCACAGACCTGTCGGTGAGACGCAACCGCACCCTAATGTCAGGGTAAAGTTCCAGAAAATCAGGCACATGTGGCGCGATCAGGCGACGCCCAACGCCGAGCGGTGCCGCCACATAAAGCGACCCACGCGGGTTTTCGGTCAGTTGGCTGACATTCGCCTCAGCCTCGTCCACCGCCTCCAGCACTGCGCAAGCCCCGGCGTAGAAAGCCTGACCCTGTTCGGTGGCCGAGAGATTGCGGGTGGTGCGTTGAAACAGCCGTACACCCAGATGGTCTTCCAGTTGAGAAATCCGGGCAGAGGTAACGGCCGGAGAAACCCGCAGATCGCGCCCGGCGGCAGACATGCTGCCGAGTTCGTAGACACGTACAAAGGTTCGGATATTGTCGAGATAGGACATTGTTCTGCGATTTTTGATACAGCTGGACAATTTACGGGAATACCGAATAAAGCCGCGATTGCATAGCCTGCGCAAGCTGAAGACAGGAGAGCGTGAATGTTTGAACTGGCGGTATTCTGGGATTGGATCGGTTTTGCCGTTCGCTGGCTGCACGTGATCACCGCAATCGCCTGGATCGGATCTTCGTTCTATTTCATCGCGCTGGATCTGGGGCTTCGCAAGGCGCCGGACCTGCCCCCGGGCGCGTTTGGCGAGGAATGGCAGGTGCATGGCGGCGGATTTTACCACATCCGAAAATACCTCGTGGCGCCCGAGGCGATGCCGGAACACCTGACTTGGTTCAAATGGGAAAGCTACGCCACATGGCTCAGCGGGGCCGCATTGCTGGCCATCGTGTACTGGGCCGGCGCAGAGCTTTACCTGATCGACACCACCAAAGCGGATCTGACGGTCTGGCAAGGGGTTCTGATCTCTGCAGCCTCCTTGAGCATCGGATGGCTGGTCTATGATGCCCTTTGCAAATCTCCGCTCGGAGAGCACCCGACCTTGCTCATGGTGCTGCTGTTTGTGCTGCTGGTTGCGATGGGGTGGGGATACAACCAGATCTTCACAGGCCGGGCCATGATGCTGCATCTGGGGGCGTTCACCGCCACGATCATGACGGCAAACGTCTTCTTCATCATCATGCCGAACCAGCGGATCGTCGTTGACGACCTGAAAAACGGGCGCACCCCTGACCCGAAATACGGCAAGATCGCCAAGCTGCGCAGCACCCACAACAACTACCTGACGTTGCCGGTCATCTTCCTGATGCTGTCGAACCACTATCCGCTGGCCTTTGCGACCGAATACAACTGGATCATTGCCAGCCTGGTCTTCCTGATGGGGGTCACAATCCGGCATTATTTCAACACCATGCACGCACGGACCGGAAATCCGACATGGACATGGGCTGTGACGGCGATATTGTTCTTGGCCATTGTCTGGCTGTCCACTGCGCCGATGCGGCAGGTCCCGTTGGAAGAGGCCGAACAGCAACCGCTCACGCCCTACGAACAACGCTTTGCCGCCGCCGACGGGTTCGCAGAAGCGCATGACGTCGTGTTGGGGCGCTGTTCCATGTGTCATGCCCGCGAACCGGTCTGGGACGGAATTCGGTGGGCTCCGAAAGGAGTGCTGCTGGAGACCGAAGCGGACATCGCCCAGAACGCACAGGCGATCTACCTTCAGTCGGGCATCAGTCATGCGATGCCGCCGGCGAACGTGACCTGGATGGAAGACGAGGATCGACAGGCCATCATACGCTGGTTCCGGGCCGCACAGATGTAACCGCATCAATCTTTTTGCCTTGGTCTCGGGCCAATGCGCGTGTCAGACTACCGGTCAGGCCGGATCGACACGGTCAGAATGGCAACGGGACGGGTGATGCACGGACAAGTATTCTTGGCCACGAGGCCAGGCTGGTTCTTTCGGCTGGCCCTGTTGATTTTTTGCGGCTGCCTTGCGACGGTGTCCGCCGCAGCCTGTGTCTTGCCCGATAACCTGCGCACAGACATCAGACCTGGCGACCCGGACCTGCCCACCGAGATTGTTGCAAGCGTTGCGGTGACCGATCTTCTGGATGTGGACGACGCCGGGCAGCAGCTCAACATCGATATGTTCGTGACACTGGAATGGATTGACGAACGCCTCGCCGAGCTTGCGGGCTGCCGCGTCCCGCTGAGCGAGGTTTGGCGGCCACGAATCCGCTTGATGAATTCATCGAACCTGCGCCAAGCCGCCCGAAACGCGCAAAATCAGGTGGCGATTCATGAGGGCGGGCGGGTCGAGTACATCCAGCGATTTACTGGCTTCATATCCAGCTACCACAACCTGCGCGACTTTCCGTTCGACAAGCATAGCTTCCGGATCGACATGGGGGCGGCTCGCGATGGCGCGCATCAGATTGCCTTTCTGGCAGATGACGACAATACCTGGATATCGGATCGATTGAACATCGAGGGATGGGACGTGACGGGCGTGTCCTTGTCCGTGCAACCCTTCTACTGGCGGGCCAACACGCTCGATTTCTCGGTGGTTTCGCTTCAGATCGAAGCAAGCCGAAATCCCGAGTTCTATGTCTACCGTGTTCTGTTGTTGCTGGTCATCGTTGTGGCAATGTCTTGGGTCATTTTCTGGGTTCCCCCCGAAAAGTACGAGTTCCAGATCGGTCTCGGCGCCACTTCGATGTTGACGATCATTGCCTTTAATCTTGCGCTGTCCAGCCAGCTTCCGCCGGTCGGATATTTGACGATCCTGGACAAGATTATCAGCTGGTCGATCTTTCTGGTGCTCATGGCAATCGTCGAAGCACTGATCGCGGGGCGATTGGTGATGGCCGGCAGGGAAAGTATCGCGCACGGCCTTGATCGGGTCAGCCGCTACGTGTTCCCGGTCTTGTTGCTCGGAGGTTGGGCCTTCATCATCTGGGGGTGATCGCGCTGGGTTACAGGCCCAGATAACGGTTGGTCGTGTCGCTGGTCAGTCCATCAAAAGGCCCCTCCCAAACGGTTGTCCCCCGCTCCAGGATCACGGCTCTGTCAGCGACCTGGCTCAACTCGCGCAGCGATTTGTCCACCACAAGGATCGACAACCCGACCTCAGTCTTAAGGCGCGCGATCGCAGCCCAGATTTCCTGTCGGACCAGCGGAGCCAGTCCCTCTGTCGCTTCGTCAAGCAACAACAATCTTGGATTGGTCATCAAGGCCCGCCCGATGGCCAGCATTTGCTGCTCTCCGCCAGAAAGGGACGCAGCACTCTGGTCGAGCCGTTCGGTGAGACGGGGAAAAAGGGTACCAACAGTATCGGTGGTCCAATCCCCCGGCCTTGCGGCGGCCAACAGGTTTTCATGGACGGTCAGATTTGGAAAACAGCGACGCCCTTCAGGAACAAGGCCCAGCCCTGCCTGAGCGGCTTTGTGGGCAGGCAGGCGCGCGAGATCGTTCCCGTCAAACGTCACCGAGCCTGCGCTGTTTGCAAGCAATCGGCAAATCACCTTGATGGTGGTGGATTTGCCCATGCCATTGCGGCCCATCAACGCCACCACTTCGCCAGAGCCAACCTGCAGATCAACTCCGAAGAGCGTTTGCGAGGGGCCGTATGAGGCCTCGATTCCTGAAAGCTCCAACAGGCTCATTCCGCGTGTTCCTCACCCAGGTAAGCCTCACGCACCTGCGGATCCGCCCGGATTTCGGCCACTGTCCCGGTTGCGATGATGCGTCCGTAGACCAGAACGCTGATACGATCTGCCAGTGCGAACACCGCATCCATGTCATGCTCAACCAGCAGGATGGGCGCCTCGCTGCGCAATGCTGACAAAAAGCCGGTCATACGGGCAGACCCGTCCGCGCCCAGGCCTGCCATCGGTTCATCCATCAGGAAAGCGCGCGGCTGCAACGTCAACGCCACCGCGACCTCCAACTGTCTGCGCTGGCCATGAGACAAATCAGCCACGCGCCGTGCCGAGTCGTCCTCCAGTCCGACACGGCGCAGTGCGGACTTTGCCTCGCTCAACAGCGCGCCGTCCTTCATCACAGGCCGCAGAAAGCGAAGTGCCTTGCCCCGATGCCCCAGCGCCCCCAGAACCACGTTCTGCAGAACCGTGTGCTCCATCGCCAGAGCAGAAATCTGAAAGGTGCGTGCCAATCCGGCGCGCGCGCGGTGGACGGTGTCGAGAGGTGTGATGTCGTTCCCCTCAAAGAAAACCTGTCCGTGGTCTGCGGGAAGATTTCCGGCAATCATCTTGATCAGGGTGGATTTGCCCGCGCCATTGGGGCCGATCAGTGCGTGAATTTCGCCGGGCCGCAGATCGAACGTAACGTCGTCGCAAGCCTTCAACGCCCCGAAGGATCGGCTCAGACCTCGCACGCTCAGCACTGCTTCAGTCATGCGAGACCTCTCGTCCGGCCAGCGTGCCGATCAGCCCGCCCCGGGCAAAGAGCACCACCAACAGCAGCAGGAACCCGACATAGATCAGCCAGTACTCCGACACCCCGCCCAGCCAATGTTCCAACAGGATGAAGAGCGCGGCACCCGCCACCGGTCCAAACAGGCGGCCGACCCCGCCGAGGATGACAAAAATCATGATTTCGCCGCTCGTTTGCCAACTGAACATCGTCGGGCTGACAAATCGGTTCAGGTCCGCAAAAAGAGCGCCCGCCAGTCCGGTCACGGCGCCGGAAATCACAAAGGCGACCAGCTTCAACCGGAAAGGTGACAACCCCACCGCCTCGACCCGGTCGGGGTTTTGACGCGTCGCTGTCAGGGCAAGCCCAAATGGTGATCGGGCGAGCGCTCCGGCGAACAGCAAGGCGCCGCCCAGAAGCGCGAAACAGATCGCAAAGAACTGGATCGGGTCCAGCGTATTCAGGCCCGGGAAATCGTTGCGCACATAGATCGGCAACCCGTCCTCACCGCCATAAGCGGGCCAGCTGATGGTGAAGTAGTAAAACATCTGACCGAACGCGAGCGTGATCATGATGAAGTAGACCCCGGACGTGCGCAGGCTGAGCGCGCCGATCGCCAGGGCCGCCAGGGCACTGCAAACGACCGCCACCAGCCAGATGATTGGCATGGATTTTGTCCCTTCGATCAGGAAGGGTGTTTCCATGATCGGTGCATAGCTTTGCGCGTGACTGGCCAGGATGCCCATGGCGTAGCCACCGATCCCGAAAAAGGCCGCATGACCGAAACTCACCAGCCCGCCCAGACCCAACGCGATGTTGAGACCAACCGCCGCCAGCGCCAGAATCGCCACTTTCGTGGCCAGGGTGATCGTGAACGGTGCACCCACCCATTGCGCGACCACAGCTGTGCCTGCGAGTGCAACCATAATGATCAGGTTGATGCCGGTCTCGCGCTGCATCTAGGCCCCGCTGAAGAGGCCGGTGGGCCGAAACAGAAGAACCAGTGCCATCAGGATGTAGATCCCCATCGATGCCAGAGCCGCCCCCACCGCCGTGGCTGCCGATGGATCCATGAACAGTCCGAAAACCTGCGGGAGCAATGCGCGGCCCAGCGTGTCGGTCAGCCCCACCAGTATCGAGCCGATCAACGCGCCTTTGATCGAACCGATGCCACCAATGACAATCACAACAAAGGCCAGAATGAGTACGGGCTCGCCCATACCAACCTGAACAGACTGGATCGCGCCGACCAGCGCCCCCGCGAGACCGGCCAGCGCCGCGCCCAGGGCAAAAACCAGCGTGTAGAGGCGGGAGATGTCGACCCCCAAGGCCGCGATCATCTCCCGATCACTCTCCCCTGCCCTGATCTGAATGCCGAGCCGGGTTCGGGCGATCAGCCAGAACAAACCCGCGGCAACGATCAACCCGATGCCAATGATGGCCAGACGGTAAAGGGGGTACTCAATTCCCCCTGGCAAAGTGACCGGACCCGACAACGCTTCTGGCACATCCAAAAACAGCGGGAACGACCCGAAAACCCACCGCGTGCCCTCAGAAAAGATCAGGATCAGCGCGAAGGTCGCGAGAACCTGATCCAGATGATCGCGGTCGTATAGCCTTCGGATCACCAGCAGTTCCACGATGGCACCCGCTGCGGCAGCGGCGGCCAGCGCGGCCCCAAGCGCCAAGACGAAGGATCCGGTTGCCCCCGCAACGGCCGCAGCTGCGAACGCCCCAACCATGTAAAGGGAGCCGTGCGCCAGATTGATCAGCCCCATGACACCAAAGACCAGCGTCAGTCCGGCAGCCATCAGAAACAGCATCACGCCGAACTGCAGGCCATTGAGCACTTGTTCAACAATCAGAAGCGTGGACATTCGGGGACATTCCAGCCCGGCAGTTCAGCATTGCACGTGCGCCTGTGCCGTCTCGGTTTCATCTTTCGCGCAGCAGGTGAATCGCAGCTTTCGGTCGGGTGAAACATTCCCGCTTTCACGCATAGCACCCGCTTGGTGGAGGATGTCGAGGGCGCGTCAGGCGCCCTCGATCAAGGACCTACATCTGGCAATCGCCTGCATAGGCGTCGCTGTGACCTGTCAGGCTTGTTTCAACGATCTTGTTTGTGAACAAATCACCTTCCTGGATCACTTCCCGCACATAGAAATCCTGCACTGGATGCTGGTTCGGTCCGAAGGCAAAGTTTCCGCGCACGCTGTCAAAGTCCGCCTCGGCAAGCGCCGCCCGGAACGCATCGGCGTCCTTCACATCCGCTTTCGCCATTGCGCTGAGCAGCAGATTGGCGGTGTCATAGCCCTGGCTCGCATAGAGCGATGGCAGCCGCCCGTATTCGGCCTGAAACGCTTCGACGAAGGAAGCGTTTGCCGGATTGTCGATGTCCTTTGACCATTGCGACGTGTTCTTGACGCCCAGCGCTGCTGCGCCAACCGCCTGAAGGATGCCCTGATCGAAGCTGAATGCCGGTCCGACCACAGGCAGATCCACACCGCTGTCAGCGTATTGTTTCAAGAACGAGATGCCCATGCCACCCGGCAGAAAGAAAAACACCGAATCCGCATCCGATGCGCGGATCTGTGCAATTTCAGCGGCATAATCCGTCTGGCCCAGCTTGGTGTAGATTTCACCGGCCGGCTCGCCCTCGAAGAACCGCTTGAAGCCTGTCAGCGCATCCTGGCCCGCAGGGTAGTTCGGCGCCAAGATGAAGGTTTTGCCAAACCCCGCACCACTTGCATAAGCGCCTGCGGCCTCATGCAGGTTGTCGTTCTGCCAGGCCACGTTGAAGTAGAGCGGGCTGCAGCCTTTGCCCGCCAGTGCGGACGGGCCGGCATTTGGAGATAGATAGAACTTTCCCTGTGCCGTGGCCGCTGGCACGACCGCCATGGCGAGGTTGGACCAGATTATTCCGGTCAGGACATCCACCTCTTCGGACTGGATCATCTTGTCCGCCAGTTGAACTGCAATTTCCGGCTTGCGCTGGTCGTCTTCGATGACAACTTCCAGATTGTCATTGCCTGCCATCTTGGCGGCCAGCATGAACCCGTCGCGCACATCGATGCCGAGTCCGGCGCCTCCGCCAGACAGCGTGGTGATCATGCCGACTTTGACCTTTCCGCCATGCGCATCCGCAATAGCCCCGGTCGCCAGCGCTGCCATCCCCGCAGCCATCACCCATGGTAGGATTCTCATATCAACTCTCCCAGTTTCATTTCACACGGCGGTTTTCGCTATTGGGCGCCCTCCCCCCGCCTGGCTCGGGCTTTGACACGAACTAGACAAACTCCCGGCCAGTTCCGCAAGTCTATTCGGGTCACAGAAGTCATGCGGACATTGGCGCCATAACGGCCTGAAAACACACGCATGCGAAAATCGCAGGTGAGACAGATGAGGCATCGACGCAACATGCTGCGCCAGGCGCCGATCACGCCGTTCAAATCCTTGCCTTCTCACGGGGGACGCGGCACCTTCGAAAGCGTCAAACGCAAGTATGCTGGGCGGTGCGCCGTCCGACATCGCTCGAGAAGAAAAGGTGGCACCGGGCACCGTGCGGTCAGGACGTCAAACCAGCATCTCTCGGACCGTGGTCTGGGCAGCAACAGTGCTATTGGCAATGTTGCCGATACGGGCATTGGCGATTGAAACCAGCTTCTCTGCTCCTGGCGCTTCCGAGGACCTGGCGGAGACCCTGCAAGGCGCGTCGCTGGCACTCAACGGTGAACAGCGCGGTTTCGATACACCGCAAGAGATCATTGCCGCCGCACAATCTGACTACGCCCGGCTGATCGGGATCCTCTACGCCCAAGGATACTACGGACCGGACATTCGCATTTTGCTGAATGGGCGCGAGGCTGCCGACATCCCGCCGCTGAACACCCCAAGCCAAATCAACAGCATCGACGTGCGCATCGACACCGGTCCGGTTTACAGGTTCGGCGTTGCCGAGATTGGTCCACTGGCGCCGGAAACAGAGTTGCCCGAAGGCTTTGCGTCCGGACAACCCGCCCCGACACCGGTTTTGCAGGATGCGGCAACTTCTTCGGTTTCTGCATGGCGCGACGCCGGACACGCAAAGGCTGAAGTGGGTGATCAACAGATCACGGCCAACCACTCGGACGCGACCCTTGACGCGCGTATTGGGATGACACCCGGACCGCTGCTGCGCTTTGGGAACCTGTCCATCAATGGCAACGCCAGGGTGCGCGAGGACGCCATTCGACGCATCGCCGGTTTCCCAACCGGCGAAGTCTTCGACCCAGAACTTGCAAAGAAAAGCACGTCGCGTCTGCGGCGGACAGGCGCATTTGCATCTGTGGCACTGACCGAAGCCGACGCTGCAAACCCGGACGACACGCTTGATTTCACTGTCAGCGTGGCAGAACAGCTGCCCCGCCGCATCTCGTTTGGCGGCGCGATCTACTCCGAAGAGGGGCTGGACCTGTCCTTCTCCTGGATGCACCGAAATCTGTTCGGCGGTGCGGAGAAGCTGCAGTTCGACAGCAGCGTGCGAAACATTGGCGGCACCAGCGACATTGACGGGCGCACAACGCTCAGGCTCGACCTTCCTGCGAAATTCGGTCCGGATTACGATCAGTTCTACATCATCGATCTCGAGTTGCTGGACGAAACCTATTACCGGTTGTTCCGTGGTTTTGTCGGTACCGGTGTACGACGGGTGTTCTCGGACGAGTTGTTTGCAGAGGTCTCGGCCGGGTATTCTTACGGCAAGGCGAACGATGCCTTTGGTGATGGTCGGGTGTTCGAAATGATCATCTTCCCCAGCCGGCTTGAGTGGGATGAGCGCGATGACAAAATCAGCGCGACCAGCGGATACTACCTGAACGCGCGCGTCTCTCCTTTTGCTGGATTTGCCGGCTCTGAATCCGGTGTCTACTCATTGATCGATGGACGCGGCTACATCGGGTTTGGCGAAGACAAGCGGATAGTACTCGCAGGACGGTTGCAGATCGGGACCGTGATCGGCCCCAGCCTTTCCCAGATTTCACCCGATATGTTGTTCTATTCAGGCGGTGCCGGAACGGTACGCGGACAGCCCTATCAAAGTCTGGCCATCCCTATCGGAAACAGCGCGACCGGCGGGCGCTCCTTTCTGGGGGCCTCAGCAGAGATACGGGGAAAGATCACCGACAAGATCTCGCTGGTCGGATTCTACGATTTCGGTGCGATCGACAGCAAACAGTGGGTCGATGCGGATTCGCCAAATCACTCCGGTGCCGGGCTGGGTGTGCGCTATGATATCGCAGGAATCGGCCCCATCCGGGTCGATCTGGCTTATCCTGTCGGTGGAGACACCGGGGATGGGCTGCAGTTCTATATCGGGATCGGACAGGCATTTTGAAACGCGTTCTGCGATACCTGTTTCTGACGGCCACGCTGGTGGCTGCACCGCTCAGCGCGCAAGAAGACAGTGACGACGATGCGGGCGGCCCGCTCGTCAGATTGCTTGAAAACACCCTTTCGGGAGACAACCGGCAGATCCAGGTTGTCGGGCTCGAAGGCGCACTCAGCGCACGCGCAACGATTGAAAAGATCGTCGTCTCCGATGACGAAGGCCCCTGGCTGACCTTGTCTGATGCGGTGTTGGACTGGAACCGGCTCGCCCTGGTGCGCGGGCGCTTTTCGGTGAACGAGCTCAGCGCATCCGAACTGATCATTGAGCGGCAGCCCGCTCCGACAGAAACGACGGAGCTTCCCTCGCCCGAGGCCACACCGTTTGCGGTTCCGGAACTGCCCGTCTCGATTGAAATCGGGCAGTTTTCGATCGACCGCATCGAACTCGGAGAAGAGCTCGCCGGGCAAAGTGCCGAGCTGACCGTGAACGGCAACCTCATTCTTGCGGATGGCGCGCTCGACACCGGACTCACGGTCGACCGGCTCGACCAACCAGCTGATCGGATCAGCTTGTCGGCGTCGTTCAGCAATGAAACCCGACAGCTTGGTTTGGACCTGACGGCCGAAGAAGCCGCCGGGGGACTTGTGTCCAACATCTTGGGCATTCCTGATGCGCCACCATTGCGACTGACCGCTGTGGGCGCCGGGCCACTTGACGCTTTTGGAGCCGATATTGCCTTGGCCACTGATGGTCAAAACAGGGTGACCGGCCGCGTCGAGTTGAAAGGCGAGACCGACGCAGATGGAAACAGCACCGCTCTGGCCTTCGACGCCACGCTTGGAGGGGACGTCACCGTTCTGATGGACCCGGCCTACCATGATTTCTTTGGGTCCAGGACAGATCTGGTTCTGAGCGGACGCCAGTTCACCGACGGGCAGATCATTGTTGAGACGTTGGATGTGAATTCTGAATCCCTGCAGCTCGAGGGCGCACTTGACCTGTCTGCTGACCGCACCGCCGCAAAGGTCGATCTGAACGGACGCATTGCACCGCCTGGCGGCAGCAGTGTGGCGTTGCCCATCGGAGAGCCGCAGACTTCGATTGCCAGCGCTGACATCGCCCTTAGCCTCGACACCGAAACCAGCGATCAGTGGTCGCTTGACGTCAACGTTGAAGGATTGTCGCGGTCAAACCTGGCACTGGATCAGGCCACCGCCAGCGCAGGCGGAAGCATCGATCTGAGCGACGGATTGAAAATGACGGGGGCGCTGGACCTTTCGCTGACGGGTCTTGCCCCAACCGACCGCGCTTTGCGAGACGCAACCGGTGACGCCCTGACACTCACCGGCGACTTCGCCTTGCCGGGCGACGGCACGCTGAGCCTGAGCCAAATGGTGCTTGGCGGGGATGGCTACGACGTCAGCCTTGGGGCCACGATACAGGGCCTGAACAGCGGATTTTTTCTGACCGGCAGCGCCGAGTTGTCTCTGCCCGATCTGACCCAATTCTCCGGGCTGGCAAACCGTCCGCTCAGCGGCAGCCTGTTGGCAGGGGTGACCGGCAGCGGTGCGCCACTTGGCGGCAGTTTCGACTTCGTTCTGACGGGCACGGCCAATGATCTAAGCGCAGG
This sequence comes from Paracoccaceae bacterium, assembly GCA_965250275.1. Taxonomy (GTDB): domain Bacteria; phylum Pseudomonadota; class Alphaproteobacteria; order Rhodobacterales; family Rhodobacteraceae. Next base: position 1,403,494 of record OZ252297.1, on the reverse strand, counting down.
CATTGCGCAGCTGGACCCCCTGCTGACCGGCGAAACTCGGCTGTCCGTAGATGCCGGTCGCGATGCATCGGGGCTGGTCCTGCGCGACCTGACCTTGAGCGGCACCGCGCTTTCGGCACAGGCCAGCGGAGCCGTGAAAACCGGCGATATTGAACTGGAGCTGACCGCCGCCCTGGACGACCTTGGCCGGATCCTTCCCGACATACCGGGACCGGTGCAAGTGAACGGAAAGGTCAATCAGAAGGGCGACAATCTCAACGCCGATCTGGACGTGGATGCCCCGGGTGGCGCGATGGCACAATTGGCCGCAGACATTGAGGATATGGGCGAGGGCAACATTGCACTGAACCTCTCGGTTTCTGAACCTGCCAACGGTCCGATCTCCGCGCTCTTGAAGCTTCCCGGTCAGCCGGCATTGGATCTGACAGTCGAGGGGACCGGTCCGCTGGACCGCTTCGACGCCAGCATTGCTCTGGCCACCGATGGTGCTGATCGCCTGAAAGGGGACGTGTCTTTGACGCAAAGCGAGGATCCGGTCAGCATGCAGATCTCGGCAGATCTCGGCGGCGACCTGACCCCCCTGCTTCCACAAGACTTTCACGAATTTGTCGGCACAGACAGTGACCTTGAGCTTTCGATGGTTCGCGACGCTGACGGTCGCATAGAACTGGACCGGATTCTGCTGTCCGCTCAGGCGCTGATGCTGAACGGCAGTGCCACCGTGACGGCCGAAGGGTTGCCGGAATCTGTCGATCTGGCGGGCCGGATCACTCCGCCAACAGGCGACAGCGTTCAACTGCCAATACCGGGCGGCACCACCACGATCGGCGCCGCCACGGTCAACGCCACTCTGGACGGCACCCAAAATGATGCATGGCGACTGAGCCTCGATGTTGATGATCTGACCCGCGAGGAAGGCACGATCGAGCGCGTTTCCATCCTCGGCGACGGCACCATATCGGTAGATGGCCCATTGATGGTCTCCGGCGCGCTGGAGGCGGGATTGAGCGGCGTGGCTTTGCAGGACGCCAAACTTCAGGACGCCATCGGCGCTCGCGCGCGCGTGACCACGCAGTTTGATTTGCCCGGAGACGGCACCTTGACGGTTTCGGATTTAAGGCTTTCGGCTGGAGAACTGTTTTTGACGGGTTCCGCAGATGTGAGCGGTCTGGATGAAACGCCAAAGGCGCAGGCCTCGGCCCGGTTCAGCGCGCCGGATATCGCCCGGTTCTCGGGCCTTGCAGGACAATCGCTGGCTGGGGCGCTGTCCGCGCAGGTCTCGGGTTCTTTTGACACCGGCGGTCAGGATTTTGAGGTAGACCTTTCTGCGACGGGGAGATCGCTGAGCACCGGGATTGCACAAGCGGATGCCCTTTTGACCGGAGACACGGTGATCTCGGTCCAAGCCAAAGGCAATCCGGACAGCGTCGACATTGCCCAGATGAGCCTGAAAGGTGACGCATTGTCGGGCGATGTTGCGGGAACGCTTGGCCGCACGCAGACCGATCTGACGATCAGTGCCGCGCTCGACGAGCTCAACCGCGTTGTGCCGCAGGTTCAGGGCCCGCTTACGCTCAAAGGAACCGTCGGGCAGGACGCGAACGACTGGATCGCCAAGCTTCGCGTCGATGCGACCCAGAGCTTCGCGACATTGAACGCAAAGCTCAATCCCTCCGGGGACGCGGATATCGGGTTCGATGTCGAGGTGGCGTCGCTGGAGCGGTTCCTGCCGGATCTGACCGGCAAGCTCACTGCGCAGGGCGAAGCGATGCGGTCGCAGGGCAAATGGACCGCGAAGGCTGACGTTCAGGGCCCTGCCAATGTCGTGGCGTCCGTGGACGGAGGCTTTGATGAGGCATCCGGTGACGTTTCGGGGACTGCGACGGGGCGTGTGGAACTGGCCGCTGTGAACCATCTCATCCGACCGGTTTCGATCGAAGGGCCGCTAGAGTTCGATCTCTCCGTCGCCGGGCAACCGGGGCTGGACGCCGTAAGTGGTCAGATCACCACCTCCAATGTCAGCATCGCCATTCCGCAGGTTCAGAACACCGTCAGCAATTTCCGGGGCGCCGTCCGTTTGAATCAGGGCCAAGCAGCGATTGAACTGGCCGGTGATGTACGCACCGGCGGCGGCTTCACCGTTACCGGCCCTGTCAGTCTTACCGCGCCGTTCGATGGAAATGTCACTCTGGCGCTGCAGCAGATCATTCTCACAGATGAGTTGTCGTACCGGTCCTCGCTGAACGGACAGGTCGTCTATTCCGGCCCGCTTGCCGGGGATGGCCAGATCGCCGGCCGGATCGATGTGGGGGAAACAGAGTTCAACGTCGCTGCCGCAAGTGGTGGCGCAGGCGCGGCCCCCATTCCGCCAATTACACATCTTTCGGAATCGAGCGGCTCTTACCAGACTCGGCTCAGAGCCGGTCTGGTCGACACCGGAAATGGCGAGGGTGGTCGTGGGCCCAACATCGGGCTCAATGTCGAAATTTCTGCCCCGAACAGGATTTACGTCCGCGGGTATGGCCTTAATGCCGAACTGGGCGGCAATCTATTTGTCCGCGGGTCGACTCAGAACATCGCCCCCTCCGGGCAGATCGGACTGATCCGCGGCACAATCAACGTGCTGGGCCGCAACCTCGACCTGTCCCGTGGGCTGGTCACGATGCAGGGCTCGTTGGAGCCATACATGGATTTCGCCGCGACAACGACCACGCAGGACGGCTCGGCCACAATTGAAATCGTAGGGGAAGTTGATGATCTCGCGATCAACATCTTCTCCGACCCCGAACGGCCCGAAGATGAGGCACTGGCAATGCTGGTCTTTGGGCAACCTCCCTCCGAATTGTCTCCCCTTCGGCTGGCACAAATGGCCGTATCACTGGCGCGGTTGCGCAGCGGTGGCGGCGACTTCCTGACGGACACAGCTGGAGAGGCGGGGGCAGACCGGGCCTCCCTTGGCGCAGATTCTTCCGGCATCGCCGCGCTCGGGATCGGGGGATACGTCGCTGACAATGTCTACTCGGATGTCAGCGTGAATGCGGATGGTGACGCCGAATTGAACATCAACCTCGACGTCAGCGAGAACCTGACCATCAAAGGGTCGGTGAACAATGAAGGCGAGACCGGGCTGGGTCTGTTTTTTGAACGCAACTATTGATCCGGCGGATTGATGGTCAGGTCAAGGTCCGACTTTCGGACAACACGCTCAGGCAGCCGGTGAGCGCGGCGGTATCTTCCGATATCAACGATATCGGTATCCGTTCGAATTCAGGCGACAGACCCTGCGCGTTGTGCGCCGCCTCCAGGAACACGTCCCGCGCGGGCGAGAGCAGCACACCCCGTGCCACACCCCCTGCAAAGCATATCCCGCCAAAGGGCAGGAACAGGCAGATCAGTTCGCGGGTGTAAAGGCCCAGCAATGCCGCAGTCAGGTCGACCGCCGCGCGCGCGGGTGCGTCATCACCCTGCGCGGCTGCTGCCAAAACCTCGTGCGAAGGGCGTTCTGCACCACCTGATAGAATCCCATAGATCGCAGAGAGCCCGCGCCCGGACAGGCAATCCTCGATGGTCACGAAGCGGTCGGCTTCGCTCCCAAGGATCGCGGCCAGTTCCCCTCGCATCCAGTCCGGCATGCTGCTGTGCCCGACCTCGGCCTCGGTTGTAAACGGAGGTCCTTGCGGGTTCTCCTTGGCAAGGCAAACATTGAAACCCGTCCCAACGCCAACAACGAGGGTCTGTCCGTTGGCCCGCCTTGCGGCGTTGCCGGGGCGTACAGTCTGCAAAGTCCTTTCGGAGAGGACAGGCACGGCGCGGCCCAATGCGACGAGATCATTGACCAGCTCCACACCCGCGCCATCAAGTTTTGAGGACAATGTCGCCGGATCAAACTCCCAGTTTCGGTTTGTCAGGCGCGCACGTGTTGCCGTCACGGGACCCGCTATCGCGATGCAGCACGCGGACAACCGATCTGCATGATCTGTGCGGTAGGCCCGCAAGACCTCTTCAAAGGTTTCGAACGCATCATTCGCGAACCGCACGACGGAGTCGCTTCGCAAGCGGTCCTCGCCAGCGAGGGCCAGGCGCGTGTTGGTGCCTCCCACATCCGCAACCAGATACGTCATCTGAGGTTCATGTCCCCGGTGTCAGGCTGTTTTGGGCTCTGGCTTTTTGCCCAGGATGATCATGCTGAGCAGGTCATCATCCGTGACATCACCAACATCCACAGTACCAACCAGTTTGCCGTTCTTCATCACACTGGCCCGATCGCACAGGTCCATGACGTCGTGCACATCGTGGCTGATCAGGAAGATGCCAATCCCCTCCGCCTTCAGTTGCCGGATCAGCTCGGACACCATCTGAGTCTCATGCGGGCCCAACGCGGCCGTGGGCTCGTCCATGATCAAAATCCGCGCATCGAAATAGACCGCACGCGCAATGGCCACGGACTGGCGCTGTCCACCCGACAACGCGGACACGGGCTCCTTGAACTTCTGAAAGTTGGGATTGAGGCGCGCCATGATCTTGCGCGCTTCACTCTCCATCGCGTCATCATCAACGAAACCCAGAGCGGTAATCAATTCCCGCCCCAGAAAAAGGTTCGATGCCGCATCCAGATTGTCGGCAAGCGCCAGCGTTTGATAGATGGTTTCGATGTTATAGGCACGCGCATCGCGGGGGTTCGTGATGTCGGCCTTTTTCCCATTGATCCAGATTTCGCCCGAGTCCGCCTGATAGGCCCCCGAGAGGATTTTGATCAGGGTCGACTTGCCCGCACCATTGTGCCCCAGCAGTCCCACAACCTCTCCGGGATAAAGATCCACACTGACCTGGTCCACGGCGTGCACGCCGCCGAACGAGATGGAGATGTCGCGCATCTCCACCAGCGGGGTTTGTTGTCCGCCGTCCATCACGAGCCTCCGGTCCGTTTGCGATACTGAATGTCGATGAGCACAGCCAGCACCAGCACAACACCAACGACGATGTTCTGCAGTGGGCTGTCGACGCCGACCATGGCCATCCCGGATTGCAGGGACTGCATGATGAGCGCGCCGAGAATGGCCCCGTATATGGTGCCCATGCCACCCGCCAGCGCAGTGCCGCCAATCACGGCGGCGGCAATCACCCGTAGCTCATCCAACGTCCCGATGTCATTAGAGTGATTGGTCAGGCGTGCTGACGCGACAACGGCGGAAATGGCGCAGAGTGCGCCCATCAGGGCAAAGACTTTGACAGTCAGCCACCGCGTATTGATCCCTGACAGCTCTGCAGCATCCGGGTTTCCGCCCGTTGCAAAGATGTAGCGACCAAATCGGGTGCGCCGGGCAATCAGAGTCATAACGATCGCCACAAACAGCAGGACCAGCACCGAGTAAGGAATGCCGTAGGACATCGTGAACCCTTCGGGCATCACCTCGCCGCGCTGCTCGAACATGCGTTCCAGACGGCGTTGCGGAACTTCATATGAATTCAGAATGGCGACAAAGCCCAGAATGGCGACCGCCATGATCCCGGCCATTGCCCCTTCTGCCCACAAGGGCTTTACAGGCATCTCGTGTTTGATCTTGTTCCGGCGCGCGGAATACAGCCCGTAGAGTGCCGCCAAAAGTGCTACGCCACCGACAATCCATGATCCGGTTTCACCCAGCGTGCCATTGATCCCGCCAAACTTCAGAAACGTCGGGTCCAGCGGCCCGATCGTTTTGCCGTCCGTCAGATACCAACCGACATTGCGCCAAACCAGCAGACCGCCCAACGTGACGATAAAGGCCGGGATGGTCAGATATCCAACCAACCAGCCATGAAAGGCGCCGATCAGCGTCCCCGCCACGATGCCAACCGCGATGGCAATCCATGGCGTCAGCGGATCGCCAAGACCCATACCCAGCAATTGCGGAAGGTATTGCGTTTGGGTCATCGCCATCAGGGCCGAACAGGTCGCCAGCAACGCCCCCACGCTCAGATCGATATGCCGGGTGACAATGATGAAAACCATACCGGTCGCCATGATCGCCACGGAAACGGTCTGAATCGACAGGTTGAAGATGTTGCGGGGGGTGAGAAACCGTCCACCAGTGAACAGGTCGAACCCGATGCACAAGATGGCGAAGGCCCCGATCATTCCCAGCAGCCGCAAGTCGAGTTCCATGCTTTGAACCAGGCTTCTGCGGGGAGTGGCGGGAGAGAGGTCAGCGTCAGTCTGGGTCATGTCAACTCCTACTGCTCTGGGCCCGCCCCGGCGGACCGGGACAGGCCAATCACGTCAGAAGATCAGTTGCAGGGCGCAGGACCGCCAGAGACACCCTGACAAAGCGCGTCTTTACCGATCCAGCCGGCATCAACCACAACCGTCAGGTTGTCCTTCGTAACCGGAAGCGGTTCCAGAAAGAGAGCCGTCAGCGTTGTGCCACCTGGCGACGTCCACTCTCCGGCACCGTCAATTGCACCGGCGTCGCCGCCTTCCGCGAGTTTGACGGCAATCATGCCCGCCGCTTTGCCGAGCTCACGTGCATCCTTCCAGACCGAGACGGTCTGCGTGCCTTTGGCAACGCGGTTCAGCGCTGCGAAGTCACCGTCCTGCCCAGAGACCGGAATGCCTTCCATGCCTTGCGCGGTCAGCGCGGCCACGACGCCACCCGCAGTCCCGTCGTTCGAGGCCACGACAGCGTCCACGCCATTGTCGGTCGCGGTCAGAATTTGCTCCATGTTGCGCTGCGCATTTGCTGGCAACCAGCCATCGGTATAGGCCTCGCCAACAATCGTCACATCGCCTGCATCAATGGCAGCTTGCAAAACCTCTTGTTGCCCGCCGCGCAGGAAATCGGCGTTGGGGTCGGTCGGAGAGCCCTTGATCATGACATAACGCCCCTTGGGTGCGGCATCGAGCACCGCGCGCGCCTGCATGCGGCCCACTTCGACATTGTCGAATGTCAGGTAAAAGGCGCGGTCATCTTCGATAAGACGGTCATATCCGACCACCGGGATGCCCTCGTCGGCCGCCGCCTGAACCGCGGGGCCGATGGCCTGCGCGTCCTGCGCCAGAATGATGAGCGCGTCTGCGCCTTGGGCGATCAGGCTTTCCACGTCAGAGAGCTGTTTGGCCGCTGAGCTTTGCGCATCCGCCGAAATGTACTGTGCGCCCATCGCCTCAAGCTCGGCCTTGATTGCGGCCTCGTCGGTTTTCCAGCGTTCTTCCTGAAAGTTCGACCAACTGACACCGACCACGATGTCGTCTGCGATTGCGGCTGTGCCGATGACTGCGCCGGCGATGATCGCCGTCGCGGTTGCAAAGAGTTTCATATGTTCCTCCCAAAAAACTGCAGGACCCGCCGGCCGCATTTTTGTGACACGTTGTCGGGTCCCCTGATCGTGATCTATTTTAATTTGAAAAGCAAATTAAATAATTTACTGTGGAGTTATGGATCACCGCTTTCTACGTCTGACGCACTGCTCTTGCCCTCTATCTGATTATAAAGGCCGGGTCTAAATGGCTGCAATACAAAGACAATCCGGGCGCCGCGCACTGCTCAAGGAAATCCGTCAGAACGGCCCAGTCCCGCGCATCGAGTTGGCGGATCGTACGGGAATCAGTCGCACAACGGTCACGACGATCACGGCCGAGTTCCTCGAAGACGGGCTTATTGAAGAGGTCGCACGTCCCCTGCCCGAGGATGCGCCGCGTGGGCGTCCGCGCGTGGATCTGCGTATCCGGGGACGCGCGAGGCTGGTTGTTGGGGCCAAGATTTCGCATCAGTCGGTGTCATTCGTTTTGATGGATTTTAATGGCACGCAACTGACGACCCTGGAACGAGACCTACCAGATCGTGTTCTGCCCTCTGTGGAGATGTCCAAATTCCTGACTGGGGCGATCGAAGACCTGGCGGAACAGGCCGGATTCACTCTGGCGGACGTATCAGGTGTCGGAGTGGGCATTGCGGGTATCGTCGAGGCCAGCCGCGGGTTCGTGTACTGGTCGCCATCTCTCGCTGAAAGAAACGTCGAGTTCGGCCGCGACCTCAGCCAGGCCTTGGGCCGGCCGGCCTTTGTCGACAACGACGCCAACCTCGTGGCGGTTGCGGAGCAGGCCTTTGGCCTGGGCAAGGGGCACTCCGATTTCATCGTCGTCACGATCGAGAGCGGCGTTGGCATGGGGATCGTACTGGGCGGTGAACTCTATCGCGGCACGCGCGGATGCGGCGCGGAGTTTGGACATACCAAGGTACAACTTGACGGGGCGCTGTGCCGGTGCGGCCAGCGCGGCTGTCTGGAAGCCTATGTCGCCGACTATGCGTTGATGCGCGAGGCTGCGTTGTTGAAAAACCACGAGCCAATGCGCTTTGAACAACTGTTGCAGGCGGCGCGGTCGGGCGAGCCAATGGCGCAATCCATTCTGGCCCGCGCCGGACGCATTTTCGCGATGGGCCTGGCCAATCTGGTCAACATATTCGATCCTGAACTGATCATCCTTGCCGGTGAACAAATGCAATTCGATCACCTGATCGGTGAGGACATGATCGATACGATGCGGCAGTCGATCGTACAGATCGATAAATCGCCGCCCGAGGTTGTGACCCACAAGTGGGGCAATCTGATGTGGGCACGGGGCGCCGCTGCCTATGCGCTGGACAATGTATCGGAACTGGCACTAACCGGGTTGGGCGACCGTGCGGTTTGATGTTCTGATCTGTGCGCTGGTCCTCGCGCCGGTAGCAGCCATTGCGGCACCGCGTTTCGAATCCGTTCCCGTTCCCGAACACAGCTATGAAGGCGGATGGGAGCACTTCGTGGGCGGGGGTGTCGCAGCTTTCGATTGCGACGCTGATCACCTTCCTGACCTCTTCGTGGCCGGAGGCACCTCTCCTGCCGCGCTGCTTCGCAACCGTTCTGCCAAGAATGGTCCGCTCTCATTTCAAATGCAGACCCCCGATGCGCTTGCGCTGACTGGTGTCATCGGAGCTTATCCGCTCGATATCGATGCCGATGGTTGGCTCGATCTGGCCGTTCTGCGCGTGGGGCCAAACCTGCTATTGCGCGGTGGTGCGGATTGCACCTTTTCGCGCTTTGAAGGATTGGAGTTTGAAAGTGGCGACCACTGGACAACCGCCTTCTCAGCGACGTGGGAGCCGGACCAAAACCTGCCGACACTGGCGTTTGGCAACTATGTCGACCGCGACGCACCATCCGGTCCCTTCCGCAGTTGCGACAAAAACAACCTCTATCGCCCCGATGGAGGACGCTATCCCGCGCCTTTGCCGCTTCTTCCGGGGCGCTGCCCCCTGTCGATCTTGTTCAGCGACTGGTCCCGGACCGGACGCGCCGACCTGCGGCTGAGCAATGACCGGCACTATTACGTCGACGAGGGAGAGGAGCAGATGTGGCAGATGGGGAAATCCCCGGTGCTACTGGGGAAGGAAGACGGTTGGATCAGTCACAAACTCTGGGGCATGGGGATCGCCAGTCGGGATCTGACCGGGGACGGTCGGCCCGAGGTATTCTTGACCTCGATGGGCGATCAGAGACTTCAGAAACGGACAGCAGAGTCCACACCGACATACGAAGACGTACCTTTTGATCTCGGCACTACCGCGCATCGCCCGTATCTAGGCGGAGATGGGCGCCCATCCACGGGGTGGCATGCGGCTTTTGGCGACGTGCAAAACGACGGGCGTGACGACCTTTTCATCGCCAAAGGCAATGTCGAACAGATGCCGGACGCCGCCATGGACGACCCGAACAATCTGCTTGTGCAGATGCCTGACGGCACCTTCACAGAAACTGGCGAACAGGCCGGGGTTGCCAGTCTGTATCGGGCGCGCGGCGCCGCTTTGGTCGATCTGAACGCCGATGGACGCCTTGACCTCGTGGTGGTCAATCGTCGTGCTCCGTTGGAGATCTGGCAGAACACCACGCAAGCAACCGGCAATTGGCTGAGTGTCGCGCTACTACAAGGCGGCGGCAACGCCCGCGCGGTTGGGGCTTTCGTGGAGGTCGAGACACTTGAGCGTGTTTACGTCCAAGAAAACACAGTTGGCGGTGGACATGCGGGCGGTGACGCTGTGCCCATGCACTTTGGTTTGGGCGCCGTGGAGGATGTGCGGCTGCGCGTGATATGGCCGGACGGCACCGCGTCGCGTTGGTTGGATACGCCTGCAAACAAACGTCTGGCCATAACGCGCACGGACAACGGCCCCAAGATGACGTTTTACTGATCGACCGGCAGACCGCTCGGAACTTGCTCCGGAACTCCCATCCGGCCCGCGCCCGCGCTGACGGGATCCGTCAAAGCATGCAGAAACGCAATCACCTGTGCGATTTCGGCGTCACTCAGCTCAACCGGCGCCAACTCGTTTGCGTCGGCGATGCGCCGCATCTCGTTCGGATCGTCCAGCACGGCAAAATCGGTTTCGTTCGCAAGATCAGGCAGAACGGACTGCGACCGATCATAGGCATAAAGGCTCGCAACCGGGTCGAGATGATGTCGAACCACGGCCTCAAGCGTGGCGTAGGCACCGGAGTGCCCATAAGGTGCGGTCAATGCAACATTCCGCAATGACGGTGTGCGGAACCGATACGCATCCTCAGCGTTTCCCGTGACTCGGAGGCGGCCTTCGTCGCGGTGATGACGTTCAAAACGTGCCGCCTTTCCCGGTCCGATCTGAGGCATGGCGATCGCGTGAAACCCGTGATCCGTTTGAAACAGTCCTGCGTGGCAGGCACTGCACCCCGCCTTCCCATAGAAAAGGCGCATACCCGCTGCGGCCTGTTCCGGCAGTTCCGCGCCTTGCCGCAAGTATCTGTCAAAAGGACTGTCATCCGCGCGCCATTCATGCGCCACGAACTCCGCAATGACATCCGAGACATCTGTGAACCGGATGGCACGAGGTCCAATGAGGTGATCGAACGCCGCGCGGTACTTAGGAATGGACTCAAGCCGCCCGGCAAGGATGTCCCACGCGCCGCCCTCGCTGCTCAAGAAACCTTGCCGCACAGCCTGTGCCACATCGTTTTCAGAGTAGTGGCCCGCCATTTCATCTGCCGACAGCACGGGAAACATGGTCTGAGCCGACAGGGCCGAGGCGAACCCATGCGCCATTTCCTCCCCCAAGGGCGTGCGCAAACCGGAGGGTCGGGCTGCGCCCAGTTCCAGCCGGCCGTCGTGGAAGAACGAGACAAATTCGGTGGCACCAAGGTTGAACAGGGCCTGCGCGTTTCGGGGAATGCGTTGCTCGGGCAGGTTGTCCGACACCGCCTTGCGATTTGTGCCCAAGCCCGATCCACCATCTCCGAGCCCAAGTGACAGGCCGTCAGATGTGCCCAGACGCGGGTGATGGCAACTTGCGCAAGACACCGTCTGACTGCCGCTCAGAACCGGATCGTAGAAAAGCAGCTGGCCAAGGCGGGCCGCTTCCATATCGACAGGCCTGAACGCGGCATCCGGCTTTGGCAACTCCCCCGACCAGACCGGACCAACGGGCAACATCAGGACAAATGCGATGACCCGTGAAATCATGGCAGAGTGTCCGGTGCTATGCGAACTTTGGTTCGATGGGAATAGGGGCGGTCAGGATCAATCATGATGCTGGGAAACTGACGCATATTGGCGCTGTTTGGAAAGCCCTGAGGCTCCAGGCACAGCCCTGAAAACGCGGCGTGGCGTTGTCCGGGCAACGGAGCGTGCGTGGCTGTCAGGTTTCCTCCGGTAAAGAGCTGTAACCCCGGCTGATCCGTCCAGAGCGTCAGAGTCAGGCCATTCGGGGCCTCCAGTCTTGCAGTGGGGTCTTGCGCTGGATCCAGCACATAGTTCAGGTCAATGCCATTTTGATGCGGGTCCAACTGGTCAATCCGCCTTGGCTGCCTCAAGTCAAAGGGCTCGCCGTCTACCGGCAGAACCTCTCCATCAGGGATCAGCCTGTCGTCAACGGGGGTCACTGCTCCAGCCTTAATCTCGAGGCGCTGATCCCAAACCGGGTGGCCTTGCATGAGCGCATAGTATGAATGTTGCGTCAGATTGATCGGCGTTGGCTGGTCGGTCCATGCTATCATCTCGTAGCTCAGGGTGAACGCCGTCAGCGAGATTGTTACTTCTATCGTCACCGTGCCGGGATATCCCATGGTCCCTGCCAATGACCGATGCCGGAGCCGTACTGCGCGGTGGCCATCCGGTTCCATCTCCCAGCGTTGCATGTGCAATCCCTGGCTGCCGCCGTGTAAGTGATGCGGCGCATCGTTGGGATCAAGCGCGTAGGCCCTGCCACCCCATTCGAAGCTTGCGCCGGCGGTCCGGTTGGCCACACGACCGATAATGGCCCCCATGAAGGCTGGGTTGTGAAGATAGTCCTCCGGGTTTCGAAAACCCAGAACAACAGGCACGCGCTCACCGCCAACTGGGACCTGCCAGTCCTGTGTGATGCAACCGAGGTCCAGAATGGCAACGGAGACATCTCCGTCCTGCAGAACGTGACGGCGGACGGGTTCAGTCAGATCTGGCATGTCGCGTTTGCAGGGTCCGCCCTCCGTAACGATCAGACAAATCGGTTGACGTAGTTTTCCAGCTTTTCCTGTTGTCCCGATCTGGGCTCGGGTGCCACTTCACCCGCCAGAACGCGATTAAAGATCGTGTCAAAATCGCTGTCCAGCATTGCGCGGGCTGATGGGACCGTCCAACCGGCGTACCGGCTTTCCAGCGCCGACTCGAGCCCACCGTCTTCCAGCATCGCGGCCGCGGCTTTCAGGCCGCGCGCGCAAATGTCCATACCCCCGACATGGGCGGCGATCAGGTCTTCGGGATCCAGTGATTGCCGCCGCAACTTGGCATCGAAGTTTGTGCCACCCGTCGTGAACCCGCCCGCCTTCAAGATGTGATAATAGGACAAAGCCACTTCGGGAACGTTGTTGGGAAACTGATCGGTGTCCCAGCCCGACTGATAGTCATTGCGGTTCATGTCGATGGAGCCAAACACATCGAGCGCGGCGGCGACGGCAATCTCGTGCTCAAAGGAATGGCCGGCCAGAATGGCATGGCCCTGCTCGATGTTCAACTTGACCTCCTTCTCAAGACCGTAGCGCTGCAGAAACCCGAAACAGGTTGCGACGTCATAGTCGTACTGATGTTTGGATGGCTCTTGAGGTTTAGGTTCGACCAGAATGGTCCCTTCGAACCCGATTTTGTGCTTGTAGTCCACGACCATGTTGAGGAACCGGCCCATCTGGTCCATCTCTCGTGTCAGATCGGTGTTCAGCAGGGTCTCGTAGCCCTCACGGCCACCCCAGAGCACATAGTTCTCTCCATTCAGGCGCTTGGTGGCGTCCATGCAGGTTTTCACCGTTGCTGCGGCATAGGCGAACACATCGGGGTCGGGGTTGGTGGCCGCGCCTGACATCCAGCGGCGATGGCTGAACATGTTTGCCGTACCCCAGAGCAACCCGATGCTCCGGTTTTCCATTTTCTGCTCAAAATAATCGATGATCTCTTCGAAGTTTCGGAGGCTCTCGGCAAAGGTTGCGCCTTCGGGCCGGACATCCGCATCGTGCCAGCAGTAATAGGGTTGCCCAAGTATATCGAACATCTCGAATGCAACATCTGCCTTAAGCTTCGCCCGCCCGACATCATCCTGGGGATGCCAGGGCCGCACAAAGGTCTGTCCGCCGAAAGGGTCCCCCCCTTCCCAGGCAAAAGAATGCCAATAGGCCACTGCAAAGCGCAGGTGGTCCTCCATTCGCTTTCCCATCACCAATTCATCGGGATTGTAGTGACGGAACGCCAACGCGGCGTCGCTGTCTGGACCCTCGTAGCGGACGGCGGCAATGTCGGAAAAGAAGTCTGTCATGGCAGGGTCCTCACGGCTGGGTAGGTGGCTTGAAACGCTTGCCAAGCGTCGTGATACGCGTCTTTCAGGTCCGCGCGCGGCGCAATGGTTTCGGCAATGTCCGGCTTGATCATGATGTCGGAGGGATTTGATTTCGCGACGCCACACATGGCCAGCCTTGCGGCCCCCATCGCGGCTCCAAACTCTCCCTGCGCTGGCAGGTCAACCGGTAAATCCAGCGTGCTGGCGATCATCTCAAGCCAGAGACGCGACCGCGACCCACCACCGATGGCGATGACCCGGTCCAGTTCGGTGCCGGTCTTGCGCAGCGCCTCCAGGTTGTCGCGCAGAGCAAACGTGACCCCTTCCAGAACGGCCCTTGTCAAATCAGTCTGTGCGGTCGCGATTTCGAGGTTCAGAAATCCGCCCCGTATCTCGCTGTCGTTGTGGGGCGTTCGTTCACCCGAAAGATAAGGCAGGAAGCGCACGCGGCCCGGCGTAGAAAGTGTAGTCCCAAGCTCTGCGGTCAGCGTTTCCGGCGTTTTCCCAAGAACGGTCGCAAGCCAATTCAGACTGTCGGTGGCGGCCAGGATAACCCCCATCTGATACCAGGTGTCGGGTACGGCATGACAGAACGTGTGCACGGCCGTGGCCGGGTCTGGTGCAAATCCTGATTTCGCGGCAAGCAGGACCCCTGACGTCCCGAGCGATACAAATCCGTCGCCCTCCTGCAAGGCGCCAATGCCGCATGCCGCAGCAGCGTTGTCCCCGCCGCCGCCCATCACGATCACGCCTTCTGGTAAACCCAACGCTGCTGCGCGCTCGGGCAAGACCTCGCCCACAGGCGCGCTGCCTTCGACGAGATCGGGCATTTGCGAACGGCTCAACCCTGCCAGTTCCAACAGCTCCGCCGACCATGCGCGTGCCCCGACATCGAGCCAACCGGTACCCGCGCTGTCCGACATCTCTGACATGTAGCGCCCCGTCAGCCAGTAACTCAAATAATCCTTTGGCAGCAGTATCTTGGAAACCCGCGCGAAGAGCTCCGGCTCTTCTTCCTCAACCCATTTGACCTTCGGCGCAGTGAATCCTGGAAAGACGATGTTGCCGGTCAGCGCACGAAACGCGGGGATGGCATCCAGCTTGGCAGCCTGCGCGTGGCTGCGGGTGTCGTTCCAGAGCATACAGGGCCGCAGCACGGTGCCCTCGGCGTCCAGCAGCGTCGCACCGTGCATCTGCCCCGAGATTGCCAGACCGCGCACTTGCCGCATCGCGTCTGCTTGCTCGGCGCCCAGCGCGGCCAGCGCAGTCTGGCACGCCACGATCCAGTCCGCCGGGTCTTGCTCGCTCCAACCCGAATGCGGATGAGACACCGGGTAAGCGGCCTCGGCACTTGCGATCGCGCTGCCATCTTCGCCGACCAAAAGCGCACGAAGCCCGGACGTGCCCAGATCAAGACCCAGATACATGGCTTTCCTCATTTTCCGTCGCGATCAGACGGCGGTTTCAGCCCGTGACGCGATGAACTCGAACAGGCGCGCGACGGCCTCGGCCCCCGGATCGTTGTGGCCCGCCAGTTTTTCGGCGGCGATGTAGCTGGCCCGTCCGGCCTTTGCGCGGGTGATCGTTGCGGTCAGGTCTGCGCCCTGCCGTGCCGCTTCGGCAGCCTGCCCGATCCCTTGGGGCAGCGCTTCCAGCGCGGGCATCAATGCGTCGATCATTGTGCGATCCCCGGGGACGGCACCGCCAACCTGTTGGATTCGGTCCAGCCCGGCCTTCAGCGCGCCCACAGCACTCGCCCCATTCGCCGAGGCATCTCCTGCCGCCGCGAAGTAGATGGCCAGCAGAACGCCGGAAGAGCCCCCCATGGTCTGGCTCAGTTCCAGTCCAATCGCGCGGTAGAGCTGTGTGAGATCCGCCAGCGGCAGGCGATCGATCGCTCCGATCAGAGACCGTGATGCCGTTGCCAGTGTTGATCCGGTATCCCCGTCACCCGATTTGGCATCCAACGCATTCAGGTCCGCCTCGGCCGAAATCAGAACGTCGCAACAGACTTTCAGGAATGATGCCATTTCTGCGTCTGCAGAAGGCATGGGCTGAATTGGCGTCAAACCGTCCGGCAGCGGCAAAACCGCGATATCGCCCACAGGCATGCATCCCGGCCATGCCGCAGGAGCGACTGTAGCCTGCAGCAACGGCATGTCGGCGTCGCTTGCAGGAAGGAGTGAGACCGAAAAGCCCTGCATATCCAGCGAAGTCATCAACGGGGCGGGTCCGATCATCCAGGTCACTTGGGATCCGATGCGGGATCCAGCCAGTTCCTCCGCCAGAACAGCCATTTCCAAGGGTGTTGCACCCCCGAGATTGTTCAGCAGGGCAACGTGCGGGCCCGCACCAATTGTGGGCGCCAGCCGGTCAACGACCATTGCCATCGCGTCACGTGCGTTGGTGTAATCCACTTGTTCGATCCCGGCCTCGCCATGGATCCCCAGCCCGAGTTCTGCTTTACCTGCGGCAATCCGATCTTCCTTTGGCGAGCCCGGCACAGTGCAGGTATCCAGAGACATCCCGATCGAACGGACACCGGCATTCACGCGATGCGCAGCGCTGGCCACGACATCAAGGTCCGCGCCCTGATCAGCCAGTGCACCCGCGATCTTGTGCACGAACAATGTGCCTGCCACGCCGCGCGCCTGCGGCAAATCCGGCAACGCCACATCGTCATCCACGATCACCATTTCGACCTTCAAGCCAAACGCACGCGCGCGCTCTGCGGCCAGTCCGAAATTCAGCCTGTCCCCGGTGTAATTCTTGACAATCAGGAGGCACCCCGCCGGTCCGGTGACTGCCAGTATTCCCGCAAGCACCGCATCCACCGATGGAGAGGCAAAGACATCACCGCACACCGCGGCCGTCAGCATCCCCTGGCCGACAAACCCCGCATGACTTGGCTCGTGTCCGGAGCCACCGCCCGAGACGAGCGCCACTTTTGACTTGTCCCAATCGCTGCGCACCACAACCTTGATATGCGGATATCCATCCAACCGGGCCAGACGTCCACCGCCCGTTCGCAATGTCCCGTCAATCGCCTCGGTGACCAATGTATCCTTGGCATTGATGAATTGGGTCATGGTTCCGTCTCCTCAGGCGATCCGCGCACCGCTTGCGTCGAAGTAAAGTGGCGTGCGGGGTTGAATCGGGACTGTGTCCCCGGCTTCCAGATCAGTGTGCACATCTGTGAGCGTCACGATGGGATGTCCCTCCAGCGTCAGGTGCAGACGGGTCTGGTCGCCCAGATGCTCAACCCGCACAACCTCGGCAGGTTTCCCAGCCCCTTGCTGTATGTGCTCGGGACGCAGGCCAATGGTCTTTGCCCCGCTTGGCCCTCCGCCGAACAGGTCCACGGGCAAGGTGTTGATCCGGGGCAGTCCAAGTCGGCTGGCAACATAGAGACTGATCGGATTCTCGTAGATGTCGCGCGGGGTACCAAACTGTACCAGTTTGCCCTCGTCCAGCACACCAACATGGGTGGCCATAGTCATCGCTTCGATCTGGTCATGGGTCACATAGAGCAGCGTTGCCCCAAGGCTCGACTGGATACGCTTGAGTTCGATCCGCAGTTCTGACCGCAGTTTGGCATCCAGCGAACTGAGCGGTTCGTCCATCAGATAGAGTTGTGGCGATCGCACGAGGGCCCGACCGATCGATACCCGCTGCATCTCACCCCCAGACAGTGCGGTGGCCTTGTTGTCGAGCTTGTGCGGGATCTGCAGAACCTCGGCCACCTCCTGCACCTTGGCGGCGATTTGATCCTCGGGGGTTTTCAGGAGCGGCGAGCGCAGCGGAAAAGCCAGATTGTCCCGAACGGTCAGGTGTGGATAGAGAGAGTACTGCTGGAACACCATCGCGACGTCGCGCTGCGCTGGAGTGTCCAGCAGCACAGATCGGCCGCCGATCTGGATATCGCCCGCGTCGGGCTTTTCCAGGCCGGAAATCAGCCGAAGCGTCGTGGTTTTTCCGGCGCCGGTCGGACCCAGCAACACAACGAACGCACCATCCGGGATTGTCATCGACACATCAGAAACGGCGGTTTCCTTGCCAAAGGCTTTGGAGACATTGCTCAAGACCACCTCAGCCATGTCCAAGCACCCCCTCGTTCAGGTCGGACCGCAAGGCCCGACCGGACTGGCTGTCGAAGAGTGTGATCGTGCGCTTGTCAAACACCAGCCCTACGGATTCACCCACCTTGGCAGGCTGATCCGCCGTGATCCTCGCTTTCAGATCGCCGTTCTTGGTTTTCAGAGAGATAATCTGCGTGGTTCCCAGGTATTCGACGGCTGTGATCTCGCCGCGGTAGGCACCGCTGTCGTCCAGCCGGATGTGTTCGGGGCGCACACCGAACACGATGTCGCCGTCAAACGGTTCGCGCGTCTCCGGAATGCCAAACATCTGGTGGTGCATTTTCACTTCGGTCGCGCCGGTTTCAACCGATCCCTGGAACCGCAGAAAATTCATAGCAGGCGAACCGATGAAATCTGCGACAAACATGGTCGCGGGCTTGTCATAGATATCCTGAGGAGCGCCGAATTGCTCGATCACCCCGTGGTTCATCACGACGATTTTGTCCCCCATCTGCATCGCTTCGAGCTGATCATGGGTCACGTAAACAGTCGTCGCCCCCATTCGGTCATGCAGCGCACGCAGTTCCTCGGCCATATGTTCACGAAACTCGGCATCCAGCGCCCCCAGAGGCTCGTCCATCATGAACGCCTTGGGTTCGCGGACGATCGCCCGGCCCAAGGCCACGCGCTGTCGATCCCCCCCTGACAGCCCACCCACAGGGCGGTTCAGGATGTCCTCGATCCCGAGGATCTGGGCAACTTCTGCAACCTTGGCCTTGACCTTGGCGCGCGGCATACCCTGACTGACAAGCGGGTAGCTGATGTTCTTGCGGACGTTCATGTGCGGATAGAGCGCAAACATCTGGAACACGAATGCGATGTCGCGTTCGGTTGCCGGTCGCTGTCCCACCTCTTCGCCGTCGATGTAGATCTCGCCTGCGGTTGGCAATTCCAGCCCGGCGATCATACGCAGCGTCGTGGTTTTGCCGCAGCCCGACGGCCCCAGAAGCATGAAGAACTCGCCGTCTTCGATCTTGAACGAAGACGATTGCACCGCGGTGAAATCCCCGAATTCCTTGCGCAGGTTCTTGATAACGATTTCAGCCATTCTCACTCTCCGTGCCTGCTCGCAGAATGGTGCCATCGGGGTCGAACACCGTCAGTTCGAACATCCCCCAGGGTTTATGCTCCGCCGGGATGATACTCGGATGCCCTTCGCGCTCCGGGATGCTTTGCTCTAGCTCCTTGGACCAGTCGGCGACCTCGCTCAGACGCAGATAGACACCATGATCGCAGGTTTCCGGCACATGGTCTGGGGACCGGAAGAAATGCAGTTCAACGGTGTCCCTGTAGAGGATCAGATAGCCCTCCTCCTCGAACCGGCCGCCCAGCTTGAAACCCAGCTTGGCGTAGAAGCGTTCCGTCGCGTCGAGGTCGCGGCTCGGTAGGATCGGGCAGGCACGTGTCAGCATCGCGCTCACTCCGGGAAATGGCTGACGATGATAAACATCACCGTGCCCACCAACGTGACAATGAAGGAATAGGTGTACGCCACCATCACATAAGGCTGCATCAGCATCAGCACGCCCAGGCCGATCAGGATCGACGCGACCATCTCCCACGGGCCGCGGCGCAGCCGCAACAATCCGCTCAGGAATTCACGCATGCGGCTGCCCCTTTCGATCGGATCGTGTCGGATGAAGATCGAAGATCATTTGCGCACGGCCCCGAATGTGATGCCCCGCAACAGGTGCTTGCGCAGCAAAATGGTGAAGAACATGACAGGCAGTAGGAAGATCGTGGCACCTGCGGCCACGGCTGGCCAATCCAGCCCTCCGATCCCAATGATCGTAGGAATGAAGGGCGGCGCAGTTTGGGCCGTGCCACTCGTCAGAAGAACCGCGAACGCGTATTCGTTCCAGGCAAAGATCAGGCAGAAAATCGCGGTCGAGGCGATGCCCGTGGCGGCCTGAGGCAAAACAACTTTGTAAAAGGCCTGAAACCGGGTGTAGCCGTCGATCAGCGCGGCTTCTTCATATTCGCGCGGGATCTCGTCGATGAACCCTTTCAGCAACCAGACCGCAAGCGAGATGTTGACCGCCGTATAGAGCAGGATCATCCCCAGATGCGTGTCGCTCAGACCCAACTGGCGGTACATCAGGAAGATCGGGATCGCCACGGCGATGGGTGGCATCATCCGGGTGCTCAGAATGAAAAACAGCAGATCATCAGCCAGAGGTATTCGAAAACGGCTGAACGCATAGGCCGCCAACGTGCCCAAGAAGATCGAGAGGAAGGTCGAACCGAACCCGATGATGACCGAGTTCAGAAATCGTTCCCCGAATTTCGACGCGCCAACGATCACCATGCCGCGCTCGCGCACGATTTCCTCTGCAAAGTTCTCCGGTGGGGGCAACGCCGCCAAATCCTCGGCCGAAACCCGGGTTCGGGTCGTGAACAGGTTCACGTAGCCTTCCAGTGACGGTTCAAAAATGACCTTCGGCGGGTAGGAGATACTATCGGGCGGGGTTTTGAACCCGGTCAGAAAGATCCACGCCAGCGGTATCATCGTGATTAGCGCATAGAGGATGACCAGCGTGCCAGCGATCCACTTCTGACGCCCCGAAGGTTCGGTGATCGAAAAGCTGCTCATCTCTCTTTCACCTTGTTCAATGCTTTCACGTAGATGGACGCCAGCCCGAAGACCGTCACGAAAAGGATGATCGCATAGGCACTGGCATAGCCCGTGCGCCACTTCTCGAAGGCCTCTCTTTTGAGATTTATGGACGTCAGTTCGGTCACGGATCCGGGTCCGCCCCCGGTCAGTTGCACCACAAGATCGAACATCTTGAAGTTTTCAATGCCCCGGAACAGCACCGCCAGCATCAGAAAGGGCAGCACCATCGGCACGGTGATCGTCCAGAACTGCCGGAACTTGCTGGCCCGGTCGATCGCCGCGGCTTCGTAGATGTAGTCGGGGATGGATCGCAACCCGGCCAGGCAGATCAGCATCACAAACGGCGTCCACATCCACGTGTCCACAATCACGATGGCCCATGGCGCCAGACTGACCGAACCGATCATCTCGAAGCTCGAGGGGTCGCCGCCTGTGAAAAAGGTCACGATGTAATTGAAGAGGCCGATCTGAGGCTGGTAGAGAAAGGTCCAGAAGTTGCCGACCACAGCCGGCGACAGCATCATCGGCAACACGATGATCGTGGTCCACAAGTCATTGCCTTTGAACTTGCGGTTGATCAGCCAGGCAAGGGTGAAACCAATCAGCACCTGAAAGAAGATTGTCCAGAACAGGAAGTGCGCCGTGGCCTGCATCGTCAGCCAGATATCGCTGTCGGTGAGGATGCGCTCGTAGTTGCGCAGCCCGACCCAGTCGACCTCACGGTTCGGACGGTTGGCGCGATAGTTGGTGAAGGACAGACGGATCGTCCAGATCAAAGGAAAGATATTGATCGCAAGCAGCAGGAAGATCGTTGGGGCGACAAAGATCCAGGCGATGGCCCGGTCGCTCATTCCGCGGATTCTGCGCGCCACGTTGGGCGGGGTGGCCTGAGCAGCACGATCTATTGGAGTATCAGCCAAGTCATGTCCCCTGTCGGGGCGCGCGGCTTTCAGCGCGCCCGCGTGCTTGCGGAAAGGAAACTGTGGACCGCCACCGACCAGGGCGGCGGTCCAACTGGAGGTGGATCAGAGCTTGCCTTCGTCTTCGAAGGTCTCTGTCCAATCACCGATCAGCGCATCAAGCGCTTCCTGCGCGGTGCCTTGGTCGGCCACAATGTAGTCATGCAGGCGTTTTTGCATTGCCAGCAGCAACTCGGCATAAGCCGGCTCCTGCCAGAAGTCCTGAACACCATCCATCGCCACCAGGAAGTCACCAGCAAAAGGCTGGCTGTCCTTGAAGCCCGGATCGTTCAGCACGTCGTTATGCGCGGAATACCCGCCCAGCGACCACCATTCGGCCTGAACCTCAGGCTGCGCGAACCACTTGATGTACTCAAGTGCGGCGTCCTGCTTGTCGGAGTAAGAGACCACCGAGATCCCCTGACCACCAAGCGTGGAGCCGGCCTGATTCTGCGGCGGGTTCACAAAGAAGTCGATCTTGTCGCCACCTGTGTCCGGATCGGCATAGAGGCCGGGGAAGAACGCAAACCAGTTCATGGCCATTGCGACCTGTCCCGATTTGAACGCGTCCAGGCTCTCGCCCATGTACGAGTTGGTGTAACCCGGCGGTGTCGCGGTCTCGTAGAACTCCTTGTAGAACTCCAGCGCCTCGACGGCTTCGGGCGAATTCACAGCACCTTCCATGTCATAGGAACCGGGTGTGTTTTCGTACTTGAAGCCCCATGGGTAAAGCGCGCTGGTCACACCCATCGTGATGCCTTCAGACCCGCGCTCGGTAAAGATCGCGGCGCCGTAGACCGTTTGACCGTCAATCTCGCGGCCCTGGAAGAACTGCGCAATCTGCAGCATTTCTTTCTGGCTTTCAGGCTCACGCAACTCCTGCCCGGTGGCCTCCTTGTAAGCCGCTTTGATGTCGTCGCGCTCAAACCAGTCCTTGCGGTAGAACCAGCCGTTTGCATCCCCCATCGCCGGGAGCGCGTAGTAATTTGGCGTCCCCTTCGGCCACGTGGAATAGGCATAGACCGTCGCGGGTGCAAAATCGTCCATGCTGATCCCTTCGGAGTCGAAGAAATCGTTGAGTTTGACGTAGTGACCATTCTCCGCACCACCACCGATCCACTGGCTGTCGCCAATCAGAAGGTCGCAGAGTTTACCGCCCGAGTTCAGCTCGTTCAGCATGCGATCGGCAAAGTTGGGCCACGGAATGAACTCGAAGTTCATGGTGTGGCCAGACTCCGCCTCGAACTGCTTTGACAGCTCCACGAGCGCGTTGGCCGGGTCCCAGGCGGCCCAGCATAGCGTCAGGTCTTCTGCCTGCGCGCCCGTGGCCCCCAGACCTGTCACAGAGGCCAGCGCAGCGGCGGCCAGATACTTGGTCTTGGTCATAAAAGATGTCCTCCCAGTTGACACCCCGCTGCCGATCCTCAGTCCCACGGCTGCACGGGGTTACATGATCGCAAGCCTATTTGAGGTACGCCCCTCAAGTAAAGAAAAGAAACTGCGGTACGTCCCTCATTTGGGAAAAAAGATCTTCCCTTGTGACAGCCAGCGAGCGCGAAGCGGCCCTTAAACCATTGCAGAATAAGCGCTTCTATATGTTGAGCTTGACCCAGGCGCCGTTCCGGGCGGACGACCGCACGCAGGCATCGATGAAGCCCACGCCCTGTAATCCGTCGTCAATGGTCGGATAGACCACCCCATCCGGGGCGGGATCGCCGGATTGCTGCGCCCGAATCGCGGCGGCAGCCTCGGTATAGATGTTCGCAAACCCTTCCAGATACCCTTCCGGATGTCCTGGTGGAATGCGGGTGACACGCTCCGCAGCAGCACCGGTTCCGGCGTTTCCGCGCGTCAGCTTCCGGGGCGGTTCGCCGAAGGGTGTGAACCAGAGCGTATTGGGTTCTTCCTGCTCCCATTCCAGCCCACCCTTGTCCCCGTAGACCCGGAGTCGCAGTGCATTCTCGTTCCCAGGCGCAACCTGGCTCGACCACAGCATGCCGCGCGCGCCCCCCTTGTAGCGCATCAAGACATGCGCGTTGTCATCCAACTGGCGCCCATCCACAAAGCTCTGCAGGTCGGCACACAGCTCTTCCAGTTCCAGACCGGTCACGAAAGACGCCAGATTGAATGCATGCGTGCCAATGTCCCCAACACTGCCCCCTGCACCGGAACGCGCAGGATCCGTGCGCCACTCGGCTTGCTTTAGCCCGGTGTCTTCCGCTTTGGTCGTAAGCCAGTCCTGCGGATACTCCACCTGCACGACCCGGATCTGACCCAGTTCCCCCGCAGCGACCATTTCGCGCGCCTGCCGCGCCATCGGATATCCCGTATAATTGTGGGTCAGCACAAAAAGCGCGTCACTTTTTGCCGCCGCTTTCGCCATCTGCTTGGCTTCTGCGAGCGTCGCGGTCAGGGGCTTGTCGCAGATCACGTGAATGCCGCGTTTCAGAAACTCTCGTGCAACCGGGAAATGCATATGGTTTGGCGTCACAATAGCGACCGCCTCGATGCCTGATTTCAAACGTGCTTCACGTTTCGCCATCTCAGTGAAATCCGCATAGACCCGTGTCGGATCGACGCCCAGATCAGCGCCAGATGCCATCGACTTCTCGGCCGTCGAGGAAAAGCAGCCCGCCACAAGTTCATATTGATCGTCCAGTCGCGCGGCGATGCGGTGGACACCGCCAATAAAGGCGTCGCGCCCCCCGCCTACCATTCCCAGCCGAATGCGTTCCGACATCTCTCTTCCTCCCTATACTTCTGACCAAACGTCGCGGATCATCTGCACCGCTTCGCCATAAACGTGTTCTTCGCTCTCAAACAAAGGGCGCCAGACCTTGGTCGCCGCGGCCAGATCCGGCAGCGCCTGTCCAAACGCCTCGACGGTCAGCCAGCCATCGTACCCCGCCGCTTTGAGCGCCCTGAAGGCCGCCGCGAAGTCGATATGGCCGCGCCCGGGTGTGCCCCGGTCATTCTCGGATACATGCACATGGGTGATCGTTTCTGCGTGGTCTGAAATCACCCCGACCGGGTCTTTTTCTTCGATGTTCGCGTGGAACGTATCGTAGAGCCATCCATACCCGGCCTCGCCAACATCGCGCGTCAGCCGATCCGCGTCCGCACCTGTGTTTAGCGCGTAGCATTCAAATCGGTTCAGAGGTTCGACCGCCAGAGTTACGCCCGCTGCACGCGCATAGCGCGCCATGTCCTGATGCGCAGAAACGAGATGGCCCCACTCTTCTTCTGTTGGGCCTGTGCCGCTGAACTCTGCCAATGGCTGGTAAAAGGGGCCGCACAGGACTTCGGCGCCAAGCGCTTCGCAACAATCCACCAGCCAGCACAGATATTCGCGCCCCGCCGCACGCGCATCCGCGTCCGGACTGATCGGGTTGTGTGCCGCGTCCTGAACGATGCCAACGACCGTACTTCTCAGCCCCACGTCTTTCAGCCTGGCCGCGGTGGTCGCGTAGTGTTCTGGGTCGCCTTCGAAAACGGGAACCTCAACGCCATCGTAGCCAGCCGCTTTCAGCCGCTCCAACAACGGCAGATGTTCTTCGGTCAAATGCGTTGTCCAAAGCAACAGGTTAAACCCGACCTGCATGGCATTCTCCTCGGATGTCAGAGCGAACGACCCTTCTCGTGGTGCCTCAAAAGCCTCTCAAAGTTCGCCGCCCGATGTGACGGATTACAGGCCCAACATTGCCCGGTTCGCCGCCTCGTCTGTTCCTCCATCCGCAAAGTCATCGAAGGCCCGCTCTGTCACACGGATGATATGATCGGAAACAAAGGCAGCCCCCTCGCGCGCGCCGTCTTCGGGATGCTTCATCGCGCATTCCCACTCGACCACGGCCCAACCGTCGAAGTCATACTGGGTGAGCTTTGAGAACACCGCGCCGAAATCCACCTGACCATCGCCCAGCGATCGGAATCGTCCGGCCCGGTCCACCCAAGACTGATACCCGCCATAGACCCCCTGACGGCCCGTCGGGTTCAGTTCCGCGTCCTTGACGTGGAACATCCGAATGCGGTCGTGGTAAATGTCGATGTTGTCCAGATAATCCATTGCCTGCAGGACGTAATGCGAGGGATCATAGAGCATGTTGCACCGCGCGTGGTTGTCGACCCGCTCCAAGAACATCTCGAATGATACGCCGTCATGCAGGTCTTCACCGGGGTGGATTTCATAACAAATGTCGACGCCGTTCGCGTCAGCGTGATCCAGAATGGGACGCCAGCGCGCTGCAAGCTCATCGAACGCCATTTCGACCAGCCCCGCCGGACGTTGCGGCCATGGATAGACATATGGCCAGGCCAGCGCACCAGAGAATGTCACATGTGCGCCGATACCCATGTTGGCGCTGGCCGAGATTGCCTTTTTGACCTGGTCCACCGCCCAGGCCTGCCGCGCGGCTGGGTTGCCATGAACCGATGGGTCGGCAAATCCGTCAAAAGCAGTGTCGTAAGCGGGATGAACGGCCACAAGCTGTCCTTGCAAATGCGTTGACAACTCGGTCACCGTGATTCCGTTTTCGGCCGCCTGCCCCTTGAAGTCGTCGCAATAGGCCTTGCTCTCCGCCGCTTTTGCCAGATCGATCAGCCGCGCGTCCCAACTGGGCACCTGCACGCCAACATAGCCGCAATCCGCCGCCCATTTTGTGATGCTGTCCCACGAATTGAACGGCGCCTCATCGCCTGCAAACTGCGCCAGAAACAGCGCCGGTCCCTTTATGGTTTTCATTGTCGCACTTCCTCCCAAAAGCTTCCTGAACGCCCGTCAGGGCAGATTTTCCTTCAGAACAATCTCGATGCGGATTTTCTCCTGTGACGGGATGATGGGCAGCCCATCACATTTCGCCCGCAGGACCCGCATCGCACTGCGGGCCAAATGGCCCGTGTTCTGATTAATGATCACGTCGATCTGCCCGCTGCGCAGCGCTTCACGCGAATGCGGGGTCAACTCGTGCCCGATCACCACAACCTGCGATGCCAGGCCCAACTCGTCGACCACTTGCGTCACTCCACGTGTGCCTGCCCCGACGCAGTAGATCCCGACAACCGGCCCGTGGTCCGCCATGCAGTTCGCCAGAACCTGCGCGGTCAGCGCGTGATCGTCGCGGCCCTCGAGCGAGGGCAGCGTCAGCAGATCCGGAAAGCGCTCTGCCATGACCGTATCGAAGCCCAAACGCCGCTCAACCATGTCGCGGGCCTGCATCGTATTCACGACAACTGCGATCTTGCCCGGGCGTGCCCCGACGAACCGCCCCATCAGGACCCCGGCGGTGCGCCCAGCGGCCACGTTGTCGATGCCGACAAAATGATCGCGCTCAGAATTCGGCTGGTCCGTGACCAGCGCCACCACCGCAACGCCCTGCTCTTTCATCCGCGAAATTGCATCTCGGACCATCGGGATTTCATTGCCCATGATCGCAACGCCATCGATCCCGGCCGCTTCGAGATCCTGAAATGTCTGATCGAGGGCTGCAGGATCGCGAAACGATACGTTCGCGGTGTGGATCTGCAGCCGCTCCGGGGTGGCGGTGTTGGCCGTTTCCGCAATGGCGTCCCGCAGCGCGCGCAAGAACTGGCTGGGCCCGTCCGGCAGCACGAAGGCGAAATTGTAGGTGCGTTGCCGCGCCAAGTTCGCGGCGTAGATATCGCGGACGTACCCCAGTTTCGTGACGGCATCCTGCACCCGGCGCACTGTTTTTTCGCGCACGCCTGGCCGCGCATTCAGCACGCGGTCCACGGTTGCCAGACTCACTCCGGCTTCTTTTGCAATGTCGTGGACGGTGGGTTTATTCATCTCTTCCTCTGTCCTGCGACCCTAGGACAGCTTTTTGAGGTACGTCAATCATCCTCTTTGCTCGACCCGCGACGCTCCGGGTGCGTTTTCACCCCCGTTGCCTTCCCCTGTGCAATCGCTAAGCTCTGCCGCATCTCAAATCTGACCCGCCCTCCTGACAGCGCGGGAAACAAAAAATGGGGAGATATCAAATGAAACTAAGGCATCTGACACTCGCGGCGAGCGCCCTCGCGCTGATGGCTGCGACGGCCAACGCCGAAACCCTACGATGGGCACGCGCCGGTGACGCATTGACGATGGATCCGCATGCACAGAACGAGGGACCGACCTCTGCGCTGGCTCACCAGATCATGGAACCGCTTGTTATGCGGGACATGACCGGCGCGATTGTGCCTGCTCTCGCAACGGAATGGGGGCCCTCCGAAGCAGACCCCAACGTCTGGGAGTTCAAACTGCGTGAAGGCGTGACCTTTCATGACGGCTCACCGTTCGACAGCTCTGACGTGAAGTTCAGCCTTGAGCGCGCAATGACGCCAGACAGCGACTACAAGGAACTGCTGGCATCGGTTGTCGAAGTTCGCGCACCCGAGCCCTACAAGATCGAGATCGTCACAGACGGACCGAACCCGATCATGCCCAATAACCTCACCAACATGTTCATGATGGACAAGGACTGGGCCGAGGCGAACAACGCGGTCAAGGTGCAGGACTACGAAGGCGGCGAGGATACCTTTGCGGCCAAGAATGCGAACGGCACCGGCCCCTACAAGCTGGTCAGCCGCGAGCCGGACGTCAAAACCGTCCTGACGCTGAACGAAGACTATTGGGGCAAGGACGAGTTCCCGATGCAGGTGACTGAGATCATCTACACCCCTATTCAGAACGCAGCGACGCGCGTTGCCGCTCTGCTCTCGGGCGAGGTCGATTTCATCCAGGACGTCCCTGTGCAGGACCTTGACCGCGTGGCGGGCGCCGACGGGCTGGATGTGCGGACCGCGCCGCAAAACCGCGTCATTTTCTTCGGCATGAATATGGGTGATGCCGATCTGGCAAATGACAATGTGGACGGCAAGAACCCTCTCGCCGATGCGCGGGTGCGCAAGGCCATGTCCATGGCCATCAACCGCGACGCCATCCAGAAGGTCGTGATGCGCGGCCAGTCGCAGCCAGCCGGCATGATTGCTCCGCCGTTTGTGAACGGTTGGAACGAAGAAATGGACGGTTCTTCGGTCACGGATGTCGAAGGCGCCAAGGCTCTGATGGAAGAGGCCGGATATGGCGACGGGTTCACCATTCAGCTTGATTGCCCGAACGATCGCTACATCAACGACGAAGCGATCTGTCAGGCTGCTGTCGGGATGCTGGCCCAGATCGGGATCACGGTGAACCTCGACGCCAAGCCCAAGGCTCAGCACTTCCCGCTCATCAACAATCTGGAAACAGATTTCTATATGCTGGGCTGGGGTGTGCCGACATATGACAGCGAGTACATCTTCAACTTCCTCGTTCACAGCAAGGGCGAGAAGTACGGAAGCTGGAACGGCACGCGCTACTCCAATCCCGATCTGGACGCTCAGATCGTGGCGCTGGCCTCTGAAACCAACTTGCCCAAGCGCGACGAGATGACAAACGCGATCTGGCAGGTGGTGCAGGATGAGACGCTTTACATTCCGATTCACCACCAGGTTCTGAACTGGGGCATGAACTCGAATGTGGGCACAATCGTTGCACCTGATGATACCGCCAAGTTCAAGTACTTTGAGATGAACTAAGGTTGTACTCAAGAAGCGCCCGCGGCCCGACCGGCTGCGGGCGCTTTTTCTATTGCACTCCGGCAGTTAAGGTTGCTGCAAACCTGAACTACTGGCATCTTGCTTTTGCCAACGCACCGCGTGGAGTCCTGCCGTGTTCAGACTGATAACCGCACTCACTCTCTTCGGTTTGCTTTTGCCGCTCGCGGCAACACCCGCGCTCGCCCAGTCCTCGGCGCTACAAGAGTTGGCCCGCAAACAACTTCAGGACCTTCAACCCATATCGATCCGCCAGAATCGGGAGTTCTGCGGGGTGATCGGTCGCGCCAAAGATGGGAGGTTGATCGCCGGCCCGATCCGTCGCGGAAAGCGGGCGAGGTGCCAGGTCGGAGAGTTGCCGCCCAACACAACGCTGGTCGCGACGTTTCATACCCACGGCTCCTATTTGCGACGCTTTGACAACGAAGTGCCTTCGATCATTGACTTTGAGACAGAGATTGCTTTGGGCAGCATCGGCTATGTCTCAACGCCAGGAGGTCGGTTCTGGATGGTGAACGGCCCCAAAGCCGAAGTGCGGCTGATCTGCGGCGTGGGTTGCCTGCCATGGGATCCGAATTTCAAGGATCAGGAAGAGAAGCTTGGGAAAATCCGGGATCGGTATACCCGAAAGCAACTCTATGCACGCTTCAAGGCAACGCCCTTTGGGTTTGAGCTTTGTGACGGCCAGCTTTGCACCAGCAAAGAGCAGGAATGATCACCGCTGAACTAGTGTGACCGTGCATCGGGCAATCCTGCTTCGAATACAGGCCGACGTGTTCGCAAGACGCGATCAGCCTCAGCGATCTGACCCTGCTTCATAAGGGCGTTCACATAGGCAAACTCCAACAAGTCCCGCTGCGCCCGGCTGCCGCCGAACCGCTCATGCTGAGACATCACCGGGACCAGATGGCTCACTGCCGCGGCCCAGTCCTCGCGGGCCATCGCGGACCAGGCATTGGCCACGGGTTTGATGAGGTCACCGGCAAATCCCTTTGCCGTGTCGACCATATGGGCCAACCGATCGCCCTGCCCGGCCATGGCGTGCGCCAGCGCAGCGTGCATATCTGCAAAACTCTGACCGGTTTCGGGAAAAAAGCTCTTCGCGTAATCACTGAGCGCGGCCCAGCGCTCTGGCGCAACATCGACCCCGGCAAGTTCTGCCCGATAAAGGATAGAGGCGGTATCCGTGAGAACGTTGATGGGCAAACTGCTCCCGGTCCCAGGTCCGACGCCAGCATCCACCCCACGCCACATCGCATCGGTATCACCGATCTGCAGCGCCCAGAGCGCGACATGCCAGCTGAGATGCCCATGAAGCAGCGCGCGATTGTCATAGCCCTGCAACCACCCGGACAAAAAGTCCAAACCAGCTTCGGTCTGGCCTGACTCATACTGCGAATGGGCTTTGAAGTGTGCGCCATTTGCGTTTCGCGGATTGAGTGCCAATGAACGATCCATCAAGGCTTCAGCAGCGGCCGCCTGACCGGTTTCGCACAATGACACCGCATGGATGCCCATCATCCACCAATCCTCCCCGTAGTGCGGCAACAAGGCAGAGGTGAAAGCCAGAAGTTCCGCCTCGCGACCCGTTTCACCAGAGAAGCCGATCAAGCCGAAAACGGATGTGCAAAGCTGTGCGACCATCGCATCGCGTGGATGCTCAAGAACATGAGCCCGCACCAGTGCTCGGCACTCCGCAGCGCGGCCCGCAAACAAAAGGGCAAAGGCCTCTATGTGCCGTTGAGCTCGTGCGTCAGTTTGATCTTGCAACGCCGCACCCTTTGCAAGCGCGGCTTTGGCACCGGGCATATCGCCCGCCATCATCAGGGCCCGCGCCTGCCCGACATGCGCCAGCGCGAAGCCCGGATCCGCAGCCGTCGCTTTAGCGAACGCATCAGGCGCACCAAACTCACTTGCCAGGAACAGATCCACACCGCGCACATAGGCATCCCGCGCGGCATCTGAGGTTGTGCCCAACGCGTTGCCATATCTGTCTGTCAAAGCCATCTTTCAGGTGTCCCAGGGCCGGTCCGTGACATTCACGGTCATGCGTGTAGTCTGCTGATCGGCACCGGGTCTGGCAAGATTGCGGATTTCAGCTTTGTGAGACCAAAGGCGCGGCCACTGCGATACCCTGATCAAGATTCGAATGGAGTTGACCACCATGATACGCCCTCTGACACTTGCTGCCGTCTGTTTTTCCCTGTCGAGCGCTGTGCACGCCAACGAGTTTCGCTGGGCATCGACAACGGATCCCCAAACCCTCGATCCGCACGCAGTCAACTCGGCGCCGGTTCTGGGGTTTCTCAACAACGCGTACGAAGGTCTGGTCCGGCGCGGGAAAGACATGACCATCGAGCCGGCGCTGGCCACTGCCTGGGAGCCATTGCCTGACGGTGCCGGCTGGCGGTTTACTCTCAGGGAAGGTGTGACCTTCCATGACGGCGCCACCTTCGACGCGGATGATGTCTTGTTCTCGTACGAACGGGCATCAGACGAAAGCTCGGACACGCGCAGTTGGTTTGCACCCGTGGCGGATGTTCAGGTGCAGGGGCCATACACCGTCGACATTCTCACCACTGCCCCGAATCCGATCTTCCCGGACAGCATCGCCAACTGGATGATCATGGATCGCGATTGGGCGGAGGCCAATTCCGCCACGCGGCCGGAAAAGGATGCCGAAAACTACGCCACCCGCAATGCCAATGGCACGGGTGCCTTCCGCGTTGTTGCACGCGAACCCGGCTTGCGCACCGAACTGCAGCCCTTCGAGAATTGGTGGGACACGGCCGAGCACAATATCACCCGCGCCGAGTTCACCCCCATTCAGAACCCCGCCACAGCGGTGGCAGCTTTGCTGTCAGGCGATGTCGATATGATTAACCCTGTTCCGATTCAGGACACGGCCCGGCTCAAGGAAACGCCAGACGTCTCTGTCGCGCAGGGCATCGAGGCACGGGTCATCATGCTCGGGTTCCCGCATCAGGCGGAAACGCTCAAATTCTCCGCAGATGCAGGCCAGCCCAACCCATTTGGCGATGTACGCGTTCGGCAAGCGGTGGCGCATGCCCTGAACGTGCCCGCCATTCTGCAAACGATCATGCGCGGCAATGCGGAACCCGCCAGTCAGTTGGTCAGCCCCGCCATGCGCGGCTATACCCCTGCGCTTGCGGACCGCCCGGCCTACGATCTGGACGCCGCACGCGCCTTGCTGAACGAGGCGGGTTATCCCGAAGGCTTCTCCTTTGGCCTGAAATGTCCCAACGATCGGTATCTGAACGACGAGGCTGTGTGTCAGGCGGTCGTTGGAATGCTCGCCCAGATCGGTCTGCGCGCCGAACTTGATGCCATGCCAGTGCGCAATTACTGGCCGGAGCTGCGCGAGGACAATTTCGATATGTATCTGCTGGGTTGGTCCCCTGGTACATTCGACGCAGAGCATCCCGTGCGCTTTCTGGCGGCCACGCCAAACGCGGAAAAGAAACTGGGAAGCTGGAATTTCGGGGATTACTCGAACACCCGCGTTGATGAACTGCTGCCCCAGATCCAATCCGAACTGGATGAGTCAAAGCGACAGGCCATGCTTGATGAAGTGGCTGGAATTCTGCAATCCGAGGTGGCGTATGTCCCGCTGTATGTCCAGCCGCTGATCTGGGGCACCCGGTCGAACGTGTCGCTTACGCAGCGCCCCGACAACTTCTTTCTTTTGCGCTGGGTGACCCTGAACTAGGAGGATTTTGAAGACGCCAGTGGGTCGCCTGCGCTGACACCGGCGCTTTCATGCTCGGTGCTTTCTGTTCACGGGGTGACTTGACCGTTGGCCCTTGGTCGGACACAACGCCTTAATGCTCGCTTACATCATACGTCGTGTCTTTCAGTCTGTGCTGGTCCTGCTGGTCGTGGGCCTAGTGGCCTTTTCGATGTTCCGGTTCGTCGGTGATCCGGTCGACAACATGCTCGGACAGGAACGAACACAAGCGGATATCGATCGTTTGCGCACCGAACTTGGGCTCGATCAGCCGTTTCCGGTGCAGTATTGGAAGTTTCTGAAAGGCGCGGTTCAAGGCAACTTCGGCGTGTCCTACCGGCAGGGGCGGCCCGTTTCGACCATTTTGGCGGAACGGGCACCGGCGACTTTGGAGTTGGCCTTTGTGTCCGGACTGCTCGCAATCACGGGCGGCATCGCGCTCGGGGTGTTTACCGCCATCCGAAGGCGAGGGATCGCAGCAAATCTGATCATGACTCTCAGCCTGATAGGGGTGTCGCTACCGACATTTTTGATTGGGATATTATTGATTTACGTGTTTTCGGTGGAGTTGGACTGGTTACCTTCGTTTGGACGAGGTGAAACGGTGATGATCGGAAACTGGTCCACCGGGTTCCTGACTGCCAGCGGGTTGAAGGCCCTCATTCTGCCTTCGATCACATTGGGCCTCTATCAGATGACCTTGATCATGCGGCTTGTGCGATCCGAGATGCTGGAAGTGCTGCGCGCCGATTACATCCGCTTTGCCCGGGCGCGTGGATTGAACGAGCGCGCCGTGAACTTCCGCCACGCGCTCAAGAATACGCTGGTGCCTGTGATTACGGTGACCGGTCTGCAACTGGGCAGCATCATTGCCTTCGCGATCATCACCGAGACCGTGTTTCAGTGGCCCGGCGTGGGCCTGCTTTTCATCAACGCGGTCCAGTTCGTCGATATACCGGTGATGGCCGCCTATCTGATGCTGATTTCAGTGATGTTCGTTGCAATCAACCTGATCGTCGATCTGCTCTACTATGCCATTGATCCGCGCCTGCGCGTGGATGGGAGGACCGCATGACCGATCTGGCACCTGATCTTCCCGCGGCAGAACCGGTGCGCCGCTCGCGCTTTGCCGAATGGTGGGACAGCGATTTCGCATGGTCTTTCCGCCATTCCCCGGTTGCCATCGTATCGTTGGGAATCGTGGTAGTTTTGGTTTTGGCGGCGGTTTTCGCGCCTTGGATCGCCCCACACGATCCGTTCAACCCCGCCACCCTGAACCTGATGAACGGCTTCACACCACCGATGGAACCCAACGCCTTTACCGGCGAAAGCTTCCTGTTGGGCACAGACGATCAAGGCCGGGACCTGTTCTCCACCATCCTCTATGGGATGCGGATCTCGCTCTTTGTCGGCTTCGCCGCGGTGTTGCTGGCCATGTTGATCGGAGTCACGCTGGGCCTGCTGGCCGCCTATGTCGGCGGCTGGACCGAGACCATTATCATGCGGGTCGCCGACGTTCAGCTGACGTTTCCGGCAATCCTCGTGGCCATGCTGATCTTTGGCATTGCCAAAGGCTTCACGCCCATCGAATTCCGCGATCAGATGGCCATTTGGGTGCTGATCGTGGCGATTGGATTGTCGGACTGGGTGCAGTTTGCCCGCGTGGTGCGCGGCGCAACGCTGGTTGAGAAGAACCGGGAATACGTTCAGGCGGCGCGGCTGATCGGTCGGTCGGGCACTGCCATCATGATGCGCCACATTCTGCCAAACATTCTGTCGCCTGTTCTGGTCATTGCCACCATTTCTCTGGCGCTGGCTATCATTGCCGAAGCCACACTCAGCTTTCTGGGTGTCGGCGCCCCGCCGACGCAACCCTCGCTGGGAACACTGATCCGCATTGGTCAGGGCTTCCTCTTTTCTGGCGAGTGGTGGATTCTGCTCTTTCCCGCCGTGACCCTGCTGGCGCTGGCGCTCAGCGTAAACCTTCTGGGTGACTGGCTGCGGGATGCGCTGAATCCAAAGTTGCGGTGACCTTGTGGCTGAAACCTCAAGCCACCTGATGTCATATCTTAGAATGGCCTCCCGCCGACCGGGAATGTTTTTCGGCAGCAATAACCTCTGGGATGTTCACAGCCACCTTGAAGGCTGGCGTGCGCACAGATGCCATGCGCCTGACAATGACGTTTTTGCGGACGCCTTCTTTGAGGGTTTTCACGACTTTGTCGAACGCCACTACGGCGATAACAGAACGATCGGCTGGCAAGGCTTGATAAGCGAATACGAAAGCAAGGAAAGACAATTTGAGAAATTCATGGAACTCACCGAAGAGTTTTGCAGGCAAAGGCCACTGATAGAGAAATGAGTACATTGGTTCTCTCCGTCCGCGACCTCACTGTCGAAATTCCTACGCGGCGCGCTGTGCTGCGTCCTGTGAACGAAGTCTCCTATGACATTGCGCCCGGCGAGATCCTTGGGGTTGTCGGGGAATCCGGTGCCGGCAAATCCATGACCGGCAATGCGGTCATCGGGCTTCTCGACCGCCCGGCGCACATTGCCGGCGGTGAGATCTGGCTGAAGGGGCAACGGATCGATCAACTCAGCCCCGCGCAGATGCGCAAGGTCCGCGGCAAAGAAATCGGCATGGTCTTTCAGGATCCGCTGACCTCCCTGAACCCATTGCTGCCGATTGGCGAACAGCTCTCCGAAACGATCGAGGAACATCTCAATGTCTCCCGCGCAGAGGCGCAGGCGCGCGCCCTGGCCGCGCTCGAAGAGGTCGGTATTCCCGCAGCCGCAGAACGCATTAACTCCTATCCGCACGAGTTTTCGGGGGGCATGCGGCAACGCGTTGTGATCGCGCTGGCGCTCTGCGCAGAACCATCTCTGGTGATTGCAGACGAACCCACCACCGCGCTGGACGTGTCGGTTCAGGCCCAGATCATCGCCCTTTTGAAACGGCTCTGCCGGGAGCATGGCACATCGGTGATCCTGGTCACCCACGACATGGGGGTGATCGCTGAAGCGGCAGACCGTGTCGCCGTTATGTATGCCGGGAAACTCATCGAACTTGGACCGGTCCGGGATGTTTTGACCCATCCTCGCCATCCCTACACCCATGGCCTTGTCGGATCGATGCCGGCCGCAAGTCATGGCAAAGCGCGACTGCATCAGATACCCGGTGCCATGCCACGGCTTAACGAGTTGCCAACGGGGTGTGCCTTTCACCCCCGATGCCCTAAAGCAGTGGACAAATGCGCGCGCGACCCCGGCCCGACACTCCGCAGCGGTGGCGCCTGCTGGTTTCCGATGGGAGCCGAGACATGACACTGGTTGCGATCCGACATCTCAGCAAACTGTTCGACGTGTCCAAGCCCTGGTTGAACCGGGTTTTGGAGCGGCAGCCAAAGCAGATCCTCACCGCCGTGTCAGACGTAACCTTCGGCATCGAAGAGCGGTCCGTCTATGCGCTGGTCGGGGAGTCCGGCTCTGGCAAATCCACCATCGGCAAG
The DNA here is from genome assembly GCA_965250275.1 of Paracoccaceae bacterium. Lineage (GTDB taxonomy): Bacteria > Pseudomonadota > Alphaproteobacteria > Rhodobacterales > Rhodobacteraceae. Next base: position 1,367,085 of record OZ252297.1, on the reverse strand, counting down.
ATCCTTGTGGGACTGCTGCGGCCGAGCGAAGGATCGGTCGAAATCGATGGCGTGGATCTGGCCCGAGAGACCGATGCCGCCAAAGTGGATGCTGTGCGGGCCCGCATCCAGATGATCTTTCAGGACCCCTACGCCTCTCTGAACCCGCGCTGGCGGGTCAAAGACATCATCACCGAACCTGTGACCGCCCGCGGTGGTGATGCCAGCGGTCTGGCTCAACGCCTGCTCACGCAGGTCGGTATGGCACCTGAGGATGCCGAGAAATTCCCTCATCAGTTTTCCGGCGGGCAACGGCAGAGGATCTGCGTCGCCCGCGCGCTGGCCTCGGAACCACAACTGATCGTGTGTGACGAGCCAACCTCGGCCCTTGATGTCAGCGTGCAGGCCCAGGTCCTGAACCTGATGTCGGACCTGAAGGACCGGCTGGGCCTGACATATCTGTTCATCTCCCATGATCTGACTGTTGTGCGGCACATGGCGGACCGTATCGGCGTTCTCTATCTTGGCCGGCTTGTCGAGGAAGCCGCACCCGAAGACCTGTTCTCCGATCCACAGCATCCGTACACCCAGATGTTGCTGACCGCGGCCCCGCGCATGGACACGTTTGGACGCGAAGAGGAACCGCCGGTCGGCGAGATCCCCGATCCGATCAATCCGCCCCCCGGTTGCGTCTTTCATCCGCGTTGCCCGATCGCAACAGATGTCTGCCGAACTGACAGGCCGCAACTGCGCAACGTCAAGAGCAGCCGCGTTGCCTGTCACCTCGCTGGCACCGCCTAGAACAACCGCTTGCGGCATTGATCCGATCAACGCACGTCGGCAAGTGATTCTCTGCGGTGAGGCCTCCGCGCGGCTGGCGTACTCTTGATGCGAATTGATCTCATAAGATATTGATAAAGTGCGCAAATTCTTTCCATTTCCGGTTAGGGATTTCGTATAACCGTCACAACCCTGCGTTATCTGCTACATATACGTTTCAGCCCATGGCTGAAGCGAACCCTGAGCCATTGCATACGACAGCGAGGACTAGCATGACCAAGAACCTGCGTGATCAGATCATCAGCGATCCAGAACATGGCAACAAGGCCGAGGCCTTCGAAGCCTTTGATGATATCCCGACAAACCCGAACCTTGGAAACACCATCGGCGATGTGATCAACCGACGCTATGGCCGGCGCGACATGTTGCGGGGCGCCCTGGGAGTGTCCGCTGCCGCTGCCCTTTTTGGCTCATCGGCTCTGGTCGCACCACGGCAGGCCTCTGCTGCGGGCCATTCTAAGGATCGGTTCGTTTTCGACGAACTGACCTGGGGTAACGACGAGACGCATCACATCGCGGACGGCTACGAGGCAGACATTCTGTTGCGCTGGGGTGACCCGATCACTGCCGATGCGCCAGCCTTTGACGTGATGAACCAAACCGCCGCGGCACAGCTGAAACAGTTCGGCTACAACAACGACTATGTCGGTTTCGCCGAAATCGAACCGGGGCGCGGCATGCTGTGCGTGAACCACGAGTACACCAATGAAGAGGTGATGTTCCCGGGGCTGGGCCGCCAGGACCGTGATGGGTTTACTGGCATGACCAAAGATCTGGTGGACATCGAAATGGCGGCTCATGGCGGCAGCGTTGTCGAAATCGCCAAAGGCCCGGACGGCAAATGGTCCTTGGTCAAGGACAGCCCGCGCAACCGCCGCGTGACACCGCTGGACACGGAAATGACGATCAGCGGCCCTGCAGCGGGGCACGACCGGATGAAGACCAATGCAGACCCTTCCGGCATGAAGGTGATCGGCACAATCAACAACTGCGCGGGCGGCATGACCCCCTGGGGCACCTATCTGATGGCCGAAGAGAACTTCCACGGCTATTTCTGGACGGACGTTGTGGATGGCGAAGGCAAACCCGACATTTCAGGACAAGCTGAGGCCGACAGCATGAAACGTTACGGCGTTCCGGGGCGCTGGTACGCATGGGGTCAATACCATGACCGGTTCAACATCGACAAGGAACCCAACGAATCCAACCGCTTCGGTTGGGTTGTCGAGGTTGACCCGATGAATCCGGATACGCCGCCCCGCAAACTGACCTCCATGGGTCGGTTCCGTCACGAAGGTGCGGAAACTGCAGTCTCCAGCGATGGCAAACTGGTGATCTACACCGGTGACGACAACCGGTTCGACTATCAGTACAAATATGTGTCCAACGGCACAGTTACCGGCAACGAGGGCTTTGGCTCCGAGCTGCTGGACGATGGCACGCTCTATGTCGCGCGGTTCAATGACGATGGCACTGTCGACTGGCTGCCGCTGGTTCACGGCGAGGGACCGTTGACAGCAGAGAACGGCTTCAACAGCCAGGCTGACGTGGTGATTGACGCCCGGTTGGCCGCGGACGCCCTTGGTGCGACGCCGATGGATCGCCCCGAGGACGCCCAACCCCGCGGCGATGGCACAGCCTACATCATGCTGACCAACAACACACGCCGCAAAGCCGATCAGGTCGATGCGGCGAACCCCCGCGCGGAAAGCTCGTTTGGCCATATCATCGAGATCAAAGAAGACGGTGGGAACCATGCGGCGACCAAGGGCACCTGGTCAATCCTGGTGAAATGTGGTGATCCCACAATCGCCGAGGTCGGCGCCCAGTGGCACCCCGACACCTCGGAAAGTGGTTGGTTCGGATCCCCCGACAACTGCGTGATTGACGCGGATGGCCGGCTCTGGATCTCGACCGACCAGGGCAGCAGCTGGGGCAAAACCGGCAAATCCGACGGTCTCTATTCACTGGAAACCGAGGGTGATCTGCGCGGGATGTCCAAACTGTTCTTCCGCTGCCCGGTTGGTGGCGAACTCTGTGGCCCATACTTTGCGGACAACGACGAAACGCTTTTCCTCGCCGTCCAGCACCCGGGCACCGACGGAACCAAGGATTTCAAAGGGTTCGAGCGCAATTCGACCTTTGAGGATCCGGCGACCCGTTGGCCCGACTTTGATCCGGCGATGCCGCCACGCCCCTCTGTGGTGGTGGTCACCAAAACAGGTGGTGGCAAGATCGCGAGCTAAAGGCTCATAGATGACAGAACAGCCCGGGCACGTTTCCCTTGTGCCCGGGATTTCTTTTTTTGGGACCAACATGCCGCCGTGCTGGCTGGATGCGGTCAGACGAAACTCCGGATCGTGCCCAGTGCACCTTCGAGCGCGTTGCCTTCTTCGTCCTGCAGGGCTGCTTCGCGCAGACGCCTTGCCCAATCAGCCGCGTCTTTGCGATCGGCGACCAGTGCGATCCCTTCCAGAACGCGGTCGAATTTCGATAGCCCCCGCGCATGCGTATCGGAGTATCCCTTGATCAGGCGCCTGCAGCGGATCACTTCGACCGCCAGGTCGTAGTCAGATGCCTCATAGCTTTGGGCCTTCGCCAGCCAAGCGTCGAGATGTGCTACCTCCTGGCGATGGCGGAACGTCCGGAGCCGGTACCAACGCAGCCCGCCCAACGCGTAGAGCATCAGAAATGTGCGCAGCTTATCAGTGCGCAAACGGCGCCCCTTGTTGAACCAGCGATCCAGCCGCGCCATCCAACGCGGTGAGGCGTCAACCCTGCGACCCAGCCAGGCCGGCATCAGGCCCGCAATCTCCTCTGCGCGCGGATGCATGAATTCCGTGAGATGCATCAGCTGGGCTTCACTCTGTCCCATTTCAGTCCGGATACGGGTGAAGCGTCCTTCTCGCGTTTTCAGGTCAGCCACTCGAATGACGTCGTCATAGGCCATCGCATTTGCGATGTATTTTGCCGCCTCGGTCGTCAGGACATGGGGGGCATGATCGCGGGCGGCGATGGCTTCAACACGGTCCAGATACCGTGCGCCATAGGACACAGATTGAAAATCGACGACCTTCTGCAAACCGGCACGCGCGAACGTCCTGGATGCTTCAGGCAACGACTGCACCCGACGCTCAAGCGCGCGCCACTTTCTCAATTGCCGTTCGGGACCGACTGCATCCTCCGGCGTTGGCACTGTTTGTGGCTTGGACGGTAAGAATCCCGCAGCAGCCGCATCAAACCCGGCTTCGAATGCGCGCAGAGAGGCAGACACGCCTTTGCCCGAAGCCCGAATGGCGTCTTCATATGCCGACCGCGCAAATGGCAACGCCCCCGATCCGGCCAACGACCCCAGAAGAGATGCGGAAATTACGGACCCCTGCGCAACGGCAAGCGCTTCCATATCGGCCGCGATGAACCGCTGCGCAGCAATCTCCGCAGCAGCAATCACTTCTTGTGAGTTGGCAATCCCGTCACCGGGCACGGATTTCTCCGACACCGCCAAAGCGCGATGCGTGGACGCAATCAGCGTGGTTCGGTCGGGCGTGACGAAACCGCGTTGAATTGCTCGCCCGGCCTCCATCATTTCCGCGGCAATCAGGACATCCACGTCCCCACTGGCGGGCGCCAGCGAAAACACGGGGTTGGCAAGGCCCTCGGGCGCAATTTCGATGTAATAGATCGTGGCACCTGTGCGTTGCGCAACACCCGCGACTGAGGTCGCCTGCGCCACCCGGCCAGCCGAGCGCGCCACAGCTTCGATCCAGTTTGTCAGAACGCCACCACCCTGCCCACCGACCGCCATGACGGCTACCTTCAGGATCGCGCGCGTGCTGTCTTCGGATTGCGGGGCGAAGTCGTGCTGATGAAGGGTCATGCCGCCCCCCTCTCAAAGGTCAGACGGCGCGCCGCCCTGCGACGTTGGAACCATTCCATCCACCGCTGCCGCCGCTCAGCCCGACCGCGTTCTCGGGCGGACGGGTTGTGAACGATGTCAGCGCGATAGAAAGAGGGGCAGAGGATTGCGGCATCAGCAACCTCGCCGCAGTTCCCACACCCTACGCAGGTCTGGTCGATATGAGCCACCGGGTCGTCCCGAAGCGGATCATCCAGGGTTTTCAGGGACAGCGATGGACAGCCCGACAGCCGGATGCAGGCGTGATCGCCGGTGCAGATGTCCTCGTCCACGCCAAATCGTGGCGCCTCTACACGGCGGCCTTCTTCGATTGCAGCTTTGCGCTTTGGCTTTTCTCTGCGCTGCTTGTTGAGCATGCATTCGGATGAGGCGACGATCACCTTGGGTCCGTCATAGTCCGTTGTCAGCGCCTCATGCAGCACATCGCGCATTTTGCCAACGTCATAGGTGTGATCGATCTGGCGAATCCACTCCACGCCAACACCGGCCAGCGCCTTTGATATTGGATGGTTCGTTGATTTGGTGGCGTCGTCAGCACGCGAGGACATGACGTCCTGCCCTCCCGTCGCGGCTGAGTAGTAATTGTCCACGATCAGAGCGACAGAATCGGAGCGGTTGAACACCATATTGCCGATGGAAGAGCTGAGGCCATTGTGCCAGAACCCGCCGTCACCCAGCACCGAAATGGCGCGCTTCTCACCGCCCCCATCGAAGGCCGCATTGGAGGCGGGTCCAAGCCCGTAGCCCATGGTTTGGCCACCGATCTCAAAGGGGGGCAAAGCAGCAAAAAGGTGGCACCCGATATCCCCGCTGATCTGGTGCTGGCCAAGCTCTTGTTGAACCAGCTTCATCGCAGCAAAGATGGGGCGCTCCGGACAACCCGTGCAAAAGCCCGGCGGGCGGATCGGCACAGTTTCGCTGAGATCGGGAATGGCGGGGGGCACCAGATTGGGAGCCCGCACCCGATCGGGCAGCAGAGACGGCGCATGGGCCTGCAAGAACCCGGTGATGCCACCCATCATGATCTGCCCGGTGTACTCCCCAGCCATCGGAAGGATATCTTTGCCGCGCAATCGCGTGTTGGACCGCGCTCGATAAAGAATGGTCGACAACCCTTGCTCAATGAACTCCGGCTGACCTTCTTCGACCACGAGAATGGCTTCTTTGTTGCGCGCAAACTCCAGAAACTCGTCCCCGATCAAGGGGTACGTCACATTCAGACAATAGATCGGAACCGCCGAGCGTCCTTCGGCATCGGCAAGCCCAAGCCGCTGGAGCGCGCGTACCACTCCGTTGTACATGCCTCCCTGGACTACCAGGCCAACTGGCGACGCGTCCGGGCCGAAGCGTTCGTTCATCCCCTTTTCGCGAATGAAGGCCTCGGCTGCAGGCCATCTCTTGTGAACCTTGTCCTGCTCGTGCTGATACGACATGGGCGGCAGGACAACCCGTGAGAAATCTTTTTGGGGGTTCGAGAGGGCGTCACGAACGGTCAAGGGCGGCGAAACGTTGTCTTCGGTGCTGAACTGGCCCGTCACGTGACAGGACCGGATGCGCACCATGAGCATGACCGGCGTGTTCGACGCCTCCGACAATTCAAATCCCTGCTTCACCGATTGCACGATCGACGGCAGGTTGGGACGCGGATCCAGCAGCCAGAACTGGGATTTCATTGCAAAGGCATGGCTGCGCTCCTGCATGATTGAAGAGCCTTCGCCGTAGTCTTCGCCAACTATGACCAACGCGCCGCCGGTCACGCCCGAAGAGGCCAGATTTGCCAACGCGTCTGAGGCGACATTGACCCCAACCGCACCTTTGAACGTCACCGCGCCGCGGATCGGGTAGTGCACCGAGGCCGCAAGCATGGCGGCGGCAGCCGCTTCGGACGCATTGGCCTCATAGCGCACGCCAAGTTCGCTCAACACATCCTGAGCGTCGGCGAGAACATCCATCAGATGACTGATCGGGGCCCCCTGATAGCCCCCGACATACCCCACGCCGGATTCAAGCAAGGCCTTGGTGATCGCCAATATCCCCTCGCCTGTGAAGGTCTCACCAGACCCAAGGCGCAGGTGTTCGACCTCTTTTCGAAACGAGCGTTCAGCCATATTACCCTCTTCAGAAGTCGTTCTGGCGAATATTGGACAGCATCTTTTGCAAGGTTCCGATCAGGACCCGTCTTTCATCTGGCTCAATGCCGTCGAACATGCGTTCGTGGCTGTCTGACATATGCGGCCACAGTCTCTCGAATGCCGCACGACCGGTGTCGGTCAGGAAGATACGGCTGGCCCGATTGTCCTTGGTGTCGGTCTCTTTGCGCACCAGACCATCCGTGGTCATTGCATCAACCGCACGCGACAACGTCGATTGTTCGGTGATGGCGTAGACCCCCAGCTCCGTCATCTGAAGCCCGTCCATTACCGATAGTACAGACAAGGCTCGCATCTTGGCCGTGGACAAACCCAATGCCGCCATCTCATCGCGCATGTTGGCATTGTAGCGACGCATGATCCGGTTCATCAGGTAGGGTGCAAACCCATCCAGCCCGACCTCCCCCAGCCGCATGGCCCGATTGAGGCTTTCAGGATGTGTTGTGTCGGTCATGCCAATCCTCTGCAATGAGACAGCGCATGGGCAAATATTTAAATGATTTTGCAATTAAATCCAGAGCAGATGACAGCACTCTGACAAAAATGAACCCTTCAAAAGGAGCTTTTCCGAAACACCTTCAGATCAGAAACTTGCTGGTGCATATAATTTTGGAATAGACGGGCGAGGAAGTATAGCACACTTGATGCCGTCGCGCATTTGCAAGACCGGTGTTGTAAGGAGCACAAATGAAAACCCCCATTTACGTGCGCGGGAAGCTGCCGCCCCACCTCGAAACGCGGCTTTCCGACGGTTTCGACCTGATTGACTCACTGGCATCCGCCAGACATGTCCGCGCGATGGTGAACACCAGCGGGGCGCCTTTGGCGGCAGCAGAACTGGACGCCCTGCCCGAGCTTGCGTTCATTTCCAGCCTGGGCGTCGGATACGACATGATCGACGTGGATGCTGCAGTCGCGCGTGGGGTCATCGTTTCCCATACCCCAGACGTTCTGAATGCAGATGTTGCGAACTATGCCCTGGCGCTGATCCTGTCCGCCACGCGCGAATTGACCCGACAAGACGCCCATGTGCGATCGGGTAACTGGGCACAGCTGGGCCCAACGCCGCTGACCCACACGATCGAGGGGGCCACATTCGGAATCGTGGGGCTGGGAAGGATCGGACGCACATTGGCCCGCAAACTGGACGCGTTCAATGGCTCGGTTCTCTATCATGGCAGAACGCCACAGAGGGACGTACCTTATGAATACTGCGACGATTTGATTGCGATGGCGCGCAGATGCGACGTTTTGGTTTTGTTGTTGCCCGGCGGAGCCGCGACCGAAGGGTTGGTTGATGGTGACGTGCTCGCAGCGCTGGGCCCCGATGGTCTGCTGGTGAACATCGCACGTGGATCGGTCGTTGATGAGGACGCTTTGATCGATGCCTTGCAGTCCGGACGTCTTGGGCGCGCGGCTCTGGATGTTTTTGTCGACGAGCCAAATGTGCCGAAGGTGCTGCGGGACCTGCCCAATGTCTTGCTGAGCCCGCATGCCGCCAGCGCCACCGTCGAGACCCGTCAGGCGATGTTCGACCTGACAGCCGACAACTTGATCCATTGGGTACGCACCGGCGAGCCGCTCGCGCCGATTCCGGAATGCGCCGGGATGAGCAGCACATCTGAATAACAATGGATTTGGGCAGCAAACGTGGTCCAGTGCGCCTACCCGGCATCCAAACTGGACAAGAGCTTTTGCAGCACCGGCTTTAGTATTGCCGCCTCATCCGGCTCCAGCCGCGACAGCACTTCGGCTTCATGCTTTTGTGCGTCTATCACCAGCCGACCGGCAAGCGACCGGCCCGCATTTGTAAGGTACACGCGAACGCGACGCCCGTCGCGCGGATCGGAGTGACGCGACACAAGCCCCCGTCCCGCCATCTGGTCGATGATCTTTGTCAGACGGGATTGCTCCATCAGCGACAACTGCGCGAGCCGCGTGACCATCGCGCCGTCTTCGTCCATCAGACAGGCCAGCACGCGCCATTCGGGCACCCGCAACCCCTGGGTACGTGCATGGGCGTGAAACTGAGCACTGGCACGATCACTGACAGCCGCCAGCAGGTAGAGCAGGTAGGAAGAGACAAACTCGCCGTCCGCCTTGATCTTTTCCGGCTTCACCGCAGCCCCTCCCTTTTCCTTCTGAGGCGGATAAAAAAGACATGCCCCGGCGTCAACAAAACTCTTGACCCTGATTATATGAAATTTCATGTTATTTTGAGAAGGGGGAATTTTGCTTGAGTCTGAGTCTGCGCATTCAGGGCATCCGCGACGAGACGGACAGAGTACGGGTGTTCGAACTTTGCGCCCCGGATGGCGGCGACCTGCCCTCGTATTCGGCCGGATCGCATTTGACATTTGATCTCGGCGACCTCGGCACCCGGTCCTATTCGCTGATCGATTGGCCCGACGAAGCGCAGCCGGAACGTTATCGCATCGCTGTGCAAAGAGAAGACACGGGTGACGGCGGTTCCATGGCGATGCATGCATTAGATGTCGGCGCGACCCTGCAAGCGTCAGAGCCAAAGAACGACTTCCCTCTGCAAACGCATGCCGAGCCCGCCCTACTGCTGGCCGGCGGTATCGGGATCACACCCCTGATCTCTATGGCGACGGCGTTGCGCAGCGATGCGCGCCCCTTTGCATTGCACTACGCGGCACGCTCCCGCGGCGTCATGGCATTTGCCGGAGCACTGGAAACCGCATTTGGCGAGGACCTGATCTGTCACTACGACGATGCGGCACCGCTCGACATGACAGGGTTGATGAACGGCCTCTCCGCAGGCACGCATCTGTATGTCTGCGGTCCAAAAGGGATGATTGAGGCCGCGAAAGCAGCTGCAAGTGCGGCCGGGATGCCTGAGGACCACGTACACTTTGAGTTGTTCACAACGCCCGTACCGGAAGCAGGCGATCAGCCATTCGAAGTCGAGTTGGCGTCGTCCGGGCAAGTCTTCACCATCCCCGTCGGTCAAAGCATCATCGAAGTGCTGGAAGATGCAGGCATCGATCTGATTTACGACTGTCAGCGCGGTGATTGCGGGATTTGCCAGACCGACGTGATCAGCGGCGAACCCGACCATCGGGACGTGGTATTGTCCGAAGCAGAAAAGTCTGAGGGGAAACTCATGCAGATCTGCGTGAGCCGCGCGAAATCACCTCGTCTCGTTCTCGATTTGTAGGAAAGGAAGCAGTGATGCCACCCTATACCCAACAAAACGTCACCAGACTGGTCGAGGGCCACCAGGTGCACCGGGACATCTACACCAGCGAGGAAGTGTACCGTCTGGAAATGCAGCATTTGTTCCGGAATGCGTGGATCTTCGTTGGGCATGACAGCCAGACGCCGAACAAAGGCGACTACCACACCACGCAGGTCGCGGATCAACCTGTCATTCAGGTGCGCCATTCGGACGGCGAGGTTTATGTGCTCTACAACCGATGCCCCCACAAAGGGACCAAGATCGCCATTGATCGCGAAGGCAACACGGGCAAGTTCTTCCGGTGTCCCTATCACGCCTGGTCTTTCAAGACGAACGGATGCCTTTTGGCGATCCCGCTCAAGAAAGGGTACGAAGGCACCGGACTGAGCGAGACCGAGAACGGACAGGGCATGAAAGCCGTGGGCGCCGTGAAGAACTATCGGGGTTTTGTTTTTGCCCGTCTTGCAGAGCACGGCATCTCGTTCGAGGACTACTTTGGCGACGCGCTGAGCTCGATCGATAACATGGTCGATCGCGCGCCCGAAGGGCGCATGGAAGTATCCGGCCCGCCGTTGCGGTACATGCACCAGTGCAACTGGAAAATGCTGGTGGAGAACCAGACGGACACCTGTCACCCGATGGTCGCCCACGAGTCAAGCGCGGGCACAGCCGTTCGGATCTGGGATGAGCTGGGCAACCCGGAGCCGCGTCCACCAGCGATGCAGATCATCGCACCTTTCATGTCCGCTTACGAGTTCTTCGAGGAGATCGGCATCCGGACATGGCCCAATGGACACGGCCATACAGGGGTGAAGGGATCCATCCACTCGGACTATGACGGGATCCCCGGATACTTCGAAGCCATGTGCGAGGCCTATGGCGAGGAAAAGGCCAAGGCCATTCTGGACGAAAACCGGCACAACACGGTCTATTTCCCCAATATCATGGTCAAGGCGCCTTTGGGACAGTTGCGCAATTTCATTCCGTTGGGCGCCGGGCGCACGCTGGTCGAAAGCTATGTCTATCACCCCGTTGGCGCGCCGCGCGAACTGACGGCGCGGTCTGCGATGTACAACCGGATGATCAACGCCCCGACGTCTATCGTGGGCCACGATGATCTGGAGATGTACGAACGCGCGCAGGAAGGGTTGATGGCCGACGGGCTGGAATGGGTGAATGTGCAGCGGCTCTATGAGCAAAACGAGGATTTCGAGAAAGAAGCGGTCGAAAACGGCACCACCGAGCGCCAGATGCGCAACCAGTTCAACGCGTGGGTCAAGTTCATGGACCCGGCGGACTATGCGGGCAAACAGGAGGCTGCCGAATGAAACCGTCGGCGGACGATCTGATCGACTTCATCTATGCCGAAGCCCGCATGCTGGACGAAGGACGGTTCAGCGAATGGCTGGACCTGTGGATGCCGGACGGCATCTACTGGATGCCCTTGGACTACAAACAAACTGACCCCGATTGCGTCACGTCGCTGCTCTACGAGGACCAGTTCATGCTGAGGCTGCGCGTCGAGCGCCTGAACGGTGCGCGCACTTTCAGCCAGAAGCCAAAGAGCCGTTGCCACCATGTCATTCAAAGACCGTTTGTCGATGTGGTTGATCCCGGCGCCAACCGCTATGTCACCAATACCGCCATGCACTATGTCGAAACCCGGCTGGACGAGCAGTTTTTGCTGGCTCTCACGGCGACCCACGAGCTGACACTTGTGGACGACAAGTTGCGCATCGCGAACAAGCGGGTCGATCTTCTGAATTCCGATGCGGCCTTCGGAAACATCCAACTCCTGCCATGACCCTGACCGCGCTCCCTTCCGTCTACGATGCATTTGCCCAAACTGCGCGGCACTGGCCGGACCGGGCGGTGTTCAACGTGTTGGGGCGCACGGCAGAGGTCTACGACATCAACGCAGGGGAGATCAGCTACGGCCAGGCCTTGGCAGACATCGACGCCCGCGCAGACATCTTTGCCAGCGCCGGTTTTGGCGCCGGCATGCGGGTGGGACTGCTGCTTGAAAACAGGCCGGAGTTCTTTCTCATCTGGCTGGCCTTCAATCGGCTGGGTGCGTCGGTGGTGCCGATCAATCCCGATCTGCGCGCGACCGAGTTAGAATACCTCATTGGTCACGCCGAGCCGGCGCTGATCATTTCCATCCCCAGTCGCCAAGCGGAGTTGCAGACCGCAGCGGCAGCCGCAGGCGTGTCACTTGACGTCACTTCTCCCGGTCAAACGCCAGACGCGCCACGCGCGGACGCCGTTGTGGCGGAGGCCTTGGAAGGGGCCGACCGCGAAACAGCAGTGCTCTACACCTCGGGCACCACCGGAGCGCCCAAGGGATGTGTGTTGCCGGGGACCTACTTTCTGCATGCCGGCGAGTGGTACAAAAACCTCGGTGGGATTGGCACGCTAACCCTGGATGGCGAGCGCATGATTACGCCACTGCCGGTCTTTCACATGAACGCCATGGCCTGTTCTTTCATGGGCATGGTCGCCGTGGGGGGGTGCCTCACGGCGCTGGACAGGTTCCATCCCTCGTCCTGGTGGGAAGACGTGCGCGCGGCCGACGCCACATGTCTGCACTACCTGGGCGTCATGCCCTCCATGCTCATGAATGCCGCGAGCAAGCCAGAGGACCGATCGCACAGCATCAAGTTCGGTTTCGGCGCGGGTGTAGATCCGAAGTTGCAGGCGCAGTTCGAAGAGCGGTTTGGGTTTCCGCTGGTCGAAGCCTGGGCGATGACAGAGACGGGTGTGGGTGCGGTGATATCCGCGCAGCAACCCGACCGGTTGGTTGGCAAGGCCTGTCTGGGATTCGCCGCAGAGGGTGTTGAGGCCCGTGTCGTGGATGACAACGGGTCTGATGTAACCGTCGGTCAGCCCGGCGAACTGCTTGTGCGGCACGCGGGCGATGACCCAAAATTCGGGTTCTTCAGCCACTACTACAAAAACCCCGAGGCAACCGAAGACGCCTGGAGAGGAGGATGGTTTCATACCGGCGATGTCGTGCGCCAGGACCCAAGCGGGCGCTTCTTTTTTGTCGACAGAAAGAAGAATGTGATCCGCCGGTCTGGCGAAAACATCGCTGCGGTTGAGGTCGAGTCCGTGTTGATGCGGCACCCGGCGGTGAAAGCGGCAGGGGTCGCGCCGGTACCGGATGCCATCCGAGGCGACGAGGTCTTTGCCTGCCTTGTGGCAGAGAACGGCACACCACAGCTGGCCCAGACCATCGCGGATTGGGCGCTGGATCAGATGGCCTACTACAAGGTGCCCGGCTACATCGCGTTTGTTGAGGCCCTTCCCCTGACTTCTACGCAGAAAATTCAGCGCGCAGCGCTGAAATCCGAAGCCGCCGAACTGCTGCGAAACGGTCAGGCCTACGACCTAGTGCATCTCAAGAAACGGCAGGTGGCCTGATGGGTCTGCCAAAGTCCTACGAAGGCGTCGTGGTGACGGCCCCGGTGTCGGTTCCATACGAAAGGTATTCGATTGAATCTGCCCATTGGTGGATCGCCACAGCCCTGCGCCGGTCGCTGCAGGATGCAGGTCTCAAACCCGCGGAACTTGATGGCTTTTCGGTTGCCAGCTTCACACTCTTTCCGGACACGGCCGTTGGTTTGACGCAGCATTTGGGTCTTTCACCCCGGTGGCTGGACCATATCCCGATGGGTGGGGCCAGCGGGGTCGTGGCCTTGCGACGTGCCGCGCGCGCCGTACAGGCCGGAGATGCGGATGTGGTTGCCTGCGTCGCGGGCGATACCAACCATATCGACAGTTTTCGCCGGATGCTGTCGAGCTTCTCGCGCTTCGCCATGGATGCGTCGTACCCTTATGGATATGGCGGACCCAATGCGAATTTCGCGTTGCTGACAGACCGCTATATGCAGGAATACGGCGCCACGCGATCCGACTTTGGCCGCTTGTGCGTGGCCCAGCGCCAGAATGCCCTCAGATACCCCGGCGCAGTGATGAAAAAGCCGTTGTCGCTGGACCAATACCTGGACGCCCGTCCCATTTCCGACCCGCTGGCCCTGTTCGATTGCGTCATGCCCTGCGCGGGCGCCGAAGCCTTTTTGGTGATGCGCGAAGACGATGCTGCAAGTCGCAACCTGCCGTTTGCACGGATCGCCGGCACGATCGAACGGCACAATGCCCATGCCCAGGACCCCATCCAATTGCGCGGCGGATGGACGGTCGACATCGACACCCTCTACGCTATGGCGGCCTGCGGGCCCGAAGACATGGATCTGGTGCAAACCTACGACGATTATCCCGTGATCTCGATGATGCAGATCGAGGATCTGGGGTTCTGCGAAAAGGGTGGCGCGCCAGATTTTCTGCGCACGCGCGATCTAACAGTGTCCGGAGACTTTCCCCACAACACGAACGGTGGGCAACTCAGTGCAGGACAGGCGGGCGCGGCTGGCGGCTTTATCGGTATGGTGGAAGCCATCCGCCAACTCACCGCACGAGCCGCAGGCACGCAGGTCGCAAATGCGCGCCGCGCGCTGATTTCGGGGTTCGGCATGATCAACTACGACCGGGGCGTCTGCTCGGGCGCAGCCATTCTGGAGGCGGCATGACGATCCCATTGCAGCCCCCACCCCGAAAGGACCCGCAAAAACGGACCGTTTCACCAACGCGACCACCGGAAATGCGCAGCCGCGCGTCACTGGGGTTGAGCGCGGCCGCGGCAGAGGGCCGGCTCATGCTGCAGGTGTGTGAGGATTGCGGCGCGGTTCAGTACCCCCCGCGGGACGCGTGTTCTTTCTGCCTGTCGACTGAGTTGCCCTGGCAGGAGGTTCCGCCCGGCGGACGGCTGCTGGCCGAAACGACGGTGCGGACGTCGACAAAGCTCTTTTTTCGTGAGCGGGCCCCGTGGCGCACAGGCTCGGTCCAGATGGACTGCGGCCCCACGATCATCGCCCACGTGCACGGGGATTGCACCAAGGGCGGTCGCGTCATGCTCTGGAACAAACTCGATCGCGCGGGACAGGCGGTGCTATTGGCGGTGCCAGAAGAAAGGACGCCCGACATGGAAGATGATCCCCAGTTGCGCGCAATGAGCGCGGACCCAAAACACCGGCGTATCCTGATCACCGATGGGCGCAATCCAAATGCGCCCGCATTGGCCAAGGCCCTCAAGGATGCCGGTGCCGCGATGGTGTTTGTGGGCGAAGCGGAAACATGGCGCCCCTATCCGCATCGCGCAGCACTGGAGGCACTGGATGTGGAGTTTCTGCCACTGGACGTCACGGACACGTCCTCAGTTCAGAGGATGGCGGGGGAGTATGGAGGCAAGACCGATATCCTTATCAACAACGCCCGATTTATGCGCCCCGGCGGAGTTTTGGAACGTGGCGACACCGCCTTTGCGCGCGAGGAACTGGATGTGAATGTCCTTGGTCTGATGCGTCTGGCACAGGCGTTCGGGCCTGGTATGTGCGCCCGGGCTTCCGACGGCGTGAACTCAGCCGCTGCGTGGGTGAATGTCCTGTCGGTTGCTGCGCTTTCGAACACGCCCGACTACGGCTGTTTTTCCGCCTCGAATGCGGCAGCCTATTCCCTCAGCCAGAGCCTGCGCGCGGAGTTTCGCAGCGCCGGGTTGCGCGTGATGAACGTCTATGTCGGTCCCACCGAAGACGCGTGGTATCAACCCCTCCCGCCGCCCAAGGTGTCGCCTGAAGCTTTGGCCCGGTCAGTCGTCGCCGGGCTGCGCGACGGTCTTGAAGACGTGCTGTGCGGTGATGTCGCCAAGGATACTTGGGCGCGCTTTCGCCGCGATCCCAAGGTGCTGGAGCGCGAAACGACTATGGGATCGGAGGGAGCATGAGCGCGTTGCACAGTCTTGCAGCCGCTTTGGCTGATGGTCAGATCGACGTGATCGATCTCACCCACACGCTGGACCCCGACTTTCCGGTCATCATCCTGCCCCCGGAATTTGGTCAATGTGCCCGTTTCCGCATGGAAGAAGTCAGCGCCTATGATCATCGCGGGCCGGCTTGGAAGTGGCACAACATTTCCATGTCTGAGCACACCGGCACCCACTTCGACGCGCCGTCCCACTGGATCTCGGGGCGCGACGTTCCGCTTGGGTCCGTCGACGAAATCCCGGTCGAGAATTTTGTGGGACCGGTCGTGGTCATCGACTGTTCGCAGCAATCTGCCGAAGACGCCGATTTCTGTATGACCCCCGCCGATATCGAGCGGTGGGAATCTGAGCACGGGACAATTCCAGACGATGCCTGGGTGCTGATGCGAACGGATTGGTCAAAGCGCACAGGCGCAGACTACCTCAATATGAAAACGGACGGCCCGCACTCCCCCGGCCCGACACCCGACGCCATCCGCTTCCTGATCGAAGAAAGGTCCATTCGGGGCTTTGGCACAGAAACGGTCGGGACCGATGCAGGGCAAGGGATGCACCTCTCCCCGCCCTACCCCGCGCATTTCCTGCTGCACGGCGCCGGCAAATATGGGCTGCAGTGCCTGTCCAATCTGGACAAGCTGCCGCCGACCGGCGCTGTCCTGATCGCCGCACCGCTGAAGATCAGAAATGGCACCGGCAGCCCGTTGCGGGTCCTGGCAATGGTGGAGCGATCATGAGCGCACTGACCGCAGTGATCACCGGAGCCAGCAAAGGGATTGGCGCCGATCTTGCGTCCAGACTGCTGGCGCGGGGTTACAGGGTCATTTCGATTGCACGTGGCAAATCCGAGGACCCGCCAGAGGGGTTGATCGAAATTCAGGCCGACCTTCTGGACGCTGACGCGATTGCAGAGGTCAGCGCCAGCATCGCCGCCGATCATCAGGTCACGCATCTTGTCCATAACGCGGGGCTGATCTGGCCAAACCTTTTGGAAGAGGTCACCACCGACGATCTGACGGGACTGACCCAGTTGCATCTGGGCAGTGCGCTGACGCTGACGCAGGCGTTTCTGCCCGCCATGAAAGCACGCGGGATGGGCCGCATCCTCTTCAATGGGTCGCGTGCTGCACTGGGAGTGCCCACCCGCACGGCATACGCGGCCACCAAGGCAGGGATGATCGGCATGGCCCGCACCTGGGCGCTGGAGCTTGCGCCGCATGGGATCACGGTGAACGTGGTCGCTCCGGGCCCGGTCAAGACCGACAATTTCTGGGGCATCATCGAAAAGGGAAGCGATCGAGAGGCTGCGCTGGCAGAGCGTATCCCGGTGGGACGGCTGGGCGAAGTGCTCGATATCTCAAACGCGTTCCTGTTCTTCTGCGATCCCAAAAACAGTTTTGTCACCGGCCAGACGCTGTATGTCTGCGGTGGCGCCAGCATAGGGAGTGTTCAACTCTGATCTGACTCGAAACCAACCAACCCACGGAAAAGTATGAAGTATCTAGCCTATGCGTTTGCCGTCCGTTGGGTCACACTCAATGGCAAACGCCAGAGAACCAACAGGAGGACTACCATGTTCAATCGTCTTGCCGCGTCCTTTGCCGCGGGGGTCACGTCGATCGGACTGACCGCCGGAATGGCATTTGCCCAGACAGAGCTGACTTACTCATCCTGGATCCCGTGGTCGCACCCAGTGAACGAAGCGATTTACATTCCATGGATGGAAGCGATCGAAAGAGAGAGCGAGGGGCGCATCACCTTCAAGCGCCTGCCCAAAGCGGTCGCCTCACCACCCGCGCATCTGGACGCCATCCGCACCGGACAGGCGGATGTCGGGTTTACGGTCCATGGCTACGCTCGCAAGCAATTTGCTGCGTATCTCTTCGCCGAGTTGCCCTTCTTGGGCGACAGCGCCGAAATGACATCGATTGCGCTGCAACGCACCCATGACAAGTTCCTTGCGGACAAGGGGCTCTACAAAGGTGTGCATCTGATCGGCATGAACACGCACGGACCGGGCGTGGTGAATCACTCCAAGAAAAACATCCTGTCGCCTTCAGACATGGAAGGTCAGAAAATGCGGACAGGCGGACCGATCCCGCTTGCCATTGTCGAGGGTTGGGGCGGTGTCTCGATCCGGCAGCCGGCGCCGAAATCCTACGAGATCCTCAGTTCGGGTATCGCCGACGGAATCCTCTTTCCGTTTGAAAGCATCACCAGCTTTCGGTTGACCGAGATCGTGCCGTACTCGACCACCGTACCGGGTGGCTGGTACTCGTCCAGCCACTACCTCATCATGAACGAGGCGAAGTACAATGCGATGTCGGATGAGGACAAAGCCATCATCGACAAGTACTCGGGCGAGGCCTTTGCCAAAATGGCCGGGAACGGCTGGGACCGTCTGAACGCCAAAGGGCTCGAAGATGTCCTGGCGGCAGGCAACACCGTTGTCGAAGGCCCCGCTGAACTGGTCTCTGCGCTGGAAGAGCTCAACATAGGATTCCTGAAAACCTATTACGAGAATGCCGCGGCAGAAGGTGTGGATGGCGAAGCGATGCTGGAGTACTTCAAGGCCCAGATGGCTGAGCTGTCTTCCAGCTGACGCCGGACCCCGGAATGGACGTCAAACCCATTGGTCAGGCCGCCTATGTGCGCGGCCTGACACCGGTCACAAGGGCCTTAGCCCTCATCGCATGCATTTTGCTGTTTGCGATGATGCTCATCACATTTGTTGACGTGATGGGCCGATATCTCTTTTCCAACCCGTTGCCTGCTGCTTACGAGATTGTGTCGCTGATGATGCCGGCGATCATTTTCTGTGCATTGCCTTTGACCGTAATGCGGGACGGGCACGTCACGGTCGACCTGCTCGACGGCTTCATCCCAAGTGCCGTCGCCAGAGTGCAAGCGGTTGCAGTGAACCTGATAAGCGCCGGAGCACTGGGTCTGATCACCTGGCGCCTCGCGATCAGGTCGCGCGACCAACATCTCTACGATGAAGTCACAGACGAGCTGTACCTGGAGCTCTGGCCCTTCAGTGCCGCGATGTCGGCCCTTTGCGCAGTCGCCACCGTCGCATTGCTTGCGAATGCCTGGCTCTAT
This sequence comes from Paracoccaceae bacterium, assembly GCA_965250275.1. GTDB lineage: Bacteria > Pseudomonadota > Alphaproteobacteria > Rhodobacterales > Rhodobacteraceae. The sequence continues at coordinate 1,348,021 of OZ252297.1, read as the reverse complement.
GCAAGCCGACGAAAGATACGCGGATGATCCCTGAATGACCGAAGCCCTGATCGGCCTCGCGGCCCTTTTGTTTCTTGCCTTTCTGCGGATCCCGATTGCCTTTGTGATGATCATTGTGGGCTATGTGGGCATGGCCTGGGTCGGCAGCCCGGTCGGCGCGCTCTACAATGTTGGTCAAACCGCATTTGATGCGGCCATCAACTACGAACTGTCCGTTGTGCCGCTCTTTGTATTGATGGGCAATTTTGTGGCACGCGCGCGCCTTGCCTCGGAACTTTACAATGCGTCGAACGCGTTTCTGGGCCACCGCAAAGGGGGGCTGGCCATGGCCACGGTTGTTGCGTGCGGTGGGTTCAGCGCGATTTGCGGCTCCTCGCTGGCAACAGCAGCGACGATGTCCAAAGTGGCGATGCCCTCAATGCGCCGTTTCAAATACGCCGATTCACTGGCGGCCGGTTCGATTGCGGCGGGCGGAACCCTCGGCATTCTGATCCCGCCATCGGTGTTGTTGGTCATCTACGGCATTCTGACCCAGCAAAGCATCGGAAAACTCTTTGCAGCCGGCATCTTGCCGGGGTTGGTCGGGGTTCTGTTCTACCTTGCCGCAGTACGATACGTCACCTGGCGACGCCCCGAAGATGGCCCCGCCGGCGAACGGCAGAACTGGGGTCAGCGGTTCCAGTCCCTGCGGTCGGTCTGGGGGGTGATCGTCCTGTTCGGGATCGTGATGGGCGGTATTTATGGCGGCGTCTTCAGCCCCACAGAAGCCGCCGGCATCGGGGCGGTCGGTGCTTTTCTTTTCGCTTTGTTCCGCGGGGCTCTCAGTTGGCGCATTCTTTATGAGATCCTCGAGGAAAGTGTCCTGACAACAGCGATGTTGTTTGCCGTGCTTATTGGCGCACTGCTCTTTGCCAATTTTGTCAATCTTACAGATTTCCCACAGGCTCTCGCGGGCATCGCTTTGCAGTTCCAGGACCGGCCCTGGATGGTCATTGCTGCGATCCTTCTGATCTATGTCCTCTTGGGCTGCGTGTTTGAAAGCCTGTCGATGATCCTGCTGACGGTGCCGATCTTTTTCCCCTTGGTGATTGAACTTGGCTACGATCCGATCTGGTTCGGGATAGTCGTCGTGGTTGTGACCGAGATCAGCCTGATCACCCCCCCGGTCGGCCTAAATGTGTTCGTGCTGCGTGGGGTGCTGCCAGACGTCAGAACCGGAACAATCTTCAAGGGCGTAACTCCTTTCTGGGTCGCTGACATTTTCCGGCTGCTGCTGATCGTTCTGGTTCCATTCCTGTCGCTGTGGTTGCCAAGTTATGTGGTCTGACGTCTCATCCATCCAAGGCAAAAGAAACTGCGCCTACGCCGGACATAGACACCTGCACGGTTTCAACAGCAGGCGCCAGCGCCCGCAACGGAAGGTGGGTACCACACATCACGACCATGCCGGGTTCAGCGGTGATCCCGCGGGCGCGCAGAGAGTTGAGCAGCCACATCACCGCCTCGACGGGATCCTGCGGTGCGTTGTTGGTGGCTTCGCCCATTTGCACGCCATCATCTTCAATCGTGACATGCAGGCTGCCAAGGTCGAGGTCAGCGGGTGCAACACTGTCCGCACCGATCACACACCCCGCATTGAAGACGTTCAGGGCAACCGCCTGCGCGAGTTTGAGTTGCGGGACGGAGAACCCTCTTTGATCAATCAGCTCTATTGCCGGGTGGAAACGTTCGATCAGCGCTTGCGCAACGGCGCGGTCGAGTGGGGCCTTCACATCCTGAACCCCTTCGCCAAGGATCGCGGCAAGCTCGGGCTCGACGCTGATCTCCTGAAACTGCGATCTCTTAAGCCGCACACCCGAGGCATAGACCTCGGACGCAAAAATCCGCGCAGACACAGGTTCGTCAACGCCAAAATGGGCCATCTGGGGCGCACCGTTCACAGCCAGCTTAAACCCCCCGACCTGACCAACCGCAGCGACATAGTCATCCTGAAATCCGTAGGCGGCCTCGAGCGTCTCGGGCAATATGGACAGATCAAAGGACCGGATCTCATTTCGGGCGGTGGCTGTGGTGGTGATGGCGTCGTTCATTGCTGCTCTCCAGATTTGCCCAACCAAAGGGCGATACGCCCCGGGGGAATTTCCATCCTTTTGCCTGTAGGAGGTCGCCATGTCCAATCCTGATCCAAATCGGAAACTGCGCTCGCGCATCACCGTGGATGGTCTGGACCGTGTCCCGCACCGCGCCTTCTATCGCGGCTCGGGACTGGATGACGAAGCCATGTCGCGCCCGATGATCGGCGTCGCCTCCACCCATGGCGAAACATCGCCCTGTAACATGAACCTGCGCGATCAGGCCGAACATGCCTATCGCGGTGTTCAGGAGGCTGGCGGCACGCCGAGAGAGTTCACGACGATCTCGGTCTCGGACGCGTTCAGCATGAACCACCAGGGCATGAAAAACTCGCTGATGTCGCGTGATCTGATCGCGGATTCGGTCGAGCTGGTCATGCGTGGCCACGCCTATGACGGGCTGGTGGCCTACGGGGGCTGCGACAAGAATTTGCCCGCCATGATCATGGCGATGGTCCGGCTCAATACGCCATCAGTGTTTGTGTTCGGCGGCAGCACCCTGCCCGGGATGTTCAAGGGGGAGGTCAAAACAGTTCTGGACGCCTACGAAGGCGCCGGCGCAGTTATGACCGGCGAAATGGACCAGGAGACGCTCGACGAACTGGAACGGGCGGTCATGCCGACCATCGGGGCCTGTCCGGGCCAGTTCACTGCAAACACCATGGGGATGGTGTCCGAGATCCTCGGAATTGCGCCTCTGGGCAGCGCCCTGATCCCCGCGGTCTTTGCCGAACGCGCCGCTCTTGGCCGCCGTGCGGGGCATCTGGTCATGCAGATCCTGGAACGCGGTGGCCCCCTGCCCCGCGATCTGGTCACTCGCAAATCCCTCGAAAACGCTTGTGCCATTGTTGCCGCGACAGGCGGCTCCACGAATGCCGGGATGCATATCTGCGCCATTGCGCACGAGGCCGGCATCGCCTTCAACATGGACGATGTCGGGGTGGTCTTCGAACGCACGCCCCTAATCGGAAACCTGCGACCCGGCGGCAAGTACTATGCGCTGGACGTCCATCGATTGGGTGGGGTTCCCATGATTGCCAAAGAGCTCATCGCAAGCGGTCATCTGCACGGTGACACCCCGACGCTGTCAGGTGCCACGCTGGAAGAAGCGGTCCGCGATGCACCGCCGCCGGATGGCGATGTCATCCGACCGGTCTCTCAGGCCATCGACGGCAGTGGTGGCGTGATCGTTCTCAAGGGCTCTCTGGCGCCCGAAGGCGCCTTCATCAAAGTCGCGGGTCTGAAAAAACGCGTGCACGAAGGCCCGGCCAGGGTGTTTGAGAGCGAAGAAGCCTGTATGAAAGTGATCCGCCAACGCGCCTATGAGGCCGGCGACGTGATCATCATTCGCAACGAAGGTCCGCGTGGCGGACCCGGTATGCGTGAAATGCTGGGTCCCACCGCCGTCATCTATGGTCAGGGGATGGGCGAAGAAGTCGCACTTGTGACTGATGGCCGGTTCTCCGGCGCAACCCGCGGCATGTGCATCGGCTACCTATCCCCCGAAGCCTATGGTGGTGGACCGCTGGCGCTTGTGAAGGATGGTGATCTCATCCGGATCGATACCGGCCCGGCCCGGGCGATCGATCTGTTGGTCAGTGATGCAGAAATTGCAAAACGCAAGGACGCGTTGGCAGCGCAGCCTGCGCGGAAACTCGCAGGCGCCCACGAGAAATACGCAGCCCAGGTCGGCAGCGCGTTCTACGGTGCGGTGACGCACTCAGGATCCGTGGAATGGCCCATAGATGAGGTGGACGATGCCTGAGCAGAGAATTGGGTTTGTCGGCACCGGGTTGATGGGTGCACCTATTGTCCTGCGGTTGCTGGAAGCCGGGCACGATGTCACGGTCTGGAACAGATCGGTCGAAAAGACGCAGACCGCCGTTGAGAATGGCGCGAAGCTTGCCAACTCGCCGCGAGAACTCGCCAACGCGTGTGAAGTGGTCATGGTCTGCCTGACTGATGCACGCGCCGTCGAGGCGGTGGTTTTTGGCCCCGATGGCATTGCGGAGGCCCGGGGGCCAACTTTGCTCATCGATTTTTCGTCAATTGATCCTGACCTTACGCGTGAGTTCGCGGCGCGCCTGAAAGCGGCCAATGGCATGGGTTGGGTGGATGCGCCCGTGTCCGGTGGAACCCCTGCCGCGACAACAGGGACGTTGACCATCATGGTTGGCGGAGCGGAGAAAGACGTTGCAGCCGCGGTCCCGCTCATTGAACCGCTGGCTCAAAAGATCACTCATATGGGCCCATCCGGGGCCGGGCAAATGACCAAGCTGGTCAATCAGATCATTTCCGGCTGCACGATGGCTGTTGTCGCCGAAGCCGTGAACTTCGCGGCGCGCACCGGAGTGGACGCGAGCCGGTTGACCGAAGCGCTGGCGGGTGGGTTTGCCGACAGCAAGGTGTTCCAGCTATTGGCGCCGCGCATGGCAGCCAGAAACTTCGAGGATCCTCTGGGAACGGTGGCGATGATGTTGAAAGATCTTGATACGGTTGCGGCCAAAGGGAACGGCGTCGCGGCGTTGCCTATGACGGACACGGCGATTGCGCTGATGCGCGAAGCCGCTGAGAAAGGCTATGCGGAAGAGGACATTTCCACCATCGTGTTGCCCCTGGCGGACCGGTCCTGACAGTGCCTTGCATCGGGTTGATTGTTCCGCCGGCGTCCGGCGAGGTGCCGCCGGAACCAACAACACTCTATCCGCAGCTATCATTTGTTGCAGAGGGTTTGTCGCTGCCGGAATTGTCACCGGAGGGATATGACAGTGTGATCACCCACACAGCGAACGTCGCGGCACAGCTGAAGACCCGTGGTGCGGAAGCCATCTCGTTGATGGGAACGTCGCTCAGCTTCTATCGCGGACCGGATGGGAACCAAGCGGTGATCGAGGCCATCGCGGCGGAAACCGGTCTGCCCGTCACCACCATGACAGACAGCGTGTTAGAGGCGCTGAGCGCCGTTGGCGCACGTCGCATCGCCGTCGCAACGGCCTATGACGACCGGGTCAACTCTGCTTTGTGTGACTATCTGGGTTGGGCCGGGTTCGAAACCATTTCGCTCGAAGCGCTGCACTTACGAGAGGTGCCCGATATTCTCGCCGTCACCGAACACGAACTGCACGCGCTCTGTGTGCGGGCCCTTCAAACGGCTTCAGCACCGGAGGGCCTGCTCATCTCTTGCGGTGGATTGCGCACCTTGCCTGTCATCCCGCCATTGGAAGATGCCTTCGATGTTCCGATTGTGAGCAGTGCCACTGCGGGTGCATGGGGTGCCGCGCGACTTGTCGGACATTCCGGACGGGCCGCGGGTTTCGGGCGGTTGTTCGAAGTCTGACTAAGACGTTGTCCGCACCAGCACGCGTTTCATCAGCACGGGCGTCAGATACATCGGGATCTGGTAGCATCCGATAAAGAGAAGAACATCGAGCATTGTCTCTGGCGGCAAAGCGACCAGAAAAAGCGCAATGTTGCGATTTCCAGCGACGATGCTGGTCGCGGTCCGTTCAACTGTCGGGACAGGTGCAATGAAAAATGCTGCTATTTGAAGACCAAAGTTCACGAGGCAGGCAAACAGAAGCCAGAGGCCAAACTGCGTCGGTGCATCGGTCAGCGCCGGTCCCACCGCAGACATCAGCCCGACTACGACAATACCCAGCGCGATGGCCGATGCGCCATCTATTGCGTCTCGTACGGGGTCGCTGAGGCTCTGTAAGACCAGACCGCGCAGGGCGAAGGCCAGCCCCACCGTTACAGCAATCACAACCAACAAGCGGAACGCGGCCCGGATCACATCGGCGACACTTCCAAGATCCGGGGCGAAGCTCAGCACCGGTATCATGGTCAGCGGAAGCGCTGCGGTCCCGATCAAAAGCAATCGCATTGCTGCGGCTGGCGCTTCACCCATGAGGATGGTGAAGTTCGGGCTGCCGGTGACTGGCGGGGCCGCAAGAACCAGCACAATCGCAAGGGCAAAGGGGCTGCCTGCTACGCCAAACAGCCAGAGCACCAACAGCGCCAGTAGTGGCGCAAGACATTGATACACAAGCACCAACAGAGCCGTGCGCCGGATATCGCTCAGCCCACCAATCGCCGCGCGGGGACCGATCCGCAAAGCCGCCAGAAACAGCAGCAGGGCGATAAAGACAGGTAAGTACGGACGCACGACAAGCGTCCAGTGCGGCATCAAAAGCCCCGCGAGCAACCCCAATACCAGGCACCAACGTCCGTAGCGGGCTGCCAGCCCCAAGGCGCTCAGCACGGTGGTTGGGTCATCCCGGTCCCTGCCTGATGTTGTCGGGCAGCCAGGTTGCGATCTCCGGGAAGGCGATCAGAACAAAAACCATCAGCACCATGATCAGGAACATCGGGAAGGCCGCGCGGGCAATAAACCCCATTTCGTGATTGGTCATGCCTTGCAGAACAAACAGGTTGAACCCGATTGGCGGCGTGATCTGGGCCATCTCGACCACCACCACGATGAAGATGCCAAACCAGATCAGATCGATGCCCGCCTCGCGGACCATGGGTTCGACCACCGCCATCGTCAGCACCACCGACGAGATGCCGTCGAGAAACATGCCCAGAAGGATGTAGAACACCAGCAACACCATCAAAAGCTCGAACCGGGTCAATTCCCATTGAGCAATGAGGTCGGCTAGGCCACGCGGCAATCCCGTGAACCCCATGCTGAGCGACAAAAACGCCGCGCCCGCGAGGATCAGAGCAATCATGGCGCTGGTCCGCGTAGCGCCCATCAGGCTTTCCGTGAAGGTCTTCCAGTTCAACGATCCCTGCGATGCCGCCAGGATCAAGCCACCGATCACACCAAACGCCGCCGCCTCGGTGGCAGTGGCATACCCCAGATACATCGACCCGATCACCACCATGATCAACAGGATCACCGGAAGCAGAAACCGGGAATTCGCAACGCGTTCGCCAAAGCTCATTGGCGGTTCTGACTTGGGCTGCCATCCGCGGGAGACCTGCGACGTGATCGCGACGTAGGCCATGAACATCGACGCCAGAACCAGGCCCGGCAAAATACCGGCAAAGAACAGCTTGGAAATGCTTTCATTGATGGTGACCCCGTAGACAATCAGTGTCAGGGAAGGCGGGATCATCAAACCCAGCGTGGCCGCGCCGGCCAATGTGCCGATAACCATCGGTTCCGGATAGGCTCTTTTGCGCAGTTCGGGAATGGACATCTTGCCCACTGTGGTCAAGGTCGCTGCCGATGACCCGGACACGGCGGCAAAGACCGTACAACCGACGATGTTGGTATGCACCAACCCGCCCGGCAAACGCGCCATCCAGGGAGCAAGACCGCGGAACATGTCTTCGGACAAGCGCGTGCGATAGAGTATCTCGCCCATCCATATGAACAAGGGCAACGCCGTCAGAGTCCAGGAGGAAGACGCCGTCCAGATCGTCGTCAGCATGACATCGCCAACGGGGCGCGAGGTGAAGAGCTCCATGCCGATCCAGGCCACACCCATCAGCGCCAGCCCGACCCAGACACCTGTGCCAAGCAGCAGGAAAAGGACAAACAGAAACAGGATGATGATCGAGGCGTCTTCCATGTCACTTACTCCCCGAAACTCTGGTCAACCAGATCGCGTTGGATGCGATGATCTCCGCGTAGCAACAGGTGGATCAGGTGGTCCGTCAGCGCGATGGCGAAAACGACAGCGCCGAACAGCATCACGGACTGCGGAATCCACAGCGCGGTTTTGTCCTGGCCCTGGCTTATGTCATTGAATTTCCAAGACCAATACACGAACTTCTGGCCGAAATAGACGAAGTACCACATGGTGGCGGCGCCAATGGCAAAGCACCAGACTTCAAGCACGCGACGCAAACTTGGCCCCACCGCATTCAACAGGATGGAAACGCGGATGTGGCTGCCGCGGTTCAGCGCGTTTGCAAAGGCCAGGAAACTGGCAGCGGCCATTGCATAACCCGCGTAGTCCGGTGCCCCCGGGAAGACCTCGCCGGTCCAGCGGGCTACCATTTGGACCACGATCAGAAGCAGAATGAAGATCAGGCAAAGAGCCGCCAGAATACCAGATCCCAGATACAACGCATCCAGCACCGAGCGCAAAGCTCTCAAAACACGCATTACGTCCCTCCTGACCGTATCGAACGAACAGGGGCGGCCCGTGACCGGGCCGCCCCGTTCTGGTTATTGTTTTGCGGCGTTGAAACTGTCCACAATGGCTTTGCCGCGATCCCCTGCGGCCTCCAGCCACTCGGCGGTCATGGTCGCGCCGATTTCTTGCAGCTCGCCCTTCAGCGTATCACTGGCAACTGACACATCCATGCCGCCATCCCGCAATCCCTGCAACGTGAAGCCGGTGTATTCCTTGGCCCGCCAGGTGCCTGCGTATTCCGCAAGTTCAGCGCAAGCCGATACAATCGCCTTGTTCTGATCGGACACACCGGACCAGACATCGCTGTTCACCATGATGTAGTTGCGCGGAAGCCAGGCATCGACCTCATAGAAATGGTTCAAGCTTTCCCAGACCTTTCGGTCGTAACCGGTCGCCCCGGACGACACCATCGCGTCCGCCACGCCTGTCGCAAAGGCCTGGCTGATCTCGGCCGCTTCGATGGTCACCGGCAACATGCCGGTCAGCTCCGCCAGACGGGCGGTGGCATTGTTGTAGCTGCGGAACTTGACGCCTTCCATGTCGGCGACCGACTCGACCGCATCGCGGAAATACAGGCCCTGCGGCGGCCATGGCACCGAGTAGAGCAGTGTCAGATTCTGGTCCGCCAGAACCTGTTCCAATGTCGGCTTCGCAGCCTCCCACAGAATAGCGGCGTCATCGAAGGACGTGGCCAGGAAAGGCACGGAGTCGACTCCGAAAATTGGATCCTCATTCTGGTGCCCGGACAAAAGGCGCTCACCGATCGGCACCTGACCGGTTTGAATGGCGCGCTTGATCTGTGCACCGGGGAACAGCGAACCAGAAGGATGGGTCACGATTTCGATCTCGCCCATCGTTCCGTTTGTCACGCATTTTGCGAACTCGGCACCCGTCACCGAATGGAAATTGGAGCCGGAATACGCCATCGGCATGTCCCATTTCTCGGCCATTGCGGGCAGAGCCGTCACCGCTGTCAAAGCGGTCGCGGCCAGCAGATGTGTCAGGTTTCTCATTGTGTTTCTCCCATGTTGTGGTCTGTTGAGCGCTCGATTTTTGTTGCCCCCTTTGCTGCGAAGCGTGCGGGGGAATAGGGTGTCAGGTCAATGTTGCTGATCTGACCGGAAATCATTTGGGACAGCAGGCGCCCGGTCTTTGGCCCGCCGGTGAGACCGATGTGGTGATGTCCAAATCCTGTGTAGGCACCTTTCAGGCCAGGAACTTCACCAATCACCGGGATCGAATCCGCGGGGGCGGGCCGATGCCCCATCCATTCGGTTTGATGAGTCCAGGTCAGACCTGGGAACGCCGCAGTTGCATTGCGCTTGAGCAGGTTGAGCGGTGCATCGGACGCGCCTGCATCCAGACCGCCAAACTCGACCACACCTGCCAGGCGCAACCGGCCCTCCATCGGTGTGGCCACAAACTTTCCTGACGCGATCATGACCGGGGAACGGGGCATGGCCGAAGGTTCCCAGAGTTCGATGTGATACCCGCGCTCGCTTTCCAGCGGGACCTCCAGCCCAAGCTGCTTGGCCAATGGGCCGGACCAAACGCCCGTCGCCAGCACAACAGCATCGCAGGGCAACGTCTCACCTTTCAGGCGAACGCCAGAAACGGCGCCATTCTCCTCCGCGATGCTCTCCACCGCGCCGATCACAAGCTTTCCACCCATTGATTGGAAATGCGCCACAAGGTCTTTGACATAGCGGGCCGGATCGCTGATGCGGCCATGGTCCCCCAACTGCACAGCAAAGCCCAGCGAGGGATCAAACACTGGATCGTAATCGCGAAAGGCGGCGCCCTCCAGTTCGGTCCATTTGAAACCATTCTTTTTCCGAACGGACCAACCGAAAGCGTCCTTCTCGAAATGTGACCGATCATTGTAAATGAACAGGTAGTCAGAAGGCACGATCCATCGCTCGGCGCCCGTACCCTCGGCCAGCGCCTGGTGATCCCTGAGGCTGTCTCCGACAATTCCTGTCAGGGCCGACGCAATCCGTTCAGTGTCCTTGGCGTTGGCGTGCCGTAGGTACTTCTGAAGCCATGGAAGAAGGCGCGGCAGATACCCCCACCGCAGAAACAGCGGCTGGTTCGGGTCAAACAGCATCCGGGGCGCTTTGCCAATCAAACCGGGCACTGTCACAGGCACGACCGAGCAGGATGCCAGAACACCGCCATTGCCATAGCTGGCCCCTTCGGCCGGACCGGCCCGGTCGATCAGCGTCACGTCGTGGCCGTCCCGCTGCAGCCAGACTGCAGTGGCGGTCCCGACGATTCCCGCACCAATTACGGCAACCGATTTGCGGGGCGTGTTCATTAGGACGCCCCCCCATTCACGTCAAATCGGTTCAGTTTCTCGATGTCGGGCCGTAGTCCAAGGCCGGGGGCGTCGGGAACATGAACGTACCCATCGGATACCGGAAATGGGGCCTCCAATATGTCGGTCTGCAAGTAATAGCTGGCCTGGTAAAACTCACAGCCCAGGGTGATCTCGGGCGTCGCTGCAATCATGTGCGCACCGGCCAGATGCGCCAGTCCCGCCTCAAACATGTCTCCGCCATATGCCGTCAACCCTTGGGCGACCGCAATCCGGGCGGTGGTCATCGCGCGAGACAGACCGCCCGCCTTCATGATCTTGATCGAGACGCCATCACATATCTCTTCACGTGCGGCCCGCAGCATGTCCTCAGGGCCAAAAACGCTTTCGTCAGCCAGCAGAGGAACATCAATCGCAGCGCGGAGTCTGGCCATCAGATCATAGTGATGGGCAGCGACGGGCTGTTCAATGAACTCTGGTTCAAAACGCGCCACATCTTTCACGCGCGCAAACGCGTCTTCGGGGGTCAAACCCTGATTGAAGTCGACGCGCACGCGCATCTCAGGAAAATCTTTCGCCAACGCTTCCAGCCGCATGACATCGAACGGGTGATCGCGGAATCCGGTCTTCAGCTTCACAATACGGACGCCGTCCTCTCTCAGCGTCTCCAGCAGCGCGCGATCAGCCTCAAAATCCGGATTGGCCAACGACACCGAAAGCGGAATCCGGTCACGGCATCGTCCCCCCAAAAGCGCCCAGACCGGCTGCCCGGTGATCCGCCCCGCCAGATCAAGCAGTGCTGCGTCGAGTGCGGCCTTGGCGTCGGTGGCATGCGCCACGGCGCGTCCTGCATCTGCCATGATCGCGGCCCGGTCGCCCACTGGTTTGCCCAGCACTTGAGGTCGGATGTAGCGGTCCAGTGCAGCAAACGCTGCCTCTGGAGAGCCGGTGAAGACCGACCACGGCGACGCCTCTCCGAACCCTTCGGACCCATCTTCGGAGGTCAGGCGCAGGACGATGTTTTCGCAGGCGCCCTGAACCCGGCCGATCCCGTGGTCGCGGGCCGACACGACCGGCAAAGCGACGTGCCAGAGATCAAAGCCAATGATGGGTTGCGACAGCTCGGTCATGGTCCCCTTCCATGTATGGCGACCAGACTGCCGTGGATATTTCATCATTTCCAATACAAATACTTAGCGACCCTATAAGAGAAAGTGATATACTTATCTCTATGTCCTCTCCCTTCCGTCAGTTTCAGGCCTTTCATGCCATCATGGAAAAAGGCACCGTGACCGCCGCTGCAGAGCAGTTGGGAATATCACAGCCGGCGATCAGCAATCTTTTGGCGCAGTTGGAGCGCAAAACGACGCTCAAACTCTTTGAGCGCACGCGCGGGCGGCTGGTGCCAACCCCCGAAGCCGCTGTGCTGTTTGACGAAATCGATACTGTTGTGCGCGGGCTGGATCACGTCAACCAGGCCGTGGTGGACCTGCAAAACCAAAAGGCTGGGCAATTGCAGGTGGCGACAAATCACGCAATGGCATTCGGTTTCATGCCAGCGGAAATCGCGCGTTTCGTTGAGGGTCGCCCCAATCTGAGCATCGCCTTTCAATCCCAGTACTCGGCCAAGATTCAGGAATGGGTGATCGCGGGACTCTTTGAGATCGGGGTGTGCGAGCTACCGGTGCGTCATGACGGTCTGGAACGGACTCATTTCTACTTCGAGACGCTCTGCGCCCTGCCCGAAGACAGCCCATTGACCCAGCACGACGTTCTCACGCCAGCCTTGCTGGATGATTATCCGTTTATCGTCATGGGCGCCGATCACATGGTGAACCGGCGCACGCGCGAAGCCTTCCAGTCGCAAGGCGCGAACTGGCGGATCCGTTGTCATACCGATTTGTTCCGCAATGCGCTCAACCTGGTGCGACAAGGCATGGGCGCAGCGCTGATCGATCCGTTCACACTCGAAGCCGATGACGGGCGGGGATACGTGGCGCGACGGTTCGATCCGACCATTCTGCTGGATATCGTCATCGTTACAGCGCGCGGACGGCCCCTTTCAACCGTGGGACGTCAGTTTCTGGACCAGATCAAACCGCGGATGTCCGCGTTCGAAGTTGCGCGCTGAGTCACGCGACCCATTCGGACACCGGGGCCTCTGCTTCGTGGAGCGGTTGCGAGATAACGTCAATCAGGCACGGACCGGGATGCGCGAGCGCCTCGCGCAGCGTCGGCCGCAAGGCCGCCGGATCCTCAACGGTCCAGGCCCGCACGCCAAATGCGCGTGCGACCGCGGCGTGATCTGTGCGCCCAAAGTCCACGTTATAGTAGCGTTTGCCAAATCCGGCGTCCTGCCCCGCCTTGATCCATCCGAAGGTCGCATTTGAAAAGACGATGGCTTTGACAGGCACGTTGTATCGCACCATCGTCTCGAACTCGCCGCAGCAGAAATTGAAAGACCCGTCGCCCATGACCGACAGGACCTGTGCGCCCGGACGCCCGACCTGCGCACCAATGGCAGCGGCGAGCGAGTAGCCCAAGGCACCGTGCGCCCGGTTCGTGATGAAATGGCGACCCGCCTTTGGCCACCGGTAATGCGCCGAAAAGTAAGGGCATGGTGTGCCCGGATCCGCGACAATCACTGCGTCGTCCGAAAGCTCATCCTGCAAAGCGGCGATCACCGCCTCAGGGCGTATCGGGCGCTCCGGGCTCTCCGCAAGTGTTCGAAAGGCAGACAGCTTGGATTGCCAGGCGGCGGCAGCCCTTTCGGCCCCTTTGTGACCCGCGACCGTCCGATGCCCTTTGAGCATCGCGGCCATCGCTTCCAACGCCAGCCGCGCATCGGCACAAACAGACACGTTGGTCGCGTAGTTTGCCCCGATGACCATGGGATCGCTATCGATATGGATGACCTTCGTGCCGGGTGTGGGTGAGCGCCAGCGCTCTGTCGTGACCGATCCGGCGCGACACCCAATAAACATCACCAAATCTGCGGAATCTATAACGTCACGCGTTGCAGGGACCCCACCGTTGGAACCCACAACGCCCAATGCGCGCGGGTGCGTTTCTGCCAAGGCCCCCTGCCCTGAAACCGTCGTGGCGATGGGCAGGTCCAGCAGATCGGCAACTTCTGCCAACGCTGCCTCGGCACCAGCCATTACGGGTCCACCGCCACAGATGGCGACGGCAGACTCTGAGCGGCTCAAAAGCTTTACTGCATCCGCGATGTCGGACGGGTTTGGGCCAGACGGATTGGCCGGGTATCGCATATGCGCCGGCTCCGCCCAAAGTTCGCTTTGGGAGACCTCCGCCTTTTGCGTGTCGAATGGCAGGGCAAGGTGCACCGCGCCGGGGCGCCCTGTTGTCATGGCGCGAAAAGCCTGCCGGACCATTGCCGGCAGACGGGTGGCATCGTCGAGACTGGCATTCCATTTCGTCAGTGGTTGAAAGAGCGACACCTGATCGAGTTCCGTCAGCGGATAGCGACCGGCCGACGTCGTCGCCACATCCGTGGTCAATGCCAGAATGGGAACCGAACTTTCGTTGGCCTCGACAACCCCCGGCAGGATGTAGGTCGCTCCGCCACCTGACGGGCCTTCGCAGACACCCGGGCGCCCGGTGACACGGGCATACCCATCGGCCATGTACGCGGCGTGCCGTTCGTCACGGGTCAGGAAATGCGTGATGCCGTGATCAAGCTGCGCCAGCGCGTCGTAAAACGGCAGGGTCGTGTCACCGCAAAGCCCGAACATGTGAGAGACGCCATAGGCCTGCAGCATCCGGACCATGGCCTCGGCCCCGGTCATATGATTCTTCTCTGTCATCTGTAATACCTTGCGCCTATCGTTTCGTTCGAGCCGGTGACCCAGATCATGGGCGGGACCGGTCTCTTCATGCAAGGAGGAAGCACTGTTGCGGGTGAGTGGGGGCAAGTCGATTTACGGCGCTTCGGTTGGGATCCTGATGCTGGAGGCGCAGTTTCCCCGCATTCCCGGTGACATGGGCAATGCCCTTTCCTGGGATTTCCCTGTGCATTTCAAGATAGTGCGCGGCGCCTCGCCCGACCGCGTCGTGCGCAAAGGCGCCAGCGGGTTGCTGCCCGATTTCATCGCCGCTGCTCAGGAAGTGGTTGCAGACGGCGTTGACGGGATCACGACCAATTGCGGGTTTCTCTCGCTGTTTCAGTCCGATATCGCGCGCGCGGTTGGTGTGCCTGTGGCGACGTCGTCGCTGATGCAGGTGGGCGCGGTGAACGCACTGCTGCCACCAGAAAAGAGATGCGGCGTGCTGACCATCTCTGCCAGCACTTTGACCCCTGATCACCTGAGTGCGGCAGGTGTGCCAGCGGAAACTCCGATCGGCAGTACCGAAGATGGAACGCATTTCACGCATGCCATTCTGGACAATGCTCCTGAGTTGGATGTGGAGGCCGCGCGGCAGGACAATGTGGAGGCCGCCCGGGCAATGTTGGCAGATCACCCGGACCTTGGCGCGCTTGTTCTGGAGTGCACAAACATGACGCCCTACGCGTCCGACATCCGTGCGGCAACGGGCCTGCCCGTATTCTCTATGCACAGTTTCGTCTCTTGGTTTCAGTCAGGTTTGGCACCGCCCCGCTTTGACTGAGCGCCGCCGGCTCTTGCTCTTTTCCACAGAGCCTCGCAATTATGCGGAAATGCCAGACAAAGACCGGGAGCATTGAGATGTCGCACATACTGGCCATCGATCAGGGCACCACGTCCAGTCGGGCGATCCTCTTTGATCCCGAGCTTAACCTTACAGCCACGTCACAAGAGGAATTTCCTCAACACTTTCCGGCCTCCGGATGGGTCGAGCACGATCCCGCGGACCTCTGGGAGACCACGCTCCGAACATGCCGGGATGTCATCGCGCGCGGACAGATTTCAGCACAGGATGTCGCCGCGATTGGCATCACCAATCAGCGTGAAACCACCGTGGTCTGGGACCGAGCGACAGGCCAGCCGATCCACAACGCGATCGTCTGGCAGGACCGACGGACTGCCGCAATTTGCGAAGCCCTGCGCGAGGCGGGCCACGAGGCCATGGTCACCCAGCGCACCGGACTGCTCCTTGACCCCTACTTTTCTGGCACAAAGCTGAAGTGGATCCTTGATCAGGTGCCCGGTGCCCGCGACCGCGCAGCTGCGGGGGATCTGCTCTTCGGGACCGTCGACAGTTTCCTGATCTGGAAGCTGACCGATGGTCGCGTGCACGCGACCGATGCCACGAATGCCGCGCGCACACTGCTCTACGACATTCGCAAGGGGCGGTGGAGCCAGACCATCTGTGATTTGCTGGATATCCCGATTGCGATGCTGCCAGACGTCCGCAACAGTGCTGACGATTTCGGCCACACCACCTCGGAGCATTTCGGACGCGAGATCCCCATCCTTGGTGTGGCAGGGGACCAACAGGCAGCAACGGTCGGGCAAGCCTGCTTCTCGCCCGGGATGATGAAGTCGACATATGGCACAGGGTGCTTTGCCCTTCTGAACACTGGCGATGCTCCGGTTGAGTCTCAGAACCGGCTGTTGACGACGATCGCCTATCAGCTGGACGGACAGCCAACTTACGCGCTGGAGGGGTCCATTTTCGTCGCTGGGGCGGTTGTTCAATGGCTGCGGGATGAACTGAAACTCATCTCCGAGGCGGGACAGACCCAATCCCTGGCCGACGCGGCAGACCCGGAGCAGTCCGTCGTGATCGTCCCGGCATTTACAGGGCTGGGGGCGCCCTATTGGAACCCGGATTGCCGGGGTGCGGTGTTTGGGCTGACCCGTAGCTCAGGCCCTGCCGAGTTCGCGCGGGCCGCATTGGAAAGCGTCGGGTTCCAGACGCGCGACCTTCTGGAGGCGATGCAATCTGACTGGTCCGGCGACGCCCAACCAACCTTGCGCGTCGACGGGGGCATGAGTGCCAGCGATTGGGCGATGCAGTTCCTGTCGGACATCATCGGAGGGGCGGTCGACCGCCCCGAGGTGCTCGAGACCACCGCGATGGGCGCGGCCTGGCTGGCGGGGATGCGTGCCGGGATTTACCCGCAGATGGAGGAGTTCTCCAGGACATGGGCGCTGGATCGACGGTTTGAACCAAACGTGCCCGCAGCAGTCAGGGATGAAAAATACGCAGTATGGAAACGCGCCGTCGCAGCAACACAGCAGGTGTGACCCATCGGTATCAGGCACTGTGCCTGCCGTGACCACCCAACGATCACGAGACTGAAGCCCACTCAAATGGCGCTCTGTGGCTAAGGAAATCAACAGTGCGCTTTTCTTGTTTCCCACGCCGGCACACAGGACGACCCGATGAACCAAACGCAATCAGACCTCCAACGTCCTGTGTCCTATCTGACGCAAAAACACGTGCGTGGGCGTATCGCGCGTCCGCAGCCGAAAGGATTGCCGCTGATCCAGATGGGGTACAACGAGTTGCCCTTTGGACCCACACCGCGGGTGAAGACTGCCATTGAGACAATCGGGCAGCGCCCAAATCACTATGGCGCGCCCACATGCGATGCGTTGAGAGACGCGTTGGAACGCCAGTACGAGATAGATGCGGAGCATATCATTTGCGGAAATGGGTCGGAAGAACTCCTCGATGTGATCGCTCGAAACTTTGTCCGCCCTGGTGATGACGTTGTGACTTCGGAGTTCGGGTACATTCAATTTGAACTGACCACGCGGCGTGTCGGCGGGCGCCTGATCAAGGCAAAAGAAAGCGGCCACACGACAGACATCGACGCCTTGGTGCGCGCGGTGACGCCGAAGACCAAACTGATGTTTCTTGCCAATCCGAACAACCCGACCGGCACTGCGGTCGAGGCGACCGATCTGGAACGGCTGGCAAACGCCCTGCCCGCCAATGTGGTGCTGGTTCTGGACCTCGCTTACGGCGAGTTTGCCGGCTTCGACTATTGCAACCAGGTGCACGCCCTTGTGGACGCCCATAGCAACGTTGTCGTCACCCGCACCTTCTCCAAGGCGTTTGGTCTGGCAGGGCTGCGGTGCGGATGGGCGCATGCGCCCGAATGGATGCTGCCCGGATTTTATGCGGCACGCGGCATGGGCAGCGTGAACGCGATGGCCCAAGCGGCATCGGTCGCAGCACTGCAGGACCTGAACGTCGTGCAAGAGCGTGTCGCAGCCACCGTCAGCGAGAGGGACCGCACTGCGGCCGCCTTGGCGAAGTTGGGCTTGATCTGCTTGCCCAGCAGCGCAAATTTTCTGTTGGCGCGGATCGACGGATACGGGCCCGATCACACCGAAGCCCTTGTCGAGTACCTATTCGACGAAGGTGGGATCGTCGTGAACCGGACACGCGAAGCCGGGCTGGAATCGTTTTTCCGGTTCAGCCTGTCCCTTCCCGAACATAATGACCTGCTGATGTCTTGCGTTGCGCGCTTTGTTGAAGAGTTGAGCTAACCCTTGTTGGGCATCTTGCCGAGATGCCGCAGCATCGCGACAAAAGCAGCCAGTTTCTCGGTCTGGTAGGCGGGTAGGTCCAGCCCCTCATATTCCATGAACCCGCGACCGTCCCGCAGTCCGTTGCGGTCGTTTTGCATGTTATCCGTGACAATCCCCGGTGCGGAAAACCGATCTTCGCCGGTGGTCTGTGTCATGTACTCACTGGCGCGAAACAGGATGTCCCCCCCGCCCCAATCGATGAATTCCAATAGCCCCAGCACCGCGAACCGAAAGCCGAAACCGTACTTGGTGGCCTTGTCCACATCCTCTGCACTGGCAACGCCCTCTTCGACCAGCCGTGCCGCCTCGTTCATGGCCAGCAATTGTATCCGGGGAACGATGTACCCGGGGCTGGCACTGCAGACGACCGGGACTTTGCCGATCCTCTCCAGCAATGCCTTGAGCCGCGCCGTGACTGCCGGGTCCGTTGCGTCACCCGGCGAAAGCTCCACCAGCGGCACCAGAAAGGCCGGGTTGAGCCAATGCGCATTCAGGAAACGCTGAGGACCGGAGACAAAGCCTTGCAAGTCGTTCGAAAGGATAGTGGATGTTGTCGAGGCGATGATGGCCTCCGCCTTTGCATGCTGAGAGATCGCGTCAAAAGCGGCCTTTTTGACCTCAAGCACCTCAGGCACGCCTTCAAAAATCACGTCGGCCTGTGCGAGCGCCGCCAACCCCGCGTCTCGTGAATGGAAGGTGATGCGCTCCAGCAGAACCGGGATTTCCGCTTCGTCCAACATGCCAAAACCGGAGAGCATCACCAGCGTCGACTGCAATTCATCCACAACAGCTGCGTGCAACTCCGAAACCGCTTCCGGCTCACGCGGCTTGGCGTCGATCAGGTCGACGGCGTGCCCCGCATAGGCAAACGCGATTGCCATGCCCCGTCCCATTCGACCGGCACCCACGGCCGCAATCCGTTCCATCATCAAAACCCGTTTTGCAGCATGTCTTGCATTTCTTTGGGTGTGAAGTCCGCCAGCGCAAGGCTCTCCAGAGTACGCCCGGTGGATCGGAAATCGTCATCGCAGATGCCCGATGCAACAGCGAGAAGCCCCGTGGCGGTCGGAGCCGGAACCCCGGCCCAATCCGCGACCGAGACCAAGAAAGCCAAACCGCACGCCACATCTTCGCGCATATAGCGATGCTCGGTCAGCACAAGCGCTTCGCGCCAGTCTCCGCTGTCGACCAGGCGATCATGGGCCATGTTTCCGTACATCCATTCCGGCGCGGAATCGTCGTAGTGGTCGGCCAATGGAAAGTGAGGCGCGCCATACCCCAAGGCTTCACGCAGCGCGATGCGTTCATGGTCAAGCCGGGTCGTCACGCGGCGCACGGATGGCTGTGTTCCCTCATTGTGGATGTCCCAATGGTCGAAATGCTCGATAGGCCCGGCATTCATTACGATCAATGGCGGGTGAATGATCGGGCCCGCGTTCATCAACGCACCGGACAGTCCATCTCCGCAATCCTCGACCGAAGGGAATGCCGCCCGCATCACTGCGAATGCATGATCAGCCCGATGCGCCGGAAAAACACCTGTCGGCAGGCGCGTCGCACGGGTGGTGATCGCAACAGTGTCCGCGCCGTGCAATCGCGTCAGGTATGGCAATGTACCGGACTCGGCAAAAATCACATCCGACGTGTTACCCAGGTCGCGCGCAATACGTGCCATGATCCAACTGCCAAAACTTCCCGGCGGCATCATCACCACCTGACCATCCTTCAAATGCGGGGCAAGCGCGCGCGCAATGTCTGGCTGCGCGATGGCTGGGGTTGGACACACGATCAGCTCTGCACCGGCGATGGCCTGATCGATCTCCGCGGTGGCAAGAGACACCTTTACTGGGTGTTCACCAGTCGAATCTTTTAAGATCAGTGTATTGGACGCCGCGTTCAGCCTTTCGATCGCCTCACGATTGCGCCGCCACCACCGCACGGAATGCCCATTTCGTGTCAGGTCCAGCGCGGCCGCAGCCGACCCATTGCCTCCACCCAGAACAGCAATTTCCAAATCCGCTCCCCCTCGACAACTCATGATGATCGACAGTGCACACAGAGGATCAAAAAACCGTCGACCCATAATGGCGCCGGGCAATTGGTCCTTGCAATACTTCCATGAAATTGCATGTATCTCTGAAGAAGAACAACAAAAGAATTGCAATACTCAGGGAGACGACGACATGACTTTGTTGAAACGGATCAGCGCGGGCGCCACTGGCGTGGCCGTCGCGGCAGCTATGACGACCTCGGCGGCGATGGCCGAGGATAAGGTGACGGCGGTACACGCCTTTCCCGAATTTCTGGTCTACACCAAGACTTTCCTCGAAATGGTCGACGACATCAACGAGCGCGGGAAAGGCATCGTGCAGATCGAAGTGCGCGGCGGCCCGGAGGCAATTGGCATGTTCCAGCAGCCGGCCGCGGTCCGTGACGGCGTTGTCGATATGGTGCACACGCCGGGCAGCTTCTATGGCGCCAATGTTCCCGAAATCGACGCGATGGTCGCCTCCCGTGTGACCCCGATGGAAGCGCGGGCCAACGGTGGGGCCGCCCTGATGGATCAGGCGCATCAGGATCGGTTCAACGTCAAACATCTCGGGTGGATCGACGGTGGCATCAAATTCCACATCTACATGAATTCAGAGCCCAAATTCCGCGATGACGGAGTATTGGATCTGACCGGCGTTAAACTGCGCGACAACCCGATCTACAATGCCTTTTTCACCGCTTTGAACGCGACAACAGCCTCGATGCCAGCCACGGAAGTGTACTCCGCACTTGAAAAGGGCGTGGTCGATTCCGCAGCCTGGACCGAGATTGGCATTCCACAGCTCAAATGGAACGAGTTCCTGACACACCGCGTGGACCCAACGTTCTACAACACCGACATCGGTGTGATTTTTAACATGGATGCATGGAACGCGCTGTCGCCTGAATCGCAGGAGTTGATCCAGTCAGTGGTGGTTGAGTGGGAAGAGAAATCCTACAATGACCGGCAGGCTGATGTTGCCGCGGATGCTAAAGTCCTCGAAGAGGGTGGCATGGTGTTTGTGAGCCATAGCCCTGAGGGCGGCGAAGCGTATCGCAAAATGGCGGATGACGCGGCCTGGGCCCGTATGTATGAGCGCATCGACGGTGGTGGCGAAGGCGCTGACACCTACAAAATGCTGCGCAAGCACTACGCATTGGAAGACTGATCGGTCTTTTGAACCGGCACTCTCTGATCCAGAGAGTGCCGCACGCCCCCGACAAGAGGGGTTCGAGGCAAAGGCGGCAGAGGGAAACGAATGCGGGTGATTGATCGCATATGTGATGGTCTGGCCATTCTGGCCGGTATCTACCTTGTGGCGATCATGCTGGGCATCGTCATCAGCGCGCTTGCCCGAACCTTCGATATGTCAGGCAACTGGGCAAGCCACGTCTTCACCTTTGCCGAATTCGGTCTGCTCTACATCGTGATGGGCGCATCCCCGTGGCTGGTTCGTGAAAAGGGTCACGTGTTCATTGAACTTCTGACCGCCGCCTTGCCCCGTGCGGTCCAGCGGCCCTTCAGTCGCGGCGTGTCTGCGCTGTGCGTCCTCATCTGCGCGATATTGGTCTGGTACACATGGGGTGCGACCGTCAAAGCGTACCAGTTTGGCGACGCGGAAATGCGCAGTTTGGATATGCCGAAGTATCTGCTTCTGGGAGCTATGCCCATCGGGTTTGGTCTGATGGGCGTTCAGTTCGCACGCTTCGTCTTTGGCCCGGAAACCCTGCATACCGGGCAAGCCGGCGTTCACGAATGATCGCGGGCTGAAGGAACACCACGCATGGAATGGTATCAAGCGCTCATCTTCCTTCTGGGAATGATCCTGTTCTTCATGGTCATCGGCGTGCCGGTCGCGCTGGCCTTTCTGGCCGCCAACGTGATCGGAGCGGCCTATTTCATGGGCGGGCGCGGAGACATTGCTGACCAGATGGCCCGAGGGATCGGTCAGTTGGCGAACAATGCCATTCCGACGATCACCTCCTTTAATCTGATGCCGGTCCCGATGTTCTTGTTAATGGGAGAGATCTTCTTTTTCACCGGGCTCGCGAACCGAATGTTCGGAGCTGTCGATCGCCTGATGGGCCGCTTGCCGGCGCGTCTGTCGTTCGTAACCGTGGCGGGGGGCACCGCCTTTGCGACCTTGTCCGGCTCCTCCATGGGGTCAACCGCATTGCTGGGGTCCCTGATGGTCCCCGAGATGCGCAAGCGTGGCTACAAATCGCACATGTCGATAGGTCCGATCCTGGGAACCGGTGGGCTTGCCATGCTGATCCCACCTTCCGCGCTGGCCGTGTTGCTTGCAACGCTGGCGGAGCTTGATATCGGCGCGCTCTTGATTGCCGGGATTCTGCCGGGGCTTATGCTCGCCGTGTTCTACGCCATCCTGATCCTTGGCATGGCGCTCTATGATCCGTCCGCTGCACCGGCATATGATTTGGAACCCACCGCATGGGGTGAAAAGCTGCGCTTGTTCTGTCTGGACATCCTGCCAATGGTGTCCATCGTGATCGGGGTCATTCTGGTCATCATGTTTGGGATCGCGACACCATCGGAAAGCGCCGCTTTCGGCTGCCTTGGCGTGGTGCTGCTGGCCGCGCTCTACCGTTCGCTGACATGGGACGGGATCGTGAAGTCAGTCACCGGCGCTCTCCGCGTGACAACAATGGCTTTGCTGATCATCTTTGGCTCTGCAACGTTTTCGGCATTGCTGGCCTTCTCAGGCGCGTCCTCGGGGCTGATCAACTGGGCGACCGGCTTCGACCTGGAACCCGTCACGATGTTGCTGATCATGTTTGGAATTCTTCTGGTGCTGGGCATGTTCATGGACCAGCTTTCTATGATGCTTCTGACGGTGCCAATCTTCTTTCCGCTTGCCCAGACTCTGGGGTTCGATCTGATCTGGTTCGCGGTAATCGTCCTTCTTGCATTGGAGATCAGCTTCACCACACCGCCTTTCGGGCTGCTGCTGTTCGTGATGAAGGGCGTTGCCCCTGTGGGCACAAAAATGCGCGATATCTACATCGCAGCCTTGCCGTTTATCGGTTGCTCGATTCTGTTGGTCGGTCTGTTGATCGTGTTTCCCTCCATCGCGCTGTGGCTGCCAAGCCTGGGACAATAGAAGCCGCAAGACCGATCCAAAGACCAATTGCGCAGATGATCCTAGGGCGAAGAGACCGGACCGTTAGACATGAGCGACATACCGAATGATCAAGGACCAATTCTGCGCTTGTTTGAGGTGCAGGCAAAGCCCGGCTGCGCCGAAGACCTGATCCAGAAATTCGGCACGACATCCGCCGACGTTGTCCGCGACGAGCCAGGCAACGCCGGCTATTTCTTTGGCCGTGGGATTGCCACGGACACGAACGTGGTCCTTTTCGCCTCGATCTGGACAGACCTCGGCGCGGTCAAGGCGCGGTTCGGTGATGAGTGGCAGCAATCCTTCCTGCCACCCGGATATGAGGAGATGATTGTGACCTGTTCCGTGCGCCACGTGGATTTAAGCGCTGGCTGGCACGTGACTCTCTGACGGCCGAGGAAACGCTCGCGCCATAGGTCACCTCATTCCGACAACATTTGCTCAGGCGTGCACTCACAGACCCTTGGGGTGAGTCAGGAACTCCTCGATCACTTCGGGCGGTGCCTTTGCATAATCGCCGGTTCGACTGACGCCCTGCCCGGTCATTTGCCGCAGCTCAACCGCCATTTTGGCCATCTTAACCGCAATTGGGATGCCGTTGATGACGGGTGCGCCGTCGATTGTGTGGTTGTGAAAGGCCGAAAACAGCAGCATCGGAATGCCCCCACCAGGGATCAGGACATCCGTGCCCTCTGCCACAAGCGGCTGGCCCTGCGTCTCAAACAGCTGCCGAACCTCTTCGGCCTTGTCCGCATCACCGTACGCCGCCAGAATCTGGCCCGGTTCAAATGTCATAGCGTGGACACCGGTCACGCGCTCCCGCAATCCATACTTGCCGATCTGGTGATGAAACCATGGGATGAAACGTGGATTGATGGTGACGATGCCGATGCGTTGGCCCAACTGGCATGCGTAGAGCATCGACGCTTCGCCCAGGGCAATCACGGGAATGTCGACGGCAGCGCGCGCCTCATAAAGCCCCGCATCCTGAAAGTGCCCCACAATGAAGGCGTCGTAGCCTTCGCGCTCGGCCCGGACGGCGTTACAGATCATCTCGCGTGCACAACGAAACTCGACCAGTGGGTGGGCATAGCTGTCGAACGGCGTGATGCCGTGGATGTCGATCTGCACCCCCGCGCCTGCGGCGTCTTCCAGATGCGGCCGCAACATGTCCCAATAGGACGCCCCGTTCTCGTAGTCGACATAGCTTTGATACCAGAGTCTCATCTCACCTTCCTCTTCGCCTTGGTACGCACAGCCTGCCCGGACCGAGCGCGGGCGGCTAGCGCTTTTCGGCGCATTTGCCCAGCCGCGAGAAAACGCTCAGGCGCAACCGCTTGGGCACTTCTTCGCCGCGTCCATCGGGCCGCTTGCGAGTGCATTTGAACACTGATCTGCGGGCCCGAACAACGAACGCAAACAGGCCTCACTTTTCAACTTGTGTCCCGGACCGAGGCACAGGTATACCCGTCGGCGGAGACGTGGCCGAGTGGTCGAAGGCGCTCCCCTGCTAAGGGAGTAGGCCCGGAAGGGTCTCGAGGGTTCGAATCCCTTCGTCTCCGCCACCCGACCCTTTTTTGTTCGGTAGTTCTGGTGTTGGCTCAACAAGCTGGCGCGAACATCCAACACCCTATTCAAGGCGTTTAAGCCAAAACTGTTTAAAGCAGACCAGATAGTCCGCGTGGCGCAGGTCGAGATCGGTAACCACGGACAGGCGATCGTGGGCGATGTCCGTGTTTCTGCGAAAGCTGACCGCTAAGGGTCCAAACGCATAGTGCCGGACCAGCAACATGGATACTGCAAGGCGCTTGAAACTTACGCCTGATCAGGCAACCGTAACACAGAACGGCAAGCCATTCGGGGCATGTCGGCTTAGGAGGTTCGGATTATGACTGTTCTAGCACCCCTTGCCCGCTGTGCGGCTGTGTTTGCCATCACCGTGACTCCGATCATGACCCTGGCTGATAATCACATCGAAGATGTAGTTGCGGCCCAATACGCACTCGATCAGGCCTTTGCCGATGGTGATGTAGAAAAAATCCGGTCACTGGTCACGCCGGATCATGTCGCGATCACACCTTACTATCCAAGTATCAAAACAACCGAAGAACAGATCGCCTCGCTCAAAGAGGCCAATTACACGCTCGTAAGGGATGGCGATCCCATTTACCGCACGATCAGTGAAGACAACGATGTGGTCACGGTCACGGTAACAAAATCTTACACTGGGACCTGGGGTGATTATCAAATGCCAGACCGGGCAATCTCGACATCGATTTGGTCACTTTACGATGGCA
Organism: Paracoccaceae bacterium; assembly: GCA_965250275.1. Lineage (GTDB taxonomy): Bacteria > Pseudomonadota > Alphaproteobacteria > Rhodobacterales > Rhodobacteraceae. The sequence goes on along the minus strand of OZ252297.1, from coordinate 1,322,465 downwards.
AATGGTTGCAAAACTTCTATCAGGAAACTTCGATCTCTGCATCAATGGCCAACTGATACGAACAAAAAGCCCACCAACTATTCGTCGCCGAAGATATCTACTGGGATGCGCGTATCTTGGGAGTCGCTTAACAGTGTCTTGCACGATCGACACGGGTATTTAATCGCTCCGGAGGGTAGGTCTGTGGAGCAGATGCTCGGAGGGACTGCCATGAAAGACCGCTTCGTTCGCGTGGCGGTCAATCATGCAATACGCAGCGAACTCCCTGGCAACGATGTCTGAGTTACAGACGAAACTGCCGCTGGTGGAACTCGTTTTGAAATTGATCAAGCCAAGCCAGGCAAATTCGAACCACGCTCAACAGAAAGGTCAGCAAGGACACCTACCAATCAAGCCTTGCGGCGTTCTGCTCTTCTTTAGAACGAAAGGCGAGCCAACCGATTGATCGAGCCCAAAGGCCACCTGAAAGGCTTTCACCGTCTTCCCGTTACCTGGCGATGGATTGCCTCAAAGCGCTCTTCGAGAAAATCGGAAAAGCGCTTTGCCGCTTGATGGATGTTTTTGGTCTTTTGTGTCACTATTCCCAGATGTCGGTCCGGGTCTCCCATGTCGATCGGAAGTGTATCCAGCCGGTTTTGGCGCTGGAGTTTATAGACCACAGAAAACGGCAGTACTGTGAGCGAGTCGGAGCTAAACAGTACATTCAGCACGGCACTCAGCGATCCGCCCGTAAAGCCGATTTTCAATTCGCGGTGGCCAATTCTGTCCAGGAGTGCGCGTAAATCCAGAAACAGCGGGCTGTTGGCCGGAGGTGCGATCCAAGGGTAGTACAGGACATCCTTCGGGCTGAGTTCCCTTCGCCGCGTTAAAGGGTGGCCGGCCCGGCAGACGATGACATTCCGACCCGGTAGTACCTGCCGGAACTGAAAGGTCTCTGCCAAGTCCGCTGGCCTGACTGGTAATATGGCGAGGTCTAGTAAATCGTTGGCGACCTTTTCCAGCGCCTCAGTCGGGTAAGCATAGCTTTGGTCAATGCGAATTCCCGGGTGTTCTGCGTGGAAGTCCGCGATTATGTCGGAAATCACACCGTCCATGAAGATGGGCGTACCGGCAACTCGTACGGCGCCGGCCAGGCCCTGAGCATACGAGGCCACCAGTGCGCTCGCGGCGCGGTTGGCTTCGAGTATTTTTTTGCCTTCCTGAGCAAGAGACAAGCCAAGTTCAGTCGGTCGCAATGGCCGCCGTCGGGTCTCGAAAAGCGGCTGGCCAACCCGGCTTTCCAGAAGGGCGAGGCTGCGCGAGACGCTGGGCTGCGATTTCCCGAGCGCCGCAGCGCCCTCGGTCAGCCCGCCTTCGCCCACGATGGCTGCCAATATCTCTAAATGCCGCGGATCCAGTTTCATAACTTTGGGTTATATTAATCACCTGCAATTCGATCAAGATCGCGTTCTTTGTGCGGTATCCCTTTGCACGTGAATCATGCTCACGAGGAGACCCAGCCGGATGAAGGATGTCATAGTAAGCGTCAGCGGGCAGCGTGTGCGCTTCGGCACCGGTATCAGGCGTGCGGCAGGAGAAGAACTTGAAAAGCTTGGGGCGCGGCGGGCGCTGGTTCTTTCCACGCCGCACCAGTCGCAGATGGCGATGGAGCTGGCGACTGATCTGGGCGAGCAGGCTGCCGGCATTTTTACGATGGCCGCCATGCATACGCCGGTATCAACCACTCAAGACGCCCTGTCGCATGCCAAGTTGGTTGGGGCTGACAGCGTTGTTGCGGTTGGTGGAGGCTCCACGATCGGGCTTGGTAAGGCGCTGGCCCTGAGAACGAACATGCCGCAGATCGCCGTGCCGACAACCTATGCTGGAAGCGAGGCGACACCGATCCTCGGCCAGACAGAGAATGGCATCAAGACCACGTTGACGGACGCGAAGGTGCTACCGGACGTCATTCTGTATGACCCGGAGCTCATTGCTTCCTTGCCGCTCGGGATGACAGTGAATTCCTCCTTGAACGCTATGGCCCATGCGGTTGAGGCGCTCTACGCTCAAGATCGGAACGCGGACAGCACCGCGCTAGCTGTCGAAGGGCTGGACGCGTTCGTGAATGGTCTGCCCGGAGTGATCAACGAATTAAATGATCTTGCCGCCCGGGAAGCAACGCTTCGCGGGGCGTGGGCCTGCGGCACTGTTCTCGGCCAGGTCGGAATGGCGCTGCACCATAAGCTTTGCCATACGGTCGGCGGATCTTTCGACCTGCCGCATGCCGAAACACATGCGATTATCCTGCCGCATGCAACTCACTACAACGCAGCCGCTGTGCCGCAGCTTCTGGCTCCCATCTCGGATCTTCTGGGCGAAGAGGAGCCGGGCGTTGCCCTTTGGAGCTTTGCCAAGCGGATGTCCGCCCCGCTGGCTCTTAGAGATCTCGGGATGAAAGAGTCTCAGATCGAACAGGCGGTCGAGATCGCTCTGCAGAGGCCCTATTGGAACCCTCGGGAGGTGACGGCAGAGGGCCTTCGCCATTTGCTGAGAAACGCCTGGGCAGGACAACCGCCGGGCACATCAAACGAATATTCGCGCTAGGCACGGATCAAAGGGAGGTGCGTGATGGAAGCGCATGAAACAGGGTACTTCACCGAAGAGACTTCTGCCGAGGTCGTGATCGAACGCATGGCGAAATGCGAAGATCCAAGGCTGAAGGAGGTCATGTCTGTCATCGTCCGCCATCTGCACGAAGCGGTGAAGGAAATCGAGCCCACGCAGGATGAGTGGATGGCCGCGGTCCAGTTCCTCACGCAGACCGGCCATATGTGCAACGATTGGCGTCAGGAATTCATCCTGCTGTCGGACACGCTGGGCGTGTCGATGCTTGTGGACGCGATCAATTCCCGACGCCCCACAGGTGCATCAGAAAACACGGTGCTCGGCCCATTTCACATCGATGGTGTGCCCGAACTGGAGATGGGCGCGAACATCTGCCTCGACGGCAAAGGCGAACCGATGCTCGTGCATGGGCGCATTCTGGATACAGATGGAAACCCGCTGGAGGGCGTAGCCATCGATGTCTGGCAAGCCAATGACGAAGGGTTCTATGACGTTCAACAGAAGGGCATCCAGCCCGATTTCAACTTGCGTGGCAAGTTCACCACTGGAGCGGATGGGCGCTATTGGTTCAAAGCGGTCAAACCGAAGTTTTATCCGATTCCAGAAGACGGCCCAGTGGGGCAACTGCTCTACAAGCTGGGCCGTCACCCCTATCGCCCCGCGCATTTCCACTACATCGTCGCGAAAGACGGATATGACCCGCTGACGACGCATATCTTCGACCCGGATGACCCCTACATCCATTCCGACGCGGTGTTCGGCGTGAAGGAAAGCCTTATGGCGCGCTTCGAGCCGGTGGAAGATATGGCAAGGCAGGCGGAGGCCGGGTTTGACGGGCTCTATTACGATGTAGAGCACGATTTCGTGCTGGCCCCTGCGAAGGCATGAGCCATGGGCACACCTTGCATCATATGTGTCGCCATCACAGGCTCTTTGCCCACGAAGCACAACAACCCCGCAGTTCCAATTACGGTGGAAGAGCAGGTTGAAAGCACGCATGAGGCATTTGAGGCCGGGGCGACGATATGCCATGCGCATGTGCGCAACGAAGACCAGTCACCCTCCAGTGATCCTGAGAAATTTGCACGGTTGAAAGAGGGGCTGGAGACGCACTGTCCGGGAATGATCATCCAGTTCTCGACAGGTGGGCGCTCTGGCGCGGGCAAGAGCCGTGGTGGGATGCTGCCGCTCAGGCCGGACATGGCCTCGCTTTCTGTCGGGTCAAACAACTTTCCGACCCGAGTCTACGAAAACCCGCCGGATTTGGTCGACTGGCTGGCCGGTGAAATGCGGACCTACGGCGTCAAACCCGAGATCGAAGCCTTTGACCTCAGCCACATTCTTAAGGCTTCCGAAATGCACGCCAAAGGCGACATCGTCGACACCCCATACGTGCAGTTTGTGATGGGCGTGAAGAACGCCATGCCGGCGGACCGGCACGTGTTCAACTACTATGTCGAGACCGTAGAACGCCTGTTTCCCGGCGCGCCCTGGTGTGCGGCCGGTATCGGGCGTGAACAACTCAAGATCAATGAATGGTCAATTGCCGCTGGTGGCCATGCGCGGACCGGTCTGGAAGACAACGTGCGCCTTGATCGCGACACGCTTGCGCCGTCAAACGCCGCTCTCGTAGCGCGCACCTCCGAGATATGCGCCGCGCATGACCGCCCTGTAGCCACGCTGGCACAGGCCCGCAACATTCTGGGCCTTGCGCCCCAATCTTAAATCCGGAGTCGCCAATGACCGATCAGACACTTACCGCAGACGAGGCCGCGCGCGAAAGCGCCCGCGCTTTTCAGGCCCAGGGTCTCACTGCGGATGGCGCCACGCTAAGACTGCTCTTTACCGAGGCACGCACGCATTATGGCTGGCAAGACCGCGATGTCGAAGAAGATACGCTGCGCACCCTCTATGACATTGCCAAGATGGGTCCAACGTCGATGAACCAGCAACCGATGCGCGTCGTTTTTGTCCGCTCGACGGAGGCGAAAGACAGACTGGAACCTTGCCTGCTTCCCGGGAACGTGCCGAAAATGCGCGGTGCACCGGTGACCGCGATAATCGCCCATGACCTCAACTTCTGGGAGGAGCTGCCGCGCCTCTTCCCCCCGAACCCGGCGGCACAGGATATTTTCAAGGCCAATGCCACCGCAGCGCAGGTGAACGCCTTCCGTAATGGTACGCTGCAGGGCGCCTATTTCATGCTGGCCGCACGGGCAGTGGGGCTCGACGTGGGCGGTATGTCCGGCTTCGACAATGCAATGCTCGACGAGGAGTTCTTTCACGGCACCTCGATCAATTCGAACTTCCTGGTGAATCTTGGATACGCCGACACCTCGAAAATTTTCCGGCGTCTGCCGCGCCTGGCGTTCGACGAAACCTGCGAAACAATCTGATGACCGTCCGATCTTGCTATCGCGACAAACCCGAGGAGGAAAACTTGACCTATCTTTCACACATTACCCGCACTGTGGCGCGCCTAACGGCAGGCGTCGCCATTGCTACGTTTGGCATCGGCGCGGCCCAGGCTGAGACATACAATCTCACAATGTCTTCCAGCCATCCGACGGTGCTGCCCTGGGTCGGCCAGCTTTCGACACTGGTCGTAGGAGAATCCAACAAACGGCTCGAAGAAATGGGCTCGGAAGACCGCATCGAATGGACCGAGAGCTATGGTGGCGCGCTTTACGGGTTCAAGGACACCCTTGAAGCCGTGGGCGACGGGCTGACAGATGCCGGTTGGGTCGGCACTCTGTGGGAAGGCTCCAAAATGCCCCTCCAGAACATGACCTACTTCGCCCCCTTCGTCTCTGACGATCTGGTGGCCACGCTACAGATTATCAACGAGATGCATCGCGAGTTGCCGCAGCTTCAGAAGGCGTGGGAAGATCAGAACGTTGTCTTCCTTGGCGCGAGTGGGGTGGAAACCTATCACCTCTTCACCAACTTCCCGGTGAACTCGTTGGCGGACCTGGATGGCCGCAAAATCATCGCACCAGGGCCGTCAGCGAACTGGATCAAATCGCTTGGTGCGGTGCCCGTGAATGGCGCTCTGCCGACTTACTACAATCAGATCCAGACGGGCGTGGCTGACGGTGTTGTCGTCATCATCACTGGCGCATTCCCGAACAAACACTATGAGGTTGCGCCTTACGTGACGCTGGTAGGTCTTGGCGCTCAAATGACCGGCGGACTGGGCATCAACAAAGATGTCTGGGACGACCTGTCGGATGACGTGCAGCAGGTGCTGACTGAACTGGGCGAGGAATACACCGTTGCCCATGCCGAAGAGGTCATGGCGCGCTACGAAGCGTTTCTGGCCAAGCTGCCAGAGGCAGGCGCGACGGTGACCGAGTTGCCGGCAGACGAGGTGGCGGCCTGGGCAGTTGGCTTGCCCGACCTCGCAGGCGAATGGGCGCAGGCCAACTCCGGTGATGGTGCGGCCGAAGTGCTGGAAGCGTATATGACCAAGGTGCGCGACGCCGGGCTTGAGCCGCGCATTGACTGGTCTGAGCGCTGATCGGGGTCGGAGCCGTGGCTATCACCTCCCGCCAGTTCCGCCATGGCACCGACCGCGCGGTGAGCGTTGTCTCAATGCTCACCGGCGCAGTTAGCGGGGCGGCCTCTGTTTGGATCTTCTGCCTGATGCTGTTGATCTGTGCAGACATCATTGGCCGAAGTTTCTTCAATTCACCGGTACAGGGTGTCTCCGAAATCGTGGCGAACTCGATAGTTGCCATCGTGTTCCTGCAGGCTGCGCATACGCTCATGAGCGGGCGGATGACCCGGACTGACATCCTGATCGGAAAGCTGGAGGAACACCGCCCCTTCGCGTCGGCTGTGATCCGCGTTGTATTCCACCTGGCGGGTATCCTGGTCTTTGCGCTGATCGCCAAGGGAACGTGGCCGAAGCTGGTAGATGCATGGGTGGAGAACGAGTTCTTCGGTGCTCAAGGGGTCTTCACCGCTCCGGTCTGGCCAATCAAAGCCTGTCTCTTCGGAGGGTCGCTGCTGACCTGTCTGGCTTTTGTCACGCAGATTCTGAAAGACATCAAAGAGATCGGAAACGCAGGCCGGGTGGAACCTTTGAAGATCCGGCATTCGGTGATCACCACCCCGCGTGGCTGGCCCTTCATCATGGCATTCGCGCTCATTCTGGTGATCGGATACGGCGTCTTCGTTGCCGATATTGGCCGCGTCGGTATTGGTTTCGCTGCGATTGTCTTCATGCTGGTGTTGATCTTCTCCGGCGCGCATATCGCTGTGGTTCTGATCCTGCTGAGCTTTCTGGGCATCTGGCTGATCCGCGACAATCCGAATGTTGCAGTCAGGTCTCTGGCGCTGGCCGCGGATGGTGCGATCAACAGGTATCTCTTTGGAGTCGTTCCGCTCTTTGTGCTGATGGGGCTGATTGTGGATACGGCCGACATCGGGCGGGATGCTTACCGCGTCGCCGCTTGGATGTTGCAGAAAATCCGCGGCGGGCTTGGCATGGCAACTGTTGCCGCGAATGCCGTCTTTGCCTCGATCACCGGGATCTCGATCGCCTCGGCGGCGGTTTTCTCCCGCGTCGCGGTACCGCAGATGGTGGCGAACGGATACAACAACCGGTTTGCGTTGGGCGTGGTGGCTGGGTCTTCCGTTCTTGGCATGCTGATCCCGCCGAGCCTGCTCCTGATCATCTACGGTGTGCTGGCTGAACAGTCTGTTGGCGCGCTCTTTCTTGCCGCGATTGTGCCGGGAGGGCTCTTGGCGCTGGTTTTTGGCGTCGGGATTTATCTGATGGCACGCCTGCGGCCCAAGATGGTGATGCAGTCTGACCGACCGACAGTGATCGAAGGAGAAACCTGGGGCACTGCAGCAATCAAGCTTATGCCTATCACGGCTCTGGTCATCATTGTGCTGGGCGGTATTTATTCGGGGTTCTTCACGCCCACAGAGGCCGGCGCCGCCGGTGCTGCCGCTGCGATTGTCGTCGCCCTGCTCAAGGGCAGCCTTACTTGGGCGCGGTTCTGGAAAGTGCTGGTGGATACCGGGCTGGTTTCAGTCTCCATCCTGCTGTTGATCATCGCCGCATCCATGTATTCGCGGATGCTGACCCTCTCCACGATACCGCAGGAAGTGACCATGCTCTTCTCTGATGCGGGTCTCGGCCTGATGGGTTTCATGATGATCTACCTGATCCTCGTGGTCCTCATGGGCATGATCCTCGATTCCACGTCGATCATGCTGATCCTGCTGCCGCTGTCGCTGCCGATTGTCACGGAGTTGGGCGGAGACCTGATCTGGTTTGGTATCGTCACAGTGATCGCTGTGGAAATCGGGTTGTTGACGCCACCGTTCGGTCTGACCGTCTATGTGGTAAAGGCGACAATTTCGGACCGGAACACCACGCTTGGAGACATCTTCATCGGTACGTTTCCCTTCGTCGTGATGATGACAATCGTAACGCTGGTTCTGACCTTTGTGCCGGCCCTAAGCCTGGTTTTCGAGTAGGTTCGGCAATGCGCTTCGTAGTTCATGCAATCGACAAGCCCGATGCACTGCCGCGCCGGATGTCCGCGATTGAGGCTCACCGCGCCTATCTCGACACAGCACCAGCCGCGCATGGCCTCAAGGTCCTGTTGTCGGGCCCGCTGACGGACGATAAGCGCCAAAGTATGGTTGGTTCGTTCTTTCTACTGGATGCGCCCGACCGTAGGTCAGTCGAAGCGTTCTTTGCTGGGGACCCGCTCAACTGCGCAGATGTTTGGGACACCAGAACGGTCACGGCGGTGAACATTCGACAGAACAACATGACCTGATCCTCTCTCTGCGATGAAGAGGCAGTGGCCCAAACTGATGGGAAAAGCTGTCGGTTTGTGCACGTAGCGGTCACTCATGCACAATGCGACGAACGTCCGCTCGGAGCCCCATTTTCCTGATACTTCGCAACATAAAACTGTCCAGTTAGATCAAATGCTTTGGAGATCCCCGAACCTTGTATTTTGAAACGATTGTGCGTTTGGTTAGACATCAAACGAAAGGACCGTTGTGCCTGAGATTCCTGACGCACTCATGGGGGATGTCTGGCCAGAGGCGCAGCCTGGCCGGGACGGTGCAGATTACGGAAGTGCTGTTTTTACACCATCCGGTTGCTTTCCCGTGCGGTCCTTTCAGTCCTTCAAGTTGGTCTACACAGTTGGGGAATTCGGACTTGACGATACCGGTGCGATCAAAGTCGTCAGTCGCTGGACAGACGATAGCGGAGGAGTCCAGTTCAACGATCCAAAGGCCATGAGTTATGTAACGGCCAAAGCGTCAAATGGCGTGGCATTGGAGTTGTACGCCGAACCCTACCCCCACCAGCGCCCCTGGTACAACGGAATCCGGATCACCGTGAAGCGGGGCTTCATGAACCCGGGTGACACGATCACAATCATTTTGGGCGACCGCAGCAAAGGCTCGCCTGGCCTGCGCCTGCAGACCTTCTGTGAGTCGGCATTTGAGTTTAAGCTTCTTGCCGATGTTTGCGCGACCGGGGTGTTTTTGCCCGTCTCGTCGCACACGATAGAGATCGGGCCGGGGCCCGTTTCGAAATGGGTTCTGACGGCGCCGACGCTCCGGCGCAAAGGCGAGACCTTCCACCTCGGCGTTCGGGGAGAAGACGAATGGGGTAACGCGACAGACCAAATCCCAGATGGACTGACGGTCCGGGCCGACGAAACGCTGAGCGGACTTCCACAACCTGCAACGTTCAAGCCAGGGGCAAGGGGATGCAGCATTCGAGGTGTGGTTGCTGACCAAGAGGGAACATACCAGTTTTCCCTGTTGGACTCGTCCGGCAGCGTCTTGGCAGTCTCCAACCCGCTGATTGTGCGAGAAACAGGTCCTGCGGCATATTGGGGAGACCTGCACGGTCAAAGCGGCGAAACAGTGGGTATCAACCCGATCCGCGAATACTTCGAGTTTGCTCGAGACGTGTCGTTCCTGGATGTGACGTCTCATCAGGCAAACGACTTTCAAGTCACAAATGCCTTTTGGGGACAGATCAACGAACTGACTGCCGCGTTTAACGACGATGGGCAGTTCACGGTCTTTCCGGGCTATGAATGGTCAGGAAACACACCGGTCGGCGGCGATCACAACGTCTTTTTCGCAAAAGAAGGCTGCCAGATTTACCGATCCTCGCATGCCTTGCTGAAGGACCGATCAGACATAGACACGGACGCAAATACTCTGCCCGATCTTTTTGAGGCCCTCAAAGATGATGATTGTGTTGTTTTTGGCCATATTGGAGGCCGGCCCGCGGATATCTCCAAAGCGGAAGACCCGCGCCTGCGCACAGCGGTTGAGGTGCATTCGGACTGGGGGACGTTTGAATGGATCATGACGGACGCTTTCCAGTTGGGATACCGCGTGGGCCTTGTGTGCAACAGTGACGGTCACAAAGGTGCGCCAGGGGCATGCTATCCCGGAGCGTCAGAATTTGGCGCCTATAGCGGACTTACCTGTTTTCTTGCTGATGAACTCTCTCGAGAGGGTATCTTCAAATCCATACGAAAGCGAAGACACTACGGAACAACCGGGTGCCGCATGCATCTGGACGTGGTCGCACATCTTGGCGCGGGGGGCGGCGTTTTTCCGGTCGACCCAAGGATCGAACCTATGGAGGCGGTGCCGTCAGCTAAGGCGCAGATGGGGGACATTGCGCGGGTGAACGGTGATCAGCTCGACCTTGCGGTCTCGGTTGAAGCACAGACTCCAATCGAGCGCGTAGATGTTCTAGACGGCGCGGAAACGGTTCGAACCTTGCGACCCTACGCCCCCGACCCATCCGGACGGCTGAGGGTGATCTGGCAAGGTGCCGAATATCGTGGCCGGGGACGCACGACCCATTGGCGCGGCACGATCAATTTCAACAAGGCCCGAATTTGCAACATGCAAAAGATCAACGCTTGGAACTTGGAACGGACATTCGATGTAGAAAACGACCAAACCATTGTGTTTGACGCGGTTACGACCGGCAATTTTGGCGGTTGTGACATTTGGTTGAGCAACAACGAGGGCCGCGTGTTGGTGGAAACAGATCTTGTCTCGGGCGTCCGCGACCTGGCTGAAATCGACGCCGGTGAAACAGTCTTGGATGCTGGCGGTCTTGACCGAAAGATTCGGCTGTTTCGGCTTCCTCGTGTCATGAAGCGTTGCAGCCTGGCAGAAAAGGTGACTATCAAATTGGTGTCAGGTCGTGACAACCCGCTCTGGGTAAGGGTTGTCACAGAGGATGGGTTTGTTGCCTGGTCCAGCCCAATCTACGTGACGGATTGAAGCCACGAAACTTCGAAATTACGACTGTGCTGAAGGTGCTTTCATCGACCGCTTTGTCCGCAAAGCTTTCGTTCAAGTGGACACCGATGCCACTTGCGTACATCTTTGGGTCATGATTGGCCGCCGCGACTTTCTTCTGACTTCTTCAATGTCGCTTGCCCTGCCTTATCTTGCGCGCGCGCAGTCGAGTGCTCTCGACACTGCTATTGAGCGCCTCAACCAGCTGCATTCCCTTCAGATCCGACGTGGGGACGACGTCGTGTTTGCTGCGGCACCGCGCGGCCCTGGCCTGAACCGGTTGGCGAACATCAAGTCGTGCTCCAAGAGTATCGTAGCCCTACTACTCGGAGCGGCGATTGACAGAGGCGAGATTAGCTCGGTGAATGCCCGGCTCAGCGATGTCGCCCCCTGCATTTTACCTGACGATGCCACCCCCGGCGCAGGCGATATCACTCTGGAGGATTTGGTCACGCTGCGCGCTGGCCTGGAACGGACATCCGGAGCAAATTATGGCGCCTGGGTGAGCTCGCGCAACTGGCTGTCGAACGCGCTGACGCGCCCGATGGTCGCCCGCCCCGGGGTTGAGATGCTCTATTCCACCGGCTCAACTCATATTCTCGGGGCGGCTCTGGCCGAAGTAAGCGGGCAGAGCCTTCTTTCGCAGGCCCGCAATCGCCTTGGCGATCCGTTGGGTGTCGAAATCCCGGCCTGGACGCGCGATCCTCAAGGATACTACCTCGGAGGCAACGAAATGGCGCTTCGGCCCACGGCAATGCTTGCGATTGCGACGCTGCTGCGCGACCGTGGCAAGTACAATGGTACGCAGGTCATCTCACAGTCGTGGATGGAAGCCTCGACACGGCCCCTCGCGCGGTCGCGCTGGTCGGGCCTGTCCTACGGATACGGCTGGTTTCTGTCGCCCACGGGCTACGAACTGGCAAGAGGCTATGGAGGGCAGATCATTGCGGCGCATCCGGACAAGAATCTTGCGGTTGTCATCACCTCAGATCCCACCCGGCCCGCGCGGTCCGCAGGCTACTTCGGAGACCTGATGCGACTGCTGGATGGTCCGATCCTCGCGTTGGCGTAACAAGCCATCTGCGGGGCAAGAGTAAATCTCTCGAAGGAGCAATCAACAGGATTCGCCCAAGTCGAGCGGAGGCAGCGAAAAGGTCTAGTTACTTCGCTGCATCCGAGGTCGGTTCGGAGTCGGTTTCAACAGATGCTGCGCGATGCACAAATGTCGGCTTCTAAAATCCCACGGGAACGCCACCGCGACGACTACGAGTGATCTGGACCACAACTACGGAATCATCGAGCTGGCGACCGATCTCAACGTCCGTGAAGCGGTCAAAAATCTCACAAACGTTGTGATGTCGCAGAGTGATACCATTTGGTTTGGTAAGATCGGTTTTGGCGCGCAAGGACGCGAAGCAGGCGCCCAACTTCCCGAAGCCGTCTTGCCGTTGTTTGGTGGCCCGGGTCCCGTTGGCGTTGCGATGGCGCAGTTCCCAGCGATTGGGCTCGCCGCATTTGCTGAGCTTCACTACGGTTCTTCCGCCGAGCCTCATCACGCATTGAACGAGCGACTAACCGCAACTTTTAGGTCGCCAATCGAATAACACCGGTCTCAAGTCTCAGTCGAACAATTGTCTTGCTAGCGGTTTGCCCGCCATTCATCGAAGATCGCATCGGTTTTGTCTCCCAAAACTCCCGTGATGATCTCACCGCTGTAAAACGGTGCGGCACTAGCGACCACGGGTGAAGCAAGACCAATTTGGTTGAGCCCGATCTCGGTCAGCTTTCGTATGGAGGTGCCATAGACCATTCTGGGGATGCGATTCCAAACGAGCGCGGACATGCACATCGGACAGGGTTCGCCTGTTGTGTAGAGCGTCAGTTTCGTCCAGTCGATGTCGGGGTTCTCGTTTCCGCAATTGATCAAGGCATCCATTTCACCGTGGTAGATCCTATTCCGGCTGCGTCGGTTTTTTCCAGTGCACACCACGACATCCGAGGTTTGGTCAACGATTACAGTTCCGTATGGAGGACCATCTTCGATGAGATCGATCGCCATTTGCATGTATTTCTCGTGCCGCCGGCGATCAATGTCGCTGAGCGAAGCTGCTGGCGTTACAACGATTTGTTTTGAGCTGGCAACTGAAGCCGACGGCTGCAGTGCAATCGCTGATGTGGCCGAAAGCAGAAATGAACGCCGATCAATCATGGAGCACTCCTTGTCTCTAGAACCGTATCACACTTGAGACGCTTTTGTTCGATGCTCAGATGATCAGTGGTTGGGTGGGATCGTCGCCAACTGTTGAAGACATTGCAGGCAATCTTGCTAGTGTCTGCTCCGGGTCAACGCTATCGTTGATGCCGCGACGCGTTCTGAGGCCCAGATTCTGTTCATGGCCAGTCGAAGAGCGCCTCCGAACCCCGCCACTCCACCCTTTGACATTCAGGCAATAGTGCCTTTGACACACCTACAGCACTCAGTACAAAGGCCCAGAATGAGCAACTCGCGCCGTTCCTAGCAGGTTTGTTGGTCTTTGACGCCAAGCTTGTGCAAGCGATTCAATGGCAGGTGCAAAGGATCGACAGCATTCGCCGTCTTCATAAAGCGATACATCTGGACGCACGTCAGTGACCAAGAACCCGCAAAGGGTGATGATGATCCATTGCGGGTGCAGGCGCATCGCGTGTCAGGGCAGCGTACCCAAAAAGCAGCGCTATGAGCATCAAACCTGCGGTCGACAGAAACACCAATTGAAATTCATCTGAAGCGGACAGGATGCTGCTGCCAACAGCGGCTGCCATAGTGCCACCCAGCAAGCGGAAGCTCACGCCGATGCCACCGACCTGTCCCTGTTTGTCCACCGGCACCGCATTGGCCAACTCCCGCAGGACAGGTGCATAGACAAACGGCATTCCCAGGCTCCAGAGCAACAGACCCGGCGCCATCCAGAGAAAGCGGTCCGACCCAGCGGCCACGGCAATCAGAAACATCGCAACCGTCGCGACGGTCAGACCGGACAGAACCAGACGTCGCGCGCCGGTTTTGTCGGCCACGCGACCGACCGGTGTAGAGAGGAAAGGGAAGCCGGCGACCGCCAGAAGCAATGCACACCCTGCGATCAAGGGTTGCAAATTGAGTTTGTCCTGCAGGTAGAGCGCGCCGAAAACGACGATCACGATCTTGGAGTACTGCCCCGCAAAGACGATCAGATTGGCGGCGCTGAAGGCCTTGAGTTTGAAGAGCTCCACATTGATCAAGGGCGCGTCATTGCGGGTTTCAATGGCTATGAACACTCCCAAGAGGGCCGCGCCCGCGAGCATGGCACCAAGGATTGTGACGCTTGTCCAGCCGAGGATCGACCCTTGCATGATCCCGAAAACCAACAGGCTCAAACCACCAATCAGTGTGACAAGACCAAACACATCAAACGGCTCGCTCGCCTCTCGAACGGGTCGACGCGGGAATGCCCAGACCACGATTGCCGACGCCGCAGCGACCACAGGGATGTTGATCCAGAAAATCCAGCGCCAGGAAACGGCCTGGCTGAGATAACCTCCGACAAGAGGTCCAAGGGCAAGGAACACGGTGCTGATCGCGGCCAGGGCGCCCATAGCCATCCCGCGCTGCTCCTTCGGAAACGCAACCATGATCATCGCCACGGTCATCGGAAAAATGGCTGCTGCACCAAGACCTTGCACAGCCCGCGCCGCAATCAGGATCGGGCCGTTCGGGGCCAGGCCACAGATCAGCGAGCCGAGGCCGAAAAGGCCCGCCCCAGCCAGCAGGAGGCGGCGATACCCCACGAGGTCACCCAGCCTTCCGCCTGCTGCCGCACAACACGCGAATACGAGCATATATACGCTGATGACCCAATGTGCCCCGGCCTGAGACATCCCAAGGTCGTCGCGCAATGTTGGCAAAGCCACCCCGACCACGGTCTCATCCAGCATGATCAACCCGCCGGAGAGCGCCATCGAAGCGAGGAGCCACCATCTGCGTGTTGCGCCGTTGTCAGCGTTCATGTCCGAATCCGGTCTCGTTTGAACACACCTAAGCTTAACGAACTTCGCAAGCCTCCGACACGGTAAGCCAGAACGCTCAGGTTTCGCCTGAGAGCCGACCGCAACGCGCCGCCCCAGTTCACTCTCGCTCACCTGGCTCCAAAGGCTAAAGGGTCAGAACACGCCCATGCTGATCCCAGCACCCATCGCGGCGCCAAGCTCGCGGCAGAGGACCAACTCTTCTTCGGGTATCGTCTTTTCCGCCAGGATCGCCTCCGGCGTTTGCGCATGGGTGCAGATGATCAGCGGGGGCTGCACCTCCCGAAGCCGCCATCCTTGCGCAATTCTCGCCGTCTGACGCGCTGCATTCTGCCCGTCTGACCCAGCACAGACCATTTGGGAATAGGGCCTGCCTTCAATCCTCCCAAGGACCGGATAGTAGCACCTGTCAAAGAAGTCTTTCATGACTCCTGCGATTGCGGCGAGGTTTTCTGGCGCACAAAAGATGTATCCGTCCGCCGCCAGCAGGTCTGACGGCTTCGCCTCCGATGCAGGCTTGAGGTCGGTCGGGAGTTCCGCGCGGGCTGCATCAGCCGCCGCAACCGCCATTTGCCGACTCCCGCCGGTCTTTGAGTGATAGACGATCAACAACTGAGGCATGGGTGAGTGGTAGCGCTCTTGATGGAGTTTGGCGACCCATACCGACCCAGGGTCGGTCGACACACCGACAGACTGAACGTGGTCCCGATCGGCAAGTGATAGACAGAGAAAAGGCGCGCATCAGGATAGATACTGTTAGGCGTAATCCGAAACCAACAAATGCAATGGAAGCTCGTCTTCGACGATTGTGCTGAAGCGCTCAATGGGCTCTTCGAAAACATTGTCGGTCAAATCATCATTCACTGTCGAGACTTCGACGATGAGGACGTCATTTTTGTCTGCCCAGAATGCGTGCCAGTCACCCGGAGCCAAAGTCACACTCTGCCCCGGTTTCAAGCGCAAATGTTCCCCAGCGCGCAGCGTGATGCGTTCGGCATCACAGAACACCGTCACGTGCCCGGACCTGTCAATTGATCCATCTTCCAAGGACGCAAACAGCTCGACGACCAGATCGCCGCCGCCACGGTTTATGATGTCTTCTGATTTGACGATATGTCGATGCATCGGTGAGACCTGATCCGCGCGCGAGATCATAACCTTCTCGGCATACAACATCCCGCGACCCGCCTTGAGATCAGCGTGATCGCCATTGCGGGTGGTAAACAGGAACAGGCCGAGTTCGTCAAATCTGCCGCGCCCATAGTCCGTGACATCCCAGCCCAGCTTGCGTGTGCGGATCAATGCGCCTCGCGGCCCAGAGATTTCGTCCGGGTCCCAATACGCAAATGGTGGCAAGTGAATGCCGTGAGACCGAATGAACTTGTCAGCGTCTCGAATGATTTGGTTAACCTCGGATCGGTACATTGTCTTTTCCCTGGTCTTTCAGATCATGACTTTGAGGTGAGTTCGCTCGGGGCAGCATGCCAGTGCCGATCGTCACATCTCCAGCTCAGTGGAGACAGGCAGTCGTCGCTTCAGAATGCGTTCAGCATTCAGCAGATCGTTGCCTTCGGCTCGCTTGCGGGCCTCGATTTCAGGCAGCCCGAACTTGAGCCAGCGCTGGATCAGGCGCGCACGCAGCGTTTCCATTGGAGCGTCAAGGAAAAGACAACCGTCCCAGTGGTCCGCCAGATCGCGCCAGCCAGGCTCGTCGAACATAAGGTAGTTGCCCTCAATGATCACGGTATCGATGCCGCCGTCCACTTCATCGGCGGCAGCAATGGCAATATCCCGTTCGCGATCGAAAATAGGAAAAAAGACCTGCTCATCGTGTCTCAGCGACTGTACCAACCGCGAAAACCCGCCAAGATCGAATGTCTCCGGCGCTCCTTTTCGTTCCCCAAGGTGTCGGGGCTCAAGAAGCCGATTGTCCAAATGAAACCCGTCCATTGGCACAAGCCTGGCTGACGCCCCCAGCACCTCCACAACATCCGCCGCCAAGGTGGATTTTCCGCTTGCCGGAGGCCCGGCAAAGGCGATCAAGCGCCGGCCGGAGAACGGTACAGTTGCAATCTTGTCGGCGATGGCCTGCGCCGAAATCATAATTCCTGAGCATCCATTTGCGGCTCTTTTGCCCCGGTCATGAACGCCACGGCATCGGACATGGTGTAGTCTGTTGGTTGGATCACGCAGATTCGTTTGCCCAATCGGTGCACGTGAATCCGATCGGCCACTTCGAATACATGAGGCATGTTGTGACTGATCAATATGATCGGAATGCCGCGCGATTTCACATCAAGAATGAGTTCCAGAACCCGCCTGCTTTCCTTCACCCCAAGCGCGGCCGTCGGCTCATCCAGGATGATCACTTTTGAGCCGAAAGCCGCCGCGCGCGCCACGGCAACACCCTGCCGTTGGCCACCGGAAAGTGTTTCCACCGCCTGATTGATGTTCTGGATCGTCATCAGACCCAGTTCGGATAGCTTTTCGCGCGCAAACTTCTCCATGTAGGGGCGGTCCAGCTGACGCAGGAACTTCCCCCGGAATCCGGCCCGGCGGACCTCCCGCCCCATAAACATGTTGTCGGCGATCGACAGCGCCGGGGACATTGCGAGGGTTTGATAAACAGTTTCGATGCCCGCCTCGCGCGCGTCGATCGGTGAGTGGAAATTGACCTTCTGGCCCTCGAGCCAGACATCCCCTTCATCCGGAGTAACGGCACCGGATACCGCTTTGATCAAGGTCGACTTCCCAGCGCCATTGTCACCAATCACAGCAAGGATCTCGCCCGGCATCAAATCGAAGTCACAATGATCAAGCGCGGTTACTCTGCCGTAGCGTTTGACCAACTTTCGCGCTTTGAGAATAGGCTTCATTATGCTGATACCTTCCTGATCCACTGGTCCACGGCAACGGCCGCGATGATGAGAATGCCGATCAGCAGGAAGGTCCATTGCGCGTCCGCACCCAGAAGACGCAGCCCAAGCGAAAACACCCCAACGATCAAAGCGCCGAACAGACTGCCCAGGATCGAACCACGGCCGCCGAAAAGCGAGATGCCACCAATCACAACCGCAGTAATGCTTTCTATGTTCGCAAGTTGACCCGAGGTAGGAGAAACCGAGCCGATCCGTCCGATCAAAGCCCAGCCTGCAAAGGCACAAATCAGCCCAGACAGCATATAGACAGACATCAGGGTGCGATGAACATTCACCCCTGAAAGCTCAGCCGCTTCCGGATCGTCACCGACGGCGTAAACATGTCGCCCCCAAGCCGTGTGCCGCAGCGCATAGGCCAGCACAAAGATCAGCACGAGCATAAAAATCACACCAATGGTGAAGACCGCGCCGCCCACGTTAAACTTTGTACCGAACAACTGAAGGATCGGCGCATTTGCCTCGATGTCCTGCGAACGGATCGTTTCGTTTGCGGAATAGAGGAAATTCGTAGCCAGGATGATCTGCCACATCCCCAACGTCACGATGAAGGGCGGCAGTTTTACACGGCTCACGAGCCAGCCATTGATGGCCCCGATCAAGGTTCCGACCATAAGTCCGCAGATGATCGCGACTGTCGGAGGCAGCCCGTAGCGAAAGGTAAACTGACCCATCACCACGGAGGACATCACCATGATCGCCCCGACGCTCAGATCAATACCAGCCGTCAGGATCACAAGGCTCTGGGCCGCAGCAACGATCCCGACGATCTGCACTTGCTGAAGGATCAACGTCAGCGCGAAGGGCGAGAAAAATTTCGACCCCAGCAGCAGTCCGAAAATCACAATCGCCGCCACCAGTACGATCAGCGGAACCAGCGAGGGATTGACATGCAAGAGATGCTGGATACGCCCGACGAGACCTGTGTTATGGACCTCGAAATCGGCAATCTGTTCGGGGCTGCCCTCTGCTGCGGCTTCGAAGTTGCCCGGGTCAGTGCCTCGCGTTGACATGGCCTATCCTCCCTCCCGACGGGTCGTTCTGCACATCAGAAGAACGTTGACAGATGGCGCGGCGCTTGTCGCCACGCAAGAGGTGCCGGAGGGCAGGTTCGCCCTCCGGGACTTGGCTAGATCAGCCCCAGCAAAGGTCCATGCCTTCTTTGACGGAAATGGATTCGACACCATCGACAGCCTGATCAGTTACGAGCGCAACGCCGGTATCAAAGAAGTCTTTTCCAGGGGTGGGTTCAGGCTTCTCCCCGCTATCCGCCCATTTCTTAACCGCCTCAACTCCAAGGGACGCCATCAGCAGCGGATACTGCTGCGAGGTCGCGCCGATCACACCATCCGCAACGTTTTGTACACCGGGGCACCCACCATCCACAGATACGATCAGAACATCGTTCTCACGCCCGATCGCTTTGAGGGCTTCGTATGCGCCAGCCGCTGCCGGTTCATTGATTGTGTGAACGACGTTGATCATTGGATTCTTGGCCAGAAGGTTTTCCATGGCACGGCGTCCGCCTTCTTCGTTGCCATCCGTGACATCGCTGCCCACCAGACGCGGATCAGTTTCATCCCCGATTACATTGGGGTCGCCGAGATCCACGCCGAATCCTTCCAGGAATCCCTGATTGCGGAGGACGTCCACTGTGGGTTGGCTGACATTCAGGTCGAGCGTTGCGATCACGGCATCATCTGCGCCATCGCCCATTGCTGCCTTGGCCCATTGTCCGATCAAAAGGCCGGCCAGAAAGTTGTCTGTCGCAAAGGTCGCGTCAGCGGAATCGATGGGTGACAGCGGCGTGTCCAATGCAATGACAAGCAGGCCCGCTTCGCGCGCCTGCTCGACAGCCGGCACGATGGACGAGGTGTCGGATGCGGTCAGCAAGATACCCTTGGCGCCATCCAAAATGCACGTCTCAATCGCCTGAACTTGGGTTTCATGATCACCGTCAACCTTGCCGGCGAATGCCTTCAGGGTCATACCGAGTTCTTCGGCTTTGGCCGTCGCGCCTTCCTTCATTTTGACAAAGAACGGATTGGTGTCGGTTTTGGTGATCAGACAAACTGTCGTAGAATGAGCATCCGCAGAAGCGGTGCCAGCCATTGCAGTCAGCGCGAGCGCGGATGCACCGATAAGCCTTTTCATGTTCACGTCTCTTCCTCCCATTTTTCTTGCCCATTCGGGCCGGCACAGAGCGAGCCTTCGGACCCGCCACCTTGAAAAGTGAACACGGGACTCACAGCCCGAGTCAATAAATAAATCTCTGTGAATTATTATTGACGGCGACCTGCCGACCGATCAAATTTCTCCTCATGGAGGAGGCCGCGTGAGCAATTTTTCCGCCGACAGTGCTGCACCATTTGATCCCCGGGCCTTGCAGATGCGGGGGTCGAACCAAAGTGGCATGCGGGCGCGCAATGAGCGGCTGGTGCTTTCGCTGGTGAGAAAACACGATGCGCTGGCCAAATCCGAAATCGCGCGCATGACCGGTTTGTCCGCTCAAACCGTCTCGGTCATCATGCGACAACTCGAGGAAGACGGGCTTTTGCTGCGCTGTGATCCGGTGCGCGGGAAGGTTGGCCAACCGACTGTTCCAATGCGGTTGAACGCAGACGGCGCTCTGTTTTTGGGTCTCAAAGTCGGACGTCGCAGCATGGAATTGGTGCTGACCGACTTCCTGGGCCAGATCCGAGACCGCAGAAAAAAGACATATGCTTATCCGACACCTCATGAAACCCTGCGCTTTTCGAACGAGAGTGTAGAGGAACTGGTTGAGAGCCTGCCGCCGGAGTTGCGCGGTAAGGTCGCCGGCATCGGTATCGCGATGCCCTTTTTCATCTGGGACTGGGCTCAAACCCTGCAGGTTCCGCAAGAGAATCTCGACGGGTGGCGAACCGCAGATCTGCAAGCCAGCTTGTCGTCTACCTTGAGAATGCCTGTCTTCCTGCAAAATGATGCAACAGCGGCATGTGGTGCTGAGCTTGTGTTCGGGCCATCGGATCAGCCACGGGATTTCTTGTACTTCTACGTAGGCTATTTCATCGGCGGCGGCGTTGTTTTGAATGGCGGGATCTTTTCCGGCCGGGGGAACGCGGGCGCTTTGGGACCTTTGCCCGTCCCCGACAGCGAAGGCAAGGTGCGGCCTCTGATCGACGTTGCCAGCCTCTACCTTCTGGAGCGATCGCTTCAGTCGACGGGAAAAGACGTCAGTTCCATGTGGGAAGATGCCGAAACGTGGGACATTCCAGAGGAGCCGATCCAAAGCTGGATAGCAGTGGCGGCGCACGGCATCGCACATGCCATCGTCACTGCGTGCAGTGTGATCGACTTTGAAAGCGTCAAGGTCGACGGCTGGATGCCGGTCAACGTCCGTGATCGATTGGTGCGCGCAATCAAGATGAATGTGGCCGACGCGAATTTGACAGGGCTGGAATGCCCGACCATCGAAGCGGGGACAATTGGCTCGGACGCGAGGGCTCTCGGCGCTGCCAGTCTCCCGCTTTCAAGCAAGTATCTGGTCGAAACCTGATCTCAATTCGGACCAATGCCAGACGTCCGTCTTCGAAAGCTGGCTGACCCTGAAGCACTCTTCTGGCTGTCCCGGCACCGATCAAAAAACAAGTTCACACGGAAAGTACTTGCTTTTTGCCGCCGGTCTTTGGAACCTTGTCCGAGTGAGCCATCGAACATCGCCTGACCCAGCTTTGGAATTCAAAGACGATTTGGGAGGACGGCTAGCACCATGGGATCGTTTCTCAGGTGCAGATTGGGAAAAGGCATGTTGGGCGTCCGCCGCTTTCGTTGAGGGCCGGCGGACCTCGTGCAGCGGAAAGATGGCCGACAAAGAATGAAGCCGAACACTTACTGATGCCGGATTGATCCGGTTGGGAGGAAAAATGAAAACACTTTGTTCTGTGGTCGCATTGTCTGTGGCTCTAACCGGATCCGCTTTGGCTCAATCCGCCGACGACCTGATCAATGACACCAGCGATACCAGCAACGTGCTGACCTACGGCATGGGCTACGATCAGAAGCGGTACAGTCCGCTGGATCAGATCAATACAGACAACGTGTCCAAGATGACCCCGGTCTGGGCCTATAGCCTTGATGACAGTCGCGGACAGGAGAGCTTCCCGCTGATCAAGGACGGCGTGATGTATGTCACGACACACAAATCAACGATGGCGCTGGATGCTGCCACCGGCGCACAAATGTGGAAGGTCGGCGTCGAGTACCCCGCTGAAACGCCACGTGTGGCGTGCTGCGGGATCGTGAACCGCGGTGTTGCGCTTTACGATGGCAAGCTTTTCCGGACCACGCTAGACGCCAACGTGCTGGCAATGGATGCCACGACCGGCGAAGAGCTCTGGAAATCGAACTCGATCGACTTCAAGGCCGGGTATTCCTTTACCGTCGCGCCGCTTGTTGTGGATGGTGTTGTGATCGTCGGCATCTCAGGCGGTGAATACGGCATCCGCGGCTACATCGAAGCCTACGACGCAAACACCGGCGAGCAACTGTGGCGCACATACACCGTTCCCGAACCTGGGCAGCCAGGATCGGAAACCTGGCCTGACAGCGACGCCTGGGAACGCGGCGGTGGCCCGGCTTGGCTGACCGGCACCTATGATCCGGAACTGGATCTGGTCTTCTGGGGCACCGGAAATGCCGGCCCATGGAACGCTGGCGTACGCCCGGGAGACAACCTTTTCACCACGTCGATCCTGGCGCTGGATCCAAAGACCGGCGAGATCAAGTGGCACTACCAGACCACTCCGAACGATCCCTTCGACTATGACGCCACGAATGAACTGGTGCTGGCTGAGATCGATGGCAACAAGGTGGTGATGCAAGCCAACCGCAACGGGTTCTTCTACGTTCTGGACCGCGCGACCGGCAAACTGATCGCAGCCAACAAGTTCGTCGATCGCGTGGACTGGGCAGAGAGCATCGATCTGGAAACCGGCAAGCCGGTGCAGACGGCGGTCGCGGAGGGTGCGCGCACCGGCGAACAGGTAACGTTCTGGCCCAGCGCCTTTGGCGGCAAGAACTGGTCGCCCATGTCATACCATCCAGAGCAGAACACCGCCTTTATCAACACGCTCAACATCGGCATGAACTACAAAGCCGTGGAGCCGACCTACCGGGCTGGGGTGTTCTATTTCGGGGCGGAGTTCAGCTGGGATTGGCCGGACCAGAACCGCGGGTATCTGCGCGCGATTGACCCGATGACCGGAGATGTGAAGTGGGAGGACGGCACGGAGGTTCCCCGCTTTGCCGGCATCCTGTCCACGGGCGGCGACCTGGTCTTTACCGGTACGCAGACCGGCATGTTCGAAGCATTCCACGCCGAGACCGGTGAAAAGCTCTATGAGTTCAACGTGGGCACGGGCATCGTCGGCCAACCGATGACATGGGACATGGACGGTCGCCAATATGTCAGCCTCGCTGTGGGCAGTGGCGCGGTTTATACGCTCTTCTCTGGCGATGAGCGTTTGGCGGGCTATCCTGCTGGAGGATCCATCTGGACATTCGCCCTGCCGGAGTAAACCCATTGATCAAGTCAAACGCTGTTTTGGCCGTAGTACTGGCGCTCTTCGGAGCGCCAGTCTTCGCTGAAGATGCCAGTCCCGATCTGGAAAAAGGCATCAAAACCTACAAGGACTTCTGCTCGCACTGCCATGGCCTGGACATGGTCAACCCCGGCACGTCTTCCTATGATCTGAGGAAGTGGCCGCAGGACAACAAGGACGATTTTGTCTCTGCCGTCATGGACGGAAAGGGCGACATGCCCGCCTGGGGGGATGTGCTGTTTCCCGAAGAACTTGAGGCGCTCTGGGTTTATGTCGCCACGCGCGGCGGCACAGAGCCAATGCCGGAGTAGTCCGCACAAACCGGAGCAAACCGACCGATGTGGAAAGGCTTTTTGACCCTCGTCGCAGCCTTGCTGCTTTTAAGCCCGCACGGACCCGTGCGCGCATCCGAAGATCGTGTCGAGACCCTGACCCAAGGCACCTTGACCGTGTGCCTGCCCCGCAACGGCGGCGTGATGTCTGGACGCCGCCTGACCGGGGGCAGCGGCTTTGACTATCGTGTCAGCCGCGAGCTGGCCGCGCGGCTCGGGCTGGATCTGTCGGTGATCTGGATCGAAAACGAGCTCGACGAGGAAAGCGATCCGATCCGGGAGACCTATGCGCTTTTGGCCTATCGCTTGTGTGACGCGGTGCCGGGGCATCCGCGTTATGAAAGCTCGGTCGGCAAACCGGATTTCGCGCGTGCTTCCCTGCCACGTTGGCTGGACATGCCACAGGAGATTGACCCCGACACGGGCCTGCTCAAGGACACGCTGGCGGGATTCGTCGATGTCTTTCCGGTTGCTGTAACCGGCGGATACATGCGCTCTGAAATCGGGATGCTCTACCGGCAAGGAGACGACGAACCCGCCGGGTTGCAGGAACGGGGCGGTCGCAAGGTGGCGGTGCAGCAGGGCACTTTGTCGGGCGCGATTGCCACTGTGCAGGTATCCCCCGGCGAGTTGAACGACATTGTCACCTTGAACCCGGGTGCTGGATTCCTCTGGGACGTGGAAACCAAGGGCCATGCCCTGGCTATGGTCGACGTGGCGGCCTACGACGCGCACCGCAAGGCCTTCCCGGCGACTTCGCTGCGACTGGCCGATTGGCGCCATCCGATTGGGATCGACATTGGAATCGCGGTGCTGGCAGACAACGCCCCCTTGTTGAATGCATTGGACGCCGCAATTGCGGACTTGCTGGACGCTGAGGCGTTGTCAGCCATAGCCGAGACCGAAGGGCTGACATATGCGCCCCCACAAAGTCCGGACCTGACCCCGGCGTTCACGCTCGCCACGCTGAGATCCACGCGATGATCCGGATATTCCTGTCGCTGGCGCTTTTGTGGCTGGCTTCGTCTGTCAGCGCGGTTGAAGTTAAAACGGCCATCATCCGCGTCGAGTACCCACAACTCGCACCAATCTCCCGGCTTGAAGAGAAACCGGCGGACATTGCATTTGCCGGCGCGGTCCTAGCAACGCAGGACAACCAGACCACCGGCAAGTTCATGGGGCACAGCTATGAAACGGCCACCATATCGGTTCCCGCTGACGCCGTCGTGGCAACCGTTCTGGAACAGATGGAGCAAGGCATCGAGATCTTTGTCATCTCAGCCCGTGCCGCAGAGCTTCTCGCCGTCGCGGATGCCGCGCCAGACGCTTTGATCCTGAACGCCGGCGCCTCTGACACAGCGCTCCGCAACGACCAATGCCGCGCAAATGTCCTGCACACAACGCCCAGCGACGCAATGCGCGCCGATGCGGTTGCGCAGTTTTCGGTGTGGAAGAAATGGCCGCGCTGGTTCATTGTGCGCGGTTCAAACCCCGAAGACATCCTGCAGGCCGAGGAATACAAACGCGCCGCGAACAAATTCGGGCTGCAAGTGGTGGAAGAGCGCGAGATCCTCGACACCGGAGGCTCGCGCCGCGCGGACACAGGGCACGTCCTGGTGCAGCGCCAGATCCCGGTCCTTGTGCAGAATCCCAAACGGCATGACGCGGTGATCGCGGCAGATGCGTCAGATGTCTTTGCGCCCTATCTGCCCTTTCACCTCTGGGACCCGCGCCCGGTTCTTGGCGCAGCGGGTCTGCGCCCGGTCAGCTTCAATCCCGCCACCGAAAGCTGGGGGGGCACCCAATTTCAAAGCCGGTTTGAAAAACTCGCGGGCCGCTACGTGACCGAGGCCGATTATGACGCATGGGTGGCCCTGCGTGCGGTGGGCGAAGCGGTGGTGCGGACCGGAAAAGCCGACTCCGCAAGCCTTCGGTCTTTCATGCTGAGCGATGCTTTCGAACTTGCGGCCTTCAAGGGCCAGCCTGTCACCTTTCGTGGGTGGAACGGCCAGATGCGTCAACCCATCCTGTTGTATGACGGCCGGATAAACGCCAGCGTATCCCCACAGGACGGGTTCCTGCATCCGGTGTCGCTGCTGGACACGCTGGGAACGGACCAGCCCGAAACAACCTGCCAAGCCTTTGGAGGGTAACATGCGTTTTGTCATCCCACTTGCTTTCATCCTGAGTGCCACCGCAGCACAGGCTGATCGGATCTTTGTCAGCAACGAACGGGGCAACACGGTCACTGTGATTGATGGGAGCACATGGGAAGTTCTCACCGAGTTTCCCGCTGGTCTGCGTCCCCGCGGCATCACGGTGAGCCCAGATGGGACCAAGCTCTACGTTTGTGCTTCGGACGACAATCTGGTCCGCGTATTCGATACCCGCACCTACGAAGAGTTGCACACCCTGCCCTCCGGCCCTGATCCGGAGTTGTTTGTGTTGGAGCCCAATGGCCGCCGGCTCTACATTGCGAACGAGGACGATAACCTCGTGACGGTGGTCGATACCGAAACGCGCGAAGTTCTGGCCGAGGTCCCTGTAGGGGTGGAACCCGAAGGTATGGCGATCAGCCCCAATGCCCGCATCGTGGTCAACACGTCGGAGACCACGAACATGGCGCATTTCATCGATACAGAGACGAACACAATCAAGTACAACATGCTGGTCGACCAGCGCCCGCGCTACGCCGAATACACCGCTGACGGGACGCGGCTGTTCGTGACAGCCGAAATTGGCGGAACGGTGTCCGTTTTTGACATCGATGCCGAGGGCGCCCCCACCGAGGTCGGGAAGATCTCCTTCGAAGTTCCCGGTGTGCAGCCAGAGTGGCTCCAGCCCGTCGGGGCCAAGGTAACTTCAGACGGCCAATGGCTTTTTGTGGCACTGGGGCCCTCCAACCGCGTGGCTGTGGTGGATGCAAAAACGCTCGAGGTTCAGAAATACATCCTGGTGGGGGAACGTGTCTGGCAACTGGCCTTCACCCCTGGCGAAGAGTTTCTGCTCACGACCAATGGCAACACCAACGACATCACCGTGATCGACGTGGCCAAACAAGAGGCCGTGCGGTCCATCCCGGTCGGACAACAGCCTTGGGGCGTGATCGTCGCTCCTGGCATCAACTGAGAAAGAGAGAGAATATGACCCGTATTTTTGCCGCTCTGACCGCTACGATGCTGACTGGTCCCGCAATTGCCGCACCATTGTGTGACGATCTGGGCTTTGCCGGCCTTCTGGCTGCGTGCAACCGCGGCGAGGAAATCGAGATCACGCTCGCCTCGGGCAAACCTCTCGGTGAGGATGTTGTCCTGCAATCCGGTGCGTATTACGAGATGATGATCACCTCAGACGGGAGCGCCGAGCTCGCGCTCTCCGGTCCAGATTTTTTCCGCGCCATCTGGATGGACGAGATCGTGATCAACGATATCGAGATCCGCCCCATGGCGATCGACAGCTTCGAATTCGATGACGCTGGCACGGCAGAGCTGTCATTCGTCGCGATCAAGCCCGGCGCCTATGAGTTGAAAATACCGGGCTCGACAGGAGAGTCTCAACGGATCAGGATCCAGATCCAATAGTCCTCCGGGCGCGGCGGCTCCGCCCCGGATAACCAGAGGGTGGCTATGACCGCGTTGGAGGTCGAGACTGTCAGCTATCACTATGGTGCCCGTACGGCACTGAGCGATGTGAGCTTTCGTCTGCAATCTGGTCAGTTCTGTGCGCTGCTGGGTCCGAACGGGGCCGGAAAGTCCACGCTGTTCGCCTTACTGACCCGGCTAAACGCAACGCAGTCAGGGCGCATTTCGGTCGCCGGTTTCGATCTGGCACGCCAGCCGCTCAAGGCGCTTGCGCGCACCGGAATCGTGTTTCAGCAACCCACGCTGGATCTGGACATGACCGTCTGGCGAAACATGACATACTTTGCGGCGCTTCATGGTCGGCGGGGTGCAGACGCGCGGGCGCGCATTGACGCCGCGCTGTCTCGACTGGGCATGGCTGACCGGGCAAACGAGAAAGTCCGCGCGCTAAACGGCGGCCACCGGCGCCGGATGGAGATTGCCAGAGCCCTGATCCATGAACCCGACGTTTTGCTGCTGGACGAACCGACCGTTGGCCTTGATGCCGAAGCACGGCAAGCCATCACGGATCACGTGCATGATCTGGCGAACGGCGGGCTGAGCGTGCTGTGGGCGACGCATCTGGTGGACGAAATCCGACCCGAGGATCGTGTGATCGTCCTGCATCAGGGCCGGGTCCTGGCGGACAGCACCGCAGCGAAGCTGGCCGGAGACGCACCGCTGGTTGACGTCTACCTGGCCATGACCGCCGGTAAGGATGCGGCGGCATGAGCCCGTATTTCACCGCATTTCGAGCAATCTCGGCACGCGAACTGAACCGCTTTATCGCACAGCGGGGCCGGTTTCTCTCCGCGCTTGTACGCCCGTTGGTATGGCTTTTGATCTTTGCAGCGGGTTTTCGCGCCGCTCTGGGGATTTCGATCATCCCACCGTACCTGACCTACATCACCTACGAGGTCTACATCGTCCCGGGTCTTTGCGCGATGATCCTGCTCTTTAACGGCATGCAATCCTCGCTCTCATTGGTCTATGATCGGGAAATGGGGTCCATGCGGCTGTTACTGACGGCGCCTTTGCCGCGCTGGTGGCTCCTCGCATCGAAGCTGTCCGCAGGGGTGTTTGTCGGGGTGCTGCAAGTCTATGCCTTCTTGTTGATTGCGGCCCTCTTTGGGGTGAGCCTTCCAGTGTCAGGATACGCGCTGGTCCTGCCGGCTCTTATCCTGGCCGGGTTCATGCTTGGTGCGCTAGGGCTCTTTATCTCTTCGCTGATCAAACAGCTTGAGAACTTCGCCACCGTGATGAACTTCGTCATTTTCCCGGTGTTTTTCCTCTCCAGCGCGCTCTACCCCTTGTGGCGCATGCGGGAAAGTTCGGAGTTCCTTTACTATGTGTGTGCTCTGAACCCCTTCACCTATGCCGTTGAACTGATCCGGTTCGCTGCGTACGCCACATGGGCACCATTGCCATTGGTCACCGTGGTGACCACGGGTGCGCTGTTTTTCGGACTATCGAAGCTGGCCTATTCCCCATCGCGCGTCAAAGCGGCGGGGCAGAAAGGCGGACCGCCATGATTCGCATGGTCCTCGCACTGTTTCTCAGCCTTCCGGCTGCGATCACGGCCGCGCAGGAGCGTGTCGATGTCGCACTCGTCCTTGCAGCGGACATCTCATACTCCATCGGGCCTTACGAACTGGACCTACAAAGGCGGGGTTACATCCGGGCGTTGCGCTCGGCGGAGGTGATCCAGGCCATAACAGGCGGACGCCGGGGGCAGATCGCTGTCACGTATCTGGAGTGGGCAGGCGCGAAGAGCCAGACCCAGGTCCTTCCCTGGACGATCATCGACGGGTTCGACAGCGCCTACGCCGTGGCAGACGCCTTGGCGAGCGCACCTTTGCAGCGCAGTGGCGAGACCTCGATTTCAGGAGCGCTGGACACCGCCCGCACGCTCTTTGCGGTAGCGCCGCCCGCGGACAGGCTGGTGATCGATCTATCTGCCGACGGGTACAACAACGCAGGTGCTCTAGTTGAGGACGCGCGCGCGCGTAATCTCTGGTTCGGGATCACCATCAACGGATTGCCGATCGCAAATGAGGATGCGCCAGACCTGGAAGCCTATTTCCGCGACTGCGTGTCTGGCGGGCCGGGGCACTTCACGATGGCTGTGCGCGAGTTCGACAACTTCGCCCCAACGCTCAAACGCAAAATGATCGCAGAGATTGCCGGGATTGCACCCGAACGGATCTACCAGGCCAGCAGCACCGCCTCGACGGATTGCGAAATTGGAGAACGTAAGGTGCGTGAAGATTACAACCGTCAGCTGGACTCCATCACGGATGGCAAATCCGAGCGCTGGCGCTGGTCGGACGACTGAAAACTACAGTTTCCACCACCCTGCCCCTCGGAGTCACTTACTGTTTGCCGAAGACCCGCGGGCGATCCGATCGCTTGTTCAGGCGAACCGGCGATACACCAGCGACGCCGGTTGCGTGCCTGCCGTCATCTCTTCGATCATCGCGTCCACCTTGGGGCGGTTTGCCGATTTCCGGCATACCGGGTCCGTTGCGCCCGCGTCTGCGGCCAGCGCCGCTGCCTGGCATCGACAGCCGCCAAAATCTATGTCGCGCCGGTCGCAAGACTGGCACGGCTCGGGCAACCAGTCCGTGCCGCGATAGGCGTTGAACGCAGGGCTTTTGCACCAAATCTCGCCCAAAGACCGGTCCAGTACATTGTCGAAAACCAAACCGGGAATACTGTCGGCGGCGTGGCAGGGCATGACCCGACCGGTCGGGTTGATGACGATACCGGTTGAACCCCAGCCCCCCATGCAGGCTTTGGGAAAATCCGAATAGTAATCCGGCGGCACAAAATCGATCGCCATCTTGCCGCGATACGTCACACGCGCCGCTGCAACGTCTGACTTCAACTGATCCACTTGTTCCTGTGTGGGCAGCAGCGCGGCACGATTGCGCGTCGCCCAACCGTGGAACTGCACGCACGCCACCTCTATCCGCCGCGCACCCATTTCGAGCGCCAGTTCGAGTGTTTGACCGAGGTCTCCCAGATTTTGCCGATGCATCACCGCGTTGAGGGTCAGCGGCAGCCCAACATCGGTAACCATCGCCGCAACCTGCATCTTGCGCGCGTAACCGCCCTTGTAGCCCCCAATCCGGTCGGCCATCTCCGGTCCGGCACCTTGCAACGACAGCTGCACATGATCCAACCCCACGTCCACCAGCGCGGCCAGTCGCGCTTCGGTGATGCCGATGCCGGAAGTGATGAGGTTGGTGTATAGCCCGGCCGTTCGCGCGGCCCCGGTCAGGTCCACGAGATCCCGCCGCGAGGCGGGTTCTCCGCCCGACAAATGCAGTTGCAACACCCCAATCTCGGCGGCCTCACGAAACACCCGGCCCCAGGTGTCTGTGTCGAGTTCCTGTTCTTTCTGCGCCAACTCCAGCGGATTGGAGCAATATGGGCACATCAAGGGACAGCGATGCGTCAGTTCCGCCAGCAGCGCAATGGGAGGGTTCGGATCAGGCATCACGATCCCCCAACAGAAGCTGACCGCAGAGATCGGTCAGGAAAGCGCTGACATCACCGCGAATTGTTTCTTCCGGTGCGTCGAAGCTCTGCGCCAGATCCGCCACAATCTCGGCCGCATTCGCTGTGCCATCCACGCGACGCAGGATCTCGTAGGACACCGTGTCGAGCATCAGGGTCCGTTCAGGCGCCAATAGGACATGGGTGTCGCGCACCGCATCAAAATGAAGCCGCACGCCGGACAGCAAGTGCGGGGTCATCCACCTGCCTCCAATGCGCCGTCTCCGGGAACCCAGGCACCCGGCGGCACGCGCGCCGGTACGACATAGGCGCTGGCAAGGGCATCAAGTTGTGCCCACAGCACTTCGGTTTTGAAGGTCAGCGCCGCGGCCGCTTCGTCCTGTTCGGGCCCAGTACGGGCGTGGTCCAGGACGTAGTTCAGACCAAATGCCACATCCTTGGGGGCCTCATCCAGCCGGCGGCTAAAATAGGCGAGCGTCTCTTCGGTGGCGAAGTCATAGTGCTGCAGAAGCCCGGCGATCCGCTGTTTATGGATCTGTGGGGCGAACAGTTCGGTCAAAGACGACGCCACCGCGGCCACAAAAGGCGCCTCGCGCACAAATCGCACGTATGCATCGACTGCAAATCGTGTCGCTGGAAGAACACCCTGACAGGATTCCACGTAGTCCGGGTCCAACCCGACGGCCTCGGCCAGTTTCAGCCAACGCCTGATGCCACCCTCGCGGCCAAGGGCCGGGTCCGCGTCACCATCGTGATCTTCGATCCGACTGCGCCAGGCGCGTCGCAGGTCCGGGTTCGCGCAGCGGGACAGGAAGGCCGCATCTTTCATCGGAATGCGGCTCTGATAATAGTATCGGTTCACGACCCAGGCCTGAACCTGCTCAGGCGTGCATTCGCCCGAATGCAATTGCTGGTGAAATGGATGTTTGTCGTGATACCGCTCTGCCCCGATCTGTCGCAGCCGGGCTTCGAAACTGTCTCGGGACTGGGCAGTCACAGAGTAAACTCCATACCATCAGCGCAGATGCCCCATCCTGCATCGGTCACCGTGCGCCGCTCGGGGCTGTCGGGCTGCAGGATCGGGTTGGTGTTGTTGATGTGAATATAGGCGCGCTGCCCGGAAAGTTCAGCAAGAGCTGCAAGACTGCCATCGGGCCCAGAAATTGGCAGATGCCCCATGCGAAGACCGGTTTTGGCACCTGCCCCCATCTTGGGCATTTCTGCATTCTGCCAGACCGTCCCGTCAAAGAGCGTGAGGTCGGCGGAGGCAAGCCGCTCCTTGAGCGCGGGTGTCACGCGGGCGCAGCCCGGGACATAGGCCAGACTTGCAGTTCCATCTGACACCATCAATCCGATGGTGGTCTCCGTTTCTGCATCTGTGACGACGTCTTCTCCCTCCAGATACAACGGAACTTTTCCGGGTACGGCAAACACATCAATGCTCAGACCCCCAATCGAATGGGATCGCCCAAGTTCAATGGCGTTCCATGCGACCAAGGCGGGATCCAGAACACCAAAGATCGGGTTTTCGGCCAGAGTCTTCGCAATGTTTTCGGTGGCAAAGATGTCGAACGACGTTTTCTCGCGAAGCACCAATAGACCAGCGACATGGTCGACATCGCCGTTGGTCAGCAAGACCGCCTTAATTGGCGTGCCACGCATGGACTTCGGATGCAGCGCCGAGGTCGCGGCAATTTGCTGACGAATGTCAGGGGAGGCGTTCAGTACAACCCAGTCATCGCCGTTGGACGACACGGCGACCGAGGATTGCGTACTTTTGGGGATGCGTCCGGACCGGGCGTCAGCGCAATTCGCGCAACCACAGTTCCATTGCGGCAAGCCTCCTCCGGCTGCCGCGCCTAAAATGACAACATGCAAGGGTTCAGATTGACCCGATCAAACCCAGTCAGATCGGCTCGTAATCGTGGCCGCGCTCTTCGTCTTCGCCTGGCTGGTACATGTTGATTTCCATGCCGCAAGCGATGTCTTTGATCTTTGGTGCAGTCCAAGCCATCTCGACCTCCCTAAGCTAATCCTCGAGTCTTCCGGACAAGATTGCCGGAAAGGGAGCCCTGTGACAACAGATTCTTAGAGTGGATTCGCACTATGGGAGTTTTGAGAACGCAAACCGAGCGCGTGCGACTTGACCGTTCGCTGCACAGTTTGCGCTGGCCAACTCATTCGACGAACCCAGGTTCGCGCTTAAATATCATGCACTTGGTGGACACGCTCATCGATCCTTTCTTTGACAGAGCTCTGTGTGCCTTTCGGGCCCAATAACTACCAAAACAGTATTGGCTTGTTTCCCACACGCTCTCACGTTCACGTGGCTCAGCGAGAGGTTGTGTTGGCTAGAGGGCGGGCAAACTCAAATAAGGGCAGCCCCGGCGGTTCGAATGCAGCGTGCAGATCTCCCGCTCTGCCGCCCAATTCCGTTGAGAACTGCGCCCCTTTGCGACTACCGTGTCAGAAGCGAGATTTCTATGCCGGCACAAAACAAAGAGTCCAATCAGCAACCCACGCCCCTGGAAAGGGCGGACCTTCCTTCTGTTTTCGATCAACTGGGATCGTCGAAACAAGGGCTGTCCTCAACCGAGGCAGAGCTTCGCCTCAAGAAGTTCGGGCGAAACGAACTTGCCGAAGCCCAGATTAGCGACCTTCAGCGCATACTCAGATACTTCTGGGGGCCGATCCCCTGGATGATCGAAATTGCTGCACTGTTGTCAGCGCTTATTGGTCATTGGTCGGACTTCTGCATCATCATGGTCCTTCTGATCTACAACGCCGCGTCGGGGTACTGGCAAGAGCGCAAGGCGGCAGACGCGCTGGCGGCCCTCAAGGCCGGCATGGCGCCAAAGGCGCTGGCGCTGCGCGACGGAGCGTTCTTACAGGTCGATGCGGCGACGCTGGTGCCGGGTGATGTGGTGCGCGTAAAACTGGGCGATGTCGTTCCAGCAGATGTCCGCTTCTTCGATGGCGACTACATCAGCATCGATCAAGCCGCCCTGACAGGAGAATCCTTGCCGGTCGCAAAAAAGACAGGCGATGTGGGCTACTCCGGCAGCATTGCCAAAATGGGCGAAATGACCGCCGTCGTCATCAGCACCGGGACCGATACGTTCTTTGGCCGAACCGCAAGCCTTGTGGCCTCGGCCGGAAGCGCAGCATCACACTCGCAGATCGCTGTCACCCACATCGGTGACTTTCTGATCATTCTGTCGATCACGCTGGCGTTTCTGCTGGTTGGGGCAGAGCTCTACCGCGACATCGTCGTTGAACACGCCTGGCAGTGGTCCTCGGCAGTTGACATCCTACGGACGGTTCTGGCGCTTCTTGTCGCCTCGATCCCCGTGGCAATGCCAACGGTCATGACCGTGACCAACTCGCTGGGCGCGATGAGTTTGTCCAAAAAGAAAGCCATCGTTTCGCGTCTCGAAGCAATCGAGGAGTTGGCCGGTGTGGATGTCCTTTGTTCGGACAAGACCGGAACGCTGACAAAGAACCAACTCAGCCTCGGGGATCCGATCATCTTCGGTGCCAAAGATGCAGATGAACTGACGCTTGGCGGAGCGCTTGCCTCGCACACGGATGGAGATGATCCCATCGATGCCGCAGTTCTTGCAGGGCTGGCCGATCCGAACCGCCTGTCCGACTTTAAGCAAACCAAATTCACACCCTTCGACCCGGTGTCCAAACGGACCGAATCCGAAATCACCGACGCTTCGGGATCCTCAATCCGCTTCTCCAAGGGCGCGCCGCAGGTGGTACTGGAGCTCTGCAGTTTAGACGATGTGGCGTCAAAAAACGCTCAGGAAGAGGTGGAACGCCTTGCGTCAAAAGGCATGCGCGCGCTCGGCGTCGCGCGTTCCGATGACCAGGGCAAGTCATGGACCTTCCTTGGCATCCTGGCGCTCTACGATCCGCCGCGTGATGACTCAAAGGACACCATTCGCCGCGCCAAGGAACACGGGCTCGCGGTCAAGATGGTGACCGGCGACGATTTCGCGATCGGAAACGAAATCGCAGGCCAGTTGGGGATGGGCGCGCATCTGCAAAAGGCATCCGACATCTTCGATGCCGGCATGGACATGAGCCATCTTTCCAAACCCGAGACCGAAGCCGTCGAACGCGCCGATGGCTTTGCACGTGTCTTCCCCGAGCATAAGTATGCGATCGTCAAAGCTTTGCAGGACCGGGGTCATGTGGTTGCGATGACGGGGGACGGCGTGAATGATGCGCCGGCTCTGAAACAGGCGGACTGTGGTGTCGCCGTCAGCGGGGCCACCGATGCAGCCCGTGCAGCCGCTGCGCTCGTACTGACAGCGCCTGGCCTGTCAACGATCATAGACGCCATCGAAGAAGCCCGGCAGATCTTCGAGCGGATCATGAACTACATCGTCTACCGCGTCGCCATGACGCTCGACATCATGTTCGTCGTGGTGCTGGCAACGATCCTGTTCGGGTTTTCACCCCTGACGCCCATCATGATCATCATGTTGGCGTTGCTCGATGACGTGCCGATCATGACCATCGCCTATGACAACACGCTCCTTCCGAAATCTCCGGTGCGCTGGGACATGCGGCGAATCCTTGTGGGCGCCAGCCTGATGGGCCTGCTTTCAATCGTTCAAACTTTCGGGCTGCTTCTGATGGGGATGCAGTGGATGAACAGCGCTGCGTTGCAAGGCTGGATCGCGCTCACGCAGGAACAGTTGCAGACCATCCTCTTCCTGCAACTGGCCGCCGGCGGGCATCTTTTGCTCTTTGTGATCCGGTCGCGTGGCGCGTTCTACGCCCGGCCATGGCCCGCCCGTCCGCTTTTGCTCGCCATTGTCGGTACGCAGGCGCTCGCCGTGATCCTTTGCGGCTTCGGTGTATTCGTCGAACGGCTCCCTTGGACCATCATCGGTCTCGTCTGGGTCTATATGCTGGTCTGGCTGGTGATCCTCGATTTGGCCAAGACCGCAATGATGAAGCGGATGCGGCGCCCCAAAGGCGCAGTGCATTTTGCATGACCGCGACCAGAGGTTGATCCCATGCACTATTTCCACAAATTCCGCGTCAAACCTGGCGACAAGGTGAACCTTGACCGCATCGATGCCGGGTTCAAAGATCATTGCGAAGATCACGCCCAAGCCCTGCCCGAGATCGAAGCCTACGCACAGAAAATCAAAGACCTGCAGCACCTCCTCTATGCAGAAAAGAAGCGGTCGCTCCTGATCTGCCTGCAAGGGCGGGACGCTGCAGGGAAAGACGGGACGATCAACCATGTTCTGGCGGCCATGAATCCGCAAGGCTGCGCAGTACATGGCTTCAAAGTGCCCACGCCAGAAGAAGCGGGGCATGACTTTCTCTGGCGCTACCACAAAGCAACCCCTGCAAAGGGCGAAGTCACGATCTTTAACAGGTCACATTACGAAGACGTTCTGGTCGTGCGGGTGCACGATCTGGTGCCACGGACCGTCTGGGAGCGGCGCTATGACCACATCAACGCTTTCGAGGCTCTTTTGCGTGACAGCGAAACCCACATTCTGAAGTTCTACTTGCACATCAGTCCCGAAGAAGAACTGCGCCGCTTCGCTGAACGCATCGACGATCCGGCACGGAACTGGAAGATCAGCGAGGGCGATTATGCAGAGCGCCCGTATTGGGACGACTACACCAAAGCCTTCGAAGACGCGTTGTCGAAATGCAGCACCGAGGCGGCGCCATGGTTTGTGATTCCGGCCAATCACAAATGGTTCCGCAATCTGGCTGTTTCCCGAATTGTCTGTGAGTACCTGGAGTCCCTTGGCATGAAGTTCCCCGACCCGACGGTTGATCTTGGCGACATCCGCAGAAAGTACCACGCCGCTAAAGAGCGCGAAGCAAAGCACGAAAAGTAACTGAACAGAGCAATGGGATCGCCAGATGCAAAAAGGTAATCCACGCTCGCGCCACCTGCGACTACCGGTGTTGCAAGGTGTGTTGCCGGTCAGGCCGTCGCAGATACCAGCCGAGATTCTCGCGGGCGTCACCTTTGCCTGCCTCGCGATCCCGGAGGTGATGGGCTACACAAAAATCTCGGGGACGCCTGTCGTTACGGGCCTCTACACGATCCTCATTCCCATGACGCTCTTTGCGCTATTCGGATCATCGCGCCACCTCGTCGTCGGAGCCGATTCCGCAACAGCTGCAATGACGGCCTCCGCTCTGGCCGCCCTGGCCATCAGCGACCCGTCCGAATACATGGCTCTTGCCTCACTTCTGGCGTTGATGGCGGCAGGCCTCCTGATCGCGGCGCGCGCTATAGGTCTTGGCTTTCTGGCTGATTTTCTGTCGCGCACGGTGCTTGTGGGGTTTCTCACGGGCGTAGGGATTCAAGTTGCACTTGGTGAAGTCCCCGGGCTTTTCGGGATCGCAACCACAGGGCACGGGACCGTCGAAAAGCTCTCCAGTGCAATCCAAAACATCAGCCAGGTAAGCTGGCAGACCCTCGCAGTATCAGGCGCCGTTCTTGCCATCGTGATCGGGGCAAAGCGCCTCTCGGGTAAGCTGCCCGGTGCCCTGATCGCCGTGATCGGGGCCATCGTTGTGAGTTGGGCCTTCAATTTCGAGACGCAGGGGATCGCCGTGCTTGGACCGGTCCCAAGTGGCCTGCCCTCCCTGTCTGTCCCGAATGTCGACTGGAGTTGGAGCACCTTTCGGCAACTCCTCCCGACAGCCTTGGCCATCTTCGTTGTCATCCTTGCGCAAAGCGCGGCCACATCCCGTGCATATGCCGCACGCAACGATGAGAGTTTCAGCGAGAACACCGATCTCGTCGGTCTGGGTATCGCCAATCTTGGCGCAGGCCTCAGCGGCACCTTTGTTGTGAATGGAAGCCCGACAAAAACAGAAATGGTGGCCGGCGCAGGCGGGCAAAGCCAGCTTGCACAGCTCACAACAGCCGGTGTTGTTTTGATTGTGCTTCTGTTTCTGACCGGCCCGTTGGCCTTTCTTCCCAACGCGGTTCTCTCGGCAGTTGTGTTTCTGATCGGCTTGAACCTGGTGGATGTTCAAGGGCTCACCCGCATATTCCACCAAGCCCGCACCGAGTTTTGGATCGCCGTGGCCACGGCAGGCGTTGTCGTGATCATTGGTGTTGAGCAAGGCATTCTGGTCGCCATGGCTCTATCGCTGATCGATCACACCAGGAAAGGCTACCGCCCCAAAAACGCGGTCGTCGTACAAGCACCGGATGGGGAATGGCTGGTTCGGAACGTTGCTGAGCCGGCAGAGCTGTTGCCCGGTTTGATCGTCTACAGGTTTTCGCACGGTCTCTACTACGCAAATGCCAAGCAACTGGCGAGCGAAGTGACCGCGTTGGCCGCAGCTGAGCCCAGGCCGCGTTGGGTTTGCATCGACGCCTCTGCAGTTGATGATATCGACTACACGGCGGGCACCGTCTTGCGATCCACCATCGAAAAACTGCGTGAACAGGGCACGGACGTCGTCTTTCTTTCGGTGGATTCCAATTCCTTTGCAGAGCTCAATCGGTATGGGATCGTCGAATTGGTCGGCAAGGAGGCATTTTTTGACACCGGTCACGCACTGAAAAGTGCATTCCTTTCGAAAGGAACCAAACGCTAGCGCAGGTAAAACGTGAGCGGGGCACGGCAGCGCTTGCGAAGGGATCACGAAACCCCGGCCAGCGACCTTCCCAGCGCGACGGACACTGTGAACAAGCTTGCGCGGAACGCAGCAATCGCCCCTTGCTTCCCGGAAGCGTCTGAAGAAAGGCTCCGATTGTCGGCATACTTCGTATCAAACGCAATTTCTTTGATACTGTTCTGATAGGTACTGACTCGGTCCTTCTGCCTGTCGACGACGGATCGATTTCGGGGACCAAGACTCGAAATTGTCAGGAGGAACCGTTGAACGACAGGCGTTTGGGTATTGGGCTGATCCTTCTGGGTGCGCTGATCATTTCCCCGGTTGGGGCGATGGTTGCCGGCATGGCGCATGTCAGTTCGCTTGAGTTCGTGGTGCTTCGCTGTGCCGGGATCGCGGTGTTCTTTTTCGCTGCCGTTGCGGCCACCACTGGGATCGGAGGCGTTGCGCGTTTCAGGCAGTCAGGCCTGCCCGGCCTTGTTGCGTCTGTTTCGCTGGGCACGATCATGGTGATGTCGGTTTACGCCTTTCATCATGCGCCTGTGGCGCGCGTCCTGTTGCTGTTCTCAACCGCGCCATTGCAGGCGGCCTTGATCGCACGGTTGGTTTTGGGGGAAAGGTTGGCCCCCGCAACCGTCCTGGCGCTCTTCCTGTCATTGGGCGGGATCGTCCTGATCGTGGCCGGAGGTCGCGAGGAGGCGGTCGAAACAGGAGCGTCGCTGCTCGGCGACATAGCCGCATTGGCGTCCTCATTCCTTTACGCGGTTTTTGCAGTGGCGCTGCGGGCTGGGCGCGAAGTGGACATGCGCATCTCAATGCTGATGGCCGGACTGATCGGGATGACGCTTGCTCTGATCCTGTTCTTCGCAACGGACCAGCAAGTTCGGTCAAGCGGCGTCGAGACGATGATCATCTTTGGCGTCGGCTTCTTTCTGACGGGCGGCGCCTTCTTCCTTTTCACCATTGGGTCAAAGTCCGTGTCTTCGGCGGAGTTCAGCATGGTTTCACTTTCGGAGATCTTTTTCGGCTCTCTGTGGGCGTGGCTTTTCCTCAGCCAGCACATATCCTTCACCACTGCGCTGGGTGGAGCCTTGTTCTTCCTGGCGATCCTTCTGGATGCGCGATTTGCCTCCAAGCATCCAGCCAACCCCAGAGAAAACGGGGTTCTCCAGCAAAACAAGTAAGCGGTTGAGGCGCGGCAGCCCGGACGTGGGGTGCCTTTCAGGATGGACGACAGGCCGGCGACGCGCCTAGGATTGCGATGACAAAGGACCGCGGCAGAACAGCTGGATTTCGCAGAACGACCCGCTGGACCCAGACTATCTGCGGGAGGCCGCGCAATGCTGCAAGAATTCTACCGACCCGGCGATCCGGTGGGCGACATCCTGTTCAATTGGCTGCCTTTGCTCGGTGCGGTCGCAGCCGGATGCGTGGGGCTCTTTCTTATCCATCGGGGGTACCGTCACTATCTTAATTCGGCCTACCTGGAGCGATCCGGCCAACCCGGCCGTGCACGCGTGACGGAAAAGTGGGTGAAAGAGGGATATGTCAACCGTGAGGATCGGCACCGCACGAAACCAATCAAGCATTACTTTCTGCGGTTTGAACTCTTGGATGATCCACGCGCTTTTTCTGTCAAAGAGGCCGCTCCGGTCGACCTCTGGAACAGCACCGAAGCCGGTGACGAGGTAGAGGTGATCTTTCACCCCCGGCGCCGATTGATGCGATTGGCAGCATGGAAAAACTACAGCGGCACAAATGCGGGTGCCACGCAGATGGCTTTTGGCGCGGTTATTGCATCGTCGGGCATCGCCATGATCCTGACGGGGGCTTACGAGGCCCTCAGCGCTCCCGAACCACAGATTGCAGGTGCAAACTGGCAGCGCGACAAGGCCGAAGTGTTAAACATGGGCATCCCGGCGGATCCCTATCTGCGCATCTTCGCACCCGGCTCTCGGATCATCCGTGTGGTGTTTGGTGAGACCCACGGGGGTGCGTTTTTAGGCAATGAGCGTTTGGTGCGGGTGACGGCAGACCAGATCGCAGACCATGGGATTGCCAGGGGCGCAATCCTTGTTGCGTGGATGGACCCGGAAAACGAGTTCAACGCCATCCTTGATCTCGAACAGCCCAGCGCCGATCAGCGATAACCGGAGAGCTCGGGCGCGAGCCTTGACCTGTTAAGGATCAAGACGACCCAGCAAAGGCTTCGATCAGCTGATTTGCGGGCGCATTTGGGTCTATCAGCCGGTCCTTTTGTGCCGCCCCCATGATTGGAAGATCGTCGCCAATCAATCCAAGCTGGCGCAAAACGGTGCCCTGATCCCAATAGATATGTTCGGAGGCGATCAGCCCATCCTCAAAGGCGATGATGCCCACATGCGGAACGGCAAGCCGTTTTCCCGTCGCTTCGACACCAGGGACGAACCAATCCATTCGAAGTGAATGCGTGAGGTGCAAGACAAACTCGTCCACGATGCGGTTCTGACCGACCGTTCGGGTGATCACTTCCAGCTCTGCATCGTCTGGTAACTGCGGGATGAACACTTCGGCATAGAATTTTCGCAAGGCTTCGCGGCCCGTGGCGCCGGTGTTCACAGGCACATGGATGAGCACCGGATTGCTTGTCATAGTCG
This sequence comes from Paracoccaceae bacterium, assembly GCA_965250275.1. Taxonomy (GTDB): domain Bacteria; phylum Pseudomonadota; class Alphaproteobacteria; order Rhodobacterales; family Rhodobacteraceae. The sequence continues at coordinate 1,281,235 of OZ252297.1, read as the reverse complement.
CAATTGCTTCGTCTGCATCCTTATGGGCAAACTCGCTCGCCGTATGGGCGTCCCAGACATCAATCAATGCTTGCTCGTCTTTGCTGAACACGTTCAACCTCCCAAATCCGTGGCACACAGTGCGCCTAGCAGGACTTTGAGCCTATCGTCGTCGTTCCTCAAGCATCCACTGAAACAACATCGGAGCGAAATGCCGTTGTGCTGAGGTTCGACAATAGTTGGAGCAGTCGATCTGAATAGACCCTCGCTGCGGTGTCAGGCCTTGCGCAATGTGCGCCATCCGATCAGGCTGAAACAAGCAAATACAACAGCCGCCACGCAAACGATCGACGGACCTGCCGGCGTGTCGAAAACATAAGCTGCTCTCAGTCCGGCAACAGCGGAGAAGGCGCCAATCGCTGCCGCAATCAGAGCCATGGACTCCGGTGAGCGGGCCAGACTGCGCGCAGCGGCAGCCGGGATGATCAGCATCGCGGCAATCAGCAGAACGCCCACAACCTTGATCGCGACCGCGACGGTTACGGCGAGCGACAGCGTCAGGATCAGCTGCTCTCGCTTGGGGTCATACCCGCTGGCGTAGGCGAGCTCTTCGTTCAGGGTCGCCGTCAACAGGTGTGACCACCGCCATGCGATCATCGCAACGACAAGTGCGGCCCCGCCCCAGATCACGGCAAGGTCAGCGCGGGAAACAGACAAAATGTCTCCGAAAAGATAAGCCATCAGATCAATGCGAATACCGGACAGGAAAGACACCGCCACCAGTCCGAATGCTAACGCGGAATGGGCCAGCACCCCCAACAGTGTGTCCATCGCATAGCCGCGGCCCGCCAAAAGCGTCACTGTCAGGGCCATGAGTAGCGCCACGGCTAGCGCGCCGGGAAAGATCGACAACTGAAACGTCAGCGAAAGTGCAACGCCCAGGATCGCAGCATGCGCGGTCGCATCACCGAAATACGCCATCCGGCGCCATACGACGAAGCAGCCAAGCGGTGCCGCGGCGAATGCAACGCCAACGCCTGCAAGCGTCGCGCGGGTCATAAAATCGTCGAGCATTACTCCGCCGCTTCCTTGGGCTTGTCGCCGTGGTCGTGGCGATGGTCATGATCGTGCCGGTACAGGGCAAGTGCGCCGCCTGTGCCCGATCCGAACAAGGCGCGATACTCAGGTGCCGAAGCCACCACAGCGGGCGAGCCTTGGCAGCAGATATGACCATTCAGGCAAATGACGCGGTCCGACGCGCTCATAACCACATGCAATTCATGACTGATCATCAACACCGCGCAATCTGTCTCCCGCCGCACGGTTTCGATCTGTTGGTAAAAGGCTGCTGATCCGCGTTGGTCCAAACCCTGTGTCGCCTCGTCCAGCAACAGGACATCCGGCTTGTCGATCAATGCACGTGCCAGCAGGACCCGCTGAAACTGGCCGCCGGACAGCTGAGACATCTGGCGCTTCAGCAGATCAGGCACACCGGCGGCCTCCAGCGCCTCTGTGCAGCGCTGCCGCGGCGCGCGGTTGGTCAGCCTCATGAAGCGCTCAACCGTAATCGGCAAAGTCGGGTCGATATGAAGCCGTTGAGGGACATAGCCGAGCTTCAGGCCCGGTTTCATCGTGACCCGACCCGCTGCCGGTTTGGTGGCACCAATGATCGCCCTAAACAAACTCGTCTTCCCAGACCCGTTCGGCCCGACGATGGTGACAATCTCTCCGGGCTCAACGGTCATATTCACGTGGCTCAGCGCAGTATTGGCGCCGTAGCGAACGCTGAGATCTTCAACCGAAATCAGAGACATCTCTAATCCTTGTCGGAGCAATCTGGGCAGACGCCTTCGGCTTCGACAACTGTCCGCTCAATTTCGAATCCGACGGCTCGGGCCGCGGCTCCCAATGCTCCCTTTGCCGGGGCGGACTGGGCTTCCGCCACTGCGTCGCATTTCCGGCAGATCATGAAGGCCGGCGAATGAGATGCGCCCGGGTGCGCGCAAGCGACGAACGCATTCAAGCGCTCGATCTTGTGGACGAACCCATTCTCAACCAGAAAATCAAGCGCTCGGTAGGCCACAGGCGGCTGCGACCCGAAACCTTCGTCGCTCAGCCGATCCAGAATCGCGTAAGCGCCAAGCGCCCGGTGCTCTTGCAGCAGCATTTCCAGGACTTTGCGCCGGACCGGCGTCAGCCGCAATCCATGCTCTTTGCAACGCGCCTCAGCCGTTGCCAAAGCGGTGTCGACACAATTGCTGTGGTCATGCTCTTGGAACCCGATCAGGATCGAATCATCAGCGGGCGCCGCATGCGTGTCACTTGTCATGTTATTCCATATCATGTATGCCGCTCGTAACGTTATAAAATCACACAGAGGGTCTGATGTCCAGAAAGCTTCTCCCGTTGTCGATCACAGCTGCCCTGATGGGTGGAACAGCCATGGCGGATGTTCCGAACGTCGCGGTAGATATCGCTCCAGTGCACTCATTGGTGGCGCGCGTGATGGATGGTGTCGGGACACCGGATCTGATCGTGCCGCCGGGCGCCTCGCCACACGAGTACAATCTGCGCCCGTCCGAAGCTGCGGCGCTGCAGGATGCAGATCTTGTTTTCTGGATGGGAGAGGGTCTGACGCCATGGCTGGAAGGCGCAGTTGAAACCCTGGCCGGTGGCGCGACTGTCACGACGTTGCTGGAATCAGATGGCACTGTCCTTTTGGATTTCCGCGAAAGCGCCCTCTTCGAGGCACATGATCATGGTGACGAAGATCACCACGACGAAGAACATGCCGGACATGACGACCATGATCATGACGATCATGCCAAGGACGAGGGGCATGATGACCATGGGCATGAGGAACATGCCGATGGAGAAGATCACGAAGATCATGATCACGAAGATCATGCGGAACACAAAGATCATGATGATCACGGGCATGAAGAACATGCCGAGCACAAAGACCATGATCACGACGACGATCATGCAAAAGATGAAGACCACGCGCATGACCACGAAGAGCACGCAGAGGCCAAGGACCACGATCACGAAGATCATGACGATCATGCGGGCCACGACGACCATGCGGGCCACGATCACGGCGCGCATGACCCCCATGCTTGGCTCTCACCTGAAAATGCGAACACATGGCTGAACCTGATTGCGGCGCAATTGTCCGCGGCCGACCCGGACAATGCGGGCGCCTACTTTGCCAACGCGGCAGCGGCGCGTGAAGAAATGGCGGCGCTTTCGGCTGAAGTGGCCGGGACGCTGGAGCCCGTTCGCGGCGGAAGCTTCATCGTGTTCCACGATGCCTATCAGTACTTCGAGAACGCGTTTGACTTCCCGGCTTCGGGGGCGATTTCCATTGGAGACGCAACCGACCCCAGCCCGGCCCGCATCGCGGAGATTCAGGCGCGGATCAAAGACGAAGGCGTTGATTGTGTTCTGGCCGAACCGCAGTTCAACCCGGGAATCGTCGCAACCGTCCTGGATGGAACCGAGGCAAACACCGGCGTGATCGATCCACTTGGGTCTGGTCTGGAACCAGGAGCAGCACTTTATCCGCAGGTCATCCGCAACATGGCCAAAACACTGGCCGAGTGCCTCTAACAAAGGCAACTGGTTCTGCCGAGCAAACGGTTTCGGCAGGACCATGCGCTGTCAGGGGCGATGCAACTTAACGGTACCCTCGTTTCAGGTATTCGTATCGTCCCTGACGCCCTCAGACCGGGTACCTAAAAACCGTCTGATCACTCAAACCTTTAGCCGAGGCCGCGCTTCAGATTGAACGGCTTGTTTTTCTAAAGTTCTAAATGTTATGATATTACATAATGATTCAAGGAGCGAGCGGTGACCTCCGACCAAGTAAGCAAAAACGCAGACCGACGGATTCCCGTCACGGTGCTGACGGGCTTTCTTGGAGCGGGCAAGACGACGCTCCTGAACAGAGTTCTGTCTGAAACCGCGACGGGAAAGATCGCTGTTGTGGTGAATGAATTCGGTGACGCCGGGCTGGATCACGATCTGATCGAATCTGTTGAGGACGAGATCGTCCTTATGCAGTCAGGCTGCCTGTGCTGTTCCATTCGCGGCGACCTCGCCGGAACAATCGCCGACTTGATTGAACGTCGGGACGACGGGCTGCTGAAATTTGACCGGATCGTCATCGAAACCACGGGGCTGGCAGATCCGGCACCAATCATGCAAACGCTTTTGGTTGACCCAGAACTGGCAAGGTATGCCCGCGTTGATGGGCTGGTGACAGTTGTTGATGCAGCCAATGGGCCAGCGACCCTGAACGCTCAATTCGAAGCTGTATCGCAGGTCGCGATGGCTGATCTGATTTTGCTGAGCAAGACTGATCTTGTGACGCCGGCAGCGGCGCACGCGCTCCAGCAACGGCTGCGGGGCCTGAACCCGACGGCGCGGATCATCAGACCGGTTGATGACGAGTTCAAGCCTGAGGACCTGTGGGGGCTGAGTGGTCTGCGTCAGAACGTGACCCACGAAGAAGCCATAGACTGGACCATGCCCGCCGACAAAGGCCCCGACCTGCTGGGAAACCTGTCTGGTCTCTCCGGTCCGGTGGCGCCGACCATTGCAACCTCGCCCCACGACAGTCGGATCAGTTCTGCCTCGATCGTACTGGACGCCCCCCTCAAGGATGCGACCTTCGATCTCTGGCTGGACACACTGATTGCGTTCAAGGGGCCAGACATTCTGCGCGTCAAAGGCATCGTCTTTCTCGAAGGCATTGAGACCCCGTTCGTGTTCCATGGGGTGCAGCACATCTTCGACCCTCCGGTCCCCATGAAGACCTGGGACAGCGCAGATCGCCGATCCCGCATAGTGGTCATCGCCCGCGATCTGACACGTCCCGAATTGCAGCGTTCGTTCGACATGCTGCGCTCCTCACAACCTGACACCGCCCCCCAAGAAAAAGTGCTTCTGACCCATGACTGACAAACGCCTTCCTGTAACTGTCTTGTCCGGCTTTCTTGGAGCTGGAAAAACCACGCTGCTGAACCGTGTCCTGAACAACCGCGAAGGACGTCGGGTCGCCGTAATTGTAAACGACATGTCCGAGGTGAACATCGACGCCGACCTGGTCCGCGCAGATACCGAACTCAGCCGGACAGATGAAACACTTGTGGAAATGTCGAACGGGTGCATCTGCTGCACCCTGCGTGATGACCTATTGGATGAAGTCCGACGCCTCGCAGCCGAAGGACGATTTGATTACCTGCTGATCGAATCCACGGGCATCTCCGAACCATTGCCGGTGGCCGCGACGTTCGACTTTCGCGATGAAGCTGGCGACAGCTTATCGGACGTGGCCCGGCTCGACACCATGGTCACGGTCGTGGATGCGGCGAACTTGCTCAACGACTACGCCTCTCATGATTTCTTGCGTGATCGCGGCGAAACCATGGGCGAGGAAGACGAGCGCACGCTGGTCCACTTGCTCACGGACCAGATCGAGTTCGCTGATGTTGTGATCCTGAACAAGGTGGAGGATGCAGGGCCAGTCAAGGTCGATGCGGCGCGCAAAATCATCCGCAGCCTGAACGCGGACGCGGAAATCGTCGAGACCAACCACTCTGCCGTGGCAGCCGAAAAGATCCTCGACACAGGCCTCTTTGATTTCGAACAGGCTCATGAGCACCCGATGTGGGCCAAGGAACTCTACGGATTTGCTGACCACGTGCCAGAAACCGAGGAGTACGGTGTAACGTCTTTTGTCTACCGTGCGCGGCTGCCGTTTGTGCCCGAGCGCATTCTCGAGGTGCTCAACGGGGACCTGCCGGGCGTGATCCGAGCGAAAGGCCACTTCTGGATATCGACGCGTCCTGAATGGGTGGCCGAATTCTCTCTGGCTGGCGCATTGTCCAGCGTCAAACCGCTCGGCACATGGTGGGCAACGGTGCCCGAAGAACGGCGGCCCACCCACGAGAGCGCCCAAGCTTACATGCGGGCCCATTGGCAGGAACCCTGGGGCGACCGCCGACAGGAAATCGTATTCATTGGCGCCGGTATCGACTGGCCGACCCTGAAGGCGCGGCTGGACACATGCCTCGTTCCCGCCGTGGCCGCCATAGGGCCGGATTCCCTGCCCGATTACCCGGATCCTTTCCCGATCTGGCGCCGCGCGGAGGATGCCGCATGAATGTCGTCAGAAAGACACTCAAAAACGCCGCAATTGGCGTGGCCATTGCGGATGATCCGGCCTCTCTCGACACCTTTCTGCAACCAGGATGCGCCGCGGCCATCTGGCGCCGGCAAACACCTCCGGACGTGCAGTCATGGCTGAAGCACCTCGAACCGGACCTCCTGCCCCGTGGCCGGGTCATCCTGCCCCCAAGCGCCGTCGCGTCGACCTTGGAGCAGCTGCGCGACTTCTCGGGAATGCCTGAGGGGCCGGAGTTCGAATGGCTTAAGAACGATATTGTCGCTCTGGCCGAACGCTTTGCGGACTTGATGGACGCCCGCTTCCTTCGGCTGCGGCTGGATGTTGTGACGACCAACGCTTGCCGCAAGTTTCACATCGATACGATCACGGCTCGGTTGGTGTGCACCTATCGCGGCACCGGAACCCAGTACGGCATTTCCACCGACGGCAACGAGCCGACGCGGATCTTCACAGTTCAAACCGGCGCTCCGATCTTGCTGCGCGGGACGCTCTGGCGGGAACAACCGCCCTCTGGCCTTTTGCACCGCTCACCCCCGATCGAAGGGACCGGTGAAACCCGGCTTGTACTGGTTTTGGACCCCGTGAACGACCCAGAAGTCGAACCGGAAAACTTCCACACAACACTGCACTAGAAGACTACGAGGAGGTCGTTATGAAAACCCGTGCCGCAATCGCCTGGGCGCCCAATCAGCCGCTGGAAATCGAGGAGATCGATCTCGAAGGACCAAAGGAAGGTGAAGTGTTGGCGCGGATCGTGACGACCAGCCTGTGCAATAACGGCGCATCCTCATTTTCAGGTGAGTCGATCCGTTCGGTCATCCACTTTCAGCCCGACCAGACCATGACAGTGAACTCATTGCCCGGTCAGATTGTGCCGGATTGACTCGGATGAACGGCAATCTCGGACAAAGCAGCCTCCGCCGGAAACGGCGCACTGGGGATCACATGGCTGCGTTTGACGGGCTCCCTGCCCCCTTGCGGCAATGGCTTTCGGAAGCAGCGTTGCCCTGGTCTCCTGCTTCGGTGCGCCGCATCTGGGCCAAGTCGCGCGCCAAAGGCCTTTCACCCGAGGAAACGCTCCTGACGCTGAGCCGGGCCGAAATGCAAACCTTGGCCCGCGACCGGCAGTCTATCAGTTTCAAGCTTCACTCCGGGTCCTAACCGTCGCTCTAAAGGGCAGCCATGCGGACACGCTGAACCACAGGACCCGTTCCGGGGTCGGGCCATCCTTTGTTTGATCGCCCAGCACAGTTACGTTTCTCGCGTCAGCGCCCAAAAGCGCCAAGGAAGTGCAATCGCTGCAACAACCAGACCCAGCGTGTACCCCAGCCACACGCCAATAGCGCCATAGCCAAAAACGAACCCCAAAGCATAGCTTGCTGGCAATGCCAGGGGCCAATAGGCCGCCAGAGTGATCGTAGTTGGCAAGTTCGTATCGGACATGCCCCGCAATGCGCCAAGTGCCGTGCCCTGAACCCCGTCCGCGACCTGCAGCAATGCCACGATGAAGAACAGGGTGACGGAGAGACTTATCACCGTCGGATCCTCAGACATGGCCTCTGCCATCATTCGACCCGTGGCGATAAACACAATCGCTGCGGCGCCTTGCCAAAGCGCGACCAAGACAAAGCAGGCTTTGAGGATCGGCCTGAGCCGATCATGCTCCCCAGCGCCAACCGCAAGGCCGACGCGGATCGACGCCGCGCCCGCCATCCCAAGCGGTATCATGTAAGCCAGCCCAGCAAGAGCGTTGACAATCTGATGCGCGGCCAGTGCTTCGGATCCCAACCATCCCATCATCAGGCCCACCACAGCATAGGCCCCGCCCTCCCCTGCATAACCCAGACACAGCGGAAGCGCGTTCTTGGCCTGCGCCCAGACATCGCTCCACACCACGGTCACCTTTTGACGAAAGGGCGCCAGTCCGGGCGCGCGCAGCAGCACATAGAGGCCTGCCGCGAGTGAAACACATTGGGACAGAATGCTTGCCAGCCCGGCGCCGAATATCCCGAGGTCGAGGATGTGGATCAGAGCGTAGTTCGCCGGCACATTGATCAGCACCCCAAGGTAGGACAAAGCGACGGCTGTCCAGGGTCGGCCGACAGCGTCGAACAATGCCTTCAATCCGAAAAACAGCGTGAACGGGATGATCCAAACCGCCATCGACATCCAGTATGGGAAAAGGATGTCCAAGACCTCTTGCGGCTGACCCAAGGGGCCAAGCAGCGGGTACAGGGCAACCATCAACAGCGTTGCGCTGCCGCCGCCCAGCAAGCAGAGCAAGAGCCCGCCACGCAGGGCCAAGGCAACGAGAGCTGTGTCCCGGGCGCCTTCGGCCTGGCTGAACTGAACAGAGAGCGCGGTCACGACGCCCCAAAGCGCAGAGACCAGTATGATCAAGACAGCTGTGGTCACACCCGCTGCGGCCAGGGGCACCGTGCCCAGAGGTGAGATCATTGCAGTATCAACCACGCCGATCAACAAGGCCGCGGCGAGTCCCACCATCAATGGGACGGCCAACCGGATCAACGGGGCAAGCTCGGCGCGCGCAGTCGCCTTCAACATCAGGGTTTGGTCTGTCATGATTCCAAGGCGGGCCAACGCCCGTCGTTCAGGTCGCGTGATGGAGCACTTCGCTCCGGTTGGTCAGGGGCTAGTCAGCCCTGCGACGGCAGAATCATGATTAGGGTCCTTTTCGGGACTGTGGGTCTCGCTCGGTTCTATGAGATGCACCGAAAAGGGTCCAGTTGGTTTTTGCGGGCGCGCCCGAAGCGTCGGACGCGCCCTGCCCGTCATGAAAGGCTTTTTGGCAGCGAAGGATCGTTGCCCCATTCCGCCCAGGACCGATGATAGACACGTACGCGAGGGAACCCCAGCAGCCTAAGCGCCACATAGCTATGTGCCGAGGCGAGGCCGTTTTGGCAATGCATGATCACATCGCTCTCGGGTGTCACGCCATGACCCTCAAAATGTGCCAGCAGATCAGAAGCACTTCGGAACCGCTTGTTGGCATCGAGGTTCTTGGCCCAAGGGATGTTCACGGCCCAGGGAATGTGCCCTTCATCGTACATTTTCGGCGGACGCACATCGATCAGGACAGCGTCGGGCACACTCTGGTGCCGCAGAACATCCGCCGCCGTTGCATGCCGCCGCGGGCTCAGTGCCGCCTGAAACGTCGCTCTGTCCCGTTGCGCATCCTCAGCAGTGGCCGTGCCGCCAGCCTCGACCCAGCCAGACCAACCTCCGTTCAGCAGGGCCGCGTTGCGGTGCCCCAAGTACTCCATCAACCACAGCATCCGGGCGGCATGGAACCCCCCGCGATCATCATAGAAGACGATCCTGCGGTTGGCCGAAACACCGACGGCACCCAGCAGAGCTTCGATGTTCGCAACACTCTGCAGCGTTCCGTCGACCGGGCTTTGGCGGGCGACAACGGCGCTTGGGTCAAGATACCGGGCCCCCGGGATATGGCCGGCGTCGTAGTCCTTCCGCGGGCGGATATCGACAAGCACGACATCCTCCACCCCCGCGGAGGAACCACTGTTGACCAAGTCTTTGGGTTCGACCAACAGGTTGGGGTTGGCGAACCCTGACGGCTCCGCAAATCCAATTTTTGGGATCGACAAGGCCGTTGCGCCCAGTAGCAAGGTCCCGAAGGCCCTGCGGTTCAAATTCGCTTTCATGAGTCTATCTCCAGTTCCAAAAAGTCACCAAGGCATCTCGACCAGACGCAGATACGGCACCGGTGCCTTCCAGCCGTCAGGAAAGCGCTGACGCGCTTCGTCATCGGAAACGGACGGAACGATCACAACATCTTCGCCCTGCTTCCAGTTGGCTGGTGTCGCCAGCTGTTGCCGCGCTGTCAGTTGCAGACTGTCAATCGCGCGCAGGATTTCGTTGAAGTCGCGCCCGGTCGTCATCGGGTATGAGATTGTCAGTTTGATCTTCTTGTCAGGCCCGATGACAAACAGCGTCCGCGCGGTCGCGTTGTCCATCGCAGTCCGGGCGACCGCGGACGTTCCCGTGTCCGCTGGCAGCATGTCGTAGAGTTTGGCGATGCTCAGATCACTGTCCCCGATCAGCGGATAGTTAGGGGCGTATCCGGTTGCCGAGGAGATGTCCCCGGCCCAGCGCGCATGGTCTTCTACAGGATCGATCGACAAGCCGATGATCTTCACCCCGCGGCGGTCGAAATCGGGCTTCATCCGCGCCATTGCACCAAGTTCAGTTGTGCAGACCGGCGTGAAATCCTTTGGGTGCGAGAACAGAACGCACCAGCTGTCGCCAATCCAGTTGTGAAAATGAATCATTCCTTCGGTCGAATGCGCCAGGAAGTTCGGCGCTTCGGTGTTAATGGCCAGAGGCATTTGTTTTCTTCCTTCATCTCGTAACAGGGCGCGCCCGGATTATTGAGCGCGTACCCACCACCTACGCGCGAGCCGGTAGCGCCACCTGAAGGAAAGCTGAAAGAATTCTGAAACGCGCTCAGGCGGCCGCCAGGCTGTCCCGCATCCGCGTGAATCTGAAATCAGAGGACAACGAGACGAAAGCCGGATCCACAAACAACCAATCGAGATCGCGCCAGCCGTGATCAAACAACTCTTCGAGCGTCAGAATCGCCCGGTCTGTTTCACCGATCGTCGACAGCGCAGACGCAACATAGACGGCTTGCGCGCTGCCGGTTGTGTCAATCGACTCTATCGTTGCGAAAGCGGCCGCCTTCTCTCCCAGCAGCGCCATGGAGCACGCAACAGCGACAAGCGCCCGCATGTCCGTTGTATCCGCATCCAGACGTTGTCGCGCACGCACCAGTGCGCGTTCGGCATTGCGTCTGCAGCGATCGGGCGCCGTGACGGACGAAAGCTGCGCTGCATGCAGGTATCCCTTTATGTTCGAAGGCTCCAAATCACCGACCTGCTCAAAGAACCTGATGGCCGGACGCAACTGACGGCGCGACATCAGAAACCAGGCAGCAAGGTGATAGGTTGAGGCGCGGTACGGATCTGCAGCCAGCGCGCGTTTGTGCGCGGCCTCTGCTGCGTCCAGATATCCGGCGGAGCTGCAGGCATAGCCGAACGCGGAATGTGCAGCAGCGGACGAAGGTTCCGTCTCGACCGCAAACTCGGCGTCACGCAGTGCTTGCGTCAGCGTATCCCGCCCCTCGGACCAATAGAGATGCGATCTGGTCAAAGCGATGGCGCGTTCCGTACGAACGTCAGGGCTGTTTGGCGAAAGATCCAACGCCTGCGCTGTCAAATCCTCGGCAAGTTGAATGGCGCCGGGTCCGCAGCGCACCAATTCGTCCCGTGCTTCGAGGCACAGAGCACGTGCCTCCAAACCGGAGTAATCCGAAGCCACCGATTGGAGAAGTTCTGGTGCCCTTTGGGCAATTGGACGAGTCAACCTGTAGCCGCCGCGCGATACCGTCACGATCAGGTCGCGGTTGCCCAGCTTCCTGCGCAGTTCTGACACGACCTGCGTCAGGCTCTCGTCACTGACTGTCACGCTCTGCCAGACCTTGTCCAAAAGCGTAGCGCGCGAAACAACGGCACCCTCGGATTGGGCAAGAACCTGCAAAAGCCGGATCGCCCGCGGCGAAAGCCGCTCTGTTTGCGAACCACGCTTGGCGGTTCGTGCGGCCACATCTATGTGCCAGTTGTCGATCAATAGCTGCATCAAATTCACCTGAAAAAACTTGGCGAAATATGCGAGCGATTAGGCCCATGCAAAAGTCGGGAAAACCTCACCCGACGGCAGCTGGGCGTCAACTTTTTGTGAAAGCGGCGGAAGCGTCAGATCAGTCGTAGCAACGCGGCGTCGCTGGCTCGGTCAGCGGGCATACGTTTTGATCACTCGCAGCACTTCAGTGGCATGTTCGGCATCAAAGGCAGCGGCGTGCGGCTCTGCAAACGCACCGCTGTCATTGTCGAAGTAAGCACCGGAGGCGTCCGCGAACTTTGGACCGAGCGCCGCTTCAACCAGAATGTCGGCGCCGATGTTCATATCTTTTCCGGCAACCCCAAAACCCTCCTTGACCATCTTGGAGGCCAGCAGCGACCCTGGGTTCACTGCGATCAGGGTTGGCCCGTCATGCAGGGATTTCGCCCATTCCCGCGTCCAGATCGTGATCGCAAGCTTGCTTTGCGCATAGGCCTCCATTTCACCCAAGCGGATCTTGCCCTGCATGGCCTGCAAATTGACCGGCGCCTGCGCCGCCGAGGACAGGTTCACAACCCGGCCATCACGCGGAATGATCGGCAATAAGAGCTCCGTCAGCAGATACGGCGCGAACGTGTTGACGACAAATCGGACGTCCAGGCCATTCTCGAGCACAGGTTCGACGGCCTTCAGGACGCCTGCATTGTTGATCAGCACATCAAGGGTGTCGTGATTGGCACGAACGTCTGCAGCCAGCTCTTTGACTGCCGAGAGATCGGACAAATCCGCACTGTAGCATTCGACCGCCCCACCGATTTCCGCGGCGGCAGCGTCCAGCTTCTTGGCGCTGCGCCCGTGCAGCAAAACGCGATGGCCTTGCGCGACAAGCTTCTTTGCAGTCAGGAGCCCGATGCCATCGGTCGAACCGGTGATCAGAATGGTCTTGGTCATGTTTTTTGGTCCTTTAGGAGAAATCGGGAAGCAGTTCGTCCGCCAGTCGCCTGAGCGTGAGGTCAATAGGCGCTTGGTTGAAACGCAGATTGAGCGCGACATGGTTTACGCCCAGCGCTTCGATCTCTTGCAAGTAGCGGCGCAAGACATCTGTGCCGGATTGAAAACCCAGATGAATGGGTCGTGCTGGGGCGTCGGCATCATCCAGAAGATCGACATAAAGCGATTGCATCACTGGTTTGTCCGGTTGCCCGAGAGCTGAAAGTCGGCCCCGGTAGTCCGCTATGACGCGCCCTTGAGAACCCGCGTCACGCGGATAGGTCATCCAGCCGTCCCCGTTCTGCGCAATCCAGTCGGGCGCTTGCTGGCTGCTGCCGGTAATCAACAGCGGGAGCCTGATTCCTGCCGGTTTGGGCAACAGGTCGATGCCGCCATGCAACGTGCCAAAGGAGTTGTGCTGCTGCGGATAGGGCCCGCCCACTGCTCGGATGTAATCGACGCTTTCCCGGAACCGAGCGCCGCGATCGGCATACTCTTGGGACATTGCGGGATACTCCTCCGGCCGGTCTCCTGACGCAACGCCCAGCAAAAGCCGACCATTCGACAAAACGTCGGCGGTCGCTGCCGCCTTGGCCACATGCGCGGGGTGGCGCAATGGCAGGATGATGCTGGCGGTGCCAAGCGCAATGCGATCCGTCACCGTCGCAAGGGCCCCCAGGTACACAAAGGGATCGAAGACCTGCCCCGGATCGCCAAAACTTGGCACATTGAAAGGTACGTCCCGCAGCCACAGCGCGGAGAAGCCCAGTTGATCAGCCAGCTGAGCGACCTGCAGGTGTTTCTCCAGGCTCGGGACAGCCCCGACCGCATAGGCTTCGAGCGGCAGCACAAGCCCGACGCTCAGCCGGTCGGGCTGAAACACGCGATTGAAGGCTGTGTTGATCCGGTCGAACGTCTTGATCTCTGTCTTGTCCAACATCGCAAAACCTCTGTCAGTATCTTATCAGGGTCCGGCTCTCGATGCTCTTGCGAACGCTCGAGATTGCGGGGTCCTCGATCATGTCCAGCGCGCTGTGTGCGATCGAAGGCAGGCCCCGATTGTCGTAGATGTTGAAGAACGCCACCTCGTCGGTTGTCATTCTGGACTGGTAGAGCCATTCATGTCTCGGGTTCCCCACCAGACCCATGATCTGCCCCTTGCGGTCGGGATAGATCAGGTCAAGCAGAACCCAGTCGTCCGGATCAACACTTGAGGGGCGTACAAAGCCCAGTGGGGCGCTGTTGATCGGGTGCTCGATGGGCCGCCAGACATTAACGAAGGCGTAGTGCCCGTTGCTCCAGTCTTCGGCCCTTTCGGCGCCGACCAGATCAATCAGGCGTTGCTGCGCCCCGTCTTTGCTGTAGTCGCTGTGCACATTCCGGGCCGGTTTGCGCGTAGCGTCCGGATCGTCCACACGCACGGTATGGTCAAAAACCAGCACCTCGAGCGCATTCAGTTTGTCCGTCAGGAGCCGCTCCAGCTCTTGCGTATAGGTCCCTTCCCAATCGTGACCGGAAAAGCCCTTTACCGCGCTTGGAACCTTGGCAAACTCTACGGCATCCTGCGCAAAGCAAACCGCCCGGGTCGATGTGCGCATATCTGACAAAGGGACCTGCGTTGGGGCCAGTTCTGGCGAAATCAGTTTGCCGACGATCCCGCCGGCGTCCAACTCAAACGCCTGCTGCTCGTCTTTGTGAACGTGGTAGTTGACTGTCGCGGTCCGTGCCATTGAGACGTCCTCACATCATCTGCGCTTTCCTTGCCCCGCCGATATGGCTTATAGCTATTTCGGAATAAACAGCGTTCATTCGTATTCATAATTCGGAAAATGCGTATAATGAGCATTGATACGGATGGCTTACGCCTCTTCATCTTGGCCGCAGAGTTGCTGAACATCAGTGCCGCCGGGCGACAACTCGGCATGGCCCCCGCGGTTTCGAGCGCAAAGCTGGCCAAGCTTGAGCGCGGGCTGGGTGCGGAGCTCTTGCACCGCACGACGCGGAAAGTGGCCCTGTCCGTCGAAGGTGCGGACTTCCTGCCTTTTGCACGCGAGATCGTCGCACAGGAAGACGCGGCTCTGGCAGCACTGGGCAAGGGATCAGCCAAGGTCAGCGGCACATTGCGATTTGCGGCGCCCAGCACGTTCGCGCAGCTCTACATCGCGCCGATACTGCCTAGGTTTCTGGAACAGCATCCGGACCTGACGCTGGACTTGCGCCTGTCGGATGTGCAGTTCGATCTGATCGAGGGCAGCTATGATCTTGCTCTGCGAAACGCACCACTGCTCGACACCAGCCTGAAGGGGCGCAAGCTCGCCAATGACAAGCGCATTCTTTGCGCCGCCGCGTCTTACCTTGACGCAACGGACGACCCCGAGACACCTGACGACCTGAAGAACCACAAACTCATCGCGTTTCAACATCTGCGCCCGCGCCCTCTGAAGTCTGAAAGTGGTGAGACTGCAGTGTTCGACCCCAGCTCGTCAGAGTGCCAGCTGATCATGGACGACGGGCTGAGCCAGAAGCGCGCCACGCTGGCCGGTGCGGGCATATCGCTCAACGCCGTTTGGAGTGTTCAGGAAGAACTGGCCTCGGGCCAACTCAAGCGCGTTCTGCCGACCTACGAAGGTGCCGAGGAAAACGTGCTGTGGCTGATTTATCCCAAGTCCAACGTGCTATCGCCCAAGGTCCGGGTGTTCATGGATTTCCTGATCGCCGAGATTGGAAGGTCTCCCCCATGGGAACGCCAATCCAAAACCTAGGCGGTAACGGACCAAAACAACACCCTCACGTGCGCCTTTGCCACGACCACGTAGTTTGCGCTGCCGGCAAGGGCCGCAAGCCTTGAACGAAGCTGCCATATGCTGCGAAATACGGTCACGGGAATGGCTGCGGGCCGCTCAGCAAGGCGATTGATATGCGCGTCACAATTGGTCTTAAGATTTTTGCGGTCGCCGGCGCAGTGATCTTGTTGATGTCCGGGGCAGCGGTCTGGACGACGCTGAAAATCCGCGATGTCACGGATCAAGTGGACGCCGTCGCCTATTATCTGCTGCCTCTCAACAACAGTTTTGCAAGCATGCAATCCAACCTGCTGCGTCAGGAAATCGTGCTACAGCAAATCCTGAATGACATTGACGGCAACGCCCCTGCAACCGCGATCGAAGCACACCTTGAAACCTTCAAGGAACTGGGCGCGCGCGCGGATGTCGAGATCGCAGACGCAAGTGCAAAGGCCGAGGCGGCTTTGTCTTCATTGGGCAAGGATCAAGCCATTGAGCTTGGCCGGTTGATGGCGCAGGTTGAAGATATCGAAGGTCAGCATCACGACATTCAGGTGTTGGTGGAGAGGGCCATCGGCGCGCATCTGGCCGGGAGTGGTGAGGTTGCCACCGCGCTGATCGACTCCTTCACCCAAGCCCAACAGCGATTTGACGAGACTGTTGAAAGGGTCGCAAGCCAAACCGTTTCGCTCAGTAGCGACGCGATGCTGCAGGCAGAGAACGAGGAACATGTAGTATTGCGGTTCAGCGTTGCTCTGACTGCCCTGGCCGTCATTCTTGGACTTTTGTTCGCCTTGCAATTCACCCGCAGCTTGGTTCGCCCTGTGCAGGTTTTGCGGGACCGGACCCGTGCCGTAGAGGTCGGAGATTTGAGCCAGGACATACCGGTCACGACCAGCGATGAGATCGCCGACTTGTCTCGCTCTTTCAACAACATGCTCGAAGGCTTGCGGTCCAAGGAGCGGATGCAGTCCATGTTCGGTCAATACGTGGACCCGCGAGTGGTGGAAACGATGCTGGCCGCGGAGGACGCAAAGACGTCGCTCGTGGACGGTGACCGAAAGACCGTGACCGTCTTCTTCTCGGACATCGTAGGTTTTACGCAAATGGGCGAGCGCCTGTCGCCGATCGGACTGGTGCGGCTTATCAACGAGTATCTGTCGCTGGCCAGCGACCCGATCGTTCAAAGCGACGGCGTGATCGACAAGTACATTGGTGATATGATCATGGCCTTCTGGTCCCCGCCTTTTGTGGAAGAAGGGGAGCAGGCGCGCCTCGCCTGTCAGGCGGCCCTTGCTCAGTTCAGCCAGCTCGACGTCCTGAAACAACGGCTGCCGGATATCACTGGCCTACGCAAAGACCTTCCACGCGTGGCCATACGCGTCGGACTGGCGACCGGCGATGCGGTTGTCGGATCAATCGGCTCGGAGCACGCCAAGAACTTCACGGTCATGGGCGACACCGTAAATCTGGGCGCCCGGCTTGAAACGGCAAACAAAGTCTATGGAACGCGGATCCTGATATGCGAACACACGCGGGCTTCGGCTGGTGACGCCATCGAAGTTCGTGAGATCGATGCCATCGCCGTCAAGGGCAAGACCGAGCCGCTTCGGGTGTTCGAGCTGCTCGCTGCTGCGGGGGAACTGTCCGACTCAGATATCGAAGCCCGCACCAGCTTCGAAGAAGGCCTGATTGCCTATAGAGCGCAAGACTGGCAGCTGGCGTCGGAATGCTTTGAAGCCTGTTCGCGCAAATGGCCGGACGATCCGCCGTCCAAGCTTTTTTTGTCCCGGATCGAACAACTGCAGCAGAATCCACCAGGCGAAGCTTGGGACACCGTCTGGCATTTGACGCAAAAGTAGCCGCGATCACCTGAGGATTTTGCGGTTACGGCGCGCGGTGCATGCAATGCTTGCAATGCCGCGGATGTCGAGCTGCGAACCTGAAAGCTCTCTCGAAGGCTTCGCTGGATCCAGCCAATTGGTGTAACACTGGCACAGCAGCGTGGCTGCGAAGACCAATTGACGCCGGCGCGCGCGATGGAGCGAGACTTGCCAAAACCACTTGATGGAATTCGGGTTCTGGATCTGACCAATGTGCTCGCGGGCCCGTTCTGCTGCCATCACCTGGCCCATCTTGGCGCCGAGGTGATCAAGGTTGAGGCCGTGGGACGCGGTGACCTTGCGCGCCAGCTTGGCGCCGATCCTGAGCTAAACAAGGCCGGAATGGGCGTGTCTTTCCTTGCCCAGAACGCCGGCAAAAAGTCCGTGACAGTCAATCTGAAACATGAGCGTGGCAACGACTTGTTTTTGAAGCTTGTCGAAACCGCTGATGTGGTCGTGGAAAACTTCCGCCCTGGCGTCATGGATCGCCTTGGTGTTGGGTTCGAACAGCTACGGGATGTGAACCCAATTCTCATCTACTGTGCGATTTCGGGATTTGGACAGGACGGCCCTTGGGTGGACCGGCCAGCCTATGACCAGATCATTCAAGGTGCTTCTGGGCTAATGTCCATCACCGGCGATCATGACAGCGCCCCGCTGCGCGTGGGCTATCCGGTCGCTGATACAGTCGGTGGGATCACCGCGGCATTCGCGATTGCTGCCGCACTGAATGCTCAGCCGCGCGGCAGTTTCATTGACGTGTCTATGTTGGAATCGGTGCTCGCGACCATGGGCTGGGTAGTCTCAAATTACCTGATTGCCGGGGTCGAGCCTGCGGCCAACGGCAACGAAAACCCGACCTCTGCACCTTCTGGTGCGTTCGAAGCGAGCGACGGGCTGATCAACATCGCCGCCAACAAGGATGAGCAATGGGAGCTGCTGACCGACCATTTGGGTTTGGCCGCGCTGAGAGATCACCAGCACTATGCCACAAGAGAAGACCGCAAACTCAACCGACTGGCCTTGAAAGCGGAGATCGAGACGGTACTGCGGACCCGCCCTGCCCGCGAATGGGCCAAAGAGCTCAATCAGATCGGTGTGCCTGCCGGGGCCGTGCTGACCGTCCCAGAGGTACTGGGCATGCCACAGATTGCAGATCGGGGGTTCCTGACTCGCTTCGCAGATGCGCCCGGTGTTGGACGCGACATCCAGATCGCGACCACAGGCATGAAGCTGGATGGAACTGCACCTTCTGTCGACACCGCACCACCCAAACTGGGCGAACACAACGAAGAGATCTGGAGCCAGCTGGGCCTCTCAAGCGACGACATCGAAGAACTGAAAAGGGTTGGAGCGATATGAGCGGCCTCCAAAATGACGTGTCCGATTGGTGGACCACCGACATCATCGACATGGCGCCGGGCCAAATCCGCCTCCGGGGCCGTCCCATTGAAGATCTGATCGGCAATGTGTCGTTTTCACAGATGATCTGGTTGATGACCGCCGGAGAGTTGCCGAACAAGGCGCAGGCTGCGCTGCTCGAAGCCGCGCTTGTCGCCGCCGTCGACCATGGCCCTCAGGCGCCATCCATAGCAGCCGCCCGCATGGCCGCCACCTGCGGACTGAGTCTGAACGGCGCGTTGGCATCGGCGGTCAACATGCTGGACGATGTGCATGGCGGCGCCGGAGAGCAGGCCGTTGAGTTCTACACCCAGATCGACGAAGCCGTTCAAGCTGGTCAAGAGCGGGTCGACGCCGTTGCAGAGATGATCGACCATTGGCAGACCGAACACTCCGAGTTCATTCCAGGGTTTGGGCATCGTTTTCACAAACCCGAGGATCCGCGTGCCCCCAGACTGCTGGAACGCGTGGAGGCAGCGGCCGAAGCCGGCACCGTAAGCGGGCGCTTCGCCATGATTGGACGCACGGTTCAGGAAACACTGTCGTCCCGGAAGGGCAAGCCGGTGCCAATGAACATCGATGGCGCAACCGCTGTGATCTACGCCGAACTGGGATTTGCGGCGCCATTGGCGCGAGGGCTTTTTTGCCTTTCGCGCTCCGTTGGCATCATCGCCCATGCATGGGAGCAGATGAATCAGGGGGGCCGCAACAAAGGGCCCACACCCCCCGCCTATCGCTGGACCTATTCCGGACCGAACCCAATCAAAGACTCGGACTGAGGACGCGCGATCAACAAATGGCTGCACGTCGGTCACAGGACCGGCGTGTCGCTCTGTTGCCGTCGCGGCGTCGGTTTCCTGCAGGACGGACGGTAATTCTTCGCCAAGATTCGGTGCATTGGAGGAGGCACGGCGCGATGGGTTCTCTCAAAGACGCAAACGCTCTTGTGACCGGAGCTGCGGGCGGCATCGGTCAAGCGATCGTTGCTGCGCTGCAAAGCGAAGGCGCAACGGTCGCCGGGGTCGACATGAAGCCATGCGACGCCGACATATCGATATCCGGCGATCTTTCCGACCCTGCCTTTTGCGACAGCCTGCCTCAGCGTGCATGCGATCAGTTGGGGCGGTTGGACATTCTGGTCAACAACGCCGGGATCATCACGCGCGGCGCGATCACAGAGGCAACTGACGACGATTTCGCAAAATCGATGGCCATCAATGTCGAAGCGCCTTTTCGCCTCTGCCGCGCGGCGATCCCGATTATGGATGCGCAGGGCGGCGGCGCCATCGTCAACATCGCCTCCTGCTGGGGCGTTCATCCCGGCCCCAAGCACCCTGTCTACGTGATGTCAAAGGCCGCCGTCGCATCCTTGACCCAGTGCCTTGGAATGGATCACGCGCATCAGAACATACGCGTGAACGCGGTATGCCCGAATGAGGTGAACACGCCGATGATCCGTACAGGCTTTGCCACACGCGGGCTGGACCCGGACAAGGCGATTGCCGAGCTCAATGCTTCTGTCCCTTTGGGACGTATTGCTGAACCCGAGGATATCGCGGACATTGTGGTCTTTCTGGCCTCCGACGCCGCGCGTTACCTTTGCGGCGCCCTGATCGAAGCCAATGGTGGAAAGCCGGTGCAATGACGGAATGGTCTGGCAAAGTCGCATTGGTCACGGGCGGGCGTAGCGGAATCGGTGCAGCCATCGCAAAGAAGCTCGCAACCAGCGGCGTCAGAGTCTTCACCGCGCAGCGCGGTGAAGATCCGCAGAATGAATGGGTTCGAGCTGACTTCTTGAACCCGGATGAACCCAAACATGTGATCGCCGAGGTCACCAACAAAGCCGGTCGGCTCGATATTCTTGTGAACAACGCCGGGATGATGACCGAAGGCACCGCACTCGAAACCAGTGCCGACGATTGGGCGAATACACTTCAGATCAACCTCACCGTTCCCTTCCTACTGATCAAACATGCTTTGCCGTGGTTGATCCGGCAAAGCGGCAGCATCGTGAACATCGGATCGATTGAAGGGCTGGGATCAAACCCGCGCCACCCCGCTTATTGCGCCTCGAAGGGCGGGCTTCACGCACTCACGCGGGCGATCGCGGTCGATCACGGGCCGGACGGTGTCAGATGCAACGCCATTGCCCCCGGCTGGATCGATACGGATCTGAACACCGCCTTTATCGAAAGCCTTGGGGAGCCGGCGGAGTTTAAGGCGTCGCTTGGGCGGATTCATCCCGTTGGACGGACCGGAATCCCCGAAGAAATCGCGGGGCTTGCCGCATGGCTTGTGTCAGATGAAGCCAGTTTCGTGACTGGACAGATCTGGACCGTGGACGGGGGGCGTACAAGTCAGTTGAGCTTGCCCTAACGCTAAGATGACGGTCATCGCCAGCTAAGACCGTCTCCTTAGGATTTGAATGCCAGTATACTCGGCGACCAATTCGTCGTTCTGATTGAAGATCTCGTTGAGAATTCGGATGCGCCCGCGATCGGGGCGCGAGCGAGAAGCCTGACTTTCCAATACGGTCAAGCGTGTGCGCAGATGATCGCCCGGCCAGACCGGCTTGAGCCAGCGGATGTTGTCCATCCCCGGCGATCCCATCGACGCTTCGGCCCAGAGGCCGGTTTGATACCACATGAGAAAGCTCAGGACCAAAGTGTGCCAGCCGCTGGCGATGATCCCGCCGAACGCCGAAGATTTGGCACCTTCGGGATCGATGTGAAAAGGCTGCGGATCCCATTGGCGCGCGAATTCGATGATCGAGTCCAAGGGCACCTCGCGCGCCTCGGTCTCGTGCGTCCAGCCGACGGGAAAGTCGTCGAAATACATTGGCGCTGAAGTCATATGAAATCGGCCGGTGCGCGCACTTTGGTTTCGGCGGGCTCGGCCGGTTCGTTGCGGGCTTCGTCCAAAAGGATGCGGAGCTCCGTCAGAACCGGCAGCATTGCGAGCAGTCGGGCGGCGTCGAACGACTTGAGCAAATGATCAAACTCCGGCGCGAGCGCGTGGATCACGTCGTTGCGCAGGGCACGTCCCGAATTTGTCAGCCAAACCCGTTTGCTGCGTCCGTCTTCCGGGTTGGGCTTCATCGTGACCAGTCCGCGCCGCTCCAGACCCGACAGCGTATGGGTCATGGAGGTCTTGGGCACCTGAAAAGCACGCGCCATGTCAACCGGTGTCTGACCGTCTGCGACGCGGGTCAGGTGGTTGAGCACGGCAAAATGCGGCGCAATCAGACCATCGGGCAACTTGGTTTCCAGGCGGGCCCGGCTCAGTTGCTCGATGATTCCGATTTCGTTGAAGACGCGGAAAAGGGTCGCAGGATCAATGTCTGGCATCAGGTTTGTCGCAGCTTCTCCTCTAGTGGCCAGCGCGGGCTTTGACCAACCTCTGGCCCGTACCCCAACCGCCCCAACATTTGCACAGTACCGCCGTCGGGTGCCAGTATTTCGTGGGCTTGATTGTAGAGGTCCGCCATTTCAGGAAACTCCTGCAGCGCCTGGCTCATCGGTTGTACGCCCAGCCCCATGGCCGTCGCGGCCAGGTTGAGACGAACCCAGTCCCTGCCAGCCATGATTTGTTCCGCTCGGCTGTTTCCTTGTGTGTTGATCCAGACATAGGCCATGCCGGTCCGTGCTGTAGAGGTCACCATGTCCAGTCCGGACCGGTAACCAAGACTGTCCTGATCCAACGAGCCCTCGCGCGTAAACAGTCCAATGCGATGCAAGGTTTCAAACATTGGCCCGCCCAGATCGATGCCGTCCGGGTTCGCGTCGATTTCGCGGCGTCCGATCCGGAACAACTCGACGCTTTCGCGATAGGTCCGCGGTGTTTCGAACTCGATCTCGAACGCGTTCGCCGTCAGGTCCCGCAACGCCTGAACACCAGCGTCGGCGTTCGTTGATGCGACTTGGCTGCCGCGCGTCACGGCGGCCTGCAGCGCGTCTAGCGTTTCGGTCGCAACGGGCTGGTTCATATCGTAGGGCTCTTTCAGGGATCGGCGGTACAGAACCTGATCAAAAAGCGCAGGTTCGGGCAGTGCGTTGCCTTTCGCAAAGTGAATGATCGCCACGGGTCGGCCATCCAACACCTCGGTATCCGCTCCTTCCGGGAAAAGCTCAAAACGCACGTCAAATCCGTCCTGTGCTGCGGCAAGCGCCAGCACTTCGAGAAAACAGCCGAGGCCAATGGTGATCTGGCGGCTGAAGGGGTCGGTGTGTGGCAGCAGCCTATTCGTGTCGACATGCAGAATTGCCTGATCCTTTTGTGACAAATCCACCATCCACGGCTGCCTGTTGTGTGGATTGGGCGCCAGGATTGCCCAGCTGAGCGCCCGCATGCGGGGATCTTCGTATTGGCCCGCCCTTTGCCAGGGCACGGTTGCCGTTATGGGGGGTCGGGTCACGCTGTAGCCAAAGGCGCCTGTGGCAGCAACGATGGCGCCGCCCCCAACAAGAGCCAGGGTTTTGCGTCGCGAGAGGGTCATTTAGATCTCCTTTTGGTACGATTTCGAACTATATATAGTACGACATCGTATTATTCAAGATCAGACGAGGCTGAATTGCCGCGTTGCACGACAATCGACGGATCGGTAAGAAAAACGCACCAATTTTCGAGGAACTGACACCCATGCCGGTCATTACGAACATCGACGATCTGAAGCGCATCTATGAGCGTCGCGTCCCGCGCATGTTTTTTGACTACGCCGAAAGCGGAAGTTGGACGGAACAGACCTTCCACGAGAACAGCTCTGACTTTGAGAAAATCCGCCTGCGTCAGCGCGTGGCCGTCGATATGACCGGGCGCAGCACCGCCGCACAGATGATCGGCCAGGATGTTGCAATGCCCGTCGCGTTGGCCCCGGTCGGGCTGACGGGCATGCAGCATGCCGATGGAGAGATGAAAGCGGCGCGTGCTGCCAAAGACTTTGGCGTGCCATTCACCTTGTCGACCATGTCAATCAACTCGATCGAAGAAGTGGCGGAATTTACCAATGCCTCCTTCTGGTTCCAGCTCTACACGATGAAAGACACCGATTATGTCAGCCGGCTGATCCAACGCGCCAAAGATGCGAACTGTTCGGCGCTTGTCATCACGCTCGACCTTCAGATTCTGGGCCAACGGCACAAGGACCTCAAGAACGGGCTCTCCGCCCCGCCCAAGCTGACAGCAAAGACAATTGCAAACCTGATGACCAAGTGGTCATGGGGGATCGAGATGCTCGGCGCGAAGCGCCGGAACTTCGGCAACATCGTTGGCCACGTTCAAGGCATCTCGGACACATCACAACTGGGCGCATGGACCGCCGAGCAATTCGATCCCGCCCTTGACTGGAAAAAGGTCGAGCAGCTGATGGAGATGTGGGGCGGCAAGGTCATTCTGAAGGGCATTCTGGACGCGGATGACGCAAAAATGGCGGCCAAGCTGGGCGCGGATGCCATTGTCGTATCGAACCACGGCGGGCGACAGCTGGACGGCGCGCTCAGCTCAATTCGCATGCTGCCCCAGATCATGGATGCAGTCGGCGGAGATGTCGAAGTGCATCTCGACAGCGGCATACGTTCTGGCCAGGACGTTCTGAAAGCCTTGGCACTCGGGGCCAAAGGCACCTATGTCGGCCGCGCGTTCGTCTACGGGCTGGGCGCGATGGGCGAGAAAGGGGTAACCACGGCGCTGGATGTCATTCACAAAGAACTCGACACCACCATGGCGCTTTGCGGCGAAACAAATGTGGCCAATCTGGGACGCCATAACCTGCTTGTGCCCTCCGATTTCGAAGGCAACTGGCAACAGTAGTAGCGCTGCGGTACACCCGGCGCATGCTGGTGTGCTCGCCTCAGACCCTCGCCTTCATCGCCGTGCCCAAGACCGGGTCCACAGCAGTGGAAATGGCGCTGCGGCCCCGGGCGGACATCTTGTTCATCAAGCAACGCAAACACATGACAGCCAGGCGGTTTCACAACAAGATCGCCCCGTTCCTGCTGGACACCTTTGACCTTCGGCCCGACCGGATCGCCGTGATGCGGGAACCGGAGGAACAGATTCGCAGCTGGTATCGCTATCGCATGCGCGAGATGCGCGCGGGCGATAGCAAAGGCACGCATGGCATGAGTTTTGATGAGTTCGTGACGGATGTGCTCCGCGACGACCCGCCGCCGTATGCCGACATCGGAAGCCAGTGGAACATGCTCATGTCCGGACGTGGGAAACTCCTACTGCATCATCTGTTTGCGTACGAAGCACAGCCCCTTTTTCAGCGCTTTCTGGACAATCGCTTTGGTGAGCCGATCAAGATCGAGCAACGCAATGTCTCGCCCAAACGGGACGCGCCGCTCGATCCGGCCATACGGGCGCGCCTGCGGGCCAAGCGCGCGCAGGAGTTTGCGCTTTATGATAAGCTAATGGATGCCGGCGGACATCTTGCCACCGCGTTCCGCTGAGGCGATCTGACGGGCCATCAGAGGCACCACCAGCAACGCCACAAGCACCAGAACAACGGCGACCAGCAAAAAGGCAACGGGCAGGCCATAGAGATCGGAGGTTATGCCCATCACGGCGGGACCGGCGAAAAAGGCGATGTATCCGATCACGGTTGCCTGCCCGAGGGCCGCAACGCGTCGCTCTGGCCGAACCATTCTCCCAACCAGAGCCATTGCCAGCGGGACCACAACCGATATGCCCAGCCCCATGAGACCGAACCCCAGATAGGCAAAAAGCAGGGTTGATGCGAAAGCCGCAAGCGTCAGGCCCGCCGCAGAAATCAGGCAGGCCAGCGCAATCATCAATGTATCAGCGACGCGGGACGCCAATGCCTGACCGAAAAGCCGACCGAACCCCATGGTCAGGCCCAGAATCGCGGGCCCCATCGCGCCTGCGGCGGCATCGCCTCCCAAGGTCCGCTCAAGTTGCAAGGCGGACCATCCTTCGACGGCCTGTTCACTAAAAAACGCAACCAGAACGATGATGCCGCCCAACCAGACGAACAAACCGCCACCCGATGTCACCACATGTGCTGACCCGGCCACCTGACTGTGAGGCTGCCGCATCGAAAGGCTCAGCAGGCCCACCACCACCGCCACAGCGACAAAGATCGGCACAGGCCCCCACCCTGCTTCGCGTGCGAAACCGGTGGCCAAGGCACAGGCGGCGTACCCAAAGGAAAAGATTGCATGGTTGAGATTCATCAGCGGGCGTCGTGTTTCCGCTTCGATTTCAGAAATGCGCGCGTTCATCAGAACATCCAGAACGCCGGATGCTGCACTGGCAAGAAACATCCCAAACGTGAAGGCCACCAGCGAAGGCGCCATCGCCGGGATCACAAAGCACGCCCCCATCGCTGCGCTTGCCACCGCCAATGACAAAGCGCCAAACCAGCGGTCTGCCTTTGGAGACAACCACATCGCCATCATCGATCCGATGGATGAGACAAGAAAGCTGAGCCCGAACGCCGCATCGCTTGCGTTAATCTGTGCTTTGAGCACCGGGACCTGGGCTGCAAAAGCCGCCCAGACCATGCCCATTGCGACAAAGCCCGCCGCGGGCGCACGGCTGACTCTCAGATCCTCTCTCAAGCCCATGCACGAGGCTGTGACACAGCCCATGAACAACGTCCAGCAAAAGCTCTTTTCAAGCCGCAAAGACTGGTCTATATGCGCGGCTTCACGCGGGGCTACAGCCTTGGAGGAGCCCCGCCCGTACATTGGAGAATAGACATGGCTGGAGAGATTCCTGATCTCGAAGCTCTGGAACGGATGGGGACAGGCAAGGGCGCCGCTCGTCAGGCACGCCGCGATGGTTTGGTTCCGGGCATTGTATTTGGTGGCGACACAGATCCGCTGCCGATCAATATCCCTTTCAACGCGCTGCTGAAGCGCCTGAAGCAGGGTCGGTTCAAATCCACCCTGTTTAACCTGAAGGTTGATGGCCACGACGATGTGCGTGTGATCTGCCGCGATGTGCAGCGCGACGTCGTCAAGGACCTGCCCCGGCACGTGGACTTCATGCGCCTGCGCAGAACCACGAAGATCAACCTGTTCATTCCGGTTGAGTTTGTGAACGAGGCAGAAGCCCCCGGGCTGAAACGCGGCGGCGTTCTGACCGTTGTGCGCCCAGAGGTCGAATTGATCGTGACCGCCGGGGATATCCCCGAGAAACTGGTCGCGGACGTGACCGGCCTGAATGTTGGTGACACAATCACCATTTCGTCCATCGATCTGCCTGCAGGATCGAAACCGACCATCGACCGTGACTTTGTGATTGCAAACATCTCGGCACCGTCGGGCCTGCGGTCTTCCGACAACGAAGACGAGGACGCCAGCACCGAAGAAGAAGCCGTCGAAACAGAAGAAACAGACGCAGAAGAGTAAGATCGGCGCGCCGATCATTTCGAAAAGCGGGGCCATGTGCCCCGCTTTTTTTTGCTGGCTTTCAGACCAAAGTGAGCAGGTACTGGCCCCGCTTCGCGCGCCCACTCATGTTGCGTCAGAGGCAACCGTTTCGAAAATCTCCAAGACCGGCGGCTCAAGGTACAAATGCTTGCTGCCTCCGGCCCCTTTATGCGCAGCGCGAAACGCCTCGGATCGGGTCCAATCCTCGAAAGCCTGCTTGCTTTCCCAGGTCGTATGAGACGCATAGACCACATGATCCGACGCCTCAGGGCCGCGCATGAGTTCGAATGCCTTGTATCCCGGAACGCGGTCCAGATGGCTGTCGCGATTCATCCAGAGCGCCTCGAACTCGGCGGTCGCCTCTTTGTGAACCTTGAACCTATTCATCGTGAGATACATTTGGCCACCTCGCTGGCGTTTTCGGACATTTACGGGCATGTAGTCTTCGAAGACCCCAAGGACGAGGCCTTGTGATGCAACTCTTTGTCGGATTAGGCAATCCGGGCGCCAAGTATGCGCGCCACCGTCACAATATTGGCTTCATGGCCGTGGATCGGATCGTCGATGAACATGGGTTCAGCCCATGGCGATCCAAGTTTCAGGGCCAGATCAGCGAAGGCCGGCTGGGCGGTGAGAAGGTACTGATGCTCAAGCCGGAGACCTTTATGAACAGATCTGGCCAGGCCGTTGGAGAAGCGATGCGGTTTTACAAACTGGCCCCTGAGGATGTGACCGTCTTTCAGGACGAGCTGGACCTGGCACCCGGTAAAGTACGGGTCAAACGCGGCGGTGGCCACGCGGGACACAATGGATTGCGATCCGTGCACGGGCATATTGGCGACACCTATCAGAGGGTCCGGCTCGGAATTGGTCATCCTGGTCGGAAAGAAGCCGTGCCCGGCTATGTTCTGCACGATTTTGCGCAGGCAGACGCGAGTTGGCTGGGCGATGTGTTGCAAGGCGTGTCCGAGGGCGCCCCCGCTCTGGCAGACGGGCACACGGACAAGTTCATGAACGCTGTGTCGTTGCGGACTGCGCCACCGCGGTCATCCACCACCAAACCGGCACCAAAACCTGCAAACGACCCCGCACCGGTCGTCGAAGAAGATGACCGCACCCCCTTTCAGAAGCTTGTGGACCGCTTCAGATGACACTCGAAGACGCCTTTCGCCACCAGGCGCGCGCCTGCACCAATCTCGGCTCGCCCTTCATGGGGCAGCTTTGCATGGTTCTGGCCAATACGTGGCCGCGCGACACCACCTTCGGGCAGCTCTGCGCAAACTGGCCGGGGGACCTTACCCCCAACGGCGCCTCGCTCCCTCTGCGGATCGCAGGCGGGCTGCATGCGCTTGTCCGGTCTGGCCAGGACGTGGAACTGGCCACTGTCTACCCGCCCAACGTCTCAGACAACGATGCCTTGCGCGATGCCGTTCACGCGGCGATGGAACGGCATGCCGACTTCCTGACCGCGTGGGTGCAGAATGCCCCGCAAACCAACGAGGTGCGCCGCGCCGCCGCCCTGATCGCAGCGGCACAATGGATTGGACAGCGGCACCCATTGCCGTTTGTTACATCAGAGCTGGGGGCAAGTGCCGGGCTGAACCTGATGTGGGACCAGTTTGCCCTTTCGGTGGGTGGAAAAACCTATGGGCCGGAGGACGCAGTGCTGAAGCTGACGCCCGATTGGGACGGCGCGCACCCCCCTGTGTCAGATATCCAGATTGCCGAACGCCGCGGCGTAGACCTGAACCCGCTCGATATACAGGATCCGGACCACACTTTGCGCTTATACAGCTATCTTTGGCCCGACCAACCACACCGTATTGAGCTGACCCGCGCTGCCATTGCCGCCCATGCCGCAGCCGTCGACAAAGCCGATGCGATCGACTGGCTTGCCGATCGATTGAAGACTCCACGGCCAGGCCATCTGCATTTGATCTACCACACCATCGCCTGGCAGTACTTTCCGGACGCCGCGCAGGCCCGAGGCGCCGCCCTGATCGAAGCGGCCGGTGAACAGGCCAGCGAAGAGGCGCCCTTGGCATGGCTGAGGATGGAAAACGATGGCGGCGCCTCGGGCGCGCGGCTGGACCTGCGGCTTTGGCCCGGGGATCACCACATCGCGCTGGGACGCGCAGATTTCCATGGGCGCTGGATCTCATGGTCTGCGCCCTGATCTCTATGTCATATGAATTATGGGGCAAACCGGTAATGAGGGTTCGCCTGCCTCATTGGAGGATACGATGCGCACAGCTTTGAAGTGGCTCCTTCGCACTTTGCTCGCCTTGGCTCTGGCTGCCCTTGTCGTCGGTATTTGGAAGCGCGAAGAAATCAAGCGGCTGATGGCCGTGAATTCCCTCTTTTCCGAGCAATCCATCGTAGAGAATTTCTCGAACATGGACCGCGCTTTCCTGAGCACCACCGTGGATCGCGGTTCAGGCCAGACGAGCGTCCTTCCTTATGGATCGGCGGCAACCCTGCCACCAGACACCGCACAGTGGGCGGAGGACCGGTCCCTTACCTCTCTGCTGGTTATGCAGGACGGCGAGATACGGCACGAAGAGTACTTTCTGGGCACAGGAGCAGAAGATCGTCGGATCTCCTGGTCCATCGCAAAATCCTATCTCTCGGCGTTGTTCGGTGTCCTGCTGGACGAAGGCGCGATCGACAGCATCGACGATCCCGTCACGAAGTATGCGCCGCAATTGCGCGGCAGCGCCTATGAAGGGGCCAGTATTCGCAACATCCTCAACATGGCGAGCGGCGTGGTTTTTGACGAAGACTATTTCGACCCAAATTCAGACATCAACCGGATGGGCCGCGTCATAGCGCTCGGCGGCACGCTCGACGATTTTTCCGCCAGCTTCACAGAGACCTTCGAAGCACCCGGTGCCGAGTGGCAGTATGTCTCCATCGATACACATGTTCTGAGCATGGTCATCCGTGGTGCGACGGGCAGAAGCATCGCCGAACTGCTGTCCGACAAAATCATCGAGCCGCTGGGGCAGGAATGGGACGGCTATTACATCACTGATGGGGCGGGCGTGGCCTTTGTGCTGGGCGGTTTAAACTTCACCACCCGCGACTATGCCAGGTTCGGGCAGATGATCCTTCAAAACGGAACTTACGGCGATCAACAGGTCGTGCCCGCGGATTGGATTGAAGCCTCGACCACCGCGACCGCGCCAACAGAGCCCGGTAAGATCGGGTACGGCTATCAATGGTGGATCCCGGTCGGGGCAGAACCGGGTGAGTTTATGGGGCGTGGCGTTTACGGCCAGTACCTCTATATCAATCAGGCGAAGGGTGTCGTGATTGTGGTCACCGCGGCAGACCGGCAATTTCGCGACCGCGGTGTCAACGCAGGCAACATTGAAATGTTCCGGAAGATCGTCGCAAATCTCTGAGGGAAAGGTGCATTATGGAACCGGATGAAAGTGTCAACGTGCTCGGAGAAGCTCTGACAGCTTGTTCGCACGACCCCAAAACAGGCTTCTTTCGCGACGGGCATTGCAACACATGTGCCGCTGATCAGGGCAGTCACACTGTTTGCTGTGTTCTCACCGCGGAGTTCCTGGCTTACTCAAAATACGTCGGCAACGATCTCAGCACGCCCCGCCCCGAATTCCGGTTTCCCGGTCTGAACCCCGGAGACCGGTGGTGCCTGTGCGCCAGCCGCTTTCTTCAGGCGCATGAAGAAGGATGCGCGCCGCAAGTGGACCTATCTGCAACGCACCAGCGCGCACTGGAAATCGTTCCGCTCCACATTCTGAAAGACCACGCAGATCACGACGCATGATCTTCGGCCCGGGCGGTCTCTGTGAGATCGCCAGCCATGAGATCATCGATAAAGACGCCCAACAATTGCGGGCGGCTTGAGACCCCTGCCTTTCGGTAAATCGCATTGGTCTGCGCCTTGACCGTGCCTTCGGACGTTGCGCGAAGCTGCGCAATTTCGGTTGTGGTCATGCCCTTGATCGCGAACAGGGCCACATCGCGTTCTGCGGGCGTCAGGCCCCAATCATCAAAACTGTCCTCCAGCAACTCCATAAACGCCCCGGACGCCGCTCGCATCTTGGACTTCATCCGTGCAGCGTCGCGCAACGATTTCCGCAAGGCGATCGTGCTGAAGATCACACCGAAGATCAGCCCCAGCGCCGCACCAATTTCGATCAGCTCGTAGATCGCCCAACTGATGGGGGCGACAGGCAGCTGCAATAGCGTGACAAGGATGTCGTAGATGAAGAATGACGCGCTCAGGATCTGGACGATCAGCAGCACCACAAGCAGCGCCCGGTTGGTGAGAAGGCGCGATAGTCCGGCCGGGGACTTAATCATCACCGCCGTCCCCATCGCCGTCACCGTCACCGTCGGAGTCACCATCGCCGTCGTCGCCGTGAAATCCGCCCTGCTCGGCCCCGGCAGAGTCGCCACCGCGGGCGGGGTCGACCAACCCGTAGCCTCCACCGCCGCGACCGCGTTCAGTGGTGTAGTCGCGCAATATTGCACCCGTCACCGGGTTGAAAATGATTTCGCGGTCGAGGGTCTGGCTTTGCGCCCGCACCCGGGCCCGACCCAGAAGGGTTCGGCTGACCTCGATCTGAGTGAACCCTTGTGCGCGCAGTTGCGAGACAATGCTGTCTTCAACGCGATTGGCAAAGGCAGGGAGCGGCGCGAAACACAACACCGTCAACAGAACCAGCAGTGCGCGTAGCAGCCGCATCACCTGCCACCTCGGCTCGGATCTGGCCGGGAGTTCGTCAGCGTGATCAAGGTGTCACGCTCCATGGCCGAAGCACGCAATTGAACGAAGATCAGTCGTCGTCATAGGTCTCTCCGTCATTATGGTCGTCGTAGTCATCCCGGTCGCGGTCCCTGTCTGCGTCGTCGTAACCGCGCCAGCCGGACCCTTTTTCGTCATCATCGTCGCGATCTTGCCCCCACCAGTTTGCGACGACATAGGCGTCCGACACTGCGATACCTTGCGGTTCCCGCGCTTCGGCATCCAATGCAGCGGGCGCCGCCGCAGAGAAGCCCATCGCGCACGGCAACAGTGACACGAAAATCTTCTGCATGATGTAGTCCTTTCCTGAGCAAACGCACCGCTGAAGTCGGTACGTCACTCCGAAAAGCACAGTTTTTCCAAGCTCTCCATTGAACAGAGGCTTAGGATGGCATTTCCAAACGCCGGAAAAATCACCCTAAACGTAAGTTTAGGATGCGCGCGTGGATCAAGCGTGATGCGGCGACCTAGTCGCCTTCGCCCATGTCAAACCCAAGGGCACGTGCGACAGTGAAGATATCTTTGTCCCCGCGACCGCACATGTTCATGCAGATCAAATGATCCGCAGGCAGGTCCGGTGCGATCTTCATCACATGCGCCAATGCGTGCGACGGCTCAAGCGCCGGGATGATCCCTTCCTTGGTGCAGCACAGCTGGAAGGCCTCCAGCGCTTCGACATCGGTTATGGACACGTATTGCGCCCGACCGATGTCGTGCAGCCAGGCATGTTCCGGTCCGATACCGGGATAATCCAGTCCCGCGGAAATTGAGAAACCTTCGAGGATTTGCCCGTCTTCGTCCTGCAAAAGGTAAGTGCGGTTGCCATGCAGCACACCGGGGCGACCACCCGTCAGCGAAGCGCAATGCTCCATCTTTTCATTCACGCCTTTGCCGCCGGCTTCGACGCCAATGATGTTGACGTCGTTGTCGTCGAGGAACGGATAGAACAAGCCCATCGCATTCGACCCACCGCCAATGGCAGCGATGATCGTGTCGGGCAGGCGGCCTTCGGCCTTCATCATCTGCTCTTTGGCTTCCTTGCCGATAATGCTTTGGAAGTCGCGCACCATGGCGGGATAGGGATGCGGGCCCGCCACCGTTCCGATGCAGTAAAACGTATCGCGCACATTGGTCACCCAGTCGCGCAGCGCATCGTTCATGGCGTCCTTCAGGGTGCCACGTCCCGATGTCACCGGGATCACTTCCGCCCCCAGCAAACGCATCCGGAACACGTTTGGCGCCTGACGCTCCACGTCATGCGAGCCCATGTAAACCACGCATTTCAGACCAAACTTCGCGCAGACCGTCGCCGTTGCGACACCGTGCTGTCCGGCTCCGGTCTCGGCAATGATCCGGGTCTTGCCCATGCGGCGCGCCAGAATAATCTGACCCAGCACATTGTTGATCTTGTGCGCGCCGGTGTGGTTGAGCTCGTCGCGCTTGAGGTAAATCTTGGCCCCGCCCAGATGTTCGGTCAGACGCTCCGCGAAATAGAGCGGGCTCGGACGCCCGACGTAGTGAGTCCAGAGGTCGTGCATTTCGGCCCAAAAACTCTCGTCGGTTTTGGCCTTTTCGTATTCTTCTTCCAGCGAAAGGATCAACGGCATCAGCGTCTCGCTGACAAACCGGCCGCCAAACTGCCCGAACCGGCCGTTTTCGTCCGGACCGGTCATGAAGGAATTGAATAGGTCGTTCATCTGCGCCGCCTCTTGTCCACCGGGTCACTCCGGGTCGATAGGGCAGGATGACGGCGATTTCCAGTCGAAATCGGGTGATTACGCGTGAAGATCGGCGTTTGCAGCGTCCCGGGCAAGACGTTCGAAGGGATCCTGCGCCAACTTGGGGTGCATCGGTGCCGGGTCCGGATCCGGAAGGCCCATTTCAAATGCCAGTTTTTCCGGCACGATGCGGGACAACCTATGAGATGCGCGATCATGTATCTCACGCAAACGCCCGGCACTGTTGGGGCTGTGCATTTCCAGACGGCTGTAGAAAGCGCTCAACTGCTCGGCAAAACGGTCATGTCCCAGCGTGAAGTACGCGACAGCAACGGTCGCCAGGAGAAGCAAGGCGACACCCAGAACCAACCCGGGCAAAGCCACAAGGAACAGCGCCGCAATCAACCATCCCAGCAGGGACGGCGTCGGACGATATCCTGCAACTCGTGCAAGCAAACCGGTGCCGCGTTCGGTTGTTTCGTCGTCTTCGTTCTGAGACTCTGTCATGGAGGACTGCACAGGTTGCGACCCAGCAGGTTCCGCTTCGGCCAAAAGCGCGCGTACGATCATCTCCGGCTCGGGCGCCAAGCCGCTTGTTTCCAGCCGTTGGTTCGTTTGTGCCGTCTCTTTTGTCATCTGCGGTCCCCATGTTTTCGGATTCCGCCTGTCGCCCACCTGCCGCGCTCTACCGGCGCTTCGCGTACCCCTCCACACTTGCGGCGGATTGGGGCCGTCTTTGTGTCATTTCCGACGCAAATGGGGCAACGGATAGGCCCAAATGTGGTTTTTCTGGGGCAAGCTGGAAAAATTCAACTTTTTGCAGCAGCCACAAAGGCACGCATCTTGTCCGCGTCCTTCAATCCCGGCGCGCGCTCGATGCCGGTCGACACATCGACCTGTGTCGCACCCGTCAACGCAATCGCCTCGGCAACGTTTTCCGGTGTCAGGCCACCCGCCAGCATCCAAGGCACCGCCCAGCGTCGCCCAGCGATCAGGCGCCAGTCAAAAGACAGCCCATTCCCACCCGGAAGCGCGGCGTCACGCGGTGGCTTGGCATCCACCAACACCTGATCCGCCACCCGCAAGTGATCTTCGAGGCGCGGCAGATCGGTTTCGTCCGCTACTCCCACCGCTTTCATCACCGGTAGGCCATAGGTATCCTGGATCTGAGCCACACGATCCGGGCTTTCGTCACCATGAAGCTGCAACATATCGATGGGCACCGCATCAAGCAGGTGGTTCAGATCCGAATCCTCCGGGTTCACCACCAAAGCGACTTTGCAGATCCCAACAGGAACGGACTGCGCCATGAATGCCGCATCCTGCAATGCCAAGTGGCGCGGCGATTTCGGAAAGAACACGAACCCGACATAAGAGGCACCCGCGTGAATCGCTGCCGGTACATCTGCGCTTTCCGTCAGTCCGCAGAGTTTGACTTTGACGCCGGTCGGCATGCGCGTGTCAGCCTGCCTCGTCGAGGATGGCCAGAACTTCGTCCTTGCCCTTGTGTTTGTCCTCTTTCAGCCGCGTAACCTCACGCGACAACTTGCGTGCTTCACGGGCCTGGTCGCTGGCCTCTTTGCGATGCTTGTGCTCGCGCAGCCATTCCCAGATGAACCCGACTATCACGCCAATCGCAACACCACCCAGCACCACTACAAATAGCGGCAAAGAGATTTCGAGATTGTAGGCAAAGAGCTCGGCCAGGGCCTCGGGCAGAAGTTTGAGGGTTACAACGCCGCGGTTCGCCATCGACACAGAGACAAGGCAAATGGCGACCAAAGCCAGAATGGCGTAGCGAATGTATCGCATCATGTCGGATTACTTTCCGTTCA
The DNA here is from genome assembly GCA_965250275.1 of Paracoccaceae bacterium. Taxonomy (GTDB): domain Bacteria; phylum Pseudomonadota; class Alphaproteobacteria; order Rhodobacterales; family Rhodobacteraceae. The sequence goes on along the minus strand of OZ252297.1, from coordinate 1,245,616 downwards.
GTCGATCTCGCAGCAGTTTTCCCGTTTTGAAAAACGGAACATGTTTCTCTTCGACTTGCACAGTCTCACCGGTCCGTGGATTGCGACCAACCCGTGCATCGCGCTTTTTCACTGAGAAGGCGCCAAAGCCGCGCAACTCAACCCGGTCGCCGCGCGCCATCGCTCCGGTGACTTCTTCGAAAACGGTGTTCACGATTCTCTCAACGTCGCGCTGGTAAAGGTGTGGGTTCTCATCGGCAATCTTTTGTATCAACTCGGACCGGATCATCGTCTGGGCCCCTCCCCGTGGCAGCGCTTAAATTTTTTCGATCACTGAGAAACTATAAGAACAAACTCTCAATTGAGAAACCACAACTCTTTGGCTATGCGAGGTTTTTTTGGGCATAAGTTCGAGTATTCGCGCCTGCTTTGTCCACAGCGCGGCAGTTCAACTGACCTATGTGATCCATCAGAAGCCTGCACACCGAAAAGGCTGCGTACCGATTCGGTGCCCTCAGGCGTTACCGGCGGTGTTCCAGCCTGACGAACGAAGTGCCGCGGCAGAACCAGCGTCAACAGAGATTGAAATCCCAAAAAAGAAACCCCGCGGCGTGACCGCCGCGGGGTGCATTCTTCACCTGCAATCAGGTTTGAACTCAGTCGTCGCCTTTCAGCGCTGCACCAAGGATATCGCCCAGCGATGCCCCGGAGTCTGACGAGCCATACTGCTCCACCGCTTCTTTCTCCTCGGCAATTTCGCGTGCCTTGATCGACAGACCCAGACGGCGGGTTTTGCTGTCCACATTGGTGACACGCACGTCAACCTTGTCGCCGACATTGAAACGCTCGGGGCGCTGTTCGGCGCGGTCGCGGCTGAGGTCGGACCTACGGATGAACGATTTCATGCCTTCGTAGACGACTTCGATACCACCATCTTCGATCGCGGTCACTTCGACCGTAATGATGGAGCCACGCTTCACGCCGCCCACGGCTTCGGCGAACTTGTCACCGCCCAGGGCCTTGATCGACAGCGAAATGCGCTCTTTTTCGACATCCACTTCCGAGACGACGGCCGAAACCATATCGCCCTTGCGGTAGTTCTGGATCGCATCCTCGCCACGCTCGTCCCACGAGAGGTCGGACAGGTGAACCATGCCGTCGATGTCGCCTTCGAGGCCAATGAACAGACCGAATTCGGTGATGTTCTTGACTTCGCCTTCGACCTCGGTGCCCTCGGGGTGGGTTTCTGCAAACACTTCCCAAGGGTTGCGCATGGTCTGTTTCAGACCCAGCGACACGCGACGCTTGGTGCCGTCAATCTCAAGCACCATCACGTCAACTTCCTGCGACGTGGACACGATCTTGCCCGGATGTACGTTCTTCTTGGTCCAGGACATTTCGGAGACGTGCACCAGGCCTTCAACACCCGGCTCCAGTTCCACAAAGGCGCCGTAGTCGGTGATGTTGGTCACGCGGCCTTTGTGCACCGAACCGAGCGGGAACTTGGCCGCAACCAGATCCCACGGATCTTCCTGCAGCTGCTTCATGCCCAGGCTGATGCGGTGGGTCTCCTTGTTGATCTTGATGACCTGAACCTTGACGGTCTCGCCAATCGACAGGATTTCCGACGGGTGGTTCACACGACGCCATGCCATGTCTGTGACGTGCAGCAGGCCATCGACACCACCCAGATCCACGAAGGCCCCGTATTCGGTGATGTTCTTGACGACACCGTCGACGGCCACGCCTTCGGTCAGGTTGCCGATCACTTCGGCACGCTGTTCCGCGCGGCTTTCCTCGAGGATGGCACGGCGCGAGACAACGATGTTGCCACGACGACGATCCATTTTCAGTATTTGGAAAGGCTGTTTCAGACCCATCAGCGGGCCGGCGTCCCGCACAGGGCGGACGTCTACCTGAGAGCCGGGCAGGAACGCGACAGCTCCGCCCAGATCCACGGTGAAGCCACCTTTGACGCGGCCAAAGATTGCGCCGTCGACGCGCTGATCGTCGGCATAAGCTTTTTCCAGGCGGTCCCAGGCTTCTTCGCGGCGTGCCATCTCGCGGGAGATGACGGCTTCGCCGCGCGAGTTCTCGACCTGACGCAGGAAAACCTCCACTTCGTCGCCGACTGCGATGTCCGGTGCTTCACCGGCATTTGCGAATTCTTTGAGATCAACGCGGCCTTCCATTTTGTAGCCGACGTCGATGATGGCTTGTCCTGCCTCGATGGCGATGACTTTGCCTTTGACAACAGACCCTTCGTCGGGCGTGTCCATTTCGAAGCTTTCGTTCAGGAGGGCTTCGAATTCCTCCATAGATGCGTTTTGAGCCATGCGGTCTCGGGTTCCTTTTGTATCATGTGTCTGGCCGTGCGGTTGTCTCCGCCGGTCTTTGGATTTCAATTGCCGAGCGGCGCAAAACAAAGAGGGCCGGATGGTTCCGACCCTGCCTGCCTAGCGCCATTTGGTGGTTTCCACCTTATCGACGCGCGCTCTATACCCATCAGACCGAAGAGACGCAAGGGCAAGGATTATGGCATCACGGCCCTCCAAAGCGAGTTTCCGCGCACACCCCGTCAGCCATTCTGCGTCCGTGTCGCGTCGGCGGGCCAAATTGGACCACACAGATCTTGCCGGGACGACGCGCGGACTGTTCTATTCTTTCAGCAACGCCGAATGCACAACGAACACCATTCTGATTGGAACCGACCCAATGGCCAAAGCGAAAGAGTACAAAGGTGGTTGCCTGTGTGGAGCCATTCGTTTCGAAGCAACCGGGCCGGCCCTGAAACCCCACAGCTGTTCGTGCAAAATGTGCCAGCGTCACACCGGCGCGCTGACCGCTGCATGGGTGGAGTTTCCAGCCGACAATGTTGTCTGGACCGGTGAAGGGGGAGAACCGGCAAAGTTTCGGTCGTCGGAAGTATCCAGCCGGGCGTTTTGCCCCGCATGCGGAAGCTCGCTGGGCGCTATCGACGATGCGCCCGTGATTGCATTGCTGCTTGGGACGTTCGACCGCGCGGGATCGCGCGAGCTTGCCCCGACTGCACACTCGTTTAAAGGCGGCCGCCCGAAATGGTGGAAAGTGGACGTGGAGGTCTAGTGGCACGACCGATAAACAGGTTCAGACCTTAATGGCAGCTTCCGAACAACAGGGGACGTTGGGTAAAATGATGGGGATGACCGGTTTGCGGACTTTGCGGTCATTTGAACTTCTTATTTGAATGTCAGCGTCTGGAAAACACCTTCATCGAAAGTGGGGCCTAGCACTATTCGCCGAAGGCTACTTTCGCTAGCCTAGCAATGAAGGAACGAAGTAATTTTGTTTCAGTTTGAGTACCTCGATGAAGCTAAAGACATCATTGCCAAACAATGCCTTAGGGGTAGCTAGCGCAGGTCTCGCGTTAATCGCTGTTCCATCGTTTGTACTTTTTGTCGTGTTTTCATTGATAGTTGGTGGGGATGCTATCAACGGCTTTTCGACTGAGGAACGATACTTCGTGTCCTCTCATGGAAATGATACCGAAGTTTCTTGGCTGACGTATACTATCTCGTGGTATCTCGGCACACTGACTTTCGTGACGTTTCTGCCGATGGTATTGCTGGGTGCCGCTTCTCACCTTCTGGGCGCTAAGGAAAGCGACTAAGCGACATTGAGACATTCGCCCGCTGTGCAGCATTTGGTATATACGGGCTCACAGCAGCCATCTGCAAACGCATCGACCCGCGGCAAGCCTCCCAAAAGGGTGTTGGTTCAAGCTATCGACCGAAGAAAAGGCGGCTTGAACACCAAGTTGCGCATGCTATGCGAGGGGCGTGGATGACCTCTAACACTTTTGCTCTCTATTGAACAAATGAGCGGTGGCTAGGGCGCCTTGGTTCGCTGGGCAGCCTGCCTTCTGGCAAGAAGCGGCGAGGAGACCAACGACATGATGCAGGTTGGTTCGGGCAGGCTCCGGCCGAACGCGGCACAGATGGGTGCGCCACCACGTCGACGAAGAAGGAACGCGGCCAAACACGTCACCAGCCTTTAAGGCAAGCGGCGGCGCGAGAGCTTGTTTGCCGGTCCCGAGGGCTGACGTCGTCCCGCGATCTGCTATGATCGATATCGCGCACTATTGCTGCCGGCTGTCTGCATCGCTGCAATCATCATCTTCTGGTTTTGAGTTTTGACCCTGAGACACCACTCGCGTGTGTTGCACCAATCTCTCTCAGATGTCCTGACCCTTGTCTTTGAGACGGTCCAGCAACTCGCGATAGAGCTGGTTGGAATCACCGCCACCGAAATGCTGGGCACCGCCTGAGTAAAGCGTGCCATAGGTCTTGGCGACGTTCACAACCTGCACCAGCCCCGACAAGAGCTGATCCTGCTGAAGCGGCGACAGGGGGTGGATGAAAACACCCCAGAGCCGCCCCTGTGCAACCGCGTATCGGGCATCCAGTGCAGTGTCGAAATTGGCCTGCATCAGGCGCAGCAGTTCTTCGGGTTCCAGACCTTCCGCCGATCGGATTGGCACCATCGCCCGCATACGGTCAGCGCCGGGGTCGGTGATCAGCAGAATGGGGATGTCATCGATTGTGAACTGAAACCCCGGCCCCCGTGACTGCGCCTCTGGATCAATGGTCAGGACAATCTGGCCCAGACGCTCCAGGGTCATGTCCGGTTCCGGCTGGTTCTGCTCGGGCTGGGTTTGCTCAGGTTGAGTTTCGTCCGGATCAGTCTGCGTCTCTTGCGCCCAGAGCATTGGACTGCTCAACAGCAGGGCAATGAGAAAGATGTATTGGCGGGCCATGGGCATGCTCCTTTTGCCCCAGCCTAGGAGCAAGACCGCCGTCGGACCAAAGCAAGCTTTGGTGAAAAAGCGTTACAAAAAACCTGTTGGCCCTATCCGTCGCGCCTGGCGCTGACAGCCCGGACCGCCGCAGCAATGGCCTGCTGAATGTCGAGATGCGTGGTGTCAATCCAGACAGCATCTTCGGCGGGTTTCAAAGGAGCTGCCGCCCTCTCGGTATCGCGGGCATCGCGTGCTTTGACATCCGCCAGGACACTATCGTAGTCGCCACCCTGGCCACGCTCCTGCAATTCGCGGAATCGGCGCTCTGCCCGCACCTCGGGGCTAGCCGTGACGTAGAGCTTTACCTCTGCCTGTGGGCAAATGACTGTCCCAATGTCCCGCCCATCAAGAACCGCGCCCCCTGCACGTCGGGCAAAGGCGCGTTGAAAGTCGACCAGCGCCGCCCGAACCTCCGTAATCACCGCAACCTTGGAGGCTGCTTGCGCGACCTCTGGCGCACGAAGTGTCGGCGCCTCGAGATCCACTGGGGTCAGGGCGCGGGCTGCGGCAATGGGATCGATCCCCGAAAGCGTGTGCGCTCCAACAGCCCGATAGAGCAGGCCTGTGTCCAGATGCGCAAAGCCAAAATGTGCAGCCACCGCTTTGGAAACCGTGCCCTTGCCGGCGGCCGCAGGACCGTCAATGGCAACCGTGAACGGCGCGCTCATCCGAATGTCCGTTCAACGCGCGCGCCAAGGTCTGCCATTAGCGCTTCAAAGATGGGAAAGGACGTGGCGATCGGGGCGCCATCATCAACGGATACCGGGTTTTGAGTGGACATGCCCAACACCAGGAAGGACATCGCAATGCGGTGGTCGAGACGACTGGCGCAGGTCGCCCCGCCCGGTACATTGCCGGCGCCCAGTCCGGTGACGCGCCACCAGTCAGCGCCCTCATCCACCGTGACCCCGCAGGCCCGAAGCCCTTGTGCCATTGCGTCAATGCGATCGCTTTCTTTCACCCGCATTTCCTTGACCCCCAGCATCGTGGTCTCGCCCATTGCGTTGGCCGCCACGACGGACAGAACGGGATACTCATCGATCATGCTGGCTGCACGCTCTGACGGGACTTCAATCCCTTTCATCGCAGGAGAATAACGGACCCGCAGATCCGCAACCGGCTCACCCCCCTCCGAGCGTTCATTTTCGTAGGTCAGGTCGGCTCCCATTTCCCGAAGCGTTGTGAAAAGACCCGCTCGGGTCGGATTCAACCCAATCCCGGGCACCAGAACATCAGAGCCCGGTGTGATCAGGGCCGCACAGACTGGGAAGGCCGCGCTGGAAGGATCGCGCGGCACAGCAATTGTCTGCGCGCGCAGTTCTGGCTGCCCAGTCAAAGTGATCTCGCGCCCTTTGTCCGTTTCCGAAATGGACAGCTCGGCCCCGAACCCGGCCAGCATCCGTTCCGTATGGTCCCGCGTGGCCTCCGGTTCGACAACCACGGTCTGGCCGGGGGCATTCAGCCCGGCCAGCAGGACGGCGGACTTCACCTGTGCCGAGGGCACCGGCAGGGCGTATCGCACCGGGACGGGATCTTTTGCGCCAATGACGGTCATGGGCAGCCGTCCACTACTACGGCCAAAGGCCTGCGTTCCAAACAAAGACAGCGGGTCCGTCACCCGCGCCATCGGGCGACCGTTCAAGCTGTGATCGCCGGTGAATGTCGCGGCGATGGGCGTGGTTGCCATCGCCCCCATGATCAACCGCACGCCAGTGCCGGCATTGCCGCAATCGATCACCTGGTCAGGCTCTGCAAAGCCACCGACCCCCACGCCGTAGACGGTCCATGTGCCATCACCGTGATCCGTCACTTCGGCTCCGAAAGCCCGCATGGCTGCCGCCGTATCCAGCACGTCCTGACCTTCCAGCAGGCCGGTTATGCGGGTTTCGCCCAGCGCAAGAGCGCCAAGGATCAGCGCGCGATGGGAAATCGATTTGTCGCCCGGGACCTCCGCAACGCCCGACAATGGGCCCGCAGGGTGCGACGTCATCGGAATAGGTGAGCCATGGCCGGACATATTCGTTCCTTCAGGTCGGTTTTGACCCACGGGTTAGCGAATTGGTCACAGGGTTACCAGACGTGATCGGTGGTAATGGCCGCCCCAGCCATCTGCGCGGATTTACATCCGCGATCTGGTGAAAGTCTGTTTCGCCGAGCGCGTCGCGCAACCGGATCGAAATAGCTTTCTCCGACAAGGCTTCCTGCCGCGTCATGTAGAAATCCGAGCCGAACAGAACGCGTTCTCTGAGCTTCTGGTTCTGCAGATAAAGGCGCAGCAGCGGAATGTGATTGTTGAACTTGAAAATCGTATAGCTGATATCTGTGTAGAGGTTCGGGTAATCTCCGCTTTCGATCATCCGGCAGATCACCGAAACCCAGTTTTCGTTTCGGGCGTTCGGATCATCCGGGTCAAAACCGTGATTGAGTAGGGAAATCCAGTCTGCATCCCCGCCAAAATGAGCAAGACACAGGCGCAAATCAGGATGCGCGCTCAACACACTTTCATAGGCCTGAGGCCGCGTCACCGCGTCCTGCTGCGCCTGATCCCACCCCTTGTGATAGACACCACCCCGCGAACAATGGCTCATCACCGGCAGGTTGTGTTCCACACAATAGGGATAGACCTCGTCCATCAGCACCTTGTGGTCCGGCGCAAAGCCCAGCTTGGTGTAGATCTTCAATCCGCGAAACCCATGCTCTTCGACACATCGGCGGACCTCGTCAAACGCGCCAGGCCTGTCCGGATAAATGGTGGTGAACGGGATGACCTGCGGGCCATAGTCCGGATCGGCTGCCAGTCGCGCAAGTTCATCATGCTGCGCCCGAATACCCTGGTCCACCGGCCCATGGCCAATCAGTTCCATGTCCATCGGCAGAACCACGAAACGTGTGTTGCGCGGATAGTAGTGCAGCACCTCGCGAAAGATCGCGCGCTGACTATTGCGCTGGCCCGTCCTGTGGAACTTCTCCAGCCTGGAAATCATGTCGGACAGCCGCTCGTACGGCAGCAGGTTCACAAACCACCGCAAAATCGAAACCAGAAACGGCGCATAACGAAGCACTGCGACCACGGGATGCGGAAAGTAATGCGGGGTGTTCGCGGTCGTGAATGTGTGAATGTGACAGTTAATGATTTCAGTCTTTGGGGCGGGGTCGGTCATCTCTGTCCTCTGGCAGTAAATGCAGGCAAAGTAACACGATTCCCCGGATCACCGCCGACGAAAGGTCAGATAGTGCGGCACTCGGCCTTCGCGCAGGGCCTTTTGCTCATATCGAGTCGATATCCAGTCCGGCCACGCATTGCGCCAGTCCTGCGGCCCCTCAGCGAGCCACTCGAAACCCGCACGGGGCACCTCTTGCAGGGTCTGGCGTACATAGTCGGGAATGTCGGTGGCCACCCGCAGGATCGCACCCGGCTGCATGGCGCGCGCAAGCGGTTCAAGATGCTCTTGTGTCACGAACCGGCGTCGGTGATGCCGGGTCTTTGGCCAAGGGTCCGGATAGAGCAGGAATGCCCGGGAGATGGAGGCTGGCGGCAACACGTCCATCAGGTCGCGCGCATCACCGGGATGAACCGCCAGATTGCGCAATCCGGTGCGGCGGATTTTGCCCAGCAGCATCGCAACGCCGTTGATGTAGGGTTCGGCACCTATAATGCCGATGTCAGGGTTGTTTTGCGCCTGATGGATCAGATGTTCCCCACCGCCAAACCCGACTTCCAGCCAGACGGGCCGATCGCCAAACACACGTATAAGGTCGAGAGGAATGCGATCGGGATTTTCGTCCCACTCCACCGCGCCCGGCGACAGAGCGGCCAGATCTTCGTCCAGATAGGTCTTCTGGCTCTTTTTCAGCGCCTTGCCCTTCAGACGGCCATAGAAATTGCGATGTGGTCTGGCACCTGTGCTCATGGCGCGCGCTCTAGCCCGAGCCGGACCGACACGCAAGCGCAGGCAGTTTTCAAATGGCACGGATGATATGGTTAGGCGGACTTCAGAAGCGTTTCACTGATTTCCCACAAGCGCTCTGCACTCTCGTCGCTGCAGACGTGGGCCTCGACCCCCATGTAGCGGGCATAGGGGCTGTCCGGGTCGGTGGGGGCCGCGATATCGCAATCCTCGCAATAGACACCCGGCTTGCTTGACAATTGGTCCGATGTTGCGGCCCACAACGTCGTAGAGGCGCCCTGTTCAGGTGTTTTGAACCCTTGCTTGGCCAATTCCGAAGGCTCTCCATCTTCTCCAAGCCAGCCCAGCGCGATCATCTCCTCTTTGGGCAGATGACGTTGCAGCGGGGTGAAGATACCCCCCGGATGCACCGAGAAGGCGGCGCCCCCGCTTTCTTTCAGACGACGCGAAAGGCCGTTGGCAAAGAGGGCATTTGCAGTCTTCGCCTGACCATAGGCCTGCCACTTGTCGTATTCGGTCTTGTCGAATTGAATGTCGTCCCAGATAACATCGGACACCTTGTGGGCCGTGGACGACAGGGCGACGGTGCGCGCACCCGGCGTGCTCTGCAGCAATGGCATCAGCCCCTGCGCCAGCGCGAAATGCCCCATATGGTTGATCCCGAACTGAGATTCCCAGCCCGGCCCGACCCGAGCCTCGGGACAGGCCATGATGCCCGCGTTGTTAATGAGCAGGTCGAGCTGCGAAAGCGTATCGCGCATCGCGTCGGAAAAGGCGCGCACTGATGCCAAATCCGCCAGGTCCATCGGAGCGGTCGAAACGTCACCCGAAACGCTTACAAGGGAGTCGGCAGCTTTTTCAGGCGAGCGCACGGGGATGATGACCGAGGCGCCTTTTGCAGCCAGGCAGCGCACGGTTTCCAAGCCGATGCCACTGTATCCACCTGTCACAATCGCAGTCTTACCCGTCAGATCAATCCCTGCGAGAACCTCGCTGCCGGTGCTTTTGGCATGAAAACCGGATTGAACCGGCACCTGGTCAGAGATAGCCATCAAAGCCCCCTACAATCTCAAACGATGTGCGAGCAGGCTGTCGTTTCCTCAAAAGCTGGTCAACGATTCTGTGGGGTGGCGGTTCGTTGGGTCCGGAACGTCCGGCGCAGTGTGCATGCGCCGGACACAAAGCATTTTCTGTATTAGGCGGACTTCAGGGCATCAACGAGATCGGTGCGCTCCCAGCTGAAACCACCGTCCGCATCCGGTTCACGTCCGAAATGCCCGTAAGCAGAGGTGCGCGCATAGATCGGCTTGTTCAGTTGCAGATGTTCGCGAATCCCGCGCGGGGTGAGGTCCATCGCCTTCCCAACAGCCTGTTCAATCTCAACATCCGGGATCTGGCCGGTGCCATGGGTATCCACATAGATCGAAAGCGGCTTGGAAACGCCAATCGCATAGCTCAGCTGCAGTGTGCAGCGATCCGCCATACCGGCAGCAACGACGTTTTTCGCCAGATAGCGGGCCGCATACGCTGCAGAGCGGTCAACCTTGGTCGGATCCTTGCCCGAAAACGCACCACCTCCGTGCGGGGCCGCACCGCCATAGGTGTCGACGATAATCTTGCGCCCGGTCAGACCCGCGTCCCCATCCGGGCCGCCGATGACAAAGGTTCCGGTCGGGTTGACCCACCATTCGGTCTCTTCGGTGATCCATCCCTCGGGCAGGACGGCACGGATGTGCGGCTCGACGATCATCCGGATATCGTCGCTGGTCTGGGATTCGCTTTCGTGCTGGGTCGACAAAACGATCGAGCTGACGCCGACAGGTTTGCCATCCTCGTAGACCACTGACAGCTGCGATTTGGCATCGGGTTTCAAAGTCGGTTCCGCGCCGGATTTCCGCACTTCGGCGAGGCGCCGCAGGATTGCGTGTGCGTATTGGATCGGAGCCGGCATCAATGCGTCAGTTTCATTGGTGGCATAGCCAAACATGATACCCTGGTCACCTGCGCCTTCGTCCTTGTTGTCGGACGCGTTCACGCCTTGCGCGATGTGCGCAGATTGTTCGTGCAGAAAGTTCAGAACGTGACAGGTGTTCCAATGGAACTTGTCCTGCTCGTAACCAATGTCTTTGATACAGTCCCGTGCGATCTGGCCGATACGGCCCATGTAGTTCTTCAACTGTTCCTGATCGGCCAGGCCGACCTCACCACCGACAACAACCATGGACGAGGTTGCAAAGGTCTCGCAGGCGACACGCGCTTCGGGTTCTTCGGTCAGAAATGCGTCAAGAACGGCATCCGAAATGCGATCGCAAACCTTATCGGGGTGACCCTCGGACACGGATTCCGAGGTGAAAGTGTAATTGTCTCGGGACATAAAAACGCTCCATTGTGTTGAAGCCCACCACGCCAGGAAGCCGTTGTGATGGGCCGAGCGTCGGGTTACGCGTGCGCCGGAGGGTGGTCAATCGCTATTTTGCAACAGGTTGTCGGCTTCGGCGCCACAGAAGCGCAAAGGTCACAAGTACCAGCCAGATCAACGCCGCCCAATCACCGGTTCGGGCGTAAAGCGTGGGGGGCAAGGGAGCTGGCAAGGTTGCATCGACATACCCGGCCTGCCCCAACCCCAACTGATCCGTGATCCGTCCGTATGGATCGATCATCGCGGAAATGCCGGTATTGGCGGCACGCATCATTGGCAAGCCCTGCTCGATCGCGCGCATCTGAGCTTGGGCGAGATGTTGATAGGGCCCGATCCGCTGACCGAACCACGCATCGTTTGTGATCTGTAGTAGGAAATCGGGGCGCGACCCGTCGACGCGCGTATCCTGGGGAAACACCGCTTCATAGCAAATCAGAGGCAACGCCTTGCCGACGTCCAGTTCGAGAACTTCAGGCCCCGGCCCGGCGGCGTATCCCGCATTGGCGCGCTGCGCGAGACCGGCAATGCCCAGTCGGGACGCAAGCGGTGCAGCGGGAATGTACTCGCCAAATGGAACGAGATGATGCTTGTCGTAAACCCCCGCCACCTGTCCGCTGCCATCAAGGTGCACCAGTGAGTTGTAGTACCCGCGGTCTCCGCGGCGCTGTATCCCGAGCAACACCGGCGCGCCCGCTGCGGCTTCCGCGATGAGCGCAAGTTCAGGCTCTGCCGCGTTGAGCAGTCCGGGCACAGCGGTCTCCGGCCACACGATCAGATCCGGGCGCGGTTGCGCCGCCGAGAATTCCAGCTGTCGCTGAAAGAACATCGGCATCAGAGCCGGATCCCACTTTTCGTGCTGCGGCGCGTTGGGTTGCACCAGCCTGACCACATAATCCGTTGATGCAGGAAGGCCGCGGCTTTCGAGCAAGAGCCGCCCGCCCCCGACCAGCAAGGCGGTGGGCAGGACACAAAGCGCCACAATCGCCCATTTGGCATGCCGGGTGATCGCAATGCAGGGCAGGACAGCGCAAAGGACGGTGGCAAAGGTCAATCCGTGGGGCCCGATCAGCGACAGCCATTGCGCGGCCCCCCAATCCACCCAGATCTGCGAGGGCGCGGCCCATGGAAATCCGGTGAACAGATAGGCGCGGGCCAATTCTGCCAATGGGATGGTGGCAACCAACGCCGCGACACGGAGCGCCGGCGTGCGCCCCAACCAATGTGCAATGCCAAAGGCCGCGCCCCAATAGAGAGCCATACCTGCAGAAAGAAAGACCAAGGCGAATGGCGCCATCCATCCGTGCCGTACCGCGTCGACCCAAAAAGGCTCCATGATCCAGGGCCAGGCGCCACAGAAGTAACCAGTGCCGAAAGCCCAACCTGTCAGAGCGGCCTGACGAACCGTAGTGGCAGCGCGGAATACAAACGCGACAAGAAACAGGGCGAGAACAAATGCCGGCCAGATACCTGAGGGTGGAAGGGCCCAAGACCCCGCGTATCCGAGTCCGGCCGCCAGCGCCAAGCGTTGCCAAAGACGATAGGACGACAGGGCGGGGCGTGCTTGCGCAGCCGCCGATCGTTCGGTCACGCCTGCTGGTCCGGCACGCGAACGCGCAGGCGCTTGATCCGTCTTGGATCTGCGTCGATCACCTCAAACTCCGGTCCGTCGGGATGGGGGACCACCTCACCTCGCGCCGGCACACGACCCGACAGCATGAACACAAGGCCGCCCAGAGTGTCGATCTCTTCTTCGTCGACCTGTTCGTTATCTGTCAGAGAAAGACCGATCTCGGCCTCAAACTCTTCTAGTGGCGTTTTGGACAATGCCAGATAGCAGCCGGGTTTTTCCTCGACCCACATCTGATCTTCCCCGGTGTCATGCTCGTCTTCGATTTCACCCACGACCTGTTCAATCAGGTTTTCAATTGTCACCAGCCCGTCAACGCCGCCATATTCGTCAATCACAAGTGCCATATGCCGACGTTCCGCCTGCATCTTGGCCAGAAGAACGCCAATGGGCATAGACGGTGGAACAAAGAGCAGCGGTCGCAGCAAGGCAGTCAGATCGAAGTCAGCGCCTCCGCCGTTGAACCCGTGACTAAGAGCCAAATCCTTCAGGTGCGCCATCCCCAACGGGGTGTCCAGCGTGCCTTCAAAAACTGGTATCCGGCTCAAGCCGCTTTCGCGAAAGATGTCGACCAGCTCATTCTTAGAAATCGAGCTGGGCACAGCCACGATATCAGCCTTCGGGATTGCCACGTCCTCAACCCGCATCCGTCGCAGGTTGATAAGTCCGTGGCGCGTCGGGGTCGCAACGACCTGTCCGTTCGCGGCATCTGCCGGGGCTTCCTCCACCGGAGACAGCGCCTCGATGATGCGCCCGATAAATCCCGGTTTGTCTGCTGTGCTCTGTTCTGGCCCGATCTGGACCCGCGCGCCTTGCGCTGCGCTAGAAGAACTTTCGTCTGTGTCGCCCATTTGTCCTTGTCCGCGAAGGAACCCATCAGTTCCCGTCTGTTTCCCTATATGGGTCATCCAAGCCCAACTTTCCAAGGATTTCGACCTCAAGCGCCTCCATTCTGGCGGCATCCGGCTCAGTGATGTGATCAAAACCCAACAGGTGCAACACCCCGTGCACGACCAAATGGGTCACATGGGTGGTCATTGTCTTGCTTGCCGCTTCCGCCTCACGAGCGCAGGTGTCCCATGCCAGAGCTATGTCACCAAGCGAACAGGTCCCATCGGGGTCAGGAACCGGACGCCGTGGCATGTCACCGGCCTTCTGCGGTGAGAGATCGACACTCGGCCAGCTGAGCACATTGGTGGGAACCGGCTTGCCCCGAAACTCAGCGTTGAGAACCGAAATGCGTTTGTCATCGCAGGCCAACACGCTGACTTCCACGTCGTCAGCCTCCAAGCCGACATGCGAGAGAACAGCATCTGTTGCTGCGGTCGCCAGATCTGCGAGGGCGATGGTCCGCCAGCGTGAGTCCTCAATCATCAGGTCAAGCTGCATCGCGTTCTCGTCTGTGCCAGATGGCTCGTGCAGCGATCACCCCGTTGGCGCATCCGCCTCATATGCCTCGATTATGGCTGCGACCAGCGGGTGCCGGACGACGTCCTTGGAGGTGAAATAGTTAAAGCTGATCTTGGGGATTGTGTTCAACAAACGCTCTGCATCTGCGAGGCCCGAAGGCACCCCGCGCGGCAAGTCGATCTGCGTTCGGTCGCCTGTGATCACCATGCGCGAGCCTTCGCCCAAACGGGTAAGGAACATCTTCATCTGCATCGACGTGGCGTTCTGTGCTTCGTCCAGAACCACAAAGGCGTTTGACAGCGTGCGACCCCGCATGAACGCCAGCGGCGCAATCTCGATCCGCTTTTCCTCGATCAGCTTAGCCAGTTGTTTTCCAGGCAGAAAATCGTTCAGCGCGTCGTAGAGCGGCTGCATATAGGGGTCGACTTTGTCCTTCATGTCACCTGGCAGGAAACCCAACCGCTCACCCGCTTCGACGGCAGGACGGCTGAGGATGATGCGATCCACATGCCCACCGATGAACATCGACACACCGACAGCAACAGCGAGATAGGTTTTCCCCGTGCCTGCCGGTCCGATCCCGAAAGCCAGCTCATTCTCAAAAAGCGACTGCACATAGGCCTTTTGGGCGTCCGTCCTGGGTTCTACCAGCTTCTTGCGCGTGTGGATCTCGACCTTGCCACCTTTGAACATCTCCAGCTGATCGCCGGACCGCGTCCCGGTGCCGTCCTCCGACCCGCCCATGCGCAATTCTCTGTCGAGGTCACCCGGTTCGACCGTGCGGCCCGCTTCCAGGCGCTCGTAGAGTGCCTGCAGCACAGCCGCAGCTTGCTTCTGCGGCGCTTCTTCGCCGAATATCTCCAGTTGATTGCCTCTGTGTACGATCTGAACGCCAAGTTTCTGCTCAATCACAGCGAGGTTGCGGGAATGTTCGCCGCACAAATCAACCATCAATCGGTTGTCGGGAAATTCCAAAAGCACCGCCTGGGGTGCGTCGTCTGCTTGCGGTGGGGTCAGGGCGCCAATGGCCAATCCGCTCTCCTTGTGTGGCAGTCTGATCTGACCGTGCCAATAACACGCGGGACACGCAAGACAGTGTCTGGGATTTTAATGCCAATGAAACAAACTCACCCGGAACTGCCCAGAAAAACAGAAGGCGCGCGCCGGCGCTTGCTGACACGCTAAGCCCCTTTTGGCGTCATAGTTTTGACAGATTATCGGCTCGCGTTGCACTCATTGTTGTCGGTGGAACCACAATCCGCTGTCGCCCAGCGCACTGTTGAATGGCTTGCACCTAACATGAATGTGTCATGTGCGAATTGTGGTAAAAATTTGCCGAAGCCCAATATGACAGTGTAATTCAAGGGTATGGTGATTCCGCCTGCGCAACTCCGCCCGCCTTGTTCATCGGGTTTTTGTGGGCACGAGCGGTGACGGTGCGTTTTTGAAAGGTAGTAAAATGAGAACCTCTTTCCTTGTGGCAACTTTCGCGGCGGCTCTTTCATTGTCGAGCGGCGCCTCACTGGCTCAGCAACTTCCAAGCAAGCCTGGCGCGAATGCCCCCGACTTCACAATCAGCTGTTTCCGTGGCCCCTGGCGTCAAGTGATCTGGGATCGCCCGAATGCGATCTTCCTCGATGACCTCGTGAAGCTTGGCTACACCGAGACCGAGGCCCTGTCGATCGGGACCCGGATTTGCCGCGACGAATACGGTGTCGGCCAGCCTGATTACTTGATGGCCACGCTTCGCGATCTGATCGCGACCCAGCCGCCCTCTGGCGGCTGACACAGCGCGCTGCACTTCGGTTCAGGCGAGCATCTCGCCTGACAGGGAATTGGCACCCGATGCTGTGATGCGCACTTGCGCTATCTGTCCGATCTGCGCCCGTGGATCGGACACGTGGACCGCGTGAAGATGATCTGACTTGCCAGCCATCTGGCCCTCCAGACGTCCTTCGCGCTCGAACAACACTCCAACCTTTTGTCCGACCATTGCGTCCTGCAGTGCGCGCTGCTGGCGCGTGATCAGCGCCTGAAGCCGATGCAGGCGGTCGGTCTTTTCGTCCTCCGGAACCTGCGCGCGTTCAGCGGCCGGGGTGCCCGGGCGGGTTGAGTACTTGAACGAATAGGCCGATCCATAGTTCACGGCTTCGATCAGGTCCATTGTGGCCTGAAAATCGGCCTCTGTTTCTTCCGGAAACCCGACAATGAAATCGCCCGAGAGCATGATGTCGGGCCGCGCGGCGCGGAGCTTCTCAATCACCTGAAGGTAGCTTTCCGCCGTATGGTTCCGGTTCATTCGCTTCAGAATGCGATCAGAACCGGACTGCACAGGCAAATGCAGGTAGGGCATCAGCTTGGGGCAGGTTCCATGCGCTTCGATGAGATCCTCAGACATGTCATTGGGATGGCTGGTCGTGAAACGGATCCGCTCCAAGCCATCTACGTCGTTGAGCGCCCAGATCAGCTGTGCCAGTGACCGGTCTTCGCCATCCGGACCGATGCCGTGATAGGCATTCACATTCTGGCCCAGAAGCGTGATCTCGCGGACGCCGCGCTCTACCAGATCACGAGCCTCATCCAGAACTTGCATCACAGGGCGGCTGACCTCTGCCCCGCGCGTGTAGGGCACAACACAAAAAGCACAGAACTTGTCGCAGCCCTCCTGCACCGTCAGGAATGCCGCCGGGCCACGCTTGGCCTTCGGTCGCGCTTTGAGACGTTCGAATTTGTCCTCTTTGGGAAAATCGGTGTCGAGAGCCGCAACGCCGGTACGTGTCTTTGCCTCCAGTTCCGGCAGGCGGTGGTAACTCTGCGGCCCCACCACCAGATCGACCATCGGTTGCCGGCGCATGATTTCAGCGCCCTCAGCCTGGGCCACACATCCTGCGACGCCGATTTTCAGATCCGGCTTTTCCGCTTTCAACCCTTTGAAGCGCCCCAGTTCCGAGTAGACTTTTTCCGCCGCCTTTTCGCGAATATGGCACGTGTTCAACAGGATCATATCGGCGTCATCGGGCGTGTCCGTCTCTACATACCCCTGCCCGCCCAAAGCCTCTGCCATGCGCTCGCTGTCGTAGACGTTCATCTGACAGCCATAGGTCTTGATGTAGAGTTTCTTCTCTGCCGACATGGAAGGCGCCCTCGGGTTGGATCAGTGGCGCGATTTAGACCAGGCGCCGGTGGCTTGCAATGCACCCGGAATTAACCGAGTGTCCCGCAAAACACCAGAAGGCCGGGAACCATCACGCGCCATGATCCACCAGTCGCTCGAGCATTTTCTGCGTAACCCACCCGAAGAGGCAAAAACCGGGCCAACCGCGTTGATCTTCGTCGAGGACGAAACCGAAATCGGCACCACGCTGCGACATCATGTGCAGTCCGGCTTTGGCGCTGTGCTTGCTCTGATGCCAGATGAATTCGCGTTGCCCGACGACCTTTCGGACAAGGTGTACCGCATCCGGTTTGACATGGCGCGCGGGGACGATTTCGTGGCCGCCGTAAATGCAGCGATCAAGGCGCTGCCCGGGGCCTGGCTCTATTACTGCTTCAACACCGAGTACCTGTTTTTCCCTTTCTGCGAGACACGTTCCATAGCAGATATGCTTACGTTCCACGGCGAAGAGCGCCGCGATGCAATGCTCACATACGTCATCGACCTTTATGCCGATGATCTCGACCAGTTTCCAAATGCCGTCTCGCTTGATCGGGCGCATCTGGACAAATCAGGCTACTACGCCCTGGCCCGGTGGGATGCCAAGAACAGCGAGCCGCGGGATCGGCAGTTGGATTTCTACGGCGGTCTGCGCTGGCGCTTTGAAGAGCACATTCCGTATCAGAGCCGCCGGATTGATCGCATATCATTGTTCCGCGCCAAGCCCGGACTGATCTTCCGGCCTGACCACACGTTTGAGGACGAAGAGTACAACACCTACGCTTGTCCGTGGCATCACAATCTGACCGCGGCGATCTGTTCGTTCCGGACCGCCAAGGCGCTTCGGCGCAACCCTGGATCCCGGTTCGATATAGAAAAGTTCCACTGGCACAATTCGACGCCTTTCGAGTGGCATTCGCGGCAACTGCTGGATCTTGGATTGATGGAACCGGGGCAGTGGTTCTGACCTGAAAAGTCAGATTTTCCAGCCTATGTGCACCGACTCGCGTGATGTAGACTAACATCATTCGATACGTGTTGCCGGGGACGGACCCATGTCACAAAACACCATCTCATTTACCACTTTTAACCTCTACAATCTGAACAAACCGGGCCAGCGGATCTACAGGGATACCGACGGTTGGGATGCGGATGTCTATGCGCGCAAGATCGCGTGGACATCTGACATGCTGAAGGTGATGCAAGCCGATGTCTTTGGGTTTCAGGAGCTTTGGGATACAGGCGCCCTGCGCGACGCTCTGTCTGAGGCGGGGCTGAACAACGACTACACGGTGCTGTCACCTGATGATCATCAGGGTCAGGGCATCATTTGCGCCGCGGCCGTCAAAACCGACATGCTGGTCGGAGACCCGGTCTGGATCAAGGACTTCCCTGAGGCCTTTCGCATGCAAAGCGGGGGCGACGACGACCAGACCGGAGAAATCTCGGTTCTCATCGACAGCTTTTCGCGCCCAATCCTGCATTTCCGGATCAAGCCGAAATCTTCGGCGCCTGAAATCCTGGTTTATGTGTGTCATTTTAAGTCGAAGGGACCGACCCAGATCTTCCGTGAGGCCTGGTATGACAAGACCATCTACTCAAGCCACCGTGAGGCGATCGGATCGGGACTTTCAACCATCCGCAGAACTGCCGAGGCCACGGCCCTGCGCATGATTCTAAACGACGAGATGAAAGGCACGGACGCCCCGGTGGTCGTGCTTGGAGACTGCAACGATGGCCAGCACTCCAACACTTTGAACATCATGACCGGCCAGCCCCGATTCCTGCCCACCCTGTCCAAAGGGGGCGGCGACACCGATCTCTACGCCGCGCAAACGCTGCAACAGTTTCGCAGTGAAACGGACGTCTACTATTCGCATGTCTATCAGGACAAGCGCGAGTCTCTGGACCACATCCTTGTCAGCCAGGAATTTTATGACAACTCGCGCAAACGGATTTGGTCCTTTGAGGGGTTGGAGATCAACAACGATCATCTGAACACAGACGATCACAAAGAAAGCGGCACCGGAGACCATGGGATTGTCCGGGCGCGGTTCAAACACCGTCCGGCCTGACCACGACGCGTTCAACGCCATCGCACCGCCTTGCGGATCACCGCTGGACCTGTCGCCATGCACTCCGTAAGTTCGGGTGTCACACGAATCCGGAGGCGGCATGAGCGATCACGAACAGGACGGCTACAAGGTTCTGGCGCGCAAGTACCGGCCCGAGACCTTCGCCGATCTGGTCGGGCAAGAGGCGATGGTCCGCACGCTCAAAAATGCGTTTGCCGCCGACCGCATCGCCCAGGCGTTCATCATGACCGGCATTCGCGGAACCGGCAAAACCACAACCGCCCGGATCATCGCTAAAGGGATGAACTGCATCGGTCCGGATGGTGAGGGTGGCCCCACAACCGATCCGTGCGGGGTCTGCGAGCACTGTGTCGCGATCATGGAAGGGCGGCATGTCGACGTTCTGGAGATGGACGCGGCATCGCGCACAGGCGTCAACGACATCCGCGAAATCATAGATTCAGTTCACTATCGCGCGGCCTCTGCCCGCTACAAAATCTATATCATTGACGAGGTGCACATGCTCAGCACCTCGGCGTTCAATGCTCTGCTGAAAACGCTCGAAGAGCCCCCTGCCCATGTGAAGTTCATCTTCGCAACCACGGAAATCCGAAAAGTGCCCGTCACTGTGCTGAGCCGGTGTCAGCGCTTTGACCTGCGCCGCATCGAGCCGGAAGACATGCTGGGGTTGCTGCAAACCATTGCGAAAGCCGAGGGCGCCGAAATCGCAGACGACGCGCTGGCGCTGATCGTTCGGGCGTCGGAAGGTTCCGCACGGGATGCAACGTCCTTGCTGGATCAGGCTATTTCACACGGCGCGGGTGAGACCAGCGCCGACCAGGTGCGGGCAATGCTGGGGCTCGCCGACCGGGGCCGGGTCCTTGATCTGATGGATATGATCCTGCGGGGAGATGCCGGTAGCGCCTTGACCGAACTTGGCGCACAATATGCCGCCGGGGCTGACCCCGTCGCCGTGTTGCGCGATCTGGCAGAGATTACGCATTGGATTTCCGTGGTGCAGATCACACCGGATGCGGCCGCCGACCCCACAATCTCGCCTGACGAGCGCGCACGCGGCTCTGAAATGGCAAAAGCCATTCCCATGCGGGTGCTGACACGCATGTGGCAGATGCTTCTGAAGGCACTCGAAGAACTGGCGGCCGCCCCGAATGCGATGATGGCAGCCGAAATGGCCGTGATCCGGCTGACCCATGTCGCAGACCTGCCGACGCCAGAAAGCCTTGTGCGCACATTGAAGGATGCCACACCGCCTCAGCCGCCAACGCCTGGCGCGAAACGGCAACCGACACCCGCTTCGCCTGCCCCATCGCCGACCCACGCGTCTGCCCCGCAAACGCCAAATGCGCCCACGATGGTTTCGGGTCCGGGTCCGACCGCTGCAATCGATGTGGCGGCGGACACTGCTCTTGCGCGTTTCCCCAGCTTCGATCACGTCATTGATCTCATCCGAAGCAATCGCGATGTGAGGCTTTTGGTCGAGGTCGAAACGACACTGCGTCTTGCGGCCTATCAACCTGGCAGAATCGAGTTCGAACCAACCTCCGAGGCGCCGAACGATCTGGCACAGCGCCTTGGCAGCCGGCTGCAGAGCTGGACGGGCAACCGCTGGGCCGTCACCGTGGTGAACGAGGGCGGAGCCCAGACCATTGCCGAGAAGCGGGACGCGGACGAAGAGGATCTCAAGGCTCGGGCCAGCGAACACCCAATGGTGCAGGCCGTTTTGACCCGTTTCCCGAACGCCAGCATCACGGCCATTCGGACGCCCGACCAACTGACTGCCGCTGTGGAGAGCGAAGCGCTTCCGGAAGTCGAAGACGAGTGGGACCCCTTCGAAGACGACTAATTGTCTGATCCAGACTCACACCGAGTCGCACACGCAATATCGGCCAAAGAATCAAACAACTTCGATGGTTCGCCCTGTGGGTGGCACTGCCTTTTCTTGCGTCAGTTTGGAGGGTCGCAAAATTTAACTGAGTGTTTCTGTCGATTATCTATTGCGCTTCCTGACTAAATCACTCAGTTTTGTGGAAATCAGCCAGCCTGTAGAGCCCGGGTGAGCCAACGCAACCGCGCAGTCTCAATCGGAGGACCCAAATGCACGTTGAAAAACCTGTCACTCTAAGTCGCTCAAAAGATCACTGTGAGCGCGCCGACCTGATTGGCGCAGCGCTCGATTCCGGTATGCCATCCGGTTTCACCCTCGAAACCGTTCTGGACCGGGTGGAACAGCGCCAGCAGGCGGAGCCGAAGCTATGATGGTCGCAAAGGAAGCTCGCCGCAGACCGGACGACACACTACCGGTTTACGAGGCACAGGACCTGACCAAAGGCGGCGATCTGGCTCGGATCATGCTGCAGGATCAAACCTATACGCTGCGGATCACCCGCGCCGGCAAGTTGATTCTGACAAAATGACCGAGAAGTCCTCACACCGGGGCGGTGCACCAGTTGGTTTTGTTACAGAGTTGGGTCCGGTGGAGGCCGGAGCAGTGCTTTATCTGCGGCTTTGGTGCGACGGCCCCGAGGCCCAGACGCAGGTGTGGAACGACTTTGCGACGGCACTTGGCCCCAAACGCGGGCGCGAGGTGCTGTCGTCGTTTGAAACACTGTGCGACCTTTGTACCCGGCACGGGCGCCGCCCGCTCATGCGGCACCACGTGAACTGCAAGTGCCTGGGCGCCGACGAATCCTGCTTTGCGAATTTCATCGGTTACGCCAGCGAGGGTGAGCGCGAAGACGCGCTGATGATCGCGGCAACGCTCGTACGCCCGGATGTCGCGGGTATTCTCGTCGGCGCGGCACAGGACTTTGGGCTTGGGCTCAAGCGGATGGCCATCAAGGCGAACCGCGCGCCTGTCATTCCCGAAAACGCAACGCTCCACTAGCCAAAAGGAACCCGGACATTGAAACCCTTTGCGCCTGCTGCCAGCACATTGGCCCTTGTCGTCGCCATGGGCACTTCCGCCATGGCGGATGCTCATGCCGGAAAAGTCGAATTGCTGGACAACTATGCCGATATTGCCGAGGCCAAGTACTCTGACAGCCTCATCGCGGCTCAGCGTCTGCAATCCTCTGTCGACGCGCTGATCGCCAGCCCGTCCGCAGAGGCGTTGGAGGCGGCAAAGGCGGCCTGGCTCGCGGCCCGCGTTCCCTATCAGCAGACCGAAGTCTACCGCTTCGGCAACGCGATCGTCGATGATTGGGAAGGCAAGGTGAACGCATGGCCATTGGACGAAGGTCTGATCGATTATGTCGACGGCTCGTACGGCGGGCCCTCGGACGAAAATGCGCTTTCGATCCTGAATGTGATTGCCAGCCCGCAATTGTCGATGTCCGGCGAAACGGTCGACGCAACTCAGATCACACCTGAATTGCTGGAGCAGACGCTGCACGAAGCAGATGGCGTCGAAGCCAATGTGGCCACGGGCTATCACGCAATCGAGTTTCTCTTGTGGGGCCAGGACCTCAATGGCCATGGCGCGGGTGCCGGCGCGCGCCCCTGGACAGATTTCGCCACCGGCGACGACTGCACAGGCGGGAATTGTGATCGCCGCGCGGCCTACCTGACGGCGGCGACGGATTTGCTGGTCACTGATCTGGAATGGATGGCCGCCCAATGGGGCACGGATGGTGAAGCGCGCACAACCCTGACCGATTCCCCTGATGCAGGTATCGCTGCCGTTCTGACCGGCATGGGTTCTCTGTCTTACGGTGAGCAGGCCGGGGAAAGGATGCGGTTGGGTCTGATGCTGAACGACCCGGAAGAAGAGCATGACTGCTTCTCAGACAACACGCACAACAGCCATTACTACGTGGGTTTGGGCATTCAGAACGTCTATTTGGGCGAATATGTCCGCATCGACGGCTCGCTGGTCGCTGGCCCTGCCCTGTCCGCGATGGTTGCTGCTGCCGATCCCGATCTGGACGCCGAGATGCGCAACAAATTGTCCGCGACAATGATGAACCTGGGACGGATCAAGACAGCCGCGGAATCAGGCTTTGCCTATGACATGATGCTCGAGGCCGGCAATTCGGCGGGCGAAGCACTTGTCATGGGTGGCGTGAATGCCTTGATTGATCAGACGCGTTCCATCGAACGTGTGGTTGCTTTGCTAAACGAGGGCGCGATCGAGTTCGAAGGGTCGGACAGCCTGGATAATCCCGATGCTGTGTTTCAGTAAACCTAAAGGGCCAACGCCATGATCGTTTGTCATTGCCAGAACATTTCGGATCACGACATCCACGCTGCAATTGACTGGATGCGGGCGTCGGATCCTGACACACTCATTACACCGGGTAAGGTCTATCGCGCCTTGGGAAAAGCGGCCGATTGCGGCGGTTGCGTACCCTTGCTTCTCGGCACGATGCGGAAGAACCCGAATTTGGAAGTACCCATGAACCTTCGCAATCTTCGCGGGGAAACACAGGAAAAAACACTATGCAAGGCGACCCAAAAGTCATCGACTACCTCAACCGGGCACTCCGTAGCGAGCTGACCGCAATAAGCCAGTACTGGCTTCACTACAAACTTCAGGAAGACTGGGGCCTTGGCCACATGGCCAAGAAGAGCCGCGAGGAAAGCATCGAAGAGATGAACCACGCGGACCGCCTCATTGAGCGGATCATTTTCCTCGAGGGACATCCGAACCTGCAGAAACTTGACCCGCTGCGGATCGGTCAGACCCCGAAAGAGACGTTGGAATGTGATCTCGCCGCAGAACAAGAAGCGCGGGCTTTGTACAAGGAAGCACGCGAGCATTGCAGAGATGCCGGTGACTACGTCTCGATGGAACTCTTTGAAGGGCTGCTGGCGGATGAAGAAGGCCATATCGACTTTCTGGAAACGCAACTGGATCTGCACGACCGCGTGGGTGCAGAGAATTACGCTCAGCTTAACGCGTCAAAAATGGACGAAGCCGAGTAAGATCGCGCTCTGTGCCACTATCCTCGGGTCCGCCGCGCTGGCGGACCCGTTTGCAGAACCCCATCTCAACATCATTCCCCGGACTCCCGAAGAAGCGGCCCGCATCGCCAATGTCACCGCTTTGGCCACAAGCTTTGATGCGCCACAACCCTACGAAGGAAAGCCCGCTGGTGCGGCGACGGTTCGCGTGACGCCCGACGCCAACACATTTTCTCTGCCATCGGGAAACATGGAATTTGAAGACCAGCTGGATTTCAGAGTTGGCAACGGGCTGTTCCGGAAACTCTGGGTCTCATCGCCCGCATCCACGCTGGCTTCGGACGGATTGGGCCCCCTCTTCAACGCGCGGTCCTGCCAGCGCTGCCACCTCAAGGATGGACGGGGCCATCCGCCAGAAGGTCCCGAAGACAACGCGATTTCGATGTTCCTTCGGGTCTCGATTCCCGGAACCCAGTCCGATGCAATGAAAGGCATTGAAGGGTATTTCGCGACGCTTCCCGACCCCACCTATGGCACGCAGCTTCAGGACTTCAGCCTGCCGGGGCACCCGGCCGAGTATCGCCTGCAGATCGACTACGAGGACGTCCCTGTAGAACTCGCGGGGGGCGAAGTGGTTGTCTTGCGCAAACCCACTTACACCGCGGCAGACCTTGGGTATGGGCCATTGCACCCCGACGCGATGCTGAGCCCCCGCGTGGCGCCACAGATGATTGGGCTGGGCTTGCTTGAGGCCATTCCTGCCGCCGACATTCTCGCCGGCGCGGACCCCGATGATGTGGACGGCGATGGCATATCGGGGCGTCCCAACATCGTTTGGTCCGCAGAATACGACCAGCCGATGCTGGGGCGATTTGGTCTCAAAGCCGGTGCGCCGACTGTGCGGGAACAATCTGCGGGCGCGTTCTCCGGAGACATCGGCATTTCGAACCCGTTGTTTCCTGCGCCGTGGGGCGAATGCTCCGAAGCCCAGTCGGGGTGCCGGGCTGCGCCGCATGGCGATACTGACACACGGGGATTCGAGATCGACGACGAGGGTCTGGAGTTCGTCACATTCTATAGCCGGAACCTTGGCGTACCGGCGCGGCGCAACATCGATGACCCTGAAGTCCTGCGCGGCAAGGAGTTGTTTCACACAACCCAATGCACCGCCTGTCATACGCCGTCCTTCGTGACGCATCGGCTTGTGAATCAACCCGAACAGAGTTTTCAACTGATCTGGCCGTACACGGACATGCTTTTGCACGACATGGGACCGGGTCTGGCGGACAATCGTCCAGAAGCACGCGCGAACGGGTCCGAATGGCGCACAACACCGCTTTGGGGCATCGGGCTCACCGAACAGGTGTCAGGCCATACCTATTTCTTGCACGATGGCCGGGCGCGCTCACTTCTGGAAGCGATCCTCTGGCACGGCGGAGAGGCGCAATCACAGCGCGACGCTGTGGTCGAAATGCCACCCGAAGACCGCGCGGCTCTGATCCGCTTTCTGGAGAGTCTTTGAAATGCGCCGTTTCTTTGCCGCTGTTATTGCAATGGCACTGTCCGGTGTCCCCGCATGGGCCCAATCCATGGGCGAAGTCGTCGATGGACACGTCTTGCCCGGCTATCGCACGCTCGCTGCGACCGGAGCGCAGCTGGCCGCAACGGCGCAGCAGGACTGCTCGCCCGAAAGCCCCGCCCTGCGCGCAGCTTTCGGCACGGCTTTTGACGCCTGGGTGTTGGTCAGTCATCTCAGGTTCGGCCCCTCAGAGGAAAATGACAGGGCCTTTGCCCTGGCCTTTTGGCCGGACCCACGCGGATCTACGCCCAAAACTCTTGGCAGAATGCTGCGCGACGACGCTCCGGGAATCGCAGACCCAGCGCAATACAGTGCCGTCTCGGTCGCTGCCCGAGGATTCTATGCGCTGGAATTCCTGCTCTATGATCCGCAGTTTCTGAATACCGCAAGCCCCGAATTGCGGTGCACTTTGATCCAGACGGTCGCAGCAGACATCGCCCTGACCACAGGGGCTATTCTGGAAGGCTGGGAAGACGGATATGCAGATCTTGTCCGCCAGGCAGGATCCAACGACATTTACCGCTCAGAGGCCGAAGCTGCCCGGCAGTTCTTCACGGCCCTTTCAACCGGATTGCAGTTCACATCTGCGGCCCGTCTGGGCCGCCCACTCGGCACATTCGACAAACCCAGACCCAACCGCGCCGAAGCGCGCCGGTCGGAGCGATCATTGCGGCATGTCCTGTTGTCCTTGCAGGCCAATCGGGCACTCGCCGCGCTGCTCTCTGACAATCACATCGGGCTGGATGCCGCGTTTCAGCGCGCAATCGACCGTGCGGAAGCACTTGATGATCCAGCATTTGCCGGCGTTTCCGACCCAGCTGGACGGATTCGGATCGAAGCCCTTTTACAATCGGTCGATGGCCTGCGACGGACCGTCGCCGAAGATCTGGGCCCCCAACTCGGCGTTGCGGCTGGGTTCAACTCATTGGATGGGGATTGATGGCCAATCGCCGCGCCTTTCTGACAGGGGCTCTGGCCGCCAGCATCTGTTCTTTTCCGACTTGGGCAGATGCAGGTGACCCGGCATTCCTGTCCGCTGCGCAACGTGCGGACGGCGCCTATGTCCTCTGCGGGCTGACCAGCGCAGGTCAGATTGTCTTCGAGCGGCCCTTGCCGGCGCGCGGGCACGCCGCTGCGGCGCACCCTGTCCGGTCGGACGCTGTCGTCTTTGCCCGGCGACCCGGGCGGTTTGCTGTCGTGGTTGATTGCAGCACTGGCCAAACGCGCGCTCACCTGAACGCTCCGGAGGGTCGCCATTTCTATGGCCACGGGGCATATTCAGGTGACGGGCGACACCTCTTCACTACCGAAAACGACTACGAGTCGGCCCGTGGGGTTGTGGGAGTCTGGGATGTGGCGCAGAGCTACAGGCGGATTGCGGAGTTTCCTTCAGGCGGTGTGGGTCCCCATGACATCAAATGCTTGCCGGACGGACAAACGCTTGCTGTGGCAAATGGAGGGATCGAGACCCACCCCGACACCGGCCGAACCAAGCTCAATCTGTCGGCGATGCGCCCTAACCTGAGTTATCTGAGCGCTGCAGACGGTGCGCTGCTGGAGCAGCACGAACCACCGCAAGGCTGGTCGAAATTGTCCATCCGGCATCTCGCCATCGCTCCGGATGGTGGCGTTGCGATCGCTTGCCAGTGGCAAGGGGATGTTGTTGATTGCCCGCCATTGATCGCCACGCATACACGCGGAGAACCTCTGGCGTTTCATGCTGCACGCGCCGGATTGGAACGCGACATGCAGGGGTATGCGGGCAGCATCGCGGTGTCCGGCGACGGCACCCAGATCGCGGCCACCGGACCGCGTGGCGGCATGGCCCTGATGTTGGGGCGGTCCGGGACGTTTGATGGCATAATTCGTCAAGGTGATGTCTGCGGTGTTGCACCGGCAGGGTCTGGCTTTGCTTTCACCTCCGGCACAGGTCACTTCTGGACATCGCTTTCTGAAAACAGCAACAGCCATTTGAGCACCCTCAGGTGGGATAATCATCTGGTCCCGCTGCGCAGTTCATAATCCTGACCCTTTTTCGCGGAATTGATCTTTGGTCGTGCGCCTGACTAACTGGTCCCGGCGCACAGCTGTTGGGACAGCAAAGAGATGGACAAGACCGCTTCGAGCCACGTTGCCCAGTACTACGACGCTCATGTCGAACAGGAATGGGATCGGTTGAACGAGAGCTGGCTGGAGTTCGCAGTCACGTTGGACCGCGTAAAGAGGTCGCTGACCTCGAACCAAAGCGTGCTGGACATTGGTGGCGGACCCGGCCGATACGCGCTGGCTCTGGCTCAAATGGGACATGAGGTTGACCTGGTTGATGTGTCCCAAGCCGCAGTTCAGTTCGCGATCAACGAAGCCACAGCCAGAGGCGTAGAATTGCGACGCGCCTCAACCGGGGACGCACGCGACTTGTCCCACTACCCCTCGGATCGTTTCGATGCCGTCCTTTGCCTTGGCCCCTTGTATCACCTGGTGGACAAGACGGACCGTGACCTTGTGCGCGCTGAAGTCGCCCGTGTTCTGCGTCCCGGCGGCGTTGCTTTCTTCGCCGTCATTTCGACATTTGCGCCGATCTACTATGCCTGCAAAAAGCCCGAGCGATTTGCCAACACTGTCGACACGGCCGCCGAGATTGCCGGAGCGCCCGAATTTCAGATCGATCCCGGCGGTTCGTTCTTTACCGAAGCTGCCTTCATCCACCCCGATGGTGTCGAAGAAGAGTTTGCTGCCAGTTCACTCACCCTGACTGAGGTGTTTGGTGCCGAAAGCCTGTTTGCCCAGTCAGAGGTCGCACTGGCCTCACTCAGTCCTGCGGACCGTGCCAAGCTGCGGGACCTCGCCATCGCGCATGCAGCTGACAAGGCTGCGCGCTATACCAGCGAACACATCATCGTCGTGATGACAAAGCCTGCCTGAGGCCGCCACAGATCGGGTTTCGCCGCCTGCCTGGTCCCCACCGATCAGCGGTTCGATCAACCGGCACCAAGGTGATGAAAGTTGTATGTAACATCTAATGTGAGAAACTCTGTTAAGACCACTTGGATGAATGTAGGGCCTTGGGCAGGCTAAAGACCAGACGAAAGCAAGCGAGCATATGTTATGGCACTGCAGAGCTAAGTCGTGGTGAGTGCGAAAGACTCGGTTGGCCGGTTACTCCCTTAAATGTTTGGTGGAATTGAGATGGCATTTAGGCACGTTGTTGAATACGATGAACCCAACAAAAGACTGGTTGCTTACAGAATTGTGAACGACCAACAAATTCTTCTTGCAGAGTTTCTACTGGATGAATTTGAAGGCAAGGATGTGGATGCTCGCTTAGGTGAGCTATCTACCGCATTGGGCGAAGTCTTGATCTTGGACACAAAAGAAATCGTCGATTACATTGAACGGCTCGGAGGCTTGTAGCTTGAAGACCCGGCCGGAGGTGTCGACCAACTTGTTGGGATTGTGGAAAACGACACTCTCTACCTCGTGCGCACGGATCAAATCGGACGCCCGGTCTTTGCCACCGACAGCGCAGGTGTGAAGGTCTGGGAGGCCAGCTACCTGCCCTTCGGCGGTGTTGAGACGTTCACCGACCCCAACCCCGAATTGCGCTTCCCCGGCCAGTGGTTCCAGGCCGAGAGCGGGCTACACCAGAACTGGATGCGGGAGTACGATCCGACCCTGGGGCGCTACCTGCAGGCGGACCCGTTAGGACTCGTGGATGGGGCGAGTGTGTACGGGTATGCATTGCAGAATCCGGGGAAGTATGTCGATCCGAGGGGGGAGTTTGGAACCATCGGCGCTGCTTTGGGGGC
This sequence comes from Paracoccaceae bacterium, assembly GCA_965250275.1. GTDB lineage: Bacteria > Pseudomonadota > Alphaproteobacteria > Rhodobacterales > Rhodobacteraceae. The sequence goes on along the minus strand of OZ252297.1, from coordinate 1,215,899 downwards.
CACGGTCTCCGCCGTATTGCAATGGTCAGTGAACCGTGTTGTTGGAGGTATGAATGCAGTAGATGCTGCTAAATGCATAGATCTGGTCGCTGTTACCAACGCTGCTGCCCTTGGCCTTGCTGGATTCACTCCCATATCATTAGTGAGAAGTGGATTCAGCAAAGTGGGAGCTGTGGGCGTTGCAGGCGCGTCTTCCCAAGTGAACAGAGCTTTTCCGGATTTAAACATTGGTGAACTGTTAGGCGAAGAATGCGATTGTGATGCAAATATACCTGAATGGGCAAAGACATTAAGGGATACGATTCTTTGACGATTTTGGATATAGTCGCATTGGTCTTCACCGTCATAGCATTTGCATCGCTCTATTGGATGCATAAGCCGTTTCGTGGGCGAGAGTCTGTACATGTGTTTCCCTATTTGGCGATTTTGGCTGCAGGTGCAATCGATGCATTTACGGGACGGGAGGACTGGTATTGGGTTTATGTTCTAATTCCCGTCCTAGCAGTGCTGCATGTGTTGCTGTTTTTCTCAAAGAAGAGGCGCTGATACGTTTTATGGGAGTACCCATTCTTCGTCCGGCTTCAAAATCACCATCCGCTTCCCGGGTCAGTGGTTCCTGGCCGAGAACGGGCTACACCAGAACTGGATGCGGGAGTACGGCCCGACGACGGGGCGGTATCTGCAGGCAGATCCAATCGGCCTGAACGCCGGATGTAGCCTCTACGGCTATGCGCTTCAGAACCCATCGGTGCACATTGACCCCACTGGCGAAAACCCGATCGCGTGGGGCATCGCGCGCTACCTGTTTGGCAGAATGAGCGCCGCGATTGTGCGTGGGAGCAGTGTTCCCCGCAGTCCTTTGGGTGTTGGCATTGGCGCCGGTATGATATCCATCAGCCCGACTACGCTAGAGGATGGGACGTCGGGGGCGCAAGCGAGGGATGAGGCGACAAGTGAATCAGGGATGTGTGAGGGTGGCGATGAATGTGCCTTCAATCGAGATCAGTGTTACTTGAGGAAACTTGCTGATCGCGATGGCGCTGTTTGGGGGGAATCCCGCTGCCAACAATGCTATAGGCAATGCGATCGTGATGGAATGTGGTCGAAGCGAGTTGAAGGAACGTACAAATCTTGTGATTGGAAGAGGTCGCCGCGTACGAAGCTATGGAGTTTGTTACCATGAACGAGAAGTCATTCAGAAAGGAGATTTTGAAAATTCAGTCAATTGCGATTAGGGAAGGCGCAATGGCAGCACTAGATCAGCTAGGAAAGCTCGAGCAGCAAATTGGCTTGAAAGAGTTTTCTGAAGAAGAGAGGGGCGCCCTAAACGAAAGGTTGTTGGAAAACCGTCTCGAAATAATGTGCCGTAAAGAGACAGCGGCCGTAGATCTCGCTCGAAGCCTCTTGTCCGCAATGGACACCGCAGCGCCAGATCCGTTTCGTAGAATAGAAACAATAAAAATGTGCCTTATGCAGCTTGTTCGAAAACTGGATACTTGAAGCATAAATCTTATGTTGGCATTTTGGCAGTTCTGACTAGGTGTTGGCTTTCTGATACTCTTAGCGCTTTGATTAAATCTAACTGGGCTGGGCAATGACCTATCTTGTGCCGTCTGACGCTAACCGGCCAGGTCCCTTAATTGGTACATGATCTGCATGGAAATCCGCTACTGAAGTGTGAGACCAACAAACAACACACGTCAAGATGCTGCTGCAGGTCTACTTTTCGTCTAACGGCTAATTGTTGGCCGCGGTCGATGGCAACTCAGGCGCGGAGTTTTCTTGCGAACGGACCATTTCGGACGCCCGGTCTTTGCTACCGACAGTGCCGGTGTGAAGGTCTGGGAGGCGTCGTATTTCCCGTTTGGCGGTGTTGAGACGTCCACCGGCCCCAACCCCGACTTGCGCTTCCCCGGCCAGTGGTTCCAGGCAGAGAGCGGGCTGCACCAGAACTGGATGCGGGAGTACGACCCGACGACGGGGCGGTACCTGCAGGCGGATCGCCTTGGGCTGGTGGATGGGGCGTCTGTGTATGGGTATGCGTTGCAGAACCCTGGGCGGTATTCAGACCTTGAAGGGCTCACTGTAGAGCCCGGTCACAAAGACTACCAGTACTGCAAGAGTATTGAACGTCGTATGGACAATATTCGGAAGAATATAATACGAAGAGATAAAGATCTAAAGAACAATCCCCAAGCATTACCTGAGCGAGCCCTGGGTCAACCATTGGCTGCGTCGCGGCATGGTCATAGAGTACTGATCAACAAAGACTGGAACCAATTGCGAGAACTTGAAAAGGAGTATGCAACGCGTTGCGGAGGAGACGATGGATGTGGAGGAACTGGCGAACCGCAGCCGCAGAACGCACCCCAATCGACCCTACCGCCGCCTCTGATCTTACCTAGGCTACCAGGCCGGGGCGTCGGAGGACGCTATAGTCCGATCGCGCCACTCGGTGGGCTCAGTCCCTGGCCCGGATTCTGAACTGGAACCTAAGATGAGAGAGAAAGAACTTTGGAGAGAATACCTTAGGCAAACGAACTGCCGTACTCTGGATGTGTCTGAGCTGTCGTTTTCGATCATTGAAGAGGCAGCATCCAACGATGTTCTGTCAGACAAGAGTATTGAGGCCTTGCTATCTATTCTGAGAGAGCCAGATGTTCAGCGTGACCCAGCCTTACATAGCATCACTTCTGCGCTGTGGTCAGATGGTCAGATACTCAGTCCATCTCAATTGGATCTCTTACGGGAGTTCCTGATAGGGCCCGAAATGCCGAATCTCAAACATGAAAACTCGTACTCTATTTGCGACATGGTAGCAGAGATATTTGACATGAGCACCGCGAGGAGCCTGCTTGCAGAGCTGCAAAAGAGAACCGAATTTCGGGACGCCGCTTCTTACATGATGGATGACCTAAATCGCCGATCATGATTTGAGCCTTTTGCCCCAAAATAGCTCATCATCGTTGTCGCGGCGAGGGCTACGGGTATGGGGAAGCCAACTCACGTATCGCATCAATTGCGAGCTGTTTGACAGCAGATGGGCTGAAGATCTTTTGTCTGTCTGATCCACCCGTCACCGGTTGTTTGTTTCAGCAGAGACTCCGATCTGCGTGGTTCCAGGCCGAAAGCGGGCTGCACCAGAACTGGATGCGGGAGTACGATCCGACCCTGGGGCGCTACCTGCAGGCGGATCCAATCGGCCTGAACGCCGGAGGTAGCCTCTACGGCTATGCTCTACAGAACCCATCGGTGCACATTGACCCCACTGGCGAACAGGAGGAACGAACAAGGAATGTTGAACTATGATGAGATTTTTGTTTCGGACGGCACCAACACAACCTATCCCAAGGTTGAAATTCGCCCCCCTAAAAAAAACGAAAAGGGAGACTTCTCCTGCAAAGTTTCGGTGAATGGCTTTGGCCAAACGCTTAGCAAAAGCTATTTTGGGGTGACCAAAGCGCAATCACTAAGCATAGCAATCCGCGCGGTGAACTTCCTGATATTGAACAGCACGGAACACCTCAGTGGGCAAGTCTTTTGCCGATTCACAGATGGAACCACCGAGCGGCTGACCCCGGAGATACTTGGTGTACACAAGCACTTAGAGCAAGGCCAGATTTGATGTCTTAAGTGCCTTCATTGAAACCTACATTCACCGCCGACGGCAAAGACTCCGGGATACATGAGGCCTGATATCTCCTGGTATTTGGAGTTCACACACCCATCACCACCTCGCCAATCCCGTTTAAGTCCTCTCCGTCATCAATCGGTTTCGGGAATATGCCACAGCGCAAGTCTTGGGGTGCAGTCGCACAAAGCTGACTGTAGGGTCTATCACGCGCAGGCCCGCGGCCGCTTGTGGCTTCACAACTCTAAGTCTTGCCGTCGTCGCGATGACAAAGCCTGCTTGAGGCCGCCCCGGATCGGGTTGGGTCACTCAACTGGGTCTCACCCATTAGCGGTTCGATCAACCGGCATCAAGGTGAGGGGCGGTTTTCCTTGGTCACCGTGTCGATTGCCAGCGCCAGCTTGTCGGTTAGTTCGTCAAGCTGAGCGTCCTCGATGATAAAGGGCGGCGCCAGTAAGATGTGATCGCCGAGCTGGCCATCCCGCGTGCCTGACATCGGGTAGCAGATGAGGCCGGCGTCGAATGCGGCGGCTTTTACCCGGGCGGCAACGGAGTTCCCAGGATCGAAAGGCGTCTTGGTGCTTCTGTCCTCGACGATCTCAACGCCCATGAACAGCCCGCGCCCCCGGATGTCACCGACGTGCGGATGCTGGCCAAGCCGATCATTCAGCGCGGCGCGGAGTGTTTCCCCTTGTCGCCGCGCGCGCTCAACAAGGTTTTGCTCCAGCAGTTTGGTCACCACTGCGTGCCCGGCGGCGGCGGCCACAGGATGTGCGAGGTAAGTGTGGCCATGCTGAAAGAAGCCACTTCCGCCTTCGATGGTTTGATAGATTGCATCGGTGCAGATCATGGCCCCGATGGGCTGGTAGCCTGCCCCCAATCCCTTTGCGATGCATAGGATGTCCGGCGCGATACCGTCCGCCTCACTTGCAAAAAGATGTCCGGTGCGGCCCATCCCGCACATCACTTCGTCCAGTATCAGCAACACGCCATAGCGGTCGCAGATGCCACGGATCTTTCGAAAGTAACCGTCGACCGCAGGCACTGCGCCCATCGTTGCGCCAACCACGGGTTCGGCCATGAACGCCATCACAGTGTCCGGACCCAACCTGAGGATTTCGTCCTCCAGCTCTTGTGCTGCGCGCTGGCCGTAGGCCTCGGCACTTTCGTCATCCCTGCGCAGCACATACTCGTAGCACGGCGCAATATGGCTGACGTCGATCAACAGTGGCGCGAACTGCGCGCGCCGCCACCGGTTGCCGCCCGCAGCCAGCGCGCCCAGCGTGTTGCCGTGATAACTCTGTTGGCGCGCGATCAGATGCCGGCGTTGAGGCTGCCCCGTTTCGACAAAGTACTGACGCGCCAACTTGATCGCTGCCTCTGTTGCCTCTGATCCGCCCGACACCAGATAGACGCGATCGAGATCACCGGGCGTATGTTGGATCAGCAGGTCGGCAAGTCGTTCTGCCGGGTCCGACGTGAAAAAGCCTGTATGCGCAAACGACAGCGCCGCAGCCTGCGCCTGCACAGCCTCGATGATCGTTTTGTCGCCATGACCCAAACAGGAGACGGCCGCACCACCTGAACCGTCCAGGTAGGCCTTGCCCGCTTCGTCATACAGGTAACACCCCTCGCCCCGCACGGCCTTGGGGGGTGGTTTACGGGTATTACGCGGAAAGATGTGGGACATGTGTTCTCTCCTTTGCCAGTGCGGCCATCAGTGCTGCGACGGAGGCCGCATTGTCCGACCATGCTCTCTCGTCCGGGTCGGTCAGACTGTTCTCGAAGCCAACGCGGCAATCTCCGCCCAGACGCGCGGCCTCAATCAGACGGGCATGTTCGGTTCTGCCAAAGGCACAAAGCATCCAAGATGTTGAAGCGGGCAAGGAGGAGACCGATGACAGGAGCGCGTTCCAAGTCAAACCGCCAGAGACGTTCGGATGCCCCAAAACAAACAGCAGGCTTGGCACCGCATCTCGGACAACCCCATGCGCCTGCCACCGGGCCAACAGGCGCGCATCCTCTGCATTGTAGAGAATGTGCTGCACCTCCGTGCCCGTCTCGAAGCACGTGCCGTAGACCTTGTCCGCCAGCTCCGGTTCGCGTGCGATCTCGCGAACCGAAATGCTGGCCCAATAGGGACGAACCTTTTGCAAGCAGTTCAATTGTTGCGCGACATCATAGACGCCTGCGGCTTCAGTAGAGATTTGTGCCCGCATTGCCGGGACAACATCATTCAGCGCCGCCAACGCGTCTTTGTAACGACCATGATCGAGTGAATGTTTGCCGGTCTCATCCCGAACATGCAGATGCAGCGCCTGCGCGCCGGCAAGATTACACTGTTTGGATGCCGCCACGGTCTCTTCGATCGTAACCGGCAGGTTGGCGTGGTCTTTTTTTCCACGCCTTGCGCCATTCGGAGCGACCATGATCATCGGGTTGTGCATGGATCAGGCCCTCATCCGCGACCCGTCAGGGTCATAGAGCGCGCCCACAGATGCCACCGCTTCTGCTGTTTGCCCTGCAATATCAACGGTGACGCGTGTTCCTGGCGCCAGCATTGATTTCATCCTTGCAAGTGCGACGGATTTGCCGACCCGGAATCCGAAAGCACAGGAGCTGGTTTGGCCGACCACCGTGCCATCAACATAGACAGGCTCATGCCCAAGTGGCACGACGTCGTTGTCATCGAATTTAAGTGACATCAAACCCAGACCGGGCTCCGATCCCAGCCGGTCCTGCAGTGCCTCATGTCCGGTGAACCCGCCGGTTTTTCGGGTTGCAAACATCAGCCCTACCTCAACTGGTGTCGTATCCCCGTCGAGTTCATGTCCCATGGCACAGAAGCCCTTCTCAATCCGCATGGAGGTCTGGGCAAAAAGACCGGCAGGTTGCGCGCCCGCGTCCGCAAGCGCGGCAAAGATCGCCGGGGCATCCTCCGCCCTGCAGGTGATTTCCCAGCCCGCCTCCCCGACATAGGACACCCGAGCGGCGCGCACAGGAAGGCCGGCAAGAATGGCGTCGCATGTCTTGAAGTATCCGAGCGCATTGAGCTCAGCGGCACCGCACTCCGCCGCAATCCGTGCCGCATCCGGCCCCATCAGACCCAGCACAGCAAAGTCCTCGGTCGTGTCCCGGATCTCAACATCAAACCCATCGGCGTGGCGCCGGAACCAGGCGAGATCACGCCTGATGGCATTGGTTCCCACGAACAGCCGGTAGTGATCGTCCGAAAGCCGCTGAGCCGTGATGTCGGACTCGAAGGTTCCATGTTCGTTCAAAACCGCGCTGTAGATGACCGATCCAGGCGCCCGGGCCATGTGCCCAGCGCAAACCTTGAGCAGGAATGCCTCGGCGTCCGGGCCTGAAACATCAATCTTCCCAAAGGGTGATGCGTCGAAGATGGCGGCCCGCTCATGCGCGGCTGCCACCTCGTCCCGCACATTTTCAAACCAGTCCGGGCGGTCGAACCGCAGCTCCGGTTCTGCGGACTTTCCGAAGTAGAGCGGACGCTCCCAGCCGTAAAACTGGCCGAAATGAGCGCCAGCAGCACGGTACGCCGCGTCGAGCGGAAGTTTCCGCAGGTCGCGGGCCGTCTTCAGCTGTTTGCCGGGATAAGCGATCTCATAGTGGGTTCCCAGGATCTCCGGCGCGCGCGCCATCAGGTGATCTAAGGAATTGAATACAGGTGCGAAACGCTTTGCGTCCGCCTCACCCAGATCATAGGCCGTCCGACCATGGACGATGCATTGGGCGAGGTTCATTCCGGCGCCGCCGCCTGACGCGATGCCGACAGAGTTCATGCCGCAGCCCAGAAACAGGCCCCGGGTTTCAGCTGTTTCGCCAAGCATGAAGGTCCCATCGGGTGTGAAACTCTCCGGACCGTTCAGGAGCATCTTCACCTCCGCCGTTTCCAATGCGGGCAATCGGTGCAACGCGTTTAGCATCATGGGTTCAAAGTGATCCCAATCCTCAGGGAGTAGCTGAAAAGCGAAGTTCTCATCCAGCCGCCCGGATTCAATGGGTTTGCCCATCGGCTCAAAACACCCAACCAGCAAACCACCCGAGTCGTCCCGAATGTAGAGGTGGTTGTCGTGATCGGACAGCGTCGGCATGTTGCCGGAAATCCCGTCGACGGGTTTCGTGAGCAAATAGAAATGTTCGCAAGCCAACAACGGCACGTCCGCATTCGCCATTGCGCCCAGTTCGCGTGACCAAAGCCCTGCGCACAGCGCCACCGCGTCACATCTGATCGTCCCGCGTGTCGTTTCCACACCGCAAATCCGGCCACGCTCGGTGAGGATACCTGTGACGCCAGTATCTTCGAACAGCTTGGCCCCCAAATCGCGGGCGGCCTTGGTGAGTGCCGCGCAGACGTCCGAGGGGCTGACCCGCCCGTCATCCGGCGACCACACCGCCCCAAGCACATCTTCTGCATTCATTAGCGGCCAACGCTCTTTTGCCTCGTCGGCCGAAATCGAAGTGGCGTCGATTCCATAGGCATGCGCCAGAGCCTCCTGTCGGCGAATGTGGGTTAGCCGGTCCGGCTGCGTGGCAATGGACAGCGAGCCTTTCTGAATCCACCCGACGGACTGCCCGGTTTCGGCCTCCAACTGACTGTATAAATCAACGGAGTACTGGATCATCCGGGTCAGATTTTGCGAATGCCGCAAAGCCCGAACCTGCGCCGCCGAGTGCCACGTGGTGCCGGATGTCAGCTTGTTCCGTTCCAACAGCACGGCATCGCTCACACCGAGCTTGGCGAGATGGTAAAGCGTAGAGCATCCCATAATACCCCCGCCGATTACAACGACCGGCGCATATGCAGGAACAGCAGAATCAGCCATGGGGCCCTCCAGAACGCCCAGACTGAAACACTTGTTTCAAAGCTTGACAACAAAAAAGACGTTTGAAACATTCAGTTTCAGTCTGGGAGGATTCTGTGATCAGTGGCACGTCCATTGAAGACCGCATAAGCGGCAACTACGCGGATATGAGCGCAAAGCTGCGCAAGGCGGCGGACTATGTCGCGGGCAACCCCGTCGATGTGGCCACCCGGTCCTTGCGCGCTGTCGCGACGACCAGCGGAGTTTCTCCGGCAACATTCTCGCGGCTGGCCCGCGCGCTGGGGTATGTGGACTATGAGGAAATGCGCGAAGCCGGTCGTGCGGCTGTCGGGCAACGGTTGATCCCATTCTCAGAACGCGCACAATCTCTGCGCATTGAGGGACAAGGGCGGGAACCCATTGACCGGTTGCACCAACAGGCTTTGGCCTGTTCTGCCAACATCGCCTATCTCGACCAGACCATTGCACGGGAAAGGCTCGACGCAGCCGTGGATGCATTGCATAGCGCACAGAACGTTCTGTTGCTGGGGTCGATGGGCTCTGCGGGGCTAGTCGATTACTTTGGATATCAGGCCCAGTGGTTCACATCGAACTGGCGTGTTGCCGGTCGCAACGGCACATCCACTGCGGCCTCGTTGTCTCAAATGGGCGTCGGAGATGCCGTTTTTGTTCTGGCCAAGACCCCATACGCGGCGCGATCGATCCTGGCGCTGCGCGAAGCGCGCGACAAAGGGCTGACCACCATCGTTCTGACGGACAGCCACAGCTCTCCGGCCTTGCAGTTTGCCGATCACCACTTTGTCGTACCGACAGAAAGTCCGAACTTTTTCTCATCATACGCCGGAACGCTGGTGCTGATCGAAACCATCGTGTCGCTGCTGCTCACAAGAGCCGGACCCGAGGCCGAAGAAAAAATACGTGCAACTGAGGAGCAAATAAGCAGACTTGGAGAAAACTGGTCTGAACAATGAAACGAACTTCGAAAGCTTTACAAAAAGGGAGAAAGCAATGTTTTCAAGATTAAAACTTACCGGGGCCGTGGTCGCAGCCACGCTGGTCGCGGGCGGGGCTGCCACGGCGCAGCAAACCTTCATTACGATTGGCACCGGCGGCGTGACAGGTGTCTACTACCCCACAGGCGGCGCAATCTGCCGTCTGGTGAACAAGGACCGTAAGGATCACGGTGTGCGTTGCTCGGTCGAATCTACGGGTGGATCGGTCTACAACACTCGCACTATTCGCGAGGGTGAACTGGATTTCGGCGTTGTACAGTCCGACGTGCAATCGGCCGCGATGGAAGCCATCCGCGCCTTTGACGGTGACGAGCCCTATGGCGACCTGCGCGCGGTCTTCTCGGTACACCCCGAGCCGCTGCACGTGATGGTTCGCGCCGATTCCGGCATCAACTCCGTGGCTGACATGGCCGGCAAGAGCATCAATATCGGCAACCCCGGATCGGGCACGCGCGTGCTGGCAGACGCCCTCATGGCAGCCAACGACATCGGACCGGATGATCTGGGTCTAGCTGCAGAGTTGAAGTCTTCCGAGCAATCCGCTGCTCTGTGCGACGGCAAGATCGACGGCGCCATCTGGGCCGCAGGCCTGCCAAACGGATCGTCGATGGAAGCGACCTCGACCTGCGAGATCAAGATCCTCGATCTGACCTCTTCCAACACGGACAAGGTGCTGGCCGAGAACTCCGCATATGCGGCAGCCACGATCCCTGGCGGGATGTATCCAGGCAACGCGGATGACGTTCAGTCCTGGGGTCCCAAAGCGACCTTTGTGACGGACGCCAATACCCGGACGAAGTGGTGTATGTCCTCGTCAAAGCGATCTTCGACAACTTCGACGATTTCAAAAAACTGCACCCCGCCTTCGGCAATCTGACGGAAGAGCAGATGATCAAGGATGGGCTCAGCGCTCCGCTGCATCCGGGTGCCGAGAAGTACTACAAAGAGCGCGGCTGGATGTAAGGCCGCCGGCGGGTTTTGAGCCCGCCCAGAAAACAGGTTGTCGGCGGCCATTGGTCGCCGGCAACCCAAAAAATTTCGAACGGGGACATTCATGGAACAAAAGCGCGAAGAGACCGGCGACAACCCGGAACTTCAGGACATTATCGCCGACTCCGACACCGGAGGCCGCGCGCCGAAAGACGCATTTGGACGCAATGCGCTTTGGTACATCCCGCTTGTCTGGTCGATCTATCAGCTTTGGATCGCCTCCCCTCTGCCGTTCATGGTGGGTTTTGTGTGGAACGACACGCAAACCCGTTCCATCCATCTTGGCTTCGCCGTTTTTCTCGCCTTCATCGCGTTCCCGGGGCTCAAGGGCGCCCCACGCGATAGGATCCCGGCCCTCACCTGGCTGACTGCCATCGTTGCTGCGACTGCGGCCTCATATCTCTGGTGGGACTATCGAGGCGTGGCAGATCGCACCGGAGCCCCCAACACCACAGACCTAATCATGGCCGGCGTTGGTCTGGTCCTGCTGCTGGAAGCCGCACGCCGGTCGCTGGGCTTCCCGCTGATGGGCGTGGCTCTGTTCTTCCTCGCCTACGTCTTCTTCGGGTCGTGGTCCGGCCTGCCTGAGGTGGTGCAATGGAAAGGCGCGTCGTTCGAAAAGGCGATGAGCCACATGTGGCTGACCACCGAAGGCGTCTTCGGCGTTGCCCTTGGGGTGTCGTCAGGCTTTGTCTTTCTCTTTGTGCTTTTCGGTGCCCTTCTGAACCAGGCAGGCGCCGGCAACTATTTCCTGAAGCTGGCCTTTGCAGCACTTGGGCACCTGCGAGGGGGCCCGGCCAAGGCCGCCGTGATCGCCTCTGCAGCCACTGGCCTGATCTCAGGTTCGTCAATTGCCAACGTGGTGACCACAGGCACGTTTACCATCCCGCTGATGAAGAAGGTTGGCTTCCCCGCAACTAAGGCTGGCGCCGTCGAGGTGTCATCCTCGATTAACGGCGTGCTGACCCCGCCGGTGATGGGCGCGGTCGCGTTCCTGATGACCGAATATGTCGGCATCTCTTATATCGAGGTGGTCAAGACCGCGATTGTCCCCGCCGCCATTTCCTATGTCGCGCTGGTCTACATCGTCCATCTCGAAGCTTTGAAATCCGGCATGACCGGCACCAGCAAGATGCATCCGGTCAAGTTCATTTTGGGCGCAATCTTCATCATCGCGATTTCTATCGTGATTGCCGGTGGCCTGCTGTTTTTGACCGGCGTCATTGTCGACGGCATCTATGCGGTGGCCGGCGGTGCCTCGATGGCGACAATTCTGGTGTTGATGCTGATCGCATACGTTGCCGCGGTCCGCTATGCCGCACAGGGTCCGGACCTCGATATGAGCCTGGACTCGATGGAGCATCTGCCGCCCACCCGCGAGATCTTCAAAACCGGCATCCATTTCATCATGCCGATCCTGTTGCTGATGTATCTGCTGATGATCGAACGGAAGTCTCCGGGTCTTTCGGCATTCTGGTCGACGATCGCGATGCTCTTCATTCTGCTGACACAAAACCCGCTCAAGGCATTCTTCAGGGGTGAATCCGAGATCACGCGCCATATTGGCGAAGGCATGTCCGATATCGCCGAAGGCATGATCGCAGGCGCCCGAAACATGATTGGCCTGGCCGCCGCGATGGGCGTTGCCGGCATCATCGTCGGCGCGGTCACTCTGACAGGGATCGGTCAGGTCATGGCCGAGTTTGTGGAGTTCCTGTCTGGTGGCAATCTGCTGGCGATGCTGTTCTTCGTTGCTGTCATCTCCATCATCCTTGGCATGGGCCTGCCGACCACGGCCAACTACATCGTGGTCAGCTCGCTCATGGCGGGCGTGGTCGTGGAACTTGGTGCCCAAAACGGACTGATCGTGCCGCTGGTCGCGGTGCACATGTTCGTCTTCTACTTCGGCATCATGGCCGACGTGACACCACCGGTGGGACTGGCCAGTTTTGCGGCAGCCGCGATCTCGAAAGGGGATCCGTTGCGCACAGGCTTTCAGGCGTTCTTCTACTCGATCCGGACCGCCTTGCTGCCGTTCCTGTTCATCTTCAACACAGACCTTCTGTTGATTGATGTGGGACCCTATCAGGCGGTCTTCGTGTTCATCGTTGCCTTAATCGCAATGTTGCTCTTTGCAGCGGGGACCATGAATTACTTCATGACCAACTCCCGGCTCTATGAGAGCGCTGCACTTCTGTTGGCGGCGTTTGTGCTCTTTCAACCCGGGTACTTCTTGAATCAGCTGTCTCCCGAATTCGAAACCCGACCTGCAACAGACCTTTACGCCATGGCCGAAGCGGGTCCTGCTGACAGTTCCTTGCGCGTAAGATTGGTTGGAGAAAACCTGAACGGTGACATGGTTGATGCGCGTTACCTGCTGCCCCTTGGAGCCAGCGGCGCGGATGGGCCAACGCGTCTCTTCGATGCGTCTGGGATCGAGTTCCGCGACGAAGATGGAAAACTTTTCGTAGACAATCTGAACTTCGGCGGCCCGGCTGAACAGCTCGGGATCGACTTCGATTGGGAACTGGTCGAGCTCGAGGTTGCAGCAGACCGTATGCCCAAAGAGATATTCTATATCCCTGCGCTTTTGCTTGTGGGAGGTGTCTACCTTCTGCAGATGGGCCGAAAGCGGAGAAACGAAAGCAAGGAGGCCGCCGCATGAACAAACATGTTCTTTGTGCCGTTGATCTGACCCACGATGCAGATGCACGCGCGATACTGGCCGAAGCAGGCCGGGTGGCGGAACTTGACGGCGCATCACTCAGCCTTGTCTGCGTTTTGCCGGATTATGGGTCCTCTTGGGTTGGATCGTTTTTCAAGGAAGGCACGCTGCACGAAGCCGCCGAGGCCGCGCTGAAAGCGCTGCACAAGATGGCCGACGAAGTGCTGCCGGGGCATGGGCAGATCCAATGCATCGTCGAAGTTGGCAGCGTTTATGAAAAGGTCATCGAAGCGATTGGCGAATGCAACGCCGATCTTGTCGTCGTCGGGGCACACAAACCGGAGCTGCGGGACCGGATCATGGGCCCCAATGCGGCGCGGATCGTGCGCTATGCATCGGTGTCCGTGCTGGTGGTGCGGCTCTAGGCACCGTGCCGCCCCAAGTTGGTGCTATGCGATCGGGAACGCTGTCACGCGCCCGCTTCTTGGCATGTTGTCAGGTGTGATGATCTCTACCGTCTGGCCCACGTCCCAGGCACCACGATCAATGAGGGAAATTCCTATATTGGCCTTCAGGCGGGGCGACCAGATGCCTGACGTGATCTGACCCACCTGCTGTCCATTGCTGAGTACGGGCCACGGTTTCGTGCAAGCCGGGACCGGGCTGCCGTCAAACCTCACGCCTCGAATCTTGCGCGAAACTCCATTGGACGCAATCTTCCGTAGCGCCAGCACTCCCACACAGTCGATCGAACCGTCGAGCGTGCAAAACTTCTCTAGCCCGATTTCCAAAGGGTTGTTTTCGCGTGTCATTTCGTTGCCATACGAGAACAGACCGCCTTCTATCCGATCAATCAGATTGGGGCAGCCAGGCGCGATTCTAAATGGTTGGCCCGCATCCCACACCGCGTCCCAAAGATCGTGACCCAACGCGCTGTCATTGAGGTAGATCTCAAAACCACCTTGCCGCGAGTACCCGGAGCGCGCGATCAGTTGCTGGGTCCCCTGAAACTCAAACATCCCAAACTTGAAGAACTTCAAGTCCCGAATGGCGTCCCCAAACAGTTCGGCCAGCACATCATCGGCCTTGGGTCCTTGTACAGCCAATGGGGACACATCCGGTTCATCGATCTCGACATCCAGCCCTATGCCGAGCGCCAGACCCATTGCATAGAGCAGCACATCGCTGTCTGCGATGGACAGCCAGAACCGGTCATCTGCCAGCTTCAGGAGAACCGGGTCGTTGATCAAACCACCGGTGTGATCGACGATGGGGACATAAAGGCATTCTCCCACCCGAGCGGAACTGATCGAGCGCGGCGTCATCCACTGCACCAGCCGCGCGGCGTCGGGGCCCTGAATTTGCACCTGACGCTGGCAGGACACATCCCATATCTGCACATGTTCGCGCAGGTGCCAGTAGTCCTCTTCAACGGTGCGCTGAAAAGCTTTTGGCAGCAGCATATGGTTCACCACCGAGAACCCCCGCACGCCGGCCTGCTCGACGCTGTCCGTATAAGGAGTTCGACGTATCCGCCGCGACATGTTCAGACCGTCCGCCATGGTCAGCTTTCCGTTCCTAACTGGAGGCCCAGGTTGAATAGCCGTTGGGGCTCAGGATGATTGGCATGTGATACTTGCCCTCCGGGTCTGGCATCGTGAACCGCAGCACAATTTCCGAGATGATCCGCCCCTCTCCTTGCGGGAACCCGCGTGCCGACCAATAGCCACCGTTCTCAAAGACAAGTTCATAAGTTGCACCTGGTTCTGCGCCGGTCAGGTCCACGGTTTCCGAAAGCCGGCCGCCCTCGTCCATTGCGGTTTCAAACAGGGGTTCATCCTTACCCAGGCGGCGCAAAGTGACCTTGATGCCGCCGGCATGTGTCCCATCGACACCGTTCAACGTGTGAGAAGATACAGTCGCCATCACTCAATCGATGCCTTGTCGCGCTTGTTGGCCGTGGCCGCGACGATCGGACTGATCACCCCGCGGCATTTGACGTTGATGCAGGCGGTCTTGCCGCTCGCGATCGCCCGCCGGATCGCCCCGGACAAGTCTTCGCGCCGCGTTACCAACTCGCCATATCCCCCCAACCCTTCGAACATGCCGTGAAACGGAATGTCGCGAAAATCGGTGGCGAAATGCTGTCCATTTCCGAACAGCATTTCCTGCTGCTGGCTGATGCAATCCAGACCACCATTGTTGTCGATCACAACGATGATGGGCAGGTTTTCCTGAAAGCAGGCTTCGACCGACAATCCACCGGACAGAAAGGCTCCGTCGCCAGACACCAGCACCACGGTTTTGTCCGAGTTCAGGTTCTTTGCCGACAGCGCAAAGGACACCCCGACCCCCAGCAGGCTGTAGTTACCGGGATGCATGATGCCGCCCAGCTTCAGCCCGCGTTTGGCGGCGATGTTCGTGCCGATTTCATTCCAGAAATGCGTGTTGCCACCGTCAAAGACCAGCCAGTCGCCATCCTCCATTTCCGCCTGCACATCAACCGCCAACTGAAGCGGATGCATTTTGCGGTTTTCAGCGGCGTCGGTTTCACGCTCCTGATCGAGGTGGTCGCTCCATTCCTGCACCCAATCCGTACGGCGCTGTTGCTGCAGATCGAACCAATCGGGCCATGACCGATCCAGTCCGGCCAACGCTTCCAGAAACGCTCCGGGATCGGAGAGCAGCTGGATATCGGCGCCATGATTGTATTCCAGCTCCTCATGACTGCCGTTCACGCAAACCAGAGTGGTGTCTTCAAGGATGAATGGCGGATTGCCGAAGTTCATCTGATTGTCCAGCCGGCACCCTACCATGAGGACGACATCAGCCTCATGAATTGCAGGTTTGGAGGGATGGAATTGGTGAAAATCCGCAAGTCCGATGTAGCACTCTGATTGCTCACCCAAATTCTTGGTGTGGTAAGGTACGTTGTAGACCGGCATACGCAGCTTTGTTCCCGCTGCATCGAGCAAGTCTTCGGCTTTCGACCACCAGACGCCATGGCCTGCGATGATCAATGGGCGCTCGGCATTGCGCACCACTTTCAGCACACGATCCAGCGCCGACGGCTCCGGCCAGGCGCGCGGAAGAGGCGGCGCAGACATATCAAACGGACGTTCGTCCTGCCCTGCATCCTCGTCGAATGACGAGAACATGATGTCCACAGGCAACGACAAGTGCACCGGGCCCGGATAGCCCGTCGTTGCCGCCCGCCACGCCCGGTCGACAAACTCGCCAATCCGATGGCCATCAACGATCTGTTCCGAATACTTGGTCAGCGGCGCGGCGATTGCCACATCATCTATTTCTTTGAACCCCCCTGCCCCCTGTCGCTTCAGCGTCGACGACCCCGTCACGAAAATCACGGGACTGCGCTCGCCCCATGCTTCCAGCATCGCTGGCACAGCGTTGGCAAACCCCTCGGGTCCAACCAGACACAGCGTCGGTTTTCGTGTGATCCGAGCGTGGCCATCCGCCAGATGCCCCGCGATCTGCTCGTGCGGGCAGTTGATAACCGGCATCTGGCATTCCATGAAGCCTTCCAGGGCCGGATTGCAGAACCCTCCCGCCAGCGTAAAGGCGTGATCGATGCCCTTGGCCTTGAAGGCGCGCGCCAGCAAAGCCCCGCCGCGGATCTTCTGTTGCATGTTCATGACGGACTCCATGTCTTCAGTCAAAGGGCGCGCGCGCCTTTATCAGGCATCGCAACAACGGTTCGAGGTTTGTGAGTGTCAGGTGTCGGCTGGTAGAGCGCCTCGCGGGTCACAGAAGCAATGTCCGCCAGCCCCAGTTGCGCCAACGTGGTGCTGATGTCCTCGCGAAAGCACTCCAAGAGAGCTGGCACACCTACGGGCCCTTCCGCGCCCAGCGCATACAAGACCGGACGGCCAATCATCACGAAATCAGCTCCCATCGCCAAAGCTTTGACAACATCTTCGCCGCTGCGGATGCCACTGTCGAACAGAAGGGGCATCTCCGGGCCAACAGCCTCACGGATGTGTGGCAACAGATCGATCGCCGCCGGCGCGCTGTCGAGTTGGCGGCCGCCATGTGTCGAGACGTAGATCGCATCAGCCCCAAGGTCCCGAATACGGATGGCGTCTTCTGTCGAGGTCACGCCTTTGACGATCAAATTGCCCTGCCAAAGGGTGCGCAGCCTCTCCAGAAACACCCAATCCGCACCAGCCCGGCTGGCGCCGCGATCAAACCCGTCCGAGCCGTCTTTCTGGATGAAATTCTTGGCCTTGGGCATCCCGGCCAGCAGCGTTGTAATCGACCAGTTCGGATGCAAAGCGAAGTCCATCAACTGACGCGGCCCGAACCGAAAGGGGACTTGGAACCCATTTCGAAGATCGCGCAACCGTCGGGAAACCTGCGGCACATCAACCGTCAAGATCAAAGTGTCGTAACCAGCCTCCTGCGCCCGCGCGACCATGCGCTCCGCAAGTTCGACCGACTGGCTGACATAGAGTTGAAACCACGCATTCTGTCCGGCCCATCCCGCCATCTCTTCGATAGAACACGACGCCGCCGAGGACAGGCAGACGGGTATGTTGAAGTGCTGTGACGCCTGCGCCAATGCCCGATCAGCCCCCGGCCATGCCAGATCACACATGCCCATCGGGGCAACGCCCAAGGGCAAGTCGAACTTCTGCCCCAAAAGGTCAGTGGACAAGTCGCGGCTAGCGATATCAGCCATGACACGAGGCTGCAGCATAATGTCATCGAAGCGGGCTTTGTTTCGGGCAACGGCGACTTCCCGTCCGGCGGCGCCTTCGATGAAATCAAAAATAATGCGCGGCTGCCGGCGCGCCGCACGTCGCTGCGCGTCCTCCGTGGAAAACACGCGTGACCGCCGAGGGGAAGATTTCTGCTCTGAGTGTGCGATCTCAACCACCTGAACAAAGTCGTTGAGGCTTTCTAGCGAGCTTCACAAATGCGCACTAATCGAATTTTATGCCAAAGCCATACGTCAATGCTATGTTTTGGCGGTGATCAGGTACAAACGAACAAGTTCTGCCGGCGCGAGTTGCTCAGACCCTCCTCCTGCCAGAACTGCGCCCAACATCAGAGACCTTTCCGCACGCAATAGCGCCAACGATCTCATAATGAGTTGTGTTCACGTGTCATTGATGCCCTGTTCAGACCTGACGAGAACAAGCACTGTTTCTTCAAGAACCGGTGGCGGCGCTAGAGTAAGGTCTAAGTGATGCAGGCATTCCCCACTCTGTTTTCCAGTCTGGCTGTCGGGCCCACGGTTCTCAAGAACCGTATTTTTTCGACTGGGCACATGACCGTCATGCTCAAAGACGGCGCGCCAAGCGATGACATGGTGGCGTATCATGCCGCACGCGCCGAAGGTGGCGCGGGGTTGATCATTCTCGAGGCCGCGCGTGCGCATCCGTCTGGCGATAGCGGTCGACCAGCCATTCGCGCTTATGAGGATACTTGTATCCCGGGGTATCGACGTATCGGTGAAGCCTGCCACCCGCACGGGTGCAAGGTCTTTGCCCAGTTGTCTCACCCAGGCCGCGAGATGACCCTCGCCGCAGACGGGACCCATGCCGTTGCATTGGCGCCCTCTGCTGTGCCGAACGAGCGTTTTCACGTCATGCCCCGCGCGATGTCGAGTGACATCATCCACGAGATTGTTGAGGGCTTTGAATCCGCTGCCGCGCGTATTCGCGCGGCGGGTCTGGACGGTGTCGAAGTGGTGGCGTCACATGGCTATCTGATTGCCCAGTTCTTCAATGAACGCGTCAACATTCGCACCGACCAATATGGTGGCAGTTTCCATAACAGAATTCGTTTTGCCAGTGAGGTTCTCGCAGCTGTTCGGCGCGGAGCCGGACCAGATCTGGTCGTTGGGATGCGCATGTCGGTGGACGAAAAGGACCATGATGGTCTGACCGAAATCGAGTGCCTTAGCATCGCGACGGCGCTCGCGGAGGATGGGGTTCTCGATTACCTGAACGTTACGGCCGGGACGTCGGCCGGGCTGGCCGGGTCGGTCCACATCGTTCCTCCCATGGCGATGTCCACCGGCTACACCGCACCCCTCGCCGCCGCGGTCAAGTCAACTCTGGACATCCCAGTCTTTGTCGCCGGGCGGATCAATCAGCCTCAGATTGCCGAAGAGATACTGGCCAGCGGACAGGCAGATATGTGTGGAATGACGCGCGCAATGATCACTGATCCCCAGATGCCGCGCAAAGCCGAAAACGGGCAACTGGACGACATTCGCGCCTGCGTGGCCTGCAATCAGGCCTGCATCGGCCATATGCTGAACGGGACACCCATTTCCTGTATTCAACACCCTGAAACCGGACGCGAGCTTGAAGCAAAGACCCGTAAGCCCGCCACCAAATCGAAACGAGTTCTTGTTGTCGGTGGAGGGCCCGCCGGCCTGAAAGCGGCGGCTGTTGCTGCGGAACGCGGACATGAAGTCACGCTGTGCGAAGCGGCGGCCGTTCTGGGTGGTCAGGTCAATCTGGCGCAACTCCTTCCGGGCCGCGCGGAGCTCGGCGGCGTCACCACCAATCTGGCGCGCGAAGCACAACGGGCTGGCGTCAAAATCCTTCTGAACACAACCGTGTCGCGCGACAGTGTCGAGGCTTTGGACCCTGACAGCGTGGTTCTGGCGACCGGCGCACAGCCCTTCGCTCCCGATTTCGAAGGCGCTGATCAGGCTCATGTCGTATCGGCGTGGCAGCTGCTAGAGGGCAAGGCGAACATCGGATCACGGGTCGTGATTGCAGATTGGCGATGCGACTGGATCGGATTGGGTCTGGCGGAAAAACTGGCGAGCGAAGGGTGCCATGTCCGACTGGCGGTCAACGGGATGACCGCGGGCCAGACCATTCCCCAATATGCACGCGACAAGTGGCTGGGCGATCTTCACAGGCTGGGCGTGGACATCATGCCCTACACCCGCTTGTTCGGTGCGGACGAAGACACCGCCTATTTCCAGCATACACTCAGCGGCGAGCCTGTTGTGCTCGAGGGCATGGACACATTGGTCACGTCTCTGGGCCATATGTCCAACACGCAGCTGGCCGACGATCTGAGCGAATGGGATGGAGAGGTCACCTCAATTGGTGATTGTCTCTCCGCCCGCACGGTCGAGGAAGCGGTCCTCGAAGGGATGCGGATCGGCGACCGCCTTTGAGGGCGAATGATCGCGCTGAACCTGACATTCGATCTGCGCGGATCAAGTCTATGCGGAAACCATCAGAACGAAATTGCCGACATGGGCCTTCTCAAGGAACTCACGCTGCGCCTCTGCAATCTGTTCCAGGGGAAAGGTCTTGGCGACCAGCGGCCGGATCTCTCCATTTTCGATGTATCTGATCAGATTAGGGAAAACGGGCTCGTCCCACGCCGTGCACCCATAAAGCGTAATGTCCTTAAGATAAAATGTCCGCATGTCCAGCTCGACAATCGGTCCTCTTATTGCGCCTGAAGACGCAAATCGTCCGCCCCGCTTGAGAACATCAAGCATCGCAGGGAAGCCAGGACCGGCAACGTTGTCGATCACGACGTCGACGCTCTCTTTGCCCAACACCTCGACGACATTCTGCTTGCGCTCGATCACGCGGTCCGCTCCGATCTCGCGGACCTGGTCCAGCTTGCTCTTGCCGGCGATCGCTATGGCGTGTGCGCCTCGGCGTTTTACAAGTTGCAACACCGCCGAGCCGACTCCGCCAGAAGCGCCGGCCACCAGCACGCGGTCCCCGGAACGGACATCGGCACGATGCACCATGTTTTCAGCCGTGGCATAAGCACAGGGAATGGTGGCAAGTTCGGCATCGCTCCAGCCGCAGTTGACCGTGAACGCTTCTGCAGCCGGCACTACAACATACTCCGCGAACGCCCCGTCAAAGTCTGACGCCATCCAGATATTGTCCATCGTCTGGTAACCGTTGGGCCGCATGCAGGCGCGCACGATGACCCGTTCGCCAACCCGTCCTTGGGAAACGCCCGGGCCAACCTCTGCAATCCGGCCGCAGCAATCGGTGCCCTGAATGAACGGAAACGGGGTTTCTTCGTTCCACCCTCCATCGCTGGCTTGCACATCAGCGGTGTCCTCGGTCGCGGACGTCACCGTGGAGGAATACCAGCCCAGCCGCGTATTGATTTCGGTGTTGTTCACACCTGCCGCGCTGACCCTGATCAGCACCTCGCCCTCACCGACTTGGGGAATTGGCACGTCGCGATAGCTGAGCATGTCATAGCCGCCATTGCCCAGTGTCACCACGGCCTTCATGGTTTTGGAGTCGGGCGACACGTCAAACCTGTTTGAGTCTTTGTTCATCACGGTTCTGATCCTTGCCTGCAAGTTGCGCGCGCCGCTGACGTGGGCAGCTCATGGCCCGTCTTACCCCAACATCGGAGTGTCATGCATCCTCTTGTCGTTGGTTCCCCGATCAGTGGCGAACATCTGATGACACTTTGGAGCTTCGCCTATGTTTGAGCGGCAAGCAGGAACGACCCGTTCCCAATGCTCGAAGCCTGCAGCATTAGCCAAAGGAGGGTTTATGTGAGCATGGCTAGGCATGGCAGGCGTTTTTTGGCACCCTATTTGAATCCCGCGTTGATCCGGACGCGGGGCACCGCTGAAAGGGATAAGCGCGATGTCCAGAGAATCGATTGAAAGCCTCAAGTCGACCGAAGGCATGGTCGACTACAACAGGAACTCCACCGCACAGCAGCAACTCGTCCATTTGTTGTCCGAACGCATTCAGGGCCTCGTCGACCAACTGGACGAGGCCGCACCGGAGTTCAAGATCGTAGACTACGGCTGTGGCCCTGGTCGCAGCACTGTGGACACCGTAAAACCCGCCATTGCGGCTTACCGAAAAAAGTTTACGTCGGACCCGATTGCCGTTTGCCACGCAGATCAATCCGGCAACGATTGGAACACTCTCTTTCAGATCGCGACTGGCGATACGGGATACATTCGCCCCGGAAACGGCATCCGGACCGAAGCTGCTATTGGTTCATTTTATGATCAGGTGACGGCCTCAGATTCAGTCTCAATCGGCACCTGTATTTTTGCCAGCCACTGGCTGAGCCACGCGGTGGATATCGATGCGCCGGGCTCGGTCTGGTTCGCGGATATCGAAGGCACCGCGCGCGACAAGATGGACCGATTTGCCCAGGATGACTGGACGCGGTTTCTGCGCCACCGCGCGGCGGAACTTCATAGCGGCGGCTATATGTTGGTCGGCACGCTGGGGTCGGTGCCCGACGCAACAGAAATCAACGGAAAGGCAGCCTCAGGGCGCGGCATCTATCGCGCGATTCAGCGGGTTGCGCAGGGCATGGTGGACGATGGCCTCCTGGAGGCTGAGGCCCTGGACCGTTTCCTTTTTTCGCTATGGTTCATGACCGAGGAAGAGGCCGTCAGACCGCTGAAGTCCGATCCTGACCTGGCAAAGGCCTTTGAAGTGCTTGAGGTCACGGTTCACCCTGCGCCTTTCAATGCGGCTGATGTGTTTGGCGGGTTTCTGGATGACCCGGCGGAGTACGCAAAAAAATATGTCGGCTACACGCGCGCTTTTGGGGATTCCACGCTTCGAACACAACTGTTTGAGCCCGGTGCGCCGGACGGGAAAAGCGCAGACGATTTGCTCGCCGAGTTCTACCGGCGCTTGGAGCATCTCTATCGTACAGAGACAAACAAGTATGCGTGTGAGATTTGGCATCTGATCGTTCTGCTCAAGAAGACCTGACAAATGGCAGCACATAGCGCCGTGCGCCAGACTTGCGGAGATAGTCATCCCGAGTTCTTTCGGCGTCAGCCTTTTGGCAAATATCGATCCAACAGCGCATCAACCATACCTGCCAACAACCGGTCACCGGTCGGGTGATCAACCCGCAATATGTCTTCCAGAATCACAAATTGCTCCATCCCGGTCGTCATGGACAGACGCATCGAGAGGTCTAAGAGGTCGTCCGGTCTCAGCTGTTTGCGAACAGGCTCAAGCGCTTCTTCGAACGCTGCAAGGCGTCTGGCCCCGCGCATCTTGACCCCGTCCCGCTTGCCCGAAGCGGTGAGGGATTTTGCGAGAAACTGACGAAACAGCGTTTCATGCTGCCGCGAGAACTCAAGGTAGTATCGCGCCACGGCGTGCACACGGCTTCGGACATCGTTGATCCCTTCGAGGAGGTCCGACGTGGCCATGACTTCGATGTCGAGCATCGCATCGGCCGCGAGCACGCCGGGGTCCGAGAAGTATCGATACACCGTCGCCCGGCTGGTGTTTGCCTCTTTCGCAACTCTTGCGAGCGTAACAGCCTGGTCGTCGGCCATCAGGCGGCGCGCGGCTTCGAGCAAGGTGGCACGGGTTCGCGCCTTTTGATTGGTCCGGGGGGGCAAGTTTCACCAATCTTTATGATACACTTGTCTCATAATGAGATATGTGTATCATAAAGGTGAAATTTTTGGAGTAAAGGGAGTTCAGGAGATGACCGTATCTCGCCCACGCAATTATCACCTTCTGGGAAACCTATTGAAATTTCATGCTTTTCCGGAAGAGACAGGCAATCGATGCACGATTGTTGAGATCAAATCGGCACCGGGAGCCGGGGCGCCACCCAACCACCACGCCGGAGAGGATGAGAGTTTTTATGTCCTGGACGGTGAGTTCCAGTTCATGGTCGACGGTCAAACCATTGGTGCAACGGCAGGGGATTTTGTCAAAGTGCCGGATGGTGCCGTTCATGCCTTTGTGTGCTCGGGCTCGGTACCGGGTCGTCTGCTCTGCGTGAACGCGCCGGGCGTGATGCACGACACGTTCTTCACACAGGCGGGCGACACCCTGCCCGACGATGCCACGGAGATTCCCGAGCCCGACGGACCACCGGACATTCCCGCAATCATGGCGGTGGCCACCCGCGCCGGAATGACCATCCTCGCACCTGAAGACACACCTGCATGAGATCACTCTAACGGACCGTCACCAAAGTGATGGTCCGTCCACGCTGAGGTTCGACGGACAAGGTTGGTAAGCGAGATGGCTGGGCAAAAAGGGACCGCCCAAAAGGGCCAGTTCCATTTAGCTGTATTGATCAACGAAAGCCTGGTTGCCAAGTTCTTCGAGGCGGCCATCCACTTCGTCGTCTTCTGGCAACGCGAACCAAAGTATCGTGACTGCATGCCCGCAGAACCTGCACCCGCATCGAAAATCAGCCAATGCTCTAAATTGCTTGGCTGATTTGCATACTGGGAATACAGGCTGAGCTACTCGAAATGGGCGCTTGGCCGTTTTTCAGGCTCTGTCGAATGCGAGAAAGCATCCAAAGAATCATCTCCGAAGGAAAACTGCATTCGGATGGCCTCTTCGCTGCTGAACGGCCGGGCCCTTCATCATCGCGTTGAAAACGCGGATCCGGCGGAATGTGCCTAGAGGGCTTCCCTCAATAGAAAATCGATCATCAGTTCTGCTTCCGGTGACAATTCTTCGTTCTGCCCCGGACCCAAAAAATAGCTGCCCGGCACTTTCATTTTAGGCACTGTGTCCACAGGTACGAGCCCGAGGGCCTGTACGAGGCGATCGCAAACCGGTGTATGCGTGATCGCGAATCCCAAGCCTTCTGCTGCCATCATGAAGGCAAGCGGCGTGCTGTCGACCGCGACGATGTCGGACCCTTTCAGGCGCGACGGATCAATGGTGTTTGCAAGGAGCTCGGCCCATCCCTGGGCATGCAAGGCGACATCAAACAGTCGGAATTCCAACAGATCTTCGGTCGAACGAACCCTCTCGACCAAAGACGGGCTTCCGACGACGGACGAGTGCAGGCTCATCAGCTCTTTCGCTGATCTGGGGAAGTCCTGCGGCATCCCGAAACGAATGCTGAGCGCCACCGGCTCGGAGGATCCGTTTGCGGCAGCTTGTCCCTCGATCCTGATTTCCGTGCGAAAATTGGTGTGGGCGGCCTCGAATGCGGCCAGACGTCGAGGGAGCCAGCTCATCGCCATCAGTTGGCTGGTTTCAACCGTAACCCGAACCGAGCCTTTCGAGCGAAAGAGCGTGTCCGCCTTTGCTTCGAGAGACGACAAGGACAAGCGTACTGTCGGCAGAAAGGCTTCGCCCACAGGGCTGAGTGCCACGCGATTGGCCGATCGAATGAAGAGCTTTCTGCCCAGATGAACTTCCAGTGCACTGACTTGCTGGCTCACGGCGGCTGGCGACATGGCCAGTTCTCTTGCCGCTCGGGACAGGTTCTCGTGGCGGGCTGCGGCCTCGAACACGCGCAGCCAGTTCAGCGAGGGAATCTGTCTTCTTTGCATGAAGCCGAGATTAAGCTCAGCTTACAGTGAGTGTCCATAGATACATCTTTGCAGTAGGCTGATGGCCGTTTAGCCTCGAAACCAGAGAGCCAACGCCAGCGTCTGCCGACTGGCACATTTCGCGGTCTGACGGAGCGCAGGCAAAACAAAACGCACGCGCGCCGGACGCAAAAAAGACAAGGGGGTAAACATGAACGTACTCAAACAACCTGTATTCGCAGCCGTCTTTGTGGGGGTCTTGGCAGCCGGCTTAGCCGTCGCTGACGAACGCCCGACCACGCTGACGATCGCCACAGAAGGCGCCTATCCTCCGTGGAACTTCACGGACGCTGACGGCAAACTGATCGGCTATGAAATCGAATTGATCGACGAGTTGTGCCAACGCATGGCGGTGGAGTGCACCGTCGTTGCCCAAGACTGGAACGGCATCATCCCGGGTCTTGTTGCCGGCAAGTACGACGCGATCATTGCGTCCATGGGCGCCACGGACGAGCGGGAAAAAGTCGTCTCGTTCTCGTCCCCCTACGCCCGCAGCCCCAACGGATTCCTCGTTGGCACCGCGTCTCCGCTGGCCGATCTGCCGTTGCAGGACGACGTGTTCAACCTGACCGATGACCTGCAATCGGCTAAGGATGCCGTCGCCGAGCTGGAACCTGTGCTGTCGGGCAAAATCCTGGGCGTACAGGGTGGGTCGACCGCTGCAAGTTTTGCAACTGAGATGCTGGCGGACATCGTCGAGATTCGAGAGTATGGCACATTCGAGCAGCACAATCTCGACCTCCAGGCGGGGCGCATCGATCTTGTCATGGCAAATGTGACAGCGTTGGCCAGCGTGATCGAAAGCTCAGACCCGGACACGCTGAAGATTGCCGGTCCCAGATTCACGGGCGGTGTCCTGGGTCGCGGTTCGGCGCATGCGGCCGTGCGCAAGGAAGATGACGTGATCCGTGAAATGTTGAACGACGCAATTGCATCGGTCATCGACGACGGCACCAATTCGCGCCTCAGCTTAAAGTGGTTCGGCGTCGATATCGGCAACATTCAGTAAACCACTGGCCGCCAGTGCGGAGCTCTTTGCACTGGCGGCGCTCCTGACTTTGTGGGCGTGGCTCAGGCCTGCCGAGGTGATCCGAGATGTTCAAACGCACCCGTCCTATCCAAAACCCTTGCGAAATCACCTTTGATGGCCAGCCTGTGACGGCCGAACTTGGGGAGCCCTTGGCAGCGACGCTGCTGTCAGCGGGCATCGAGGCGACGCGAACTTCGTATGTTTCGGGTCAGCCACGGGCGGCGTATTGCATGATCGGCCACTGCTTTGAGTGCCTGGTCGTGGTGGATGGGCGCGCGAACCAGCAGGCCTGCCTGACCCCTGTGCGTACCGGGATGGTGGTCTCGACCCAGCGTGGCGCTGGAACATGAGCGCTGATCCGGCATTCGTTTCACGCACCGATGTGGCCATCATCGGAAGTGGACCCGCCGGCATGTCGGCCGCCATCGCATGTGCAGAAGCCGGAGTGTCGGTCAGCGTCTACGACATGCAAACTGCGCCGGGCGGCCAGATTTACCGCCGGCTCGAAGCGAATTTGGCCTCTCATCCCACGCTCATACGGGTGCTGGGCCCTAGCTACAGCGAAGGGAGCGCTCTGATCGCAAGGTTCCGCAAGACACCAGGCATCACCTATTTTCCCAACACAATTGTTTGGCACACACGCAGTGACGGCGCCTTGACCGTGAAACGCCATGGTGAAACCGCCTTGATCCAGGCACGCCACATCATTCTGGCCCATGGTGCGATGGAACGTCCTGCACCATTTCCCGGCTGGACTTTGCCGGGAGTGATGACCGCGGGTGCCGCCCAGACAATCCTGAAATCAAGTGGAGCCATCCCGTCCGGCCCGACCGTATTGGCCGGAGCGGGTCCGCTTTTGCTTCTGGTTGCATATCAGTTGGCGAAGTTGGGCACCGACATCCGGGCTGTGTTGCTCACCTCGCGCCTCCATCCTGCTTGTGTGGGGATCTCCCCGGCTTTGCGCGCGCTACAGGCCCCGGGTGATCTTGCAAAGGGCCTGTCCTGGTTCATGGGCCTGCGCCGAAGGGGCGTAGCGTTGCGCACGGGGGTATCTGATCTGGTGGCGACCGGCGACGACAAGCTGCGCCAGATCACTTATCGTCGACGCGGCAAAGACAACACGTTGGCTGCCGACACGCTTCTGGTTCATGACGGCATCGTGCCAGCAACGGACATGACTGCGGGCAGCGGCTGCGCAATGATCTGGGCGGAGGATGAGCGCGCCTGGCAGCCTGTTTCGGACAGCTGGGGACAGACCGACGTGACCAAAGTGTCCGTTACCGGGGATGCGCGCGTGATCGGCGGCGCCAAGGCCGCGGGCGCACATGGGGCGCTAACCGGCCTGCGTGTTGCGTCTTCGCTTGGCGCGATGGATCGTGCAACGTGGCAGCAAAAGGCAGGAGCGCCTCGGCTCGCCTTACAGCGGGCCTTATCGATCCGCCCGCTCATGACAAGCTTGTTTCCACTTGGGTTGAGCCGCAATCTTCCCACGGCCGAGACCCTGATCTGCCGTTGTGAGGAGGTCACGCGCCAACAGATCGACAACGCTGCAACTGCCGGCATACGTGATATCAACCAGCTAAAGGCGTTGACACGCTGCGGCATGGGACCGTGTCAGGGCCGGTCCTGCGGGGCGACGACGGCGCGGGTTTTTGCTGAAGCCACGCAGCGCGATATGATTGATGTTGGTCCATTCAGAGCTCGGCTTCCCGCGCGTCCGGTCACGGTACAGGAACTCTCGGAAATGGCCTTTGTTCCTAAGGCGGCGGACCCGAGCCCGGCCGCACCCCTTCATATGCCGACGATGGAATTCAATGAGATCTGAGGCCGATATCCTAATTGTCGGTGGCGGCATTCACGGTTGCGCCCTGGCTCTGTTCCTTGCGCGGGCCGGACAACAAGTGATTGTTCTGGAAAAGAACGTCGTCGGGCGGCACGCTTCGGGGGTCAATGCGGGTGGCGTCCGACTGCTGATGCGCGAACCGGCCGAGATCCCGCTTTCCCTCATGGCCATGCAGTTATGGGAGACACTGGACGATCTGCTGGGCCCGGATCTGGCGCGAATGACGGAGTTTCAGGGTGGCGTCGGGCAAATCGGCGTGGCGGTGGAACCCTCCGAAATGGAGTGGTGTGCCAAGCGCAACGAGGAGATGGCCGCGCTCGGTTACGATTTTGAAGAACCGATTGACCAAGACGAACTGCGCCGCCTTGTCCCGGCGGTCAGCGACAAATGTCTGGGTGGCATTGTTTCCCATCGGGATGGGCACGCCAACCCGGCCCAAAGCACTCGGGCCTTTCGGCTGGCAGCTCAGGCCGCAGGCGCGAACTTTGTCGAAGGCATTCAGGTCACAGGACTGGAGCCGCAAAACTCAGGGTGGTCGGTAAGAACCGCAGAGCAAACCTATCGGGCAAAGCGGGTGGTGAATTGTGCCGGTGCTTGGGCCTCGCAGATTGCAGGACTGGTGGGCGATGATTTGTCGGTGTCCTATTTCGCTCCCTCCCTGATGGTAACCGCGCGGATGCCGAATTTCATTGATCCTGTTGTCATTGGCATCGACCTGCCGCTGTCATTCAAACAAACGGCCACCGGCACGGTGGTGATCGGTGGGGGCATTCTGGGTGATCCTGATTTGCCGAATGACACCTCTACCACTGTCGTGGAGCGCATGATCACAAGCTCGCGTATCGTGGCGGACTTGTTCCCGATCCTACGAGATGCACCGATCACCCGAACCTGGGCGGGCCTTGAGGCCATCACGCCCGATCATTTGCCGATTGTCGGCCCCAGCCGCAATGCAACGGGTATCTGGCATGTCTGCGGGTTCTCAGGCTACGGATTTCAACTGGCCCCCGCTGTTGGCGCGCTGGTAGCAGCCTCCTTGATCGAGCATAGGGTTGAACCTCTCCTGACGCCTCTGGGCATGGACCGTTTCGAACAAGACCGGAGCGTGAGTTATGGCTGATCGATCCTACTTCGACCTGATGGGGTTCGGGCCCGAAGGGTGGGGTCCTCTGATGTTGATGGCCGCCGGGGTGACCGTGTCTGTTGCCATCTTCGGTTTCCTTCTCGGGGCGCTTATCGGCGCGGGCGGGGCGGCGATGAAACTGTCCTCGAACCCGATCGCGAACCACGTCGCGACTGCCTATACCACGATCTTTCGCGGTATCCCGGAATTGCTGATCGTCTATCTGTTCTATTTCGGGGGCAGTCTGGCACTGACCAAAGTGATGCAGTCCTTGGGATACACCGGCTTTGTCTCCGTTCCCGCCTTCATCATCGGCGGCATTGCCATCGGTGTCGTGCAGGGGGCCTACCAGACAGAGGTGTTCCGAGCCGCCTTTGGTTCTATCGACAAGGGTGAGTTGGAGGCCGGTCGCGGCTGCGGCATGGGGCGTTTGTTGCTGTTACGCCGGATCATCATCCCGCAAGTTCTTCGATTTGGGCTGCCAGGCATGGGTAACGTCTGGCAATCGGCGCTAAAGGAATCCACGCTGCTGTCGGTCACCGGCCTGGTCGAAATCCTTCGGCAGGCCTCTATCGGGGCCGGCTCGACGCGCGAGCCCTTTGCCTTCTACCTGACCGCGGGTCTTCTGTATCTGGCGATTACCACTGTATCCGGCTGGGGCTTTGGGAAGGTCGAAGCCCGCAGCCTGCATCCCTACAGGAGAAGCTGATGGATATCGGGTTCTTCTACAGTACTTTTATGACCCTGATCGCAGGTTTGCCGCTGACACTGCAACTTGCGGGACTGTCGCTTCTCATAGGAATGGGCCTTGCGATCCTCCTGACAGCCATGCGCATGTCAGGTTTGGCGGCCCTGTCCTTCCCGGTCCGCGCCTATGTCTTTGTCTTTCGTGGCACGCCGCTCCTGATCCAGATATTCATCATCTACTACGGATTGGGACAGTTCGAGGCGGTGCGAAACAGCATCTTCTGGGTTTTCTTGCGGGAGCCATTCTGGTGTGCCGTTCTGGCGCTGGCGCTGAACACTGCAGCCTACACCAGCGAGATCATCCGCGGCGGAGTTCGATCCGTTCCACCCGGCCAGATCGAAGCGGCGCGGGCCTGCGGTATGTCCGGACTGTTGCTGGTGCGGCGGATGATCTTCCCGATTGCTCTACGCCAGGCCTTGCCGATGTATGGCAGCGAGATCATCCTGATGACAAAAGCCACTGCTTTGGCCAGTGTCATCACCCTTTTTGAGGTGACCGGCCTCGCGCACAAATTGATCTCTTCCACATACCGCTCGGTCGAAGTGTTCGCCTGTGCAGGCATCATCTACCTCAGCATCAATTTTGCGGTTGTACGCCTGGTCAGTGCATTGGAGCGAAAGCTGTCTCCGCAAGCCGGCAAGACCTCCGCATCCGCAAAACCGTTAAAAGAATTGGCCCTGAAATGACCCAAGACCGTCTTGCCGCAATCGACGTCGCCAGCCTTTCCAAGAGCTTCGGAACCCTTGAGGTGCTGAACAATGCTTCCTTTTCGGCCTATGAAGGCGATGTCATCTCGATCCTGGGCGCGTCCGGCTCCGGCAAATCAACGATGCTGAGATGCATCAACATGCTGGAAGTGCCGACCGAAGGTCAGATCAGAATATTTGGGGAAGAGATCAAGACCGCAATCAAGCGCGGCCAGCGCGTGGCATCGGACAGACGGCAGGTCGATCGCATCCGAACCGACGTTGCCATGGTGTTCCAGAGCTTCAATTTGTGGAGCCATATGAGCGTTCTGGAAAACGTGATGGAAGCGCCAGTCTTTGTACAAAAGCGCAATCGGGCTGAGGCGCTGGAAACTGCCCAGAGGGTGTTGGACCGCGTCGGGTTGGGAGATCGGAAGAACAGCTATCCAGCGCAACTGTCGGGCGGGCAGCAACAGCGCGTGGCGATCGCGCGGGCCCTCGCGATGAACCCGCGTGTGATGCTCTTTGACGAACCAACCTCCGCCCTGGACCCCGAACTGGTCGGTGAAGTTCTGAAGGTGATGCGGTCTCTGGCCGAAGAAGGCCGCACGATGTTGATTGTCACCCATGAAATCGCCTTTGCGCGGGATGTATCGAACCGCATCTTGTTTCTCGACCAGGGTAAGATCTCGGCCGATGACACGCCGGAAGCGTTGTTCGGGGCTAAATCACATGAGCGGTTTGAACAGTTCATTTCGCATTTCAGCAAAGGCTGAGGCATGGAGTTCCTGACCCGGCCCGGAAAGCACTCCGCCTTGGTTACAGAGCTTTTGGGTGAGCCCGACACCGCACCCGCCTGGCAGATCTGGACGATTTCCAACGGGGCCGGCCCCACAGTGCTGCTGATGGCGGGTGTGCATGGCGATGAGTTGGAAGGACAGTGCAAACTTAGGTCCCTGGCCGCGGAATTGACGCCGTCCGACATCACGGGGCGACTGATCATCATCTCGTCCTTGAATTACCCCGCGGCCAGTGTTGGCCAAAGGGTCTCTCCTGCGGACGGTCAGAACATGAACAGGGTCTTTCCCGGCTCCCCCGACGGAACCCTGACCGAACGGGTCGCCGACTTTCTCGTCTCCAGCGTTTTTCCCGTCTGCGATATTATGATCGACTTGCACTCAGGGGGTACGGAATGCCGCGTTGTGCCCATGGTGTTCGGGTTTACAAATGCGCGGTGCAAGTATTCCGAGAACGACCTCAACGACGTTCTGACCGCATGGGGTTTTCCATATGTTCAACATGTTGCCGAGGAACCGCGCGCGGCCTGCTGCAGCGCACCGCACCATGGTGTGACCGCGATTGAAGTGGAATGCGGGGGCGGCGGACCTGTACAGCCGGACGATCTGGACCGAATGTATCTGGGCCTAAGGTTCGGGCTTGCCGCTTTGGGCGTTTGCGCCCCGGCCCTTTCAAGGGCCGCGACCGGGGTGACACAGGTCGATTGGTCGCCTGATTGCGATGTCCTGGCTCCGGCAGCGGGAGCGTTCTGTCCGTGTGTAGCGTTGGGGGATGTTGTTAGCGAAGGCGCGTTGATTGGCTACATACATGCAATTGGCAAGGAAGACCTGGGCCAGCTGCCCGTCAAGGCCCACAAAAGCGGCGTCGTGCTTCGGTTATCAGTTGTCCCGTTCAGCCCTGCCGCGGGCTTTCTTTGCAGCATTGGCCAGACTGGGACCAGTGCCTAGAAACCTCGAACGTCGAACCGCGGCATGGTCCGCTTTGCGACTGGAGTTTCAGCGTACTTGCAAGGTCAATCGGTCTCAGGTCTTCGCGAGTGCTCGAAACTAGAACAAGGCGAGTTCACGGTCTGCAGACGACGCTGCCTCCTCCTCACCAAGCTGACCTGAAATGCGTCGCAAGAACTAAACGCGGAGTATGCGAGGTCGACCTATGTCGACGTTCTGCGCCTCCTCTGTTCGAAATCCATAGTGTAGTGCCGATCAATTCACCATTGATCGGCACCGTAAACATATCCGATCCGGCTGCCGACTGGTCCAAGCCCTTACCAAACAGAGGCTGATCAACGGATAATGGCCTTCACACTGCTGTCTGCTGCTACAACCTGCCGAGAATAAAAGCTGCTTGGGTAATCATTTCATCGATAATCTCGGCAGCGGGACGGATGTCTTTGACCAGCCCGACGCCCTGACCCATGAGCCAGGCCATCTCTTCGAAATCACCCGTCGTGTCAGGGGTTGGCAAGATCACGTCAAAGCGGCGTTTCTCATGCGGTTGGCCGAGGAATATGGTCTGTCCAATAACCGGCTCTTCAGCGCGATCTATCGGCACATCTTGTAACCGCCCTTCGAATTCCTCGGTTGGCCGCACACGCATCAAGCGCATAGGGTTGAAATCCGGCATCTCCGGCCCGAATACACCAGAACGTGTTGTGTCGGTTCCGGCTGCAGCAACCAGTCGACGGTGATGTTCGGGATGTACCCAAGCCTCTTCGGAGGCGACGAGCCTCGTGCCAACCCAAACGCCATCCGCGCCGAGCGCCAGCGAAGCTGCGACGCCCCGGCCATCAGTAATCCCTCCGGAGGCGAGCACCAACGCGCGGTCTCCCACAGCGTCAACCATCGCGGGTACTAGCGCCATGGACCCCATACCACCGTAATTGTGCCCACCGGCTTCCCAACCTTGGGCGACAACCACATCCGCACCTAGCGATACCGCCCTTTCGCCATCTTCGATGGTGCCGACCTGCACCCAAATATCTGCCCCAGAGTCCTTCAGCCGCTTGACTTGATCATCCGGCGGCAGCCCCCAATGGAACGAAGCAACTGGCACTTTCTCGTCGGCCGTTGCTTTCACCTGTTCATCATTGCCAAAACAGGTAATGAAATTGACATTGAAGGGCGCGCCGCTATCGCGCAGTTGGGCAATGTAATCGCGCAGGACCGGCGCGGGCGTGAAACCCACACCGATCGCACCTATTCCTCCTGCTCGACCAACCGCATTCGCAAGCTCTGGCTTCTCCCCCGCAAAAGCCATGCCAGCCTGTGTAAACGGATGTTTGACACCATATTTTTCTGTCAATCGTGTTTTGATCATCGTCGCCTCCCAGCTTTTTCGCTGAGAAGCTGCCACGACCGATCCGCAGAATTGTGCCGGATTTCAGGACAATTGTGCGGCGCGCCAGCTGCGCGGGCTGAGATCACGGGATCGGCGAAAGACGCGGGCGAAATAACTGGGATCGCGAAAACCGGATCGATGCGCGATCATTGCGATGGTGAAATCCGTGTCTCGCAATAGTTTCGCAGCCGTTGCAAGTCGCGCCGCTTCGATGCGCTCTCCTATCGTTTGTCCCGTTTCCGCAAAAAGCGCATGCAATCGCCTTTCGGTCAAATTGAAAGATGCCGCGATCGGCGCTGCTGACAAACCCGGTCTTGTATGCATCCTTTGGATATGAGCACAAATCGCGGTTCTAAGCGCAGCGTCGTCATTCACTTCGGAGACCGCCGAAGCGGCGAGACCCAGCAATGCGTTGATCTGCTTTTGCACGGCATTGCTCGCGGCGGGCATTTGCATCGCCAATGATACCAAACCGCCAAGCACATTCCCGAGCTCGCGCCCGGCGGCACTACGGGACAGAGGCAAGATACCCGGCTCCACTCCCGCAGGTAAGGCCTCCTGCTTGATGGCAAAAGACACCAGATCAAAGCCTGTGCTGTGGGTAATGGTGTATGGTTCTGTGGTCGGAATAATGCAAATATCTAACGGTTGAGGGTCAAAAACGCCTACGGGCAACTCCACTCTTCCTCGCCCCGACAATTGTAGGTTGGCAAACACCACGTCTTGTTTGCTATGTGCTGCGTGTTCCGCAAGGCGCACCACGCGATGTGCAGACGCGCTGACCCGGCTTACTTCGCTGTCATCCAGCCGCACCTGTTCGATGCGCCCCGCGAACTCTTCGTTGCGAACCTGTTCCGCATCCAGCCGCACGAAAGCGTCCGCCAACCCATCTTGCCAACGCCTGAGGCCAAGCGTCGGAGCAGATTCATTGATGCGCCAAGTCTTCATGGACGTACCGTAATCCCGTCACAGAAAAAAGCCATACCCTGACCTTTGCCCTTTGGGTGGCCGCCGGTGGGCTCTCACTCTCACGTCCGCAACCGATCGTTCGGCCCAAAGCCGGCATCCGACTAGACATCGCAATGCTGCAGTTTCAGGCCGCTTTGCAGACAATCGTTGCAAGTGCACATTGGACTAATTCACTGCGAGTTATGTCGCGGGTTCGCATTTGCCCACGGTCCTTTAAGACCCGTCCCAGACGCCGTATCAGCAAGCCGAAATGCAGCTTCTGGAAAGCCGACATTCAAGCGCGTGTTGGCAAAGGCTTTGAGCAGGCCTTGATCGCTACGCCATACAATTGGCCTCCAATGTCAATTGATTGGCTGCATACCCGGTTACAATGGGACCTAGTGTCAGGCCTAACCTTTCCCGAAAGACCTTAGAAATTTGAACAGCTCCAGATTGAATGCATCCGCTTGATTGAAAAAGGGGGCGTGGCGACCGTTTGGGATGTTTTGCGGCGCGCCTTGCCAGATGTTTCCAAAGGTCAGATGCGCAATGTAGTCGTGGTTCAGAAACGGATCGTCGCTGCCGTTCAGAATTGCAAACGGCACCCTGCCCTCGCGCAGCATTCGCATCTGCCGCGGCCAGTCGACAATACCCAACCGGCCCAGCATATAGAACCGTGCCCGACCATCTGTACGCCTTAGATTGCGATGCAAAAAGGCTGAGTCCTCGGAAATCGGGGCAGTGGCACTGTTGGCATAGTCGTGCGTCTCCCGGCGTGAAAAATACTGTTTGCTCGCCAGAACAAGGTGGGAATCCGGATTGTAGCCGCGCCCGAAATCATCCGGCACCATGTTCAGAGGCGAGGTTCCAGTGATACCCAATGCGGTGACGGTGATGTTTCCGCGTGCGGCAAGTTCCAATGCCACATATCCGCCTAACGACCAGCCAAAGACACAAGCTTCGGTCACATTGCAATCGGCAAGGACCGTTTCGGCGATTTCGGCATACGCAGGGATGTTGTAACTGGTCTCCGGATCTGCGTTCGACGATACCCCGTGACCCGGATAATCGAAAGAGATGACCCGATAGCTGTCGGCAAAGGCGCGGAATTGCTTGTAGAACGCCTCTTTGCAGGCCGAATTGCCGTGCAGGAACAACAAGGCGGGCAGATCGCCGCCGCTATCGGCCAGGGCAATGGTGCCGTGTCTGGTTTCAAGCATGCGTTCGCCGGCGCCAGTCAGAGCTTCGCGGGCGGCGCGTTCCCGGCGCCGCCAAGCGACCAACAGGCTCGTGCGCGACACATCGGCAGCCTGTCGCAGCTCTTGCAGCGCGGCCCAGAGGCCACCGGGATAGAAAACCACGATCAAGATGATCGCTAACGCAATCAAGATGTTTTGCCAGGCGCCGAAACCGCTGAGCCACTCGCTGGCGACAGAGATGGCAAAGGCAGCCATGACAGGCCCCCAGATGGTGCCGGCGCCACCCACCAGCAGAATTGACAAGAGCAGTGTCAGAAACCCGATGCCGAAGGCGTCAGGCGAAGCGACGCGCAAATAGGAAGCATAGAAGGCCCCCGCCATGCCGGTGAACACGGCGCTGGCCATCAAGGTCATTGCACGGGTACGTTCCTCGGATATCCCGCGGGCGATGGCGTAGTATTTGTTGTCCCGCAGCGCGACGATGGACCGACCCAGGCGAGAGCGGGTAACCCAGTAGAGAAATGCGAGGTTCGCCACCAGAAGCGCAAGCCCGACATAGTAATAGCCGATCCGGCCATTGCGCGAGAGACGGTAGTCACCGATCGTCAACGTGGGCAGGGTGACCATGCCCGAGGTGCCACCCGTGACGTCCGACGACGAGATCACGATAAGGTACAAGAGCTGGCTGAGCGCGATGGTCACCAGGATCACATAGATTCCGTCGAGCCTGAGCACCGGCAACGCGATCAGCAGGGCCACGAAGGCAGCAGTGCCGCCTCCGGCAACGATCGACAACCAGGGCGAGAAGCCAAGCGTTTTGGCCAGGATCGCGTAGGTGTAGATGCCCACGGCAAAAAGCGCCACATGGGCGAAATTGAAGAGCCCGCCAAAGCCAAGGCTCAGATCCCAGCTTGTGGCGACGATGGCAAAGACAAATGCCAAAATGACAACATGTCGGAAATAGGTCTCGCCGAACACGAAAGGGTAGGCAATCAGGGCCGCCAACGCGATCATCAACGGCAGCAGACCTTGGGTGCGGTGCAGGGGCGGATCATACCGCATGTCAGAGCGTCCTTTGGTATTTGCCGAAGAGCCCCTCGGGCTTGATGAGCAGGACGACGATCATCGTTGTGAACAACACCGCAGGTGCCCAGTAAAGCCCGAAGACGTAGATCGAGAACGCCTCAAGAAGACCAATGATGAAGGCGGCATAGATCGGGCTGGTAAAGCGCGCGATGCCGCCGAAGATCACCACGATAAGGGCTTTCATCAAAGGTTCGGCTCCCATGGCGGGGTTCATGAAGCGGATGGTACCCACAAACACCCCAGCCAGACCGGCAGTCAGAGCCGAGAGGCCAAAGGCAAGTGCAAAATAGAAGGGCACATCAAGGCCCAAAAGCTGTGCGGCCTCGCGGTTCTGCGACACCGCGCGCATCGATCGACCTGGTCGTGAATACCGCAGAAACATACCCAACCCGATCAGGATCCCAAGCACGACAGTCAACAAGAGAGCCTCGGACCAGGCGAGTTGGAAACCGTCCATGGTGATCGAACCCTCGATCAGATCGGGGATCTGTTTCGACCTTGGCCCCCAGATGAGAAGCAGAGCGTTTTCCAGAATGGCGGAGCCCGCCAAAGTGCTGATCACCGTGATCAGGACGACATCGGCCCGCCGCTCGAACGGTTTGACCAGCAGCAGATGCAAGATCGCGCCGATGGCGAACATCACCACACAGGTAACGGCCAGGGCCAATCCCATGGGCAGACCATACGCGTCGGCACTGGAGAACTGCCAGGCAATGTAAGCCCCCAGGGCAATGAAAGCACCATGCGCAAAGTTGAATATGCCCAGCGTCGTCCATACCAGCGAAAGGCCCGTCGCCATCAGCGCATAGAGCGCGCCCAGAACCAAGCCGCCCTTGATGATGGAAAAGAGTGTGACGGGGTCTATCATGCGTTTTCTCCGAACAGCATAGTCATGAGCCCGTCGTGGTCCGGCATCTCTTCCCTTTCCATCACGCGCGAGAAGCGTCCGTGATCGAAGAGGTAGAGCCGGTCGATGATCCGTTCGAGAAAGGCCACGTCCTGGTCTATCAGGATGATCGGCAATCCGGTTTCGCGAACTGTCACGATGGCATCGCACAATTCTGCCCGCACTTTTGGCGACAGGCCAAGCGTGGGTTCGTCGAGGATCAACATCCGCGGAGCGGACAAGAGACCTGCGGCCACCGAAACCATCTGGCGTTCGCCACCCGACAGGAACCGGATCTTGTAACCCAGACGTTCGGCCACCCGCGGGAACAGGGA
This sequence comes from Paracoccaceae bacterium, assembly GCA_965250275.1. Classification (GTDB taxonomy): domain Bacteria; phylum Pseudomonadota; class Alphaproteobacteria; order Rhodobacterales; family Rhodobacteraceae. The sequence goes on along the minus strand of OZ252297.1, from coordinate 1,177,397 downwards.
CAACACATCCGATCGGCTCCACCTATCGCGACCCAATCCGGCGCGGGTCGAAATCGACAGCGTCTCTTCGACCGTGAGTTCGGGGAACAAAAGACTGCCCTGCTGAATGTGGATCAGACCGGCGCGGGCCACCTGCTTCGGATCCATCCGGCGGCGGGTGATGGCATCATAGTTGAAGTTTTGCCACCGCCGGCTGCCGCGCGGTCCGGAGCGATTCATTTGCTGACCGTCGAAAAGGATTTCCCCGCTCCATGGGTCAATAAGTCCGCTGAGCGTTTTCAACAAGGTTGTCTTGCCGTGCCCGTTCGGCCCGAAGATCCCGATGCTGTCACGTGCTCCGACCGACAGGTCGATATCCCGGAAGATCTGCACGGGATCATAACCACCCGACAACCCCGTGACCTGCAACATCGGCTCACTCATGGGCGACCCCCAGATACGCCTCGACCACCTTGGCATCGGCGATGACTTCGCGCGGGGCACCCGACGCGATGACCCGCCCCTGATCCAGGACGATCAACCGATCAGAGATATCCATCAAAAGTGACAGGATATGTTCGATCAAGACCACCGTCACACCAGAGGCGCGGATCGCCAGGATGATATCGCGCATCCGGTCGATCTCGGGGCCTGTCAGGCTGGACGCCGGTTCATCCATCAAGATTACCTGAGGCTTCAGCGCCAGGGCGGAAGCGATCATCAGCTGCTTGCGGCAAAAGATCGGGACACTGCCCGCAGACATGTTGTGCATGGTCGAAGGATAGCCGACCAGATCGAGGATCTGCCCAGCCCGCGCGACCTGCTGGGCAAAATTCAGCTTCGGGGCCTGCGCCTCGACTGCGACAAGAACATTGTCGACGGCACTGAGTGAAGCAAAGACGTTTTCACGCTGAAACGTGCGCGCCACGCCCGACAGGGCGATGGCATGTGGGCTGCTGCGCGTCAGGCTTTTGCCCTGCAACGACACGTCTCCTGCGCTGGGTCCGAATGGCACCTTGGTGATGATATTGAACAAAGTGCTCTTGCCGCTGCCATTGGGCCCGGCAATGCCCAGCACTTCCCCGGCGAAGACGTCAAAACTGACATCATCGACAGCCTTCAGGCCTCCGAAATGCTTGCTGAGACGGTGAGCGGAAAGAAGTGGTTCAGACATGGATGCGACCCCGCCGCGCCGGGGCGCGACGGGGCTTTCCTTTGGCTTCAGTTGTCACTCATCCAAGGCGGCAAGCGGAACTCGCCGTTGGCGAATTTCTCCGGCCCCACCAACACACGTTCACCGTCCCAAAGCTGCCAGAACGACACCGGTATGTGGTCGTTGCTTTGCAAGGCGACATGCGTTTCCGGATCGAACTCAATGTTGCCTGCGACGGTCTCTTGCCTGATCCCGCCGATGGCTTTGCCAATGGCTGTGCGATCGGTCGGGTCGCCCACCTGTTCGAGCGCCATGAAATACATGTTGGTCATCTCATAAAGACCGACACCATAAGCCCCCGATTCCAATCCGAACTTGTCGCGGTACTGCTGCATCAACTCTTGCCCGCGCGGCCATTTCGGTGAATCGAGCGGCCCGCCGATCAGATTGTACAGCACACCGGTCGACTGATCGCCCGTCAGATCGACGAATTCCGGCACAGAAGGGGCATACTGCAAGAACACCAGACTGTCGGTGGGGTTTTCCAGAAACTGCTTGTGAAACAGAGCCGAATTGCCGGGGATGTAGTCGGTATTGATGACCAGATCAGGATTGGTTTCGTTCACCTTGGCCAAAATCACCTTCCAATCGCTGACTTCGCCAAAGGGTACAAGCTCATCGACCACCACATCCCATCCACCTTCGCTGAAGGAGACTTTCATGCCTTCGGAAATCGTCTTGGAATAGGGGTTGTCCGACGAAATGATGGCAACCGTCCGGCTGTCGAGGGTCAGCTTGCCCGCCGCAGCCAGATCTTCGACCATCGGCAGCACATCGGTTTCGTACCCTTTGAACGAAGCGGTATAGGACCAGCAGCAATTGTAGTAGTCGGGGTCCTGGCTGACGATGGCGGCGAACCCCGGACTGGGACCGGCGGCGATGTAGGGCATGTTTTCTTCGGCCATCAGATCGACCTCGAACATCGAAAGGCTGGCATATCCGGTCAGGATCACCTCGACGTCGTCGGTACCCAGCAGGCGTTCCACTGCGCTGGAGACATTGGCCGCTGAGTGATCTTTCACATCCGCGACCTCGATCTCGAACGTATATCCCGCCACACCGCCTTTGGCGTTCGCCTCTTCCACCGCCCATTCGACACCGCGAATGAATTCTTCTCCGTCCGACGCAGTGGGTCCGGTCAGCGGCGCCAAAACACCAATCTTCATCGTTTCGGCGGTGGCAGCTGACGTCCCCAGCGCCAGAAAACTGACCGCTGCCAGAATTGTTATTCGTGAGTTCTGCGTTTTCATTGCGAAAACCTCCCTATTGCCGGAGCAGGGTGGCGTAGGGCTGCGGGACCGCACAACTGGCAAATCTTGCAAAAAGAGCCTCACTGGCCAACAATCGCCGCATTGGCTCGCCCACGTTCAGGTGGGATCTGGGGGATTGCATGGCCGCAAGACTGGGACAGATCGGCTTTTTCGACGCTGCAGCTGACGTGCCGCTGGCGTCGTTTCAAACACAGATCGGATCCTTTCTGACGCGACATGATTTGCGGCATTACAGCTTTGTGCAGCTTCGCAACGGAACCGACGCACAAAAGGCGCGCAATCTTAACCTGCACACAAATTATGACGGCGCCTGGATCGATCGATACATGAAACGGCGGTATGATCAGGTGGACCCGGTCTGCGATCTGGGGCGCCGCGCAAGCTCCCCCTTCTGGTGGGGCGGGACCCGTTTTTTGTCAAATTTTGAGAAACGACAAAAGCGCGTTTTCTGGGAAGCTGAGGAATTCGGGATCGTCTATGGCGTGTCCATTCCCGTGTGCGCCATGGACGGTTCGTTAGGACTGGTTTCATTCACTGCCGGCACCGCCAGCGATATCCGCGACATCCTGCGCGAAGCCGGACCAGAACTGCATGTTGCGGCCCATCAGATCACCGACCGGTTGATGGAACACGAAACTGCGGATGATGCTGACAGCAACCTCCTGAGCCCGCGCGAACGTGAGACGCTCATTTGGGTTGTTCAGGGCATGACCAGCGAAGAGATCGCCGACCGGATGCTGCTATCTGTCTCTGCGATCAACTATCATCTGGGCAAGGCGACCCGAAAACTCTCGGCGCGCAACCGGCATCACGCAGCCTTGCTGGCAATGTCCAAAGGTCTGATTTGATATGTTCTGGAACACAAAGCACAGGTGATGCGAAACGCAGTTGGTCAATAGTCTTGCGTTGCCTGCCCGGCCGCTCTCCCATCCAAAACCCTCTTCTGGCGGCCTAGCGGAACAAACACGTCTAAAATGTACTCGGACGGCCCATTGCGGGCGCTCCGCTCGCAATCCGCATGCCGCAATCCCGACCCACTTAGCCGACGTCCGCCGCAGCCGCGTAGATTAGAGTCCCCCGAACTCGCAGATCGCTGGACAAAGTGAACCGTCGCGGCGGCTACAGCGATGGCTGGTTTGCCGGGGTGGTTCACTCCGCGTCTCTGTGGTCTGATCGGGATCGGTGGAGGCAGGTATGTACACAATCGTGAACGGCGCACGTATCTATTTCGACGTAGATGGCGAAGGGCTGACACCCGATGGAACAACCATGCGCGAGAAACCGACTGTGGTGATGGTGCATGGAGGGCCAGGCGGGGATCATTCAGTCTCAAAGCCTTACTTCGGACAACTCACTGATATCGCACAAGTGGTTTACTACGATCACCGCGGAAACGGGCGCAGCTCAGGTGGCGATCCCAAGGATTGGAACCTGGCGCAATGGGGCGACGATTTGCGCGGCCTTTGCGACGCTCTGGGCATTGAGCGACCAATTGTTATCGGAACATCCTTTGGTGGTTTCGTGTCATTGTCTTACGCAACCCGGCATCCCGATCATGCGGCCGGTCTGGTGCTGATCTCTACAGCGGCAAAGATTGAGTTTGAAGACGTCTATCACGCATTCGAACGGCTTGGCGGAGCTGGTGTGGCGAAAGTCGCAAGAGACTACTGGGAGACCCCTACGCTCGAATCGAGGGCGCTCTACCGGGATCACTGCTTGCCATTCTACCAGCGCAACGCTTCGGCATCTTCTGACTGGTTTTCCCGCGTTCTGTGGCGCAGCGAAACGGCGCTGCACTTCGACGGACCGCGTGGGGAGCACGGAAGAATGGATTTCCGAGACGCGTTGCGTCGGGTTTCTTGCCCTGTTCTGCTGATGGTCGGAGAAGAGGATCCGATTACCCCACCGGTGTTTTCAGACGTTATCGCCGAAAACCTGTGCGATAGCCAATTGACCTATTGCCGCTATTCAGACTGTGGTCATGGTGTCATTGCTGACAAACCGATCGAAGCCATTGGAGCAATCCGAGACTTCATTGAGCGCATCTGACCGCAAGCTCACCGACGAGACATTCGTAGTATTGGTCGAAATGGGCTCGATGTGAACGTTTAGGCAGTTCCGCTCAAAGTCCGCCATGCGGGACAAAAAGGGCTTTGCATTCTCAACAACCAGCTGTCCTTCCCCCTTGATACTGGGCCATTACATTGGGCACCGAGGGGGGACATTGAATGGCGAGGAAGCGGCATTCGGACGAAGACGTTTGGAAGCTGCTGCGTGAGATTGAACTGAAGCTGACGGCTGGTGATGATGTGGCATCGGCGTGCCGCAACGTCGGGATCAGCGATACGACGTACTACAACTCGCGCAGGCGGTTCGGCAGCATGGGACGATCACAGTTGTCTGAGATGAAGAGCTTGGAGAAAGAAAAGCGCGGCTGAAGACGATTGTCGCCGAACTCAAGCTGGACAAGCTCATCCTCAAGGAAAGCCTGAGCCACCTAAAGCCCAGGGCCTGAGCAGAGAGGAACTCCGTCAGGCCGTCATTCATACACGGAAGAAGCTCACGACGTCCGAGCGGCGGACGTGCCGGGTGATCGGCCTGGCGCGGAGCTCCCTGCAATATCGACCGACTCAGAGAGATAACGATGCGCTGCGGCTGGCGATCATCCGGCTGGCAAAGCAGTACGGTCGATATGGCTATCGCAAGGTCACAGAGCTGCTTCACGTCGAGGGCTGGCGGGTTAATCACTAGAAGGTCGAGCGGGTCTCCATAGCAGATACCAGCTTGGATCACGGCGGAGCGCCAGTGTGAACCCCTTTTGTCAACATGACCTAGCGATCGTAGTTGTCGCGACGGGCTGTAGAGGACGAATTCCTTGGTGTCTAATCTGGGAGACTAACCGGCGGGCGGGTTGGGCTTAGATACGAAGGGCATTGCAACTAGGATTCTAACTTTACCAGAGCTTTGAAATCTACTTTCGCTATTGTCCGGATCACGTCTGCGAAAATTCCGAAAGCCACGTGATTACCGCTTGATTTTCTCCAGGCAAGGCCAATGGACCGCGAAAAGCCGCCGGGTTGATACGGGATCAGCGCAACATCCCCACCGGGCTCTTGTATCTCTGAATGGGCATAGAGCGCGGGCAGGAATGTCACCCCCATGTTCATTGCGGTCATCTGCCGCAGGGCATCGAGACTGGTTCCCGCGTAATCCGCTTGCAGTTTGGCGCCGATCTCGTTCGCAAGTTGAGCAACCTGGCCGTGCAGTATGTACCGCTCGGACATCGCAAGTACGGTTTCATTGGCCAGGTCCTTGTCTGTAGCTACCTTTTTCCCAGCAAGCGGATGGTCAAGCGCCACAGCCAAATGAAGCGGCTCGCGAAGTAGGCGAACAACAGTGACATCTGTCGATTGCACCGGCAATTGGGTCAGGATCAGGTCGTGGTATCCATTGAGAAGCTCTTCAAGCAGATCGGCGGGTGCGCCATCCCGGATGACCAGCCGAAGATCGGGGTAGAGTTGATGCAGATGGCGCAAAACGTTGGGCAACAGATAAGGACCCAGTGTTGGCGATGACCCCAAACGAATTGTCCCGGCCATACCTGCTTTCATTCGTTCGGAGGTTTCCTGCAAAGCGGCAACATCGGTCAGGATGCTCTTGGCCTTTTGCAACACCTCTCTTCCCTCAGGTGTCAGCATGGCACCTGCGCGCCCCCGTTCCACCAGCTGAAGCTTCAGTATGTCTTCAAGGTTCTTGATCTGAAGGCTCAGAGACGGCTGGCTGATCCCGACCCGTTCTGCGGCTTTGCGGTAGTGGCCTGTATCGGCCAGCGCCTTAAAGTAATGCAATTGCTTGAGGGTCGGCTGTTCGTTCATTTGATAGTTTTTTTCAATCGATTTCTCGAGTCTAATAGGCTGGCTATTCTCCTGGTGCAAGCCCATCTAGGTCGTGCTGAACACAAAAACACGGCGGTCATAGAGTGCGCGTAGTTCAAGCAAACTTTCAGACCGCTTGACACAAGAGTGATGCAGACCGCGCTCAGCAGCAGCGTTCGCGAAGTCACCGTCCATTCAAACTAAACCACAAGTGACGCTCCGGAAAATGCGGCAAACTCGGGCCAGTCTGACGAAGGAGTTACCCAAATGAACATGCAAGTGACAAACAAAGTGGCAAAAGTAGGATCGCATTTCGCGGCCCTGGGAGAGCGTCATCAAGCGCTGGAACACCGGATCGCCAAACTCGAGCGTCAGCCTTCTCCTGATCCCCTGGTACTTCAGAGACTGAAGCGAGAGAAGCTGCGTCTGAAGGACGCGATGCAATACTGTGAGGGCGTGTTACGCACCCTATCCCGTGGCTTAGCGAAATGAGACGTTCATAAGAGAGGCCCGACCACCCGTCGCCTCCGTCAAGGCTGTTTTCCTTGGCCGAAAAGACTGCCATGCCGGTCGCATTCTAGCGCGCGGCCCTCTCTAGAAACTCGACAAGCGCCTGCCGGTCTGACGCACTCGGTATTTTCTGTTCAGGCATTCGGCTACCTGGCGTGTATGCCGTCGGACCATACTCAAAAAGCTCTGCCACGGTTTCCGGTGTCCAGGTGATGTCCATCTCAAGCAGCGCCGGAGAATAGTCGTAGCCCGCTGCCGTTCCGATCAACCGACCGAAGACGCGATAGAGTGTGGGGCCGGCGCGTCCCTCATCATCCGGTGTCAATGTGTGACAAACTGCGCAAGCGCGGAACACTTCGGCCCCTCTTGGATTGGTCAAGGTCGGCTCAGGTACTCCAGAGCCAGCCCCCATCGGGTCGCCCGCCAGGGACCATCGACGAATGAATCCATCGTTGCCACCTGTCAGGATCGCTGAGTTTAAAAGAGCGACAGCCCAGACTGCGCCCTGACCAGTATCGAAACGCGCCCGAACTTCCAGTGTTTTCGGGTCCAGCACCCAGACCTGGCCGGTCATGTCCGCGGCAACAACGGCGCTGCGATCCGCCGTAACACTCGTCAGTGGCCGAGTGGTGAGTTCGATCTTTGCAATTGGGGCATCAGGGGCGACACGTGCCAAGAACCCGTCGGCTCCGGCCACGAACAGAGACTGGCCGTCGGTCGCCAGATCTGCGGGCAATACCTCCAAGTCGCGCATTGAACGCGCCGAACCATCACTGCCCCAAAGTCGAAGACGAAAGTCCGAACCCACACTTGCCAACCCATCTCCGTAAGCCACCAGACCGGTGATCTGACCACTGTGACCGTCCAGATAAGCAGGTGCATCTGATCCCGACCAAAGCGCAATCTGGCCATCCCACGAGGCAGAAGCGAATCCGCCAGACCACACTGCAAGGTCAGCAACAGGCATTTCATGCCATTGTTCGAACCGAACAGGCTCAACCCCGCCATCCCAAATAGCAATATGACCATCTTGTCCGCCTGAGACGAACGACCCGTCAGGCAGGGGAAGCACCGCTGTCACGCCACCCGAATGAACCCGGGTGACTTGCCGCGCGACAAGACCTTCCCAGACGATGGCCCGGGTGTCAAAAGACCCCGAGTAGATCATCCCATCTTGGTGAGCCAGGGCTCGCACCGGCCCGCCATGCCCGCGAAGATCCTGCCCGACTGACGGCAGAGGCAGGGCGCACGTTCCAAGGACAAGAGCCAGCGTGAAACGGACCGCCATCTCAGGCGACGACCGGGTCAATAATTGATGAGGTTGTTACCTGGCTTGTCGACCCGGGCGCCTTCGGTTGTGAATACGCTGTGGGCATCAGCCTGAAAGTTCCCGTTCAGGACAAAGGACGCTCCAATTGCCACCACGAGGCAAACGGCCAGAGACGCAACGAACGCTTTCATGAGTTACACTCCTACTTGAATTCTTGGGGTTTCGTCGGGAACCGCCGCCAGTGCGCTCCACAACGTTTTGGCCATATCGATGTAAATCGCGCCCAGAGCACTGTCCGGGTCCCGAGCCACGATCGGTTGACCATTGTCCGAGGCCGTTCGCAGTTCCATCGTTAAAGGCACAGCGCCCAGATAGGGCACGCCCATCCGGTTGGCTTCTGCTGCTGCGCCACCGGCGCCAAATATCTCATGTGTCGATCCACAATCGGGACAAATGAAATGCGCCATGTTTTCGATGACACCAAGGATCGGTACTTCGACTTTTCGAAACATTGCGATGCCACGGCGGGCGTCGATCAAAGCCAGATCCTGAGGCGTCGATACTATGACCGCGCCGGACAATTCGGTGCCCTGCGCGATTGCCAGCTGCGCATCTCCCGTGCCCGGCGGCATATCGATGACCAAGACGTCCAACTCGCCCCAATTCACCTCGGCCAGCATCTGCGTAATTGCCGACATAACCATCGGTCCTCGCCAGATCATCGCCGTTTCAGCATCAACCAGCATGCCCATCGACATGGCAAGAAGCCCGTGTGATTGCATTGGCTGCATGCGCCGATCGGATCCGACGCGTGGACGACCGTGGAGGGACAGCAAGGTCGGAAGGGACGGTCCGTGGATGTCGGCATCCATGATCCCGACCTTTAGGCCCAACGCGCGCAGACCAAGCGCAAGATTGACGGATGTCGTCGATTTGCCGACCCCGCCCTTGCCCGAAGCCACAGCAATCACGTGACGCACACCTGAGAGGACCGGCGGCGGGGCTTTCTGGTTGAACTCGGGTGTTCTGAGTTTTGGTGGCGGGGTTGATGCCGGTTTTTCGCCGGTCAGTACGACCACTGCATCTTCGCAGTCCGGAACTGATCTTAAGGCAGCTTCCACTTGGGCACGGGTTTCGGCATAGGCCGCGGCATCGCTCGCCTGAATTGAAATTGCCAGATTGACTCTGCCAGCCGCTACAACCGGGCCTGAAACTGTCTCCGCACCCAAAACCGGTGACCCATCAGGAAGAGAAACTCCCTCAAGTGCCGCGCGCGCAGCGGATAGCTGATCATCTTCGGTTGTTTTCATCTGATATCTCTGAAAGCGCGCGTTTGCCGGTTTTGCCAGACAGAGCGGCAAACCTGAGCAAGAGGGTCGGCAGGGGTCTCCCGCCGACCACGTCCTTGATGGGCGTCACTCCGCAGGGTGAAGCTTTTTGTCAGTGGCCGGTTGTTCACCCTGCCCCTGGACTTCTTCAACCCAGAGTGAGTGGTGTTCCTTGGCCCAGTTCAAATCCACCTCGCCAGACCCCATCGCGTCGAAGGCGCCTTCCATACCGACCGAGCCGATGTAAATATGCGCAATGACAACGGCCGTCAGCAGGGCTGCGATGATGCCATGCAAAATCTGGTATAGCTGCCAAGTCCCTTCGCCGCCCGCCCAATCGGGGAACAGCAGCATCACACCTGTGAAAGACAAGGCAGCACCGCCCACCACGACGGACCAGAAAATGATTTTCTGCCCGGCGTTGAACTTCTTCGCCGGCGGATGGACGCCTTTGGAAAACAAACCGCCCGCCTGTTTGATCCATTGAACGTCCAGCTTGTTGGGAATGTTGTGTACCACCCAGGTCAGGAACACCATGATCAGACCCAGCATAAAAGCAAAACCCATATAGTTGTGCGCAATTTTGCCCCAGGCCGACAGGGTGCCAAACGCGTTCTCGCCAAACAAAGGCAGGATAACCGCCCGACCAAAAATCAGGTTCAGGCCTGTCAAGGCGAGCACGATGAACGACAAGCCCATCAGCCAATGAGCGAACCGTTCAAAGCTGTTGAAGCGCAGAATCTTGATCGCCGAGCGTCCGGAATCGATGCGGATCTTGCCGCGGATCATGTAGAACGCCAAGAGAACCGCAAGAATCCCAACTAACGAAAGGATTGTCACAATACGGACTGGGCCACCGTGGGTTGAGGCCCAGTCCTTGTTGCCTGGTTTGATCAGTCCGGCCGAAAGGCCGTCGGGGATCGACACTCGCCCTGTGACCTGCCCATTCGGGTTCAACGCCTGCATCAGCGTTTCTTCGGTCACAGACTGCGCCGTCGGGTTAACCTGCTGCGCATCTGCCAACTGCGGCAACGCAAATAGCGCGACCAGACCAAAACAGAGGATGGCGACGATACGAGTCGTGAGTGATGGTGTTGTCATCGTTTCGCTTCCTTCCCTCTTACACATTAACGGTTTCGCCGTAGGCACTGCGCCAGCCCCATGCGCCCGAGCCATAGCCGCGGGTCACAACACGTTCACGATAGATGTCAGCGATGATGTCTCCGTCACCGGCCAAGAGAGACTTGGTTGAACACATCTCGGCGCAGATCGGCAGTTTGCCTTCTGCCAGACGATTGGAGCCATACTTGACGTATTCCGCCTCGGTCATGTCCGCTTCCGGACCGCCCGCGCAATACGTGCATTTGTCCATCTTTCCGCGCGTGCCAAAGTTACCGACCTTGGGATATTGCGGCGCGCCGAACGGGCAGGCGAAGAAGCAATAGCCACAGCCGATACAGGTGTCCTTGGAGTGCAGCACCACACCATCATCAGTGGTGTAGAAGCAATCTACCGGGCAAACGGCCGCGCAGGGTGCGTCGGTGCAGTGCATGCAGGCCATCGAGACCGAGCGCTCGCCCGGGAGACCGTCATTGATGGTGACGACGCGACGCCGATTGATGCCCCACGGCACTTCGTGTTCGTTCTTGCAGGCCGTTACACAGGCGTTGCACTCGATGCAGCGATCCGCGTCGCAAAGAAACTTCATCCTTGCCATTTTCAGTCTTCCTCCTTTACGCCGCAGCGATCTGGCAAAGGGTCACCTTGCCTTCATGCATGCCTGTCACCGGGTCATACCCATAGGTCGTGACGGTGTTTACGCTCTCGCCCAGAACAATCGGGTCGGTGCCTTCGGGGTACTTGCCGCGCTGATCTTCGCCCTGGAACCAACCGGCAAAATGGAAGGGCATGAAGGCCACTCCAGGCGCGACGCGCTCGGTCACCAACGCCTTAACCCGGGCCTTGCTGTCCATTTCGGCGCCGCGCACCCAGACCCAGCCGCCATCGGTGATCCCGCGGGCCTCGGCGTCGGCCGGATTGATCTCGACGAACATGTCCTGCTGGAGTTCCGCCAGCCACGGATTCGACCGGGTCTCTTCGCCGCCACCTTCGAATTCCACAAGACGGCCTGATGTCAGCACAATCGGGAAATCGGTTGCCACGTTCCGTTCAACCGCCGAGTCCTGCATGGTTCGACCGATATTCGGCACGCGGAACTGACGTCCGTCTTCGCGGGTCGGGTAGTCCGCAACCAGATCGGGACGCGGGCTGTAGATCGGTTCGCGGTGAACTGGGATCGGGTCCGGCAGGTTCCAGGCAACCGCCCGCGCCTTGCCGTTGCCGAAGGGCACGCAGCCATGTGAAATCGCCACTCTCTGAATGCCTCCGGACAGGTCCAGAGACCAGCTGACCGCCGCCATCCGTTCAGGATCATTGCCACCGATCCGCTGAATGGTCGCCAACTCTTCCGGGGTCAGTTCGCCATCCCAACCGAGGCTCTGCAACACCCCATAGGTGAATTGCGGATAGCCATCTTCAATATCCGAGCCAACCGGGTAGCTGCCTTCGGCCAGCAGAGTCTGACCTTCGCGATCCAGGCCAAACCGGGGACGGAATGCACCGCCGCCCTCGGCGACCGGAATGTTGGGATTGTACAGGATATGCGTTCCGGGATGCCGCAGTTCCGGCGTTCCCCAGCACGGCCAGGGCAGGCCATAGTAATCGCCCTTGACCTCATCCGGCGCATCGTCAAAGGCGCGCAATGTGACAAGGTCGAACGCGCCCTGGTTTTGCATATGCGCCTTGAGCCGTTCCGGCGACTGCCCGGTATAGCCGGTCGACCAGCCACCCCGGTTGATCTCTTCCAGAATGGATTCCGCAGTCGGCTCCGGACCGAACTTGCCATCGACCAGTTCGTAGTTCTTGACCATCTCGTCTGCAAAGCCAAGGCGCTGTGCCAGACGGTAGATCACGGCATAGTCATTGTCGCTCTCGAAGATTGGATCGACAACCTTTTCGCCCCATTGAACCGAGCGGTTCGACGCCGTCCGGCTGCCGTCGCATTCGAACTGGGTCGAGATTGGCAACAGGTAGGTGTTGTCTGTCCGGTCATGCAGCGCCGCAAAGGTGGTCGGATGCGGGTCAGCCACAACAAGCAGGTCCAGCGCGTTCATGCCCTGAAGCGACGCGCCCATCCGCGGCACGGTGTTGCCGCCATGCCCAAAGACGATCATCGCCTTGATGTTATCGCGCTGATCGACTTCCTCTGCATCAAGTGTAGCGGCGTCGAACCAACGGGTCGACGGAATGCCCGGAACGCTCATGTTTTCTTTGCGGGTACGAGCGTCTCGGCCACCCTTGGCCGGAACCTCGTCAAAGCGGCCTTCGAGATACTCATACGGCACCTCCCAGACGCGCGACCAGTGGCGCCAACCGCCCTCGGACAGGCCGTAGTAGCAAGGCAGCGAGCCGATATCGAGGCCGAAGTCCGTTGCCCCCTGCACGTTGCAGTGACCGCGGAAGATGTTGGCCCCGTTGCCAATGTTTCCGACATTGCCGGTCGCCAGAAGCAGGTTGCAATAGGTGCGAACGTTGGCAGTACCAACCGTGTGCTGCGTGCCGCCCATGCACCAGATGAAGGTGGCGGGTTTCTGGGTGGCAAAGGTCTGCGCCACGCGCTGCAGCGTTTCGCCCGGGATACCGGTGATGCGCTCCACCTCTTCCGGCGGATAGGCCTGCACGGCCTCGCGGATCTGATCCATGCCCCAGACACGCTGATCAATGAACTCCGTGTCTTCCCAACCGTTTTCAAAGATGTGCCACATGATGCCCCAGATCACCGCAATGTCGGTGCCCGGACGCATCCGGATGTAATCGGTGGCATGTGCCGCCGTCCGTGTGAAGCGTGGATCAAGTACGATCACGTTGGCCCGGTTTGTCTCTTTACCCGTCAGGATATGCTGCAGGGATACCGGGTGCGCCTCGGCTGCGTTAGAGCCCATGAAAACGATCGTCTTCGAGTTGCGGATGTCGTTGTAGCTGTTGGTCATGGCGCCGTAGCCCCATGTGTTCGCAACACCTGCAACGGTGGTCGAGTGGCAGATGCGCGCCTGGTGATCGACGTTGTTGGTGCCCCAGAACGCTGCGAACTTGCGGAAAAGATACGCACCTTCGTTGGAGAATTTGGCCGAACCCAAAAGGTAGGCTGAGTCCGCCCCGCTCTTCTCCCGAACCTCCAGCATTTTGCCGCCAATTTCATCGATGGCCTGATCCCAAGAGATACGGACCCATTTTCCGTTCTCTTTTTTCATCGGGTACTTCAGGCGGCGGTCGCCGTGAACAAGCTCGCGGACGGATGCACCCTTGGCGCAATGGGTGCCACGGTTGATTGGGCTCTCCCAAGCCGGTTCCTGCCCGACCCAGACGCCATCCTGAACTTCGGCTTTCACTGTACATCCCACCGAGCAGTGGGTGCAGATATTGGTCTTAATCTCGATCGGCTTGCTGTGATCGGTCGGGCCGGCTTCGGCCCGCCGCATCGTGCCGCTCCCTACTGTGGCGACAGCCGCCAAACCGCCAACTGCAAGACCTGAACCACGAAGGAAAGAGCGACGGTCGACCGGGCGCGCCGCCACGTTTTTGGCAAAGGACTGGAGGCCACCACGCGCGGCCACTGAAGATCTGCGTTTCACAAGCATCTATGATCAATCCTTCTTGTAGTAGCGGTTGGTGCGGTAGAAGGCGCGTACGTGATCGGTTTCCTGATACCGGGCCTTGGTGCGCTCATCGCCCACCTCATCTGCAAAGGCCGGGCGTGCCGATCCTGTTGCAACAGCGCCAACGGATGCCCCGGCAATTGCGCCGAAAAACCCTCGCCGACCCATGTTTACGGGTTTAGTTTTTTTGTCGCGCATGCGGACCTCCTAAACTTCTCCTCTGGCGGCATTGCGCCGCGGTGTTCCTTGAAACCGCTGAAACTGGAATTGCTAAGCGGCGCCGCGTGGCGAACCCGCGACCTCTTTGCGTGCCAATTCAAAGGCGCGCATCTCAACATCGGTGAACGTCCTGCCGATTTCGGCCACCGCGCGATAGAACCTTGCGCTGGGAGCAACGGCCAGATCGTCAAAGAACTGTGTTGCCCATGGCTCCAAGTGGCGCGCAAAAAAACCGGCCTCACCTGCACCGCCGCAACCAAGAGGTGTTGGATCGAACTCGCCGGCGGCAAGCCCGGCCATAACCTCGGCAAGGCTGGCGATGTGATCCTCGGGCTCGAACCGGCCCTTGGCGCGCTCGATCCCCATGACAGCAAGATCGCGCCGCAGATCGGCGAGTGGCCGTTCGTTCAGGAACCCGGTGATGTAGAACGAGGCGTAAGGCAGCAACTCACCTCGGCCAACGCCCACAAAAAGTTCGAAGAACTCGTCTTCGACGTCTTTCACGGTCACCTTAGCTGCATTTCTGGCAAGCACCCGATAGGCTTGGCCAAGTGGCGTCTGGTCGCCGTCGAGACGCGACAGGGAGTTTAGCATCTCAGCGTCGGGCGGAGAATCCAGCAAGCGCGCAAGAAGGGACCACTGCTGAGCCCGGAGCGAATCTATTTCTGCAATTTCGCGCGTCTCTGCGCTGACTACTTGGGTCAATGCCACTCAACTCCCCAATTGGCATTCGGCCTGAGTATCTCAGATTTTGGTGGGTTGAAGTTAGTCGCTTGGGTATTGGTCTGCTACGGCCAAAGCGGCTTATAGACAAATCCTATCAGATTTCTTGAGCGAAGCTATGTCTTTGGAATTGCACCACCATGTCGAGCCGAGCATAGTCGCGCTCGTTTGTCCGTGTTCGTCGAGACGCCTGCCCCATCCTCTTTTGGGTCACCTAAGTCTTCGGAAGAGGCAGTTGCCGCTGTGGTGATTGGGTCGGTGCGTCGAACGGACCATGTCTGCGGTGCAGCCTCTTCATCCTTTTGATCTGCTTCAGCCAAATCCTCGGCAATTGGCGCATCCCATTCTTCATCTGTCGCATCGTCGACAGTTCGCGCGTCAGCCTGTGCGGTTTGCTCAGGTTCGTCTGGACGCTCACGATTGACCAAATCCTTGACCATCTTTGTCACGCCTTCGCGGTTGAGCGTGCCGCCTGCGCCGGGTACACCGTCGGGCGCGTTCCAGTCCCAGGCGTAGTCAACTGCTGGATCGTCGTGATCCCTGATCAGTGCATTTGCCAGCCACACTTTGCGCATTGCAGCGTTGCGCAATGCACTTGGGACACCATGCTTGAGGAAGGGTTGCAGATCTGTCTGGCCCGTAACTTCGTCAATTGTGGGAAGCGAAGCCAGATACTGCTCATCAACTTCCACGCCTTCTGGCTCTGCCACTGCGCCAGTTCTGATCTCTTGAGCGTTCCGCTCAGCGGCTTCGACCTCGTTTGCTTCGTCGGCTTTTCGCGCGGCCCGTTTTCGACGTGACCAGGCGCTGAACACACCCTCACCATCCCTGCGCTGATCGTCCTCCGCCATGTCAGCCCTTCCCACGTGGTCCGCGACCCGCGCGCCCACGAGTCTTCACCCATTTCTCGTCAGGCTGCAGGACGCGCGGCGCGCGCGGATCATCTGTGGACGTCGCCGGCACCCGTTTGCGCTTGTGAAACACTTCCTCAACGTGATGGTCCGCTATGAATGCTTCGAGTTGCGCCGCCAGAGATGGCGGCATTGGCAGTGCTTCGACCAGACGCTCCGGATCACTGGCCAACGCTTCACCTTCATAGGGATCAACAGTGATCACGCTGACCCGACCCCCGTCCAATGCCACCCAGATCGAGGGGCGCTTTGCAGTGAGATTGTCGATGTAGTGCCGCGTCTCACCGGAGTGCAATGCCAGCGCATGATCGCCCATGTACGTCGTTTCTACGCCGTCCCGTTCGGACATCAGCGTACCGGCCGCCATCATCGGCAACTCGGCGATCGCTGCGACCGGCCGCGGCACACGCTTTCCCCATTGGTTGGCGGGCGGATGTGATGCGGCAACAACGCCTACTCGAACGACCTTCTGAGGCATTATGCGCCTTCGACCGGCGCAGGCACTGATTGCCGAGCGCCCGCCTCCACAATCGGTAGATTGGTCACGAGGTTTTGTGGCTTGCACCGGATCACGTTGTCGCTTCCCATTCCAAGCAAGAGGTAAACCGGATGTCCCTCGATACCTGGTTCGATCCCGTCATAGCTTGCAAACGTCAGTGCGTAGATGCCCACCAGACTGTTTTTGGGCACGGTATCATTCCAAAGCGCGTTTCCGATTTCAGTACCGACCGGATCAAGACCGACGAACCATCGCAGGTCGGTATTTGGCACTTCATTCAGGGCGGAGACGCTGACCTTGCGACCCAGAAGGTGCTCGATCCATACTTCGATCACATGTCCTAGGGCATTCCTGGCCTTTGGATCGGCCCCAAAAGGCAACACCATGGAATGGGCGTCCGACCGGCTCCAATAGGTCCAGCCATTGTTTTCACCGAGAACATCAAGCGCCTCGACACCGCCCGTCATCATGGCGCCAAGCGGATTGGCGTGTTTGTCCGCCTCGATTTCCGCCACAAGTTCATCATCTGCAAGCATCAGCGCGCCATCGGTGACATAGGCGCGCTGGGGCCGAAAGAACAGCTCTGCCGCCCGCAAAACTCGGGTGTCCTCGCACCCGTCCAGAGCGTTTCTCAGGATCAACTGGACCAGTTGGTTATAGAACAGGATTGGCAACGCAACAGCTTCGCGGACAAGCCTCAGATACCCAGCCTCGACGCTACCTTCTGCCAGCAAAATATTGCGCAGCCGCAAAAGGAAACGCCAGTTTTCCTGTGCGTCCGCATCCTCAATCGCGTCAATTTCTCCTGCGGCAACCGGTGCCTTGGGTGCAGCGAGCAACTTGGTGTGAAGGGCAAGTTCCGCGTCACATGCCTCCTGTGGAGGCAGAATTTCCGGCCGAGCCAGCCAGGCCAAGATCAACTCGTCGGTGACCTGCATGCACGCAGACCTGTCAAGCCGCGTCAACTGGTGCCCGGAGGCGACCCAGAATTCCCTCATTGCTTCCCCTCCTCCTGGCCTAAGGTGGCCAGATCAATTTCCATGCCTTCGTCTTCATCTGTTTCGACAAAGTGAAAGGCACGGTCATGACCTTGCAAATACCCCGCTGAGAATGCCGTTTCGTCCCTTGGCTTCAGGGTGCGAAATTGCTCACGCACGGCGCCAGTTTCGTCAACACGACGATGAATCGCGACCAGCGTGCCCTCGTCATGCCCGCGACACAGCTCTTCCGATAACACAATCTCTTCTTCGGCAGCGGGCAGCGCGACCTGTAGCCCGGGCGCTCCCAAATGCGAAACCAGTTGATGAGCCAACCCTGCAACCGCCTCGGCGCGTTCATCGCCACGCGCTTCGCTCACGACAACCAGCGTCGACCAGCCGAAACTGGAAATCCCCAAAAGACCCGAACGAAACGCGATCTGCTCTTTGCGGCTCATAGTGTCGACGGACCGTCCAGCGAAAACAAACGTGCCGGGCACCGCCCATTCACCGGGCTCCGCTGCAGGCGCAAATATGACCCCATCAGACTTGTCCAACCGAATGGTTCGCAGCAATCGGGTCACAAAGACGGACCCTCGGCACCCCGCCAAGAGGCGTTTGCGAGACCTTCGCTCAGGCTAATCGCTCGACCGTCGTGAACCAACTCGCCTGCCTCACCCAACAGTTCCGTCTCGGCAAGCCTTCCGGCGTAAAGCTCGGCTACCGACGCGAACCCCGAATGCGTCCAGCGATCAAAATTCAGCATCAGATAGGAGGCAAAACTTTCGAGAATTGCTGCGGGATCCGCAAAATCTTCGTCCTGCAGGGAGATCGAATTGGGGCAATCACCGGCATGGTCCAGGTGGTTTCGATCACCGATCAATTCGACGCCCAGAACCATCCATTCGGGCGTTTCCCCATCTTTTGTGTCTGGCGCGACAGCAAGCCGCATGCCACCCAATCGACCGGCATCGAGTACCAATTCTGTCGGCCAGCCAAACTTGACATCGCGTTCGGGCGGGCAATGCGCCGCCACCGCTTCGCCAAGCGCGACCATTCCGACGATGACAGCCTTGCGCGCTTCCTCAACCGGCATCTCAGGTTCCAGAACAACAGCAAACTCGAAGCGCCCGGGCCCGTCGCCACCGATGCTGTGATGCCAGGTCAAACACCCCGCACCCTCTTCTGGTGCTCGACGGCACGCGTCGTCAAATGCGCAACCAAGCGGCAGCCAATGCGCGGTGTAGGGAGGCGGAAGGGTAAGCTCTCTGGGCGGCAGAATCTCGTCCAGCACAACAGGGTCCTGACATCATGGGTTGATCTGCGAGAGACATAGAACATCTTTTTTTTAGCTCAAGTGCTGGCTCCAAAGGGCCCATACCAAGAACCGAACACAAGGCAACGACACTATGTACCCTGATCGCAAACGGACCGTTTTGACCTGTACATGCGAGGGAACGATGTCCCTGGACGAAACGGCTCTGAACGACTCCGGTTGCGGCGGTGATCCGGCGGCAAACCAGCTTTGCCGTTCCAACCTTGATCGGTTCCGCGCCGCATTGGCGATTGGTGATCCGGTTACGGTCACCTGCACACAAGAGGCGCCGCTGTTTCGCGAGATTGCCGAGGCCGACGCACCTGAGGTCGATCTGAGATTCGCCAACATCCGTGAAACCGCTGGCTGGACGGCGGAAGCGTCTGACAGCGGACCAAAGATGGCGGCGATGATCGCGGCGGCCGAAGTGGCACCTTCGGCGTTTTCTTACACGGCCATGGAAAGCAACGGCATAGCGCTGGTACTTGGCCGCGACGACGTGGCCGTGAGCGCGGCGCTGGACTTGGCTGATACGCTCGACATCACCGTTCTTTTGGCTCCCGGAGCCATGGTAACGCCCTCCCGCCAAACGATTTTTCCCGTCTTGCAAGGTGACGTTGGCAAGGCCGAAGGGCATCTTGGAGCCTTCAAGCTAACCATCGACAACT
Organism: Paracoccaceae bacterium; assembly: GCA_965250275.1. GTDB lineage: Bacteria > Pseudomonadota > Alphaproteobacteria > Rhodobacterales > Rhodobacteraceae. The sequence continues at coordinate 1,157,924 of OZ252297.1, read as the reverse complement.
ATGCCGCTCCTTCTCCATCGTCGCGCCAGTTCCTGCAGTTTGAAAACCCTAAGCATGGTGCGGTGTCACGGGCCGATCTGGTGATCGACCTGACGGGCAAGACGCCGCTGTTCCCAGCTGCGGATCTGCGGCCCGGCTATTTCCGGGCCGATCCGCGAGACCCGACTGCCGTTGCTCGGCTTGTGCATAAGGCGGCGCAGATGGTCGGTACGTTTGACAAACCAGTGTTCATTGATTTCACCGCTGACATCTGTGCGCATTCCCGAAATGAAATAACCGGCTGCACAAAATGCCTGAACCTGTGCCCCACCGGAGCCATCGAACCGGATGGTGACAGTGTGAAGATTGACCCAAACATCTGCGCGGGTTGCGGACAATGCACAGCAGCCTGCCCAACTGGTGCGGCCTCCTATGCCCTGCCGGACGTCGCGACGTTGGCTGACCAACTCCGGGCAGGTCTGCGCGCATGGCACCAGGCGGGCGGAAAGTGGGCGCCCGTTGTTCTGTTCCATGACAGCGACCACGGCGAGCCGCTTATCGACGCTTCGGCGCGTTTTGGCAGTGGGCTGCCAGCACATGTCATCCCATTTGCCGTCAACGAAATCTCGCAGGTTGGACCCGAGGTGATGGCCGCAGCGCTGGCCTATGGAGCAGGCGCGGTCGCGTTGCTGGGCCGCGCCCGCCCGTTGCATGATCTGACTGGGCTTCACGATAGTCTCACGCTCGTCAACGACGTGTCCTCTGAGGTCGGACACGGTCCCGTCAAGCTTATCGAGACCGATGATCCGGATGTGCTGGAAGACGCGTTGTCCAGTTTCTCCAAAACACCCCGGCTCGAAAGCCCCGCCGGGTTCCTCCCGCCGGAAGACAAGCGGGGTCTGCTCGTGATGGCCTTCAGCGAAATGAACCGCAGCGCCCCGCGACCCGCCGACACAGTGCCGCTGACACCGGGCGCGCCGTTCGGCGCTGTTCATCTGAACAGCGAGGCATGTACGCTCTGCATGGCCTGCACGGGTGCCTGCCCGGCCAACGCACTGATCGACAATCCCGAGACACCCATGCTGCGGTTCACCGAAACGGCTTGCGTCCAATGCGGATTGTGCGAACACACCTGTCCCGAAAATGCTATAACGCTGACGCCGCAGATCGATTTCAAGGCCTGGGAAAATCCCCGCCGCATTCTCAAGGAAGAGCAGCCCTTCTGCTGCAACGCCTGTGGCAAGCCCTTCGCCACACCCACTGGCATTGAGCGCATCCAGGACCGCCTGTCCGACCACTGGATGTTTACCGGAGAAAGCGGTGAGCAACGTTTGAAGATCCTTGAACTCTGTGAAGACTGCCGAGTCGAAGCGGTGGTCAACGAGGGTTTTGATCCCCATGACGAAGCGACACGACGTGTGCGCACAATCGAAGACGACTTGGTTGATAGAGATCGCGGAAAGCTAAACTGAATGGTCGCGAACGCGGGTCTCACGCATCGGCGTCGCCCAAACGGGTCGACTACACTTGCCTGAAGGTGATCGGCTGGGGCTGGTTCTATCTGTCGACCATCCTCGATAACTACAGCCGTATATCATCGCCTGGAAGCTCTGCACGACGACGAAGACCGAGGATGTGAGGGGCACACTGGACCTCAACTTGCACGCCTCAGGCTGTGATCAGGCAACGGTGCTGCGCAATCCAAGGCTGCTCAGAGACAACGGGTCCAGCTACATCACTCGTGAGCTTGCCGAATGGAAGTGGAATGCCCCCTCTGATTGAGCGCGCAGACCTTAGGCCCGGCGCATTGCGGATCGGATTGGATGCACAGCTGTTGGCAGGTGCCCTGAACATCGCTCCAGACAATTTGAACTCTGCGGAACTGTCGATCGAAGCTCCGTTCCAGATGCGTCGCCGGGTCGTCGAGCTGAAACTGCATCTGGGCGTTGCGCCACCGGAAATTGACCCCGTACTTGTCCGGAATATAGTCAAAGCCAGGACCTGGTTGGAGATGATTATCGAAGGAAAGACCTTTGCCGATATTGCCGAGACAGAAGGCACCTCGAAGCGCCGTATCCAGGCTGTCGTTGAGTTGGCATTGCTTTCGCCTGATGTGCTTGGAGCGATTGCAACAGGGGAACAACCCGCCCAGCTGACTTCTGACTACCTGGTTAAGACCAGCTTCTCTGCGATCTGGTCAGAGCAGCGCGAGCAGTTCGCGGAATTGTAAGCCTGCCTCGTGACGGAAATCCCAAACTGTCACCGAGAAAACGCCAAACAGAGACTGAGTCCCATAATCAGCCCAATTCTACTGTCTGCGCCAGTCTCTGCCAGTGAAACCCAAACGTAACTCTCTGAGAACACGCCACAATAGCGCCGCAGACTGTCACCGTCTCGATTTTGGGAAGTGATTGGCTGGGGTGGTAGGATTCGAACCTACGATCTTCAGTACCAAAAACTGTTGCCTTACCACTTGGCCACACCCCAACGGTGAGCGGCTAATTACGCGCGTTGCCGGGACTGTTCAAGACCGATCGGCACAATTTTTTCGCTATTCATCGCGGTGCACTGCGCGCTCAAACAGATCGCTGTCTTTCAGTTCTTCGCGCTCTGCGTCTACGATCCGTTCCAGCGCCTGCTCGGCGCTTGCATCGGTGTCCGCGACGACATCTGACTGGGCCTTGGCTGACGCCGAAGCGCGCGGCGTCGTCGCTTTGGGAGTCGACGCTATGGCAGTGTCCGTCATGTGCACGCGGAAGGACGGCTCCGGCATATCAATGCCCGCCTCGGTGAACCGCGCCAAGAGCAAACGGATCGCTTCGCCTTTCGCCAGTAGCAGGCCTGTCTTGGTCTGATCGATCCACCCTGTGACACGGAGTGTGATGGTGCTGTCGCCCACATCTTGAGTCCAGACGGCTGGCGCAGGCGAGGCAAGCAAAAAGGGCAACCCCTCCAACACCTCCTCGGCAAGAGAAAGGGCTTTGGCCAGATCGGTGTCCGGCGCTACGCCGATATCAAACAGAAAACGCCGCTCAGCGTTACGTGTGTAATTCACAATCCGGCTTTTAAACACGGTCGCATTGGGGATGCGTATGTGGTTGCCGTCAAAGCTGAGCAGGATTGTTGCGCGACTGGTCAAACGGATCACCTTGCCCTCGTCGCCATTGATCTCGACCGCATCGTTTGGTCGGAACGGCTGCCGGACTGAGAGCATGATGGAGGCAATGAAGTTCTCGACAGTGTCGCGTACCGCAAAACCAATGGCCAAGCCAACGATTCCCGCTGCACCGAGGATCGTCGACAGCAAGCGCGTTGCATCCAGGATGTCCAGTGCGACCACGACTCCGGAGACGATGAACAACAGACGAATGATTTGCCTGTAAATGTCAGCAATGAAACCATTGGGCGCGAGGCGGTCCCACGGTTGTCGCATACGAGCCAACAGAAATCCGATTGTGACCACCAACAGAAAGGCCGCGCATGCGACGGCCAGCAATGGGAGGTAGGACACCAGTTGGATCAGGCGGCTGCGGAACCGGTCGACGGCCGGGTTGAGGCGCTCAACAACGTCGGTGGTTTCGGTGACGTCGTTCTCAATCGCCACCACGCCTTCGACGCGACCCACCAAATCGTTCAGCCGCGCGGCATCTGCGGCGCTGAGCGTCGTACCTTGCAGCGTAACAATCCCGGACGTGACCAGCACGGTTACGTTCCCGAACCCCTCCAGTTCTGCCAGAATGTCCCGGATGCGCGCCGCGATCGCGAGGTCCTGTGCGGCGCTGTCATCGACGGCAATGGTACCGGAGGGTTGATCGGCCGTGCTTTGCGCGGTGGCAGCAACAGGCACCCCCATCAACAGAACAAACAGCAATGTGCGCAGCCAGATCATTCGCTCGCCGCTCCTGCAGTCGCGAAAGGCGAAAGCCCCGCTGCCGAACCAGTAAGCCGCTCGACGATCTGCGGCGTCAGATCAGCCCGACACCGCTGATGCGAATGAAATCTGTCCAAGGCTGCGAAATGCATATTGTGCCAAACGATTAAAAGCCCGCTGCGTTCACCCTAGCGATACAAACCTCCATAGCTAGTGTAGAGAGGGCGCATTTGATGGAGGACCTGTGATGGAAGCTTTGCGTACACCGGATGACCGTTTCACTGGACTGGCCGATTATCCCTTCTCGCCAAATTATCTGATGGTGGACGACACCGAAGGCGGCACGTTGCGCGTCCATTACCTGGATGAGGGGCCGGCAGCCGCCAATCCGGTACTGGTCATGCATGGAGAACCAAGCTGGTCCTACCTCTATCGGCACATGATCCCGCGGTTCACCGCGGCCGGCCACCGCGTGGTGGCGCCCGATCTCATCGGCTTTGGCAAGTCCGACAAACCCACGCGGCGCGAGGACTACACCTATCAGAGGCATGTGGACTGGATGACCTCCGTGCTTCAACAACTCGACCTGAAGAACATCACGCTGGTCTGCCAGGATTGGGGTGGGCTGATCGGGCTACGGCTGCTGGCCGGGATGCCCGAGCGTTTTGATCGGGTGGTTGTCGCCAACACCGCCTTGCCCACCGGTGACCAGCCGATGGGAGAAGCGTTCGAAAGCTGGCGTGCGTTCAGCCAGGAGGTCCCGGAGTTCCCGGCAGGCAAGATTGTGTATGGCGGCACGACTACCAAGCTGACAGAAGCGGAGATTGCAGCCTATGACGCCCCCTACCCCGACGAAAGCTACAAGGAGGGCGCGCGCCAGTTCCCCATGCTGGTGCCGTCCCGGCCCGACGATCCCGCATCAGAGGCCAACAGAGCCGCCTGGAAGGTATTGCGAGGCCTGCAAACGCCGATGCTGACCGCCTTTGGCGCTGACGACAAGGTGATGGCCGGCATCGACAAGGTCTTCCAAAAGCTGGTGCCGGGCGCGGCCGGACAAGAGCATGTCATACTGCCAAACGCTGGTCATTTTCTGCAGGAAGACGTCGGCGACGAACTCGCTGATCTCACCAATACGTTCATTGCCCGGACGTCAAAGACAGGCGGTTAATAGGTGCCGTGTCCCGCCGGGCCAGGTGGTCCGACGGGATTTTTGGACGATCAGCCGGCCGTATCCACGGCCTGCTCCTTGCGACCAATGCTTTTGATCTTTTCGCGCAAGAACTGAAGGATGACGTAAAGCACCGGCACGATAATCACACCCATCACGGTCGCTGCGAGCATGCCGCCAAACACGGCCACACCGATGGCCTGCTGGCTGGCCGCACCGGCGCCGCTCGCAAGGATCAGTGGAACCACGCCCAAGAGGAATGACAACGCTGTCATCATAACCGCTCGGAAGCGTTTGCCAGCCGCCTCGACGGCGGCCTCGCGGATCGTCATGCCGCTGGCCCGTCGCTCCATTGCAAATTCGACAATCAGGATCGCGTTTTTGGACGCCAGTCCGATCAGCATGATCATCCCGATCTGGGTATAGAGGTTTATGTCTCCGCCCCAGACCGCAACAGCCGCCAATGCGCCGAACAGAGCAACCGTGACCGATAACAAGATCCCTATGGGCATCGTCCAGCTTTCGTACTGGGCCACAAGGAAGAGATAGGCAAACACCACCGCCATAATCAGGATCAGAAACACCAGACCACCCGAGGCCTGCTGCTGCTGTGCGGTACCGGTCCACTCGAACGCGTATCCCGGCGGCAGAGCCGTGGCCGCTTCTTCCTCAAGAACACGTATGGCATCGCCCGTGGACAATCCTGCGGCGGGCACGCCTGTCACGGTCGCGGCGCGGAACATATTGTAGCGGTTCAGAGCCACAGGACCGAGCTCGTTGCGCACCGTGATCAGGGTGCCAAGAGGCACCATTTCACCCGTGCGCGAGCGCACATAGAGCCCGTTGAGGTCCTCGACATCGCCCCGGAACTCTCCATCCGCCTGGATCATGACGCGGTAAACCCGCCCAAACAGGTTGAAGTCGTTCACGTAGTAAGACCCCATGAACGACTGCAGCGTCAGGAAGATGTCCGACACCGGAACGTCGAGCGATTTGGCCTTTTCTCGATCAAGGTCGACAAAGACTTTGGGAACGTTGGCCCGAAACGTCGAGTAGACCTGCCCCATTTCAGGCCGCTGGTTGGCGGCATAGACCAGTGAGCCTACCGCTGCCGAAAGCTCCTGCGCCGTACCGCCCCCGGTTTGCTGAACCTTCATCTCGACGCCGGCGCTCATACCCAGGCCCGAAATGGGAGGAGGATTGAACGCGATGACGTTGGCGGCCGCTTCCTGACTGGCAATGATCAGAATGTTGCGCAGAACCCCATCGGCACTCAGTTCCTCGGTTTCACGCTCATCCCACGGCGTGAGGTTGGCAACGATCATTGCGCCGTTGGACGCGCTGCCACTCAGCATGCTGAACCCGTTCACAACCACTGTCGAGGCCACGCCGGGCACTGCCAGGATTTGCTCGTTGATCCGGGTCGTAACCGTTTCAGTGCGTTCCAGCGATGCGGCATCCGGCAACTGCACATCGACAAAGAGGTAGCCGTTGTCCTCCAGCGGAATGAACCCGGCAGGTGTGGTTCTCAGGAGGGTACCGGACCCCAGTACGATCACACCGAGCAAAATGATGGCGATGATAGGCACACGCACCATGCGCCGCACGATGCCGACGTAGCCGGACCGCGCACCATCCACGCCGCCTTCAAACACCTTCAGCATACCGCGCGGTGGACCGGAACGGGGTTTCAGGATCAGTGAGCACAAGGCCGGGGACAATGTCAGGGCGTTGATCGACGAAATCACCACAGCCGTGGAAATCGTGACCGCGAACTGCGAGTAAAGCCGGCCTGTGATCCCTGGCATAAAGGTCACAGGAACAAAGACCGCCAGCAGAACCAGCGTCGTCGCGATGACGGGGCCGGTGATCTGCCCCATCGCTTTGCGCGTCGCATCCGGCGCGCTCAGGCCCTCTTCGGCAATGATCCTTTCGACATTCTCGACAACGACAATCGCATCATCAACCACGATCCCGATCGCAAGCACCAAAGCAAACAGCGAGATGGTGTTGAGGGACATGCCAAAGGCCAGCAAGAATGCAAATGTCCCGATGAGAGACACAGGGATTGCAACCGCCGGAATGACTGTCGCCCGGACGCTGCCCAGAAAAATGAACACAACCCCGATCACCAGAACGAAGGTCTGCATCAAGGTCACGATCACATCTTGCAGCGATTGTTCCACAAAAAGCGTGGAGTCGAAGGGGATACTGTAGACTACATCGTCCGGGAACGCGCGCGACAGGCGCTCCAGTTCAACCTTCACCCCTTCGGCAACCGCCAACGCATTGGCGCCTGGCGCCTGGTAGATCGCAAGAACCGTGGCCGGATCCCCGGAATAGCGGCCAGACGCATTGTAGTAGTTGGCGCCCAACTCCACCCGGGCGACATCCCGTATGCGAACAATACTACCGGCATCGCCCGTGCGCAGCACGATGTCTTCGAACTCCGTGACGGTTGTAAGCCGGCCTTTGGACTTAATCGTGTACTGGAACTGCTGCCCCGTCGGAATGGGCGGGGTACCGATCTGACCAGCGGACACTTCGAGGTTCTGTTCTCGAATTGCGTTGATCAAATCACTCGGTGTCAGTCCAAGCCCGGCCATGCGGTTGGGATCCATCCACATCCGCATCGAGTATTCGAAGTTGGTCATAACGTCGGCCTTGCCGACCCCTTGAACGCGGGCTAGCGCGTCTTTCAGGTTGATCGACGCGTAGTTGGAGAGAAACACCTCATCATAAGTGCCGTCCGGCGACGCCAACGTGATCAGAAGCAACATGTTGGTCGAAGACTTCTGCGTCACAACGCCTGAAGAAGTGACTTCTGTCGGAAGAGACGCATTCGCCTGAGCGACCCGGTTCTGAACGTTCACCGACGCGATGTCGGGATCGGTTCCGACCTCGAAAGTCACAGACAGATTGTAAGAACCTGTGTCCGTGCTGTCGGAGGACATGTAGATCATGTCGTCGACGCCGTTCACCTGAGCTTCGATTGGAGCCGCAACCGTGTTTTCCACGGTTTCGGAACTGGCCCCGGTGTAGGTCGTGCTGACGGTCACAACGGGCGGCGTAATCTCGGGAAACTGTTCGACGGGCAGAACCGAATAGCCGATGATGCCCATGATCGTCAGAACAAGCGAAATGACCAGTGACGTCTTTGGACGCGAGATGAAGATCGAGGAAAACACGTGATTACTCCTCGACAGGTGTGCCGGCGAGGACGGCGTCCACCGATACGCCGGGTCGCACGCGCTGAAGTCCCTCTACAATCACGGCCTCACCTTCACGCAATCCATCTTCGACAATGACAGCCACTTCGATCTGGCGTCCCAGCGTGACATAGCGCTGTTCAACGGTCTGCTGTTGCCCCACCACCAGAACAAAGTCCCCACGCTGATCTCTCTGGACCGCGGCCTGAGGGATCATCAGGGCCTGCGTGGGTTCGGTGGCTTCGATACGTACATTCAGGAATGAGCCGTCAACCAGCAGTTCGCGCTCGTTTTCAAACTCCGCGCGCACTGTGATTGTGCCGGTCGAAGGATCGATCCTGTTGTCGACGAAAACGACACGTCCCACCTCGTCCAGCTCTTCTCCATTCGGCAGAATGACGAAGACATCCGGCGTATCTTCGCTGTTCACCAAGTCATTCGCGTCGGCGTCAAATGCGTCCAGAACCGTGATGAATTGGCTCTCGGTAAGGGAAAACTCAACATAGATCGGTGCCGTACGCACCAGGTTGATCAAGGGTTTGGAAGTCGGCCCAACCAGTTCCCCGACGCTGACCGCAATGCGTCCGACGCGTCCGTCAAAAGGCGCGTGAACTTTAGTGTAGTCCACGTCAAGCTGGGCCATGCGGATTGCGGCGCGCGCAATCTCGACTTGCGCGATGGCCACCTGGTTATTGGCAAACGCAACGTCCCGGTCAGCTTCCGTTCCGACCTCGCGCAAAAACAGCTCTTCTTTCCGCTCAAGTTCGACTTCGGTCAGGTCACGATTTGCTTCTGCCTGCCCCAAATCCGCTTCGCGCGCCGCGAGCGTGGCCTCATAAGTGTCGGGCTCGACCTTGAACAGCAGGTCCCCCTCCGCGACCACTTCGCCATCGGTGACCAGCACCTCTTCGACGAAGCCGCTGACACGTGCGACAATATCGACCTTGTTGATTGCCTCGCCCTTGCCGACAAAGATTTGCTGATCAACCACCTCGGCTGTGTAAGCGGCCGCAACTGTCACCTTGGGCGGTGGTGCGTCCTGCGCGGCAACACCTGTCGCCGCAAACGCCATCAACAGCAGCGCGCAAATCTTCATTTTCATCTGAGAGTTCCCTGCCTTTTTTCTGTGTCGTCAACGCCCTGAGGCCAACGACTCGTTCACTTGATCGAACAATACATACGTCCTGAGAATTTCCTAGCGGCCTGTAGCCTTGTCTTGAAGCACGCCGTCAACGCTGACCCCAGAATCCAATCATTGTCAGCACCCCGCAGCTGAGAAAATCGCAGCTGCGTTTCCTCTAGGTACAAAATACCACATGTGCTTTGGTGTCGGTTTCACTTGAGGTTGCGTCGAAACTGCCACAAATAGATGCAACTTCAGAGGTCTGTGCAGGAGCCCCCGTGTCCCTTTTCATAATTGTCGCCTTACCATTTCTGGGCGCGCTCTTGCCCGGCATTATGAATTCTGCGGGACGGCAGGCCTGTGCGGGTGTCACATTCACCGTCACTCTGACGGCTCTGATCGGCCTGCTGACGAATTTGCCCGCCGTTCTCTCCGGCGAAGTGGTGCAGGAGGGCGTCAACTGGCTTCCAACCCTGGGCCTGAACGTCACCTTCATGCTGGATGGACTGGGGTTTTTCTTTGCCTGCCTCATCCTTGGCATCGGGCTCCTGATCATTGCCTACGCACGCTTCTACCTGGCGCGCGAAGACAACATGGGCGAGTTCTTCACCTACTTGCTGTTGTTTCAGGGCGCGATGGTTGGAATCGTACTCAGCAACAACATATTGCTTTTGCTGATTTTTTGGGAACTCACGTCGCTCTCGTCGTTCCTTTTGATCGGGTATTGGAAGCATCTGCCAGAAGGACGCCAGGGCGCCCGGATGGCGCTGGCTGTGACCGGTATGGGCGGACTGGCGATGATCGGCGGCATGTTGCTGCTGGGTCAGATCGCCGGCAGCTACGACCTGAGTGTGATCCTGCAGAACCGCGAGTTGATACAGGACTCTCCGCTCTACGTGCCTGCGCTTCTGCTGATCCTGCTTGGATGTTTCACAAAATCCGCGCAGTTCCCGTTCCACTTCTGGCTGCCCCATGCGATGGCCGCGCCAACGCCGGTCTCAGCCTATCTTCACTCGGCGACAATGGTGAAAGCCGGTATTTTCCTCATGGCGCGGATGTGGCCGGTCCTGTCCGGCACACAGGAATGGTTCGTGATCGTGACCTCGGCCGGGCTGATCACCATGCTGATTGGCGCCGTCATTGGGTTGTTCAAACACGACCTCAAGGCCCTGTTGGCGTTTTCCACTGTCAGTCATCTGGGCCTGATCACGATGCTGCTTGGGACTGGCTCTGCTTTTGGCGCCATGGCCGCAGTGTTTCACATCCTGAACCACGCAACGTTCAAGGCAGCGCTCTTTATGTCCGCCGGCATTATTGACCACGAAGCGCACACGCGGGACATCAGGCGTTTGGGCGGATTGCGCGTCTTGATGCCCATCACTTTCGTCATCGTGACGCTTGCCGCGTTGTCCATGGCGGGCATTCCGTTCCTGAACGGGTTCCTGTCGAAAGAAATGATGCTGGAGGAAACCACACGCACAGTCCTGTTTGACATGCCATACTTGGTTCCGGCGATCGCCGTGATCGCCTCATTGTTCTCAGCCGCCTATTCATTCCGCCTCATCACCCATGTCTTTCTGGGCCCGGTACGTGACGACTATCCGGCCAAACCGCATGATCCGGGTTCCGGACTTTGGTTGCCGCCAGCCATTCTAGTGGTTCTGGTCGTTGTCATTGGGGTTGCGCCATTTCTGGTGGAACCGTTTGTGCGACTGGTTACTGCGGCAGTTCTGGGCGAGGCCGCGGAGATGCCAAAGGCCTATCTCAAGATCTGGCATGGCTGGGTCCCGGCCCTCTACATGTCCATTGTCGCAGTGGTAGGCGGCGCGATGCTGTTGGCCGCATATGGTCCGGCATTGCGCCTTTGGGATGCGCTGCCACGGCCCGAGGCAAAGGCAATCTTCGATGCCATCATCGCACTTGCGGTCAGGATCGCACGCGGCCTGATCGAGCCGTTGCATGACGGCGCCTTCACACGCTACGGCGCAATTCTGGCCGTCACGGTTGTGGCCGCCGGGTTCCACGCATGGACCTCCGGCACAATTGGGGCTGCCACGCGCGAAGTTCAGACCGCAGGCCCTGTGCCAATTGCGGGCTGGCTGATGCTGGTCGCTGCAACTTGCGCGCTGGTGGTGTTGCACCGCAATCGCCTCTACTCCCTGATCCTGATCGGGATCATCGGGCTTATGGTGTCCATCGGGTTCGTCTTCTTCAGTGCACCAGATCTGGCAATGACGCAGTTCACGGTCGAAGTGGTGACGATCATCCTTCTGCTGCTGGCGCTCAACTTCATGCCCAAAGAGACACCGATGGAAAGCACGGTGCTGCGTCGGACCCGCGATTCTCTGATCGCAATAGGTGGCGGCATCGGTGCGGCAGCCCTGTCCTACCACTACCTGCTCCGCTCCGCCGTAGAGACCCCGATCTCGAAGTTCCATCTGGCCAACTCCTACAAAGGCGGAGGCGGGACCAACGTGGTCAACGTGATCCTTGTCGATTTTCGTGGGTTCGACACCTATGGCGAAATCATCGTTCTGGGCATCGCCGCGCTGCTGATCTACGCGCTGACCGAGACTCTTCTGTCCGGGCCGGTACGAGCGCGCCTCCTGAACCGTAAACCGGATCAGGCCCGGGCTGGCGACATGCATCCGATGATGATGGTCGTTCTGACGCGAGTGATCATGCCGGTTGTCCTGATGGTCGGCTTCTACATCTTTTTGCGCGGACACAACGATCCCGGCGGCGGGTTCATTGCAGGCCTGATCGTCTCGATCGCGGTGGTCATGCAGTACATGGCCAGCGGCTTCAACTGGGCCTCGGCCCGGTTGCGTTATCCCTACCACGGCATCATCGGGACCGGCGTGCTGATCGCTGGCCTGACCGGGATCGGATCGTGGTTTGTCAGCAAACCCTTCATGACCACGGACTTCACCTATGTGCGCATCCCTCCGTTTAACGAATTCGAACTCGCCACGGCGGTGCTCTTCGATCTGGGTGTCTTCTTGACTGTCGTGGGAGCGGTGATGCTTTCGCTCGAGAGCTTCTCCCGTCTGGCGCGGCGTGCGCATGTCGAAGACAGCGAACATCCAATGGACATCGATCCCTCACGGGATGATCCCCCTCGGACGGAGGGCGTGTGACATGGAAATGCTTGTCGCCTCTGCCATAGGGATCCTGACGGCCGGTGGGCTGTACCTGGTGCAGCGCCTGCGCACTTTTCCGGTGATCCTTGGCATCTCGTTGCTGACCTATGCGGTCAACGTCTTCCTGTTTTCTTCCGGTCGGCTGACCATCGGCTCGGCACCCATCCTGCGGGATGGGGTGTCTGTCTATGCCGACCCGCTGCCTCAAGCCTTGGTTCTGACTGCCATCGTCATTTCTTTCGGCATGACTGCCGTCGTCGTGATGATCGCGCTGGGATCCTATCTGGGTTCCAATGACGATCACGTGGACGATACGGCGGATGACCAAGCGCCGGAGGATTTGAAGTGAGTCACTGGATCATCATTCCTGTCATCCTGCCGGCCATTCTGGCACCGTTCATCGTGCTGGCGGCGCGATACCACATCGGTATTCAGCGGGTCTTTTCGGTTGCCGGTGTGGCCGCATTGGTCGCGGTCGCAGCTGGCTTGACGTGGGAAGCCGCGGACGGCACGGTCACGCTCTACCAGCTGGGTGACTGGCCTGCGCCATTCGGCATTGTGCTCGTCGGTGACAGGCTGTCGACGCTCATGGTGTTGCTGACGGCGGTCTTGGGCTTTTTCGTCCTGCTTTATGCCATCGGGTCCGGGTGGGACGAGCGCGGGCGGCATTTTCATGCCCTGTTCCAGTTCCAGCTCATGGGCATTATGGGCGCGTTCCTGACCGGCGACCTCTTCAACCTCTTTGTGTTCTTCGAGGTCCTTCTGATCGCCTCTTATGGCTTGATGATCCATTCCGGCGGTAACAGACGACTGAAGGCGGGCGTGCAGTATGTGCTGTTCAACTTGCTGGGCTCAACGCTTTTCCTGTTTGCGCTTGGCGCAATCTACGCGGAAACCGGCACGCTCAATATGGCAGACCTTGCCGAGCGGGTGGATCTGATCGGCGAAAATGCCACCGTCGGTATTCGTGTCGCGTCAGTGCTGTTGTTGCTCGTGTTTGCCATCAAGGCGGCGGTGGTGCCCCTGCATTTCTGGCTGCCGTCCAGCTATGCAGAAGCGCCGGGCCCTGTGGCGGCCCTCTTTGCCATCATGACAAAGGTAGGCGCCTACGCAATCATCCGGGTCTATACGATGGCTTTCCCGCCAGATCTGGAGGCCACTGCCGGGCTCTATACGGTTTGGCTCATGCCGGCCGCCCTTGTATCACTGGCCATAGGGATGATCGGGGTGCTGGCTGCGCGATATCTGGACCGCTTGGTGGCCTTTTCCGTAATTGGATCGATGGGCATGGTGATGGTTGCCATATCGCTCTTTACGCCCGCGGGAATTGCGGCTGCGCTTTACTATATCATCCACTCAACGCTCGCCGCTGCGGTGCTGTTCCTTGTGGCCGACCTCGTCAGAACCGGACGGGCCGACCTGCGCCTCGTTGCGGAGCCGCCTGTATCAGGCGCAGCTATGACAGCAGGGATGTTCTTTGTTGGAGCGATTGCCATGACCGGCCTGCCGCCTTTGTCGGGCTTTGTGGGCAAGCTGCTGTTGCTGGATGCGGCCTATGCTTCTCCGCTGGTGGTCTGGATCTGGGCCATTGTTCTGAGCGCAAGCCTGATCAGCGTGGTCGGCTTCGCGCGCGCGGGCAGCACGGTTTTTTGGAAAGCCGCAAGCATCGAGCCCAACGTCGGTGACATCACCCCGCCTGCCCCGTCGGTCCTGAGCTATTCCGCCGTGGGCGGGCTCGTGGCGCTGTTGATTGCCCACACTGTTTTCGCCGGGCCGATTTTTTCGTACACAACGGCGATGTCCAACCAACTCTTTTCGCCTGCGCCCTACGTCAACGAGGTGCTTGATACACCAGGCAAGATGAGCAAACCGAAGGAAGGGCACTGACATGAAACGCGCGTTCTTCTGGCTGATGCCGCACCCGTTCCTGACGCTGTTTCTTGTCGTCGTCTGGATGCTGCTGCAGAACAAGTTGTCGGCAGGCATGGTTGTTTTCGGTCTCATTCTCGGGATCATCATCCCATGGACAACCGCCGCGTGGCGACCGGATACGCCGCGCTTCTTCCGGCTCGACCGGATGATCTTCTATGTCTTTCTGGTGCTGTGGGACATCGTGGTGGCCAATATCGAGGTGGCGTGGATCGTTTTGACCCGCTCGAACGCCAGCCTGCGCCCGGCCTGGATCGCCGTTCCACTTGATCTGCGCCGACCCGAGGCCATCACCATCCTTGCCGGAACCATCACGCTGACGCCCGGCACGGTGTCGGCTGACCTCTCAGACGAAGGGCACAGCCTTCTGGTGCACGTCCTCGATACCGCAGACCCGGACGCTGTTCGCGATGAAATCAAGAACCGATACGAGCGCCGGTTGAAGGAGATCTTCAAATGACCTTCGCGACGGACTTAATGAACATCGCGCTGATGATCGCCTTTGCTGGCGTATCGCTCTCGCAGGTGATGGCCATGATCCGACTGGTGATTGGCCCATACACCAGCGACCGCATACTGGCGCTGGACACGATGGTGGTGAATGCCATCGGTCTGATTGTGCTTCTGGGCATTGCGCAAGGGAGCCGTATCTACTTCGAAGTGTCGCTGATCATCGCGATGCTGGGGTTTGTATCGACCGTGGCTTATGCCCGGTTCGTCTTGCGCGGGGACATCATCGAATGACTCTGGAAGTTTTTGCAATGATCGGCATCTCTTTTTGCCTGCTGGTCGGGTCACTGTTCATGATGGTGGGCGCAATTGGTTTGCTGAAGTTCAACGACACTATGACCCGGCTGCACGCACCGACCAAGGTCGGCACCATGGGTGTCGGTGCGCTCTTACTTGCCTCGATGCTGCACTCCTACACTTTTGGGGAAGGCTCTCTGCACGAGTTGCTGATCATGGCGTTCCTGTTTGTCACAGCCCCGATCTCTGCGAATTTCATTTCGAAAGTGAACATTCACCGCAGAACCTGCGACACGCCGCCGCCGCCGTTGCGCGACGATACATGGTCGACCCTCAACGTTCCGGAAGAGGATCGGATCGAGTCCCAGACGTCCTGAGGGCAACGGGGGTACCCCGTGTGCGCTGCGTAGCAAGCTTTGTTCCGGCGCACTTTTAGTGCGGACAGGCGGATGCCCGAGTGCGGCCTGTCGGGTATCCTCAATTGACAGAACCCGTTCGGATTGCAAGGCTGGGTTGTGCCGACAATTCGAAGGTGTGCGACTGATGGGTTTACGCGAACTACTGGGCCTGCCGCCGAAACGCTCTCGCGCCAGCACTCCAGAACCAGACACAACATCCGCTGGCCCGCAAAGCGATCCAGCGACCTATGCTGCTGCGATCAAAAAGTGCGACCAGGTCTTGGGCCACGCAGGATTTGCCAGTCTCAGCCAAGAGCAGCAGGACGCCCTGACCGATGCCCGGTCCGACGCGGATCAGCTCAACGCGCAGGCGCGCCATGGCGACGCTTCGAAACACCTGAATGATGCCACGGGTCTGGCCGCAAAACAGATTGTGAAAGCCCAGACGGCCCAAAAAGACTACGACGCCACGGCGCCAAAGATCCCCGGTGTACTGGATGGCATTCGCCTGTTGGGCGTTGATACTGCACATGTCCAGACGCTGCAGGAGCGCTACAACACCATCGCAGCCGCAGCTGACACCGACATTGTCACTGCAGCAAAAGACATTCTGGCCCTTGCCAAAGATCTGGCGTCCGATCCGCTGATCAGCGCGGCCAAAGCAGCACGCAGCGTTGTGCTGTCCGAACAGTCAAAGGTCGAAGCTGAAGGTGCCGAAGCGCTGAAGGTGGAAATCGAAACGCCCGTTGTGCAGAAGCAAAATCGCATTCTGGCCGACGCCTTACCCAATATTAGCTGGAATGCCGGCAAACTGAACTTCGTCGAAGCGGCCCGATACATCGAGACCAGCAAAGCGTGCATCGCCCTGATCAATGCCGAAGCTCCGGGCATCGCCGCCGCAATCAAATTGCGCGACGACGTACTTGCTGAACGCAAGAAAATGGATGCCGACGTGCAGACAGCCCGTCTTGTGTATGGCGTGACTGAAGAGGCCAAGGGGGTGATCTCGAGCTTCAAAAGGGCAGACCAGAACTTTGAAGGGGCAATCCTGAAAAAGGACTACGCCCTTGCCCAGACGTACCTCAACAGCCTGAGCTCCCTGACAAAACGGGTCATCGAGCTGAAGCCTGCGATGGAAGCCGAGGAAGCCGCCCAAGCCGCGCGCAATGCCCAAGTCTCCGACATTCAGGACGAATACAGAGCGGTCAAGAAAACCCCGACCGTCACAAGCGAACTCGTCCGCATTTTTGCGTTGTTCGACGCAAAAGTTGATGCCTATTTCGAAGCATACAACAAGAAGGAGTACGATAAGGCCACAGCATTGGTTCCAGAGATAAAGGCGCTGCGTGCGGAGTACGTGGAGGCGGCCGACGATGCCGCCGACGAGCTTCAGAAAGACGTCCAAGCGCAAAGAATCTGGAAAAAGAAATGCCGAGCGCGGTTTGCTGCGATGAAGAAGCTGAACCCGACTTTGCCTGCTATGAAAGATGCTGTGGATCAAGCGCGCGCGGCAAAAGACGAGGTCAATGCCAAATCCACGGCAAAAGACTTCACTGCAACTTTGGCTGCAGTTCAGCGACTTGAAGGTATTCTCGACACCATCGATGAGCTCATTGAAGACGATGCTGCCGCACTGAAGGTCAGGAAGGCGGGCTGGGCGGCATACAAGCCGCACACGCAGCTTTGCAAGGACGCGCTCAACGTCAAACCGCTGACACCTGAAATGGCGGCGCTCTACAAGGCCTTTGTCAAAGCGCACGATGAATTCCACAACCTGCGCAAGCAGGGTGACGAAGACGCCGTGGACTTGCTGCCGGACCTTGTCGCAAAGGCACAGGCCGTTCTGGCGGGTAAAGATGAGAACCAGGCCGGCGAAGCGGAAGCTCAAAAGGCCGCCGAAGACGCCCGCGACGCGGCCGTTCCGGATTTCCGCAAGGCGAAGTCGACGGCTGAAAAGTACCGTCCGGTCAGCGACAAAGAATTGAATGCACTGACCCAGGTTTCCCGCAATTTCGGGTGGCTGTTTCAGGCAGGGCGCTTCATGGAAGCTGTTGAAGCGCTCAAGGCTTTGCCCGCGGCGATCAAAGCCATCGACGACGCAGAACCCCAGTGGAAAGCCACCGCCGCCGCGTCGAAGAAAGTTTTCGACAAGCGCGTCAAGAAACTCAAATCCGACTACGACAAGGTCGTTGCTTATGAGCATATCCTGCCAGGGCTGGACGCTGAGATCGCGAACGTTGTGAAGCTGAAGGCAGATGTCGACAGCGCGGAAGGCGCGGGCAAGATCGGTGAGGCGTCTGGCATACTTGAAACGCTCGAGGACTGCGTCGCCACGCTGATTTCGCGCAAAGGAGAGTACGACACGGCCCTCGCCGACAAGACCTGGGTCGAGGCGAAGAAGGCCAGCATCGAGGCGGACGTAGACAGCACAATCGACGCGTTTGCGCTGTTGCCCGAGACACAGGACATTCAATCGCGCATGCGTTACGCCAAGGATGTCGCGAAGACCGCGCTGACAAACCTCAATTTTGGCGAAGCGCGCATCCAGTGGGCCGAGCTGGACCGTCTTCTTGGCGAGTGGAAATCCAAAGAAACCGACAACGACGATGCGTGGACGGATGAGGCCAAGGACGTCAGCCGGCGGCTGAAAGCGGTAAAAGCCGAACGAACCCAGGCACGCGCCATCAAACCGATCACCCCCGACCTCGAGAAACTGCACACAGAGTACCGCGACATTGCCGATCGTTTCTGGCAGGCCTACAGGGCCAGGGATTGGATCTTTGCGCAGTCGCTACTGGACAAGTTCGAACCTGCGGTGAAGGCCCTGGCTGCGGCCAAGCCAGCGTATGATGCGGCGCTTCTGGCCGCACAACCGGTTGCGGATGCAGCCACGCGCGAATTGACCGACATCTCACCGGCGGATCTGAAATCGAAATCCACCGATGAGAAACTTCAGCTGCTCTCGGACATGCGCGCCACCGGGGCAGACCTGACGCCTGCACAGCGCAAACTGCAGCGCAAGCTCTATGCATCGCTTGACTATGATCCTGCGTTCAAGGAGGCCGACGAAAAACGTCGCGCCGAGCTGGTCGAGGCGCTCAAAGCCGACAAGGAAGTTACAGAAGCCCGTGGCAAATGGGGCGGCATGACCGACGACCAGCGGCTTGCGGTGCTGATGAAGGTTCTGAATGCCGAATGCCGCGTCTTTAACATCCCGCCGCCGGCCGTGCGCCTTTACTACACGCCGCGCGGCGAAGGGTTCTTCTCGCCGGGTTCGATGACGTTGAACCTCAACACACACCCCGACAGCGGCTGGTCGGACTACAAAGAAGCTGTAAACACGGTGGTGCACGAGAACATGCATAACTACCAGGCCGTGTTGGGGCAGCGCCTTGAAGAAGGTCTGATCACGCCTGAAGATCCGGAGTATGCGCAGGCCATGATTTTCGCGGCCAATGACGCGCCCGGCGGATATGTGGCGCCCTCTGAAAAGCTTGATCCCGATGAGGCCGGAACAAAACCCTACAAAACCCAGCCTGTCGAAGCGCATGCCTGGGACAGCGGGGACGGGGTGGCCGAGGCTCTGGTGGCAGGCATTGCACCGCCGAAAGGCGTCAAGTTGAACGACACATGAAGGGATCTGCGTAATGGCTGAACTGGCGCCACTGAAAATGGTCTATGTCTTCGAAGACGGTGCGGAATCCGATATCGCCCTCGGCACGATTTCGCGCGACGGGATGTTGACCGCAACCAGGATCGCCGACGGTCAGGAGGACAGCGTCGCCACCCTGATCGCCGAGTTGAACGGCGCAGACAAAGTGTTTCTGCGGGAAACAGACACATCCCCCGAGACCGGGCGCGCATTGCTTGTGAAAACTCCGGTCGAACGCGGCGCGCGGGGATTCCTTGATGCGCTGTGCGAAACGGCCAAGCGTTTCTACAAAGTAGAACTCAGGTTCGACCCCGCGATTTTCGACGGGGGCGAGGTTTTGATCGTAGACGATGCTGACGCGCCAGAACCGCTTGATGACGATCCACCGGAACCGGATATGCCCGACCGCGACGCCCCGAATCCCGGCCTCGGTGTCTGACAGGTCAGTGACGCTCCGCGGCCGCGACAACGCGGTTGTTTTGTTACCCCAATGCCGCTGAGATTTCAGCGAGCTTTGCCCGGATCGGCGCAGCAATTGAGATGTCCGGCAGAATGTCATTGCCATCCAGCGCCGAAATGATCGGGTCCTTTTCGACATGTTTGCTGAACAGATCGATCATTTTGCGCGCCGCATCCACTTCCTGATTGCGCGCGGCTTCTTCGGCATTCAGCACCGCGTCAAGCTGGTCATGCAGCTTGTCGTGGAAGGTTTCAAAACTCTTGTCCAACAGCTTCATGGCATTGGAAACCTGCTCCGAAGCCTCAGGCATGTCGGCGTAGTCTTCTTCGATCTTTTTCTTGAGCCGCTCAAGCTCGCCCAGCGCGTTGCTGCGCGTATCCGGCCACTCGATCCGGGCTTTGCCAAGCTTCACAAGAGATAGTTTGGACTGCGAAACCGCATCGCCAGACCCGGCGGCCTCGGCAAGCTTGGTCAGGGCCTCCTGCAACTGGCCCATCCGCTTTTTCACAGACCCGGCATCGTTGTCTTGCGCAGCGGCCTTGATAGTGTGGATCAGTTTTTGAAGCGTGTCTTTTGCCCGCGGCGTCTGTTTCAGCGCGGCGGCCAGCCGCGGTCTGAGCTTCTCCAGCGCCTCGTCAACCTTGTCCGCAAGCGGGTTGGCTGGCGCCTCTGTGTCAGCGGACTGAGAGGCCGAGATATCCGCGCTTTCGGCCTCTTCATCATCCACGTCGCCTTCCAGGACGGAGCCGTTGATATCCAGCAGCTGAACTTTCAGCGCATCGCCGGTCGCCGCTTTCAGAAAGACCTTCAGCTTCTTCGCCGCGCCCGAGGGCGGGCTTTCGTTGCAGGTGAGCATGACCAGCTTGCCTTTGCTCTCAACAAGACCACAGGCAACCTTCGCGCTTTTTGCTATGCCCTTGGCCAGTTTTTGCAACCGCTCAGGCGGTTTCTTGCGATCAATCAGCAGCGCACTGTCTTCGGCTTTCGAGGCGATGCAGAGGCCAAAATTCAACTGTTTTTTCCGGCTTGCTTTCAGCTGCGCCGTCAGGTCGTCCTTTTCCTCTTGGCTCATGGGCATGGCAATTTCCTCCTGCGTGCACCCACTGTGCCGCCAAAGCCGACAACGCTCAACAGTTTTGCAATCGGTCCGTCTCCCACTTTTCTGCGGTCGGCTTTGTTCCTCCTCAAGGTCCGATCACCGGAGGGGCATTCAGTCCTGACCGCTTTCGGTGTAGGAATTGGACGATGAAACCAAACCTTTCCGATTTCTTCCCAGTCCGGCGGGGTCGCACCCACGAGGTTTATGGGCCAACGGCTCATGGCTTTGCCTTCGCACTGGCGGGTCATCTGGATGGCACGGTGCTTTGGGTCTCAGAAAACTGGCAGCCCAATCAGATCAACCCGGCCGGCTTTGGTCTGTATCTCGATCCGCAGAGGGTTCTGCTGGCCCGCACCAAGGATCAGACAGAAAGTTTGGCCGTTGCCGAGGAAGCGTTGCGGTCTGCGGCAGTCTCGCTTGTGGTTATGGAACTGACAGGCGCGCTTTCCCTGACCGCAGGGCGTCGCCTGCAACTGGCTGCCGAAGCCGGACAGTCGGTGGGTTTGTGTTGTGTGCCCGAGGGTTTGGGCAGCAATGCCGCAGAAACCCGGTGGCACTGCAGCCCGGTTTTCGACCCGTCAGACTCGACTCTGCAAAGATGGGAACTTAAAAAGAACAAATCAGGAACATTGGCTACCTGGGATGTTCGGTGGGATGCAACGGCGCGTCGTATCAATGTGGTTTCCGAGACTGCCCAGCGACCGGGTTCTGCGGGCGCGACCGGTTGAAGGCCCGTTTGCGCTGACGCACCGGCAGGCCAACACGGAGCGGCTTTATTGCCTCAACCATCAGGCCGAGCAGAAGGGGCTGCACCGGGGCATGCCCTTTTCGGACGCCCGGGCATTTTGTCCCGATCTGCAGAGTCGCTCTGCTGATCTTCCGGCGGATCAGCGCTTTCAGCGCATGTTGGCGCGCTGGGCCACGCGCTATTGCCCTTGGGTCGGGATAGACGAAACCGATGGCCTGACCCTGGACGTGACCGGTGCGGTACATCTGTGGGGGGATGAGGCGACCATGGTCGCGGACATGCGCCAGCGCCTGACACGGGCGGGACTGTCCGCACAGATCGGAATCGCGGACACCCGTGGCGGTGCCTGGGCTCTGGCGCATCACGGCGAAGGCACAGCCGCGCCCGGACAGACCATGGCCAGTATCGGCCCCTTGCCGGTGACTGCGCTGCGGCTGGAAGAAGACAGTGCCGTTGCCTTGCAGCGCCTGGGAGTACGCAGCATCGCCGACCTGCAGGCCCTGCCCCGCGCCACCCTGGCCCGCAGGTTTGGCCGCGATGTGCTGTTACGGCTGGATCAGGCGGTGGGAGACCAGCCCGAAGCGATCTCTCCCTTGTCGGATCCGCCCCATTACGGGGTGCGCATGACGCTGCCCGAACCCATCGGCCTCAGCGCCGATGTCATGGCAGGCACAGCGCGCCTGCTGGATCAGCTCTGCCAGAAACTGAAGGCACATCAAACCGGAGCGCGGATCCTGCGCCTGACCCTCTACCGTGTGGATCAGGACAGCCAGCAAGTGGAGTTACGCCTGGCCCGACCGCTGCGGGACTCCGCCCGGATCCTGCCGCTCTTTGAACGTGGCGTGGGCCAGGTGGACGCGGGCTATGGCATCGACAAGTTGCGGCTGGAAGCCGTGCAGGTAGAGGCCCTGCCGGTGCAACAGATCAGTCCCGCCGGCACCGGGCCCGACAGCGGGCTGCACGATCTGATCACCCGGATCGGCACCCGGATCGGATTGGAAAACATCCAGCGGTTCCTGCCCGCCGACAGCCACATCCCGGAATCCAGCCACCTGATCGCTCCGGCGGCCTATTCCGAGCCGGGCGGCCCCTGGGTGACGCTGCGGCCCCGCCCGGGCCGGATCTTTACACCAGAGCCGATCATCGCACGCGGCCCGAAACCGCCACGCCATTTCCGCTGGCGGCGGATGTCGCTCACAACAGGACGGGCCACCGGGCCAGAGCGTATCGCGCCCGAATGGTGGCTTGAAAACGAGAACTGGCGCACGGGGCTACGCGATTACTGGCAGGTCGAAACCCTGCAAGGACGACGGTTGTGGCTGTTTTACACACCCCAGAACCCGGGGTGGTTCGTGCAAGGGGAGTTTGTATGACCACACCCGCACCCACAGCACCCGATTATGCCGAACTCTGCGTGACAACCAACTTCACGTTCCTGACGGGCGCCTCCCATCCCGAAGAGATGGTCACACGGGCCGCCGAACTGGGCCTGAGCGCCATTGCGATCACGGACCACAACTCGCTGGCCGGTGTGGTGCGTGCCTATGCGGCGCTGAAAGAATTGCGGCGCGAAGCCGAAGAGGCCCTGACCATCCGCTCTCATCACCGGATCGATTCCTGTTCACGTCAGCAGGTTGGGGACCTGCGCCCTATCACACGCCCTGCGACACCGCGCCTGCCCCGGCTGATCGTCGGATGCCGCCTGATCCTCCGCGACAGTCCCGTGCACTGGATCGCCCTGCCGCGCAACCGGGCCGCTTACGAGCGGCTGACCCAACTGCTGACAGTGGGCAAACGGCGGGCTGAGAAAGGTGCCTGTCATCTGGACAGACAGGATCTTCTGGACCGGGGCACCGGGCTGATCCTGATCGCTCTGCCGCAAAAAGACCTGCGTGACCGGCAAGTGGCCCATCATATCAAGGCTGTCGCCCGCCACTATCCCGGGCATGTCTTTCTGGGCGCCGCGCCGCGATATGACGGGAGCGATCAGACCTATCTGAAGCAGTGCGCGACGCTGGCGCACAGGACCGCCGCCCCCATGGTCGCGGTGGGGGATGTCCTGATGCATCATGGCAGCCGGCGCCAGTTGGCCGATGTGCTGACCTGCATGCGTGAGCAAATCACCATTGACCGGATCGGAACGCGCGCCCTGCCCAATGCCGAACGGCGGCTCAAGCGCGGCGCTGATATGATGCGCCTCTTTCGCCGGCACCCCGCTGCCCTGCGGCGCACGCAAGAGATCGTGGCGCGGTGCAGTTTCTGCCTGAGCGAGCTCAGCTATGAATACCCGGACGAGATGTCGGATGGCGAACAGCCGCAGGCCCGGCTGGAACGGCTCGCCCGCGCGGGGCTGGAGCGCCGCTGCCCCAGGGGCGTGCCCGCGCAGTACCAGGCACTTGCCGACAAGGAACTGGCGCTGGTCGCGGATTTGGGCTTTGCCGCTTACTTCCTGACGGTCCACGACATTGTGCAGTTCGCCCGCTCCAAGGGCATCCTTTGTCAGGGGCGCGGGTCTGCGGCAAATTCGATCCTGTGTTACGCGCTGGGGATCACCGATGTGGGGCCGGAGCAGATCACGATGGTCTTTGAGCGCTTCGTGTCGAAGTATCGAGGGGAGCCGCCGGACATCGATGTGGATTTCGAACATGAACGCCGCGAAGAGGTGATCCAGCATATCTATGAAAAATATGGCCGCCACCGGGCCGGTCTCTGCGCCACTGTGATTCATTTCCGGACCCGCGCCGCCATTCGTGAGGTCGGCAAGGTCATGGGGCTGAGCCAGGATGTCACGGCCAGCCTTTCAAGCCAGATCTGGGGGATGTCGAACGGTGGCGCAGATCCCGACCGCATTCGCGAACTGGGGTTGGATCTGTCCGACTACAGGCTGTCCCAGACGATCCGCCTGATTGGAGAGATCATCGGTTTTCCGCGCCACCTGTCACAGCATGTGGGCGGTTTTGTCATCACCCGCGGGCGTCTGGATGCGCTCTGCCCGATCGAAAACGCGGCGATGGAGGATCGCACCGTCATCGAATGGGACAAGGATGATATCGACACGCTCGGGATCCTGAAGGTCGATGTTCTGGGACTGGGCATGCTCACCTGCATCCGTAAGTGCTTTGACCTGATGCACCAGCATGAAAACACCCAGATGAGCATCGCCACCGTGCCGCAAAAGGACAAGGACACCTATGACATGCTGTGCGTGGCCGATGCGATCGGGGTCTTTCAGGTGGAAAGCCGCGCCCAGATGAATTTCTTGCCGCGGATGCGTCCGCGGGAATTCTATGACCTTGTGATCGAAGTTGCGATTGTCCGGCCCGGCCCCATTCAGGGGGGCATGGTGCACCCCTATATCAACCGCCGCCAGGGGCGGGAGACCGTCGAGTTCCCCTCCGAAGCGCTGCGCAAGGTTCTGGGAAAAACCCTGGGAGTGCCGCTCTTTCAGGAGCAGGCGATGCAGATTGCCGTTGTCGCTGCCGGGTTTTCCGCAGAGGAGGCAGACCGCCTGCGCCGTTCGCTGGCCACGTTCCGGCGCATGGGCACGATCGGCACTTTTCGCGACCGCTTTACAAACGGAATGCTGGAACGAGGGTACACGCCTGAATTCGCCGACCGGTGTTTCTCTCAGATCGAAGGGTTCGGCGAGTATGGTTTCCCCGAAAGCCATGCTGCGGCCTTTGCCATGCTGGTCTATGTGTCCGCCTGGCTGAAGCGCCATTACCCGGCAATCTTTGCCTGCGGGTTGCTGAATTCGCAGCCGATGGGCTTTTACGCCCCCGCTCAGATCGTGCGAGACGCCCGCGAGCATCAGGTCGAGATACGCCCGATCTGTGTGAACAACAGCAGTTGGGACAATACTCTGGAACGCCGTGCCGATGGCGCGCTGGCCCTGCGGCTGGGATTTCGGCAGATCAAGGGGTTCAAGGAGGAGGACGCGCTCTGGATCGTCGCCGCGCGCGGCAATGGGTATCCGGACCCGGATGCATTATGGCTGCGGGCCGGTCTGCGCCCCCCCGTTCTTGAACGGCTGGCCGAGGCGGATGCTTTCCTGGAAATGGGCCTGAACCGTCGCGATGCCCTTTGGCAGGTCAAAGCGATCCGGGGGCAGCAACCTTTGCCGCTGTTCAATGACCCGATCGAAGGCGAAGGCATTCGGGAGCCTGCCGTTTCCCTGCCCACAATGCATTTGGGCGAAGAAGTGGTTGAGGATTATGTTTCAATGCGCCTGACCCTGCGGGCGCATCCGATGGAACTGCTGCGCCCGGCCATGCCAGATACGACCCCACATGCCGAGCTGACCGGGGCACCCATCAAGCGGCTGACGGTGTGCGGTCTGGTCATCACCCGCCAGCGCCCTGGCACCGCTTCGGGCGTCATCTTCCTGACATTGGAGGACGAAACCGGGGTCAGCAACATCGTGGTCTGGCCCAAAATCTATGAAAAATACCGCCGCGCAGTTATGGGGGGGCGCCTGTTGCGCGTCACCGGATATCTGCAGCGCGAAGGGATGGTGGTGCATCTGATCGCGCAAACCGTGGAAGACGTCTCTCATTGTCTGGCCGAACTGGGGCACCCGATGAATGATGCCATTGGCGTCACACTTCCGCAGGCCGATGACGCGCCACGTCCCTCCAAACCAACGACCCAGGCCCGGCATCCCCGTGAACAGGCAAAACGCCTGTTTCCCAGCCGGGACTTCCACTGACCACACGGATCAGTGAACCAGCGTGTTTTTGACAGTGGGACGCTCTGCCCTAACGTCAAGCACATCCTCAATCGGACGGTATCCGCCACACCCCAACCCAAAGGACCAAAGTATGAAAACGCTTACCCTTTCACTTCCGGTCGCCCTGCTTGCCACGCTCAGCTTTGCCCCGATCGCGGCGGCAACTGACGCAACAACGGCCAGCCCCAAACCAAAACCTGAGACGACCACGCGCAACATCTCTAACTGGCCCGACATCCCGCCGCGGCAAGCAGGGTCGCCCTATTCGGCCATCATCCAGGACTCGTTCGGAGACCGTCAGCGCAACTTCGAATCCGGTCGCCGCTGATCGGCAAAACATCCCAGGTGGCGCCTTGCGCCACCTTCAGGTGTTGAAAAGGAAATGAAGAACGTCGCCATCCTTGACGACATAGTTCTTTCCTTCTGCCCGCATCTTGCCCGCTTCTTTTGCAGCCTGCTCACCACCCAGCGTGACAAAATCCTCGTAGCCAATGGTTTCGGCGCGGATGAAGCCCTTTTCAAAGTCGCCATGAATGACGCCCGCCGCCGCCGGCGCCATCGTGCCCTGCCGGATGGTCCAGGCGCGCGCCTCTTTGGGCCCGACGGTAAAATAGGTCTCCAGATGCAACAGATCGTAGCCTGCCCTGATCAGCCGATCGAGACCGGGCTCGTCCAGCCCCATCTCTGACAGGAACATCTCGGCCTCTTCGGGCTCCAGTTGGCTGATCTCTTCTTCGATCTGGGCCGAGATGACCACATGGGCATTGCCCTGCGCTGCCGCCATATCGGCCACGGCTTTTGAATAGGCATTTCCATCCGCGGCTTCGTCCTCACCCACGTTGCAGACAAAGAGAACGGGTTTGGTGGTCAGGAGCTGCAGCAAGTTCCACGCGCGCCGGTCTTCGGCATCGACGTCGACAACACGCGCCGGTTTTCCGTCCTCCAGCGCACCCTGAGCCGCCCGCAAGAGCCGTTCCTGTTGAACAGCTTCCTTGTCGCCCCCGCGCACCTTGCGCACGATGCCTTGCAAACGCTTTTCTATGCTCTCCAAGTCGGCCAGCATCAGCTCGGTCTCGATGGTCTCGGCATCTGCAACAGGATCGACGCGCCCTTCAACGTGGGTCACATCCCCATCGTCAAAGCACCGCAAAACATGTGCAATCGCATCGACTTCGCGGATGTTGGCAAGGAACTGATTGCCCAGCCCTTCGCCCTTGCTGGCGCCTTTGACCAAACCGGCGATGTCGACAAACGTCATCCGGGTCGGGATCACCTGCTTTGATTTGCCCAACACGGCCAGCTTGTCGAGCCGCGCATCAGGAACGGCCACCTCACCAATGTTTGGCTCGATGGTGCAGAACGGAAAATTCGCCGCTTGTGCCGCTGCTGTCCGTGTCAGCGCGTTGAAAAGGGTCGACTTGCCCACGTTGGGCAGACCCACAATCCCCATCTTGAAACCCATTTCGGCCTCCGTTCCGATACCGCGCCGCTTCTATGGTCACTGCCCTTCGGGTGCAAGCGCCCATACCGCTCTGATCGCAGCGGCAAATCAGCGGAACGCACTCTTTAATCACATACCGTCGCCGGCCTGTGCATTGATTTCCGCGCGCGCTTTTGGCAGGAGGTGGCCAACCATAGGAAAGATCGATCCATGACCCGCATTCAAGCTAAGTTCGACAGTCTCAGAAGTGAAGGAAAGAAGGCGTTTGTCGCTTACATCATGGCCGGCGATCCCGACTATGAGACCTCACTGGAACTGGTGAAAGGGCTGCCAAAGGCCGGGGTCGACATCATCGAACTGGGTGTGCCGTTCACCGACCCCATGGCGGACGGACCGATCATTCAGCTGGCGGGTCAGCGTGCACTTGATGGCGGCATGACGTTGGCTAAGACGCTGGAACTGGCCACGGAGTTCCGCAAGACCGACGACACCACGCCCATCGTGTTGATGGGGTACTATAACCCGATCTTTTCGCACGGCGTTGCGCGTTTCCTTGAAGAGGCGAAGAGCGCCGGCATTGATGGTCTGATCGTGGTGGATCTGCCACCCGAAGAGGACGAAGAGCTCTGCCTGCCGGCGCAGGCTGCGGGCCTCAACTTTATCCGTCTTGCGACACCAACCACCGATGATCAACGCCTGCCGCGTGTTCTGCAAAACACCTCGGGCTTTGTCTATTATGTCTCGATCACAGGCATCACCGGTGCCGCGCATGCACATGCGGACGCAGTCTCACCTGATGTGGATCGGATCAAGTCCGCAACCGATTTGCCAGTTATCGTCGGTTTTGGGATTACCACGCCGGAACGCGCGCAATCGATTGCGGGCGTGTCCGATGGCGCGGTGGTCGGTTCCGCGATTGTCAGCCGTGTCGGGGATGGCACGCCGATTCCCGAAGTGCTGGAGTTTGTCCAGACATTGGCAGACGGAACGCACGCCGCCTGATCCGCACGCCTGAAGATGTGATCGGTGCCGTGGGTCCCATCGCTGTCAGATCTGCAGAACGCTGTCCTCTGGAGCATACCCCAACAGATCAGCGATTTTTTGCAATCCCATCCGAAGCCGGCTGCGATCCGCTTCATGGCTGAGGCACAGGCGCACCGCTTCGGGCGCATCGCGGCGATTGACCGCAAAGCTACCCGCTTCGTTCACAAGGACGCCATTGCGCGCCGATAGCGCACGAAACCAGTCGGCGCTCCAACCCTCGGGCAAAGTCAGCCAGACGTGCAGACCGTGCGGGTCCGAAACGACGTCATACGGATCAAGGATGGACCGCATGAGGCTCTGCCGCCGCTCTGCCTCGGCGCTCTGTTGCGACGCAAGCTTCAAAGCTGTGCCGTCCTGGATCAGCCGTGTCGCAATTTCCAGAGTCAGGGGGGGCGTCATCCAAACACTTAGGTTGACGGCATGTCGGAGGGCGGGAACCAGATGCCTGGGCGCCCTAAGGTAACCGACCCGCAAACCCGGTGACACAGATTTCGACAGGCTGGTCACATGTACTGTGTATTCAGGCGCCAGCACAGCAAGAGCTTGCGGCCTATTGGGTTTCAAAGGGCCGAAGACGTCATCTTCGATCAGAAAAACCCCATGGCGCGCCGCAATGTCAGCGATCGCGTTTCGGCGTTCTTCGTTCAACGTGATTGTGGTTGGGGCCTGCAACGTCGGTGTCAGATAGAATGCTTTGGGACGTGCCTGTTTGCACATGTCTTCGAAAGCATCGGGGAGGACACCACCTGCATCCATCGCAACCGACAGCGTTTGCGCGCCCAAACGATCCGCCATGGCATGAACCGGCATGTACGTGAGCGCTTCGGTTAACAGCAGATCGCCCGGCTTCAGAAGTGCAGTCAATGTGCAGAGCAGGCCATGCTGCGCCCCGATCGTCGCCAGAGTGTCATCCGGGTGCGCCGGCACGCCCTGCGATTGGAGCCACCGACAGCCCGCGTCTGCATGCTGAAAGAGATCGACTTCGGTTTGATAGTCCAGCAATGCGGCCAAACCGACGCCGCCCGAGAGGTCCTCAAGGATGCGGCGGACATACGGCTCCGAGAATCCCGGTATCGGCAAATTCTTGGCCAGATCAATGGGTGCTGTGTTGCTGCGCAGCAGGGTGTTTTGAGCCGCCTCCGGCGCGGTCTGATCCGGAGCTCTGACAAACGTACCGCGCCCGACTTCTCCCTTGAGCAAGGCCCGATTGATCCCTTCGGCGTAGGCGCGACTGGTCGTGTTTGCTGACACCCCAAGCTGATAAGCCAACTCACGATGCGGGAGCAGTTGATCCCCGACGGCGAGCCGGCCGGTCGCAATGTCCTCTGCCATCACCTCCACGATCTGGAGGTACTTTGGCCCCTGCCGGCCAGTGAGATCTGGTAGCCAAATTGCCATGATATCAATGTTTTTATTGATGCGATGCAATATTGGATGCAATTTCTAAAGCCGTCAATGCAATCTGCTTGGGAAGCATCCAATGTCGCACTTTGCCCCGTCAGTCCGGACCGGCCTCGCGCTGTCGCTTGTCAGCCTTTGCCTTTTGGGAGTTATGCCAATCATATCCAATCTGCGCCCCGTGGCGACGGACGCGTTGCCGTTCGCCTTTGCGCTTTCCGTTTGGCAACTGATTTTCGCCGCACCTGTTTTCGGAGCCGAGTTTTCGAAAGGTACGCGGGGCATCTTTGCGCGCAGTTTGTCGGCACGTGACCGCCGCAGATTGATCTTGGTGGCGCTCTTCACCGGCGCACTCTTTGGATTGTCGACGTATCTCTATGTCCTGGGCGTTGAAAAGGCAGGCGCCACAAACGCGGCAATTGCCATTCAGGCCTATCCGCTCTTTGCCATCCTCTGGGAAGGCCTGTTTCTGAGACGCCGCAAGACCACGACCGAACTGGCACTGACCGCGACCCTCATCGGGGCACTTTACTTTCTGGGAACTGGCGGCACGTTTCGGATGTCGGGACTGTCGGTCTGGTTTCTGATCTCGCTTGCAGTGCCTTTCCTGTGGAGCATCGCTCATGTGATCATCAAGGAAGAATTGTCAAATACTCCAATCACACCCGCCCAGGTGACGTTCTTCCGTGTTGGGATTTCGGCGGCCTTTCTGGGACTACTGCTTGTGGCGATCGTTCCCAATGGTGTCCCAGCGGGCCTTGGTGCAATCCTGCAGCCGGCCTCCGTTGTCATGGGGCTGGTCTACTATCTGGAACTGATCGTCTGGTTTTACGCCGTGCGTCAAATCGATGTCTCGCTGGCCAGTTCGATCACGACGCCATGGCCCGCACTGACGATGGTTCTGGCCGTGCCATTTCTTGGCGATCAGATTGCAGCCTACCAGATCGTTGCGTTGGGTATTGTGGTGGCCTGCATCTACGGCCTGACTCTCGCCAGTCTGCGAAAAGACGCCAAAGCCGGAGAGTCAGCTTCAGTTCGCGCCCGGAGGGTTGAACACGACTCTTCAGTTCCTGACACGCCCGAACGCTGACAGCCTGTTGATCTCATCCAGCCGCTCCAGATTGACAACGGTGGACAACATCAAGCGATCCTGACTCCAGTCCCCGGGATGCTGGATTGCCAGCGCGGTCAACGCCACCGATGCGACAAGCGGAATAGCGAGCAGAGAGAATGTCAGGTTCTGATGCCGGGCCCGCCGTGCATTGAGCATCGAGAGGATGCGATGCTCCAAAAAGCTCTTCTTCCCGTCACGCATGGCGGACCGGTCCGCTGTAACCAACGTCACTTTCGGCACCGCGATCACAAAAGCCCGGTCACGGCGCAGAGTTTTCTGACAAACGGAAAGCAGAGTATCGCAGTAAGCGCGCACATCGATATGCCCTTTGGACAGGACTTTGCTGTCGCAGTTCAGTTCGCGAAGATCTTCGACTTGTCGCTTCCACGCGTGGAACGCCGGGTTCAGGAAAAACAAGGGCTTGAGTGCTTCCAGCAGGATTTCCCATTCCAGGTCTCCCTGCCGAATGTGCTGGAATTCATGAGCGAGGGACACTTTGAGTTCATGGGACTGGCTCAGGATGTGGGATGGTATCACAACGTAGTAGTTTCGGATTCCACGGGTGGAAAACGGCACCAGCGTCCGATCTGACAGGCGGATGTGCACACGACCAAACCGGCGCCACGCATAACTGCCTGAGACGATCCGATGCAGGCATGCAATTGAGTAAACCAGCCGGACGCTGCCCACCAGCAACCCGATCAGAAAGGCCAGAATGGCCACCTTTGCCACCCAGCCGGCGCCCTGCAAGACGTTCAGCATAAAGGTGTCCCGCGCCTGTATCAGGCCTTCGAGATGGGCCGCCTTCATTTGAAAACCACCGTTAAGGTAGTGCGAGACCACGATGTCGGACAAGTTGACGGTCAGGTCGGAGGCGAAGCCCGACTGCTGGAGCATGTTGAAGCAAACCGCGAAGACAGGTGCAAAAACGATCGCGAGAAATACGCTGTTGAGCAACCGCAGTTGGGTTCCGAAGGCATGCCGCAGCCCCAGTCGGCGCATCGCACCACGCACGCAGCACCACAGAACAAAGGCAACGCACACCAGGATATTGGCATTGATAAATGCATCGAGCAGCGCTTCAACCGCTATCATTTTTCAACCTCCGATCAACCAGTGCTCGGATTTGCCCCAATGCGTCGTCTGTCAGTGCCTCGTCATTGACCAGGCGCGCCACCATCGATGCCGGTGTATCATCGAACAGCTTTTTTGACAGGTCTTTGAGCGAGCGCGTCTGATACGCATCTTTGGCAAGGGCCGGGATGTAGACATGGCTCTTGCCTTCTTTGCGGCTCGTCACAAAGCCCTTCTGCTCAAGGATGCGCAGGATCGTGGCGCCCGACGTGTAGGCCAGGTTGCGCTCTGCCGGCAGCCTTTCCAAAACGTCGCGCACGGTCCCGTCCCCCAAAGCCCAGAGTTCGTTCATGAACTCCAATTCGACTTCCGTCAGCAGTTCGCT
The DNA here is from genome assembly GCA_965250275.1 of Paracoccaceae bacterium. GTDB lineage: Bacteria > Pseudomonadota > Alphaproteobacteria > Rhodobacterales > Rhodobacteraceae. The sequence goes on along the minus strand of OZ252297.1, from coordinate 1,125,213 downwards.
TTTCTTCTTTTTCATCGCCGTTCCGTCCCGGGCTGTCGTTCACGCGCGGCGCGGCAGAAGTAAATACCAAGCATTTCGTTTTCCAAAGTAAAATTTCACACTTTTCTAAAACAGAACGTACCCCACGCGATGCTGATCGCAAGCGGCCACCACAGCGGTTGGCCCATAAGTCCAAGCCACGCGAGGAAAATGTAAGCTGATCCGAGAAGAGAAATGAACAATCGGTCGCCGAGCGTCGTCGTCAGGCCAAGTATTCCCCGGCGCTCGATTCCATCGCGATACTTGGTCACTTCCAGTATGCCGATGAGCGCGATCGCACCGAAAATGGCGCAAAAGAAGGCAAAAGTTGCAGGTGTCCAGGCCATCCAGAATGATGGCCAGAGCGGTGCCGTCCAGGAAAATCCTGTCTCTTCCTCTTTCTTTGCAACGTTGCCCCAACCCTGCGCCGCGACAGGGTGCGCGGCGACCATGGCAATCAAGAACGCAACACGTTTCATCACACCCTCCCCAGTGCAAAGCCTTTGGCGATGTAGTTTCGGACGAAATAAATCACGATGGCGCCGGGAATGATCGTCAGCGTCCCAGCGGCCGCCAGTAGCCCAAGTTCGTACCCGGCAGAGGATGCCGTTTTGGTCATTGTTGCTGCGATGGGCTTGGCATCGACCGCCGTCAGCGTCTTGGCCAGCAGCAGTTCCACCCACGAGAACATGAAACAGAAGAAGGCCGCCACGCCGACGCCAGCCTTGATCGTCGGAAGGAATATGGAAATGAAAAAGCGCGGAAACGAGTATCCGTCAACATAGGCGGTTTCATCCAGCTCTTTGGGAACGCCGCTCATGAACCCTTCGAGGATCCAGACGGCCAGTGGAATGTTGAACAGGCAATGCGCCAGCGCCACCGCCAGGTAGGTGTCGAACAACCCCACTGACGAGTAGAGCTGAAAGAACGGCAAGGCAAAGACCGCAGCCGGCGCCATCCGGTTCGTCAGCAGCCAGAAGAAGAGCTGCTTGTCCCCCAGAAACCGATAACGAGAGAAGGCGTAGGCGGCTGGCAGCGCGACGCTCACCGAGATCACCGTGTTCATCGACACGTAAATAATCGAGTTGATGTACCCCCAATACCATGTGGGATCGGTGAAAATGACGCGGTAGTTCTCAAACGTGAAGGTCTGCGGGAAGAGGCTGAACCCTGACAGGATCTCGCCAGTCGTTTTGAAGCTCATGGCCACCAGCCAGTAGATCGGCAGCAGCAGGAACAGGATGTAGAGGATCGGGATGAGAGAGCGTTTTTTCATTGCGCGTCATCCTTGGTCATCAGTGTGTAAAAGAGCCACGAAACCAACAGCGTGATCGCGAAGTAGATCAGCGACATCGCTGCTGCGGGTCCCAGGTCGAACTGTCCCAGCGCGATTTTGACAAGGTCGATTGACAGCAGCGTGGTCGAGTTTCCGGGTCCGCCCCCGGTGAGCACGAACGGTTCAGTGTAGATGTTGAAACTGTCCATGAACCGCAAAAGGATTGCGATGGTCAGCACCGTCTTCATCTTTGGCAATTGGATGTATCGAAAGACTTTCCAAGGGCTCGCACCATCGATCTTGGCGGCTTGGTAATAAGCGTCCGGAATGGACACGAGACCCGCATAAGACAAAAGCACGACCAGCGATGTCCAGTGCCAGACATCCATAGTCACAATGGTAATCCATGCGGCAACCGGGTTCTGCGTCATGTCGTAGGGAATACCCAGCGTGTGGTTCATCAAGTAGCCCAGCAGTCCGATATCCGGCAGCGTGAAAATGTTCCACATTGCTCCCACAACGTTCCAGGGGATCAGCATCGGCAAGGCCATCGTGACCAGACAAACAGGGACCCAGAAGCCGGATCGCGGCATGGAGAGGGCAATCACGATGCCCAGCGGCACTTCGATTATGAGGATCAGGAACGTGAACAGGAACTGCCGGCCCAATGCGGCGTGGAATCGGTCTGATCGCAGAATCTGCTCGAACCAGTCCAGCCCCTGCCAGAAGAAGACATTGTTGCCGAATGTCTCCTGAACCGAATAGTTGACCACCGTCATGATCGGTATCAACGCGTTAAACGCCACCAGAAGCAGCACCGGCAGGACAAAGAACCATGCCTTTTGATATTCGGTTTTCATGCCGTCGCCTCCGTTGCGATCCAGCCATCGCGATACAGCCGGGTCTGATCCTGCCGAAACGCCAAGTGGACTTGTGCGCCCTGTTCGACATCGGCGCTTTCGACGACCGCCTTAATCGGCGTCTCGCCCACGACAGCCTCGATCACGGCGTGACGCCCGACATCGGAGACTTTTCGAACCTGCGCCGGGACACCTGTATCTGCCAAGGAAACAAACTCCGGACGAACGCCCAGCTCGGTTGTGCCGCCTTGCCCGCTTACCGGCCCTTCGAGCTGGATGGCGTGACCTTCGAAAATCACATGACCGTCCTCTTCGGTAGCGGGCAAAATGTTCATGCCCGGTGACCCAATGAAATGCCCCACAAATGTGTGCTGAGGACGTTCAAACAGATCGACGGGGGTTCCGATCTGAACGATCTCGCCGGCCTGCATCACCACCACCTGATCCGCAAAGGTCAGAGCTTCGGTCTGATCGTGGGTCACGTAGATCATGGTGGCTTTGACCCGTTGGTGCAGCTCTTTGAGCTTTGATCGCAGTTTCCATTTCAGATGCGGATCAATGACCGTCAGCGGTTCGTCGAACATCACCACGTTGACGTCATCGCGAACCAGTCCGCGTCCCATCGAAATCTTTTGCTTGTTGTCAGGTGAAAGATGGGCCGCCCGGATATCGAGCATGTCGACCACTTCGAGCATCTCGGCAATCTCTGCGACGCGCTCAGCGATCCGGTTTTCGTCCACGCCACGGTTGCGCAAAGGGAACGCGAGGTTCTCGCGTACCGTCATCGTGTCGTAGATCACCGGAAACTGGAAAACCTGCGCAATGTTGCGTCGGTCGGGCGGAAGATCGGTCACATCCTGACCGTCAAACAGGATGCGCCCTTCGGATGGGGCCAGCAATCCGGAGATGATATTGAGCAATGTGGACTTTCCACATCCCGAAGGACCCAGGAGGGCGTAGGCCCCTCCATCCTCCCAGTCCAGGTCGATCTGCTTGAGCGCATAGTCGTCGGGCCCGGTCGGATTCGGGAAGTACGAATGGCGAAGCTGGGACAGGGTGATCTTTGCCATCAGGCCACAAAGCTCCCGTCCGGTGCGAAATAGAACGCTTTGCTCGCATCCATGTAAAACTTGTGAACCTCGCCAATCTGGTAGGGGTGCACACCATGGGAAAGCGAAACCCATCCGTCTTCACCCATCTGGAAATGCGCACTGGATTCTGATCCGGAGAGTTCCGTCACCTGCACGGTGCCGCTCAACTCGACGCTCCGCGGAGAAGCCTCAAACGGGGTGACGTGATGCGGGCGCACGGCGATGGTATAATGTCCGTCTGCCAATGATGCAGCTGGTCCTTCTACCACCCATGACACACCCGTCGGCAGTTGCGCTTGCGACCCCGACTTGGTGATGCGCGCGGCGTTGATGGGCGGATCCGAAAACACGCGTGCGGCGGTCAATGTTGCTGGCTTGCGGTAAATCTCGGCCGTTGGTCCAAACTGGGTGACCACCCCGTCATCCATCAGCGCCGTCTTACCGCCCAGCAAGAGCGCCTCTTCGGGTTCAGAGGTCGCGTAAACGACAACGGCGCCGCGCCCCGCGAAAAGCTCCGGCAATTGCTCGCGCAGTTCTTCGCGCAGTTTGTAATCGAGGTTCGCCAGCGGTTCGTCCAGAAACACCGCCCGGCTTTGTTTGGCAATCGCGCGCGCCAACGCGCAGCGTTGCTGCTGACCACCGGACAATTCCTGCGGGCGCCGGTTCAGCATCGGTGCCAATTGAAGAATGTCTGCCGCTTCCTGCACGCGACCTTCGATTTCGGACTGTGCCATGCCTGCGATCCGCAGCGGAGAGGCAATGTTCTCAAAGACCGTCATGTGCGGGTAGTTCACGAAGAACTGGTGAACCAGGCTGATGTTTCGTTTTTGTGTGGTCAGCCGCGAGACATCCTGACCATCCATCAGGATCTGTCCCGACCCAAGCGGGTCAAGCCCTGCCATAAGCTTGATCAGAGACGTCTTTCCTGACCCCGTCTGCCCCAGCAGCACATTAAAGTGCCCGGTCTCGAGCGTCAGCGACGTTGGCTTGATATGAGTGATGCCCCGAACCTCTTTCGTGGCCTCTATCAATTCAATTCCCATGAATTCCTGACCCCGGTGAGAAGAGCCGGGCCGAAGCAGAGGAAGAGTGCTCCGGCCCGGGTCTGGTCCCGCCGGACAGGCGGGGCCAGACAACTCTGGTTATTGATTCCAGCGTGCGACCAGTTCGTCGTAGTTGACTGTCTGGCCTTGTGGCTTCTCGTTTTCGAGCTTGGCTTTGGGCGATCCCGCCTTTTCGAGCCAGAAAGCTTCGTCCTGCGGCTCGTTCAAGCGCGGGCCGCAACCACCGTACACGCCTGCGCCCTCGTCAGCTGCCTGCATGCGGGCCATGGTGATGTCCATCTCTTCGGCGAGACGGTTCATGGCTTCCTGCGGCGTGAAGGCGCCGGAGTTCACGTCACCAATCTGCTGCCACCAGATCTGGGCCAACTTTGGATAGTCTGGCACGTTGATCCCGGTTGGCGACCATGCCACGCGATCAGGCGAGCGATAGAACTCGACCAGACCACCCAGTTTGGGCGCACGCTCGGTGAAGCTTTCGTGGTTGACCGTGCTGTCGCGGATGAAAGTCAGACCCACATGGGACTTTTTCACATCGACGGTCTTCGACGTCACGAACTGAGCGTAGAGCCAAGCCGCCTGGGCCCGATCCGACGGTGTCGACTTCAGGAATGTCCAGGAGCCCACGTCCTGATAGCCGACTTTCTGACCTTCTTCCCAGTATGGACCATGCGGGCTGGGCGCCATCCGCCACAGCGGGTTTCCGTCAGCATCGACCGTGTTGTTGCCTTCTGACTGCGGTTTCACCATGTCCGCGGTGAACGCCGTGTACCAGAAAATCTGCTGGGCGACGTTGCCCTGGCTGAGCGCCGGCAGCGACTGGTAGAAGTCATAGGACGCAGCACCAGGAGGCGCATAGTTGCGCAGCCACTCGTCCCATTTCCGGATCGCGTAGACCGCCGCCGGTCCGTTTGCCGCACCACCGCGAGACACCGAAGCCCCAACAGGGTTACAGGTGCCCGCTTCCATGCGGATGCCCCATTCGTCGACCGGAACGCCGTTGGGTTCACCCACGTCGCCCGCGCCAGCCATCGACAGCCATGCGTCGGTCATCCGCCAGCCCAAGTCAGGCGCGCGTTTGCCGTAGTCCATGTGGCCATAAATCGCGACGCCGTCGATTTCCTTCACATCATTGGTGAAGAATTCGGCAATGTCCTCGTAAGCAGACCAGTTCACGGGCACGCCCAGGTCATAGCCGTACTTGTCCTTGAACGCGGCCTTGTTGGCCTCGTCGTCAAACCAGTCTTTGCGGAACCAATAGAGGTTCGCAAACTGCTGGTCCGGCAGCTGATAGAGGTTGCCATCGGGCCCGGTGGTAAACTGGATCCCCATGAAGTCATCCAGATCCAACGTCGGCGAGGTCGTGTTCGCCCAATCCCCTGCCATTTGTTCTGTTAGGTTGTAGGCCAGCTGCAGCCGCGAGTGCGTGCCGATCAGGTCGCTGTCGTTGACATAGCCGTCATACAGGTTCCGCTGGGTCTGCATCTGTGTCTGAACGGCCTGGACAACTTCGCCCTCACCCAGGATCTGGTGGTTGACCTTGATGCCCGTGATTTCCTCGAAGGCCTTTGTCAGGACTTCCGATTCATATCCGTGGGTTGGAATACCCTCTGACAGAACATTGATTTCCATGCCGGCATAGGGCTCGGCGGCCTGAATGAACCATTCCATCTCGGCCATCTGCTCGTCTTTTGTCAAAGTCGATGGCTGGAATTCCTGGTCAATCCATTTCTGAGCTGCCGCGGCGTCCGCAAAAGCAGTCCCAGTCCCCGCAACGACGGCAAAGACCGCGGTCGCGGAGAGCAGATACTTGCGCATCTTTTCTCCTCCCTAGATATGTGTGAGCCAGCCTCCGCCAGCTTCAGCAACGCTAGTCTCTGCTTCGCCTCGGTGTCAAACTAAATTATTAGTAGGATTAGTTGCGATCAGTTTACGCATTTGATTGCATTGGAAAGTTTGGAACCCGGAGCCCATGCGCAGCAAGGGCGTCACGCAGCAAATGCACCGTGGAACGGTGTCTTTCAGGCGGATTTGCTCAGATCAGACAGGGGGCTAGACTGCCGATCCGCCGCGCTTTGAGAGCCAATAGGCGCGGCATCCGGCCCGGATCCGGCCGACGCATCAAGCGCCTCCGCGCGCATTCGCAGGTATTGCTCAAACGCGCCTTTGTTTTCCTCGACCGGTTGGCCAAGGCGCCCGGCCAGTTCGAAAAAGCCTTTCCCCGGCATTCCCGTGCCACGATTTACGGCAAGTGCTGCCACAAAATGGCGGCCCGCCTCGGCATCCTCACGCATGGTGGTTTCTAACGCGCGGGTGATCTTCCGAACCGATCCCGGCATGTAGTAGCCCAACGCCCGCGCAAGACGGCCATACGTGACCGGCGTCTGCCCCGGTGCCAATGCATCCAGATAGTTACGTACTCTGCCAGCCAGTGGATCCGCGTCTTCGCGTTTCCGCGCGGGCGGTACCTCCTGCATGGTACCGTCAGGATGTATATCCGCTGCCCAGGCGCGTGCGGGTGTCCGGATGGTTATGCGGGTTGCGTCTCCAGCCGCCCCTTTGCCGTGCTCGACTTCCCGTGTGATGTCCCCTCTCTCGATCCCAGCCACCACCACCTGCGGCGTCAGACCCAGCCGCGGGGCAAGGTAGTCGGGATCCACACGCAGGTCTCCGTCGTCCCATCGCACAACATCCGCCGGAACGGGCCGATGTAGCACGGGCCCGGGACGCGATGGGCGCTCATAGTATGGGTTGGTTCCGCTGTCGTGGTCGGTCAGATCGACAATATCCCGCAACTCCGGAAGTGCCGACCGGAGCATCGTTTCGATACCGTCTCTCAAGGTTGCGGCTGAGGCCGCGCACCCCTGGCATCCGCCCGACATTCGGAGGTAGGCGACGCCATCATCGACACGCTCGGCGTCGACCTGGCCGCCATGCGCTGCAATAGCCGGGTTGGCCTGAGTGTCGAGCAGGCTCTGCACGGCCTGCAACAACTCTTCATCCGCCCGGGTCGTGCCCACTGTCCGCGCCGCCTCTCCCAACGGGGTGCCTTTGCCCAGCGCTTCCCGGATCGCCTGCGCAACAGCCGCTTTGTGCGCGGACCAATCCGCTTCGGCGGTCAATGTGACCTGAACCGTGTGGCCCGACACATGAACCTGCTTGACGGCGGGAACTGCAAACAACGATTGCGCGATCGGGGCCGTCGACCCGTCACCGGCCTCATAAAGTGCGCTTTGGCCCGGCTGGATATCCTCCTCCAGCATGAACCTCATGGTCGCTGGATCGTGGGGCGAAGACGCTGCCCTGATCCGCCGCCGCTGTGTCGCATCATCAGACATCTTCGGTCTCAATCTCCTGCATCGAGCGAAGGGCACTAAATGGGAAGATTCCCGAGCTGTGCCCGTCGCTGAACGCAACACCCAGAGCATAGTTCCCAACGCTCCAGATCCGGGTGGGCTCGATGTCGAGCGGGACATTCGACGGAATCAGCAAACGTTGCCCGGTGACCTCGTCGCGGCATGCGGCACACTGGCACGACAGGCGCAACTCGCGCGGGGGGATATGGGTGTAAGAGCCGTCTTGCCAACCAATGACCAACGCCGCCGGGCTGTAGCTCAGCGAAACCGGAAGATCCGGATCACCACCCGACCGCACCACCCCCTCAGCAGGGCGCCCTTCGTTCTCAGCCACGCGCCAGTCAAATGGACGCGCCAGGCCGCCAGATGCGGGACTGTCTTTCGCGAGTTCGGCCGCCACGGACCGATACGCTTCGGCCGCCGCGCTGTCCCGGGCACTGATCACCGTGGGCAGTCCTTCGTCTCCGCTTTCGACCACCGCCGGATCGAGCGGCACAGCCCCCAGAAACGGTACCTTCAGCGACTCGGCAATGCGTTGGCCGCCCCCCTGGCGAAAGATCGGTGTCACTTCCCCGCACGAAGGACAGGTGAACCCGCTCATGTTTTCGACAACACCCAGGACAGGGACATTGACCTGCTCCATCATACGCAGGCCGCGGCGCACGATTTTGAGGCTGACATCCTGTGGTGTTGTCACGACCACAGCGCCACTCAAGGGGAAGGCCTGCGCAAGGGTAAGCTGAATGTCTCCGGTGCCCGGCGGAAGGTCCAGCAGCAGCACATCCAGCGGGCCCCAATCGACCTGTGTGACGAACATGCGCAAGTACTTTGTCACCATGGGCCCCCGCAAAATGGCGGGCTTGTCATCATCCGTCAGCATCGCCATCGAGATCAGCTTGATACCCTGCGCGTTGGCCGGCACCACCTTGCGGTCCGGCGTCATCGCGGGCGGGTTTGCATCGCTCAGCCCCAGCATGCCGGGAATGGACGGGCCGTACAGGTCGGCATCCACAACGCCGACCCGGAACCCTTGTTCGGCGAGTGCGAGCGCCAGATTGACGGTGACAGTCGACTTGCCAACACCGCCTTTTCCGCTGCTTACCGCAATCATGCGGCCAATCGTGTCTGAGGCCCCGGACGGAGCCTGTTGGGTTTCGTTGCTCACAGTTTCAATCCTGGGTCATGGTGCCGGCACGCTCATCAGCGCCCGGCAGTGTGAGTGAAAAGTTCGCGCAGAGCTTGCCGATCTCCGAAGGTGCCAGATCGACGGCGACACAGGCGCAATACCCGGTCCCATCACGATTCTCATAGAATCGGCAGTCGTTGCATGTTCCGAATGCGGGCGTGCTGCGTTGCTCTGCCAACGCGACGGTGAGAACGGGAAGCAACCGTTCAAGCACCGTTTGATCGACCTCGGGCAAATCACCAATGGCTGCCGACAAATGGCGCAACGGGTCCTGGTTCAGCATGTCTCGCCCGGCCCGCGTCACTTCGAACTGGACGCTGCGCCCGTCACTTTTGGACTTGCGCCGCGACAAAAGCTCTTTGTTCACCAGCGACTTGATCGTTTGTGAGGCCGTCCCGCGCGTGGTGGCCTGGAAACTCGCAAAGGCCGAGGGCGTGGACGACGCGAGATTGGCGCGCGCAAAGAACCGCAGAGCCGTCCATTGCGCGGCAGTCAAAGCCGCGCCGCTGTCCTCTGCACGGGCAGAGCGACCGATATGCACCAGAAGTTCAGCCAGTTCATCGCTCTGGCGAGACGGGTGAGAATGATCATTCATGGGAAATTTAGTAGCGAGTCGAAATCAGTTTGACAATACGTTTTGGCGAGATATGATTTCGAAACGAAACTATTTTACCGATGGTCGTCCAATGAACTCACCTTTTCGCCCCAGTGACCCGCAAGACCCGCGATACCGCCCCCGCAGCGGCTTTCTCGATTCGGAGGAAGAGTTCCGCCTGGCACGCGCCTGGCGTGACGATCAGGACGTAGAGGCGCGCAACAAGCTGGTTGAGGCATACACTCCCCTCGCCATGTCGACTGCGAAGCGCTTCTCGAAAGGGCGCAAGATCGACGATCCCGATCTGCTGCAACATGCTTACATCGGCTTGCTCAAGGCCGCCGATGGCTTTGACCCAGACAAAGGTTTTCGTTTCTCGACTTATGCAGTCTGGTGGATCCGGGCCGAACTCCAGGACTACCGATTGCGGACCTGGTCGCTCGTCAAGCGAGGCCGATCTGCCAAGGCCCGAAAGGTTTTCTTTAACCTGGGTCGCCTGGAGGAATCGGTGGAGCTTCGCCCTGGCGAGACCGGGCTGCAACGCGATCAGCGCATCGCCGACAAGCTCAATGTGGACGCAAAAGAGCTCGATTCGCTGCGGCGGGAGTTCTCGGGAACCGACAACTCTCTGAACCAGTTGGCAGCAAACGGCGAAGGAGATGAAATCATCAACCTTCTGCCTGACCCCGACTGCGACGTTGAACAGGAAGTGGCGCAGCGGCACGATCGGCAGGTGTTTCGCCAGACCGTGAGCGAGAATTTTGCGAAGCTGCCGGACCGGGAGCGGACCATCGTGCTGTCGACCGTGCTGAAGGACCCGCCCATGACTTTGGATCAGCTGGGCGCGGTTTACGGGATATCGCGCGAACGTGTGCGGCAACTGCGCGAACGCGGACTAGAACGCCTGCGCGATTTCATGCCGCACTACAGCCCACAAGGCGAATGGCCTTTCTGATCCCATCGACCTCTGACGCTGCATGGCATTGAAAACGCCTCACAAGGGCAAACCTCAACGGTGGGGACACAACAGGCGACAAGTGTAAAAATGCTGCTAGTGTTGCCGCAGTGTTCCCTTCCTTTGTTTTCCTTGAGGTTTTTCAATGTCGCGTACCGCCAATGATCGTCCGGTCGCAATCATAACGGGCGCGAGCGGTGGACTTGGCTCTGCGACCGCACGCGCACTTGCGGCTATGGACTACCAACTTGTGCTGATGTCACGCAGCGGATGCCATGATATCGCCCGCGAAACCGACGGACTTGGCATTGCGGGTTCGGTGCTGAGCGACGATGATGTCCAACGGGCTGTCAAAGCCGCGCTGGACAGTTTCGGCAGGATAGATGCTGCGGTGTTCGGCGCCGGCAGGCATAGCGAGGTCATGAAGGGCTTTGATGTCCCCGCCCCACCCAAAGCCACTCGTGACAGTTTCGGTTTTGATCCACACTATCGCAGGGACATCTTCGATATCCCTTGGCCTGCATGGCACGAAGACTATGATATGATGGTCGTTGCGCCCATGCGACTCGCCAAAGCCGTGCTGCCATACCTTCAGGCGTCGCCGCACGGTTCGTTTGTGGCCATTTCAGGTATCGAAGCTGGGCAGCCCAGGGCGCCCTTTCCCCTAGGACCGACGCGTCTCGCCCTTCACGGGTTCATCAAGCTGCTGGCCGACCGGTATGGGCCAGACGGCGTCCGGTTCAACGCTGTCTCGCCGGGTCTTATGCAAAGCGCGGAGGATGAATTTCATCCGGAATGGGCCAGCACAGTCCCACTTGGACGCGTCGGGCGGAACGATGAAGTAGGCCGGTCGATTGCCTTCCTGCTGTCAGAGGCCGCGAGCTATATCACAGGGCAATGCCTGACCATTGATGGCGGCGTGAACAGGCCGCTCGGACTCTGAAACCCAACACAGTGTTACGTGGCTTTTTGCCTAGGTCGCCCATATGTCGCCGACCGTAAATCCAGTTGGAAACGGGTCCGAAGGATCAAGCATGTATTGCGACACGCCGGCGATCCAGGCGCGCCCGGATAGCGACGGCACGACAGCATCAAAGGACCCCACTTTGGTTGTCTCTTCCAAACGGCCGGTAAAGGTGGTGCCCAACGGGCCGGCGTTGACATAGTCTTGTCCGATCTCGAGCAGACCTTTCGCGTGCAGCACCGCCATTTTTGCACAGGTGCCCGTGCCACAAGGCGACCGGTCCAACGCCCCGGAAATCGCATGTGGCTGCGTGGGGTTGAACGGACCAGAAGACACGACGACAGCACCGCGTCCGTCCGTTGTAGGATCAACGGCAGGCGCCGTGAGCTGCGCGATGGTCGGGCCGCGAATGTCCGGATTTTCAGGATGAACAACAGGATATTGCTGTGCCGCCGCTTCGCGCATGGCTTCGCAGGCTCGCACGATGGCACTTCCATGCGTTGCAACCGGGTCGATCCCGAACGCCTCAGCTTCGGCAATCACGAAGAACATTCCGCCCCAGGCAACGTCGACTTTGATCTGCCCATGCCCAGGCACCTCGAGGGGCACATCCAAATGCACCGCAAAGGCAGGCACGTTCCGAAATGCGACCCGCTCAACCTTGCCATCGCGGCACGTGGCCGTCACCTCAATCAGCCCGGCCGGCGCCTCAAGCGTGAGCGTCGTCACCGGTTCGATCATGGGCAGAATCCCCGTTTCCAGCAGAACCGTTGTCACACACATGGCATTGCTGCCCGACATCGGCGGGTATTCTGTTTGCTCCATGATGATGAAACCGGCATCGGCACGTGGATCGCAGGGCGGCACCAAAGCGTTGCAGCACAGGGCCGGATTTCCGCGCGGCTCCTGCAACATCAGCGTCCGGACATCGTCATGGAAGTTGTGCAGATACTGCGCTTTCTCAAACACGCTCTGCCCTTTCAGATGAGGCAACCCGCCGGTGATGACCCGACCGCCCTCCCCTTCGGCATGTACCTCAACGGCGGTGATCATCCGGCTCGCACGCATCAGCTGTCCTTCCCTGCTGGCACAACTGGATCAAACCGGATCTTCAGACCGCTGTATAGCATGCGGGCGCGTCGTGAATGGGTTGGGCCGGAAGCCGTAAAGTGTCAGCTGTCCAAAAAAGCGATCCAGATCAGAAATCCGATATAGGCGAACACTGTCAGGTTCAGGATCGTGTCGAGCACAGAACCACTCATGTCCGACCCTCCTTGGCCAAAGACCTTAGCAAGCAGATGACAAGGATCGGGACGATAAACACAAATGCAATCGCAGACACAGCGATCACGGAACGCACCAGCGCGATATCGCCCACGAAGATCATTGCCAGCCCCAGCGCACCAAGCACGCCGCCCCATATCGTGCGAATGCGCGGAGACGGGTTTTCGTCCCCGCCCGATCCAATCATGGCGAGCGTGAAGGCCGCACTGACAACGCTGGTCACGACGAACAGAAAGGCCGCGATGATGGTGGCCCCCTGGGTCAGCCACGCCAGCGGAAAACGCTGAAGCAGAACGAAGGTCGTTCCGTCGAGGTTGACCGCATTCGCTTCCAGCAATGCGCCATCACCTTCGAGCGCATCAAAAAAGCCAACGCCGCCGAAAACGCCGAACCAAAAAATCGAAAAGAGCGTCGGCGCGACGATCACCCCAATCAGAAACTCGCGGACAGTCCGGCCACGGGAGATGCGCGCAATGAAAACGCCGACAAATGGTGACCACGCCAGCCACCAGATCATGTAGTTCAACGTCCAGCCCTGAAACCATTCGACGATGTTGGGTCCAAAGAATTCCGCCGTCGAAAACCCGGCAGGCAAAGCATTAAAGAGGTATCGGCCAAACCCGGACACCACCGCGTTCATGACATAGGATGTGGGACCAAAGACAATCAGGAACACCAGCAGGCCCAGCGCCAGCACCATGGCGAGATTGGACAATCGCGCCATGCCGTCCCCCAAATCCCGGCGCAGCGGGATCACAAACGCCAGACACATGGCGGCAAACACCGGCAGAGTCAGAACGCCCGGATTTTGCACACCGATCAATCCCGCCAGCCCCGTCTGGATCTGAAACACACCCATCGCCAAGGACCCTGCCAAACCAACCGCGATGGCAACGATCGACAGCAGATCAAAGAGCCAAGCCAGGGCACGAGCCCAGCGGTACCGGCCGTAGACATCGGTCAGGGGGGCGCTCAGCAACAGAGAGCGACCGCGCCGGAAAGCGAAATAGGCGATGACCAGCGCTACCACGCCGTATATGGCCCAAGCGTGGAACCCCCAGTTCAGGTAAGTAACAAAGAGCGCGTACTCCGCAGCCATCGGATCGCTCGAGTATTGGCGCAAGGTCGCAAAATGGGTCAGCGGTTCCGCCGCGCCATAAAACAACAGACCGACCCCCATGCCTGCCGCAAACAGCATTGCGATCCAGGCTGGAGTGGAAAACTCTGGTTCCGATCCCTCGGGCCCCAGCCGAACCGACCCGAACCGTGAGAACGCCAGAAAGAGTGCCACAAAGAGAAGGCCGCTCGTCTCCAGCATGATGAACCAGCCGCGACTTTCGAATTGCGCATCGACAACAGCGGACGCCACTGCCCCCAGTCCCTGCGGATCGATCAAACCCCAAGCGGCTATTCCGGCGCTGAGAGACAGCGCGACGATCAGAAGTGGGTTCGTTTGCATAATTCAGGCAATCCATACGGACGAAAGGTCGCTGCCTTATAGAGCAGTGGACCAGGAGCAGGAAAGCACCGCGATCTGGTACGGCCCATTGCCAAACACGTCCGCCTTTCTTAGTCTTGCGCCAGAGGTCAACACGTACAAAGGGAGGGCACTAGCTGAACATGCGTATCATCCGCCGACTTCAGCATGGTCCCCGTTTCGCCCTGCAAACCCGTTTGCAGGGCTGACCCCGAGAGCACTTTCTCCTTCGGTCTGCCCTACGCCGCGCCGCGGCTGCCTTTTCTGACCCGAGAATGAAATGACCCTCATCACTGTGAATGCTTTGAGCATCGTGCTCAGCGATCCCCTGTTTACTGACCTTGACCTGACCATCTCAAAGTCCGACCGCATCGGGCTGGTTGCCGCCAATGGACGCGGTAAGTCGACATTTCTGAACTGCCTGTCCGGGCAAACCGACCCGACATCCGGCGAGATCACAAGCGCCCGGGGCTTGCGGATCGGCCATGTGACGCAACATGTCCCGGACGCGGCCCTCGACATGACGTTGCATGATTGTGTTTTGGCGGCCCTTCCGCCGGATCAGGCGGAGTACGAAAGCTGGCGCGTGGATGTGGTCCTGGACGACCTCAGTGTGCCATATGATTTGCAGCACAAGGCAATGCGCGAATTGAGTGGCGGCTGGCAAAGAACGGCCATGCTGGCCGCTGTCTGGATCACGGAACCGGATGTGTTGTTGCTGGATGAGCCCACGAATCATCTCGATCTGCGTCGTATCGGATTGCTCCAGGACTGGCTGGCCGCATTGCCGCGCGATATGGCCGTCATTGTCACCTCACATGACAGGGCGTTTTTGGACGCCACCACCAATCGCACGCTGTTTCTGCGACCCGAAAGGTCGCGCGTGTTCCCACTTCCATTTTCCGAGGCGCGCGCGGCCCTTGATGAAACCGACGAAGCTGATGCGCGACGGTTCGCAAATGATCTGAACAAGGCCCAACAGCTGCGAAAACAAGCTCAAAAACTGAAGAACGTCGGCATAAACTCCGGCTCGGACCTTTTGCTGACCAAGACCCGACAACTGACCGAGCGTGCCGCCCGTCTCGAAGCAGCCGCGCGTCCCGCTCACAAGGAACGCAGCGCGGGCGACATCAAACTGATCAATAGCGGCACGCATGCCAAGGCGCTGATTACCCTTGACGACGTACCGGTGGACGCACCCGATGGCCGGCATCTCTATCGCACTGGACAGAAATGGATCTCGCAGGGCGATCGGGTTGTGCTGTTGGGCGCCAACGGGACCGGAAAAACACAATTGGTCAAACTGATCGAACGCGCGCTTTCCGGCAAAGACGACGCCGTGAAATGCGCAGCCTCCATCGTCCCGGCCTATTCAGGCCAGCATCTGGGGGAATTGGACAATGCCGAAACCCCCATGTCCACGGTCACGGCGCTATCGGACGTCGGGGATCAACGCGCCAGAGGGCTGATGGCGGGTGCGGGCATCACAATCGCGATGCAAGATACCCGAATTGGCGCGCTTTCCGGTGGTCAACGCGCGCGTCTGGCCATGCTGATCCTTAGACTCAAAAACCCGAATTTCTATTTGTTGGACGAGCCGACAAACCATCTGGATATCGACGGGCAAGAAGCGCTCGAAGACGAGCTGATCGCGCATCGCACATCCTGTCTTCTGGTGAGCCACGACCGCAGTTTCTTGCGCAATGTTGGCAATCGGTTCTGGTGGATCAAAGGACGAAAACTCGAAGAGGTTGATAGCCCGGAACCGTTCTTGAGATCGGAAATGGACGCAAACACGGCCTAAACCGGCAGACCGACCCCCGGCCTTTGCTTTGGTGAAAGCTCGTGCCCTGCACTCGCGAATCTGCGCTTCGCGGCGTAGGAACAGGCGCGCGTTCGCCCCGCTGCTTTGACCGGCGAGGCACCTTGCATTAAGGCTCGCAAAGGCCCCGACGAATTGGACATTGCGATGCACAACGCTGACTTATCGAAGGAAGATGAGCCAAAGGAGCCCAGTGAGTTTGAGCGCCTGCGCGACGCCGTTGCGCAAGGCCGGAATGTGATTTTTCCTGATGTGACGGTCTCACAATGCCAGATTCACGGTCGACCATTCACCTTCGCCACCTCAATGCGCCGCGATCCGGCTCAGCGCGCACTGCGCAATGGCGGATTCTATGAAGCGCCAGAACTCAACGACATCCGGGGGCAATTTCCACTTGGAGGAACCTTTGTCGATATTGGCGCAAACGTCGGAAACCACAGTCTTTTTGTGGCGGGTTTTCTCGCGCCAACACGGATTATTCCATTCGAACCATCTCCTATCGTGGGTCGGTTACTATTGGCAAACATCTCATTGAATGGCTTCGCACCGGTGTTCGATCTCTCGTTTCTGGGTCTCGGTCTTTCCGATTGCGATGGCGGCGGGTTCGCCATAGAAGAGCGCGACCACAATCTGGGGGCCGCGAAAATGATCGAAGGCGCCGGAGACCTGCGGGTAATCCGAGGCGATGACGCGCTAAAGGCAGTTGATCCAAGTTTCATCAAGATCGACGTGGAAGGTATGGAACTCAAAGTGCTGTCAGGATTGTCCGCCACCATCGATCGCGCACGCCCCTCGATGCTGGTCGAAGTGGACAATTCAAACTTCGAAGAGTTTCAGGACTGGCTCGTTGACACACGCTACAAAGTGATCCGCACCCGGCAACGATACCCAGACAACAAGAACCATCTGATCCGGCCAAGACGCCGCGGTGGCAAACAATGATGCCGCGCAACAAAGCGGCGTCTTCCTGACGCGGCGCAAACAAGCATGAACGCCGACTTGTACCTGTCCCATTGGGCCCGTATCTAGAGCGTTAACACACCGAACCCCGGGGAGAGATCTGATGCTCAAAGGACTTGGCGGACTTGGCGATATGGCCAAGATGATGAAAACCGCACAGGAAATGCAGACCAAGATGACGGAACTGCAGGAAGAGATGCATTCCATCATGGTCACAGGCGAAAGCGGTGCCGGCCTCGTGAAGGCCACGGCCAGTGCCAAAGGTGAGCTGAAAGCGCTGGACATCGATCCCTCGATTTTCAATGGCGACGACAAGGAAGTCGTAGAAGATTTGATCCTCGCCGCGATCAAAGACGCCCAGATGAAAGCCAGCGACCGCGCTCAGGAAGAAATGGCGCGGTTGACCGAAGGTCTTGGCCTGCCAAAAGATATGAAGCTGCCTTTCTGAGACCGCCCCGCGCTAGGTTTCGTGGGCCGTAACTGCGCCACAAAGAGCACCACCTTATGTCCTCGCCCTCCACCCGAGACATCGACACGCTGATCGAATTGATGGCTAAACTGCCGGGCCTGGGCCCACGCTCGGCCCGACGCGCGGTTCTGCACCTGATCCGGAAGAGGGCGCTCCTGCTGACACCTTTGGCTGATGCCATGGCCACAGTCGCTGAAACCGCGCGAGAGTGCCTCAATTGCGGCAACATCGGAACGAGCGACATTTGCGACATATGCACATCAGAAAAGCGGGCCACTGGCGATCTGTGCGTCGTCGAAGACGTGGCTGACCTTTGGGCAATGGAGCGCGCGGGCGTATTCAAGGGCCGCTACCACGTGCTTGGAGGCACCTTATCTGCCCTTGATGCCGTGGGACCGGAAGAATTGCGTATCCCCCGGCTGGTCGACAGGGTCGCGACAGAGGGCATCACCGAGGTGATCCTGGCCCTGAATGCCACGATCGATGGGCAGACCACTGCACATTACATTGCCGATCAACTGGAGGGTCAGGTGCGCCTTACTTCCCTAGCCCAAGGCGTGCCAATCGGTGGTGAACTCGACTACCTCGACGACGGGACCATCACGGCAGCACTCAACGCCCGCAAAGAACTCTAGCCTCCTTTGCGGGCTTGTATCGGTCCACTCACGTTAGCAAGTCCTCTTAGAATGCGGCACTGCGGCAATTGGCGGAGTGCAAGGCACCCCAACATCAAGGCACACACCGTTTAAACCTGAAACGGTCTCGCGAGGTTGGCGGTGGCTCTGTCCGGAATCCTGATTGCTCTGAGCCTGTTGATCTGGCTGGCCTACCGGGGCGTGTCCATCATTGTTTTGGCGCCTTTGATGGCCGTGCTGGCGGCTGCTTTTTCCGCCGCACCTCTTCTTGCAAGCTACACGCAGGTGTTCATGCCCGCAGCCGGTGGGTTTGTTGTCCTCTACGTGCCTCTGTTTCTCTTGGGCGCAGTTTTCGGGCGGTTGATGGAGGATTCGGGGCTGGCGGCAGCGCTTGCCCGTGGGATTGTTCGGGCGCTTGGACCAACGCACGCCATTCCCGCCGTCGTCGCGGCCTGTGCCTTGCTGACTTATGGGGGCGTCTCCCTCTTCGTCGTTGTATTTGCAATCTATCCGGTGGCGGCTGCACTTTTCCGGTCGGCAGACATTTCGCGCCGCCTGATCCCGGCGACCATCGCCCTGGGTGCATTCACGTTCACAATGACGGCCTTGCCCGGCACACCCGCAATTCAGAACGCCATCCCGATGCCGGTTTTCGGCACAACGGCCTTTGCGGCACCGGGTCTGGGTTTGATCGCGTCAGCGATCATGCTCGCTGGTGGCCTAGGATGGTTGCTGGCACGCCAACGCGCGCTGTCCGGCGAGGGCTATGCTGCCGATGGCGGTCCGCCCAGCAAGGAGGTCGCGCAGCCGGATGCAGATATGGGCCCGATCCACAAACCTGATGCGACGCGGCACGGTCGGTCCGGAGCACCAATGGCGCTGGCCTTGATCGCCCTGGTGATTGGCCTGAACTACGTTTTCAGCGTCCGGGTCTTTCCCAGCATCGACACGAGCTATCTGAGCCTGCCGGAATACGGCAGCACCGAAATCGACACCGTGCGTGGGCTCTGGTCGATCATCCTCAGCCTGCTTGTTGCGATTTGCGCTATTCTCGCGTTGCAGTGGCCACGCATCGCCAATCCGGTGCAGAGCATCGGCAAAGGGGGCGAGGCGGCTTTGCTGCCGATCTTCAATACCGCGAGTTTGGTGGGGTTTGGGGCGGTTGTGGCGAGCCTTCCGGCCTTCGCCATGGTCAGTCAGGCTGTCGAAGGATTGGGCGGCGGTCCGGTTGTCTCGCTTGCGCTTTCAACCTCGGTGCTGGCCGGGCTGACCGGATCAGCGAGCGGCGGAATGTCCATCGCCCTCGACGCGGTTGGCGCGACCTATCTTGAACAAGCCGTCGCTTTGGGCATTTCACCCGATCTGTTGCACCGAGTGACCACGCTGGCCACTGGCGGGCTCGACGCGCTGCCTCACAACGGCGCTGTCGTCACGCTGCTCTCGATTTGCGGGCTGAGTCATCGAGAAAGCTATGGCGACATTTTTGTCGTCGCCGTAGCCGTTCCCATTCTTGCTCTGATCGTGGTCGTCGCCCTCGGCCTGAGCTTCGGCAGCTTTTAAGGGCGCGACGTGGTGTCGTCTTCTTCTTCGTCATCGCCCGAAGGAAGGTTGAAGAAGCTGTCCGCGTCCACAAGCGGCTCTTCCTCTTCTTCTTTCGGGGCTTCTGTGCCGCTGAGCGTAAAGGTTTCCAGCCCCTCGATCGCCGTGGGGATCCGCGGTTCCGCTTCCATCCCCAGCGACTGTTCGGTGCTGACCAGCTTGCGCCGTTCGTCGTCACTCATCACTTCGCCTTCGGCCGCTTTCTTGGCGGCCGCTTTCTGAACGGCGGCGTCCAGTTCCGACTGTTTGCACAGGCCGAGCGCAACCGGATCGATCGGTTGAATGTTCGAAATGTTCCAGTGCGTCCGCTCGCGGATGGCCTGAATTGTCGGTTTGGTTGTTCCGACCAGCTTGCTGATCTGGCCGTCCGTCAACTCCGGGTGAAACTTCACCAGCCACAGAATCGACGCAGGCCGGTCCTGACGCTTGGACAGCGGTGTGTAGCGGGGGCCACGACGCTTCTCTTCACCTTGGGCAGCCGCATTGAACTTCAGCGCCAGTTTGTGCAGCGGGTCTTTTTCCGCGGCATCAATCTCGTCCTGCGTCAGCTGGTTGTTGGCCAGCGGATCGAAACCCTTGACCCCAGCGGCGACGTCGCCGTCCGCGATGCCCTGCACTTCTAACTCGTGCATGCCGACAAAATCGGCAATCTGCTTGAAGCTGATCGTTGTATTGTCCACCAGCCAGACGGCCGTGGCTTTGGCCATGATCGGTTTCGCCATACTATGCTCTCCTTGCACATATCTCTCCCGACGCCTGAATGAGGCTGTCCCGGCGGGGCGGAACGGTTTCCTTTGTCGGGGAACTTGCGGCGTATATAAGCGGGCGGGTCAAAGAAGGAAAGAGCCGAATGCGTTGGATGATCCTATGGGCACTGAGCGTTCTGCCCGCATTCGCCGATCAGGAACCGGCAGGCGAGTTCGACTACTATGTCCTCAGCCTCAGCTGGTCGCCAAGCTGGTGCGCCATTGAGGGTGACGCGAGAGATGCCGACCAATGCGACGCCCGTCATGCCCATGGCTGGACGCTGCACGGGCTTTGGCCGCAGTTTCATCAGGGCTGGCCAGCCTATTGCCGGAGCCCCCATCGCGCGCCATCGCGTGCGATGACCGCGGACATGACGGATGTGATGGGGAGCGCGGGGCTTGCCTGGCATCAATGGAAAAAGCACGGCACATGCTCCGGGCTCAGCGCCACGGATTACTTTGCCTTGTCCCGCGAGGCTTACGGACAGGTGACCCGCCCCGAGGTGCTGCGTCGCCTTGACCAACCGGTTCGACTGCCCGCACGCGTGATCGAAGAAGCGTTTCTGAAAGCCAATCCCGGCCTCACTCCCGACATGCTGACCATCACCTGCCGCGACGGCCGCATTCAGGAGGCAAGACTCTGCCTGTCGAAATCACTTGACCCCGTTCCCTGCGGTCAGGACGTGATCCGGGACTGCACGTTGGACAATGCACTGCTTGATCCGATCCGTTGAGCGTCAACACCCAGCAGGCGTTTTCACCTTAACCGGCGACGTTCAGAACAATCTTTCCGATATGCCCCGAACTCTCCATGCGGGCATGCGCATCAGACGCATCTTCCAGCGCAAACTCAGAATCCATAACCGGCGCCACGCGACCGCTCGCCAGCAGTGGCCAGACTGCTTCACGCAAATCCTGCGCGATGCGCGCCTTGGCCAGATCGCTCTGCGGACGCAGGGTGCTGCCGGTCATGGTCAGGCGACGCGTCATCAACTGCGCAAAGTTCACCTCTGCCTTGGGTCCCTGCAAAAAAGCGATTTGAACAAGCCGCCCGTCCATCGCCAGCGCATCGAGGTTCCGAGAGATGTAAGGTCCGCCGACCATGTCCAGGATCAGGTCTGCACCGCCTTCAGCTTTGAGCACCTCAACGAAGTCTTCTTCGCGGTAGTTGATCGCTCTTTCGGCGCCCAGTTCAAGACAGGCCGCGCACTTCTCGGCGGACCCGGCTGTGACAAACACCCGCGCGCCGAACACATCGGCCAGCTGAATCGCTGTTGTGCCAATTCCGCTTGAACCACCATGAATCAGAAATCGCTCACCCGCCTTCAGCCCCCCGCGGGTAAACACGTTTGAAAACACCGTAAAAAAGGTTTCGGGCAGACAGGCCGCCTCTTTCAACCCCATCCCCTCGGGCACGGGCAGACAATGCGCTCCGGGGGTGGCGACGTACTCAGCATATCCGCCACCCGGCAAAAGCCCGCACACCTGATCACCGATGGCATACTCGGCAACTCCATCGCCCACTGCGATCACTTCACCGGAGGCTTCGAGTCCTGGCAGATCCGAAGCACCCGGCGGCGGAGCGTAGAGGCCTGCGCGCTGCAAAGCGTCGGGGCGATTGACCCCGGCATAAGCCACCTTCAGTACGACTTGACCGTGTTCAGGCTCCGGCACAGGGCGGTCGGTCAGTTGCAGGACCTCGGGTCCGCCGGGTTGGGTGATTTCGATTGCGCGCATTGTGTCTGCCCTGAGTTGATCCGGTACATTTCGCGCACCGTATCCCCATTCACAATCAGAAAGGAACCCTGATGCTGATCGCGGCACTTGTGCTGAACCTGCTGATCCTTGTCCCTTTGGTCAGCGCGCTGCTGATGGAGCGTCCCGGAATGATCGAGGTGTTTGGTCCGGTCACAGATGCGCGTCTGATTCTGACATCAGTGTACTTGTCCATCGGCGTAGTCAGCTGTGTTCTAATTGCCGCCCATCTGGCACGCGCAGACTGGGCGATCCCTGCGACGCTTGCACTCTTTGCGGTGCAGATCACCTACAAGCTTTCAACCGTATTGCTGGTCGGGGTGGCCAGTCCGGTTGTTGTCACCAATCTCGCGGTTGTCGCCGTTCAATGCGTCGCCATCGCAACACTGCTGCGGGGCTGATCAGCGCGGGTCGGTCATACCCGGAAAATCCATGTCGGGCATCTTTGGAGGGCGTTTTATCTGTTTCATGAGCCAGTTCGGACCGGCGGTGAAAGGTTTCAGAACCGGATTGTCATTCACGCGTGCCTTCAGCTTCTCAATCTGCATTACGTTCTCTATCCGGCGATCCAGAAACGACCATGTCGCCTGATGCCCCGGGCTGTCATCACCCAGCCAGTAGAGCAGCGTGGCGCTGTAGACACCGCTCAACGTGGCGCGTTTCGAATACCAGTTAAAATCGTCGGACGTATCACCCAGCGTGTCCCAAATCAGGTCCACGGTTTCCCAAATCGCCTTAGCCCCGTCAGCCGCCCGATGTGGCAGCGAAAACAGAGTCGTCCCTCTGCGCACAGCCTCGCGATCATCTGCCGCTTCCAATCTGAAACGGACGGCCAGTGCGATTTTTTCGCGGAACTTCATGCCGGTCATGTCGGTGACTTTGAGCCGCTCCTTCATCGCAAGATCACCGCGCTTGTGATAGGCAAGAGCCAGATCCACCGCTCCTCTGGGGCACACGGCCCGTGCCAGGGCCGCGTCCACGCCTGCCTCCCGAACGGCGGCGCGGAACGTCGCTTCGGACCACCCATCAAACGGGACATTCAGCAGGGCCGCGTCCAAAAGGGCATCTTTGGTCTCTTCATAAGGTGTGGTCATGGCCGACACTCCGCGAATTGGGTTGGGGCATGCTGGACAACCTAGCATGGCTTTGCTATAGGGCCACCTCCTGCAATTCCTTGCAACCCAACTTAGAAAGGTGGTGAAAACCACATGCAGGTTAGTGTTCGAGACAACAATGTCGATCAGGCGCTTCGTGCCCTGAAGAAAAAGCTGCAACGTGAAGGCGTGTTCCGCGAAATGAAGCTCAAGCAACACTTCGAGAAACCGTCCGAGAAAAAAGCGCGCGAGAAAGCCGAAGCGATTCGCCGGGCCCGCAAGCTGGCCAAGAAAAAGGCGCAACGCGAAGGGCTGCTCTAAGCTATCCCTGCGGCTTTGCCGACACGACACAGATCGACCCCCGGGGCCTTGTGCGCGGGGGTTTTTCTTTGCCCGCTCAACAGGTCACACGAAGTAGATCACTTCAGACGCTTGGTCCCTGGCAAATCAAGGACCAGCCCGGTCCCGAACAGACCCGCGGGCGTCCAGAACCCAGCCTGCGGCGTTTCATTCAACACGCGTTGCACAATCTCGGTCGCGGCCAAAACAGTCAGTTCGTAGTTCTCGGGCAGGTCCAACAACACTTGCGCGCTCTGTCCATTTGACGCGCGCGCCTCGCCAAAGACCCTGCACCGGCGCGTGGCCCGCGCCTCTGCATCCGGGCCCGGTGGGCGCCGGTCAATCTGCCGCATCACCAACCAGCGACCCAGCCCCGAGGCCAGGATCTTGCGGACCCAGAGGGGCGTGCGCATCAGCTTTTCCGCTTCCGGGTCGGGGGCCAGATAAACTTCGACCGAATTTATGTCGGTGGTATGAGGCGCAGTGATCAGGTCACCCCAGGTGGTGGCGATCGCGGTGCGTGGCCCGTCCCCGAAGTCGATCCTGCGCTCCTTGAGCTGCGGCAACTCGCGCAACTCGCCATTCTCCAAGACCAGCGCATTGCGGCTCAGCCCGGCCTCCACGGCAGTGCGCATCGTGCCCCGGCTTGCGCCAGCCGCAGTGGTGAACGCAAGGATCAGCTCCGTTGCCTCTGGCAGTTCCGCTTTCAGCATTGCTGCTGCGCAGTCTGTTGGAACCACGTCGAACCCGCACCCAGGCATCAACAGGACCCCCGCGTCGCGCGCGGCAGGTGCCATGTCCGCGCAGCCCTGCAACACATCGGGCTCGCCGGTGATATCAAGGTAGTGGCGCCCGAGATGTATGCAGGCTCGCGCGATCGGCTCATACGTGCGGTGGAAAGGGCCGGCGCAGTTGAGCACAAGCGGCACGTCCGCCACTGCTGCATGAAGCGCATCGTTGTCCTCAACGGAGAAGACACGGTGTGGCAGATCCAGCTTCTGCGCCAGCACTTCGATTTTAGGTCCTGATCGACCCGCCAGACAGGGCCGCAATCCGACCTTGACCGCCGCTTCCGCAATCAAAGCACCGGTATACCCGTTCGCGCCGTAGATCAGGAAGTCCGCCATCACGCCCGGCCAGCGTTCAGAAGCATGGACGCAGCCTTTTCCGCAATCATAATCGTGGGTGCATTTGTGTTGCCACTGGTGATCGACGGCATGACGCTCGCATCCACCACGCGCAAACCTTCAACGCCACGCACGCGCAGCTGACCGTCCAAAGGAGCGGTGTCTTCGGCTCCCATCCTGACAGTGCAGGTTGGATGGAAGATCGTTGTTCCAATGTCGCCAGCGGCCTGCACCAGATCCATCTCTTCGTCGGACCCGCCGCCGGGTTTGAGTTCTTCGGGCTGATACCGCTGCATGGGCGCCTGCCGGATGATCGCGCGCGCCTGCCGGATCGCATCGACCGCCACCTTCCGGTCCCCTTCGGTGCTGAGGTAGTTCGGAGCAATCCGCGGCGGCGCATGTGGATCGGGTGACGTAATCTCAACGCTGCCGCGGCTTTCGGGCCGCAAGTTGCAAACACTGGCAGTCAGGGCTGGAAAGTCATGCAACGGCTGCCCGAACGCCTCGAGCGAAAGCGGTTGCACATGATACTCCAGATCGGGTGTGGCCAAATCCGGGCGCGATTTGGAGAACGCCCCAAGCTGACTGGGCGCCATCGACATTGGCCCAGATCGCCTGAGCGCATACTCCAGACCGATCTTCGCTTTTCCCCAGAGCGAATTGGCCAACGTATTCAAGGTCTTTGCCCCAGTCAGGCGCCAGGCGCAACGCAACTGCAAATGGTCTTGCAGGTTCGCGCCGATCTCCGGTGCCTCTGACAGTACCTCGATTCCGTGTTGCTGGAGCAGCGCGCCCGGCCCAACCCCCGACAGTTGCAAGAGTTGCGGGGACCCGATGGCACCCGCGCTCAGGATCACTTCACCGGCCGTGGCTCTATGGGTTTCGCCATTCCGGTCATACTCGACGCCGATAGCGCGCCGCCCCTCAAACAGGACACGTCGGGTGTGCGCTTCGGTTTCCACTTTCAGCCCCTGCCCCGTCGCAGTGCGCAAAAACGCTTTGGCCGTATTCATCCGCCAGCCCTTGCATTGGTTGACCCGGAAGTATCCGACACCCTCGTTGTCGCCGGTGTTGAAATCCGTCACGCGTGGCAAGCCCCACGCCTGAGCTGCCTCCGCCCAGTGATCCAGCACATCCCAGTGCAGACGCTGATTATCAACGCGCCATTCGCCTCCTGCCCCATGCATGTCGGAAGCGCCGTCCACGTAGTCCTCGGAACTGAGAAAATGCGGCAGCACATCGTCCCATCCCCAGCCGGTCAGGCCCCGCTGTCGCCAGCCGTCATAGTCGGCGGCCTGCCCTCGCAGATACAGCATCCCATTGATTGATGAGCATCCCCCCAGAACCTTGCCGCGCGGATAGAGCAAGGAACGCCCATTCAGGCCCGGCTCTTCCGCCGTGCGAAACATCCAGTCCGTGCGGGGGTTCCCGATGCAGTAGAGATACCCCATCGGGATGTGCACCCAGTGGTAGTTGTCGCGGCCACCGGCCTCGAGCAACAGGACGCGCCGTCCCGCGTCCGCCAGACGTTTGGCCAGAACGCAACCGGCGCTGCCAGCACCGACGATGATGTAATCCCAAACCATTTTGCCTCCCTGGCCAGCAGAGTTTCCCAGATGCCAGTGCGGTGCAAGGTGCTTTGACGGCATGCGCCGGACCGGGCCTGTTCCGATCCGCTCCTCCGGGTTAATCTTTCGGCGACCACACCGGGGCACCACCCCGGTCCGCCACCAGCCGGAGGATCTCCTATGACAACTGCACTCATCATCGGCGCCGGGCATGGCTTGTCTGCCGCTCTGGCCCGACAGCTCCACGCACGTGGCCATGACCTTGTCCTTGCGTCCCGCGACACCTCCGATCTGACCGAACTGGCGCAGGAGACAAACGCGAAGCTAGTGGATTGCAACGCCCGAGATCGAGAGGACATGGCGCGTCTCTTCGAAACCGTGGATGAAGCAGGCCCACTGGAGGTCGCAGTCTACAACCCCAGTGCCCGTGTCCGCGGTGGCATTGAAACACTGGACCCGGAAGCCGTCGAAAATGCCATCCTTGTGACGGCCTATGGCGCCTTTCTGATGGCGCATCATGCATCCAAGCGGATGATCCCGCGCGGTTCCGGTGCAATGCTGTTCACCGGGGCGTCTGCTGGCGTGAAGGGCTTTGCCAACTCGTCAAGCTTTGCCATCGGGAAATTCGGTTTGCGCGGTCTGTGCCAGTCCATGGCGCGCGAGTTGCATCCCAAGAACATCCATATCGGGCACTTCGTCATCGATGGGGGCATTGCGAAATCCCCGGACGACAACCCTGACAATGCTGGACTGGATCCCGACGCCATCGCGACCACCTACATGCAGTTCCTGGATCAGCACCCGTCGTGCTGGGCGTGGGAAATCGAGCTGCGACCCCAAGGTGAGCGGTTCTGACACGGCACCAGAGCCGTTCCTCCAAAGTGGCCGGATCAGACCGGCAATGCCGTTGTTTTGAACACCGTCCGCAAGGCAAAAGAGGATTGCATCTGGGCGACGCCCGGCAGGCGCGCGAGATGCTGACGATGGATCCGGGCAAAGTCTTCGGTGTTCTCAGCTACAACTTTCAGGATGTAATCCGCTGTGCCTGCCATAAGGTGACACTCCAGAACGTCCGGAATCCGCGAAACGGATTTTTCAAATGCGTCCAGCACTTCATCTGTCTGGCCCTGCAATGTGATCTCGACAAAGACCGTCGTCGGGACACCCATCATGCGGGCATCGAGCAATGCCACATAGTCGCGAATGTATCCTTCGGCCTCCAGACGCTGGACGCGGCGATGGCAGGCCGAAGCCGACAGGTTCACCTTTTCAGACAGGTCTGAGTTGGACATCCGTCCGGTGCGCTGAAGCGCGCTCAGGATCCGCTTATCGATTGCGTCGAGGCTCATTGGCGCAAGTTCCTCGCGTTTGAGTTTAATTTCATCGAAGACTATTCGACAAAGACCGTATTTGGCGAGAGGGTTTAGCTGGAAATTGCACGCCAAAAAGCGCAGACTCCCGCGCAAGTTCTGAGGGAGGATGTAGAATGAAAATTGGATGCCCGACCGAGATTAAACCACAGGAATTCCGCGTTGGCATGACCCCCAACGCTGCACGGGAAGCAGTGGCCCACGGCCACGACGTGCTGATTCAAGCGGGCGCCGGTCGCGGTGCCGGGTTCGAAGACGCAGACTATTGCACAGCGGGTGCAGTCATTCTCGACACTGCAGAAGAGGTGTTTGCCAGCGCCGATATGATCGTCAAGGTCAAAGAACCTCAGGCTGTAGAGCGCAAAATGCTGCGCGAGGGCCAGCTGTTGTTCACCTATCTGCATCTGGCACCTGATCCGGACCAGACCCACGATCTGCTGGCCTCGGGCTGCACCGCCATCGCGTATGAAACCGTAACCGATGCACAGGGTGGCCTGCCATTGTTGGCACCGATGTCCGAGGTTGCCGGCAAACTGGCACCGCAGGTCGGGGCCTGGACCCTGCAAAAGGCCAATGGCGGTCGTGGCGTGCTCATGGGCGGCGTGCCTGGCGTCGGACCAGCCAAGGTGGCCGTGATCGGCGGTGGTGTCGTGGGCACCCATGCCGCACGGGTAGCTGCTGGAATGGGAGCGGACGTGACTGTGCTGGATCGATCGTTGCCGCGGATGCGGTATCTGGATGACGCATTCGGCGGTGTCTTCAAGACCAGCTTTGCAAGTGCTGGCAATACTGCTGAACAAGTGATGGAAGCCGACATGGTGATCGGCGCGGTCCTGATCCCGGGCGCTGCGGCCCCCAAGCTGGTGACCCGTGCGCAGCTGTCAGACATGAAACCCGGTGCGGCCATTGTCGACGTGGCCATCGACCAGGGCGGCTGCTTCGAAACCTCAAAGGCGACCACGCATCAAGACCCGATTTATGAGGTCGACGGTGTCATGCACTACTGCGTGGCGAACATGCCGGGTGCGGTCGCCCGGACATCCACGATTGCACTGGGCAACGCCACAATGCCTTTCCTACTGGCGCTGGCGGACAAAGGCTGGAAGCAAGCCTGCGCCGACGATCCGCACCTGCTGGCCGGCCTAAACGTACATGCCGGCCAACTGACTTACTACGCAGTGGGCAAGGCGCTGGGGATCGACGTGGTCTCGCCCCAGCTTGTGATCAAGTCCTGAGCTGGGCCTGAGCGCCCTCGCGCTCAGGCTGTCTTGTGTATCTCCACCGAGTGGGGATAGGGGATCGATATGCCCTTGGCGTCAAAGGCTTCTTTGACTGCCTTGGTCATATCGAACTTCAGCTCCCAATAGTCGGCGGCATCGCACCAGATACGCACGGTGATATCGACGGAACTGTCGCCCAGATTTGTGACCTTGGCCCAAGGGGCCGGGTCGTCGTGAACACGCGGATCGGCGCGCGCGACGTCGAAGATAATTTGCATGGCCGCATCTGAACTGTCCCCATAATCGATCCCGAACAGCAAATCGACGCGCCGTGTTTCATGCGCTGAGAAGTTGGTGATGATCGCACCCCACGCTTGCCCGTTCGGGACAATGATCTGGACGTTGTCCGGTGTCACAAGTTCGGTGACAAAGAGGTTGAGGTCCTTCACCGTGCCAGACGTGCCTGCAATGTCGACAAACTCCCCGATTTTATAGGGTCGGAACAGGATCAGCATGAAACCTGCGGCCAGATCGCTCAGTGTCCCCTGTAGCGCCAAACCAATGGCAAGGGATGCCGCACCCAGAATGGCCACCAGACTGGTCGCCTGCACCCCAAAGATGCTGAGCACCGTTACCAGAACGATCAGCAAGACGGCCCATTTGGCCATGCTTCCAAGGAAATTGCCGAGGGTTGGGTCCATTTGCGGGACCGAATTGAGGCGCATGCGCACCACACGGCCGGCCCACGCGGCCAAGATCCAGCCTACGATCAGGACCAGCAATGCCTTGCCTGCGTTTATCAAGAGGGGCAAAGCCCCACCCATGCTGTCTACCATCTCCATCGGTTCGATCACTCCCTGTCCAATGTCTTATCGTTATCAGATGCATCAGTTACTCATTCGCGCGCAACTAATCTTTATCAGCGCACAGACAGAAGGCTGTTAGTCGCGCGCGCGCGCTCTATCTTCCAACAAGCATCAATAGGAGCAATCATGTCAGATCTCAGCCAGTTTCCGATCACCAAAAAATGGCCCGCAAGCAATTCTGAGATCTTGCAGTTGTATTCTTTTCCGACCCCAAATGGCGTCAAAGCGTCCATCGCACTCGAAGAGATGGGCATTCCATACGAAGCGCATCGGGTCACGCTTGCGGATGCTGACGTCAAGAGCCCCGAGTTCCTTTCATTGAACCCCAACAACAAGATTCCGGCCATCGTGGATCCCAACGGTCCGGACGGAAAACCCATCGGCCTGTTCGAAAGCGGCGCGATCCTGATCTATCTGGCCGAGAAGTCGGGGCAGCTGATTGGCTCCAATGCGATCGAGAAGGCCAAAACCATCCAATGGCTGATGTTTCAGATGGGCGGCATTGGTCCGATGTTCGGGCAGCTGGGCTTCTTCTACAAATTCGCGGGTGCAGACATAGAAGACCCGCGCCCGCGCGAGCGTTACATCAACGAAGCAAAGCGCCTTTTGGCGGTACTGGAAACTCAGCTGGAAGGGCGCGACTGGGTGACCGGGACATACTCGATCGCGGACATCGCGTTGGCACCATGGGTCGGGGCACTTGATTTCTACGGCGCCAAAGAGGTTGTCGGCTGGGATGATCACCCCAACCTGATCGCCTATCTCGAGCGCTTCCGCGCACGACCAGCGGTGCAAAAGGGTCTTGTGACGCCCCCACGCGAATAGTCCGCAAGTCCTGCGCGCGAAAAATGCCCGATGGCAGGGCGAGCAATAACACTTGGCCTGCCTCTTTCTTTTTGGATCAGCCCGGCAACGCCCCGGTCAAGACATAGCGCAGTATCTCCACGACTTGCCGCGGCTCCTGCGCCACGGCGAGGGCGGCCGCATCCACCTCCTTGAGCGCATGGGCATGATCCGGGCCGTGCAGGATCACCAGAGATTTGCCCAAAGCTGATGCATAACCCGCATCAAAAGCCGCGTTCCATTGCTTGTACTGATCCCCAAAACGGACCACCACGACATCGGCATCCGCGATGCCCTTCCGTGTCCGGATTGCGTTGACCATCGCGCCCTTGTGGTCGTGCCAGTACTTGTTCGGCTCCGCCCCCAGTATTGCGACACCACAATCGTCGCTGGCAGCGTGATCGGTGACCGGGCTGTCGAAGGTCACATCCAAACCTTCGGCGCCCTCGATGATCTGCTCGCGCCAATCAGTGTGGATTTCTCCGCTCAGGTAAACCTTTAACGTCATCGACTTTTCCCTTCGTGTTTCAGCCCGCGCGCCGGCTGGCCCGTTTCGACATATGGACTTTGAGACCAGCGCGTCCAGTTTCCCGCCAACCCAGATGGGTATAGAGCGCGACGTTCTCCGGCATTTCGACATGCGTGGTCAACCGGACCTCTGTGGCACCTCCCGCCACCAGCGCGTCAATCGCCATGTCGATCAGTAGTCGCCCGATCCCACGTCCGAAAAATCGCGGATCGACAGCAACATTGACCACCTGCCCAACCGTCCCGCTTTGCGCGGCAATCACGCCGCCACAGATGTCTCCATTCGCTTCCGCCACCCAGACCATGTGGTCGCGCAAGTCGGTTTCCAGCCCCTGCGCAATTTCCGGCAGAGCAACACCCCGTGCTCGGATAGGAGCGTAGGCCGCTTCGAACGCGGCTTCCAGCTCTGAAAGGTCACCCATCGTTGCCCGGCGCAATACGGGCGGCGTTGCACTCACCCTCTCAAGACCCCGCCAGTGGCCTTGCTAACCTTCTCAACGATCCGACCGGAAACTTCGTCGATCTCTGCATCGGTCAGTGTTTGCTTTGTCGGCTGCAGGCGAACCGCGATGGCGAGGGACTTCTTTCCCTCGCCCACATGTCCGCCGACAAATTCGTCGAAGACACGCACATCTTCGATCAAGGTTTTGTCCGCGCCCGCAGCGGCATTCACCAATGTCAGCGCTTCGACATCGGCATCGACAACAAAGGCAAAATCGCGCTCAACCGCCTGCAGATCATGCAGCGCGAGCGCGGGGCGCGTCGCCTTTGATTTCCGCGGGGCCGGGACCTCGTCGGGCCAAAGGGTAAACGCCATTGCAGGGCCCTTTACATCCATCTCAGCCAGAACCTTCGGGTGCAATTCGCCAAAAACACCAAGCACCTTCTTGGGACCAAGACAGATCCGTCCGTGTCGTCCGGGGTGCCACCAACCTTCGGCACCGCGCAGGATCTGCACCCTGGACGGCGCGCCCAATGCGGCCAGCACCGCTTCGGCGTCGGCTTTGACGTCAAAAACGTCAACGGGACGCGAGGCGCCCTGAACATCCTTGGGACCTGTTCGTCCCACCAAAAGGCCCGTGATTTGGTTGTGCTGTTCGCCGGGCTCTCCGCCATGAAAGACAGGGCCAACCTCAAACAATGCAAGGTCCATGAACCCGCGCGCCTGATTGCGCGAAGCGGCGTGCAAAAGACCCGGCAGGAGCGCCGGTCGCAGATGGCTCATTTCTGAACTGATGGGGTTGTCCAGACGGGTCTCGTCACCGCCACCGCCAAAGAGCAAGGCTGAGGCATGATCGATGAAGGAGTAGGACACGCATTCGTTGTAGCCCAGTGCCGCGCATTGCCGCCGGGAGATCGACTCTCTGCGCTGCTTCAATGTCATGATCGGTTGCGTGACACCATCGCTTGGACGCGCCAGCGGCCGGGCTTCGAGCTGTGTCAGGGACGCGATGCGCGCCACCTCTTCGACCAAATCGGCCTCACCCTGCATATCTGGCCGCCAACTGGGCACATGCGCCATGTTCCCTTCCAGCTTGAACCCCAGACGCGTCAGGGTCTGACGCTGCTCGCTCTCGGGAATGTCCATACCGACCAGCGACTGCACCCGTGCGGTGTCCAGCCGATAGGCCCGGCTGTGATCGGGCACCGCGCCTGCGACAACAACTTTCGAAGGCTCACCTCCGCAGAGGTCGAGGATCATCTGCGTAGCCAACTCCAGCCCATCCAGTGTGAATTCCGGATCGACGCCGCGTTCGAACCGATAGCGCGCATCAGAATTGATTTTGAGTGCACGCCCGGTCAGCGCGATCTGGATGTGATCCCAGAACGCGGACTCCAGAAAGACATCGGTCGTGCTCTCGCTGACACCGGTCTCAGCCCCGCCCATGACACCGGCAATACTCTCCGGGCCATTGTCGTCGGAAATCATCATCATGCCCGGCTGAAAGGTGTATTCCTTTTCGTCCAATGCGGTCAGGGTTTCGCCGCCCTGAGCCCGATGAATCCGCAAACCGCCGGACATCTTTGCCACGTCGAAAACGTGCAACGGGCGGTTCCGGTCGAAGGTGAAGTAGTTCGTGATATCCACCAGCGCCGAGATCGGGCGCAGCCCGATGGATCGCAGGAGGTCTTGCAGCCATTGTGGGGAGTGCCCATTCCGCACGCCGCGGATCACCCGGCCGGTGAAGAGCGGACAGCCGTCGAGCGTGTCTTCGTCGATCTGAACCGTAACCGGAGAGGGGAAGTCGCCGGGCACTTCGTGGATTTGTTGTTCTTTCAGCGTGCCCAGTCCGCGCGCCGCAAGGTCTCGGGCAATTCCATAAACGCCCAGCGCATCAGGGCGGTTGGGCGTGATTGCGATTTCGATAACAGGGTCAACCTTGGCCGGATCGTTTTCGGCCAGCCAATCGACAAACCTGTCGCCAACGGCACCAGTGGGCAACTCGATGATGCCATCGTGTTCTTCGCTCAGTTCCATTTCGCGTTCGGAACACATCATGCCATGGCTCTCGACACCACGGATTTTTCCAACCCCGATGGTCGTATCGATTCCGGGCACATAGACACCGGGTTTGGCCACAACAACGGTGATGCCTTCGCGGGCGTTGGGAGCCCCGCACACAATCTGTAGTTCACCCGCATCTGTGTTGACTTGGCAGACGCGCAGCTTGTCCGCATCCGGATGCTGTTCAGCATGCGTGACGTAGCCGAGGGTAAATTCAGACAAGCGGTCGCCGGGATTCGAGACTTCCTCGACCTCCAGCCCAAGGTCAGTCAGAGCATCCAGAATGTCCTCGAGGCTCGCTTGCGTATCGAGGTGACTCTTCAGCCAGGAAAGGGTGAATTTCATCGGTCTTCAGCCTTGTCAGATCGTGTCTGGCTGCTCTTATCTCATGGCTGACCGAGGGGGAAGGCTTAGCCTGCCCGCTTCTGCGTTTTGAACCGAGAACCATCCGTTCTGCACAAAAGCCCACTGCGGATCAGGGGTAGCTTGGAGCCAGGCCCAGCAACTCATCCAGTTGTCGGGCGATCCATCCGCGCGGAATGAAATGCCCGCGCGGGTGCAGGTCCAAGGTCACGGGTCCACCGGCCGTACAGTCATTCCATGTCGTTCGCGTGAACTGGTCGTGCTCGGTGACATGCCAGTTCCCGCCCGGTTCAGCCTGACCGCACCCGTAGGCCGACCGCCAGAGCGCAACCGGGTAAGTGGTGTCCCCATCTGGTCCCATCGGAAAGTCCATCACCGTATCGGAGAGGCCATGCACATGGCGCACCTGTCTTGGTGCTTCCGGGCAGGTTTCGCTTTGGCTCAGTGTACCCGCGACCGCCAGCAGTGCCGCCACCCCGGCCCCGTTCTGGCAGACATATCGCCACGCCATTGCACTCCCATAGGAGTAGCCCGAGACAAAGATGCGTTCCCAATCAACCGGATAGCGCGACGCCGCATCCTCCAGCACCGCAGCGGCAAATGCGACATCATCTGTCTCCGGCCCCCAGAAATCCCATGTCCGCCCCTCGCCGTTTGGCGCAAGAAGCAATACCCCTCTCCGTTGGGTGGCGCCCGCGATGCGGCCGTGTTTGACGATCAGGTCGCCTTGCCGCTTCCAGCCATGAAAATGCAACAAGACCGGCAATGGTGACTGGCCGTCCCATCCCTCGGGTTCTAGGACATGATAGGACCGGTGGCCCAGCTGACACGCTGTCTCTCCGTGACAGGTGGGTTGAGACAGGGCGGGCGTGGCGAGGAGAACGAAGAATGCAAGTGCGCGGATCATGTGGGCGAAGATACCTGTGCGAACCGACCTGTCACGTCACATGATCGGGAGGGCGTTTGAGCGGGTTTGCATTGGGAGATGACACAGTTTGAATTGCATCGGCTCTGAAACCGGAAAGGCAGCCTGATCATTCCCGTGTTTCGATCCGTTCCGCCAAATCCTCGGTGTCGCCCATGGCCGCCAGTTTCAGCTCGCGCACAAGACGCAAGGTTGGCTTGGCCGCAAAAAGCAGCGACCCGATCAGAAAGAGCCACGTCCCGGTGCGTTCCCAAGCCGCGTAAAAGAACATGACCGAGCCGATCACGAACAGCAGAGCCGCCATGAAATCAATCGCGGTGTAAACGATCTCAAACGCTGCATAGAGGCGCCGACTGCGATCATTTTGATCTCTGAGAGGGCGCTGGAAAAGCATCCTACCGCGACAGCCCGCCATGCAGCGTTGGAACGTCGAGGCTTGCGAAACCGTAGTGACGCAGCCAGCGCAAATCGCTGTCAAAGAAAGCCCTCAAGTCTGGGATGCCGTATTTCAGCATGGCAATCCTGTCGATCCCCATGCCAAAGGCAAAACCTTGCCATTCGTTGGGATCGATCTTGCCGGCCTCCAGGACTTTGGGATGGACCATCCCGCTGCCCAGAACCTCCATCCAGTCGTCACCTTCGCCGATGCGCAACTGACCGTCGACCCAAGAGCATTGGATATCAACTTCTGCCGATGGCTCGGTGAACGGGAAATGCGAGGCGCGGAAGCGTGTTTTGACACCTTCGACCTCAAAGAAGGCCGCGAAGAACTCTTCAAGAACCCATTTCAGATTGGCCATCGAGATATCGCTGTCAATCGCCAGCCCCTCAACCTGATGGAACATCGGGGTATGGGTCTGGTCGTAGTCAGCCCGGTAAACACCGCCGGGACAGATGATGCGCAATGGCGCACCACGTTCTTCCATCGTCCGGATCTGAACGGGAGATGTATGTGTGCGCAACACATGCGGCGGACGATTGTCGCCCTCGGCACGGTGCATATAGAACGTATCCATCTCGGCGCGGGCCGGATGGTGGCCAGGAATGTTCAGAGCGTCGAAGTTGTACCAGTCCGTGTCGATCCGCGGCCCCTCGGCTACCGAAAACCCCATCTCCGCAAAGATGGCGGTCACCTCTTCACTCACCTGCGAAATCGGGTGCAAGGTGCCCTGACGTCTGGGACGTCCCGGCAGCGTTACGTCGAGCCATTCACCCCGCAACCGTTCATCCAGCGCCGCGTCACTCAACGCCGCCTTCTTGGCGGAGAGCGCGGAATTGATCTCGTTTTTCAGAGCGTTCAGAGCCGGTCCTGCGACCTGACGCTCCTCGGGCGTCATTTTGCCCAGCTCGCGCATTTTCAGGCTGATCTCGCCTTTTTTGCCCACGGCTTGAACGCGCAGGTCCTCGAGCGCGGATTCGTCACCCGCATCGGCAATCAGACCCAGATACTTCGCTTTCAGATCGTCCATCAGACATCCCCGGATTTCGGCTCTGCCCTGCTAGCCGTCCGCCAGCCTAAATTCAAGGCACGTTGCGCCGGTTCCACCGACAGCCGCGCATCCCCAAGCGCAACGGACCGCACGCAGGAATCTCCAGCCCAACTGCAATCAGATTCGATCATCTCGGTATGAGTGATGGACAGGCAGGTATCCGGGTCGATAGCCTGACCGCATTTTCAGGGAGGAATGATATGTCAGAAATGAACCAAGTCCTGAACGATGCCGTGGCGGCACAAGACGTGCCCTTTGCCGTGGCGATGGCAGGAAATGCAAATGGAATCACTTACTCCGGCGCGGCGGGTGAAACCGCAGGGCGCCCAGCCAGCGAAGACACCGCATTCCGGGTTTTTTCGATGACCAAGGCAATCGGCTCTCTGGCGGCGATGATCCTGATCGATCGTGGCAAGATGTCGATGGACACTCCGGTCGCCGACGTCCTGCCCCAATGGAACGAGTTGCAGGTTCTGGACGGGTTCGATGGCGACACGCCGATCCTGAGACCGCAAAAGACCGTGGCGACGGCGCGCCATTTGGCCACCCACACCAGCGGGATCGAGTACGAGTTCTGGAACCCCGATATGGGCCGCTATATGGAGTTAACCGGCCATCCTTCCAT
The DNA here is from genome assembly GCA_965250275.1 of Paracoccaceae bacterium. Lineage (GTDB taxonomy): Bacteria > Pseudomonadota > Alphaproteobacteria > Rhodobacterales > Rhodobacteraceae. Next base: position 1,088,240 of record OZ252297.1, on the reverse strand, counting down.
GTTGACCGGCACCAAAGCGGCGCTGATGGCTCCGTTGATGAGCGATCCCGGTACACGCTGGGGGTATGGGCCCAGTATCGATTGGCTGGGTCGGATGGTCGAAGAGGTGTCGGGTCAGCGTATCGATGCATTCTGTCAGGCCGAAATCTTCGATCCGCTTGGAATGAGCGACACGATGTTTGAACCCGGCCCACTATCTGATCGCTTGGCGGACGTCTCAATCCGTGGTGAAGACGGAAGTTTTGGGCCGTTTGACCTGGCGCCCCCACCCAATCCCGAGATTTACGGGATGGGCCATGCGCTCTACTCGACAGCGCCGGACTACATGAAGTTCCTGCGCATGGTGCTGCGAGCCGGAGAGCTTGACGGCAACCGCATTCTCTCCGAAGCGGGTGTGGGTCAAATGCTGTCAGATCAGATGAACGGGCTGACCTTTCAGACCATGCACACAACCGCACCTCCGCTGACCGCCGACGTAGAATTGCCCGAAGGCACAACCCACAGCTTTGCTTTTGTACGCAATGAGAGTGATCAACCCGGCAAGCGCGCCGCAGGTGCACAAAGCTGGGCCGGCGTGTGCAACACCCACTATTGGCTTGATCCGGCCAAGGATATGGCCGCGGTCATCATGACCCAGTCGCTGCCTTTTGTAGAGCCGCCATTGCTCAAGACCTACGACGCCTACGAGCGGGCGGTCTATGCCAATCTCTGATCGGTCATGAATGGCTCCCATGCGCGGCCCTGGCTGATCCTTGCGGGGCTCACGCTTGGCGTCTGTGTGACAAACGGCTTTGCGCGTTTCGCCTACGGACTGTTGCTCCCGGCGATGCGCGCGGAACTGGGCTGGAGCTACACGCAGGCCGGATGGCTGAATACAGCCAACGCCCTGGGCTATGTGGCGGGCGCGGTGCTGACTCTTTTCTTGTTGCGGCGACTACCGCCAGCTCCGATCTTTGCGTTCGGGGTCTGGACAACGGCAATCACGTTGTTTGCAACGGGGTTGAACGAAGGATTGTGGGCGCAGTCGTTCTGGCGGTTTGCCGCCGGATTGCTGGGGGCTATGTCTTTTGCAACAGGGGGCGCCCTGGCCGCTGCACTTTTCACCGAGGCGCCGCGCAAGAACGCCTTGTCCATCGCAATCTATTTCGGCGTCGGTGGCGGTCTTGGCATCGTGTTGAGCGGCATGTCCGTGCCCGTTGTTCTGGCGCTCTATGGAAACGCATCCTGGGCATGGGGATGGATCGTGATCGGAATCGTCAGTTTCATCTGTTGCCCGCTGTCGCTCTGGGCCGCGCGGCAATTGCGCCCGGCCGCAGGCACCGCGCCTCAGCCTGCACCCGTGCCGGTGCGACGTATGCTGGGGGAATTTGCCGGCTACGCGGGGTTTGGGCTGGGCTACATCGTCTACTTCACCTTCATCGCGGCCTGGATGACGGCGCAAAATGCAACGGCCTGGCAGATCGCGGGGGTCTGGACCTTGGTTGGCATCTGTATCTGTGCCTCACCTTTTCTCTGGCGCGGTGTGTTTGCGCGGTTTGCCAACGGTGTTCCCTTGGCCCTGATCCTCGTCAACATCGCAATCGGCTCCAGTCTGCCGGTGGTCTGGCCGGGCCCGGGTGGCCTGATCGTGTCGGCCATGATTTTCGGAGCATCCGTTTTCATGTCGCCGGGTGCGATCACAAATTTCACCCGTCAGAACCTGCCGCAAGAAAGCTGGGGACGCGCGATCAGTTTGTTCACCATAACATTTGCAGTGGCCCAGACCCTGGGACCAGTGGGGGCCGGGTTGATCGGCGATGCCATGAACGATATCGGCGCCAGTCTGATCGCCGCATCAGGCATCCTTCTGTGTGGTGCGGTATGTGCGCTGGCGCAAAGACCACTGGACCCCGAGGTCGCCAAAGAGGCGAAGGCCACCCGCGGCTAGTGGCCCAAAACTTCGTTTTCAATTGCCTGCTGAAAGCACCCGGCGGATCAGTAAAGGTCTATTTCCCCTTTGGCCAAGAGCTCTTGGAACCACTTGTCCGGGGTCATCGGGATCTTGGCATGTTTGACCATGGCCGCGTTCATATCCGCCAACTCTGACGTGTCCTGCCATTCCTCTGGCTGCCACAGCCGGGACCGCACGATGCACTTGGGACAATGCATGAACGCCGTCGTGACATGCACCAGAATGGCCAGTTTTGGCACACGCTCACCAACGGCCATGGTAGCGAGCAGTTCCTCATCCGTGCAGAGCCGGGCCTCACCTCGCAGGCGCAGTGTTTCCCCCCGGCCGGGAACCACGAACAGAATGCCAATCCGGGGATCGGCGAGCAAATTGTGAAACGTGTCCATGCGCTTGTTGCCGGGCCTGTCGGGAATGGCGATCAAGGTTGAACTGAGACACCGAACGAACCCTGCCGGATCACCCCGCGGTGACAGGTCGACATAACCCTCGGGATTTGCCGTCGCGACAAAACACATCGGAGATGCGGCAATGAAATCGCGACAGATCTCGTCCAACTCGGTCAGTTCCTTAGCCAGGATTTGCGGCATTGGGGGTCCCGATAAGGCTTCGAGTTCCTCCGTCGAGGCGATGAAATCCGAAAATGGGCCAAAATTGCTCTGCGACGCGGACATAGGGATCCTGACGTTCTGACTGATACCGATTTTCGCAGCTTAGGGGATCGCGCGTGCTGAAGGCACCCCTTTGCCAACCAATCAGGCGGCGTCTGCAACGACCGCAACAAAAAAGGCCCTGCCGGGATGGCAGGGCCTTTTGAAATGTCTGTTTGCGAAACGCTTAGGCGCTCAGTGCGCCTTTGGCCTGATCCACGATGGCTGCAAATGCTTCAGGCTCATGCACGGCCAGATCGGCCAGGACCTTGCGGTCCACTTCGATACCAGCCAGCGACAGGCCGTTGATGAAGCGGCTGTATGTCAGGGCTTCGTCATGGCTGCGCACGGCGGCATTGATCCGCTGAATCCAAAGCGCGCGGAAATTCCGCTTACGCTGCTTGCGGTCACGCGTGGCGTATTGGTTTGCTTTGTCGACCGCCTGCGTGGCGACTTTGAACGAGCTCTTGCGACGTCCATAATAGCCTTTGGCAGACTTGATGATCTTCTTGTGACGGGCGTGGGTGACGGTTCCACCTTTGACACGGGACATGATCTGGCCTCCTTTTAGCGGTCGTAGGGCATAAAGCCCTTGACGATTTTTGCGTCGGGGGCCGACAGCGTTGTGGTTCCGCGCGCGTCGCGAATGAACTTGCGGGTGCGTTTGATCATCCCGTGACGCTTGCCAGCTTGGGCGGACATGACCTTACCGGTCGCCGTCACTTTGAAGCGCTTCTTGGCGCTCGATTTCGTCTTCATCTTGGGCATTTCCGTCTCCTGTCTTTGCGGGTCGCTATGCGCACGACTCGGCATGCCACTTTGGCCGGCCGCGCGATCAGAGCGGCCATCTACGCAAAGCAGGCGCCACTGGCAAGTGTTTTCTCAGGGCAAAACCTTTGCGATGACCGTATAAACCGCATCGGGAACGTCTCGCAGGGTGTATCCGCCAGGTTTTACGTTCATAGCCACTACCACAAGTCCCGCCCCAAGCAGCACGAGCACACCGGCAAAAGTCGGTCGTCTGCGATCCGAAAGCGCGGAAAGGGCGGCGGGGATCGAAAAACAAATCGCCAGCAGGCCGACGACCAGCATTGTGTCCGCGTCCATCCCGGGCCTCGCGCTGCGATTGGTTTTGCGCAGATTAGCCGGGGTCCGTCGCGAAAATCAAACGTTCGTCACAAGGTGCGACACGCAAGATGTTCGTCGTCCCCGGCACGTTGAAAGGAACGCCCGCCGTCACCACGATCTGATCATTTTCGTCGGCAAAACCGCCCGCGCGCGCAGCGTGTGCAGCATTGACAACTGCCATCTTGAAGCGCTCAAGCTCGCCCGTCATCACACAGTTTGTCCCCCAACTCAGTGCAAGCCGGCGCGCGGTTCCACGCAAAGACGTCATCGCAATGATTGGCACGCCGGGGCGCTCTCGCGCGGTCAGCAATGCGGTTGTGCCGCTTTGGGTGAAGCAGCAAATGGCCTTGATTTCAGTGGTCTCGGCGATTTCCCGCGCGGCGGCAACGATCCCATCCGCGATGCTGTTTCCCTTGATGTTGCGCGATGCGGCAATGATCTGACTGTAGGTCGGGTCCGCTTCGACCTCGGAGGCGACATTGTCCATGGTTTGTACAGCCTCGACCGGGAAACTGCCGGCCGCGCTTTCCGCACTCAGCATGATAGCATCGGTGCCCTCGTAAATCGCCGTCGCGACATCCGAAACTTCTGCGCGTGTGGGCATCGGGCTTTCGATCATGCTCTCCAGCATCTGCGTTGCCACGATCACCGGTTTTGCGGCCGCACGGCATTTGCGAACCAATCGCTTTTGAATGGGCGGGACGGCATGGACCGGCAGTTCCACGCCCAGATCACCGCGCGCCACCATAATGCCATCAGAGGCCTCGAGGATCGCGTCGAAGCGCTCAACCGCTGCCGGCTTTTCGATCTTCGACAGGATCGCCGCCCGCCCATCTGCCAGTGCGCGGGCCTCCTCAACGTCTTCCACACGTTGAACAAAGGACAGCGCAAGCCAATCGACACCCAGGGTACAGACGAACTCAAGGTCCTCCCGGTCTTTAGAGGACAACGCAGCCAGCGGCAGAACCACATCCGGGACATTCACGCCCTTGCGGTCGGAAATCACGCCGCCCGCGGAAACCGTGCAATCCGCATAGCCGTCGCCGCACCCGTCTACCCGCAGCCGTATTTTGCCGTCGTTGACCAAAAGAGTGGCCCCTGGCTCCAGCGCCTCAAAGATCTCGGCATGGGGCAAACACGCGCGGTTTGCGTCACCCTCCGCGGGGTCGAGATCTAGCCGGAACCTGGCGCCGTCCAACAGTTCTTCTGACCCGTTTGCGAACTCCCCAACCCGCAGCTTTGGCCCCTGCAGGTCCGCCAATATCGCAATTGGACTATCGAGGTCCTTTTCAACTTGCCGAATGGCGCGATGACGTTCCCGAATCTCTTCATGACTGCCATGGCTCATGTTGAGGCGGAACACATCAGCCCCGGCTTCATGCAAAGCCCGGATCATGTCGTAACTGCTGGACGCAGGTCCCAGCGTGGCCACGATCTTTACATTGCGTTGCCGTCTCATGCCGCAGGTCCCGCCTCAATTGTTATCGCAAACATTTCCGAAATCGCTTATGGCGCAATTCCCATTCTGCGGCAACTGCCCTAAAGCAGCGTTCAAGATCAAAGACATCACAGGCGCATGACATACACCCCCTTTTTCTTGCATGGTCCGGATCGCCCGGGCCGCTTCCTGATCACCTGCGATCACGCCACCAATACCGTGCCGCCAGACGTGAATGGTGGGGACCTGGGGCTGCCGCGTGAGGACATGGAGCGGCACATTGCCTATGATCTGGGCGCCTATGCGGTTTCACAACATCTGGGAGAAGTGCTGAACGCGCCGGTGGTGGCCGCAAACTTCTCGCGCCTCGTGATCGATCCGAACCGGGGCGAAGACGATCCCACATTGCTGATGAAGGTTTATGACGGGTCCATCATTCCTGCCAACCGCCATGCAGACGCCACCGAGCGGGCGCGCCGGTTAGACTCTTATTATCGCCCCTACCACGACCAACTGGCGCATTTCTCGGCCCTACCACACACGGTCATCATCGCGGTACACAGCTTCACCCGGCAATTGCGGGGACGGGCGCCGCGGCCGTGGCACGTGGGCATCCTACACACCGAAGACACACGGTTCTCTACCCCGCTGATCGATGTTCTGATGGCCGAAGGCGATCTACGCATTGGGGACAACGAGCCTTACACAGGTCATTTGCCCGGCGATTCCATCGACCGTCATGCGACGGCCCTGAACCGTCCCAATGTGTTGATCGAACTGCGCAACGACCTGATTGCAGATCATGAGCAGCAGCGCGCTTGGGCAGAGAGACTTGCCCCATTGCTACAGACCGCTCTTGAGAAATCCGGGCTGTAACCGGGCGTCTGCACATCGGCGCGTTTTGGATTTTGCCACCGTTCCCTTGTGAATCTCAGTGGGTTTCACCAGATTGCACGTAAGTGACGACCAACCAGAACAACTGCGGCCCGCCATGACGATTGACCAACTCACGACTTTTTTTGGTTGGATGGCGGTGTTGAACCTGGCCTATCTCATCTTGGCAACTTTGGTTTTGATGGGAGCACAGAACTGGCTGACCGGACTTCATCAACGATGGTTCGGTGTTGCCAAAGACGATCTGACGCTGGCCTATTTCAAATGGCTCGCGAACTACAAGATTGCGGTTCTTGTTTTTGCCGTCGCGCCCTATCTGGCCCTGCGCCTGACCTGAAACCTGACCGCCATCGGCGCGTCCCCCAATTCCCGATGTTAGGAGACCTCATGGACCCGCAAACACAGCTGGAACTCGAAGCCGCCGCCTTTCGCCGCCTGCGTCAGCATCTGATGCAGGACCGAACAGACGTGCAAAACATCGACATGATGAACCTGACGGGGTTCTGTCGAAATTGCCTGTCGCGTTGGTATCAGGAAGCGGCCAACGAAAAGGGCATAGAGATGGGCAAAGACGAAGCGCGGGAACTCTTCTATGGGATGCCCATGTCCGAATGGAAGTCCAAGTATCAAACCGAAGCCGGACCCGAAAAACAGGCCGCCTTTGAGAAGGCCTTTGAAGAGAATGTCGGAAAGACCGAAGGCTAGTCTTCTTCGGTCTTGTGCGTGACCACGACCTGAACGGGAGCAGGGGCTTGCGGTCCGCGCCGCCGCGCGAGGATCCACCCCACGACCGCAATCAGGGTCGTACCGACCCCCGCAATTGCGGCGTGCAGGGCGGACGCATCCTTGGCGACTGACACCGCCTGATCCCAGCCCGAAATTGTAACGTGAACCTTCTCGGTAAAGGTTCGGATCTGGACCGGCGGCAGGTCCTGCCCGTCGCTTTCCAACAGCGCGTCGACGGTCAGGGTCAGAACACGATCCGGCCCCGGGTTTTTCGGCTCAACCGTCCAGACCCATTTGACGGATTTATCGGGCAGCACCGTCCGGGGCTGATGCCCTTCGGGGGCGATGTGAAAGTCCAGTCCCGCAAGTTGGGCCTGCATCCGCAAAGCATAGTCGACATCTTCGACAACTGTTGCCTCGCCCGTGCGGTTTTCTGTCAGTCCGATGGCAGCCGCCTTCGCCTCAACGCCCGCTCCTTCGGGCAGGGCATTCAGACCAGCCACCGCTTCGGGTGCAAGGACCAACTCAACAACGGTGCTTGACCCGATGCGCATTTCCTCGGGCCGGTTGAATGCAAGGTCGGCAGGGTGCAACTGATTGATCATCTCCTGCATTTTTGGGGCAAGTTCTGCTGATCTGTCTGCTCCGCAGCCACCAAAAACGGGAATCCTCCGACCTCCGGCAACATAGACCTCGACACACTCCACAGACATCATCGCAGATGCACTTCCGGACTGCTGGGAGTAACTGTCAGTTGTCGAATCGCGATAAACTTCTTCGGGCCAGGCCAGTCCGAGCAAACCTCTCGTCTGCCCGAGGCTGAGATAGCCCAGCTGCAAATCCGTGAGCGCAACTTCCGCACTCATCAGCATCAGATCGGGCGCACCCGGCAAGGGGCCGATGATTTGCCCATCAATCAGCGTGACCCGGCGAAGCAGCAGATTCCAAGACCAGGCACCCTCCTCGGTCTGGTTTCCGAGATAGAGATCCAGCGTGTCACCACTTTGCATGAAACTTACTTCGCCAGCACGCGCAGCAACTTGGGGCAAGACATGGTGGTTGAGAGGTTCTTCGGAGCTGGTCGGTGTCGCCACTGAAGCCACCGGCGCGGAAAAACTACCAAATGAAGCGGCAGTCAGCCCCGCCAGAAGAAGGAAAAGCCCCCCGGCAATCCATTTCAAGATATGAGTTGGAACACGTCGCATCGCGCCTGCGTCCAGTACCTCGTGGAACCCGGACATCATGCAGCCGACGACCCGTCAAATCAACTTTGGCACAAATTCGCTCAGGAACCTCTCAATCAGAACCTGTACCGCGCGGCAGGTTGCAGCGTTGTTGGGCCGATGCGCCACGCGTTGCTTATGACAGTGCTTCAACCGCGCGCAGCCCGCTCAGATAGGCCCCATGCACGGTAGATCTGTATTTGTGATGGGTGTGCTCGCCAGCAAATGCCAGCCGGTCCTCGACGACCGTTTCGAACCTGCGGAAGTGTTTTTTGCGGGTTTCCGGCGTGGCATAGCTGTAGCTGCCTTGTGCAAACGGATCGCTGCGCCAGCGACTGACCAGCGTCTGAATCGGATCCGGGATGCCGACCCCATAGATCCGGCGCAAAGGCACCATCATGTCTTCGGCCAGTTCGGCATCGCTTTTGGTCTCGCCGTCCAGCGCATGTTCTCCGGTGGTGTAGTTCACGAGCACAGGAGTACCCGGCTGCATCTTGTTGGCGTTCAGGTAGAGCGGCCAACGCCCTGCCCCTTCCGCGTAGTAAATGCCCGGTACATCATCCCAGTAGACATGATCGAATTTCAGGACAACCTTGTTGATGGCGCCCGATCCGATCCGGTCGATGGCCTTGTCCAAACTGGGCGGCAGGTCTGGCAAAAACCTGACCGCACGTGATTGAAGGACACCGATCGGAAGGGTGCAAACACAAAAATCTGCGGCATAGCCCTGGTGCCCGGTCTGGATTTCCACCCCATCTGCGCGGCACTCGATGCTCTCAACCACTTCGCCCAACTTCAGATTGAGGCCCTCGATCAAAGGCGCAAACAAGGTGTCGTACCCTTCGGGCAGCAAGACATCCGTCCCCTTGAACTCTTTCATGCCCGCGTAAGGCCGGGCGCTCATACCGTTCAAGGTCGCGCCGGCATCGAATTCTGTCCAAACCGCCTGGATCGCCCGCATCAAGGGGTCCGACAAGGTGTCGGGGCCAAACTCTTGCAGCGCCGCGTGCATTGTTTGATTTCTGTCCGCGTCATCCTCGATGGTTTCATTGACCCGGTCGACGCGTTTGATGGCTTTCCAAAATGCCTTCGGATCGACCTGGGTGCCATCGGCGGTGTAGCCCACGACGTCCGACCAACCGGTCTGATGCAGCGGGGCATTCACAGATGCCGCCAGTTCAGTGATCGGGTTGCCTTTGGGTTTGTGGATCCATGACGCCCCCAGATCGACCGGAACGCCCATAGAGCGGTCCGTCCAAATCCGACCACCGATACGATCGCGCGCTTCTAATACGGTCACGCGAGCACCTGCTTTGAGAGCGGCGTTTCCCGCTGCCAGACCCGCCATGCCGGCACCAATGACGATCAGGTGTTTGTCGCTCAGAGCGGTCATGTCATCCCTCAGATATGTGTCAGGTCGCGTGTTTGAGGCTTTCCTCCAGATAGATCTCGCGAAGTCGGGGCACCACCCGTCCCGGCGCGCCATCACCCAGCGCCACACCATCGATTTCAACGACCGGCATGACAAAGGTGCTGGCCGACGTGATAAAGGCCTCGTCAGCGTCCTTGGCCTCGTCAATCGTGAAGAGCCGTTCCTCGACCTCCATCTGCGCCTCTTTCGCAAATCGCAAAACAGCGGCCCGCGTGATGCCGTGCAGGATGTCGTTCGAGGTCGGGCGCGTGATGATCCGATTGCCCTTAACGATGTAAGCGTTGTTTGAGGTGCCTTCGGTGACAAAACCGCCCTCGATCATCCATGCATCGTCAGCCCCGGCCTTCTTCGCCATCATTTTACCCATCGACGGATACAGAAGCTGGACCGTCTTGATGTCGCGCCGACCCCAGCGAATGTCCTCGATGCTGATCACTTTCATACCCTTCTTCGCCGCCGGGTTATCAGCAAGTCCGGGCTTGTTCTGAGTAAAAAGCACAATGGTCGAGGGCGTCGTCTCGGGGTCAGGGAAGACAAAGTCCCGGTCCGCAGGGGCGCCACGCGTGATTTGAAGGTAGATCATGCCCTCGTCGATCTCATTCAACCGAACCAGCTCTCGATGAACCTCAAGCAGATCGCCTTTTGAGATCGGCGATTGCATGTCCAGTTCATCCAGCGAGCGCTGCAACCGAACCGCATGGCCCTCGAAATCGATCAGCTTACCCTCCAGCACGGATGTCACTTCGTACACACCGTCAGCCATCAGGAAACCGCGGTCAAAAATTGACACCTTCGCCTCGGTTTCAGGCAGATACTCTCCGTTGACATAAACGGTGCGGGTCATGGCAGGCTCCTCGAAAGTGGGGGGTGCATTGGCGATAGGTTAACAGAGAGGACCGGGCGCGCGCATAGACAAAAGCCCCGGATCAAGGCGGCCCTCTTTCAAAAGGTGGCGGATCACTTCGGCCACCATGCGCGCATCGCCCAGCGCATCGTGGCCGCGCGCATCTGGCAAACTCAGTCCGAAATGCGCCAGCATCGTATTGCTGCGCAATTCATGAATGACATCAAGCGGTACCCCTGCGGCCATGAAAAGCTCGGGCGCGTTGCCGAACTGCGTGGCCGGAATAGGCGGCTCGATCCCAGCCACATAGCAGCTGATGGCAATCATATTGAATTCGTCTTTGCCCCACGCCCACATCATGTCCCGGCCTGCAAAGGCACTCAGACGTTCCAATGCTTCAGCAAGGGTCACACCCTCTCGCATCAAGCGGTCATCGGTCACGCCAGTCAGCTTGGCATTCAGCGGGTGGAGGTCCAATGGGCGGCCTGCGCGATCCAGCGGGCGGATCAGAACCTCGAAACGTTCGAGCGCGTCGTAAGGCGCCTCCATCGAGAGCCGCACCGCACCAATCTGGAACACGATCGGATCGGGATCTGTCGGCCCGCACCAAAAGCGTTGTGGCGCACCCGGAGCTGTCGCGAACTCGCAGTCATAGATGATCGCGGTGGGGCTCATCCCCAAAGGGCTGACGTTGGTGGGTGAACGCCGGCCTCATCAAAAACCAGCGGAGCGGCACGATCTTCGGCCAGCAGCAGCGGCCCATCCAGATCAACCACAGCCGCACCCTGCGCCACAAGCGTCGCCGGCGCCATGGCGAGCGATGAGCCAACCATACAGCCCACCATGATCTCGTACCCCTCGGACAGCGCCGCGTCGCGCAAGGCCAGCGCCTCGGTCAAACCCCCGGTTTTGTCGACTTTGATATTGACCATGTCGTACTTGCCTTTGAGTGCCGGCAGGTCTGCGCGGTCATGGCAGGACTCATCCGCGCAAACTGGCACAGGGCGTTCCATCCCGATCAGCGCATCGTCGTCACCGGCCGGAAGCGGTTGTTCCACCATCTGAACGCCCAAACGCACCAAATGCGGGGCAAGATCGGCATAGACGCCGCCGGTCCACCCCTCATTGGCATCCACGATGATGCGCGATTGCGGGGCGCCGGCCCGCACGGCCTCAAGCCGGGGCATATCATCCGGCGTGCCAAGTTTGATCTTGAGCAGCGGTCGATGCGCATTCTGCGCGGCCTGCGCCTTCATGTTTTCCGGGCTATCCAGCGACAGGGTGTAGGCCGTGATCTCAGGTCCCGGAACGGGAAGGCCTGCCAGGTCCCAGGCGCGTTTGCCCGCGCGCTTGGCTTCGAGATCCCACAGCGCGCAATCCACCGCATTTCGCGCCGCCCCGGCCGGCAACAGCTCCGGAAGGTTTGCGCGGGAGATGTCATCCGGCAAGCTCTCTATCTGAGCCGTCACAGAGTCCAGGGTTTCATCGTAGCGCGCGTACGGCACACACTCGCCCCAACCCTGATGTGCTCCGTCACGAATGCGAACAGTCAGAACCTGCGCCTCGGTCCGCGACCCGCGGCTGATGGTAAACACCTGAGCCAGTTTGAAGATGTCGCGCGATACTTCAATCTGCACAGCCGGCCATCCTTTGTTGCCTGAGCATGGTTAACACCACCCGCCGGTCAGAGAGCGGCCAGCGCGTCCACCAGCCGCCCAGCACCTTGCCGGAACGGATCGATGGTCGGAAGGCCCATGCGTGCCTCTACTTCGGAAAGGTAGGCCACGGCCTCTTCTTCGCTGAAATGCTGAGTATTCACCGACACGCCAACCACTTGGCAAGCCGGGTTGGCGATCCGCGCCATTGGTAATGCGGTGTCGCGCAATGCCTCCAGCGACGGCAGCGCGTAGTCCGGCAGTCCGCGCATATGTGAACGGGTCGGTTCGTGGGCCAAAACCAGTGCATCGGGCTGCCCGCCATGGATCAGCGCCATTGTCACGCCCGAATATGACACATGAAAGAGCGACCCCTGCCCCTCGATATGGTCCCAGTGATCGGGATCGTTCTCCGGTGTCAGATACTCCACCGCGCCGGCCATGAAATCTGCAATCACGGCATCCAGCGGCACGCCGTGGCCCGTGATCAGAATGCCAGTCTGCCCTGTGGCGCGGAAGGTCGACTTCATGCCGCGCTTTTGCATCTCTGCGTCCATCGCCATGGCGGTATACATCTTGCCAACCGAGCAATCGGTTCCAACCGCCAGAACACGTTTGCCGCTGCGCTTCTTGCCATTGGCAATCGGATAGGCGTCTGTGGGCACGCGCACATCGTGCAGGCTGCCACCATGCATCTGTGCTGCTGCCGACAGGTCACGTTCGTCTCGCAGCAGATTGTGCAGCCCAGACGCCAGATCGTAACCCATTTCCAGCGCTTCGATCAGAACATCCTTCCACGCCTGAGAGATGACGCCGCCGCGATTGGCCACACCAATGACCAGTGTTCTGGCCCCCGCCTCCATGCCTTCGGTCAAGGTCATGTCTGTCAGACCGACATCGGCGCCACATCCGGGCAAGCGGAACTGGCCCACCGCGTTCTGCGGTCTCCAATCCTTGATGCCTTGTGCGACCTTGGCGGCCAGTTGGTCGGGCGCATCACCCAGAAACAAAAGGTATGGAGTTTCGATCATGGCGCATCCCCTTCAGACAAGTCGCGGCAGCATACAGAGTTCACACCAAAATATGTCGCATAATCACATGTCATGGCCAGAAAAGGCGCAAGTTTGTTCGGCTGAGATCGCAATTTGCCGAAGAATCGTGCGTGCGATGACAGAAGTCGTCCGAATCCAACCCGCTTCGCCGGGAAAGTCTGCCCAGTTCAGGCGTCAACATGACGGATTCAACGGGCCCTGTGGCGTGAGGACGCTTTCGGTCCTGAGCGCCTCGTAAGAGCGAGACCGGACCGCCGCCCTCCGAAAAGCCGACATGAGAAGGACGCCACCACTCAGAATTGCTGCAAGTGCGAAATCACCCTTGCGAGTCATGGCGCAATTCCATAACCCAAAGGTCGGCAAAAACGTAATTTCCTTTCCCGGAGGAGTGATCCATGAGTTTCCGCCTACAGCCCGCCCCGCCCGCGCGCCCCAATCGATGCCAACTGTTTGGGCCCGGGTCCAGACCGGCCATCTTTGAGAAAATGGCAGCGGGTGCGGCGGATGTGATCAACCTGGATCTTGAAGATTCGGTCGCCCCCTCTGACAAGGACAGCGCCCGCGCGAACGTGATTGACGCCATCCGGGATGTTGACTGGGGCAACAAAACCCTCAGCGTTCGGATCAATGGGCTGGATAGCCCCTACTGGTATCGTGACGTGGTCGACCTGATGGAACAGGCCGACGAACGTCTCGACATGATCATGATTCCCAAAGTGGGGTGCGCCGCAGACATCTATGCTGTCGACGCGCTGGTGAGTTCGATCGAAGCCGCCAAAGGGCGCGGCAAGCGACTGGCCTTCGAAGTCATCATCGAAAGTGCAGCCGGCATTTCGCATGTGGAGGAAATCGCAGCAGCCTCTCCGCGACTGGAAGCCATGAGCCTTGGTGCGGCGGATTTTGCAGCATCCATGGGCATGCAGACCACCGGGATCGGTGGCACGCAGGAAAACTACTACATGCTGCATGAGGGCGAGAAACACTGGTCCGACCCATGGCACTGGGCGCAGGCTGCGATCGTCGCCGCCTGTCGCACCCATGGGGTTCTGCCGGTGGACGGGCCCTTTGGTGATTTCAGCGATGACGACGGGTTCCGGGCACAGGCCTTGCGGTCGGCAACGCTGGGAATGGTGGGCAAATGGGCAATCCACCCCAAGCAGGTCGATTTGGCCAACGAGGTGTTCACACCGTCCGAAGCTGCCGTGGCCGAAGCCCGCGAAATCCTGGCAGCAATGGAGACCGCCAAGGCCAATGGCGAGGGCGCAACGGTCTACAAAGGACGTCTGGTCGACATCGCATCGATCAAACAAGCCGAGGTGATCGTGCGCCAATCCGAGATGATCGCCGGTTAAATCCCTGTCGGCTGAACTCTGTTCAGGCGCGTTTGTCTTTGGGACTGCCCATCACGACATAGGTCGTGATGGCGCTCACCTGCGGCAGCGTGCCCAAGACGTCCGTATGGAAGTGCTTGTACCGCGCCAGATCGGCGCATTCGACGCGCAAGAGATATTCGATGGTTCCGGTGGTGTTGTGGCATTCCACAACCTCTTCCGCCTGCGCGATGGCGCGCTCAAACGCCAGCTGCGCGGCTTTGGTATGCTCGTTCAGGCCGACGCCCAGATAGGCAACAAAACCCAGTCCAAGCGCGTCGCGATCGAGGACGGCACGATAACCGGAGATGACACCGCGCCGCTCCAGGTCCTGCACCCGGCGCAGACAGGCCGACGGCGACAACCCAACGCGATCCGCCAGTTCCAGATTGCTGATGCGCCCGTCGGCACTCAGCTCACGCAATATTCGGCGACTGATGTCGTCTAGTTCCAACATTTGTTGCAAGCTTTGCCGTCTTTTTCAGTGAAAAGCAATTTCATGGCGCCGTAACTGCGCAATGGTTGCGCGCATGACCTATGAACTTCTCGCGGCGCTGGCGCTTTTTGCCTTTGTGTCGTCCATAACACCGGGGCCGAACAACCTCATGCTGTTGGCGTCCGGGGCAAATTTCGGGTTCCAAAGGACGGTCCCGCATATGCTGGGGATCTCGTCGGGCTTTGTCTTCATGGTGATCATTGTGGGGATTGGCCTGGTTCAGGTGTTCGAGGCTTGGCCGCAGACCTACACGTTTCTGAAAATCATCAGCGTTATTTACCTCTTGTTCCTCGCGTGGAAGATCGCCAACGCCGCACCGCCCACAACAACCGGAGCGGTAGGAACGCCCATGACGTTCCTTCAGGCCGCTGCGTTTCAGTGGGTCAATCCCAAGACCTGGACAATGGCGGTGACCGCGATCAGTGCCTACACGCCTTATCAGACTGCGGGGATGGTGTTGCTGGTCGCCGCTGTGTTTGGCGCAATCAACCTGCCATCCATGAGCACGTGGTGTTTTCTGGGCCGGCAAATGAACCGATTTTTGACCAGCCACGCGCGTCTGGTGGCGTTCAACTGGGTGATGGCCGCGCTGCTCGTGGCCTCCCTCGTCCCTGTGCTCTGGGCCTGAAACGGATAAGGCCCGCCATTGGCGGGCCCCTCAAAATTTCGATCCGTCTTGGACTGCTCAGGTGCGACGCTTGCGGCGAAACAGGGCAAGCCCGCCAAACGCGCCCAGCAGCAAGGGCAATCCGGCGGGCAGTGGGATCGCAGGGGCGTCCACAATCACGTCGATGCTGGTGCTGGCGACTTGTCCAGTCCGGTCGAACGCAGCCAAGCTGATGGTGAACTGACCACTGCCCAGCGGAATTCCCGGCACGGGAAAAAAGCCATAGTTGACAGACTGCTGGGCCACATTGCTTGCACTTTGGTTTTCGCCGCTGAAAACCAGCGTACCCCCACCATTTGGGGTGCTATTTGTCCCGGTGTAGTAGTTAACCAAAGGATCATTCAGCGGATCATACGTCAGAAACGAGGTCCCAGCCGTCGGATCAATGTCAATCGATAGCTCGTAGAAATAGTCATCCAAAAAGGCAACATACCCATTGTTGTCGTCGCCCGTGATGTCCGTGTTTATGCCCCACTCGAAGTTCCACATGGCGCGATCGGGTGGAGGGTTCCCGTCCACGGATGCAAACGAATATGTGCTCCCTGACTGATTGAACACGTTCTGGGGGCACCCAAAAGATGCACAACCGGACGTGCTGTCGTAACGCAATTTGGCGCGCAGGCCAAGCTCCAGGTTGCCCGAACTGGCAATCGTAAACCCGCCATTGGCATTTCCGGTTCCGAAAATCACGTCAGGGGTGATCGTGCCAGCCGAAGCGGCGCCGGCCAACGCCAGCACGCCACCTGCCACCATTCCACCGATCTTTGCGAAATTTAACATCTTAAAGTTGTCCCTACTAACCATATCCCTTGAGTTGTTTGTAGCGCCGCACTCATAGAACGCAAGGATTCAAACCCTTTGTTCCGGTTAGTTTCCCAAACGGAAACAATGGCCGCGCCAACGCGATCTGTTTGCAAATCGCGCCATGAATGGCATACATCGCGCGCAGCCTGAACGGAGCATCGCGTGACGCAATATCTGGACTTCGAAAAACCCCTCGCCGAGATCGAAGGCAAGGCCGAGGAATTGCGGGCGCTCGCCCGCGCGAACGAGGAGATGGATGTTACCGACGAGGCCGCCGCGCTGGATGCCAAAGCCTCCGCCTTGCTGAGCGACCTCTACAAGGATTTGACGCCCTGGCGGAAGTGCCAGGTGGCCCGGCATCCGGAACGCCCCCACAGCGGTGATTACATCAAGGCCCTGTTTAATGACTATACGCCGCTGGCCGGGGACCGAAACTTTGCGGACGATCATGCCGTTCTGGGCGGGTTGGCGCGGTTCGATGACCGTCCTGTTGTGGTGATCGGCCACGAAAAGGGCAACGACACTAAATCGCGGATCGAGCGCAATTTCGGGATGGCGCGTCCCGAAGGGTACCGCAAGGCAATCCGGCTAATGCAACTGGCCGGGCGCTTTGGCCTGCCCGTGATCACGCTGGTCGACACACCCGGCGCCTATCCGGGCAAAGGGGCCGAAGAACGCGGGCAGTCCGAGGCGATCGCGCGGGCAACCGAAACCTGCCTGCAGATCGGTGTGCCGCTGGTCAGCGTGGTGATCGGTGAGGGCGGTTCTGGTGGCGCGGTTGCCTTTGCCACCGCCAACCGGGTGGCGATGCTGGAGCATTCGATTTACTCCGTGATCAGCCCGGAAGGTTGTGCCTCGATCCTCTGGAAAGACGCAGAGAAAATGCGCGAGGCCGCCGAGGCGCTGCGGCTGACGGCACAGGACCTCTACAAACTCGGCGTCGTTGACAGGATTGTCGAAGAGCCGCTCGGAGGCGCACATCGCGACGTCGAAACGACCAAAGAGCGTGTGGGCAGAGCCATCGCCGGGATGCTGGAAGAACTGGACGACAAGGACCCGGATCAACTGATCGCTGACCGGCGCCGCAAGTACCTAGAGATGGGGAACCAGGGGCTGGCCGCCTGATCTCAGGACAGGCCGCGAAAGGTTCGTGGCGGCGTCAGGTGCGCCAGCGCAATAGGTGCTTCTCTGCCACGCCAATGAGCCAACTGGTCAGCACACCGAGACAGGACAGGATCACCACACCGGCAAACAGCCGTTCCAGGTCGTAGAGCGAGCCGGCCTGCAGAATGTAGGCGCCAATGCCGTATTCAGCGCCCAGCATCTCCGCAGCGACCAGCAGAATGATCCCGATCGCGATGGAGACGCGCAAACCGGACAAAATCCCCGGCAAGGCACCGGGCAACACGATCTTGCGCACGATGCTGGACCAGCTCAGACCAAAGCTCTGCCCCATCCGCACCAGCGTCCGGTCAACATTGTCGACTGCGCCGTAGGTTGCCACCACTGTGGGCGTAAAGGTCCCCAACGCAATCAGCGCGTATTTGGACCCTTCATCAATGCCGAACCAGATGACGAAAAGCGGCAGCAATGCGATTTTCGGGATCGGAAAGATCGCGGCGACGAGCGGGACGAGACCCGCCCGAACGTAGCTGAACAATCCGATCATGACACCAACCGCGATGCCGGTGGTCACGCCCAAGAAACTGCCGACGATCAACCGCGTCACCGACGGGACCAGATGAGTCCAGAGCATACCCGACTGCCACAACTCATAGAGCGTTCGACCGACATCGGACGGGCGCGGCAGCGTCAGGTTGGAAATCCAGCCACTCCGCGTGCCCCATTCAACAATCAGCAGGATCAGGACGAAAATGGCCAGACCGATGCCGCGCCGCGCGCTCGGACGGAAACCGCCGCCGCGATAAGGAACCGGGCGGGCGGAATCAGACATCCACCAGCTCCAGTTCCGCCGCCATGGCTTCGTCCCTCATCAGTGCCCAGAGCCTTGCCTGAATAGCTTCGAGTGCCGGATCTCCGGCCCGCCTTTCGGTCAACGGCGTGTCGATCTCGATTATGTCACGCAACCGCCCTGGCCTGCGGGACAGGACAACGATGCGGTGACCAAGACGGACAGCTTCCGCCAAATTGTGGGTCACATACACGCCCGTGAAGGGCGCACGCGCCCAAAGCCCCACCAAATCCTCCATCATCAGTTCGCGGGTCTGCGCATCAAGTGCGGAAAGCGGTTCATCCAGCAACATCACGGCCGGATTCACCGCCAACGCGCGCGCGATCGCCACCCGCTGCTTCATACCGCCCGAGAGCTGTCTGGGCAGGGCGTCGGCAAAATCGGAGAGCTTTGTGCGGTCCAGCACATCCGAAATGATCCGCGTTCGCTCTGACCCCGAAACCGGGTGATCCTCGAGGACGAGGGAGACATTCCCCGACACCGTCCGCCACGGCAGAAGCGCAAAATCCTGGAAAACATATGTGAGGGGATTGAGACAGCCCGCTGGTGGCTCTCCAACCTGCAGCACCTGCCCTGCGCCAGGCTGCTCCAAACCGCCAATCAGCCGCAACAGCGTGGACTTGCCGCAACCTGAGGGTCCTATGACACAGACGATCTCACCGGCAGGAATGCGAAAAGACACATCCTCCAGCACGGTCATGTCACCATAGCGGTGCGTCAGATGATCCAGAATCAGGTCCACAGGCGACGGGGCCGGTTACCCGGCCCCCTGCGTTCAGATCGTTTCGACATACGACCGATCAACCAGCGTCTCTGTGGTGATCGTGTCCTTGATCAGTCCTTCAGATTGGAACCACTGAACCTGATCCGCAATCGAGGCCATGTTCAGCGCCGCATCCGGGCTGATCCGCATGGCGCCGTTCACGATCGAGGGCTTTGCCTTGTCGTATGGCCTGTCGGTGTAGACGTACTTGTGGATCAGCTGCACCATCTCGTCGGCCGCTTCGTCCCCTTCAGTCTTGTCGACCAGTGCTGCATTGAAATCCGCCGCCCCGCGCGAGAAGGCCTTCAGGAATGCAGTAGACTTTGCCCGCTCGGTCTGTGCCGTGACTGCAGAGGTGAAGATTGTGGTGACCTGATAGTTCGGGATGAAATCCGCAACATTGCCAATGATATGCACCGCACCCGATGCGGCCAGCGGTTTGGCGATATGGGGCACAATCGACCACGCATCAACCTGACCGGATTTCATGGCCCCAATGATGGCGCCCACCTTTTGCAAGGGAACAAAGCTGACATCCACCACTTCCGCGCGGGCGATCTTGGACCCCATGTAGTGGAACGACGAACCGGCCTGTGTCACAGCGAACTTCTTGCCGTCCATCATCGCAGGGCTGGTCAGCCCCGCCTGGAACGCGGCATCGGAGGCAAGAATTTTCTGCCCATCGATTCCCTGTTCTTCGCGAAGTGCACCGCCAATCACCTTTGCAGCCCCCTTGTCTGCCAGGCTGATCAATCCGCCGGAAATGGCCGTGACGCCGAAGTCAGCATCCCCCGAAGCAATCGCCAGAGCCATAGGCTGGGCGGCCTCGAAGAACCGGAATTCAACGTCCAGCCCTTCGTCCGTGAAGTATCCCTTCTCATAGGCCACGAAACTGGCCGCATGGCTGGTGAAGCGAAGGGCGCCGACCGTGATCTTTGTGTTCGCCAGCGCGGGTTGGCCCAGCATGGGGAGGGCAGCTGCGCCCCCCAGCAGACCCAGCGCGCCACGACGTGTTGTCTGTGTCATTGTTTGGTACTCCCATTATCTGGGATCAGACTATGGCGCAGGATGGACAAAGGGCAACCGAATAGGCCGTGATCTCAGCTGACCAGCATGCGCAGGCCCTGTGTTACATCGGACCTCACCGCCAGTCGCAGACCGGGCTCGTCCCCGGCCTTGAGGGCCGCAATGATGAGCTTGTGAAAATGCGGCGGCTCGGTGCGCCCCAACCGGCCATAAAGCGCCCGCATGGTTGGACCCATTTGCAGCCACACTGTCTCAGCCATCGCCAGCATCGCTGGCGCCTGCGCCCGAAGATACAAGGTGCGATGAAACTCCAGGTTGCTGCGGATGTAGCCCACCGCGTCCCGGCTGCCGATCGTGTCCGCAATCGTGAGATTGATCGCCTGAAGCCGGTCAATCAACGCAATATGCGCCCGCGGCAATGCGCGGCTTGCCAACTCGACCTCGATCAGAGACCGCAGCGCCGCCAGTTCTTCGATCCGTTCGTTGCTGAGTTCGGGTGTGGACACCCGCCCGGAACTTGACAGAAAAAGTGCGCCTTCCGCGACCAGCCGCCGCACCGCTTCACGAGCCGGCGTCATAGAGACGCCAAACTCCTTGCCAATCCCGCGCAGCGTCAGCGCCTGCCCGGGGGCAATTTCTCCATGCATGATTCGGGTGCGAAGGGCACGATAGACGCGGTCATGCGCCGCTGTGGTCGCATCACCCGGACGCGGATTGATCATCATGAAAGCACCTTGTGATCACATCTGAGCAAGGTCAATTGCCAAAGTCATAGCGGTGCAACGCTACACCCTCGTGCCGAAGCCACCGGCGCGGCGCTTCGTGGGGTCCATAGATCCGCTCTACTTCGTGCCAGAACGCCGGCGAATGATTCATTTCGGACAGATGCGCAACCTCATGCGCGGCGACGTATTGCAGCACGTCCGCCGGGGCGAGGATCAGCCGCCAGGAATACATCAGCGCACCCTGCGACGAGCAGGATCCCCATCGCGAGCGGGTGTCGCGCAGGGTGATCCGGGCATAGGAGCGCCCGAGTTTTTCTGCAAAATGGTCGGACGCCGCGCTCAGTCGCACGCGTGCCAATTCCCGCAAATGAGCTTTGAGGCGCGCCGCCATCCCGCGATCTGGCACGGCAATTTCGTCCTCACTGATTTTGACTCGCGCCCCGTCGGCGGGGACAATGCGACGCGCCTGCCCTTCGATGGGCAAGACCACGCCATATGAGATTGAGGTGTTCTGAGGTCGCTCAGACAGATGCCGTCTGATCCAGTCTTCCTTGCTGCGGGCGAAATCCAACGCCTCGGTCTCATTCACGCCTTTTGGCAGTGTCAGCGTGACGCGGCCGTCCAGTTGAGAGACGCGAAGACTGATGCGCTTGGCACGTGGGGATCTGCGTAAGAGCAGCGCCACTGGCGGTGTTCCGGGCAGGACTGTCTCTGTCATCGCGCATCCCCGTGGGCTAAAGACTTTACAGTGCCCGGAGCATATGGCACGTGACCTGAATCGTTCCGACTCACCAGATAATCAAGGGATTTCACATGCCCAAGGAAGAATGGGGTGTAAAACGCCTTTGCCCGACCACCGGCAAGCGGTTTTATGACCTGAACAAAAGCCCGATCGTCAGCCCGTATACGGGAGAGGTGGTCGAGATGGAGACCGGCAAAAGCCGGATGATTGCCGCCGACGCAGAGGATGCGGCGACAACCAAGGCCAAGGCAGCTGATGCGGCCGAAGAAGAAGTCGTTCTGGAAGACGATGACGACGTTGATGTCGATCTGGGCGATGACGTTCTGGAAGACGACGACGAGGATGACAACGTCTCGCTTGACGAAATCGCGGACGTTGCCTCTGAAGACGAAGACATCTGAACGTCTGGCGCGGCTGCGATGTCGTCCGCGCCAGGTACCCAGACACGTCAGGGTGACTTTTTCGCTTGAACTCGCTCGGCGTGTTGCCTAAACGACGATCCACGGTTCGGGGCCTTAGCTCAGCTGGGAGAGCGCCTGCATGGCATGCAGGAGGTCAGCGGTTCGATCCCGCTAGGCTCCACCACTTTACCCCTTAATTCGACTGTACATCTTGGCCCCAAGGGCAGCGCTTTTGGTGCGAGCCCCCAGATAGACTGCCTCATTCGGGCGAAATCTCTGACGCAATCGGGAAAACCAGACTTTCGTCGTACCCGCGGCAATTCTGTCAAACGGACCCATACCTCCAGAATGCTGCCCCACAGCCAATGGCTGCTAGGCCGCAATGTCGTTGACTTTGTTCTCCTAAGTGCCCTATCGCTGCCGCCATGGTGAACTCGTTCTTCGCATCGCAGGACTATTATCCTCAGCTTCTATAGCTGCGGGTCATTCATCATTGGTTTTCCGCTGCCCCTGACAGCGGTCAACCTCATATCGACCTTGTGCCGGGCGGCAAACTCAAAGGTCGAAAAATGAACAACAACAGCAAAAGTCAAAACACGTCGCTCGGCATCGTGGGGTTTGGTGCGTTCGGGCAACTGGCAGCCCTGCATCTCGGCCAGCATTTCGAAGTAACGGCGTACGATCCATCCCTGGAGGTTGCCGCGGTCGCAAAGCAACTCGGAGTGCGTCTGTCTTCATTGCACACAGTCTCGCAGGCTGACGTGGTTCTCATTGCGGCACCTGTGTCCTCATTTGAACAGCTCGTCAGCGAGATCGCGGTTTCGTGTAAACCCGGCGCTCTGATTGTCGACGTTGGCTCGGTCAAAGTCATCCCGTCCGAAATCATGCGGCGGCGGCTGCCGAACCATGTCGACATCGTAGCGACGCACCCCTTGTTCGGCCCTCAGAGCGCCACGACCGGTATTGAGGGTCTGAAAATTGCGATCTGCCCCATTCGGGGAAGACAACATACCAGGCTAGCCGCTTTCTTGCGCAAGACTCTGGGTCTGACCGTCATCATGACGACCCCAGACGATCACGACCAGGAAGCAGCCGTTGTCCAGGGGCTCACGCACCTCATCGCCAAAGTGCTGCTGAGAATGGGACCGCTGCCAACACGCATGACAACGAAGAGCTTTGACCTGTTGTCTGAGGCGATATCCATGGTTCAGCATGATGCGCCAGAGGTGTTCGACGCGATTGAGAAGGCCAATCCCTACGCCGAGACCGTGCGACGACGGTTTTTCGATTTGGCCGCAAGTTTGAGTGTCGAGTTGGAAACAGCGCTGGCGACACCGCCTCAAAGTGAAACGTGACATTGATGGAGCAGAATCCAAGGGAGGCCTTGTCCGCGCTGCTCCCCCTTAGTGAGACCAGTTTGAGCGGCAGATCGAGGAAAAACCGCGTTTACAGATCAAACCTGTGTTTCATTTTGATATCGGATAACGCGAATTCAGCGGGTTAGAAGGATTCCAAGGATCAAGATACCTGGCACTCAATCGTTCTTTACTCAAATCGACAGACAATAGGGCGAGCAATCGCTCAACGCCTCCGCCCTACGGCAACGCGCCCACCTGGGTCAGGACCTTCCGGATTTCCTCAACCCCATCTGGCGGGACGGCCGACTGTGGGGGCGCCGGTTCACCGCAGTCAAATCCCTGCAACCGCAGCCCGGCTTTCACCGCCGCCGCCAGATTGTAGCGCGCAAAGACCTGGTTCACGCCCCAGAGCTTGCGTTGGAGCGCCATCGCCGCATCCCAGTCCCCGGACATACACAAATCGTATAGAGCAACGCTTTGCGACGGTACAAGACAGGAGGGCCCTGCCAGCCAGCCACGCCCGCCGATCAGCATCACCGCCGCCGTGATATGTGAGGAGGCCGCAAAAACCCCAAGATCATCCCCGACATCATTGATCACGCTCAACAGCCTTCCGGTATTGGTTGAGGCGTCCTTTAGAAAACAAATGTTGGGATGTTTGGACAACGTGCGGATAGCGGCGAGGCTAAGGTCCGAGCGTTGGAAATTCGGGTTGGTGTAAAGCGTAACCGGAAGGTCTGTCGCATCGGCGATTGCCGTGAAGTAGGCGATCACGCCTGCCTCGGAGACAGGGAAGTACGCCTCCAGAACGGCCAGAATCCCGTCGGCACCCATATCGGCATAGCGCCTGGCCTGCGCAACGGCATCCGCTGTTGTTGTCGAGGCGACACCCGCGATCACCGGCACACGGCCTTTGGCGGCGGTGATCGTTGTGCCAACCACAACGTCGCGTTGATGGCTGTTGAGATACGCAAACTCACCCGTCGACCCCAGCGGCGTGACCCCATGCACCCCTTGCACAATCAAGTGGTCCACGAGCCTGCTCAACGCAGCTTCATCTATGCGACCGTCCGCATGCAATGGAGACGGCAGATAAGGGATCACTCCCCGCAGATCGGTTGGCATGGCACGGGTCCTCTCGTCAAAAAGGTGTGTAGCTTTGGATGGCGCAGCCGAGAAATCAAGGGCGCGATCAGCCGGACGCTAGACCTTGGTTCCAAACAACTCTTCATGGCGCCGCCTGACAGAAGGCCAACACTTTGAGATTTGGGGAACATCCAGACGGAAGTCATTCGACAGGCACTCAACCAAAGCGCCTTCGTCTGGCAACACTCTGGTTCGGGTGCCGGTTTCATCGATCGTCTTAAGGACACGCCCGCGCAAGGCTGTGTGACTGTTCTTCAGGCGCCGTTGCGCTGTCAGTGTGCGCCGGAACGACGAGTTCGGATCGGTCTGCAGCCGGTGATTTTCCGGCGCAAAGTGGCTGGTCTCCACGGTGTCCAGAGTGAACCAGTAAGACCCCACGCTTTCGTCGGCGGTTTCTGAATATTTGTACCAACCATCGCCTTCATCGCTCACAGAGATGACATAAGGCGCCTGAGCCACCGTGCAGGGCCGCAAAGACACCGGCCCATTGGGTCCGCCGCCAAACCCGACATCGACAAGCAACGGCCCGTCGCATTCAACCATCAACAACATATGATCGCTGTCAGCTTCGGGACTGGGTCTCTCTGGCCCGACATATCCAGCGAGTTTTGACACCTCAAAACCGATCTCACTCAAAAGCCACGCGAACAAACCGTTGAGCTCAAAGCACCAACCGCCGCGTCGCCGAAGGACGATTTTGTCGTAGACGCGTTCCAAATCGGTCGACACATCGACGCCCATTTGTTGGTCCAGATTTTCGAATGGAACCGCCTGCAACTGCGCCATCACCAATGCATCAAGCGTGCGGCGATCCGGGCGAAGGGGTTGCGAATAATCAATTCTGTTCAGATAGGCATGCAGGTCCATTTCTTCCGCTGTCTCCCATATGCGTTGACACTCTACGACTCAGACACGTGTAGTTTCTCAACCATGGTTGAGGTCAAGCGCGTTCTAAGACACCGTCTGGACCATGCGAACAAGCGTGAGCGCCGCGGCGCGCGACCGTTGTATTCGCCGGAGTCTCGGCTCCGGAAACAGCGCCAAAGCCACGGGACAAAATGAATGGCTCCGACAGCAGTGTGACGGAGCCGATCTTTTTCAGAGTCTATCGCCGACGCCCTGCCAGAAGGCTAAGACGATCGAGTGGGATGGATGCTTAGCCTTTGCCTTTCCAGGGCACCAGCAGACGTTCCGCCCAGCGCATCAGCATGTCGATCCCGAAGCCGATGACCCCGATCAGGATGATGCCCATGATCACGATGTCCGTGTTCTGGAACCGTGATGCTACCATGATCATCATGCCAGCGCCTTTTTCAGCAGCCACAAGCTCTGCGGCCACAACCGTTCCCCAACAGACCCCCATGGCAACCCGTGCGCCGGTGAAGATCTCCGGCAGCGAGTTTGGAATGATCACGTAGCGCATGATCTGCCACTTGCTGGCGCCAAGAGAATAGGCCGCGTGCACCTTCGATATTTTCACCCCGGAGACACCGGAACGTGCAGCGATGGCCATGATCCAAAGGGCTGCGAGAAACAACAGGATGATCTTGCCACCCTCCCCAATGCCAGCCCAGATGATCACAAGCGGGATCAACGCCAGAGGCGGCACCGGACGCATGAATTCCACGATCGGGTCGAACCAGCCCCGGAACCAGTTTGAAAGACCCATGGCGTAGCCCAAGGGGATGCCGACCAAAGCGCCAAAGAAGAAACCGGCGATTACGCGGAACAAGGAGTATCCCAGATGCTCTGCAAGCGTGCTGCCGCGGAAGCCTTCGGACGCAATGGTACCCAGTCGTTTGACCACGTCCTCCGGCGCCGGCAGCCAGATTGGCTCCATCTGCCAGCCGCGGTCAGGTGCGAAGTTTGGTGTGCCCTTGTCAGATAGCGTGACAGTGCCGTTCTCCGTGCGCACGGAACCGCCCGGCGCAATCGGTTCGCCGTTGATGGCAATCACCTCAGCACCTTCGCCGCGACCCTGTTCATCGTTCCGATCAACCCGGATCAGACCACTGCGCCACATACCAATGGCCACGCTGTCATTTTTGGCCCAGCCGTCACCAGGCTCGACCTCCGGCGCATCGACCTCCTGATCGATCGGATGCACGATGACTGTCACCGTTGCAGTGTCCTGCTCGCCGTCGGGCGTCTGAACCGTGTACTCGAAACTGGTTGTGCCCTCAAAGGGACCGGGCGCGTGCATGAAACCGGGCAGCCATGCCGATCCGGTGAACATGCCCCACAGCACGAAGAGCGAGATGACCGAGATCACACTGGCCGTGCGGTCCGAGACGACCGCGCTCTCGTCCCCAAACGTCACTGTTTTCAGAGAAGTGTAGTCGCTGCGGCTGGCGGTCTTGACGATGTATTTCACGACAAAGAACGAGCCAACAAAGATTGCGACATATATCAGAAAGGGGATCATTCTGCTGCCTCCGTCCGACCCATGATCTCTTCTTCCATGTTCCAGATCATGTTGAGAATTTCCTCTCGGGTTGGCGCGTAGTCAGGGTGTTTCTTGACTTCGCGCAGATCCGCGCCGACGCCCAAATCTGCAAAGGGAAGACGGTACTCTTTGTGAATGCGCCCGGGACGGGGTGCCATCACCAGCAGGCGTTCGCCCAACAGAAGCGCTTCTTCAACGGAGTGGGTGATCAGAATGATCGTCTTGCCGGTCTCTTTCCAGAGTTTGAGGACGAGGGATTGCATTTTTTCCCGCGTCAGCGCGTCAAGCGCGCCCAGCGGTTCGTCCATCAGGATGACATCAGGATCGTTCGCCAGACATCGCGCCAGCGCCACACGCTGCTGCATGCCGCCGGAGAGCTCATAGACGGCCTTTTCCTTGAAATCCTGCAGACCCACGACATCAAGGAGGTGATCCACGATCTCGGCCTTGTCGAGTTTCGGCATGCCCTTCATGGAGGGGCCGAAGCCGACATTGTCGCGCACGCTCATCCATTCGAACAGGGCGCCTTGCTGGAAGACCATGCCCCTTTCGGCGTCCGGACCATGCACTTCGTGGCCGTTCATCACAATTTTGCCTTCGGTGGGTGCCAGAAACCCCGCCAAGATATTGAGAAGGGTGGTCTTGCCGCAGCCTGAAGGGCCGAGCACGCTCATCAGTTCCCCTTCTTTCAGGTGCAGCGTGACGTCCTTGAGCGCCTGCACCGAGGAACCGTTGGGCAGGTCGAACCGCATAGATATGTTTTCAATGGACAAACCAGTCATTGGGCAACCTGTTCAAATCGGGGTGGAATTGCGCCTTTCGTTCCGCCCAAAAGCAGAGGCGTCAAATGTAAGAGGCAAGGCGACTGTCGGCCGCCTTGCCAGTTTGACATTGGTCCTTAGTTGGACGCCGCAGCCGTATTCAGAGGCTCAGCGTTCACCGCATTGACGTAGCTGTCCAATGCGCTGTCGATGCTGCCTGCTGTCACGAACACGTCTGCCACACCTTTCATGAAGGTCTGCGCATTGCCGCCCAGCCACTTCTCGGACAGTTGCTCGTCAACGGAAGGAAACTTCATGGTGGAAATCGCGCTCTTGGCGGCATCCATGTCCATGCCGGATTCCTTGGCGATCACGGCAAGCATTTCATCGCCACCCGCGCCGGAGTTCCACTTCTCGTTTGCATCTGCAGTCACCTGCAGGAAGGTCGAAACGATGTCACCGTTTTCTGCGACAAAGCTGGCTGGCGCCGAAGTGACGTCAAAAACCAGAATGCCCAGCTCTTCCTTCTCGGCGCCTGTCAACAGCACGTTGCCGTGCTCTTTCATACGGCCCAAACCACCGCCGTACCCGCATGCGAAGTCAACAGCACCCTGTGCCAGCGCTGCCGCACCTTCTGGCGGAGCCATGTCAACGATGTCCAGCGAGGCAAGATCGATGCCGAAATGGTCCATCTGACGCAGGAAACCATAGTGCGCGGCGGTTCCCAGTGGCACGGCCACTTTCTTGCCTGCCAGCTCACCGGCCGAGTCTTTGTCGACTTCTAGATCCGTTTTCACGACGCAGTTGTCATTGTCCGAGTAGCTAACCGCCACGTCGATCACCTGCAGGTCCTGACCCGCACTGGCGGCAACCACAAAGGGCGGCACGCCCTGGCTGACCGCAATCTGCACATCGCCGGAGGCCATCGCCGCGCTCATCGCGGTTCCGGTTTCAAAGCTGACCCACTTCACAGGCATGCCCAGCGCTTCGTCGTAAGAACCGTCAGCCTTGGCAGCCAGGAACGGCATCGGCCACTCCAGGAAGTAAGCCACCGTCAGTTCGTCCATAGCGGCAGCGGCTTGTGCGGACAAGGCCATCGCCGCGCCGGCCACCAGTGATGTGATAGGTTTTTTGATCATAGTAGACTCCCAGTTTGGTTCATTGTTGCACGTTCTTTGACGCGCGTTTCGTTTTTTTGGTCATACCTGAAGCAGGCTAACAGACCCGTGTTTTACGACAACCGGCTGCAAAAGGCCTGAGCCGCTTTGCAACCCCTCGCTTTGTTTCGATCCCCGAGCATGTCGGCGGTTTCAGCCGAAGGCTTCCGCTGTTCCGGCTGCGGCAAATGGTGACGATTGGACGCGCGCAGATGATATGACCAGACAGTTCCCAAAGATAGGTCCAGTTTCGATGATTATCCGCGCGCCCATTCGCGTTGATCCCGAACCTTAAGCCACGACATCGCCAATCCCGCACCCATAAGTTGGATATTTCGAAACGCAAACGGGCGAATTGCAGAAACCGGAAACGGCAGCGTTTCAGGCGCGGCACCCATGGCACGTCGGGCCAAGACACGCCCCATGACCATCGACATGGCAACACCACGCCCGTTGTACCCCAACCCGATCAGCAGACCAGGTTCCGGCTCGTGCAAATGTGGGACCCTTTCTGGCGTCCAGGCGATCTGCCCGCCCCAAAAGTAACGCCATGAAACGCCTGAAAGCGAAGGAAAGACCCGTGCTGCATCGCGGAGCATCCAGTTGATGCCACCGATTCCCCCATTCAGGCGGCGAAACCCGATGGCACCGAACAACATCTGATTCCCTGGTTCTTTGCGCGCGTACATGATCAGACGGCGGGTGTCCGAGATGGTTTGCCCTTCAGGCAAAATGCTGGCGATCTTGTCGTCCGGGAGCGGATCTGTGCCCATCTGGATCGAGATCAGCGGCATGATCGAAGACCTCAGCCCCGGGACCAGCGCACCCGTGTACCCGTTGGTGGCGATGATCACGACCTGCGCGTTGACGCGATGCCCATTCGCCGTAAGTTCCCAGCCCGAGGCCGTCCTTTTTTTGGTGGTCACCGATGATTTGCTGAAAATTCGGGCACCTGCGGACAGTGCGACGCGCGCGAGACCACGCACCAATGCCAAGGGCTGCACAGCGCCGCCGCGCCGCGACAGAACCGCCGACCGATAGCCGGGCGCCCCGGTCAGCCGTCGGGTGTCTTCCGCTCCCAGAAACTCAAAATCTGCGCCATGGGCGTTCCACGCGCGCGCTGCAGATTCGGCAGACACCCGCATCGCTTCAGTGTGATTGACGCGCAACCAGCCATGTCGACGCGCTTCGCAGGGGATCTGGTATGATTTGATCAGGTCAAACAGATCATCTGCGGACTGCAACGACACCTCCGCCATGCGTTCAAAGTAACGGTCGCCAACCGCCTTTCTCAGATCCTCCGGCACCTGCACCGGCAGCATCGGGTTGACCTGCCCGCCGTTGCGGCCGGAGGCCCCGTGCCCGATTTCACCCGCTTCGAGCACCACGACATCGCTGCCGCTTTCAGCCAAATCCAGGGCCGCGCGCAATCCGGTAAACCCGGCCCCGACCACAACGACATCGCAGTTGATGTCCTCTCGCAGCGCCTCGGTTTGCGGGGGTGCCGGAGCCGTTACGGGCCAAAATGGTGTGAAATCTTTCTCGTGCATCGCTGCGCCTGTGCTATCCTGAGACAAGCCTTGCAGAGGGTACGGCGATTTCCAAGAAACGCTTGCTCTGGCGATAATCAGGAACGGGATCTGGCCCTATTGCGGCGCCCGATTTCAAGCTGTTGTCTGTTGGTCACATCCGGAAGACGCCGATGTGAACCGATTCTCACGTCTAGTATCTCGGAAAGGACTCAGTCATGGACGGCACGTTCACCGAAAACGATATCAGCCATGTGGTTGATGCCGACAAGGCGCATGTCTGGCACCACCTCATCCAGCACAAGCCGTTTGAGACCACGGACCCTCGGATCATCGTCGAAGGCAAGGGCATCCACGTCTGGGATCAAAAGGGCAAAGAGCATCTGGACGCAGTGTCCGGCGGTGTCTGGACCGTAAATGTCGGCTACGGCCGCGAAAGCATCGCCAACGCCGTGCGCGACCAGTTGGTGAAGCTGAACTATTTCGCCGGCGCCGCAGGGTCCATTCCTGGCGCGCTGTTTGCGGAAAAGCTGATCTCGAAGATGCCGGGCATGAGCCGGGTCTACTATTGCAACTCGGGTTCGGAGGCGAACGAGAAGGCCTTCAAGATGGTGCGCCAGATCGCCCATGCGAAGTACGGCGGCAAAAAGCACAAAGTCCTTTATCGAGACCGCGACTATCACGGCACGACGATTGGCGCGCTCTCTGCCGGAGGACAGGACGAACGGAATGCCCAATACGGCCCCTTTACCCCCGGTTTCGTGCGGGTTCCGCACTGCCTGGAGTATCGCCGGCACGAACAAGACGGTGCGCCCGTGGAGAACTACGGTGTATGGGCCGCGGATCAAATCGAGAAGGTCATTCTGGAAGAAGGCCCGGATACTGTCGGCGCCCTTTGCCTTGAACCCGTCACTGCTGGTGGGGGCGTGATCACGCCGCCCGATGGCTATTGGGAGCGGGTGCAAGAGATCTGCACGAAGTATGACGTCTTGCTGCATATTGACGAGGTTGTGTGTGGCGTGGGCCGGACCGGAACCTGGTTTGGCTATCAGCACTACGGCATCAAACCGGACATGGTCACCATGGCCAAAGGTGTTGCGTCCGGGTATGCGGCGATTGCCTGTCTGGTTACGACCGAAGGCGTCTTTGACAAGTTCAAGGACAATGCCGACGACCCGATGAACTATTTCCGCGACATCTCCACTTTCGGAGGGTGCACCGCCGGCCCTGCGGCCGCGTTGGAAAACATGCGGATCATCGAAGACGAGAACCTGCTGGACAACACGACAGCAATGGGCGCGCGTCTGATCGACAACCTGAACGAACTGGCCAACAAGCATGCTGTGATTGGCGATGTGCGGGGCAAGGGTCTCTTCTGCGGTGCCGAACTGGTGGCTGACCGCGAGTCGCGCGATCCGGTTGATGAGAAACTGGCGGGCGCGGTTGTCGCAGACTGCATGGCGCAAGGGGTGATCATCGGCGTGACCAACCGCTCGGTGCCCGGGCGGAACAACACGCTGTGTTTCTCACCCGCGCTGATTGCCACGACTGATCATATCGACCAGATCACAAACGCCCTCGACGGCGCGCTGACCCGCGTTTTTGGCTAGGTTAATTGTATCACCAGACCCGATCATCGGGTCTGGTTTTATCTGCTGATCGTCCAGCGGCAGTTGCGTCCGTCTGACCTGCGAGTTAGTCACTCGGCATGCTGGACTTTCTCGCCAAAATCGTCGGACCCGACCGCGCTGTTACCACCTATGTTTTCCTGAGCCGCTGGGGTCTCGGGATCGGGCTTGTCAGCGTGTTTGTTATTGGTATGGCAACGCTATTGATCTTCAATTCCGCCGAGCGTCATGAGCATCTCGAATATGTCACGGCGGACGTTCTGGATGTCTCCCCTCTGGCGAGCAACACCCAGATGGGCGTTATGGTCCAGTTGAGATTGCCTGACGGCCAGACTCTGCAACTGACCGAGGTTGAAGGCGCCATTTCCGGGAGCCTGTCCGACACCGCATGCGTCGAGGCCCGCCGGCTGAAGTCCGATGGAAGCCTGAGCCATCGACTGCGATTGCCGCACCGGTGCGGACTGTGATTGTCTAGCGTCGCAGCAAAATCAGCCCAAGCCCGATCACAATCGAAATCGCGGCCATGAGCCAGTAATTCGGACCGCTCCAGTCGATCGCCCGCGCCAGCAATGGCGGGGCAATCATCACAAGGACAATGATCTGGTAGAGTTTCGGCCCGGCACCCCAGCGCAGGCGGACCCGCGGACCCAGAAGCCGAGCGTCGGCCTCATCCTGCGAAGAGGTCGGTTGATGTGGGATGGGACTGGCCGCGGGTTTGGCTGATGCCAGCGTCTGCGGCGTCTCCTGCCCGTCATTGCTCCCTTTGATCGGTCGCATATCCGTCCTCAACTCAATACCAGCGCACGCAACGAAGATGGCGCACCCGAACGGAGGATCACTGCGACTGTGCGGCTTCATCACCCAAATCGTGAGGACAGCAAGGCACGCCGTCTGAAACAAATAGCCGGACCTTGGGTGCCGCCCATTCAACTCGGGGTTTGATTGCGATTACAGTCAGTTAGTGAATTTCCGCACTCTCAAACTGAAAGCATGGCACCGACGGGATTGTAAATGTCAAAGCGGTCCGAATTGAACCGCTTGACTTCGGGTCACCAGATCCTGACTGAAAATTCCTGCGGAATGTCCGCGGGAAACGAAACATCTGCCAGCCGCTTCAGGTCAATACCCGCCCTTTCCGGCAAGCGGCTGAGCACATATATCAATTCTTTGGACAGCCCCACCTGCTGCCCGGCCGCGACCCGCCAGATTTCCCGATGGGCCTTCACATGAAAAGCTTTGCCCACTTCGGTCATCACGATGTTGTCGTTGGTTTTTTCGATCAGCATGTTTTGTATCATAACGTCGATCTTACGTTTGACGGTGGACCTCGGAATCTGTGTCTCACGCGCGATGGCACGCTCCGACATGCCCTCGCCATCTGGTGCTTCGAGCAATGCGCGCCCGATCTGTCGAGATTCGGTGGACCATCCCAGCATTTTGCAGACCTGCTCGTACCGCGACTGCAGCCGGAATATCGTTTTTTCCTCGTCTGTCAGTTCCATATCTGCAAGTCCAGGTTCCGGAAGTCATGGAGTTGAAATGGAAAAGGCAATACCGTGAGAGTGAAAAGAACCCCTTAATGGGTTAAGGGGGCAAAAGGCGAAAACAATTGGGATTCATTTGTGCTGATCAATTTCGCAGCACAAGAGATCGGGCGAAATTGCCGCAGGGGCGCCGCAATGCGACGCCCGATGGGACTCAGAAAAAGATCAGCCAGATGATCAGCGCGTAAAGGCCATATTGGAGCGCATAATAGACGGTGCGGTTCCAGGCTTTGATACGTTTGCCGAATGTGCGCACGCGGAAGATCGCACCAAAGGCCTTGTTCACCGCGCCAACTTTGTCGCCTTCCATGTTCTTGGTGGCCGAAGCCGCCATGACCACGTTGGAAAAGAGCGTGTTGATCCAATCGACGGGTTTGAACCAGACCGGACGCTTGATATCGAGGAACAGAACAATCCTGTTCTTATCCGTCGTGTTTTCGGCATGGTGGATATAGGTTTCGTCGAACATCACGACTTCACCGTCGCGCCAGGAATAAGGCGTGCCGTCCACGTCGATATAGCAGCCGTCGTCATTGGGGGTCTCCAACCCCATGTGATACCGCAGCGATCCGGCGAACGGGTCGCGGTGCCGAACGAGCCGTGCGCCCGGTGGCAACATGGCGAACATTGCCCCTTTGACATTGGGGAGGCTTTCCACAAGCCGCACTGTCTCGGGGCACAGACGCTTAGCCGACTCGAGCGACGAGCCGTACCATTTCAGATAAAAACGGGTCCATCCGGTTTTAAAGAACGAGTTGAACCCGATGTCATCCAGATCGTCGGAGGCTTTGATGGCGCCGGTATCGTTCAGCGCCAACGCCTCGGCGCGGATGGTTTTCCAGTTGTCGTGCAGGACATCCAGCTCCGGAAACAATTTGGCGTCGACATATGGCGTCGTGGGCACCCGCGAAAACATGTAGAAGAGACAATTCAGCGGCGCGAACACATTGGCATGATCCGTGATGCGGCGCCGGATCAGCGCATGTCGTTCCTGACCTCTGGTTTGGACGTAGATCGAACAGATTACGAAAATCGCGAGTATTGCAAATCCCATCGCGCGGGCCTTCCAGTCTTCGGCTTCAAATGTCTGGGGCAGCTATGGGAAGGCGTGCGCGAATGGTCAAGCTCTGAGATCGCCATTCACGTGCATTTGGCCGAATTGCGGGGCAATCCGGCCAAAACCTGCTCATGTCGGTTCTTCAGACGATTGTCTGAAAGAGCGCGCCGGCCAGGATCGCACCCGTCACGCCCAAGCCAAGGTAGACGGCAAACACCTTCGGCTTGACCAGCGACCAGACCGCGGCCATCGCCGGGATCGAACTGACGGCGCCTGCGATCATGAATGCCATCGCCGCCCCCGCGCTCATGCCCTGCTCCATCAGCCCGGCCAACAACGGCGGTGCGACGTAGGAGTTCAGGTAGGCGGGCATGCCGACAACCGCTGCGGTGGCGATTGGAACGATCCCCTCACCCCCAACCAGGCCGGCGATCAGGTCGGCTGGCACGTAGTGGACCAGCAAAGCTTCCAGAACATAGGCCAGTGCCAGCCATTTGAGCAGGAACAACCCGTTGCTCAGGAATTCTGCCCGGAACACAGAGCGCCGCGCGGGCTCTGACCAGAACCGCCAATGCGGCTTTCCGTCGGTGATCGGTGCCGCGCCGCAGCACCCGGAACGCTCATAAACACGCAGTGGTTTGGCAAAAGCCCCGCCGCGCATCAGTGCCCGGACAACAAAGCCGCCGAAGAGGCCCAGCGCCACGGCACTCACCGCCTTGCCTACAGCAAACGGCCACCCAAGCGCCGCCGCTGTGATCAGGAGGGTCGGCGGGTCGATCAAGGGTGACGCAAGCCAGAACGCCATCACCGCAGAGAGCGGCGCCCCAAGCGCCAGCAAGCCCGCGATAAAGGGAATGACTTCACAGGAACAAAACGGAGCGAGACCGCCAAACACCGCTGCCAGCAAAATCATCCGGGTTTCGCGCCCCTGAAAGGCCTGTGCGACCATGACTTCGGCCCCTGTCGCTTTCAGAAAGGCCAGCAAGAGAACGGCGAACAGGATGTAGGGCGCGGTATGGGCCAGTGCACCACTGGCAAACTCAATGGTTCCGGTCAGATTGCCGGGGTCCAGCACCGCCACCAGCGACAGGATCAAGACGATCGCTGCCCATGGCGTTTTCAGGTAAGGACTAAGCGCACGCGCGCCGCCCGAGGTCGTTTGTGTGGTGTCAGCCATCGTTCGCCACCTTGCCTTGTGTTTCCGCGCAGCACTCGCTGAGAATGAAATCCGCGAGCGCCTGCAATTCTTCGAAATTCGCCGTGTTGATTACGACTCGTCCTCGCCGCTCTTGCTTGACCACGCCACCTGCGGCGAGAAATTTCAGGTGATGGGCCAGCGTAGAGGGAGCCATGTTGGTCCGCTCTTGTATCTCTGAGACACTCAAACCGGGCTGGCCTGCGCGCACCAGCGCCTTCAACACCTGCAATCGGGCCTCTGAGCCCATTGCAGCAAACCCACGCGCGGCCTGTTCCCACATCTGCGTTATCTCCACAAAACTAGTTTTCTAGTTATATAGATTCGTTATGGCCGTCAACGCCCGTCTTGGCAATACGTTTTGCTTTTTCAGGACGGACTCATCAGGGTGGGGTCCGGATAGGCCGCAGAAAGATCAGGTATCAGCAATGACTCATCCAAACCCTCCGATCATGCGAGCCGCCGACGAACTGAACGCAGCGCTGGACCGGCTGGACGACGCCGCCGAAGCCATGATGGCGGCGATGCGCAAATCTGATCTTAACGACCGTCGCATCCAGCCGCTCCTTCAATCCGCAGCACGCCATATCTCGCCTTCGGATCGTGACAAGATGATGATGCTCACCGGGCGGCAACGCACGCTGCAAAAGTCCCTGAAACGCACTCAGGATGCTCTTGAGACCTGCCACGAAGCCTATGCTGGCCGGTTGGAGCGCGCTCGGGCTGCTGTCGCTGATCAAGAAGCGGCAATCGAGGCGCTTTATCAGAAACTGGCCCGTCAGAAACGGCTCGAAGGAGCATTGAAACGCTCCCTTGTCAGTATCAGCGACCAGTACCTGCGTGATCAGGTCAGAGCATTTGAAGATGACGGTTTCGACCTGCCTGCCGAAAGCCACACCTACATTCAAAGCGATCTGGCGAGTCTGTTTCAGATGATGATTGAACTGGATGTTCTTCTGGCGAGTGACGACCTGCACGCCGCTCCGAACAAACGGTACCGCCCCGTGCGATTTTTGGAGGTCGGTTGTGGCCCGGGCCGCAACCTGCACATGATCAGAGCCGCCGAGATACTGGACTGCGCGGATCTGACGGGGTTCGACATCAACCATGTCATGGTCGACGCGGGCCGCGCAGCATATGGACTGGAGGATAATCTGAGCGTCGCCGACGCCCTGACCTTCGACTACGCGCCCTATGATGTAATTTTCAGCTATCGCCCGTTTGTCGACCTGACGGTTCAACAACAGCTGGAGGCGCGCATGGCTGCCACAATGAAGAACGGCGCCTATCTGCTGGCGCCTTTGCCATATGATCTGACGCTCTACCCGGACTTGCAGCCGCGCGGAACAATTGCGGATATCTGGCGCAAAGATGATGGACAGAGGATCGAAACATGACCGAAAGACCGTTGGAGAAGGTCCTGATCACCGGTGGAAACGGCAATCTCGGGCGCCTGGTCGCAACGCTTCTGGAGAG
Organism: Paracoccaceae bacterium; assembly: GCA_965250275.1. Lineage (GTDB taxonomy): Bacteria > Pseudomonadota > Alphaproteobacteria > Rhodobacterales > Rhodobacteraceae. Next base: position 1,050,987 of record OZ252297.1, on the reverse strand, counting down.
CCGGGGCAGCGCGGTGGTTTCCTTTGATCTGCCCGGCACAGAGGGGCCGCACAGCGCGGTCCGCCATGCAGAGGTTTTGGGCGACATCCGTGATACAGACGTGATCTCCGACGTGTTGGAGGCCCACCGTCCGGATGCCGTCATCCATCTCGCGTCTCTGCTTTCAGGGAGTTCCGAAGCGGACCCGTTGCTGGCGTGGGAAGTGAATGCAACCGCCTCAGTCGGGCTGATGCGCGCGGCGCATGAAAGGGGCGTCGGCCCCTTTGTGTTTGCAAGTTCCATCGCGACCTATGGCCCGGACCTCCCCAACCCCTTGCCGCTGGACGCACCTCAATGGCCGGAAAACATCTACGGGGCGACCAAAGTCGCGGTCGAACGGATGGGGGTCTATATGGCGCGACGCCACGGGCTCGATTTCCGGTGTTTGCGGTTCCCGATGGTTCTGTCGCCATTCGCTCCGCCGGCGGCGTTGACCGCTTATCCGTCACACGCATTTCGCGCCGCGCTCACGGGGCAAGGTTTCGTGTTTCCGGTCGCGCCGGACACTGGCATGTCTAACCTCTTTCTCAGCGACGTTGTGTCCAGCCTTGCGGATCTCGTCGCGGCCAACCGGTCCCGGCTGCGCCATCCGGCCTACAATCTGCACGCCTATCACGTGACCGCAGAAGAAGTTGCTGAAACGCTCCGCAGGCGATTTCCCGACTTTGCGGCCACGTTCCAGCCGGACCCGGCCGTTGACGCCTTGGTTCGCGGAGCACCGGACCAGATGGACAGCTCTGCGGCGGCTGAAGATTGGGATTGGCGGCCAGATTTTGATTTCGAGCAGAGCGCCGATGCCCTGATCGCAATGGTCGGAGATGAAATGCCCAATGGGGCAGCTTGACCCAAGCTGTGGCACATTGCGCGATAAGTCCAGATTGCAACCCCTCTAGGTCCAACTTATCCTGCCGGCATGTCGATATCGGTAGAGACCTTCTTTCTGAACAGAGACGGGCAAGGCACCCTTCAGGCGCGCATCCAACAAATGATCGCCGAAGGCATTCTGTCTGGCCGGTTTCATAAGGGAGAGAAACTGCCATCCTCGCGGAAACTGGCCAGCCATCTGGGCGTCAGCCGGATCACCGTGACGTTGGCCTACACCGAACTGCTGGCGAATGACTACCTGACGTCGCGCGGACGTTCAGGGTACTACGTATCGCCAAACGCACCGGTGCCACCGACCTACACGCCGCCAGAACGAGGCGCCGACAGCGTCGACTGGGATCGCGTGATCTCACAGTCTTACACCGGCGGGGACACCCCGACAAAACCTCAGGACTGGCAGGGGTTCAGATTTCCGTTCGTATATGGACAGGCGGATCCAACGCTCTTTGATCATGCCAACTGGCGCCTTTGTGCGTTGCGGGCGCTGGGTCAGAAGGACTTCACCGCACTGACCACGGACTATTACGATCAGGACGATCCGCTGCTGATCGAGTTCATCGCGCGTCACACGTTGCCGCGACGTGGCATCACGGCCCGGCCCGAAGAGATCTTGATCACATTGGGGGCACAGAACGCCTTGTGGCTGACTGCGCAAATCCTGTTGGGGGAACAGAAGAACGCCGCCATCGAGGATCCCTGTTATCACGCGTTGCGAGACATCCTGACCCATGTCGGCGCGCAAGTCTCACCCGTGCGTGTCGACGCCGACGGTTTACCACCCGAGGACATCCCGGCAGAGACGGACGTGATTTTCGCCACGCCCAGCCATCAAAGCCCGACCAGCGCCACGATGCCGTTGCAACGCCGCCATGCCCTGTTGCAAAGGGCGGCCGCAATCGATGCGCTTGTCGTTGAAGATGACTACGAGTTTGAGATGTCTTTCTTGGGCGCCCCGTCGCCGGCACTCAAATCCCTCGATCGCGACGGTCGTGCTATTTATATAGGCAGCTTCTCCAAATCTCTGTTTCCAGGACTGCGGCTGGGTTATCTGGTTGGTTCTGAACCGTTCATTCGTCAGGCCCGCGCCTTGCGGGCCAGCGTGCTGCGGCATCCTCCCGGACATATACAGCGCACGGCGGCCTATTTTCTCTCACTCGGTCACTACGACGCTCAGATCCGTCGCATGGGCAAAGTGCTTCGCAATCGCCATCAGGTCATGGAGGCGGCGATTGCGGACCACGATCTGTCCATTGCCGGGCGTGGTGTGCATGGCGGGTCTTCGATGTGGATGCAGACGGCGAAAGACGTCGATACCAGTGTCCTGGCGCGCAGCCTGCAGGCCAACAGCGTCCTGATCGAGCCTGGCGCTCCCTTCTTCGCGGACGGGCCGCACAGGCCCAGGCATTTCTATCGGCTCGCCTATTCATCGATCCCGTCAGCTCGCATCCCCGAAGGTATCGGCATCATTGCTCAGGCGATCAGGGACCCCGCCTAAACTGGACCTAACCGGGCAGCGCAATTGGCCCTAACGAGCCCCCGGTGCCCAGCTTATTCCAGACCCAACTTCGGCCAGCTGCCTTGGCCTTTCCATCAAATTCGGGAGATCGCGCGATGAAAATGACCACCGAAGAAGCATTTGTAAAAACCCTGCAGCGCCACGGCATCGAACATGCCTTTGGCATCATCGGTTCCGCGATGATGCCCATATCGGATTTGTTCCCCAAGGCTGGTATCACGTTCTGGGATTGTGCCCACGAAGGCAGCGCCGGCATGATGTCCGATGGCTACACTCGCGCAACTGGCAAAGTGTCGATGATGATCGCCCAGAATGGTCCGGGGATCACGAACTTCGTCACCGCGGTCAAAACCGCCTACTGGAACCACACCCCCCTGCTGCTTGTCACGCCACAGGCCGCCAACAAGACCATCGGTCAGGGCGGCTTCCAGGAAGTTGAGCAGATGAAACTCTTCGAAGACATGGTCGCTTATCAGGAAGAAGTGCGTGACCCGACGCGCGTGGCTGAAGTTTTGACGCGTGTGATCTCCAAGGCGAAGCGGCTGTCCGGACCCGCGCAGATCAATCTGCCGCGTGATTTCTGGACTCAAGTGGTGGACATTGAGATCCCCGATCCCATCGAGTTTGAGGCTTCGCCCGGCGGCGAGAACTCCGTCGCCAGTGCTGCGGAGCTACTGTCGAACGCCAAGAACCCGGTCATCCTCAACGGCGCCGGTGTGGTGTTGTCCCAAGGCGGCATCGCCGCCTCGATGGCACTGGCCGAGCGTCTCGATGCGCCGGTTTGCGTGGGCTATCAGCACAACGACGCCTTTCCCGGATCGCACCCTCTGTTCGCAGGACCGCTCGGCTACAACGGCTCCAAGGCGGGCATGGAACTGATCAAAGAGGCCGATGTTGTGCTTTGCCTCGGCACCCGGCTGAATCCGTTTTCCACGCTGCCGGGCTACGGCATGGAGTACTGGCCCGCCGACGCAAAGATCATTCAAGTCGACATCAACCCCGATCGCATTGGCCTGACCAAGAAAGTCTCCGTCGGCATCGTGGGTGACGCAGCGAAAGTCGGCCGCGGCATTCTTGACCAACTCAGCGCCACCGCAGGCGACGAAGGGCGGGCTGAGCGCAAGTCCCGCATTGCGCAAACCAAATCGCAATGGGCCCAGCAGCTGTCCAGCATGGATCACGAAGACGACGATCCCGGCACCACCTGGAACCAGCGCGCGCGTGCGGACAAGCCAGACTGGATGAGCCCACGCATGGCGTGGCGTGCAATCCAATCCGCGCTGCCCACCGAGGCGATCATTTCCTCCGACATCGGCAACAACTGCGCAATCGGGAACGCCTACCCTGCGTTTGAAGAGGGCCGCAAGTATCTGGCTCCGGGCCTGTTTGGACCTTGTGGCTATGGCCTGCCCGCCATCGTTGGCGCGAAGATCGGCCAACCCGACGTTCCCGTGGTTGGGTTTGCCGGAGACGGTGCGTTCGGGATCGCCGTCAACGAATTGACCGCGATTGGACGCGGTGAATGGCCGGCGATCACCCAGATCGTTTTCCGGAACTATCAATGGGGCGCCGAAAAGCGGAACTCCACCCTTTGGTTTGACGACAACTTCGTGGGCACGGAACTCGATGAGCAGGTGTCTTACGCCGGAATCGCGCAGGCCTGCGGCCTGAAAGGCGTGATTGCGCGTACCATGGACGAGCTGACCGATGCGCTCAACCAAGCGATCGAAGACCAGATGAAACACGGCAAGACCACCCTGATCGAAGCGATGATCAATCAGGAACTCGGAGAGCCGTTCCGTCGGGATGCGATGAAAAAGCCGGTGTCGGTTGCGGGGATCGATCCCAGCGACATGCATCCGCAGAGCGCCGCATAGCCGATGGCAGAGGACCAGAAACAGGACATTCTGGTACTGAACGCGGGATCATCCTCGATCAAGTTCGCGGTCTTTGACGGCGACCTGAACGAGGTGATCTCGGGCATCGCTGCTGAAATCGGCGGCGCCTCTTTCCTGCGTGTGGATGGCAAGGATATCTCCATCCCGTTCATCGATCACAAGGCGGCGCTGACTGCTATTCTCAAGCGCCTCGGCGATCTGGGGGTCACCCCGCAGGACCTGAGAGCGGCGGCCCATCGCGTGGTTCATGGCGGACGAAAACTTGCCGCTCCGGTGCGGATCAACCCGGACGTACGGGCCGAAATCGACGCGTGTTCGCCGCTGGCGCCACTGCATAACCCGCACAACTTGTCCGCCATTGATGCGCTTGCCGCGATTGCGCCCGATCTGCCCCAGTTCGCCAGTTTCGACACCGCGTTCCATGCAACCAATCCCGATGTGGCGACGCGTTACGCCATTCCGCGCATGGTGGAGACCAAGGGCATTCGTCGCTACGGCTTTCACGGTCTGAGCTATGCCTCCCTGGTGGGGGCACTGCCGGAGATCAGTGGTGCGCCACTGCCCTCGCGACTCTTGGCGTTTCACCTTGGCAACGGTGCCTCTCTTTGCGCGATCAAGAACGGTCAGTCGATTGCCACGACGATGGGGTATTCACCGCTTGACGGCCTGACCATGGGCACTCGGTCCGGCGGCATCGACGCCAACGCCGTTCTGCGGCTGGTCGAAGACAACGGTCTGGATCGGACCAAGGCCATCCTGAATCACGAAAGCGGCCTTCTTGGCCTTTCAGGCGGCAAGTCGGACATGCGAAAGCTGATGCTTGATCATACAGCGGACGCGGATTTCGCAATTGAGCATTTCTGCTATTGGTCGTTGCGTCACGCCGGTTCCCTGATCGCTGCCTTGGAAGGCTTGGACGCCATCGCATTCACGGGCGGTATCGGTGAGAACGCGGTAGGCGTGCGCGCCCGCATTCTGCGCGGGCTGGAATGGATGGGCGTGCGGCTTGACCCCGATGCCAACCATCAGCGTCGCGCCCGGCTTCACGCGGAGAGCTCCAAGATCGCAATATGGGTCGTACCGGCGCAGGAAGAGCGAATGATCGCGGCAGACGCCATGGCGATCATGGATGACGCGTAATGTGTCAGCCCATTGCTATCGTCACGGCCGTGGCCGCGACTATATCATCGACGCTTGCGCCCCGGCTCAAATCGCACACAGGACGCGCGAACCCTTGTAGAAAGGGCCCCAAAGCCTGTGCTCCGGCCAATTCCTGGCAGAGTTTGTATGCAATGTTGCCCGCATCCAGCGTCGGAAACACCAGGACATTGGCGTCGCCGTCCCCCAACCCCTTGGTCGTTGCGATCACAGGATTGAGTGCCGCGTCAGCCTGTATGGGGCCGACGAAGCCGCTGAGTTCGGCGGCTTCGCGCACGATGTCCACGCTGGGACCCGAACCTGATGTCCCGGTGGAAAAAGACAAAAGCGCAACCTTTGCCGGTCCAATCAGCGCTTCACAGGACGCCGCTGAGGCCCGGGCAATGTCTGCCAACTGCGCCGGATCGGGCGCAACATTGACAGCACAATCGGCAAAGATCTTGTCGTTACCATCCGGAAAGCGCATCAGAAAAAACGACGATGGCGTTGCGACCCCGTCGGCCATCCCGATCGCCATGGCTGCAGCTTCGATGACCCGCCGTGTCGGCGCCTCAGCGCCCGCAACCATTGCATCCGCCTGTCCCGCAGCCACCATGGCCGCCGCGCGAAACAGGGGCTTGGCCAGCATCCGCCGCGCCAGAGCCTCTTTCATCCCGCGTGTGGCGACAAGGGCGGCGACCTGTGCGTCGTCAATCTCGGCCAGAGGGATCGGCTGGCACAGCCCGTCAGCTGTCATGCGGGCCGCGGCTTCGGCAACGCGCGGTGTATCCAATTCCGGCAGTACCACGCGTGCCCGTCGTGCCTTTGCACGATCCACCAATTTTTCCAGTCCTGACATGGCATCCCCCAATCCGAGGCGAAGGAACTACCAATGAGCGATACCGTCAAGATCAACCGCGGCCTCAAAGGAGTCTATTTTGAGCGTTCCACCGTCAGTCACATCGATGGGGCCAAGGGTGAGCTGACATATCGCGGGTACTCAATCCATGATCTGGCAACGCATTCGAACTTCGAAGAGGTTTGCTATCTACTGATTCACGGTGAGTTGCCAAATGCCGCGGAACTGACCGCATTCGATGCTGACCTGCGCGCCGCGCGTCAGCTTCCAGATGCGATCTATGACATCATCGCCGCCTGCAAAGACGGGCACCCAATGGATGTTCTGCGAACGGCCGTCTCGGCGCTCGCCGCTCTGGAGCCGGACAGCCAGCAAACCGGCGAGGAGGCGTTCCTTCGCAATGGTGTTCGTCTCACAGCGCAAGTCCCGATGATCATTGCCGCACATCATGCCATTCGCAGCGGCCGCGCGCCGGTCGCGCCCGATCCGGCTCTGAACCATGCTGCGAACTGGCTCTGGATGCTCAAGGGAGAAAAGCCGTCCGAAGATGCGGCGCGTCTTGCGGATGTGGATTTCATCTTGCACGCGGATCACGGCGCGAATGCCTCGGCCTTTGCCGCGCGCGTCACGGTCGGAACCGAAGCGAACTTGCACGGGGCCATTGTGACCGCATTGTCCACCCTGGCCGGCCCGGCCCATGGCGGCGCGGCCGAAGACGTAATGAAGATGGTTCACGAGATCGGAAGCCCCGACAGGGCCGCCGACTATGTCAAAGCCAAACGCAAGAACCGCGAAGCCGTGACCGGGTTCGGGCATCGCGTCTATCGTGCAGAAGACCCAAGGGCGCGCCATATGCGCGACGGTGTACGCCGACTGGGCGAGGAAATGGGCGCACCGGAATGGTATGAAATCCTTCAGGCGGTTGTTGCCGCGATGCAGCCCTACGCCCGCCATGGCCTGAACGTGAACGTCGATTTCTATTCCGGCGTTGTTTATCAGCTGCACGGCATTCCGATGGATCTCTACGTGCCGATCTTTGCCATTGGGCGTATGCCCGGTTGGGTGATCCAGTGCCTGGATCAGCAACGCGGGAACATCCTGATCCGACCCCTGACCCACTACACGGGCCCCGAGATGCGCCCCTATCTGCCCGTTGAGCAACGGTGAGCGATCTGCTCGCGCTATCACCGGCGCTCGCGGTCTATGCGGCGCTTGCCTGCTTTGTGGCAGGTGCCGTACGCGGATTCGCAGGTTTCGGGCTGTCGGCGATGGTGCTTGCAATGCTGGCCGTGTTCATCCCGCCGATCGAACTGATCCCTGTTTTCTGGTTTCTGGAGATGTCCGCCTCGCTGGTGCTGATGAAAGGCGGCTGGGCAGACGCGGATCGGCAAACAGCTTTTATTCTGATCTGCGCGGCCGGTCTCGGGCTGCCATTGGGTTTGTTGCTGTCACTCTCGCTCGACCCGGTCGTGTCGAAAACGACCGCGCTGACTGTCTTGATTCTTCTGGCCGTGGCGCAACTGGCACGCGTGCGCCTTCGGTTTCTGGCGACATTGCCTGGCACTGCGGCCGCTGGGGTCTCGGCGGGCATTGTGACTGGTGTATCCGGTGCAGGCGGTATGTTGATCGCGCTCTATGCGCTTGCCCGGGACATTCCGGCACGGCGCATGCGCGGCACGCTGAACATCTATTTGCTTGGGTCCGGGATTGTGGGTCTGATCACACATCTCTTGATCGGGACAATGACCAGCATCGCCGCAACGCGCGGTCTGTTCCTGATTGTCCCGGTTCTCCTCGGTGTCTTCGCCGGTCAGGCGCTTTTTACTCCGCGCTGGGAACGTTACTATCGCCCCTTTTGCCTGACGCTGCTGATCGGGCTCGCGAGCGTTGGTTTGCTTCGGCTGGGGCTGGCGCAATGAGAATGTTTCACCAGCAGACCCCCAAATGCCAGGCACAGCGTCCTAATTGCCTGCCAGTGAACAGAAATCGGTTGCCCGCATCGCGGATTTCGCAGACCGTTCGTGTAGCCAGAGGAGGACCGCGATGGCCCATCGCCAGCCCGTTCTAGACACGTCACCCCACGTTTCCGACGAAGTGCGCCAAACCACATGCTACATGTGCGCGTGCCGGTGCGGGATCAACGTGCATATGAAGGATGGTGAGGTTGCCTATATCGAAGGGAACCGGAACCACCCGGTGAACCGGGGCGTGCTCTGTGCAAAGGGCTCTGCCGGCATCATGCAGCACAACGCGCCGTCGCGCCTGCGCGCACCGCTAAAACGCGTCGGTCCACGCGGATCGGGCGAATACGAAGAAATTACATGGGACGAAGCCTTGGACCTGGCGGTCAGCTGGCTCGCGCCGATCCGTGAGGACAACCCAGAGAAGCTGGCCTTTTTCACCGGACGGGACCAGAGCCAGTCCTTCACCAGCTTTTGGGCGCAGAACTTCGGCACACCCAACTATGCAGCTCATGGTGGGTTCTGTTCGGTCAACATGGCCGCGGCGGGCATCTATACGATGGGCGGTGCGTTCTGGGAGTTCGGTCAGCCCGATTGGGATCACACCAAGCTCTTCATGCTGTTCGGCGTGGCCGAGGATCACGACAGCAACCCCATCAAAATGGGGATCGGAAAGATCAAAGCGCGCGGCGCCCGTGTGATCGGCGTGAACCCCATCCGCAGCGGCTACAACGCTGTTGCGGATGATTGGGTCGGCATCACGCCGGGCACGGACGGGTTGTTCATTCTTGCGATGGTGCACGAGTTGATGAGCGCCGGTAAAATCGATCTGGATTACCTTGCGCGCTATACCAATGCGCCATGCCTAGTGAACGCGGATGCGTCCTCGCCCGAGTACGGGCTTTTGCTTCGCAATGACGATGGCAAGGAACTGGTGATCGACCGAAACACCGGTAAACTGACGGCTTTCGACCAGCCCGGTGTGCGCCCCGACCTGGCCGCGACACATTCGGCAGACGGACACACGCACCGCCCGGTCTTCCACCTGATGGCGGAGCGGTACTTGTCTCCTGAATACTCACCCGACGCTGTCGCGGAGCGCTGTGGCATTCCAGCGGCGCGGATCCGGTCGATCGCGGCTGAGTTGGCACGGGTTGCGTTTGACGAGGCGTTTGAGCTCGAACAGCCTTGGACCGATTTCCGGGGCGAAACGCACCAAACCATGACGGGCCGCCCGGTCAGTTTCCATGCGATGCGCGGCGTTTCGGCCCACGCCAACGGGTTTCAGACCTGCCGCGCGCTCCACATGCTTCAGATCCTCTTGGGCTCGGTCGAGGTTCCCGGCGGCTTCCGGTTCAAACCACCCTACCCCAAGCCGGCAACCGCGCATCCCAAGCCCCATTGCCGTACAGAGCCGGACACCCCTCTGGATGGTCCGCATCTGGGCTTTGTGCACGGTCCGGATGATCTCGCGCTGAAAGACGATGGGAGTCCGGCACGCATCGACAAGGCCTTCACATGGGAGAACCCCATGAGCGCGCATGGACTGATGCACATGGTGATTTCAAACGCGCATGCCGGCGACCCCTACAAGATCGACACGCTGTTTTTCTACATGGCCAATATGTCCTGGAACTCGTCGATGAACACCCGCGGCGTGATGGAGATGCTGACGGATACGGACGAGAACGGCGATTACGTGATCCCACGCATCATCTATTCGGACGCATATTCCTCGGAAATGGTGGCGTATGCCGATCTGGTCTTGCCTGACACGACCTATCTGGAACGCCACGACTGCATCTCGCTGCTGGATCGACCCATTTGCGAGGCTGATGCCGCCGCGGATGCAATCCGCTGGCCGGTGGTCGAACCGGACCGCGATGTTCGGGGCTTTCAGACCGTGCTGGTGCAATTGGCGAACAAGATGGGCCTGCCCGGGTTCACCAACGATGACGGCAGCGCGAAGTACAAAGACTATGCCGACTACATCGTAAACCACGAACGCAAGCCGGGAATTGGCCCTCTGGCCGGATTCCGTGGCGATGGTACAGCGACAGGACGCGGAGACGTCAACCCGGATCAGCTGGACCGTTACATCGAGAACGGCGGCTTCTTTGTCAGTCATATCCCCGAAGGCGCGGACTACTTCAAACCGTGGAATGCCGCGTATCAGGACTGGGCTGTTGACCTTGGCCTCTTCGACAGCCCCCAACCCTATCTCTTCAGCCTGTATGTCGAACCGATGCGCCGGTTTCAGCTGGCCGCCGAAGGACATGGCGAGCGCCAGCCACCGGACCATCTGCGTGACCGCATCAGGTCGACCATGGACCCCCTGCCTATTTGGTATGAGACCGATCAGACTGGGAACGAAGGCTACCCCATTCATGCCCTGACCCAGCGCCCCATGGCGATGTATCACAGCTGGGGGTCTCAGAACGCGTGGCTGAGACAACTTCATGGCCGCAATCCGCTGTATCTGCCCACCAAACTGATGCGGGAACACAGCCTTCAGGATGGCGATTGGGCCCGCGTGACCTCTCCACATGGCGAGATCACGGTTCCCGTGATGGAGATGGCCGCGTTGAACGAAAACACGATCTGGACGTGGAACGCGATCGGCAAGCGCAAGGGTGCGTGGGCGCTGGACACTCACGCCCCCGAAGCCACCAAGGGCTTTTTGCTGAACCATCTGATCCACGAGCTTTTGCCACCCAAAGGCGACGGACTGAGATGGGCGAACTCCGATCCCATCACGGGACAGGCGGCCTGGTTCGATCTCAAGGTGAACCTGACGAAGGCTGAACCGCCGAGAGAGGAAAGCGCGCCGGTTCTGAAATCCCTTGAATCGCCCGTTGGCCAAGGCCCTGCAACACTGGCATGGAAGGTTGGGAAATGACGCTGGAAACCTATCTGCTCTATCTCGCAACGGTTCTTATCTTCTTCGCTCATCCTCCGGGACCAAGCCAGGTTCTCTTTATGGCGGGTTCCATGCAGCATGGTCTGCGCCGCGCCCTGCCGATCATGGCGGGCGATCTGAGCGCCAATTCGATTCAGATCGCGATCGCGGGGTTTGGGCTGGCAGGGCTTGTTGCCTTGTCGGCGCAGGTGTTCACCGTCGTGAAGTGGGCCGGGATCGCCTACCTCGTCTATGTGGCCTTCCGCCTGATCCGGGACTCGCGTGCGCAACGTGGACTGGCCAAGGCACCGCCCCGCAAGGCGGCGCTCTTCCGGCAGGGCTTTATCACGTCTGCCGCGAATCCTTATGCGGTGATCTTCTTTGCCGCCCTGTTCCCGCAGTTCATTGACCCATCCCAACCCGTCGCAGCACAGGTGGCCATCTTGGGCGTGACGTATCTGATCGTGGACGGGACCTTGTTGATTATCATGGGCGCCTTGGCGGCACGTTTGTTTGCCCTGATGGGGTCGCGACTGGAACGATGGGCCGGCATGGTCTCCGGCATCGGACTGTTGATTGCCGCCGCAATGCTGGCCATTCGCGGCACACCGGAGGTCACACGATGACGCAACTCCCCGAGACCACCGAGCGCAAACTCGGGCTTGTGATTGACCTGGACACCTGCGTCGGTTGCCATGCCTGTGTGATCAGCTGCAAGGGCTGGAACACCGAGAACTACGGTGCGCCTCTGTCAGATCAGGACCCATATGGCGCTGATCCGTCAGGCACGTTCCTGAACCGCGTCCACAGCTACGAGGTGCAGCCGCTCGCCACCGCGGCGAACCCGGATCCGGCGGCGCAGCTGATACATTTCCCAAAGTCCTGTTTGCATTGCGAGGACGCACCTTGCGTGACGGTATGTCCAACCGGTGCCAGCTACAAACGCACCGAAGACGGCATTGTCCTTGTGAACGAGACCGATTGCATTGGCTGCGGTTTGTGCGCCTGGGCCTGCCCTTATGGCGCGCGCGAGATGGATCAGGCCGAAGGTGTCATGAAAAAATGCACGTTGTGCGTGGACCGGATCTACAACGAGAACCTGCCCGAGGAAGATCGTGAACCGGCCTGTGTACGGACCTGCCCCGCGGGCGCACGCCACTTTGGCGACTTTGCCGATCCGGAGAGCCACGTCTCCAAACTAACGGCGGAGCGCGGCGGGATGGACCTGATGCCAGAGCAAGGAACCAAACCGGTGAACAAGTACCTGCCCCCCAGACCCAAGGACACGCTGGATGGTCATGGCGAACCATTGGTTCCGGTTCTGAAACCCGATGCCGAAGCGCCTCAGGGGTTCCTGGGCTGGCTTGACCGCGCTCTGGACGCGATGCCCGGCAACAAGAAGGACAGTGTCTGATGCATCCTGCACCCTCTGTCATCCTGTTCACATCGTTATCCGGCCTCGGCTTTGGACTGCTCGTCTGGCTGGGCCTGGGGCTGCCCGCTGTGACCGGATGGGTCGCTTTTGTTTTCTTTGCCATTGCCTACCTGCTGGCGGTTGGCGGTCTGATGGCCTCCACCTTTCACCTTGGCCATCCTGAACGCACGGTGAAAGCCTTTACGCAATGGCGCAGCAGTTGGCTCAGTCGCGAGGCATGGACCTCGGTTGCCGCTCTTGTCCTCATGGGGCTCTACGGCGCTGGCCTTGTGTTTCTGGGGACCCGCTGGCCGCTTCTGGGCGCGCTTGGCGCCGCCGCCAGTCTGGCGACCGTGTTCACCACCTCGATGATCTACACCCAGCTGAAAACGGTTCCGCGCTGGCACCAACCGACAACGCCTGCGCTCTTCTTGTCGCTTGCTCTGGCGGGCGGTGCGTTGCTCGCGGGACAGGTGAGCGCGGCGATCTGGTTGCTGCTGCTGACCGGTGGCCTTCAGGTGATCGCCTGGGCTCAGGGCGACACGGCCCTGACGCGATCCGGCACCAACCTGGCCACCGCAACCGGGCTTGGCTTCATTGGCTCGCCCCGGGCCTTCGAGCCGCCGCATACCGGAACCAACTACCTGTTGCGTGAGATGGTGCACGTGGTCGGACGAAAGCACAGCCGGAAGCTACGGATTATTGCCCTTTTGCTGATGGTGGTCCTGCCAATCGCACTGCTGTTGCTGCCATTCAGCCATACGCTGGCAGCACTGGCCGTTGTCAGCCATATCGCCGGTGTACTTGTGGCACGATGGTTGTTTTTTGCCGAAGCCGAACATGTGGTCGGGCTGTACTACGGAAAACGATAGCTTTCATGGACGGAGACAGGTCCAAAGAATCTAGCCGTCCGCTTTGCGCTGCACCCGCAGCTTTGAAAAGTAGTCCAGCCGTTTTTTGAGATCCCGCTCAAATCCTCGCTCGACGGGCTGGTAAAGCGACGCGCGCGCGACGCCTTCGGGGAAGTAATCCTGTCCCGAAAAGCCATCCTCGGCATCATGGTCATACGCATATCCTGCGCCGTAGCCCTGTTCCTTCATCAGAGAGGTCGGCGCGTTCAGGATGTGTTTCGGCGGGGGTTCAGACCCGGTGTCCCGCGCAAGTCTCATGGCACCTTTGTACGCGACATAGGCGGCATTCGATTTCGGGGCCAGTGCGAGATAAGTCACGGCCTGTGCCAATGCCAACTCACCTTCTGGACTGCCCAGCCGCTCATAGCTCTCCCACGCCTGAAGGCAGACAGCCTGGGCTTGCGGATCGGCAAGTCCAATATCCTCAACCGCCATTCGTGTGATCCGACGCGCCAGATACCGGGGGTCTTCTCCACCCGAAAGCATCCGCGCCAGCCAATACAAAGCCGCATCCGGGTCCGACCCCCGCACCGATTTGTGCAGCGCCGAAATCAGGTTGTAGTGTTCGTCGCCGGATTTGTCGTACTTCGCCGCACGACGCTGCAAACGGGTGGTCAGCGCATCGACGTCCAGAAGATCGTTCCCTTTCCAGGCCGCAACCTGCTCTACAAGGTTCAATAGGGCGCGTCCGTCGCCATCGCTCATGGCCACCAGAGCATCGCGGGCCGCTTGGGTCAGGCGCAGTGGATCGGGTATCGCAAGCTCTGCTCGAGCCATTAACTCGGCCATGTCCTCTGATGACAGCCGCTCCAGCACCAGTACCTGCGCACGGCTCAAGAGGGCCGCATTCAATTCAAACGACGGGTTCTCGGTGGTCGCGCCAACCAACAGAATTGTCCCGTCTTCCATGTATGGGAGGAACCCATCCTGCTGTGCCTTATTGAAACGGTGAATTTCATCAACAAAGAGCAGCGTTCCCTGCCCGTTCGTGCGCCGCAATCGCGCCGCCTCAAAGACCTTCTTCAGGTCTGGCACGCCGGTAAAGATGGCGCTGATTTGCACAAAATGCAGATCCGTTTCATGGGCAAGCAAGCGCGCGATCGTGGTCTTTCCCACGCCAGGCGGCCCCCAGAAAATGAGAGACCCAAGCGAGCCGGCAGCCAGCATCGTGCCAAGCGGTCCCTCGGGGCCCAGGACATGCCTTTGGCCAATCACTTCCTCAAGCGATGTGGGTCGCAAGCGGTCCGCCAATGGACGCCGTGGGTCGTCCTGAACAACCGCCTCTTCTGGGGTGTCGAAGAGATCGGCCATCTCAGAGCCGGAACCTCAATGCGATTTGCTGACCGCGGCGCAGCAGGTCAATCCGCAGCCTTCGGCCCGACCCGGCCAGCGCCGCCGCAACGTCGTCCGGCTTTTCCAAGCGCGTCCCGTTGATTGCCATCACGATGTCGCCCGCCTGCAGACCGGCACGTGCGCCCAGTTCTCCGGTTTCTGTCACGACCACACCATCGACATTCAATGGCAGGCCAAATCGGGCAATCACTCTTGGGTTCGCACGGGCTATGGTCAGCCCCCGCAGGACACTGTCTTCGCCAAGGACAACAGGCACACTGGGAGGATCATCGGGCGGCACGATCATCGCGACGACGAGTTCGAGCGGTTCGCCATCGCGATAGACCTCGACGATGGTTTCGGTGCCGATACCCGTGGCCGACATCCGGAACAACATCTCTGAGGGCGAATTGACCGGACGACCGCCCACTTCGGTGATCACATCACCGACGCGCAGGCCCTGCGCGGCAAAAGGGCTGGCGTCGTGCAAGTCCGAGACGATGATGCCTTCGGGAATGGTCAGTCCCAGCGATGCCGCAAGCCCGGCATCCACCGGCTGGCCTGCCAGACCGGCCCAGGGGCGCTGAAACGCAGTTTGACCTTCCCGCGCCTGGGCCACGAATTGGGCCACCAGATTGGCGGGGATTGCAAAACCGATGCCGTTAGATCCACCTGACCGGCTGAGGATCGATGTGTTGACGCCGATCAGAGACCCGGTGGTGTCAATCAACGCTCCGCCCGAGTTTCCAGGATTGATCGCTGCGTCTGTCTGAATGAAGTAGCCGCGCGCGTTGCCAGTTGCGGCGCCCGAGCGGGCCAGGCCTGACACAATGCCACTTGTCACAGTTTGGCCCACGCCAAAGGGATTGCCAATCGCCAGAACAAGCTCGCCAACTGAGATGTGATCGGAATCGCGCAGTGGCACAAAGGGCAAGCCTTCGGCGTCCTCTAACTGCAAGATCGCAAGGTCGCTTTCCCGATCGCCCAGCAGCACGCGTGCGGCGTATTCACGGCGATCCGTCAGAATGACTCGGATGTCCGTGGCCATGCCCACCACATGATAGTTCGATACCACGATCCCGTCAGCGCCGAGGATCACACCCGAACCAAGGGAGTTTTGTACCCTTGGTCGCGGCGCGCCAAACGCCCGAAAGAAGTCCTCAAAGAACGGATCTCCCATAAACGGGCTCTGCTGCGCGTCAATGACGCGGCGCGCGTAAATGTTGACGACTGCGGGGGCGGCCTTCTCGACGAGTGGCGCGAAACTGAGCGCGATTTCCGCGCGCGATTGCGGAACCTGTGTCTCTGCCTGTGGTGCGGTGGCCAGAACCAGGCCCAGAATGGTTAGGATCGTTCGCAGGATCATATGAGATTTCCAAGGTCGCGCCCGACTGCATATGCGCAGCCGCTCCGCGATTTGCAAGCTAGTCCAGCGGCGCATGCAGGCGGGTTTTCGATGTCACAATGCCACCGCGGTTGCCGATTTCGATGCTGCCATAGCGCTGCCGAAAGACGTCGGGCAACGGTCGGTCACCCTCAATGGATAACCACAAGCGCAGCAGATGACGCCGCTCCGCCGGGTCCGGCCAGTCTCGGAACCCCGTTCGGTCATGCAGTTGCGCATGATTGTAGACAAACTGCATGTCGCCCGGTTGGAGACGCATGCGGATGTGAAGATCGGGGTCATTGGCCAGCGCATCGAAGAGATCGAGTGCTTCAACATGAGCCGCAGTCAGTCGCATGGCGCCATCGAAGCGTTGTGCACTGTCGATGTACTGACGTTGGTAGAACACTGTCAGCCGGCCCTCGTGCCAGCTCAGCGGCGGGATTGTCATAAAGGGCTCTTCGCCTTCGGGCACCTCTCCGCGCCGGTCCGTGGCGATCGGATCGAACATCAAGGCAAGCAGATCGGGACGTTCAGCACGCATTCGGTTGTAGATGCTCTCCGCACTGACCAGCAGGCTGTCTCCGCCCTCCATCGCTTCACGCAGGCAGAGCAGGCCAACCACATCGGCGCTGTCCGTGTGAAACGTCTGGCGCGCGCTTGTCTGATAGATCCGCGTGTTTGCGTCCTCCGGGTTGGCGCCGACGTCCCGCACATGACCCAGAATGTGTCCCGCTGCGTTTTGCGACCGGGCCGATCCCAGATGTGCACCAATCCCGCAAAAGATCGTGGCGGCGGTTTCCTGACTGTAACTAGCAACCGGCAGACCCCGCAGGACTTCCACCCCAACGCCATTCAGCAGCTTGTCTTTCAATGCCCGAAGGTGCGGTCCGAATTGGGTGAGCGGGAAGGCGTTAACGGTGATCTCGCCGATATCCCGACCCAGCGAGAGGTAGTGTGCCGCAGCCTGTTCCAAATCCGAGATGTCAGCAGGTGTGAGCGTGTAAAGCCACTTGTCGGGATCCTCCGAGAGATCCCGTCCGATCCACGCCGCAGGACCGGCAATGCGTTCAGGTAGCTGGTTGAGATCGATCATCAGGGGGACCCAATTTTGGTTGCTTCGCAAGACTATCGCGGCAACAGGCAGAGGTCATGTGCTTTGCACGGGATCACGTTGCGGTTTGACCGGGCGTCGCAACATCTGCAGAGCAGCCATGTCACGGGTTGGATCTGGCCTAGAACTCAATTTCAACCGAAGACGCGCTGCGATGTGCCGGGCCGTGATAGACTGCCTCGATGTTGTTGCCGTCCGGATCCAGCACGAAGGCCGCGTAGTATCCGGGGTGATAAGCCCGCTCTCCCGGCGCGCCGTTGTCACGCCCGCCGTGGTCCATTGCGGCGCGGTAGAAGGCGTCGACCGTCGCGCGATCCTTCGCCTGAAAGGCAATGTGGTGGCGTCCCGTCAGCACGCCCTGGGCCGCCGGGCTATCGACAGCTGAAACGACAAGCTCATCGGCCCAGAAGTAGCCGTCTCCGGTTCCGATTATCGGCACTTCGAGCACGCCCAGAACTGCTGTGTAGAAATCTTTGCTCGTCTGCAGATCACGTACCACAAGCTGAATGTGGTCTATGAGCCGACCGCGGTGCAGCTGGATGCTTCCCATGCTCGTGTTCCCTCCAAGACCTGTTCGCACGGCCGTTCAGAGCAGAAACGAAATCACTCTGGACCAATGGCGCTATGAACCGCTGAGTAACAGATGCGCTCCCCAAATGGGTGTGCGCAAATGCGCGCGGTGGCAACGAGAGCTCTGACCAAATGGATGTCCGAAAACAGAAAACCCCGCCAGACCGGCGGGGTTTCAAAGCGATCAAAATCGCCTTTTGCCTTAGTCTTCGGCGTCCATCGCATCTTCCGCAGCGACGCGCGCCTTGTCTGCGGCGCCCTTGGCATCGACGTCGCGGTCAACGAATTCGATAATCGCCATCGGGGCCATGTCGCCATAGCGGAAGCCTGCCTTCAGCACGCGCACATACCCACCCTGACGGTCGGCATAGCGCGGTCCCAGAACGTCAAACAGCTTGGTGACGTACTGGTCTTCTTTCAGTTTGGCAGCCGCCTGTCTGCGGGCGTGCATGTCGCCGCGTTTGGCCAGCGTGATCATCTTTTCAATGATCGGGCGCAGTTCTTTGGCCTTGGGCAGCGTTGTCTTGATCTGCTCATGCTCGATGAGCGAACCCGCCATGTTCGAGAACAGAGCCTTGCGGTGCTCATGTGTCCGGTTCAGGCGGCGGTATCCACGTGCGTGACGCATTTTCGTAATCCTTCAAAAAGTTTATGCTTTGTCTGGCCCCCGATGCGTGTCAGGGGCTCTCCTTGGGGCATCATTGCCCAGACTTCCCCGCCAACTGCGGGCATTAGAGAAGACGCGCTTAGAACGCGTCTTCGAATTTCTTGGCGAGGTCTTCGATGTTGTCGGGCGGCCAGTCCTCGACATCCATACCGAGGTGCAGACCCATACCGGACAACACTTCTTTGATCTCGTTCAGCGACTTGCGGCCAAAGTTCGGCGTGCGCAGCATTTCGGCTTCGGTCTTTTGGATCAGGTCGCCGATGTAAACGATGTTGTCGTTCTTCAGGCAGTTTGCGGAACGGACCGACAGCTCCAACTCGTCCACTTTCTTCAGCAGCAGCGGGTTGAATTCGAGACCATCATCATCGTCCTGACGTGACGCGCTTTCCGGCTCGTCGAAGTTCACGAAGATCGACAGCTGATCTTGCAGAATCCGCGCAGCAAAGGCCACCGCATCGTCGGGGCTCAAAGAGCCGTCGGTGTCGACCTTCATTGTCAGCTTGTCATAGTCCAGCACCTGGCCTTCGCGAGTCGGTTGCACGTCATAGGACACGCGCTTGACCGGAGAATAGATCGCATCGATCGGGATCAATCCAATCGGGGCATCTTCGGGTTTGTTCTTTTCAGCAGAGACGTAGCCTTTGCCGGTGTTGACAGTCAGTTCCATGAACAGATCTGCGCCATCATCGAGGTGGCAAATCACATGCTCGCGGTTCAGAACTTCGATCCCCGCAGATTCCGAGATGTCGCCTGCTGTGACAACCGCTGGGCCCTTAGCATTGATCGACAGGCGCTTGGGTCCTTCGACCTCCATGCGCAGCGAGACGCCTTTGAGGTTCAGAATGATGTCGGTGACGTCTTCGCGTACACCGGCAACGCTGGAGAATTCGTGCAGAACGTTGTCGATCTGTACGGACGTAATGGCCGCGCCCTGCAGCGACGACATCAAAATGCGACGCAGCGCGTTGCCCAGCGTCAGCCCGAAACCGCGTTCCAGCGGTTCGGCCACCACTGTGGCCCGGCGCGCCGGATCATTTCCCGGCTTTACGTCCAGCTGGGTCGGCTTGATCAGTTCTGCCCAATTTTTGTGGATCATGTGTCCCTCCATCCTTGCCTGCACCCCATGTCCGTAAGGCGCCTGCTCCCGAGGTTTCAAAATGACGGACTGGGGCCGTGCAAAAACACGCGGCCCCAGCAAAAAATCTGCGCTTATACGCGACGGCGCTTCGGTGGACGGCACCCGTTATGCGCGATCGGCGTCACATCGCGGATCGACGTGATGTTGAAGCCAACGGCAGCCAGGGCGCGCAAGGCACTTTCACGGCCCGAACCGGGGCCCTGCACTTCGACTTCCAGCGTCTTCACGCCATGGTCCTGTGCTTTCTTGCCTGCGTCTTCCGCAGCCATCTGAGCGGCATAAGGTGTGGATTTCCGCGATCCCTTGAAACCCATCGTACCGGCGGACGACCACGAGATCGCGTTGCCCTGCACGTCAGAGATCAGGATTTTGGTGTTGTTGAACGAACTGTTCACATGCGCCACGCCCGCGGCGATGTTCTTACGCTCTTTTTTCTTTGCGCGTGTCTTTTCGCGTGCCATCGATCAGACCCCCTTACTTCTTCTTACCGGCAATGGCCTTTGCGGGGCCTTTGCGAGTACGTGCGTTGGTGTGGGTCCGCTGCCCGCGGACAGGCAGGTTGCGGCGATGACGCAGGCCGCGATAGCAGCCAAGGTCCATCAGGCGTTTGATGTTCATCTGCGTTTCACGACGCAGGTCACCTTCGACGCTATAGTTGGCATCGATATGTTCGCGGATCTGAAGAACTTCGGCGTCGCTCAGCTCATTGACGCGGCGCGCTTGGTCAATTCCAACCGCTTCGCAAATGGCTTTGGCAGAAGTGTTGCCGATTCCGGTGATGTAGGTAAGGGCGATTGGAACCCGCTTGGCAGTCGGGATGTTTACGCCGGCAATACGTGCCACGTGTCACTTTCCTTTTCGTTGCGGGTCCGTAGTGCCAGACCCTTTTTTCACAACGCTGGCCAATGGCGTGTCACCAGAGGGCCCCAGCATTTAGAGGTGATCAGCGGTTCGGACAGGCCCGATCCGCAGGCTATGATTCTCTTGCGAGATGGTGGTGGTTATGGGCTTTTTTCTAAGGCGTCAAGCCCCAAGCCATGAAGTGCGGTTCAGCCCCGATCCAAGACGGCCGCGATCGCCGTCTGAACGATGTCGATGTCTCCCAAACCATCGATTTTGGTCAACTTGCCTTTGGCATAGTAGTAGCCGATCAAAGGGGAGGTCTTCTTGTAATACTCCATAAGACGAATGCGCACACTGTCTGCGTTGTCATCCGCGCGGACGGGTTTGCCGGCGGCGCGCGCTTCTTCTGCGCGGTTGACGATACGCTGAACCAGCGTTTCGTCGTCCACCTCCAGTTCGATCACGGCATCCAGGTTCTCGCCCTTTTCAGCCAGCAAGTCACCAAGCGCATCGGCCTGCACCAGCGTGCGGGGAAACCCGTCGAAGATGAACCCGCCTTCGGCTCCCTGTTCCAGTTTTTCGCGGATCAGGCCGATCACGATCTCATCGGTAACCAGTTCGCCCTTGGCCATCACGTCGGCCACGCGATTCCCCATCTCGGTGCCGCTGTCCTTGGCCTCGCGCAGCATGTCACCTGTGCTCAGTTGAACCATGCCGCGGGCCGCGACAAGGTTTGCTGCCTGAGTGCCTTTACCCGCGCCGGGCGGGCCCAAAAGAATAATGTTCATCGACGAGACGGTCCCTTCCTGCCGCGTTTCTTACTTTTTCCGCGCAGCTGGGACTTCTCTATCAGCCCTTCATACTGGTGGGCCAGCAAGTGACTTTGAATCTGCTGGATGGTGTCCATTGTCACCGTCACGACAATCAGGACCGAGGTTCCGCCGAAAAAGAACGGGAACGCGAACTGCGCGCGCAGGATCTCGGGCAGAAGACAAACCGCCGCCAGATACCCAGACCCCAGAACAAGCACCCGGTTCACAACATATTCCAGATATTCCGCGGTCTTCTTGCCCGGTCGGATGCCCGGAACAAAGCCATTCTGGTTCTTCAGGTTGTCGGCGACATCATCGGGTTTGAACGACACGTTGAACGTGTAGAAGTACGCGAAGAAGATGATCATCACGACGAAGAACAGCAGGTAGAGCGGCTGACCCGGCCCGAAATAGGCGAGCAAAGTCGACATCACGGGGCCTGCGGACTGGCCCGAAAAGGTTGATATCGTGACAGGCAGAAGCAACAGCGAACTTGCAAAAATCGCAGGGATAACACCCGACGGGTTGACCTTGACCGGCAGGTGCGACGAGCCGCCGTCATAGACCTTCATTCCGACCTGACGACGCGGGTACTGAATGTGGATCTTGCGCAGCGCGCGCTCCATGAACACCACGAACGTGATCGTCACGATCACCATGATAATCACGCCGACGATGACCGCCGGGCTGATTGCGCCGGAACGGCCCGAGGCAAAGAACTGCGCCATCGCTGCGGGAACTTCCGCAATGATGCCCACAAAAATGATCAGCGAAATGCCGTTTCCGACGCCGCGCGCGGTGATCTGTTCACCCAGCCACATCAGGAACATCGTGCCACCAACCAGGGTGATGACACAGGCCATGCGGAAATAGAGCCCAGGATCGGTGACCAAATCCCCGGTTTCGAGCGAAACGGCAAGGCCATAGGCCTGCACCGTGGCCAGAGCGACGGTCCCGTAGCGGGTGTACTGGTTGATTTTCTTGCGCCCCTGCTCGCCCTCTTTTTTCAGCTGTTCGAGGGATGGCACCATCGCCGTCAGAAGCTGCACGATGATCGAGGCAGAGATGTACGGCATGATGCCGAGCGCGAAAATTCCCATTCTGCCCAGCGCGCCGCCAGTAAACATGGACACCATGCCACCGATCCCCTGACCGGCCTGTTCCATAAACTGCTGCAGTGCGAGCCCGTCGATCCCCGGCACCGGGATGAAGGTTCCCAGCCGATAGACGATCAGAAGCCCGAGGGTGAAGAGGATGCGGTTGCGCAGATCGGTGGCTTTGCCAAGGGCGGACCAACTGGTGTTGGCTGCCATTTGTTCTGCTGCTGATACCATAAAGCGGTCTCTCTTAGGACAGCGCCGCCCAGACCGTTTTCCGGCCGGGCGGCGTCATGGGAAAACTTGGGTCTATGTAAGCGGCGGATGCGCCGCTCACAACCCGTTACTCGGCAGTCGCCGAAGTTGTGACCGTCAACGAACCGCCCGCTTTTTCGACAGCAGCGACGGCAGACTTCGATGCACCGGTCACTTCCAGAGCAACCTTGGCCGTCAGTTCGCCTTTGGCGAGCACCCGGACACCGTCCAGTTTGCGGCGGACCAGCCCGCTGGCAACAAGTGTCTCTTCGGTGATCGCAGACTTCGCGTCGAGCTTGCCGGCATCGATGAATTTCTGGATCAGGCCAAGATTGACCACGGCAAAGCTCTTACGGTTCGGCTTGTTGAAGCCCCGTTTCGGCAGGCGTTGATAGAGCGGCATTTGGCCGCCTTCGTATCCGTTGATCGCCACACCAGAGCGGGATTTCTGACCTTTGATACCCCGACCGGCGGTTTTGCCCATGCCGGAGCCGGGGCCACGTCCAACGCGCTTGCGTTTCTTTGCAGCGCCTTCGTTGTCGCGCAGTTCGTTCAGTTTCATTTCGCTTCTCCTGAGCCGGATATGGCCCCCGAAGCGTTAACGGGCCAACCACGGCATTTCTTGATTGTCATGCGGCCCCGCGCGGGACCACCGGAGGCGTATAAACGGGGGATCGCGCGTGATCAAGATGGACCGTGCGAAAAAACGCCAAGCCATGACGCTTCCCGACATGGCCGGATATGCAGGCCCACTATCCTTGAGCAAACGACACATGACACGAGGATGCGCATTTGGAGGGGTACGACTATATCATTGTCGGGTCCGGGTCAGCGGGTGGCTTTCTGGCCCTGCGCCTTTCCGAAAACCCGGACATTCGGATTCTGGTGCTCGAAGCCGGGGTCAGCGACCGGCACTGGACCACCACGATCCCGGCTGGCGCCCGCTATACCTTTGACGGAGGACCGCGCACCTGGAGTTTCGAAACGGAGCCCGAGCCCTTTCTCGACAACCGCCGCCTCATGCAACCGCGCGGCAAGGTTCTGGGTGGTTCTTCGTCGCTGAATGGCATGGTGTTTGTCCGTGGCCATGCTGCGGATTATGATCGCTGGGCGCGCGACGGCGCGGCGGGATGGAGGTATGAAGACGTTCTGCCCTTTTTCCGCAGCATTGAGACCTACGCTGGCGGAGCATCTGCTTTGCGGGGCAATTCCGGCCCGATCTCCGTCGAGCGATTCTCAGATAACCACCCGATAGAAAACGCCTTTCTGGAAGCGGCATCGCAAGCGGGATACCCCCGCCCTGCGGACTACAACGGCGCCGAACAGGATGGCGTCACTGCCTTCGACGCCAACATCCGCAGAGGGGTGCGCTCTGGCACCGGGCGGGAATGCATTGCGCCGGCGCGAAAGCGGCCCAACGTCACGATCCGGACCGAAGCGTGGGTCACACGGGTCCTGATCGAGAACGGTCAGGCTGTCGGCGTGGCCTATCGCCATGAGGGGCAAAACAAACAAGCCCATGCGGACTGCGAGGTTCTTTTGAGCGCAGGCGCGTTCCAGTCGCCGCAATTGCTGATGCTTTCCGGCATCGGGCCAGCAGATGACTTGCGGGCACACAACATCGACGTGGTACAGGATCTGCCGGGCGTCGGCCAAAACCTGCAGGATCATCTTGAGGTGCACCTGAAATTCCTGAGCCCGTACAAAGGCGTCTCAAAGAACAAGTACCTCAAACGCCACCGGATTCTGCTTGCCGGACTTCAGTGGTTTCTCACCCATTCCGGGCCTGCGGCGTCTGGGCCCAGTCGCGTCGGTGGTTTTTTTCGCTCCTCGGACGCCGTTGGGCACCCAGACATTCAGTTCCATTTCTGGCCCTACTACGCCGAAGGATGGCTGCCTGATCCGAACCTGGATGGATATTCCATCGATGTCGGGCCGGTCCAATCCGAGAGCCGAGGTTGGGTCAAGCTTCGCTCGGATAACCCCTTTGATGCCCCCCGGATTTTGCTCAATGGGTTGTCGCAAGAAAAGGACCGCAGCGACTTCCGCGCGGCGATCCGAATTGCGCGCGAGATCGAGCGCCAGCCCGCTTTCGATTTCTGCCGCGGTCCCGAAGTGTCACCGGGCGCGGATGTACAATCCGACAGCGACATCGACGCCTATGTTCGGGCACATGCAGGCAGCGCATACCACCCGTGTGGCACCGCAAAGATGGGAACCGATGAATTGGCTGTGGTTGATCCAGAGGCGCGCGTATATGGCATTGATCGGTTGCGGGTTGTCGACGCATCGATCATGCCCACAATCACAAACGGCAACATCAATGCGCCCACCATGATGATCGGGGAGCGCATCGCTCACATCATCCTGGGTCGGACGCCGTGACCTCAAGCAGAAGTCATCGATCGATCACGAGACGAGACACAAAGCCGTGTTAAACATCTGAGCATGACAGAGCATCTGCATCCAGATTGGGATCCGGCCCCCATTGTGAACTGGCTGTTGGAAGAAGGTCGGTTTCTGCCGTCGCTACGCGAAACCACAACCGAACTGGGTGATCGCCTGCAAAAGGCCGGTGCCCCGTTCTGGCGCGTGCGTGTCGCTTTGCGCACTGTGCACCCTTTGGTCACTGCCATCAGCGTTGTCTGGGAACGCGGCGCCGGATTGTCCGATTACTCCGAAGCGCCCCATGGCCTCGAAGGTCGCCCGAGCTTTGTGGGCAGTCCGATGGAAGTCATGGCCCGCACCGGGGCACCATACCGCAAGAACCTCGCTTTGGACCTCGATTCAAACGAGCACGTTGTTCTGCATGAGTTGAAAGAGCGCGGCGCCACCGACTACCTGGGATTGCCGTTGCGCTATTCTGAGGGTGGAGGCGGAATACTCGTATTTGTGACCGACCGGCCCGGCGGCCTCTCGGATGCTGACATTGAGCGATGCAGGGCTTTGGCCGCCGCAATTGCCCCAGTTGCCGAAATTGCCCGGTTGCGGCACTTGGCGGACGCCGTGGCTGCGGCCTATCTGGGGCCACGCACAGCAGAACGGGTCCTGGGTGGGCAGATCACGCTGGGCCATATCGACAAGATCGAAGCGGCCATTCTCGTCAGTGACCTGCGCGGCTGGACAGCGATGAATGCCGCCCTGCCGCCCGAAGAAACGGTGCGCCGGATCAACCAGTACTTTGAACTGCTGGACATCGCCATTGCCGAGCATGGAGGTGAAGTGCTGAAACTGCTTGGGGACGGCATCCTGGCCATTTTCCCGTCCGAAGTGGACGGGGTCACCGCGTGCAACAATGCTCTGGCCGCCGCCTATTCCGCTCTGGATGCCTCACAAGGAGAGGGCATAGGCTGGGACATGCAGTTCGGGATCGGTCTGCATTACGGACAGGTCCTCTATGGGAATGTCGGGTCTGCCGGGCGTCTGGATTTCACGGTAATGGGTCAGGCCGTGAACGTGGCAGCGCGTCTTGAACCACTATGCGCGCAGCACAATCTGCCGATCATCTGCTCTGGCGTCTTTGCAGACCGCATCGACTCTGTTGCCCGTCCTCTCGGGACCTTCGATCTGAAAGGCGTCTCCACGCCAGAGACAGTCTATGGGTTATGACACAGGCGGATTGCGCCACCTGGTTTCAGCGAACGACGCGGACAAGGCGCGTTCCAGCATCTCCAGCCGATCCTGACCATAAAACATCTCCTCGCCCAGCAGATATGTCGGCGAGCCAAAGACCGACTGTTCAATGGCCTCAGCAGTGTTGGCCGCGTGAAGCTCCTGTGTCTCTTGAGAAAGGGCATCAGAAAGAAGCGTTTCGGGCATATCCAGTTCCGCGAGGATCGCCTTGAGCGTGTTGACGTGAGCGATATCGGCGTCATCGCGCCAATGCGCCCGCAGAATGGCAAAGGACAAGGCATCGACGTCCAGGTTCTGTTCCTGCGCTGCGATGAGCAGACCGTTAGGCAGGTCCAGCGGGTTGTCATGATGCGTGGGTCGATAACGGATTACGGGCACCCCGCGCCATTCCGCCCAGCGCTCAATCTCGCGGCCGAAGAAGTAGTCAACATGCGCCTGCGTTCGTTCGCGGAACGGTCGTCCGCCGACTGCGGTTACGACAGGGCTCAGATCGATGGGCTTGTGCAGCAGACCAACACCAGAAGATGCACAAATCTGCTTCAGGCGCGCCGCCCCCAGATACGCGTATGCCGAATGGGCGGAGTAATAGTAGGTGATGTGGTCCATAAGATGAGCCTAGCGCCGACTGTTGAGATTGGCCAACGATGTCGTGACCTGATCGACCCATACCTCAAAGTGAGTGGACTTCGCAGGTTGGCGAGATAATCTTTCCCTTAAACCCATTCAAAACGACGACCCGATATGCGCGCGCTTCCCATCCTTAGCGGTCTTTTAACCTTGGGCCTGTCCACACTGCCAATGCCGCGAGATGCCGCCGCCGTGGCAAGCTGTGCAACCGACGCGATGCTGGTCTTTGACGGATCGGCCTCCATGTCCGAGATCGGGTTTGATACCGGTGACGCCACAAGGATCGAAGAAGCGCGCGAAGCCGTCGAGGACGCGATGCCCAAGATCGCGCCCTACCGGCGCGTGGGCCTGGTGATTTACGGACCCGGTGAGGGAGACTCCTGCAGCAACATTGATCTGCGATTTGGACCAACCACCGACGCGACAAACGCCATCATCTCTTCCATTGAAACCATGCAACCCGAAGGGCTGACTCCTCTGAGCGCTTCCGTCGAACGCGCCGCCGAGGTTCTGGGGTATCAGTCGCGTCCAGCCATCGTGGTGCTCGTGACGGACGGGAACGAGACGTGTGGGGGGCGCCCTTGTGAGTTAGGCGAACAGCTCGCCGCATCTGCGGCTGATTTGACCGTCCACGTGATAGGGTTTCGGGTGGTTGTGGATTTCTTCAGCTGGGACAACCCCGAACAAAAAGCCTATGTCGAAGGCCAGACCGTTGCCAAATGCCTGGCCGACAAGACAGGCGGCCTGTTTGTCACCACCGAGACAGTGGACGAACTTGCCTCGGCCCTTCAGACGACCCTTGGATGCGCCCTGATCGGGTCGCCGGCTCGCAGAATGGAGCACGGCATCCCCCCTTCGCGTCACGGATGATCGCAGCGCTGCGCCATCTTGCAGCCTTGGGGTTTGCCGTGTGGCCGGCAATCGGGCAGGCCAATGCAGATGCCCCGTACTGCGACCGCGGCTTCTACACGTCCGCGGCCTGCGACACGATCCGGGCCCGCGAGATTGTCGATGCGAGCACCCCGCCGTGGCGTGGGGTCGGCCGGGTCAATCACGCCCTTGCAACGCATCGCATGCACTGCAGCGGAACGCTTGTGGGCCCGCAGATTGTCCTTACGGCCGCCCATTGCCTGTATGACACCCGGTTGGAGCGCTGGGTAAACCCCGGGGATGTGACCTTCGTGGCCGGTTACCAGCACAGTACCTACGTCGCCGCAGAGAAGGTCATCCGCTATGTGACAGGGGCGGACACTGCCGATGGTGAGCCGGGCACCGAGAACGACTGGGCCTTGCTGGTTCTGGCCGCACCTTTGGAGGTCAAGGTGACGCCCGTTACGCAACAGGCCTTCTTGGCCCAAGCGCCATTTGTCGCCGGCTATTCTGGACTGCGTCCCCACGTGCTGTCCGTCGCCCGCGACTGCGGCATTCCGGATATCGATGTGCAACCTGCACGCATGATTGTGCACTGTTCGGTCATGCCGGGCGATTCCGGTGCTCCGCTCCTTCACGACACGCCGGACGGGATGGAAATCCTCGGCGTCGTCTCCGGCATCGAGGTCGGACCAGACACCACGCGCACCGTGGTTGTGCCAGCCGCCCGGTTCCGCCGCGCGCTGTTGGGGATGGGCGGGTTGTGACATTCCGTGTGTGCGAACGAAAAACGCCCCCGGTTTCCCGGGGGCGCATTCAAATCTAAAC
Organism: Paracoccaceae bacterium; assembly: GCA_965250275.1. Lineage (GTDB taxonomy): Bacteria > Pseudomonadota > Alphaproteobacteria > Rhodobacterales > Rhodobacteraceae. The sequence goes on along the minus strand of OZ252297.1, from coordinate 1,022,298 downwards.
AGCGATCAGCCGTCAGAGGTCAATCAATCGCGTTCTTCGATGATTTCGACCATGTGCGGGATCGAGTTGATCATACCACGGACCGAAGGCGTATCCTCCAGCTCGCGGGTCTTGTTCATTTTGTTCAGGCCCAATCCGATCAGCGTTGCGCGCTGTTTGGCTGGGCGGCGGATCGGGGAACCGATCTGTTTGACAACGATGGTCTTGGCCATTTCTCTCAAGCCTCCTCAGACGCTTTTGCAGGAGCCTCGGCTGTCTCTTCCCGCTTGGGCAGGATGTCCGAGACTTTCTTGCCACGGCGTTGCGCGACAGAGCGCGGCGATTGCTCTTTGCGCAGACCGTCCATCGTGGCCCGGATCATGTTGTAGGGGTTCTGAGAACCGATGGACTTGGACACAACATCCTTGACGCCCAGCATTTCGAAGACGGCCCGCATCGGACCACCCGCGATAATCCCGGTTCCTTCTGGTGCTGTGCGCATCACAACCTTACCAGCGCCGTGACGGCCTTCCATGTCGTGGTGCAGGGTCCGGCCTTCGCGCAGTTGCACGCGGATCATCTGCCGTTTGGCTTGCTCTGTGGCCTTGCGGATTGCTTCAGGCACTTCCTTGGCCTTGCCCTTGCCAAAACCCACGCGGCCCTTCTGATCGCCTACAACGACCAGGGCGGCAAATCCAAAACGTTTACCGCCTTTGACGGTCTTGGACACGCGGTTGATCGCAACCAGGCGATCGGCGAATTCCGGCGTCTCGTCGCGGTCGCGACGGTTTCCCCGGCGGTTGTCATCTCTGGCCATGAGGCCTCCTTCATGGTCGGGCGGTCAGGCCCTTGGTTGGTCAATCCAAGTGGGACAAAGCCCCCGGATCATCGAGGCGACGCTGATGCCGCCTTCACTTTGTTGTTTTCGAGGCGCGCGGACCGCGCCTCAAACTCTTTCGTCTTGGTGCAGCGTGCAGGCGCACGCCGCCTTCAGATCTTCAGGCCGCCTTCACGCGCAGCGTCGGCCAGAGCCTTCACCTTGCCGTGGAACAGGAAACCGCCGCGATCGAAGTAGGCGTTTTCGACGCCCGCCTTCTTGGCGCGTTCCGCAATCGCAGCCCCCACCTTTGCGGCCGCTTCGACGTTGTTTTTGCCCACAACGCCCAGGTCTTTTTCGAGCGACGACGCCGACGCCAGGGTGACGCCATTCACATCGTCGATCAGCTGGACGCTGATGTTCTTGTTGGAACGGTGCACGCTCAGGCGCGGACGCCCTGCGTTTACTTTCCGCAATTTGTTCCGGACGCGCAGGCGGCGCTTCAGAAACAGGGTTCTTTTGCTGTTTGCCATCTGACTGGTCCTTACTTCTTCTTGCCTTCCTTGCGGAAGATGTACTCGTCTTTGTATTTGATCCCCTTGCCCTTGTAGGGCTCAGGAACACGCCAGGCGCGGATGTTTGCGGCAACCTGTCCGACAAGTTGCTCGTCAATCCCTTCGACCACGATCTCAGTTTGCTTCGGCGCGGTCACGGTGACCCCTTCCGGTGCAACGAAATCGACATCGTGGCTGAGGCCGAGATTCAGTTTCAGGGTGTTACCCTGCATCTGTGCCCGGTAGCCAACACCGTTGATTTCCAGCTCTTTCTTGAAGCCGGTTGTTACGCCAGTCACCAGATTGGCGACCATCGTACGCGACATGCCCCATTGCTGGCGCGCGCGCTTGGACTTCCCACGCGGATCGATTTTCACCACGTTGTCCTCAACGGACAGGGTGACATCATCAGTCGCGGTGAAGGAGCGGGTCCCTTTCGGGCCCTTCACTTCGATGGTCTGACCCGAAACCGTCGCGGAAACACCGCTTGGCAGATCGACCGGTTTTTTCCCAATACGAGACATCGAACCCCCCTTAGAATACGGTGCAGAGCACTTCGCCGCCGACGTTCTGGCTGCGGGCACTTGCATCCGACATCACACCTTTCGGCGTGGAGACAATCGACACACCCAGGCCCTGACGGACCGACGGGATGTCCTTGACGGGCATGTAAACGCGCCGTCCGGGTTTGGAAACGCGCTTGAGCTCCCGAATGACAGGTTCGCCATCAAAGTACTTCAGGCTGATTTCGATGGCCGGGTGGCCGTCGGCACCTGTGGTTTTCTCGTAACCGCGGATATAGCCCTCGTCTGCAAGCACATCCAACACCCACGCACGCAGCTTAGACGCCGGTGTCATGACGGTGGATTTGCCGCGCATCTGCGAGTTGCGGATCCGGGTGAGCATATCGCCGATAGGATCGTTCATATCACTCTCTCCCTTACCAGCTCGATTTCACCATGCCGGGGATCTGGCCCATCGAGCCAAGTTCCCGCAGCGCGATCCGCGACACTTTCAGCTTGCGGTAGTAGGCGTGAGGACGCCCGGTCAGCTGACAGCGGTTGTGCAGACGTGTTGCCGAGCTGTTGCGCGGCAGCTTCGCCAGTTTCAGACGCGCTTTGAAACGCTCTTCCATCGGCTTGGATTCATCGTTCGCGATTTCTTTCAACTCGGCGCGCTTTGCGGCGTATCTGGCGACCAGACGTTCCCGCTTCTTTTCGCGCTCGATCATGCTTTTCTTTGCCATGATGTGTCTCTCCCAGGCTTAGCTGTTGAACGGCATGTTGAAATGCTTCAACAGCGCCTTGGCTTCGTCGTCCGTGTTGGCCGTCGTGGTGATCACGATGTCCATCCCCCAGGTCTCATCGACCTTGTCGAAATCGATCTCGGGGAACACGATGTGCTCTTTCATGCCCATGGCATAGTTGCCACGGCCATCGAAGGACTTCCCGGACACGCCCCGGAAGTCACGAACACGGGGCATAGCGATAGTGATCAGCCGGTCCAGGAATTCGTACATCTTGTCACCGCGCAGCGTCACCTTGGCGCCCAGCGGCATGTCCTCACGAACACGGAAACCCGCGATGGATTTCTTTGCCTTGGTCGTCACGGCCTTCTGACCCGCGATGGCTGTCAGGTCTTCCTGTGCCGACTTCGCTTTCTTGCTGTCGCGAACCGCTTCGGCACCACAGCCGATGTTCAGGACGATCTTTTCCAGCTGCGGGATCATCATGTCGTTCTTGTAGCCGAACTCTTCCTTCATGGCCGCTTTGATGCGGTCCTTGTAGTCGGCCTTCAGGCGCGGGGTGTAGTCTGCAGTATCAAGCATCGATCACGTCCCCCGTGGTTTTGGCAAAGCGCACTTTCTTGTCGCCTTCCATTTTGAAGCCAACGCGGGTGGCTTTGCCGTTCGCGTCGAGCAGCGCCAGATTGCTCAGATCGACCGGCATCGCTTTGGGAATGCGGCCACCCTGGCTGGACTGGCTTTGACGTGTGGCGCGGATGGCGATGTTGATGCCATCAACCACGGCCTTGTTTGCCTTCGGATCAACAGAGGAAATCGTGCCTTCCTTGCCCTTGTCCTTGCCGGCAAGCACGACGACCTTGTCGCCTTTGCGGAGCTTAGCAGCCATCAGAGCACCTCCGGAGCAAGCGAAATGATTTTCATGAAGTTCTTACCGCGCAACTCGCGCACAACCGGGCCAAAGATACGGGTGCCGATCGGCTCGTTGTTGTTGTTCAGAATGACGGCTGCGTTGCGATCAAAGCGGATCGCGGTGCCGTCTTCGCGGCGGACTTCTTTGGCGGTGCGCACGACAACAGCCTTGCGGACGTCGCCTTTCTTCACGCGGCCGCGCGGGATGGCTTCCTTCACGGAAACAACGATGATGTCACCGACACTCGCATATTTCCGCTTGGACCCACCCAGGACCTTGATGCACTGCACCCGGCGCGCGCCGGAGTTGTCAGCGACATCCAGATTGGTCTGCATCTGGATCATAGTGTTTCTCCCGACCTATGGGGTAACGACCCCAGGGTTTCGATAAAACCAAAAGGGAACCGGTGGCTTAGGCCTCCAGCACCTCCCAGCGTTTCGTTTTCGATTTCGGCGCGCATTCGATGATGCGAACGGAATCGCCGACCTTGAAAGCGTTCTTTTCATCGTGAGCCCGGTACTTCTTGGACTTACGGATGGTTTTCTTCAGAACCGGATGGGTGAAACGACGCTCCACCGACACGGTTACAGTTTGTTCGTTGGCGTCGCTGGTCACGGTGCCTTGCAGGATGCGCTTGGGCATAGGATTAGGCCTCCGATGCCGCAGCAGCGGCCTTTTCATTCAGGATCGTTTTCACACGTGCAGCATTGCGGCGCGCAGCTTTGATACCGGCTGTGTTTTCCAGCTGCCCGGTGGCCTGCTGAAATCGCAGGTTGAAGCTCTCTTTTTTCAAGCTGGCCAGCTCTTCGCGCAGCTGATCCGGCGTCTTGTCACGCAATTCGTTGGCGTTCATCGCCTTTTCCTTTCAACATCACTGGCAGGCCCCTTGCGGTCTTGCTCGGGTCACCCTGATTCCAGTGGAGTTCGTGGTGAAGATGCGCCAATACTCCCGGTCGCATAAGAAAGCAACCCCCCTTGGGCCAAAACACCCAAGCAGCGCAAAAACCCACGCGTCAGCTGAGGGTTAACCTCAGTTCAAAAAACCGTCACCATCTCTGTCGGCACTTTTGAAATCCGCCGACATCTGCTGTGAAAACTCCTGCGGCGAGACAGCCCCATTCCCGTCTTTGTCGAGCAGTTTGAAGGCTTCGGCATCCAGATGCGGTGAGACCTCATCCGGGCCCAGTAAGCCGTTCTTGTCCGCATCCATGTCGCCAAAGGCATAACCGGAGAAGTAAGAGAACTCCTCGGGCGAGACGCGCCCATCTCCATCAGCATCGAGCGCAGAGAACGTACCGTCGCTGAGCGTCAGTGATTCCGAGAGCGCGGCACCAGAAAGCGTCAATCCAATGGCCAAAGTCGCGACGCCGGCAAGCGTTTTCACAAGATCATTTGCAGGCATGGGACTTACTCGCAGCAACACCACCAATCACCGCACCTGTCGCAGTCAACAGCGTTTTGCCGTCCCCAGCGCCAAACTGGTTGCCGATCAGCCCGCCCAACAAAGCGCCGCCAATTGTGCCGGCAAGGCAGCCAGCTTCGTGATTTTTATGTTTGTGTGACCCTGTGACCTGATCCGCCGATACAGCCGTCGCCGCCAGAACCAGGATAATCGCAAGCCGTTTCATACCGCACGCTTTCCTCGTTAGTGATGGATCCAGCATCGGCACCGCAATCTGATTTGGCAATGCTCTTGTCCGACTGCAGCGATCAAATTGCTCTGAGCCGCGCTGATCGATCTGCAGACCTAGCGCCAGCTGTAGTTGAAGCTCACGCTGATCCGGTCCTCTTCGGACATGTTCATCGGCACCTCATGGCGCAGCCAGCTTTCCCAGAGGAGCACATCGCCCGCCTTTGGCGCGACATAGACAAAGGGCTGCAATTCCTGTCGTGCGTCTTTGGCCCGTGCGGGCGCCGCCATCATCATCGCGTGGCGCGGGTCTTCGAGTTTGAGCGCCCCTGCCCCATCAGGCACTTTCACATAGGTTGTGCCGCTGATCACCGAATGAGGATGAATGTGGCTGGCGTGCATGCCGCCTTCGGGCAGGATGTTGATCCAGAGATCCTCCAGTTGCAGCTCGCGCCCGTCCAGATCGAATTGCAGATCCTGCGCAAAGTCCGCGACATGTTGATCGAGCGATTTCACCATTTCGGCGAAAATCGGGAACCGCCATGGCAAATCTGTCAGCGACGCATATGACGTATAGCCAGCGTAGCCGTTCTCCGCGGACCAGTCCTGTCCGGCCTCATCATCTTCCGCGATCGAGTAGCAGGACCCCTCCAGCTCTGCGGGATCAAGCCCCGTTCCGAAGGCGGATAGGTTTGCGCGATAGAGACGAGTGACAAAGAGGGACGAGATTTCAGCCATGTCGGCCTGTTATCGGGTTTGGCACCCGCAGGCCAGAATTCAATTGTCAGGTTGGTCCTGCAACAGGTGCTGGAGCCGGCGTCTCCAATCCCGTTGCGCGCCACCAGCCTTGCCCATCGCCATTTTTCCGAAATAGAGATGCAGGATCAAGTCAGCCGTCTCGCTTGCGACCCCTCCTGCCCCGCGCACATCATATCGCAGCAATACGTCATAAATGGCCTGCCGCATCCTGTCCGCCATGGCATTAGCCTTTGCTGCAACTTGGGGATGGTCCGGTGCCAGTTCGACCATCGCATTGCAGATGAAGCATCCGCGGCTCGCGTTTTCCTCGCCGGCAAACAGCATCGACAAACAGGACTTGGCGGTCGGCCCGACACATGTGTCCAATGCGTCGACAACCTTGTCCACGACTTCCCGATCGTAGAAGTCCAGCGCCTCTAGATAGATTGTCTCCTTGTCACGAAAGGCTTTGTAAAAGCTGCCACGTGTCAGCCCCATCGCGTCCAGCAGATCCGGAAGATTGGTCGCACGGTATCCCTGTTCCCAAAAGATGTCCGTTGCCCCTTTGAGGGCAGTGTCATGATCGAATTCGCGTGGTCTGGCCATGACTCCGTTGTCGCACACTGCGCGGCGCGCCTCAATATTTCGCATGTATCACAGTTATTTGTTTTGTACCATTTGGTTCCTAATGGCAAGTAAGGCGTGTTCCCGCACAGGAACACCCGGTCAACACCCGGTCCCGACAATGGAACTCTCCGTCGGCCCGGCCCTCAGAAAGGAACTCCTATGACTACGTTCAAATCAATCGCACTTGCGGCCAGCTTGACGCTGGCAACTGTCGGCGCGGCTCTTGCTGCGGGACCGGAGATCAACGCCTCCTCCACCGGCCTCGCGCTGCAGGGATACGACCCGGTCGCCTACTTCACCTTGGGCGAGCCCACAAAGGGCAGCTGGAAAATCACCACAACCTATGACGACGCAACATACAGGTTCGCCAGCGAAGAGCACAAAGCCGCGTTCGAAGCTGACCCGGCCGCCTTTTTGCCCGAATACGGCGGATACTGCGCATTCGGCGCAGCAATGGGCTTCAAATTCGACGGTGACCCGAACCACTGGAAGATCGTCGATGGCGAATTGTTCCTGAACATCTCCCAGGACATTCAGGAGCGTTGGGTGAAAGACATCCCCGGCTTTGTAGAAAAGGCCGACGCCAACTGGATCGAAATCGCCGACAAAGAGCCTGCCGCGTTGCAGTAAGCCATTCATAGCGCGGCGAGAGAAACTCCCCCGCTCTGCCGCGCCCTGCGTGACCCGAGCTTGGCAATACTGGTCTGGGCACGCGCAAATCCCCCGCCGGAGAACTCCGGCGGGGGATCACAGTGTTAAGACCGCGTTACTCGCACGGCTCGCACTGAACATGTGACGTTCGGATCGACGACCCTACCGTCAAATCCACCGATGAACGACATCTCGCGTTTCGTTTGGTTTTGCGTTGCAGCACTTCAATTGCGGTCCCTGAAATAGTAATCTCGCCGGACGCCATCGAAACGTCCCGACTTCATGCAGCACTTGTGGAACTTCCGCATTGATCCGCACGGGCACGGATCGCTGCGTCCGAGCTTTTCCTGCAGTTCGATATCGCCCGCGCACCGTGCGAACACCGGTTTTCATGCGGGTTTCCGATGGGAAGGATTTACGCCGCTTGGAAATGACCTCGAAAGGAAGCGCGGTCTTCGGGTTTGATGCGATATGCCATGACAGCCTCCATTGGTCTTTGATTGGGGAACCACTGAATCGCTAAGCAGTGCAGAAAAAGCAACTGACGTAGCTCGCATTTTCGCGGCGGAGGTATGGTTTCTTTGGGTCGAGCAGACGTCGCGCAACGGTTCCATTTCGCACGGCGTCAGTCGCCAGATTCGAAAAACCCCCGCCGGATCGCTCCAGCGGGGGTTCTGCTGTTTCAGAGTTCGCAGCCTCAAGGTCTTTGCAAAGACCCATGCGGCCAAAACGGACCAGCTGTTACCAGTCTTCGCGTACCACGACGCGGGACTTGAGCGGTAGTTTCATCGCGGCCAGGCGCAGGGCTTCGCGCGCGATGTCGTCATTGACGCCATCGATTTCGAACATCACGCGGCCCGGTTTGACCTTGGCAGCCCAGAAATCGACCGACCCCTTACCTTTACCCATCCGAACTTCGGTGGGTTTGGACGTCACCGGAACATCCGGGAAGATACGAATCCAGACACGGCCCTGACGTTTCATGTGACGCGTCATGGCCCGACGTGCGGCCTCAATCTGGCGTGCGGTGACGCGCTCAGGCTGCATCGCTTTGAGACCATAGGTCCCAAAGTTCAGGTCGGACCCACCTTTGGCCTCGCCCTTGATCCGCCCTTTGAACTGCTTGCGGAATTTTGTGCGCTTTGGTTGAAGCATCTTTTACTCTCCTCAGCGACGACCGCCACCAGCACCACGTGGTGCCGGGCCGTCCTGCAGTTCCTGTGCCTTGCGGTCACGTGCAGCCGGGTCATGTTCCATGATCTCGCCTTTGAAGATCCAGGTCTTGATCCCGATGATGCCGTAAGCCGTCTTGGCCTCTACATGTGCGTAATCGATGTCCGCGCGCAGCGTGTGCAGCGGCACACGGCCCTCGCGGTACCACTCGGTCCGTGCGATTTCCGCGCCGCCCAGACGGCCGGCAACGTTCACGCGGATACCCAGGGCACCCATACGCATGGCGTTCTGAACCGCACGCTTCATCGCGCGGCGGAACGACACCCGGCGCTCCAGCTGCTGGGCAATGGACTCACCCACCAATGCTGCGTCCAGTTCCGGCTTGCGCACTTCAACAATGTTGAGGTGCAGTTCGCTGTCGGTCAGGTTGGCCAGTTTCTTGCGCAGCACTTCGATGTCTGCGCCTTTCTTGCCGATGATCACACCCGGACGCGCCGTGTGGATCGTCACGCGGCACTTCTTGTGCGGACGTTCGATGATCACGCGGGCCACACCAGCTTGCTTGCACTCTTCCTTGATGAAATCGCGCATTTTCAGGTCTTCGAGAAGCAGGTCCCCGTAGTCCTTGGTATCGGCGTACCAGCGGCTGTCCCAGGTGCGGTTGACCTGAAGACGCATGCCGATCGGATTGACTTTGTTACCCATTAGGCTTGCTCCTCAACTTGGCGCACCAGGATGGTGATTTCCGCGAACGGCTTCATGATCTTGCCAAACCGGCCCCGGGCCCGCGGGCGACCGCGTTTGAGGGTCATGTTCTTCCCCACATAGGCTTCGGCAACGACAAGTTCATCGACGTCGAGGTTGTGGTTGTTTTCCGCGTTCGCAATTGCGGACTGCAGGCATTTCTTGACGTCGGCAGCGATCCGTTTGTTCGAGAACGTCAGATCCGTGAGCGCACGGTCGACCTTCTTACCCCGGATCATTGCGGCCACCAGGTTCAGTTTCTGCGGGCTGGTCCGAAGCATACGGGTTTTGGCCATTGCTTCGTTTTCAGCCACGCGGCGGGGGTTCTTTTCCTTGCCCATGACTTACTTCCGTTTCGCTTTCTTGTCGGCGGCATGACCGTAGTAGGTGCGGGTCGGGCTGTATTCGCCGAACTTCTGACCAATCATGTCTTCGCTGACGTTGACGGGGATGTGCTTGTGACCGTTGTAGACGCCGAACGTCAGGCCCACGAACTGGGGCAGGATCGTCGAGCGGCGCGACCAGATCTTGATCACTTCGTTGCGACCGCTTTCACGGGCCGCCTCTGCCTTTTTGAGAACGTAAGCGTCAACAAAAGGGCCTTTCCAAACAGAGCGAGACATATCTTAACGCCCTTTCTTCTTGGCGTGCCGCGAGCGGATGATCAGCTTGCTGGACGCTTTGTTCTTGTTGCGGGTGCGTGCACCCTTGGTCGGCTTACCCCACGGCGTCACCGGGTGACGACCACCAGAGGTCCGGCCTTCACCACCACCATGGGGGTGATCCACCGGGTTCATCACGACACCACGCACGGAAGGACGCACACCTTTGTGGCGCATCCGGCCGGCCTTGCCGAAGTTCTGGTTGGAGTTGTCGGGGTTCGACACGGCGCCGACTGTGGCCATGCATTCCTGACGGACCATACGCAGTTCGCCCGAGCTCAGACGAATCTGAGCGTAGCCGCCATCGCGACCAACGAACTGAGCATAGGTGCCTGCGGCACGGGCGATCTGACCACCTTTGCCGGGCTTCATCTCGATGTTGTGCACGATCGTGCCGATCGGCATGCCCGAGAACGGCATCGCGTTGCCCGGCTTGATGTCGGCCTTGGCGGATGCCACGACCTTGTCACCAACAGCCAGACGCTGCGGCGCAAGGATATAGGCCTGCTCGCCGTCTTCGTATTTGACCAATGCGATGAAGGCGGTCCGGTTCGGATCGTATTCGATCCGCTCGACGGTGGCCGCCACATCCATTTTGTTGCGTTTGAAATCAACGATCCGGTAGAGGCGTTTTGCCCCGCCGCCGCGACGACGTGATGTGATACGTCCGGTGTTGTTCCGGCCGCCCGACTTGGTCAATCCCTCGGTGAGGGCCTTGACGGGGCGTCCTTTCCACAGCTCCGAACGGTCGATCAGCACCAGTCCACGCTGGCCCGGCGTCGTCGGCTTGTACGACTTGAGTGCCATGCTTTCTGTCTTCCGTTTAGCTCCGGCGGGTGTCCCGCCGTATATGTTTGGGCGGGATGACCCGCCTGGGTATAGGCCCCCGTAGGTGCCCGGTTCGAAGGGTCTTTCAACCCAATAGCGAAGCCCCGGACGAATCCGGGGCCTTACCGATGGCGTCTGATAGGGGAGCGGGAAGTGCGGGTCAAGGGTGCAAATGACACTTCGCTTTGTCCGTCGAATTTATAGAATATCTGCAAGCAACTACTTCGCAACAAGTACCAGCGTCTCGCCTGATGACCCGGACCATCTCTGATAGACTGTATAGGTGCCGCGTATCCTGTACGTTGCTCCGGACATGGAGACAGCTTCCACATATTCCGGCTCCCGTCCTTCAATTCGGTAGGTCACCGAACCCATGCAAAATTCTTCCGGCACTTGGGTTTTGACCTGCGGACAATCATGTTCAATCGGATCGGCAGAGAATCCGGTAAACACATCAAGCACCACGTCCTTTCGATTGTTCTCAATAAGAAAACTATAGAAATCCTGGTTACCTTGCGCTTCAACAAATCGGCTGTCGGTAATCTCCCCTTCGAAAACCCCACAAGAATTTGGCGCCAACCAGCAAGCCAAATTGCTTGAGGAGCTAAAGATTGTCGTGATTGCAGCTATTAGTGAAGCGACTAGAAGGATCGACCCAACCAACCAAAATGACTTAAGCCTGTCCAAGAAGTTCTTTTCTGGCATGTTTCTCACATTCTAAATCTTCGTCTGGCTTGTCTTGCTCTCCATCCCCGATCAGCCTTGAATGAGTCTTGAGAACAGTAACCGCGTTCTCAAGAAGAAGAACAAGTGGATGCCCGTCAACGCCCAACATTTAGAAACGATAAGCATTCGGCGCACCTGTAATGGCAAAAGGCAGCTGTATTTCGACAACATGTCCTTTGATCTGTCAACCGTTCAACGATCTGGCCGGAATCAAAGGAAGCTACGCCGCCGACGTTTCCATTACGCGAGACGAGATAACACAGGTCATAAAACCGGGAGCAAATGTGACCGAGGCACAAGCTGCAAAGGCAAACGCGTGCCTGTCTTCCTGATACGCTGATCGTGATTGCATTGTGCGAGCTGTGAAAGCACCTTCGCGTTAGCGGAGATGTAACTCCCAAGCCTTCAATGACAAACACTCATACGAAAGCGCATTTGTGATGCGCTTTCGTATTTTTGCAATGTGAGCGGGAAGCGCCATTTCAGGCTTTTGCGGGTTTTCCCACCAAGGCGTACACCCAAGATCGACAAAGTCGCGATCTCAAGGGCGCTCCCATTGCCCCAAAACGGCAAATGGTCAGAGCAGCGATCCTTCGTAGAACTTGAGAGGCACGTGTGCGCCCCAGACGGTGTGATTTTCTCACAGCACAATGTGGGACTCCCCGAAAACCTCAAGGCCCCGCGAGCGGTGCGCTCCTTGGCTTTGCGCCCGTGATGGCGTTTCCGGCAATCGCCAGCAACAGGATGCTCCCACCGATCAGCGTGTTGATGGTCGCCGTTTCGCCCAGCACCAACCAGACCCATACAGGCGCCAGCAGCACCTCGGCCAGCGATAGCAGCGTCAGTTCCGCGGCGGGCAGGCTGCGCGCGCCCAATGTGTAGAGGATCAGGCCCGAGCCCACCTGAAACACCCCCATTCCCATCGCGATGCCTCCGTCGTTCAGGGATACGACGAGTGGATGGTCGCGCAAAAGGCAAATGGTGAACGTGATCACGATGGCAAAGAGACCGGACAGGAAGACAGACGGCAACATCTCCGTCGACTTGCCCCAGCGCAGTGCCACTGTGAATACGGCAAATCCAAACGCCGACCCAAGGGCCGCCAGGCTGCCAGCGAGGTCAGTGCCAGAGGACTTGCCAGCCACCATGATGCCGATTCCCAGAAGTGCTACGGCGATGGCGATCCATGTTGCCCGTCGAACGGGTTCGCGTAGAACAATCCAGCCCAGAACGGCTGAGAGAAAGGGCGCGGTCGCAAACAACAACATGGCGCTCGCCACCGAAGTGGCCTGAATGGCATAGATGCCCCCGGAATAGGCGCCAACCAGCGCAAGCCCGGCGACAGCGCCGGGAAGACCAAGCCGACGCACCAGCGCAAACGGATCTGCGCCGGTCCGCAGCCGGATCACCACGTACAGAAACAGGCTGAGGCTGATGGAGCGATAGAGCAGGATCTGCCAGACCACGGCTTCGTCGATCAAGCGCACTCCCAGCCCGACGGTGGACCAGAGCACCCCGGCCATGAACACATAGAGCAGGCCCCTGCGGTGCTCGAAGGCGGGTTCGGTCTGCGAAGTCAGCGTTGTCATCGATCTTGCGCCGTCAGTTTGCCGATGAAGTCTATGCGATTCCCTGCTCGGCCCATCGCAGAATTGCGACACCTTTGGATCGCAATCGAAAGGGGGCTGATCAGATACATCACGAAGCCAGCGCAACAAAAAAACTCCGGCCGCTTTCGCAGCCGGAGCTCAAATCCACGAAGTGTCGTAAGCCTCAGAGGCCCGTGGACACGTCGATTGTGTTGCCCTCTTCAAGGGTCACATAGGCCTTTTTGACGTCTTTCCGTTTGCCCAGCTGGCCACGGAACCGCTTCACTTTGCCTTTGGTGATCGTGGTGTTCACGGCTTTCACCTTCACACCAAAGAGCGCCTCGACGGCCTCCTTGATCTGCGGCTTGTTGCTTTCCATCGCCACCTCAAACACCACTGCGCCGTTTTCGGACGCCATGGTGGACTTTTCGGTGATGACCGGCTTGCGGATCACGTCGTAGTGTTCTGCCTTGGCACTCATTTCAGTCGAGCCTCCAGTGCTTCGACACCCGCCTTGGTGATCACCAGGGTGTCACGCTTGAGGATGTCATAAACGTTTGCGCCCATCGTTGGCAGGATATCCAGACCTTCGATGTTTTTGGACGCCTTCAGGAACCCTTCGTTCACTGTCGCGCCGTCGATGACCAGAGCGCGTTTCCAGCCCAGGTTTGCAACCTGTTTGGCCAGAGCGGCGGTCTTGCCTTCAGCTTCGGCGTTCTCGATCACAACCAGTTCACCTGCCTTGGCTTTAGCCGACAGAGCGTGGCGCAGGCCGAGCTTGCGGAACTTCTTCGGCAGGTCATGGCCATGCGAGCGCACGACCGGACCCTTGTAGATCCCACCGCCGCGGAAGATCGGCGCGTTCCGGTCACCGTGACGTGCGCCACCTGTGCCCTTCTGGCGATAAATCTTCTTGGTCGAGTAGCTGGTCTCCGAGCGGGTCTTGACCTTGTGGGTGCCAGCCTGCGCGTTGTTACGCTGCCAGCGGACCACCCGGTGCAGGATGTCCGCACGCGGTTCCAGACCGAACAGATCGGCGTCCAGCTCGATGTTGCCGGCCTTCTTGCCGTCCAGTTTGATCACATCAAGTTTCATGCTTCACCACCTTCTGCGGGTGCTTCTTCCGCAGGTGCTTCGGTTGCGGCCGACTTCAGAGCCGCCGGGAACGGAACACCGTCCGGCAGTTTCTTTTTCACGGCATCCTTCACGGTGACCCAGCCGCCTTTGGAGCCCGGCACCGCGCCTTTGATCATGATCAGGCCACGATCCGCGTCGGTTTTGACAACTTCCAGGTTCTGGGTGGTGACACGGGCCGCGCCCATGTGACCCGCCATTTTCTTGCCTTTGAAGACCTTGCCAGGATCCTGACACTGGCCGGTGGAGCCGTGCGAGCGGTGGCTGATAGAGACACCGTGCGAGGCCCGCAACCCCCCGAAGTTCCAGCGTTTCATGGCACCGGCGAAGCCTTTACCAATGGATGTGCCGGAGACGTCGACTTTCTGGCCTTCCAGGAAGTGTTCTGCGGAGATCTCTTCGCCCACGCCGATCAGATTGTCCGCGGAGACGCGGAACTCAGCGACCTTACGCTTGGGTTCCACTTTTGCGGCGGCGAAATGCCCGCGCATGGCTTGGCTGACCCGCTTGGCCTTGGAGACACCAGCCCCCAATTGCACGGCGGTGTAGCCGTCCTTGTCAGCAGTGCGCTGCGCCACAACCTGCAGATTGTCCAGCTGGAGAACGGTGACAGGGATCTGCTTGCCGTCATCCATGAACACGCGGGTCATGCCGACTTTCTTTGCGATGATTCCAGAGCGCATGATTCATACCCTCCCGTACTTAGGACTGCAGCTTGATCTCGACATCCACGCCAGCCGCGAGGTCGAGCTTCATCAGCGCGTCGACGGTCTGGGGGGTCGGATCCACGATATCCAGCAGACGCTTGTGCGTGCGGATCTCGAACTGGTCACGGGATTTCTTATCCACGTGCGGACCACGCAGAACAGTGAACTTCTCAATCTTGTTCGGAAGCGGGATCGGGCCACGAACGTTGGCGCCGGTCCGCTTGGCCGTGTTGACGATCTCCTGCGTGCTGGCGTCCAGCACACGGTAGTCAAACGCCTTCAGCCGAATACGGATGTTTTGGCTTTGCATTGTATCAGCCTTTCAGGGGCTTTGGAGTTGATAGGAGGACCAGCGGCTCATCCGCTGGCCCTCGTCGAACCCGAAGGTCTTTTGTTACTCGACGATTTTGGAGACCACGCCAGCGCCGACGGTGCGTCCGCCTTCGCGGATGGCGAAGCGCAGGCCCTGTTCCATGGCGATCGGCGCGATCAGTTCAACGCCGAAGGACACGTTGTCGCCCGGCATCACCATCTCGGTGCCCTCGGCCAGCTGAACCGTGCCGGTCACATCCGTCGTGCGGAAGTAGAACTGCGGACGGTAGTTGGCAAAGAACGGCGTGTGACGGCCACCCTCTTCCTTGGTCAGGATGTAAGCCTCAGCCTCGAACTTGGTGTGCGGCTTGACCGATCCCGGCTTGCACAGCACCTGGCCGCGCTCAACACCCTCGCGGTCGATCCCGCGCAGCAGCGCGCCGATGTTGTCGCCCGCTTCGCCGCGATCCAGCAGCTTGCGGAACATCTCAACACCCGTGCAGGTCGTCTTCTGCGTGTCGCGGATGCCCACGATCTCGATCTCGTCGCCCACGTTGATCACGCCACGCTCCACACGGCCCGTCACAACGGTCCCGCGCCCGGAGATCGAGAACACGTCCTCGATCGGCATCAGGAACGGCTGGTCCACAGCCCGCTCGGGCGTCGGGATCCACTCGTCCACAGCCGCCATCAGCGCCTTGATGCTGTCCTCACCGATATCGGTGTCACGGCCTTCCATCGCCGCCAGCGCCGAGCCCTTGATGATCGGAATGTCATCGCCGGGATACTCGTAGGTGTCCAGAAGCTCGCGGATCTCCATCTCCACCAGCTCCAGCAGCTCCTCGTCGTCCACCTGGTCGACCTTGTTCATGAACACAACCATCGTCGGGATGCCAACCTGGCGGCCCAGCAGAATGTGCTCGCGCGTCTGCGGCATCGGGCCGTCCGCGGCGTTCACAACCAGGATCGCGCCGTCCATCTGCGCCGCACCCGTGATCATGTTCTTCACGTAGTCAGCGTGACCCGGGCAGTCCACGTGCGCGTAGTGCCGGTTCTCGGTCTCGTATTCCACATGCGCCGTCGAGATGGTGATCCCGCGCGCCTTCTCTTCAGGCGCACCGTCGATCTGGTCATAGGCTTTGAAATCGCCAAAATACTTCGTGATCGCCGCCGTCAGCGTCGTCTTGCCATGGTCAACGTGACCAATCGTGCCGATGTTCACATGCGGCTTCGTACGCTCAAACTTTTCCTTTGCCATCTCTGGGCTCCTTTACTTCATTTCCGGATACAGGCTTCGTCTAACATCGGCTGCAAAACCCGCTACCGTCGCCTGATAGTCTTCTTGCGGACTCTTCGTCAGAGCCACAGCTATGATCCCACCGGGGGCATACCCGGAAGGTGTTCCTGCAATCTCCGTCGGCGGAACCAGAACTTCCCCGCTCCGGGCATCGCGGACGGAAATTTCGCCGCTCACGTTGCTCAGTCCCCCAACCAAAGCCGCCTGCCCAGGAGACACCAAGGATACGGAGAAAATCTTCATATCCACATCGACGGGTCTTGAATTGCCAGCAGATGCTGCGGTCAGTTCTCTTGTCAGCGCAGCCGAAAGATCCCGTTCAACCTGCGCACGCGGGACATCAATGTTCCGTCCCTTCACGCGTTCGAACTGAGAGAGGTCCACATTCACCGCGCGAACCTGAAACTGTCCGGTATCAACGCTCTTTGCAATCGGCTGGGCGCAGGCGACCAGCACGGTTGCAACAGCAAGCGCTAAAAAGACACGTCGTATCATCACGCAAACTTCGCCTGAATCTCGTCCGAGATGTTCTGCGGCACCGGATCGTAGTGATCGAACTGCATCGTGAACTGGGCACGGCCCGAAGACATCGAGCGCAGCGTGTTGATGTAGCCGAACATATTCGCCAGCGGCACCATCGCGTTGATCGCAATGGCGTTGCCGCGCGGCTCCTGACCCGTCACCTGACCCCGACGGGATGTCAGATCGCCAATGATGCCACCTGTGTAATCTTCAGGCGTGACAACTTCGACTTTCATGATCGGCTCGAGCATCTTGGCGCCGGCTTTGCGCATCCCTTCGCGCATGCCCATGCGGGCAGCGATTTCAAAGGCGAGAACGCTGGAGTCCACATCGTGGAACTTGCCGTCGACGAGCGCCACTTTGAAGTCGATCACCGGGAAGCCAGCCAACGGGCCGCTGTCCATGACCGATTTGATGCCTTTTTCGACGCCCGGGATGTACTCCTTTGGCACCGCACCGCCCACGATACGGGACTCGAAGGAATAGCCTTCGCCCGGTTCCGTCGGAGAGATGATCATCTTCACTTCGGCAAACTGACCGGACCCACCGGACTGTTTCTTGTGGGTATAGGTGTGCTCGACTTCGTGACCAATGGTCTCGCGGTAGGCCACCTGCGGTGCACCGATGTTGGCCTCGACCTTGAACTCGCGCTTCAGGCGGTCCACCAGAATGTCCAGGTGAAGTTCGCCCATGCCTTTCATGATGGTCTGACCGGATTCCAGGTCGGTTTCGACGCGGAAGGACGGATCTTCGGCGGCCAGACGCTGCAGACCCTGAGACATCTTCTCCTGGTCGTTCTTGGTCTTCGGCTCCACCGCAATTTCGATCACCGGATCGGGGAAGGTCATGGTTTCAAGAACCACCGGTTCTTTCACGTCCGAAAGCGTATCACCGGTGGTGGTGTCTTTCAGACCTGCCAGCGCAATGATGTCACCGGCGAACGCTTCTTCGATCTCTTCGCGGTTGATCGAGTGCATCATCATCATCCGACCGATGCGCTCGCGCTTGCCTTTGGTCGAGTTCAGAAGGGTGTCGCCCTTCTTCATCTGACCGGAGTAAATCCGCGTGAAGGTCAGCGATCCCACAAACGGGTCGTTCATGATTTTGAAAGCCAGTCCGGAGAACGGCATGTCATCATCAGCCCGGCGGGCGATGTTCCGTGTCTCGGTGTCGTCACCCGGTGCAAAGCCCATGTAGTCGACCACGTCCAGCGGGCTGGGCAGGTAGTCGATCACGGCGTTCAGCAGCGGCTGGACGCCTTTGTTCTTGAACGCCGACCCACACAGAACAGGGATAAACTGAATCGCCAGCGTACCGGCACGAATGAGACGGCGCAGCGTTTCCACATCAGGCTCTTCACCCTCAAGGTACGCTTCCATCGCGTCGTCGTCCATCTCGACGGCGGTTTCGATCATGTTGGCGCGCCACTCATCGGCCTGCGCTTTGAGCTCGTCCCGGATCGGACGCTTCTCCCAGGAGGCGCCCAGGTCTTCACCGGCCCAGACCCACTCTTCCATAGTGATCAGGTCAACGACGCCTTCGAGGCTGTTTTCGGCACCAATCGGAATCTGGATCGGGCACGGGACCGCACCGGTCCGGTCCTTGATCATGTGCACGCAGTTGAAGAAGTCCGCGCCGATCTTGTCCATCTTGTTGACAAACACGATCCGCGGAACCTTGTAGCGGTCTGCCTGACGCCAGACGGTCTCTGTTTGCGGTTCAACACCGGCATTGGCATCCAGAACGGCGATCGCGCCATCCAACACGGCCAGCGAACGCTCGACTTCAATGGTGAAGTCCACGTGGCCGGGGGTGTCGATGATGTTCATCCGGTGCTTTTCGGTGTCAGCCGTCTGGCCGTCCTCGGTGCGTTCCCAGAAGGTGGTGGTTGCAGCCGAGGTGATCGTGATCCCGCGTTCCTGCTCTTGCTCCATCCAGTCCATTGTGGCCGCACCATCGTGCACTTCCCCAATGTTGTGGGATTTGCCGGTGTAATACAGGATCCGTTCGCTGCAGGTGGTTTTGCCTGCATCGATATGGGCCATGATGCCGAAGTTACGGTAGCGGTCGAGCGGGTATTCGCGTGCCATGAGTCTGTGCCTCAGAAAATGGGGTTACCAGCGGTAATGCGAGAAGGCTTTGTTGGCCTCTGCCATCTTGTGGGTGTCTTCGCGCTTTTTCACAGCGGAGCCACGGGACTGAACGGCGTCCAGCAACTCTCCTGCAAGGCGCTCTTCCATCGTGTTTTCGTTGCGGGCGCGGCTGGCGTTGATCAGCCAGCGGATGGCCAGAGCCTGACGGCGCTCGGGACGCACTTCGACGGGCACCTGGTATGTGGCGCCACCAACACGGCGCGAACGCACTTCGACGGAAGGTTGGATGTTTTCGAGAGCTTCGTGGAAGACCTCGACCGGCGAACGTTTGATCTTGCTCTCAACGCGATCCATCGCGTTGTAGACGATGCGTTCTGCGACGGACTTTTTGCCATCGATCATCAAGTTGTTCATGAACTTGGTCAGAACCAGATCGCCATACTTGGCATCGGGCAGGACTTCACGTTTTTCAGCGGCGTGACGGCGGGACATATCGAATTCCTCTTACTTCGGACGCTTGGCGCCGTATTTCGAGCGGCGCTGTTTGCGGTCTTTGACGCCTTGCGTATCCAATACACCGCGCAGGATGTGATAGCGCACACCGGGAAGGTCTTTGACACGACCGCCGCGGATCAGGACCACAGAGTGTTCCTGAAGGTTGTGGCTTTCACCGGGGATGTAGGAAATGACCTCGAAACCATTGGTCAGGCGCACTTTTGCGACTTTCCGCATGGCCGAGTTCGGTTTCTTTGGCGTGGTTGTGTAAACACGCGTGCAAACGCCACGCTTCTGCGGGCATTCCTGCAGGTGCATGGACTTCGAGCGTTTCACTTTTGGCTGCCGCGGTTTGCGGATCAGCTGTTGGATCGTTGGCATTCCGGTTCTTTCCCCGTCTCATCAACACATGTGTCGTGCAGGGGCGTTCCCTGCGGTTTCAAGTCTTGCCAGCTCCACGCGTCCGCGAAACGGCCAAATCGCCCCTCGGGAACGACGCAAAAAACCGCCTTCGCCCCAACTTTCGGGAACGACGCGGTGGGTATCCAGAGGATCGGGCCAAAAAGACCGGATCGTGACCACTTCAGTTCTGAATTCGGCTGTCGGGCAGAGCCCGGTTCCGAGATAGCGGGCGTATAGGGGGAGTCGCGGGTACTGTCAACAGGCGCTCGTCGCAGCCTCGCGGGACCGTGCGCACCTGGCAATCGCCCGCCTTGGTATCGCAAAATTCACCCGCTGCAACGTAGTACTGCCGCTGCGGGTTAGTGGTGCAAAGACTGCCGTTCGCGATAGAGCGTGAACAGGCCTGACGCCACTACGATCGCGGCACCAAGCAGCGTCAGGGAATCAGGCCAGTCCCCAAACATGAGCCACCCCAGCAGCAGCGCCCAGACCAGCCCGGTGTAACGAAACGGTGCAACAAACGACACTTCGCCCACGCGCATGACCATCACGCTGAACAGATAGGCCGCAATGACGAACACCGACGCGCCCAATATCAGCGCTGCCAGGCGCGCATCGAGCGGCACCCAGTCGACCGTTGACGAAGCCGCGCCCGCAAAAACAAGAACCGCGATTGACGTGACAAGCGTCACCATGAGGGACGGGACCTGTTTTGACATACGCCGCGTCACCAGATCACGCAGCGTCACGCAGCAGACCGCCGCAAGCGCGTAAATGGCGTAGAGACTGAAGCCATCAGGCCCAGGCCGCACAATCAACAGCATTCCGCAAAAGCCGATCATGATCGCAAGCATGCGCCGCCAGCCGAAGGACTCGCCAAAGAACAGCGCCGCACCCAAGGTCACCGTCAGGGGCAACACCTGCAGGATGGCGGTCACATTGGCCAATGGCATGTTCAGCAATGCGGTCAAAAAGAAATAGGCAGCGCCAATCTCTCCAATGCTCCGCAACGCAATCAGGCCCCAATCCTTGCGCGGCAATCGGAAGATCACCACGCTTTGATGCATGGCCAATGCGAAGATGAAGATGGTTGTGAGAATACCGCGCAGGGTCAAAAGCTGAAACAGCGGCAGGGCGCCGCCGGTCGCTTTGATAAGGGCGTCATTGATCGTGAAGGCCGCCATGCTGCCCATCATGAAAAACGCGCCGGTCAAATTGGGACTCAGATGCACCGGCGCTGATCCAAATTGACAAGAAACATGTGAGCATGACTGAGCCGCGTAGCAGTTCGTCGGCCTGAGCTCTCAACTACATCGGCATCAAAACTAATGGAGCGTAAACGCCCATCCCAAACGAACAGGGGCCCCGCAATCTGCGGAGCCCCCGATCTGTGATTTGACTGTCGGATCAATCGCGGCTTTCCGGCGTTTGGACGAAGCTGTCGAACTCGTCTCCGCCGATGATGTCATCCGCTGTCGGAGCCGCCAGTGCCGCTGCGGCTTCGGCTTCTTCGCGACGCGCTTCGATCACGACGTTGTCACGCTCGGTCGCAATGCGACGGACCCGTTGGGTGGCGCCGCCGGTCCCGGCAGGGATCAGGCGACCAACGATCACATTCTCTTTCAGGCCAACCAGTTTGTCTTTCTTGCCCTGAACCGAGGCTTCGGTCAGCACACGCGTGGTTTCCTGGAACGACGCAGCCGAGATGAACGACCGTGTCTGCAACGACGCCTTGGTGATCCCCAAGAGGATCGGCTCGCCCTGTGCCGGACGACCGCCCTTGGCGATTGCCTTCTCACAGGCCAGATCGAACTCTTGTTTGTCGACATGCTCGCCTTTCAGCAGCGTGGTGTCCCCGGAATCCTGGATTTCCCACTTTTGCAGCATCTGGCGCACGATCACTTCGATATGCTTGTCGTTGATCTTCACACCTTGCAGGCGATAGACGTCCTGAACCTCGTCGATCATGTAGTCGGCCAGAGCCTCAACACCCAGAATGGACAGGATGTCATGCGGCGCCGGGTTGCCGTCCATGATGTAGTCGCCCTTCTGGATGAAGTCGCCTTCCTGAACCGGAATATGCTTGCCCTTGGGCACCATGTATTCCGTTGGCTCCAGCGTTTCATCGGCAGGTTCGATGCTGATCCGGCGCTTGTTTTTGTAGTCGCGTCCGAACCGCACATAGCCGTCGATCTCGGCGATGATGGCGTGATCCTTGGGACGACGGGCTTCGAAAAGTTCCGCAACCCGTGGCAAACCACCGGTGATGTCCTTGGTCTTGGCACCTTCACGAGGAATTCGCGCCACGACGTCACCGGCCTGGATGTTTTGGCCGTCCTCTACGGACAGAACCGCGTCCACTGACATCGGATAGGTCACCGGGTTCCCCGCGTCGTTGCGCACCGGTTCACCATCGTCACCGACCAGAATGATCTCGGGCTTGAGCTCATTGCCCTTTGGTGCCGCACGCCAGTCGATCACGATCTTCTGCGTCATGCCTGTCGCGTCATCGGTTTCGTCGCGAACGGCGATCCCGCTGACCAGATCGACGAACTTGGTCGTGCCGGCCTTCTCGGCGATGATCGGCAACGTGTACGGGTCCCACTCAAAGAGTTTGTCTCCACGCGACACATCCTGACCGTCCTTGACGAACAGCTTCGAGCCGTACCCAACCTTATGGCTGGCACGTTCCTCACCATGTTCATCCTGAATGACCAGTTTCATGTTCCGGCCCATAACCATGATATCGCCAGAAGCGTTCTCAAGGGTCTGAGCGTTTTCGAACACGATCTTGCCGGCCTGGCTGGCCTCGAGGAAGGACTGTTGGCCACCCTGAGCAACGCCGCCGATGTGGAACGTCCGCATCGTCAGCTGGGTGCCCGGTTCACCGATCGACTGGGCGGCAATGATGCCAACCGCTTCGCCGGTGTTCACCATGGTCCCGCGTGCGAGGTCACGACCATAGCACATGGCGCACACGCCTTCCTCCGCTTCGCAGGTCAATGGCGACCGGATGCGGGCACTTTGAAGGCCAACCTCTTCGATGACGTCCGCCATGCGTTCATCAATGAGTTGGCCGCGGGCGACCAGCACTTCGTCTGTCCCAGGCTTGAGGATGTCCTCTGCCGCGACGCGACCCAGAACACGCTCGCCCAAAGACGCGACAACCTCACCGTCATTCACTGCTGGTTCGGCCGTGATGGCGTTTTCAGTGCCACAGTCGTGCATGCGCACAATGCAATCCTGAGCCACATCCACCAGACGCCGTGTCAGGTAACCCGAGTTCGCAGTTTTCAGAGCCGTGTCAGACAGGCCCTTACGCGCACCGTGGGTCGAGTTGAAGTATTCAAGAACGGTCAGACCTTCCTTGAAGTTCGAGATGATCGGCGTTTCGATGATGTCGCCGTTCGGCTTGGCCATCAGGCCACGCATGCCGCCCAGCTGTTTCATCTGTGTGACCGAGCCCCGCGCACCGGAATGCGCCATCATGTAGACCGAGTTCGGTTCCTGTTCGGATCCGGCCTCGTCCTTGTCGCTGGCCGAGATGGAGCCCATCATCGCTTCAGTGACGCGATCGTTACACTTCGACCATGCATCGACGACTTTGTTGTACTTCTCACCCTGGGTGATCAGGCCGTCCATGTATTGCTGTTCGAAGTCCTTCACCTGCTCACGCGTTTCATCAACGATGGGCCACTTGGTGTCCGGGATCAGCATGTCGTCCTTGCCGAACGAAATGCCGGCGCGAAACGCTTCGCGGAAACCCATCGTCATGATCTGGTCGCAGAAAATCACCGACTCTTTCTGACCGCAGTAGCGATAGACCGTGTCGATCACCTGCTGGACTTCCTTCTTGCGCAGCAGTTGGTTGACCAGATCGAACGGTGCCTTGGCGTTCAACGGCAGCAGGGCACCCAGGCGCACACGGCCCGGGGTGGTTTCAAAGCGCCGCTGAACCTCGTTGCCTTCGTCGTCGATCTGCGTGATACGCGCGGTGATTTTGGAGTGCAAATGCACTTCACCGGCATCCAGCGCGTGCTGAACTTCATCGATCGAGCCGAAGATCTTGCCCTCGCCCTTCATGCCTTCACGCTCCAGCGTGACGTAGTAGAGACCGAGGATCATATCCTGCGACGGAACGATAATCGGTGCACCGTTTGCAGGTGACAGAACGTTGTTCGTCGACATCATCAGAACACGCGCTTCCAGCTGGGCCTCAAGGCTCAGCGGAACGTGAACGGCCATCTGGTCCCCGTCGAAGTCGGCGTTGAAGGCCGAACAGACGAGCGGGTGCAGCTGAATGGCTTTGCCTTCGATCAGGACCGGCTCGAACGCCTGAATGCCAAGACGGTGCAGCGTCGGTGCACGGTTCAGCATGACAGGGTGTTCACGGATCACCTCGTCGAGAATGTCCCAAACTTCGGGACGCTCCTTCTCCACCAGTTTCTTCGCCTGTTTCACGGTCGAAGACAGACCTTTGGCTTCGAGGCGCGAGTAGATGAACGGCTTGAACAGTTCGAGCGCCATCTTCTTGGGCAAACCACACTGATGCAGCTTGAGTTCCGGACCGGTCACGATGACCGAACGGCCCGAGAAGTCGACGCGTTTGCCCAGAAGGTTCTGACGGAAACGACCCTGCTTGCCTTTCAGCATGTCCGACAGCGATTTCAGCGGGCGCTTGTTGGCGCCGGTGATCACACGGCCACGACGGCCGTTGTCAAACAGAGCGTCCACGGATTCCTGCAGCATCCGCTTTTCGTTGCGGACGATGATGTCCGGCGCGCGCAACTCGATCAGTCGTTTCAGGCGGTTATTCCGGTTGATAACGCGGCGATACAGATCGTTCAGATCAGACGTCGCGAAACGGCCCCCATCCAGCGGCACCAGCGGACGCAATTCCGGCGGAATGACCGGAATTACGGTCAGAACCATCCATTCCGGGCGGTTGCCGGATTCCAGGAAGCTCTCGACCACTTTCAGACGCTTAATGATCTTCTTGGGCTTCAGTTCACCCGTTGCCTCGGCCAGATCGGCGCGCAGTTGCTCTGCTTCGGCTTCCAGATCGATCTGGGCCAGCATGTCACGGATGGCTTCAGCGCCGATATTGGCGGTGAAAGCGTCCATGCCATAGGCGTCCTGCGCATCCATGAACTCCTCTTCGGTCAGCATCTGACCGTAGGTGAGATCCGTCAGGCCGGGTTCGATCACCACGTAGTTCTCGAAATAGAGCACGCGTTCCAGATCGCGCAGTGTCATGTCCAGCATCAGGCCGATGCGGGACGGCAGCGACTTCAGAAACCAGATATGCGCAACGGGTGCTGCCAGTTCGATATGGCCCATACGCTCGCGGCGGACTTTCTGAAGAGTGACTTCCACGCCGCATTTCTCGCAGACAACGCCGCGATACTTCATCCGCTTATACTTGCCGCACAGGCATTCGTAATCTTTGATCGGGCCAAAGATGCGCGCGCAGAACAGGCCGTCACGCTCAGGTTTGAACGTCCGGTAGTTGATGGTTTCCGGCTTTTTGATTTCGCCGTAGGACCAAGACAGGATCCGCTCGGGCGACGCCAACGAGACCTTGATCTCGTCGAAAACTTTCGGGGGCGTCAGCGGGTTAAACGGGTTGTTTGTCAGTTCCTGGTTCATTTGTTACCTCAAATCTTGCGGAAGGGTGGACGGGAAAAAGGGCAGCGCCCTTACTCCTCAACCTCCGCATCCAGGAGTTCCATATTCAGGCCAAGGCCACGGACTTCTTTCACCAGAACGTTGAACGATTCCGGTACGCCCGCTTCGAAGTTATCCTCGCCCTTTACGATCGACTCATAGACCTTGGTCCGGCCGGCGACGTCATCCGATTTCACGGTGAGCATCTCCTGCAGGGTGTAGGCGGCGCCGTAAGCTTCCAGAGCCCAGACTTCCATCTCACCAAAGCGCTGACCACCGAACTGCGCCTTACCACCGAGCGGCTGCTGGGTGACGAGCGAGTACGGACCTGTGGAGCGCGCGTGAATCTTGTCGTCCACCAGGTGGTGCAGTTTCAACAGGTACTTGATGCCCACGGTCACCGGGCGGGCAAACTGCTCACCTGTCCGACCGTCAAACAAGACCGACTGCCCGCTTTCCGAGAAACCGGCGCGGCACAGCGCGTCGTTCACGTCTGCTTCCTTGGCCCCGTCAAAGACCGGGGTTGCGATCGGAACACCGTCGGTGACGTTGCTGGCAGCCTCGACCAGATGGTCTTCGTCCATCCCGCCGATACCCTCGTCGTAGACCTTGTCGCCATAAGCCAGTTTCATCGCCTCGCGCACCGGAGTCAGATCGCCGGATCGGCGATACTCACCCAATGCCTCATCGATGTTGACGCCAAGACCGCGCGCCGCCCAGCCCATATGGGTTTCCAGGATCTGGCCCACGTTCATCCGGGACGGCACGCCCAGAGGGTTAAGACAGAAATCTACCGGGGTCCCGTCCGCGAGGAACGGCATGTCCTCCATCGGAACCACTTTCGAGATCACGCCCTTGTTGCCGTGCCGACCGGCCATCTTGTCGCCGGGCTGCAGCTTGCGCTTCACCGCGACGAACACTTTGACCATCTTCATGACGCCCGGGGGCAGATCGTCGCCGCGACGGACCTTCTCGACCTTGTCTTCAAAGCGCGCATCAAGGGCACGTTTTTGTGCCTCATACTGCTCGTTCAAAGCTTCGACGACCTGAGCGTCCGCTTCTTCGGTCAATGCCAGCTGCCACCATTGGCCGCGGGTCATTGTTTCCAGCAGATCCTCGTCGATGGTTGCCCCCGAGCTTACGCCCTTGGGACCTTTCGCGACCTTCTTGCCCAGAATGAGCGATTTCAGACGGGCGTAGATGTTGCGATCCAAAATCGCCAGCTCGTCGTCGCGATCACGCGCCAGACGCTCGACTTCTTCACGCTCGATCTGCAGGGCGCGCTCGTCTTTCTCCACACCATGGCGGTTGAAGACACGCACTTCGACAACCGTGCCGAAATCGCCCGGCTTCACCCGGAGCGAGGTATCGCGTACATCCGAGGCCTTCTCACCAAAGATGGCGCGCAGCAGTTTCTCTTCCGGCGTCATCGGGCTTTCGCCCTTCGGCGTGATCTTGCCCACCAGAATGTCGCCCGGCTCCACATCGGCGCCGATGTAAACGATGCCGGCCTCGTCGAGGTTGCGCAGCGCTTCTTCACCAACATTCGGGATGTCGCGGGTGATTTCTTCGGGACCCAGCTTGGTGTCGCGGGCCGCCACTTCGAATTCCTCGATATGGATCGAAGTGAAGA
This sequence comes from Paracoccaceae bacterium, assembly GCA_965250275.1. Taxonomy (GTDB): domain Bacteria; phylum Pseudomonadota; class Alphaproteobacteria; order Rhodobacterales; family Rhodobacteraceae. The sequence goes on along the minus strand of OZ252297.1, from coordinate 995,162 downwards.
CGTCATCCTGCGCAATCCGCTCGGAGATCAGGATCGAGTCCTCATAGTTGTAGCCGTTCCACGGCATAAACGCGACGACCACGTTTTTGCCCAGAGCCAGTTCACCAATGTCCGTGGACGGACCGTCGGCGATCACTTCGCCCTTTTGAACGGTGTCCCCCACCTTGATCAGCGGACGCTGGTTGATGCAGGTGTTCTGGTTCGACCGCTGGAATTTGCGCATGCGGTAGATGTCGACACCGGCATCCCCAAGCTCCAGATCTTCCGTTGCCCGGATCACGATCCGCTGTGCATCCACCTGGTCAATGATACCCGCCCGTTTCGCCATGATGGCCGCGCCGGAGTCGCGGGCCACAACCTCTTCGATACCGGTCCCGACCAATGGCGCCTCGGCCCGCAGGAGCGGAACCGCCTGGCGTTGCATGTTCGACCCCATCAAAGCGCGGTTGGCGTCGTCGTTTTCCAGGAACGGGATCAGCGAAGCCGCGACCGAAACCAGCTGCTTGGGCGAAACGTCGATCAGATCCACGTTGTCGCTTGGCGCAAGGGTGTAGTCGCCGGATTGACGGGTGCTGACCAGTTCATTTTTGAACTTGCCGTTCTCATCCAACTGCGCGTTCGCCTGCGCCACGGTGTGGCGCATTTCTTCGGTTGCGGACATGTAGTGCACTTCGTCCGTCACCTGGCTGTCTTTGACCACGCGATAAGGTGTCTCGATGAAGCCGTATTTGTTCACACGCGCAAATGTAGCCAGCGAGTTGATCAGACCGATGTTCGGCCCTTCCGGCGTTTCGATAGGGCACATCCGGCCATAGTGGGTCGGGTGCACGTCTCGCACCTCAAAACCAGCGCGCTCCCGTGTCAGACCACCGGGCCCAAGCGCCGAAAGGCGGCGTTTGTGCGTCACTTCGGACAGCGGGTTGGTCTGGTCCATGAACTGAGAAAGCTGCGAGGAGCCAAAGAACTCACGCACTGCCGCAGCGGCCGGTTTGGCGTTGATCAGGTCCTGCGGCATCACCGTGTCGATCTCGACCGACGACATCCGCTCTTTGATCGCGCGCTCCATGCGGAGCAGACCGACGCGATACTGGTTTTCCATCAGTTCGCCGACCGACCGCACACGGCGGTTGCCCAAGTGGTCGATATCGTCGATATCGCCGTGCCCGTCGCGCAGCTCGACCAGCGCCTTGATGCAGGCCACGATGTCTTCGCGGCGCAACGTCCGCTGGGTGTCATCGGCATCCAGCGCCAGACGCATGTTCATCTTCACGCGGCCGACAGCCGACAGATCATAACGCTCGCTGTCAAAGAACAGCGTGTCGAACAGCGCCGACGCGGCTTCGACGGTGGGCGGTTCACCCGGACGCATCACGCGGTAGATATCCATGAGCGCGGTTTCGCGGTTCATGTTTTTGTCTGCCGCCATGGTGTTGCGCATGTAAGGGCCGACATTGATGTTATCGATGTCCAGAACCGGAATGTCGGTGATCCCGGCATCGATCAGCTCCTTGGACGTTCCACCAATCAGATCGCCGTCCTTGTCGTATTCCAGCGTCAGTTCATCTCCGGCTTCGACATAGATCGCGCCGGTTTCTTCATTGATAATGTCCTTGGCGACGAACTTGCCTGCAATGTGCTCAAACGGCACCAGCAAGTTGGATACCTTGCCCTCGTCAATCAGTTTCTTGACGGCGCGCGGGGTCACTTTCTTGCCGGCTTCGGCAATCACGTCCCCTGTTTTGGCATCCACAAGGTCATAGGTCGGGCGCGTTCCGCGGACCCGATCCGGGAAGAATGGGGTGACCCATCCCTTGTTTTTCTTAAGTTTGAAGCTGACCGTATCGTAATAGGCATCCATGATGCCTTCCTGATCCAGTCCCAGCGCATAAAGCAGCGTGGTCACCGGGAGCTTCCGGCGACGGTCGATACGCGCATACACGATGTCTTTGGCATCGAACTCGAAATCGAGCCAGGACCCGCGGTACGGAATGATCCGGCAGGCAAAGAGCAGCTTGCCCGAGCTGTGGGTCTTGCCTTTGTCGTGATCAAAGAACACGCCGGGAGAACGATGCATCTGGGACACGATCACACGTTCGGTACCGTTCACGATGAAAGTCCCGTTGGGCGTCATCAGGGGCATATCGCCCATAAAGACGTCTTGCTCTTTGATGTCCTTGACCGATTTGGCGCCCGTGTCCTCATCGACATCGAACACGATCAGGCGCAGCGTCACCTTCAGCGGGGCGCTGTAGGTCATGTCGCGCTGCTGGCACTCCTCGACATCATATTTGGGCTTTTCCAGTTCGTACTTCACAAACTCCAGCACGCTGGTTTCGTTGAAGTCCTTGATCGGAAAGACCGACTGGAACACCCCTTTGATGCCCTCGCCGTCCATCGGATCAGGCTGATCGCCCGATTTCAGGAACAAGTCGTATGAGGATTTCTGAACCTCGATGAGGTTCGGCATTTCCAGCACTTCACGGATTTTGCCGTAATATTTCCGAAGTCGTTTTTGGCCAAGGAACGTATTTGCCATGCGGTTTTCGCACTCCATCTTTGTGGCGTCCGCAGTCCGGGGGGGCGGTCCGGCGCGAACTCTCAAAGATAGAAAAGAAGATCTATACCTGCGCACCTGCCCATGGCGCGCGCCCGATCTCAATCTTTCCTAAAAAACCGCCTTGCGGGTGTTGTGCAGCGGCTTTTTGCGAAAGATCTCAAAGGTGAAGTCTGGGTGCCTGCTCCTGCCATACCTACGACGCAAAAAGCCGGGGGCGAATCAACGCTCCCAGCGGAAGCCTCCAAATAGAGGTTGGATTGCAAAAGCACAACCGGAGCGTCCGAGAAAAGTCGCAAAACATCTCTCGAAACCGTGAGCGATCCGGCATTCGGGCCCACTCAGCCTAGATGACACGCACTGGGTCTGGCAATGCCCTATGATTCAGCGTCACTTCGATGGATTACTTGCTAACGGGTCTTGGCAAGACTCAATCACTGGAACATCTCACCAGACATCTGGCCCCGAACATAATTAAAGGGGCGCCCCGACAACCGGAACGCCCCTGAAGATTTGCCTGCGGCGGGAAACCCCGCCGATGTGTTGGCTTAAGCCAGTTCGACCTCGGCGCCAGCTGCTTCCAGCTTGCCTTTGATCTCTTCGGCTTCTGCTTTGTCGACGCCTTCTTTGATTTTGCCGCCGGCTTCGACCAGGTCCTTGGCTTCTTTCAGGCCAAGACCGGTGATGCCACGGACTTCTTTGATGACGTTGATTTTCGATGCGCCTGCATTTTTCAGGACCACGTCGAATTCCGACTTTTCTTCCTCGGCTGCGCCACCGGCGTCGCCACCTGCCGGACCGGCCATCATCACTGCGCCGCCAGCGGCGGGCTCGATGCCGTACTCATCCTTCAGGATTGTCTTCAGTTCTTGTGCTTCCAGCAGGGTCAGACCAACGATCTCTTCTGCCAGTTTTTTCAGATCAGCCATTGTATCAGCTCTTTCCGTTTCCAGTATGTGTGTTCCAACGTCAGGGGTCGTCCCCTACGCAGATCAGTCAGTGCCGTTCGCTTACGCAGCTTCCGCCTTCTCTTCGATGGTCGAAAGGATGCTTGCGACGTTGCTTGCAGGTGCGCCAATGGCCCCGGCGATGTTCGATGCAGGTGCGCCGAGACAGCCGACGATGGAGGCAATGAGTTCCTCGCGCGACGGCATTTTCGACACGGCTGCAACACCAGCCCGGTCCAGAGCGTTCTCTCCCATTGCCCCGCCAAGGATTTCGAACTTTTGGTTCGCCTTGGCATAGTCCTCGGCCACTTTGGCTGCTGCCACAGGGTCCTCGGAATAGGTCAGAACGGTCATCCCTGTCAGCAGGTCGGACATGCTTTCACATGGCTTCCCCTCGAGGGCGATTTTGGCGAGCCTGTTTTTGGCAACACGCACAGATCCGCCCGCGTCGCGTGCACGCGCGCGCAGATCCTGCATCTCGGCAACTGTCAGACCGGCGTAGTGGGCAACCACAACGACGCCAGAGCTTTCAAAGATCTGGCCGAGTTCTTCGACCACTTTCTCTTTCTGGGCTCTATCCACAGTTTCACTCCAGTTTAGGGGCAAGCCCCCGGCTCTCATTCACCCCGGCAAGCCGGGGCATCGGGTCCGTTTCAGGGTCCCGAGGCCAAAACCACCCGAAGGGCGATCTTCATCTCGCTTCCCATCTCAGGAAGGAATTATTCAGCGCGCGTGCACTGAACCCTCCGTCTCGGACAGAACAGGGCCTGTGCCAGGCCCTGTCATCTGGGGCCAAGGCCCCAAATCTCAGGTCTACTCGGCGCTGGCCGAGTCGACTGCAATCGATACACCCGGCCCCATGGTGGAACTGAGCGCGATCTTTTTCATGTAGGTCCCTTTGGCGCCAGCGGGTTTCGCTTTTGCCACGGCGCCAACAAATGCGCGGATGTTCTCGGCCAGCTTGGCCTCGTCGAAAGACGCTTTGCCAACACCGGCATGTACCACACCAGCTTTTTCGGCTTTGAACTGAACCTCGCCGCCCTTGGCTGCCTTGACCGCGTCTGCCACATCCATGGTCACGGTTCCAACCTTCGGGTTCGGCATCAGGTTGCGCGGGCCCAGGACTTTTCCGAGACGGCCCACGATCGGCATCATGTCCGGCGTGGCAATGCAACGATCAAACTCGATCTTGCCGCCCTGCACGGTTTCCATCAGGTCTTCGGCACCGACGATGTCTGCGCCTGCAGCCTGAGCTTCTTCCGCTTTCGGACCGCGTGCGAATACGGCGACGCGGACGGACTTACCGGTTCCGTTCGGCAGACCGACAACACCGCGAACCATCTGGTCCGCGTGGCGTGGGTCAACACCGAGGTTCATCGCGATCTCGACGGTCTCGTCGAATTTCGCAGATGCGTTGCCTTTGACCAGAGCCACTGCCTCTTCGACCGACAGCTCGCCCTTGCCGGCAAAAGCTTCGCGCGCGGCGCGGGTGCGTTTTCCAAGCTTTGCCATATTACTTCACCTCAATGCCCATGGAACGGGCCGACCCCAGGATGATCTGCATCGCACCATCGATGTCGTTGGCGTTCAGATCCTTCATCTTCGCTTCGGCGATTTCCTTCACCTGCGCAGCCGTCACTGTACCAACGGTCTGGCGCGACGGCGTATTCGCGCCGGATTTCACCTTTGCGGCCTTCTTCAGATAGTAAGACGCGGGGGGCGTCTTGATATCCATCGTGAAGGATTTGTCCTGATAATAGGTGATCACGGTCGGGCATGGCGCACCAGGCTCCATGTCTGCTGTCTTGGCGTTGAACGCTTTGCAGAATTCCATGATGTTGATGCCGCGCTGACCCAGAGCCGGTCCAACCGGCGGGGATGGGTTCGCTTGCCCGGCGGGGACCTGAAGCTTCATGGTCCCAGCAAGTTTCTTGGCCATTGGCCATCTCCTTCATACAGCAACAGAGAAGCGCGACTTCCCTGTCAGAGTTTGCCCGTGGTCCGGCGCACACACGCGAGCGTGCTTCCTCCCACGATTCGAGTCGCCTTCTCCGGCGACCCGCAGCGCATACAGTCACAAGATCCGCTTGGCAAGAGTTTCAGTGACAGGCATCTGCTCAAACAGATCGTTCGTTCCGAAACCTGCGAACAACTTGAAGCTCAGGCTCCACGCGCGCCGACGTTCCCTCAACCGCGACGGGCCGGCACCGTCTCAGCTCTGCTTGGTGACCTGTGTGTATTCCAGTTCGACCGGGGTTTCCCGGCCAAAGATCGACACGGTCACTTTCAGGCGCTGGTTGTCGTCGTCGACTTCCTCGACCATGCCGTCGAAATCTTCGAACGGACCGTCGTTGACTTTGACCTTTTCGCCGATTTCGAAGTGGATGAGCGTGCGCGGCGCGTCTTCGCCTTCCTGAACGCGGTTCAGGATCTGGTTCACTTCGGCGTCGCGCATCGGCATCGGGCGGCCTTGCGGGCCAAGAAAACCCGTGACGCGGTTGATCGAGTTGATCAGGTGATAACCGTGATCCGACATTTCCATGTGGACAAGAACGTAACCGGGCATGAAGCGGCGCTCTGTCGTCACCTTCTTGCCCCGGCGCACCTCGATCACCTCTTCGGTGGGTACCAGAACTTCGTCGATGTCGTCTTCCAGACCTTGCTCAGCGACAGACGTGCGAATTTGCTCGGCGATCTTTTTCTCGAAATTCGAGAGAACGCTGACAGAATACCACCGTTTCGCCATAGCTCATGTCGCCCTTGTCTTGGCCGGCCATCTCAGATGGATGTCCGCATTGCTGTTGCTTCAAAATGCGGTTGCCCGCTCGTCCGTAACAAAAAGCGGCGCGCAACACGAATCGCCGCACGCCCTGTTCCGAAGTATCGTGTCACCTAAACGGCCTTGAGTGTGAGCGCAAGGCCAAGCATCCCGATTTCGACCCCTCCGGATCCACCGGACGTCGTCAGCTGAAGATGTTGAGAACCGCCTGAAGGCCGGACCGGATTCCAAGGTCGACCAACGCAAAGAAAACCGCGGTCAGAGCCGCCATCACAAACACCATGACCGTGGTGAGAAACACCTCGCGCCGGGTTGGCCAAACGATCTTGGAGACCTCGGCGCGGACCTGCTGAACGAACTGGATTGGGTTTGTGGAGGCCATTTGGGCACTTTCCTGCTGTCGACGGGGGCGACATAGCCGCCGATCGCGGCGATTTCAAGGCCATGTTGCCGATTGGCAGGCGCGCGTCGCTACTTTCGCTTTGAGCGGTTCCTTTGGCCTCGGGTCATTTAAACCAATCAACAACAAGGGCGCATCACCGCTTGATCACTGCTCCAGGCCAGCAACACGCAAACCTTCAACGAGTCGCACTTTGTCCCTCTCGCGTCCAAACGGGGCGACTGAAACCAGAAACTCCAAAGAAAACTCCGGGTTCACTTCGAGAGCTTTGTTCAAAGCCAAACCAGCCTCGCTTTGCCTACCGATCTGCCCCAGAACCGCGGTTCGGGCCAGATGCGCCCAGAAGTAGTCCGGATTGCGCACCAAAGACCGGTCGAGCGTTTGCAGAGCCTCTTCATCCCGCTCAGCGAAAAAATGTGCCAGACCCATCAGCGTGAGGATCCAGCCATGATCACTTGGGTTCAGCCGCAGGCTTCTTTCGAGAGGGGCAAAAGCCTCCTCCGTTTTCCCGCTCCATACCAGGATATCGCCCAGGTGGCCTTGCGCGCTGTAGTCGTTCGGAGCCAACGACACGGCCTTCTTCAATTGTGCTTCCGCCTCCTCGTGCCGTTTCTGCCACAGCAGAACCTTACCCTTGAGACTGAGTGCGGACGTCAGTCTGTCGTCTTGGGCCAGTGCCCGGTTGGCGTGCGCGAGAGCGACCTGCAGTGGCTGTCTGTCCCACCCTGACACGGTCGCCATCCAACGGCTCCACCCCAGAAGAGCCTCCGCGCGGGCGTAACTGGGATCAATTTCGAGGGCTTTTTCCAAAAGCTCCTGCGCGGTTGCGTTGTCCTTTGGCGTAAGCCTTCGAAAAAGGAGTTGTCCGCGGAGAACGTAGTCGTGGGCCTCGGGGCTGAGCGTTTCGATCTGTTCAAGCTGTTCAGCATCAGTTTCGCTCAGCCGGACTTGCAATGTCTCCACAATCCTGCGGGCAATACGGGCCTGCAACTCAAGCACATCACTTGCAGCTGCATCAAAACGCTCCGCCCACATGTTGTTGCCGTTTTCAGTATCCACAAGTTGCGCGTTGATACGCAGCAGAGCACCATCGTGCTGAACGCTGCCCTGCAGCAGGTACCGCACGCTCAGATCTTTCGCGATCCTTTGCAATGGCACAGCCCGATCTGCGTAAATCTCCGTTGAGTTTTTCGCGATGACGAACAGGCCGGACAGCTGCGAAAGCTCGGTGATCAAGTCGTCTGTGATGCCCTCGGCAAAGTAATCCTGGTCAGGGTCAGGAGACAGATTCTCAAAAGGAAGGACTGCAACAGTTGGCTGAATCGTTGGGTCAGGAACGGTGTTTGTCCCATGTCCCAACAACAGAACCGCCCCAAAAAGAAAAACGGCTGCCACGCCGCCAATCGCCAACCAGATGGATAAACCCAGCCAGGAGCGTCTGTTCTCCTTTGCTTTGGTCCAGTGTTCGCTTGCTGCGTCTGCAAGAGGATCGATCGCGGACACTTGGGATTGCACTGCAACAGAAGGCGATTCTGCGCTTTCGGAAAACGAAACCTCGCCCAGGAAACGATACCCAAGCCCCCTTTCAGTCGCGACAAATCTTGGGTTGCCCGGGTCGTCGGAAAGCGCTCGGCGCAGTTGCTTGACCACGTCTTTGACCGATCCTTCAGTCACATGTGTATCCGGCCAAACGCCTCTCAGGATTGCGTCTTTGGTCAGCAATTGCCCCGAGTTTTGCGCAAAAAAGACCAGCAGGTCATACGTTTTTCGCTGCAACGTAACACGCTCGCCGTCGCAGGTGACGCTGTGTTGTTGCAAGTCGATGACGATGCTCGGTCTGCCGTCCATTCCCCACATTCCTGATCGTAAGGGCCGATCCTACCAAAAGCCTACCAAAACTCTACCCCGAGCCTACCCGGGCACTGATAGCGAAACAGATGCCGCGCCGGTCCTCCCGGTGCACCCACGATCGGAGCCACGCTATGTTACGTATCATATCCCTCAGCCTCCCACTCTTGGTGGCGCCTGCCACAGGAATTGCAGACCCTGCCCCGACTGCGCCGCCAAAATGGTGCTGTCCTGATCAGTGCATCGTCGATGAGGGCGGCGCCAGGTTGTTGCCGCGAAACGACGGTTCAGGCGAGTTTGATCTATTGCTCAAGGACGTCCGCGTCCCGGTAATGCCCGGCGCCTTCCACGGCGCATCCAAAGGCCAGCCGATGCAATACTGCATTGGCTACGACGCATTCGGAAATCGTCAGGTTAAATGCCTCTTTGTCCCGTCCTTAGCGTAGGCCAGTCTGCCCAGGACGTCATTGTTCCTATCCGTGCGGGAAAAATCCGATGAATGCGCGTCACCCGCAATGAACCGGTCGGCTCTGGCAGCATGGCTCGCTAGACCTTCTATCTGACACCATGATAACCATCGCGTATGCACAGTTCTGCGCGCTACCAGACGACCTTGGCTGGGGTCGAAGCGGTTTCGATCATTTCAGACCGGACCTTTCCGCGCCATTCCCATGACGAGTTCGGTTTTGGCTACATCGTGCATGGAGGTCAGGACAGCTGGAGCGGCCGTGGTCTGGTCGAGGCGCATGCCGGCGATACGATCACCGTCAATCCCGCCGAAATCCATGATGGGATTGGCCGCAGTGGCGAACCTCGACAGTGGCGAATGCTGTATCTCTCCTCCGCCGCTATCTCAGAACTCAGCGAAGTCCCAGGTTCGCGCGCCCAGTTTTCGCGTCCCGTGTGCCGGTCCAAACGCGCTTTGAGCCTTGCGATTGATGCCATCAAAGCCCTGACACTCGACCAGCCGGACCGCGATCAAGCCGAACAACTGGTTATGCTGGCGCTTGCCGCACATCTGGATACGGACCCCAAAAGCGCCGTCTCGCGTGCACCTCATCGATCGCGCGAGGTTCAGGTTGCGCTGGACATGATCTTTCAGAACTGGGAGGCATCCCTGTCCTTAGCCGACCTTGCAAAGGCCGCTGGCACCAGCAAATTCCAGATCCTGCGCAGGTTTTCGAGAGAGATGGGAGCGACCCCTCATGCCTATCTCACCCAGCACCGTGTGAAACGGGCAAAGGACATGATTGTGGCTGGGTCGTCCCTTGCAGACACAGCCTTTGCATGCGGGTTTGCAGATCAAAGCCACATGACGCGGACCTTTTCACGCCAGCTCGGGCTCACGCCAGGAAGCTATGCGCAAAGGGCGCGCAGCTAGCCTGCAATTTCGTTCAATCTCAATCCGCTCCTGTTTCCTAGGTTGGCCAAAACAGGAGCACCCATGCGTTTTCAGTATTCTCGATACATCCAGCACACATTTCCTGAACGGGTGACAGGACTCATTGAACTGGACAATGTCCGACCGGATGCCACGGTGGCAGCTCTGGTCGAAGATTTGGCTTCGCAGGCGCGTCTGCGCCTTGAGGCTGAGGCAGAAGGAAGTTTCCCCGAGATCCAGGCATGGCGGCGCGCCTATGCCACAATGGGTCTGAAGCCCACGCAGTATCGTTGCGCTGCGGAGGCACTTCTCCGACGTCTACGCAAGGAAGGCGCGCTGCCGAAGCTGCATCCGCTGATCGATCTCTGCAATGCGGCCTCCGCGGCGTTCGCCATGCCGATTGCTGTTTTCGACCTCGACCATATCGCAAGTGATCTGGAGGTCGGGCAGGCGATGGGTGATGAAACCTACCTCGCGTTCTCCGGAGAAACCGAGACACCTGATCCCGGAGAAGTCATCTTCGCTGATGAGACAGGGCATGCGCACGCCCGCAGATGGGCAAATCGCCAAAGTCGAAAATCAGCCGTGTCCTCGGAAACAGCGCGCGCGCTGATTGTCTCCGAAGGGCTTCATGAAAACGGCGCGGCCGACATGCAGCAGCTTGTGAAAGAGCTTTCTGAGATGATCGCTGAATCGTTCGGGCGCGATGGCAACACCGCACTGCTCCTCACGCCGGACGCCACTTATGAGTCCAAAAAACTCGAGGGCGGCGATCATGTGGCTTGAGTTTCTGGTCACATCACTGGTCGTGGTCCTCGCACCGGGGACGGGGGTGATCTACACCATAGGCGTGGGTTTGGCCCGAGGGGCACTTGCAAGCGTTGCAGCCGCTGCGGGCTGCACCTGTGGGATCATTCCGCCTATGGCAGCGGCCATCGCTGGGCTTGCCGCGGTTTTACATACAAGCGCCGTTCTGTTTCAGGCGGTGAAATGGGTTGGCATTCTCTATCTGCTGTACCTCGCCTGGTCGATACTCAGGGATGACGGTCCAATTCAATTCAGCGCGGCGCGCAACCCGAGCTCGCTGCGAAAAATCGCAATGACGGGTTTTCTGATCAACATTCTGAATCCGAAGCTTTCGATTTTCTTTCTGGCCTTCCTGCCGCAGTTTGTGCCCGCCGAAGCTGTGGCACCTCTTCCCAGAATGCTGGCGTTGAGTGGAGTTTTTATGGCGATGACCTTCCTCGTTTTTGTCTGCTACGGCGCATTCGCGTCCAGAGTCCGGCTCTATGTTCAGCGTACGCCGTCAGCAATCAAATGGCTGAAACGAGGGTTCTCGGCAGCGTTCTTAACACTGGGCGCAAGACTGGCCTTTGAAACAGTGTGAACGTTAAGGTTTGGAGCCTGAGTGACTGTTGCTGCAATGGATGCTCTTGCGTGCCCGCCAAACCAAAAGCAAGCTGCATCTGGGCCTGTCAAGTTACCCTCGAACCTATGCAGATGACATTGGGGAAGACTTGCGGAATTGGGGGCTAGCGCGGCGCTAAGCTTTTTGGAGAAGCAAGACCCATCGGCGGCAGCCGTACCAAAGCAGATAAGTCTCTGACTTAAATGGCAGGGGCAGCAGGGTTCGAACCCGCGACCTACGGTTTTGGAGACCGTCGCTCTACCAACTGAGCTATACCCCTAAAGCCGGGCGAGGTCTAAGCCAGCGGGCGGGCGGACTCAAGAGGGAAAATCGTCTGCGTCCACAGCATCGGGCGGCCGCGACGCGTGCGAGTGACGCTCTTAAGACGGGATCTTATCACAATCGCAACGCCTAACGCTTGGCATCCGCGCGCGGGCAGAGTTTTCGCTGCAGCACGGCTTTGCGCCGCGGAATGCTTCGACTAAGAGAGGGTGAGCAGACCGAACGAGGGCCCATGGCAAGCCTGCGCAAACGCATCGCCGACAGTGAAGGCGCGAACAACTGGCTGGCGCGCCGGATCGCGGGATACATTCGTTGGGTGCATCGCACCTCCAAGTGGCAAAGAATCGGGTACGAACCACTGGAAGACCTGGTCAGGGCCGGTGAACCCGTCATCGTCGTGCTTTGGCATCAGCGCCTGATGATGTCACCGTATTTTCACCCGCTTGATCTGGGTCCGATTTGCTCGATCACATCAGCCGCGCGTGCCGGGAGCATGGTCGGGCGCGTGCAGCTTCTCTTCGGGATGGATACCATTCGCATGTCCAGCCACAAACGCCATGTCGCGCTTTCACGCGAAGTGTTAGGCAAGATGAAGCAGGGCATTTCGATCGGCATCGCCGCAGATGGTCCTCGCGGGCCCGAGCGGATCTCATCGACGGTGCCGCTCGTCTGGGCCAGAAGTTCGGGCAAACGGGTCTTTGTCATCACCTATTCTTCGAAGCGCGGCAGGCTGGCCGGGACGTGGGACCGGATGCTCCTGCCCTCGCCCTACAACGAAGGTGTCTTCCTGTGCCGGGAATGGACCGAGACTGTGCCGCGCAAGGCCTCGGAAGAAGAAATCGAGATACGGCGCAAAAGCCTCGAAGGCCTGCTCAACGAAGCGACAGCCGAATGCGACCGTATGATGGGACGCATCCCGTTCGAAGACGGCGGCTAAGGTGCCGCCGCTTCCAGAGCTGGCAGATCTGCGCCGCAGATCGCCGCTTCGTTGCCAAGGATTTTCTCCATAGGCCAATCCCACCAGGCCAGTTCCAGCAATCGCGCAGTCGTGCGGGCATCGAAACGTGTGCGGATCACGCGGCCCGGATTCCCCACCACCACCGAATACGGCGGTATGACACCGGCGACCACGGCGCCGGCTCCAAGGATGGAACCGCTGCCGATCTGGACGCCCGGCAGCACCCGCACGCCCTGCCCGACCCAGATATCGTGTCCCAGAACCGTGTCATCACCCGGTTCCGGCAGCGAGGGTCGCTGATCAGCGACACCGCCATCGAAGATCGCAAAGGGAAACGTCGAGAATCCGTCATGCCGGTGGTTGGCGGAGGCGGTAATGAACAGCGCGCCGTCCGCGATCTGGCAGAACTTCCCGATGATCAGACGTTCGGGGGATTGAGGAAACAGAAAAGGCGCCAATCGCGCGGCCCAGTCGTCTGGCGGATCAAAGCTGCTGGCATAAGAGTAGTCTCCGACCGCAATCCTTGGATGATCGATCGCGGCACTGAGAAAAACGGTACCCTGATGATGGGTGCCGTCCGCAAGAATGACAGGGTTTCTGACGTCGGGGTTGGGAAAGACTTGGGGCATGGATATGGCCTCGCTGGTCGCAGGTTGATTTGGTCTGGCGATCAGGCTGGCTTTGCCACGGCACCCTCCATTGGTTGGCCCGCACGGGATAGCTTCGCGCGCGCCCGGAGGCAAGGTTCATCTGGCCCCAGACCGCGCCTATTCAAATGTTCGCGGACGCTCTCAATCTCAGGATTGGCAAAAGCTTCCGTGCTGGAGGTCGATGCCTTGCCGGCCCGCATGTCAGACCCAGAATGAGAGCGCCAGAGGCAGCACGATCAGGGTCGCCAGTGTCGAGACCAGAATGTAGCTGGCAACGTCCGGTGCGTCTTCTGCAACGAATTCATCTGCAAAGAGGTAGTTTGCGACCGAAGACGGCATCAGGCAGCACAAGATGACCACGCCCCGTTCGACGCCGCTGAAACCGAAGGCGTGGGTCACGGCCAACGCGACCACCACCGCAATGAACAGATGCGCACCCGTCAAAAGCAATGCCCGCCCGGCGTCCGTGACCCGGAACCCCGCCAGCGTATGCCCCATGGTCAGCAGCAACAACGGAATCGCGAGGCCACCAAGAATATGAAACGTGCTGTCCACCGGCTTGGGAAGCTGCACGCCAGTCACCACCAGCCCCAAAGCAAACAACGCGGCATAGATCACAGGAGAGGTCAAAACGGCCCGCATGGAGACCGACCGGGACGGCAGCCAAATTCCAACCGTGAACATGCTGAGCAGGATCACAACCACGAACCCCATGGCATAAGCCATCCCGACATCGCCAAATACCAGCAATGTGACAGGCAACCCGATGCTGCCGACATTCCCGTGCATCAAGGGGCCGAGATAAACGCCTAAGGGCAACCGAAGGAGTTTCAAGACCAGGAAACCCAACACACCAAACCCTGCCAGCATCGCAAGGGCGGCCACCAGCACATTCAGAAAGGTACTGGCATCAATGCTCGTGCTGGTTAGATGCGAGATCACCAGCGTTGGAAACCCGACCCGTGTGATCAGCCCGTTCATGACTTTGTTGTCAAAAGGCGCTTTGACAACAGCCAGCAAGTACCCAACACCAACGCAGAGCAGAATTGGCAAAATGACGTTGAAGACATTCAGAAAGAGATGTTCCAGATGCCCCGTCATGAGAGCTGGTCCACAGCTGTGCGGAGGGATCGTATCATACAGGAAGAGTGCGCTATGCGTCGGGACGCTGCAACTCCTGTGTTGATCCCCTCAATGTACTTGCTCTGAAGCATGCCGGTTGGTTTTGCGTTCTGTCGAGCATGTGCCGCGCATCATACCTTCGACGTTCTGGTGGCAGGGCCGCTACGGCAAGAAAAAACGGTCAGTCGGATTTGTTCCGGTCATTGTAGCGCACACGCAACGCGATCGCCTGCATGAACCGTCCATGTCGGATCAGATAGGCGTTGAATTCGCGAAACCGGGACCACGACAGCCCCAGCGCAAGCGCCTCGTCAAAGCGTGCCTCAGCGGCGTCGTAGTTCCCATCTTCGATCATGATGAGCGCGTCGTAGAACATCGCGATCCTCGCTTCCGGATCCAGGGCCAGAGCCTGCTTCACTGGCCCGCGCGCACCATCGACGTAGTCTCGGGCAAGTTGTGCCCGCGCCAACAATTCGAAATCGTAGCGGTCTGCTTCCTCACGCCGGACGACGTCTTTCAGCACTGCGACACCTGCGCCGTACTGCTCGTCGTCAATCAGCAACCGGGCGTACCAATAGGACAGGAAACCATCGTACTCCAGGCGGTCATATGCGCCGGACAGAAGGTCCAGAGCCTCTCCGCGGCGCCCCAGATCGGCCAACGGGCGCGCCTTGCGCACATACCCCCGACTGTCGTCCGGCCACGCCTCAATCATGCGCTGCGCTTCTTTCACCGCAGCTTTGTCCCGGTCGGCCAGATAGAGCAGCCGCGCTCTTTCGTTGGCATACGAAAACTCATCTGGATAGAGTTGAGTTGCCTTGGTGATTGGGGGCAGCGCCTCGCCATACTTCTGTTGACCGTGCAGACTGAGGGCGAGCCCATACAAGGCGTTCTCGTCTTCGTCATAGATCTCCAGCGCATTGCGGAACTGGGCTTCGGCCTCGGCGTGCCGATCGGCCCGCCTGAACAGCCAGCCTTTCTCCCGTATTGCCCAACGGTAATTCGGAGAAAGCGAAAGCGCGCCCTCAAGGTGCTCGAGGGCATTATCCAGATCTATCTCGTCACCCCGGTGCAGGCTGGAGCCAAGCCCTGCCAATGCAGCAGCGGAGGGTCCACGATCCATTGACTGGCGGAACAGGTCGACAGCGGCCTCGAACCGGTCCTCGTCATACGCCAACCACCCCAAGCCGGTGAGCGCGTCGCGCGAGTCTGGGTCCATCGAGAGCATCTCTTCGAACACATCGCGGGCCCGCTCGGCCTTGCCCAACCACATCAGGGTGTAGCCGAGTGAATCCATCATCTCCAGCCGCTGGGTGCGGGACGCACCTGGGTCGGTCAGGCCATGCTCACAAATCGCCACAAGCCGTGCGTATGTGTCATCGTAGTCGATGCAGGCGCGTACATGTGTGTCTTCGGAACTGCGCAATAGTGGCTTGGCGTCCGCGACGGTCAGCCAGATGAGACCGGACAAGGCAACCCAAAAGACCCGTACCATGATCAGAACAGCACCCTTTCGCCCCAGCCCAATTCTAACGGGTCGGCAATGCGCTTGCAAAAGAAATGGCCGCCTCAGAGAGGCGGCCATTCCGTCTATGGGTCTGGTGTCAGAGAGTGTTACTCGACGATTTTGGAGACCACGCCAGCGCCGACGGTGCGTCCGCCTTCGCGGATGGCGAAGCGCAGGCCCTGTTCCATGGCGATCGGCGCGATCAGTTCAACGCCGAAGGACACGTTGTCGCCCGGCATCACCATCTCGGTGCCCTCGGCCAGCTGAACCGTGCCGGTCACATCCGTCGTGCGGAAGTAGAACTGCGGACGGTAGTTGGCAAAGAACGGCGTGTGACGGCCACCCTCTTCCTTGGTCAGGATGTAAGCCTCAGCCTCGAACTTGGTGTGCGGCTTGACCGATCCCGGCTTGCACAGCACCTGGCCGCGCTCAACACCCTCGCGGTCGATCCCGCGCAGCAGCGCGCCGATGTTGTCGCCCGCTTCGCCGCGATCCAGCAGCTTGCGGAACATCTCAACACCCGTGCAGGTCGTCTTCTGCGTGTCGCGGATGCCCACGATCTCGATCTCGTCGCCCACGTTGATCACGCCACGCTCCACACGGCCCGTCACAACGGTCCCGCGCCCGGAGATCGAGAACACGTCCTCGATCGGCATCAGGAACGGCTGGTCCACAGCCCGCTCGGGCGTCGGGATCCACTCGTCCACAGCCGCCATCAGCGCCTTGATGCTGTCCTCACCGATATCGGTGTCACGGCCTTCCATCGCCGCCAGCGCCGAGCCCTTGATGATCGGAATGTCATCGCCGGGATACTCGTAGGTGTCCAGAAGCTCGCGGATCTCCATCTCCACCAGCTCCAGCAGCTCCTCGTCGTCCACCTGGTCGACCTTGTTCATGAACACAACCATCGTCGGGATGCCAACCTGGCGGCCCAGCAGAATGTGCTCGCGCGTCTGCGGCATCGGGCCGTCCGCGGCGTTCACAACCAGGATCGCGCCGTCCATCTGCGCCGCACCCGTGATCATGTTCTTCACGTAGTCAGCGTGACCCGGGCAGTCCACGTGCGCGTAGTGCCG
Organism: Paracoccaceae bacterium; assembly: GCA_965250275.1. Taxonomy (GTDB): domain Bacteria; phylum Pseudomonadota; class Alphaproteobacteria; order Rhodobacterales; family Rhodobacteraceae. The sequence continues at coordinate 978,250 of OZ252297.1, read as the reverse complement.
GTTCTCGGTCTCGTATTCCACATGCGCCGTCGAGATGGTGATCCCACGCGCCTTCTCTTCAGGCGCACCGTCGATCTGGTCATAGGCTTTGAAATCGCCAAAATACTTCGTGATCGCCGCCGTCAGCGTCGTCTTGCCATGGTCAACGTGACCAATCGTGCCGATGTTCACATGCGGCTTCGTACGCTCAAACTTTTCCTTTGCCATCTCTGGGCGCCCTTTTGCGATTTGGGGGTCCTTTGGACCCGATTGATCTCTGCGCGGCGCACATATTGGGTTCGGGCGTGAAAATCAAGCCAGTGCACATCCAAACGCGACGATCAACGTTGCGCGGGTGGCTCCGCGTCGGGCTCGGGATTGAACACGGGGTTGTCCGTAAACCAGCCGTAGTTTTCATGCTGATCGGCAAGCCATGTCTCGATTGTACGTGCGGCATTGAAGGACAACCCGTCCAGCTGCTGCTGCCGGGAACGCCCGATCCCTGATCCGATGATGATCGAATCCGTACCGGTCGTCTCAAGGATCGTGAATTGCTGCGGTTCGTCGTTCAGCTTGCGACCGGCCGCGTCGTCCCAGACCGTGACGTTGATGATCAAGGCGGATTTCGGGGTGTAGACCAGTGGCACGCCGGGGGGTGCGAGCATGAATCCCTCGACACTGACGCCGAAATGATAGAGTTCGTCGCCCTGATACCGCCCAAAGCGGTCGGACATGGCCTTGGTCATTGCCGAGGTCCAATCCTGTTCGGTGGCGTTGCGCGAAATTGGTCCCTGCTGCGCCTTGGACGCAACAACCACGTTGTGACCCAGACTGAAATCCCCGAGCGGCACGAGCGGATCATCAAGGGACCTGCCGGCACAGCCTGCCAAGACGGCGAGCCCCGTCAGCAATACAAGAATTCGGATCATGTTGTGCTTTCGCTGCCTGTTTCGACTGCAGATAAAACACTGAAGGCGTTTCTGCAAACACTGTTGGTTTGCAGGTGATCAAGAATACGCCAATGGGCCGCACGTATTGCGCCAGCGACACAAACCTTCGCCGCAGCAGCTTTTGCAGGCACCCTTCGATAAAGGCCCTGCTCGCCGATTGGCGCCTCATACGTGAAGCGCGAGGGGCTGACTGGACGTGATCAGGTGAACCGGTTGTCGCGCGGGAACCCGCGCGGCGCCATTCGACCAGCGCTTGCGCGTTTTGCGATCCACTGGTCCAGATCGGTTTCCGTACGGGTGCGCCCGGCAGGATCAGACCAGCTCAATCCATCGGCCAAAGTCAGCGACGTGGCGTCGGACAACCCACCGTCCTTGTATTTTTGCAGGCGCACACCTTTACCACGGCCCATTTCAGGCAGCTCGCTTGCCATAAAGATCAGGACCTTCCGATTTTCGCCCACAACCGCGATCGCATCTCCGGCCAGCGGAGTGCAGACCTGAGCCTTCACATCGTCTCGCACGTTGAGCACCTGTTTGCCGCCACGAGTCTGAGCGACGATTTCATTTTCCGGGACGATGAAACCGTCTCCAGCCGACGAGGCGACCAGCAGGCGACGTTCAGGAACGTGAATGAACAGATCGACGATGTCCGCCTCGTTCGGCAAATCGACCATCAGGCGCACGGGTTCGCCCATCCCGCGCCCGCCCGGCAAGTTGGCCGCGCTCAGCGTGTAGAACCGTCCGTTTGTCCCGAAGAGCAGAAGTTTGTCGGTGGTTTCCGCGTGGAAAATGAACCGCGGTCCGTCTCCGTCTTTAAATTTCAGTTCCCGGGTCAGATCGATGTGGCCGGTCATGGCGCGGATCCAGCCCATTTTCGAACAGACGATGGTCACCGGTTCCCGGTCGATCATCATCTCCATCGGAACCTCTTCGAACTCGCCCGCCTCTTCGAGTCGCGTCCGGCGCGCGCCACCTTCGAGATCGCTTCCAAAGGTCTTTTTGGTATCTTTGAGTTGTTCGGCGATCCGCGCCCATTGCAACTTCGGGTTCTCGAGCAGATCCTCGATCTGGAACCTTTCTTCCATCAGCTCGGATTGCTCACGCATCAGTTCCAGTTCTTCAAGCCGCCGGAGCGAGCGCAGCCGCATGTTCAAGATCGCATCAGCCTGCGTTTCGCTGAGCGTTTCCTCGTCAGACGGTGCTGGCGGGATATAGTCCGCCTCTGACACGGCGCGCACATGATCGGCACCCCAGTCTTCTCGCATCATCGCTGACTTGGGGTCGTCATCGTAGCGAATGATATCGATCACCCGATCGAGGTTGAGGAATGCAACAATGAACCCCTCGAGGACCTCGAGGCGATGATCAATCTTGTCCAGCCGGTGGCGCGAGCGGCGCAGCAGCACCTCTTGCCGGAAATCCAGAAAGGCCCGCAGCACTTCTTTGAGGGAACAGACCTTTGGCGTGACCCCGTCAATCAGAACGTTCATGTTCATCGAAAAGCGGACTTCCAGATCGGAGTTGCGAAACAACATGCCCATCAGCACTTCGGGATCGACCGTGCGCGAACGGGGTTCGATCACCATGCGGATGTCGTCTGCGCTTTCGTCTCGGATGTCAGCAAGGATTGGGATTTTCTTGCTCTGGATAAGTTCTGCGATCTTTTCGATCAGACGGGATTTCTGAACCTGGTAGGGGATTTCGGTGACCACGATCTGCCATTGACCACGGTCCAGTTTCTCCACGTCCCACTTGCAACGCAGACGGAACGACCCACGTCCCGATCTGTAGGCCCGCGCGATATTCTCCTGCGGTTCGACAATTACACCGCCAGTCGGGAAATCGGGACCCTTGACGTAATTGAGCAACGTGTCGTCGCGCGCATCCGGGGTTCGGATCAGATGCAGGCAGGCATCGCAAAGCTCGACGATGTTGTGGGGTGGAATGTTCGTCGCCATCCCAACCGCAATTCCCGCTGCCCCATTGGCCAGCAAGTTCGGAAACTGGGCCGGCAGAACCACCGGTTCGGTCAGGGTACCGTCGTAGTTTTCGCGGAAGTCTACGGCGTCCTCGTTCAACCCGTCCAGCAGCGCCTCTGCAACGATCGTCATGCGCGCTTCGGTGTAACGGCTGGCCGCAGGGTTATCCCCATCGATGTTCCCAAAGTTGCCCTGCCCGTCGACCAGCGGATACCGGACATTGAAATCCTGCGCCAAGCGCGCCATCGCATCATAGATCGCCGCATCGCCGTGCGGGTGATAGTTGCCCATCACGTCGCCGCTGATCTTTGCGGATTTCCGGAAACCACCGGTCGCGTTCAGTCGCAATTCACGCATCGCATAGAGAATCCGCCGGTGAACAGGCTTCAGCCCGTCCCGCGCATCGGGCAAGGCGCGGTGCATGATTGTTGAAAGCGCATAGGTCAAATAGCGCTCACCAATCGCGCGGCGCAGCGGCTCAGACACTTCCGAGGGGTTCATGTTGGGGTCATCCACCAGATCTGACATACATGCTGTGTAAGCCCCGAGAGCTCGGGGGTAAAGCGATGCATTTTGCTTGTGCCGCTAAGTCGCCTGATCTGATCAGAAGTTTTTCAGTTTCCCCATGTCACGAATCGTTGAATGGGCTAGTTTACGTGGGCCGGAAGACTGCCACCGGCCCACTTTTTACCGATGCGTTTATGGACCCTGGGGGGCCAAATGACACGTTTCATACTACTGACTTTCGCGCTGCTTGGATGGGCTTTCTGGGAATTGAGCGGGGGTGCCGACTACCAGCCACGTCAATCTCTGACTGCGGCCGAACCTGCCGCCACCGAACCAATTGAAGCGGCTGAAGCGCCCATCTTTGTCGATACTGAGGCGGACCTGCGAACCGCAGGCGTCAGCGTTGGGCGCGTGCGCATGTCCACGCCGCTCACCACATCGACACGACAAGTTACCACGGATGCCGAAAACGATACCGAGCCCAAACGCGTGAGCGCCTTTTTCCGTACCGAGGGCAACGAGGTTGTGATCTCGCAGCCGGAAATCACGCTGGTATCGCTCGAACAGAGCGCCAGCCGATTTGCACAACCTCTCTCGCAACTGAACGAGGACCCCGAAACATCTGCGGCCCGGTCTGAGGCCATTTCAGCTGCTCTCGAAGAAGCACAACAGACCGAACCAACAGAAGACGTGATCATCGAACTGCCCACCGACATCCGCACGGTGCAGGGGACCCGCGTAAACATGCGCGCCGGGCCGGGGACGCAATTCGAAGTTCTGACTCGCCTTGGTTTGGGTGATCAGGTTGTGATCCTGTCTGATCCGGGCAATGGCTGGTTGCGCCTGCGGCAGTTGTCGGGCGATCAGATCGGCTGGATTTCGGCATCTCTGCTCAGCAAAGCGCAGCCCTGATTGCACGCATCTGATTTCCGCGCCAGAAAGATGGCAGTTTTCTGGGTGGGGTGCGGCACATGGCAGAAAAATCTATTCTCATCACCGGCTGCTCTTCGGGCATCGGGTTGGATGCGGCGAACGGGCTGCGCGGTCGAGGTTGGCGGGTGTTTGCCTCGTGCCGGAAAGCCGAGGATTGTGCGCGGCTGATCGAGGACGGTTTTGAGAGCCCCCGCATCGACTACGGGGACGCGGCCAGCATCAAGTCCGGACTTTCGCAGGTCTTGGAGGCGACCGACGGGCGGCTCGATGCGTTGTTCAACAATGGCGCGCACGGCTTCACGGCTGCGGTTGAAGACCTGCCAACGGATGGATTGCGCGCGTTCTTTGAGGAAACCTTCTTCGGCTGGCACGACCTGACCCGCCAGGTCATCCCGGTCATGCGCGCACAGGGGCATGGGCGGATCGTGCAGTGCTCTTCAACCCTTGGCCTGGTTCATATGCGCTGGCGTGGTGCCTACACGGCGACCAAACATGCGCTGGAAGGTTTAAGCGATACGATGCGCATCGAGATGCAAGACACCGGGATACACGTGATCCTGATCGAGCCTGGACCGATCACCACGAAGTTTCGACAGAACAACATTCCATTCTTTGAAAAGTACATCGACTGGGAAAACTCACCGCGCCGCGCAGAATATGAAAATGTCCTGCGGCCGAGGTTGTACGGCGAGGGCAGCAAGGATCAGTTCGAACTGCCGCCCTCGGCTGTCACGGCAAAACTGGTTCATGCACTGGAAAGTCCGCGCCCAAAGGCGCGCTACTATGTCACCACCGTGACCTACATTGCCGCGTTCCTTCGGCGCATCCTGCCAACGCGGATGCTTGACCGGATCATCGCGCGCGCCTGACTCCGGAAAAAGCGGTTCGCTTTTTCTGCGCATACCGCTAAGTGACGCTCAAATCGCGAAAGGTTCGATCACATGACCGACTCATTTCTTTTTCCCCTCATTATTCTGGTGATGGCGGCCGTCGTTATCGTCCTGATGGTCGGCATCGGCGGTTTCGCGAAGGGCGGCGAGTTCAATCGCAAGTATGCCAACAAAATGATGCGCCTGCGGCTCTTGGCGCAGTTTGTCGCAGTGGTTCTGATCGTCGCGCTGATCTATTTCGCGCGGCAAGGAGGCTAGCAGCATCATGGTCGTACTGAACAAGATCTACACAAAGACCGGCGATGCCGGGGAAACGGCGCTCGGAAATGGCACCCGCGTTGCGAAACATGCGCGGCGGGTCAACGCGTATGGCACGTCAGATGAGCTGAACTCGTTTGTTGGCGTGGCACGGCTGGAGGCCGAAGGTGAGATGGATGCCTCTTTGATGCGCATTCAGAACGACTTGTTCGATCTGGGGGCCGACCTGTGCCTGCCCGACATGGACAAAGATGCAGAGGCCGAGTACCCGCCCTTGCGGATGCAAGCGGCGCAGGTCGCGCGGCTTGAGAACGAAATCGACAAGATGAATTCCCATCTGGAACCTCTGCGCAGTTTCATCCTGCCTGGAGGCACGGCGCTTGCGGCCCAACTGCATGTCTGCCGGACCGTGGCGCGCCGGGCGGAGCGGCTGCTGGTCGAACTCGCCACAATGGAAGCCATCAACACCGACGCCGTGAAATACCTCAACCGGCTCAGCGACTGGTTCTTTGTTGCGGCAAGAACAGCCAATGACGGGGGCCGGAATGATGTGCTTTGGGTGCCCGGCGCAAACCGCTGACCCCATCTTTCTTGCAAAACGCGACGTCGGAAGGCAATGAGATGACGATTTTACCCTGTTTCGACCGTATTCCCATAGCTATCAACGGCGAAACGATTTCAAATAGCGAGTCGCACCTGGCCCGCTCAATCCGAGGAGAGAAACGCCCATGAAGGTATTGGTGCCTGTCAAGCGCGTGATCGATTACAATGTGAAGGTCCGTGTGAAGGCGGATGGCAGCGGTGTCGATCTGGCCAATGTGAAAATGTCGATGAACCCGTTCGACGAAATTGCCGTCGAAGAGGCGATCCGCCTGAAGGAAGCCGGCAAGGCAGACGAAATCGTTGCAGTCTCGATCGGGGTGAAGCAAAGCCAGGAAACGCTGCGCACTGCACTGGCCATGGGCGCTGACCGCGCCATCCTGGTTGTCGCGGCGGACGATGTTCACACTGATATCGAGCCTCTGGCGGTCGCCAAGATCCTCAAGGCTGTGATCGACGAAGAACAGCCTGGTCTGGTTCTGTGCGGCAAGCAAGCGATCGACAACGACATGAACGCGACCGGGCAGATGCTTTCGGCACTGCTGGGGTGGTCTCAGGGCACTTTTGCTTCCGAAGTCGACATAGACGGAGAGTCCGCCGTTGTGACCCGCGAAGTGGATGGCGGTCTTCAGACGATTAAGATCTCGATGCCGGCAATCATCAGCGTCGACCTGCGCCTGAATGAACCGCGCTACGCATCGCTGCCGAACATCATGAAAGCGAAGAAAAAGCCGCTGGATGAGAAGACAGCCGCAGACTACGGCGTCGATGTCACGCCGCGCCTGGAAATCGTCGGCACGGCCGAACCGGCTGAACGCGCTGCCGGTATCAAAGTTGGCTCGGTTGACGAGCTGGTAACGAAACTCAAAGAAGCGGGGGCTGTATAATGGCTGTTCTTCTTCTCGCCGAAGTCACCGATGGCGAACTGGCGCTCGACGCAACCGCAAAGGCTGTGACTGCCGCCGCACAACTGGGCGACGTGACCGCGCTCTGCGCAGGTGCAAATGCTGCCGCGGCAGGCGAAGCCGCCGCAAAGATCGATGGCGTGGCAAAAGTGCTGGTGGCCGAAGACCCCTCGCTCGGGCACCGTCTCGCTGAACCGACTGCAGCGCTGATCGCTTCGCTTGCCGGTGACTATGAACACATTGTTGCGCCTGCGACGACCGACGCCAAGAACGTGCTGCCGCGGGTTGCCGCGCTGCTCGACGTGATGGTCATCTCGGATGCTTCTGGTGTTGTCGACGGAAACACCTTCGAGCGCCCGATTTACGCGGGCAACGCGATCCAGACCGTCAAATCCTCGGACGCAAAAAAAGTGGTGTCGTTCCGGACCTCCACTTTTGATGCAGCAGGCGAAGGCGGCGCAGCACCGATCGAGACAATTTCGGCTGTTGATAACCCTGGCCTCAGCGAATGGGTCGAAGACAAGGTTGCGGCCTCGGATCGCCCTGAACTGACCTCGGCCGGTGTTGTTGTGTCGGGTGGGCGTGGTGTTGGCTCGGAAGAGGACTTCGCTCTCATCGAGAAACTGGCTGACGCACTGGGTGCCGCTGTCGGGGCATCCCGCGCTGCAGTTGACTCCGGTTATGCCCCCAACGATTGGCAAGTTGGTCAGACTGGCAAGGTTGTCGCTCCGGACCTCTATGTCGCCGTTGGCATCTCGGGCGCGATCCAGCACCTCGCTGGCATGAAAGACAGCAAGATCATCGTGGCGATCAACAAAGACGAAGAAGCACCGATCTTCCAAGTTGCAGATTTTGGCCTCGTCGCGGACTTGTTCTCTGCTGTGCCTGAGTTGACTGAAAAGCTCGGCTAACGGTTAGCACCACCGATAGAATTGAAAGGCCCGCCTGCACCGGCGGGCCTTTTCAGTTTTCCGCCAGCACCCTGGCAAGCGCCTCTGCGATTCTCGAATGCGCCCGGGGACCAATCAGGTGCCGCGCAATCGGCGCCTCCATTGGTGCATGCACCATGCCCTTAAGGTCATTGTCGTCTACGGCTTGGTGCAAAGGCAACTCAACAGCCTCTTGGGTCGTGGATCGCAGCGCCTTGAACATCTGCTCGGACACCAGCAACGGATCATGGCCCAGCGCGCAGCGTGGATTGGCCACCTTGAGCCACAGCAGTACGATAGGTGTCCCGATCGCACTCAGCAAGGCGCGCATGCGGTCCACCCAGGTCCGTTGCAACTCTCGGCGCACCAACGAAAACCCGTCAGGATCAGCGCGCGACAGGACAGACAAAAGATGTTTGGTGAAATGGAACTCGGTGAAATCAATCTGCGGGAACAGTTCGATCAGTTCAGGCGTCGCAGACAGAAACCGATCATTTCGCCGTGGGTGCACGCGATAGTACCTGTTTGAGAGGTCTTGTGCCCCAGTCAGCTGAACCACGCAAAGCGCCGCATTGCTGGCAATTTCAAGCACGCCTGGATCTGTCACAAACGAATCCAGCCCCGCATTTACGCATCCCAAATTGATGCAGGGGTACCCTAGTCGCCCCTCCAACAAGTCCGGATATGGACGCGGCACAAACCGGCCAAAGGTTTCGGTGCCCCCCAGGCAAACGACATAGGGCTGCTCTAACGCCCGCGCCGGGCCTCGAAAGACCAGTTTTGACTCACCATAATGGCATCGCGCATGGTCCAACGCCTGTGAATCAGGACGTTCAATTCGCATTTCACCAACCAACACATAATCTTCACCCAAAAGCAGAGTTGCACCCGAGCGTTGCCAATTCGCTAAATCAGGCATTTGACGCGAATTGGCCGCAGTGCTGTCCCTTGAAGCTGGTCACCCCGGACCGATAGAGTACTCCTGCACAGGCTGAAGGGCAGACAAATGGGCATTCAGAGAATCGGCGTGATCGGGGCGGGGCAGATGGGAAACGGCATTGCGCACGTGATGTCGCTGGCGCAATACGACGTGCTGATGACCGATGTCTCGCAGGAGGCGCTGGACAACGCGCTCGGATTGATCGAGCGGAACATGTCTCGCCAGGTCGGGCGCGGCAAAATCCCCGAGGCGGATATGACGGCCGCGATGGGACGGATCAAGACCACCTTGTCGCTTCCCGAACTGGGGCAGACCGATCTCGTGATCGAAGCCGCAACCGAGCGCGAAACCATCAAGCAAGCCATCTTTGAGGACCTGCTGCCACATCTGCAACCTCACACCATCCTGACGTCCAACACATCTTCGATATCGATCACGCGGCTGGCCAGTCGAACGGACCGACCCGAAAAGTTCATGGGGTTCCATTTCATGAACCCGGTACCCGTGATGCAACTGGTGGAACTGATCCGTGGCATCGCAACCGACGAAGAGACCTATGCCGCATGCAAAGAAGTCGTTGACCGCCTTGGAAAAACAGCGGCGTCGGCGGAAGACTTCCCGGCATTCATCGTCAACCGCATCCTGATGCCGATGATCAACGAGGCGGTCTACACGCTTTACGAAGGGGTGGGCAACGTGAAGTCGATCGACGAGTCACTGAAGCTTGGTGCAAACCACCCGATGGGGCCCCTGGAGCTTGCCGATTTCATCGGGCTCGACACTTGCCTCGCGATCATGAACGTCTTGCATGATGGTTTGGCGGATACCAAGTACCGCCCCTGCCCCTTGCTGACCAAATATGTGGAAGCCGGTTGGTTGGGGCGCAAAACCGAGCGCGGCTTTTACGACTACCGCGGCGAATTTCCCGTTCCGACGCGCTGACGGTCAGTCGGTCTTCTGGCCCAAGGACATCGTATGCTCACGCAGCCATGCCATGAAGCCGCGCGGGTCGGTTTCCAGCGGCGCCATTTGTTCTTCGGTGAGCGGCGCCCCGATAATCGGCGCCTGTGGTTTGTTGCACGACCGCACAATCTCGTGCAGGAGCAGGCCCTGACGCAGGACCGGTGAAATCTGGTTGGCGATCTGATAGGCGCGCGAGTTGTGGCCCGGAAAGAAAATGGGGACCACCTTGGCGCCCGAGCGCCGGATCATTTTGGCCGTAAACACATTCCATTCGCGCTCCACCGGTTCACCGAACCAGTCATCCGACGACATTACCACGCCCGATGGAAACAAGGCGACAACACCACCGTCTTTCAGGTGGGCCATCGATTTGCTGCGCATTTCGACCATTTTCTTCTGCGCTTCGGGGTCATGCGGAAATGGAACCGGGATCATAAAGGACGTTGCGGCTTCATCCAGTCCGGTCAGAACGGAGCGTGTGAGGATCCGGTAGTCCAGCCTGACACGGCCAATAAGGTCGGCGAAAATCATCCCGTCGACCATGCCGTGCGGGTGATTGGCGACCACAATAACCGGTCCGTCTTTGGGGATGTTGGCAAGCTGTTCAGGTGGGGTCTTCAGCTCGATTCCCATTACGTCCAGCGCACCGCGCCAGAACTTCTGGCCACGATAGGAGGCGTTGCCCTTCTCGAAAGTATTGACCATCCGCAAAATGGTCAGCTTGCCCGTGCACCATTCAATGGCCTTGATGGCAAACGACGTCCAGGGATCGTCAAACGAGTTTGCATAGGTCAGCGTGCGGCGGTCGTAGACCTCGCCGGTATCGCCGGAATCAGGTTTGCCCTGTGTCAGACCTGTATTGCTGTCGTGAGCGGTATCAACCACTTTGCCCATCCCATCCCGCGTTGCTCAGTGGGGTTGTCAAAACCCCTCACCGAACTTGTCCGCCACAAGTGCTTCAAGCGCACTTGCCAGAGCCTCAGCATCCGGCCCCGAGGTTTCGACGTCAATAGTCGTTCCTTTGGACGCTGCCAACATCAAAAGGCCCATAATGCTATCACCCGACGCAGATAGTCCGTCGCGCGAAACCTCTGCACGCGCATCGAACCCTTCGACAACTTCTACGAGCTTCGCGGATGCACGCGCGTGCAGCCCTTTTTCGTTAATGATTTTAAGTGCTTTTACTGTCATTTACGTCAATGCCGGACTTCGCTTGCCGTAATGTTCTGCATGTTTATGTACTTGCGTCCAGCTTCCATTGCACCGCGCGTGGCGTCTATCACTGGCAGGTGGCGGCTTTTGGCCAATTTGATCAGCATGGGCAGATTCGCCCCGTAAAGGATTCGCCGGTTGTCGGGTGCACAGGCGCGCAAACTGAGGTTCGAAGGTGATCCCCCGTAGAGATCAGTAACCATCACAACACCGTCGCCGGTGTCGACAGCATCGGCCGCCTCGCAGATCTCGCGCTGCTTTGAAGCACGATCATGGTCCGGTTCGATTGAAATCGCGCGGATACCGCTCTGCTGACCGACAACATGCTCTATCGCCGCCAGATACTCCGCTGCCAATCCGCCATGCGCGACAATCACGATGCCGATCATGCCCGTCCCTTATCCATGCTTGCTCCGTTCCAGCTCGCGATGCCTTATAGACACTTGGTTTCCATTGTCCGCAAGGCCCCGCGCCAGGCTTTCCGCCAAGGCAACAGACCGGTGTTGCCCACCGGTACACCCAAATCCGATCGAAAGGTGAGATTTGCCTTCGTCCACGTAGGCCGGCAAGAGCAGCCGGGTCAGATCGAGGACCCTATCAAAGAACGGTTCAAACCGCTCATCTGAGGCTACATGGGCGAGAACTTCGGGGTTACGTCCGTCAAGCGCGCGAAGCTCGGATTGCCAATAGGGGTTTTTCAGAAACCGGCAGTCAAAGACCATGTCAAGCCCGCGCGGCAAACCGCGCTTGTAAGAGAAGGACTGCACCGACACGGCCAGCGACGGCCCACCATGTGGTGCGAACCATAGCTCCACCTCGGCGCGTAGCTGGTGGACGTTCAGGTCCGATGTATCGATCAGGGTATCGGCACGTTCTCTCACCGGGACCAGGAGATCCAGTTCCCGTTGCACGCCGACCTCGGGGCTCTCGGCAGGGGCCAGCGGGTGACGCCTGCGGGTTTCGGAAAACCGCCGCAGCAGAACCTCGGCAGCACAGTCAAGATAAAGCACCGTGAGTTCGATGTCGGTCCGCGCGCCGAGACGGTCGATCAACTGGCTCAGTGCGCCAATTGAGAAATCGCGGTTACGGGTGTCGATCCCCAGAACCAGACGCTGATCCGCAGAGGGTGAATCGAGCAAACGCGGAACCAGTCTCAGTGGCAGATTGTCGATGGTTTCGAACCCGAGGTCTTCCAGAACATTGATCGCAGTGGATCGGCCAGCCCCAGACGGTCCCGTGACCAGGACGAGTTGGCTGGAATGCTGTTGGGTCTGCACTTCTGTTAACTCCGGCGTCCCGCGATCAGATATTGCAGGATCGCCTCGGGGAAATGGGGCATGTCCACCTTGTGAAGTAAGGTTACAGTTTTTCCAAACAAGTCGGTTTTTCGAAGCGGTGGGAAACGCTCTGTTTCGACCTTGTCCAGATCCACGACCAGGACAATTGGCGCGACCTGCACAGGCGTTGCATTCAGCAGTCCGATCCCTCGCGCCTCGATCAGGCCCGATATGGCGGGCGGCGCCTCGGCGAGGACCTGCCCGTCTTCGAGCGTCAGTTTGACCCGATCATCTGAAACCAGCTTGGCCCCATAAGCCATGAGCTTTAGCGCGAGTCCGGATTTGCCGCTGCCCGATGACCCTCGGATCAAAAGGCCGCGTCCCTCCAGCGCGACGCAGGACGCATGGATGATGTCAGAAGGGGTTTGCGGGGCGACCATGGCCGCCGCGCCTCAGACCGGCAGACCCACCACGAAGCGGGCACCCAGCGGATCGGATGTGATGTCGGCATCGGTGGGTCGAATGTTCTCGGCCCACACCACGCCGCCATGCGCCTCTACGATCTGTTTCGAAATCGCCAGACCCAGCCCGGAATTGTTGCCGAAATGCTCTTCTGGCCGTTCTGAATAAAAGCGTTTGAAGATTTTGGCGAGCGCCTGATCCGGGATACCCGGTCCAGTGTCTTCTACGACCACCAAGACCCTGTTTTCGCGCTTGCGTGCCCAGACACGAATGGCGTCGCCATCTTCGCAGAAAGAAATCGCGTTCGTGATCAGATTGACAAAGACCTGCGCGAGGCGCGCTTCCAACCCGTGGATCATGATCGGCTCGGGCGGCATGTCCGTGATGTAGTCGATGCCTTTGGACTTCGCATCTTCGCCGAGGTACTGGTTCAGATTGCCCAACATCCCGAGCAGGTTGAATTCTTCCTCTTCTTCCTTGACCAGTTCGCTATCCAGCCGCGAGGCATTGGAGATGTCGCTGACAAGTCGGTCCAGGCGCCGTACATCGTGCTCGATGACGTTGAGGAGCTTTTCGCGTTGGTCTTCGCGTTTGACCATACGCAAGGTGCCAACCGCACTACGCAAGCTGGCCAGCGGGTTTTTGATTTCATGGGCCACGTCGGCGGCGAATTGCTCGTTCCCGTCGATCCGGTTGTAGAGGGCCGCCACCATACCGCGCAGTGCCCCGCTCAACCGGCCGATCTCATCCGGGCGCGCGGTCAGGTCCGGAATACGTATACGTCCCGGGTTCATTTTGCGGGCATTCTTGTCGCGCCCGAGCTCTGCCGCCTCCGCGAGGTCTGCCAGTGGATTTGAGATCGTAGAGGCCAGAACGAGGCTGAGACCGATCGACACCAGAATGGCGACGACAAACATCTGCAGGACCCGCTCTCGCTCCGCTTTGACCAATGCGTCGATCTCGCCAGACGGGCTTGCCACAGCGACGGCACCCACAGCCACGCCGTTGCGCAGGATGGGACTGACCGCAGAAAACACCGTACCACCCGCGGTGTCGGCTCCGGTATCCACCCGCGTGGCCCCATCTTCCATCGCGTTGCGGGCCAATTCGCGCAGTTGCTCTTCGAGCATCGGGTCGGCCTGATTGCGCGAAGACGGAACCAAGGACGAGATGCCGTTCCAAACTGTCGCAAGCGCATCACTGATAACGGTTCGGTCCGCCGCCGGGTCTGTTAGTTCCGAACTGATACTCTGCTGACGCTCCCCCTTGATCAGCCCGATCATCCGTTCGGAGGCATCGAACACGTACACCTCAATTCCGTTGCGCAGGCTGAGGTTTTCCAAAGTGTCCGCTACATTTACGCCATCACCCGCTGCCATGTTCACAGGACCGCCTGTCGGCAATTGTGCCTCGAACACGTCCGCAATCAGCTCGGACTCGACCACCAGAGAGGTGGCCCGCTGCACGGCAAGGCTGCGATAGCTGTCGTTCAGGTGCAGAATGCCTGCAACCAGAATGATCAGAGCAATCAGGTTGAAGGTGATGATTTTCCGCGTCAGCGGTGACGAGCGCAGCGAAAACCAGGTTCGGCTGGCGCGGCGCTCTTGCAGCTCTTCTTCGACCGTACTCTCCGGCGCGATCCAGTCATCGCCCAGCACCACGTCGCCGCGGCGGTGTACGGAGGGGGGGTTTGTGTCCTGCACAAACGTCCTTTCGGCGATGCTCATCGCGCGGTCTATTCTTCGTTGTATCTGTAACCGATGCCGTAAAGAGTTTCGATGGCCGAGAAATCATCGTCGGCGCTGCGCATTTTCTTGCGCAAACGTTTGATGTGGCTGTCGATGGTTCGATCGTCGACATAGACCTGATCGTCATAGGCGACATCCATCAGCTGATCGCGGCTTTTCACAAAGCCCGGTCGCTGCGCGAGCGCCTGCAACAACAGGAATTCTGTGACTGTCAGAGACACATCGCGCCCCTTCCAGCTGACCGAATGGCGTAGCGGGTCCATGCGCAGAAATCCGCGTTCCATCACCTTGGTTTCTGGTCCGGCACCGCTTGCATCACCCTCGACGGCGTCTTGCCGCCGCAGCAAAGCGCGAATGCGTTCAACCAGCAGGCGCTGCGAGAAAGGCTTTTTCACATAATCGTCCGCGCCCATACGCAGGCCCAGAACTTCATCGATTTCGTCGTCTTTCGACGTCAGAAAGATGACCGGCATCTGGGTTTTCTGTCGCAGGCGCTGCAACAGGTCCATGCCGTCCATGCGTGGCATCTTGATATCCAGCACGGCCATATCGGGCAGTTTCTTGTTGAACGCGTCCAGCGCCGCCTGCCCGTCATTGTAAGTTTCGACCTCGAAGCCTTCGGCCTCTAGAGTCATGGACACGGACGTCAGGATATTCCTGTCGTCGTCCACCAACGCGATCTTTGACATCTGAATGCCCCTATTTACTGCTCTGTCGCTGCCTGTTTTTCTTTCATTCATCCCTTTTTTGGACAGCCGAATCAATCATTAACTGCGAATCAAGGCGGAGTTCGTGCCATATTTGGGCAAAAAAAGTTACGAATGGCTGAATTGCCGCACATCGTTTCCACCGGGTTGAGGCGCAGGATTCATGGTTGCGCTAAACCTTGCATTGGTGGCGCTAACTGCGCGAAACCCTTCTGTTCACCGTCCGAATGCTCATGTTAAGACCGCGTCAACTCGGCCGCTGTGCCGGCCAAAGCGCCACATTCGCGTGCAGTGACATGTGGTTTGATGGCGCGACTACAGGAGACAAGTTATGGCGTTTGGACGGGTCAACACTCAGTTCCGCCTTGAAGATCAAGGCATCGAAGGTCTGGGCGAGGTTTACTACAACTTGATGGAACCGGCGCTGGTCGAGGCTGCGCTGAAACGCGGCGAGGGCACCTTGGGTCGTGGCGGGGCCTTTCTCGTGACTACCGGCAAATTCACCGGCCGGTCCCCCAAAGACAAACACGTCGTCAAAACTGACAGCGTTGCCGAGACCATCTGGTGGGACAACAACGCCGAAATGTCGCCCGCCGGCTTTGACGCGCTCTACAAAGACATGCTGGAGCATATGAAGGGCCGCGACTTCTTCGTGCAGGACCTTGTCGGCGGCGCCGATCCGGCCCATTCCATCGACGTGCGGATGATCACGGAACTGGCATGGCACGGGCTGTTCATCCGGCACTTGCTGCGCCGTCCTGACCGTGAGGCGCTGGACGAGTTTGTCGCGGATTTCACGGTGATCAACTGCCCGAGCTTCAAAGCCGACCCGAGCAAGCATGACTGCCGCTCAGAAACGGTCATTGCAATGAACTTCGACCGCAAGATGATCCTGATTGGTGGCACTGAATACGCCGGCGAAAACAAGAAATCTGTGTTCACGCTGCTCAACTATCTGCTGCCCGAAAAGGGCATCATGCCGATGCATTGTTCGGCCAATCACGCCAATGGCAACCCCGTCGACACTGCCGTCTTCTTCGGACTTTCGGGCACGGGCAAAACGACGCTCTCGGCGGACCCCGCGCGAACGCTCATCGGCGACGACGAGCACGGATGGTCGGACCGCGGCACGTTCAACTTCGAAGGCGGCTGTTACGCGAAGACGATTTCGCTCAACCCCGAGGCCGAGCCCGAGATCTATGCCACCACGTCCAAGTTCGGAACCGTGATCGAGAATATGATCTACGATCGTGAGACTTTCGAACTGGATTTCGAAGACGATAGCCTGACGGCAAATATGCGATGCGCCTACCCGCTGGAATACATTTCCAATGCCTCTAGAAGCGCTCTGGGCGGGCATCCCAAAAACATCATTATGCTGACCTGTGACGCTTTTGGTGTTTTGCCGCCGATTTCGCGCCTGACACCCGCGCAAGCGATGTATCACTTCCTCTCCGGTTTCACCTCCAAGGTCGCCGGCACCGAACGCGGCGTGACAGAACCAGAGCCGACATTCTCGACCTGTTTCGGCGCCCCATTTATGCCGCGCCGCCCGGAAGTCTACGGGAATCTCTTGCGCGAGAAAATTGCCACACACGGCGCAACGTGCTGGCTGGTGAACACCGGCTGGACCGGCGGGGCCTACGGCACAGGAAGCCGTATGCCCATCAAGGCAACACGCGCACTTTTGACGGCCGCCCTTGATGGCTCGCTTGCCGAGGCGGATTTCCGCAAGGATCCCAACTTTGGTTTCGAGGTTCCCATCGGCGTGCCCGGCGTCCCTGAGGTACTCCTGGACCCGCGACGCACGTGGAGCGATCAAGGGGCTTACGACACCCAGGCCGCGAAACTGGTTCAAATGTTCTCGGGCAATTTCGAACAGTACCTGCCCTACATTGACGACGATGTGAAAGCTGCTGCGATCGGCTGACACTGCCGACCCGCGCTTCGCGACCACGACCGACCTGATCCAAGCAGGATAACCCGCTTTCGCATTGCGTGCATTGCCGCAGGGTCATGCTCGTGCTATAAGTGTGCATTGCGTTTATTCTTTGTTTATTGAGATCAACACTATGACCAAGGCTGCCTTGATTACTCTTGCGTCGCTCTTGTCCGCGCCCGACGCGTCCAATGTGACGACGCTATGTCCACCACCCCCACAGTCCATCACGCTGGCCACGCCGGTTTCGCAGGCCTGCACATATGGCAATTGCTGCGGAAAAGACGGCTGCTGGGTCACCTGCAAATGCTGGAAGTAGGACCCACCAATGGCTGATAATCCGGATCCGGCCGCCAATGGCGGGAACGGGGCACCGCCCCAACCACCTGTTCAGGACAAGTTCTCACGGATCGTCGCGGTCGCCTTGGGTATTCTGTTTACCTTCTTCGGGCTGATCCTGATCACGACGTATTTCTACTTCACCCTTTTTGAAGAGGGGCAAGGACCACAGCAGATGGCCCAGTTCGGGGTCTTCTTCGCCGGTATCGGACTGTCGGTGTTCCTCTCGATCATCTTTCGCGAAGTGTACAACGTGCGGGCCGGCAACTTGACCTTTGCGGGCACACTTGCCGCAACCGCGATTTTTGCCTGGGTCGCATGGCCGTATCTGTTCGGGGATGGTCAGCCGGCGCGGCTGGGATCAATCAAATTCAACATTGAATGCGATCGCCCGCCCGCCAGCGGTCAAAAAGGAAATCTCGTCGCAACTCTGAATGTCCGAGAACAGAACGAAGACCGAGTTATGGAGGACCTGAAGGTCATTCTGGGCAAAGAACCGGAAAACTCCCGGTACTTCGTGAGCCGGGATGGCAACAGCTTCGATCACCTCAGCTATTTCGCTGACCGGCACATCCTGCGTGCGCAGAACATGGGGGGCAACGAGTTGGAAGTGCCTGGTTCGGTCAGCGAGTTTTCGGTCGTCAACGTGCTTGGTCCAATTGGAACCGACGGAGATCGGGACAAAGTCTTGACCAACCACCTCTTCGACATTGAACTGAAACCCAACGCGAGCGTTGGCCGCGTTGATGTCACCGTAACGGTCGACCTTACAAACAACGATCAGAATGCGGACCTTCAATATGCCGATCTTGCCTGCGATTTCGACCGGACAAACTAAGCACCTCGCCGTGTGCCTTATGGCACTGATGCTGACCGCGCCATTCGGTCCGGTATCGGCGGAGAATGAACCGCTCTCCGAGTACCTCCAGTTGCAGCAAGACGAAGACTCTACCAGCGAGGAACTGCGCGAAACGCTGACGAGGTCGCTGCAATCGATCCAGTCTCAGGGAAGCGCAAAGGACGTGGCGCGCGCGCTCACAGATCTGCCCTACTGGGCCACTACGGATACCCCCGCTACTGTCAACTCCTTGTTCGACGCGGCTCAGAAAGGCGAGATATCTGACGACCTTGCCAAACGCGCAGCGCGCCGAGCGGATGGCCAGTTGGACAGCATATTGCGCGGCACGCCACCGTTGGACGCTTACAAGCAACTGACCGCTCTCGAACAAAGCGGCGTCAACTACCCCCTGTCCTACATATTGTTGCTCCGGCTCTACCGGGTTTCGGCCATCGAGCAGGCCCTCATGGGCGTGCGTGGCGCCGACATCGCCTCTCCGGTCTCGGTCTGGCGCGACGCGACGCTGAGCGGCGATTTGCCCGCAGCGACGCAAGAGGCGATCGAGGTTCTGGACAGCCTGATCGCCGAATACGACAAACCGCTTTACGCCGACGGGCGCGAACGACTGTTCCTGAATGATCTCAGGCACCGGTCAGCGTTATTGCGGTTTTTGGCGGGGCGCGAAGATTGGGTCGAACCGCTGCAAGATATCGCGAACGCCTCTGGCGACATCAAGCTTTGGTACGATCCTCAAGCCGTTCTCGATCATATCTATGTTGATCAGTTTTTTGCCCTGAGCGACAGCGAACTGCGCACCGATCCTTCGAGCGGAGTGTCAGTGGTCAATACCGGCGCGAAGGCAGCGGCGACGATCCCCAACCTGAGGGTTCGTCGCAACTACAATCCCCTGCAATTGTCCGTATGGACCTGCGAAACGCTGAGCCAGGCCAATGAAAACGACAGGTCCATTCTGGATGTGCTCAACAGGTTGGCAGAGTTTCAGAACGCAGACTACCGGATCATCGTCGGGCATCACGACGGACAGAAAGGCCGGTTTTCTGGCAGAAGCGCCGAGGATTTGAAAAAGCAGGCTGAATCGGTCCTACAGAGCCTGCCATCCGAGTTGACAGAGTCTCAGTCTGGCTTTGCGGCGACGATTGCGGCGCTGCGCGACGACCCGATCTGCGGCGGCATTGTAGAGGGTTATCCGATGGGGCCTGTGGCCGTAGTTGAAGGAGCGGTGGACAAAGGGAATGAGTACTACGCGCTTGGCGGTATGCTCGACGCGGATCAGGCACAGCGGATCGAAGACGCGTTGATGCGATCCGTCGGCAAAGGTGGGTTCGAGGACGGCGGTCCTTACCTGCTAAGGCCTGGCACCAACGGCTAAACCGTCAGGCCACGGCGAATGAGATTCAGTCCGGCAATCAGAAGCACCGCCAAAGTGGCTTGGCGAAAGGTACGTTGGTCAATGCGATCCTGAACCTTCGCACCAAGCCACATTCCAATGACCGCCGGGATGACTAAGACCGCAGAGAATGGAATGGTCTGTGGCCGGATGACACCGGACCCGGTGTGCGCAACAAAAAGTGCCACGGCACCCAAGCCGTAAATCACGCCCTGAACCCGCATTTGCTCGGTTTTTTCAGTGTTGATCGCTGTCAGGTAGGCAACGGTAGGGGGCCCCCAAACACCTGACAAGCCGCCGATGAACCCGGCAACCGCTCCTACGATGGCTTCGACGCGAAGACTGGGCGCCGTCAGCGCCAAGCGCCATCCAAGCAGCTGCAACAGCGCAAAGACCGTGACCGGCAAGCCGATCACCAGCAGCAGAGACGCGCCCGGTAAGAGTCGCACCAACTGCGCACTGCCGAGCAAAAAGATCAGACCGACCGCCAGGAAAACCCGAAATCGTATGATCGAACGCGCCGCAGCCTGCAAACCTTGCCGTAGAGCTTGAAGTCCGTTCGTCACCAAAGTTGGGAGGATCAGGCCCGCCAAGGCCAGCTCGGGTGCCAAAAAAGTACCGAGACCGGAAATCAGGATCATGGGCATTGCAAAACCGACCAGCCCTTTGACCACCCCAGCCAAAGCCGCGATACTCAAGGCAAGCATCAATTCACTTGGTGAAACCACAGACAAGATCGATTGCATACTTCTGCATAGCGGTGACCGGGCCGGCCTGCACGCCAAAACTCGGCGCGCAATTATTGGAACAATTGAAGTGACGTTCCGGCATTTAAGTTGCGCTGCGCTTGCAAAATGCCTAGACCCAATCGAGCTCAAAAGGACGTGATTCATGGCGCATGACGGACAGGACCTGACGACTTCAACGCAAACCCCCATATTGCCGGATTTGTTGACCCTAACGGCGGCAGCCGTGCCTCCGGTGGACGCGCTCTATGAGACTGCGCGCAGCGTGGTGCGCGATCTGGTGAGCGATGGGGGCCGGGTGTCCGGACAACTGATTGAGCAGCATCAGACTGCAGCGCATGGCCTGGCGTGGCTCGCCACCTATACCCAGGCCCTGCGGCAAATGCAGCGCTGGGCAGAGAAGCTGGAGGCAGAAGGAAAGTTCGGCGAAACCGAGCAA
The DNA here is from genome assembly GCA_965250275.1 of Paracoccaceae bacterium. Lineage (GTDB taxonomy): Bacteria > Pseudomonadota > Alphaproteobacteria > Rhodobacterales > Rhodobacteraceae. Next base: position 957,302 of record OZ252297.1, on the reverse strand, counting down.
CTGATTCACCAGATCGCATTTGGTGAGTACCTCTGGCAGGTCTATGGCGGCATCCCGATGAGCCAAGGTGAGATTCTGCGCTTGCAAGATATCGGGCTGACCCAGGACGACATGCGGTCCCTGATGGAGCCGGCGGTGATGACACTGACCCAGTCCGGCAACACCCAAGCTGCGCGTTCCCGTCTTGTGGGCCTCATGCAGGAGCATTCGGCTGACATCATCTGTGGGCAAAGCGGACTGGATGAAGAGCTGGAGATGATCCGCGAGCAGTTCCGCCGTTACGCCGTGGAAAAGGTCGAGCCGTTTGCCCACGACTGGCACCTCAAGGACGAGTTGATCCCGATGGAGATCATCACCGAACTCGCCGAAATGGGGGTATTCGGCCTGACCATCCCCGAAGAGTTCGGAGGCTTTGGCCTGTCGAAGGCTTCGATGTGTGTGGTTTCCGAAGAGTTGTCGCGCGGGTACATCGGTGTCGGTTCTCTGGGCACTCGCTCAGAAATTGCCGCGGAACTGATCATCGCCGGTGGCACCGACGAGCAGAAAGCCAAGTGGCTGCCCAGGATCGCCAGTGCAGAAACGCTCCCAACCGCTGTGTTCACCGAGCCAAATACCGGTTCGGATCTTGGCAGCTTGCGCACCCGCGCGGTCAAGGATGCCAATGGCGACTACAAGGTGACGGGCAACAAGACCTGGATCACCCATGCAGCCCGGACCCATGTCATGACCCTGCTCGCCCGGACGGAACCGGAAACATCCGACTACAAGGGTCTTTCGATGTTTCTTGCCGAAAAAGAACCGGGCACCGATGCCGCACCGTTTCCCACCGAAGGGATGACCGGTGGCGAGATCGAAGTGCTGGGATATCGCGGCATGAAAGAGTACGAACTTGGCTTCGACAACTTCCACGTCAAAGGCGAAAACCTGCTGGGTGGCGAAGAAGGGAAAGGCTTCAAGCAGCTCATGGAGACGTTTGAATCCGCGCGCATCCAGACAGCCGCCCGCGCTGTCGGCGTGGCACAATCGGCGCTGGATATCTCGATGCAATATGCGCAGGATCGCAAGCAGTTCGGCAAAGCGCTGATCAGTTTCCCCCGCGTTTCCGGCAAGCTCGCCATGATGGCGGTGGAGCTGACCGTGGCGCGCCAACTGACCTATTTCAGTGCCTTTGAGAAAGACGAAGGCCGCCGCTGCGATGTCGAGGCAGGCATGGCGAAACTTCTGGGCGCGCGCGTAGCCTGGGCCGCCGCCGACAACGGATTGCAGATCCATGGCGGCAATGGTTTCGCACTGGAATACAAGATTAGCCGCGTGCTGTGCGACGCTCGCATCCTCAATATCTTCGAGGGCGCGGCGGAGATTCAGGCGCAGGTCATCGCCCGCCGACTTCTGAGCTGACGGACCCGGCTCGCTGCATTCCGCGCATCTGCGTCTTGCCTATGTGTTTGAGCGCAGTAGCATCGCGTGGGAAATCCCGCGCAGTGCGCGCAATTTGATGCAAGGCCCATAATGACCCAAACCGTTCTTGTGACCGGAGCCAATGGCTACATCGCGCAGCATGTCATCTTGCAACTGCTGAATGCCGGTTACCGGGTCGTTGGCTCTTTGCGAGACACAGCGGGCGGCGCCGACCTGCGCAATGCACTCGCACCGCATCTTGATGCCGCGCCAGACAACGATCAGCTGTCATTCGTCGCTCTCGATCTGCTCTCGGATGACGGATGGGATACTGCGATGCGCGACGTGGATGCGGTTCTGCACACAGCGTCCCCGGTGCCAATCCGGAAACTGAACGATCCTCAGGACGTGATCCGCCCCGCCGTCGATGGTGCGCTGCGCGCGGTCAAGGCGGCGCACGCTGCAGGCGTTGACCGCCTGGTTCTGACATCTTCGATCGCGGCCATCATGGGCACTGATCTGCGTCCGGATCAGTCAGCCTATGACGAAAGCAACTGGACCGACCCTGCGAGACCTGATGTAGCGCCGTATTCGCAGTCCAAAACGCTCGCCGAACGTGCGGTATGGGACTGGCAGGCAGAAAACGCGCCGGAAATGAAAATCACCGCGATCAACCCCGCGTTTGTGATGGGTCCCCCTATCACTCCCAGGATCAGTTCGTCCCTGACGCTCGTCAAACGCCTGATGATCGGCAAGGGCCCCATGCTGCCTCGCATTGGTTTCACCGGGGTCGATGTTCGCGACATCGCGCTGATGCATCTGCGCGCGCTGGAGCGACCGGAGAGCGCCGGGCGCCGGTTTATCGGTGCGGAGCGGTTCCAGTGGTTCTCCGAAATGGCCGAACAGCTTAAAGCAGCGTTTCCCGAACGGCGCATCGTGACGCGCACCGCGCCCAACTGGTTGATCCGCGTTATGGCGCGCTTCGACCCGACGCTGAAACTGGTTGTCAATTCGCTCGGCCGGCACGACTTACTGAGCGCGGAGGCGGCGCGGGACGTTTTGGGGATCGAGTTCCGCAGCGCAGCAGATGCATTCGAAGACTCCGCCCACTACCTCGTCAAACATGGCCTGGTCTGACTGGGCCATTCCAGCTTTGGCGGTCGCGCTTGGGTTGTCGGGATGCGCGCGCGACGAAACCCTTGCCCGCTATGGTGCGGCGGACCGCACCTGGACACTTTCGCGCATCAATGACGCACCAACAGACCTGACTGCAACGCTGCGGTTCGAGGCAAACGGTGCCGTCACCGGCCAAGGGCCTTGCGGCGTGTTCTCCGCGAGACAAACGGCGCCCTACCCCTGGTTCGCAATCGAAGATGTACTTGCGGGTCCGGGCACCTGCGCGGATCGCGAAACCGAAACTCGGTTTCTGGCCACTCTCACGTCGATGACGCAATCTGAGGTGTCTGGTCCAAACCTGCTGCTCACCAACGACACCAAAGGTGCGTTGCTGTTCACAAGTTCCGACTGAATCGCTCCACAAAACGCGCGCGAGCGTCAGGCAAGGGTTTGTGGCCCAACTCTGGGGCAAGCTTTTCCGTCAGGAAGAACCCGGTCACGCCGAACGCGACGGCCAACTCCTCATCTTCTGCGTCGCCTTCGCCGCGCAAACAGGGCGGCAACGGCAGCAATCGATCCGCCCAATCCCCTGCACCGGCCTTGGACACCGCCCGGCCAGACCTCGGGGAGACATAGATCAACCCCTCGACCGTGCCGGTGACCGCGCAGGCACTCAGGTCCAGCCCAAATCCCATCTCTTCCAGCAAACCAAGCTCCCAGCGCAGGTAGGCCAAAGGCCACAAGTCGGGCTGGTCCAAAAGGTCGAGCAGCATTTCGCTCCGCCGATAGAGCGCGCGGTGGGCCTCGCGCTCGGGCAAGCAGAACGACAATAGAGCGGTAACGGCGTTCAGGCCGGACAGGGCCAGCCGGTCGGACAGGGCCGCCGCCGCCCGACTGCGCAGCGGCTCGACCTGATAGGTGCCGATATGATCCTCCAGCCGTGCGCGCCAGACCAGATCAAGCTGTGCCCCGGGCTGCAGAAGCGGCGCAGTCTTTCGGCTGGCGCCGCCGCGCACAACCCCGACATGCCGGCCATGGTCCTCGGTGAAAACATCGATGATTGCAGAGCTTTCGCCATGCCGGCGCGTTGACAACAGGATGCCCTGATCACGCCACTCCATCGGTTCACTCCAGTCCCGGCTGGTCCAGCAGGTGCCGCCCTTGCCGGTCTTCGACCTCGATCACCCAAAGATCGGGGTCAAACTCCTGTTGCTTGCGGATCGCAGCGTCAACATCGGGCTCTGCCCCTGCGCGCAACTCGATCCATGCCCGATCACCTGTTAACAGATCAAAACTGCGCTGAAACACCCGTGCTTGCCCATCCAGCGTTGCAAGTTTGACCAGAACGGCACCCCCGGTGTCGTCGCCATGGGCCACAACAAACCCGGGAATATCCAAAAGGCGTAGCCGGGCCAGATACGCATCCACCCAGAATCGGGCCGTCAATCGCGCCAAGAGAGGCCTCCCCGGGTCACCTGCTCGAACCGTGGCATCCGTGACGCTGATTCAGCCGTTGCCATCCTTGAAATCCAAACCCATTTCCGAGTACCGCTCGGCCTCTTCCAGCCATCCGGGCCGCACCTTGACCTGCAAAAAGAGATGCACTTTGCGACCAAGAAACTGCTCCAGTTCAGCACGTGCCGCCTGACTGACTGCTTTGATCGTTTCGCCCTTGTGCCCCAGCAATATGCCTTTGTGCCCGTCCCGAACAACGTAGATGACCTGATCGATGCGCGCCGAGCCATCCTTACGCTCCTGCCAGCTCTCTGTCTCCACCGTCAGTTGGTAAGGCAACTCCTGATGAAGACGCAGAGTCAGCTTTTCGCGAGTCATCTCTGCAGCGATCATCCGCATTGGCAGATCGGCGATCTGATCCTCGGGGTAGAGCCAGTGCCCTTCCGGCATCTGACCGGCCAGCCATTGCCGCAGGTCGTCGACGCCGTGGCCCTTCTCTGCCGAAATGAGGAAGGTTTCCGCAAACTTGAACCGTTCATTCAGGTCTTCGGTCAGGCCGAGCAAGTGAGGAGCCTGTACGCGATCAATCTTGTTTATGGCCAGCGCAACGGTGCGGCCCTCGGCAATCTCGGCCAGACGTTCAAGGATGGTTTCAACACCCTCCGTAAGTCCGCGATGCGCCTCGACCAGCAGGACAATCACATCGGCGTCTGCCGCCCCTCCCCAGGCCGCGGCGACCATTGCGCGATCCAGACGTCTGCGCGGTCGGAACAAGCCTGGCGTGTCGACGAACACCAACTGACTTTGCCCCTCGATCGCGACGCCACGAATGCGCGCGCGCGTGGTCTGAACCTTGTGGGTCACAATGGACACCTTCGCGCCAACCATGCGGTTCAGCAGCGTGGATTTGCCCGCATTTGGCTCTCCGATCAGAGCGATGTAACCGCAATGTGTCGTCATGTGCGCGCTTTCAATTGTGCGAAGCCAAGGATCTACAGGAGTTTGAAGGGCCGGACCAGTGGGTGATTGGTCCTGACGATCCGTTCACCAGCCGATGCAAATGCGAGCTTGAAACCACCTTAGAGGCAAACCGGCGCCCGCTACCATTGCGACGCCGCACCTCTGTGCGGAGCATCACGTGGTCGACAGCCGATCCAACAGCAGTGCGGCTGCCGCCTGTTCGGCCTGACGCTTCGAGCGCGCCGTGGCCTGCGCCTCTTCCCCGTCGGACAGGCGGGCGACAATTGTGAAAACCGGCGCATGATCTGGCCCAGTACGCGACAGTTCGATGTATGCCGGAGGGTTCTGCCCGCGCGCCTGCACCCATTCCTGCAAGGCGGTTTTGGGATCGCGCGCATCCTTTTCGACTGCATGGATCCGGTCGCCCCAAAGTGTCAGGATCATCCGCTCGGCCGCTTCAAACCCTGAATCCTTGTAGACGGCCGCAATCACCGCTTCCATGGCATCACCCAGCAAAGCCTGCTTTCGCCGACCCCCGGACAACATCTCGGACCGGCCCAGTTTCAAAACGGCGCCCAGATCGACTTGCCGGGCCACGTCGGCACAGGTTTCTTTGCGGACCAAAGCATTGAATCGGGGCGCAAGCTGCCCTTCACTTGCGGCCTTGTCTGTTTCGAGCAGCACCGTTGCCATAACCAGTCCAAGAACGCGGTCACCCAAAAACTCTAGCCGCTGATTATCGTCGCGTGTGGCCGATGAAACAGAGCCGTGCGTCAGCGCCCGGATCAGCAATTCGGGGCGTTCAAAGCGATGCCCGATGCGATCCTCGAACGCTCTCAGCTCAGCCGATAGTTTCACTCGATCCTCTTAAAGAAACGATCCTTGCGCCAGGTCCAGAAGAACAGCATGGACCGGCCAGCGGAGGAAAACATGATCCGGTCGGCGCGGCCAATGAGGTTTTCGAATGGTACAAAACCCACGCCGCCTGCGGTCTGAGGCAAGCGACTGTCTGAGGAATTGTCCCGATTGTCGCCCATGAAGAAGAAATGACCCTCAGGGACGAGGTACACGCCGGTGTTGTCCGAACTCTGATTGCCGATGTTCAGGATCGTGTGCGCGCGGCCACCGGGCAGCGTTTCGATTTCGCGGGACTTGATGCAAATGCCTCCCTGCCCCACGGGGCCGTTCTCGCACCGCGGGCGCACGCGCTGTGGCCCTTGTGGGGCATAGATCTCTTCGAAAACCCCATCCGGTTGCAGCCCGACGGGTTCGTCATTGATGTTCAGGACGCCGGCCTTGACCTGAATGCGATCCCCCGGCAGCCCGATCAGCCGCTTGATGAAGTCGCGCCCCGAGACTGGGTGGCGGAAGACCACAACATCGCCCCGCTCGGGCTCCCCGGCCCAGATCCGCGAATTGTCATTCTTAAGAAAGCCGCAGATGTTCTCGGCATCGATGTTGATCCCGACGCTGGGCACAACAAGGCTGGGACAGGAGGCATACGAGTATCCGTAGGCCATTTTATTCACGAACAGAAAGTCCCCGATCAACAGGGTTTCCTTCATCGACCCACTGGGAATCCAGAAGGGTTGAAAGAAGAGCGTTCGGAACACCCCCGCAATCAGCAACGCATAAACAATCGTCTTGATCGTCTCGACAATGGCGTTGCCGCCCTTTTCTTTGCCGGCCATGTTTGACTCCGCTCGATTAGCTTCGGCGCTACATGCGGGCCACGCCGAAGGCTGTCAACCCAAGCAGGGCGTTGACCCGCCGTGCGACGCGATCTAGCCTGTCAAATGAAGGAGAGCGCCGTGTTGAACATTGCCACCCCCCGTGTCGTACCCCGCTTCAGGCGCCCGGACCGCTAGATCGGTTCCGATGTCTCCTTGCGCCCCCCAACCAGACGGTTTCGGGGGTTTTTTTATGCCAGATGCCGAAAGACCCCCAGATGCCACGCTCCCCGCACCTTGCCACGCTCATCATACTGGCCGCCGTTTCGATCCTGACGCTCAACATGTTTCTGCCGTCCCTGCCTGCGATCGCCGAGGCGTTCGGCATCAGCTACGGCCGTGCGACGCTGGCCATCGGCGCCTATCTGGCCACCTCGGCCGTCCTGCAATTGGTGATCGGACCATTGTCGGACCGCATTGGGCGGCGCCCGGTCTTATTGGCGGCATTGGGCGTGTATACGCTGGCCTCGCTGGGATGTGCCATGGCCCAGACTTTCACAGTGTTTCTCGCCTGCCGCTTGTTCCAGGCCTTTGCCGTCGCGGGAACGGTGCTAGCACTGGCCATGGTGAGGGATACGCGCGGCGGCAGCGAAGCTGCCGGGCTGATCGGGACTATCAATATGGCCATGGCCATTGCCCCGATGGCGGGCCCGATGCTGGGCGGTGTGCTGGACGCCTTCCTGGGATGGCGCACCATCTTTCTGACCTATGCGCTCGCCGGTGCCGGGTTGATCGTTTTGTGTTTCTACGACGCTCAGGAAACCCGCCCACCCAAGCCAGCAGATTCCGTTCATCCGACCGCGCTGCTCCGCGAGCCGCTGTTCTGGGGGTATGCCTGGTGCCTCGCCCTATCGGTTGGCGCCTTTTACGTGTTTCTGGCCGGCACACCGCTGATCGCTGAAACGGTCTTTGGGATCTCCCCTGCGCAGGTTGGTTTCTTTCTGGGCAGCATTTCAGGAGGCTTCCTGGTCGGAAGCTTCCTGTCTCGCAAAATCACCAAAGGACGGCCACCCTGGGTGGTCATGCTGGTGGGCCGGCTTTTTGCGACCTTGGGCCTGTCCATTGGCCTCATCTTGTGCCTGACACTGGAACCTTCGATCTGGATCACCTTTGGCGCCACGATCTGCGTGGGAATCGGCAATGGCCTGAGCACGCCGGGCAGCAGCGCAGGTGCGATGTCGGTGCGTCCGGAACTGGCGGGCAGTGCGGCTGGTGTGATGGGTGCCTTGACGGTGGCCACCGGTGCCATCGCGACCACTCTGTCGGCACCGGTCTTAACGGGCTCACCTACTGCTCCAACGCTGGTCGGTCTGATGCTGCTGATGACTGTCGGCGCATTGTTTTGTGCATTGCTTGTGGTCCGGGGCGAACGTCGCCGGGCAATGCGTTAGCCTCGCAGCCTCAGGAGATCGGTCGGGCTTCGATCACAACAAAGGCCTGTGCCCAAGGATGATCATCGGTCAGGGTGACATGGATGATTGCTTCGTGACCCTCTGGCGTCATATCTTTCAAGCGGTCCGCTGCCCACCCGGTCACATGCATGACCGGTTGGCCCGTGCGCAGGTTTGAGACAGCCATATCTTTCCATGCAATCCCCATCCGAAGCCCCGTGCCCAGCGCCTTGGAACAGGCCTCTTTCGCGGCCCACCGTTTGGCGTAGGTCCCCGCGGTGTCATGCCGGCGTTCGGCTTTCCTCTGCTCGATCTCGGTGAACACCCGGTTGCGAAACCGGTCACCGAACCGGTCCAGCGTGCCCTGGATCCGTTCGATGTTGGCCAGATCGGTGCCGACACCCAAAATCATGACGCCTCCTTGAGCGAGCTAACCAGCGTCCCGGCCTTATCGATCCTGTGACCACATAATCAATCGCAGGCCTGCGCCACCAAAAAGCACGGCGAAAACACGGTCCACCCAACGCTTGGCCGCGCGATAGGCCAGCATCACACGATCCACCGAGAACACCAATGCGTAAACGGCATAAAGGACAAACCCGAAGAGAACGCAGGCTGTCACAAGCCAGACATTCTGGTCCGCGGAACCGCCGCTGCCCAGTGCCAATGCCGCAACCCAGGCCAGAACACCCTTTGGGTTTCCAAGGTTGAGAATCAGACCGGCCCGGAACTGACGACCCGCCGTTGTCGCGCCCACTTTTACCGACGACGCGGGCACATTCGCGGATCGCCACGAAACCACGGCCAGATAGAGAAGATAGGCTCCGCCAAGAAGTTTCAGAACCGTCAGCGCAACCGCACTCTGTGCGACAAGTGACCCCACGCCGATTGCCGCAAGAACGCCCCAAAAGGCCAATCCAACGGACAGACCCAAAGCCATTGCAAGTCCACGCAAGCGACCGGCACTCATCGCCGTTGCCGCAACAGCAAGCGTCGCGGGACCGGGAGATGCCGCAGCAAAGGCAAAGGTCGCCAGACTGGTCAGGCTATTCAGAAACTCAGGTGTCATGTGCGAGCATCATCCATCAGTCGGCGCATCTCGCCAATAGCCGGTTCAAGACCCCGAAAGATCGCTTCGCCAATCAGGAAGTGGCCGATGTTCAGTTCCCGCACTTCCGGTAGCGCCGCGACCGGATGCACGGTCTCATAAGTCAGCCCGTGCCCGGCATGAACCTCCAGCCCCAGACCATGGGCAAACGTTGCCATTTCCCGCAGTGCCTCGAGTTCGGCGTCTCGCTCGTCGAAACGACCCTCTGCGAAGGCATCGCAATAGGCGCCTGTATGCAATTCGATTACCTGCGCCCCTATGCGGTGCGCCGCCTCGATCTGACGTTTGTCGGCGGCAATGAAAATTGAAACGCGGCACCCGGCATCGCGCAGCGGAGCAATGAAATGCGCAAGCTTGTTCTCTTCGCGTGCCACTTCCAGTCCGCCTTCGGTCGTGCGCTCCTCACGCTTTTCGGGCACGATGCAGACCGCGTGCGGCTTGTGCCGCAACGCGATGCGCTGCATTTCGTCCGTGGCGGCCATCTCGAAATTCAACGGCACTTCCAGCACTTCCATAAGCCCGGAGATGTCAGCGTCCGAGATATGCCGACGGTCTTCACGCAAATGTGCCGTGATGCCGTCCGCCCCGGCCTTCTCGGCGATTTTGGCGGCACGAAGCGGATCGGGATACTCACCGCCGCGCGCGTTGCGAACGGTTGCAACGTGATCGATGTTCACGCCTAGGCGTAGGTGGGGCAAAGTTGCCATGGTCCGGATCCTCGCTGTCGCATGTTGGAAAGGAGTCGTGTCAAAGCCACGATAGGGATAATTTGATCAAATTCCAGAGGTGAATGCCAAGGATCTTTAGGTACCATGTTCCCGCCTGGTTCGAGAGCAGTCGCCGAGCGGAAACTCAAAGTCTCAGTCTGAGTTGGGTGCAGGATCTCCGTCCACTGCGGCTTTGCGCTTGATTGCCTGAAACTTCGCCTTGATCAGCCCCCTGCGCCGTTTCTGATAGGCCCGAATGACGGGCACTGTCAGGATGTAACAGGCGGTGGCACAAACTATTCCGGGCAGAATGCCCCCGACAAGGTACGGGAAAAAAACTTCGTCATAAAAGACTCTCAACCCGTGCCAGTCCGCAGTCTCAGGAGTGAAGATTGCCCTGAAGTTCTGCCACAGATCGTCGCCGGCATCGACAAACTTTCCACCAAAGGACCGGTGAACCCCTTCGCCCGCGTCGCTGCCCAGCATCCAGTGACCGGTTTGCAAGGAAACCACACCAATCGGAACGTAGGTCAACGGATTGCCAAAGAAGGTTCCCATAAGGGCGGCCAGCAAATTGCCATTCATGACCCGCGACAGCAGGGCGGCGACCACAAAATGCATCCCGTAAAACGGTGTAAAGGCCGCGAAGACACCGGCCCAGATTCCACGTGCAATACGTTCAGGCGAGTCCGGCAGACGGCGGACGCGATGCTTCACGTAGTGGAACGCCCGCGTCCAGCCGCCGCGCGGATACACAAAATCCCCCATGGCGCGCAGCGGAGGCCGTCTGTCTCGGCGTTTGAACACCAATAGAACGTTCCCTTTCGTTCCGGCTCACTCTCAGACAGCCGCGGCGGTCACCTTGGCCTTCTCCCGATATCGGTCGACCGCGGCCACATCGCTCTCGGCTTCCAGCATCAACATCAGCGAGTGCAGTTGTTCCACATCCCGCAGTTCTACGTTGATGTATAGGCGGTAGTAGTCCGGTTTCCGATCAACAAACTCGAGATCGGAGATATTGGCCTTCTTTTCCCCAATCAATGTGCAAATTCGCCCCAGAACGCCCGCATCGTTGCCGATCGTCAGATCGAGCGTCGCCCCATAAACGGCGGGGTGCGTTCCCGAGTGCCAATGCAGATCGACCCAGCGGTCCGGCTGATCCTCGTACTCTGCCAACCGATCACAATCGATAGAGTGTACGACGACCCCCTTGCCCCGGAACGTGATCCCGATAATCCGCTCACCGGGCAAGGGTTGGCAGCAGGGCGCCCGATCAAAGGATTGCCCAGGCTGGAGACCAATAACAGCGCGCCGCGGCGAGATGGCGTCGCCCTCATCTGGCGCCAGTTTGGGATACACCGCCTGAACCACATCATGCGCGGTCAGTTCGGCACTTCCCAATCGTGCCAGAAGTTCGTCGCGGTCCTTGAACCGCAGATGCTTGGCGGCTGTATCGAGCGCCTTGTCGGTGGCCTTGCGCCCGACATGCTCGAACGCGGCACGTGCCAGTTCGTGTCCAAGCTTGATGAACCGGCCCCGATCAACCTCCCGAAGCGCGCGGCGGATTGCAGTCTTGGCCTTTCCCGTGGTGGCGATCTCCAGCCAGCTGACCTGCGGTGTCTGTCCTTCAGCGGTAATGATCTCAACCGACTGACCATTCTTGAGGCGTGTCCAGAGCGGTACACGAATCCCATCCACCTTTGCCCCGACGCAGGCCCCACCGATGCGTGTATGAATGGCATAGGCGTAGTCGATCGGCGTCGCACCGCGAGGCAGTTTGACGACGTCCCCCTTCGGAGTGAAGCAAAAGACCTGATCAGAATACATCTCCAGCTTGACCGCTTCGAGGAAATCTTCGTGATCCTCTTCTGCGTCAAACTGCTCGGTCAGGCCCGAGATCCATTTTGCCGGATCAACGGCAAAGGGGTTCTCCGACCGCACACCATCGCGATACGACCAGTGCGCGGCAACGCCTGTTTCAGCAACGTCGTGCATCTGGCGGGTTCGGATTTGAACCTCAACGCGCTTGCCATCGCGCCCGGACACTGTTGTGTGAATCGATCTGTAGCCGTTGGTCTTAGGTTGACTGATATAGTCCTTAAACCGCCCCGGCACGGCACGCCAGCGCTGGTGAATCGCACCAAGTGTCCGATAGCAATCCTCTTCGTTCGCGGTGATGATCCGGAATCCGTAGATGTCGGACAATCGCGAAAACCCCTGATCCTTTTCCTGCATCTTGCGCCAGATCGAATACGGTTTCTTGGCGCGACCAAAGACCTCTGCGGTGATATCCGCCTTTTCCAGTTCATGGCGCATATCGCCGGTGATCCGGTGAATCACGTCGCCGGTTTCACGCTGGAGGGTGATAAAGCGCCGGATGATGGATTGCCGCCCCTCGGGATTAAGCACGCGGAACGACAGATCCTCCAGCTCTTCGCGCATCCACTGCATCCCCATGCGGCCCGCCAGAGGCGCATAAATGTCCATGGTTTCGCGGGCTTTCTGAGCCTGCTTTTCCGGGCGCATCGCTTTGATGGTCCGCATGTTGTGCAGTCGGTCCGCAAGTTTAACGAGGATGACCCGCAAATCCTTGGACATCGCCATAAACAGTTTGCGGAAATTCTCGGCCTGCCGCGTTTCATTGCTGCTGAGTTGCAGATTGGTCAGCTTGGTCACACCATCGACCAGTACGGCAACCTCCTCGCCGAAGCGTTTGGCCACTTCGCCGTAAGAGGCTTTGGTGTCCTCGATCGTGTCGTGCAACAGCGCGGTGATGATGGTTGCATCGTCCAGCCGCTGCTCCGTCAGGATGGCGGCAACCGCAACAGGATGAGAGAAGTAAGGCTCTCCCGAGTGCCGGGTCTGGCCTTCATGCATAGCCTTGCCAAAAGCATAAGCCTCGGCAAGTCGCTGTGCATTCGTTTTCGGGTTGTAAATGCGGACCAGCGCAATCAGATCGTCAGCTGCAATCATCCGGTCCGCATCCTAAACTCAGCCCTGGCCCTGCGCCTCCATCAGCGCACGCAGAAGTTTCTCTTCGGACAAATCATCGTCTGCCGGCTTGTCGGATTCAGCGCCCATCAGAAGGGCCATCGAATCCTCTTCGGGCTCGTCCACTTCGATCTGGTTTTGGTTGCTTTCGATCAAACGTTCGCGCAACTCGTCGGCGCTCTGCGTCTCGTCGGCGATCTCGCGAAGAGACACCACCGGGTTCTTGTCATTGTCACGGTCCACAGTAATCGCGGCACCTGCGGATATTTCCCGCGCCCGGTGTGCAGCGAGCATCACCAGTTCAAACCTGTTGGGCACTTTATCAACGCAGTCTTCGACCGTCACGCGGGCCATAAGCACAAACTCCAGCTAGGGAAGTGGATCGGAGAGCGTTACCTAATGCCGAATCTTGTGCTTGACAAGCGCAGAAAGTCCTCAAGGCCTGCTCAAAGCGGGCGAATTTGCGCAATTTCGTCCGGCGCAAGCGCTGCAAGCATTTCCGTGGCGGTTTGCCCTGTAACCGGGTGGACCCAGTCGGGCGCGACATCCAAAAGTGGCACAAGGACAAAACCACGGTCCTGCACACGGGGATGCGGCAGGATCAACTCACCGGGAACGGCTTCGATCTGGGCCTCATGCGCGAGATTTCGCCATTCGGTTTGTGTGGATTCATCAGGCAGGACAGTGTCGCCAAACGCAATGACGTCCAGGTCCAACGTCCGCTGCCCCCAACGCTGAGCACGCATGCGGCCGAAGTTCGCCTCAACATCATGCAGCCCGTCCAGAAAAGCAGTCGCAGACAGATTTGTTCCCATTAAAACAACGGCATTGACATAATCCGGACCTGCGCCCACCGGGAAACATGGTGTGCTGTAGAACCGGCTGACCGCCTGCAGTTGCCGGGACGAATCACACAGGGCACCGATGGCACAGATCAGTGTTTCTGTTGGCCCCCCGACATGTGAATCGAGGTTGGCGCCGAGGGCAACCAGGGCAATTGTCCGGAATCCGGTCATTTATGGACCGGAATTGACGTAGCAAACGACTTGCGGACCATGCCAGATGCCCTATCTTACTTTTTGCCGACGCGCGTATTTTAAGCACTCACTCACGGAACTCCACGCGCAATGTCGGTCCGTCGGAAGGAAAATTGAATGTTTTATAAGGACGAACGGCTTGCGCTGTTCATCGACGGTTCGAATCTTTATGCCGCCGCCAAAGCTCTGGGATTCGATATCGACTACAAACTTCTGCGCCAGGAATTTATGCGGCGCGGGAAACTCTTGCGTGCCTTCTATTACACGGCCCTGCTTGAAAACGACGAATACTCTCCGATTCGGCCTTTGGTCGACTGGCTACACTACAATGGTTTCACAATGGTGACAAAGCCGGCCAAGGAGTACACCGACAGCATGGGGCGTCGGAAGGTCAAGGGCAACATGGACATCGAGCTTGCGGTGGATGCCATGGAGCTTGCGCCGCGTGTGGACCACATCGTCCTGTTTTCAGGGGATGGCGATTTTCGACCACTGGTCGAAAGTTTGCAACGGCAAGGCGTGCGCGTCTCAGTTGTGTCGACCATACGCAGCCAGCCGCCCATGATTTCGGATGATCTCCGGCGTCAGGCAGACAACTTCATTGAGCTTGAAGAGCTTAAGGAAGTGATCGGACGCCCCCCACGCGAGGTGCAACCCGAACGGAATGTCGCCGTGGCGGTAAAATAGCGCCCAACAGAACACTCCAAGAATGACTAAGGCCGGCGATTGCCGGCCTTATCGTCGTTTGGCCTTGGACTGTGCCAAACCGCCCTAAGTTGCAGGCGGCAAACGCTCTGGACCGACGCGGGGGAAAGCCTTACCTCTGAGCGGAAGGAGACTGTACATGAGCAAGCCGCCCCTGACGCTTTATCTGGCCGCACCGCGCGGGTTTTGTGCAGGCGTAGATCGTGCAATCAAGATCGTCGAGATGGCGCTCGAGAAATGGGGCGCACCCATCTACGTGCGCCATGAAATCGTCCACAACAAATTCGTGGTGGATGGATTGCGGGCACGCGGCGCCGTGTTTGTCGAAACCCTCGACGAATGCCCCGAAGACCGCCCGGTGATTTTCTCCGCACATGGTGTTCCGAAATCGGTTCCCGCGGAAGCGGAGCGACGCCAGCTTGTCTATGTCGACGCAACCTGCCCGTTGGTCAGTAAAGTCCATATCGAGGCACAGCGCCATGCGGACAAAGGTTTGCAAATGATCATGATCGGCCACAAAGGCCACCCCGAGACCGTAGGCACGATGGGGCAGTTACCGGAAGGTGACGTGTTGCTGGTCGAAACCGTTGGAGATGTTGCTGCGGTTACACCACGGGACCCCGAACGACTGGCATATGTCACTCAGACCACGCTCAGCGTCGACGATACGGCGGACGTGGTTGAGGCGTTGCGCGCGCGGTTTCCGGCCATTGTCGGGCCTCATAAAGAAGACATCTGCTATGCCACCACCAACCGGCAGGAAGCAGTCAAGGCGATGGCGCCCAAGACAGAGGCAATGCTGGTGGTCGGCGCCCCGAATTCCTCGAATTCAAAGCGATTGGTCGAGGTCGGCCGTCGCGCCGGCTGTTCTTATGCTCAGCTGGTTCAGCGGGCCACCGATATCGACTGGCGCGCTCTGGAGGGGATTGCCAGCCTCGGTGTTACCGCGGGGGCCAGCGCGCCGGAAGAGTTGATACACGAGGTGCTCGACGCCGTTGGCGCGCGCTTTGACGTCTCAGTCGAGACCGTGGAGACCGCGGTCGAAAACGTGGAATTCAAAGTGCCCAGAGTGTTGCGCGAACCGGCTTGACGCGCTCTAAGTGCCAACATGACCGCATATGAACACGACCCGACAGGGTGCCCATGTTGAGCAGGATCCCCGCAGCGCCACTGATGCTGGGTCTTGCAGGCCTGATCCCTTTTTTGTGGGGCGCGGCCACCTACCTGAATGACCCGCTACAAAGCTGGGGTGCCTCGACTTTGGGCCCCAGATTTGTGGGCCCCTATGTTCAACTGTTTTATGGGTCGATCATTCTCAGTTTCATGTCCGGCGTCCTTTGGGGCTTCGCGACAAGAGCGGAAGGAGCGCAGGCGGCAATTGGATACGCGCTGTCGGTAATCCCGGCTCTCTGGGCTTTCTTCATGACCGGCGGCGGACCCGTCAGTGCCGGAACCAACCTGATCTTTGGATTTGCCGGATTGTTGCTGCTTGACCTGGCATTTGCCCGCTGGGGACTGACGCCCGAATGGTGGGTTCCGCTGCGCGTGTTGCTCACAATTGTCGTTGTTCTCTGCCTTGCTGTTGGAGTGTTCCTGTGAGCGACAAAGAAACCATAGCCGTGTATGACGCCAAGGCATCGGAATATGCTGGGCTTGTCGAACGCGAGGCCAAAGCTGACCCCTATCTCGAGGGGTTTCTCACAGCCTGTCACCCGGGCGGACGCCTTCTCGACCTGGGGTGCGGCCCGGGGGTTGCCGCCGGCCAGATGGCAGCCACAGGCTTCACGGTCGATGCCACCGACGCGTCTGCCGAAATGGTCGCTCTTGCTGCACGGCAGCCCGGCGTGACCGCATGGCAGGCGACATTCAACGAAATCACCGGTGACGCCCTTTACGATGGCATCTGGGCGAATTTCAGTTTGCTGCACGCGGCGCGCGCCGACATGCCCCGGCATTTGGGTGCACTGCATAAAGCGTTGCGACCGAACGGTGTTTTCCACATCGGGCTGAAGCTTGGCGACGGTTCAAAACGTGACGGGATTGGGCGACAATACACCTACTACACCGAGACCGAGCTGGAGACGGTTCTGACCGATGCGGGCTTCACCCCGACATTCCGTGACTTTGGCACAAGCCGGGGTTTGGACGGCGTCATGGCGGACTGGATCGTGATGCGCGCCGATGCCTGACCTGATTGCATTTACGGATGGAGCGTGCTCCGGCAATCCCGGTCCGGGAGGCTGGGGCGTTGTCTTGCAGGCCAAGTCTGGCGCCGACGTCATCAAGGAGCGCGAGTTGTCGGGTGGAGCACCGCTGACCACTAACAATCAGATGGAATTGATGGCCGCGATCACAGCGCTGGAAACGCTGGATCGTTCTTCCGCGATCACGATCGTAACCGACAGCCAATACGTGAAGAATGGTGTGACCAGCTGGATTCACGGATGGAAAAAGAACGGGTGGAAAACCGCAGCCAAAAAGCCGGTGAAGAACGCTGAACTCTGGCAGCGACTGGACACCGCACAAGCACATCATCAGGTCACATGGGAATGGGTCAAGGGACACGCCGGGCATCCTGAGAACGAACGCGCCGACGCGCTTGCCAGGGATGGCATGAAGCCCTTCAAGACCGCGACGCCGGCGCGATGAACCCACTCGCGCTGCTTGATTATGGCTCGGTGATGATCTTCGCGCTCACCGGCGCGTTGGTGGCCAGCAGAGCGCAACTCGATCTGGCGGGGTTTGCCTTTGTCGCCTGTCTCACCGGCGTTGGCGGCGGCACCGTCCGGGATGTATTGCTGGATCGCACCCCGGTCTTCTGGATGACCCAACCGGGCTACATCGCACTGGCCACAGGTGCTGCGGTTCTGGTCTTCTTCACAGCGCATCTGGTTGAAAGCAGGTATCGATGGTTGCTCTGGCTCGACAGCTTCGCCCTGGCCGTCGCTCTTGCCGCCGGAACAGGGGCGGCACTTGCTTTGAACCAGCCGCCTTTGATCGTTGTGCTGATGGGCATGGCAACCTGTTGCCTGGGCGGGTTGATGCGCGACGTGGTGGTCGGGGAAATCCCGCTCGTTCTCAAACAAGGAGAGTTGTACGCATCTGCTGCGCTTGCGGGCGCGCTCACGTCCGTGTTGCTGGACGAACTCGGTGTAGAGCGCCTGATCAGCTTGGGCGCAGGCGCCCTAATCTGCTGGTTGTTGAGGGCTGGATCCCTGGCTTTTGGGTGGCGGCTGCCCGTCTACAAAAGCCGCCCGCCTCGCAAGTGAGCTTTCATTTCTTAAAATAGGTCTTCCAAAGCCAGACCAGCAGCAATGCGCCAAGCACCGCCCCGACAAAACCTGCCATCGCGCCCATCACAGTGCTGAGAAAGCGCAGTACCAATCCCCCGATGATCGCGCCGACAATTCCGATCAGCATGGTGGTGGGAATATTGGCTTCCACTTTCATGATCCGCGTCGCCAAAAAACCAGCGGCGGCACCAATGATGATGAGGGCGATAATCGGCATGGTTCACCTCCGCCAGTGGAATGGAACGATGATCAACGCCCCGATCGACGACACAACCGCGTTCAGGCCCGGACTATTGAAACCGAACCCAAACATCAGCCGCACGAAGAAAAACAAAAAGGCTCCCCCGACGCATATGATGATCGACGGGAGGATACCATTGTGGGTCCAGCCGGTCTTCTCGGAAACATACCCGACAATTCCGGCGATCACGACCGTGCCCATCATGGTCAAGAACATGGGTTTGCCCCTATAATTGTGTGCCTTCGGGCACCGGCAGGCCACGCAAGAATTCGGCGGCGTCTTGGGCGCCTTTGCCAGCACGCTGCAAACGTGTCAGCTGCACTGCGCCTGCTCCGCATGCCACGCTCAGATCCGCATCCAATACCGTGCCCGGTGCAGCTTGCCCGGTGACCACGCGCGACGCCAGAACTTTTACGCGCGTGCCGTCCATCTCAAACCATGCGCCGGGAAAGGGAGAGAGGCCCCGGATGAGGCGGTCCACTTCCTCTGCTGGCCGGCTCCAATCGATTTGTGCTTCGGCTTTGTCTATCTTTGCGGCGTAGGTCACGCCGTCCTCCGGTTGAGCTTCCGCCGTGAGCTCCGGCAGACGGTCCAGAGCCTCGACGATCAGGTCAGCGCCCATGGCGGACAGCCTGTCGTGCAGCATACCCGTCGTTTCTTCGTCGCCGATGACTGTCGCATCGCGCAGAAGCACAGGACCTGTGTCCAGACCTTGCTCCATTTGCATGATGCAAACCCCGGTCTCCCGATCGCCTGCCATTATCGCACGATGAATCGGTGCGGCCCCGCGCCACCGCGGCAGGAAGCTTGCATGAATGTTCAGGCATCCATGCCGGGGCGCAGTCAAAACCGCGCTTGGCAGGATCAACCCATACGCAACAACCACCGCGACATCCGCGTCCAAAGCTGCAAAATCCGCCTGAGGCCCGGGTTCCTTCAGACTCGTTGGATGGTGCACGGGCAATCCCAATTCGGCCGCGCGCGCCTGCACCGGAGAGGGGCGCGTTTTTTTCCCGCGTCCGGACGGGCGTGGTGGCTGGCAATAGACGGCCACCACCTCGTGACCAGCCTCAACGAGCGCCTCCAGCACCGGCACCGAAAAGTCGGGTGTACCCATGAACACAACTCTCATGCGCGCAACTTTCGGGCCTTGCGCAAAAGCATATCGCGTTTGACCGGGCTGAGATTGTGAAAGTACATCCGCCCGTTAAGATGGTCGATCTGATGCTGAACGCTGGTCGCCTCGATGCCAACGAAATCGCGTCGATTGATCATTCCGTTCTCGTCCAGGTATCGCACTGTAACCGCACGTGGCCGATCAATCTTTGCGGAGACACCGGGCAAATTCGGGCTGCTCTCTTCGTGTGTGCGTAGCTCTACGGATGCATGCAAGATTTCCGGGTTGGCCAGGCGCACGGCGCGTCCTCTTTCGGCGGACCCATCCACAACCGCCAGACGCAACATTACACCAATCTGCGGTGCGGCAAGTCCGACGCCCGGCATGGCTTCCATCGTGTCGATCATATCATCCCAGATCGCACGAATATCATCTGTTATGGCGTCCACAGGATCGGCGGGGGTGCGCAGGTGTTTGTCTGGCCATGGCGGACATTTTCGAACCGTCATTGAGCGCGACCGGAAAATTCGGCTTCAGCCCTTTCGCGGGCCGCGGGGTCCAATCTGTCGAAGACAACTTTGCCATTCAGGTGATCGATTTCATGCTGAATACAGACCGCCTCAAACCCATCGAAGGTCTGCTCCCATGCCTGTCCGTCCACATCGGTCCACGCCACCGTCACTTCGGAGGGCCGGGTTACGTCGACCACGACACCAGGGATGGAAAGGCAGCCTTCGCTGCCGGTCGCCAGTGAGGTGGCGTGCGCAATGATCTGGGGATCGAGAAAGACTTTGGGGGTGCGCGCGCCTTCTTTCCACGTCGTGTCCATCACGAAGAGCCGCTGCATGACACCAACCTGCGGCGCCGCAAGCCCCCGCCCCGGTGCGGCATACATGGTGTCGAACATGTCCGCGACCAACGCCGTCACATCACCCTCAATCGGGCCGCAAGGCTGCGACAGGCGCGGGTCAGGCCAACGCAGGATTGGCAGAACAGCCATCAGGCCCGCGCCCTTTCCCGCTTCAACTTGACCATCTTGCGGGTGATCATCTGCCGTTTTAGCGGTTTGAGGTAATCGATAAAGAGCTTGCCATCCAAGTGGTCGATTTCATGCTGCACGCAGGTCGCCCACAACCCGTCAAAGACCTCCTGCTGCGGCTTTCCGTCCTTGTCGATCCAGGCGACTTCCACCTCGGCCGGACGGGTGACGTCAGCATACTGATCCGGAATGGAAAGACAGCCTTCTTCATAAGTGTTCATTTCCTCAGAGGAGGAAACCACGGTCGGATTGAACATGATCAGCGGGCGGGGCGCTTCGCCTTCTTCCTTGACGCAATCCACCACTATCAGCCGCTCGAGCACGCCCACCTGTGGGGCGGCCAGGCCAATGCCCGGCGCATCGTACATGGTGGACAGCATGTTATCGGCCAGTTTACGCAATTCGTCGGAAATGTCGGCGACTGGCGCACACAGCTTTTTTAGCCTGGGGTCAGGATGGATCAGGATTGGCAGTTTCATGAGTGTCGATTTAGGTGAAAGGCCCCGCGCCCGCAACGCCCCTTGCACCTGACGCCCAAGCGGATAGCTTCGCCGCAGAAACAGGAGTTACCCTCGATGAGCTTTGATGAGATCGTAGATCGCCGCGGCAGCCATTGCATCAAATGGGACATGATGGAGGCGATCTATGGCGTGTCCGCCGATGACGGTCTGGCGATGTGGGTTGCCGACATGGACTTTCGCCCACCGCAGGTGATCCAGGACGCGCTTCAGGGGATGATCGATCACGGCATCTATGGGTACTTCGGAGATGACCGCCCCTACATCGAATCGATCCAGTGGTGGATGGAGCACCGTCACGGCTGGCGCGTAGAGAAAGACTGGATCTTTACAACACACGGTCTGGTCAATGGCACAGCAATGTGTGTCGATGTTTTCAGCCAACCCGGCGACGGGATCGTTCTCTTCACACCGGTCTACCACGCCTTCGCCAAGGTCATTCGCGCCGCGGACCGCAAAGTGGTGGAATGCAAGATGGTGAATGTTGAAGGCCGATACGAGATGGATTTCGAAGCCTGGGATGCGCAAATGACCGGCTCAGAGAGCATGCTCGTCTTGTGCTCGCCACATAATCCCGGTGGTCGTGTCTGGACTCGCGAGGAACTTCAAGGAGTCGCCGATTTTGCCCGTCGGCACGATCTGATCCTTGTGTCTGACGAGATTCACCATGATCTCGTCTTTCCGGGCCATACCCACATCCCGATGGCAAACGTTGATCCTTCTGCGACCGACCGGCTCGTGATGATGACGGCGACAACCAAAACATTCAATATTGCAGGCGGTCACTCCGGAAACGTCATCATCGAAGATCCGGACCTGCGCGCAAAGTTCGGCGCGCGGATGGCGGCACTGGGCATGTCTCCCAATTCGTTCGGCTTGTTCATGGCGACAGCGGCGTATTCGCCGGGTGGTGCGGCTTGGGTGGACGAACTCGTCGCCTATTTGGACGGCAACCGTAAGCTGTTCGATGCTGCGGTGAACACCATACCGGGTTTGCAGTCGATGCCGCTGGAATCGACGTATTTGTCTTGGGTCGACTTCGCCGGGACAGGGATGGAGATGTCCGAATTCACCCGTCGCGTTGAGAAAGAGGCGCAGATCGCCGTCAACCACGGACCCACCTTCGGCAAGGGAGGCGAAAGCTTCCTGCGGTTCAACATCGCGACGCCACGCGCAAGGGTGGAAGACGCCTGCGCGCGCCTGACGAAAGCGTTTTCTGATCTGCAATAGATCAGTTGGCCAATAGGGCGATTGGCGCGTCTGGATCGCGGTAAAAGTCCAGAGGTGCGTCGTCCGAGGCGGCGGTGCTGCGCTTGAATTCATACCGCATTTCGCCTGCGTCCTCCTCAGATGCAACGATCAGGCACTGATAGAGATGATGCGCTCCGTCAAAGACATCCACCAGGCCGCGCAGCGGCGGAGTCGACTCAGATTCGACGGCGAACCCATCTGTCCAGAGCTTTAGGACGGTGAACATGTCCTCGCCCGTATGAACGCGCAAACGGCTGGCCTTCTTCAGGCTCGCCATGCGGGCTGCAGCAAGGCCCTCGCGGACCTCTTTGGAAAGAAACGTCGACATGCGCAGACTCCCAGAACCGACCACTCCAACCTGTGCGATTCTTTCTCACATTCAAGAGAAAGTTCGTTCACTTATCGTTTCGTGGTCGCGGTGTGCTGTGGCTGCCCATCGGTGGGCAACAGTGCTGTGCGCTGACGCAGGCCAAATGCGCGGTCGTATCAGAAGGAAACCGCGCCCAAACGCACTATTGTCAAGGCAAGGATCAAAGGAGTGGCAAGATGGGTTTGCTGGTTGACGGTGTCTGGCATGACACCTGGTATGACACAAAGTCTTCAAACGGAAAGTTCGAGCGTTCGGTCGCAAAATTCCGGAACTGGATCACCGCTGACGGCCAGCCTGGGCCATCCGGTGATGGCGGGTTTGCCGCAGAGTCGGGACGCTATCATCTTTATGTCAGCCTTGCTTGTCCTTGGGCACATCGCACGTTGATTTTTCGCCAAATCAAAGGCTTAGCCGACCACATCTCGATTTCAGTCGTGCACCCGGACATGTTGAAGGACGGCTGGACGCTGGAAGCGGACGACGCCGGCGCCACAGGCGATACCTTGTACGGCTTGCCATTCCTGCGCGACATCTACCTGAAAGCGGACCCCAAGTTTTCAGGTCGCGTGACGGTCCCGATCCTCTGGGACAAACAGCGCGAAACAATCGTGTCCAACGAAAGCTCCGAGATCATTCGGATGTTCAATTCGGCGTTCAACGCTGTAACCGGCAACACCGATGACTACTGGCCCGAGTCGCTGCATGCGGCGATCGAACCGGTCAACGACCGCATTTATGACACATTCAACAATGGCGTCTACAAGTCCGGATTTGCCACGACTCAAGAGGCTTATGACGCGGCTGTGACCCCGCTGTTTGAGACACTGGACTGGCTGGAAGAGCGGCTATCGGGAAACCGCTACCTCATGGGGGACCGCATCACAGAGGCGGACTGGCGCCTGTTCCCGACGCTTGTCAGGTTCGATCCGGTCTATCATCTGCACTTCAAATGCAACCGGAAGCGCCTGATGGACTATCCGAACCTGTGGGCCTACACGCGCGAGCTTTATCAATGGCCGCGTGTGGCTCAGACCGTGGGTATGGATCACATCGTTCGGCACTACCACTACAGCCACGACAGCATTAACCCGCATCGGATCATACCGATCAATCCGATCATCGACTGGATGGCACCGCACAACCGCGATCAGCGCAGCGCTGCATAGTGCTCGACCATCGCCGCCAGGTCTTCTGGCGGCGTTTCGCTCTGCAGGTAAGCGCAGGCGTTCGGGCTATGGGCGAAGATTGAACCGTCCGAGAAGAAACTGGTGTTTGTAACGAAAATCACCCGCGCTTCTGGACGCCGGTAGCTGACGTAATCCGACACCGCCAGCGCGCTGCCTTGTTCCAGCACGAGATCGAGTACGACTATGTCAAAGGCCTGTCCGTGCAGCGCGAAGATGGCGGCGTCCTGACTATGCGCCAAAGTCACGGTGGCGCCTTGCCGTTCCAAATGGCGTTGCCAGAGCGCACCCAACTCCGGCCGACTCTCTACAATCAAAACATTCATCATCGTATCCTGGCACTTGTTCGTTTTTCTATTCCGTGCCACTTCCCCTGCACCGGTCATCTGCCCAATCTCTTAACAATTGCTTAACGGCGGCCCGAGTTCGCGCTACATGCGGGTGATCTCTTGCCGGATGGGCGTGAATCCGCTTGAAACACCGTCAGAAACGGCACCATCAGGGGAAGTAGGCGTGACCCGATACGGCAAAATGCGGCGCGACCATGGAGGCGGGCTGGACGCCGCGGTTGCGGCTTTTGGTGGAGCCAGGTCCGACTGGATAGACCTGTCGACCGGAATCAATCCCAATCCGTACCCCATAGACAGCGTGCACATGGCGGACTGGACCGCTTTGCCGGATGCCGGCGCGCAAGAGCAGCTAATCGCTGCGGCGCGCAGCTTTTGGGGCGTGCCGGATGACGCCGCGATTTTGGCCGCACCAGGTGCCTCTGCGCTGATTGCGCGCATGCCGGCACTGGCATCTCCCGCACGGGTCAGGATCACCACACCGACCTACAACGAGCATGCCGGGGCGTTTTCATCCCAAGGCTGGAAAGTGGTGGAGAACGGGCCGTCCGAAGCACGGGTGCTGGTGAACCCCAACAACCCAGATGGCAGAATTTGGACCGCCCTGGACGTGGACACCCAGCTCTGCGTGATCGACGAAAGCTTTTGCGATGTTGATCCAAGCGCCTCTCTGATCGGTCTGGCCGCACAACCCGGGCGCATCATACTGAAGAGCTTTGGCAAGTTTTGGGGGTTGGCAGGGCTGCGACTGGGCTTTGCCATAGGACGACCGGAGACGCTGGGTCCAATCGAAGAAGCCTTGGGACCATGGCCCGTCTCTGGCCCCGCCTTGCGTATCGGCGCCACAGCATTGAGAGATCACGCCTGGGCCGCCGCAACTCGTGACGCGCTCAATCACGACAGCAAGCGGCTTGATGACCTCATGCTTGCGAAGGGGGCAAGTCTTGTGGGCGGCACGACACTGTTCCGGCTTTACGAGGTCGAAAATGCCAATGCGTGGCAGGATCAGCTTGCCCGGCATCACATCTGGACAAGGGTGTTCCCGTATTCTGAGCGATATCTGCGTGTCGGTCTGCCGCCCGCCAACGGTTGGGATCGGTTAGAGGTCGCCCTTTGACGCTGTCATTGGCGATGATTCTGGACGCGCTGCTGGGTGAACCGCATTGGCTTTGGTCGAGAGTGCCCCACCCCGCCGTCCTCATGGGGCGCGTGATCTCTTACTTGGAACGCAAACTGAATTCCGGATCATACCGGAAACTCAAAGGATGTCTGGCCCTGCTTTGCCTGGCAGCCGGCGCTGTCTTACTTGGCGCGATTCTTGCCGATTTGGGCCCAGTGGTCGAATTGCTGGCCTGCGCCATACTGCTGGCGCAACGGTCGCTTGTAGAGCACGTGCGTGATGTCAGCACGGCACTGAGGCAAAACCTCGAAGACGGGCGGCAAAACGTCGGTCGCATCGTCAGCCGCAACACCGATGCCATGACCGAGGCCGAAGTTGCGCGTGCCGCCATCGAAAGCGCGTCCGAGAATCTCTCGGATGGCGTGGTCGCACCGGTTTTTTGGTTTCTGATTGCCGGACTTCCCGGCCTGATGCTGTACAAAGCCATAAATACGGCTGACAGCATGATCGGATACCGCACACCCCGCTATCTGGATTTTGGTTGGGCCGCTGCGCGCTTTGACGATCTGCTCAATTTAATCCCTGCCCGACTGACCGCGTGCCTGATTGCGTTGCTGGGACGAAAGACCCGCGAATGGCGCCACATTGCCGAAGATGCTGCGAACCATCGCTCCCCCAACGCCGGCTGGCCCGAAGCCGCAATGGCGCGAACGCTGAATGTCGCGTTAGCGGGACCACGCCGGTACGACGGAAAGCTGCAAGATCTCGCGTGGGTGAACGGGACGGCCAATCGTGCTATTGGTGCGGATGAGATTGATCTTGCCGTCACTGTTTTGTGGCAGGTTTGGTCGGCCTTGTTGGGATTGTCGCTGCTTTTTTCAGTGGTCGCATTTTTGATCTAGAGGTTTTTCTTGATGATTGGTTTTCGCGTCGTTCAAGCCGCAGTTCTCATGCTCTTGGCAAGCGGCCCCGCCGCTGCCAATTGCGGGGGATCGTTCACCGAATTTGTCAGTGGCCTCAAAACCGAAGCAATTGCCAAGGGACATGACCCCGCACAGGTCGAGGTTTTCTTTCGCGGTGTCCGGCAAGACCCAAAGGTTTTGCGGGCTGACCGATCACAAGGTGTATTCCAGCGTCCGTTCCTGGACTTTTCACGCAGGCTGATTTCACAGAACCGGATTGATCGCGGTCGCAGCAATGCGCGCACCTATGAGCCCGTTTTCGATCGGATCTCGCGAGACTATGGTGTGCCCCGCGGTGTCTTGTTGGCGTTTTGGGCATTCGAAACCGACTACGGCGCAGTGCAGGGAGACTTCAACACACGCGACGCGCTTGTCACGCTGTCTCATGATTGTCGCAGGCCCGAGCTGTTCCGGCCTCAGGTTTTCGCCGCATTGGAACTTTTTGAACGCGGGGACCTGGACCCGGCCCGCACCACCGGAGCATGGGCCGGTGAAATCGGCATGGTTCAGATGCTGCCAAGGGACATTCTCGAAAACGGCGTAGATGCGGACGGCGACGGTCGGGTTCGATTGAAGACGTCGGCGCCCGACGCGCTGGTTTCAGGCGCCAGGATGCTCTCCGCATTGGGGTGGCGCAGCGACGAGCCGTGGTTGCAGGAAGTTGTATTGCCGGATGATCTGGATTTATCGCTGACAGGTCTCACCACCGAGAAATCCGTGGCTGATTGGCGCGCTTTGAGTGTCACAGCGCGCGAGGGCGATCTGGCCTCAGATGACCTCATGGCGTCGATCATTGTCCCACAGGGGCACAACGGACCCGCTTTCATCGCTTATCCTAACTTTCGGGTTTTCTTTGAATGGAACCAGAGCTTTGTTTACGTGATGACGGCCGCTTACTTTGCCACGCGACTCGAGGGTGCCCCGATCTATCTGGCCGGCCAACCGGATCCGGGCCTCAACGGCGAGCAGATGAAAAGACTGCAAACCAAGCTTCAGGACCGTGGGTATAACGTTGGTAAGGTCGATGGAATTCTGGGCGCGCGCACCCGCGCAGCGGTTCAGTCAGAACAGGTGCGCCTCGGCCTGCCTGCCGACGCCTGGCCGACCCCTGCGCTGTTGAATAGGCTCTGATATGGTTGGCGGCGCGCTCTAGTCGGGCCGCACGGGATATCGTTCCCCCTCTTCGGTGATCAGAACCAGCCGGTCGCCCGCACGGACATAAAGGTCGCAGCGATCAAATCCGTTCTGAAAACTGATACAGATGCTCCCGTCTGGCATCACCTGATACTCCCCCCAAGCCGTTCCGCCGCCATTGACCTGTGAGTAAGTGTAGGAATACACGCCATCCGCTTCATATTTTGACTGGCCATCATCGTAGAAGGTCAGTGTCTGGCCCTCGAGCGCAACAGCGTCCTCTGGGGTAAAGGGGGTGTCTCCCGCGCGCAATGTCCACTCCGCCGCCATCGCGGGGCATGACAAAAGGGTCAAAAACAAACCGTAACGAAACATCATGCCTTGACCCTACCCATTTGGGCGCGGACGAGGAGTCACGTTGAAGTGAGGGGACTATGCCACCAAGGCCTCAGCGCGTTTCAGGTCAACCGAGACCAGTTGCGAGACGCCCTGCTCGGCCATGGTGACGCCAAACAACCGATCCATCCGGCTCATCGTCACCGCATGGTGCGTGATCATCAGGAACCGCGTGTCTGTCTGCCGGCACATCTCGTCCAAAAGGTCGCAGAACCGGGTAACATTCGCATCATCCAGCGGCGCGTCGACCTCGTCCAGCACACAGATCGGAGCTGGGTTGGCGAGGAAGACCGCAAAGATCAGTGCCATCGCGGTCAGCGTCTGTTCCCCACCGGACAGCAAAGAGAGCGTGCTCAGCTTTTTGCCGGGCGGCTGGCACATGATCTCCAACCCTGCCTCCAGCGGATCATCGCTTTCAACCATCACCAGATTGGCTTCGCCGCCGCCAAAGAGATGCCGGAACAACATCGAAAAGTTGCTGTTGACCTGTTCAAAGGCTGTGAGCAGACGCTCGCGCCCTTCGCGGTTCAGACTGGCAATCCCACCGCGCAAGGTCTTGATCGCTTCTTCGAGGTCCGCCTTTTCGTTCTGCAAGGTGTCGTGCTCTTCCCGAACCTCTTTGGCGTCTTCCTCGGCCCGCAGATTGACCGCGCCGAGCGCATCGCGCTGCCGCTTGTGCCGATTCACTTCCGCCTCCAGCGCTTCGGCATTTGGCATTTGGTCCGGTACGGCGTCGAGGCGGGTCAGAAGCTGGTTCGGCGTCATCTGCTGATCTTCCGCAATGCGTTCCGCCGCCGCCGCCACCGTTTCGCGGGCCGCATCGGCGCGCGCCTCAGCGGCTGCTCTGGCCTCACGCGCCTCGGACGCGGCACGCTCGGCATCGCGTTCCGCCTGAACAGCCGCGCGCTGAGCGGACTCGCCACCGGTCAGCACATCGTCGGCACCTGCTTTACGCGCTTCCGCTTCGCCGATTTGATCACGCAGCGCATCCCGTTCTTCGGAGAGTTGATCCGGAACCACAATCGCTTCTGCTAGGTCCGCCTCGGTCGCCGTCTTGCGCGTCAGAAGTTCAGAGGACCGCGCCTCTGCCGTTTCCAATCGCCGCTGCCAGCTGTCCAACTCCTTCGCCACTTCCTTGACCCGTCGGTCGCGCTCTTCACCTTCGCGTCGTAACTCGTCATGTCCCGACCGGCGGGTGAGCATCGTGATCCGCGCGGCTTCCACGATCTGCTTGATTGTCTCCACTTGCGTGCGCGCAGCGTCCAGATCCCCCAGTTCCGCAGTCGCCTCTTCCGCCTCGCGCAACTGCAATCTGGCAGCGCTGGCATCTTCCTGATGCCGCGTGACGGCCAACCTCAGGTTCTCGAGCCGGCCCTGCGCCAGATTGCGCTCCGCTTCGGCCTTGCTGAGCGCACGCGCGGCATCCGCAACGGCCCTGTCCGCATCGCGCCGCGCAACCCGCGCCTCCTTGTCTTCCTCGGTGCGTTGAACCAGCTGCGCGCTCAACATCTCGTGCGCCTTGCGGGCACCGTCCGCGCGGGCAGTTACGCGTTCCAGATCCTGTTTCAGCGCCTCAAGCCGATTCAATTGCTCAAGCCGCAATGCCGCGGCACTGGGCGCATCCTCGGCCCAGGTTCTAAATCCGTCCCAGCGCCACAAATCTCCCTCGGCGGAGACCAGTCGCTGACCTGGCTTCAAACCGGCATGTACAGCGCTTCCGGAATCCGCATCGACCAGTCCGATCTGATCCAGCCGCCGCATCAGCTCCGGTGGCGCATTCACATGCAGGGACAAAGGAACGATCCCGGCAGGCAGCGGTTGAATGGTGTCGTAGGGCGGAACGGCGATCCAGCCCGATGGCCCGTCTTCGCCCACCAAAGGCGCGCGCAAATCATCGGCCAGCGCAGCGCCCAGCGCCTTTTCATAACCCGGCGAAACCCGGATTTCGTCCATCACCTGACCCGCCTCAGACGTGTCACGCGCCACAAGTTTGGCCAGCGCGGTTTCTTCTGCGCGCAGCGCACCAGCCTCACCCTCAGCTTCCGACCGTTGCGCTCGCGCCTCGGCTTCGCGTGCTTGCGTCTCCGCGCGCGCTTCGTCCGCTGCGGCCAGGGCCGCTTCTGCAGCGGTCGCGTGCGCGGCTGCCTCTGCCTCGGCTTTGGTTGCGTTTTCGAGGTCCGCCTCCGACGTCTTTACCGCCAACAAGGCCGCTTCGACCTCAGCCTTGGCCTTTTCGGCCTCCCGCTCGGAGCGGTCCAAAGTCTTTTTGTTGTCGTCGAGAAGGCGTTGCGCCGATTGATGCCGCGCAACAAGCCGAGCGAGATCTTCGGTCACATGACCTTGCCGCGATTCGCTTTCCTCCAGAACGGAGGCCGCTTCACGGGCAGCCTCCGCAGCCTCTGAAAGGCGGTCCTCATGTCCCTCGCCTGATTTCGCAAGGCTGTCGGCTTCGGCCTTGAGACCTACGATCGTGTCGCCCGCGTCGCGGTTCAGCCCACTCTCTCGATCAATGTCGCGGCCAAGTTGTTCGACACGACCGGTCAGGGTTTCGATGGTTTGACGGGCCTGCTGCTCTTGCGTGGTCAGAGTATCGCGCTGAACCAAAAGCCGCTGCAGCACCGCGGCTGCAATCGTGGCCTCTTCGCGCAATGCCGGCAAAGCCTCGTCAGCTTCCGCCCGCGCGGTGGCGGCCTGTCGTGCCGCTGCTTCCGCCTGTGCGGCTTCGGTCGTTCTGAGCCGCAACACGTCGTCCGATGACGCACGGGCGTCGTCGGCCTCTTTCCATCTGCGGTAAAGCAGTAACCCTTCAGCGCGCCGCAGCTGTTCGCCGATTTCTCTGTACCGGGCCGCCTGTCGGGCTTGCCGCGCCAGCTGTGCCAGCTGCGTGGCCAACTGTTCCAGCACATCTTCGACACGTTCCAGATTGGTTTCTGCACCGCGCAGCTTCAACTCCGCCTCGTGCCGGCGCTGGTACAACCCGGATATCCCGGCCGCCTCCTCGAGGATGCGCCGCCGTGCCTTCGGCTTGGCATTGATCAGTTCGGCAATCTGACCCTGACGTACAAGCGCTGGCGAGTGCGCCCCCGTGGACGCGTCCGCGAACAGCATCTGGACGTCGCGCGCACGCACGTCGCGGGCATTGACCTTGAATGCGCTGCCAACGTCGCGTGTGATCCGGCGCACGATCTCGAGGTTGTCACTTTCGTTGAAACCGCTGGGCGCCAATCGGTCGGAATTGTCGATCTGCAAACTGACTTCTGCGAAATTGCGCGCCGGACGCGTTGCCGCGCCGGCAAAAATCACATCCTCCATCCCGCCGCCGCGCATGGCGGTGGGCCGGTTTTCCCCCATGACCCAGCGCAACGCTTCCAGAAGGTTCGACTTGCCGCAGCCATTGGGCCCGACAACACCCGTCAGACCATCGGCGATGATCAGATCGGTCGGGTCCACGAAGCTTTTGAAGCCTGTCAGTCTGAGTTTGGAGAACCGCACAGGGCCGCCTTTTCGATTCTTATTGAATCCGTAGTCTGCGGCTCCGTCCGCCTCCGAGTCAACGCGTTTGACGCTTCATATCGGGTCCCTTGAGCGGATATCCACAACATATTGGGCGTCTTCTCGAATGATCAATGCGACGCAGCAACCATGGGCGTGTCTGACTGAACGAAAGCGAGTTAGCTGCAACCTGTCCGCCGCGACACCTTGCATTGACCCCAGTACCTGTCCGAAATGCACTCAAAACACCGGGTCATAATCAAATTCGACGTAAGAAGTGCCCGAAGCTGTGCTGCTCCACTGAGCGATGTCGAGACAGGAGTAACTGACCGGCACGCCGACAAGCAGAGGACTGCGCCCATCGCCACAATCCAGAAGACCTGTGGCCACAGCCTGATCGCCCAGAACGCCCGTCACACGGCACCCGCTGACCATCTCCATCGCAAATCCTGCGCGGGCACGAATGGGCCCAAACCGGGGCGCATACTCCGGATTGATGCGGATCGCCTCGGCCAGATTTCCACGGACCCTGACCTCGAACGTGCTGCCAGCCACATCAACCTGCGTGGCCGGAACTCCCCTGAACATCTGATCCGTCACGCCACAACCGGCCAAAACGCACAGAACACAAAGCAACCTCATGCCCCATGGATGAGGTGAGACCCTTAACAAGGTCTTAGCGCACCAAAAAATCCTCCCAATCCTCGGAATTGGTTGTCGAATTGCAAAAGTGGTCATATGTTTTGACCAATAACGAGGGATCCGATGCCGTTCCAGAAAGTCCAGTCCGAAAAACTCTCGAATGCAGTGGTGCGTCAGATCGAACTCCTGATCCTGCGCGGCATTCTTCGCCCCGGTGAGCGATTGCCTGCGGAACGCGAACTCTCAGAGCGGCTTGGCGTGTCGCGCCCCTCATTGCGCGATGCGGTCTCCGATCTGCAGGCACAGGGGCTCCTAGTTTCACGCGCCGGCGCGGGTATCTTTGTGGCCGATGTTCTGGGTTCGGCGTTCTCGCCAGCCCTGACGCGGCTCTTTGCAACGCATGAGCAAGCCGTATTCGATTACCTCTCGTTTCGACGGGACATCGAGGGGTTGGCGGCCGAACGCGCCGCACGGCTGGGTTCAGAGATCGATCTGAAAGTCGTTCAGGCGGTCTTTGAAAAAATGGAAGCCGCTCATCAGAAGCGGAGCCCGGAAGAAGAAGCGAGGCTGGACGCCCAGTTCCACACGGCCATCATCGAGGCCAGCCACAACGTAGTCATGCTGCATATGATGCGGTCGATGTACGAATTGCTGCGCGAGGGTGTCTTCTACAACCGTCAGGTGATGTTCAAGCAACGCACCACGCGGGCGGCCCTGCTGGATCAGCACCGCGCCATCAACAGCGCCCTGCAGGACCGCGATCCGGAAGCCGCACGCGCGGCCATCGAACGTCACCTGGATTACGTCGAGGCCGCGCTCCTGGACCAGCAAAAGTCTGAAGCGAATGAAAAAATCGCTCTTCAGCGGCTGGAACACGAAACCGACAGCCGCTAGCCGAACTTTCCTTCGATAAACGCGCGCGCCCTTGGGTCGCGGGGCGCCGCAAAGAACTGTTCAGCAGGACTGACTTCCAACAACTCCCCAAGATGAAAATACGCGACGCGATCAGCGATCCGGCGGGCCCCCATCATCGAATGGGTGATTACAACGATGCTGTGATCCATGCGCAGATCCAGCATCAACTCCTCAACATGTCCCGTGGCAATCGGATCGATGGAACCCGTTGGCTCGTCCATCAACATAACGTCGGGCTGGGTGGCCAGAGCACGCGCAATACACAGCCTTTGTTGCTGTCCACCAGACAAAGACGTTCCTACCTGCTTATGAAGAACGTCCTTCACCTCGTCCCAGAGGTGCGCGCGCCTCAGGCAATCCTCCACATGTCCGGCAAGGTCTGCTCGAGACGGCATCAAGCCATGGATGCGGGCGCCGTAGGCAACATTCTCCCAGATCGAGCTTGGAAACGGGTTAGGCTTTTGCGCGACCCAGCCAAAACGACGCCGATGCAACGGAGGATCAATCTCGCACGCATGGATGTCCTGACCATCCATTGTGATCCGCCCCTCGATGCGCACTCCGCGGGACCCATCATGCATCCGGTTGAGGCACTTGAGCGCCGTCGACTTTCCACAGCCCGAGGGCCCGATGAACGCGAGTATCTCGTTGGGGTAAACCTCGAAAGAGACGTCCTTGAGCGCTTGTTTTGTATCGTAGTAGAGCGACAGGTTTTCGACCGTGATGATCGGCGGTCCGTTTCTGGGGACCGGTATGGCCTGATTGGTGTTTGGTTGGGGTTGGTACAGCATCATATCCTCCAAGCTTGATTTGGAGGCACCTTCGCTGTGGCCCGTTGTCGTCGGTTTGATCTAAGCCAAAGTGACCTTTAACTTCGCAAAACCTTCACATGACTGTTGCGTTCACGCGCTGCAAACGACGTCTGGATATTCCCTACCCCGAAAACTGACGACGGGCGCTGATGCAAAAGGCCACGCGCATTGCATGGCCCTTTGACTTTAGATGCATACGCATCATCACAACGAGAGTGCGGCCAGATCAGGCGACAAGCTTCTCGACCGCGGCCGCTGCAGACTGGAGCGCCGCGTCGGGGCTGACCATCATCCGATCCGCGGCAATGATCTCCACATCATGGATGCCCAAAAAGCCGAGGACATGACGCAGATAGCCGGTTGCAAAGTCGATCTCGCTGCCAGCTTCTGTGCCACCGGATGCGATGGCAATCACAGCGCGCTTGCCGCTCAGCAGGCCTTGGGGGCCACTTTCAGTGTAACGAAAGGTCTCTCCCGCGCGCGCGACAAGATCGATCCACGCCTTCAAGGCCGCCGGCACGCCGAAGTTGTAAATGGGCGCCCCGATCACAATGGTGTCCGCGGCCCTCAACTCTTCAACCAACTGATCCGACAGAGCCAATGTGTCGCGCTGCACCGGATCGCGTTGATCGGAGGGCGTGAAATTGGCGCCAATCCAGTCCGCGGTGACCTGCGGCAAAGCTTGTCTGAGGTCGCGACGAATAACCGAATTTGGCTCGAGCCGGGAAACGATACGCGCGGAGAGGTCTCGCGAAACCGAGTTTTCGGTACGTGCGGAACTGTCGATGTGAAGGACAGTTTGTGTCATGGATGAACTCGCTTGTTGCTGGGGATGAACATGCCCAAGAGTTACGCCTTGCAAATTCGAACTCAACGCCGCTAAAAGAACACCAGCTGTGAGTTGACGCACATATCTGCGAGAGGTCGTGCATGGACAACTGGGATGAGGTGCGCACAGCGTATCAGGTCGCCCGAATGGGAACGGTAAGCGGCGCGGCTGACGTTCTGGGCGTGCATCATGCAACGGTGATCCGGCACATTGACGCGATCGAAAGCCGACTGGGGGTCAAACTGTTTCAGCGGCACGCACGCGGCTATACGCCGACCGAGGCGGGTCAGGATCTATTGCGTGTGGCGCAGGCCACGGATGACCAGTTCAGCCAACTGGTTGGCCGACTCAAGGGTCAGGGCGCTGACGTCAGTGGCGAGCTGTTAGTGACCTCGCTGATTTCTTTTGCACCGCTGATTGTTCCGGTCCTGACGGATTTTCAACGCGAACACCCCGACCTGATCGTCCGGTATCTAACCGGAGAACGCCTGTTTCGCCTGGAGTATGGTGAGGCGCATGTGGCGATCCGGGCAGGGTCCGCGCCGGATCAGCCTGACAACGTGGTGCAACCCTTTGTGCGCCAGCGTATCGGGCTGTATGCGGCGCAATCCTACATCGATCAGTACGGGATGCCTGACGCGCCCACGGATTTTTCCGGGCATCGCTTTGTTGGCAGTGACGACGAGAACAGCCGCGCGCCGTTCAACAAATGGCTCCGCGCAACTGTGCCGGCCAAAGACATCCGGTTCCGCAGCAGCGACGTGCGCGCTCTGGAAGAAGCCGTCCTGTCCGGCGCCGGGATCGGATTCGTGCCTTGCTGGGATGCGGCGCGCAAACCGGACCTAGTTCAAGTCATGGCGCCGCAAGAGGACTGGACCGCGCCGCTCTGGCTCGTCACCCATGTCGACCTCCACCGCACCACAAAGGTTCAGGCGTTCCTGACGTTCCTGAAAGCGCGCGCCAAAACATGGCCGGTCTGAGCCCGCAGGGGCAAGGCCACCTGGCGATGCTGACCTTTTCGGCACTTGTTGCCGGGTCGTTCTCGTTGGGAACAATTGTCGCAAACGAAATTGCCCCCGCTGCGATCACCGCCGCGCGCTTTGCTCTGGCCGCTGCGGTGATTGGCGTAGCGGCACTACTGACAACAGGGCTGCCACGCAGCGCCGCCTGCGCGCCCTGGCGCTATCTTGTGCTCGGAGCGCTCTTTTCGACCTACTTCGTCCTGATGTTCTACGGCCTGAAAACCGCGCCTCCGGTCAGTGCAGCCGCGGTCTTTACCTTGACCCCGGTGATGGCCGCAGGCTTTGGCTACCTTCTGTTGCGGCAGATCACGACTGCGCGCATGGCCCTGGCACTGGCCATCGGTGCAGCAGGCGCGCTGTGGGTGATTTTTCGTGCAGACCTGTCAGCGCTGCTGCAGTTCCGGATCGGAGAAGGAGAGATCATCTACTTCTGGGGCTGTGCTGCACACGCACTTTACACGCCGATGGTCCGCAAGTTGAACCGGGGCGAACCGGCGGTTGTCTTTACGTTCGGTATGCTGTTGGCCGGTGGGCTGATCCTGTTGGTCTTTGGCTGGTCAGATATCGTCTCGACCGACTGGACAGCCTTGCGACCCATCGTCTGGGTCACGCTGGGATACCTGGCCATTTTTGCCAGCGCCGCGACGTTTGTGCTGTTACAGTTCGCCACGCTGCGCCTGCCTGCCGCAAAGGTGATGGCCTATACTTATCTCACGCCCAGTTGGGTGATTGTCTGGGAAATGCTGCTGGGCAATGGTGTGCCGCCGCTTTTTCTGCTGATTGGCGTCGGATTGACGGTTGTCGCACTCCTCATGCTTCTGAAACCAGAAGAAGTCACCGCATAAGCCCCGGGAAAAACGCTAGTCGGGGACCACTGTATTTGCGTCCATTTGATCCGGCGCAAAGTCGATCCCGTCGGTTGACCTATCCTTCTCACAACCGAGGAGGGATGCCATGCCGGCTGCACAAGACAAGGCTGCGCTGCTGGAAGTCACGGA
Organism: Paracoccaceae bacterium; assembly: GCA_965250275.1. Classification (GTDB taxonomy): domain Bacteria; phylum Pseudomonadota; class Alphaproteobacteria; order Rhodobacterales; family Rhodobacteraceae. The sequence continues at coordinate 921,022 of OZ252297.1, read as the reverse complement.
GCGCGAATGGAGTAAACTGCAGGCGTTGTTGGATCAGGTCTCAGAGGCAGACGCGGTTCAACCCGATGCAGATGGATGGTCCATCCGCGATGTTGTCGTGCACCGCGCGCATTGGATCGATCTTTTTTTGGGGTGGGTTGATGCCGTGACCTCCGGCGCACCGCTCCATATGCCGGCAAAAGGGTACAAGTGGAATGAGCTAAAGCCCTACAATGAAATGGTTCGCGCAGATGCCCATGCGATAGGTTGGGCGGCCGCCCGAGAGAACCTGAACCGGCGCCACGCGGCGTTGATGGCGCTGGTTGCTTCCTTAGACGACGTGGCACTTTACGGTGCGCGAATGTCAGATCAGTCGAAATGGACAACCGGACGCTATGCCGAAGCATCGGGGCCCAGCCACTACCGGAGTGCATCCCGCTTTGTCCGGGCGATGATGCGACAACATCAGCGTTGATCCAACTCCCGGGCCAGGAACCGCTCAAACGCGTCGAGGTTGACGGGTTCAAATTGGCCAAACCCTTGCATCCAGACGCTGGCTGCGCGCATCGCATCCGGCTCCAGTTTGCACCATTTCACCCGACCCCGCTTTTCCTGCGCGATCAGGCCAGCGCGGGTCAGGATCGCCAGATGTTTGGAGATTGCGGCCAGAGAAATCTCGAACGGTTCCGCCACATCCGTGACCGCCATGTCATCTTCCAGCAGCATCGCCAGGATGGCGCGACGCGTGGGATCGGCGAGAGCCGAAAAGACGGTATCAAGGGCGTCAGACATCCCATTGGTCATACTGCGCGGCAGCTTGGGCGTCAAAGCATCGGATGTCTGTTTTCGAACGAAGGCAGTCGCACATTCAGTTGTGCGCGTTCCGACTGGGTGAGCCCGATATCGTCAGCGAAGCGGTCGGTGATCTTGGACCCCCGGGTGGAAAACAAGGACGCAAAAACGCGGGTTTTCCGAGCTAAGAGCAGAGGAACATGTTTGCTAAAGAGACAGGCGATCCGGTCGCGCAAATGCGCGTTGCGTAGTGTTTGGTCCATGTGAGACACCATAAAACTGCTGGTTACAGTGTTTTTTGACAGCTTCGAATACGCGATACAAACCTGATTGCTTGACACAACATGTGCAAAAAACGCACGTATTGGGCATGCTTCGAAACCTGCCCCCACTCAATGCCCTGCGCGCGTTTGATGCGGCGGGTCGCCACGAAAGTTTCAGTCGCGCCGCGGAAGAGCTGGGAGTCAGTCATTCCGCGATTTCTCGACATGTCCGTGGTCTCGAACATCGGCTCGGAACGCAATTGTTCAAAGACGCCTCGCGTGGCGTTGTGCTGACGCCCGCCGGACGTCAGTATCTGGACCGCGTGATGCCTGCTTTGAATCTGATTGCCGAGGCCACGGATGAGTTGGCCGAAACCCCGACCGGTCGCGTCACCATCAACAGCGAACCGCTCTTTGCCGCGAAAGTCGTTATACCGCGACTTCAAGACTTCTATGATCGCTTCCCCGAGATCGACCTGCGCATGGATGTGTCTCACAGCCTCGCTGACCTGGAACGCTACGAGGCGGATCTGGCAATTCGTTTCGCGCACAAGGGAGGCTTGGACCTCCCGTCAGATCTGCTGAGCGATGCACCGCTGATACCTGTCGCTGTCCCGGGGTTGATCGAGGGCGACACCTTGACGGCGGACGACCTGCGGCGGCATCGGCTCTATCGGGATCGCGGCAATGATGTCTGGCAACGCTGGTGCGAGGCGGCTGGTATCGATCCCACAGGCGTGCCTTATAGCCGTTGGCGCGTACGGGCGCCTTATGCGCTGGAAGCAGCGCTGCAAGGGCTCGGCATCTACCTTGGCTCTGCAGACTGTCTTGAAGGTGATCTTCGCAGTGGCCGGTTGGTGCGTTTGTCTGACGTCAGCATCCAGGAAGGCGCCTATCATCTGGTCACTGGCCCGCAAGGCGCGCGGAACAAATCCATTCGGCAGGTCCGACAGTGGCTTGTGGATCAAACCGCTTCGTTTCGAAGCACGCAAACCTGACCCCATCGAAAAAACATCAACCATTTGGTTGAATAACGGAAACGCCCCCAGTTTGCGCCAGCTTGCCTGTTCGATCTTTGAGACCTTAAGCTGAAGCCAATTTTTTCCTATATTTATCAATATACTAGCCTAACATCTCCGTCGAGCCATAGCGATTGACTCTGGGCCTGTTGCCCCTTAGCACCCTTGATCAGACAAGCGTGGGGATTTGCGCAGTGTCCGACGACGACCACAGAGAACGTCTGGCTGACCTGGAGGCCAGAATAGCGGTCGCAAAGGACGCACAGGCACCCAAACCCCGTGCAGACGAGCACTACTCACAGGCACAATTGGCCTGGCGAATGGTGATTGAATTGGTGGCCGGTCTGGGGATCGGCTTTGGCATTGGATACGGGCTGGACAGCCTGTTCGGGACAATCCCGGTTTTTCTGGTGCTGTTTACGTTTTTGGGCCTGGCGGCTGGCATCAAAACCATGATGCGAAGTGCGCAAGAGGTTCATGAGAAGCAACAGGCCCGAGAGGCCGAACGGAACGACGACGAGGGGACCTGAGACGTGGCAAGCGACGCGCATGGCGAAGGCAGCGGGCTGGAATTCCACCCGATGGATCAGTTCATCATCACACCTTTGTTCGGGGGTGATTCAATTGCCTGGTACACGCCAACCAACGTGACCTTGTGGCTGGCGCTGGCCATTCTCGGCGTGGTCGCCCTCCTCGTTTTGCCCACGTCAAAACGCGCCATTGTTCCTAATCGCAGCCAATCCGTAGCCGAACTGGCCTACGGATTTGTTTACAAGATGGTCGAAGATGTCACCGGCAAGGACGGCATCAAGTACTTCCCCTACATCATGACGTTGTTCATGTTCATCGTCGTGGCCAACTTTCTGGGCCTGATCCCGATGTCGTTCACCACAACTTCCCATATCGCGGTCACTGCCGTGATGGGCTTCGGTGTCTTCATTGCGGTGACCGTGCTTGGGTTCGTTAAGAATGGTGCATCGTTCCTGAGCCTGTTCTGGGTGTCGAGCGCCCCGCTGCCACTTCGCCCGGTGCTCGCGCTGATCGAGCTGATCTCTTACTTCGTGCGTCCCGTCAGCCACTCCATTCGTCTGGCCGGGAACATGATGGCCGGCCACGCGGTTCTGAAAGTGTTCGCCGGGTTTGCGCAGGTCACTGCGGTGGCCCCGATCGCCATTCTGGGCGTCATGGCAATCTACGGGCTGGAAGTGCTGGTGTCCTTCATTCAGGCGTACGTCTTCACCATTCTGACATGCGTTTACCTCAAGGACGCGCTGCACCCGCATCACTAACACCGGGCGCCCAGCGCCCCCACCTCATCACCTCATTCCATCGTAAGGAGACAAAGACATGGAAGGCGATATCGCACAAATGGGTCAATTCATCGGCGCAGGCCTTGCCGCTATCGGTTCGGGCGCCGCTGCTATCGGTGTGGGCCACGTGGCCGGCAACTTCCTGGCGGGCGCGCTGCGCAATCCGTCGGCTGCCGCCAGCCAGACCGCGACCCTGTTTATCGGCATCGCATTCGCAGAAGCGCTGGGGATCTTCGCGTTCCTCGTTGCACTGCTGCTGATGTTCGCCGTCTGATACCCTGACGCTCCTTACGGACCGGGCGAGCGCGCTCGCCCGGTGACCAAGCTGCTCTCAGGGGACCGACATGGCAACCGAAACCACTCAAACCGGCGGCTCCGTCGCCCAGGAAGTCGAAGCGGGCATGCCGCAGCTCGACTTCTCGACGTTCCCCAACCAGATCTTCTGGCTGGTGGTGACGTTGATCGTGATTTACCTGATCCTGTCGCGCGTGGCGCTGCCCCGCATCGGGGCAATTCTGGCTGAGCGCCAGGGGACGATCACCAACGATCTGGCCAAGGCCGAGGAGCTGAAGGCCAAAGCGGTAGAGGCCGAAGCGGCCTACAATCAGGCGCTGGCAGAATCCCGCGCCGAAGCGCAGCGGATCGTTGCGGAAACCAAGGCCGAAATTCAGGCTGACCTGGATGACGCACTGGCGAAAGCTGACGCCGAGATCGCGGCCAAATCCGCTGAATCCGAGCGCGCCATCGCCGAAATCCGCGACGGCGCGGTGCAGGGCATCCGTGATGTGGCGAATGACACCACCGGAGCAATCGTGACGGCTCTGGGTGGCTCCGTCGATGCCAAGGCCATTTCGGCCGCCATCGACAACCGGATGAAAGGATGACGCCGATGCGTAACTTAATCGCAATGGCCCTGACATTTGGTGCGGCCAGCCCGGCCTTTGCCGCAAAGGGCCCTTTTGTATCGCTCTCCAACACCGACTTCGTGGTGCTGATCGCGTTCGTCCTTTTTGTTGGCGTTCTGGTCTATTTCAAGGTCCCCGGCATGATCGCGGGACTGCTGGACAAGCGCGCAGACGAAATCCGGTCTGAACTCGACGAAGCCCGCGCCCTGCGCGAAGAGGCACAGACCATATTGGCTGGCTATGAGCGCAAGCAGCAGGAAGTCAAAGATCAGGCAGAACGCATCGTGGCCAAGGCGCGTGAAGACGCTGCAGCAGCAGCGGAACAGGCAAAGGTCGATCTGAAATCTTCCATCGAACGCCGCCTGGCGGCCGCCGAAGATCAGATTGCCTCCGCCGAGGCCTCCGCGATCAAGGAAGTGCGCGATCAGGCCATTGTCATCGCAACACAAGCCGCAGGCGATGTGATCGCTGCACAGATGAGTGCTTCGGAGAGCAACAAGCTGATTGATAACGCGATCGCCGAAGTGAACGCCAAGCTCCATTGAGCCTGGATCGGTGAGGCGGGCCACTCCGCCTCGCCAGATGCCCCTTGACCCCTCAAAGACATTCAAGGCAGACCGGCTTTCGTCAATGATTTCATTGTTGGGCTGATGTCTTGACTCGTCCGCGGTTAGCGCCTATCCGCCCCGGTACATCCGGAAGGCTCTGACTTCCGGTCCCTGTCAGACAGGGATCGCCCCCCACCAGCGTGTTACGCCCGTGGGGGCGTTTGTGCATTGATCCGCCGCTTCCTAGATAGGGAGCACACCGCAACCGGCAGAAAAGGGCCCGGCATGTTTGAAAACCTATCTGAACGTCTGTCCGGCGTTTTTGACCGGCTGACCAAGCAAGGTGCCCTGTCCGAGGACGACGTCAAAACCGCGCTGCGTGAAGTCCGCGTTGCCCTGCTCGAAGCGGATGTCTCGCTCCCAGTGGCGCGTGACTTTGTCAAAGCCGTGCAGGACAAGGCAACAGGTCAGGCCGTGACCAAATCGGTGACGCCGGGTCAACAGGTGGTCAAGATCGTGCACGACGCCCTGATCGATGTGCTGACCGGCGAAGGCGATCCAGGTGCGCTGAAGATCGACAGCCCCCCGGCCCCGATCCTGATGGTCGGTCTGCAGGGGTCGGGCAAAACCACGACCACCGCCAAGCTGGCGAAACGTCTGAAGGAGAAAGACGGCAAACGCGTCCTGATGGCCTCTTTGGACACCAATCGGCCCGCTGCGATGGAACAGCTGGCAATCCTGGGCGTTCAAATCGGTGTCGATACCCTTCCCATCGTTCCGGGCGAAGACCCGATCGCGATTGCCAAACGCGCCAAGACGCAGGCCTCGCTGGGTGGATATGACGTCTACATGCTGGATACGGCGGGTCGTCTGCACATCGACGAAGAGCTCATCGCACAGGCGGCCGCAGTACGGGATGTCGCCAATCCGCGCGAAACACTGCTGGTCGTTGACGGGCTGACCGGGCAGGACGCCGTAAATGTAGCGACTGAGTTTGACGACAAGATCGGCGTCAGCGGCGTTGTCCTGACACGCATGGACGGTGACGGCCGTGGCGGTGCAGCGCTCTCGATGCGCGCCGTGACCGGAAAACCAATCCGCTTTGTGGGTCTGGGCGAAAAAATGGACGCCATCGAGACCTTCGAGCCGGATCGCGTTGCGGGCCGTATCCTGGGAATGGGCGACATTGTCGCTTTGGTCGAAAAGGCGCAGGAGACCATCGAGGCTGAACAGGCCGAAAAGATGATGAAGCGCATGGCCAAAGGTCAGTTCAACATGAACGACCTGCGCATGCAGCTGGAACAGATGCTCAAAATGGGCGGCATGGAAGGCATGATGTCTATGATGCCCGGCATGGGGAAAATGGCCAAACAGGTCGAAGATGCCGGGTTCGATGACCGGATCCTGAAACAGCAGATCGCCATGATCCAGTCGATGACCAAGAAGGAACGCGCAGCACCTCAGATCCTGCAGGCCAGCCGCAAAAAGCGGATCGCCAAAGGGTCGGGCATGGAAGTCTCGGACCTCAACAAACTTCTGAAGATGCACCGCCAGATGAGCGACATGATGAAGAAGATGGGCAAGATGGGCAAAGGCGGAATGCTGAAACAGGCCATGAAGGGTATGTTTGGCAAGGGCGGCACGCCTGCTGACTTGGCCGCAGGCATGGACCCCAAAGCGCTCGAAGCCGCAGCGCGCCAGATGGGCGGCAAGCTGCCGGGACTGGGTGGTGGTGGCATGAGCCTGCCGCCCGGATTGAGCGGGTTTGGCAAGAAAAAATGACCCCCGTTGCCCGCAACCTGACCACGTCGCGCCTGTCGCTGCGCGTGCCGGACGCAGAGGATCTCTCTGTGTACACGGCCTATTGCGCCAGTGATCGCAGTGCGTTTGTGCGGGGTCCGTTCGACGCGGCACAAGCCTTTGACAAGCTGGCCGCAATGATCGGGCATTGGGCCTTGCGGGGATTTGGGCGCTACACGATCGTTCTTGACGGCAAGCCGATTGGTCACGTGGGACCGATGGCCATTGAAGACCCGGATGCGCCCGAGTTGACCTGGACCATTTGGGACCCGACCGCCGAAGGGTTCGGATACGCCACCGAAGCCGCGATCGCGGTGCGCGACCATCTGTTCGACGGCGCTGGTTGGAGCAGCCTTGTCATTCGAGTCCAACCTGAAAACCAAGCTTCCTTGAAGGTCGCAGATCGACTCGGTGCAGAGCTTTCGAACGAACCCGCGCCGGCCTGGTACCCGGGCAGTCTGACCTACTACCTCAAGGCGCAGGTGCCTGCATGACACCCGCCGTCTGGACCATACCAACGTTGGAAACGGAACGCCTGACACTGCGCGCGCCGCAAGCCGGGGATTTTGAGGATTTTGCGGCTTTCTACATGTCGGACCGTTCCAGGTTTGTCGGCGGCCCCGCCGATCCCGAACTGTCCTGGCGTTTTCTGGCCACCGAAATCGGGCATTGGGCACTGCGCGGGTACGGCCGGTGGTCGGTGGTTGAGACGGCAACAGATGCCTTTGCCGGCATCGTGGGTTTGTGGAATCCAGAAGGCTGGCCCGAGCCCGAAATCGGGTGGGACCTCATGGACGGTTTCGAGGGCAAAGGCTACGCCACCGAGGCAGGCAAGGCCGCGCTGGACTACGCCTACACAGTGCTGAACTGGCCAACCGCCATCAGCCTCGTCGCGGACGGCAACGACGCCTCCGCTGCGGTGGCCAAACGCCTCGGCGCGCGGCCGGATGGCCGGTTCACGCATGCACGTTTTGGCGAGATGAATATCTTTCGCCATGCAGATCCGGGGGCTTTGTCATGACCCCCGCGATTCCCACCATTGAAACCAACCGCCTTGTCTTGCGCGGCCCCGAGCCCGAGGACTACCCCGACTTCAAGGCCACTTTTACTTCCTATCGTGCCCGTTTCATGGGCGGACCACTGAACGCCTATGAAGCGTGGATGCTCTACGCTGCAGAGATCGGGCACTGGACCATTCGCGGCTTCGGCATGTGGATGATCCATGATAAGCAAAGCGACGCCACTTACGGCATGGCCGGCGGATGGAAACCTGCAAAATGGCCCGAGGCCGAACTGGCATGGGTGATTTGGCCAAATGCCCAGGGGCATGGATACGCCCTGGAAGCCATGCATGCGGCGCGGACGTATCTTTATCGCACGCTGGGATGGGACGACGCCGTCAGCTACGTGGACCCCAAAAACATCGACAGCATCCGGCTGGCCGAGCGGCTGGGCGCGGTCAAGGATCCGAATGCGGCAACGATTGACGGAAACGACGCGGTCTATCGCCACCCCTCCGCCACGGTCCTTGAGGGGTCGCAGCTGGCGCACGGCATCGAGATGGAGATCAGCCACTACGCCGATCCGCTCTTCAAACCGAAAGGCTATGCTCTTGACTGACACCGCACTCCGCGCCTCTGAGCTGCTTAAGGAGCATCGCGAAAGCATCGACCGACTGGATGCCATTCTGGTCTACACGTTGGGCGAACGCTTCAAACACACGCAGGCCGTTGGAAAACTCAAGGCCAAACACGACCTTCCCCCGTCCGATCCCACCCGCGAAGCGGCGCAGATCGCACGACTCGAAGACCTGGCGGACCGGGCCGATCTGGACCCGGAATTCGCCAAGAAGTTCCTGAACTTCATCATCGCGGAGGTGATCCAGCATCACCGCCAACACCAAACGTAAAGGGACCCGTTGGGACCCACTTCCAAGCCATACCAAGGAGAAAACACAAAATGGCCATGAAAATCAGACTCGCCCGCGGCGGATCAAAGAAACGCCCGTTCTACCGCATCGTTGCGGCTGACAGCCGGATGCCGCGCGACGGGCGCTTTATCGAGAAGCTGGGCACCTACAACCCGCTGCTACCAAAAGACAGCGAAGACCGTGTCAAAATGAACATGGAACGCATTCAGCACTGGCTGGATCAGGGTGCGCAACCCACCGACCGGATTGCACGCATGCTGGAAGCGGCAGGCGCCCGGGAGAAAACCGAGCGTAACAACCCTCAGAAAGGTGAACCCGGTGCCAAGGCCAAGGAGCGCGCCGAGGAAAAAGCAGCCAAGGCGGCCGCTCCGGCAGAAGAGCCTGTCGAGGCACCTGCTGAAGAAGAAGCCGCAGAGTGATCTGACCGGCGATGATCCGACTGATGATCTATGCCGCCTTGTTCGGCGCCGGGGTCTATGCCGGCGCCGAGTATACGCGGTTCCAGATGGTCGATGGGTGCCTTGACGCTGGTGGCCGCGTGGACTCTCGCGGTTTCTGCGAAGGAGCGGCGCCCGATGGCTGATCTGGTCTGTGTCGGAGCCATCGCAGGCGCTTACGGCGTCAGGGGAGAGGTACGACTAAAGAGCTTTTGTGCGGTTCCCGAAGATATCGAGCAATACAGCCCGCTAACATCCGAGGATGGGACACAAAGCTATTCCATCCGGCTGGGACCCCAGATCAAAAATGGATTTGCCGCCCGCCTTGGCGGCATCACCACCAAGGAGCAGGCTGATGCGCTCAAAGGGACACAGCTCTTTGCGCATCGTGACCAGTTGCCGGGTTTGCCAGAGGACGAGTTCTATCACGCTGACCTGATAGGGCTGGAAGTGCGCGATACCGGGGGCACAGTGTTGGGCGTCGTCAGATCCGTGCAAAACCACGGTGCAGCAGACCTTCTCGAAATCCTGCTGCATGGCGGGTCTTCTACCGTCCTGTTGCCTTTCACATTGGCAACCGTTCCGACGGTGGATCTCGAGACCGGTCGTATCATTGCTGATCCGCCAGACGGACTGATCTGAGATGCTGCAGCAATCATCTTCACCGTGCCGTTGCGCTAGCACAAGTTGCATTCCTCCCAGCATTGTTCGGCAAGTAAAAGGCCGAGCGCTGTCGCGATCTGGGAGCGACAGCGTATGAGTAAAAGCAAGCCCGAACGGTCTATTGGCCGCAAAACTATTCGCGCGACGGCCCAGCCGCGTGAGCTCGTCACACCGACGCCGGACCTGAAAGGTGTGTGGAAGGCGAAGGTGATCACCCTTTTTCCGGAGGCTTTCCCGGGAATCCTGGGTGAAAGCCTGACCGGAAAAGCGTTGCAATCCGGTCTGTGGCAGCTCGAAACAATCGATCTCAGACCATTCGGTATCGGAAAGCACCGCAATGTCGATGACACCCCGGCAGGCGGCGGCGCTGGCATGGTTCTGCGGGCAGACGTCCTGGGTCAAGCTATCGAACAAGCCGAGATCGGGCGAACCGGCAACTGGCCTTTGTTCTATCTGTCGCCGCGCGGTCGTCCGATGACGCAAAGCCTGGTCAAATCGCTTTCGCAAACGGATGGGGTCACCTTGCTGTGCGGGCGGTTCGAGGGCGTCGACCAGCGCGTTCTCGATCACTACGGAATGCAGGAACTGAGCCTGGGCGACTTTGTGATGACCGGTGGCGAAATCGCGGCCCACGCACTGATCGACGCGACGGTGCGTTTGCTCCCCGGTGTGCTCGGCAACGCGGACTCAACCGAAGACGAAAGCTTTGCGCGCGGATTGCTCGAACACCCGCAATACACACGGCCGCCTGAGTGGAACGGCCGTACGATCCCAGATGTCCTGATGTCCGGGCATCATAAGAAGATCGAGGAGTGGCGGCGCACGCAGGCCGAAGCACTGACCCGGGACCGGCGACCAGATCTCTGGGCAAGCTACCAAAAAGCCACAGGCAAAAATTCAGACTGATTCAGACTCAGGCTACGACTTTGGTCTCATTTGCACCTTGCCAGCGAACCTGCCCCAGTTCTTGCTATTTTTTTCAGTTTCCGGCCGATACGGCCTTTACAATCCGCCGGCAAACATAACCACTCTGGGTTGTGGATACTCATTAACAAAGCACAATTCTTGGAGAAATCTGAATGAAGAAGATCATCGCGGGTTCGCTGCTGGTTTTGTCTGCTTGCAGCGACCTGACCGGCCCTTCTGTGCCTCAACAAAACGGCGCAACGCTGGACGCGGCACGCGCGGCGGTGCGGGCCTGTGCGCCCGAAGCGCCACAAGGTGGGCGAGGCGCAGTGGTTGGCGGGTACGTGACCGGAGTGATCTTGGGCGGCATCATTGTCGGACCGCTGGTGGTCGTTTCCGTAGAGGACGACATTCGTGCCCACGGCGAGGCCAGCGCTGTAGATCGGTGTCTGGAGACACGCGGCTTTACGCGCCGGGATTTGACCGAAGAAGAAGTGCGACTGCTGAATGCCAGCACACCTCAGCAAAGACGACTGTTGCTTGATCACCTTGTCGGTGGGGGGACCCTTTCCACCTTCGGGGCGATCGCGGTCTGATAGGCCAAATCACCATGATTTGTTTCGCGAGCCCCGTTTTGGCTTGATGCGCAGAAAGTTCCGGCCTATATCGCGCGCGTTCGGACTCAGATTCTGAGTTCGGATGCCTGTGGTATTCGCTCACAGCCTGGTCTTCTTCGACCTGATTCGCGGCGGTACTTCCGGCACAACCAGACACAGACGACCTGACCTCTGGCGGGCGCACTTGCGGACCCGATGAAGACCAAGAGCTCTGAGGACGCGCCAAACTTCGTGGACCAACCACGAGCCATTTAGGAGTTGATCAGATGGACCTGATCGCACAGCTGGAGGCGGAGCAAGTTGCCGCCCTGGGGAAAGAGATCCCCGATTTCAAAGCCGGAGACACAGTCCGTGTCGGCTTCAAAGTGACCGAAGGGTCGCGCACCCGTGTTCAGAACTACGAAGGCGTTTGCATTGCCCGCAAAGGTGGCAACGGCATCGCTGGTTCCTTTACCGTTCGCAAAATCAGCTTTGGCGAAGGTGTGGAGCGTGTGTTCCCGCTGCATTCGACCAACATCGACAGCATTACAGTTGTCCGCCGCGGCCGCGTCCGCCGCGCAAAACTGTACTATCTGCGGTCGCGTCGCGGCAAATCGGCCCGGATCGCCGAGGACACAACCTACAAGCCCAAGTCGTCGGGCGCCGAAGCATAAGGACTGGACCGATGAAAAAAGATACGCATCCCGAATACCACGTCATCAATGTCAAAATGACGGATGGTACGATTGTTCAGATGAAATCGACCTGGGGCGCCGAAGGCGACCAGTTGTCTCTCGACATCGATCCGTCGGTTCACCCCGCGTGGACTGGTGGCGGAACCCGCCTGATGGACACCGGCGGCCGGGTGTCGAAGTTCAAGAAGAAATACGAAGGGCTCGGCTTCTAAATCCGTTCCCATTCAAGTCAGTGAAGCGCCGCCCGGTCATCAGAGGCGGCGTTTTTCATTTTAGCCCTCAATCTTCCGGCGCAGGATTGGAGATTTTGCAACGCACCCACAGAAACGGGGATGCGTCTACGGCAATGTGCTTTCAATCCCGATACCCACAACATATAGTCGCGCCAACAAAGCACGGGAAACGTGCAAGGCCAAAGGATCGAGCATGGCGCATATCATCGTCGTCGGAAACGAAAAGGGTGGCGCAGGAAAATCCACCGTCTCCATGCATGTTGCCACGGCACTCGCGCGGCTGGGCCACAGGGTCAACGCGTTGGACCTTGATCTTCGGCAACGCTCATTGGGCCGGTATGGAGAGAACAGGGCCGAGTTTCTTGCCCGGTCAGAGCTCGACCTGCCCAGCGCGGTTTGCCATGACCTGCCCGATATCGACCCGGCTTCTCTGAAACCGGGCGAGAACATCTACGACCACCGGTTATCTGCAGCCGTTTCCTCGCTTGAGGCTGACAGTGACTTCATCCTGATCGACTGTCCCGGGTCGCATACCCGCCTGAGCCAAGTTGCCCATTCTCTGGCCGACACCCTCATTACGCCATTGAATGACAGTTTCATCGATTTCGATCTCTTGGCGCGTATAGACGCCAAAGGTGAGAAGATTCTGGGTCCGTCGGTGTACTCCGAAATGGTCTGGAACGCCCGTCAGCTCCGCGCACAGGCAGGACTAAAACCGATTGACTGGGTTGTCATGCGAAACCGCGTGGGCACCCAGCGCATGGTGAACAAAGAAAAGATGGAACGTGCCATCAATATGCTGGCCGACCGCATTGGGTTTCGCATTGCGCCGGGCTTCAGCGAGCGCGTGATCTTCCGGGAATTGTTCCCTCGCGGTTTGACGTTGCTCGACCTGAAAGATATCGGGGTCAAGCAGCTCAATATCTCCAACGTTGCGGCGCGGCAGGAGTTGCGAGAGATGATGAAAGCCTTGCAATTGCCCAACGTGACGCCGGACTTCTAAGGCACACTAAGCGTCTTCGGCATCAAAGATCGTGTAGAGTAGCTGCGGCTGCGGCACACCACGGAGCATGAAACGCCCCATGGGTACCAAATCATGCACACCGGTCGGCGCCGCGCTTGCAACCGCTTCAGAAACGATAACGGACTGCCCAACGGGTCGATGCATCTCGGACAGGCGCGCGCCCTGATTCACAGCGGGACCGATCACCGTGAAATCCAGACGCGTTTCGGCGCCGATGTTGCCGTAGAGAATATCGCCAGCGTGAAGGGCAAGGGTGTAGTCGGTCATCGGAAGTCCGGCCGCAGACCGTTCGACATTCCGGGCCCGCATTGCCTTGCGCAAGTCCACCGCCATGTTCAGCACGGCTGTGGCATCGGCCTCTTCATCGCCGCAATCGAACATTGCCAGTATGCCGTCGCCCATGAACTTAAGAACATGGCCACCATGCGCATCGATCAGACCCACGGCGAGTTCGAAGTAGTCATTCAGCAGATCTATGACGACTTCAGCAGGAACCTTCTCGCTCAGGCTCGTAAATCCTGACAGATCGAAGTTGGCGATGGCCGCGTTGACCTGCTGCAAGGAGCCGCGTTGAATCTCACCTGACAGAACCCGCAGGCCCGCGTCCCGGCCAAGGTAAACCCCCAGCAGGTCTTCAGCCATCCGCTGGTTGGAGGCTGATTTCAGCGCCAGTCCCAGATGTGGCAGAGCCGCACGGATGAAATCCAGATCCTCTTCAGAAAACCCTTCGGGTCCATCGCTGGTCCAGGAAATCAGAACACCTTCTTGCTGGACACTGGGCTCGACCCGAATGCGTGCTGGCGCGCCCAATGTCACGGTTGCGGCAAAGTAATCCGTGGCCCCGGCTTCTCTCAGGTCGTTCAGCAAAGGAAAAACCGAATCCGTGTTCCGTCGTATCAAGCGCTCGCGAAATTCGGGCTGATCGCTCTTGATAAGGTGGTAGAGCGGACTTTGCTGCCATGCTTCGCTCTCGCCTTCCGAAATTTCATACTCTTCCGAAGAAACGCCCGTTTCACGGACCCACCGGAAACCGAACGCGCCGAACTTTGGATGGTAAGCTGTCTGCGCAACGTTCACGCGCAGGACCGGCAACCCTCTTGCAACAAGATGCTCGCAATACCCCTCCAGCAGCTGTTTTTGATCCGCACCCTGCATCCCCTGATGCAGCAACCAGTCGGTGAGTGCCTCGGACGGAGAGTTTCCGCTCATGTGTCTCCCATTCTCGCGAGCTTTCGCAGGGTTTTGCGCAGCTCGGACGCCTGACCAGGTTCCAGATCCGCAATCAAGGCAGCGTCATATTCCTGCGCCACTTTTCGAAGATCCTCGTAGGCCGCCCGCCCCTGCCCCGTCAAAGACAGATGCTCGGTTCTCCTATCTATGTCGTCTCGGACGCGACTCAAGAACCTGCGATCTTCTAATCGCTGCACCGCGCGACTGATTTTGGTTTTGTGGGTCTTGGCGCGGCGGCCGATTTCCTTGGCTGTCAGTTCGCCGTAGATCCCGAGATGGAACAGCACCCGCCATTCGGTTCGCAGCATCCCGTAGCGTTCCTTGTAGACGCGCTGAAACGCAAGACTGCTTTCCTCGGCGGCCTGGTTCAGCAGGTAGGGCAGGAATGTCTGTAAATCGAATGTGTCTTTTTCGCTCATGCCGGGCTGGTACCCGTTGTTAGTTACAAAAACAACTATTATGTAGAGCGCGCGGCACAGGAGGGACCGGTATGAATCGTCAGACGACTCCACACGACATGGTACAGGCAGCCACGCCGACCGGAACGACCGAAGGGTACATGCCGGGATTTGGCAACGACTTCGAAACCGAGGCGCTCCCGGGCGCACTGCCGCAGGGCATGAACTCCCCGCAAAAAGTAAACTACGGGCTCTATGGTGAGCAGCTGAGCGGCACGGCCTTCACCGCGCCCAGCCATCAGAATGAGCGGACCTGGTGCTATCGCATCCGTCCTTCGGTCAAGCATTCGCATCGCTACGAGAAGATTGACGTGCCCTACTGGAAATCGGCGCCGCATGTTGATCCGGACGCTATCTCACTGGGTCAGTACCGCTGGGATCCCGTACCGTTCGCTGAGGAACCGCTCACCTGGATCACAGGCATGCGGACCATGACCACTGCAGGCGATGTGAACACGCAGGTCGGCATGGCCAGCCATATCTATCTGGTGACCGCCTCCATGCAGGACGAGTACTTCTACTCGGCGGACAGCGAATTGCTGATTGTCCCACAGGAAGGCCGGCTGCGGTTCGCGACCGAATTGGGGATCATTGATCTGGAGCCCAAAGAGATTGCCGTCTTGCCGCGCGGTCTGCTCTATCGAGTCGAAGTTCTCGAGGGACCCGCGCGCGGGTTCGTTTGCGAGAACTACGGCCAGAAGTTCGAGTTGCCCGGACGCGGCCCGATTGGAGCCAATTGTATGGCCAACCGACGCGATTTCAAAACGCCGGTGGCCGCCTTTGAGGACAAAGAAGTTCCGAGCACAGTTGTGATCAAGTGGTGCGGCCAGTTCCATCAGACACAGATTGGTCACAGCCCGCTGGACGTCGTGGCCTGGCACGGCAACTACGCCCCAGTGATGTATGACCTGCGCAACTACTGCCCGATCGGAGCAATTCTGTTCGACCACCCCGACCCGTCGATCTTTACGGTTCTGACGGCCCCCAGCGGTGTTCCCGGCACAGCAAACATCGACTTCGTCCTGTTCCGCGAACGCTGGATGGTGATGGAAGACACCTTCCGCCCGCCCTGGTACCACAAGAACATCATGTCCGAGCTTATGGGCAACGTTTATGGCCAGTATGACGCCAAGCCGCAGGGCTTTGTCCCCGGTGGTATGTCACTGCACAACATGATGCTGCCGCACGGTCCGGACAAGGAAGCCTTCGAAAAGGCGTCGAATGCCAATCTGGGCCCGGACAAGCTGGACAACACGATGTCCTTTATGTTCGAGACCCGCTTCCCGCAGCACCTGACCCGCTTTGCCGCGCAAGAAGCCCCGTTGCAGGACGACTACATCGATTGCTGGACGGACATTGAAAAGAAGTTCGACGGCACCCCCGGGAAGAAGTAGCGTCGCCCCATCCATCGGTTTGACTGGGAGGACCAATGTCCACTGCACTGGGCGATCTGCTTTTTTGGGTGGTGTTGTTCATCGCCCTGTTTTTCCTGCTGAGGTATCTGCAGAAACGTAAACACGACAACAAGAAGGACTAAGATGCCGCTTCTGAAAAGCTGGGTGGAAAGCGCGAATGCCCCCGACCATCCGTTCCCTCTGAACAACCTACCTTATGGCGTCTTTTCCGTTGGCGAAGACGACCCTCGGTGCGGCGTGGCCATCGGAGACATGATTCTGGACATGTCCGCCATCGAAGCTGACGGCGTGGTTTCATTGGCGGATTACCCGCTGTTTGACATGCCATACTGGAACGACCTGATGGAGGAAGGTCCGGCAGTCTGGACCGCGTTGCGCAACCGCCTCACGGATTTGTTGAGCGGAGCGTCGCCCGACCGGGCGCGGGTCGAGCCGTTCCTTGTGCCTATGGCTCAGGCAACGCTGCATATGCCGCTGGCGGTCAGCGAATACACGGATTTTTACGCTGGCAAACACCACGCCATGAATGTCGGTACCATATTCCGGGGGCCCGAGAACGCGCTACCGCCAAACTGGCTGCACATTCCCATTGGCTATAACGGTCGCGCCAGCACCGTCGTGGTCAGCGGCACCGACATTCGTCGTCCCGTGGGTCAGACCAAAGCGCCCGACGCGGAAACGCCCTCGTTTGGCCCCTGCAAGCGGCTGGATATCGAATTGGAAATGGGCGCAATCGTCGGAACAGGCTCCGACATGGGTGATCTCGTTACCGTGGCCGAAGCCGACGCTATGATTTTCGGCTACGTCCTGCTCAATGACTGGTCTGCGCGGGACATTCAGGCCTGGGAGTATCAACCGCTCGGACCCTTTCAGGCCAAGGCATTCGCAACCTCCATCAGCCCCTGGATCGTGACCAAAGCGGCACTGGAACCTTTCCGTACGTCGACCCCGGAGCGGGAAAAGGACCTGCTGCCCTACCTGCAAGAACCGGGTCCGATGCTCTATGACATTGCCCTCGAGGTGACGATGACACCGGCGGGCGGCGCCGAGACGACAATTGCCCGGACCAATTACTCGGAAATGTACTATTCCTCGGCGCAACAGCTCGCGCACCACGCCTCGTCCGGCTGCGCAATGAGCACCGGCGATCTCTTGGGGTCGGGGACCATATCGGGGCCAACCAAGGACGAGCGCGGCTCACTGCTGGAACTCAGCTGGGGTGGCAAGGAACCCTTGGATGTGGATGGGCACACCAGGACGTTCATCGAAGACGGGGACACAATGACTCTCAAAGGCGCCGCCATGGGAGATGGGTACAACATCGGTTTCGGAGAGTGCCGTGGCACCATTCTGCCCGCGGCTGACCTTCGACAAGCATAAGGCAGTTGCGATGACCAAAACGCACAAATCAATGCGATGGGCCAAAACAGAGCTGCTTCGCGCAACCCAGAACATTCAGGCAAATCCTCAGCCTGACATTGTCCCTATCCCGTCGGAGTAGATCATGGCCAAGGCATTCGCGTCCCAAGGGGACATGACCGAGAAGAAAATCACCTTTACCGAAGTGGGCAAGGACCTGTGGGCCTTCACCGCCGAAGGTGACCCCAATTCCGGCGTTATCATCGGCGATGACAGTGTGATGATCATCGAAGCGCAAGCGACGCCACGCCTTGCAAACAAGGTGATCGAAAAGGTGCGCGAGGTCACAGACAAACCGATCACCCATGTGACGCTCACGCATTATCACGCTGTGCGGGTTCTGGGCGCGGCTGCCTTTGACGCCCAGCAGATCATCATGTCTGACATGGCGCGCGCCATGGTTGTGGAGCGTGGCCAGGAAGACTGGGACAGCGAGTTTCAACGCTTTCCGCGTCTTTTCGAAGGGCACGAGAGCATCCCGGGCCTGACATGGCCAACCACGACCTTCAGCGACACAATGACAGTGTACCTGGGCAACCGTCGGGTCGATCTGATGCATCTAGGCCGCGCCCACACGGCAGGGGATATTGTTGTCCATGTTCCCGATGAGAACGTTATGTTCACAGGGGACATCGTGGAGTATCACTCCGCCTGCTATTGCGGCGATGGCCATTTCTCCGATTGGGGCGACACCCTGGACGAGATCAAGTGGTTCAATGTCGACGCCATCGCACCGGGTCGTGGCGACGCGCTGATGGGCCAAGAAATGGTCAACAAGGCGATCGAGAACACCCGTGATTTCGTTGATAGCACTTATCGCCCTGTCGCGCGGGTCGCGGCTCGAAACGGCAGCCTGAAGGAAGCCTGGGATGCCTGCCGCGCGGAATGTGACCCGAAGTTCTCAGACTACGCGATTTATGAGCATTGCCTGCCCTTCAACGTCGCACGCGCCTATGACGAGGCCCGCGGCATCGACACCCCCCGTATCTGGACGGCGCAACGCGACATCGAAATGTGGGAGGCGTTACAGGGATGAACGCGGCACCGCATTTCCGGCTCATGGCGCTGAACAACGCCTGGGCCAATGCGACGTTCTACTCTGCCCTTGGGCAGTTGCCTGAAGCGGCCTTTGCCGCACCCACGCCGGGTTTCTTTGGATCGCTGCACGCAACGATGAACCATATCTGGCAGGTCGATTTGTTCTACATCGACGCGCTGGAGGCCGGTGGCGCTGGACGCGCGGTTTATGACCGTCCAGCGATTGATCGTGTGGGAGATCTGGCGAAAGCCCAGGCCGACGCCGATCTGCGGTTTGCGAACTTTTGCAGTACGCTGACCGACGAGACGCTGCGCGAAACCCGGCATACCGAACGCCGCGACGGTATGTTTGAGGAACGGGTCGATGCCTTGGTCCTTCATCTGGTTCAGCATCAGATTCATCACCGCGGGCAAGCGCATGTTCAGCTTGGCCATCATGGCGTTGCGCCACCGCAGTTGGACGACTTCTATCTCGAATACGGGCGCGTGCCCACTGCACAAGCCTATTTCAACTGACTAAAACTTGGGGAGGACCCTATGGCCTATGACTACCAGACCTACCCTTTCGTTGCCCCACCCGGGCTGAGCAAACCAGAGCCGCGACATGGCGTTGCGATTGTCGGCGCAGGTCCGATCGGCCTTGCCATGGCAATCGACCTTGCCCAGCGCGGGATCAACTCGGTTGTTCTGGACGACAACAACGTCGTGTCAGTCGGGTCACGGGCGATTTGTTGGGCCAAACGGACGCTGGAGATCTTTGACCGACTTGGCGTCGGCGAGCGCATGCTGGCCAAAGGTGTGACATGGAAAGTCGGCCGGCAGTTTCACCGGGATGAAGAGGTCTTCAATTTTGATCTACTGCCCGAAGATGGCCACAAGTACCCCGCCTTTATCAATCTTCAGCAATACTATGTCGAAGAGTACCTGATTGACCGTGCGCGGGACTTCCCGGAGCTGATCGAGCTGCGCTTCAAGAACAAGGTGATCGCGCATGAGGACCGGGGTGATCATGTTGTTTTGACGGTCGACACACCGGATGGCTCCTATGAACTCGAGGCAGAGTGGTATCTTGCTTGTGACGGCGCCGCGTCCGCAACACGCGAGCGCATGGAGCTGGATTTTGCCGGGCAGACCTTCGAAGAGCAGTTCCTGATCGCAGACATCGAAATGGAAGAAAGCCCGTTCGGCGATCACGATGTCTCGGAACGCTGGTTCTGGTTCGATCCCCCGTTTCACACCGGCAAATCAGCCTTACTTCACATGCAACCCGACAACATCTATCGGATCGATCTTCAATTGCCGCCCGATGCGGATGCCAAGGCGGAGCTTTCCGAGGACAAAGTCACCCCGCGCATCAAGGCCATCGTAGGCGACAAACCCTTTCGGATCGATTGGATGAGCATCTACAAATTCCGCTGTATCAAGCTTGACCAGTTTGTGCATGGGCGGGTGGTCTTTGTTGGCGACAGCGCGCATGTGGTCTCTCCATTCGGAGCGCGTGGTGGCAACGGCGGCATTCAGGACGTCGACAACCTCGGATGGAAGCTTGCATCCGTCCTCCGAGGCAGCGCACCGGCCACTCTTATCGACACTTATCAGGAAGAGCGCGCCCACGGAGCGGACGAAAACCTCGTCAACTCGTCGCGTGCAACAAACTTCATGACACCCAAATCCCCGGCCGAAGCGCTGTTTCGCGCGGAAACTCTGCGTATGGCCCACAATCAGCCCTTTGCGCAAAGACTGCTGAATTCCGGACGCCTTTCTGTTCCGTGTTCCCTGGAGGGGATGAGCCTGCAAACACCCGGCGCAGCGCGGGTCAACCCGGGCACAGCATTGGTCGACGCGCCGTTGTCCGGAGAGGAAGGCGAAACCTGGCTTCTGCGCGAGGTTCAGGGCCTCTTCACGCTTGTGGGGTTTGGAGATGTTCCGCTGCCTGCCATTGCGGGTGTCCGAAGGATCGGCATCAATCAACGCGCCGATTATCCATGTTTCACCGCCACGAACGGACACGCGATGCGACGCTACGGGGCAAACAAGGCCTATCTTTTCCGCCCGGACGGGCACATCTGTGCCGTCTTCGACAATCCTGAGCCTGAAGCAGTGATCGCCGCGCGCGACCGAGCAATGGGGCTCGAACTGGAGGGCACAGCATGAAGATCTATCCTGACCGCTTAAGCCCGGATCACGATGCATTCTACCATGCCCTGATGGAAGCGCATGAGGGTTTGAACGAGACCGAAAGCCAGGCGCTGAACGCCCGGCTTGTGCTGTTGATGGGCAATCAGATTGGCGACCTCGAAACTCTGTCTGAGATCCTGCAGACCGCCAGAGCATACGCAGATGGCTGAGACCGTCACGCTTTTCGACTTCTGGCGTTCTTCAGCCAGCTATCGGCTGCGCATCGCCCTGAACCTTGCTGGGATTTCGTATGACGCAATCCCGATCGATTTGACCAAGGGCGAGCACAAAAGCACAGAACATCTCGCACGAAATCCTCAAGGGTTTGTGCCGGTGCTGGAGATTGATGGCCTGCGGCTCACGCAATCGCTGGCCATCCTGAACTACCTTGATGCAACGCGGGGCCTGCACCTGCTGCCAACCGAACCGGCGCGCCGCGCGGCGGTCGAAGCGCTCGCACATGCCATTGCCGTGGATATTCATCCGGTGTGCAACCTACAGGTCGCCAAGTATGCAGTGGAAATTAGTGGCGATGATGAGATGCGGGCGACATGGATGCGCCGCTTCATCCGACCGGGTATGGAAGCGTTCGAAGCTCTGCTCGGCAGTTTCGAACAAGCGCCGTTCTGCTGCGGGGACGCCCCCTCACTGCCTGATATCTGCCTGATACCACAGGTTTACAATGCCCGCCGCTGGGGCGCCGACATCGAAGACCTCCCGCGCGTCATGGGCGTCGTTGCCGCATGCGAGGCGCATCCGGCATTTGTCGCCGCACATCCGGATCAGGTTGCGCCCAGCTAGGTGGTCCCGCACCGTTCGGTCCCGCAGGATCGCGTCTCGATTGCAACAGACACAACCCTGAGGGAATCATGCTACGCTGCCTCGGACCGGTGTCATTTTGCGCCGGAACCTGGGAGGACGACTTATGAGAAATGCACTGATCACGGGCCTGGCCTGCGCTGTTCTGACAGCCGGCGCCGCAGCTGCGCAGGATTGCGCACCGTCTAAATGGGGCGCCGATGACGAGTTGGGATCCGCCAACCACGTCACACCAGAAAACACTATGAAAGCAGCGGCCCTGATCAAACAGGGCAAATCCTTGCCGCTGGGCATCGTGATCGATTCAAACACCCCAGCCTTCCCGCCACGCACCTTGAGTCTGCAAGTTGTGCAGCCCAATCAGCAGGGTGGACAGAGGCTCAGTCAGTTCGGCTATCCGGGCGTCTATAACGACGACCTCTTGCAGACATGGGTTGGAATCGGCAGCCAGATCGACGGGTTGGGCCACCTCGGCGAGGCCGGTTTGTACTACAACTGCAACGATGAAAAAGAGTTCGCACAGCTCACCGGGCTGACCAAGTTGGGCGTGCACAACATCCCACCATTGGTGGGTCGCGCGGTCATCCTCGATATGGCGAAGCATTTCGGCAAAGAAGTGCTCGACGCGGGTGACAATTTCGGGGAGGCGGATATCAAAGCCGCAGCCGAGGCGCAGGGTGTGACCATGGGCGCGGGCGACATCATCCTGTTTCACACCGGCTGGACCGATGGAAAGCTCGAAAGCGATCCGGTTGCCTGGGTGTCAGGCGAGCCCGGACTGAACAACGAGGGTGCGCGCTATATCGCCTCGCTGGATCCGATGGCTGTCGGCGCGGACACATGGGGCCTGGAGCCGATACCGGCACCTCAGGGCGACGGCGTATTCTACGGTCATGTTATCCTGCTTCAGCAGCATGGGATTTACATCCTTGAGACGATGAATACCGGCCCTGTTCTGGCCGAGGGCGTGAACGAGTTCATGTTCGTTCTGGGACAGGCCCGTATCCGCGGAACCGTCCAGATGATCATCAACCCCGTCGCCCTTTTCTAGCGGTTCTCCAATAAGGAACGGACAAACGCCCGAACCCGGGCAAAGGCGCGGCGGAGACGGCTACGGAGCCGCCGCGCAGACCTCCACTTCGACATTGAATTCAGGACGCGTGAACCCCGACACGATCAGAAGTGTCGAAGACGGCAACGCCCCATCCGGAACAGAAGACAAAAAGAGATCGCGGGCCTGCATGTAGCCTTGCATATGCTGTCGATCCGTCACGTAGGCTGTCACGTGAAAGACGTCCGACGCCGACATCCCCGCTTCGGACAGGATGGCCGTGATGTTGGCAAAGCAAATCTGCGCCTGTTCAAAAGACGATTCTGGGATGCTGCCGTTTGATGCCAGGCCCAGCTGTCCGGATGTCCGGACAAATCGCTGATCGGATGGCACCTCAACTCCATGGGCGTATCTGGCAAACGGGGCTGCGATGGACGATGGCGCGAGCGATCTCATGGCGGTTCCTCAAGCTGAAGAAATCTGTCTTGCCAGAACCGTTCAAGTTTGAGAACAATGCAACCCATCTCTGGCACAGAACCGAATTTTAGGGCCACGCAACTTACGTTTCCATGAGGACGTGATGACGACGCGTGACCCAAGGCCGCATTTCAAGACCGGGCAAATCGAAGCCACCGGCTGTCTGAGTCAAGACAGGGGCGCCAAATACCTTGGTATGGCCGCGCCTAGCATCCTGTTCAATTGGACCTTCAAAATCTCAAAGCTAGTTCCAAGAACAGGAGATTCGATTTGACGGACCTGATCACCACACCCCTGCACCCGCGTTTCGGGGTCCGCGTGGATAACATTGATCTGCGCGACATCACGCCTGAACACTTTGCCGCAATCCGTCGTGCGTTCGAAGACCACTCCTTGCTGCTTTTCCCGGGGCAGACGCTGGAGTCCGAGGACCATATCCGGCTTGCACGCATGTTTGGACCTATCGAAGACCGCGAGGCGGACGAACGCGCCGAAGGTGAGGAATTCAGCGTTCCCGAGGTCTCCAACATCCGCGAAGACGGCACGACGTCGGGTGAAATGGACCTTCATACCCTGAACCTGAAATCGAACATGTTGTGGCATTCCGACAGCACGTTCCTGCCTGTCCCCGCCCTGACCAACATTCTCATCGGGCGTGTCGTGACCGAGACCGGGGGCCAGACAGAGTTGGCGACGACCCGCGCAGCATGGCAGGACATGCCAGAGGATCTGAAGGCGCAGGTACGCGATCGGGGCCTGTGGCACCGTTATTCTCATAGCCGCGCGCGCATTTCTCCGGAGTTGGCGAAACTGCCGAAGTTCAACAAATGGCCCGATCAATTGTGGCGCGCCGTCTGGAAGAATCCGCATAACGGGCGCGAGGCGCTTTACATTGCCAGCCACGCCTTTGCAGTCGAGGGATTGCCAGCTGATGAAGGCACAAAACTGATCGATGAACTGCTGAGCTTTGCCACACAGCCCGAATATGTCTTTTCTCACACATGGAATGTCGGTGACGTCTTAGTCTGGGACCAGCGGGCCGTATTGCATCGGGCGACACCTTGGAACTACGATGAGCCTCGAAAGCTCACCAGCATTTGCGTGTCCGCGACACCAGCTGATGGGCTGAACGAGATGAAGTTTTGTTGAGGCAATGACCTGTGACCGCCAACTTGACGGCACCCACCAAGACCGGCACAAAATGCGTGCCAATAAGCTAGCGGGCACTCACCCCGCAGCACATCAACGGAGAGGAAGAACATGACATTCTACACACGCACCGGTAAGCCGTTGCCCAAGTCCATCACGGACCAGGCTTCGAAAGTCGGCAACGACCCGGTGAATCGACGCGAGTTTCTTGCGCTGGCCAGTGCCTTTGGCGCGACGACGGCGACGGCCTACGCGATGCTCGGCATGAGCGCGCCCGCCGCACACGCTGCAGCGCACCAAGATGGCGGCACCGTACGCATCCAGCAGGAAGTGCGCGCACTGAAGGACCCACGCACCTATGACTGGTCCCAGATTGCAAAATTCTCCCGCGGCTGGCTGGAGTATCTCGTCACCTGGGAAAATGACGGGACCTTCCAACCGCAGCTTCTGGAGAGCTGGGAAGTCAATGACGACGCAACTGAGTACACGCTGAAGGTCCGTCAGGGCGTGAAGTGGAACAACGGCGATGACTTCACCGCCGAAGACGTTGCACGCAACATCACTGGCTGGTGTGACAAAAACCTCGAAGGCAACTCGATGGCGGGCCGCTTCGCGACCCTGATCGACGAAGGCACCGGCCAGGCGCTGGACGGCGCCATTCAGGTTGTTGACGGCAGCACCGTCAAGCTGGTCCTGCCGCGTCCTGACATCACCCTGATCGCCGGCATGGCCGACTATCCGGGCGCTATCGTGCACAGCTCGCACGATCCAGCAACAATGCTCGACAACCCGATCGGCACGGGCCCTTACCTGCCCGAGATGCTCGAAGTGGGTGTCAAAGGCGTGCTGGTGCGCAACCCCGAACACACCTGGTGGAACGAAGGCAATGGCGCATGGATGGACCGGATCGAGTTCATCGACTACGGCACTGACCCCTCGGCCTGGATTGCTGCGATGGAGGCCGAAGAGGTCGACATGCTGTATTCCGTGGATGGCGATTTCATCGACATCGCCGCAGCGCAGGATGGCTGGGCCCAGCACGAGATCGTTACGGCCGCAACCATCGTCATCCGCCCCAACCAACTGGCGGAAGTCGACGGCAAGCAGCCTTATGCAGACCCACGTGTGCGTAAGGCGATCCAGATGGCTGTGGACAACAACGTTCTGCTCGAGCTGGGATATGGCGGGCGCGGTCAAACGGCCGAAAACCACCATGTTGGCCCGATGCATCCAGAGTATGCCCAGTTGCCGGCGCAGACGCATGATCCTGCGGCCGCCAAGGCCATGCTGGACGAAGCCGGGATGGGCGATTTCGAAATGGAAATCCTGTCCATTGACGACGCCTGGCGCAAGGACACAACCGACGCGGTTGCCGCTCAGTTGCGCGACGCGGGCTTCAATGTGAAGCGTACGGTTCTGCCGGGATCCACGTTCTGGAATGACTGGGCCAAGTACCCGTTCAGCTCCACCAACTGGAACGCCCGCCCGCTCGGTGTTCAGATCTGGGCGCTGGCGTATCGGAGCGGCGAAGCGTGGAACGAGTTCGGCTATGCCAACCCCGAGTTCGATGCTCTTTTGGAGCAGGCACTTGCCACCGCTGATCTGGAGAAGCGCCGCGAACTGATGGCCGTTGGCCAGAAGATGATCCAGGACGATGGTGTAACCATCCAGCCGTACTGGCGCTCGCTCTACAACCACACCAAGGACAACCTGGTCGGAGGTGCGCACCACATTGCGTTCGAAATCCGCCCAGCCAACTTGGCCTGGACCTAAATCCAGATTGGATAAGACCAAAAAGGCCGCTGGAAACAGCGGCCTTTCCTATGTCTGAGACGCGGATCGATCCATGTTCGAAACCATAGTGCTTCTGGCGCAAATTATCTCAGTTGGAGCAATCGCGGCCTGGCTCACAACAGGGGTGTGGGACAACATCATGCACCCACTGAACAACGAGCAATTTACGGCCGAGGTCATGACGCTGGCGCGCATGAAGGATGAGTACCCGGAACAGTACGCCCGCGTGGCAAACCGGGTCATTGAAGACCGCTCAACCCAACTGCTGGCGTTTCGGTTCGTTGTTCTGGTGGAACTGATCGCGACCATCGTGCTTTGGCTGGGTGTCGCAGGGCTGATATTCGCATTTTTTGGCGGAATCGAAGTATCTACCGGCAAAGCAATTGCGTTGCTGGGCGCCATGTTGTTCACGTCGGTCTGGGCCGGTTTCCTGGTCGTGGGCAACTACTTTTGCTATTGGTTCTGCCACGAAGAGGGGCAGAACACGCACTATCAGATGACGCTTTGGGGTATGGCGAACATGATTTTCCTGGTCGCGGCATGAGTGCGCACGGCTATGACAGCGGGCGGCTCAACCTGCCCTTTACGGGCATCTGCACGTTCGGAAAATACCCCCATGTTCAGGATTGGGATCAGATAAAGGCGGATGTCGCCATACTTGGCGCCCCCTTTGACGCAGGAACGCAATGGCGGTCCGGCGCCCGCATGGGTCCACGTGGTGTACGAGAGGCGTCCACGCTCTTTTCCTTCGGGCATGCCGGCGCCTACGATCACGAAGATGACGTCACCTATCTCGATCCGTCCAAGGCCACGATCGTCGACATTGGTGACGCCGACATCATTCACACCGATACAATCCAAAGCCATGCCAACATCGAAGCCGGTGTCAGGGCCATCCTGAAGGCCGGTGCGCTCCCCGTCGTGATCGGTGGCGATCACTCGGTGAACATTCCCTGCATAAATGCCTTCGATGATCACGGCCCCATCCACGTTGTGCAGATCGACGCGCATCTCGATTTTGTCGATGAGCGCCATGGAGTTCGTTACGGTCACGGCAACCCGATGCGTCGGGCCGCCGAAAAGGCCTATGTGACCGGGCTGAGCCAGATTGGCATTCGCAATGTATCGTCTACGGCCCGAGAGGGATATGTGGACGCGCGCAGCATGGGGTCCGACATTCAGTCTGTGCGCCAAGTGCGCGCGATGGGCGTCGACGCAATGCTCGACCGTATTCCCGCTGGCGCGCGGTACTATTTGACCATCGATATCGACGCCTTCGATCCCTCCATCGCACCAGGCACCGGGACACCAAGCCATGGCGGTTTTCTTTACTACGAGGGATTGGAACTGATCGACGGTCTGGCCCGGCGCGGATCTATTGTTGGCATCGATCTGGTCGAGGTGGCGCCAGACTACGACCCCACGGGCAGCACGTCGATCCTGGCAGCACAGTTGCTGATGAACACGATTGGGCGTGTGTTGCATCACCGTTAGGCTTGTAACTTAACGTCAGAGGTTGACCACGGCATCTCGGACTGGCCCCATGCCAAATGGGAGGACCACGATGACGCCATTTCCAATCCGGGATTCAGTTGCGGTAATCACGGGCGCAGGTTCCGGCATTGGCGCAGCACTCGCACTGGCTCTGGCCGAGCAGGGCGCAAAACTTGCACTGGTCGACATCGATGCGGACGGGCTGGCTCGAACGCAAAGCCAACTGCCTGAAAACGCGGTGGCTTCCGTTCATCAGATTGATGTCGCCGACAAATCCGCAATCGCCGATCTGTCCAATACTGTTAAGGAGACGCACGGCGCCCCTGCCGCAGTCTTGGTCAACAATGCGGGCGTGGCCTTGGGAGGCGATTTTGCAGACGTGTCCGAGACCAATTTCGATTGGTTGCTGGAAATCAATCTGATGGCGCCCATCCGTCTGACCCGGCAATTCCTGCCTGACATGCGGGCGCTTCCGGCGGCTCAGATCGTGAACATTTCCAGCATCTTCGGCGTGATCGCGCCAGCGGGTCAGTCGGCTTATGCGACCTCCAAGTTCGGGTTGCGCGGCTTTTCTGAAGCCTTGCGCCACGAACTGGCGGGCAGCTCGGTCGGTGTGACTGTTGTTCATCCCGGCGGCGTCGCAACGGCTATTGCCCGCAATGCCCGTAATAGTGCCGTCGTCTCGCCCGAAGAAGCAGAACGCAAGCTCAAAGAAATCGACGCAAAACTGACTTTGCCGCCCGAAACGGCGGCGCAACTGATCGTGCGGGCCATTGAGACACGCGCGCCCCGGTTGTTGATCGGCAAGGACGCCAAGTTGCTGGAGTTCATCCAGCGACTCAAGCCCGTGGGCTACTGGAACACCGTTCGCAAGCAATTCGGAGCATGATTTGACCCAGACCGTGGACATTTTGATTGTGGGTGCCGGGTTCTCCGGTCTGATCATGGCAATGGAAGCGCGCAAGCGTGGCTTCACTGATATCGCGATCATCGAAAAGGCTGATGATGTCGGCGGGACTTGGCGTGAAAACACCTATCCCGGCGTGGCCTGCGATGTCCCCTCCCATCTGTATTGCTTTGCAACGCACCTGAACCCCGATTGGTCAACGGCCTATGCCGGCGGAGGGGAAATTCAACGCTACGTGCAAAAGGTGGCGCGGGACGAAGGCCTTTATGAACTCTGCCACTTTCGCCAGACGTTTGAAACCGCGCATTGGTCGGACGGCGCCTGGCACGTGAAGACGCAGGAAGGAGCAGAGTGGCAATCCCGCGTTCTGGTTTCAGGGATGGGCGCGTTGCACGTGCCCGCGATCCCCGAGATTGAAGGCGCGGAGAGTTTCCCCGGCCCTGCGTTCCATTCAGCGCATTGGGATCACGCCACTGACTTGAAAGGTAAGCGGGTCGCCGTGGTTGGCACTGGCGCATCTGCCGTTCAATTCGTACCCGAAATTGCCAAGGAGGCCGCGGACGTCAGCATTTTTCAGCGCACGGCACCTTATGTTCTTCCACGGCCAGACGGACCAATCTCACCCTTTGTGCGCGGTCTCTATCGACGCATGCCGATCCTGCCCCGGATACGCCGCGCGATCATTTTCCGCCTTTTCGAGATGCGGCACGCCACATTCCTCCGAAAGGACCGCGCTGTGAACTTCGCGATGAAGCTCTGGCGCAAGGCACTAGAAGGCGCCATCCCGGATCCCGAAGAACGGAAAAAACTCACTCCACCCTATCAGATCGGATGCAAACGCATTCTGAGTTCCAATGACTGGTATCCGGCACTCGCGCGACCAAATGTGCATGTGATCCCCGACGGCGTGGCCCGCATCGAAGGGAACACCCTTGTTGCGCAGAATGGTCAGAGAGCAGACGCCGATGTTCTGGTGTGGGGCACCGGCTTTCACGTCACGGACGCGCTGAACCGCCTCGACATCACCGGCAAGAACGGTCTGGCACTGTCAGAGGCTTGGAAGGATGGCATGCAGGCCCATCTGGGAACCGGAATTGCCGGTTTCCCCAACTTCTTCATTCTGCTCGGGCCGCACACGGGGCTGGGACACAACTCTGTGGTGCTGATGATCGAGGCACAAGTCGAACATCTCGGGCGCGTTCTGAGCGAGATGGCCGAAACGGGTGTTTCGAGCGTCATGCCGAAAAAAGCAAAGCAGGCCGCCTTTGAAACCGAAATTCAAGACGGGCTTGCCGACACAGTCTGGCAGACAGGCGGGTGTCTGTCGTGGTATCTGGACGAGAATGGCCGCAACACGACGCTCTGGCCCGGCACAGTCCGCGCGTTTCAAAACCGGATGACCGCAGCGGGGCTGGAAGAGTATGAGCCGGTCGGCAGTCAACACGGACGGAGTGTAAACACATGATGGACGTTTTAGCTATTATCCTTCTTTTGCTGGGTCTGGCCGTCGTTGGCACGCATCTTTGGACCAGACGTTTGTCGGCCATGGCCGAGCAACTCGTCCCGCGCGCGGGTCAGGTCCAGCCTGTCTCCGGTGGCAGCATCCACTATGTGGAATCCGGTTCGCCCGACGCTCCACCTGTGGTGCTCATCCATGGGCTTTCGGGTCAATTGCAGAACTTCACCTATGCGCTGACCGAAAAACTGGCTGAAAACTTCCGTGTCATTGCGCTTGATCGGCCCGGCTGCGGTTACTCAGAGCGGTCCGATGACCGGACCAGCCTGCCCGCGCAGGCCGCCATGATCGCCGAGTTTTTGGACAAGCGCGGTGTCTCCGATCCGGTTGTGGTCGGACATTCTCTGGGCGGCGCGGTGGCGTTGGCGCTGGCGCTGGATTTCCCGGACAAGGTTGCGGCGCTTGCCCTGATCTGTCCGCTCACACAGCAGCAATCGAGCGCGCCGGATGTCTTCAAAGGGTTGGAAGTGCGCAGTCCGACATTGCGCCGTTTGATCGCCAATACGATCGCGGCGCCGATGGCCAAGCGGACAGCCGAAGTCGCTCTGACAGAGGTTTTCAAGCCAGAACCCTGGCCCGAAGACTTTTTGACCGCTGCAGGCGGCGCCCTGGGCCTGAGACAAAAGGGCTTCATTTCCGCTTCTGAAGATCTGGTCGCCGCTGAAGCCGCCATGCCAGTGCTGGCCGGGCGCTACAAAGACGAACTCAAGGTTCCGGGCGGCGTTCTTTACGGCGCCGAGGACAACATCCTCTCTCCCGAAAAACACGGCACACCGATGGAGCAATTCGGGCTGAGCTACGAGACGATCCCGGAACGCGGCCACATGATCCCCCTGACGGAACCGGAAAAGGTGGCTGATTTCATCAGTCGCATGGCGCAGACAACGCAGAGCAAAACCACTGGCACCGCCGCAGGTTAGGTGGGTGTGAGCAAAAACGTAGCGGGTTGATTTCCAAGCGACGCTAAGGGCAGTCTGATTGTGTATCACACAGGACTGGCCCGATGACCGCACACGACCAAATCACAGCCCTTCGCGGGCGCATGGGCAAATCGATCATCGGCCAAACGGATGTAATTGACCGATTGATCATCGGCCTGCTCGCCAACGGAAACCTGCTGGTGGAAGGTTTGCCGGGTCTGGCCAAAACCCGCGCCATCAAGGCGATGGCGCGCAACCTCGACGCCAGTTTCAGCCGGATCCAGTTCACTCCGGATCTGTTGCCCTCCGATGTCACGGGCACCGAGGTGTACCAGCAGACAGCGGAGGGCCCTTCCTTCACGTTCGAGCCTGGCCCGATCTTTGCCAACATCGTCCTTGCCGATGAAATCAACCGTGCGCCCGCCAAGGTTCAGGCCGCCCTTCTGGAGGCCATGGAAGAGCGGCAGGTCACCGTCTCGGGGACAACGCACAAGATGGAGCCACTCTTTATCGTGATGGCGACGCAGAACCCTATTGAGCAGGAGGGCACCTACCCGCTGCCCGAAGCCCAGATGGATCGGTTTCTGATGCACGTGTCCATCACCTACCCTCCGGTCCAGGACGAGGTGGAGGTGATCCGGCTGGTTCGGGGCGAAGAAATCGCCAGTCAGTCAGACAAAAGTACCAGTGACCCTGAAACGCCGATTCCACAGGACGCCGTTTTCATGGCACGGCAAGAGATCGGACAAATCGAAGTGGCTGATGCCATGGATCGTTACATGGCCGACATTGTGCAAGCGACCCGCACGCCCGCCGATCTGAGCGCCGATCTGGCCAGCTGGATTGAGATTGGCGCCAGCCCCCGCGCCTCGCTAGCGCTGGACAAATGCAGCCGCGCCCATGCTTGGATGCAGGAACGCAGTTATGTCGATCCGATGGATGTCCGTGCCATTGCGTACGACGTGCTTCGGCACCGGATCGCACTGTCCTACGAAGCGATTGGTGACGGTCGCACCGCGGACGACGTGACACAGGAAATCCTGCGCCTGGTGGCGCTCCCCTAGACCGAACCCAAAGGCAGACCCATGGCGGACCGGTCCAAGCAACACAATCACACAGACCCTAGGGTCCATGTCGATGTTGAGCAGTTGCGGAAACTGGGTCTGCAAGGTCGCGCCATTCGGCTCTTGGCCAAGCAACCTGCGGGATCCGTTCTGAATGGGCGCCATGCGTCCCGATTGCGCGGGCGCGGGCTGAATTTCGAAGAACTGCGCTTGTACCGCGCCGGCGACGACACAAGGTCGATTGACTGGAAGGTCACGGCGCGCACCGGAGAACCCCATATCCGGATCTACACCGAAGAGCGGGATCGTCCGACGTTGCTGTTGGTGGATCAGCGCCAGTCCATGTTTTTCGGCAGCCGCGTCTACACAAAGTCGGTGATTGCGGCCGAGGCAGCGGCACTGGCAGCGCACCGCGTTTTGGGACAAGGCGATCGTGTCGGTGGGCTGGTCTTTGGGGACAGCCGGATTGCTGAACACCGACCTGTGCGCAGCACGCGTGCATTGCGCAATCTGCTGACCTCGATCGCAGCCGCAAATCAGGACCTCTCGGCCACCAGCAACACCTCTCCGCCAGCCATCCGACTGAACGACCTGTTGCGTCGCGCGCGCCGGATCGTCCACAAAAACGCGCTGGTGCTGGTGTTTTCAGACTTCGACGGCTTGGACGAGAAGTCAGAGCCGCTCTTGCGGGATCTTGCGCGCATGAACGATCTGATCCTGTTTAACGTTTCGGATCCCACCGGGCACGACATGCCACCCGATCTTCACCTGACGGTGTCGGACGGCATTCTGCAGGCTGAGTTAAGTGGCCACAGCTCGCCGGTGCGCCAGAGGGTGGTCGAGGTCATGCGCAACCGTCTGGCCAGCCTCTTTCAGTGGTCGGGCAAGTATGGGTTCCCTGTCCTTCCCCTCACGACGACTGACCCCGCGCTTGATCAGGTCATGCGTTTGCTCGGGCACAGAGAGGTGTCCAGATGAGTGAGCACCTCGAAGGGCTGAATCTCGTCGAACTACTGGATGCGTTGGAGCCGATCCCGGAGCCCGCGGCCATACCTCTGACGCCGCAGACCGCCGGTTGGCTTTGGCTGGGCGCAGCGTTGATCGCAGTTGCCGTGGTCCTGATCATTCGGCACATCAAAACGCGCCGCGCCAATGCGTATCGCCGCGCCGCGCTCAAAGAGCTGTCAGAGACACAGGATGATGCCGCCCGGATTGCGTTGTTGCTCAGGCGAACAGCTTTGGCGGCATATCCCCGCGCGCGTGTTGCCGGTTTGATCGGTTCAGACTGGCTTGCGTTTCTCGATCAGAGCTTTGACGGCACCGGTTTCCGGGACGGGCCCGGTCAGCTGCTGGCCACGGCTCCTTACCAGGGCAGCACGAAAGACCCGGCGCTCACATCGCTGGCACGTCAATGGATCGAAACACACCAACAGGAGCCGCACTGAAATGCTGTCGCTGGCTCTGCCCTGGGCGCTGATCCTGCTGCCTCTGCCATGGCTTGTCTGGCGCTATGCTCCGCCGCATCGCGAACAGGTCAGCGCCATCCGTATTCCTTTCTTTCGCGAGATCACCGATGCTGCCGGCGCCGAAGCGCGCGCGGGCGCCGCCATCTTGTCCCGCAGTACGGCCCAGATGCTGGCGGCCTGCGCGATCTGGGGACTTGTTGTTCTTGCGCTGGCAAAACCCGAGCGGCTGGGCGATCCCGTGACCATTGAGACGTCCGCGCGTGATGTCATTCTTGCCGTGGACATCTCCGGGTCGATGGATGCGCGGGATTTCACGGACATCAACGGCGAAAGAATCCAGAGGCTGGAAGCAGTCAAGCAGGTGTTGAGCCAGTTCATTGCCGAGCGGGATGGCGACCGCATGGCGTTGATCGTCTTCGGTACCCGCGCGTTCGTGCAGGCCCCTTTCACCGAAGACCTTCAAAGCCTGCAGGACTTTCTTGATCAGACTGTCGTGGGTATGGCCGGACCCAACACGGCGCTTGGGGATGCCATTGGTCTGTCTGTTCGCACTTTTGATGCAAGCGATGTTGAGCAACGCCTTTTGATCCTCTTGAGCGACGGGGCCGATACCAACAGCCGGATGACCCCCATCAATGCTGCGGCCATCGCTGCGGACCGGGGCGTCACCATCCAAACCATCGGCGTGGGTGACCCAAACGGGTCGGGGGAGGACCGTGTCGATCTGGATATGCTGGACCAGATCGCGCGCGCGACCGGCGGATCATTCTATTACGCCAGCGACGAGGACGCCCTTACGTCGGTCTATGCCGAAATCGACGCACAGAACCCTCGCATCACCGAGACCACCAGTTTCAGGCCCAAGGAAAACCTTACCTACATTCCTCTGGCGATTGCCCTTTCGATTCTGGTTCTGACTGTTGGCGCGATGCATCTGCGCAGCGTTCGGAAGGTGCGCGCATGATCGACGCATTGCAATACTTCCATTTCATGCGACCACTTTGGTTGCTCGCCATTCCGGTGCTCGGACTTCTCTGGTGGCGCATCAGGCCGCACCGAAAAGCAGCGGCGGCCCGGTCGGACGGTATCGCGCCACATCTGGCGCGTGCGCTTCAGGTCGGCGGTGATCAGGTGCGGCGCGTGCAGCCCATTGACGTGGTGGCGTTGGGCGGGGCGATGTTGGCACTTGCGGCGGCCGGACCGGCATGGGATCGCATTCCCGACCCGCTGACCGCAGAAACGGCACCGCTCGCAATTGCACTGAAAGTCACTGACAGTATGGAGAACACCGATCTTGCGCCATCGCGACTGGACCGCGCGCGGTTCAAGGTGCTCGATCTGGTGGAAGCCCGCGCGGGCGCCCGTACCGCATTGGTGGCCTATGCCGGCACCGCACACCGCGTGTCGCCGCTGACAGAGGACCCCAACATCCTTCGCCCCCTCCTGGAAGGGCTATCACCTGCCGTGATGCCTGAGACAGGACAGGATGCATCGGCCGCGCTTGAACTGTCAGAAGAGATCCTGTCGACGGCTGAGAGCCCGGGTGCGGTGTTGTTCGTACTGGATGATCTGGCGCCCGGCGACGTAAACGCTTTGAACGCCTCACAGACTCCGCTGGTCATCCTTGTTGCGGCGCCAGAAGACGTGACCCTGCCGCAACTGAATCAGCTTTCGACAGCGACCGTTGTGCGGTTGAGCGCAGACGACAGTGATATTCAGACAATCGAACGCCGGGTGCGATCGGCCCACAGGGCGGCGCTGGCCGGAGACGAGCGGCTGGCGTGGAATGACCGCGCCTGGTGGTTGGCCTGGCCCGCAGCGCTGCTGACGTTAATCTGGTTTCGCCGGGGCTGGACCATGCGCTGGGCTGTCATCGTGCTGGCGTTGATGTTCACACAGGTGCCAGGGCGCGCGCAGGCTGATGGCTGGGTCGACTGGTTCCTGACACCGGACCAACAAGGGCGCCTAGCCTTTCAGAACAAAGACTACGCGCGCGCCGCCGATCTTTTTGTCGATCCGATGTGGCAGGGCTATGCGCTCTACAAGGCGGGACGCTACGAAGAAGCGGTGGCGGTTTACAAAGAACTCCCGACCGCAGACGCGGCATTTGCCCAAGGCATGGCCGAGATCCGCAACCGCGAGTACCGCCCGGCTGTGCGGTCCTTCGAAACAGCTCTGGAGCGACAACCGGATTTCCCAGAAGCGGAGACCAATCTGGAGATTGCTCGGGCCATCGTCGAATATGTCGAGTCCGCGCGCGAACAATCCGACACCGGAGAAGCGGCAGGGATCGGAGCCGACGATGTAGTGTTTGACAACGAAGCAAACCGGGGCGCAGACACGACCATCGTAGCCACCGACGAGCAAGGCAGCGCGCCGCTGACAGCGGATCAGTGGATGCAGTCGATCGATACCGATATGGGGGACTTTCTGCGCAGCCGGTTCCTGTTGGACACAAACAGGGGTCAGGAATGACCCGCGCCCTGTTGACCATCCTTTTGCTGTTTTGGGCCGTGTCCGCAACAGCCCAGACCGAGCCACGGCTGACCCTGTCGCTGGAGGAGGACTCAGTCATTGTCGGCCAGCCTCTGGTGCTCCGAATTCAGGTGTTGGTTCCAACATTTCTGCCGAAACCTCCCGTTTTTCCAAGTTTCGAAGTGCCGGGCCTGATGGTGCGTTTGCCCGAACGCGCCAGCGGCCCCGTCAGCGAGCGCATCGATGGCGAGACCTGGGCCGGAGTGCAGAGGGCCTATCGGTTGTACCCGCTCCAGGTTGGAGATTTCGAGTTGCCCTCACAGCCGGTGCTGGTCACCTATGCTGATCCTGACGGCGGTGATCCGATTGAGGTGTCGCTGCCTCTGGATCCCATCTCTTTCTCCGCGACCATCCCCGCCGAAGCGGGAAACCTGAACCCTCCGATTTTGGCTGAGGACTTCAAGCTGGAACAGGTTCTGGACGCACCAGAAACGCTGCAGGTTGGTGATGCGGTCACGCGCACCATCACCGCAAGCATCTCGGGGACCACGGCTGTGCTCATCCCGGCACTCATGCCTGATGTATCGACCGACGCGCTGCGGGCCTATCCTGACGAACCTTCTGTCTCAGAAGTGAGCGAACGCGGCGTATTGTCGGGGACACGGACAGAAAAGACCACCTATGTCGCGCAGGCCGACGGCACCGCAACGTTGCCGGACCTCGCGCTGGACTGGTTCAATGTGTCCACCGGCAAA
The DNA here is from genome assembly GCA_965250275.1 of Paracoccaceae bacterium. Lineage (GTDB taxonomy): Bacteria > Pseudomonadota > Alphaproteobacteria > Rhodobacterales > Rhodobacteraceae. The sequence goes on along the minus strand of OZ252297.1, from coordinate 884,297 downwards.
GTCGAAACGGCCACGCTGCCGGGGGCTAGCTTTGCCGTCGAGGGCGCGGCAGCAGCTGCGATCGGTCGCGACACGATGGCAACCCTCCGGGCGACTTGGCCTCTGATCCTTCTGGGCATCGTCGCGTTCTTTCTGGTCTGGCGCTACCGCGGATGGGCCGCCGAACAATTCGAAACCGCGCGCGACCGGTGGGAGGCGTCTGAACCTTATGCCTACCGAGAAGTGCGACGCGCATTGCGGAAGCGGCATTTGCTGGACAGCGTCAACGCGCTGGAACACTGGTCGTCTTTTTTCCCCCAGTTGACGCACGACAGGCTCGCCCCTGTGAGAGCGCCGCTCGACCTCACATGGCACAGCGCCGGAACAAAAGCGGCGGCTGACGACTTGTGGCGCCGCGCCGAAACAGCGTATCGTGCGCTGCGCAAGACCCTCAAGACCGACGCGCGCCTGCGCGAAAGCGCTGGCCACCTTCCGACGCTCAACAACCATTGAACAGCCGTTCCCGCGTGGAACCGTTTTCGCGGCATCGCGCGGGACAACATCATGCGGCCACACCCAAACCGAAGGGATTTGACATATGAAAATCATGCGCACCGGCAGCCGTCCCAGCACCAAGGCCAATTCCGAATGGTTCACCGGAACCGTTTGGATGGACCCGATCAACGATGCCCCCGACCCGGCGCGGGTCAACGCGCTGCGTGTGTCGTTTGAGCCCGGTGCCCGGACCGCGTGGCACACGCATCCCCTGGGCCAAACCCTTCACGTGCTGTCTGGCACCGGACGCGTGGGGCTCAGGGGCACGCCGCCGCAGCAGATCAACGCGGGTGACAGCGTGTGGATCCCACCCGGCGAAGAACATTGGCACGGCGCTGGCCCGGAGACTGGTATGATCCATCTGGCCATTCAGGAAAAAGAAGGCGACAGCGCGGCAACCTGGCTGGAGCATGTGAGTGATGACGACTATGGCGCATAGGCCCAGCGCATAGCGCTGGACGCTCGGGAAACCGCACCCTACGCTCCGCTCAATGCTGCGCTATACCCTCAAACGCCTTCTGTCGCTGATGGTCAGCTTGGCCGTCGCCAGTCTGGTCATTTTCTTCGTGATCGAAGTGGCGCCGGGCGATCCCGCGAGCTTTATGCTGGGCGTGAACGCGCAACCCGATACTGTGGCCGCGTTACGGACCGAGCTGGGGTTAGACGTCCCAAAATGGGAACGCTACCTTGATTGGGTCGGAGGGATGCTCACCGGAGATTTCGGGACGTCCTACACCTATCGAACCCCGGTGTCCGAGATGGTTGCTGACCGGTTGTGGGTGTCATTGCCGTTGGCGCTTTATGCGCTGACCCTGTCTACTCTCATTGCGTTCCCGGCAGGTATCTATGCCGCGTCCAGGCGGGGGCGCGCGGGCGATGTTGCGGTTATGGGGGCCACACAACTTGGGGTCGCCATCCCGAACTTCTGGTTCGCAATGATGATGGTCCTGATCTTTGCAATCAATCTGGGATGGTTTTCTGCCGGAGGCTTCGTGGGGTGGGATGCAGGATTCTGGCCTGCGATCCACTCTTTGACGCTGCCTGCGATTTCGCTGGCGTTGCCGCAAGCGGCCATTCTGGCAAGAGTCATGCGATCCTCACTGCTGGACATCCTGGGCGAGGATTTCATGCGCACCGCGCGCGCAAAAGGCCTGACCCGTCGGCAGGCGCTATGGCGACATGGGGTGCGCAACGCCCTCATTCCGGTTCTGACCATCATCGGTCTTCAGTTCGCGTTCCTGATGGCGGGCGCCATCATCATCGAGCAGGTCTTTTATCTCCCCGGGTTGGGGCGCCTCATCTTCCAATCCATCAGTTCCCGCGACCTGATCGTTGTCGAAAGCGTCGTGATGTTGCTGGTTTTCGCGGTGATCGTGGTGAACTTTCTGGTCGACCTCGCCTATGCGCTCGTCGATCCCAGACTGAGGACCAGAACATGAAGCGATCGCTCTGGCTGGGTCTTGGACTGTCTTCAATCTTTGTGCTGGCCGCGCTGGTCAGCTTCATCTGGACACCATATGACTACGCTGCGCTGAACATCCCGGACAAACTGCAACCCCCAAGCAGTGCCCATTGGCTGGGTACAGATCACTTCGGACGCGATGTCCTGAGCATGCTCATGGTGGGGGCCCGCACCTCCATTGCGGTGGCACTGCTGGCTGTTGGCATCGGCATGGGACTGGGCGTGCCGCTCGGCCTTGCCGCGGCCGCGCGCAAGGGCAGTTGGGCCGATGAACTGATCATGCGCGGGAACGATCTGATTTTTGCCTTCCCATCTCTGGTGATTGCAATCCTGATCACGGCGGTATTCGGCGCCGGAGCAGTTAACGCCATCATCGCAATCGGGATTTTCAATATCCCGGTCTTTGCCCGCATCACGCGCGGTGCAGCGCTGAGCCTTTGGGAGCGGGAGTTCATCCTGGCTGCGCGGGTCTCTGGCAAATCCGCCGCGCGCATCTCGGTCGAGCACATTTTGCCAAACGTCACCAACCTTCTGATCGTGCAGGGGACCATACAGTTCAGCCTCGGAATTTTGGCGGAGGCCGGGTTGTCTTATGTCGGACTCGGCGCTCAGCCCCCCACACCCAGTTGGGGCCGCATGTTGGCCGATGCGCAGACGATGGTCAGCTTTGCGCCCCATCTTGCGCTGATGCCGGGCATCGCGATCATCCTGACGGTGCTGGGGCTGAACCTGATGGGCGACGGCCTGCGGGACTGGCTGGACCCACGGTTGCGGGTGGCGCGCTCATGACCCTGCTGAACATCAACGCTCTTTCGGTTTCGATCCATGGCAACCGCGTTTTGAAGGATGTGTCACTGTCCGTTGAGCCCGGCGAGATCGTAGCTGTGACAGGAGAGAGCGGATCCGGCAAGTCGATGACCGCACTGGCGGTCATGGGATTGCTGCCGAACGGTGCAAACGCAGATGGTGAGCTTTTGCTGGACGGCACGGATCTTCACGCCTCGACCGAAGCGCAACTCTGCGGCATTCGCGGCAACGACGTCGGAATGGTGTTTCAGGAGCCGATGACGGCGCTTAACCCGGTCAAAACCATCGGAGATCAGGTTGCGGAGACCATCCTGGTGCACAAAGCTATGGGCCGCGCTGATGCCAGGGCGCGCGCGCGCGAGGTCTTGGACCGGGTCGGGCTACCGGCGGAGCGTTTTCCACTCGACAGGTTTCCTCACGAACTCTCAGGCGGGCAAAGACAGCGGGTTGTGATCGCGATGGCGATCGCGCTGCGCCCGAAACTTCTCATCGCGGACGAACCCACGACGGCCCTTGATGTCACCACGCAGGCGCAAATTCTCGATCTGCTCAAAGGGTTGGTAGCAGATTACGGCATGGGTCTGCTCATGATCACCCACGACCTTGCAGTTGTTGCGGACATGGCGGACCGGATTGTTGTGATGCGGTATGGCGAGGTTGTCGAAACAGGCGCTACGGATGATCTGCTGGCCAACATGCAGCACGATTACACCAAGATGCTCTTTGCCGCCTCGGGGCATCAGGTGTCGCTCCCGACCGCACCACCTCCAACGCCGCTGCTGCAGGTTCAGGGTGTCCTGCGCGATTATCGGTTGCCGCGGCAGAGCCTCTTTGGTCCTGCCGAGACGTACCGGGCCGTGAACGGCGTCAGCTTCACCCTCAATCGGGGGGAGCGGCTCGGACTGGTGGGAGAAAGCGGGTGCGGGAAGTCCACACTGACCCGCGCGATACTGGGGCTGGAACAAACCCAGGGAGGGCAAATCCTGCTGGATGGTGCGCCGGTCTATACTCAACACCGACCCAATCTGGCGGTGCGGCGCAAGATGCAGGTGGTCTTTCAGGACCCGTTTGGCAGCTTCAACCCGCGTCATCGTGTGGACCGGCTGATCACCGAGCCCTTTCACCTCCTGGACAACCCGCCCAAAGGCTCTGATCGCAGCGCTCTGATCGACGAAACCCTGCGCGCGGTTGGTCTGCAGCCCTCTGATGCCCGCAAATACGTCCATGAGTTTTCGGGCGGTCAACGCCAGCGGATCGCGATTGCGCGGGCGCTCATCATCCGACCTGAACTCATCTTGTTCGATGAGGCCGTAAGCGCGCTCGACGTCTCGGTCAGGGCGCAGATTCTCGATTTGTTGGCAGAGCTGTGTGGCGCTTATGGTCTAACCTATCTGTTCATCAGTCATGATCTGAGTGTGGTGCGAACGGTCACGGACCGCGTCCTGGTGATGCAGGCCGGAGAAATTGTCGAACAGGGTCCAACCGAACAGGTCTTTTCCAACCCATCTCATCCCTATACCAGAACTCTGATCGATGCCGCCCCGCGCTTGCCCGCGCTGGACCATCTCGAAAGGAACGCACAGCATGTCTGACCCACTTTGGTTTGACCCTTCCCTCATCCTGATTGGGGCAAATTGGGCTCACGCTGCCGGAGGGGATACACTGAGCCTGACGAACCCTTCCGATGGAACGGAACTGGCAAGGATTGCGCGTGGGACGTCCGTGGACATCGATGCGGCCGTGGGAGCCGCCCATGCCGCCCTGCAGGGTGAGTGGGGCCATATGACGGCGCTGGAGCGAGGCCGCATCCTGACCCGGATCGGCCAATTGGTTTTGCAACACACCGACACATTGGCTGCGCTCGAAGCGCTGGACGTTGGCAAACCTCTCACCCAGGCCCGTGCTGATGCCATCGCACTGGCCCGTTACATGGAGTTCTATGGCGGTGCTGCGGATAAGGTCATGGGAGAGACCATCCCTTATCTTGATGGGTACACGGTCTATACACTGCGTGAGCCGCATGGCGTTACCGGCCACATCGTTCCCTGGAACTACCCCATGCAAATCATCGGCCGTTCCGTCGGAGCCGCGTTGGCAATGGGCAACGCGGCGGTTTTGAAACCTGCCGAAGAGGCGTGCCTGACTGCCCTTGCGTTTGCGCATCTCGCGCGGGAGGCCGGATTGCCGGATGGGGCACTGAACGTCGTGACGGGTCTCGGCGGCGAAGCCGGCGCTGCATTGGCCGGACATCCCGGGGTGCATCACATCAGTTTCACGGGCTCTGTTGCGACGGGGGCCCTCGTTCAGGCCGCAGCCGCAAAAAACGTTGTACCCGTCACGCTGGAACTGGGTGGGAAGTCACCACAGCTCGTTTTTAACGACGCCGACCTCGACGCGGCGCTCCCTTTCCTGGTGAATGCCGGCATCCAAAACGCGGGGCAAACTTGTTCGGCTTCCTCCCGCATCCTCGTTCAGCGTGCGGTCTATGAAGATGTGAAATCGCGCATGGCGGAAGCTTATGCCGGCCTAACAGTGGGACCGGCCACCGAAGACCTGAAAGTGGGGCCGCTGATTTCCACGCGACAGCAAGATATCGTCAATGGATTTCTGTCCAAAGGCGCGGATCTGGAAATTGCCGCAGAGGGCGCTCTGGCAGATGGGGCACCCGAGGCCGGTGCATATGTGCGCCCCACACTTTTTGCCGATGTTGCACCTGATCATGCGCTCGCACAGCAGGAGATCTTTGGACCTGTGCAGGTGTTGATCCCGTTTGATACCGAAGAAGAGGCTGTCGAAATCGCCAATGGGACCGAGTACGGACTTGTCGCCAGTATCTGGACCCGTGACGGTGCGCGGCAGATGCGATTGGCCAAGGCACTGAAATCAGGGCAGGTGTTTATCAACAACTATGGTGCAGGGGGCGGTGTTGAACTGCCGTTCGGCGGCATTGGCAAATCCGGGCATGGTCGGGAAAAGGGGTTTGAGGCCCTCTATGGATTTTCTACGCTTAAGACCGTCGCGGCATACCACGGCTGACACCCGAACAATCTAAGCCCACTGCGCGAAATCACTTTTCGAGCGCGTTGATCATTGCCACTCGCGTTGCATGGCGACCGCCTTCAAACTCGGCTTCCAGGAAAGCGTCCACAATCCGGAGTGCTCGGTCTTCGTCCACCACGCGCGCACCCAGCGAGAGCATGTTGGCATCATTGTGCTGCCGGATCATGCCCGCCGAAAAGGTATCAGAGCAGACGCCACACCGAATGCCGGGGACCTTGTTTGCAGCCATCATGATGCCCTGCCCGGTGCCACACAGGATGATACCAAACCGGCAGTCACCACATGCCACAAGACGGGCTGCGGCCTCACCGTGTGTTGGGTAATGCGTGCTTTCCGAAGTCTCCGGACCAATGTCGAGCACATCCCAGCCCTTTGCCGATGCGTGTCTCGCCACCGCCTGACGGAGCTCAATAGCGGCGTGGTCGCTGGACAGAACAATGCGTGTGTTGGGGGTCATTGTATTCGTTCATCGTTTCGCGGGTTTGGTCCGGGGGTTCCTTCAGATGTCACCCCTGATTTCAGGCCGCTGATAGCAATGGGGCGCGGCTTGGTCCAGCTACGGTTTGTACGGCCATGGTCATCAGGCCTTCGCCGCTCAAAACCACCATGTTCAACGGCATCGATCCCAAAGCGTCACAAACTCAGGTCTTCGCTCAGATCGCGGATCACAAGATCTACGAACTAAACGCACCCCGATTGCGGTGCGATAGCAGCGGAAGCGGGGGTATCCTTGGCCAAAGCAGCAAGGTTGAACCGCTATCTCTATTCGACAAACTGTACTTCTACTGTTCCTGATGTCCCGCTGAGACTCCAATCGTCACCACCGCCGGTAATAGGATCAAACCAAACGTTACGAGCATCGCTCACCGCCAGATAAAGCGTGCGCTGTCTGTCTGATTTGTATTGTAGCGATTGCTCGCCCAGGACTGACACGATGTTGTTGGCCAAATGCGATTGCACTGGCGCCATCGCCACCACCAGTTGATCGTCCGCACGCTGGCCACTGAACTGCTCAAACACGCTGCGCAGCGCGTTCATGTCGACCTGATGCGCGGGCGACGTTGACGCGAGGAGGGCCCCGTTTTCTCCAAAGAGGTGCAATACTAAGGGCGCTCCGCGTGAGCTGTTCACCCGAAAAAAGACGGACCGACCCGCCCCAACACTTGTTTTCAGAAGAGCGACATCCTGAGGCGAGGCCAAGGTGAACGAGCGCGACCCAGCAAAAAACCCAGGCCCATCCTGAACTTCCGAGATACTGTCGTCGATGTCCGCGAAACGGGCCCCGGGATACTCGATCGCCATGGCCGGATGTTGCGCCTTGATCAACTCCCGCACATGGGCATAACCAAGTTCATTGGGGTGAAACATGCCCAGATTGGTCATTTCGACGCCGGTCTGTATCGCGGCTGCTTCGTCTGATGACCGGTACCAACGCCGACCAGTTTCGCGCGCGGCATCGTAGTCTACAGGATGAGAAGGCGCGAACCCCACCGGTGGATAAGCAGGGGTTCCGCACAGCCCATGTCGGCCGGGGAGCATGCCCTGCTCAATCACGGCCCAATCAACTTCTTCTTGACCTGCAATTGCTTTCATTGTCGCGACAAGGCGTGGAAAAATGTTCTCGTCCACCCATTTGAACTCACGCGGTGAGAATTCGCTGATCACAGTCTGAACCGTGCCCACAAACGCATTGGGTTCCTGATGAGGGTCAACATTCTCGGCACAATACAGCGCCTCCGCATCCCCAAGCCGTTCAATCCTTTCGGCAGCAAACACGCCTTCCCCCAAATCCTGCCACCCGGTTTTGTGAGACGACCCAAAAAATGGCGGGGTGATCAGAGTGACAGGGCCACCCAATTGGCCATCGTCGCGCATAGCATCGAAGTGCGACGCAAGCTTCGCATAAGCTCCGCCCAGGTTGTTGAACCCTTTGGTCGCCGGGAATTCCCCGGTCTCCGGGTTCTTGAGCGCCTCACCAAAGACGAAGTCCCAGCCAATATTGCCCCAATCGCCGGTTTCGCTCATCCGCATGATCTGATCGAAATCATTGTCTGATCCTGACCCTGCCATAAGCGCTGTGATCAGATAGGCAAACCCGACATCATTCCCACCGATTGACATGTACAGGTCATCAATGGAGCGGCCATTCACCAGAGCTCTCAGTTGATCAATCTGAGGGTCCATCTGCATTTTATGGTCGTCGATTTCGTTTGTTGCGCCCGAATATGGCCCCAACATACCGGTGTCGACCGTTGCTCCGGTTTGAGCAAGATTGACAAATGTCACCGAAGACTTGTCACTGGCTGCTTCGAGCTCGATCGCGAACTGAGATGCGTGGGTAAAGGAAGACCGATGTGATACGAGATGCTCGGCCCGAACGCGTTCGGACCGCAACAAAGGACGCACTTCGGTCCCGTCTTCTTCAAGTATGGTAACGTCATGGCGCGCGAAGGGTTCGGCGTCTTTCACTGTCACTGTGCGCACGTCGCTTTGGGGTCCTTCCGCCTGGTGCCGATCGATCAGGACTGTTTGGGCGCGGCTTATGCCGTCATCCGCCCATCGAACGGGACTGCCAACAAGGCGTTCCACAATGTCGAGATCGCGGGAAATAGGACCAACAGGCTCTCCTTTGATCTGGACATCAAAATCATAGAACCCTTCTGGCGCACCTTCACCAGCAGCAAAGCTGTCACCCAGCAGAACAATGAGATGATCGACGATATCGGCCGTCCTCACCAGGGTCTCAGAGGTGTTGCCTTGCTTCACATTAAGGATGATCCGGTGAGGTCCTTCGACCAGACATGCTTGGGTCAGCGGCCCTTCACCCCTGTGAACGACGGCATTGTCTGCAATGCTGTAAATCGACCATTTGAATGATGGCCTCGGCAAAGGGCTTGGCTTGGTGACAATCTGAGCCCTTGGCCGTTTGCCGGTCTCTTTCAGCAGATCCTGAAACTCGAGATTGAATTGCTCCCTCGTCTTTTGAACAACTTCAAACGCCGCAGGCCGTGACGTGCTGGCGTCGAAGCGCACTTGGAACCGGGCCGGCTCTTCGTTGCATATCGCCGCGTTCGGTGACTGACAGGTGCAGCCATTCCCAAGATTGACGACATGCGGTCGGTTCAGGACATATTCTCGGATGTTCGGCAAATCGACAATGTCGTTGTCGTTCGCATCGACAGTCGGGCCGTACCGATCTGCCATTGACCAATCGAACTGTGGGATCAGGGGTGTTTCGACGATTGTACCCGTGGGCAGCAACGGTCTGCCATCATTGCCAAATGTGATTTCCCTCGCCTGGGTCACCAGCGGGACAACTACCATCAAACACGTCAAGAATCTCAGGAACATCAGGAACAACCTCAACACAGCAATCTCTATTGGGTTGACGTTGAGGCAATGAAAAACGGCGATCAAGCCCTTTGGCTTGCGTTGATGGGAATTCGCTCAGCTTTTGGTTGAGATTGAGGGGCGCCGCCCGGAATCAACGCACGATCAGCGCAACGTGCGGGAACCTGGTAGGCGGCGCTGCAGCGAAACCGGAGATATGTCTGGACAAAAAAACCGCCCCAAAGGGCGGCATGTCGTGTGGGGTGCATCGTCAGAGAGATACAAATTCAGACGGCTTTTTAGGTTTGGCGGTGACCTACTCTCCCACGCCTTAAGACGCAGTACCATCGGCGCTACAGCACTTAACTGCCGGGTTCGGGATGGGACCGGGTGTTTTGCTTGCGCTATGACCACCAAACCGAAAAAACCCTCTGAATTCCAAGTCTCGCACATGTTCATGTGATGTATGCTTTTGATTTTGCTGTAAAAGCCTGGCTTTTACTGGATCAAATCAAGCCTATCGGGCCATTAGTACCAGTCAACTGAACGCGTTACCGCGCTTACATCTCTGGCCTATCGACGTGGTGGTCTACCACGGCCCTCAGGGATACCTTGTTTTGAGGGGGGCTTCCCGCTTAGATGCCTTCAGCGGTTATCCTGTCCGATCATAGCTACCCTGCACTGCCGTTGGCACGACAACAGGTCCACCAGTGGATCGTTCACCCCGGTCCTCTCGTACTAGGGGCAACTCCTCTCAAGTATCCTACACCCACGGCAGATAGGGACCGAACTGTCTCACGACGTTCTAAACCCAGCTCACGTACCTCTTTAAACGGCGAACAGCCGTACCCTTGGGACCTGCTCCAGCCCCAGGATGAGATGAGCCGACATCGAGGTGCCAAACACTGCCGTCGATATGGACTCTTGGGCAGTATCAGCCTGTTATCCCCGGCGTACCTTTTATCCGTTGAGCGATGGCCCTTCCACTCGGGACCACCGGATCACTATGGCCGTCTTTCGACTCTGCTCGACTTGTCAGTCTCGCAGTCAGGCTGGCTTCTGCCATTGCACTCAACGAGCGATTTCCGACCGCTCTGAGCCAACCTTCGCGCGCCTCCGTTACGCTTTAGGAGGCGACCGCCCCAGTCAAACTACCCGCCACACAGGGTCCCGGATCCAGATGATGGACCGCGGTTAGACATCAAGCGATGCAAGGGTGGTATCTCAAGGGAGGCTCCACAGGGACTGGCGTCCCTGATTCAAAGCCCACCACCTATCCTGCACATGCATGGCCTGATGCCAGTGTGAAGCTGTAGTAAAGGTGCACGGGGTCTTTCCGTCTAACCGCGGGAAACCTGCATCTTGACAGGTAATTCAATTTCGCTGAGTCGATGTTGGAGACAGCGGGGAAGTCGTTACGCCATTCGTGCAGGTCGGAACTTACCCGACAAGGAATTTCGCTACCTTAGGACCGTTATAGTTACGGCCGCCGTTTACCTGGGCTTCAATTCAAGGCTCTCACCTCTCCTTTTAACCTTCAGGCACCGGGCAGGCGTCAGACCCTATACGTCGTGTTGCCACTTCGCAGAGCCCTGTGTTTTTAATAAACAGTCGCCACCCCCTGGTTTGTGCCCCCAGCCACTAGTTGCCTAGAAACTGGGCCTCCTTCTCGCGAACTTACGGAGGTATTTTGCCGAGTTCCTTCAACATCGTTCTCTCAAGCGCCTTGGTATGCTCTACCAGTCCACCTGTGTCGGTTTAGGGTACGATCTCATGGAGGGCTATTTCCAGGAACCAATCAGCGGCCTGCCCAATCCGATAAGGGCAAACAACCTTCATGATCCGTCACATCCTCCTGGCCCAGGAATATTAACCTGGTTCCCATCGACTACGCCTTTCGGCCTCGCCTTAGGGGTCGGCTTACCCTGCTCAGATTAGCTTTAAGCAGGAACCCTTGGACTTTCGGCGAGAGTGTCTCTCACACTCTTTGTCGCTACTCATGTCATCATTCTCACTAGTGATCTCTCCACCGGATCGCTCACGCGCCGGCTTCACAGAAAACTCCGCGTCTCCAATGCGGGCGAACCCGCTAAGGAGACATGGAATTATGTCACACTACGCTCTGCTACCATGCCTTACGGCATCCTCAGCTTCGGCTCATGGCTTGAGCCCCGTTACATCTTCGCCGCAGGACAACTTATTTAGACCAGTGAGCTGTTACGCTATCTTTAAAGGATGGCTGCTTCTAAGCCAACCTCCTGGTTGTTTTGGTCGTCCCACCTGCTTTCCCACTTAGCCATGAATTAGGGGCCTTAGCTGGAGGTCAGGGTTGTTTCCCTCTCCACTACGGACGTTAGCATCCGCAGTGTGTCTGCCATCTAGTACTCCCGGGTATTCGGAGTTTGGTTAGGATCAGTAAGCCTGTGGGGCCCCATTACCCATCCAGTGCTCTACCCCCCGGGGTATTCGGATGACGCTCTACCTAAATAGATTTCGCAGAGAACCAGCTATCTCCGAGTTTGATTGGCCTTTCACCCCTAGGCACAGCTCATCCCGATCTTTTTCAACAGATGTGGGTTCGGCCCTCCAGTAAGTGTTACCTTA